>NZ_CP017279.1:2428719-4857439 GCF_001750725.1 Enterobacter ludwigii
GGCATGTACGCCGCCAGTTCGCCCAGACTGGTCATCAGGAAGTACACCATCAGGCCAATCAGGATATAAGAGAAAAGTGCCCCACCCGGGCCGGCTGCCGAAATTGTTGCGCCAGAGGCAACAAAAAGACCTGTACCGATTGAACCGCCGATAGCGATCATCGTCAGGTGACGCGCCTTAAGTTCGCGACGTAGCGCGGGCGCTTCTGTGGTTTTAATTTCTGAAACCATGTGAAAATGCTGTCCCTTCAACAAATGAGGCGCGATTGTAGCAGACGATACGCGTTCCTTCCGGCAGAAATGCTCAGTTATAAGAGAGCTTCATGACTCGGCCAGGATTATAAGTAAAGCACGCATCTGCATCTCCCCTCTCCCAACGGAGAGAGGATCCGCATTGCGGGTTTACATGTCGCAATAGCGCAGAAAACGCTGCAGCGAGCTGGAAAGGTGTTTCTGACGATGATGAATGCACCACAACGTGCGCACCAGTTTAGGCAACGGGAGCGGTATTTCGACCAGCGTGCCGGCCTCAAGCTGTTCAGCAATCACCCGCCGGGAGAGACAGCTGATGCCCAGCCCATGACGGACCGCGTGTTTGATGGCTTCCGAGTTGCCCAGCTCCATACTCAGCCGGAAATGCGGCAGGTGGGAGAGCAGCAGGTAATCGACAATTTCACGGGTACCGGAGCCCTGTTCCCGGAGGATCCACTGCGCCTGAGCCAGCCGTTCCAGCGTCACTTCACCCTGTAATAAAGAAGAGGCCGGGGAGGCGAACACCACCAGCTCATCTTCCAGCCAGGGTTCAGCAATGATATCGACGTTGTGACACGGCCCTTCAATCAAACCGATGTCCACGCGGAAATCGATCACCGCATTGATGACATCCTGGCTATTGCCAACGCTCATCTCCAGCGGCAGGGTCGGGAAATCCCGGCGATAGCGGGCAATCACTTCCGGCAGAATGTAATTGCCGATCGTACTGCTGGCGTAAACGCGGATGGCCCCGTTCTCTTCGCGGAACAATTGTTCGATTTCAGTCGCCTGCTCCAGCAGTGCCAGCGCGCGCGGGTACAGCAGGCGGCCATGTTCATTGACGACCAGCCGTTTCCCCACTCTGTCGAAAAGCTGAACCCCCAGTTGCCCTTCCAGATCGGTCAGGGCCGCGCTGACCGCGGACTGGGACAACGCCAGCATTTGCGAGGCCTGCGTCGTCGACCCGCTTTTCAGCACTTCGGCAAAAACTTCCAGCTGACGCAACGTAATGTGCATGGTCACTTACCACTTATATAGATTGATTATAAGTATATAATCAATTTTATTTTTAAGCCACAACGCCGTAACCTTTTAGCCAGATAAAGGAGAAGGTTATGTCAGAACACACCTTACAGCATCAACGTACATTGTGGCACTTCGTGCCGGGTCTTGCGCTCAGCGCGGTGATAACTGGCGTAGCGTTATGGGGCGGCAGCATTCCGGCCGTCGCCGGGGCAGGTTTTAGTGCCTTAACGCTGGCAATATTGCTCGGCATGGTGGTGGGAAATACCGTTTACCCCCATATCTGGAAGTCCTGTGATGGCGGGGTTATTTTCGCCAAACAGCATCTGCTGCGCCTCGGGATTATCCTTTACGGCTTCCGCCTGACCTTTTCACAGATTGCGGATGTCGGCGTCAGCGGGATCGCTATTGACGTCCTGACCCTGACCAGCACCTTTTTACTGGCCTGCTTTATTGGCCAGAAAGTGTTTGGGCTGGATAAACAAACCAGCTGGCTGATTGGTGCCGGCAGCAGCATCTGCGGGGCCGCCGCGGTACTGGCAACCGAACCTGTCGTTAAGGCAGAATCCAGCAAAGTGACGGTTGCCGTCGCGACCGTCGTCATTTTCGGTACGCTGGCGATTTTCCTCTACCCGGCCATGTACCCGCTGGTTGCGCACTGGTTTAGTCCGGAGACCTACGGCATTTATATTGGTTCAACCATGCATGAAGTGGCTCAGGTGGTGGCGGCGGGTCACGCCATTAATCCGGATGCGGAAAATGCCGCGGTCATTGCCAAAATGCTGCGCGTCATGATGCTGGCTCCGTTCCTGATTATCCTGGCCGCTCGCGTAAAACAACTCGCGCCGGCAGGCAGCAGCCAGAAGAGTAAAATCACCATTCCGTGGTTTGCGATTCTTTTCATCGTGGTGGCGGTATTTAACTCCTTCCACCTGCTGCCGAAAGCCGTGGTGGATATGCTGGTCACGCTTGATACCGTCCTGCTGGCGATGGCGATGGCGGCGCTCGGGGTCACGACACACGTGAGCGCGCTGAAAAAAGCAGGTGCAAAACCGCTGCTGATGGCGCTGGTACTCTTCATCTGGCTGATCGTTGGCGGCGGTGCGATTAACCTCGCGGTACATAGCCTGATGGCATAAACCACTTCATCCTTCTCCTGTTAACCCGCTATCATACGTATTTCGGGTTAACAGGAGTCCCTTTATGAAATATGTTGGAGCGCACGTCAGCGCTGCAGGTGGCCTTGCGAATGCCGCCATTCGCGCCGCCGAAATTGAGGCGACCGCTTTCGCCCTGTTCACCAAGAACCAGCGCCAGTGGCGCGCCGCCCCGCTCACCTCTGAAGTGATTGATGATTTCAAAGCCGCCTGTGAGAAATACCACTACGGGCCGGGTCAAATCCTTCCCCACGACAGCTATCTCATTAACCTCGGCCATCCCGTGCAGGAGGCGCTGGAGAAATCCCGCGAGGCTTTTCTTGATGAAGTGCAGCGCTGCGAGCAGCTTGGGCTGACGCTGTTGAACTTCCATCCGGGAAGTCATCTGATGCAGATTGACGAAGATGCCTGTCTGGCGCGCATTGCCGAATCCATCAACATCACGCTGGATAAAACCCAGGGCGTGACGGCGGTCATCGAGAACACCGCCGGGCAGGGCAGTAACCTCGGCTTTAAGTTCGAACACCTGGCGGCCATTATTGACGGCGTGGAGGATAAATCCCGCGTGGGCGTATGTATTGATACCTGCCATGCCTTTGCCGCGGGTTACGATCTGCGAACGCTTGATGAGACGAAAAAGACCTTCGATGAGTTTGAACGCATTGTGGGCTTCAAGTATCTGCGCGGAATGCACTTGAACGATGCGAAAAGCGCGTTTGGCAGCCGCGTGGACCGCCATCACAGCCTCGGTGAAGGCAATATCGGCCACGATGCGTTCCGCTTTATTATGCAGGATGCCCGTTTCGACGGTATCCCGATGGTGCTGGAAACCATTAATCCGGACATCTGGGCAGAAGAGATTGCCTGGCTGAAGGCACAGCAAACCGCTGAACAGGCGGCATAAAAAAAGCCGGGTCGCATAAGCACCCGGCTTTTTTATTGTTTTACCGCTTACGCCGCTTTCGCGACCCCTTCCGCTTCCGGACGTTTCAGCACCGCGTAAGAGAGACCTGCCACCAGCGTACCGGCCACAATCGCCAGCAGATAACCCAGCACTGGCGTGATTGCACCTGGGATCAGCAGCACGAACAGACCGCCGTGTGGTGCCATCAGTTTCGCGCCAACCGCCATGGAGATAGCACCGGTTACCGCGCCCCCCACGATACAGCATGGCAGCACGCGCATTGGGTCACGCGCCGCGAACGGAATTGCCCCTTCGGTGATAAAGCACAGGCCAAGTACCAGGGCGGCTTTCCCCCCTTCCTGCTGCGCTTTGTCGAACTTACGACGTGCAATGATGGTTGCCAGGCCAAGAGCCAATGGTGGCACCATACCGGCCGCCATAATCGCTGCCATTGGCGCGTAGGTCTGGGTACTCAGCAGGCCAACACCGAATGCGTATGCTGCTTTGTTCACCGGGCCCCCCATGTCGGTACACATCATGCCACCGAGAATAGCTCCCAGCAGTACCGCATTCGCAGTACCCATGGTTTGCAGCCAGTGGGTCAGACCCGCCAGGATACCCGCTACAGGTTTACCGATGAGGTAAATCATCGCCAGACCCACCACCAGGCTGGAAATCAACGGGATGATCAGAATCGGTTTCAGCGCTTCCATACTCTGCGGCAGTTTCAGCTTCGAGCTAATAAGCTTCGCAACGTAACCCGCCAGGAAACCGGCAATGATACCGCCGATAAAGCCAGAACCGGTGCTCACCGCCAGCATACCGCCGATAAGACCCGGCGTCAGGCCCGGACGGTCAGCGATGGAGAAGGCGATAAAACCTGCCAGCACCGGCACCATCAGGGCAAACGCGGAACCACCACCAATCTGCATCAGGGCAGCAGCCAGCGTGCCTTCTTCTTTAAACGCGGTAATACCAAACGCGAACGAGAGGGCAATACACAGACCGCCCGCCACCACCATCGGCAGCATATAAGACACACCGGTCAGCAGATGGCGATAGGCGCCAGCTGACTCTTTCTTACCTTCCGTCGCAGTTTGCGTGGACCCCGTTGCCTGATACGGCTTCGCTTCCACCAGCGCTTTATCAAACTCCTGAGCGGTCTTTTTCAGCGCCAGGCCCGTTGACGTGCGGTACATCGGCTTACCGGCAAATTTCGCCAGGTCCACTTCGATGTCAGCCGCAACCATCACCAGATCGGCCTCAGCCACCTCTTCTGGGGTGATTGCGTTGCCCGCACCAACGGATCCACGTGTTTCAACTTTTACCCACCAGCCGCGTTTTTTCGCTTCGGTTTCAATGGCTTCAGCCGCCATAAAGGTATGAGCCACGCCCGTCGGGCAGGCCGTGATCGCCACAATACGTTTTGGTCCGGACGCGGCAACCGGCGCCGCGACCGGTGCGCTGTAAACAGACGCATGACCTTTCGCTTCGCTCAGGAACAGTTCCGGGTGTGCCACCGCGCGATTGATGTCGCCCAGCCACACTTTTTTGCCATTCAGCGCACTGTCAGCGGGAATTTTATCACCCAGAACAATCACCATTTCGGCGTCGCCCGGGTTATCCGTCATCTCGAGATGTGCTTTGTTCGCCGCCGCTCCCAGCAAGGTCTTCGCCATATAGGCGCGAGCCTGTCCGAGACCGGAGTCAATGATCAGCAGCGTTTTCATTATTCCTCTCCTGCTGTTAGTTAAAAGGTTTTAAGTCAACGCGCGCCATCATCGCGGCTAACTGGGTACGATCGGTAATACCGACATTGCTCTGGCTAACGGCCAGGGCAGCAACGGCGGTGGCAAGACGTAAAGTATGTTCACTGGATTCACGCATCAGCAGGCCATAAATCAGACCGCCAACCATTGAATCCCCTGCGCCAACGGTGCTGACAACGTCAACCGATGGCGGCTTGGCGATCCATTCGCCAGAAGCGTTAACCCACAGCGCCCCTTCTGCACCAAGAGAGATAACCACGTGAGCGATACCCTGCTCGCGCAGCGCATGGGCAGCGTCAATTACATCTTTTAATTCTGGCAGCTTACGGCCAGCCCAGATCTCCAGTTCGCGGCGATTCGGCTTCACCAGCCACGGCGAGGCTTTCAGGCCGGCGACCAGCGCGTCACGGCTGCTGTCAAAAATAATGCATGGGCACTGGCTTCGCAGACGCGTCATCCAGTCGGTGAACGCTTCCGGGCTCACGCCGGACGGCAGGCTGCCGCTGACGCAGACCATGTCGAACTGACCAAGCCAGGTCAGAGAGTCGTTTACGAAGCGCTCCCAGTCTGACGGAGTCACCTCGAAGCCTGAGAAGTTCAGATCGGTCACTTCGCCGTCTTTCTCCGTCAGCTTGACGTTGATACGGGTACGGCCCTGAACAACCTGAAAACGGTTAGCAATCCCCAGCTCGCTGAACAGCTGCTGGAAACCATCCTGGTTATCTTTACCGAGGAATCCGCCCACGGTGACATCGATACCGAGATCCTTGAGCACTTTCGCGACGTTAATCCCTTTACCTGCAGCATGCAGGCCAGTGGTACGCACGAGGTTTACTTCGCCGCGCTCAATCTCCGGGCAAAACCCCACCAGGTCGTATGCCGGGTTCAGCGTAATAGTCGCAACACGTCTGCTCATTATGCGCCCTCCCCCAGACCTGCCGCGATGGCGTCGCCAATCGCTTTCAGCGCCTGTTCAGCATCAGCACCCTGTGCGGTAAAGCGCAGACGGTGACCTTTCTTCACGCCCAGCGCGACAACTTTCATCAGGCTACGGCCGTTGGCCGGTTTGCCCGTGCCATCAAGGTTAGTCACGGTAATCTCACTTTCGAATTGTTTAATGGTATTCACCAGCATGGTGCCAGGACGGGCATGCAGGCCGTGCTCGTTACGCACTACAAACTCAGCGGTCAGCACGTCATCAGTCAGCACATCATCGCTGGTCAGCAGCGCCAGCAGCGTGCTTGCGTCAGCGTTCAGCAGTTTTTCAGCCTTGTCATTCAGCAGCAGATCGCCAAGACGTTTTAACGCGGAAACCGGCTGTTCATCGGTCATCGCGACGGTGACCAGCATCACAGCGTGCGCGCCCTCAACGTCAAACGCGTTGGCCGCGCGGCTCACCGCGATAGCGCTACGCAGGTTGCCTTCAGCACTGTCGTTCAGCCAGATACCTTGTCCCAGGTTCAGCGGCTTCTCATTGATAACGCGCGTGATAAAGGACGCGTCTACCGCACCGGCTTCTTTCAGACGGCCTGCGTTCAGCGCCTGCAGCGTGACCAGATCGCTCGCCACGACATCCAGGGTCAATGTTTCATTATCCAGTTTCAGCGCTTCACTCTGTTTTTCGCCCATCAGCAACGCGCGCAGCTCTTCCGCCGTCGTCGCGGACTTCAGCTGTTCAGCCACCGAATCATCGCTCAGCACATGCGTCAGCTGACGCAGCAGGCCCAGGTGCTCGTCGCTGCTGGCAGCGATACCGATTGCCACGTAAGCAACCTGACCGTCGCCCCACACCACACCCTGAGGGAACTGATAAACCTGAACGCCGGTTTTCAGCACCTGATCGCGGGTGTCCGTTGTACCGTGCGGAATGGCGATGCCATTGCCGAGGAAAGTGGAGGTCTGCTGCTCGCGCGCCAGCATGCCGTTAACGTAGCCGTCCGCGACATTACCCGCCTGCACAAGGGCAGCGGCAACCTGGCGAATGGCCTCTTCTTTGTTCCCGGCCTGAGCGCCCGGGTGGATATCCTGAACAGATAACTGGAACATGGTTCTCCTCTCCTGCTGAACTTGAATCGTTTCAGCTTAAATGAGAAAAAATGCGCTAGCCTGCTCCGTTTGTTAAAACAAGATAGCGCTGAAACGTTTCAAAAAGTCTTGCGCTTTCTGCTTAACCTTGCAAGAAAAGTTACAAATGGCGATGCAGAATTTAGAGATACAGCACATTTCTTCTTCGCTCAGCTGAATCTTGCTGACGTTCAGCAAGTCAGTTTCAGCTAAGTTCAGCCCGAGCCTGTTAATTGAAATGGCATTTTGATTTTTCGTGGCGAAATTGACCGCAGTACCTGTTTATTTTCTGACAAGCGTCGTACACTCCGCGTCTCTTTATGACTTGCTGATACTGAAAGTATGCATAACACCCCTGCCGCCGCCTCGCCAAAACCCTTTGATTTGACGTCCACGGCGTTTTTGATTGTTGCCTTCCTTACCGGCATTGCCGGGGCGTTACAGACGCCCACGCTGAGCCTGTTTCTGACCAATGAAGTCCACGCCCGTCCGGCAATGGTTGGCTTCTTTTTTACCGGCAGCGCCATCATCGGCATTCTGGTGAGTCAGTTTCTGGCGGGGCGTTCCGACAGAAAAGGCGATCGTAAAAGTCTGATCGTCTTTTGCTGCCTTCTCGGGGTGTTTGCCTGCGTGTTGTTTGCTTTTAACCGCAACTATTTCATCCTGCTGTTCGTGGGGGTGTTCCTGAGCAGCTTCGGTTCCACGGCGAACCCGCAGATGTTCGCCCTCGCCCGCGAGCACGCCGACCATACCGGTCGTGAAGCGGTGATGTTCAGCTCTATTCTGCGTGCCCAGGTGTCGCTGGCATGGGTCATTGGCCCGCCGCTGGCGTATGCCCTGGCGATGGGATTTGGCTTTACGATGATGTACCTGAGTGCGGCTGTCGCGTTTGTGGTGTGCGGCACCATGGTGTGGTTCTTCCTGCCGTCGATGCGCAAAGAGCCCAAAGTGGCTTCAGGCGTACTGGAAGCCCCGCGCCGTAACCGTCGTGATGCGCTGCTCCTGTTTGTTATCTGTACGTTGATGTGGGGAACAAACAGCCTTTATATTATCAACATGCCGCTGTTTATTATTGATGAGCTGCATCTGCCAGAGAAGCTGGCGGGCATTATGATGGGAACCGCGGCCGGGCTTGAGATCCCGACCATGCTGATCGCGGGCTATTACGCGAAGCGTTTCGGAAAGCGTTTTTTAATGCGCATCGCGGCTGTCGCAGGACTGCTGTTCTATATCGGTATGCTGACGGTGCACACGCCAGGACTCTTGCTGGCATTGCAGCTTCTCAACGCCATTTATATCGGCATACTCGCCGGGATTGGCATGCTCTACTTCCAGGACCTGATGCCAGGCCAGGCAGGCTCCGCCACCACCCTTTATACCAATACCACTCGCGTGGGCTGGATTATTGCAGGTTCAATGGCCGGCATCGTGGCCGAGATCTGGAGCTATCACACGGTATTCTGGATTGCGCTGGTGATGTGTACGCTGACGATAGCGTGTCTGGTGCGAATTAAGGACGTTTAAGGGGCGGTGAGCGCTTCCAGCTCAAGAAGGTAGGTGATCGCCTGCGTGCGCGTGCTGCCGCACATCTCCGCGGACGGCTGAAGGCCGGAACAGACTTTCGGGCGCAGCGGGGAACCAAAGATCATGCACAGGTTATTTTCAGCAAGCTGCACACAGCGGGTATTGGCAGGTTTGCCGTCCGGCATGCCAGGAATGGGGCTTGAAATGGACGGTGCGGTACAACACGCGCCACAATCGGGACGACAATCCATACAGGCTCTCTTTCGCTGAAGAACGCCCGCGCAGTCGGGCATTGCGCGCACAGTAACACCTTTTGTGTATTGATAGCAAAAGCCACGAATTCCGCTTGCCTGAAAGGCCGAGCACGAGTAATTTGGCGCGATATTTTTTACCACCCGTAAACAGGATTACTGCAATGCCAAGAGCGAACGAAATTAAGAAAGGTATGGTACTGAATTACAACGGCAAGCTGCTGATTGTGAAAGATATCGATATTCAGGCCCCGAGCGCCCGTGGTGCAGCAACGCTGTACAAAATGCGTTTCGCCGATGTGCGTACCGGTCTGAAAGTGGAAGAACGTTTTAAAGGTGACGATATCGTTGATACCGTGACCCTGACCCGCCGCTATGTTGATTTTTCCTACATTGATGGCAACGAATACGTGTTCATGGATAAAGAAGATTACACCCCGTATATCTTCACCAAAGATCAGATTGAAGAAGAACTCCTCTTCATTCCTGAAGGCGGGATGCCTGACATGCAGGTTCTGACCTGGGATGGCGTGCTGCTGGCGCTGGAGTTGCCGCAGACCGTGGATCTGGAAATCGTGGAAACGGCTCCGGGCATCAAAGGTGCATCCGCAAGTGCCCGCAACAAACCAGCAACCCTGACGACCGGTCTGGTGGTGCAGGTGCCAGAATACCTCTCCGCGGGCGAGAAAATCCGCATCCATATCGAAGAAAAACGCTATATGGGTCGCGCAGACTAATGCGATATTCGCCCGGTGGCACAACGCCACCGGGCAACAGACGTTACAGCAGTTCCGGGTATTTCGTCATCTTCAGCGCCAGCTCAACGCCCCGGACTTCCGCCATGCCTTTCAGACGACCAATCGCCGAATAACCTGGGTTCGTTTTCTTACGCAGATCGTCCAGCATCTGGTGACCATGATCGGGACGGAACGGGATAGGACGAACGTCACCCGCGTGCTTACGACGTACCTCTTCCGCCAGAATCGCATCCACTACCGCGACCATATTCACATCGCCGCCCAGGTGCGCTGCTTCATGGAAGGTTTTTGGATTATCCTCACGACAGGTCGCACGCAGATGCGTGAAGTGAATACGATCGCCGAAGGTTTCAATCATCTGCACCAGATCGTTATCCGCACGCACGCCGTAAGAGCCGGTACACATGGTGAATCCGTTATAGATACTGTCCACGGTCTCTTTCAGCCACTGCATATCTTCAATCGTGGACACGATTCGCGGTAAACCGAGAATAGGACGCGGAGGATCGTCCGGGTGCACGGCCAGGCGTACGCCCGTTTCTTCCGCTACCGGTACGATAGCGCGCAGGAAAAACGCCATGTTTTCACGCAGCTGGTTTTTATCGATATTCCCATATTCCGCCAGTCGCGCGCGGAACTGATCCAGCGTATAGCCCTCTTCAGCGCCCGGCAGGCCAGCAATAATATTGCGGGTCAGCTTTTCAATCTCGGCGTCACTGGCTGCGTTAAACCACGCGAGCGCCTGCTGCTGCTCTTCAACCGTGTAATCGGCTTCTGCACCAGGACGTTTCAGGATGTGCAGCTCAAATGCGGCAAAGGCAATCTGATCGAAACGTAATGCTTTTGAACCGTCCGGCAACGTGTACTCAAGATCGGTGCGCGTCCAGTCAAGAATGGGCATGAAGTTATAGCAAACAGTATCGATACCGCAGGCCGCCAGGTGACGAATGCTCTGCTGGTAGTTGGCAATCCAGGTCTGATAATCACCTGAATGGGTTTTGATATCTTC
Source organism: Enterobacter ludwigii (assembly GCF_001750725.1). Classification (NCBI taxonomy): domain Bacteria; kingdom Pseudomonadati; phylum Pseudomonadota; class Gammaproteobacteria; order Enterobacterales; family Enterobacteriaceae; genus Enterobacter; species Enterobacter ludwigii. Next base: position 2,439,430 of record NZ_CP017279.1, read on the forward strand.
GTGAACCGGGATGCTTTCCACCACAGACCAGGTCAGGCCTTTTTCCGCCAGCAGCGCCTGACGTTTTTTGATTTCTTCAATCGGCCATACCTGACCATTAGGAATGTGATGCAGCGCCGTCACGACACCCGTTGCGCCAGCCTGACGCACATCATCAAGAGAAACCGGATCGTTCGGCCCGTACCAACGCCAGGTCTGTTCCATTGCCTCACCTCTAAAGTTGTTATACCAATATGGATGACTACGATGACGACTACCATACATGTTTGCCGTAAAGGGTCAACACACCGCCACACATTGATTGATCAAACTCACACTTCGGGGATATTTACGGCTCACCAATTTAATTTGCTGTCATATAACTTTACACTGGCGTTGTTAATTAATGGTTAATCAGGTGTGTATTTCATGAAGACAATTGCCTCCACCTCGCTTCCTGCCCATGTCCAGCTCCCTCGCTACGATCGTAAGCAGTTACGCTCTCGCATCGTCCATTTTGGCTTCGGCGCATTTCACCGCGCGCATCAGGCCTTGTTAACAAACCGGGTGCTGAATGAGAAAGGCGGCGACTGGGGTATTTGTGAGATTAGCCTCTTCAGCGGCGACGTGCTGATGAGCCAGTTGCGCGCACAGGATCATCTCTTCACCGTGCTGGAAAAAGGGGCGGAGGGAAACCAGCCGATTATCGTCGGTGCCGTCCATGAATGTCTGAACGCAAAACTGGATTCTCTGCCTGCCATCATTGAGAAATTTTGTGAACCTCAGGTCGCCATTGTGTCGCTCACCATCACAGAGAAAGGTTATTGCATCGATCCCGCCACCGGTAATCTGGATTTGCACAACTCCCGGATCGTTCACGATCTGGAGAACCCGTCTGAACCGCACTCCGCGCCCGGGATCCTGGTCGAGGCGCTCCACCGTCGCCGTGAACGCGGTTTGTCCGCTTTTACCGTCCTCTCCTGCGACAACATCCCTGATAACGGCCATGTGGTGAAAAACGCGGTACTGGGGATGGCCCAGAAACGCGACCCGGCGCTGGCAGAGTGGATTGATTCACATGTGAGCTTTCCGGGGACCATGGTCGACCGAATTGTCCCTGCCGCGACCGAGGCGTCGCTGGCAGAAATCACGCAAGAGCTTGGAGTAGAAGATCCTTGTGCTATCAGCTGCGAACCGTTTATTCAGTGGGTAGTGGAAGATAACTTTGTTGCCGGACGCCCGGCATGGGAAGTGGCTGGTGTACAAATGGTGCAGGACGTTCTGCCGTGGGAACAGATGAAATTGCGCATGCTCAACGGCAGCCACTCTTTCCTCGCGTATCTGGGCTACCTCGCCGGGTATGCGCACATCAACGAATGTATGGAAGACACCGCTTTTCGCGAAGCCGCACGTCGGTTAATGCTAAATGAGCAGGCTCCTACGCTGCGTATTAAGGATGTCGACCTCACGGCTTATGCCGATAGCCTGCTTGAACGCTTTGCCAATCCGGCACTGCAGCACCGGACCTGGCAAATTGCGATGGACGGAAGCCAGAAATTGCCGCAACGCATGCTGGATGGGATCCGCATCCATCTTGAACGTAAAACCGCGTGGCCGCTGCTGGCCCTGGGCGTTGCAGGCTGGATCCGCTACGTCAGCGGTACCGACGAGCGTGGCGACGCGATTGATGTGCGCGATCCGCTGAGTGATAAAATCCGCACCCTTGTTGCAGCCAGCAGCGACGCTGAGCGCGTCAACGCCCTGCTGGGGCTGAGTGAAATCTTTGGTCACGATCTCGCACAAAATAGCATTTTCGTGGAGGCCATCAGCCAGGCCTATCAGCGCATCGCCCGCCATGGCGCGCGTCAGGCTGTTATCGAAACGTTAAATATTTAGCGATTATTGCGCTTAAGGCGAACGGCGATTGCCTCCGTTCGCCCTCCCCCTTCTCATTGCGCCCGTTTTTCGCCAGGATGATGGATAATTGTTATAGCATCACAATTATCGACTGGAGCGCACGTGACCAAAACCAACCTCATTACCGGTTTTCTCGGCAGCGGTAAAACCACCTCAATTCTCCACCTGCTGGCCAATAAGGATCCGGCAGAAAAATGGGCCGTCCTGGTCAATGAATTTGGCGAAGTGGGTATTGATGGCGCATTACTGGCAGACAGCGGCGCGATGATCAAAGAGATCCCCGGTGGCTGCATGTGCTGCGTAAATGGTCTGCCGATGCAGGTCGGGCTGAATACGCTGCTGCGTCAGGGCAAACCAGACCGTCTGCTGATTGAACCGACCGGGCTGGGTCATCCGAAGCAAATTCTCGATTTACTGACCGCACCGGTCTACGAGCCGTGGATCGATCTGCGTGCCACGCTGTGCCTGCTGGACCCCCGTCAGCTGCTGGATGAAAAAGCCGTGACCAACGAGAACTTCCGCGACCAGCTCGCCTCGGCAGATATTATCGTCGCCAATAAAGAGGATCGCGCAACGGCGGAAAGCCAGTCCGCACTGGAGACATGGTGGCAGCACTTCGGTGGCAACCGTCAGCGGGTGCAGACCACCCAGGGGAAAATTGATAACGCCCTGCTTGACCTGCCTCGCCTGAACCTGGCGGCGCTCCCGGCAAGCGCGGAACATGCCCACAGCCATCCGCAAAAACAGGGTCTGGCTGCCCTGAGTCTGCCGGAGCACCAGCGCTGGCGTCGTAACCTTAACAGCGGCCAGGGCTATCAGGCCTGCGGATGGATTTTCGATGCGGATACCGTATTCGACACCATCGGCATACTCGAATGGGCCAGACTGGCTCCGGTCGATCGTGTTAAAGGGATCATGCGCACACCGGACGGGCTGGTGCGGATCAACCGTCAGGGCGAAGATTTCTTTATCGAAACGCAAAATGTGGCGCCACCTGATAGCCGAATAGAGTTAATTAGTGCGGTTAACGCCGACTGGAATGCCCTGCAGTCCAGCCTGTTGAAGCTTCGTTTAAGTTTGGGCGGCTAACGTTGCCCCAGATTTCACTCTATGCTGAATGTTATGACGACTCGACTTCCCCTGATATTACTGCTTAATGTCGCCGGTCTGGCGCTCTTTTTCTCCTGGTATATCCCGGCGAATCATGGTGTCTGGTTTCCGCTGGATTCTGCCATTTTTCACTTCTTCAACCAAGAACTGGTGAAGAGCGAAGCCTTCCTGTGGCTGGTTGCTATCACGAATAACCGCGCCTTTGACGGCTGCTCGCTGCTGGCGATGGGCGGCCTGATGCTCTCTTTCTGGCTGAAAGAGGACAAAACAGGACGCCGCCGTATTCTGATTATTGGTTTGATGATGTTGCTGCTTGCGGTGGTAATTAACCAGCTGGCAACGGCCATTATTCCGGTTAAGCGTTCCAGCCCAACGCTCTTCTTCCCCGATATTTATCGCGTCAGCGAGCTGCTGCATATTCCAACGAAAGATGCGTCGAAGGCCAGTTTCCCGGGCGATCACGGAATGATGCTGCTTATTTTTTCCGGCGTGATGCTCCGCTATTTCGGCCGAAAAGCCTTTGCGATAGCCCTGATTATTTTTGTGGTTTTTGCCTTCCCACGGGTAATGATTGGTGCTCACTGGTTTACTGATATTGCAGTCGGTTCGCTCTCTTCTGTGCTGGTTGCGCTGCCGTGGTGTCTGATGACACCGCTGAGCGACAAGATAATAGCCGTGTTCGATCGCTACCTCCCCGGCAAAACGCAACAAATCAGAAACCAATAATTAACCTTAATTAACACTATGCATCAGGGATCGTTTTGATCCTTGATGCACTTTTCTCCCCTTTCCCCCCCTCCCGTCATCATTTCGTCACAATATTCGTGATAAAAATGAATGTGTTGCACGGTTTTTAACCTTGATCGTGCACTTTTTGAACAATTATCAATTTTTACTTTCTGTATCACAATTTCTTATAAAAAAAAGGCTTTTTTTGCTCGCAATACCCCAGGCAATCGGTTAATCTCGAACTCGTTTTGCCCCATAGAGATAATTATTTCGCTGGTGAATAAATTTGTGCGCTACGCCACAAATGTGATCAGAAAGAATTGTCTCATTGTGAACAGATAATTAGTCTCGTCACGTTTGGCATTTTTTATAACGATATTTGTCGTTAAGGACTTCAAGGGATAATAAACGAAATGGTCAAATCTCAACCGATTTTGAGATATATCTTACGGGGGATCCCGGCGATAGCAGTGGCGGTACTGTTATCTGCATGTAGTACATCGAACACCGCAAAGAATATGCATCCTGAGACGCGTGTTGTGGGAATGGAAGATTCCTCGTCACTGCAAGCCTCTCAGGATGAATTTGAAAATATGGTACGTAATCTGGACGTGAAGTCCCGTATTATGGACCAGTATGCTGACTGGAAAGGCGTGCGTTATCGTCTTGGCGGCAGCACCAAAAAAGGCATTGATTGTTCCGGTTTCGTACAGCGTACTTTCCGTGAGCAGTTTGGGTTAGATCTTCCGCGTTCAACTTACGAACAGCAGGAGATGGGCAAGTCGATTTCACGCACTAAACTGCGCACCGGGGATTTAGTCCTGTTCCGTGCGGGTTCGACAGGTCGACATGTTGGCATCTACATTGGCAATGACCAGTTTGTACATGCCTCCACCAGCAGCGGTGTGACCATTTCCAGCATGAACGAACCTTACTGGAAGAAGCGCTATAACGAAGCGCGCCGCGTACTGACCCGCAGTTAAAATAATCATTGTATCGTTGGTTATCCCTTGGCCGGCGATATGATAAAAAAAGCACTGCTTCGGCGGTGTTTTTTTTTGCCCGTTACACTGAATACATTCAGCGGCAATCCAGGAACCACGACGTCTATGTTCACCCGCTACTTCTCCAGTAATCGCAAGATACTTTTCCTCAGCCTTATCACCGGCCTGATCACAGCCCTGCTCCTGGGTTCATTGCAATTTTTCTGGAGCTACCACAAGCGGGAAGTCAGATTCGACACCCTGATTGACGACGTGAGCATCTACATGGAAAGCTACTTCGATGAGTTGAAAAGCTCTATCGATCTCCTTCAGCCGCTCACGCTGAACAGTTGCCACGACGTCAACGCTGAGCTGACCTCTCGCGCGGCCTTTAGCCTTAACGTGCGCGCCTTTTTGCTGGTCAGGGATAAACTGGCGTACTGCTCTTCAGCCACCGGTCCGATGAACGTCCCGATGGAAGAACTGATACCCGAGCTGCACATTGATAAACAGATTGATATGGCGTTACTGCCGGGTACACCGATGATGCCGCACAGACCCGCGATTGCCATCTGGTATCGAAATCCGCTGGTGAAGGACGGCGGCGTGTTTACTTCGGTAAACATCAACCTGACTCCGTATATGCTTTACACCGCACGCCAGAACGAGTTCGCGGGCATTGCCATCATTATTGGCGACAATGCGTTGTCGACCAGGTCCGCCACACTGGTGAAGGCACAGGATTTACATGAAACGCCGGCACGCACCGCGACCCTAAAACAGGTTCCGCTGACGATCAAACTGTACGCCGAAGAGTGGACGAGCGATGAAATCTTGTTCGCGGTGTTCTTTGGACTGGTCTGCGGGATCGCGGCCGGCTCGCTTAATTTCTACATCCTCACCACGCGTCTTAACCCAGGCAAAGAGATCCTGAGCGCCATTAAACGCGGCCAGTTTTATGTGGTGTATCAGCCTGTTGTGGATGCCGAGACGCTGCAAATGCGTGGTGTCGAAGTCCTGATGCGCTGGAAACACCCGACGATGGGGGAAATTCCGCCTGATGCCTTTATCAACTTCGCCGAAGCGCAGAAGCTGATTGTGCCGCTGACGCTGCATCTTTTTGACCTCATCATCCGCGACGCGCCGGTATTACAGACCCTTCTGCCACCGGGCGCAAAACTGGGCATTAACATTGCGCCGGGGCATCTGCATGCGGAAAGCTTCAAAGAGGATATGCGCACTTTCCTGGACTTAATGCCGCCGGATCATTTCCAGATCGTGCTGGAAATCACCGAGCGCGACATGGTTAACCATCGGGAAGCCAACAATCTTTTCGAATGGCTGCACAATGAAGGCTTTGAAATTGCGATTGATGATTTTGGTACCGGCCACAGTGCGCTGATTTACCTTGAGCGTTTCACCATGGATTACATCAAAATTGACCGGGGTTTTGTCAACGCGATTGGGACGGAAACCGTGACCTCCCCGGTGCTTGATGCCGTACTCACCCTGGCAAGGCGACTGAATATGTCGACCGTCGCCGAAGGGGTGGAAACGCCGGAGCAGGCAGCCTGGCTGCGCGAACATGGCGTTGTTTTCCTTCAGGGTTACTGGATTAGCCGCCCAATGCCGCTGGAGCAGTTCCGCCAATGGCAGCCTGAACGTTGAATGATTTCACATTGCCCGTGACGTCACTTATTATTCAGCTTAACTGAGCCGGTTAGTCGAAAGGGAGCCGCCGCGAGATGCTTATGCGCTTTATGTTGCTGCTGTTGGCATTAACGAGCCTGTCCAGCCAGGCGCAAACCATCAAAGAGAACATCGCGTTCTCCGTGATTGGTGAGCCAAAGTACGCGGTCAATTTTACGCACTTTGATTACGTCAATCCTGCCGCGCCAAAAGGCGGAAACGTGACCCTCTCCGCCACGGGGACGTTCGACAACTTCAACCGTTTCGCCCTGCGCGGCGTGGCGGCAGCGCGAACAGAATCGCTCTACGATACGCTGTTTGTTACGTCTGATGATGAACCCGGCAGTTACTACCCGCTGATTGCCGACAACGTGCGTTACGGGGATAACTTTGCGTGGGCGGAAATTTCGATTAACCCACGGGCGCGTTTTCACGATGGGACGCCGGTCAAAGCCAGCGACATTGCCTTCACATTTCACAAATTTATGACTGAGGGCGTTCCCCAGTTCCGCATTGTCTACAAAGGCGTGACGGTCAAAGCCATTGCCCCGCTCACGGTGCGTATTGAGCTGAGTGAGCCGAATAAAGAGAACATGCTCAGCCTGTTCTCCCTGCCCGTGATGCCTGAATCGTTCTGGAAAGATCACAAACTTAGCGACCCGCTCTCCACGCCCCCGCTGGCGGGTGGCCCTTACCGCATCACCGACTGGCGCATGGGGCAGTATGTTGTCTATTCCCGGGTCAAAGACTACTGGGCGGCAAACCTGCCGGTAAACCGGGGCCGCTGGAATTTCGATACCCTTCGCTACGATTACTACCTTGACGATAACGTGGCATTTGAAGCATTCAAAGCCGGTGCGTTCGATATGCGCGTGGAGAGCAGCGCTAAAAACTGGGCGACACGGTATATCGGCAAAAACTTCGCTAACGGGTATATCGTTAAAGACGAGCATAAAAACGCGTCCGCTCAGGATACGCGCTGGCTGGCGTTTAATATCCAGCGTCCGGTATTTACTGACCGCCGGGTGCGGGAAGCCATTACCCTGGCCTTTGATTTTGAATGGATGAACAAAGCGCTATTTTACGGCGCTTACAGCCGGGCAAATAGCTATTTCCAGAACACTGAATATGCCGCACGCGATTACCCAAAAGCGGACGAACTTGTCCTGCTGGCACCGCTGAAAGCAGAACTGCCACCGGAGGTGTTCACGACGGTATTTCAGCCTCCGGCGTCAAAGGGTGACGGCTACGATCGCGACAACCTGCTTAAAGCCAGCAAGCTGCTGGATGACGCAGGCTGGCCACTCAAGAATCAAAAACGCGTCGATTCCAGAACGGGCAAACCGTTAAGCTTTGAGCTGCTGCTTGCGTCCGGAAGCAACGATCAGTGGGTGCTGCCGTTTAAGCACAATCTTGAACGGCTGGGGATTACCATGAACATTCGCCAGGTCGACAACGCGCAGCTCACCAACCGCAAACGCAGCCGTGATTACGACATGATGCAAACCCTGTGGCCCGCGCAGCCGTGGCCCAGTTCGGATCTGCAAATCTCCTGGGCATCCAGCTATATCGACTCCTCCTACAATGCGCCGGGGGCGAAAAGCCCGGCGATTGATGCCTTGATTGCGAAAATTGTGGCGGCGCAAGGTGATAAAGAAAAACTCCTGCCGCTGGGACGCGCCCTCGACAGGGTCTTAACCTGGAATTACTACATGCTGCCAATGTGGTATATGGGCGAAGACCGGCTTGCGCGCTGGGACAAGTTCTCTGAGCCTGCCCTACGCCCTGTCTATTCACTGGGCTTCGACACCTGGTGGTATGACGTTAACAAAGCCGCCAGACTTCCCGCTGAGCGGCGATAAGGAATCATCATGGGTGCGTATCTGATCCGCCGTCTCCTGCTGATTATCCCGACCCTCTGGGCAATCATCACGATTAACTTTTTTATTGTGCAAATCGCGCCCGGCGGCCCGGTCGACCAGGCTATTGCAGCCATTGAATTTGGCAACAGCGGCGGCATGCCTGGCGGCGGTGGCGAAGGAATGGGCGCGAGCCATGCCCGCACCGGCCTGGGAAATATCAGCGAAAGCCATTATCGCGGCGGACGTGGCCTGGATCCGGAAGTCATCGCCGAGATCACCCATCGTTATGGCTTCGACAAACCGCTTCACGAGCGGTATTTCAACATGCTCTGGAACTACCTCCGCTTTGATTTTGGCGACAGCCTGTTTCGCAGCGCGTCAGTTTTAACATTGATTAAGCAAAGTCTGCCGGTGTCGATTACCCTGGGGCTGTGGGGAACGTTGATTATTTATCTCGTCTCTATCCCCCTGGGGATCCGTAAAGCGGTTCACAACGGCAGCCGCTTCGATGTCTGGAGCAGCACGTTTATTATCATCGGCTATGCCATTCCGGCGTTTCTGTTTGCCGTTCTGTTGATTGTCTTTTTTGCCGGTGGCAGCTATTTCGATATCTTTCCGCTGCGGGGGCTGGTGTCAGCGGATTTCAGCACCCTGCCCTGGTACAAGAAGATCACCGATTATTTCTGGCACATCACGCTGCCGGTGCTTGCGACCGTCATTGGCGGCTTTGCGGCCCTGACCATGCTGACCAAAAACGCCTTTCTCGATGAAATCCGTAAACAGTACGTTGTGACTGCCCGTGCGAAGGGCGTCGGCGAAAAGCAGATCATGTGGAAACATGTCTTTCGCAACGCCATGCTGCTGGTGATTGCCGGATTTCCTGCCACGTTCATCAGTATGTTTTTTACCGGCTCGCTGCTGATAGAGGTGATGTTCTCCCTCAACGGACTGGGCTTGCTGGGATATGAAGCCACCGTGTCGCGCGATTATCCGGTCATGTTTGGCACCCTTTATATCTTCACCCTGATTGGCCTGCTGCTGAATATCATCAGCGATATCAGCTATACGCTGGTTGATCCCCGAATTGATTTTGAGGGCCGCTGATGCCGCGTTTAAGCCCCGTCAACCAGGCCCGATGGGCCCGTTTTCGCCACAACCGCCGCGGCTACTGGTCGCTGTGGATCTTTGCCGTCCTGTTTGTCTTAAGCATGTGTTCGGAATTGATTGCCAACGATAAACCGCTGCTGGTGCACTTTAACGACCGCTGGTATGTGCCCGTTCTCACCCAATACAGCGAAAGCGATTTTGGTGGCCCGTTTGCGACGCCCGCTGAATATCAGGATCCGTGGCTTCGCCAGCAAATTGAACAGCACGGCTGGGCACTCTGGGCGCCGGTGCGTTTTGGCGCAAACAGCATTAACTTTGCGACCACCACCCCCTTCCCTTCCCCGCCTTCCGCGCAAAACTGGCTGGGAACGGATGCCAACGGTGGCGATGTGCTGGCACGCATCCTCTATGGCACGCGGATCTCGATCCTCTTTGGGCTGATGCTGACCGTCTTTTCCAGCGTGATGGGTGTGGTAGCAGGTGCCGTTCAGGGCTACTACGGCGGGAAAATCGACCTCTGGGGCCAACGTTTTATTGAAGTCTGGTCAGGCATGCCGACGCTGTTTCTGATCATTCTGCTTTCAAGCGTGGTACAGCCAAACTTCTGGTGGCTGTTAGGCATTACCGTCATCTTCGGCTGGATGGCGCTGGTAGGCGTGGTGCGGGCGGAATTTCTGCGCACCCGTAATTACGATTACATTCGCGCTGCCCAGGTGCTGGGGGTGAGCGACCGCGGGATCATTTTCCGCCATATGCTTCCTAACGCCGTGGTAGCGACCCTCACCTTCCTGCCGTTTATTCTGTGCAGTTCCATCACTACCCTCACCTCGCTTGATTTCCTTGGCTTCGGGCTCCCTCTCGGTTCCCCGTCGCTCGGCGAGCTACTGCTGCAGGGCAAGAACAACCTGCAGGCACCGTGGTTAGGCATCACCGCCTTTCTTGCCGTTGCCGTGCTGCTTTCACTGCTGATTTTTATTGGCGAAGCCGTGCGCGATGCTTTTGATCCCAACAAGGCGGTATAAGATGACGCAGCCCCTTCTCAGTATTGATAACCTGTCGATTGCCTTTTCGAAACAGGGTGAGGCGCGTACCGTGGTCACGGAGTTGTCGCTGCAGATCCAGCGCGGCGAAACGCTGGCGCTGGTAGGCGAGTCTGGCTCTGGCAAGAGCGTATCGGCACTGTCGATCCTGCGCCTGCTTCCGTCTCCGCCCGTCAGCTATCCGCAAGGCGACATTCTGTTTCACGGTCGCTCGCTGCTGCATGCCGACGAAAAAACCCTGCGCGGAATTCGCGGCAATAACATTGCCATGATTTTCCAGGAGCCGATGGTCTCCCTTAACCCACTGCACACGCTGGAAAAACAGCTCTATGAAGTGCTGTCTCTGCACCGGGGCATGCGCAAAGAGGCGGCGCGGGGGGAGATTCTGGATTGTCTTGAACGAACCGGCATTCGCAATGCCGCAAAACGGCTGAACGATTTTCCCCATCAGCTTTCCGGCGGCGAACGTCAGCGGGTGATGATTGCGATGGCCCTGCTCACGCGACCCGAACTGTTGATTGCCGATGAGCCCACCACCGCGCTGGACGTGACGGTGCAGGCGCAAATTCTGCGGCTGCTGCGGGAGTTGCGTGACGAACTGAACATGAGCCTGCTGTTTATCACCCATAATCTCAGCATTGTGAGAAAGCTCGCCGACAGCGTCGCCGTGATGCAAAACGGACGCTGCGTCGAGCAGAACACCGCAGCCACCCTGCTGAAAGCGCCTCAGCACCCCTATACGCAGCGTCTGCTTGATAGCGAGCCCACGGGTGACCCGGTTCCCCTGCCGGCCGACAGCGCGCCGTTGCTGCGCGTTGAGGGGCTGGGCGTGTCGTTTCCTGTTCGCAAAGGGATTCTGCGGCGCATCGTCGACCAGAATCCGGTATTGAAAAATATCCATTTTTCCCTGCGTCCGGGCGAATCGCTGGGGCTGGTGGGCGAGTCCGGTTCGGGAAAAAGCACCACCGGCCTGGCACTGCTGCGCTTAATCGCCTCGCAGGGTGAGATCCTCTTTGACGGTATGCCGCTGCACAACTGGAACCGTCGCCAGATGCTGCCCGTTCGTCCCCGCATGCAGGTTGTGTTTCAGGATCCAAACTCCTCGCTTAACCCACGGCTGAACGTATTACAGATTGTCGAAGAGGGTCTGCGCGTTCATCAGCCGGCATTGACCGTCCGGCAGCGGGAAGAAGAAGTGATACGCGTTATGGCGGAAGTTGGCTTAGATCCGGATACCCGGCACCGCTACCCGGCTGAATTTTCCGGCGGTCAGCGCCAGCGTATCGCCATTGCCCGCGCGCTGATCCTCAAACCGGAGCTGATCATTCTGGATGAACCGACATCGTCGCTGGACAGAACCGTTCAGGCTCAGATCCTGGCATTACTGAAAGGATTGCAGGAAAAGCACAGGCTGGCCTATATCTTTATCAGCCATGATTTACAGGTTGTGCGGGCGTTATGCCATCAGGTGATTGTGTTGCGACAGGGAGAAGTGGTCGAGCAGGGAGAGTGCCAGCGCGTATTTGCTGCGCCAACGCAGAGCTACACGCGCCAGCTGTTGTCCGCAGACTAGCGCTCAGAAAGGATACTGGCCCGAGAAAGGCTCAGCGATAGCAACACCAAAGTTTTTCAGACGGCAGGTCGCGGCAAATTCATCCTGACTTTTCACGAACAGGCAGGGTTCACCTTCACACTCCAGTACGGAGCTGTCCACTTCAATATCCGTCAGGGCCTCGCTGAGACGCTCCATGACTCGCCATGCATTTTCGTCGCTCGGGCTCAGCAACTTAAGTGCAACCAGACAATTCTCGCAACCCGCGACGCTTTGCGGAATCGGTTCAACTTTCGAACCTGCAAAACCCGCCGACCAGCGATAGCTCTGGGGCAAGCGATGGACTATGGAGAGTTGTAATGTATTCACGTTCGTTCCCCGGAAGCAAAATTTACTTCACAATTTATTTACATTTATAGTAACACATCATCGCCAGCCTGCACTATTCGGCGCTTTTTTATAGGTGTTCAGGCTCGCGTCGGCGCTATATGTACCCGTTTCTGCGATCTAACTCAACCTTTTTAAATACAATGATGTGACTTTTTACACAAATAGATTTTACATAAAAGAAACAAACACAGGGTAAACGAACGCAGCTTTGGTTGATGTGTGTCAACAAAAAAGGCCCTGACTGGGCCTTATTTGCGCGTTAGCTGGCCACCTTTCGCGGCCGACTGGCGTAGAGGTAGAAAAGAATGGAGCTGGTTGCACAAAACGCCATCGCCCACAGCATCGGCCAGGCCGTATTAAACGTGGCCATCGACAGTAACGCCCCGACGATGGCGCCGATGCCAAAGCGGAATGTTCCGGCCAGCGACGAGGCGGTGCCTGCCATATGCGGGAATTCGTCGAGGATCACCGCCATCGCATTGGAGGAAACCATCGACACGCAGCCGACGAAGGCCGCAACCCCCACCACCAGCGCCCAGAAGCCCACGCCTGTAAAAGCACTCAGCACCAGCCAGATAGCCATCACAAACTGGATCCAAAGCCCGGCGCGGAACATGTTCAACGCCCCGACTCGGCGGACAAAGCGGCTGTTAATGATGGTCATAATGAACAGGAAGACGATGTTGAGCGCAAAGTAATAACCGAAGTGCTGCGGAGAAACATGGTTCAGTTCGATATAGACAAACGGCCCGGCACTCAGGAATGAGAACATCCCGGCGAAGCTGAAACCGCTCGCCAGCATATAGCTCAGCACGCGCTTATGGCGAAACAGTGAGGCGAAATTCCCCATTGTGGTTCGGATGTGGAACTTCTGTCGGCGCTCCGCGGGTAGCGTTTCATCAATAAAGAAGAAGATCATTGCCGAGGCCAGTAGCGCGGCAAGCGCCAGGATCCAGAAAATCACATGCCAGCTGAACCATACCAGTACCGCACCACCGGCCATAGGGGCTACCAGCGGTGCAATCGTCGTCACCAGCATCACAAACGACATCATCCGGGAGAACTCTTCTTTCGGGTAGATATCGCGCATCAGGGCATTGATCACCACGCTTGCCGCTGCCGCCGCCAGACCGTGGAAAAAGCGCATGACAATCAGTTGATCGATGGTTTGCGCCTGCGCACAGGCCACCGCTGCCCCTGCAAAAATCAGGGTCCCGCCAAGAATAACGGGCTTGCGGCCAAAGCTGTCCGCCATCGGGCCATAAAACAGCTGACCGAGGGCAAAACCGAGAATATAGGTGCTGAGCGTCATCTGCGCGCTGCCTGCCGGTACGCCAAACTGCGCGGAAATAACCGGCAGCGCAGGCAGATACATATCAATAGACAGCGGCATCAGCATGGCCAGCAGGCCAAGAATGAAGACGATTTTGAACGACGAGTGTGGCCTGGTGGTCACAGAGTTCTCCTGAAATTAATGCGAAGGCAGACCAACGCTGGCGATCTCTTCTTCCGTCAACGGGCGATATTCGCCGGGCGCCAGCTCAGGATCGAGTTCAATTGCGCCAATACGTTCACGATGCAGACCGACAACGTGGTTACCCACCGCGGCAAACATACGCTTCACCTGATGGTAGCGCCCTTCACTGATGGTCAGACGAACCTCGGTAGGCGCGATCACTTCAAGCACGGCAGGCCGGGTCAGATCTTTTTCATTATGCAACTGAACGCCGTTGGCAAATTGTTCTGCCGTGTCATCCGCGACCGGAGACTCCAGCGTCACCCGATACGTCTTCTCGCAGTGATGACGGGGAGACGTGATACGGTGCGACCACTGCCCGTCGTCGGTCATCAGCACCAGCCCGGTGGTGTCGATATCGAGACGGCCAGCGGCATGCAGCTTGTGCGCGACCGGTTCGTCGAGGAAATAAAGCACCGTTGGATGATCCGGATCGTCCGTAGAACAGACATAGCCTTCCGGCTTATTGAGCATGAAATAGCGCGGCCCGTGCTGTTGGGTCAGCGGGTTGCCGTCATATTCAACCTGATGGTCAGGCTGGAGTTTGAATGCAGTGTCTTTCACAATGTCGCCATCCACGGTAACGTGGCTGGCGCGAATTTCACGCCCGGCAATAGCGCGGCTTACGCCGAGTTGCTGAGCGATAAACTTATCAAGTCGCATGAAATCTTTTTAGCCTTAATGGTGCTGGAAGTCGGACAACAGGTCCGAAAAAGAAGCAGTCTGGAATGGCTCAGTATAATGGTCTGGTTGCGCCACTCAAGGGAAAAAGTTTCGTGGCATACTATATGCGAAATAACTAAACCGAGACCCCATGACTTTTACACTTCGTCCTTATCAGCAGGAAGCCGTTGACGCCACTCTCGCCTGGTTTCGTAAACACCAGGCACCGGCGGCCATTGTGCTTCCGACCGGTGCTGGCAAAAGCCTGGTGATCGCCGAACTGGCGCGTCTGGCACGCGGACGCGTGCTGGTGCTGGCCCACGTCAAAGAGCTGGTGGCGCAGAACCATGCCAAGTATTGCGCGCTCGGGCTGGAAGCTGACATTTTCGCTGCCGGGCTAAAGCGCAAAGAGAGCCACGGCAAAGTGGTCTTTGGCAGCGTACAGTCGGTGGCCCGCAACCTTGATCTGTTTCGCAGTGAATTTTCGCTGCTGATTGTCGACGAGTGTCACCGCATCAGCGATGACGACGACAGCCAGTATCAGCAAATCCTCACTCACCTGAAAGAGGTGAACCCGCACCTTCGCCTGCTTGGCCTGACGGCGACCCCGTTTCGCC
This sequence comes from Enterobacter ludwigii, assembly GCF_001750725.1. NCBI lineage: Bacteria > Pseudomonadati > Pseudomonadota > Gammaproteobacteria > Enterobacterales > Enterobacteriaceae > Enterobacter > Enterobacter ludwigii. The sequence goes on from NZ_CP017279.1 coordinate 2,454,584, forward strand.
TGGGTAAAGGCTGGATCTATCGCTACCATTATCACGGCATGGTGCGCGGCGATGAGAAAGCGCTGTTCAGCGACTGTATCTATGAACTTCCTTTGCGCTACATGATCAAGCATGGCTACCTGACGCCGCCCGAGCGGCTGGACATGCCGGTGGTGCAGTACGATTTCAGCCGGTTACAGGCGCAGAGCAACGGGTTATTCAGCGAAGCGGAGTTGAACCAGGAGCTGAAAAAGCAAAAGCGCATTACCCCGCATATCATTAGCCAGATAGAAGAGTTCGCCGCGACGCGCAAAGGGGTCATGATCTTTGCCGCCACCGTGGAGCATGCGCGAGAAATTACCGGGCTGCTGCCCGCCGAGGACGCGGCCTTAATCACCGGCGAGACGCCCGGGCAGGAGCGCGACCGCCTGATCGACGCCTTCAAAGCGCAACAATTCCGCTATCTGGTGAACGTGTCAGTGTTAACCACCGGGTTTGATGCCCCGCATGTCGATCTGATTGCCATTTTACGTCCGACCGAATCGGTCAGTCTTTATCAGCAGATTGTGGGGCGCGGCCTGCGCCTGGCGCCCGGGAAAACCGACTGTCTTATTCTGGATTACGCCGGTAACCCGCACGATCTCTACTCTCCGGAAGTCGGCACGCCAAAAGGCAAAAGCGACAACGTCCCCGTTCAGGTCTTTTGCCCTGCCTGTGGTTTTGCCAACACCTTCTGGGGTAAAACCACCGCAGACGGCACGCTGATTGAACATTTTGGCCGCCGCTGTCAGGGCTGGTTTGAAGATGACGAAGGACATCGCGAACAGTGCGATTTCCGTTTCCGCTTTAAAAACTGCCCGCAGTGCAATGCGGAAAACGATATTGCCGCCCGTCGCTGTCGCGAATGCGATACGGTTCTGGTCGATCCTGATGACATGCTAAAAGCAGCGCTGAAGTTAAAAGATGCGCTGGTGCTGCGCTGTTCCGGTATGGCACTGCAACCCGGCGCGGATGACAAAGGCGAGTGGCTGAAAATCACCTATTACGATGAAGACGGCGCAGACGTCAGCGAGCGCTTCAGGGTACATACGCCTGCCCAGCGTATGGCCTTCGAACAACTCTTTATTCGCCCGCACACCCGTACGCCCGGTGTACCGCTGCGCTGGATCACCGTGGCCGATATCGTGCGCCAGCAGGTGTTACTGCGCCACCCGGATTTTGTTGTGGCTCGTATGAAAGGACAGTTCTGGCAGGTTCGGGAAAAGGTGTTTGATTACGAAGGCCGTTTTCGTCGCGCCAACGAATTGCGCGGTTAAGGGGACTTTTCATTGATGTGAGGGGCATTTGAGTATAAAATGCCGCCCGCTTCATATCCGTGAAGCAGAACACTCACCTGCTGCTGGGTCGCCTGTAGTAGGGTTTAAAATACAGAGAGAAATCAATGTTTACTATCGAAGCAGAAGTACGTAACGTGCAGGGTAAGGGTGCGAGCCGCCGCCTGCGTAACGCTAACAAGTTCCCGGCTATCGTTTACGGTGGCGAAGCTGCTCCAGTTGCAATCGAACTGGATCACGACAAAGTGTGGAACCTGCAGAACAAACCTGAATTCTACAGCGAAGTTCTGACCATCGTTGTTGGCGGTAAAGAAGAAAAAGTGAAAGTTCAGGCTGTTCAGCGTCACGCGTTCAAGCCAAAAGTCACTCACATCGACTTCGTTCGCGCGTAATCGCAAACACGTCGAAAAAAAGCCCCGCTTCTGCGGGGCTTTTTTTATGCCTGTTATTTCCCGCCAGAGGTGCGGCGCTGAAGCTGATCGCGCAGGTTCGGCGGCGTGCCTTTGATGGTCAGCGTATCGGTGGCCGGATCCCAGAAGATGCGTTCACCCAACAGCATGGCATCAAAGTTGATGGTCAACCCACCGCCGCTACCGGCAAATTTAGTGAGCTGTCGCAGCGTGCTGCGATCCGCCGGGAAGCTCTCTTCGAGCTTATAGCCTTTATCAGCGGTAAATTCCTGGAAGCTGACTTCACTGACGCCCGCCAGCTCTTTTGACAGCGACTCCAGCTCAATCTCTTCTCCCGCCTGCAGCTGTTCGTTGCAGTAACTGTACACCTGCTGGCGCACGGTCTGACGCTCAGATTTATCGAGCTGCGCTTCGGCGGTAAAGTCGTCAACCGCCTGCAGCAGCCCTTTGTTCTGCGCTTTGGCGTTAAGACCTTCGCTGGCGCCGAGGAAGTCCATAAAGAAATCAGCCACTTTACGGCCGACGCGGCCTTTCAGGAAGGTCAGGTAGCGGGTCGATTCCGGGTTCGTTTCCCACTCGGTTAAATCGATACGCGCCACGATATCCGCATGGTTGATATCAAGATAATGGGTAGAGCTGATATCCAGCTGCTCATTCACGCGCATGCTGCTTAAATTGTTCAGCACGGTGACCAGCAGATACTCTACTGCCAGGTAACGATAGTGACAGAACAGGACGATACCGCCGTCTGCGAACGGGTATTTTGCCAGTTCGTCACGCAGACGTCCGGTGGCGGCGCGGCTAAACGCCAGGAAATCCTCTTCGCCCTGACGCTGCAGACGAAGACTATCAGCCAGTTCGCTCTCTTCGCTGAACAGACCATAGGCTTTATTTTTAGCACTGTAGACGCGGTGCAACTCCGCCATCATTTCCACAACGGTCGCCGTGGGTTCCAGTAACGAATCGCGAAGCACCACTTCAAGGGTTTGCTCATCACGCTTGATAAGCTGGTGCAAGGCAATCTGGTTGATTTCCAGACTCATGATAAACTCTCCTTTTAGACCGGGCGGTATTCAACCACCACCAGGTCATGTGTGCAACAACAGATAAAAAAGGGGAAAAAAAGCTGTCGCTACGGTAATATGTTGCCCTTTCATCAACAAACTGATTTTGATTTATGCCACAACATTCCCGCTACAGTGATGAACACGTTGAACAACTGCTCAGTGAGCTGGTCAACGTACTGGAAAAACATAAAACGCCGACCGATCTCTCCCTGATGGTTTTGGGAAATATGGTCACCAACCTTATCAATACCAGCGTTGCTCCGGCTCAGCGTCAGGCGATCGCCAAATCTTTCGCCCAGGCGTTACAGTCCTCCGTCAGCGACGACCAGGCCCATTAAGGGAAACGAACAACAGTTTATGGTGACGAATCGTCAGCGCTACCGTGAAAAAGTCTCCCAGATGGTCAGCTGGGGACACTGGTTTGCCCTGTTCAACATTCTGTTAGCGACGGTCATTGGCTGTCGTTATCTGTTTGTCGCAGACTGGCCGACAACGCTAACCGGGCGTATTTACTCCTGGATGAGCGTTGTGGGTCACTTTAGCTTTTTGGTTTTCGCCACCTATCTGCTGATCCTGTTCCCCCTGACGTTTATCGTCATGTCGCAGCGGCTCATGCGTTTCTTGTCCGCTATCCTCGCGACGGCGGGGATAACGCTGCTGCTTATCGACAGCGAAGTCTTTACCCGTTTTCACCTGCATCTCAACCCCATCGTCTGGGAACTGGTGATCAACCCGGATCAAAACGAAACGGCCCGTGACTGGCAGCTGATGTTTATCAGCGTTCCGGTGATCCTGCTTATTGAGATGCTGTTTGCCACCTGGAGCTGGCAAAAACTGCGCAGCCTGACCCGGCGCCGCCATTACGCGAAGCCCGTTGCGACGCTCTTTTTCGTCTCCTTTATTAGCTCGCACATCATGTATATCTGGGCGGATGCGAACTTCTATCGCCCTATTACCATGCAGCGCGCTAACCTGCCGCTCTCTTATCCGATGACGGCCCGCCGTTTCCTCGAAAAACACGGCCTGCTGGATGCGCAGGAGTATCAGCGCCGTCTGGTCGAACAGGGTAATCCGGAAGCGGTCAGCGTTCAGTATCCGCTGAGCGAACTACGCTATCGCGATATGGGCCGCGGGCAAAACGTCCTGTTAATCACCGTCGATGGCCTGAATTATTCACGTTACGAGAAGCAGATGCCTGCTCTGGCTGATTTCGCCAGTAAGAACGTGACGTTTACACAGCATATGAGTTCCGGTAACTCGACCGATGCGGGTATCTTTGGTCTGTTCTACGGTATTTCAGCCGGATACATAGACGGCGTGCTGTCCGCCCGTATTCCTGCGGCACTGATCACCGGGCTTAATCAGCAGGGTTATCAGTTAGGGCTATTCTCATCGGATGGCTTTAACAGCGCGCTCTATCGCCAGGCGCTGCTGTCAGACTTCTCACTGCCGGCGGCACAGAGCCAGACAGATGAACAGACCGCCAGTCAGTGGATAAGCTGGCTGCAACGCTACGCCCAGGAAGATAACCGCTGGTTCTCGTGGGTTGCCTTAAACGGCACCAACCTTGAGGACACGAATCAGAAAGGCTTTGCGCGCCGCTACAGCCGCGCTGCCGGTGACGTGGATGCACAAATCGGCCGCGTGCTCGACGCGTTGCGCGAGTCTGGCAAGCTGGATAACACCGTCGTGATCGTCACGGCCGGTCATGGTATCCCGTTGGGTGACGAGACGAAGAGCATGGAGTGGTCGCGTCCAAATCTGCATGTTCCGCTGGTGATCCACTGGCCGGGAACGCCGGCGCAGCGCATCAATATGCTGACTGAACATAAAGATGTGATGACGACCCTGATGCAACGTCTGCTGCACGTCAGCACGCCAGCAAACGAGTATTCACAGGGGCAGGATCTCTTCAGTGCCACCCGCCGCCATAACTGGGTGACGGCTGCCGGAGAGAGCACGCTGGTGGTGACTACGCCAGCGCTGACGCTGGTGCTGAACAACAATGGGAAGTATCAGACGTATAATCTGCAGGGTGAGCGGTTGAAAGACCAAAAACCGCAGCTGAGCCTGCTGCTGCAGGTTCTGACGGATGAGAAGCGCTTTATCGCTAACTGATTAATTATAAACCAGTTAGCAACAGATTCCCTTGCATTCAAAACGGAATCGAGTAGTATTCTTTTTATGCGTCGGCACGTAGCGCAGCCTGGTAGCGCACCGTCATGGGGTGTCGGGGGTCGGAGGTTCAAATCCTCTCGTGCCGACCAAAAATACTCTTTAAAACCAGCCAGCTATGGCTGGTTTTTTTATTGCATCATTTCTGATGGGAATCATTACCTGTAGTTTCAGCACCAACGGTCGACACCTCCCCCTTAAAACACTCCGCCACGCTTGACGCTGTATATTTTTACAGTAAAAATACCTCCCGCACTTGAAGTTATTACGGAGGTTTTATGTTTGTTGAGTTGGTTTACGATAAGCGAAATGTTCAGGGCCTGGATGGAGCCAGAGAAATTATATTGGCCGAGCTTACGAAGCGAGTGCATAACATCTTCCCTGATGCTGAAGTGAAGGTTAAGCCTATGCAGGCTAACGGACTCAATAGCGATGCCAGCAAAAGCGATCGTGAAAAGTTGAACCGCATGCTGGAGGATATGTTTGAAGAGTCTGATATGTGGCTTACAAATGAATAAATTTCTTTGAAGCCCTCATATCGAATGTATTGGCGCGGACTTTAGCTGACATTTTTCCTTTGTGTAAGACAATAACATTGGACAATCGACTTAGTGCGATAAACCAACGTCTGGAGCAGTGATGATAAAAACAGTCGAGATACTGCAATACAATTTACACAAAGGCACCGGAGCAGTTTTTCATAACGTCATGGCAGAAATTAGCGTTCCCCTACATCAACGCCACGGCATCGATGTGGTGTCGTTTGGTAACTCTCTGCACGATCTTGATTGCTACTATCTCATTCGAGCCTTTGAAAATATTGAAAATATGAATACGGTGCTTAATTCTTTCTACGCGAGTACAGACTGGCGCTGCGGGCCTCGTAGGTCCATCATTGACTGCATCGAAACAAGCATTAAGACAGTAATTGATCTGCCACGAGTAAGTGTGGATGGGCTCCGAGTGTAAGTCCAAATCTGTTACGTCGCGATTGAGCTTTTACTGCCTTATTAGGTTTGGTTCGGTGTATTGAAACTGCCAAAACGAGTCTGAGCTTATACATATCTAACCCTGCCCTGCTCCCCATTGATTAACACACCGCGATGTTTGTAATGTCTTCATAAGCCACATGAGGACATCCCCAAGAAGCGTTTTTCCGACCAACATATTGTTGAAAACCAACCCTTCCGGGTTGTTTTTTTATTTCTGCAAAGGGAAATGGGTGTCATGTCACTCACTGGAAAAAAAGGGGCCCGTTTTGGCCCCCTGATGCATTACTGTTTCACTTTGGCCTTTTCCTCATTGATGACGTTTAGCGCTGCTGCGGTGCAATCACCCTGAGCGATCCTGAGCGTACCCGCCTGTTGGCGTTGCTCCAACAATGCGGAAAGCGTGTTGTAAACTTTCGTTTCGTGGTGGGCCTGTGCATAGCCCAACGCCTCGCAGATTTGAAAATCTGACATTGCCGCAACACGTTTACCGTTCCCCCCCATGAAAGGCCGGGTGCTTAATGCATCCGTTTCGGGTTGAGAAGCAATGCTACATCCTGTTGTAGTCACCGCTGCCAGAATGAAGAATATCCACTGAGCCTTTTTCATCAGTAACACTTTTTTTAAGGGTTTCACTTAAAATACTTCCCAAATTCGACATGTTGTCGCCTGATTTCTTTCAGGTTTGCCACTATTCCAGCCATACACCAGCCACTGACAACCCCCAAAAACCAACCCATCAAGAGATTTACTATCACCAGTGACCCACGTTTCTGGAGCCAGACTGAGCGCTACCACCACCAATATGATTGCCACCGCCTAAGCCGTGGGCGCTGTTGCTGTTGGCTGCATTGTTGCTGCCGTTCCCCGTTCCATGCTCATGTCGTGAGTTATTACGGCTATGATCGCTTCCCTGACGCTGAGAGACGATCAACGCGTCTACATGCGGAACTGCGATTTGCACATTCGGATCGACTTTGGCGATCTCCCCTGCGGTGGTGGTAGTGGTGACACCATTAACCGTGATATTCACAGGCGTCCCCGGCTTCATACTGGACACAGCAACGTTAATCGAGCCCGTGTCTTTTGTTATGGCAACACTTGTAACGTTATCAGGTGCTTTCGTGGTGGCTGGAGTATGAGTAAGCGAGGGCGCAGTAACCGCCTTGCCAGCGGGTAAGGCTGGACCTGTTGTCGCTTGCTGCATAGACACCACTGCGGCGCGGTAAGTTGTGCCTGTGATTTGTGGCGCAGCCACTGCAGACGTTTTGGTGGCGTCAGGGGTGTTAACGGCAGTTCCTGCAGGTAAGGCTGGCCCTGTAGTGACTTGCTGCATTGAAATCACAGCGTTCCGGTAAGTCGTGCCCGTAATGTGTGGCGTTTTCTGCTGCAGGGGTTGCGGCGTTCTTTGTGTTACAGGTCGCGGCGCATCGGGAGCCATTTCCGTTGCCTGTACTGCATTAATACGATTGCCTGCAGTGCGTAAGCTGTTTTCGATGTCCCCTAAACGGGCCATATTTTCAGGTGAACGGTCGGCATTGTAAGCCTTTAATGCAGCCTGCTTATCCTCCATGGCCTGATTGGCTTCATTGCGAATCGACTGAATAGCCGTGGCTTTTTCATCCATAGTCATGAAATTAGAAGCGAAGGCGTTCACACTTCCGCATGAAAGCGCAATTATTACGGATAAAGAAATGATAGAATGGCGGTTCATTACAATAATTACCTTTAATTTACGTTAAGGGAAAACAGAAACAACAATTAACTACCCCGGCACATGTCGGGGACTTTTTTCAATAAGCGAAACAAGCACTTCAAACCGCGCATAATAACGACTGTAAACGATTACACTTTTGATATTTATCAATATCCCTAATTCAAATCGTAGAAATAACAATCAACTCAGCCACTATATTTCCCTGTTAATTTGCTTCAAAACATCTCTATTGTTATCGCAACAAATCATTTTTTAGTGGATAACACTCATATGGTGAATTTTTCCGGTTCATTATCCCGCATAAAAAAAGTGAAATAATGTTTCAGTGCACGTGCATTGACGTAACGAAAGCATCCCTCCTCTGGATAAAGCGCCCTGTCCCTGCATAGCTGGTGTGGCCCCAAGCCAGACACCGTCAGCAATGCAGAGAGGAATACATGCCCGGATTTCACGCGATAAGAGGTGTGATAATTGAACAACGTGGCGGTATAGCGGGAGGCTAATTACAGAGGCAGGAATTTATTGCAATGGATGACAGGGCTGGTTGAATCAGCATAAATGCTGTCCAGCCCAGATTCGTACGACTAAAAAAAGAAAAGCATTTTAATAACCGTATTCTTACCGCACTTCGGCAGGCGTTTTACGCAGATAAAGCAGCGTCAGCAAACAAATCACCGCGCCGGCATAAAAGGTATATTCTGCGCCCCACAGTTCCCAGATAGCGCCGGCACCCACGCTGGCCATCAGTAACCCGACCCCGCTGACCATACTGAAAAGACCAAACGCCGTACCGCGCAAATCCGCAGGTGCTGTTTTGGCCACCATAGCGGCCAGCAGCCCCTGAGTCATCCCCATATGCATGCCCCAGAGCGCAACGCCAATAATAATACCGGTCCAGTGGGTACTCAGGGCCAGAACGATATCAGCGGCAATCAATACGACTAGCCCCCACTGCAGAAGCCGGGTATGGCTCATACCATCAGAGAGTTTGCCAAACGGATAGGCCGAGAAAGAATAGATCACGTTCATCACCACCATCACCAGCGGGATTAAGGCCAGGGGAACGCCAGACTGTTGCGCACGGAGGACAAGAAAAGCCTCGCTAAAACGTGCCAGTGTGAATACCGCCCCCAGGCCAATGACCCACCAGCACGATTTTCCCAGCCGCGTTAAATTCTCTCTTTTGATGGGATTAGTGCGTTTATGTTCGACAGGGGTTTTCGGCTCCTTCAGGCCGAAATACAGCAGCGCAACCGAAAGAAAGCCGGGGATCAGGGCTATCCAGAAAACCGCGCGAAAATCATTATGTAGCAGCAGCATTAACCCCACGGCCAGTAGTGGCCCCAGAAATGCGCCGGTGGTATCCATAGACTGACGCAGGCCATATGCCGCCCCACGCAGTTCCGGCGGGGTGATATCTGCGACCAGTGCATCCCGTGGAGCACCGCGGATCCCCTTCCCCGCACGATCCATCAGGCGCGCGCCTAAAACCATCCCCGAAGAGGATGCGAGGGCGAAAAAGGGTTTGCTCAGCGCACCGAGGCCATACCCGAGTAGCGCCAGCCCTTTACGCTTGCCAAGATAGTCGCTAATCGCCCCCGAAAAGACTTTGATAAAGAGAGCGGTAGCCTCCGCGAGTCCTTCAATCAGACCGATAACCAACACGCTCGTTCCCAGCGTAGTCACCATAAACAGTGGAAGCAGGCTGTGAATACTCTCTGACGAGATGTCCATCAACATACTGACGCCACCCACTACCCAGACCCCACGAGGGATCCGGCTGAGTACCGTAAATCTGGAAAGCATCTGTAACTCCTGCTCTGAAAACAGTGGCCTGACTGCTTACAGAATAGGATACGACGGATTAAAAAACCTGAGGAAGAACAACGAGCCAATAAAAAAGCCAGCGCTCAGGCTGGCTTTTTTATCGCAGGAAAGGCGTTTAATGTTTATCACGCCCACCCAGGAAGAAAATGCCCAGCGGAATGGCAAGCAGCACGGTGAACACCAGGCTATAAACAAAGATCATCGCTGATTGCAGGACATACATGCTGGTCGTCCAGGCAGAGAGAGGAATGTTGTATTGTTCAATAACGCCAACAATGGTTGCCCGCCCAACGCACGCGGCAGCAATCATAAACACAACCAGTAGCGCCAACAGGAACTTGCGGCCTTCAGGTGTTTTCAGTTTTGCACGTACCATCTCTCTCTTCCCTTCACAGATGAATAACATTTTGTGGCGCTTAAAATAACACGATCTGCCGCCAGACTCCAATGCAGTACAAACAACCACTCATTGCGCATGAATAGAGTTTTATACGCTGCCAATATTGAAAATGTAAGTAAATTACACTAATCATTCACGAACATTATGTTAACCTGTGCCTGATAGTTTGACATAAAGGAATGACTGTGAAAAAAGCACCTCAATTTGCCATTGCCCTGATTGCCGCCGCATGCGTTAGCACCAGCGCTTTCGCCAGCGACACCCCTAAAGCGCAGCCTCTGGAAAAAGTAGCGCCTTATCCGCAAGCGGAAAAAGGGATGAAGCGTCAGGTCATTCAGTTACCCGCTCAGCAGGATGAAGCGAATTTCAAAGTGGAACTGTTAATTGGCCAGACGCTGGAAGTGGACTGCAACCAGCACCGTCTGGGCGGTCAGCTGGAAAGCAAAACCCTGGAAGGTTGGGGCTACGACTATTACGTCTTTGATAAAGTGACGTCTCCGGTTTCGACCATGATGGCCTGCCCGGATGGCAAGAAAGAGAAGAAATTTGTTACCGCGTATCTGGGTGACAACAGTCTGCTGCGCTATAACAGCAAGCTGCCAATCGTCGTTTATACGCCTGCAAACGTGGAAGTGAAATATCGCGTGTGGAAGGCGGAAGAAGAGACGGGCACCGCAGAAGTCCGTTAAGGATAAGCCGGGTGGCGACTTCGCCTGACCCGGCCATGATACTGTGCGGTTTAATAAGCCGGGTAAGCGCTAACGCTACCCGGCTTTTTCACATCAGAGTGCGATATCCGCGACCGGTTTGTTTTCCGCCTGAGGCTTCAGCTCTGCCTTTGGTGCTGCGTCAGCAGCAGCTTGCGGCTTCACATATTGCAGCTGCAGAACGCGGCTGGTGTATTCCAGTTCCTGTTCCGTCGCGTCAACGTTACCGTTCAGCTTAGTGCCGTAAGAAGGAATAATGGTTTTCAGTTTTGCCTGCCATTCCGGGCTGGCAACTTTGTCTTTAAACACTTTTTCCATCAGATGCAGCATGATTGGCGCAGCGGTAGAAGCCCCCGGTGACGCACCCAGCAGCGCAGCAACAGTGCCTTCTTTGTCACTGACCACTTCGGTACCCAGACGCAGTACACCGCCCTCTTTCGGATCGCGTTTGATGATCTGGACACGCTGACCCGCCTGCCACAAACGCCAGTCTTCTTTCTTCGCCTGCGGATAGTACTCTTTCAGCGCGTCAAAGCGTTCATCGTCAGAGAGCATCACCTGGCTAATCAGGTATTTCACCAGATCGAAGTTATCCAGACCGACGTCCATCATGGGCTTAACATTAGAGGTGGTGGTCGCACTCAGCAGGTCCCACAGGGAACCGTTTTTCAGGAACTTCGTGGAGAAGGTCGCGAATGGCCCGAACAGCACCACACGTTTACCGTCAAGCACGCGGGTGTCGATGTGCGGAACGGACATGGGTGGCGCACCAACGGAAGCCTGACCGTAGACTTTTGCCAGGTGACGATTCACCACTTCCGGGTTTTCAGACACCAGGAACTGACCGCCCACCGGGAAGCCTGCGTAATCGTCAGCTTCCGGAATACCGGTTTCCTGCAGCAGTTTCAGCGCCGCGCCGCCCGCACCAATAAAGACAAACTTCGCCTTGATGACGTGCTCTTCTTCATTGTGTTTCAGATCGGCAACGGTCACGCTCCAGCTGTTATCCGCATTGCGCTTAAAGCCACGCACTTCGGTGCTGAGCTGCAGATTAAAGTTCTCTTTTTTCTGCAGGGAACCTACCAGCTGGCGGGTAATTTCGCCGTAGTTCACGTCAGTACCAATTTCAGTACGGGTCGCGGCAACTTTCTGGTTCGGGTCACGACCTTCCATGACCAGCGGAGCCCACTCTTTAATCTGCGCGTGATCTTCGGAGTATTTCATGCCGCGGAACAGCGTGCTCTGCTGCAGAGCCGCATAGCGCGCACGCAGGAAGTTAACGTTCTGCTCGCCCCACACAAAGCTCATGTGCGGCACAGTGTTGATGAAGGAGTGCGGATCGTGCATTACGCCGCTGTTCACCTGGTGAGACCAGAACTGGCGAGAAATCTGGAATGCTTCGTTGATCTCAACCGCCTTCTCGATACTAATGGAACCGTCCTTTTTCTGCGGTGTGTAGTTCAGTTCCATGAGTGCCGAATGGCCCGTACCGGCGTTGTTCCAGCCGTTCGAGCTCTCCTGCGCCACGCCATCGAGGCGCTCGACCATGGTCATAGACCAGTCCGGCTGCAGTTCTTGCAGATAGGTTCCCAGCGTGGCGCTCATAATACCGCCACCAATTAAAAGGACGTCCGTTTCCTGCTCTTTTGGCGTGTCAGCTTTTGCCGCCATTGAGACGGTATTCAGCCCCACGGCCAGAGACAAGAGCATGGCAGTCATTTTTTTCATAATTTATGCCTTAGTGTAAAAGTGCGTGATGCGTGGAAATTGCAGGTGAAAAAAGCTGCGCGGGAACGGTAACAACTTTTAAATGGTGTTTAAAGGTTAAGAAATTATTGTAATTGTGAAATTTAATGATGGATTGTTTGTGAGGGATTACCTATGCGGCTGGCAAAAGGCGGCTTTTCTGGCTAGTATGTTGCGTTTTGTGATCGCGCGCACGGAAGCCTGCCCTAACCTGCGAAGTGTTATGTCATTACCCGATTCTTCTTTACCCCATGAAGGCCATGTCGCCTCGGTATTACGCTCTCCCCGGCTGCTGATGCGTGAAACGCTGGCGGGCGTGATTACTGCCCTGGCGCTTATTCCTGAAGTGATTTCGTTTTCTGTCGTCGCAGGGGTTGATCCTAAAGTCAGCCTGATTGCTTCCGTGGTGCTGTGTCTTGCCCTGTCCGTGCTCGGCGGCCGCCCGGCAATGGTCACGGCGGCAGCGGGTTCCGTGGCGCTGGTGATTGGCCCGATGGTGCATCAGCATGGCGTGCAGTACATTTTGCCGGCCGTTCTGCTGGCCGGGGCGATCCAGATCCTCTTCGGCGTGCTCGGCATGGCGCGACTGATGCGCTTTATTCCGCAGTCGGTGATGACCGGGTTTGTTAACGCGCTCGGTATTTTGATCTTCTTCGCCCAGGTTCCCCATTTCTGGAGCCGAAGCCCGCTGATTGTGGGCCTGTTCGTGCTGACGCTGCTGATCGTCCTCTGGGTGCCCCGCTATATCAAAAGTATCCCCGCGCCGCTTATTGCCATTGTGGTGTTAACCCTGTTTACCGTGACCACCGGGCAAATCCTGCCGACCGTGGGTGACGAAAGCACCATGAGCGGTGGCCTGCCCGGGCTGACGCAGCTGCTTGCCCCGCTGAACACCGATACGCTGAGCATTATCTGGCCATGCGCATTAAGCATTGCGTTTGTGGGTCTGCTGGAGTCGCTGCTGACGGCAAAACTGGTGGATGAGCTGACGGCAACCCCGTCCGGCAAGCGCCGCGAAAGCATTGCTCTGGGCATCGGTAACATTCTGGCAGGCTGGTATGGCGGTATCGCAGGCTGCGCCATGATTGGTCAAACCATCGTCAACGTGGAGATGGGCAAAGGCCGCAGCCGCATTTCCACTGTTGCGGCTGGTCTGGTGCTTCTGGTGCTGGTGACGGCGCTGAGTGAAGTGATGGCCCGCATCCCGATGGCCGTGCTGGCCGGGATTATGGCGATTGTCGCCGTCAAAACCTTCAGCTGGCATAGCCTGCAGCCCGCGACGGTGAAAAATGCCCCCATTGCGGAAACGGTCGTGATGCTGGTGACCGTTGCAACCACGGTTTCAACCGGCAACCTGGCCATTGGTGTGCTGGGCGGGATTATCGTGATGGCACTCCTTCCCGCCCGAATTAAGCGTCGGGTTAAAGAAGAAAAAGCGTTGCCAGCCCAAGAAAAATAAAGAAGCCGCCCGTATCGGTGATGGCAGTGATCATGACGCTCGACCCCACTGCGGGGTCGCGCCCGAGCTTTGTCATCGTCAACGGGATGATGACGCCCATCATCGACGCAACCAGCAGGTTCAGCACCATCGCCAGCATCATCACGCCGCCTAATGCCATATCGTCGTACAGCCACCAGGTAATGCCGCCCATAATTCCGCCCCACACCAGGCCATTAATCAGCGCCACGCCCATCTCTCTGAAGATCAGGAAGGCAAAGTTACCCGGCTGAATGTTCTCCAGCGCCAGCGCGCGAACAATCATGGTGATGGTCTGGTTGCCGGTGTTGCCGCCTATCCCGGCCACAATCGGCATCAGCGAGGCTAACGCGACCAGCTGCGAAATGGTGTGTTCGAAGCCATCAATCACGCGGGAGGCGATAAACGCGGTACAGAGGTTAATGGCAAGCCAGGCCCAGCGGGTTTTGACCGCCTTGCCCACGGAGGCATGGACGTCATCTTCGGCGCTGATCCCACCAAGCGCACGCAGATCGTTATCGGTCTCTTCGTAGACCACGTCAACGATCTCATCGATTGTCAGACGTCCCATCAGCTTGCCGACCGAGTCCACGACCGCCGCACTCACGAGGTCGTCACGTTCGAAGGTACGCGCGGCTTTTTCCGCATCATCCTCCGGCGAGAAGACCATCGGCTCGTTTTCCATGACCTCGCTCACCCGCCGCTGAGTGCTGTTGAGCAGGATCGTTTTCAGCTCCAGCTCACCAAGCAAGGTTTTATCCCGCGAGGTCACGAACAGTTTATCGGTGTTGTCGGGCATACTGCCCAGGCGGCGTAAATAGCGCTGCACCGTGCCGAGCGTGACGTCCGGGCGCACCGTGATGACGCCAAACTCCATAATTGCGCCAACGCTGTGTTTATCGTAGTGCATCACCTGGCGCACGCGCGCCCGCTCATCGGCAGGCAGCGAGGCCAGCAGTCGGCCGGTCAGGTTACGCGGCAGGTGTTGAACAAGGTAAATCTGCTCGTCGATATCCAGCGTTTGCAGGGCATCAAGAATATCCCGGTCGCTCATCTCATCGATAAGGTCATCCCAGACGTTTTCCGACGCCTCCAGCAGCACCTGCCCGCGCTCGTGATCCTGCACCAGACGCCACAGGGCGTGACGCTCTTCCGAGGGAAGTGCTTCGAGGGTATCCGCCAGGTCGGGCGGAGGCAAATGGGCAACCAGTGCACCTACCTCAGCAATATCGTCGGCTAAAGTGCCGACATCATATTGCTCAGCCAGGGTCAGTTTGCCCAGTAACGCAGACGTGACCGCTTTATCGGTCGTGAGAAGCCAGATGAGACGCGCACGTTCCTGGTCACGCTGCCGGGCGCTGTTTTTCTTTAATACCGACATCAATCATAAATCCATGAAATGAGATGGCATTAAGCATAGCGCGGGGATATGTAAATAAGAATAAACAACGGGACGGGATGCATAAAAAAGCGGCACATCGCCGCGATTTTATCCCCTCTCCCGGTTGGAGAGGGTCAGACGAGACATCAGGCCGTGCGCGCTACCGCATCACGAGACGCCGCATCGCGCTCCTCGCCGGTCAACTCGCTGAGCTTGCCGTCGCGCATCTCCAGCAGACGGTCGGCATGAATGAAGTAGTGATCGTCATGGCTGATGGCGAAAATAGTTTTGCCCATCGCCTTCATCAGCGGCAGTAACACCTGATAAAACTCGCGGCGGAAATGCGGGTCCTGGTCTGCCGCCCATTCATCAAGCAGGATGATGTCGCGCTCTTCAGCCAGTGCCAGCAGCAGCGCCACGCGCTTTTTCTGCCCCTTCGAGAGTTTCAGGTTCAGGATTTTACCGTCCTGAAGCTCAAGCTTATGGGACATCTGCAGTTGCCCAAGCCATTTCTCCACCAGCGCAGGGTTAGCCTGCTGCCCTTCCGGCCCCAGCAGGTGATCAAAGAGCCAGACATCGGTGAAGACCGCCGAGAAGAGCTTGCGATAATCCTCAGGTTTCTCCGCGCTCAGCGCTTTACCATCCAGCAAAATCTCGCCCGATTGCGGCTGATATAAGCCGGTGAGCAGCATCGCCAGCGTGGATTTTCCGCTACCGTTACCGCCAATCAGGAACAGCAGCTCGCCGCGATGAATCGTCAGGTTTACCGGTCCGACGGAAAAAGCGTTGTCCTGATAGCGGAACATGACGTTACGCAGCTCCAGGGTTTGCCAGTTCGGGAAGGCCTGCGGGCGTGGGAATTCGGCTTTAAACGGTGCGAGATCGAATTTATTGAGCTTGTTAAACGCCACCTGAGCGCTCAGCAACGTTGGCAATGCGCCCACGGCGGAGAGGAGCGGTGTACGTAAAAACAGCAGCGTCAGTGAATAGGTCGCCGCGACGTTGGTATCCGCCCATCCCAGACTGTTCGCCATCCAGAAGACCAGGCCAATGGCGCCCAACATCATAATGTTCGACCAGTTCACCGCGCTCAGGTGGAAGGTATCGGCGCGAATGATGTGATGCCGGTATTCGCGGGCATCGGGAATATAGAGATGGTTAAAGATATGCTCGGCACGCTCGCGATTCAGGGTCAGCTCTTTACGCCCTTCCAGCACGGTCTGGTAATCGTTATAGAGCTTATCCTCGGTTTCACGCAGCACCGCCATGTGTTTATAGACGCGCGACACCAGCAGAAAACCGCCCCAGATGGTGATAACAATCCACAGCGCAGTGACAGCCAGCATTTTTGTGGAGAGCCAGGCGAGATACGCCGCCGAACCAAAGGTCAAAATAATGCCCTGCACCAGCTCCGGCAGACGAACGAAGGCAATGGTAATGGCGCGCACGTCGCTGGTCAGCCCTGCCAGCAGGGAGGCACTTCCAAGCTGCTCAACGCGTTCTACCTGCGTGTCCAGAATACGCTTGATAAATTCACTGCGCAGACGGAAAACGAAATGGTGTCCCAGCGCCGTCAGCGCCAGCTGCGAGCCGAGCGTCACCGCCATCAACAGCAGTAGCAGGCCAAGAAACTCCGGCAGGACGGCGAGTGAGGTATCGACCATTTCAATCAAGCGCATGTTAATAAACGCGATCAGGCCGATACCTAACGCGGCGCTGGCGAGGCTTAACGCCATGACGGCAATGAAGGGCCAGCGATACTGACGCCAGACGAGGAGAAGTAGTTGCATGCAGGCAATCCGGGCAATAAAAATCAGCCAGCAGTTTAAACTGCCGGACGGTTACATCAAGAATAATTCTTATTTTTATTGGCCACGGGATGCCTGCCGGAACGTCAGGTTAAGACGGAACTCGCCGGTCTGAGGATGTACTCCCGGTTTGAGGGGCTGAATGCCGTGATAAAAAAGCCGCGATTCCCTGCCCCAAATCACCACATCACCGTGCTCCAGCATGAGCCGTTTCAGCGGATCGTTACGGCGTAAACCGCCAAACTGGAAGACCGCGGGCAGGCCTAAGGATACCGAGACGATCGGCGCGCGCAGATCGGGTTCATCCTTGTCCTGATGCAGCGAGAGCTTTGCCCCACGGCGTAGCGGTTAATCAGACAGGCATCCGGGCGAAAGTCGGCATAGCCCGCTTCAACGGCGGCGTCATGGCAGAGCGCCCGAAAAACGTCAGGCATCGGCGGCCATGGCTGGCCGGTTACAGGATCGCCCGGGGCATATACATAGCCCTGCGCGTTTGTCGCCCAGCCCAGTTCCCCGCAGTTCGTCATCGCCACCGACATGGTGTATCCCCCGGGCGTCACCATGTGTCGAAACGGCGAGAGCGCCGCCACCTCATCGATGCCGGCAAGCAGCGCCGCCGCGCGGGAAAGCGCAAAGCGGCGCAGGATCACCGCGCCGGGCGCAAGGGGTTCCTGCCAGGGTTCCGCATCCGCAAAAAGATCGAGCATTATCCCTCCGGGTTCTTTGCCTCACGTTTCAGTAACAACGCCTTTCGTTCTGTCCCCCAGCGGTAGCCCGAAAGCGCACCGTCGTGACGAACAACGCGGTGGCAGGGGATGATAACGGCCAGTTTATTTGCGGCACAGGCTCCCGCCACCGCACGCACAGCGCCTGGGCTACCGATCGTCTGCGCCACCTGGCGATAACTTGCCGTTTCACCGCGGGGTATGTCACGAAGCGCCTGCCACACACGCTGCTGGAAAGCGGTGCCCCGAATATCCAGCGGAAGTGCCAGCGGCACGGTATGGTCATCGATAGCGCTAATCACCCGCTCAATACGCCGGGCGAATTCTCCTTCCAGCGTTTCTCGCTCTGCTTTTGGAAACAGCGTCAAAAGCTCCTCGGTTAATGTCGCATCGTCGTCACCCAGCAGAATCGCGCAGATCCCGCGCTCGCTTTCACCCACCAGGCAACGGCCTAACGAACACTCACCAATCGCATAACGCACCGCCACATCCCCTTTCCGGTACTGCTTCGCCGTCATGCCCAGCGCAGCGTTGGCTTGACGATAATAGCTGCTGCTGTCAGGAAACCCGGCGGCCAGCACGGCATCGGTAATTTTGTCCCCCTGCGCAAGCGCGGTACGCAGGCGTTGTACCCGCGCCGCCTGTTGCCAGGCTTTAGGCGTCATACCGGTAACGGACTTAAACAAGCGGTGGAAGTGGAAAGGACTCATGGCGACCTGCTGCGCCAGCATTTCCAGCGTTAACGCGGGATCGCGCTCCAGCAGACGGCAGGCATGTTCAACTTTTGCCAGCGTCTGTTCCTGCGGATCGCGTTTGTCCGGCTGACAGCGTTTACACGGGCGAAACCCTGCCTGAAGGGCATGATCTACATCGGGGTAGAAGCGGACATTTTTACGTAACGCGTGGCGGGCACGGCAGGACGGACGACAGACGATCCCCGTCGTTTGCACGGCAAAGACAAACTGATCGTCAGCACGCGGATCGCGAGCCAGCACGGCCAGCCAGCGATCGTCATCGGTAATAAAGGTCGGGTTTTTCATCATCAGCTCCTCTTACAAGCATACATACAGCGTGCCCGAGTGCCACTGATTAAAAACCCGCAACCTTGCTTTTTAATTCTTATCACTTACCAGGAAGCTGTCGAACTGCGGCGAACTCCAGGTTTTGAAGCCATCAGCCTCTTTGGTGATCATATAGACAGCCAGTCCTTCCTGGCGGACCACCTCTTTGGCTTTCTCCGGACCGAGGACCATTAAACCGGTATCCCAGGCATCGGCTTCCAGCGCGGTGGGGGCAATGACCGTCACCGAGACCAGATTATGCGCGATAGGGCGGCCGGTCTGCGGATCGATGACATGCGAAATCCGCTTCCCGTCGAGCTCATAATAGTTACGGTAACTCCCGGAGGTGCTGATACCGTGACCGTTGATATCCACAATCGCCTGTACGGCGTTTTGCTGGTCGGTCGGTTTTTGAATCGCCACCCGCCACGGATTACCGCTGGCATTCATGCCGCGGCTGACTAACGCACCGCCCACGGACACCAGGTAACGCGAAATACCTTCCTGGGCCATCAGCGCGGCCAGATGATCTGCCGCATACCCTTCCCCTACCGTCGACAGATCAACAAACAGATCGGGAATATCTTTTTGCAGGTACTGTTGTCCGTACTGGTTGATCACCGTCAGGTGCTGCAACCCTGTCCGGGCGCGGGCGTCATCTATCGCCGCCTGGTCAGGCGTGGTGACAGGCTGCTTGTTCGGGCCAAACCCCCACAGGTTAACCAGCGGCCCCACGGTCACGTCCATCGCGCCGTTGGTCTTGTAGCCCACGCGCATTGATTCGGTCACGATATCGGCCATTGCTTCGCTCACCGGCCACAGGGAAGTGCTGGTGGAGAGGTTAAAGCGCATCAGCGCAGAGTCATTTTTGTAGGTCGAAAGAAGCTGATCGTCGGCGTCCAGCTGCGACTGAATTTTGCTGCGAAGCTCTTCAGCGCGTGTCTTATCGAGATTCATCACGCTGACACGCCAGAATGTGCCCATCGTTTTGCCTTCCAGCACCGTCGCCGCGGGAGCATCCGTTTTGGCCACAGGCGTGGAAGAGTCACATGCTGTCAGGAAAAAAAGTATAGCCAGGAAGCTGGCGCGTAAAAAAGTCATGTCCATTCATTATTATCCTCATGCCAGGGCGGCAAGAGTACACCAAAAGGGTGAATTGTAAGAACCGAAAAGGCACGAAAAAGGGGCCATAAGGCCCCCTTTGTCACACGATGAAGCGATTAGAACTGGTAAACCAGACCCAGCGCTACGATATCATCAGTACCGATACCCGCCTGACGGGTGAATTCATTTTCATCAACCAGGTTGATTTTGTAATCAACGTAGGTGGACATGTTTTTGTTGAAGTAGTAAGTCGCACCAACATCAACATATTTCAGCAGATCCTGATCGCCGTAACCTTCGATGTCTTTACCTTTGGACTGCAGGTAAGCCACGGATGGACGCAGACCGAAGTCGAACTGGTACTGAGCAACCACTTCGAAGTTCTGTGCTTTGTTAGCAAAGCCGTAAATGTCGCTGCTGCTCTGAGAGTTACCAAAACGGGTTGCGTTATAGGTCTGAGAGTACTGCGCCGCCAGGTAGATGTTGTTGGCGTCGTATTTCAGGCCACCAGAGTAAACTTCAGCACGATCGCCTTCGCCTTTCAGCGCCAGGTTAGTGGTGTCGTTCTGGTCAGCAGTACGTTTAGAAGAAGACATCGCACCACCGATGCTGAAGCCTTCGCCCAGGTTGTAGGTCACGGACGCGCCGTAACCGTCACCGTTCTGTTTCAGGGTGCTACGACCGGAATCGTTTTCACCGCTTACGCTGCCGTTTTTACCCTGATACTGCAGAGCAAAGTTCAGGCCATCAACCAGACCGAAGAAGTCCTGGTTACGGTAGGTTGCTACGCCGTTAGCACGGGATTGCAGGAAGTTGTCTGCACCGTAGGTGTCGCCGCCAAATTCTGGCAGAACGTCAGTCCAGGACGTTACGTCGTAGATCACACCGTAGTTACGACCATAATCGAAAGAACCCGCGTCAGCGAATTTCAGACCCGCGAACGCTACACGCGTCCAGGACTGGTTGTCGCTTTCAGAGGTGTTGCCCTGAATCTGGTATTCCCACTGGCCGTAACCGGTCAGCTGATCGTTAACCTGGGTTTCGCCTTTGAAGCCAAGACGCATGTAAGTCTGGTCGCCATCATTGCTCTTGTCGTCAGAGAAATAGTGCAGACCATCAACTTTGCCGTACAGATCTAATTTGTTGCCATCTTTGTTATAAATTTCAGCCGCATTTGCTGCGCCTGCCACCAGCAGAGCTGGTACCAGGAGGGACAGTACTTTAACTTTCATTTTATTAACCCTCTGTTATATGCCTTATAATTGCCACTGCTTACTGATTAACCCTCATTAACCAGTCGGCAATTTCATTCTCCGCAAAATTACAGAATAATCCAACGGGAATATGATACGAAAACTTTGAAAATGTTTCATTTCACGATAAACATGTTTCAAAATGTAAATATCAAGGAACTTTTACAAAGCACAGACAGCTTAAGAATTTAGCACTTATCATCAAGCGAGAAGAAAAAACATTTAAATTCAGTAAACTACATTAAAAATATTTACAGCACTGAATGACAAAACAAGATCGGCCGTTATCTCTAAAATAACTCTCGCTATCATCATTAACTTTATTTATTACCGTCATTCAGATTTGAATGTCTGTTTATCCCTAATTCTACCGAATGCCTGGCATTCGGTTTTTTTTTACCTTTCTTTACGTAGCATGCGTTTTTTTGTGCTACCGCACTGAAATTGTAACGACTATTAACTAAATTCGTTTCCTCTCTCCTCGAGAACCGCGTCATTACTGCAAATCTCAATTTCTTGTTAATTCGTGCTATTTACCGGTATGTATCGGTTTTTATTTGTACACTCTCACTCGCTTTGTACATGTTTCATGCAATGGCGTTCTCCGATATTGTCAGTCGAAAAAGTGGCGGGTTCAAAGAGCGTGACGCTGGAAATTCAGGTATTACCCTTTATACTGCCCTATCGCCATAGAGCACGACCATTACGGGTTAAAGATATCAATGAGTCAGACTGAAACTACCGCTCCGAGCAAATTCTCCCTCTTACCCGGGAGCATCACCCGTTTCTTTCTTCTTTTGATCGTTGTGCTGCTAGTCACAATGGGGGTTATGGTTCAGAGCGCGGTTAACGCCTGGCTGAAGGACAAGAGCTATCAGGTTGTTGATATCACCCATGCCGTCCACAAGCGCATTGATACCTGGCGCTATGCAACCTGGCAGATTTACGACAATATCGCGGCCGCGCCGGCAACCTCCTCCGGAGACGGGCTCCAGGAGACTCGCCTGAAGCAGGACGTCTATTATCTGGAAAAACCACAGCGCAAAACCGAAGCGCTGATCTTCGGCTCTCATGACAGCGCAACGCTTGAGATGACCCAGCGCATCTCAACCTATCTTGATACCCTTTGGGGTGCCGAGACGGTGCCGTGGTCAATGTACTATCTGAACGGTCAGGACAACAGCATGATCCTGATCTCAACCCTGCCGCTAAAAGATCTCTCTTCCGGTTTCAAAGAGACGACCGTGGGCAGCATTGTCGATTCCCGCCGGGCAGAAATGCTGCAGCAGGCGAACGCCCTTGATGAACGTGAGAGCTTCTCATCTCTGCGCCGCCTCGCCTGGCAGAATGGCCATTACTTTACGCTGCGTACCACCTTTAACCAGCCAGGCCATCTGGCGACGGTGGTGGCCTTCGATTTGCCCATCAATGACTTGATTCCACCGGATATGCCGCTCGACAGCTTCCGTCTGGAGCCGGACAGCAGCACTCAGAATATGCGTGCCGCATCGGACAAAGAGGCCGCAGAGAGCGTATCGATCTCCTTTAACGGCTCGAAAATTGAAATTGCCTCTTCGCTGAACTCAACCGGTATGCGTCTGGTGTGGCAAGTGCCGTTCGGCACCCTGCTGCTTGATACGCTGCAAAATATCCTCCTGCCCCTGCTGCTGAATATCGGCCTGCTGGCGCTGGCGCTGTTTGGCTACAGCACGTTCCGCTTCCAGTCAGGGCGTCAAAGCGATGCCGCTCCGGTCCCGGCAGGAACCAGTAACGAACTGCGCGTGTTGCGCGCGCTGAATGAAGAGATTATTTCCGTGCTGCCGCTTGGGGTGCTGGTTCACGATCAGGAAGCCAACCGTACGGTGATGAGCAATAAAATTGCTGACCACCTGCTGCCTCATCTCAATCTGCAGAACATCACCGCCATGGCGGATCAACATCAGGGCGTGATTCAGGCCACCATTAATAACGAGCTGTATGAGATCCGACAGTTCCGCAGCCAGATCGCCTCCCGCACGCAGATCTTCATCATCCGCGATCAGGATCGTGAAGTGCTGGTGAATAAAAAGCTCAAGCAGGCACAACGTCTGTATGAGAAAAACCAGCAGGGGCGCGCTGCCTTTATGCAGAATATTGGTGATGCCTTCAAGAAGCCGTTAAAAATGCTGGCTACCCAGGCGGCGGCGCTGAATACATCTGAAAGCCATCAGCTTGCCTGCCAGGCCGACTCGCTGGTGCGCATGGTAGATGAGATCCAACTGGCGAATATGCTCGAAAATGATTTCTGGAAAGGAACGCCGACCCTCTTCTCTATCCAGAATCTGATCGATGAAGTGGTGCCTGAGGTCCTGCCCGTAATTAAGCGCAAAGGGCTGCAACTGCTGATCAATAACCATTTACCGGCGAATGATGAACGTCACGGCGATCGCGAAGCGCTGCGTCGCATTCTGCTGATGATTATTCAGTACGCCGTCACCACCACCCAGATCGGCAAGATCACCCTGGAAGTCAGTACCGACGAGTCGGCTGAAGATCGCCTGACGTTCCGCATCCTGGATACCGGGGAAGGCGTAACGACAAGTGAAATTGATAATCTGCATTTCCCGTTCCTGAATGACACCCAGAGCGATCATTACGGCAAGGCCAATGCCCTGACCTTCTGGCTGTGCGATCAGCTGGCACGTAAGCTCGGTGGCCATCTGAATATCAAGGCCCGCGAATCACTTGGCACGCGTTACTCACTGCACGTTAAAATGGCGGCGAATCCACAGGAAGAAGACGAAGAACGCCTGCTGGATGATGTGGTCGTGATGGTGGATGTGACCTCGAACGAGATCCGCAATATTGTGGTTCGTCAGTTAGAAAACTGGGGCGCGGCCTGCATAACGCCGGATGAAAGACTCTCAAGTCAAGAATTTGATCTGTTTTTAACTGATAATCCGTCTAATCTTACTGCCTCCGGCTTGCTTTTAAGCGATGATGAGCCAGGCGTGCGAAAAATCGGCCCAGGCCAACTGCGCGTCAACTTTAATATAAGCAATGCGATGCAGGAAGCTGTACTACAACTAATAGAAGAGCAACTGGCGCAGGAAGAGATAGCGGAATCACCGTTAGGCGGCAATGAAAATGCCGAGCTTCACGCCAGCGGATACTATTCACTCTTTGTTGATACAGTACCAGATGATGTTAAGCGGTTGTATACTGAGTCCGCTGCGAATGATTTTGCAGCGCTGGCACAGACAGCACACCGGCTTAAAGGGGTGTTTGCCATGCTTAATCTGGTTCCCGGCAAGCAGTTATGTGAAACGCTGGAACATCTAATTCGTGAGAAAGATGCCTCTGGCATTGAAAAATACATCAGCGACATTGACGCCTACGTCAAAAGCTTGCTGTAGCAAGGTAGCCTTATACATGAACAATATGAACGTAATTATTGCCGATGACCATCCGATTGTACTGTTCGGTATTCGCAAATCACTTGAACAGATCGAGTGGGTGAATGTAGTCGGTGAATTTGAAGACTCTACAGCACTGATCAATAACCTCCCAAAGCTTGATGCGCATGTGCTCATCACCGATCTCTCCATGCCTGGGGACAAATACGGTGATGGGATCACACTCATCAAATATATCAAACGTCACTTCCCGGACATTTCGATCATTGTTCTGACCATGAACAACAACCCGGCCATTCTGAGCGCCGTGCTGGATCTGGATATCGAAGGGATTGTGCTGAAACAGGGTGCGCCGACCGATCTGCCAAAAGCGCTCGCTGCGCTGCAGAAAGGCAAGAAGTTCACGCCTGAAAGCGTCTCTCGTCTGCTGGAAAAAATCAGCGCCGGTGGCTATGGCGACAAACGCCTGTCTCCGAAAGAGAGCGAAGTTCTGCGCCTGTTCGCCGAAGGTTTCCTGGTCACCGAGATTGCCAAGAAGCTGAACCGCAGTATTAAAACCATCAGTAGCCAGAAGAAATCAGCAATGATGAAACTGGGTGTGGATAACGATATTGCGCTGCTGAACTATCTCTCCTCCGTTACGCTGAGCGCGTCGGATAAGGATTGATGTTGACCGGGTGTGCGGCCTGATGGCCTCACCTCCCCCTCCCGGCGTGTGAGGGAAACAACAAAAAAGGCCCTGACGGGCCTTTTTTTATACTCTCGCTTTTCTGACCCGTTCCGCATACACGGAAATCGTCTGTTTCAGGACGTCCAGCGTCACCGGTTTCGACAGACAACTGTCCATCCCTGACTCCAGACAGCGCTGTTTCTCTTCCGCCAGCGCATTCGCCGTCACGCCCACGACCGGCAACGTCAGGCCAAGCTGGCGTATACGCTGCGTCAGACGGTAGCCATCCATATTCGGCATGTTGACGTCGCTAAGAACGATATCAATGTGGTTTTTACTCAGCACGTTCAGCGCATCCACGCCGTCATTGGCGGTTTTGCACTGATAGCCAAGCGAACCCAACTGGTCTGCCAGCAGGCGACGGTTAATCGGATGGTCATCCACCACCAGAATCATCATATCGTCATTCAGCGATGCCAGCGCATCCGGTGACGGCAACTCCGTCGCCCCATCGCTATCTTCCAGCTGCACGCTGTAGATACGTGCCAGCAGGCTCATGAGCTCATGCGGCGTCGCCACGCTGTGCACCCATTCACCCGGAGCTCGTTCGACCGGAATACCGATATGGCGACGGCAGAAATGAACCACCCCTCTGCCCTGCCAGGGTTGCTCCAGCACCTCGTCGGTGATCAGCACATCGTCGACATCCGGCGTTTGCCCTTCATAGCGGGACACGCGCACGCCGCTGTGGGTAAGAAGCGCCGTCAGGTAATCATTCAGTGAGGCATTGTGTACTGCCAGCCAGCAGCGCTTATCGCTCAGGCCGTCCACCACCGCTTTTGCCGGATACTGGGCAGAATAGAGCGGAATGCGGATAGTAAACTGGCTGCCCATGCCTGGCTCGGTATCAACGGAGATATCGCCGTCCATCATGCTCACGAGCTTCTCACAGATCGCCAGACCCAGCCCGGTCCCCTGGAAGTTACGCTGTACGCCGGTACCGACCTGGAAGAACGGGTCAAACAGACGCACCACTTCCTTCGCCGGGATACCCACGCCGGTATCACGCACACGAATACTCAGGTAGTCCCCTGCCCGACACACGTGCAACACAATGCAGCCGATATCGGTAAATTTAATGGCGTTACTGAGCAGGTTAGAAATGACCTGCTGCAGACGCATCGGATCGCCATGCAGCGTCAGCGGCACGTCCGGCTCAATAAAGCAGTAGAGGCCCAGCTGTTTACGCACCACCAGCGGCAGATAGTTGGCGCTGATGTGGTTCATCACCTCGCGCGGAGAGAACTCCCGCGGCTCAATTTTCAGCTGCTCCGACTCAATTTTGGAGAAATCGAGAATATCGCTGATGATTTTCAGCAGCAGGCTGGAGGAGTTATTCATCGCCGTCACCAGGCGATCGACCCCTTTCGGCAGCTCTTTGGTCTGCAGAAGATCAAGGTTACCGATAATCCCGTACAGCGGGGTACGCAACTCGTGGCTGACGGTGGCAAGGAACATGGATTTCGACTGGCTGGCCTGCTCAGCGGCCTGCGCCATCTCCTGCAGGGACTCTTCCATCTTCACACGCGCCGAGACGTCTACCAGGACGCAAATTGCCACGTTCTCATTACGATAGCGGGAGTGCACAAAGCTGATTTGCAGGTTCGTGTGCGTGCTGGTCAGCACGTCAACGAAGTTCACCTGCTGGCCACAGATAATCTGCGTCAGCCTCTGTCGGTCCTCATGCGTCAGCATGTTCAGGTAGTTATGCGCCAGCTCGTTACTGAGGATATTGGTCCCGTCCTGCGTGCGCAGGATGCAGATCCCCACCGGCGCCGAGGCGACAATCTTGCGGTTAAACTGCTCGTGCTCTTCCAGCCGCTGGGCGTCGCTTTCGGCGGGTATAAAGATTTTGCGCTCATACATTCGCGCCAGGGTAAACAGCGCCCCCCCGGCCAGCAGGTTCAGCAAAATCGCGTTCATGATAAGAATGCGGATCCGCTCAAGCACCATATCCACGGGCAGCGAATAGACAATACTCAGCGACGAAGGCGGCAAGCTCTTTTTAAGCACCAGCTCACGGAAGCCTGAGGTATAGCCAAACCACGACCGCTCCT
Source organism: Enterobacter ludwigii (assembly GCF_001750725.1). Classification (NCBI taxonomy): domain Bacteria; kingdom Pseudomonadati; phylum Pseudomonadota; class Gammaproteobacteria; order Enterobacterales; family Enterobacteriaceae; genus Enterobacter; species Enterobacter ludwigii. Next base: position 2,481,926 of record NZ_CP017279.1, read on the forward strand.
GCATCCAGTGCGGATCGACGTTCAGTCGATTATCCGGACCGGCGAGTGAGATCAGGGTATGTCCGTTTTCATCCAGAATGGTCACGCCCATCGGCAGACTGCCCGGCGTGAAGAAGTTTTCCATGCGAATGGTCTGTTCAATCCCCAGCAGCGCCTGCAGACGATTACCCAGATAGACCGGCGTGAGGGCGTAGAAATAGCCCACGCCCATGCGTGGCCCCTGGCTTATCCAGAAGATGTTATTCCCGCGCTCGTCCTGCGGCGCATTGCGATATTTCACAATCCGTTCGTGCAGGCTTTTCAGCGCATCATCGCGCTCAACGGGCACATCGCGCAGGCCAAAGTCGGCCATACAGAGATTTTCACTGCCAATCAGGAAGACGCGGTTCAGATCATAGGCGGCGGAAAAGTTGTCACGCCAGTAGCGCATAAACCAGGAGAGCGACTCCAGTGAACCGCGCCAGGTGCTGCCCATCGCAGAGCAATCGGAATCCGGAAACAGCGGCTCGAAATTCGGTACTTCGGTTTTGTCATTACGCCCACGGATGGCAAGAATGCCGTTTTCCGCGGTCAGGCGATTCTCGGCAATGTACTTCAGCTCCTTCATCACGTCGGACGTTCGCTGAATATAGCGCTGGGCCTGATCGGAGCTTAAGTTAAACTCCTGGCGGATCTCCGCTTCTTTCTGATGAAGGGCGTTAACGATGTAAAACACCGACAATAATGCCACCAGCAACCAAAGCAAGAGCGCCAGCGCCCGAAACAGATAGCGAGAGACTTTCAGCGTGGTACGAAAGGAGACGAGGTATTTCAAAGGGGCGAGGCTCCGCCGTCGGGGTCAAAAAGAATGTGGTTAAGGTAGCGGTAAACGCGCCTTGTCGCAACGTTCACTTATCTGCTTGTGCAAAAGAAAAGGGCCGGAAACCGGCCCTTTTTGCATCAGGAGACATTACTCGTCAGCGTCATCCGCTGCATCATCTTCGGTATCGGCTTCTGGTGCGATTTCATCATCACCTTCTGCGACGCTACCGTCGATGGAGTCGAGTTCTTCGTCATCCACAGGCTCAGCTACACGCTGCAGACCCACGACGTTCTCATCTTCCGCGGTACGGATGAGGATCACACCCTGAGTATTACGGCCAACCACGCTGATCTCAGATACGCGTGTACGCACCAGCGTACCGGCATCCGTGATCATCATGATCTGGTCGGCATCGTCTACCTGTACCGCACCCACAACGGATCCGTTGCGCTCGGTAACCTTGATAGAGATAACGCCCTGCGTGCCACGAGACTTGGTCGGGTATTCGCTTTCGGCAGTACGTTTACCGTAGCCGTTCTGCGTGACGGTCAGGATAGCACCTTCACCGCGCGGAACGATCAGGGAAACGACGGTATCTTCACCGGCCAGTTTGATACCACGAACACCTGTTGCAGTACGGCCCATTGCACGAACCGCGTTCTCTTTGAAGCGCACCACTTTACCGGCGGCGGAGAACAGCATCACTTCATCGGAACCGGAGGTGAGGTCAACGCCAATCAGTTCGTCACCGTCGTTCAGGTTCACCGCGATGATACCGGCAGAACGTGGACGGCTGAATTCGGTCAGCGCGGTTTTCTTCACGGTACCGCTGGCGGTCGCCATAAAGACGTTCACGCCTTCTTCGTACTCACGTACAGGCAGAATCGCGGTGATACGTTCGTTCGCTTCCAGCGGCAGCAGGTTCACGATTGGACGACCACGCGCACCACGGCTCGCTTCTGGCAGCTGATAGACCTTCATCCAGTACAGACGACCACGGCTTGAGAAGCAGAGGATCGTGTCATGGGTGTTTGCCACCAGCAGACGGTCAATAAAGTCTTCTTCTTTAATACGTGCTGCCGATTTGCCTTTACCGCCACGACGCTGTGCTTCGTAGTCGGTCAGCGGCTGATACTTCACATAGCCCTGGTGAGACAGGGTGACCACCACATCTTCGCGGTTGATCAGATCTTCAATGTTGATATCAGAGCTGTTCGCCGTGATTTCGGTGCGACGCTCATCGCCGAACTGATCGCGGACCAGTTCCAGCTCTTCACGGATCACTTCCATCAGGCGCTCTGCGCTACCCAGGATATGCAGCAGCTCGGCAATCTGTTCCAGCAGTTCTTTGTATTCGTCGAGCAGTTTTTCGTGCTCAAGGCCAGTCAGTTTCTGCAGACGCAGATCCAGAATCGCCTGGGCCTGCTGTTCAGTCAGGTAGTACTGACCGTCACGCACGCCGAACTCAGGCTCCAGCCATTCAGGACGCGCAGCATCGTCGCCAGCGCGTTCCAGCATGGCGGCCACGTTGCCCAGATCCCACGGACGGGCAATCAGAGACGCTTTCGCTTCCGCAGGGGTTGGTGCACGGCGAATCAACTCAATGATTGGGTCGATGTTTGCCAGTGCAACGGCCAGCGCTTCAAGGATATGCGCACGGTCGCGGGCTTTACGCAGTTCGAAAATAGTACGGCGAGTCACCACTTCACGGCGGTGACGCACAAACGCGCTCAGAATATCTTTCAGGTTCATGATCTTCGGCTGACCATGGTGCAATGCAACCATGTTGATACCGAAGGAGACCTGGAGCTGAGTCTGGGAATACAGGTTGTTCAGTACAACCTCGCCCACCGCGTCGCGTTTGATTTCAATCACGATGCGCATGCCGTCTTTATCAGATTCGTCACGCAGCGCGCTGATGCCTTCAACACGTTTTTCTTTTACCAGCTCGGCGATTTTTTCAATCAGACGCGCTTTGTTCACCTGATACGGGATCTCGTGAACAATGATGGTTTCACGGCCGGTTTTGGCGTCCGCTTCCACTTCGGCGCGGGCACGGATATAAATCTTGCCACGTCCGGTGCGGTACGCTTCTTCAATACCACGACGACCGTTGATGATCGCCGCCGTCGGGAAGTCTGGACCCGGGATGTGTTCCATCAGCCCTTCAATGCTGATGTCTTCATCCTCAATATAGGCCAGGCAGCCGTTGATCACTTCCGTGATGTTATGCGGTGGAATGTTGGTTGCCATACCGACGGCGATACCGGACGAACCGTTCACCAGCAGGTTAGGGATTTTCGTTGGCATAACGTCCGGAATGCGTTCCGTGCCGTCATAGTTATCAACGAAATCAACCGTCTCTTTTTCCAGGTCAGCCATCAGCTCATGGGCAATTTTCGCCAGACGGATTTCCGTATAACGCATTGCCGCGGCGGAGTCGCCGTCGATAGAACCAAAGTTACCCTGACCATCTACCAGCATGTAACGCAGCGAGAATGGCTGCGCCATTCGGACGATAGTGTCGTACACCGCGGAATCACCATGGGGATGGTATTTACCGATTACGTCACCAACGACACGGGCAGATTTTTTGTAGGCTTTATTCCAGTCATTGCCCAATACGTTCATGGCGTATAGTACGCGACGGTGTACCGGCTTCAGGCCATCGCGGACGTCCGGCAGCGCACGGCCAACAATGACCGACATCGCATAGTCCAGATAGGAGCTCTTCAGCTCTTCCTCGATGTTAACCGGTGTAATTTCTCTCGCAAGGTCGCTCATCTAACCGCTATCCCTCTACTGTATCCCGGATTCAAAGGTCGCAAATTATAACACAGCCGCGGTGATTGAGGTAAACCAATAAGCTTTATTCAACCGCGCGGGCTGATATACTCCGAAGTCTTGCAAAATAAGGAGTAAAAGCGCCCATGAATGCCGAAAAATCCCCGGTGGCTCACAACGTTGACCATGAAGAGATTGCCAAATTCGAAGCGGTGGCATCCCGCTGGTGGGATCTCGAAGGTGAGTTTAAACCTCTGCACCGCATTAACCCGCTGCGTCTGGGCTATATCGCGGAGCGTTCCGGCGGCCTGTTCGGTAAGAAAGTGCTCGACGTCGGCTGCGGCGGCGGCATTCTGGCAGAAAGCATGGCGCGCGAAGGGGCCACCGTTACCGGTCTGGATATGGGCTTTGAACCTCTGCAGGTTGCCCGTCTTCATGCGCTGGAATCCGGAGTGCAGGTGGAATATGTGCAGGAAACCGTCGAAGAACATGCGGCAAAGCATGCCCATCAGTACGACGTGGTGACCTGTATGGAGATGCTGGAGCACGTTCCCGACCCCCAGTCCGTGGTTCACGCCTGTGCAAAACTGGTGAAACCGGGCGGCCAGGTCTTCTTCTCGACGATCAACCGAAACGGTAAAGCCTGGCTGATGGCGGTCGTCGGGGCGGAGTATGTGCTGCGTATGGTGCCAAAAGGCACGCACGACGTGAAGAAATTCATCAAGCCTGCTGAATTACTGAGCTGGGTTGATCAGACGTGGCTCAAGGAGCAGCACATCACCGGTCTGCATTACAATCCATTGACCGATAAATTCAAACTCGCACCGGGTGTAGATGTTAACTATATGTTGCATACAACCGCCAAAAACGACTGACGTCATCCATTATTCTTATAAAGATTGCGCGACATCATGTTGCGCAATTCTGACCTCCCGTTGAAGAAATCAGCACTCGATCAAATTTTGAATTTTTTTTCTTAATTATTGACATCTCTTCCAGGCCTTACGGTACGAGGACTTAGCCTTTTTTACCCTTTGACAACCTCAATTTAACGTCAAAATCAACCCTTGTGCTGAAAAGATTCGATACTAGAATACTCACCATATAGCGTTTTTCTTATCGCAAACCCCCTATATGTAGTATTTATCCACAGAGTTAGTCACAAGACGAATCTGTGGATAAGCGGGGGATATTTTTTATTTCACGGACAGGTAAAACCCACATGAATCAGAGTCTGCTGGTGACTAAGCGCGACGGTACCACCGAGCGTATCAATCTGGACAAAATCCATCGTGTTCTCGACTGGGCAGCAGAAGGACTGAATAACGTATCTATCTCCCAGGTTGAACTGCGCTCTCACATTCAGTTCTACGATGGCATCAAGACGTCTGATATCCACGAAACCATCATCAAGGCTGCGGCGGATCTCATCTCCCGTGAAGCCCCGGATTATCAGTACCTCGCTGCACGTCTGGCGATTTTCCACCTGCGTAAAAAAGCGTACGGCCAGTTTGAGCCGCCAAAGCTTTACGATCACGTGGTGAAAATGGTTGAGCTGGGCAAATACGACACGCATCTGCTGGAAGACTATACGGAAGAAGAGTTCGAGCAGATGAACGGGTTTATCGATCACTGGCGCGACATGAACTTCTCTTACGCGGCGGTGAAGCAGCTCGAAGGCAAATACCTGGTTCAGAACCGTGTGACCGGTGAGATCTACGAAAGCGCCCAGTTCCTCTATATTCTGGTGGCCGCCTGCCTGTTCTCTAACTACCCGCGTGACACCCGTCTGGAATACGTGAAGCGTTTCTACGATGCGGTTTCCACGTTCAAGATTTCTCTGCCTACGCCAATCATGTCTGGCGTGCGCACCCCAACCCGTCAGTTCAGCTCATGCGTCCTGATCGAGTGTGGTGACAGCCTGGATTCCATCAACGCGACCTCCAGCGCCATCGTGAAATATGTCTCCCAGCGTGCCGGTATCGGCATCAACGCCGGTCGCATCCGTGCACTGGGTAGCCCGATTCGCGGCGGTGAAGCGTTCCACACCGGCTGTATCCCGTTCTACAAACACTTCCAGACCGCGGTAAAATCCTGCTCTCAGGGCGGCGTACGCGGTGGTGCAGCCACCCTGTTCTACCCAATGTGGCACCTGGAAGTGGAAAGCCTGCTGGTACTGAAAAACAACCGTGGCGTTGAAGGCAACCGCGTTCGTCACATGGACTACGGCGTACAGATCAACAAGCTGATGTACACCCGTCTGCTGAAAGGTGAAGACATCACCCTGTTCAGCCCGTCCGACGTCCCGGGCCTGTATGACGCGTTCTTCGCCGATCAGGATGAGTTTGAGCGTCTGTACACCAAATACGAAAAAGACGACAGCATCCGTAAACAGCGCGTTAAGGCGGTTGACCTGTTCTCCCTGATGATGCAGGAACGTGCCTCTACCGGCCGTATCTACATTCAGAACGTTGACCACTGCAACACCCATAGCCCGTTTGACCCGGTGGTTGCGCCAGTGCGCCAGTCTAACCTGTGCCTGGAAATCGCCCTGCCGACCAAACCGCTGGAAGATGTTAACGACGAAAACGGCGAAATCGCGCTCTGCACCCTCTCTGCTTTCAACCTGGGCGCTATCAAGAGCCTGGAAGAGCTGGAAGAGCTGGCGGTGCTGGCCGTGCGTGCGCTGGATGCCCTGCTGGATTACCAGGACTACCCAATCCCGGCGGCAAAACGTGGAGCAATGGGCCGTCGTACCCTCGGTATCGGCGTTATCAACTTTGCCTACTGGCTGGCGAAACACGGTAAGCGTTACTCCGACGGCAGCGCGAACAACCTGACTCACGAAACGTTCGAAGCGATTCAGTACTACCTGCTGAAAGCCTCCAACGAGCTGGCGAAAGAGCAAGGCGCGTGCCCGTGGTTCAACGAAACCACCTATGCGAAAGGCATTCTGCCGATCGATACCTACAAGAAAGACCTGGATGCGATTTCTAACGAACCGCTGCATCTGGACTGGGAAGCGCTGCGTGAATCCATCAAGACTCACGGCCTGCGTAACTCCACGCTGTCTGCCCTGATGCCGTCTGAGACCTCTTCACAGATCTCTAACGCCACCAACGGTATTGAACCACCGCGCGGTCACGTCAGCATTAAAGCGTCGAAAGACGGTATCCTGCGTCAGGTTGTGCCTGACTACGAGCTGCTGAAAGACAACTACGAGCTGCTGTGGGAAATGCCAAACAACGACGGTTACCTGCAGCTGGTGGGGATCATGCAGAAGTTTATCGACCAGTCGATTTCTGCTAACACCAACTACGACCCGACGCGCTTCCCGTCTGGCAAGGTACCGATGCAGCAACTGTTGAAAGACCTGCTCACCGCCTACAAATTTGGTGTGAAAACCCTGTACTATCACAACACCCGTGATGGTGCGGAAGACGCTCAGGATGACATGGCACCGTCAATTCAGGACGATGGCTGCGAAAGCGGCGCATGTAAGATCTAATGAAGGGCGGGGATATCCCCGCCTTTATTTCGTAAGACAGGACTCCAATTCATGGCATACACCACCTTTTCACAGACGAAAAACGACCAGCTCAAAGAGCCGATGTTCTTCGGGCAACCGGTCAACGTGGCACGCTACGATCAGCAAAAATATGACATCTTCGAAAAGCTGATTGAAAAGCAACTCTCCTTCTTCTGGCGCCCGGAAGAAGTTGACGTCTCTCGCGATCGTATCGATTTCCAGGCGTTGCCGGAGCACGAAAAGCATATCTTCATCAGCAACCTGAAGTACCAGACGCTGCTGGACTCCATTCAGGGCCGTAGCCCGAACGTGGCGCTGCTGCCGCTGATCTCCATTCCGGAGCTGGAAACCTGGGTGGAAACCTGGGCGTTTTCTGAGACCATCCACTCCCGCTCTTACACCCACATTATCCGCAACATCGTTAACGATCCGGCGGTGGTGTTTGACGATATCGTCACTAACGAGCAGATCCAGAAACGTGCTGAAGGTATTGCGCACTACTACGACGAACTGATCGAGATGACCAGCTACTGGCATCTGCTGGGCGAAGGCACCCACACCGTGAACGGCAAAACCGTCACTGTGAGCCTGCGCGCGCTGAAGAAACAGCTTTACCTGTGCCTGATGAGCGTTAACGCACTGGAAGCCATCCGCTTCTACGTGAGCTTCGCCTGCTCCTTCGCTTTTGCGGAACGCAAGCTGATGGAAGGTAATGCCAAAATCATCCGTCTGATCGCCCGTGACGAGGCCCTGCACCTGACCGGCACCCAGCATATGCTGAACCTGCTGCGCAGCGGTACAGACGATCCGGAGATGGCTGAGATTGCCGAAGAGTGCAAACAGGAGTGCTATGACCTGTTCGTGCTGGCCGCTCAGCAGGAGAAAGAGTGGGCAGACTACCTGTTCCGCGACGGCTCCATGATTGGCCTGAACAAAGATATCCTGTGCCAGTATGTTGAGTACATCACCAACATCCGTATGCAGGCGGTCGGGCTTGAGCTGCCGTTCAAGACCCGCTCTAACCCAATTCCGTGGATCAACACCTGGCTGGTATCCGATAACGTGCAGGTTGCGCCACAGGAAGTGGAAGTCAGTTCTTATCTGGTCGGGCAGATTGACTCTGAAGTTAATACCGACGACCTGAGCGACTTCCAGCTCTGATGAGCCGCGTAACGCTTAGCCTTTCCGGTACCGAAGTGCTGTGCCGGGAAGAACACCCTTCCCTGTTGATTGCGCTTGAGGCGCATCAGGTTGAAGTGGAGTATCAATGCCGCTCAGGCTATTGCGGATCATGTCGCTGCCGTTTAGTCGCCGGACAAGTGGACTGGCTGACCGAACCGCTGGCCTTCATCAACGAAGGTGAAATTTTGCCCTGCTGCTGCCGGGCAAAAGGCGATATAGAGATTGAGATGTAAACCGCCCCTCCGGGCGACATAAAAAAGGGCCTTACGGCCCTTTTTCTTTTACTTCAAAAACTGCACGGCTTTATCGGGGAAATCGGTGAACAGCCCGTCCACCCCGGCCTGGTTATACAGCACGTCGTACAGCTGGTTTACGTCCGTCGCATAAGCCGGTAGCTGGTCCGCACGCACCGTATACGGATGAACCTGCATATGACTGGCGTGCGCCTCTTTCACCATTGCCGTCAGCTTGACGTGGCCTGGCGTTGAGCCTTCCGCCACCAGCATATGGTAATCCGGTCCGATACCGTCGGCGTACTGCGCGATCTGTTTCATTGCGCCCGGCTTAAACATCCAGTCGTAGTTGTAATTCACCCACGTGCCGTCGGGCTGTTTCTCCTGAGTTTCATTCCAGTCGGTGTAGGCAATCAGCTGTACCAGATTGAGATCCATCCCTCTCTTTGGCGCCAGCTCGGTTTTGATGCGCTTCAGCTCAGCGGCGTCAAAACACTGCAGATAGACTTTGTCGCGCTTGCTGGTGTAGCCGTACTTTTTCAGCACGTCCAGCGTCTTCGCGGCAATGTCCTTCCCTTCCTGATGGTGGAACCACGGCGCTTTTATCTCCGGGTAGATGCCGATGTTTTTCCCGGTTGAGTGGTTCAGTCCCTGAACAAACTCAATCTCTTCTTCGAAGGTATGAATGCGAAAATCAGATTTACCCATCGGGAAACGTCCCGGATAGACCTGCACCTTCTTGCCGTTTTCAACCTCGAAACCCTCGGTAAACTTCAGCGAACGAATCTCATCCAGCGTAAAGTCAATGGCGTAGTAGCGACCATCTTTGCGGGCGCGGGCCGGGAAACGCTCAGCCACGTCCGTCACGCGGTCAAGATAGTGGTCATGAAGGACGACCAGCTGGTCGTCACGGGTCATCACCAGATCCTGCTCGAGATAATCTGCCCCCTGCGCATAGGCCATCGCTTTTGCCGGGAGCGTGTGCTCTGGCAGATAGCCGCTTGCGCCGCGATGGGCGATAACCATTTTCTCGTTAGCCAGCGCTGAGCCTGTCATCAGGCCCGCCAGCAGCAGGCCCGTTGCTACGTAAGTTAATTTCATCAGCCTTCTCCTTATTGACGACGCGCCTGCATTTCGGCGTGATGACGTTTTTCACCAATCATCACCACAATCAACAGCAGCACCGCCAGCACGCTACCGCCAATCATCACCATAAAGCCGCCGTCCCAGCCGAAGAAGTCAACGGTGTAGCCCACAATGGCGCTCGCCGCGACCGAACCGCCAAGGTAACCGAACAGACCGGTAAAGCCGGCCGCCGTACCTGCCGCTTTCTTCGGCGCCAGCTCCAGGGCATGCAGACCAATCAGCATCACCGGGCCGTAAATCAGGAAGCCGATGACGATCATACAGGCCATATCGATTGACGGGTTACCCGGCGGGTTGAGCCAGTAAACCACGGTGGCAATGGTCACCAGCGTCATAAAGAAGACGCCCGTCGCACCACGGTTACCCCGGAACACTTTGTCCGACATCCAGCCGCAAATCAGCGTCCCCGGGATCCCGGCGTACTCATAGAGGAAGTAAGCCCAGGAGGATTTATCCAGCGCGAAATGCTTCACCTCTTTCAGATAGGTAGGTGACCAGTCGAGGATGCCGTAACGCAGCAGGTACACGAAGACGTTGGCCACCGCGATATACCACAGCAGTTTGTTGGGCAGGACGTACTTCATGAAGATCTGTTTGGCCGTCAGCTCTTCTTCATGCTGCTCGCTGTAATCATCCGGATAGTCGTTTTTGTACTCTTCAATCGGCGGCAGGCCACAGGACTGCGGCGTGTCACGCATCAGGGCGAAAGCGATAACCGCCACCAGAATGGCACCAAAGGCAGGCATATAAAGCGCGGCTTTCCAGTCGTTAAACCACGCCATCCCCAGCAGGAACAGCAGAGGTGGAATACCGCCACCGACGTTATGCGCGCAGTTCCACACCGACACGATGCCGCCACGCTCTTTCTGCGACCACCAGTGCACCATGGTGCGCCCGCACGGCGGCCACCCCATTCCCTGGAACCAGCCACAGAGGAACAGCAGCACGAACATCACGGCGATGCTGGAGGTTGCCCATGGCACAAAGCCCATGAACAGCATCACCGCTGCCGCCAGGATCAGACCCGCAGGCAGGAACACGCGTGGATTCGAGCGATCGGACACTGAACCCATGATGAATTTGGAAAAACCGTAGGCGATAGAGATCCCCGACAACGCGAACCCCAGATCGCCACGAGAAAAGCCCTGCTCCACCAGATACGGCATGGCGAGCGCAAAGTTTTTACGTACCAGGTAGTACGCCGCGTACCCGAAGAAGATCCCCAGGAAGATTTGCCAACGCAGACGACGGTATAGCGGATCAATTTCTGCCTCTGGCAGACGCGCCCGATGCGGCGCAGGTTTGAAGATACTGAGCATGACAGCCTCCGTGGCCAGGTATTGAATTTACAGGGGTTTAACTGCCCCACACTCCAGAGAGGCGGCGATGTTAAGAAATCACGGTGATTGTTACTGTGAATCAACGCACAAATTGTTACAGAAATATGACAATGTGCGCAGAAAAGCGCATGGAATCACGTTTCACTTTCGAATTTCGTTCGTTTATGTTCGAAATCAAACAAACCACAGTTTTGATGTGGCTAAATGGTAAAAAACGAACACAGAGGGATAACAATGACAATTCACGATCCTCGCTACAGCGATGTGATTATCATTGGCGGTGGCGCGACCGGCGCCGGCATCGCACGCGACTGCGCCCTGCGTGGGCTGAGCGTCACGCTTCTGGAGCGCCATGACATTGCGACGGGCGCAACCGGGCGCAATCATGGTCTGCTACACAGTGGTGCCCGTTACGCGGTGACCGACCCCGAATCCGCGCGGGAATGCATTGCTGAAAACCAGATCCTCAGACGCATTGCCCGCCACTGCATTGAACCGACCAACGGTCTGTTCATTACGCTTCCCGAAGACGATCTCTCATTTCAGCCAACCTTTGTGACCGCCTGCCGCGCTGCAGGGATTGAGGCTGACGTCATCGACCCCGAACTCGCGCGTCGCCTGGAACCGTCTGTCAACCCGGCCCTTATCGGCGCGGTGAAGGTCCCGGACGGTACGGTTGACCCTTTCCGCCTGACCGCCGCGAACATGCTGGACGCCCGTGAACACGGCGCACAGGTTCTGACCGGGCAGGAAGTGACCGGGCTTATCCGGGAAGGGAACCGCGTCTGCGGCGTACGTGTTTTTGATACGCAGTATAAGGAGCATGGCGAACTGTACGCCGCCGTGGTGGTCAACGCGGCGGGGATCTGGGGGCAACGCATCGCGGAGTACGCCGAGCTGTCTGTGCGCATGTTCCCGGCAAAAGGCTCGCTGCTGATCCTCGACCACCGCATTAACAACCACGTGATCAACCGCTGCCGCAAACCTTCTGATGCCGACATCCTGGTGCCGGGCGATACCATTTCGCTTATCGGCACCACCTCAACCCACGTGGACTATAGCGAGATTGATTACAACCGCGTGACCGCCGACGAGGTGGATATCCTGCTGCGCGAAGGGGAAAAGCTGGCCCCTGTGATGGCGCAGACCCGAATTCTTCGCGCCTATGCCGGCGTGCGCCCTCTGGTGGCGAGCGATAACGACCCGAGCGGGCGCAACGTCAGCCGTGGCATCGTGCTGCTCGACCACGCCGCGCGCGATGGCCTGGACGGGTTTATCACCATCACCGGCGGCAAGCTGATGACCTACCGCCTGATGGCCGAATGGGCAACCGATGCCGTCTGCCGCAAGCTGGGTAATAGCGAACGGTGTGTGACCGCAGAGCAACCTCTGCCCGGCTCGCGTCAGTCCACCGAGAAAACGCTGCAAAAAATCATCTCCCTTTCCGCCCCCCTGCGCGGTTCAGCCATTTATCGCCACGGAGACCGCACGCCGGTCTGGCTGGGGGAAGGACGGCTGAGCCGTAGCCTGGTGTGTGAATGCGAAGCCGTCACGGCGGGTGAAGTGCAATACGCCGTGGAGAATCTGACCGTCAACAGCCTGCTTGATTTACGTCGGCGCACCCGCGTGGGCATGGGCACCTGCCAGGGTGAGCTGTGCGCCTGCCGTGCCGCCGGGTTGTTACAACGTTTTCATACCACCACTGCCACCCAGTCGCTGGCACAACTCAGTGATTTCCTGAACGAACGCTGGAAAGGCATTCAGCCTGTCGCCTGGGGTGATGCCCTGCGTGAAAGCGAGTTTACCCGCTGGGTCTACCAGGGGCTGTGCGGTCTTGAGAAGGAGCAACAGGATGAAATTTGATACCGTGATTGTCGGTGGTGGGCTGGCGGGTCTGCTCTGTGGTATCAGGCTAACGAAGCAGGGGCTGCGCTGCGCCATCATTACCCGGGGCCAGAGCGCACTGCACTTCTCGTCGGGTTCGCTGGATCTGCTGGATGAGGCATATCGCGATGCCCTGCCGCCAGAGCATCCCTATAACCTGACGGGCAGAGACACCGTCGACCGCTTCGCCCATGAAGCCGAAACCCTTCTGGCCGAGTGTGGCGCACGGCTGCAGGGTAACGCCCGGAAAAATCATCATCGGGTTACCCCGCTCGGCACCCTGCGCTCTGCCTGGCTCAGCCCGGAAGAGGTGCCTGTTGCCCCCTTTAACGCAGGACGGGTCCTGGTCGTGGGTATTAGCGGTTTTCTTGATTTTCAGCCCCACCTCGCTGCGGCATCGCTCTGTCGTCAGGGCGTGAATGCACAAACGGCTGAGATAGAGCTTCCTGAGCTTGACGTCCTGCGCGACAACCCGAGCGAGTTTCGCGCGGTGAATATTGCCCGTTTTCTCGACAACGACGATAAATGGCCGCTGCTGTATGCCGCGCTCCGGCCGCTTGCCGAAGGTTGCGACACGCTGTTTATGCCCGCCTGCTTTGGCTTAAGCGACAACCGGCTCTGGCGCTGGCTCTCGGATCGCCTGCCCTGCTCGCTTGGCCTGCTGCCGACGCTTCCCCCTTCTGTCCCCGGCATTCGCCTGCATACCCAGCTTCAGCGGCGGTTTATCGCTCAGGGTGGCGTGTGGATGGCGGGTGACGAGGTGAAAAAAATCACCCTGACGGATGGCTCGGTGAGCGAAGTCTGGACGCGTAATCACGCTGATATTCCGCTTCGCGCGCGTTATACAGTGCTGGCAAGCGGCAGTTTCTTCAGCAACGGGCTGCTGAGCCGTCGGGACGGCATCCAGGAGGCCATTATGGGACTGGATGTCCGGCAAACGCCCTCCCGCGCGGACTGGTATCAGAGTGATTTCTTCACCCCGCAACCCTGGCAGCAGTTCGGCGTGATTGTCGATAAGCAACTGCACCCGCAACTTTCTGGTCAGCCGGTCAGTAATCTCTATGCCATTGGCTCTCTTCTGGGGGGATACGATCCTATCGCTCAGGGTTGCGGCGGCGGGGTCTGCGCCATCACGGCGCTGTATGTGGCAGAGCAAATTGGCCAGCGCATGGAGGCTGAGCAATGAACGATACCCGGTTTGAAAGCTGCATCAAATGCACAGTTTGTACCACCGTCTGCCCGGTCAGCGGTGTGAATCCGCGCTACCCGGGCCCGAAACAGGCCGGGCCTGACGGCGAGCGCCTGCGTCTGAAAGACGGTGCGCTGTACGATGAGGCGCTGAAATACTGCATCAACTGTAAACGTTGCGAAGTGGCCTGTCCGTCGGACGTGAAGATCGGCGATATCATCCAGCGAGCCCGCGCGCGTTACAGCACGCAAAAGCCGTCCCTGCGCGATGCGATCCTGAGTCATACCGACCTGATGGGCAGTGTCTCCACGCCTTTTGCCCCGCTGGTGAATGCTGCAACGTCTCTCAAGCCGGTGCGAAAACTGCTGGATGCGACGCTGAAGATAGACCACCACCGCAGCCTGCCAAAATACTCTCACGGAACCTTCCGGCGCTGGTATACATCCGTGGCAGCGGAACAGGCGCAGTACACCGATCAGGTCGCGTTCTTCCACGGCTGCTATGTCAACTATAACCACCCGCAACTGGGAAAAGATCTGCTGAAGGTACTCAACGCGATGGGGACCGGCGTGCAGCTCCTGAATAAAGAGAAGTGCTGCGGTGTGCCGTTGATTGCCAACGGTTTTACCGATAAGGCGCGCAGACAAGCCAAAAGCAACGTCACGTCCCTGCGCGAGGCCATCGTTGATAAAGGAATTCCGGTGCTGGCCACCTCGTCCACCTGTACCTTCACCCTGCGTGATGAGTATCCGCACCTGCTGGACGTGGATAACACCGGTCTGCGCGAGCACATTGAGCTGGCGACGCGTTTCCTGTGGCGCAAACTGGACAGCGGGCAGACGCTGCCGCTGCGGGAACTACCGCTGAAAGTGGTGTATCACACACCGTGTCATATGGAGAAAATGGGCTGGTCGCTCTATACGCTTGAGCTGTTGCGGCTCATTCCGGGGCTGGAGCTGACGGTGCTGGACTCGCGCTGCTGCGGCATTGCGGGCACTTACGGTTTTAAGCGAGAAAACTACGAAACGTCACAGGCGATCGGCGCCCCGCTGTTTCGCCAGATTGAAGAGAGCGGCGCAGATATCGTGGTCACCGACTGCGAAACCTGCAAGTGGCAGATAGAGATGTCTACCAGCAAGCGCTGCGAGCATCCGATCACTCTGCTGGCGAAGGCGCTGGGTTAAACCGTGCCGGGGCAAAACGCCTCGGCAAAGACATCACTCAACAAACAGCGATTCGACAACATTAATCCAGCCGTGCTCGCTGGCCACCTCTTTACCCATCAGCCAGCGGCGCAGCATGTTCAGCGCCATCATAGCGCAGACCTCCTGACGTACCGCCAGACTGTGGCGGGTAATGCTCATTTTAACCCGCAAAGCATACGTGCCTTCCGGCGTCGCCAGCGCAAAGTTGAGATGTTCCTCATCCAGCCCCCCCACAAACAGCGCCAGGCCAGCAAAATGTTTCACCCTTCTTTCCGAAGCCCAGCGCGCGGTCTGCGCCAGCGTTTCCTGCTGGAACGGCACCACTTCACTGGCTAACAGCGGCGCACTGGCGCGCGACAGCTGCAGCGCCAGCAGGCCGCCGGTGAACTGTTCGCTTAAGGTCACGCTCAGTTGGCGAGACTGCAGATGTGACGCAATCTGCGCCGGCAGCCCCTCGGTGCCTTCAAAGATCAGGCTTTCACCTGCCACGCGCTGCACCTCCGGCCAGAGCGCCAGCATCGCCGCCTTCTCTGAGGCCGGCCCTGTCAGCTTGAGTTCAATGATGGGCATGGAGGAGCGGTAGCCCATTGAGACACCGGGTGGCAGGGAGAGATGATCAAGACTCTGGGCCAGATCGCTTTCGGAGCGGCCAAACGTGGTCAGACGCAGGCAGAGCGGAGGCTCAGGCAGGGTAAAACGTTCGCGAAGGCGCGGCAGGATCTGCTGCTCGACCATCACTTTAAATTCTGACGGTACGCCCGGCGTGAAGAACATCAGGCAGCGGTTCAGCGTAATGGCAAACCCACACGCGGTACCCACGGGGTTATCGACCAGTTCGGCGCTGGCGGGAATTTCCGCCTGCTTGCGGTTGCTGGGTGCCATAACACGGCCACGTTCGGAGAAGAAACGCTCCATCTGCGCCAGCCACTCTTCATGCAGCACCAGCCCTTCACCTTTTGCGGTCGCGGCGGCCAGGGCGCTGAGATCGTCGCTGGTGGGACCGAGCCCGCCATTCACAATCAACACGTCGGCGTGTTCGCTACGCTCGCGCAGCACATTCACCAGTGACTCAAGATTGTCGCCCACCGTATTGCGGCGCGTTAACGGTAATCCTTGCTCAAAGAAAAGATCGGCAAGCCAGGCAGCATTGGTATCAATAATTTGTCCATGCAGCACTTCGTCGCCGGTGGATAACATCTCCACGTTAATCATTGTGTTCTCCCGCTTATATGGTCAAAACACTATAGCGCAAATGGATGTCGGGAGAAGAGAGAAACTGGCGCGACAGAGTGCCGCGCCGGCGTGATTAGAACCCTGCGCTGACCCCCACGTACGGGCCGTCAGCCAGTGCGTTGTCGCGGTTGCCGTCTTTACCCGCCAGGTTCAGATAGCGATAGCCTGCTTCAATCGTAATCGGACGCATGATGGTCCAGCGCGCGCCCGCGTTGGCTTCTTCATAGCTGTCGATACCGCTGGAGAGCGAATCCGGTGAGTAGTAATACTCGCCGAACAGGCCGAAGCTATCGCCAATTTTCCACTGCAGGCCGCCGCCTACCGCCGCCGCGTAACCTTCATCACCGTCGTTCGGGTTAGTGTAAATCCCCTTACCGCCCACGGTGGCCAGGAACGGGCCAAGCGGAATGTTCAGACCCAGGCCGAGGCTTGCCGCATCGCCATCGTCATCGTTATGTGTCCAGCCGCCGGTCATCGCCAGACCGGAGGTCTCGGTCCCAAGGCCAAAACCGAGGTGAGTATAATCCTGACCCGCCGAGCCGTTGAAGCTGATGGCGTTCGCCGCCGAAGAAACAACCATCAGGCCTAAGCCCACTAATGCCACTTTTTTCATTGTCGTGATCCCGCACAATTTTATAGAGAAGTCCCAAAACCGCGAGATTTTAACCTGAGTCGCCCGGGGATCAAGCACTCTGCGTGCGGCAGGCGAGTAGTTTGTAACGATTTGATACCCGATGTTTTTTTTACGTGAGCAGCAGAAAACGCATTTTAACGCTCAGGCCACCCAGCGTTTCGCTGCGCGTCAGCTGCAAAGGGCTTCGGTGCAGACGGGCAATATCAGCGGCCAGCGCCAGCCCGATCCCTGATCCGGCGGCATCTCCGACGTTATCCAGCCGGTGGAAAGGCAGCATCGCCTGCTGGATCTGGTCCTCTTCAATGCCCGGACCACTGTCCTCCACGCTCAGCTCAACGGCGCCCTGATCTGTTCGCAGGAACACGGTCACTGTCCCTTCTGCAGGGGTATATTTGATCGCATTCTCCAGCAGGTTGGCGCACAACTCCCCCAGCAGCACGTCATCGCCTTCGATCATGATCGGCTGCTGCCGACCGTCATAGCCCAGGTCAATCGCTTTACTGCGCGCCTGCGCCAGCCGGGAGAAGCAGCAGTTTTGCACCACCTGAACCAAATCCACCCGCGCAAACTGGCCCTCCCCCTGCTCCTTACGCTTCACCGCGGAAAGCTGCAGCAGCCGTTCGGTCAGTACAATGGTGTCATCCAGAGTCGCATTCATTGCCCGCAGGCTCTCCTGCCACAGGGCGGGATCCTGACGCGTCAGGGCAACGGAGACCTGGGTTTTCAGCACCGCCAGCGGAGTTTTGAGCTGATGCGAGGCATCCGCGTTGAAGCGTTCCTGACGCGACAGCACGCCGCGCAGCCTGTCGATATAGCGGTTGAACGCCACAATCAGCAGCCGGGTCTCAGACCAGGGCAACAACTCCGGCAGCGGCGCGAGCAGGCCAGGATCACGGCGCACCATCAGCGAAGAGAGCTGGCGCATTGGGCGCAGTACGCGACGCAACAACCACGCGGTCAACACCAGGGTCAGCAGCACCAGCAATCCCTGAGAGACCCATGATGAAAAGAGCAACTGACTGGCGAGATAGCGGCGGGACTGGAGCGTCTCCGCAACATAAATCTCCGCCATGCCGACGATATTCCCTTCATTGACGGGCTGCAGCAGACGCGCGACACGGATCGCCTGCCCGCGGTATTCGGTGTGATAAAACCAGGCCAGCGCCGGATAGAGCGTGGTGCGGGATGTTGCCGGAGGCATCCGCGGCAGATCGTCATAACCGGAGATCACCCGCCCGTCGGGATCAACCACTTTATAATAGAGCCGGTCGTTCATATTGAGTTCAAAGCTGTCGAGCACCACCCAGGGTACATTCACGCCCAGCCTGCCGTCGTGAACCTCCAGCCGCTCCGATATTGTTCGGGCAGAGGATAACAGCGTGCGGTCGTAAGCCTGCGTGGCTGCCTGCAATGCGCTGACATAGCTGTTAAATGCCGACAACCCCCACAGCAACAGCAACGGAAGCCCAAGAAACAGCAGCAGCTGCAGGTAAAGCGACTGCGGCTTAACCCACCTCATCGCCGCACTCCAGCACATAACCCAGTCCGCGAAGGGTGGTGACCCTCACGCCGCTACCGCTGAGCTTTTTGCGCAGACGATGAATATAGAGATCGATACTCTCCGGGCTAACGTCGTCATTCAGGCTAAACACCTGATCGAACAGCTGCTGCCGGGATACGGGGCGGGTCCGGCGATGCATCAACACCTTCAGCAGCGACAGTTCACGCGGCGTGAGCGACAGAGGCTCGTCGCGCAGCAGGAAAAAGCCTTCGTCGTCATATTCCAGCTCCCCAAGGCGCTGACGCTCCTGCGTTCGCCCTTCGCTTCTGCGCAACAGGGCGCGCAGCCGCGCGTCAAGCTCCTCCAGCTCAAACGGTTTCGGCAGATAGTCATCCGCCCCGGCGTTGAGCCCTTTCACCCGGTCCGCCACGTTGCTGCGCGCGGTGAGAAACAGGACGGGCAGCGTCTGACCGCGTTTACGCAGACGATGCACGACCTCCAGACCGTCAAAGCCGGGCATGCCGATGTCCAGAATGGCAACCGCATAGCTTTCTCCCTGCAGCAGATGGTCGGCGGCGCGCCCGTCAGAAACGCAGTCCACGGCAAAGCCCTCCTGCACCAGCGCTTTCTCCAGCCAGTGAGCCAGCTCACGATTATCTTCCGCGAGTAAGAGACGCATATCACATCCTGTAAAGTTGGTGTCGCATTGAAAGGGAAATGAAAGGTTATTGTTTTAACAATCACGCAACGGAACCGCTACAAGGTGGTTCACATAATCAGAAAAAAGACCCGTACCCGTACTCCCGGAACTCCGGCGTGAGGATAAACGATGAAAAAACAACTACTTTCGACGCTTGCTGCAAGCGTATTGATGATAAGTGCCTCTGTCGTTCAGGCGCAGGATGCCCCGTCCCGCACCGAGTGCATCGCGCCGGCGAAACCCGGCGGCGGTTTCGATCTCACCTGCAAACTCATTCAGGTCAGCATGCTGGAGACCGGCGCTATCACAAAACCCATGCGTGTGACTTATATGCCCGGCGGCGTGGGTGCCGTTGCGTACAACGCGATTGTCGCGCAACGCCCTGCGGAAGCCGGCACGGTGGTAGCTTTCTCCGGTGGCTCGCTATTGAACTTGTCTCAGGGGAAGTTTGGCCGCTACGGCGTGGATGACGTGCGCTGGCTGGCAACCGTCGGTACCGACTACGGCATGATTGCCGTGCGCACGGATTCACCGTGGAAATCCCTGAAAGACCTGCTGACCGCCATGGAAAAAGATCCGAACAGCGTGGTGATTGGCGCCGGTGCCTCCATCGGCAGCCAGGACTGGATGAAAGCCGCCCTGCTGGCACAGCAGGCGAAGGTTGATCCTCACAAGATGCGCTACGTGGCGTTTGAAGGGGGCGGCGAACCGGTGACGGCGCTGATGGGAAATCACGTTCAGGCGGTATCTGGCGATCTCAGTGAAATGGTGCCCTACCTGAACGGCGATAAAATCCGCGTGCTGGCGGTCTTCTCTGAGAACCGCCTGCCGGGCCAGCTGGCGAACGTCCCTACCGCAAAAGAACAGGGTTATGACCTGGTCTGGCCGATTATCCGCGGTTTCTTCGTCGGGCCAAAAGTGACCGATGCCGAATATCAGTGGTGGGTCGAAACCTTCAATAAACTCCAGCAGACCGAAGCGTTTAAAAAGCAGCGCGATCTGCGCGGGCTGTTTGAGTTCAACCTGAGCGGCAAGCCGCTGGATGAGTACGTCAAAAAACAGGTCAATGACTATCGCGAACAGGCGAAAGCCTTTGGTCTTGCCAAATAACCGGAGGCGGTATGAGCGATCGTATTTTTGCCGGGATTTGGCTGCTGCTCTGCGTCGGTGGGATGTTCGTCGCCTGGCAGATCCACAGCGAATACAGCTATGAACCGGTGGGGCCGCGCCCCTTCCCGATGGGCATTGTTGGACTGATGCTGCTCTGCTCGGTGGCCCTGCTGCTCCGTCATCCGGATACCGTAGAGTGGCCACCGCGCCGTATTCTGCAGCGTCTGCTGGTGATGGTCATCGTTCTGCTGATGTACGCCTGGGGTTTTGAGTGGCTCGGCTTTCCGGTGGCAACCGCCATCCTGACGATGGTGATCGGTATGCTGTTTAACGCCACCCTCCCGGCGGCGGGGATTTCCGGCGCGGTAATGGGGATCTTGCTGTGGTTTGCCTTTGACCGCCTGCTGGATGTGACCTTACCGCTCGGCGCATGGTTTAATTAACGGAGCACGCTATGGATACCTGGATTTATCTCTCGCAGGGGTTCGCCGTGGCGATGACCCCGGAAAACCTGGTGATAGCCCTGATCGGCTGCTTTGTCGGGACCATTGTGGGTCTGCTGCCCGGCCTTGGGCCGATTAACGGCGTTGCCATTTTACTCCCGCTGGCGTTTGCCCTGCATCTGCCTGCGGAATCGGCGCTGATCCTGCTGGCGACGGTGTATATCGGCTGTGAATATGGCGGGCGAATTTCCTCCATCCTGCTGAACGTGCCCGGCGATGCGGCGGCCATTATGACCGCGCTGGATGGCTACCCGATGGCACGGCAGGGTCGCGGTGGCGTGGCGCTGTCCATCTCCGCGGTCAGTTCGTTTTGTGGTTCGCTGATTGCCATCGGCGGTATCATTCTGTTTGCCCCAGCGCTGGCCCAGTGGTCGCTGGCGTTTGGTCCGGCAGAGTATTTTGCGCTGATGGTCTTTGCCATCGCCTGTCTCGGCAGCATGATGGCGCAGAATCCGCTGAAATCGTTTTTGTCCGCGCTGATTGGCTTAGGGTTAGCCACCGTCGGCGTGGATGCCAACACCGGGGTTTATCGCTTTACCTTTGACAGCGTGCACCTTTCCGACGGCGTGCAGTTTATCGTAGTCGTGATTGGCCTGTTCTCGGTCTCTGAAATTTTATTGATGCTGGAACATACCAGCAGCGGACAGACGCTGGTGCGTAAAACGGGCCGCATGCTTTTCAGTGCCAAAGAGGGCGCACAGTGTATCGGCGCGACGCTGCGTTCGTCGGTGATTGGCTTCTTCGTCGGCATTCTGCCAGGGGCCGGGGCCACCATCGCCAGCGCCATCACTTACATGACCGAGAAAAAGCTCAGCGGCAACAGTGACAGCTTCGGCAAGGGCGACATTCGCGGGGTAGCGGCCCCAGAGGCTGCGAATAACGCCTCGGCCTGCGGTTCGTTTATCCCGATGCTGACCCTTGGCGTACCGGGCTCGGGCACCACGGCGGTGATGATGGGCGCGCTGACGCTCTATAACATTACGCCTGGACCGGCCATGTTTACCGAGCAGCCGGATATTGTCTGGGGGCTGATTGCAGCGCTGCTGATCGCCAACGCGATGCTGCTGGTCATGAACATTCCGCTGATTGGTCTGTTCACCCGGATGCTGACAATTCCCCTGTGGTTCCTGGTGCCGGCTATCGCGGCCGTCTCTGCGGTGGGGGTGTATGCGGTACACAGCACCACTTTCGATCTGGTGCTGATGGTGCTGCTTGGCGTACTGGGCTACATCCTGCGTAAGATGCACTTCCCGATGTCACCGCTGATTTTAGGCTTTGTGCTGGGAGAGATGCTGGAGCAGAACCTGCGCCGCGCCTTGTCCATCAGCAACGGCAATATGTCTATTCTGTGGGACAGCAGCGTGACGAAGGTGCTGTTAGCGATGGCCATCCTGGTGATTGTGGTTCCGCCGGTATTGCGTCTGCTGCGTCGCCGCCAGCGCAAACCGGCACCGGATATCGGTTGATTATCCTTTCAACAGACGGGTGACCCACTGTTTTAATGCCTGGCGGGAGATCTTAATCCCGCCATTTTTGAGCTCTGCCGGCAGCATTAGCCAGTGCACCGGCTGCTCAAAGCGCGCCAGTTTGCCCTGTACCCACGCCGGGAAGCCGGTGATATCGGTTCCCGGTTCACACTCCACCACCGCCACCGGACGCTGACCGAACTCGGCGTCATCGAGTGGGACGATAAACGCCTGGTTTATCTGCGGATGGCGGGCAATAACCCGCTCAAGGCTTTCCGGCTGGATCCCTTCGCCCCCGCTGAAAAAGAGGTTGTCCATTCGGCCAAGGATCGTCAGGCGCCCGTCATGCCATTCCCCGCGATCGCGGGTGGCAAACCAGCCCTGAGCATTGGTCAGCGGAATCAATGCACCGTCCCGCCAGTAACCTGCGGCCATACTTTGCGCGTTGATCCACACTTCACCGTCAACCACCCGCACCTCTCTGCCCGGCAACGCAGCGCCGACGTCCGGTTCACCGTCCGCCTCTTTGGCACAAACCGTTGAGGCAAACTCCGTCAGACCGTAGCCACAGAAAGTGCGGATCCCCCGCTGGCTCGCCTGCTGAGTCAGATCAACGGGGATCGCGGCCCCGCCAAGCAGTACGGCTTTCAGCGCGACAGGCTGGTGTGCATTAAGCAGACGCCAGAGCTGCGTCGGTACCAGTGAGGCATGCGTACAGCCCTGCAGGGCCTGCGCCAGCGGCTGCTTCTCGCGGACGGTTAAGCGCGCGCCAGCCTGCAGCCAGCGCCACAAAATCCCCTGCCCGGAGACATGAAATAGCGGCAGGGAGAGCAGCCAGTCGTCTTCATCGCCGTAGGGCATCAGCGAAAGCACGCCGCGCGCACTGGCAAGATGGGCGGCACAGGTATGGACCGCCGCCTTGGGTAAACCGGTTGAACCGGATGTCAGCGTCATGGAAGCCAGCCGCGACGGTTGCCACGCCACGCGACACCCGCCCGGCGCCTCGCGCATACTGAGCGCGACCAGCCCGTCGTAGACGCCGCCCAGCACCAGGGCAAAGCGCAGCGTCATCTGCGGGAGCAACACGTCCAGCAACGGGTGCGGCAGCTGCGGGTTAACGGGAAGAATACGTGCCCCGCACTGAAGCAATGCCAGCCACGCCATCAGGGTTTGCGGGTGGTTATGCGCCAGCAGCAGTACGCCGTCGCCCTCCTGCACACCCTGCAGCTGAAAGCCCGCGGCCAGTCTGTCGATGCGCGCACACAGCTGTTGCCAGCTGAGCGTCTCATCGTTCAGCCTCAGGGCCGGTTTATCAGCATACTGCGCGCACCAGTGTCGCCACGGCCAGTCGGTAAAACTCATAGCAACGGCTCCAGCCCCTCAACGTCAAGGAGCGGCAGCGTGCTGTCTGGCCACGGTCGGATAAGCTGATTTTGCATCAGGTTCAGCGTATCGAGACCGGGGACAGTGTCTGGCGTTAACCAGGCGGCAATGCGCGCCAGTTGGGTTAGCCCCAGGCTGGACTCAATCGAAGAGCTAATGACCGCCGTCAGCCCGGCGGCATGGGCCGCCGCGACCTGCTCGCGTACCTTAGCAAGGCTGCCGGTCAAGGTCGGTTTAATGACCACCGCGCGGACACCCGGTTCGGCGACAAACGCAAAGCCGTCTTCACGCAGGCTTTCATCCCACGCGATGGCAATGCCGGTTTCACGGGCAAACGCCCGGGAATCGTCGCGAGTTTTACACGGCTCTTCCAGAAACGCGATACGACTGCGGTACGCCGGGTTTACGTACTTCGCGAACTGCTGCGCCTTCAGCGGCGTCCAGGCGCGGTTAGCATCCAGACGCAGATGCAGGTCGGGCAATGCTTCCAGTAAGAGGTTAGCGACCATCCCATCGCGCACCGCTTCATAGAGACCGACTTTGATTTTCGCCACTTTCTCGCCCGGCATGGCGGCGAGCAGCGCAAACAGTTCATCCGGATCGCCCGTACAGAGCGGTGCCGCGCGGTAATTAGCCTCTGCAGGCAAGCTACCGTCCAGCTCCGCCAGCGCGCAGCTAATACCAAAAGCCGCGGAAGGCACCTCCGGCAACGCCGGGTTCGCGCCCTCACGCCACTCACTGGCCCACGCCAGCAATACCGCCTGCGCGTCATCCAGCGATTCAAGGCTAAAACCCGGCAGCGGCGAAATCTCGCCCCAGCCTTCCTGCTCGCCCTGCTGCAGATGCACCAGCATGCCATCACGGGTTTTTAACCGCCGTTCACGCAGCACCACGCCCGCGTCCATCGGTATCTGCCAGCGGTAAACCTGCGCGCGACGCATTACGGATTCCGTTTATATTTGCTGAAGTCAGGCTGGCGTTTTTCGTTAAAGGCGTTGCGACCTTCCTGCCCTTCTTCGGTCATGTAGAACAGCATGGTGGCGTTACCTGCCAGCTCCTGCAGACCTGCCTGACCGTCACAGTCGGCATTCAGGGCCGCTTTCAGGCAGCGCAGCGCCATTGGGCTGTTTTGCAGCATTTCACGACACCAGCGCACGGTCTCTTTCTCGAGGTCGGCAATTGGCACCACGGTGTTCACCAGGCCCATATCCAGCGCTTCCTGAGCACTGTACTGACGGCACAGGAACCAGATTTCGCGGGCTTTTTTCTGACCGACAATGCGAGCCATGTAGGAAGCCCCCCAGCCACCATCGAACGAACCCACTTTCGGGCCCGTCTGGCCAAAGATGGCGTTCTCTGCGGCAATGGTCAGGTCACACATCATGTGAAGCACATGGCCGCCGCCGATGGAGTAGCCAGCCACCATCGCCACCACCGGCTTTGGACAGGTGCGGATCTGGCGCTGGAAATCGAGCACGTTCAGGTGGTGAACGCCAGAGTCATCCTGGTATCCGCCGTAATCGCCGCGCACTTTCTGATCGCCACCGGCACAGAACGCTTTTTCACCTTCGCCGGTCAGGACGATAACACCGATGTTGTCGTCATAGCGCGCGTCTGCCAGCGCCTGAATCATCTCTTTGACGGTCAGCGGACGGAACGCGTTACGCACCTGCGGGCGGTTGATGGTGATTTTGGCAATGCCGTCTGCGGATTTGTGGTAACGAATGTCGGAGTAACCTTCGGAGCAGTCTTGCCATTCAACCGGCGCATAGAGCATGTGTTCATCAGGATAGATCATAGAGAGTCCTTTATTCGAAGACGCAGTATCTGAGCCAGACTCGCAGCAACCACAGCGGGGTTTTCCCGGTGGGCGTTGTGTCCAGCATGGGGGATCGCATGGCGTACGGCGTGCAGTTCAGCCGCAAGGGCTTTGAACTTCTCATCACGTTCACCATATAAATAATCAAAAGCGACGTTGCAGACGCTCAGTCCCGGACGCAAATCAGGCTGCACGGCCAGCGAGGTGGCCTCGAGCATCATCGCCAGAGTCGCGCCATTGTTCTGGCTACGCAGGCGAATAAGCGCCTGCCGCTGAACGTCCGTCAGGGAAGCAAATACGGGTTGTCGGTACCAGTCGGTGAAAACCACGTCGAGCGCCTCGGTACGAAAGCGCCGCGCCCAGCGGCGATCGGATGCCAGCCGCGCACTCCGCTCACCGGCATCCTGTAGCCCGGGATGGCCGCCTTCCACAATAATGCCCTTCAGCCCCTCTGGCTGCTGGCAGGCATGGAACATCGCAATGCGGCCGCCGAGGGAGTACCCCACCAGCCAGAAATTCAGTATGTTGTAACTAAGGAGGGTTCGGGTCAGCAAATCGCTCATCTCCTCGAACCCGGTCACGCCAGCATTGCCGGAACCACCGTGCCCCGGCAGGTCGAGATACAGCTGCGGGTAATCGCTTAGCGCCGCCCCGACCGTCTGCCACTCGCGGCAATCCCCGGAAAAACCGTGCAAAAAGACCAGCCAGGGATAACCCGGCTTTCCAGCCTGCTGCACGCCCGCGAGGATCACAGGTGGCTTACCTGGGCCAGCAGGCTTTGCAGTTTCTGCGCGCCGTCAGCATCGTTCACCACCAGTTCGATCAGCGTCGCACCGGGCTGTCGCCAGGCGCTGCTCAGGGCCGCATCAAGCGCTTCCCAGCTTTCCGGGCGATGGTATTTCAGGCTGAACATTGCCGCGGCGTGTTCAAACTGCACGTTCTGCGGCATCAGATAGAAACGCTCACGTTCGCTCTGCGGGGTGGGCAGCAGGGAGAAAATCTGTCCACCGTTGTTGTTAACCACAATCAGCACAAACGGTGCCGAAACCTGACGCAGCAGCGCCAGGGCATTGAGGTCGTACAGCGCGGAGAGATCGCCGACAATCGCCAGCGTAGACTTCGCGCTGGCACGCTGTACGCCCGCCGCCGTGGAGATCAACCCGTCAATGCCGCTGGCCCCCCGGTTACTGTAGACCGGGTAACCGGCTGGCAGCTTTGAAAAGGCATCTATCAGGCGAACCACCAGGCTGTTGCCGACAAACAGCTGCCCCTGCTCGGGCAGATACTGACGAATACGGTGTGCCAGCCCGGCCTCACTGAACGCTTCGCAGCTCGCCTGGGTTAACGCCCAGGCCTGTTCCGAAAGCGCCGGGATCGCAACGGCCCAGGGCTTGCGTTTTTCAGCCGGATGGAGCGCAAGCCAGGCGTCAATCTCACTGACCAGACGACGACCACGATGGTGTGCCGGGTCGAGCCGCCCTTCCAGCGAGTCCACCAGCCAGTACTCTTCTGGATCACAGGTTGCCTGCCACTGCAGTAACCGTTTACCGGTCAGGCTTGAGCCGAGCTGGACAATAATCTGCGCCTGCGAAAGCTCGGTGACCGCCTTCGCATTCCCCAGCCAGAGATCGGCACACGGCAGCGGCTGACCGGTCTGGGAAAGCACGTCGCCAATCAGCGGCCAGCCAAGGGTTTGCGCCCATTCCGCAACCAGCTTGCCTTGCGCGGCGCTCATGCGCCCGGCAACCACCACGCCACGCTTCTGCCGCCAGAAGAACCAGTCACGTTGTCTGGCGCTTTCAGGATGCGGTTGTGCACGCAGCCACGGCTTTTCACTTTGCCACCACTCACCCAGGGTGCGCTGCCATTCAAGACCGGTGTCATCCATTTCGCCATACAGCGGTTCGGCAAACGGACAGTTAATATGCAGCGCCCCGCCGCGCAGTGTCCCGATGGCATGATCGATTGTCGAGACCAGCCAGCTTGCCGGAATATCCTGAGTAGGACGCGGTAGCGCGATTGCCTGTGAAGGGTGCGAGGCAAAGATGCCCGGCTGACGAATGGCCTGGTTGGCGCCACAGTCGATAAGCTCGGGGGGACGATCCGCGGTCAGCAGGATCAGTTTCTCCCCGGTTAATCCGGCTTCGATCAACGCCGGATAGAGGTTTGCCACCGCGGTACCGGAGGTCACAATCACCGCCACAGGCTCGTTGCTGACTTTCGCCAGCCCCAGCGCCAGATGGCCAAGCCCGCGTTCATCAAAATG
Source organism: Enterobacter ludwigii (assembly GCF_001750725.1). Taxonomy (NCBI): domain Bacteria; kingdom Pseudomonadati; phylum Pseudomonadota; class Gammaproteobacteria; order Enterobacterales; family Enterobacteriaceae; genus Enterobacter; species Enterobacter ludwigii. The sequence continues at coordinate 2,509,835 of NZ_CP017279.1, forward strand.
AGTGTGGTGAATAAATGCCCGGTTTTCAGCGGCCGCCAGCGTCAGCGGCGTTGAACGAGAACCCGGTGCAATACACACGTGCCTGACGCCATGGCGAGTCAGGGCTTCAAGGATCACCGCCGCCCAGCGTCGGTTAAAAGAACTTACTGACATGAGATTGTCCGGTATCAAGAATGCGACACAGTATAAATAATAGAAAAAATTGGAATTTTGATATGAATCGGGATTGCGCGAATCAGTCTTAATCCCTTAGGAGCAGAGAGCGCAGTCCGGCCGCTTTGTTTTCTATCTCCTGCCACTCCTGCTCCGGGTCAGAGCCGCTGACAATTCCCGCCCCGGCGTACAGCCGCAGGGCGTCTTCGTAAACACGGGCAGAACGCAACGCCACGCAGAACTCGCTTTGTTCAGGGGATAAATACCCGGCAGAACCGGCGTACCACTCGCGGTCGAACGGCTCGTTGTGGTGGATAAAGTCGCGCGCCGCCTGACGCGGCAGACCGGCGACGGCCGCCGTGGGCTGCAGAACATGCAGGCATTGTGCATCGTCAGCGTGTTTGAGCTCGGTCCAGATACAGCGACGCAGATGCTGTACTTTACGCAGCCGAACAACCTGGGCGGGCAGCACCTCCAGCGTCTGGGTATAGTGCTGGAGCCGCTGGCAAATATCTTCCACCACCAGCATATTTTCACGCTGATTTTTGTCGTCGTTCATCAGCCAGTCGCCCAGCCGTTCGGCCTGTTTATCATCGGTATGGCTGGCGACGGTGCCTGCCAGCGCTTCCGTGCGCAGCAGCTTGCCGCGTCTGCGCCACAGGCGCTCGGGGGTCGAGCCGAGAAACGCGTTGCTGGCATCGAACACCATGCAGAAATGGTAGCAGTTCAGGTTCAGGGCGCGGCTGGCAGCCATCAGTGCGACAGGGTTAACAGAGTGCTTAAACTGCAGGTCGGTTGCCCGGGCGAGCACCACCTTTTCAAAATCACCGCGAGCGATGGTCTGGGTTGCCTTGCGGATAAGGCGCAGCCATTCGGGTTGTTCCGGATGATGCTTTTCCTGCACAACCTCAACGGACAGTGGACGAATGGGTCTCGCCTCACCGAGTTGCTGGAGAAAATCCAGCGCGGCGCGGGCATCATCGTGAAGTGAACTGTCGCTCCACAGCTGCAGGCGTAACGTGGCCTGTCCGGCGGTACGTCGCCACACCAGACGCGGTAAAAACAGACTGCCCTGCTCGGGATTAAACGCATTCAGGCCGCAGATACGCGTGTCGCGGGCCGCATCATGCGCCTGCAAAAACTGTGAGGCAAATGCCAGAGAGGAGAAATGCGCGACGGCACCAAGCGCAGCAAGTTCTTCATCACCGTTACGCTGTTGCCAGTAAAACTGAGGATAGCAACGCTGAACACCCAGCCAGGCCAGGGGATCGAAGGCGTCGTTTAACGGGAAAGAGACGTCGAAGTGATGTAAACCGGGTGCAGTGGGTAACGCTTGCGTAAGCTGGCTACGCAGATGCTCCAGCGCGGTGGAAATCGAATTCACGCGAACCTCTCCCTGTTAAAACCGCATATTATACGGGGTACTGACCATAAATAGCAGTACCCACGTATAGGGAGTGGTTAACCGTATAAGGAACGTTAACGGCGGGCTAAAAGCAGCCCCAGCACCAGTCCGACAGCTGCCCCTACCCCGATGCCTTGCCATGGTTTTTCATGGACGTAATCATCGGCACGGTATACCGCCTTTTTCGCGCGGTAGTAGTAATTGTCCGAAGCATGGCTGACGCGATTTTTAACATCATCCAGTGCTTTTTCGGCACGGGCTTTCAACTCAATATATTTCTGATCGGCAGGGTCGCCCGACGAACGTAACACCTCTTCCAGCGTTTCGCTCAGCAAGGCCAGGTCGTCATCGATACGGGTATCCCAGGATTGAAATGACATATTTTTCTCCATGTTAGTACACCAGTCCGCTAACTATAGCCAACGACTCGCCATTACGCCTGTTTCGCTTCCCGCGCCATGCCGATGTGTGGAATACCGTCCTCATCGTACACGTCCGTCACGGGGGTAAACCCAAAATGCCCATAGAACGGTTGCAGGTGCGCCTGCGCGCCCAGATATAACGCCTTGTCCGGCCACTGTTTTTGGCACGCTTCCAGCGTTTTTTCCATCAGCTGATAGCCCAGTTTTTCACCACGCGCGTTGCCGCTGATAATCACGCGGCCAATCACGACAGGCTCAAAATCATCTTCGCTTTTCAGAATCCTCGCATACGCCACCAGCGCGTTGTCCCGCCAGCCAAGAATATGGCGATTCTCGCCAATAAGATCATCGCCATCGATATCCTGATACGGACAGGTTTGTTCAACAACAAACACTTCGCAACGCAGTTTAAGCAGCGCGTAAAGTGACGTTACCGTGAGCTCACTATGGTGTAAATCTTGCCACTGGATCATGTCAGTCTCCTTCCTGGGTTCATCACGTTATACTAAACCCCTCCCCGTTCGGCAAAGGGCTGATTACGTTATGGAACTGATTTTTCTCGGTACGTCCGCTGGAGTGCCAACCCGATCACGAAATGTGACCGCGATTCTGCTGGATTTGCAGCACCCGACGCGGGGTGGATTATGGCTTTTTGACTGCGGTGAAGGGACACAGCATCAGCTGTTACATACCCCGTATCATCCCGGCAAACTGGATAACATTTTCATTACTCATCTGCATGGCGACCATCTGTTTGGCCTGCCTGGCCTGCTGTGCAGCCGCTCAATGGCGGGCAATGCCAACCCGCTGACGATTTACGGGCCTGCGGGTATCCGGGAATTTGTCGACACCACGCTGCGTCTGAGCGGCTCATGGACAGATTATCCCCTGGAGGTGGTGGAGATAACCGCCGGTCTGGTCCTGGATGACGGTGTTTATCGGGTGACAGCCCAACCCCTTAGCCATCCGGTGGAGTGCTATGGTTATCGCATTGAGGAGCAGGATAAACCCGGCGCGCTCAATGCGTCGGCGTTACTGGCCGACGGAATAAAACCCGGACCGCTGTTCCAGCGCCTGAAGCAGGGCGAAACCGTGACGCTGGAAGACGGGCGCGTCATCAACGGGCAGGATTACCTCGCCGCCCCGCAGCCCGGGAAAAAACTGGCGATTTTTGGCGACACGGCCCCGTGCCCGGCGGCGTTGCTGCTGGCGCAGGGTGTGGATCTCATGGTGCATGAAGCCACCCTCGAGGCGGCGATGGAAGAGAAAGCCAACAGCCGGGGCCATAGCTCTACGCACCAGGCGGCGCAGCTTGCGCGTGACGCGGGCGTCGGGAAACTGATCGTCACCCATGTCAGCTCGCGCTACGACGCCCGGGGCTGTGAACGCCTGCTGGCAGAGTGCCGTGAACGGTTCCAGGAATGTGAGCTGGCCGAAGATTTCGCTAAGGTCAGCGTTTAGTCCTTCATTTTTCTCTCAGAGTGCCGATAACGATTAAAAGGTCAGCATTTCTCTCGAGGGTAGAATGGATAATTTCCAGAAAGATATTGATGACAGGGCGAATCTCACCCTGTCGAACCGTTTTGAACTGTTGCTGTTCCGTCTTGGCACCTCTCTGAACGCAAATAAATCCGAGCTGTTTGGCATTAACGTCTTTAAGCTGCGTGAAATTGTGCCGATGCCAGAGTTCACGAAACCCGCCGGGATGAAATCACCGCTGATGGGCATGGTGAATATTCGCGATCAGGTTATCCCGGTAATCGACCTGGCTGCCGTGGCGGGCTGTAAGCCAACCACCGGGCTGAACATCCTGCTGATCACGGAATATGCCCGCAGCGTGCAGGCTTTTGCGGTGGAATCCGTTGAGAACATCATGCGTCTTGACTGGAAGCAGGTGCACGCGGCGGAAACTGCCGTCAGCGGGCGGTATATCACCAGTATCGCCTGTCTGGATGAGAAGACCGATACCAATGAGCTGGCGATGGTGCTCGACGTTGAGCAGATCCTGTATGACATCACCCCGGCCAACCACGACCTGCATGCCACGGATCTGAAGACCACGAAATTCCACATCAAGCCCGGTGCCGTCGCGATTGTCGCCGAAGACTCTAAAGTGGCACGCTCGATGCTGGAAAAAGGTCTGCAGGCGATGGAGATCCCGGCGCAGCTGCATATCACCGGCAAAGACGCGTGGGAGAAAATTAGCGTGCTGGCGGCACAGGCTCAGGCTGAAGGTGTGCCGATTACCGATAAGATTGCACTGGTGCTGACCGACCTGGAAATGCCGGAGATGGACGGCTTTACCCTGACGCGTAAAATCAAAACCGACCCGCTGTTGAAAGATATTCCGGTGGTGATCCACTCTTCCCTCTCCGGCAATGCTAACGAAGATCATATTCGTAAGGTGAAAGCCGACGGTTACGTGGCAAAGTTTGAACTCAATGAACTCTCGTCAGTCATTGAAGAAGTTCTGGATCGGTCAATGAAGAAGATTGACGGTCCGCTGATTAGCCGTAAACAACTGGCTTAACTTTCAGCAGGCTCACGCCTTCCCGACAGGGCAAGGCCGCAAGCCAACAAAAAACCCGCCGAGGCGGGTTTTTTTATTCACTGCGGTCAAGCAGCAACGTGATTACATCAGCGGCATCGCGTGCTGCACGATGGTGATCAGCGGCTGTGGATAGATACCGAAGATCAGTACCAGCAGCGCGGAGATCAGTACCACGATACCACCGGCGCTGTACTGCCAGTTACGCGGCGCATCGCGGTTCAGCTGCTGAGGTGCACTCAGATACAGACTCACGGCCACACGCAGGTAGTAGTAGAGACCGATTGCAGAGCCGATCACCACGCCCGCCGTCAGCCACCACAGGTGTGCCTGCACACCCACTGCCAGCACGTAGAACTTACCGATAAAGCCCAGCGTCATCGGAATACCCGCCAGAGAGAGCATCATTACTGTCATAACGGCGGACAGAATCGGACGGTGCCAGAACAGACCACGGTAGGAGAACAGAGAATCTGCATCCGGACCACGGTACGGGCTGGACATCAGGCTCACCACGCCGAACGCGCCGAGGCTGCTGAACAGGTAACCGGCCAGGTAAACACCGACGGTCTCCATCGACATCTCACCGCTCTGCAGCGCAATCAGTGCCACCATCAGGTAGCCCAGATGGGAGATAGATGAGTAGCCCAGCAGACGTTTAATATTGGTCTGGCTCAGCGCCATCAGGTTACCGAAGATGATGGAAGCAAACGCGATGATACCCAGCACCACACGAACCGCTTCACTGTCACCCACCGGCGCATACAGGAACAGACGCATCACCACCCCGAAGATAGCGATTTTGCTCGCCGTCGCCAGGAAGGTTGAGACTGGAGCAGGCGCGCCCTGGTAGACGTCTGGCGTCCACAGGTGGAACGGAACCAGAGAGAGTTTAAAGCCAAGGCCAACAATCATCATGCCCAGACCCGCCAGCAGCAGCGGTTCGTGCAGCATACCGTCGCCGAGGCTCTTGCCGAGCGCCATGAAAGAGAGGTTTCCGGACTGTGCGTACAGCAGCGCGATACCAAACAGCAGGAAAGACGACGCGGCAGCAGACAGAATGGTGTACTTGATGCTCGCTTCCAGAGAACGTTTCTGACGGAAGGCGTAACCAATCAGACCGAACAGCGGCAGAGAGATAAGCTCAATACCGAGGAACAGCGCAGCCAGATGGTTCGCATTCGCCAGCAGAATACCGCCCAGCGCGGCAATCAGTACCAGCAGGTAAAACTCTTCTTTGTTGTCGTTGTAGCCTTCCAGCCATGGGTACGCAAACGTACAGGTTGCCAGGCTCGCCAGCAGAACCAGACCCGAGTACAGCATGGCATAGCCGTCAACGCGCATCAGTGGAGTGACGTCCATCGCCCCGCCCTGGCCAACAAACCAGAGAGAGACCAATGCGGCGTTCAGACCGATGACCGACAGCGTGGCATTCAGGAAGTGATTGCGTCGCCACGCAATGGAGAGCATCACAACCACCACCGTCAATCCGACGATCAGCAGCGGTAGCAGCGCGATCAGTTGTTGTGGAGTTATTGTCATGGCGAATTACGGCCTTGTAGTAGAAGCAGAATTAACAAACCACTGCTGGATATTCCCCATCGCGGAGTGCGAGGTATCCAGAATTGGCTGCGGGAAGAAGCCCAACAGCACCAGCAGTACGACCAGCAGCAGGATGATGAACAGCTCACGCAGCGACATCCCCGGCAGTTCTTTTGCAGCAATTTCGCTCTTCGCTTTACCGAAGTAAGCGCGGTGCAGCATCGCCAGCGAGTAAACGGAAGCGAACACCAGACCAAAGGTGGAGATCACGGTAATGACCGGCACCACTTTGAAGCTGCCGAACAGAATCATAAATTCGCCGACGAAGTTACCGGTGCCTGGCATACCCAGCGTGGCCACCGCGAAGAACATAGAGAGCGCTGGCAGCCATTTAATTTTGCTCCACAGACCGCCCATCATACGCATGTCACGGGTGTGAAGACGTTCGTACAGCTGACCACACAGGATGAAGAGACCGGCTGCGGACAGACCGTGCGCAATCATCTGGATAACCGCACCCTGGTAAGCCAGCTGGCTGCCGGTGTAGATGGCAATCAGTACAAAGCCCATGTGGGAAACGGAGGTGTACGCAATCAGACGTTTAATGTCGTACTGCGTGAAGGCCATCCAGGCACCGTAGAAGATACCGATCACACCGAGCCACATCGCAATTGGCGCGAACTCAGCGGACGCATTCGGGAACAGCGGCAGAGCGAAACGCAGCAGACCGTAGGCCGCGGTTTTCAGCAAGATCCCCGCCAGGTCAACGGAACCCGCCGTTGGCGCCTGTGAGTGCGCGTCTGGCAGCCAGCCGTGCAGGGGAACCACCGGCATTTTCACCGCGAAGGCAATGAAGAAGCCCAGCATCAGCAGGTATTCCACACCGTGAGACATCGGGGTCTTCAGCAGGTCTTCATAGTTGAAGGTCCAGATACCGGTCGCGGTATGGTGAACAAACACCAGCGCCAGAATCGCAATCAACATCACCAGACCGCTCGCCTGGGTATAGATGAAGAACTTGGTTGCCGCCGTGATACGCGTTTTACCGTCGGACGCCTTATGGCCCCACAGCGCGATCAGGAAGTACATCGGCACCAGCATCATCTCCCAGAAGAAGAAGAACAGGAACATGTCGATGGCAAGGAACACGCCGATAACGCCGCCCAGGATCCACATCAGGTTCAGGTGGAAGAAGCCCTGGTATTTTTCAATTTCTCGCCAGGAGCACAGTACCGCCAGAACGCCGAGCAGACCCGTCAGCACCACCATCAGCAGCGACAGACCGTCGATAGCCAGGTGAATGGTTATCCCAAAACGCGGGATCCACGGCAGAATAAATTCAGACTGCCACTGCGGAATCCCCGCAGACTGCGTCAGAGAGTAGCCACCCTGCAACCACAGTTGCAGACCAAGCGCGAGCGTCAATCCCATGGTGATCAGCGCGATCCAGCGCGGCATCTTCACGCCAAAGCGTTCAGTCTGCCAGCACAGGAAGCCGCCGATGAAGGGAATTAATATTAGCCAGGGTAGTAACATGGCGATTTACATTCCTTTTTAAGGCCCCCAGCAGGGGCCTGATTTTCAACGAATTCGAATAAAATTCACTTAACGATCAACGCAACACCATCAGCAGCGCCAGCACGACAACCGCACCGATGCTCATGGACGCCACATACCAGCGCAGGTAACCGTTCTCGCTGAACAGCAGGCCTTTACCTGCAAAGCGGGAAAGGATCGCCGGGATATTCATCAGGGAGTTCAGCGGATCGCGTTTCAGCAGCCACGCAATGCCCAGGAACGGCTTGACGAAGATCATGTCGTACAGCCAGTCGAAGCCCCACGCGTTGTACCACCAGGTCCCCAGCAGGCGGCCTGGCGCACTGTTGGCAACGGCAGTCACCAGCGTACGTTTGCCCAGCCACAGCCATGCTGCGATCAGGATGCCCGCGATAGCGACCACACCCGAGGTGATTTCAAGCGTCAGAACGCGACCGTGCTCAAGCTCGGTGGTGTCCGGCAGTACGCCCTGCAGCGGTGGCACAATCAGTGCGCCAACGAAGGTGGAGAGTACCAGCAGCACAATCAGCGGCAGGTGATGAGTAATCCCCTTCCCTGCGTGAGCGTGAATTTGTTCTTTACCGTGGAATACGATGAAAATCATACGGAAGGTATACAGGGAGGTCATGAACGCACCGACCAGACCCGCAACCATCAGATTGATATGACCATTCGCCATGGCACCGGCAAGGATTTCGTCCTTACTGAAGAAGCCCGCGGTAATCAGCGGCAGTGCCGCCAGCGCCGCGCCGCCCACCAGGAAGCAGACATAAACCAGCGGAATGGACTTACGCAGTCCGCCCATCTTGAAGATATTCTGCTCGTGGTGGCAGGCCAGAATCACGGAACCGGATGAGAGGAACAGCAGCGCTTTAAAGAACGCGTGCGTCATCAGGTGGAAAATGGCTGCGTCCCATGCCTGAACACCCAGTGCCAGGAACATATAACCAATCTGGCTCATGGTGGAGTACGCGAGAACGCGTTTGATGTCGGTTTGCACCAGCGCGGCAAAGCCTGCCAGCACCAGCGTTACCGCACCAACGATACCCACCAGATGCAGAATTTCCGGCGTCATCAGGAACAGACCATGCGTACGCGCAATCAGGTAGACCCCAGCGGTAACCATGGTTGCGGCGTGGATCAGCGCGGAGACAGGCGTTGGACCTGCCATCGCGTCGGCCAGCCATGTCTGCAACGGCAGCTGCGCGGATTTACCCACGGCACCACCCAGCAGCATCAGCGTTGCCCACCACAGCATGTCATTGCCGGCAGCGAAGTGCGCTGGCGCCAGTTCCACCATTTCGCGGAAATTCAGCGTGCCCAGTTCGTTGTAGAGAATGAACAGCGCGAAGGCGAGGAAGACGTCACCCACACGGGTCACGACAAACGCTTTCATGGCCGCTGCGCCATTCTTCGGATCGGTATAGTAGAAGCCGATCAGCAGATAAGAGCAGAGACCCACGCCTTCCCAGCCGAGATACATCAACAGCAGGTTATCGGCCAGCACCAGAACAACCATGCTCGCGATAAACAGGTTGGTGTAGGCGAAGAAGCGGGAGTAACCCTCTTCACCGCGCATATACCAGGAGGCAAACATGTGGATCAGGAAGCCCACGCCGGTCACCACGGAGAGCATGGTCAGAGAGAGACCATCCAGCACCAGGTTGAAACCGATGTTGAAATCACCGACCGACATCCAGGTCCACAGCGGTACGCTGAAGGCCTGACGCCCGTTATTAAAGAAGTCGATACCCGCATACGCTGTCACCAGCGCAGCCAGACCCACAGAGCCCATGCCGACGGTGGCGGACAGATTCTCAGACCAGCGGCCACGAGAAAACGCCAGCAGCACGAAGCCAATCAGCGGAAAAATAATGGTTAAGGCAAGCATGTTCATCCACGCAACTCACTTACTGAATCGATGTTCAGGTTCTGGCGGCGACGATGGAGCTGCAGTAACAGCGCCAGGCCAATACTCGCTTCGGCAGCCGCGAGGCTGATGGCGAGAATGTACATCACCTGACCATCGGTCTGGCCCCAGTAGCTTCCGGCGACCACGAAGGCCAGCGCGGAGGCGTTAATCATGATTTCCAGACCGATCAGCATAAACAGCAGATTGCGGCGGATAACCAGACCGGTTAAGCCCAGAACGAATAAAATCGCAGCGAGGATCAGTCCATGTGTTAAGGGGATCATGCGCGTTCCTCCGTTTTTCTTTTCGCGCGGTCGTCAGTGCGGTTGCTCAGCAACTCACCAGCACGCTCTTCGCGGCCAACGTGGAAGGCAACAACCAGGCCCGCCAGCAGCAGCATAGAGGCCAGTTCAACCGCCAGGACGTATGGGCCAAACAGCGTAATACCCACCTCTTTAGCGCCGATTGGCGTGCCGTCGATGCCCTGATCATTCACGCCCAGAATGGCGTAAACAATGACCACCAGCATGATGGCCGACAGGATCGCCGGGCCAATCCAGACCTGCGGTTTTAACCACTGACGTTCCTGCTCAATTTCAGAGCCGCCCAGGTTCAGCATCATCACCACGAAGACGAACAGCACCATGATGGCCCCGGCGTAGACGATGATCTCCAGCGCACCAGCAAAGTGCGCGCCCAGCGCAAAGAACACCCCGGAAATAGCCAGCAGCGAGATAATTAAGTACAGCAGCGCATGCACCGGATTGGTGTGCGTAATCACTCGCAGCGTAGCCAGGATGGCGATAAGGCCACAGATATAAAAAGCGAATTCCATTGCCCTCTCCTTACGGTAACAGGCTCTTGACGTCGATAGGCTTAGCTTCGTTCTCTGCTTCGCCCTTATCTTTGCCGTCGATTGCCATACCCGCCATCCGGTAGAAGTTATATTCCGGGTATTTGCCCGGACCGGAAATCAGCAGATCCTCTTTCTCGTACACCAGGTCCTGACGCTTATACTCACCCAGTTCGAAGTCCGGGGTCAGCTGAATCGCCGTGGTTGGGCACGCTTCTTCACACAGACCGCAGAAAATGCAGCGTGAGAAGTTGATGCGGAAGAACTCAGGATACCAGCGGCCATCTACCGTCTCTGCTTTCTGCAGAGAGATACAGCCCACCGGACACGCTACCGCACACAGGTTACAGGCAACGCAGCGCTCTGAACCGTCCGGATCGCGCGTCAGCACGATACGGCCACGGTAGCGCGGCGGCAGATATACCGGCTCTTCCGGGTACATCCGGGTTTCGCGTTTGGCAAACGCGTGCAGGCCGATCATCCAGATACTGCGTACCTGAGTGCCGAAACCTACCAATAATTCTTTTAAGGTCATGGTCTATAGCCCCTTATGGCTGCTGCCAGAGAATGACAGCCGCCGTTACCAGCAAGTTGATGAGCGTCAGCGGCAGGCACACTTTCCAGCCGAAGGACATTACCTGGTCATAACGCGGACGCGGTAACGCTGCGCGAATCAAAATGAACATCATCATGAAGAACGCGGTTTTCAGCGCGAACCAGATGAACGGCGGTAAGAACGGGCCATGCCAGCCACCAAAGAACAGCGTTACCATCAACGCGGAAATGGTGACAATACCGATGTACTCGCCCACGAAGAACAGACCGAATTTCATACCGGAATATTCGATGTGGTAACCGTCGGCCAGTTCCTGTTCGGCTTCTGGCTGGTCAAACGGGTGACGGTGACACACCGCCACGCCCGCGATAGCAAAGGTAATAAAACCAAAGAACTGCGGGATAACGTTCCAGATGTCAGCCTGGTTGTTGACGATGTCGGTCATGTTGAATGAACCGGCTTGCGCCACCACACCCATCAGGGAAAGCCCCAGGAATACTTCGTAGCTCAGCGTCTGCGCAGAAGCACGCATCGCACCCAGCAGGGAGTATTTGTTGTTACTGGACCAGCCCGCGAACAGCACCGCATACACGGCGAGGCCTGCCATCATCAGGAAGAACAGAATGCCGATGTTCAGGTCAGCCACCACCCAGGTCGGGCTGACAGGAACAATCGCGAACGCCAGCAGCAGCGAGGTAAAGGCGATCATCGGTGCCAGAGTAAAGATCACACGGTCAGAGAAGCGCGGGATCCAGTCCTCTTTAAAGAACATCTTGATCATGTCCGCTACCAGCTGGAGTGAACCACCCCAGCCCACGCGGTTCGGTCCGTAACGGTTCTGGAACAGACCGAGCAGACGACGTTCACCAAAGCTCATGAACGCGCCGCAGGTGACGACCACCAGCAGGATAACTATCGCTTTCAGAATGCTCAGCAGGATGTCGATAAGATCCGGCGTTAACCAACTCATGCTTTTGCCTCCTGCAGATTATCAAGACGCGCACCCGCCAGTACCGGCGCGATGCCAGGCATACCCATCGGCAGACCCACCTGCCCTGCTGTCAGACTTTCAGAGATAATCAGCGGCAAGCTGATTGTCTGGCCATCGTAACTAAAGGCGATGTTCGCACCCGCGTTAACGCCAAGCTTCGCGGCATCTGCCGGGTTAAGCTTGATGTACGGCTGCGGCATGCGGCTCTGGAATACCGGAGAACGCTGAGACAGCTCATCACTGCCGAACAGATGGTAGTACGGCGCAATACGCCAGTTCCCTTCCTGCGCCTGGAAGCTCGCCGGCACGGTGGTGAAGAAGTCCAGACCGGTGTCGGAAGCTTCAATCAGACGCACGCCCGGGTCACCGTGGCGCAGAGAGCCGCCCACTTCAGCCTGGAATTTGTTCCATGCCTGCGGGGAGTTCCAGCCTGGTGCCCATGCGAACGGAACCTGAGAGCGCGGTGCAGACGGCTGGTTGTTCCCTTCCATTGAGAAGGCAAACATCGTGTCTTTATCCTGCGGCTGACGAGGTTCGTGAACGCTGATGTTGGCACGCATCGCGGTACGACCGCTGTAACGGTGCGGTTCACGCGCCAGTTTCTGGCCACGAATACGGAAGCTTGCGTCAGGAGCCGCATCTTTGATGCCAGCCAGCTGAGGCAGTTTTTCCACGACCGCGTCGATAACATGGTCGAGTTGCGTCCAGTCCACTTCACGGCTCTGAACGGTGCTGTGCAGAGAGTGCAGCCAGCGCCAGCTTTCCAGCATTATGGTGTTGCTGTCGTAGTACGCCGGGTCATACACCTGGAAGAAACGCTGTGCGCGGCCTTCGTTGTTGATAACCGTACCGTCGCTTTCCGCGAAGCTTGCCGCAGAGAGCACCAGGTGCGCTTTGTCCATAATCGCGGTGCGCTGATGGTCAATAACCATCACCAGCGGCGCTTTGGAGAGTGCTGCGTCAACGCGTGCGGCAGAAGCATGGCGATGCAGGTCGTTTTCCAGCACCACAACGGCGTCAGCGGCACCGGATTCCAGTTCGCTTAACGCAGCTTCCAGAGAGCCACCGCCAATCATTCCCAGACCGATGCTGTTCACCGCACGGGCAATCATGGTCACGCCAACGTCTGCACCACGGCCTTTCAGCGCTTTAGCCACGTTCGCGGCAGCCTGAATGATCTCCGCGCTACCGGCGTTAGTCCCGGAAACAATCAGGGGTTTCTTCGCACCCGCCAGGGCCTGAACAATCACATCAACCTTGTTCTGCAGGTCGCGATCGAGACCTTCAACGGCCGGAGAATTGCTGTCCAGCGCATGAGCAATCGCAAAGCCAAGACGGGCCTGGTCTTCAACCGGCGCGCAGTAGGTCCACGCCGCGATATCGTCCAGACGCGTGTTGTCGACGTTGGTCACAAACAGAGGATGCTTCGCACGCTGACCGATGTTGAGGATTGCCGCAATCTGCCAGTCAGCCACTTTCTGAGCCGCCGCCATTTCACGTGCTTTACCTTTGACCGCCTGACGAACCGCCAGGGCAGCGCGAGCGCCGGTCTGCGTCAAATCTTCACCCAGCACCAGAACCGCATCATAAGATTCAATTTCACGCAGCGCTGGGGTATGAATACCGCCTTCACGCAGCACTTTCAGTACCAGCTGCAGACGTTCCTGCTCGCCCTGAGCGATACCGGTGTAGAAGTTTTCCGCCCCAACCAGCTCACGCAGCGCAAAGTTACTTTCGATGCTGGCGCGCGGGGAGCCGATACCGATCACTTTCTTCGACTGGCGCAGAATATCTGCCGCGCCCTGCATCGCCTGTTCAGCGTTCAGGGTGATGAAGTCATCACCACGGCGTTGAACGGGCTGACGTGGACGGTCTTTCAGGTTCACGTAGCCGTAGCCGAAACGACCGCGGTCGCACAGGAAGTAATGGTTAACGGTACCGTTATAACGGTTTTCAATACGACGCAGTTCGCCATAGCGCTCACCCGGGCTGGTGTTACAGCCCAGCGAACACTGCTGGCAGATGCTTGGTGCAAACTGCATGTCCCACTTACGGTTGTAACGCTCGGAGTGCGTTTTATCGGTGAAGACGCCGGTTGGACAAATCTCGACCAGGTTACCGGAGAATTCGCTTTCCAGCGTACCGTCTTCCGGACGACCGAAGTAGACGTTGTCATGCGCGCCATACACGCCCAGATCTTGTCCGTCTGCGTAATCTTTGTAGTAACGCACGCAGCGGTAGCAGGCGATGCAGCGGTTCATTTCGTGAGAGATGAACGGCCCCAGGTCCTGATTGCGGTGGGTACGTTTGGTAAAGCGATAGCGACGGAAGCTGTGACCGGTCATTACGGTCATATCCTGAAGGTGGCAGTTACCGCCCTCTTCACAGACCGGGCAATCGTGCGGGTGGTTGGTCATCAACCATTCCACAACGCTTTCACGGAACTGTTTGGCTTCTTCGTCATCAATCGAAATAAAAGTGCCTTCGGTGGCTGGCGTCATACAGGACATCACCAGGCGACCACGCGTGTCTTCCGCGTTTTGATATTGCTTCACCGCACACTGGCGGCAAGCACCGACGCTGCCCAGCGCCGGATGCCAGCAAAAATACGGAATATCAAGGCCGAGCGACAGACAAGCTTCCAGCAGGTTGTCCGCCCCGTTGACCTCATACTCTTTGCCGTCTACATGAATCGTAGCCATTAGCATGCTTCCAGTTGGCTCAGTCGTAACTGAGCGTTAATCAAAATTCTGTTTTACCAGCGCGCTTTCAGCAGGTTCGGCTGAATCCCATTGATGGCATGGGTATTGCTGAACGGCTGCTTGATGCCTGCTTCGAATTCGTCGCGGAAATATTTAATCGCGCTCTGCAGTGGCTCAACGGCGCCTGGTGCGTGGGCACAGAAGGTTTTCCCTGGGCCCAGGAATCGACACAGTTGCTCAAGTGTCTCGATATCGCCAGGCTGGCCTTCACCACGTTCGATAGCACGCAGGATCTTCACGCTCCACGGCAGACCATCACGGCACGGTGTACACCAGCCGCAGGACTCGCGGGCAAAGAACTCTTCGAGGTTACGCACCAGCGATACCATGCCGATCTCGTGGTCGACGGCCATCGCCAGCGCCGTACCCAGACGGCTGCCTGCTTTACCAATGCTTTCGAATTCCATCGGCAGATCAAGATGGGCCTCGGTCAGGAAGTCGGTCCCTGCACCGCCTGGCTGCCAGGCTTTGAATTTCAGGCCATCACGCATGCCGCCAGCGTAGTCTTCAAGAATTTCACGTGCGGTGGTGCCAAACGGCAGTTCCCAGACGCCAGGGTTCTTCACGCGACCGGAGAAGCCCATCAGCTTGGTACCGGCATCTTTACTGTTCGAGATGCCCTGATACCACTCCACGCCATTGGCGAGGATTGCCGGGACGTTACACAGGGTTTCGACGTTGTTTACACAGGTCGGTTTACCCCAGACGCCAGAACTTGCCGGGAACGGTGGCTTGGAACGTGGGTTCGCACGGCGGCCTTCCAGGGAGTTAATCAGTGCGGTCTCTTCACCACAGATATAACGCCCTGCCCCGGTGTGCACGAACAGCTCGAAGTCAAAACCGGTGCCAAGGATGTTTTTACCCAGCAGGCCCGCTTCAGTGGCTTCGGCAATCGCGCGACGCAGGTTTTCAGCCGCTTCGATGTATTCACCGCGCAGGAAGATGTAACCCCGGTACGCTTTCAGCGCGAACGCGGAGATCAGCATGCCTTCCACCAGCAGGTGCGGCAGCTGTTCCATCAGCAGGCGGTCTTTATAGGTGCCCGGTTCCATTTCATCAGCGTTACACAGCAGGTAACGGATGTTCATGGATTCGTCTTTTGGCATCAGGCTCCACTTCAGACCGGTGGAAAAGCCTGCGCCGCCGCGCCCTTTCAGGCCAGCGTCTTTAACCGCACTGACGATGTCGTCCGGTGCCATGCCGCCCAGGGCTTTACGCGCACCGGCATAGCCGTTTTTGCTCTGGTATTCGTCGAGCCATACCGGCTGTTTGTCATCACGCAGACGCCAGGTCAGTGGATGAGTTTCAGCAGTACGAATTACAGTTTTCATTTGTACTGCTCCAGCAGGTCAGGAATGGCTTCCGGCGTCAGATAACTGTGAGTATCCTCATCAATCATCATGGTCGGCCCCTTGTCGCAGTTCCCCAGGCAGCAGGTTGGCAGCAGCGTAAAGCGGCCATCGAACGTGGTCTGGCCTGGCTTGATATTGAGCTTTTTCTCAATCGCTGCCTGAATGCCCTGATAACCGGTAATGTGACAAACCACGCTGTCACAGTAGCGGATCACATGGCGACCCACCGGCTGACGGAAGATCTGGCTGTAGAACGTGGCTACGCCTTCTACGTCACTTGCCGGAATGCCCAGCACTTTTGCGATCTCATAGATCGCCCCATCCGGCACCCAACCACGCTGTTTCTGTACGATTTTCAGCGCTTCAATGGACGCCGCACGCGGGTCTTCGTAGTGGTGCATCTCGTGCTCAATGGCGGCACGTTCTGCTTCACTCAGCTCAAAAGCCTCGGTTTGTGGTTGTTGATTCTCGTGCATAATTAGCGGTCCACATCTGACATAACAAAATCGATACTACCCAGATACACAATCAGGTCGGAGACCAGACTGCCGCGGATGGCGGACGGGATCTGCTGCAGGTGCGCAAAGCTTGGTGTACGCACGCGGGTACGGTAGCTCATGGTGCTGCCGTCACTGGTCAGGTAGTAACTGTTAATACCCTTGGTCGCTTCAATCATCTGGAAGGATTCTTGCGCCGGCATGACCGGACCCCAGGAAACCTGCAGGAAGTGGGTGATCAGGGTTTCGATATGTTGCAGCGTGCGCTCTTTCGGCGGCGGCGTCGTCAGCGGGTGATCCGCCTTGAACGGGCCTTCCGGCATGTTGTTGAGGCACTGCTCAAGGATGCGCAGACTCTGGCGCAACTCTTCAACTTTCAGCATCACGCGGGTGTAGCAGTCGGAAACACCGCCGCCAACCGGGACTTCGAAGTCGAAGTTCTCATAGCCAGAGTAAGGACGGGCTTTACGCACGTCGAAATCAATACCGGTTGCGCGCAGACCCGCACCTGTCGTACCCCACTCCAGCGCTTCTTTCGCACCGTAGGCTGCAACGCCCTGGGAACGGCCTTTCAGGATGGTGTTACGCAGTGCGGCTTTCTCGTAAGAAGCCAGACGTTTTGGCATCCAGTCGAGGAATTCACGCAGCAGGCGCTCCCAGCCGCGCGGCAGATCGTGTGCCACACCGCCGATACGGAACCAGGCCGGGTGCATACGGAAACCGGTGATGGCTTCTACCAGATCGTAGATTTTCTGACGATCGGTAAAGGCAAAGAAGACCGGGGTCATCGCGCCAACGTCCTGAATGAACGTGGAGATATACAGCAGGTGGCTGTTGATACGGAACAGTTCGGAGAGCATCACGCGGATGACGTTAACGCGATCCGGTACGGTGATACCTGCCAGTTTCTCAACGGCCAGCACGTAAGGCATTTCGTTTACGCAACCGCCGAGGTACTCGATACGGTCGGTATACGGAATGTAGCTGTGCCAGGACTGACGCTCGCCCATCTTCTCAGCACCACGGTGGTGGTAACCGATGTCCGGTACGCAGTCGACAATCTCTTCGCCATCAAGCTGAAGAATAATACGGAAAGCACCGTGCGCAGAGGGGTGGTTTGGACCGAGGTTGAGGAACATGAAGTCCTCGTTTTCCGTCCCGCGTTTCATGCCCCAGTCTTCCGGCTTGAAGGTCAGCGCTTCCATCTCCAGATCCTGCTTGGCTTTCGTCAGCTCAAACGGGTCGAATTCAGTCGCACGTGCCGGATAGTCTTTACGCAGCGGGTGGCCGGTCCACGTCTGCGGCATCATGATGCGCGTCAGATGCGGGTGGCCGTCGAAGGTCATCCCGAACATTTCCCAGGTTTCACGCTCATACCAGTTAGCGTTCGGGAAAAGTTTAGTGATCGTCGGCAGATGCATGTCGTTTTCAGACAATGCCACCTTGAGCATGATATCCGTATTACGGTCTATTGAGATCAGGTGGTAGAAAACGGAAAAATCCGCAGCAGGGAGACCCTGGCGGTGCGTACGCAGACGTTCATCCATGCCGTGTAAGTCAAACAGCATGACGTAAGGTTTTGGCAATTTCTTGAGGAAATCGACCACTTCCAGTAATTGCTCACGCTTCACCCAAACAACGGGTACCCCGGTGCGGGTCGCCTGAACAGTAAAGGCATCCGGCCCAAAACGGTTGCGCAGTTCGCCAATGACAGGGTCATCCAGATGATCCCGTGTTTGCCAGGCGGCTTCTTGCGCGGTTAAGTCGGTCATATTGTTCACCATTGCAAATGGTCCGTGGTGACTGTAGGGCGTGGCTTCGCGCTATTTGAGTAGTGATATGCGAAGGTTTACTCCATGCCCACAGGCGCAAATTAAATTTCGTCAGGCGTACGCAGATTGGTTACTGCAATACGTTCGCCGCGTTTACGCTCGCGCTCAGACTGCATGTTGGCGCGGTAAACACCCTGATCGCCAACCACCCAGGAGAGCGGACGACGTTCTTTACCGATAGACTCCTGCAGCAGCATCAGCGCCTGCATGTAAGCTTCCGGACGCGGCGGACAACCCGGGATGTAAACATCCACTGGAATAAACTTATCTACGCCCTGTACGACGGAATAAATGTCGTACATACCGCCAGAGTTTGCACATGCGCCCATGGAAATAACCCATTTTGGCTCCAGCATCTGGTCATACAGACGCTGAATAACAGGTGCCATCTTGGTAAAGCATGTACCTGCCACCACCATCAGGTCAGCCTGACGTGGGGAAGCACGCAGTACCTCTGCCCCAAAACGCGCAACGTCATGCACCGCAGTGAATGACGTCACCATTTCAACGTAGCAGCAAGAAAGGCCAAAGTTGTAAGGCCAGATGGAGTTCTTACGACCCCAGTTGACCATATCGTGCATGGCATGCTCGAGTTTGCCCATGTACACGCTTTTATTGACTTCTTGCTCCAGGGGGTCGGTTACGATCTCCTGTTTTTGCAGGGGGTAACGGTCATTCTCACCGTTAGGATCTATGCGGGTGAGCGTATAATCCATCTTATTGCCTCGCTGTTACTGCTGACGATTAGAGATACTGTTTTCCGGGTTGATGTGTTCACGACGTGAACGCGCAGGCGTCCAGTCAAGCGCGCCAATACGCACCAGATAAACCAGACCGGCCAGTAACACTAAAATGAAAATTGCGGCCTCGACAAAGCCCACCCAACCACTTTCGCGGATGGAAGTTGACCATGCGAAAAGGTAAAGCGCTTCCACGTCAAAGATGACGAAGAACATGGCTACCAGATAAAACTTGGCAGACAGGCGTAAGCGAGCGGAACCTACTGAATCAATACCTGATTCGAAAGGTGTGTTCTTGTGCCTTGCACGGGCGCGACCGCCCAGGAACCAGCCGCCGACTAACATCAGGCAGCACAGGCCAATGGCTACAATAAGAAAGATTGCGAATGCCCAGTGATGAGCGATGACTTCTGTGGATGTTGACATACTCATTGCTTACTCATCAAAAGTGATACCTACGACACTGCTCTTGCTGGCAGATGGGCATCACATCGATTCATGGGGAGGAACGAAAAACCTTACACTAACTGTCAGAAATGAGACGTAGACAGCAAAATGATGGGGTTTTTTACTCCTTTCTATAACCTTTTGTCAACTTTAACAAAGGTTTCTTCACATTAAATTACATCGAGCGATTCTCATTAACATTTGATGCCCTTTAACCCTGGTGGGTACCTGAGTTTACGTCAAATGCATGTTGTTGAATCGTGTCCGTTTTGGAAGTAAAAAAAATAACCCTCCTATTTTGACAGGATTTGCCAACGATTCCTCCCCCCAAAGAGGAGTATTTTCTTGATCTGAGACACGCTTTTGTTAATTCACCCAAAAAACCAGCAACATATTTCCTGTTTTATTAACATCGAGGCGAGCTGGAGGGAGACTGAACGGGAAACGCACAACATTTGAACAAAAGCATTTATCTCACTGATAAATAGACACTATCCTAAAAATCCACGCGGTGATCGCGGGTATTACTGCCAAAAAAAAGCCACTGCAGGCGAAAATCGCGTGAGTGGCTTTTTTTTACATTTACAAATTGTTACCAGAATTTTGAGCTGTCGATCACTCAAAGTCCCCTTCAACGATCAGGGAATCATCCCCCCCTTCGGAGGTAACATGTTCGAACTGCCATGGATTATGGTAGTTTTCCATCGCCTCGAACACGACTTTCGCCAGTTCGTTATTGCTGGACGTATTGTGGCAGAGCAGATACTCCGTATCAGGCAAAGCAGGAAGACCATCTGATTTACCCAGTACGCGCAGATCCGGGCTCATCATTTCTACCGGACGGGCCGTTACTCCAAGCCCCGCTTTCACGGCAGCACGTACCGCTGGCAATGTGGAAGCCACATAAGCCAGACGCCATGGAATATTGGCCTCATTGAGCGCCGCCAACACCATATCGCGGAACGGACTCGGATCATCCAGTAATACCAATGGAATTGGCTCACCTTTTTGCAGCACATATTCAGCGGCGCAATACCAATGCGTCGGAGACGTGCGCAACGTCAGGCAATTAAATTGCCCTGGACGGTGCGTGGTCACCACCAGATCGACCTTATTCTCATTTAACATCTCAATCATAAAAGCATTTCGTTTTACGCTAACGTCCAGCGCAAGCTTCGGATAAACCGAACTAATTCGATTGAGAAGAAATGGCAATATTGTGTCTGCTGACTCATCAGACGCACCTAACGTTAGCACCCCTTGCAGGTTGCTATACATTAATGACATACATGCTTCGTCATTAAAGCGAAGTATTTTCCTGGCATAACCCAGAAGCTGAATACCGTGTTCCGTTAAGAGCTTATTACGCCCGTGACGGGCAAAGAGCTCTTTACCAACCAGTTGTTCCAGCCGTTGCATTTGCTGGCTAACGGCGGACTGGGTTCGGCAAACGGCGGCAGCAGCAGCTGCAAAAGTGTTGAGATCGGCGACCGCAACAAACGTTCTCAGCAGATCGAGGTCGAGATTCATTATCGGACGATTTGCATTTATCATATCTTTTCACTTTCAGGTTGCTCGTGCGGAGCTGCCCGGGTTGAAGCTGTGTGTGTAACAGTTAAGCAATTCCCTCTGAAGGTTTTCCCTCGCATCCCGGCCCGGCAGACTGCCTGACAGATAGTTATTGTGCTGTTTTAATATCAACAGTCAGAAAGCACGTTTCATGACGTTATTTTTATTCTCTTAAACGTTCAGGATATTTAGATGTTTGCAGGTTTATGTAAATTCCATTAAGGGTGATACACCCTTTCTGCCATCTTTCTCGCAGTGCTGTCAACGTAGCAGGAGATGTTTAACCCATTCCGGCCAGAGATAACTCTAACAATAACAATCAATTAATTCAGAAAACCTGTTCCACAAATACAATACATATGTATCTGTACCCAGCTTTCCTGAAAGACATCTTAACCCAAATCCACTTTATTTATAAGTCTTATTGCAATATTGAGGATTTATGAAGGTTGTTAAGCTTCTCAACTAATTTTATTAAAATTAACTAAAGTTGCATTTTGTTGGTTAATAATAAATAAATTTTAATTTAGATTAAGGCCATTCATTAATAACACTTAACATTAATTTCACATGAGTAACTTTTAGCCAATGCACACTATTACAACCCCACGTAACGAAGCATTCAGGTTTTACGAAAGGTCACTCAGCGTAACTGCCACGCAGGTTGCGGATATTATTTATTTTTATCAGCACAATATACAACTTTTATATTCTTTAACAGCACAATAAACCCATTTTCACACCATTAACCTTACTTTACGTCAGTTAAATTGTTCGCTGATAGCGAAAAAGATTCACTCCATTTTCATTCACTCCACAAAATCTTCTCCTGCCCGCCCTTCAAAACGAAGCGAGGGGGGAGTACATTATTCCGTGCTGACTTCCACGGCAGGGAGTGGCAACAATCGCGAAAAGGTTAAAGGTTCATGTCCCCTATCGAAAAATCCAGCAAGCTAGATAACGTCTGTTACGACATCCGTGGCCCGGTTCTGAAAGAGGCTAAACGCCTTGAAGAAGAAGGCAATAAGGTTCTGAAACTCAACATTGGTAACCCTGCGCCATTTGGTTTTGAAGCGCCGGATGAAATTCTGGTTGATGTGATCCGCAACCTGCCTACTGCGCAAGGCTATTGCGATTCAAAAGGACTTTACTCCGCACGAAAAGCCATCATGCAGCACTACCAGGCGCGCGATATGCGTGATGTTACCGTTGAAGATATCTATATCGGCAACGGCGTCTCTGAGCTGATCGTGCAGGCCATGCAGGCGCTGCTGAACAGCGGCGACGAAATGCTGGTTCCCGCGCCGGATTATCCGCTGTGGACGGCGGCCGTATCCCTGTCCAGCGGTAAAGCCGTGCACTATCTTTGCGATGAGTCCTCTGACTGGTTCCCGGATCTCGATGATATTCGCGCGAAAATTACCCCACGCACGCGCGGCATCGTCATTATTAACCCGAACAACCCAACGGGCGCGGTCTACTCAAAAGAGCTGCTGATGGAGATCGTGGAGATCGCCCGCCAGCACAACCTGATCATCTTTGCCGACGAAATTTACGACAAGATCCTGTATGACGCGGCGCAGCACCACTCTATCGCCGCACTGGCTCCGGACCTGCTGACCGTGACTTTTAACGGCCTGTCTAAAACCTACCGTGTGGCCGGTTTCCGTCAGGGCTGGATGGTCTTAAACGGCCCGAAAAAACATGCGAAAGGCTATATTGAAGGGCTGGAAATGCTCGCCTCTATGCGTTTATGTGCCAACGTGCCGGCGCAGCATGCTATCCAGACCGCACTCGGCGGCTATCAGAGCATCAGCGAGTTTATCGTGCCAGGCGGGCGTTTATATGAGCAGCGTAACCGTGCGTGGGAGCTTATCAACGATATTCCAGGCGTCTCCTGCGTGAAGCCGAACGGCGCGCTCTACATGTTCCCGAAAATCGACGCGAAACGCTTTAATATTCATGACGACCAGAAGATGGTGCTCGATTTCCTGCTGCAGGAAAAAGTGCTGCTGGTTCAGGGTACCGCCTTTAACTGGCCGTGGCCGGATCACGTGCGTATCGTTACCCTGCCGCGTGAAGATGACCTCGAGATGGCCATCAGCCGCTTTGGACGTTTCCTCTCAGGTTACCACCAGTAATCTTAAAATCAGGCTACTTCGGTAGCCTGATTTGCATCTTGCCTCCCCTCCCCGCACAATGAAGTCTGTCGCAGTGAAGACAAAAGGTAACCTATGAGTCAGAGTCATTTCTTTGCCCACCTCTCCCGCCTTAAACTGATCAACCGCTGGCCGCTGATGCGCAATGTCCGCACCGAGAATGTGTCGGAGCACAGTCTGCAGGTTGCGATGGTCGCTCACGCTCTGGCTGCCATTAAAAACCGTAAATTCAACGGGCAGGTTAACGCTGAACGTATTGCCCTGCTGGCGATGTATCACGATGCCTCGGAAGTGCTGACCGGGGATTTACCGACACCCGTGAAATATTTCAACTCGCAGATAGCCCAGGAATATAAGGCCATTGAGAAGATTGCTCAGCAGAAACTGATCGACATGGTGCCGGACGAGCTGCGCGATATTTTTGAGCCGCTGATTGATGAGCATCAGTACACGGAAGAGGAAAAATTACTGGTTAAGCAGGCGGATGCGCTATGCGCTTACCTGAAATGTCTGGAAGAGCTGTCCGCGGGGAATAACGAATTTCTGCTGGCGAAAACGCGTCTGGAAAAAACGCTGGAATCACGCCGCAGCGAAGAGATGGATTATTTCATGCAGGTGTTTGTGCCGAGCTTCCATTTGTCGCTGGACGAGATCAGTCAGGACTCCCCTCTCTGACGGTATGCCGGGTCGCGACGTCGCCACCCGGCATCAGGGTTTAAAACGGGAACAGTACGGGGATCAGTATCACGCACACCACCATCACCAGCACGGTGAAGGGCACGCCTATCTTCACAAAATCACTGAATTTGTAATTTCCCGGGCCAAGCACCAGCGTATTGACCGGTGACGAGACCGGAGTCATAAACGCTGCAGATGCCGCCATAGCGACGATCATGGCAAACGGGTACGGCGAAACCCCCATTGATTTCGCCATCGCCAGTGCAATGGGTGCCATCAGGACGGCCGTGGCCGTATTGGAGATAAACAGGCCTATCGTGGCGCACATGATAAACAGGCAGACCAGCATCATGTAAGGCCCGTATCCACCGCCTGCGTCCATGAGTCCCTTGACGATCAAATCCACCCCACCGGTTTTTTGTAACGCCAGGGCAAAGGGCATCATCCCGACAATCAGAATGATGCTCGGCCAGTGAATGGCTTTGTAGGCGCTTTCGGCATCAATACAGCGGAATTTACCCATCAGAAGACAGGCGATAATGGCCGCAATGGGGTTTGGAATTTCGTCAGTCAGCATCAGTGCGACCATCAACACCAGGCAAAAAATCGCATGCGGTGCCTGGCTGTGCGCCGGAGAAGCATCGCTCTCTTCAACCGGCATATTGAGTACAACAAAGTCGCGGCCTTTCTGCCCAAGCTGACCGATCAGTTTCCAGTTGCCGACGACCAGGAAGATATCACCGAGCAGGATAGGCTCATCCACTACCGCCCCTTCCATCGCCACGCCATCACGCTTTAAGCCCACCACGTTTAGCCCATAGCGGGTCCTGAAGCCGATTTCGCGCACGGTTTTACCCAGTAATTCTGATTCCGGGATCAGCGACACTTCGGCCATGCCGACATCCAGCGCCTGGTCTGAGAAATACTCCCCACGTAGCACCATGGGTTCCAGCAACTGTTCACTGCAAAACTCGCGCAAATCGACATCGGCGGTGGACATATCAATCAGCAAAACGTCGCGTGCACGGAATTCCGACACCCCGTTGACGTTAACAATCACCCGCCGAAAACGACGCCAGCGCTCTACGCCGATCACGTTCGCGCCATAGCGCTCACGCAGCTTCAGGTCGTCAAGACGCTGGCCAATGAGGGGCGAGCCGGGGCGGATAGCCAGACGGCGCGCCCGCCCGGTCAGACGGTACTCTTTGATCAGATCGCGGAAGGTCCGTCGTTTCCAGCCGTCTTTGCTTTTATCCTGTTTTTCCCCCTTCAGGGCAAAACGGGTTAACAGCATGTAGACCACGCCCAGCACCAGAATCACCAGTCCAAGTGGGGTCACGCTGAAAAAGCTAAAGCCTTCAAACCCTTCGCGGATTAGCTCACTGTTGACGACCAGGTTCGGCGGGGTCGCCACCAGCGTCATCATCCCGCTGATAAGACCGGCAAAGCTCAGAGGCATCATCAGGCGCGACGGCGAGGTTTGCATCCGCATGGAGACGCTCAGCACCACCGGGATAAAGATGGCGACGACGCCCGTGGAGCTCATAAACGCCCCCAGCCCGGCAACCGTCAGCATCAGGTAGATCAACATTTTGGTTTCGCTGTTGCCGGCCACCTTGACCAGCCACGACCCCATAATGGTCGCCACGCCGGTGCGCACCAGCCCGTCGCCAATAATAAACAGGGCGGCAATCAGGATAACGTTGGGATCACTAAATCCGGAGAAAGCCTCCGGCAGCGTGAGCGTACCGCTCAGCACAAAGGCAACGATGACAAACAAGGCGATGGCATCCATGCGCACCTTGCCTGAGGCAAAGAGAAGGATGGCGATTAAAAGCAGGCTCAGGACCCAAATCAGTTCACCGTTCACAACATATCCTTGTCAGTGGAGGAGACAAAATTTTGCCATAAAAAAACCCCAACAATGTGGGGCTATATCATGGGATTACATTTTAAGCGAGACGGTTACAACTCCGTCCGGTGCCTTCGCAACGTTGATGGCCGTCAGCGTGTTAAGCACCAGATCCGCCTCGTTCAGGCGGGGTGAACCCGCCGGAACGTTAACGGCGATGACGTGGCTTCCGGCGTTCAACCCCGCCAGGACGCCTGCTGCCGCATCCTCCACCACCACGCAATCGGCTGGTGCCAGGCCAAGCAGTTCGGCACCGAGTAAAAAGGCATCCGGTTCAGGCTTGCCGCGCTTCACGCGCTCTGCCGTGATAAACACTTCGGGCGTCGGTAACCCTGCGGCCTTGTGGCGGGCATGGGCAACGGGCACCGAGCCGGAGGTGACGATCGCCCACGGGATTTGGGCTTCGTTCAGATGTTCAAGCAGTTCATGCGCCCCCGGCAGCGCTGTGATGCCATCCGTGTCGGTGGCTTCAATGTGCTCAAGATAGCTGAACTCCGCCTGAATCTCTTCCTCAGAACGTCCTGCTAAGAAGTGCCGCAATGAGGTTATGGCCTGTTTGCCATGGATAAAATTCAGTACTTCCTGATGGTCAATGCCATGTCTGTCCGCCCAATGGCACCATGAACGCTCCACAACCGGCAGCGAATCCACCAGCGTACCGTCCAAATCAAACAGAAAACCTCTACACTGCACAAGCACCTCCGTCAGGCATTAATAATTTGTTGAATCTCATTGTTACTTAAATGGTACTGGCGCGGGCAGGCGTGCCAGACGCTCAGCATGCGCTGATATTTTTCCCACATTGGGGTCTGCGCATTGAAGCCGTGTGTGCCCGCGTCAAAATGGGTATAGCGCCCTTCCGTGTTCACCATAAAACGCACATAGCTCAGATAACGCGCTTCCGTTGCGGCATCAAAGCCCAGGAAGGTGACGCGACGTTCGTCAATGGACTGCTGATCTTTGAGATTGGTCCAGGAAACATGCAGGGCGTGATACATCTCCATAATGTCGATCACGGTGCGGCAGGTTTCCTCTTTCATCTCACCAAACTCGCGGTCCAGTTCACGCATCTGCAAACCAAAGCCACGTTCGACGATTGTCTGCAGGCGGCTGTAGCGCTCAGCGTTATCGGGATCAAGCATAGTCATCATTTTGTACTGGTTGGACAAAATCAGACGTTGAGCATGGGTCATTTCCATCTTTCGACTCCTGTAGCGCATTGCACTGTAAAAAAAGACACGGTAACGGTGAGTTACTGTGCCTTCTTTTATTCGTCGTTTCGATGATCAATCACAAGTCATCGAGGAATGTTTTGTCGAGTTGCTTAAAAGCGCGCTTGAGCGTGTCAGCAAGCGCCTGGTAATCGGGCTTGCCTTCGACCGGGGCAAGCGCCTGCCCGGCTTCCTCCAGTTTCCCGCGAACTTCATAAAACCAGTGTAAAATAGAAGGCGGGAGTGGCGTGATAGAACGTTTACCTAACCACCACAGACCCTGCATCGGCAGACTTAACGCGAAAAGTGCCGTCGCAACGGCCGGGCCAAGCTGCCCGCCCAGCGCGATTTGCCAGCAGAGCGTAAAGATGGCGACAGGTGGCATAAAGCGAATCGCATAGCGCGTGGCGCGGATCGTGCGGTTCTCAATAAACATGGGCGCAAGGCGCTTTTCCATTGGCCACGTCTTTGCGTAATGCTGTCCCCGACGAAACAGACTGAAAAAATTCACGGACGGGTTCTCTGGTGTCGACATGGCTGTACCTCAACTTCACATATAAAAATTAAAATTTTCGTGCAAAACCACAACAGGCTATGACAACGTTCAAAATATTTTGTCATCAGCACCCCGTATCGGGTATTCTGTGCCAGCCTGATAGGCCCTTAGACGAGAACCATTAACTCGTCAAATTATCGCATATTATGCCATTGGCTGAAAAATGTTCAAAATGGCATAAAATCATATGTATTTCTTCCATCATGCCACAATGTTCGTTTGGCATGATGTTAATCATAAATGTCTGAGTCATTATGCGTTACGCTTTTAGACTCCCTGACGTTTTTTTAGCCACGTATCAATAATAGGTACTTCCATGTCGAGTAAGTTAGTACTGGTTCTGAACTGCGGTAGCTCCTCACTGAAATTCGCCATCATCGATGCGCTCAACGGTGACGAATACCTCTCTGGTTTGGCCGAATGTTTCCATCTGCCTGAAGCACGTATCAAGTGGAAGATGGACGGCAGCAAACAGGAAGCGGCTTTAGGTGCAGGCGCCGCTCACAGTGAAGCGCTGAACTTTATCGTTAACACTATTCTGGCACAAAAACCAGAACTGTCTGCTCAGCTGACTGCGATTGGTCACCGTATCGTCCACGGCGGCGAAAAATACACCAGTTCCGTCGTTATCGACGAAACGGTTATCCAGGGCATTAAAGACTCTGCCTCTTTCGCACCGCTGCACAACCCAGCTCACCTGATCGGTATCGCTGAAGCGCTGAAATCCTTCCCGCAGCTGAAAGACAAAAACGTGGCTGTGTTCGACACTGCGTTCCACCAGACCATGCCGGAAGAATCTTACCTCTATGCCCTGCCGTACAGCCTCTACAAAGAGCACGGCGTTCGTCGCTACGGCGCGCACGGCACCAGCCACTTCTATGTGACTCAGGAAGCCGCTAAAGTGCTGAACAAGCCGGTTGAAGAAGTTAACATCATCACCTGCCACCTGGGCAACGGTGGTTCTGTTTCTGCCATCCGCAACGGTAAATGTGTTGATACATCCATGGGTCTGACCCCGCTGGAAGGTCTGGTGATGGGTACCCGTTCCGGTGACATCGACCCGGCGATCATCTTCCACCTGCACGACACCCTGGGCATGAGCGTTGATCAGATCAACAAAATGCTGACCAAAGAGTCTGGCCTGCTGGGTCTGACCGAAGTCACCAGCGACTGCCGTTATGTTGAAGACAACTACGCAGAAAAAGCAGACGCTAAACGTGCAATGGACGTTTACTGCCACCGTCTGGCGAAGTACATCGGCTCTTACACTGCGCTGATGGACGGTCGTCTGGACGCGGTTATCTTCACCGGTGGTATCGGTGAGAACGCGGCAATGGTTCGTGAACTGTCCCTGGGTAAACTGGGTGTTCTGGGCTTCGAAGTTGACCACGAGCGTAACCTGGCTGCCCGCTTCGGCAAGTCTGGCTTCATCAACAAAGAAGGCACCCGTCCGGCTATCGTTATCCCAACTAACGAAGAGCTGGTCATCGCGCAAGACGCGCACCGCCTGACTGCCTGATTCCACACCGCCAGCAATGCTGGCGGTGCTGTTTTGTAGCCCGCCCCCTGTCGGCGGTAACGAAAGAGGATAAACCGTGTCCCGTACTATTATGCTGATCCCTACCGGAACCAGCGTCGGTCTGACCAGCGTCAGCCTTGGCGTTATCCGTGCTATGGAACGCAAAGGCGTTCGTCTGAGCGTCTTTAAGCCTATCGCCCAGCCTCGTGCCGGTGGCGATGCGCCAGACCAGACCACCACCATCGTGCGTAAGAACTCCAATCTGCCAGCGGCTGAACCGCTGAAGATGAGCCACGTTGAATCTCTGCTCTCCAGCAATCAGAAAGACGTGCTGATGGAAGAGATCATCGCCAACTACCACGCTAACACGCAAGACGCGGAAGTGGTGCTGGTTGAAGGCCTGGTCCCGACCCGCAAACACCAGTTCGCTCAGTCTCTGAACTTCGAAATCGCGAAAACGCTGAATGCGGAAATCGTGTTCGTCATGTCCCAGGGTACCGATAACCAGGAACAGCTGAAAGAGCGTATCGAACTGACCCGCAGCAGCTTCGGCGGCGCGAAAAATACCAACATCACCGGCGTTATCGTTAACAAACTGAACGCACCGGTTGATGAACAAGGTCGTACCCGTCCTGACCTGTCCGAAATCTTCGATGACTCTTCTAAAGCGAAAGTGGTTAAAGTTGATCCGGCTACCCTGCAGGATTCCAGCCCGCTGCCAGTACTGGGCGTGGTGCCATGGAGCTTCGACCTGATTGCTACCCGTGCAATCGACATGGCGCGTCACCTGAACGCTACCGTGATTAACGAAGGCGACATCAACACCCGCCGCGTGAAGTCTGTGACCTTCTGTGCGCGTAGCATTCCGCACATGCTGGAACACTTCCGCGCAGGCTCCCTGCTCGTGACCTCCGCTGACCGTCCTGACGTGCTGGTTGCTGCGTGCCTGGCCGCGATGAACGGTGTGGAAATCGGTGCCATTCTGCTGACCGGTGCTTACGAGATGGATCCACGCGTAAGCAAGCTGTGCGAACGTGCGTTCGCCACTGGCCTGCCAGTCTTTATGGTGAACACCAACACCTGGCAGACCTCTCTGAGCCTGCAGAGCTTCAACCTGGAAGTGCCGGTTGATGACCATGAGCGTATCGAGAAAGTGCAGGAATACGTTGCGGGCTACATCAACGCAGACTGGATTGAATCCCTGACGGCGACCTCCGAGCGCAGCCGTCGTCTGTCTCCTCCGGCCTTCCGTTACCAGCTGACCGAGCTGGCGCGTAAAGCGGGCAAACGTGTTGTTCTGCCAGAAGGCGACGAACCACGTACCGTTAAAGCGGCTGCCATCTGTGCAGAGCGCGGCATCGCGACCTGTGTGCTGCTGGGTAACCCGGATGAAATTAACCGCGTTGCTGCCTCTCAGGGCGTTGAGCTGGGTGCAGGTATTGAAATCGTCGACCCGGAAGTGGTTCGCGAAAGCTACGTTGCACGTCTGGTTGAGCTGCGTAAGAGCAAGGGCATGACCGAAGCCGTAGCGCGTGAGCAGCTTGAAGACAACGTTGTGCTGGGCACGCTGATGCTGGAGCAGGACGAAGTTGACGGTCTGGTTTCCGGTGCGGTTCACACCACGGCGAACACCATTCGTCCACCGCTGCAGCTGATCAAAACGGCGCCAGGCAGTTCTCTGGTGTCTTCCGTGTTCTTCATGCTGCTGCCTGAACAGGTTTACGTTTACGGTGACTGTGCGATCAACCCGGATCCAACTGCAGAGCAGCTGGCTGAGATCGCTATTCAGTCTGCCGATTCCGCGATTGCCTTCGGTATTGAACCTCGCGTGGCAATGCTCTCCTACTCCACCGGTACTTCTGGTGCAGGTAGCGATGTAGAGAAAGTCCGTGAAGCGACGCGTCTGGCGCAGGAAAAACGTCCTGACCTGATGATCGACGGTCCACTGCAGTATGATGCCGCGGTTATGGCTGACGTTGCGAAATCCAAAGCACCGAACTCACCGGTTGCGGGTCGCGCTACCGTGTTCATCTTCCCGGATCTGAACACCGGTAACACCACCTACAAAGCGGTACAGCGTTCTGCAGACCTGATCTCCATCGGGCCAATGCTGCAGGGTATGCGCAAACCTGTGAACGACCTGTCCCGTGGCGCGCTGGTTGACGATATCGTCTACACCATCGCTCTGACCGCGATCCAGTCTTCACAACAGCAGTAATACGTTACTGACTAAAAAGGCGACCCGAGGGTCGCCTTTTTTATTTACAACAACTCCCTCGCCGCCGACACAATGTCGTGTGCCGTCAGGCCATACTCCTTCTGCAGGAAGTCCTGTGTCCCCACCTGGCCGTAACGCTCCTTCACGCCCACCCGACGCATCGGCACCGGACAGGTTTCCACCAGCACTTCCGCCACTGCCGATCCCAGCCCGTTATGAATGCTGTGGTTTTCGCAGGTCACGATACGTCCGGTTTTCTCGGCGTAGTTTTTCACCAGCATCCGGTCAATCGGCTTAAGGGTAAACATGTCGATCACCGCGGCGCTGACGCCCTCCTGTTCGAGCTGACGCGCCGCTTCAAGCGCTTCCGCCACCATAATGCCGTTGGCAATCAGGGTGATGTCACTGCCTTCGCGCAGTACGTTGCCCTTGCCAAGCGTAAATGTCGAACCCGGCGCATACACACTCGGAGCCTGCTTACGGATGGTACGCACCCAGTAGAAACCGTCGAGGTCAATAAGCTGGCGCAGTACATCTTCAAACATCACCGCATCCGTTACCTCCAGCACCACCGAATGGGCCAGCCCCCGCACGATGCCCATATCTTCAAACGACATATGCGTGCCGCCGTTATGACAGGCCGTCACGCCGGCATCTGAAGCAATGACCTTCACATTGTTACGCTGGTAGTCCAGGGACATAAACAGCTGGTCGAAACAGCGACGGCTGGCGAAGGCGGTAAAGGTATGCACGAACGGCTTGCGTCCGGTCAGCGACAGCCCCGCCGCCGTCCCCATAACGTTAGCTTCCATGATGCCGCAGTTAATCACATGCTGCGGATAATCACGTGCCACGCCATCCATCGCCATTGAGCTCATCAGATCCGCCTCGAGGGCGATAATGTCGCTCCCGGCTTCAATCTGCTGTGCCACAAACCCCGCGTAGACTTTACGCATCTCAACGGCGTCTTTCTGACCTGCAGGTGCAACCTTAATCATGTGAAGCCTCCAGTTGGCGAATCGTCTCGTTGAGGGCCGCCTTGCTCTCGGCGGTTAATCGCAGATGGTGCGAGTTACTCAGTTGCTCCAGATACGGCACGCCCTGCCCTTTGATGCTGTCGAGGATCACCACCAGCGGGCGAGCATCCGCCGCCGGAACCAGCGATGTCACCTCCAGCAGTGCCGGAATGTCATCTCCTTTCACCGTCACCACGTCAAACCCGAAGGCACGGAATTTTCCCTCCAGATCGAACGCACAGATAATGTCGTCGAGTTCGCCATCAAGCTGTTGTTTGTTCCAGTCAACGAATACCGTCAGGTTATTCAGGCGATGGTGTGCAATAAACTGGAACGCTTCCCAGCACTGCCCTTCGTTCAGCTCGCCGTCGCCGACGATACAGAAAACCCGGTTGGGGCGTCCCGCCAGCTTATGCGACAGCGCCATTCCACCGGCGATGGAAATCCCCTGCCCCAGCGAGCCGGTGGTGGCATCCACGCCGCGCGTTTTTAGCCGGTCCGGATGGCTCGGCAGACGCGTACCGTTCTGGTTCAGCGTGCTCAGCTCTTCCATCGGGAAGTAGCCTTTGATCGCCAGGGTGCTGTACAGCGCCGGACCAGCATGTCCTTTTGACAAGACAAAGTAGTCACGCTCTGGCCAGTCCGGGTCGGCCGGGTCAATTTTCATCACTGCGCCGTACAATACGGCCAGGGTTTCAACAACCGACATACTGCCGCCGTAGTGACCAAAGCCCAGCTCGGTCAGCGCTTTCAGCGTTTCAAGGCGGATCTGACGCGCCAGATGGGTTATCTCATTCTCATTCATGATTTGGCTCCGGTGTTTTCCTGCGCGTTATCGCCCGCAGATTTGTTTTTAGCGAACACGTTGTACGCCACCAGCAGTGCGAACAACGCCACAACAAGGCCGGTGATGGCAAGCGGCGACAGGAAGCGCGCCAGGTTACCCAGCACGATCCCGACAGCGCCAAAGTCAGCGTCCGAGAACGTGGTATTGGCAAATCCAATTGCCCCCAGCACCGGCAGCAGCAGAACCGGCAGGAAGGTGATCAGCAGGCCGTTGGCAAACGCACCAATCATCGCTCCACGACGTCCCCCGGTGGCGTTACCAAACACGCCCGCGGTGGCGCCGGTGAAGAAGTGCGGCACCACACCAGGCAGAATCAGCACCCAGCTGAATTGCCCACAGATAAACAGACCCACCAGTCCGCCAAGGAAGCTAAACAGGAAGCCAATCAGCACCGCATTCGGCGCATACGGATAGACAACCGGGCAGTCCAGAGCCGGACGTGCATTCGGCACCAGTTTTTCAGAAAAGCCGGTAAAGGCCGGGACGATTTCCGCCAAAATCAGGCGCACACCCTGCAGGATGATGAACACCCCCGCGGCGAACGTGATGGCCATGATGATGGCATAGACCAGATAGTTCTGACCGCCGCTAAAGGTCGCCTCAACGTAGTCACGGCCGGCGCTCACCGCCATGATCAGGTAGATGATCATCATGGTCAGCGAGATGGAGATAGAACTGTCGCGCAGGAAGCTCAGGTTCTTCGGCAGGTTCATCTCTTCAGTCGAGCGAGAGCCTTTGCCGAACTTGCTGCCAATCCAGCCGGAGAGAACATAGCCCAGGGTACCGAAGTGACCAAAAGCGATGTCATCGTTGCCGGTAATGCGCTTCATGTAACGCTGCGCCAGCGCCGGGAAGAAGGCCATTACCAGACCGAGGATCAGCGACCCGGTAAAGACCAGACCAACGCCCTCAAAGCCCGCCACGGTGAGGATGACCCCAATCATGCATGCCATGTAGAAGGTGTGATGCCCGGTCAGGAAGATATACTTCAGACGCGTAAAGCGGGCGACAATGATATTTGCCACCATACCGAATGCCATAATCAGCGCGGTAGAGGCACCGTATTTCTCCAGCGCAATGGAAACAATTGCCTCGTTATTGGGAATAATGCCCTGAATATTAAAGGCGTGTTCAAACATTCCGCCTAACGGATTTAATGACCCAACCAGCACCGTAGCCCCGCCGCCAAGCACAATAAAACCGAGTATGGTTTTAATGGTCCCTTTCACCACATCAGAAAAAGATTTCTTTTGAGCGACCAGGCCAATTAAGGCTATTAAGCCCACCAGAACCGACGGGACTTTTAATATATCAACAACGAAATTCAGCGTTTCAAGGATAAACATATCCACCTCGCCTTATCAGGATTATTGTCTGTCGAACCAGGCGCGGAGCTGCGCTTCGAGTTCGTTGATATCAATGATGTTGTTGATCACCACCAGCTGGCTTTCCGGCACGCTGGCACTGGCGGCAATGTCCTTCGCCATCACGAAAAGATCGGCGGCACCCGGCGTTGCCGAGGAAAGATCGGAGTGTTCAACGTCGGCGTCAATGGCCAGCTTCTTGAGCACCTTTTTAATATTCATTTCGACCATAAAACTACTGCCCAGGCCTGAACCGCAAATAGCCATAATTTTCATTGTTGTCCCCTTTTTTTGAGTAGAGCACGCCCCATCACGCTAAACGTAATGTTGTGATAAATCGGATGAGAGAATTAAATCAGAAGCGGTCAATAATCGTTTTAATGTCCTCCAGGGTATTCGCCTGATGCAATTCAGCCATATCGTCGTCGCTGGAAAATAATTCAGCGAGGGCAGAGATCATGTCGATGTGACTGTGTTTATCCGGCGCCGCGAGCATAATAATAACATCCACGGGATCGAACTCGCCGGCACCAAAAGAGACTCCCTTTTTCAGTTTTAATAATGAGAGGCCTAATCCTTTGGCCCCCTCTTCCGGCCGCGCATGCGGCATGGCCAGCCCTGGTGCCAGCACATAATAAGGTCCTAATGCATGATGCTGCTCAATGATGGCCGTCACGTATTCCGGGCCAATCACCTGCAGATTCAGCAACGGTTTCGCGCATATTTCCAGCGCCTGCGGCCAGCTTTCCACGCTCTCCTGCAGCGTGATGGTTGTATCATATATCCACTTTTTCAGCATTTCTCCGTCCCGCCACAATGCAAAAGATGAGCAAACTTTATTCAACACATCCCTTATTGACTGCGATCGGGATCACAAAGATAGCGCTACCAATCGCTAACATTCAGAAGTGTGATAGCGCTATCAAATTGTAATCATGGTGTGAATTCACAGCAAAAAAAGGGATTTAAGGCGTATAATGCGTTTCACGTGAAACGAAGGATGATAATAAAAACGCGTCTGGTCAGCAGGAAGGTGTATGTCTCTAACCCGAAAACGGCGCAGTACCGGTAAAGTGACACTCGCCGATGTCGCACAGCTTGCTGGGGTGGGCACGATGACCGTGTCCCGTGCACTCCGCACGCCTGAACAGGTTTCCGATAAACTGCGAGAAAAAATAGAAGCCGCTGTACAGGAATTGGGTTACATGCCTAATCTCGCTGCCAGCGCGCTGGCCTCGGCATCGTCATGGACGATTGCGATGGTCGTTCCTAATCTCTCCGAATCCGGTTGCTCGGAGATGTTCGCCGGGCTTCAGCAGGTGCTGCAGCCTGCCGGCTACCAGATCATGCTGGCCGAATCACAGCATCGACTCGAGCAGGAAGAAAAATTGCTGGAGACGCTGCTGGCCTCGAACATTGCCGCTGCGATTTTGCTCAGCGTTGAACACTCCGATACTGTCCGCCACTGGCTGAAAAACGCCTCCATTCCGGTCATGGAGATGGGGGCCATGCGCGCCGATCCTATCGATATGAATATCGGGATTGATAACGTCGCGGCGATGTACGAACTGACGGAGATGGTTATTAAGCGTGGCTACCAGAATATTGGCCTGCTGTGCGCTAACCAGGAGCAGTGGATTTTCCAGCAGCATTTACAGGGCTGGTACAAAGCGATGCTTCGCCACCATATGTCACCAAACCGGGTGATTAACGCCGCCATGCCACCGAGTTTTTCCACGGGTGCGGCGCAACTGCCGGAGTTCCTGCTGGCATGGCCGGAGCTGGATGCACTGGTGTGCGTGTCGGATGAACTGGCCTGCGGGGCACTTTATGAATGCCAGCGTCGGCGTATAAAAGTACCGGACGATCTGGCCGTGGTGGGTTTCGGCGATAGCGACGTCAGCCGGGTCTGTCAGCCACCGCTGACGACCATGGCTGTGCCACATCGTAAGATTGGGATTGAAGCGGGACGCGCGTTACTGGAACGTCTGAATGATGGAGACTGGCGCGATCATAAACCCATCGCGTCCAGCCTGTGTCTGCGGGAGAGCTGTTGAGGCTTACTCCGCCTCTTCCTCTTTTTCCGCTTTCGTGGATTCGTTTTTAGCGTTGCGGGTCATCCACAGCGCCAGCGCTTTTAACGAATCCGGGGTGAACTCGTCGCAACGCGCGGTAATTTCTTCCGGCGTCATCCAGTTCACTTCGCTCACTTCTTCTTCCTGCAGGGCGAACGGGCCATGGGAAACGCAGCTAAACAGCCCGCCCCAGACGCGGCAATGTTCGTCCTCGAAATAGAACTGACCATGCTCGGCAAACGGCACGCCGGCAATCCCTAACTCTTCTTCCGCTTCACGACGCGCGGAGTCCAGCAGAACTTCATCCGCCTGAACAACGCCGCCTGCAGTTGCATCCAGCATACCAGGGAGAAAATCTTTGGTGTCCGTGCGGCGCTGAACCAGAATTTTGCCCATCCCGTCATGCACAACGATGTATGTCGCACGGTGACGCAGACGCTCCGCGCGCATTTGTTCGCGGCTGGCCTGCGCGATCACTTCATTCTCTTCGTTGACAATGTCAACCCACTCTGTACTTGCCAAATGACTCTGCTCCACCATCGGGAAACCTTCTCGTCTAAGCGCTCTTTCGGCGCGTTTGCAGTTGAGGTGTAACTTACGGATTAATCGCTATTTGCGCAATAACTTGCTGATCATTAAGTGCGATTACGCTTAACGTATTCTCATCGAGCATGCCATAGCTTGCTGGATTTCCACCTTTCGGTATGCTGACCGAACCGGGGTTAAAGTGATACATCTCGCCGCGTTTTTCTGCCACCGGAATATGAGTATGACCGTAAACCAGGACATCGCCAGCCGCCAGTGCCGGGAGATTTTCCGGGCTAAAAAGATGACCATGGGTCAGGAACAGACGGCTATTTTCCATCAGCACCTGTTGCCAGGGGGCAGTGATGGGAAAATCCAGCAGCATCTGGTCCACTTCACTGTCGCAGTTACCGCGAACGGCGATAATGCGCGAAGCATACTGGTTGAGTTTTTCCGCTACCTGCGCCGGTGCATAGCCTTCCGGCAGCGCATTGCGTGGACCATGATTTAACACATCCCCCAGAATCACCAGCCATTGCGCCCCGCTTTGAGCAAACAGAGAAAGAACACGCTCGGTCGCGGGCAGCGAACCATGGATATCAGACGCAAACATCAGTTTCATCAGTCACTCCCTGGAAATCAGACTGCCCTATCATACCTGAAGCGTCAGGCTATATCAGCCCGCCCGCTTAGCGGAGAGTGCCACATAGCGCTGCACTGAGGCGCGTTGCCACTGAAACGCGGCATAATCCACCAGCAGCTGAGGCACCTCATCTCCATTGAGGATCAGACGGTTCAGCATCAGCGCCAGATCGGTATCGGCAATACACCACTCGCCGAATAAATTCGGATTACCATGAGCCAGCAGAGAAGACGCGGTATCGATCAGTTTTTGGGCACTGTCCGCACCGTCTTTACTCAGCGCCGGTTTTTTCACCCCGGCAAACACCACATCCGTGGAGCGTTCCACGCGAATCGGCACCAGATCGCTGCGCAGCCACGCCTGGATCTGACGTGCGCGGGCACGTTTTTGCAGATCGTGAGGGTAGATGCGCTCCCACTCAGGTGGTGCGAACCGATCTTCCAGATACTCATCGATCGCCGACGATTCACTCAGCGCGAAGCCATCAATGTCCAGCACCGGCACGCGACGGGTCAGGGCGTAGCCCTGCCACTGTGGTTTCAGATGTTCACCGCCGTCCAGATCCACCGTCTTTAGCGTAAATGACAGTCCTTTTTCGGCCAGCGCCACATACGCGCTCAGAACATAGGGAGAAAAGAAATCTGCATCGGACCATAACGTGATTACGGGCTGGTTCATAACATCCTCATCGGCTGATCGGTTTTCATTCAACATATAATCTCTTTGCCTCGCTGTCACTTGATGAAAACTCACGATTTACAACAACCACCTATACTCATTTTTCATGGCGTCACTATTTTCACTGACAGGAGTTGAGAATGATCGACCTTTATTATGCCCCCACCCCGAACGGCCATAAGATCACCCTCTTTCTTGAGGAAGCCGAACTGGATTACAGGATCATTCGCGTGGATATCAGCAAAGGCGATCAGTTCAGTCCTCTCTTTCTGGCTATATCGCCAAACAATAAAATCCCGGCCATTATTGATAACCATCCTGCCGATGGGGGCAAGCCGTTGAGCCTGTTTGAATCCGGAGAAATATTGCTCTATCTGGCAGAGAAGACTGGCAAATTGCTGAGCGGAGAGCTGCGCGAGCGTCACCACACGCTGCAGTGGCTTTTCTGGCAGACGAGCGGTCTGGGGCCGATGCTCGGACAAAACCACCATTTTACTGCCTACGCGCCGCAGCCGATTCCTTATGCTATCGAACGCTATCAGGTGGAAACCCAGCGGTTATACGGCGTTCTGAACCGTCGGCTGGAGAAAGCACCGTGGCTCGGCGGGGATCATTACAGCATCGCCGACATTGCCTGCTGGCCCTGGGTGAATACCCATGAAAAGCACCGCATTGACCTGGCGTCTTACCCGGCGGTGAACAACTGGTTTGAACGAATCCGCACGCGTCCGGCCACCGAACGCGCCATGCAAAAAATCCAGCAAATTTAAGCCGGTGGCTGGTGTGTGCCGGAGAGGCTCTCATGTATTATGTGAAGGAAATTCTGACACGGAGAAGACCTGCAATGTCACAGCATGACGCTATTATTCGTATAAAAAATTTACGCCTACGCACCTTCATCGGTATCAAAGAGGAAGAGATCGCCAACCGTCAGGATATCGTGATTAATGTGGTTATCCACTACCCGGCTGATAAAGCGCGGGCCAGCGAAGATATTAATGATGCGCTGAACTACCGCACGATAACCAAAAAAATCATCCAGTACGTGGAAAACAACCGCTTCTCTTTACTGGAAAAATTAACTCAGGATGTGCTCGACATCGCACGCGATCATCACTGGGTCACTTATGCTGAAGTAGAGATCGATAAACTTCACGCCCTGCGTTACGCCGATTCCGTCTCGATGACGTTAAGCTGGCAACGCCAGGCGTAACCCTGGAGGTTGTATGAAGATTTTGCTGACCGGCGGTACCGGCCTGATTGGTCGCCATCTCATTGCGCGTCTGCAGGCGTTGCATCACGACATCACCGTGGTGACGCGCAGTCCAGAGAAAGCGCGCCAGGTGCTGGGCGCAGGTATCGACATCTGGAGAAATCTGGCCGAGCAGCAGAATCTGGACGGGTTTGACGCCGTCATCAACCTGGCAGGCGAACCGATCGCCGATAAGCGCTGGACGGAAGAGCAAAAACAGCTCCTGTGCAGCAGCCGGTGGACCCTTACCGAGAAGCTGGTTGAGCTTATCCGCAACAGTCATACCCCGCCGTCGGTTCTCATTTCGGGTTCCGCCGTAGGGTATTACGGCGATCTCGGCGAGGTGGTGGTAACGGAAGAAGAGCCGCCCCACAACGAGTTCACCCATAAACTTTGCGCCCAGTGGGAGCGTATCGCCTGTGCTGCGCAAAGCGATCATACCCGCGTCTGCCTGCTACGCACCGGTGTGGTCCTTGCCCCGAAAGGCGGCATTCTGGCGAAGATGCTCCCCCCTTTCAGGCTCGGTCTTGGCGGGCCAATCGGCAATGGCCGTCAGTATCTGGCGTGGATCCATATCGACGATATGGTCAACGGTATTCTCTGGCTGCTGGATAACGATCTGCGCGGGCCGTTTAATATGGTTGCGCCCTACCCGGTGCGAAATGAACAGTTTGCCCATGCTCTCGGACATGCCCTGCATCGCCCGGCGATTTTGCGCGTGCCTGCTACGGTGATCCGCCTGATGATGGGTGAAGCGTCCGTGCTGGTGTTAGGCGGGCAACGGGCCCTGCCAAAACGGCTGGAAGCGGCCGGGTTTGCGTTCCGCTGGTATGACTTAGAAGAGGCGCTGGGGGATGTGGTGAGATAATGTTACAGTGATATGCCATGTTCCGACGAAATGGCATATCTATGGCAACCATTACCACTCCCCGGCTCCACCTCACGCCCTTCGAACCCACTGACTGGCCTTTTTTCCGTGCCCTGCGCGAGGATCGCGCCATCATGCAGTATATGGCCGCTATCGCCCCGGAAAAAGAGACCCGACGCCTGTTTGCCGCACGTCTGACGGCAGCGCATGTGTTCGTTATCCGCTTACGCGATGAAGAGACCCCACTGGGCGATATCGGCCTGCAAATTAGCGCTGAAAATCGTGAAGAGGCGGATATCGGCTATACGGTCGTGCCTGCCGCGCAGGGCCAGGGCATCGCCAGTGAGGCACTGCGCGCGGTGTGTGACTACGCATTTAACCAGACGGGCGTAAAGGCGATTAACGCATATGTGCTGGCAGACAACGGCGGGTCAGTCCGGGTACTGGAGAAAGCGGGTTTTGTGCGCACGCAGGTGCTGGAAAAAGCGTATGAGATTAACGGTGTGCGGTATGACGACTGGGTGTATCGACTGGAGTGTGGTGCGGTTTGATGCCCACACTCCGGCCCTCTCCCACAGGGAGAGGGGAAAGGCTAAACCTACTTCAAAGACCCCTTCAGGAACTGCTGCAGACGCGGGCTTTGCGGGTTCGCTAACACCTCATCGGGATGCCCCTGCTCTTCGATTTTACCCTGATGCAGGAAGATGACGTGGTTAGAAACGTTCCGGGCAAAGCCCATCTCGTGCGTCACCACCACCATCGTTTTGCCCTCTTCGGCGAGCTTCTGCATGATGCGCAGCACTTCGCCAACGAGTTCTGGGTCCAGCGCGGAAGTCGGTTCGTCGAACAGCAAGACTTCCGGCTCCATCGCCAGCGCGCGGGCAATGGATACACGCTGCTGCTGCCCGCCGGACAGATGTACCGGATACTTCATCTGCTGGCGCTCATCAATACCCACTTTCGCCAGGTATTTCACCGCACGGTCGCGGGCGTCCTGTTTGCTGAGACCCAGCACCTGGATTGGCGCTTCCATTACGTTCTCCAGCACCGTCATATGGCTCCAGAGATTAAAGTGCTGGAAAACCATCGTCAGGCGCGTACGCAACAGACGTAGCTGATTTTTATCCGCCACCTTCAGCTGGCCGTCTTTGTCACGCACCAGATTGATGTTCTGCCCGCTCACCACAATTGAGCCTTCGCTCGGTTTTTCGAGGAAGTTAATGCAGCGCAGGAAAGTACTTTTACCGGAGCCGGATGAGCCGATAATACTGATGACATCGCCCGCGTTTGCCTGCAGCGACACCCCTTTCAGCACTTCATGTTCGCCGTAGCGTTTGTGCAGATCAATAACGTTTAATTTGTTCTCAGCCATCATCATTCTCAGTGCGTCGAAGAAGGTTTTATATGCTGCAACCAGCGTTTTTCTGCCTTACGGAACAGGCTAATCAGGACGTATGAAATTATCAAATAAAGCACTGCCGCAATACCGAATGCGGTAAACGGCTGATAGGTTGCCGAGTTAATATCCCGGGCAATCTTCAGTAAGTCCGGCACCGTGGCGGTAAAGGCCAGCGCCGTGGAGTGCAGCATCAGAATCACTTCGTTACTGTACGCCGGTAACGCAATACGCAGCGCCGACGGCAGAATGATGCAACGGTAAAGCTTCACGGAGGAGAAGCCGTACGCACGCGCCGCTTCAATTTCACCGTACGGGACAGAGCGAATCGCCCCTGCGAAAATCTCGGTGGTATAGGCGCAGGTATTGAGCGTCAATGCCAGCACCGTACAGTTCAGACCGCTGCGGAAGAACGCATTGAGCATTTCAGTGCCTTTTACGATCTCAAGCGTGTACATCCCCGAATAGAACACCAGCAGCTGCACGTATAGCGGCGTACCGCGAAACACATAGGTAAACAACCAGATTGGGAACTGGATAAATTTATTGTTCGACACACGACCAATGGCAAGAAATACCGCCAGAATGCCGCCCATCACCACGGAGGAGATCAGAAGCCAGAGCGTAATGGCGACGCCGGTGAAGCGATAGCCATCTGTCCACAGCAGCGATTTCCAGTATTCCTGAATAATCTCAATCACAGATCAGCCCTCTTCACACCCACGGAGTAGCGACGTTCGAGCAGAAGCAGCACACCATTGGAGGCGGTCGTAAAGACCAGATAGATTACGCCACATACCACCGCAAAGTAGAACGGTTCCCAGGTGCTTTTGCCGGCAAGCTGGGTCGCTTTCACCACATCTTCCAGGCCAAGCAGAGAGACCAGCGCGGTTGCCTTAAGAATAACCTGCCAGTTGTTACCGATACCTGGAAGCGCATAGCGCATCATGGCCGGGAACATGATTCGACGAAACGTCTGTGAGGAGGTGAAACCGAATGCGGTTGCCGCTTCAATGTGGCCTTTCGGCACAGCCATATACGCGCCGCGGAAGGTTTCGGTGAAGTAGGCCCCGTAGATAAAACCGAGCGTAATAATACCGGCCACCATCGGGTCGATATCGATTTGTCCCATACCCATTGCGTCCGTCACGCTGTTAAGCGCAATCTGCAGACCGTAAAAGATCAGAAGCATCAGCACCAGATCGGGAACACCGCGAATCAGCGTCGTATAGCCTTCAAAAATCAGCGCCAGCGGCTTGTTAGCCGAAAGCTTCGCCCCTGCGCCCGCCAGACCTATCAGCACCGCCAGCACCACGGAGCTGAGAGCCAGCTCAAGGGTGACAAGCGCGCCCTGTAAAATAACGCCAGAAAATCCGTACAGCATACCGCGAGCCCTGTCGTATCGTGAGTGGTGGAACCGTGTCTTTTCCCCTCCCACAGTGGGAGGGGCTGCACGTTATTTGACGGGGCGATTAGCCGCCGTAAACATTGAAATCGAAGTATTTTTTCGCAATTTTCTCGTACGTGCCGTCAGCGCGCATTTCGGCAAAGGCTTTGTTCAGCGCTTCACGCAGTTCGTTGTCTTCCTTGCGCAGGCCCATACCGGTGCCTACACCAAACAACTTCACATCCTTGATGGATGGACCGCCAAACTTATAGTCTTTGCCGACCGACTGTTTCAGGAAGCCTTCGCTCGCCGCAACTTCATCCTGGAACGCTGCGTCAATGCGACCTGCCGTCAGGTCAGCGTAGATATTTTCCTGGCCCTGATAAGAGACGATTTCAATCCCTTTCGGCG
This sequence comes from Enterobacter ludwigii, assembly GCF_001750725.1. Taxonomy (NCBI): domain Bacteria; kingdom Pseudomonadati; phylum Pseudomonadota; class Gammaproteobacteria; order Enterobacterales; family Enterobacteriaceae; genus Enterobacter; species Enterobacter ludwigii. The sequence goes on from NZ_CP017279.1 coordinate 2,553,688, forward strand.
CCCAGTGTTCGTTACCGTAGGTTTCCTGAGTGGTCCCCTGCAGCACGCCCACGCGTTTGCCTTTCAGCGACTCGAGAGTAGGCTGAATGTCAGAAGATTTGGCGACAACCAGACGTGAATCTGCCGCGTAGAGTTTGTCCGTGAAAGCAATCTCCTGCTGGCGTTTTTCAGTGATGGAGAGCGAGGACATAATCACGTCGATTTTTTTCGCTTTCAGCGACGGGATCAGCGCATCCAGTGGGTTCTCAACGTAGGTACACTGCGCTTTGATGCGTTTGCACAGTTCGTTGGCCAGATCGATGTCAAAACCAACCAATTCACCTTTAGAATTCTTCGATTCGAACGGTGCATAGGTAGGATCGGTACCGATTCGAATTTTCTGCGGAATTGCTGCGAATGCCGCGGTGGCGCTGGAAAAGGCCAGCACCAGAGAAAGTGACAATACTAGTTTTTTCATATCTGTCCTCAACAAACTGTCTACATACGGGATTTTTACGACGACGGGGTGGTGCTAATGTGCCATCAATCCCCTCCGTCAGGCAAAGAATAATGCCTTTGAGCCGGGATTTTTTGCATTATAAATGCGTAAGTATGCACACAGCGATCCAATACAGTGCATTAATTGCACCATATTGGATCATCCCGCCTGACAATGCACCTCAGCAGTGCATTGTCGTCAGGTATTAGTCACCGTAGACGTTGAAGTCGAAGTATTTCTTCGCCAGTTTGTCGTAGGTACCGTCTTTACGCAGCTCAGCAAACGCTTTGTCGAAGGCGGCTTTCAGCTCGGTATCGTCCTTACGCAGGCCGATACCCGTACCGTCACCAAAGTACTTTTTGTCTTTCACGGACGGGCCAGCAAAAGCGTACTCTTTGCCCGCTGGCTGTTTCAGGAAGCCTTCACTCGCGGCGACTTCATCCTGGAATGCTGCATCCAGACGGCCTGCCGCCAGGTCAGAGTAGATCAGATCCTGGTTCTGGTACGCCACCACATCGACGCCCTTCTCACGCCAGTTCGCATTGGCAAACCCTTCCTGCGTTGAGCCCTGAAGCACGCCGACATGCTTGCCTTTCAGCGAGTCGATGGTGGGTTGAATCGGGGAGCCTTTAGCGGCAATCAGACGTGAATCTGCAGCGTAAAGCTTGTCAGAGAAGGCAATCTCCTGCTGACGTTTTTCGGTGATAGAGAGAGAAGAGATAATGGCGTCGATTTTCTTGGCTTTCAGCGACGGGATTAACGCATCAAAGTCGCTGCCCACCCATGTGCATTTCACCGCAATGCGTTTGCACATTTCATTTCCCAGATCGATATCAAACCCAACGAAATCGCCTTTCGCATCCTTGGAAGAGAATGGCGCGTAGGTTGCGTCTGTACCGATACGAACTGTCTGTGGAAGCGCTGCGTAGCTACCTGCTGCCGCACTTAACCCCACCAGCAAAGACAGAGCCAGAACCGTCTTCTTCATACATTTACCCTCAAGTACCGTGATTTTATTATGTATTGTGTTGTGTGTTGTGTTGCAGGCTTCTCTTGCAGGTCTTATGCCACATTGCCGTCTGGTGAAAAGTTCGACGTTAAATATGTTAATAAAACGTTGCGATATTGCCTTAATGGTGAAAGATAGCAGGTCTGCCGAACGAACCGGAAAGAGAAAAAGGGAAAAAGCGAATTAAATGTCGAGGATATGATCGCCGTTGCATAATTGCCCTGAAACAGGGCACGTTATCTTTTCATGCACGCTGTGAGTGCACAGATTCAGGCACCCTGCCAGCGGGTGAAAAGGTCTTCAGGCAGGTCGATATCAAACTGATCGAGAACGCGGTTAACCGTCTGATTAATCACATCATCCAGTGAAACGGGCCGGTGATAGAACGCCGGTACCGGTGGCATGATCACCGCGCCGAGTTCAGCAGCCTGAGTCATTAAACGCAGATGTCCCAGGTGCAGCGGCGTTTCCCGCACGCAGAGAACCAGAGGACGACGCTCCTTCAGCACCACGTCCGCGGCGCGGGTGACCAGCGTGTCGGTATAGCTGTTTACAATGCCGGAGAGCGTTTTAATGGAACAAGGCAGGATAACCATGCCGGCCGTTTTATACGAGCCTGAGGAGATGCTGGCGGCGATATCGCGGGCATCGTGGACCACATCCGCCAGCGCCTGGACATCACGCAGTGAGAGGTCGGTTTCAAGAGAGAGGGTCTGACGTGCCGCCTGGCTCATGACCAGATGCGTTTCCACTTCTGCCACGTCGCGCAGTACCTGTAACAGACGTACGCCGTAAATCGCGCCACTGGCACCACTGAGCCCAACAATGAGTCGTTTCATGATTTTCGCCCTAACTGATTTCAGGGCAGACTGTGCAGGATTTTGCGGGGAGTTGCAAGTGAGGGCAAATGCCCTCACTTGCACAGACATCAACCTTCGTTGTGCATCTCTAAACTTTCGAGATCGTTTTGCAGCTGGACGGCTTTCGCATCGTCGTTGCGCAGCGAATCAAGGTAGTCGAGGTACTGCTGGTCAACGTCTTTCGTCACGTAAACGCCATTAAACACGGAGCATTCGAACTGCTGAATATCCGGGTTCTCAGCGCGTACTGCGTCGATAAGATCGTTCAGATCCTGGAAAATCAGGCCGTCGGCACCGATGATCTGACGAATTTCGTCCACTTCACGACCGTGAGCGATCAGCTCATTGGCGGTTGGCATATCGATGCCGTACACGTTCGGGAAACGAATTTCCGGTGCGGCTGAGGCCAGATACACTTTCTTCGCACCCGCTTCGCGCGCCATCTCAATAATCTGTTCTGAGGTGGTGCCGCGAACGATGGAGTCATCCACCAGCAGGACGTTTTTGTCGCGGAACTCAGCGCGGTTTGCGTTCAGTTTACGACGCACGGACTTACGGCGCAGCTGCTGACCCGGCATGATAAAGGTACGACCAACGTAGCGGTTTTTCACAAACCCCTGACGGTATGGCTTGTCCAGAATGCGGGCGATTTCCAGAGCGATATCGCAGGACGTTTCCGGAATAGGAATAACGACGTCGATATCCAGATCGTCCCACTCGCGGGCAATCTTCTCGCCAAGTTTAGTCCCCATGTTCACGCGCGCGCTATAGACGGAAATCTTGTCGATAAACGAGTCCGGACGGGCGAAGTAAACATATTCAAACAGGCACGGATTGCTCACCGGGTTGTCAGCACACTGGCGGGTGAACAGCTGGCCCTTCTCAGTGATATAGACCGCTTCGCCAGGCGCAACATCACGCAGGAACTCGAAGCCCAGGGTATCCAGCGCCACGCTTTCAGAGGCAACCATGTATTCGGTACGACCATCACCGAGATCGCGCTTACCGAGCACCAGCGGGCGGATGCCGTTTGGATCGCGGAAGGCAACCATCCCGTGGCCGATAATCATCGCCACGCAGGCATACGCACCACGGATCTGGCGGTTAGTCGCGGCAACGGCGGCAAAAATGTTGTCTGCTTCCAGCGGGTAGTGACGGAAGTTATCCAGCTCGCTGGCAAAGATATTGAGCAGAATTTCAGAATCAGAGGTGGTGTTAATGTGGCGACGTTTCTCTTCGAACAACTTCTTACGCAGCTCGTGCGCGTTGGTCAGGTTGCCATTGTGGGCAAGCGTGATGCCATACGGTGAGTTGACGTAGAAAGGCTGAGCCTCAGAGGCGCTGGAACTGCCAGCAGTAGGATAACGAACGTGACCGATCCCCATATTACCTTGCAGACGCTGCATATGGCGGGCTTCAAACACATCATTTACCAGACCATTCGCCTTACGTAAACGGAAGCAGTTGTTTGCATCAATGGTGATGATACCCGCAGCATCCTGCCCACGGTGCTGAAGCACCGTTAACGCGTCATAAATCGACTGGTTTACCGGCATGAAACCGGCGATACCGACAATACCGCACATTCGTCTTTTCCTCGTTAAGCCACATCTCAGAGCGCATTACGCTCTGGGCAAGAAACTCGACGAGCTTTGCAGATAGTCAAAGAACCATCTGATGATGAAACTGAACTCTGGAATGAGCTGCGATTTTTGCCAGTCTTCACTTTTGGAGAACCCGGTAAAGGTATCCAGGAAGAACAGGATCGCGGCCACAATCAGCACGCCTCGTAATGCGCCGAAACAGATCCCGAGTACCCTGTCTGTTCCTGACAGACCGGTTTTCTCGACCAACTGACCTATCACGTAATTTACGATAGCGCCGACAATCAGCGTCGCGATAAACAGCACCGCGATAGCGATTCCATTTCGGACCAGTTCATCTTCAAAGCCCGTGAACCAGACAGACAGGTAAGTGTAGTAATGACTGGCAACAAAGAAAGCACAACCCCAGGTTACCAGCGATAACGCTTCACGAACAAAGCCACGGATCAGGCTAACCAGACAGGAAAAACCAATCACCGCAATGATGGCGTAATCAATCCAGACCATATGTGTCCCACGATTTAACGCCCTGTCATCCAGTTCGGGGCGAATTCTAACAAAAAAGAAAACGTTTGCGTAGGGATTTCCTTCCCACGCGTAAATAAAAAAGGCGCTGAAAAAATGTTCAACGCCGTGGCTTTTTACGTCTCTGTGGACGTCTGCCGTCACTCTTCCCCCCACCCTCTCCTCACAGAAAGGATAAGGGTGAGGGAGGGGTTAGTTCGCGCTGTAGCTCATCACCACACCGCTCAGGCCGGAGATCTGCTTCAGCTCACCCAGCGATCCTTTAAGCTTATCTTTGGACGCTTCTGGCCCCACGAGAATACGGGTAATTTTACCCTGTACCGGCGTGGAAGGTGAAGTGTAAACACGATATCCCGCACTGCGCAGTTTACCCACTACCTCATTGACCTTATCGGCATTTTTCAGCGCACCCAGCTGCACGACGTAGGCTTTGCCCGTCGGTGCGGCTTCCTGCTGAGCCGGTTTCGCCGGAGGCGGTGTCTCAGTCGCTGCGGCAAGCTGTTCGCTCGTTTTATCTCGCTGCGGTTTCGGCTGCGTTTTTTCGACCGGCTTCGGTTTCTCAGCCGGTTTAGGCTGCACGACCGGAACCGGTACCGGATCGATATCGTTGGTGTTGCTCGCCGCCAGACGAGACGGATCAAGAGACGGCGCAGCCGCATCGCCTGCGCGAACCTCTTCCGCTGCGCCTTCCGGCGGCTGAGCAGGAAGGGCCTGTGTCGCCGCAGGCAGCATATCCGGCTCGTCGCGATCGCCCGGTTTCGGTACCAGAGGAATGGCTGCAAACTCATCCTGATAGTGCTTTTTCTGCCCGTCGAGCAGGCCCGGGAGAATAATGACTCCCAGCGCCACCAGCACTATTGTTCCTGCTAAACGGTTCTGAAACTTACTCGCCACCGGTTCTCCCCGCGTCCATCACTTCCATGACATGTGCCACCGTGTGGAACGAACCACACACCAGCACGGTATCTTCTGGTTTAGCATCCGCCATCGCGGCATGCCAGGCCTGAGCCACGCTATTATAGATTGCGCCTTTGCCGAGATGTTCCATCAACTGCTCAGCGGTCGCCCCGCGTGGCCCCTCCAGAGGAGCACAATACCAGCTATCGACCACACTCTCCATGCAGGCCAGCGTACCGCCAATATCTTTATCATGAAGCATACCGATAACCGCCAGCACGCGCCCGGTTTTTGGTAACGATTTGAGACGTCCCGCGAGATACGCCGCGGCATGCGGGTTGTGCGCCACATCGAGGATCAGGCGCGGTGACTCGCTGACAATCTGGAAACGCCCGGGCAGGATCGCCCGCTCAATGCCCTCGCGAATCGCCTGCTCGCTCACCGCCAGACCGCTTGCGCGCAGTGCCGCCAGCGCGGTTGCCGCGTTAGGCTGCGGCACCTGCGGCAATGGCAGGTTGTCCAGCGCGCCCTGCGCATCGCTAAAGCGCCAACCGTCTGCCTGAACCTCATACTGCCAGTCTACGCCACGGCGCAACAGACGCGCACCCGTCTCATTCGCCACCTCTGCAATGGTGTGCGGCATATCCGGCTCGCCGACCACGCCAGGTTTATTCGCCCGGAAAATCCCGGCTTTCTCGCGACCAATGCTTTCGCGATCCGGCCCCAGCCAGTCGGTATGATCCAGCGCAATGCTGGTCACGACGGCCACATCCGCATCCACCATGTTGGTGGCATCAAGACGCCCGCCGAGGCCGACTTCCAGAATCACCACGTCCAGCTGCGCCTGCTTAAACAACCACAATGCCGACAGGGTGCCGTATTCAAAATAGGTTAATGAAATTTCACCGCGCGCGGCTTCAATTTCCGCGAAAGAGGCAGTATGCGCTGATTCCGGCAGCTCGCGGTTTTGCACACGCACCCGCTCGGTATACCGCACGAGGTGTGGAGAGCTGTAAACGCCAACCTTATAGCCTGCTGCCATCAGGACTGATTCCAGCGTGCGGCACGTCGTGCCTTTACCGTTCGTTCCGGCAACGGTGAACACAAACGGCGCTGGTTTCAGTACGTCGAGACGCGCGGCAACCTGGCTTACGCGCTCAAGCCCCATATCGATGGTTTTACTGTGCAGGTTTTCCAGATAAGAAAGCCACGCGGCCAGGGGCGACGTGGCTTGGGGAATGCTTTTATTTTCCATGATGCCCGGTCATTAACAGTTGAGAAAGCAAAAGGGCAGCGCCATTCGGCCCTGCCCTTTTCAGTTATCAGGCCTCGGGTTCCTGATCCGGTACCACCACGCCTTCGCGCGGCTCATCCGGGTTCGGCGCTGGCAGATTCATCAGCTTCGCCAGGATGCTTGCCAGTTTCAGGCGCATCTCCGGACGGCGGACGATCATGTCGATAGCGCCTTTCTCGATGAGGAACTCACTGCGCTGGAAGCCCGGCGGCAGTTTTTCACGTACGGTCTGTTCGATGACGCGTGGACCCGCAAAACCGATCAGCGCTTTCGGCTCAGCGATGTTCAGATCGCCCAGCATGGCAAAGCTTGCGGAAACGCCACCCATCGTCGGGTCGGTCAGCACGGAGATGTACGGCAAACCGCGCTCCTGCATTTTCGCCAGCGCAGCAGAGGTTTTCGCCATCTGCATCAGCGACATCAGCGCTTCCTGCATACGTGCACCACCGGAGGCGGAGAAGCAGATCAGCGGGCAGTTGTCTTCCAGCGCCTGCTCAACGGCACGCACAAAGCGCGCACCCACGACAGAGCCCATTGAGCCACCCATAAAGGAGAACTCAAACGCGGCAGCCACCACCGGCATCGTGTGCAGGGTGCCTTTCATGACGATCAGCGCGTCTTTCTCGCCGGTCTCTTTCTGTGCAGAGGCCAGACGGTCTTTGTATTTTTTGGAATCACGGAACTTCAGCACGTCTTTTGGCTCAAGCTCGCTACCTAGTTCTACCAGAGAACCTTCGTCCAGTAGGCTATGCAGGCGATTACGCGCCGTCATACGCATGTGGTGGTCACACTTCGGACACACCTCAAGATTGCGTTCCAGCTCTGCGCGGTACAGAACCTGGCCGCAGCTATCACACTTCGTCCATACCCCTTCAGGAATGCTCGCTTTACGAGTCGGGGTTATGTTGCTTTTAATTCGTTCAATCCAGCTCATTGATAACCTTTCTGCCTGAACCTGGTCGTATGCCAGTTTTGCTATAAGAGGCGAATAATGCCATTTTTGCCTCCAACAGACCATGAATGTTGCACATTAAAACATAACAGCCCGAAACTTTGGATAAAAAAGTGGTCGAACCGCCAGTATGCATTTACTTCGCTTGCTTTGCTGCCGCACGTCGGTGACGAATAATCTCAATAACCCCAGGCAGTACCGAAAGCACAATAATCGCTACAATCAGTAACTTAAGGTTTTCCTGGACCACCGGGAGATCGCCAAACAGGTAGCCGGCATAGGTAAACAGCAACACCCACAGCAGCGCGCCAACAACGTTATATGCCGCAAAGTGACGATAGGACATATGCCCCATTCCCGCCACAAACGGTGCAAATGTACGCACAATAGGCACAAAACGGGCAAGGATAATGGTTTTGCCGCCATGGCGTTCATAGAACGCATGGGTTTTATCGAGATAGCTGCGACGGAAAATTTTCGAGTCCGGATTGCTGAAAAGCCGCTCACCAAACACCCGTCCAATCGTGTAGTTCACCGCATCACCAATAATCGCGGCGATAACCATCAACACAACCATCAGATGCACATTCAAATCGTTAGTCGGTAACGCGGATAACGCGCCGGCCACGAACAGCAGTGAATCCCCCGGCAGGAACGGGGTGACAACCAGACCGGTTTCACAGAACAGAATGAGGAACAGAATAGCGTAAACCCAGACGCCGTACTGCGCGACCAGCTCCGCCAGGTGAACATCAATATGCAGGATGAAATCAATCAAAAAACGTATTACGTCCATTTTGTCTAAGCCTTAATTGCACCTTTGATTAGTCCGCTAAAAACAGCGGGCCCATTGGCGGTTTCGGCAGGTCAAACCGATCCGGATAGTCTACCGAGACCAGATACAGCCCTTCCGCTTTCGCCGTGGCTGCCGCAAGCGTTCTGTCCTTCGCTGCCAGCAGTTCTGCAATCCAGCTCTCCGGCTGGTGTCCGGCACCCACTTCCATCAGGCTGCCCACAATATTCCGCACCATATGATGTACAAAGGCATTGGCTTTGATATCCACCACCACATACGCGCCATAACGGCTGACGTTTATGTGCATGACATTACGCCACGGAGTACGGGACTGGCACTGCACCGCACGGAACGAGGTAAAGTCATTTTCACCAATCAGACACTGCGCCGCACGATGCATACGTTCAGCATCAAGCGGTTCATAAAAATGCGTCACGCCCTGGCTTAACACCGCCGGACGTAGACGCTGATTGTAGATGACATAGCGGTAACGGCGCGCGGTGGCGCTGAAACGCGCATGAAAATCATCGGGAACATCTTTAACCCAACGAACCGCAATGTCTCCAGGTAAATTCGCATTCACCCCCAGCGTCCATGCAGCGTCCTTTCGCACAGCGGTGGTTTCAAAATGAATCACCTGCCCCGTGCCGTGAACGCCGGCATCCGTACGCCCGGCACAGAAAACGCTTATCGGTTCGTTCGCCACCTGTGAGAGCGCTTTTTCCAGTTTTTCCTGGACGCTGCGCACTTCATTTTGACGCTGCCAGCCATAATACTTACTGCCATCGTACTCAATACCGAGGGCAATTTTATGAACGGGCTTGTGATCCACTTCTGACATCAGTACAGGTACTCCTGCACGAGTTTCTCCGCAATTTTCACCGCCATCAGCGCGCCGCCAAAGCGAACGTTATCGGCAACTGACCAGAACTGGATCTGCTCAGGCATTCCGTAATCGTTACGCACGCAGCCAACAGACAGATGTGCGCTACCGGTCGCATCACCAACCTGCGTCGGGAACTCACTCTCTTCGGAGAGGGCGATATCCTCACCGCGACCAAACGCGTCACGCGCTTCTTCGGCGGCGAGCGGGCGCAGCGCTTCAAAACCGACCATCTGCGCGTGGCCGTAGAAGACAGGAGACTGCACGCAGCTGGCAGAGATCATCAGGCCGTCATCCTGCAGGATTTTGCGGACTTCATCGACAATACGGCGCTCTTCGCGCACGCTGCCTTCGCGATCCGGCAGCAGTGGCAGCATGTTAAACGCCAGCTGGCGACCAAAATAGTCGTCTTCATCAATCGGAACGCCGCTCAGCAATTTCGCGCTCTGCCCGGCCAGCGCGTTAACCGCTTGCTTGCCGTTGGCAGACGCAGACAGCAGGCTGGTAACGAAGATACGCGACAGGCCGCCTTCGTCGATCAGCGGTTTCAGCGCGGTAAGCAGCTGACTGGTCAGGCTGTTCGGTACGGCGATAACGTTGCGGTTACGGTAGTCTGCCAGCACAAACGGGTTCACATCCGGCACCACCAGCGGCACATCCGGCTCAAGCGCGAACAGGCCGCTTAAATCAATCACCAGACAACCCGAGTTGGTGGCCTCTTCAATGTAAGACGCCGTAGCCTCAGCACCGGCTGCAAAAAACGCCAGCTGCGCCTGAGTCCAGTCGAACCCGGCCGCATCCTGAACCATGACAGATTTACCGCCAAAACGCAGATGTTCACCCGCGCTATCTGTACGCGCCAGCGCATAGATATCACCCACCGGGAACTGACGCTCAGCAAGGGTTTCGAGCAGGGCTTCACCCACGGCACCCGTGGCACCTAAAATGGCAATGTTCCAGCCTTCAGACATGGTGGTTTACTCCAGAAATAAAAAAGCGTCCCTGTCGGAGTATCCAACAGGGAGCATTAAGAAGACATTAATGTGCCGGGTGATGAACGGCGTTAAAACCCAGTTTATGCAGCTGCGTCGCAGCCGTTGCGTCGTCGCAAATCACATACAGGGAAGACCACTCGCGGCGCTCAACATAGTTCTTGCGCAGCTTATCAAACTCACCCGGAATACCCGCCACTTTACGCAGCAGCGCGTCATCGCGGCGCACATCATACACCAAATGGACCAGTCGTTTCAGCGTTGCCTGATCGAGTGGTCCGTGCAGGGTGATGCGGCCAAACTCAGGGGCAGGCAGTAAGGTATCCAGCGCCACCTGCTGTGGATGGCCGATAAAGGCGCTATAGGCCTCAAAGACCTGCGTCGTGCCGCGGGCTTTTCCTTCAAGGGTATAACCGGCAATATGCGCCGTTGCGACGTCCACCTTGTTAAGCAGCGCAACGTTAAGCTCAGGCTCCGGCTCCCAGACGTCCAGCACCACGCTAAGCGCTTGCCCCTCTTCCAGGCAGTTCAGCAGCGCAAGGTTATCGACCACCGGGCCCCGGCAGGCATTTATCAGAATAGTGCCAGGCTTCAGACGACGGATCAGGGCTTCGTCAGCAAGGTGCAGCGACTTATAAGGCCCCTCTTTAAACAGCGGCGTATGGAAAGTGATCACATCGCACTGTGCAACCAGTTCATCCAGCGAACGGAAGTCGCCTTCATCACCGTTGTCTTTACGCGGCGGATCGCACAGCAGAGTACGAATGCCTAACGCCTCAAGACGTTTATGCAGGCGCCCGCCCACGTTGCCCACACCAACAATCCCGACGGTACGGTCCTGCAACGCAAAACCGTCGCGCTCTGCCAGCATCAGCAGGGAGGAGAAGACATATTCCACGACCGCAATGGCGTTGCAGCCCGGCGCGGCTGAAAAACCGATCCCCGCCTGCTTAAGCCATTTATCATCCACATGATCCGTCCCTGCCGTTGCGGTCCCGACAAATTTCACCGCTTTGCCGGAGAGCAACGCCTCATTTACTTTGGTTACCGAGCGCACCATCAGCGCGTCTGCATCATCCAGCTCGTTTACCGGGATCGGCCGACCCGGGACAGCCTTAACGTTGCCGAGGCGGCTAAAGAGCTCGCGGGCATAAGGCATATTTTCATCAACGAGGATTTTCACGTCTGAGTACCTGTTTGAGAGGAAGAAAACCCATCAAGTGTGCCATAATCTGGCCGCCAGGCATATACGTCTGCCAGGTTTACGCTGAGTTTTGACTTTAAGGATTTTTTGACGATGCAGCCCATTTCAGGTACGCCGCCGCGCCCTCCGGGTGAAGGCCCTGTCACGCCAAACGTTGCAGGCGAACAACCGCTATCCACACAACAGCGCACCGTGCTGGAGCGACTGATCACGCGTCTGATCGCGCTGACGTCGCAGCAAAACGCGGAAGTCTGGGCTGGGGTAAAGCACGATTTAGGTGTCAGGAACGACGCACCTTTGCAGTCGCGCCATTTCCCTGCTGCCGAGCAAAACCTGAACCAGCGGATTGATACTGCACAGCAGAATCACAGCACACGCCAGATTGTCTCGCAGCTGACCGAGCTGTTGGGCCATGGAAATAACCGCCAGGCGGTGAGTGATTTTATTCGCCAGCAGTTTGGTCAGACCGCCCTGAGCCAGCTGACCCCGGAACAGCTCAAAACCGTACTGACGCTGCTGCAAACCAATCAGCTGTCAATTCCACAGCCTCAGCAACGCCCTGCGACCGAGCGTCCGCTGCTGCCTGCCGAGCACAATACGCTCAAGCAGATGGTGACCAAGCTGGCCGCCGCCACCGGCGAACCGACGAAGCTTATCTGGCAATCAATGCTGGAACTCTCCGGCGTAAAAGCGGGCGAGCTGATCCCGGCGAAACAGTTTACGCATCTGGTGACCTGGCTACAGGCGCGTCAGACGCTCAGCACCCAGACCGCTCCAACCCTGCACACGGTTCAGGCGGCACTTAAGCAGCCGCTGGAGCCGAACGAATTTGACGCCATTCGTGATTACGCCCAGCAAACCTGGCAGGCCACACCGCAAACGGTACTGACCACCGCGCAGGTGCAGGATGTGCTCAATCAGATTTTCGTTCGCCGCGCCGAACGCGAAGGGGGCGTGCCGGAAGCACGAAACATTCAGCCAATCTACAATCCGCTGTTTGCGCCGGTGATGGAAACGTTCAGAACCCTCTCTGCCCGTCCAGGGTTGATGTTTATTGCGTTAATGATTGCACTGGCGATTTTCTGGCTGGTCGCATAACGGTTTCGCCCGGTGGCGCTACGCCTGCCGGGCCGACAGCATACCGGGGAAGGCTTGCCGCCCCGGCACTTAACCGCTAAGACTGACGAAACGCCACCAGCGTCACCACAATGCCCACAACCGCTGCAACCGCGCCCGCCAGGAAAACAGACGGATACCCGAACGATGTCGCTAACAGACCTGCCAGCGGCCCAGTTACCCCGTATGAGATATCCTGAAACGCCGCATAGCCGCCAAGCGCCGTGCCACGCACCTGTGGGGCGACACGTTTTACCACCTCCACGCCCAGCGCCGGGAAAATAAGCGAACATCCGCAGCCGGTCAATGCCGCGCCTAACAACGCTACGGACGCAACGGGTGCACTCCACAGTAACAGCAGACCCAGGGTTTCAATCACCAGTGATGCCACTGCAACCTTCACGCCACCAAAACGATCCGGCATCCAGCCGAACAGCACGCGCATTAAGACAAATGCGCCACCAAAGGCGGTCAGCGTAAAACCTGCCATCGCCCAGCCGCGGCTCACAAAGTAGAGCGAGACGAACGTACCAATTACCGCAAAACCGACGCCCTGCAGGGCCAGGCCAAGGCCCGGCTGCCAGATTTGACCCACCACGCTCCACAAAGACGGGCGCTCCCCTTTATGGGCAGGGACTTTACGCACCGGACCGTTGAATGCCCATGCCAGCAGCGGCAGCATCAGGGTGGTCGCTGCCAGCGCGGCAAAGCCAAAGTGGCTGTGGATAAGCAACCCGAGCGGGGCGCCTGCGGCAAGCGCGCCATAAATGGCCATGCCATTCCAGGACATGACTTTGCCGGAGCGTGCAGGCCCCACCAGTCCCATACCCCATGTCAGCGTACCGGTCAGGAGCTGGCTTTCACCAAAGCCCAGGATTAAACGCCCCACGATCAGCAGCGCAAATTTATACGCAGCGTCAACCGGCAGGAGAGCGGCCAGCAGCCATGCACCTCCCGCCAGACCACAGGCAAACATGCCCTGTAACGCCGAGCGTTTTGCCCCGTGCTGATCCGCCAGACGTCCGGCATAACCGCGGGTTAATACCGTAGCCAGGAACTGAATACCCACAGCGACGCCGACCATGGTGTTGCCATAGCCCAGCTCCTGATGAACAAACAGCGGGATCACCGGCAGCGGCAGGCCGACGGTCATATAGGTCAGGAACACCGCAAACGCGATGCGAAACAGCGAGACGTTCGCTGAAGAGGTTGTTTCTGTTTGAGTGACTGCAGTCATGCTTTACTCCGAAATGAAGAGTAAGGCGGGGAAAAACCACGCCCCCTCTTCCTGATAACCAGGATTTAGGTGCGTTGGTTGACGTTGAACGCTTACGCATTATCGTGAGGATAATGTTGAGGTAGGAAGTTTGCCTGCGAGATCAGCCGCTTGTCAATGCATAAAAAAAGGAGCCGTCAGGCTCCCCTTTTGAATCAGTCAGAACTTATGCGTTGTACTTACGCATCACCAGCGTGGCGTTAGTACCGCCGAAACCGAAGCTGTTGGACATGACGGTAGTCAGTGTCGCTTCTTTTGGCTGGGTCACGATGTTCAGACCTGCGGCCTGCTCGTCCATCTCGTCAATGTTGATGCTTGGGGCGATAAAGCCATTTTCCAGCATCAGCAGAGAGTAGATCGCTTCCTGAACGCCAGCAGCACCCAGAGAGTGACCGGTCATGGCTTTGGTCGCAGAGATAGCCGGGCTGTTGTCACCGAACACTTCACGGATCGCACCCAACTCTTTCACGTCGCCTACCGGAGTAGAGGTACCGTGGGAGTTCAGGTAGTCGATTGGTGTGTCAACGCCGTGCATCGCCATCTTCATGCAGCGCACTGCGCCTTCACCGGATGGAGCCACCATGTCAGCGCCGTCAGACGTTGCACCGTAGCCCACGATCTCAGCGTAGATGTGCGCACCACGCGCCAGCGCGTGCTCCAGCTCTTCAACCACAACCATACCGCCGCCGCCTGCGATAACGAAACCGTCACGGTGCGCATCATAGGTACGGGATGCTTTATCCGGAGTTTCGTTATATTTGGTGGACAGTGCCCCCATTGCGTCGAATTCACAGGCCATTTCCCAGCCCAGTTCTTCGCCGCCGCCAGCAAACACGATATCCTGTTTACCCAGCTGGATCTGCTCAACCGCATTACCGATGCAGTGTGCGGAGGTCGCACAGGCAGAGCTGATGGAGTAGTTAACGCCGTGGATTTTGAACGGGGTCGCCAGGCAAGCGGAAACCGCTGAACCCATAGCTTTAGTCACAACATAAGGACCTACCGCTTTCAGACCACGTGGGCTACGCATTGCGTCGGCACCAAAGACCTGCGCTTTAGATGAGCCACCGGAACCGGCGATCAGACCTACGCGTGGGTTGTTCTGGTAAACTTCCGCGCTCAGACCCGCATCCGCAATCGCTTCCTGCATGGAGAGATAAGCATAAATAGAGGCATCGTTCATGAAACGAACCACTTTACGGTCAATCAAACCGGTGGTGTCCAGTTTGACGTTACCCCATACGTGGCTACGCATACCTGAATCTTTAAACTCTTCAGAGAAAGTGATCCCGGAGCGTCCTTCACGCAGAGATGCCAGGACTTCCTGCTGGTTATTACCGATGCTGGAAACGATGCCCAGGCCAGTAATCACTGCACGTTTCATTCAATACCTCTGTAAGTCGCACTATATTAAGTTTCGAGTCGCACAATAGCGTACACTTGTACGCCGAACAAGTCCGATCAGACATTTTCTGCGGAAATTTGCACCGATGGACGCACATCGTTAAGATCGTGTCACTGCCTGTCAGACGAGTAACTTACGTGAAACAAAACGCTATACAACCCGCCAACCTCGAATTCAACGCTGAGGGTACACCTGTTTCCCGAGATTTTGATGACGTCTACTTTTCTAATGATAACGGACTGGAAGAAACCCGCTATGTTTTCCTCGATGGAAACCAGTTAAACGCCCGTTTCCCCACGCATCCGAGCAGTCTGTTCGTGGTCGCCGAGAGCGGGTTTGGTACCGGTCTGAATTTTCTCACCCTCTGGCAGATGTTCGATCAGTTTCACGCAGCTCACCCTGACGCTACACTGCAAAGATTACATTTCATCAGTTTTGAAAAATTTCCGCTCACCGCGCATGACCTTCGTCTCGCCCATCAACACTGGCCGGAACTTGCGCCATGGGCGGAGCAGCTTCAGGCGCAGTGGCCGCCGCACCTTGGCGGCTGCCATCGTCTGCTGCTGGACGGCGGGCGCATCACGCTGGATCTGTGGCTCGGCGACATCAATGATCTGACCGATAAGCTTGATGATTCGATGAACCAGAAAGTGGACGCATGGTTCCTCGATGGTTTTGCCCCCGCCAAGAATCCGGACATGTGGAGCCAGCATCTGTTTAACGCAATGGCACGCCTGGCGCGTCCTGGCGCAACGCTCGCGACCTTCACCTCGGCAGGCTTTGTCCGCCGCGGATTGCAGGTGGCCGGCTTTACCATGCAAAAGACCAAAGGTTTTGGTCGCAAGCGCGACATGCTGGTCGGAAGAATGGATCAGACGCTGGAGATCCCCGCTCAGACGCCCTGGTTTTCACGCAGCGCCAGCACATCACGAGAGGTAGCAATTGTCGGCGGCGGGATTGCCAGCGCCCTGCTTTCGCTCGCGCTTTTACACCGTGGCTGGCAGGTAACGCTCTACTGCGCCGACGACGCGCCGGCAAAGGGCGCTTCCGGCAACCGCCAGGGGGCGCTCTACCCACTGTTAAGCGCTCACGATCCGGCGCTGAGCCAGTTTTTCCCGGTAGCCTTTACCTTTGCCCGGCGCCTGTATGATGCCCTGCCTGTGGCGTTTGACCACGACTGGTGTGGCGTTACGCAACTGGGCTGGGATGAGAAGAGCCAGCAAAAAATCGCGCACATGTTGTCGCTGGGTCTGCCGCTCGAAATTGCCCGGGCGGTGAATGCGCAGCAGATAACCGAAACCGCGGGCGTCGATACGGGCTGCGACGGTATCCACTATCCGCTCGGTGGCTGGCTGTGTCCGGCAGATCTGACGACGGCAGCCATTGCGCTGGCGCAGTCGCGCGGGTTGACGGTGCACTATTCCCGCCAGGTCGCCTCACTTCACCACACGGAGCACTGGAACCTGCATTTCACCACCGGCGAAGAGGCGCAGCATACCTGCGTAGTGCTGGCCAACGGTCACCCTATCAGCCAGTTCAACCAGACGGAAAAGCTGCCGCTTTACCCTGTCGGCGGCCAGGTCAGCCATATCCCCACCTCGCCAGCGCTGGAAAAACTGCAGCAGGTACTCTGCTACGACGGCTATCTGACGCCACAAAATCCGTCCAACGGCCACCACTGCATTGGTGCCAGCTACCATCGCGGTGAGACCGACATGCGCTACAGCGAAGACGATCAGCAGCAAAATCGCCAGCGCCTGCTCAACTGCTTCCCGCAGGCCGACTGGGCAAAAGAGGTTGATATCAGCGCCGGTGACGCGCGCTGTGGCGTACGCTGCGCCACCCGGGACCATCTGCCGATGGCGGGAAATGTGCCTGACTATGAAGCAACGCTTGAGGCCTATCAGGATCTTGCTGAAAACCGTGATACCGCGGTGAGTGCGCCAGTTTATCCGCAGCTGTTTATGCTCGGGGGACTCGGTTCACGGGGATTGTGCTCAGCGCCGTTGCTGGCCGAAGTGCTGGCGGCACAGATGAGTGATGAGCCCGTTCCGCTGGACAGCGTTACGCTTGCGGGGCTCAATCCCAACCGTTTGTGGGTACGGAAGTTACTGAAAGGAAAAAGGGTGAAGTAACGTGCGGGCCGATGTCCTCCCTCTCCCACCGGGAGAGGGAGGAAAATGACTACCTGGCTTTTGCCTGCTGGAACAGGGTGTCCCACATACCCAGCACTAATGACTGGTCACGCGGAGAGAGTTCCCCTGCCTGGATCGCTTTCTCCAGGCTGCGGCTCACTTCATCATGAATGGCCTCGGCAGAGTGATCGTCCCCTGCTTCCAGCTCAGCGACAGCCAGCGTCAGGTGACCACGCAGATAACCGCTGGCGAACAGCTCATCATCACTGGCGTGTTCCACCATGTCATCAATTAACGCCAGAATGCGTGATTCAAATTCTGCGATCATCTTCTTTCCTCTGTTAAAGATCTTCCGGCCAAGGGAAGCATTCCGCCGTGATCTCCGGCGTGTGGTAATAATTCTGTAAGGCCTCGATCAGACGTGCCGGACGTTCCGGGATGCCTTTCTCAAGATACTCCATCACCTGCGCATGAACGCGGCGCTGGAAGACAATACGGTCTGGCTCGACCTCTCCTTCGAGGTTGTCACAGCTGACGTTGAACGGGAAACCTGCCGCCACACAGAATAACCATTCCAGCGCCTGCGGTTTCACCTCCACATCCTCAAACTGGCTCTGCGTGGCGGCGTCACGGCCGTCCGGACAATACCAGTAGCCGAAGTCCACCTGCTCACGACGCGCTTTCCCCGCTATACACCAGTGCGAAATCTCGTGTAACCCGCTGGCGTAAAAGCCGTGCGCGAACACGATACGGTTATACGGCACGTCCGCATCAGCAGGAAGATAGATCGGTTCGTCGTCGCCTTTAATCAGACGGGTATTAAAATCATCAGCAAAACAGCCATCAAAAATCTCAATCAGCTGTTCGTATTTATGGGTTGTGTTCATTAATTCATTCCCAGCCAGGTGAGGATCTCTTGTCCATGGCTGTCATAAAGCAGTTTGGCACTCATGACCGCTGAGACGACAACAATCATCGGGCGAATGAGCTTCTGTCCTTTGCTTAATACCAGACGCGAGCCCGCGCGTGCGCCTAAAAACTGCCCTGCCATCATCACAAACCCGGTTGCCCAGATAACTTTGCCACCAATGATAAACAGCAGCAGGCCGCCGACGTTTGACGTCGCATTGAGCACTTTGGCGTGGGCGGTGGATTTAGCGAGATTAAAGCCGGCCAGCGTCACGAACGCAAGGGCATAGAAAGAGCCTGCTCCGGGGCCAAAGAAGCCATCGTAAAACCCGACGCAGCCACCCGCGATAAGAGCGAACGGCAGGCCATGCAGACGACGCTGCCGGTCTTCTTCCCCGAGCTTTGGCATCAACAAAAAGTAGAGACCGATGCAGATAACCAGAATGGGGAGGATCTGGCGCAAAATATCGGACTGTACATGCTGAACCAGCAGTGCACCCGAGGTCGAGCCAATAAAGGTCATCAGAATATTGAGCTTCTGGTCAGCCAGACTGACGACCTTACGGCGAATAAAATAGAGCGACGCGGAGAGCGAGCCGCCGCACGCCTGAAGCTTGTTAGTGGCGAGCGCCTGTGCCGGGCTCATGCCCGCGGCCAGCAGCGCCGGTACGGTTAACAAACCACCGCCGCCCGCCAGAGCATCAATAAACCCGGCCAGCATCGCCACAAAGAAAAGCACCACCAGCAGAAGCGGCGACACCATAAACAGTTCGACGAAATTATCCATTAAAGTACATGCTCATCCAGTAGCGCCTGGCAGGAAGGCGGCAACGGAGGCGGTGTCTTCTTCTCAGGCTTAGAGGTTCCAGGTTTTGCCGGCTCAAACCAGCTCTGCAGTTCCGCACCACAGCCATCGCCTGGCGGGGGTAACGGCTGATCTTCACATTCCAGGCTGTTTGCCGGGCAGCGCAGACGAACGTGCATATGTGCACGATGCTGGAACCACGGGCGCACTTTACGCAGCCAGTCGCGATCGGTGCCGGCATCCAGGCAGAGCTGCTGCTTGATGGCCGGGTTCACGAAAATCCGCGTGACATCGTTATCTTTCGCCGCCAGCTTAATCATGCTGAAGACGTCCTGCGTCCACAACGATGGCACGACGTTTTTACCGTCGCGCGCCACCAGATCCAGCGCCTGCGGTTTCAGCAACTGGGCTGAACTCCAGCGCGCTTTCGGCAGTTGCAGGAAGATATCGACATCGAGACCGGTCTGGTGACTGGCGTGTCCGCCGTTGAACCGACCGCCGGCAGGCATCCCCATATCGCCAATCAGCATCGTGCCCAGCCCCAGGTTATGCACCTGGTTTCCCAGACGCTGGATAAACAGCACCAGATCCGGGTGGCCAAAATAACGACGCTGGTCGGTACGCATCACCTGATAGGTATCGGACTGCAGCGGAAGTTCCTGTGCCCCAACGATACAGCCGTTCGAGAACGCGCCAATAGACTGCGCGCTGCCCGCCACAGGATGGGTAATTTTCTGCCATGGCGTCGCGGCCAGACTGGCTCCACTGGCAAGCAGTGCCAGCAGAGCAATGACGGTTTTTTTCATGTTTACCAGCGTGGAATGGTGGTCGTCACATCCGCATTCTGCGCGCGCTGGCGCAGGTAGTGATCCATCAGTACGATCGCCAGCATCGCTTCTGCGATCGGCACCGCACGGATCCCCACACAGGGATCGTGACGTCCTTTAGTGATCATCTCAACTTCTTCGCCAGAGCGGTTAATCGTGTGGCCTGGCACGGTAATGCTGGAGGTCGGTTTCAGCGCAATATTGGCAATAATCTGCTGACCGCTGCTGATACCGCCGAGGATGCCGCCCGCGTGGTTGCTCTGGAAACCGTCTTTGGTGATTTCGTCGCGGTTCTGGCTGCCCCGCAGCGCAACGACGTCAAAACCGTCGCCAATTTCTACGCCCTTCACCGCGTTGATGCTCATCAGCGCGTGAGCGATGTCCGCATCCAGACGGTCAAATACCGGTTCACCCCAGCCTGGCGGTACGCCATCAGCCACGACGGTGACTTTGGCACCAATGGAGTCGCCCTCTTTTTTCAGGCCACGCATCAGTTCGTCCAGCGCTTCCAGCTTATCTGCATCGGCACAGAAGAACGGATTTTGCTCGACCAGCCCCCAGTCTTTGATAGCCAGTGGAATATCGCCCATCTGGGTCAGACAGCCGCGGATCACAATGCCAAATTTCTGCTGCAGGTATTTTTTGGCGATAGCCCCTGCCGCAACGCGCATCGCGGTTTCACGGGCAGACGAACGTCCGCCGCCGCGATAATCACGGAAGCCATACTTTTGTTCGTAGGTGTAATCGGCGTGTCCGGGACGGAACACATCTTTGATGGCGCCGTAATCCTGCGAACGCTGATCGGTATTTTCAATCAGCAGCCCGATGCTGGTGCCGGTGGTGCGGCCTTCGAAAACGCCGGAAAGAATTTTGACCTGGTCCGGTTCGCGACGCTGCGTGGTGTAGCGAGAAGTCCCCGGACGACGACGGTCGAGGTCGTGCTGTAAATCGGCTTCGGTCAGTTCGATGCCTGGCGGTACGCCGTCAACGATACAGCCCAGTGCCAGCCCGTGCGATTCACCAAAGGTGGTCACCCGGAATAATTGTCCAATACTGTTTCCTGCCATCACGGCTCCGATGTCGTTATTTGTGTTTGAGCGTTGTGAAACGGGCCGAAGCCCGCTGGATTAATCTTTGTAAATGCTGAAGTATTCGCGCGCGTCAAGCAGCTGCGCTTTGGTCAGCATAAAGACGCCGTCACCGCCGTTATCGAACTCGAGCCAGGTGAACGGCACATCCGGGTACTGCTCTATCAGATGTACCATGCTGTTGCCCACTTCACAAATCAGAACACCGTCGTCGGTCAGATAATCCGGCGCGCAGGCCAGAATGCGACGGGTAAGCTTCAGGCCATCAGAGCCTGACGCCAGACCCAGCTCCGGCTCGTGGCGATATTCGTTTGGCAGATCGGACATGTCTTCCGCATCAACATACGGCGGGTTGGTGACGATCAGATCGTACTGCAGCGTTGGCAGATCGCGGAACAGATCGGAGCGGATTGGCGTAACGTGATGGATCAGACCGTGCTCTTCAATATTGTGCTCGGTAACAGCCAGCGCATCGGTGGAGATATCCACGGCATCCACTTCCGCTTCCGGGAAGGCGTACGCACAGGCAATCGCGATACAGCCGCTGCCGGTACACATATCAAGGATATGCTCTGGCTGATGGTTAATCAGGCCTTCAAAGTGGTTGTTGATCAGTTCGCCAATCGGCGAGCGCGGCACCAGAACGCGTTCATCAACATAGAACTCGTGTCCACAGAACCAGGCTTTGTTGGTCAGATAGGCAACCGGAATGCGCTCGTTAACGCGGCGGATAACACGCTCCACGATACGGTGCTTTTCGCTGGAGGTCAGGCGTGCGGTACGCATGTCTTCCGGAATATCGAGCGGCAGGTAGAGGGACGGCAGCACCAGTTGAACGGCCTCATCCCACGGGTTATCGGTACCGTGCCCGTACCAGATATTGGCGGCGCTGAAGCGGCTAACCGACCAGCGCAACATGTCCTGTATGGTATGCAGCTCGTTTACTGCTTCATCGACAAAAATTTTATCCACTCTTTCCTCCAGGGCATGCTCGCATAATTTTCGGCGGCTAGTTTGCCATGAAGACGGCGATAAATCAGCAATGACGCGTCGCGCTTGAGGTTAAAAAATGCGTTTAGTCGGGTACACTGTCGGAAATACGAGATGAGAATGACCCATGAAAAAGAAAACATCCCTTAGCGAGGAGGATCAGGCGCTCTTCCGTCAGCTGATGACCGGGACGCGTCAAATCAAGCAGGACATCATTGTCCACCGTCCGATGCGCAAAAAAATCACGGAAGTCCCGGTCAAGCGATTGCTCCAGGAGCAGGCGGATAATAGCCACTATTTTTCAGATGAATTTCAGCCGCTGCTCAATACGCAGGGCGCGGTGAAGTACGTACGGGAAGATGTCAGCCACTTTGAGCTGAAAAAATTACGCCGGGGGGATTACTCGCCCGAGCTGTTTCTTGATCTGCACGGTTTGACGCAGATGCAGGCGAAGCAGGAGCTGGGCGCGTTGATTGCCGCCTGTCGTCGCGAACATGTTTTCTGCGCCTGCGTGATGCACGGCCACGGCAAACATATCCTGAAGCAGCAAACACCGCTGTGGCTGGCTCAGCATCCCCACGTGATGGCGTTTCATCAGGCACCCAAAGAGTACGGCGGAGATGCCGCATTACTGGTGTTGATTGAAGTAGAAGAGTGGCAGCCGCCAGAATTACCCTGACAGGACGGCGGGAGGCATGTTCTGCTCCCCGCCATATCGCACGTCACATCAGATAGCTTTTGCCATCTTCAGATTGCACGGACTCATTTGCCAGTTGAAGACCCCTTTGCCCGTTTCGTCGAGAGCGACGTTGGCAATGGCGGAAGTCGTGAACATCGGCGGCGTCTCGCCCGGGCACAGCTCAGATACCAGATAGCCAACCAGTGGCAGGTGGGAAATGACCAGCGCGGAAGCGACACCTTCATTGCACAGCGCCTGAAGATAAGCGCTGACAAGGCCGACATCACCGCACGGGGTGAGTTCCGGGAGAACATCCACACTGGCTGGCAGGTTCATACACTCCCCCACCACTTCCAGCGTCTGTTCTGCACGCAGGAACGGACTCACCAGAACGCGTTCGATGTCCACTTTTTGACCTTTAAGCCAGGTCGCCATCAGACGAGATTCGTCGCAGCCACAGACGGTCAAAGGACGTACTGAGTCACTGGCGGCATCGAGTGCCGCGTCGCCGTGACGCATGATAAAAACTTGCATATTGCACCGCTTTTGTTAACCAGAATCACCGGCGTTGACTACCCGCGATTACCGCTCCGAGGTAGAAAACCCGATGGTCGGGCATTGTGCCTGATCCATTCGGTGAATGAAACGCTGTTTTTTACCTCAATGGCGTAAGTATAGTCAATCTCTGTTTACAAAATCGCCAAAACAGGTTCATACACTTCAGGATTTACCCTTTTTTGACCTCAACTTACGAGGACAGTTTCCCTTGAAGGCCAAAATGTCTGGCCCCGCTCCGCCATCTGCAATAATTCGTCACACGGTGTAAACCGCGGACCGTATTGCGAGGCCAGACGTTGCAGGATTGCAACTACTTCACCCGCACCGAGAGTGTCCATGTAACGGAACGGGCCGCCGAGGAACGGCGGGAAACCAATGCCAAATACCGCACCGATGTCACCATCGCGCGCGCTTTTAATCACCTGCTCACCAAAGCAGCGTGCCGCTTCATTAAGCATCATCATCACACACCGTTCAGCACACTGAACGGGTGACAGTTTCCCCTGACCGGTTGTCGGAATAAGCCCATAAACCGAAGGGTCGACCTGTTTCTTGCTTTTACGCCCTTTCGCGCCGTAAAGATAGAAACCGCGTTCATTTTTTCTGCCTTTGCGATCGTCCTTCAAAATTGCAGAAACAATGTTTGCAGGCGGGCTAAAACGATCTCCATAAGCATCTTCCAGCACAGGTATAATTTTAGTGCCGGTGTCGATTCCCACCTCATCCAAAAGTTGGATTGGGCCAACGGGGAACCCAAACTTCACCAGCGCCTCGTCGACGTGTTCGATCTTCTCCCCTTCCGTCAGCAGCCGCATCGCTTCATTTATATAAGGCGCCAGAATGCGGTTAACGTAAAAGCCGGCTTTGTCCGCCACCACTATCGGTGTCTTACCCTGCATTTTGGCCAGTTTAACCACGGTAGCAACGGTTTGCGGGCTGGTGCTGGCGTGCGGGATAACCTCCACCAGCGGCATTTTTTCAACCGGACTGAAATAGTGCAGGCCAATCACCTGCTCCGGACGCTGGGCTCTGGCCGCAATATCGCCAATAGGCAATGACGAGGTGTTCGACGCAAAAATGGTATGGGGTGCGCAATGTTGCTCAACGTCAGCCACCATCTGCTGCTTAAGCGCCAGGTCTTCAAACACCGCTTCAATCACCAGATCGCGATGGGCAAAACCGCTGTAGTCTGTCGTGCCGGAGATCAGTGCCAGGGTTTTATCACGCTCATTGGCCTTGATATGGCGGCGTTTAACCTTTTGATCAAGGTTCTGCCAGCTGTACTGCAGCGCGTGATTGATTCCTTTCGCATTGATGTCTTTGATACGTACAGGCAATTTGCCTTTGCTGGCGGTAACAAAAGATATTCCGCCCCCCATCAGCCCGCCACCCAGTACGCCAATGGCATGCAGCGGTGCAGGTTGCGCCTCGCTGCCGGGGTCTTTTTTTACCTCTGTACTGGCAAAAAAGATGTTACGCAGCGCCTGAGACTGCGGCGTCATCGCCAGCTCGCCAAAGGCTTTTGCTTCTGCGGCATAGCCGCTGCTGCTGCCCTGAGATAACCCCACTTCAATAACCTCAAGGATACGTTTCGCCGCCGGGTAGTTGCCTTTGGTTTTTTGTTCGGTTTTCTTGCCCGCCATGCTGAACAGAAGTGTCCGGCCCAGTGGCCCGGCCAGCACGCGCTCACGCACCGGCAGAGGACGTTTTGCCTGCCGTCCTTTGAGCGCCAGTTCAACCGCCGCCTCAAGCAAAATTGAGTGAGGAACTACCTCGTCAACCAGGCCGGCTTTCAGCGCCTGACGGGCACGCAGTTGTTTGCCGGTTAATATCATTTCCAGCGCAGTGCTGACCCCAACCAGACGCGGCAGACGCTGCGTCCCGCCGGAGCCTGGCAGGAGGCCTAACTGCACTTCAGGCAGGCCCAGAACGGTTTTCGCATCGTCGGTACAAATGCGGCTGTGACAGGCCAACGCCAGCTCCAGCCCACCGCCCAGACAGGCACCGTGGATCGCCGCGATGACCGGGATAGACAGCGCATGGATCTCCGCCATGACCTGTTGCCCCTGACGCGCCAGCTCTTCGGCTTCCTGTGCGTTTTGCGCCCGGGCAATCATGTTGATATCGGCTCCGGCAATAAAGTTGTCCGGTTTCGCCGAGATAAACACCAGGCCGCGAATCGCTTTGTTCTCGCGGATCTGCTTTAGCATCGCGCGCACCTGAACGCCGAACTCGGCTTTCAGGGTGTTCATCTTCTCGTTGGGAACATCGACAGTAATAACGGCGACGTTATCGAGGCGTACCGTCAGATTAAATGCAGATGGCATATCCATTATTCAGCCTCCAGAACCATTGCCGCGCCCAGACCACCCGCTGCGCAGGCGGTTACGAGACCAAAACCACCGCCCCGGCGACGTAACTCATGTAATGTCTGAGTGATCATCCTCGCCCCCGTCGCCGCAAATGGATGACCGTAGGCGATGGAGCCACCCAGGACGTTAAATTTGCTCTGATCCACTTCGCCAGTGGCATGCGCCCGGCCAAGAACATCGCGCGCGAAACGTTCACTCGCCAGCAGTTGTATGTTTGCCAGGGTTTGTGCGGCAAATGCTTCGTGCATATCAATGAGGGTTAAATCCGCGAGGGTAAGTCCCGCGCGTTCCAGCGCCAGCGGTGTGGACCACGCCGGCCCTAACAACATGTCCTGCCACACATCTATCGCCGTGAAGGCGTAGCTGCGCAGGTAGCCCAGCGGTTTTATGCCCAGCTCTTTGGCACGGGATTCCGTCATCAGGATCACCGCGGCGGCACCGTCCGTCAGCGGAGTACTGTTGGCGGCCGTGACGGTACCGTGTTTGCGGTCAAATGCCGGACGGAGCCTGGCGTAATCCGCCATCGTCGAACTGCCGCGAATATTGTTATCTTCTGACAGCGGTTCACGGTATGGCGGGATGTACGCCGTCATGACTTCATCAGCCAGTTTGCCTTCCGACCAGGCTTTCGCCGCCAGCTGATGTGAGCGATGAGCCAGCGCATCCTGCTGCTCACGGGTGATCCCGTAAGTTTTTGCCATCTGCTCGGCGGTATCGCCCATTCTCAGACCGGTGGAATACTCCGCCACTGCGGGCGGTACAGGCATAAGGTCACGCAGGCGTAAGCGTGAGAAAAGTTTGAGTTTCTGACCGACGGTACGGGCTTTGTTGGCGTCAACCAGGATCCGGGCCAGCTTTTTACTGACCCCAATCGGCAGAACCGAAGAGGAGTCCGCCCCGCCGGCGATCCCAGCGCGAATGGTACCTGCCATCAGGCTTTCAGCCACGTTAGCCACCGCCTGGAAACTGGTAGCACATGCCCGGCTGACGCTGTAAGCATCAGTGTGGACGTTCATCCCCGTACCGAGGACGATTTCTCGCGCAATATTGGGTGCTTCAGGCATCTGCACAACCTGGCCAAAAACCAGCTGCTCGATGACCTCAGGCGGAATTTCGCTGCGAGCCAGCATCTCCCCCACCACCATTTTCCCCAGATCGACAGCCGGTATGCCATGAAACGCTGTCGCCTGACGTGCAAATGGCGTACGTAATCCACTGACAATGGCAATGCGATCGCCCTGACGGGTAATAAGCGGTAACGCCTGACTCATAACCTTCCCCTGTAAAATTTTTTACTCAAACATAAAGTGGTCTGACCTGATAACAGTCTTAACCATTTTTTTACATTCAGCCAATCAGGGAAACGAAAAAGTGCGAGCTAAGGCACAGAGAAGAAAAAGAAAATGCCTCTGCGAAAATGAAATCAAAACGGTAACCCGAAGGTTACCGTTTTAGTGTGCACCCTCTACTGTGAGAGAGGGGCCAGGATGAGGGCATTACGCCGTTGAGGTTAGCGCAGACCCAACTGGAAAATCAGCGTTTCCGCCTCGCAGGCGAACACAAAGTCGATATCCAGCTTCACACCGCCGTCCACGTCAGTAAAGGTGGATTTGATTTCGCACGGATCGGATTCGACCTCACGTGCACGTTTGCTCAGCGCGGCCAGGGTTTCTTCCGCTTCGGCGCGGTTGCTGAATACACGGCTGTAAGAGGCGGTGCAATCGGAGTTGTCCATGATGGTACCAACATCCATACAGCAGCAAACCGGGGTTTCATCAGCACTGCATTTACTCATAGCTCAATTTCCTCTGTATTCGCGCAAGGCGCGAGATAAACACGATGCTGCTATTTTACGCCCCGGGGCTGGCTCTCTCCAGCCGTTAATGGCGCAAAAGCGGATAAGTGACCAATATCACACTAAAAAATGATCTAGAACAAAAATCACCCTTTCAGACGATTCGCAATGGTCACAATTTTGCCAACCAGATCTCGTTTCAAGAAACATGTTTGAAAATATTAATAAACAAACTTGCAACATTCTGGCTGGTCAGACCTATACTCTCGCCACTGGTCTGATTTGTATGTCATACCTCAGACCCTACACTTCGCGCTCCTGTTACGGTATGTAACAATTATTGAATAAAAATAACTCAATGAGGTTATGGTCATGAGCCAGAAAACCCTGTTCAAAAAGACTGCGCTGGCAGTCGCAGTGGCAATCGTCTCTACGTCCGCCTGGTCCGCGGGCTTTCAGTTAAACGAATTTTCTTCCTCTGGCCTTGGCCGTGCGTATTCCGGGGAAGGCGCAATTGCTGATGATGCGGGCAACGCGAGTCGTAACCCTGCACTGATCATGATGTTCGATCGTCCGACCTTCTCTGCTGGTGCAATCTTTGTTGATCCGGGTGTTGATATCTCGGGCCGCTCGCCAACAGGCGCCAGCCTGAAGGCAGACAACATCGCGCCAACAGCCTGGGTGCCAAACCTCCACTTCGTTGCGCCAATTAATGACCAGTTCGGCTGGGGCGCTTCCGTGACGTCTAACTACGGTCTGGCTACCGAGTTTAATAATAACTACGCCGCAGGGGCGTATGGCGGTAAAACCGACCTTGAAACCCTGAACCTGAACCTGAGCGGTGCTTACCGTCTGGACAACCACTGGAGCTTCGGCGTCGGCTTTGATGCGGTTTATGCTAAAGCGAAGATCGAGCGCTACGCGGGTGACCTGGGTAAAGTCGTTGCTGGCTCAGGCGCTCTGCCACCGATTCCGGGTCTGGCACAGCAGGTTGCAGGTATTCCGGCAGATACCCAGATTGCTTACCTTAAGGGTGACGAATGGGGCTTTGGCTGGAACGCCGGTATCCTTTATGAAATCGATAAAAATAACCGCTATGGTTTAACCTACCGTTCCGAAGTGAAAATTGACTTCGATGGCGATTATAAGAGCAGCCTGCCTTCAGCCTATAACCAGATTCTGGGTAGCTTCGGCCTGCCAATGGGCACCGACGGCCGTACCACTGGCGGTTCTCTGAGCCTGCACTTGCCAGAAATGTGGGAACTGTCGGGTTATAACAAAGTGGCGCCGCAGTGGGCGGTTCACTATAGCCTGACCTACACCAGCTGGAGCCAGTTCCAGGAGCTGAAAGCGACCAACAGCAATGGTGACACGCTCTTCTATAAAGATGAAAGCTTCCGTGATGCCTACCGTATCGCGCTGGGTACCACCTACTATATGGATGACAACTGGACATTCCGTACCGGTATTGCCTTCGATGATAGTCCGGTACCGGCTGACAAGCGTTCCATCTCCATTCCGGACCAGGACCGCTTCTGGCTGAGCGCAGGTGCAACCTATGCCTTCAATAAAGATGCTTCTATCGATGCGGGCATCTCTTACATGCACGGTCAAAAAGTTAACTTTAAGGAGGGGCCGTATGAGTTCTCTTCTGAAGGTAAAGCCTGGCTGTATGGCATGAACTTCAACTACGCGTTCTAATCGCGCAGGGATTAAAAAAGGTGAGCATGGCTCACCTTTTTTCTTTATTCCGGGTCGATATCTTTATTCCGAGTCGATATCTTTTAATTCGTTCTCGATTGCTTTCGCGTTCGGATTCTCTTCCGGCTTCAGCTTGCCGCCATTGGCAATAAAGTCGTGATTCTGGAAGTAAGCTTCGCGGACCATAATATACGGGTCAGAAGACTGACGCAGCAGACCGTCCGAATCAAGCAGTTGCGCACGTGTCTCGATCCCTTCCACCGTCCATTTTCCTACCGACAGCGGCCAGGTCAGCCACGACAGAACCGGATACAGCGTATCCACCATGTCGCCGCCGTCATCACGTACCGTGAAACTGCCGTAGAATGGCAGATGAACATACGGACCATAACCCACGCCATAATGCCCCATCGTACTGCCGAAACGGTGCGGTTGCTCACGCTGAAGTTTCGGGTTCGCCATACCGGCAACATCGATGAAGCCCCCCATCCCCAGCAATGAGTTCAGGAAGAAGCGGGTAAAGTGCACCATACCCTGATACGGATCGCCCTGCAGGAAGTAGTTCACCATCACCGCAGGTTCTTCCAGGTTACTGGTGAAGTTACTCAACCCGTTACGCGCAGGTTGTGGAACATAATCACGCCATGCAACTGCCACCGGGCGAACCACATACGGGTCCAGCACGTTGTAGTTGAAGCTGTACATTGAGCGGTTAAATCCTTCGAGAGGATCGGAGCGTCCCGTTTGCTCTCCAGAGCTGGCGCAGCCCACAAGCATCGTCGCGCCCAGCGCAAGCGCCGACAGCCGAAGTTTCATAAATATCTCCCTGTTCAGTATGGCTATCGTTGATTGCCATCCGTAACGGAGCATGGGTTGCTCCGCCTGTAAACGTGCAAGTGATTGTAACAGCACGTTTACCGATGTCTACGAGCACAATTACGGGCAGTAACCACCGTCACTCTGATCTCAGCATAGCCTGGCTTTTAGAATTCGTTTCGCTGGCAATTTTATAATGTCTTTTAATGAGATGTATCGCCTTTGTTGCCATTGCCGCCAATTTAAGAGCATCCCCACGGGCATTTCATTAAAAGCCGCTACGCTTTATAGAAAGATCATCGTGTTGGAGTGGCTATGAAAGAAGTGGGCGAAGAAAAAATTGGCGAGAGTAATGAGGAAATTGAAATTGAAAGCGAGGAAAAAGAGCGCGGTGAGGAGATAGAAATCAATGAAGATCGCCTTCCTTCCCGTGCGATGGCGATCCATGAACATATCCGACAGGATGGCGAAAAAGAGATGGAGCGTGATGCCATGGCTCTGTTTTGGTCGGCCATCGCGGCAGGCTTGTCGATGGGCGCCTCACTCCTCGCCAAGGGCATATTCCATGTGCAACTGGAAGGGGTACCCGGTGGGTTTTTACTTGAAAATCTCGGCTACACCTTTGGCTTTGTGATTGTCATTATGGCGCGCCAGCAGCTGTTTACTGAAAACACCGTTACCGCCGTTCTCCCGGTGATGCAAAACCCTACCCTCGGTAATTTCGGTTTACTGATGCGTTTATGGAGCGTGGTGCTGCTGGGGAATATCATCGGTACAGGCGTGGCGGCATGGGCATTTGAATATATGCCGATATTCGATGAGCCCACCCGGGATGCCTTCGTGAAAATCGGTATGGACGTAATGAAAAACACGCCGTTCGAAATGTTCTCGAATGCCATCATCTCCGGCTGGATAATCGCGACCATGGTGTGGATGTTTCCTTCCGCGGGCAGTGCCAAAATTGTCGTGATCATATTAATGACCTGGCTGATAGCACTGGCTGACACCACGCACATCGTGGTCGGAACCGTTGAAATCCTCTATCTGGTCTTTAATGGTACGCTTCACTGGAGCGATTTTTTCTGGCCGTTCGCCCTGCCGACGCTGGCAGGCAATATCTGCGGCGGAACGTTTATCTTCGCACTGTTAAGCCATGCGCAAATCCGTAACGACATGTCTAATAAGCGCAAGGCCGAACAGAAAGCGCGGGAAAACGATGATAAATCTGCAAAAAAATCGGCCTGAATGGTGACTCTTTGAGCAGTCAGGCGGCGATGAGCTTAACGCAAAGTGTAAATGAGGCTATACTCGTGCCGCCTTGTCCCCTTAGTTAAATGGATATAACGAGCCCCTCCTAAGGGCTAGTTGCAGGTTCGATTCCTGCAGGGGACACCATATACCCCCTCTCCTGATGTCTACCAGACTCAAGAAAACTCCCTTATAAACAGTGATACACTCTCTCCTCTTGCTACCCGATCTCAACCGACCTCGCGCTTTTTCAATCGCTCTTTTGGTCCTGATGGTTACAGCTGTGCCTACTCAGGGATAGTCCGCTTTAAGAATATCAAGTTGCTCATCGCGTCAGATACGACCACTTTGCACTCCAGACGTCTCCACCATCACCCCTACCGCATCTGAAGTCCGCTCTGGTCACTCAGTCATCTCGGCAACAGACTGAATCGCATAAAATTTTTAGCACCATTTTACTCTGGTGAATTCCGTTTTATTTCAGCGTATCGGGCTGCCAGTTGTTTCAGATGCATCTCCAGCTGAGACCTCGCAGCTGCAGGTAAAGGTACACCAGGAGGATTTTCTGACAAGATACGCAGTTGCTCTTCAGCCGGAATGGACTGGTTAAAAGACTGCCGGACGGAAAATACAACGGACTTCAGTTCACTGACCGTCATGTACTTGCCTTTCTGCTCATCAAGCCCGTTCAGCCGGTCACTCAATTTTTGTAGCGTTGACATCCCCTTATACCAGCCATTGAGCTGTTCTACCGGTAATGCGGCAGCATTAAGATGTTGCTGCCACTGTTGTATCAGGGGTTTTGCTTGCTCCGGCCACAGCACCTGAGCCTGTTCTGTAAGTTTTCGGCTGTAAGTAATACTCCAGTCAGGAGGTAATTTATCCAGTCGGGCAAGCTGCTGCTGTGTTTGTTCTATCATTGTTTGTGATGACGGAGATTGCTGACGCAACATATCCAGTTTTTCAGGCGCGAGAGGTGCAGGTAACGGAGCCAGTGAGGCAGCAAGCTGAGTCTGTAGCGGGTCTGGCCGGTGAAGAAATTGCCAGCTCCACACTGCGCTCGTACTTATTATCAGCATGGTACACATTCCGGCAGCGAAGGATTTCCACTTTTTTACCTGAGTGGGCATTGCCGTCAGTACTTCCACATTTGGGTGGTGTTCTGGCTGTGCAACGAATACCCACTTCACTGGGCTGTCTGGCGCTGGGGTCTCTTCAGAGAGACTACCGGTATGAGAGCCTGTTGATATGACTGCACCATTCTTTACGGTGGCAGGCAGGACAATCCCAGACTGAATATTCGACCCGGTACCGGTTGTATCGTTGCTGTTTTCCAGCCGGACAGCGCTGTTGTGCATCAGGGAACGCAACGTATCGAGCTGGCTCAGATGCTTAAGCTCCAGA
Organism: Enterobacter ludwigii; assembly: GCF_001750725.1. Classification (NCBI taxonomy): domain Bacteria; kingdom Pseudomonadati; phylum Pseudomonadota; class Gammaproteobacteria; order Enterobacterales; family Enterobacteriaceae; genus Enterobacter; species Enterobacter ludwigii. The sequence continues at coordinate 2,586,306 of NZ_CP017279.1, forward strand.
CGTTGAAGCACCTCCCCCAGACTGCCAAGCAGTTGCTCAGCCCGATACAGTTGTCTGAGGTCGCTGTAATTGAGCGGGAGCGAGCGCATCCGCTGCTGAAGACGCTGGTTCAGACTGCTGAGGATTTCCATGCGGGCATGTACCGGCTGCGGCCACAGTGTCCCCCACTGATGGCTTATCAGCGCATCCAGTATCGCCAGGCCTTCATTGAGGCCGAATAAGCCGGCCAGCTGCGTCCGTGCCAGCGTGTACCAGGCCGCCGTCTGTAGCTCCACACCGTTTTGCTCAAACAGTGAAAGGCAGAGTTTTTCGGCATAACGCCAGTTCACATCCGGACGGGCCGGATGTGTCAGCTTACTCAGTTCATCACGCAGGGCGGCATAATCCGCTAACGTGCGCGGGTCGCCACCGGTTTTTAGTTTACGTGGAGTGATGTCATGCATGACCAGTTGTCCATTTGACATATAAGGAGCTATAGAAGGTTATTGTTTCTGCAATATCAGCCAGACTTTTACTGACAGATGGAGCCTGCGCGGGCTGTCTGATCTTACAGGCGGGTCGTCGTGTCGAGATAATGCTGTTGCTTAAGATGTCGCAGGAGAACCCGCCCTTCTGGCATAAACTCGGTGCCATAGCGCACCAGACCAACACCTTTGAGTTCGGCATCAATGGCATAGCGCATTTCGCCCGGGACGTCCTGCTCCAGCAGGACAACCGTTATTTTTTTCAGACGAGGCTCATATTTGAGCAAAACAGCCGACAGGGTGCCCATCAGCTCATGGGCAGTGCCCGGCATGCCCTGCAGAATTTTTGCCATATCCGGCAAACCATAGTCCGGCAGATGCGCCAGCGAGCCCGCACGGCTGCTGAGAATACGCTGCATGTTGTCGAGTACGGACAGAATGACCTGGTTCTGCTCACTGACCTGATGCAGGTCGAGGCTGCCGGTAAAGTTACCGTAGAGCGTTTCATACAACGAAGGACGGGCTGACTCACTCATCTTTCAGCGCCTGCAGGGTCAGCCGGTTATTGCCCGCTTCAATCACCCGGGCCTTATCCGGATCAAGGTCATCGCGGCTCAGTACCACGCGCCAGGTATTGTTCACCTGATCCGGTGACATAAACATCCCGGCTACTGCCACATACTGAGCGTCTTCCTCCATTGGCATATCGACCGTCACCGCGCCGCCCGGCTGCAGGCGGATATCCTTTTCGGCCACCTGGTCAGCCCTGATAGCCTGACTGTCGGTTTTAAACAGTGACGGGTAATCCGTGCTGTCGAAGGTCTTTCGATCTTTCAACTGATAAATTCTGACAACAGTGGACAATGCCACTCCGCCGGCATTGCTGTTCACGCCTTCGCGGGCGCGTATATCCAGATGCAGGGTTTTTACCTGCTTATAAAAAATCGACCTGGTCACAGCAACGGTGCCGTCTGTCACTTTTTGAGTCAGCCCACAGCCCGCGAGTATCATTGTGATACCAGCGACCAGCGCAGCCAGAGGAAATTTACCAGCGGTAATCGCCATCTTCATCGGTCTCCCTGCGGTGAATATTTTCTTGTACCCGCTCATAGCGGCCAAGATTGATGGTTATGGTTTTGGGGTGCGCGGTGATGTTCACCGCATTCAGCGGTCGCATAACGGCAGTGCGGCCCAACTGTACTGCGCCAGCTTTAGGATGAATACTCATCGTCGCGTCCGGCAGCAGGCTACGGTCGACACACAGCTGCAGGCGGACATCAAGCCGTGACCCAAGATACACGTGCAGCAGCGCCATCAGGTCCGTGTGAAGCTCCCCGCCCGGTAACCAGCCCTGCACTTCATCCGGGTCGGTAGTGGCCAGACGCATCAGTACCTGGCTGTTCACCTCGGTGGCATAGTTGCCCATCACCGGACGATTTGTCAGGGTGACAGGCTGGCTAACGCTCATGGTCAGGGGCTTCTTCAGCGGCACACGGCGTTTATCATGGTGCCAGATTTTCGCCTGCGTGTTGGGTGCCAGCAGACGCACCAGCGAGGTCATACCTTCCCCAGTCCGCCCCGGCAATAGCATGACCGGCAGCAGCGCCAGAAAGCGTGAGGCTGGCGTCGCTATGCTGTCTGTGCATCCATCAATTCCTAGTCCGGCAAGCCCCAGAAGGTACTGCGAGGTTTTGTCTTTCCCCCCTTCCTCAAAGGTTGCCGGATACGAATATTTCCGCCAGATGCGGTAGTACTGGGCAATCAGTCGGTGGTTAAAGATATCGAGGAAATCCGCAGTGGCTTCATACCCTTCCCGCCGCTGGGTGATGTCATCAATGTAGTGTGTCGGCAGCGGAGACTCCACGCCGTAGAGCCCCATAAAGGTGATACGCACCGTCGGTGGAAGATGCGAATGCTCAGACTGTTCAATCCCTTTGATTTCAGATGCCGGGAAGCCCATGCCCGGATGGGGCCGGAAGCGTACCGGTTCATGACGTACCTGCCAGGTGCTGCCCGTAACCGGTTTGTCAGGCTGGCTCTGTTCCAGTAACTGGCAGAAGCGGTAAAAGTTGATATATGGCAGCCGATCGCCCAGCCGCTTTATCAGCCTGGCAGGCGCGGACTGTGATTCTCTTTCCACCGGATGCATTTTCCTTCTGGCTGAACGATGAGTGTGAGCTGGTTGAACTGATTCATATCGGCATACAACGAAAAGAACCGGTTAAGCATTTCACCAAACAGGTGAATATCGCCCTCACCGGTGAAGCCGTTGCTGTCGAGGGTCACTTCGATATCCAGCCCCCGCAGCAGGTAGCCCTGCTCAAAACGTTGAAGGCGGTGGTGCTCAACATGCTGTATCGCTTCCAGACGCCGGGTGTTCAGCTCATCTTCCTGCCAGTTATAGAGCGCAAGCGTCCCGCGTAGCACTTCGGCGGTGCTCATCATGTTCAGGAACCCGGAGCCCAGGTGGCTCAACACCCTCCAGTGGAAACGGTCTTCCGCAGGCGGGTATACCGGCAGCGTGGGCTTACAGAGGTTGTGAACCGTCAGTTGCGTATCCACCACCTGCTCGCAGCGGTCCAGCAGCGTGCTCTGCAGTGCCCGGCGCGGTAACTGACCGTTGGTACCCGTGATTTGCAGCGAGACAGCTTCGCGCTCAAACAGGCGGTCATCTTCCCACTGGTGCCCGCCAAGGATAAGCCAGGTGTCATATAGCCCAGTGATGCCACGCTTTACACGGGTGTGGTAATACCGGGGCGGCGCATAACGGCGCATCATTCCGCCCTTGTGGCGGAAGCTGCTGAACGGCACGTATTCGGCATCACGAGTCCTGTTTGAGCCGGTGACAGAATCGACGGCATAAATCTCGGTGTGTCCATCCTGCAGCCGTTTAGGGCGCAGCAGGTACTCACTTTCCAGCCCCGTAATGGTGAGCGGATCCGCCTCCAGCGTGAAAAGGTTAATCACTGGCACACAATGCAGACGAACCGCGTCATCGGTGACCGGCAGGTCTGATGGCCACGGCGTATTGAACACGACCTCAATGTCGAAGTACTCTGCCCCGGCAGGTGGCGTGATACCGTCCAGACCATTGAGGTGGACAAACATAAACTTGTCGCGGAAAGTGAAGTACTCCAGCAGCAACTGGTAGCCACTGAAAGCGGCGTCACCTTTCGGCCACAGGCCGTCCTCTTCAGCAAACCCGCCCGGCGAGAAATAACCGTCAAGCCGGATACGATCAGTCTGCCCGGGCAGGCGCATGTACAGCGCCGCCTGCCGTTTGGTGAGCATCAGATGTAACTGGTTGCTGACGGGGGCATCCGCCCCGAGATACAGGCTCAGACGGCTTAGGTCAGCACTGGACCAGTCTGCCTGGCTGCTGCAGGCAAAGCGTATCCGCAACAGCGACCGACCGTCGGGTTCGGTTGTCATGGTAATGCCCGAAACCCCCAGGGGATTAAGCCTCACATCCTGGGTGGTACGGTAACGACAGACGGTGTTCTTTGGCCCTACCGGACGGGAATATATCTCAAGACCCGCTGGCACCACTTCTGCCATTTTCATCGCATGCGGCGCAGGGGTAAATGCCACTACCGAGAGCGACGGAATAGTGCGTAGATAGTGTGGCCAGAGCATGCTGACCAGCCCTTCTGTCAGTTCCGGCAGATCGTCATCTATCTTTTCACGCAGGCGCCCCATCGAAAAAGCAAAGCCTTCGAACAGGCGTTCAACATACGGATCTGGTGTACCGGCCTTGTCGAGGTCCAGCATCGCGGCGCGATCGGGGTGGGTTTGGGCAAATTCTTTCGCGGCCTCACGCAGGTAGCGCATTTCCGCGTCGTAATAACGCAGGGTCAAATCTTCCATTTATTCAATTCCTGTGGATTTAACCGCAAAGTACGGCGGCGCGGGCAGGATCGACAGCGATCAGCCCGGCAAGTAACTGGTCCATTACGGGTATTAGTCGGGCCTTATCAGCCTCACTGCGACCGGCTTTCAGGCGCAGGAGTTTCAGATGGCGGGCGTGGACTTCAAACAGCAGTTCTGGCTCCCACTCAGTGAGAGTGACCTCGCCAGCGCGCACGCCCAGCTCAGCAAACAGATGCACCGCCAGTTCATTTTTTCCGTACTGCTCCGCGATACGCCCCATCAGCAGGCGCAACAGCCACTGCTGTCGGGCAGTGGTGACGCCAGGGCGGTTCTGTAGCCAGGCCAGCGCCATATCCGGGCCTTCACTGTCCGCCAGGGCCATCGCTTCCGGCTCCAGTGCCAGAATGTCATCGTTGCCGCCGGACATCCGTGCCGAAGCTGTGTCATTACCCCACCCGCCACTGGTATCCAGCACGCTTTGCTGGATCCAGTTCAGCGTCACTTCATCCGCAAACGGGGTACCGTCACTGAAGGCAAGCGTTTCGAGCCCGGATAACCGGGCCAACAGTCCTTTCAGGTCAGCGGCAATGATGTCGGCCAACGCCTCCTTGCCGGACTTCGTCAGCGCCTGATGGATATACCATTGCAGATCCAGCCACAGGTGATTGGCACCGCGGGAAAACGTGCTGTCTGCTGTTTCCAGCATCTCAGCCCAGTTCTGTTGCAAGTAGAGGCGTTTGAGCAGTGCTCGCTGATCCGCTCTTGGTGGTTCGATGCGGGTACGACCCTGCGCATCCGGGGCAGGAATGGCCCGCAGGGTGTCATGGCGCAGGCTTTTCATCAGATGGTGTGCTGACAGCCAGCCATCAGGCTGCTCTCGGAGGTATTCAGTGAGTGTGCGGGCCTGGGCCAGCAAATCCTGGCCTGAAGTGATTCGCCCGATTGACGGCGCATCGCTGTGACTCACCGGAGGAGGGTTTTCTCCTGCGCTGGCATTCTGCGGTACCACGGCATCCACACCGCCGGCTTTCTGCAGACGACTCTCCAGCGCACCGTACAGCGCATTAAGTTCCGGCCGTGTTTCATCCGGCTCATTTTCAGTCAGCTGCGCTATCAGCAGCAACGCCCCGGTAGTACGCACAGCCTGTTCCCTGACTACTTCCGGGTACAGGAAAAGAGAGTCAGTCATGCGCGAACCCGCCAGCCACTCCAGCGCCGCCTTACGGCTGCGATCACGCTGCGGGTGCAAATGTGTACCAAAGCGCTCCAGCATACCACCCAGCAGTTCGAGTCCTTCTGCCAGCCCCTGTTCACCCTCGCGGTGCAGCTTTGCCCAGCAGTAGTAGGTGGCAACACGGATATCTTTGGCAGTCGTGGTCAGCAGTTTCTCTGCAAGCCGGCAGATGAGCTCAGTATCCGCACCGGAAAGTTTGTTAACCTCCTCGCGCATCTGCTGGAAATCATCGTCATAACCCGGGTCTTCGCCCACGGGGGATGATCCGGTCAGCGGCAGCAGCCAGTTATCCCACTGCGCCACATGCTCACGGGTGGCGGCAAGCAGTGGTGCCTGCTCTGCCTGACAGGTACTGAGTAAGGCATTTAGCGTGCTCATCAGTACACCTCTCCGTCGTCACTGGACACGTCTGCCACCGGGTCTGACGATGCGACACCGGTGGTACTGAAGATGGTTTCCGGCAGACGGAAATTACGCAGCTTCAGCAGTGCCAGCGGGCCTTCTCCCGCTTCGGTACGCAGGGTGTAATTGAGCGAGCGACCATCCTGTGCTTTCCAGCTCAGGCTGTAGCTGCTGCCCACGCCCGGATAGGCTTTAACGCTGGCTTCATCGAGCAGACGGATTAGGCCCCAGCGCCCCGGTATATCCGCGTACTGACGGGTCCCGGCCTGAGTACTAATCCAGCTCAGGTTCGCGCCGGGGGCTTCCGTATCTGCAGGCCACGTGAAGCGCTTCCACACCGGCATTTGATTCACGTAGGTCAGTTTCTGGCTGTCAATAATCATGTCGGTCTGCATCACGCCATCAGCGGTGCCCGGACGAAGCTCAAAGTTCATGCCAGCATTGCCTTCCGTGAAGGCCACATCCGAGATGTGGCTCAGGGTGTTGATGGCATTGAGGAATGCTGGATTAAACACCAGCCCCTGCGAATTGATGCTGTCCGGTACCCAGTGGTTGCCCTCTTTATGCAGCACGCCCTTAAGACGGGTCTGCAGGAATTGGGCGATACGCCCGGAATCGGCATTCAGATATTTAGCCAGCAGCGGCAGAGAAACATCACTGCTGGAGTTATTAAACGGATAACGGCCCCCAAATGCACTGTTCCACTCCGCCACCACCGCCTGCTGCCATTGGGTATTGAGGCTGTCGGCTGCCGGGGTCAGCACCTGCTGCCAGGCCTGCTCCATCGGGTTTACAAACACCGAGCGACCGAAGCCACTCCATTCCTGGCCCAGACCGGCGGCCATCAGGCTGCCGTAGTCACGGGTTTCGGTGAGGTCCACGGCTTTACCCTGGAATACGGTCTGGGCAATGGTCTGGGTCATTGCCTGCGGGTCGGCGGCATTGGTCACCTGCTGCAGGCGCAGACGCACCTGCGTCACGCGGGTCAGGAAGGACTGCAGACTTTGCCCCTGTACACCTGAACGGTTCTTGTCCATCAGCGCCAGTACCGGGCCAAAGGTCGCATCCAGCGGACCATGAACGCCGGCACTCTGGTCAATGGCATCATTGTTATCACCGCCGAGCAGATTTTTGGCCGATTTCACCAGGGAATCCGAAATGGCTTCGCCCGTCTGCCCGGTACGCCCCTGCACATTCAGGGTGTTCATCAGCGCAACCAGAGGTGACTGACGCACATCGGCCATCAGGGTGAGCTGGTCAATTGAATCAGACAGCGTGGTGGCCCGGTTCCATCGCAGGCTGTTCAGAAATGCCAGCCAGGCTCCGCCAAAGTCAGCAAAGTACCGCTCCGTCAGGCGCTTTTTCAGTGCTTCCGGGGAGGTTTCGTCCTGCGTTTTCGCCTGACGCCTGCCGTCAGTGAGCACCCAGTCGAGTTCGTCCCGGCGGGCCTTCACCACCTTCTCGATGGCAGGCTGCACCGCCTGCTCCCAGGCCTGGCGGATAAACATCCCCGGCACGACTTCATGAGTGCTGAACAGACGGGATGCATCGGTATCGCCGGTCATGTCTTCGAGGCGCATATCGACATACAGGTGTGCCACCCCGGAGAGCATCTTCTGGTACAGAGCCGATTCGCTGTTACGTACTCCCATCAGGCGAACCAGCAGGGAGCGGGCCTGGCTGACCATGTTTTCATCGGCACGGAGTTTCCACTCCGGGTGCGCGACCAGCTGCGCGCCCCAGAACGACAACAGAGACGGAGCCATCCCCAGCCAGACACCGTCTTTCACACCGTTACGCTTCGGCCAGTCATTCAGCAAAGCAGAGCTGAACCAGGCGGCATCCATATGCTCCGGACGCGCCAGCATCAGGTAGAGTTTGAGCTGGTCATACGTGCTTTTTGCCATCTGTTCACGCAGCGGGCTACCCGGCGGCAACGCATTAAAGGCACTGACCTGCATCTGCAAATGGTCAGCAGCCGCATCCCGCAACAGCGGCAGAGCGCTGTCCTGATAACGTGGCCAGAGGGCTGCCAGCAGGGCGTTATTCTGGCTCAGCCCAGCCTGCTCGTACCACGGCACGCCGTGTTCAGACCGGTATTGCAGACGGGCCAGCGTTTTCTGTAGCTCAGACAGCGCGTGCAGACGCTGTTCCAGCGGCTGGTTTTGTCGTGCGGCAAGTGCAGCCTGGGCATTCGCACCGTCAATCTGGCTGCGGTTGGTCACGTACGCTGTCCCCATCCACGCCGCCCAGCCCACCATTGCCACGGCGACAGCAGATGCCAACAGCTTACGCCATGGAATGCCTGGCTTGCGCGGACGCAGTCCGGCAGGAAGTGTCCGGACTGACTCCGGCAGAACCTCCCAGCGATTATCCATGCCCCAGTGATGCGCCACTGCGCGCTCAGCCCCCGCAGAAGGCTGGCTGAACACCACACCGGCCAGCGGCAGCGGTCGGTACGGATTGAGCATCACCGACAGCGGTGTGGTCACGCTCTGTGGCTCACGAATGAGCTGGTCGGCAAGCGCCAGTAAGAAGTTATGTTTCACTTCACCGCAGGTCTGCTGCAGGCCCAGTGAGGTCAGTTCCGGCGCCAGGGCGGAGAGTTGCTCTGCTAGTCCTTCGGTGCGACAACCGGCAGGCAACAGACAGCCGGCTGCCTGTACAACCCGTCCTTCCGGCTTACCTGCTCGCGGGTGCAGGGACCAGACATACAGCGGGATCTGCCAGCCAAGCGCTTCCATACGTGCGCTGATGGCGTGAGACAGGGAATCCATGGTGCTTTCAGACGGTACCGTCAGCGGCAGCTCCAGCCCAGGTGCTGACAGCTGGTCAAAGGCCGAGGTGACCCACACCATGCCATCCACCGGACGGCGGCGCAGTTTGCGCAGTGCGGTCAGACAGGCACTGTCTGCTGGCGTGTTGAGGTCACCGCCCCACAACAGCAGCGTGCCACGGTCTTCCTGCCAGAGCTGGTCCGTAAGACCCGGAGTCAGTTGATCCACCTCAGTGACGGTGCCAGTGACCAGCAGGATGCGTGTTTTACGTCCCCAGCGCCGACCGTAGAGGTTACGCATGGCGTCACGGATGGTATCAACGGTGACATTGCGTGGTGCAGTCTGCTTGACGCGACCTTCATCAGCCGGCAGGACATTCTTTCTCTTAGCCTGAAAACGATGCCAGCCCTGTTTGATGGCAAGGCTAATTGTCTTGCCATGACGAAGCATCAGTAACAGAAATAAAGCACTGGCAAACGCCAGGCTTTTCGTGACTGTAGTGTGCAGCCCAATCTGGTCGCCAAAATGCCAGATTAACCAGGCAATCCCCCCTGCTATGAGGGCAGAGAACCCCAGCCGCCCCCACCCTCCACGCCATGACGAATTACCTGTTGTCATTATCTCTGTTCCCTGTTTGCACTGTATTGATAAATTTCTGCTCGCCATCTGTAGAAAGCATCAGGCAGTCTGCTTTTTGTATATTCACGATATCGCTGGCTACTGCGGCCATTATCCATGGAGAGAAGGGGCCGCTGAGCCCGGCATATTTTTCCAGCCAGTGGAGTTGGCCAGGTTTCCATTCACCGCCATAACTTTGTGCTGCTTCAAGCAGACCGGAGAATGCATTTCCCCATTCCACATTGTCGCCAACAATACTGGCTGTGGCGCAGGCCTGAGTTTGGGTCGAGAAAAACGTATCCAGTGATTCATCGATATCACCCATATTTAACAACATTGGCCGTAGCAGGCAGGCATCATGTATAAGTTGATATTTAGTGGTAACATCATCTGATGTCAGCAACAATGAGGCCAGAGTGTCGCTATAACACTCTTTCCCCTGAGTCTGATGCACCAGAATAAGCTCCACATCCAGCGCTGGCGATTTGATCCGCTCTTCCAGCCAGATAAAGGTCTTTGCGGTCTGTATATTCAAAACAGGGACAGGTCGCAAAGGAACTTTGTCCTGCCAGACCTTTGCAAATGCGTCATGAAGTATCAGAGGATCTACCTGCGAATCCGTCAGCAAAGAGGCATTGAGGGGTAAATCTGCTGGAACCTTGGCTAGGGCATCACTGGCACATTCAAGTAGTTGTGAAAAGCAGTTTTCTGGAGTTGGGTGATGTAAACGCCGCGTCAATGTTGTTTGCTGCATTTGCTCAGCAGGGGCCTGTAAAAAAAGATATGGCGTCAGAGCACCCGGAAAAATGACACTGCCATGAAGCACAGCAATGTTTCTCCCGGCCCATTCAGTCCATTGTTGCTGGGCGTAATCAGCCTCATTAGCCTCGAACTCGTGCTTATTAAATGCACTATTGAAGAGCCAACCCCGCAGGCAAAGGAAGAAAAACCAGATAACTATGGGGCTTGCTGTGACGACCCAAATATTAAATCCCTGTAAAGGCCCTGAAAGCTTATTAGCATGCAGGACAAACAGCATCACACTCCCTACAACTGCAACAACTCCCAACATTAGCCACAGAACAAAGGAAGGCTCTTCTGGCTTCTCAAATACCGTTGATTTCTGACGCTCCCAGCTCATTAATTATCCTATTACACAATCCGGTGCGCTGGATATCAGCTGACAACCACATTCACTGCGGCAGCCATCCACAGCAATCGCTTTACCGTCTGAGGACCATTCAGGCGAACCTTCAATAATAGAGTTTATGCCATGGCCAATTATCGGACAGCTAACTTTATCCCCAATTAGTGCAACCATTTTACCATTAACAATCATGGTCGAAGATGCTGAAATCACCTGACCACCATGTGTAGTTTTATCACCGAGTAATACGAAACCTTTAGACATGCCAATCTTCCTTTTACTTTATAAAAAAAATAGTTAATTGACTTGCTGTACATTTTCAATAACCGTCCAGAAAACCAGATTCGGATCTTTCTCTGGCGATATCTTCACAAATTACTGAGATTCAATAGTTCTTATTGCCTGCACAACCGCATCAACGTCACTTCTTGCCGAACCACAGATCTTTTCATCAGGAGAGTTATTCAAATCCCTACAAACCATAAAATCACCCAGCACTTTCACCGTACTACCCTTTCTTTGGGCTGGATAGTTTCGGTTCTACAAACGGATAAGAAGCATCACCATGCGATACGGTAACAGCACGATCCATTTCACCTTTAACATAAAAAGAAGTGACATTAAAATCACCCGAGAGATTTATTTTTATTAAATCACCTTTGTCAGTAGTCACTGAATAAAAGTAGTCATCACCGGCAGGATATTGTACAACTTCCAACCCTGCATCATATTTATTAAAAAGTAGTTTGTAGTTATCACTGCTGCTTTCAGAATCATTTCCTGATGCAGCATTCGCTGTGTAAACATACCATGTTGGCTTTGCTTCCCCCTCAAGAAGCATTGCGATTTTACGTTCACCATCAATAATATAAAATTGTTTTACTTTATATTTAACCCCATCCAAATATGGCAAAAGAATTTTATTAAAATTTCCACTCCGCACATTAATTGACAATATCGCAGAGAACCCATACCCATCATTATCCTCAACAGATGCAGTGGCGTATAAAGTCTCACCATCATCAGAAAGATGAGGCAAAGTCGCCAAGAGCTTTAAGTGAATAATTTATGTTTTTTGGAAAATTGACCGTTTTCAGATTATTAGTACTCATGCTTTTTGATAAAAGAGAAAAGTGCTTATCAAAAAGAGCAATGGTTACATTATTTTTATCGTCAAAGAAAACTCGACGAGCTCTCTCTGAGGCATTGCTTGCTGCCCCGGAAAACATAATTCTAGATATAGGGGTGTTCATACTGTAAGAATAAATAGTATGTCCATCGGTATAGATACATTGGCCATTACTTGAAGAAATAATAGCATTACTCATGGGAGCAACACTTGAGTACACATCTCTAGATGGAAACAGCGTTTTCTTAACCCCAGACTTAACATTTGCAATCCATAAATAACTACTTGCTTTACCAACCCCACCACAGATAACCCCAGTGGTCGCATTGAAATCCATACCACCTGACAAATTGTATCCAATGAGCATTCGATCTTTAACATTTGGACCATTCCATAAATACAGATTGAGATTCTTAATATCCTCAACAAAATAATACTGGCTACTCGCAAGAGCATTTAATGAAAGAAGCAACGAACAAAAAACAACAAGAAATTTAGGGAAAGTTAATTGCATACATAAGACCATTGTAATCTAGTTGTTAACTACACAACGGAAAACATAGGTAGGTAGAATCCCATCTTTATCATAATTGAAAACGGAGTCCGTTTTGAAATTAGGTCTGGGAATTGGAAAAGATGATTGTCTAAACATTGTTAAAGCATACTGATCATCTCCACCTACAGCTCCTCGCAGAACCTTTTTATCTCCAGTTTCTGGACCCTGAGGGTTATTCACTGGAGAATGTTCATAGTAATCTCGTGCATACCAGTCGTTTGTCCATTCTTCACCACTTAAACCCATATCATAAATGCCTAAAGGATTCGGTGGGTATTTACCAATGGGATAAAACGGTAAATATAATCCTCCCGTGAATTTTTGCATTTGATCATATGTTGGGTAATTTCTGCCATGCTCAATTTTTCCATTGTCGGTTGCAAAAGGTAAATACTTACCTTCTGAACGAGCCGCATACTCCCATTGAGCCTCTGTAGGTAAATCAACTTTTTTACCTGATTGTTCTCCAAGCCATAAGCAATAATCTTTTGCCTGCTGCCAGGTTGCGATCGCAGAGTAGTCATCCCCAAGAAGCAGTGGATAGTCCTTGGTAAAAGCGCTAACAGGTGGTCGTTTTTTATCTGTTATTTCAAGATATGCATTATAGTCTTTATTAGTCACCTTATACTTTGAAATCATAAAACCGCTAAGTATCACTTTATGTAATTTTTTATCATCCTGTTGAATGCTAAAGGGTATACCCTCTCCAACCATAGGGCCGAAGTCTCCCATCAAAAATTCCCCGCCTTTAACAGCGATCATGTTTGAGAGTGACTTGTCAACCAATTTACTGGCTAACTCTGATTTTTCTGAAGAGTTGTCACAGGCGACAAGGGAAAAAGCGAGCAATAGGACTATTTTTTTTATTTCATTGTTTAACATTACAAGTCTCCCTACGCCATTTGTGAATTAGAGTTGTGAGACTCATTAATGAAGGCAACATATTCAACCATCTCATCTTCTGGGATTCGCTTAAATGGTTCATCAGGATCAACTGTGCGAGGGAGTCTTTCATAAAGCGTATGAAGATTGCGCTCATATTGGGTGGAATAGCTTCCCATAAAACCAAACTCCGTCATTCCCAGGAATTCTAACAATGCTTTTTCATTGGCCTCTGCGCTCCCTTTTCCTTCTGCAGGTCTGGTCGTCATATGCTGCATCACATTGTTATAATCAGCCTGACTCTGTACCCAAGTAAAACAACGCATTATCGCTTCTTTCCTTAATTGCATCACACCCCATTTTTTTGTGTCTTTTTTTTGATTTTTGAGATCAATAATATCAAGCACATTAACATCCATTAGCTGAGCTATAATAGAGCCTTTCGTCTCAGGGGGGGTATACTTCAACTGATCCGGATTGTTGATAATGCTCTCCATTAGCTTTACTCGTTTATCTTCATTGTTGAGTGCCTCGTTTAAGGTACTTAAAACATCAGTAACCCTATCGCCCATCGATGAAACCGTATCTATTCCCGCCTGCATACCTCTGGCAGCCAGTATTATTGGTATAGCGCACAAGGCCTGAAATGAGCCTGGCTGCATCATGTCCTCAAGTTTCTGGTAGTCAACATTTCTCAGCATATACATAAAGCTTTTCATAAATGCCGCAAATGAATTACCGTCAACTTCAAAACCTAAAGACCCTTTGGCACCGACACCCCAACATAGTGCGGCCTTACAATATATTCTGAAGCGGCTACTAACATACGTTACGTAAAAAACTGCAGATCCGCCAGCACCAGCCTGTGCCGTTGCTCCAAAAGACAGTTTGGCAATAGCAGTAAACTTTGCCTCTTTATTCACAATTTGCTTGTTGCTATCGTGAGAAATTTGCTTATCTTCATCAGGGTGCGGATCAAACCATTCAATAGCACCGCTAACATTGCCACCCGCCTGTACGCCAGCAAAAGCGCCAATTTCTCCACCAGCCTGAACATCCGGCTGTGGAATGGTCAAATTAATCTTTCTCTGACCTGGAGGTGGCGGAGGGGTTAGCTTCGCCGGACTTCCCTTAATCCCATAGCCCTTTGCCATTTCTCCACTAAAATCAGCTTCTACACCCAATTCAATCCCAAGGCTTGCCCCGGCATTACCGGTCAACACCGCATTTATCGTGTAGCGAATAGCCCCCATATTACAGACACCACCTGCTACACCCGCAGTTGCTTTGGCAGGAAACAACAATGCAGTACCAAGCCGATCGGGAATAAAAAGTTCAGCGGACGCTTTTGCCTCACCCAGTGCAAAACTTGAATGACCCTCCATTTTCGCGGAGGCTTTCTTTTCTAAAGGGTTAAATTCAGCAGACAGCCCTGCCCCCTGGCTGTATCGCATCAGTTGAGCTTGTGCGCTGATGTCGACATATTGATGATAAGTAGACTCATCGTCGGGCTTATCATTTTCATTGGGCCAGGTAAGCCCTTTATTCATTCTTTTCGCCCAGTCAGTAAGAACAACATTGCTGTCTTCTAATAGTTCATCTTCAAACTTAAGGCTGACTGACGCTTCTTTTAATTGTTTTATTAACTCTTCGGTATCAATCTTTCCCGAGCGAACTGTTTTTTTCGTTTCATTCCCATTAGCATCAACACCAGTAACTTCTTTATCTGTATATTTAATGAAGCTGGCTTCACCGCTTTTCTTATTAACTTCACTAAGTTTATATTTTCGCCAGTGACTACGAATTTTATTCGAGCGAACATAAGCACTCTTAAATCCGGCAGTCTTTTGAAGAGGAATCAACTCCATAAGGCCGATAGCTGACTCTTTTGAGTTTTCATCAAGCAACTCCCCCTCAGGAACCTTTGCAGTCAACGTTGTAAGCTCTGCTTTTAATTTTTCGTTAGCGTCATTGAGTTGTTGATAGGTACTCTGAAGTTTGCTCTCATAAGCACGTTGTGGTTGCTTGCCTGCCTGAGTCAACATTTCGAAATTGAGTTCATCCAGAGCAATCTGCGCTTTTTTCTGGTCCTCCAGCAACGCTGTCATTTTCAGCTGTTCTTGTATGAGTAAGCGGTTATCTTTTGCATCAACGCAAAGCAGCGTTGCACTGCCCGGATGAAAATAAACCTGAGGGCCATGCTCTCCGTTGACAACAGTGTTTTTACTCACGTTATCCAGACTACTTTGCTGTGTACCTTTAGTCATTTTCTATCTCCCTGAACTAACCACCGAGCAGTTCAATATTGATTTTGCTTTTTGCCGCACCGAATATTTCAGCCGTCTTACCTTCACTGTCAGTACGCCCTTCATAAACGGAACCATCAGCAGTGGTTATTCGATATCGCGTGTTAGCCAGGATATCGCCAGATTCCTTATCTTGCGCCACAAAGTTCTCGCTATACCCCTGGGGAAGTTCCGGTTTAGGTGCGTCATAGTCCGCACTTCCCATTTTTTGGACATTGGTACACTTCAGCAAAATATTTCCCGGGGCCCCAAGCTCCATATTTCCACCTGCCAGCTTCATAAATGCACCGTCACAGTTAACAATCAGCTCTGTTGCACCCGTGATAACCACTTTGCCTTCCACACTGGTTACCGTGACGTCTTTTTTAGCAATAGCCTCAAGCGCATCATCCTGTGCCTGAATTTCAACTTTTCCCTTAGCGGCAAAAAGTTTCATTCCGGCCTTTCGGGCCAGCATACTCACAGCTTCACCCGCAGCCACAGTAAAACGCTTAAGTGCGCTGATATCAGTATTTTGCTGGGACATGATCCCTACACTGGCTGCACCAGAAGCCACACGTACAGCCTGAGGACTGGTGATACTCACCCCTTCAGGCGCATTCAATATGATCCCTGGTTTAGCAAGCTCTTTGAGAGCTGCGTTAAGCGTCTGCTGACTTGCAGTATCTGCTGGCAGGGCATCAGCCCCTTCAGCTGCAGATGACAAACTTTTTGCTATCGTCAGAGCATTTTCCAGCTGGGCAATCGCCTCTTGCATGGAAAGCATCTTGTCCCCGGCAAACGGCTGTTTATCTGCAGTGATAAATACCCCGGCCCCTCCGCGAATGGAAACGTGTCGGTCAGTACGTAACTCTGCGCCTTCGCCACGAAGTTCGCGGGAAGCGTTAACGTTGTGCCCTAAATTAAGTTGGGTCTTACCTCCGTATTCTGTACTGAGCTTAACGTGCTCTTCGCCGCGCTTGTCCTCCATCCGCAGCTTGTTCAGGCCAGCTGTGCGGATAACGTTACGCGTGCTGTTGGCTTCAGTGACGTGGTCAACGTGGCGGGAGTCGTGGAGGGCGTGAGCGATGTATGGACGGTCCGGGTCACCTTCATGGAACGCAATGGCGACTTCAGTACCCTGTATCAGCGGAAAGTGAAAACCGTACTTGTCGCCTCCATAAGGTTTGGCAAAGCGTACCGGCATACTTTCCATGCCCTGACGTTTGTCGTCGCGGTCAGCGTCGAATTTCACCCGGTACATACCTGATGCATCCTGCCAGGCGTAGATATCGTTCTCTTTGGCGCTGGTCACTCGTGCCGTCAGGGTGCCGCTGACCACCGGGCGCTTTTTAGCAGCAGGACGCCAGCAGCGGTTCTCGTAGTAAGGCATCGCTACCCATGCCACCTTCAGGGCATTCTTACGGCTGGCAGAGTAGCCAGTGCGGATAATAACAATACCGTTCTCCGTTTCGCGGGGCAGTGTTGGTGGGATAGCCATTTCGGTGATGGTCAGCACCTGCGCCGGCCCCAGGGTGTGGTCGGTGCTGCTGCCGGTTACCGTGGTCTGGGTGGACAGAAAGCGCTCATGCTCCAGGCGCGCCCAGAAGTTACCGGTTTCTGCCGCTGGCGTGATTTTATCGCCACGTTCAAGGTGACGTGGCCGGTAGTGATACACATCACCGTAAGTATTCCCCTCCCCGTCGCCGCGGGTCATGTCAGCCGGTACTGAAGTCAGGATGTTCTGGGCTTCACGGTGGTTATAGTCACTGGCCGTGACAGAACGCTCCACCACGTTCTGTTGAACGTTAACGCCCCACACCGATTCGGCAGCATTATCATTCATTCCTGACGGGCTGCTGAGAGGTAGCGATTTGCCAAACGTCCAGGCGCTCTGCTTGTCAGCAAAGTGCACCACTTCAGTTTGCGTGTCCGGCTGCAGAGTGAAGAAGTAGAAAATCCCAACCTCGGCCAGCAGGCGTTCGATAAACTCCAGGTCACTTTCCTGGTACTGGTTTATCTGTTCCCGTTTTGGGTAAGTTTGTTTAAGCTTGAACTCATACTCCCATCCCTTCAAACCATGCTCGCCAAGAATTTGCTCTACCACTTCCGGCACTGATTTGTTGACGAAGAAACGGTGAGTACGAAACTGCTTGTCCAGTAAGGATATAAAAGGTTCCAGAATAATTTCATATGTAACCTGATCGCGTGAACCGGTCAGACGTCGGAAATTTGTCACTACACCATGAACAATTTTACCGACCATAGAATTAAATAGTTCCCCCACCCCCATGCTCAGCGTAACGGTTTTACTCAACATCATTTCAGCCGTAATGTCCGGATGTGAACTGGTAAAACGAATAGTATAATGATAAAGAGCACTCATTTGTTCTAAACCATCAAAATGTTCCACATCTAATGGATAAGGACAGGAAGGAATATCGAGTTTATAGCGATTAAGGATACCCTCTGTCATTTTAAATATATCTTCCATTTCTATAACTCCTGTCCCGGCCAGAATGATATTGAATAAAATCAAACTCCACAGTATGATGAATACTATCTATAATGCACCCACTCAACATAAATATATTTCAGGGCGGGTTTATAAAGTCCATATCCTATGAGCAAGACCACTACACCTTCCCCGACTGGAATAAAGCGGTAAGGATTGGCAGAAAAGAAGTAGCAGTATACAGAGTAAACTATACTGATAGTTCCTGGTGTCATCCCGATGCTGGCAATGATCCGTGAAACAATGATAAGTATGAAATCTTTTATGTTCATAACGTTCAATTTAAACCAGGTGCCTAATAAAACTAATAATGATCCTCCCATTTTTTATGAATTTTTGGGAATGCATATAGATAGATTACATATCCAACGCATGTAACAACAAAAGCCAGCCCTCCAAAGCAGAATTTGCTCTCTTGCTCTGATACAAAAAAGAACCAACAAGACATAATAAGTCCCACAAGGACTAAAGTTGCCCCAACAGCACAAACACCCTTAAAAAAGACAAAAATAATAGTGCTTTTAAAATTCATAAGTCACCAAAAAAACATTTACAAATCTCATTAAACTCTTCTGAGTTGCATTCACCAATGGCGCATGCCATTTCAAATGGCTTTACTGTATCTTCAACAAGAAAATATAAAAGGTCCACATCCCCCATACCTTTTAATTTATAATAAACTTTAGGATTCCTGCCTCGTAAATATCGTGACGTGTAAATAGCACGTGATGCTTCTGCACCAATCGAAAGTAATGATCCAATGACGGTCCCCGCAAACAGTGCCGTTGTTGCTCGATCCGAAATCACATATCCTAGCTGCACGCCGGTCAATTGTGAAAAAAGTGCTTTCCCCACACTACTGCCAGTAATTTGAAGACCGACAGCAGATATATCAACCCGGGAGATGAAATCATCGATAAATGGCTTGATGATGTTATAAACAGTTTCTTTATCAAAAGTGATAGTTTTGATCAGCCTTGCTAACCGAAATTTATCATCCTGATTCTCTCTGCGGTGTTCAGTGTCTATAAAATCATAGCCAAGATAGGCAAAGCTAACGGGTAAGGAAATAACGCCTTTAGCCACGGCGCCGACAAAACCGGATCCATCGATATTAATGGCCTCAAGCATATCTCTGGCAATCTCTTTTGCGCTGTCCATATCACTACCAATCAATTGCAGAACCAGAGCGCACATCAAACTCCAGCCCGATACCCTCTTCCTCACTCCAACCCATAATCAGAGACGTTGGTTTCTGTTTCGCGGCCATGTGAGTCAGCAGTTGTTGACTCAGCACAGGCAGAATTTGTTGATTGAGCAGACTGTCAACGTTACGCGCGCCGGTATCCGGCAGCAGACAGGCGGCAGTCAGCGCGTCATACAGGCTCTCATCAATCTGCGTGGTCAGGCCGTAATGACGATGCAGGCGCCTGCTCACCTGCGAGAGTTTCATTTCCACGATGGTGCGCATGGCAGCCTCATGTAGCGGGCGGTAAATCACCGTCTGGAAACGGGCCAGCAGCGCCGGCTGGAAGTGGTCACGTAAAATCGGGCGCAGCAGTTCCTGTAGATCGCTTTCGCTGGCCTTCGGCTGTTCGTCCAGCAGTTGCATGATGTGGTCGCTGCCGAGGTTGGAGGTCATCAGAATTACGGTATTACGGAAGTCGATTTCTCGCCCTTCTCCGTCGCGCATAAAGCCGCGGTCGAAGACCTGATAGAACAGGTTCATGACGTCGCGGTGCGCCTTTTCCACTTCATCCAGCAGCACCACGCTGTACGGACGCTTGCGCACCGCTTCGGTCAGAATGCCGCCCTGGCCATAACCGACATAGCCCGGAGGCGAGCCCTTCAGCTGGGAAACCGTGTGCGGCTCCTGGTATTCAGAAAGGTTGATGGTAATCAGCGACTTTTCGCCGCCGTACAGCACATCGGTTAGCGCCAGCGCTGTTTCGGTTTTCCCCACACCGCTCGGGCCAACCAGCAGAAATACCCCCTGAGGGCCGTTCTCCGACGTAAGCCCGGTTTTCGCGGCACGCAGGCGATGGGCGATGGCTTCAAGCGCCCTATCCTGGCCGACCACGCGCTTGCCCATTTCGTTTCCCAGACTCAGCAGTTCAGTCTGCTCGTCTTTCATCAAGGAAGACAGCGGCACGCCTGTCCAGTCGGCAATAACGGTGGCCACGGTACGCACATCCACATCAACGGAAAGTAGCGGGTTGTCGTGTTGCATACCATTCAGCGCTTGCTGCAGCTTATGGGCCTCACTCTGGCGGGATATATCCTGACGGCATTCCAGCAGTTGTTCGGTGAGTTTCAGTTCCTGGCCGTACTGGGTTTCGAGTTCATCAAGTGCAATGATAAGGGTATTTTCTTCCCGCTCGATGGCGGTCAGTCGCCCACCATGGCCCTTGTTGCCGACGGCGATATCTTCCAGCAGCGCCTGCTTCTCCATTTCAAGCGAGGTCATCTGCGCGCGAATGCGGGTCAACTGTTCGGGTACGGTATCGAGGCTCATACGCACGCGGGCAGCGGCGGTGTCCAGCAGGTCAATGGCCTTGTCAGGCAGCTGACGACCGGTTAGATAGCGACGAGATAGCGTGACCGCGGCACGGACCGCGTCATCAGTGATATGCACATTATGATGTTCGGCATAGCGCGATTTCAGGCCACGTAGCATCAGGCAAGCGGTATCGTCGTCCGGTTCGTCCACTTTCACCATCTGGAAGCGGCGCTCCAGCGCGGCATCGCGCTCAAAATATTGTTTATATTCAGACCAGGTGGTGGCAGCAATGGTTCTGAGTTCGCCGCGAGCCAGCGCAGGTTTTAGCAGGTTGGCCGCATCTGCCCCGCCCGCCTGGTTACCGGCACCGATAAGAGTGTGAGCTTCATCGATAAACAGTAAAATCGGCACTGGCGATTGCTGCACAGCATCGATGACATTTTTAAGACGCTGTTCAAATTCTCCTTTCACGCCCGCGCCCGCCTGCAGCAGACCGAGGTCAAGCGTGCGCAGAACAACCGGCTTGAGGGCTTCCGGTACGTTGCCCCCGGCGATGCGTAATGCAAGCCCTTCTACCAGCGCGGTTTTCCCCACGCCCGGCTCACCGACCAGAATCGGGTTGTTCTTACGACGGCGCGAGAGAATGTCGACCATCTGACGGATTTCCGTATCACGCCCGAACACCGGATCAATCTTGCCCTCTTTAGCTTTGGCGGTGACATCGAGGGTGAATTTATCCAGTGCGTTCTGCAGCGCCGGGCTGAGTTCGCCTTCTTTCAGTTCTGCACCGACCGGACGGCCGACAAGCTCCACTTCACCACCATGTTCTTGTGCCAGTTGCTCTTCGTGTTGCACCTCCGGGCGTTCGTCTGACTGCGCATCCAGCAAAGGACGAAGGTGTTCAAGTTGACGCTGGCCCAGCGTCAGCAAAGGCCACAGCCCGTCACAGTGAGCAAGTCGCTGATTTTCCGTCAGCGCCATAAGAAGGTGAATGCTACGGATGTGCTCTTCACCTGCCAGCGAAGCCAGCATCCAGGCTTCCTGCATCAGTTTCTGAAGCTCGGCGGATAACTGCGGGCGGGTGCGCACCGAACGCGATTGATTATCCAGCCAGCCGAGCAAACCCTGCCAGATGCTGTCCATATCCCACTCGTAGCGACGTGCCAGTACCGTCAGGTCTCCCTCCCCCTGCTCCAGCAATTTCAGCAGCCAGTGCTCAGGCAGGATTTCTGCATGGGCACGGGTCTGGCAGAGTGAAGCCGCCCCTTCCATCGCGCGGGCACAGTACGGATTCAGACGACGTAACAGGATGGCTGGATTTTCCATTTTTCTCTCTCTTGATGGCTCCGGGCACGCTACCGCCCTTCGCTGTTTCCCGTTCAGGGGACCAAAGCGCATACAGTCGGGCAGGCAGATTGTGGGGTTCTTTGCTCAGCGCCCGTAATGACAGACGCTCAGCAAAAAAGCGGACAGAAAAGCCCTGTCCGCTTCGTGACTTACGCGGTGGCGCGTTCGTTCCAGGAATCGGAATGAATGATGTTGCCGTCCTTGTAGGTCCAGGTGATTTTTTCGTAACGCAGTTCTATACGCTCAAGGTGGTTGTGCTTCTCTTTTGCAGGATCCTTGATGTCATACATTTCAGGATTTACTTTCACCACTTTCACGTTTTCCAGTCTGGTGTTGAAGTACTCCACTTCCTGGCCCGCATCGTTGATTTTGTACCACTTGAATTCTGCAGATTTCAGGGTCTGACCGGTGGTCACAGCCTTGTACAGGTACGGACTGGACGAATCGATTTCTTTGGTGAACAGAAACGGCGTGTGGATACGGGTGCCAGTCAGCTTGCCGGTGTTGTTATCGGTCGGGATGTACAGATTATGTTCCTGAGCGACCACTTCGATGCTGCCTTCGCGATCCTGGACGTCTACAGACCCTTTAATGTCCGCACCGCCGTCGTCTTTCAGCCAAAGATAAACAGGAATTGCCATGGAATTACTCTCCATTTAATTGTGATGCGCCATCATCCTGCGATGGCGCCGGGTGTTTGTCCGGTATCTGACAGGCATTGGCCTGCGGTACCAGACTGATTTCGACACGACGGTTGAGCGCACGCCCTTCCACAGTGTCGTTGGTTGCGACAGGACGGCTTTCGCCATAGCCCTGCACCGCAAAACAGCTTTCCGGCACATCGCCGGTGTCACGCATCCAGTTACGCACCGCTTCAGCACGTTTCAGTGACAGCGTCTGGTTCAGTTGCGGATTGCCGGTGTTATCGGTATGTCCGGACACGACAATCAGCCAGCCCGGTTTCGCCTTAACGCCGACCAGAGAATGCACCAGCATTTTGGTTGACCCGGCCTTCAGCGCCGATTTACCGGAATCAAACAACGACATACTGTCGAGTCGAATGGTTTTCGGACCCTGAATGATTTTCTTAATGACCGGTGGAGGCGGTGGCGGAGGTGCCCAGTCGCTGACGGCAGCCTCAACAGGCGGAACCAGCCGCAGTCCCTGATACAGACCCAGGCGATAACGCAGCGGCTCCCCACGGCGCTGCCAGTCGTCCAGCAATGCCCGATCAGCCCGCAACCGCTGCTGCGCCCGCAATTTCGGCGCAACCGGTGTGCCGGTCAGATGTTGGTATAATGCAAGATGGTCGCTGACATTGCGGATCAAGCGCTGGTTGTTCACCCAGGACGCCAGCATAGCCAGCGCAAGGAAAATGCTCCCCAGCAGCCCGGCATAACGCCAGAACACCATCCTGCGGCTGACGCCACGTCGGCGCGGTAACGCCGCCAGCAGTAATTCAGGCAGCGGCAGGGGTTCTGGGGTAACGGCAGTATCCGGTGGCAGCGCCGTCACGGCGGTGATGTGCTGTTGCCAGAGATTGCCCGCGATACCGCTCACTGGCGCCATACATATGCCCTGCACGCAGGGCGTCATCACCGGCAGCTCGCCCTGTCGTACCGACAGCAGGTCATTGACCGCACAACTCTGCCAGGCAAGCAGACTGTCCAGCCACAGGCTCTGGCTCAGACGGGAAAGTCGTCCGTCTGTTTCGGTCTCGCGGGTCCATTCCGTCAGTGACATATTTCCCTGACCGGGTTGATATACCTGTACACCGCTCCGTTGACTTACGGAGGTAAACCAGACGGACTCTGCATCCGTGCAGGCCGCTGGTGGCGATACCCAGGTCACGGTCCACAGTGGAGGGATCGTGCCGAATGCCGCACGGCACTGGACGACAGCACGCTGCCAGCCCCGCAGCGACTGTGTAAAATCATCACCGGATGTGTGTAGCTCGGGTACCACCGCCAGCATGACGGAGATTTGCGATACCAGGGCCGGGCGAACCAGGCTCAGGTACCGTGCAAAGAGAGGCAACTGTTCCGCATCCTTCACCCATAAATACCAGCCCTGTCGGGTTTCCCGGTGACGGTATCCAGACATAAACAGCAGGACGTTATCACCACAGGCGAGGATCACCGCCCCCTGAAAATCTTCCGGCGGCAGGTTTTCATCCATAATCCCCCGGACAGCGGTGACGCGGATCTGAGAAGCCTGATGCTGACGCCAGAACATTACCCCGGACACCAGAACAACCAGCAGGCTGAGTGCCACACGGCTGCCCGTGGACAGTGGCCAGAATCCCAGGATGAGCCATAGCGCCAGCACGGCACCCAGGGCAGTTAACAGACTTCGGTACACATCCCGCATCGCTTACCCCGGCCTGACAGTCTGGCTTACCAGCACGGCAAGCGAAGACGAAAGGAAGAACCAGAGAGCCGCCAGGGCAACAGTGGCCGCAATCCAGGACAGCCAGTACCACCGACGGCCGCTGCGCAGGCGTGAAGCGCGGGAAACAATGGGGGCGTCCTGTGCCAACGTGAAGGCCGGTACCCGTTCAGCGAGCGCGCGAACAATATCCTCGCGACGCTCGTCGTCCTGGGCGCGATACTGACCAACGAACCCCAACTGCAGGGTCCGGTACATGCAGGTCAGGACGGCGGCATCAGGGGCGGTTTCTTTCAGCAGGTTCCGGATCCGTTCCCACAGTTCCTCCCCGGCATTAAGGGTGCCAAAAAAATGTGCCTGCAACGGATCACGCCGCCAGGTCAGGTATCCATCATCGGTGGTTCCCCTGTTCATCACGCTCTCATCAAGCAGTGCACACAGGGCATACACCATATGGTCGCGGCTGATATTGCTGTAGCCTGCCTCCGTGAGCGCAATCTTCGCCTCCTGCACCAGACGGCTGGCCCGGCGATAGAGCCCTGCTCCATCACGGACTTCCTGCCCACCGCGTAGCTGGCTGGCCATCAGCCAGCCAGGGTAGAAGATACGTTCTAACTGGCTGAGTTCGGATTTATTCATGTGCGCAGCACCGCAAAGAGTTCAAGGTTCACATCCCCCAGCGAACGCGGGGTATAGAAGGTGCAGTTACCCATTTCAAGCATCGCTCTTGCTGCCTCAGTACTGAGATCAAGAGAGAAATACTGGTTCTCAAGACGTAACGGGATAGCGGCCGGAACATGCGTCAGAGGCTTGATAATCATCCCGCTCAGGGCCACATTCACTACATCCGAAACATCATCAAAGCTGCCCGCTTTACACAACTGCGGGAACTTCGTCTGAAGTTCATGGTTCGGCATGGTGGAGCGTACGGAGAGGTAGAAGTCCGCCCCTTCGCGCAGACGCGCATCGTGCAGGACACCCTTCCAGATCTGGTCCTGATGTTCGAGGTGGATACTCACTACCCTCGACGGCAGGCTCGCTTCCAGCAGCTTATCGAGCAGTGCTAACAACGGTGGAAATACCCGTTCCGGTGCATCGTGCTGATAAGCAGGAATGTCTCCGGCATCGTGCTCCAGTGAGAAGGTCAGCAGGCTGCCGGCCAGACGGGTCAGTTCGCGATACAGCAGTTCCGGGTGCCGTGCAGGTGTCTGCAGGAGTTCCGTCAGCACCGGCTCGGCGCTGTTCAGGGCATTAAGCAGCCAGAACAGGGAGACATCCGCAACCGCAAAGTCGGCCATCCGCTCATTGCTCTCACGACGCATCGCCATCAGACGTCGGCGGCGGGCCTGCAGCCGGACCACCAGGTCGCCCAGTTCGGTGGTCAGCAGTGGGCTTGCAGAAACGGAAAGCATCGGCGGGATGAAAGCCGGGTCCCTGCTCCACTGTCCCTGCGCATTACGCACCAGACGTGCCACCGGGCAGGTCAGCCAGGCCGTGTTTTCCTGACTGGACAGACGCAGGGTGAGCGCATTACGCAGAATGGCGAGTTCTCCGCTTTCATGGCCAGCCAGTTCCTGCACTACTATACGTTCGGCTTTCCAGCGACGCGGGCGTTCACTGTCCTGCCCGTTATCGAGGTTGCCGCCACTGGCGCTCAGCAGGGGTAGTGCGACAACCACGTCAACAGCCTCAGAACCGTTGGCGGCGGATAAATCACAGACCGGCGGAAGATTATCCGCCAGGCCCGTATCAACAATCGTGCCATCCTGAAAACGAACCACCAGACGGGTGGCATTCAGGCGCGAGAGCACCAGTGCGGCATCATCAAATTCAGCCGCAACCACACCCCAGGGATGCGAAATTCCCATTCGGGCGACCATGTCGGCAACATGCTCACTCCAGCGTGCCTGCTGCTGGAACTGTTGTGGGGCAAGAGCTGCCCCATCCTCCCAAAGCGGGCGATAAATTTTCATCCCTGATTTCCCCTCGCCTTACGATTTGGCTTTCGGCATCTGAGAAACCAGAGACAGATTGACGTCCATCCCTTCCACCTGGAAGTGCGGTACGGCGTACAGCTTCACGCGGAAGAAACCCGGGTTGTCCTCAATATCTTCTACCACCACTTTCGCATCACGCAGCGGGTGAGACGCCTGTAATTCATCACCCGGATCGGTCATTTCCGTCACCAGACCGCGAACCCAGGTGTTCAGCTCCAGCTCCAGAAGACGACGATCCTTAGTGGTGCCGATGTTTTCGCGCTGAATGAGCTTCAGGTAGTGCGCGATACGCGACAACAGGAAGATATACGGCAGGCGAGCGTTAATGCGGCTGTTGGCCGTCGCATCGGCGGTATCGTAAAGCGCCGGTTTCTGCGTGGAGTTCGCAGAGAAAAAGCACGCGTAGTCGCGATTTTTGTAGTACGACAATGGAATGAAACCCAGGTTGGCAAATTCAAATTCACGCGTCTCAGGGATCATCACTTCAGACGGGATCTTCACCTGATTGCCAGTGCCCAGATCGTATAAATGGATAGGCAGATCCTGTACAGCACCACCAGCCTGCGGGCCACGTATCTGTACACACCAACCGTTGTTGATAAAGCTGCGTACCATATTGGTCGCAAAGGCAAAGGAAGCATTGGTCCACAAATATCTATTGTGATCCGGACCTTTCACTTCTTCGACGTAGTTGAAGCTACGCACAGGTACGGTATCCGGACCATAAGGCAGGCGCCCCAGTACACGCGGCATGACCAGACCGATATAGCGGGAATCATCCGTCTCGCGGAAGGATTTCCACTTGATGTACTCAGCGCGGTCAAAGTAATTACCGATATCTTTAATGGCCGCCACGTCCTCCATGTTGTCTTTCAGGAAGAATTTCGGGCCGGCAGAACCGATAAACGGCATATGTGCAGCAGCAGACACTTTAGAGATGTTGCGCAGCAGGGCTACATCCTGCGCAGACGCATCAAATTCGTAAGCGGAAATCAGCGCAGCAATCGGCTCGCCACCGGGGGTATCCTACTCATCAATATATGAATGTTTATACAGCCCGCTTTGGACGATTTCCGGGCAGTCTTCAAAGTCCTGACGCAAATCTTCTTTAGACATATCCAGGAGTTCAACTTTCACGTTCTGGCGAAAATCGGTTTTGTCGACAAGAGATTTCACACCGCGCCACAGACTTTCTACCGCCTGAAAGTCTTCATGATGCATAACAGCATCAAGCTGACGGCTGATCTGGTAATCCAGTTCCGCGATATGGTGGTCAATCAGGTTTTTATCGAGTTTCTCAACTTTTGAGCCCGCTTTTGTCAGACATTCCAGGAACACCTTCATGCCGGCAGTTAAACGTTCGTCTGCTGTTGCATCCGACATCGCCTGTGCATCCTGCCAGATATCAAGCGCACTTAGCTCAGAGACAGGGTTAAGATTGATTTTTTCAAACAGGGACGCATATATCCCACCTGCTGCAGGACGTTCAAGCACTACGCTCTCGTTACCCGCGGCATTCTCATTTTTTACAGACATCAACATATTCCTTATTAATCCGTTAAAAGCACATGGCCGTTATGGCTGTTTCGGAGCCAGGGCTGAGAGTTCGGCTCTGAGTTCTGCACTTAATGCAGGATCGAGAAGAATTTTTTCCAGCTCTTTTCGGAAAGCCTGGTTATCAAGCAGGTTTGCTTTTAAATCGCGAAGCAAATTGCGCATGGAAAGCATGGCCTTCAGCTGAGGTATTTGCCGCGAAACCTGCTCCGGAGAGAAATCATTAATACTCTGGAATGCCAGATTGATGTTGTCCTCACTGCCATCACCAGCAAGCGTGTTTTTAACGGTAATATTTACGATTGGGGAATATTCGGAAAGTACAGAGTCAAAGTTGTTTTTATTCAGATTAACTTTTTTGCGCTCCGATAGTGGTGCAGTCTCCTGACCATTACTGAAGTCTCCCGCCACCAGTAATTTCAGGGGGAGCTCAGTTTTCTTGCTCGCTCCGCCCGTATGCAAATCAAGCTTTAAATTAATACGTGCCTTGGGTATTTCGGACTGAAAAGAAGAGTTAGACATGGCTATCCCTGTTTTATGGAGTTATAAAAACGGTCAATGCCAGTGAGAAATTAATAAGAAAGGCAAACCCAGCCAGAACAGCTTCCAGGTTCACGTCATCGGACGAAAATCAAAACCCCGGAATTAAAAGCGGGCACATTCCATTCACCAGCATATCGACATTGTGTTTTTGAGCTTTTGTCTGAAATGAAAAAATTTCGGATAAGACCCAATAGCCGGAGTGTAGGAACGTTCCCTGCCCGATCGGAAACCAAAAAATGTAACAAAACGTTGCCGCTAAAAATCTTAACAACCAAAGATCATCTTTCTGATTTATAAGAATTTTCTTGCATACCCCTTTAACCCTTATGAAATAAGGGTGTACAGTAAGTGATCAATTTAATTTAGGGGCTATTTTGTATAAAATCTCATCAATCACATGAAATATCTGATTTTGTACTTTTATCAAAAATGAAAGGCAGAACATGCCTGCCTATGTGAAAAAATTGGCGACATTTACAGGCCTTCACCATTTTTTATTATTTACTTAAATGAGTTTTATTATTTTCATCAGAAAAGTAAATATCACGGGGACTTTATGGATGCCACATCCCAGTGCCAGTGATAGGTAAATTTCAGGCATCAATCGAGGAGTGGGCACAACCTTGAACAACAACCCTATCTTGTTGCTAAAATCAAGGTTCCAGGGATACAGAGGGGAGGACGCTGACACAACGTCATTAAAGTTGGTTTTGAAATCTGTATAACACCGTCTGGTGCAACGTTGTTGATTTAACTTTCCTGAAAGATATCATCACGCCCTTAACCGGGCCCCCTCTGCAACCCAAAGCATGCTCTCACTTTACATAATAAAGGGTCATTCCTGCCGTTGCATTCCTGCAGGGGACACCATGCTCTCATCGGCGCGCCGATACACCGGCACAAGGCGAGTGGTTCCGGTAAGATTATCAAATACCTGTTTTTCCGCAGTGGTAATTCTCATTCCGGCCTTTCTCAGACGCGACACCTCAGCAGCAATCCGCTGGATCCCAAACCAAAACAGCGCATCAAGCGCGGTTACCTCCAGACCACTTAACAAAGCACGCTTCAGACGTTCCGTGGGGGGCTTAATTTCTTTGGCTATCTGCAGAAAAGATTCCGCGGTCAATTGTGTCGCTTCCATTCGCCGTATACGTGTGGACAGATGATATTGAAAAACGTCAGGTACATCGCTCAAATCGGACTTCACGCTCCAGACACAGCCAAACCGTTTCCCGTTAAAAATGACATTCTTCTGGCTGAGCTGCAGTTCATCACGCAAGCCGGCAATTAACTGAGGTGTCCGCACGAGCAGCAGGCGGAAAGGCAGCTCAAAGCTGGTAACGTAATCGACATTGGTCAGGGCAATACGCAGACGCGCCTCGGCCCCGGCCTGGATCGCCTGGCACTCGCTTAAAACGTCGGCCCACTGACGGGTAAGACGCGGAGGTTCATTCGCCTCGGTAAATCTGTATTTTTCAATCTGATAATCGATTTGCTCTGTCACCCGCTTTTCCCTGTCAGTCACGTTTTAGCCGCTAAAGAGAATTTAGCAGCAGAGGTTATTATGCTCCAGAGGTGATGTGCAGTGATTGAACCCTCATTTATACGGGTTATGTTATTCCTTATTACAATTCCACTGCTTTACTCCACAGGCCCTCTTCTCTTTAGGCAACCACCATGAAACAAATCACGCTCTCCGATTTGAAGCAACAAAGTGAAGCGGCGGCTAACGCCCCGCGTTTACGCGCACATCGTAACTTTCATCCTGAACTGAGCGACCCGGTTCAGCGGCTGGCCATCGCGATGGAACCTGGCACCTATGTTCGCCCTCATCGTCATCCGCATACCTTTGAGCTGTTACTTCCCCTTCGCGGGCGTTTTGTCGTGCTGAATTTTGACGACCAGGGCATCGTCACCCGTCGCGTCGTATTAGGTGAAGCGTGTATGGCGCTGGAGATGGAGGCGGGAACCTGGCATGCCGTGCTGTCACTGGATCACGGCGGCGTTATTTTTGAAGTTAAACACGGTGGCTATCAACCGGTGGCTGATGAGGATTTCGTTACCTGGGCCCCCGCCGAGGGAGAGCCCGGTACAGCCGCGCTGATGGCATGGTATAAACAGGTACAGCCTGGCGATGCGGCCTGGAAAGCATAGCGACTGCTTTCAAAATATCCAAACAGATGCCGTCGCGCATCTGTTCTGGTTTATAAAAACAGAAAAATCAAAGACCTTTCGAATTGCCGCTTTTTTAATCAAGAACGAGTAATAGCACATACCGTATAAAGGGTGCTACATTATACCGCCCACCCAACGTCAGCAATGGCCAGGCAACGCCGTAAAGATCGGTAAAGCCTGCAACCATGACCTTGTACTACGGTCTAACAGGTACGTGGTTACGCAATGCGTGACTTTCACCGACTTTATATAGGTTCCCATTATTTTGTCACAATCCAAATTCAAACGCGCGTTTCTGCACCCGCGTTACTGGTTCACATGGTTTGGTCTTGGCGTGCTCTGGTTACTGGTTCAGCTTCCTTATCCCGTAATCCGCATTCTGGGCTCCAGGCTTGGCAGCGCATCGCGCCACTTCCTTAAACGTCGTGAGTCTATTGCGCGTAAAAATCTCGAACTTTGCTTTCCACAGTACAATGCGGAACAGCGCGAAAAACTGATTGCTGAAAACTTTAAATCTATCGGCATGGCTCTGCTTGAAACCGGCATGGCATGGTTCTGGTCTGATGAACGTGTTCGTAAATGGTTTGATGTGGAAGGCCTGGATAACCTGAAACGTGCCCAGTTACAAAACCGCGGCGTGATGGTGGTCGGCGTTCATTTTATGTCTCTGGAACTGGGGGGTCGCGTCATGGGGCTTTGCCAGCCAATGATGGCAACCTACCGTCCGCACAACAGCGCTGTGATGGAATGGGTGCAGACACGTGGTCGTATGCGCTCGAATAAGGCGATGATCAGCCGTAACAACCTGCGCGGCATGGTTGGCGCACTGAAAAAAGGTGAGGCCGTCTGGTTCGCACCGGACCAGGATTATGGGCGTAAAGGCAGTAGCTTCGCTCCGTTCTTTGCGGTGAAAGATGTCGCCACGACCAATGGTACCTTTGTGATTTCACGTCTTTCCGGTGCCTCCATGTTGACCGTCACGATGGTCAGAAAAGCGGATAAATCAGGCTATCGCCTGCATATCTCCCCTGAGATGGCTAACTATCCGGAAAACGAAGGCGAAGCCGCTACGTTCATCAATAAAGTTATCGAAATGGAAATCATGCGTGCGCCCGAGCAATATCTCTGGATGCATCGCCGATTCAAAACACGCCCTCTTGGCGAAGCCTCGCTGTATATCTAAATTCCAGAAGGTTAGTTTCGTTAAGAAACTAACCTTTTCAATGACCTGTAATCACGCTGTGTACTGTCTTTCTTTGCGTCGCTTAAAGTGAATTTATTGCGTTCTGAAATCAAACTGTCGCCGTTCCACGACACCCGTAAGTGACGGAAATTATTTAAAAAAATCCCTCTTGTCACCCCCCATTTTTAAGCGTACATTAGCGCCGTCTGGCAACAGGAAAGCACAGAATTCTGAGCGGGAGTCGGCGGTATTACGGGAAAAATCTTATTTCCGCTATAAGCCAACTTCAGCTCTCTATAATCAGGTGGACTCTGTTTTTAAATGCGTACCACAAGATACGCGGAGCGATGAAACGTGAAATATTTCTTTATGGGCATTTCGGTGATTGTTTTAGTCTGGGCCGGAACGTTTGCCCTGATGATCTAGTGAAGAACATGCAGTCAAAAAAACAGGAGCCGATGGCTCCTGTTTTTTTATGTCATGATGACGCGTGATGTTCGGTGACGCTTTTCGATGAGAGAAGTCCGTCGGCGCGGAACATACTCTTGATGCCCCTCACCGCCTGGCGGATGCGGTCACTGTTTTCAATCAGAGCGAATCGCACATGGGTGTCGCCATAATCACCAAAGCCAATGCCCGGCGAGACACATACCTTCGCGTCCTGCAGCAGCTTTTTGGCAAACTCCAGCGATCCCATTGCCGCATACGGCTCCGGAATTTTAGCCCAGACGTACATGGACGCTTTCGGCATGTCCACCATCCAGCCCGCTTCATGCAACCCTTTGACCAGCACATCACGGCGACGCTTATACTGCGCAGCAATCTCATGCACACACTGCTGATCGCCTTCAAGTGCTGCAATAGCCGCGACCTGAAGCGGGGTAAAGGTACCGTAGTCGTGATAACTCTTGATGCGCGCCAGGGCATTCACCAGCGTCTTGTTGCCCACCATAAAGCCGATGCGCCAGCCAGCCATGTTGTAGCTTTTCGACAGCGTAAAGAACTCAACCGCCACATCGCGTGCACCAGGAACCTGCATAATCGAAGGGGCTTTCCAGCCGTCATAGACAATATCGGCATAGGCTAAATCATGCACCACCAGCACGTCGTAACGTTTAGCCAGGGCGACCACTTTTTCAAAGAAATCGAGCTCTACGCACTGCGCCGTCGGGTTCGACGGAAAACCGAGGATCATCATCTTAGGTTTCGGATAGCTTTCACGAATCGCACGTTCCAGTTCGTTAAAGAAATCGACCCCTTCCACCAGTGGTACGGAGCGAACCTGCGCTCCAGCAATCACTGCGCCATAAATGTGAATCGGGTAGCTCGGATTGGGCACCAGTACGGTATCACCATGATCCAGAGTCGCCAGCATCAGGTGCGCCAGACCTTCTTTTGAGCCGATGGTGACAATCGCCTCGCTTTCAGGGTCGATATCGACCTGGTAGCGATCCTGATACCAGCGAGAAATTGCACGACGTAATCGAGGAATACCGCGAGAGGTAGAGTAGCCGTGCGTATCCGGACGCTGAGCAACCGTACATAATTTCTCAACAATATGCGGCGGTGTTGGGCCGTCAGGGTTACCCATGCTGAAATCGATAATGTCTTCGCCGCGCCGACGCGCAGCCATTTTCAGTTCAGCAGTGATGTTGAATACATAAGGGGGGAGACGATCGATACGCGTAAAACGGCGTTCAGGACTGAATTCAGCCATAGATTCCTCAGATTAACGTTAGCGCCCGGACCGTCCGAGCGACGCTGCCACCGATGTGGCATGTTTAGAAAATAACCTGAAAAAAATCATGCTGTCGAGAGGGAAATGAAAAAAAAGAGTGCGCGCTAAAATCGGAACCCTGCTGCATTGAAAAGCGGAAGCGTCCGAAGTGACAGCCTCTTTCTGATATCTGTTGTGTAACACGATGATATCAAAACCGTTACCTGCTCAGGCGTTATCACAAAAAAATCGGGCGACTTCAGCCCTCTCCTGATAATCCCCTTTGCAAAACAGGGTTTTTCCCCATTTGATAAACCTGACGGATAGCTGGTCAATACGCGCCAGGTTTTTTATCATGGTCCTTTCCCGTTTTCCCTGGTCTACTCGTGCACGAAATATTCAATATGCTGCTGGCGGTTTTTGACCGTGCGGCATTAATGCTGATTTGCCTGTTTTTCCTCATCCGCATTCGCCTGTTCCGCGAGCTTTTGCACAAGTCTGCGCACTCGCCAAAAGAGCTGCTGGCCGTCACCGCGATCTTCTCGCTGTTCGCGTTGTTCAGCACCTGGTCCGGCGTGCCGGTCGAGGGATCGCTGGTTAACGTGCGTATCATTGCCGTCATGTCCGGCGGGATTTTGTTTGGTCCGTGGGTCGGCGTCATCACCGGACTGATTGCCGGTACGCACCGTTACCTGATTGATATCGGTGGCGTGACGGCAATTCCCTGTTTTATTACCAGTATTATTGCCGGGGTACTGTCAGGATGGATTAACCGCAAGATCCCGAAAAAGCAGCGCTGGCGCGCCGGGATCATCGCCGGCATGGTGTGCGAAACGCTGACCATGATCCTGGTGGTGGTGTGGGCCCCCACTATCGCACTGGGGCTGGATATCGTTTCGAAAATCGGTATTCCCATGATCCTCGGCAGCGTCTGCATCGGTTTTATCGTGCTGCTGGTACAAAGCGTTGAGGGAGAAAAAGAGGCCAGTGCCGCGCGTCAGGCCAAGCTGGCGCTGGATATCGCCAACAAAACGCTGCCACTCTTCCGCCATGTGAACGCGGAGTCATTACGTCAGGTCTGCGATATTATCCGCCGCGATATTCATGCCGATGCGGTCGCCATTACCAATAACGACCACGTACTGGCTTACGTCGGCGTCGGGGAACACAATTACCGCGATAATGACGATACCATTAGCCCCACTACCCGACAGGCGATCAACTACGGTAAAATCATCATTAAGAACAATGATGAAGCTCACCGAACGCCGGAAATCCACTCCATGCTGGTGATTCCGCTGTGGGAAAAAGGCGTGGTAACGGGCACACTAAAAATCTACTACTGCCACGCGCACCAGATCACCTCCACGCTTCAGGAGATGGCTATCGGTCTGTCGCAAATTATCTCTACCCAGCTGGAAGTTTCCCGTGCAGAACAGCTGCGCGAGATGGCAAATAAGGCAGAACTGCGCGCGCTTCAGAGCAAAATCAATCCTCATTTTCTGTTTAACGCGCTGAACGCCATCTCGTCCTCCATCCGGATGAATCCGGACACCGCGCGTCAGCTTATATTCAATCTGTCGCGCTACCTGCGCTACAACATTGAACTGAACGATGACGAGCAGATCGACATCAAAAAAGAGCTGTATCAGATCAAGGACTATATCGCGATTGAGCAGGCCCGTTTTGGTGACAAGCTCACGGTGATTTACGATATCGATGAAGAGGTCAACTGTGTGATCCCAAGCCTGCTGATCCAGCCGCTGGTGGAAAACGCGATTGTTCACGGCATTCAGCCGTGTAAAGGTAAAGGCGTGGTCACCATCAGCGTAACCGAAAGCGGTAACCGCGTGCGCATTGCCGTGCGCGATACCGGCCACGGTATTGATCCAAAAGTCATTGAGCGCGTGGAGTCTAACGAAATGCCGGGCAATAAAATTGGACTGCTGAACGTGCACCACCGGGTCAAGCTGTTGTTCGGCGACGGACTGCACATTCACCGTCTCGAACCCGGCACCGAAATTGCTTTTTACGTCCCGAATGAACGCTCCCCCGTTCATGCGGCGACATCACTGTTGCCATAGGCCGGAGTAATCAATGAAAGTCATCATCGTGGAAGATGAAATTCTGGCTCAACAGGAGCTGAGCTGGCTTATCAAAACGCACAGCCAGATGGAGATTGTGGGTACCTTTGAGGATGGTCTGGACGTGCTCAAGTTCTTGCAGCATAACCGGGTCGACGCCATTTTTCTGGATATCAACATTCCATCACTGGACGGTGTATTACTGGCGCAAAATATTAATCAGTTTGCCCATAAGCCGTTTATTGTTTTCGTTACCGCCTGGAAAGAGCACGCCGTAGAAGCCTTCGAACTGGAAGCGTTTGACTATATTCTGAAGCCTTACCAGGAATCGCGTATTGTCAGCATGCTGCGAAAGCTGGAAGCCGCATGGCAACAACAGGCCACGCCTGCTAACGCAAGCCCGGCGATACGTGAAAACGACACCATAAATCTGGTCAAGGATGAACGCATCATCGTGACGCCTATCGACGATATCTACTATGCCGAAGCGCACGAGAAGATGACGTTTGTCTATACACGGCGTGAATCATACGTGATGGCAATGAACATCACCGAGTTTTGCAACAAACTGCCGGCGGCGCACTTTTTCCGCTGTCACCGTTCGTTTTGCGTCAATCTAAACAAGATCCGCGAGATCGAACCGTGGTTTAACAACACCTATATTTTGCGTCTGAAGGATCTTGATTTTCAGGTCCCGGTGAGTCGCAGCAAGGTGAAAGAGTTCCGCCAGCTGATGCATCTGTAAAAATCCCCTCTCCCGCAGGAGAGGGATAGTCGTCAGAGGATTTGACCCAGTACCTGACGCAGGTGCGCGCCCGAGCCAAGCAGGCCAGGGTTATCGTGCACAATCAGGTACACAGGGATGTCCTGCACATAGCTTCTGAAGCGACCTTTGTCTTCAAACGCACCGCGGAAGCCTGAGGCTGTAAAGAAGTCGAGGAAACGCGGTACGATCCCGCCCGCGATGTAGACTCCCCCGAAGGTGCCCAGCGTCAGCGCCAGGTTGCCGCCAAACCGTCCCATGATCACACAGAACAGCGACAGCGCACGGCGACAGTCGATGCAGCTGTCAGCCAGCGCGCGCTCGGTCACATCTTTTGGTTGCAGATTTTCCGGCAGACGGCCGTCTGATTTTACAATCGCACGGTACAGATTCACCAGACCCGGACCGGAAAGCACGCGCTCGGCGGAGACGTGGCCGATTTCAGCTCGCAGCTCTTCGAGGATAATGCCCTCTTCTTCGCTGTTGGGCGCAAAGTCCACGTGACCGCCCTCACCCGGCAGGCTTACCCAGCGCTGGTCGACGTGAACCAGATGTGAAACGCCAAGACCGGTACCGGCACCGTAGACCGCAATCGGCTTACCTTCTACTGGCGCTGTACCGCCAAATTGAATCAGATGCTCTGGCTTCAGCATCGGGATCGCCATGGATACGGCAGTAAAGTCATTGATGATTTCAAGGTGCGCAAAACCAAGGTTTTTTTTCATCTCAGCGATGGAAAATGCCCAGACATGGTTGGTCATCGCCACCCAGTCACCGGTAATCGGGCAGGCAATGGCGATACATCCGTCTTCGATGCTCACCTGTTGCTCTTCAAGATAGACCCGAACAACGGCCTCAAGACTTGGATAATCCAGCCCTGAATAGGTTTTCGCCCGGGAAATTTCACCGCTATTTACATCGCATAGGGCAAGGCGAGCATTCGTGCCGCCCACATCGCCTACCAAAGCATACTTTGTCATTCTTCTACTGCTCCGCTAAAGTCAGAATAAATCTTTGGGACACTGTAAGTTCAAGGCGTGATAACAACAACGACCGGAAGGTGAATGCCCGTGGATTATCGATCTTCGTCACAGAATAACTTTACCGTTTCAGCACCTTTTGCACTATTGCCATAAAGCTGATTGTGCAAAGTAACGTAATAGCGTTTTGTACAAGGAAATCATCATGCTCCATCCGCGAGCCAGAACCATGCTCTTACTGGCAATACCGGCGCTGATCATTGGCGTTGCCTCAAGTCTGGTGCTCATTGTCGTGATGAAAGTCGCGTCGGTGTTGCAGGCGATGTTATGGACGGCGCTTCCTGCACAACTGGGCGTCAGCGTGGATTCGCCGGGATGGATCATGTTGATGCTGACGCTCACCGGCGTTGCGGTGGGTCTGGTGATCCGCTTTAGCCCCGGGCACGCCGGGCCGGACCCGGCGCTTGAGCCACTGATCGGTGCGCCCGTTCCCCCCTCGGCGCTGCCGGGGCTGATTATCGCGTTGATCCTGGGTCTGGCGGGCGGTGTCAGCCTTGGTCCTGAACATCCCATCATGGCGGTAAACATTGGTATGGCGGTCTTTCTCGGTTCGCGCATTTTACCCCGGGTCGGTGCGCTGGACTGGACCATCCTCGCCTCTGCAGGCACCATCGGGGCGCTTTTCGGCACGCCCGTTGCCGCCGCCCTTATTTTTTCTCAGACGCTTACCAGCAATAACGACGTCCCGCTCTGGGATAAACTCTTTGCGCCGCTGATGGCCGCTGCGGCTGGCGCGCTCACGACCAGTCTTTTTTTCCATCCTCATTTCTCACTCTCTCTGCCCCACTACGGTCAAATGCATATTGCCGATATTTTCAGCGGTGCCATCGTCGTCGCGATCGCCATTGCACTCGGGATGATTGCGGTATGGTGCCTTCCGCGCCTGCACCGTCTGATGCACCGGCTGAAGCACCCGGTGCTGATTCTGGGGGCGGGTGGTCTGATGCTGGGCGTATTAGGGGCTATCGGCGGAACGGTAACGCTGTTTAAAGGCCTTGATGAAATGCAGCAGTTGGCTTTCAGCCAGGTGTTCAGCGTGTCTGATTACCTGCTGTTTGCGCTGGTTAAACTGGCGGCGCTGGTGGTAGCTGCAGCATGTGGGTTCCGCGGTGGGCGTATCTTCCCGGCGGTGTTTATCGGCGTGGCGTTGGGGCTGATGCTGCATGAACATGTGGATGCGGTGCCGGCAGCGATAACGGTCTCTTGCTCAATTCTGGGGCTGGTGCTGGTGGTGACGCGCGATGCGTGGCTGAGCCTGTTTATGGCGGCGGTAGTGGTGCCGGATTCAACGCTCTTCCCCCTGCTCTGTATCGTGATGTTGCCCGCCTGGCTCCTGCTGGCGGGCAAACCGATGATGATGGCCTGGCGAAACGACAAGTAATCAGGCGTTATTACGCGCTTCCAGAGCTTTGGTAAGCGCCCCGAGCAGCGGCGGGATATCCGCTTTCGGGAGCATCACCTCAATCAACGAGAGCCGCTCGTGGTGCGCCACTTTTTCAAGTACGTCCGCCAGCTGTTCCGCTTCACTGACCCGCCAGCACTCAGACTGAGGATCGAGGCTCAACGCCTGCGGAATGTGCGTCCAGTTCCACAAAGCAATGTCGTTATACCGCTGCTCCGCCCCGTGGATAGCCCTCTCAACCGTGTAGCCTTCGTTGTTGAGCACCAGAATAATGGGGTGCTGTTTATCACGTAGCATCGAGCCTAGTTCCTGAATGGTGAGCTGGGCCGCGCCATCCCCCGTCAGCACAATCACGCGCCGGTTCGGGCATGCGGTTTGTGCACCAAACGCCGCCGCCAGCGTGTAACCAATCGAGCCCCACAGCGGCTGGACGATAAAGTTCACATCAGCCGGTAAACGCAGATCAATCGCGCCGAAGGCGGATGTTCCCTGGTCGGCAAGGATAATGTCCCCCGGGCGAATAAAGGTTTGCAACGTTCTCCAGAAATTCTCCTGGGTAAGCGAACCGTCCGGCTGCGGGAACGGTATTGCGCCGGATGATGACGACATAAGGCCAGCATGCACGTGCTGTTTGCAGAGTTCGACCAGCGTCTCAATCGCCTGGTTCATTGGGATGCCGGTAAACCAGACATCCCCGACGCGTGCGGCATGCGGCTGGACTTCAATGGTTTGCGCCGGGGTAAGCTGGTGCGTGAACCCGGCCGTCAGGGTATCGGTAAAACGCGTGCCAACACACAATACCGTGTCAGCCCCTTCTATCGCCTCTTTTACCGCACCGGTGCTGGCTGAACCACTGTATGTACCGTAAAAACCCGCCTGACGCTCGTCGAATATCCCTTTCCCCATCAGCATGGTGGCATGGGCCATCGGTACCTCTTTCACCCACTTCTGTAGCGCATGCTTCAGGCCATGGCGCAGAACAAGGAAGTCGGCCAGCAGCGCGGTACGTTTGCTCATCGCCAGTTTGTTCTCAGCAGCATCCCGGAACGCTTTCAGGCAGGCGCTATCGGCATGAGCCTGCTTATGAGTGAGAGCGTTTACAGGCGGAGTGGCGGCTTTTTTTGCCACATCGGCGGGTAACATCAGATAACCGGGGCGACGTTCCCGAAGCATGGTTGTCAGCACACGGTCGATTTCATAACAGGCATTTTGTTCGGTAAGGACCGCCTGTGCGACGGTGATCGGCTCGCTCATATGATAAAAGTGACGGAACTCCCCATCCCCCAACGTATGATGCAGCAACTCTCCCCTTTGCTGTGCCGCCGTACCCGGCGCCCCCACAATATGTAAAACCGGGACATGCTCGGCATAGCTGCCGGCAATACCGTTCATGGCACTTAACTCCCCAACGCCGAATGTGGTCAGCAGCGCGGCAAAGCCCTTACATCGGGCGTATCCGTCAGCGGCATAGGATGCGTTCAGCTCATTGGCACAGCCCACCCAACAAATATCCGGGCTGTCTATTACGTGGTCGAGAAACTGCAGGTTATAGTCGCCCGGCACGCCAAACAGATGATCGGCACCACAATCTGTAAGACGGTCCAGCAGGTAATCGGCGACGCAGTATGGGGTTCGCATAACAGGTGTCCTTCTGACGTTGACCTCACTTTGAGTATTAAAGAAGCGTGATGGCTGTCCAGAATTGGTCGTAAGAAGGGCATGGAAAGAATGCTTTACAAAAAAGGCTGCGCTATGCTCTTTTTTTTCATGTAAATGTAAACGTATACACTGATTTTTCCTTTCAGCGCCAGAGGGCATCAGAATGGGTTACCAGCCGGACAAAAATCGTTATCAGACAATGCAGTATCGCCGCTGCGGGCAAAGCGGACTCATGTTGCCCGCTATCTCACTCGGGTTGTGGCACAATTTTGGCGACGCCACGCTTGTCGAAAACAGCCGTCAACTTTTACAACGCGCGTTCGATCTGGGTATTACGCATTTCGACCTTGCCAATAATTACGGTCCTCCTCCCGGCTCAGCCGAACGTAACTTCGGTCGCATTTTGCAGGAAGATTTCCTGCCATGGCGCGACGAGCTGATCATCTCGACCAAAGCGGGTTATACCATGTGGGATGGCCCCTACGGCGACTGGGGGTCACGCAAATATCTGGTTGCCAGCCTGGATCAAAGCCTGAAGCGTATGGGGCTGGAATATGTGGATATCTTTTATCATCACCGTCCTGACCCACAAACGCCACTGCTGGAAACCATGAAAGCGCTTGACCATGTGGTGCGTCAGGGAAAAGCCCTTTACGTCGGGTTATCAAATTACCCTGCAGAACAGGCCCGCAAGGCTATCGGTATCCTGAATGAACTTGGGACGCCGTGTCTGATCCACCAGCCGAAATATTCGATGTTTGAACGTGCGCCAGAGGAAGGCCTGCTGGACGTGCTGCAGGAAAAAGGCGTCGGCTGCATTCCCTTCTCGCCGCTGGCGGGGGGACAGCTGACTAACCGCTACCTGAACGGTATTCCTGCAGACTCGCGTGCGGCAAGCGGCAGTAAGTTCCTTAATCCCGATCAGATCACCGAAGAGAAGCTGGAGAAGGTTCGTCAACTGAACGCGCTGGCGGAAAGCCGCGGCCAGAAACTATCACAGATGGCGCTGGCGTGGATTTTACGCCACGAGTCGGTAACGTCAGTGCTGATTGGGGCCAGTAAAACCGCCCAGATTGACGATGCCGTGGCAATGCTGGAAAACCGCCATTTCTCGGCGGAAGAACTGGCAATCATTGATGGGATCCTGAACAGCTCAAAATAAAATCACTTTTAGCAAAAAGTGCTCTCATTCATGAATTAGGAGTTGAGGCGATGAAACGAGCCTTTACCAACTCGTAATATTGCGTTAACAGGCCCCACAAAGGCCCCGATCGTGAAGGAGAAAGAGTATGTTCAGGTCACTGATTCTTGCAGCGGTATTACTGGCTTCGGCCCCGCTGATCGCCACTGCGGGCGAAATCACCCTGTTGCCATCAGTTAAATTACAAATTGGCGATCGTGACGACTACGGCAGATACTGGGACGGTGGCTACTGGCGCGACCGTGATTACTGGAACCGTCACTATGAGTGGCGCGGCGACCGCTGGCGCAGACATGATAATGGCCTGCATCGCGGCTGGTACAAAAACAACGCCTATGAGCGTGGTTACCGTGAAGGCTGGAACGATCGTGACGACCGCCGCGGTGGCTGGGGTCACGGTGGCAGAGGACACGGTGGTCACGGCCATCATCACTAATGCGTCATCAATAATGCAAAAAGGAGCCTCCCGGCTCCTTTTTCTTTGGTTCAACGCGACGCTATAACCCCAGAGCAGTGCCGACCAGGAGCCACAGGTTCAACGACACCACTACCGCCACAATGACCCAACCGGTTCGTTTCACCAGCGTGCTGTTCACCAGTTCGCCCATCAGGCTTTTGTCACTGGTAAAGATCAGCAGCGGCACCAGTGCAAGCGCGATACCAAAACTCAGCAGTACCTGGCTCATGACCAGAATTCTCGTGGGATCCAGCCCCATCAGAATCACAACAAAGGAGGGCAGCATGGTCACGGAGCGACGAACCCAAAGCGGAATGTGGAAACGGACAAAGCCCTGCATCACCACCTGCCCTGCCAGCGTCCCCACAACCGTTGACGAGAGACCGGCCGCCACCAGGCTCAGCCCGAATATCGTGGCAGCAGCGTGGCTCAGTAACGGCTCCAGCGTAAGGTATGCCTGGTCGAGATCGGCAATACCGGTGTGACCGTTAAAATGGAAAGCGGCGGCAGCGGTCGCCATCATCGCCAGGTTCACAAAACCGGCAATGGTCATGGCGATCGCCACATCCCATTTCGTCGCAGAGTAACGCTCTTTGCGCGTCCCGCCGTGCAGGTGCTGAGTCAGCGAGGAATGCAGGTAAATGACATGCGGCATGATGGTTGCGCCCAGCACACCGGCGGCCAGGAATACCGCTTCAGAGGTTGGCAGGCTCGGGATAATCATCCCTTTGCTGAGCTGTGCCAGATTCGGCTGAGAGAAAATCAGCTCGACGATATAGGCCGCCGCCACAAACAGCAGCAGCCCACCGATAACTTTTTCCAGCGGTTTTTGACCGCGACGCTGCAGCATCAGGATCAGGAAAGTGGCAATCCCGGTGAGCACCGCGCCCTGAAGCAGCGAGACGCCGAGGATCAATTTAAAACCAATCGCGGCCCCGATGAATTCGGCGAGGTCGGTTGCCATGGCGATAATTTCCGCCTGAACCCAGTAAAGCCATACCGCCGGACGCGGATAATGATCGCGAATTTGTTCAGCCAGGTTTTTGCCCGTGGCAATCCCCAGCTTCGCGGACAGCATCTGGATCAACATGGCCATCAGGTTAGCCCACACGACCACCCAGAGCAGCTTATAGCCGAAGCTGGCCCCGGCCTGAATATTGGTCGCAA
This sequence comes from Enterobacter ludwigii, assembly GCF_001750725.1. NCBI lineage: Bacteria > Pseudomonadati > Pseudomonadota > Gammaproteobacteria > Enterobacterales > Enterobacteriaceae > Enterobacter > Enterobacter ludwigii. The sequence goes on from NZ_CP017279.1 coordinate 2,629,362, forward strand.
AGTTACCTGGATCGATATAGCCGATGGCAGCTATGAACGCAGGTCCCATTAACGCGAACCGCAACTTGCGCGCTGCTCTGCCACTGCTACCCTCTACGCGACTGTTTGTCATTTCTGCCTCTGGAAATATAGCCTTTGCTATGTTTAATGCTATCAAAATGAGAATGATTATCAAGATCATTTAGTGAGTTTATAGTGATTTCTCTGATAGCTTTGAACAATAGACGGGCGGGTAAGGTGGGGCGATCTAACAAAACCTGCAATCGCGCACGCTTTTGTGAAGACTAGCACACAAACTTAACTTTTCACGCATTTACCTAACATAACAAAAATGTATTGTGGATCACTAATTTTGAGACTCGTCACAGGATGTAACTATAGTGTGTCCTTGATCTCGTTTTCTTTTCGCTTGTTACATAGAATGTGCACGAAAATTAAACCTGCCTCATATTTGGAGCAAATATGGACCGCGTCCTTCATTTTGTCCTGGCACTCGTTGTCGTTACTGCGCTTGCGTTACTGGTCAGCCATGACCGTAAAAAAATCCGCATCCGCTTTGTTGTTCAGCTTCTCGTTATTGAAGTTTTGCTCGCGTGGTTCTTCCTGAACTCCAACGTGGGGCTTGGCTTCGTAAAAGGCTTCTCCGAAATGTTCGAAAAACTGCTCGGATTCGCCAACGAAGGGACGAACTTTGTCTTCGGTAAAATGAACGACGAAGGTCTGGCGTTCTTCTTCCTGAAGGTACTGTGCCCTATCGTCTTCATCTCTGCGCTGATCGGTATTCTGCAACACATTCGTGTTCTGCCCGTCGTTATCCGCGCCATTGGTACCGTACTCTCTAAAGTTAACGGCATGGGTAAACTGGAATCGTTCAACGCCGTCAGCTCCCTGATCCTGGGTCAGTCTGAGAACTTCATCGCCTATAAAGACATCCTCGGTAAGATGTCCCGCAACCGCATGTACACCATGGCAGCCACCGCAATGTCTACCGTCTCCATGTCTATCGTGGGTGCGTATATGACGATGCTGGAACCTAAATACGTGGTTGCCGCGCTGGTCTTGAACATGTTCAGTACCTTTATCGTTCTCTCTCTGATCAACCCGTACCGTGTTGACGAAGGCGAAGAGAACCTGCAGATGGCAAATCTGCATGAAGGTCAGAGCTTCTTCGAAATGCTGGGTGAGTACATTCTGGCTGGTTTCAAAGTGGCGATTATCGTTGCGGCGATGCTGATCGGCTTTATTGCCCTGATTTCTGCTCTGAACGCCCTGTTCGCAGCGGTTCTGGGTATCTCCTTCCAGGGCATTCTGGGCTACATCTTCTACCCGGTTGCCTGGGTGATGGGTGTTCCTGCACATGAAGCGCTGCAGGTAGGCAGTATCATGGCGACTAAACTGGTCTCTAACGAATTCGTTGCAATGATGGATCTGCAGAAAATTGCCAGCACGCTCTCTCCACGCGCGGAAGGCATCCTGTCCGTGTTCCTGGTCTCCTTCGCTAACTTCTCTTCCATCGGTATTATCGCCGGTGCGATTAAAGGTCTGAATGAAGAACAGGGTAACGTGGTTTCTCGCTTCGGTCTGAAGCTGGTTTACGGTTCTACGCTGGTGAGCGTACTGTCTGCCTCTATTGCGGCACTGGTACTGTAACACCTGCAGAGAAATAAAAACCGGGAGCTCAGCTCCCGGTTTTTTTATGCCCGTAATTCATTAAGCGGTTTGGGTTTGCCAATCAGGTAACCCTGCAGATAGTCGACCCCGAAGTGAAGCAGCTTCTCCCGCTGTTCCGGCGTTTCAACATATTCGGCCACCACACTCAGTGATTTCGTCTTCGCCAGGTTGCAAATCGACTGCACGATCATCGCATCCATATCGTCGGTACAGATATCTTTAACAAAGCACCCGTCAATTTTGATGATGTCCGCCTGCAGACGTCTGAGACGTTCGTAGTTGGCATATCCGGTGCCGAAATCATCAATCGCGATCCGGAAACCGCAATCCCGCAACTGCTGAATGTTTTTGATACTGCTGCCCGAATTAGAGAAAGCCTGCTCTTCGGTGATCTCAATCACCACCGCCTGTGGTGCAACCCCATAGCGTTCAAAGAGCGAGCAAATCTCGATGGCCACCTCTTTTTGCATCAACGTCAGGGGCATCAGATTGACAGAAAAACGCACTCCGGCATGCGTCGCTGGATGATCGCGCAGCCACACCAGTAATTTTTCCATCACGCACATGTCGAAGCGGTGGCTCAGGTTAAACTGGGCTATCAGGGGTATAAAGCGGTCTGGGGTGATGATCTCGCCCTCGCTTTCCATGCGCGTCAGTATTTCGTAATACCCGCTACCATCTGCCTTCTGGATTGGCTGGGCGTATAAATGAAACTGTCCGGCATCCAGAGCATGTTTGATGCGCGCTAACATCAAAACCCGCTCGGTTGTTTGTCCTGATGCCACCTCGAGGCTATTGGTGAGCGCCAGTACATTATGCGCTCCGCAAGATTGCTCAGCCAGCCAGCTGAGCTGCCCCAGCGTATGGTGTAACTTCTCACCGTTCTCAACCATTCCCCAGGAAGCGCCAAATTCAATATCCAGCCCGGTGTTGTTCCAGACAATCTTACGGCTGTTCAGCTGATCGACCATATGCTGCAGGCGCTCAGCGGTTCCCGGCCCCAGCAATACCAGCACCAGTTCGCTGCCCGGGAGCTGGAAAAGCCGCTCATCTTTTTGCAAAAATGGCTGCAGCGAGGTGGTCACCATCCGTTTGCAATGTACCCGCATAAGAATGCCGTAGTGACGACTCAAGAACTCGAGGTTGTCCATTCGCAGACAGCACACTTTGGCATCAGGGTGGTCCTGCAAAAAATCTTCCAGTGCACGAATGTTCGGTAAACCGGTCAGCGGATCGGTTAGCGCCCTGTCCTGCCAGTCCTGCTTCAGCCACTCGCTGCGCTGATAAATCCGCGACATGTAGAGCAAACAGATGGCGAAAGAGATAAGGACAGACAAAATAAAGGAGAGCGAATGGCCTGACTCCACGCCATTGAGGAAATTATAGTTATAGGTCAACAGCAGAAGTGCGGATGCCGCCCAGAAAAGAGAAATGAGCGCGTAGCTCAGGCGACTGATCCCTAACGTAAAGAGAATAAAAATCACTGGCATTAAATAGCCCGCAATAATAGGTGACTCAAAAGGAGCACATAAAATTGCGAGGATGACGATTAAAAGCATCAGCCAGACTAATATATATAGCGATTTCTTTTGAAAAAACACGGGCTTCACACTGCGTCGCCAGAAGGTGATGGCATAACGTGGATTAATTATCATTCTTAACGGGTAATAGAACATCATGGTAAATATCAACGCCGCGCAGATCAGACTTTGTATATCGACTACGTTATAAATTGCGGTACCTTCACCGAAGAAGGTTGAGATAGTAACCGGGAAATGGAACAAATAACCTGCCAAGTACATCGACACTTTTATGCCTATCGGTACCATAAAGCCGAGCCAAAATATCCGTAACCCAATATGCTTGTTCGGCACGCAGTAGCGCCAGCGCTTGCCCAGTATGATCCTGAGGATGCCGCACCCCGCAAACACCGAGAACGTCTGACAGAACAATAAAACTGAATATTGTAGCGGTGCTAAATCAATGCTGAATATATTAGTGATAGTAAAACTTAACAGAACAGGAATAACCGCCCGACGCCCAAATACCAGAATAACCGCCAGCATTACGCTTAAAGGCAGCCATGCTAAATATACGTCATGACCATTAATAACAGCGCGCGGAGAGATATAACGGGAGAATGGCACCGCAACCAGGCAAAGCGCCAGGGCAGTTATAAATATCTTTACATTATTGTAAGTTTTTCTATTCATTAAGTTAGATAATCTATTTTCCATTCGTATCATTGCCCGGATGGATAATAGGTTTATTAATTGCGCGAATCAAGTTGAAGTCTATTTATAGACCGCTTTATTGATTTTGATTGAGGTGAGGTACAAAAACACCTCTATTTCAGCAACAAATTAGGGTGAAGAGTTTTACAAAAGCATAAAAAAAACCCCCGTCTTTCGACGAGGGTTCAAATTTTGGTGGAGCTAAGCGGGATCGAACCGCTGACCTCTTGCATGCCATGCAAGCGCTCTCCCAGCTGAGCTATAGCCCCACATGTTGACTTTACTGACCGCACTCTGTTGGGTTCAGAGTGTGGTGGAGCTAAGCGGGATCGAACCGCTGACCTCTTGCATGCCATGCAAGCGCTCTCCCAGCTGAGCTATAGCCCCATCGTAAAGCTGTCATGTTGACGGGCGGCATAATATGAATTCCGCTGCGGAGTGTCAACGGCAAAATCAATGACGGCGGTTCAATCGCCGAAAAATCATGCAAATGAATCACTTTGCGAGTCTGCTCGCAGTCATGAGTTAAGCCTGTCACATTTTCCTCTAAAACGGTGCTATAAAATGAGCCGTTAATTAACCCCACGAATACTCAGGAAATTGCATGATCAAGGAACGAATGACGCCAGAAGAGTTAGCCCTGCTCACTGGCTATAGCCGCCAGACCATCAATAAATGGGTACGCAAAGAGGGTTGGATTACATCGCCAAAACCAGGAGTCCAGGGCGGCAAAGCGCGTCTGGTGCACGTTAATGAAAAAGTGCGTGAGTTTATCCGCAGCGCGCGCCGGGCAAGTGAAACGTCTGAGATACCAGAAAGTGCCAGCCATGATGGCTCGCTTCACTCCCTGCTCCTGACGCTGGCAAATGAAATGACGCCGGAAGAGCAAAGGCAGATGACATCACTGTTACTGCGGGAAGGGATTACCGGATTGTTGCAACGTTTAGGGATACGCGACCAGAACTGATATGAAAAGATTCCGTAGCAAAATGACCACCGAAGAGCTGGCAGAAAATTTGGGTGTTGCACGGCAAACGGTGAACCGCTGGATACGCCAGCAGGGATGGAAAACCGAGGGCGTCAATGGGGTGAAAGGCGGACGTGCACGGCTGATTCACATTGATGCCCGCGTGAAGGAGCACATCATGAGCCTCCCGGCTGTCCGTAACCGTCAGGCGGTGTACCATCTGGCGGAGGTGACATCATTGTACAGTGACCCCTCCTCTACTTTGCGTCCTGGGATCATCGAGACGCTGGAGAATATGACGCACCTTGAGCAGGAGCGTCTGGATGCCTTACTGAAGCGTGAAGGGATACGCGGCTTTCTTGCACGTCTCGGCATTGCTGAATTTAATGCATAAAAAAACGGCAGGTCTCCCTGCCGTTTTTCATGGTTCAGGCGTTATTACTGCTGGTTTTCGCGCTCAGTAATAAAATCCAGCGCCTTGTTAATGCGCGCTACGCTGCGTGATTTACCAATGGCATGAACGGTAACATCGAGTGCCGGAGACTGACCCGCACCGGTTACTGCCACACGCAGTGGCATACCCACTTTGCCCATACCAACTTCCAGCTCATCTGCCGTCGCCTGAATGGCATGATGCACATTCTCGGCAGTCCAGTCAGTCATCGCCGCCAGTTTGTCACGCACCAGTTCGAGTGGCTGACGCGCAACCGGACGCAGGTGCTTCTTCGCCGCGTCCGCGTCGAACTCGTCAAACTCTTCATAGAAGTAGCGGCAGCTTTCAGCGATCTCTTTCAGCGTTTTGCAACGCTCGCCGAGCAGTTTCACCAGTTCCGCCAGTTCAGGGCCAGTACGAGTATCAATATTTGCCTGCTCGATGTGCCACTGCAGGTATGTCGCCACATATTCCGGCTGCATGGTATTGATGTAGTGGTGGTTCAGCCAGAGCAGCTTATCAGTGTTAAACGCGCTCGCAGATTTACTTACCGCGCCCAGAGAGAACAGATTGATCATCTCTTCACGGCTAAAGATCTCCTGATCGCCGCTCGACCAGCCCAGACGCACCAGATAGTTCAGAAGCGCTTCCGGCAGATAGCCGTCGTCGCGATACTGCATGACGCTGACTGCACCGTGGCGTTTAGACAGTTTTTTGCCGTCGTCGCCATTGATCATGGACACGTGCGCATAGACCGGAACAGGGGCGTTCAGCGCTTTCAGGATGTTGATTTGACGTGGGGTGTTGTTGATATGGTCTTCGCCACGGATAACATGCGTGATTTCCATATCCCAGTCGTCAACCACAACGCAGAAGTTATAGGTTGGGGAACCGTCGGTGCGGCGGATGATCAGATCGTCCAGCTCCTGGTTGCTGAATTCGATCGGGCCACGGATCTGGTCGTCAAAAATTACCGAGCCGTCCTGCGGGTTAGCAAAACGCACCACGCACGGTTCATCAGCAGCATGCTCGCTATGGTCATGGCGGCAGCGGCCGTCATAACGCGGTTTTTCACCCTTCGCCATCTGATCTTCACGCAGCGCATCAAGGCGTTCTTTGGAGCAATAGCATTTATACGCTGTACCCGCGACCAGCATCTCATCAATCACGGCGTTGTAGCGGTCAAAACGTTTGGTCTGGAAATACGGGCCTTCGTCCCACTCCAGATTCAGCCAGTTCATACCATCCATAATGGCTTCAATTGCTTCCGGCGTGGAGCGCTCGAGATCGGTGTCTTCAATACGCAGTACGAACTCACCTTTGTTGTGGCGTGCAAAAAGCCAGGAATAGAGAGCGGTACGTGCACCACCGACGTGCAGATAGCCTGTCGGGCTCGGCGCGAAGCGAGTTTTGATTTTCATGAAATGGCCTTACGTTATAAAGATGCCGGCAATCGGCAAATCCTGGGAAAAAAACAATGGGCAATATTCTATCACTGTGGGGGGATTCCTCAATGTTGATCCCTTTATCGTGAGGGAGTTTGCGATTTTTGTTTAGAAATCATGCGTCATCGCCCGTTTCGCGATCGTTTTGTTTAATTTTACGACGAACGAATAAAAACTTTAGAAAATGCGTTGACTCATTTTCAACTCTCCCTATAATGCGACTCCACACAGCGGGGGTGATTAGCTCAGTTGGTAGAGCATCTCCTTTACACGGAGGGGGTCGGCGGTTCGAGCCCGTCATCACCCACCATCTACTTAAGTAGACTCGCAGTGTAGATAAGTATTGAGATTGGGCGATTAGCTCAGTTGGTAGAGCATCTCCTTTACACGGAGGGGGTCGGCGGTTCGAGCCCGTCATCGCCCACCATTCTCACCTTATCGCAGCAGTTCCGAAATGGGCGATTAGCTCAGTTGGTAGAGCATCTCCTTTACACGGAGGGGGTCGGCGGTTCGAGCCCGTCATCGCCCACCATTTCGGGTCGTTAGCTCAGTTGGTAGAGCAGTTGACTTTTAATCAATTGGTCGCAGGTTCGAATCCTGCACGACCCACCAATGTAAAAAAGCGCCCTAAAGGCGCTTTTTTGCTATCTACGGTATGGATGATTCGAACCTGCAGCAGGTCCGAGCCGAACGCAGTGAGGCAACGGAGTCGTTTACGGCGACGGCCCGAAGGGCGAGCGAAGCGAGTCATCCTGCACGACCCACCAATGTAAAAAAGCGCCCTAAAGGCGCTTTTTTGCTATCTGCGGTATAACATCACTCTTCCGTCAACGTTGCTATCAACGACTTAATCGCCGGTGTCGCCTGCTTCTCGTCATACACCACATACAAATCTGCCGGTATACGTACCTGTAATGGACGAAATACCACACCGGGCCACTGCATTTGCGCATAGCTGTCAGCAGCTAACGTAATCCCCATTCCCATGCTGATCATTGCCAGCACCGTCTGTGGTTCATCGGCTTCACGCACTATCATCGGTGAAAAACCGGCCTGCTGACACACTCGCTGTAAGAACGACCAGTCAGAATGCGCAGACGGCATAGTGACAAAGTACTCATTCTGCAGTTCGGTGAGCGCAATTGCGCTTTCCCCCACCAGCCGGTGATCCTCCGGCAGCGCAACCAGAAATGCCGCATCCCGTAAGCGGATACTGGTAAATCCTGCAGTGGGCTCGGTTGCCATTCGCCAGATCCCGACATCCAGCTCCCGACGCTCCAGCAGCGCCATTTGCATTACCGGCGACTTTTCGCGAAAGACGACATCAACGTTCGGATGCTCTTTCAAAAATGTGCGCATGACCGTGCGCACTTCGCTCCACATGGCGGTACCGACAATGCCCAGCGCAATCCGCCCCGCCTCACCCCGTCCAATTTGTTCGACCCGCGCCAGTACCTGGTTTGCGCTGGCAAGCAGTCGACGGGACTCTTCCATCAATACTTTACCCGCATGGGTCAAGGCGACGCTTCGTGAGTGGCGAATAAACAGTAAGGTACCGAGCTGACTTTCCAGCTCTTTTATATGCAGGCTCAACGGCGGCTGCGACATATTGAGACGGGCCGCAGCCCGTCCAAAATGAAGTTCCTCAGCGACGGCCAGAAAATAGCGGAGCAGCTTAAGGTCGGTTCGGTAGACGCGTTCCATCAACACATATCCTGGCGATAACACTTATGCTCCCACCTTAAAGCCTTTCACCGCCTGCCGGGAAAACTTTAATGCGCAACTGTGCACAACTCGCTGTTTTTACTGGTGTGGCGATAGTTAAAGCTGAAATAAAACACCACGGCGAGCACCAACGCATACGCCGCAAATACCAGCCAGATGGTCTGCCAGTCTTTCACCCCATCCACGGAGAAATAATCTACCGCCGCGCCGCTCAATACCGATCCGAAATAAGCACCGATACCGTTAACGGTCGTCATAAACAGCCCTTGCGCGCTGGCGCGGATATCAGCGCTTACCTCCTGTTCGACAAACACCGAACCGGAGATGTTGAAGAAGTCGAACGCGCAACCGTAGACCAGCATTGACAGCATCAACAGCCCGACGCCTGTCGCGGAAGGATCGCCATACGCAAAGAGTCCAAAACGCAGCATCCAGGCCACCATGCTCATCAGCATCACGGTTTTTATGCCAAAACGTCGGAGGAAGAAAGGAATGGTCAGGATGAACAGCACCTCTGACATCTGCGAGACGGAGAGCAAAATAGAAGGATATTTCACGATAAAGCTTTCCGCATACGCCGGATTACGCGCAAAATCATGCAGAAAGGGGCTACCGAAAGTATTGGTGATTTGCAGCACGGCGCCCAGCAGCATCGCAAACAAAAAGAACACCGCCATTCGGGGCTGTTTAAACAGGACGAACGCATTCAGGCCAAGTTTGCTTGTCAGCGACGATGAGGTTTTATTCTTCGCCACCGGAATGGCCGGTAACGTCAGTGAATAGAGCGCTAGTACCAGCGACGCGGCAGCAGCAATGTAGAGTTGAATGTTGGTTAACTCTGCACCCATCAGGCTTATGGCCCACATCGCCACAATGAAGCCTACCGTGCCATAGACCCGCACCGTTGGAAAATGGGTCACCGTGTCCAGCCCTGCCTGCTCAAGACAGGAGTAGGAAATGGTATTCGAAAGCGCAATGGTTGGCATAAAGGCCATGGCATTAACCAGCATGACCCAGAACATCAGCCCCGGTTCATTGACCTGCGCGGCATAGCAAAGCGCAACGGCACAGACGAGATGGCAAATCACATATGCACGATCTGCCCGCAGCCACTTATCGGCAATAATGCCCACCAGCGAGGGCATGACGATCGCGGCAAGCCCCTTCGAGCTGTAGACCATACCCACGTCCGAGCCGGAAAAACCCAGGGTGTTAATCATGTAAGCGCCGAGAGTAACGAGCCAGCTTCCCCAGATAAAATATTGCATAAAGGACATCATCTTTAAGCGCGTCGTGATGTTCATACCCGATTCCTTATAGCAGAGTGGCCCTCACGGGCCACGGTGTTGTTTCGCTCAGGCAAGCTGGCGCAGAAAACCGCAGATAAGATCGATGAAGTTCTGGCGAGAGAGTTCGGCGGCGGCAAGCGTTTGTTCATGCGACAGTTTTACATCGCTCAGACCTTCAGCAAGGTTGGTTATGGCCGAAACGGCGACCACCTTCAGGCCACAGTGGCGCGCCGAGATCACTTCCGGCACCACTGACATTCCCACCACATCTCCGCCGATGATCTGCATCATGCGGATCTCAGCCGCAGTTTCGAAGTTAGGGCCTGGATAAGAGACAAACACCCCCTCATGCAATGGAAAGCCCTTCTCGCTCGCCACGGTCTGCAGCAGGGCACGGCAATCTGCGTCATAAGCATTGGCCAGCGAGAAAAAACGGTCGCCAAAACGGTCATCGTTCAGCCCGACCATCGGAGTACCCGGCAGGGTGTTGATGTGGTCGCAGAGGGCAACCAGGCTTCCCGGTTCAACCTCCGGACGTAACGAACCGGCGGCATTGGTACTGAACAGCAGTTCGCAGCCCAGCAGTTTGAAGGTGCGGATTGCATCGGTCATGACGGCGATGCCGCGGCCCTCATAGAAGTGACCGCGCCCTTTCATACAGGCGACCGGAACACCGGCAAGATGCCCCAACACCAGCTCACCGGCGTGACCGTGAACGGTGCTCACCGGGAAGCCCGGCAGTTTTTCATAGCTCAGTACCACAGCGTCAACAATCTGCTCGGCGAGCGCGCCAAGACCTGAGCCGAGAATAAACGCAACCCGCGGAGTGAAATCAGGTTTAGCGGCACGAATGATGTCTGCAGAGAACCAGGGATTATTCGAGAGGGTCATAAAAGCTCCTTGAGAATTAAGATCGCGATATCACCGATCGCATGACCTTAGTCTTATATCTGGAGCCTGCGGGTTACCTCCAATACACTTTCTCTGCATCATCAATACTGATTTGGTATCAATACCTTTCCCTGCCAGATATGGCAGTTTTGCTCAAGCTAATTGCGTTGGCGCCGATACCTCTGTTTTACAGCGAGAGGAAAAAGTATGACGACCATTCAGGCTACAACCCAGCCCATTCAAACCAGCGGTGGCGGGAGTCGTTCTTCCGGCGGCAACGATATCGCTGCCCAGATCAGCCGTATCACTGACAAGATAACCAAGCTGACTCAACAGTTAAAAGAGGTTGCGAACGGTTCCGGCAGTGCGGAAGAGAAGAAGAAACAGCAGGAGCTAATCCAGGTGCAAATCAAAGTGCTGCAGGCACAGCTCGCACAGCTGCAGCGCCAGCAGGCGGAAGAAGCTCAGAAGAAACAAGAGCAAAGTCTGGTCAACGTGGAAGGCCCGAAGAACGCATCAGACAATCATCAAATAGACATCTACGTCTAACGCTCTGTTGAGTTAAACAGTGGATCGCGTATACGGGCCTCGGTTAATCGTTGCGCCTGGATACGCACCACTTCCCAGATAGCCTGCGCAGCCCCGGAGAGTGAACGGTTTTTTCGCCGTACCAGCATCAGTTTTCGCTCAATAGCAGGCGTCAGTCGCTTCACGACCAGACGGCTTCCCTGCGGCAAAGGGAGCGCCAGGGCGGGTAATACACTGATCCCTATGCCGGCCTCCACCATGGGAAAAAGCGTTGCCGGGTGTCCAATCTCCTGCACAATGGTCGCCTTAACGCCCTGCGTCACCAGCGCAGAATCAATCAGCGGACGGCTGCCCGAGGCATAATCCTGTAATACCAGGTTCGCTCCCTGCAACGCCTGCCAATGAACAGACGGCTGCGCGGCTAGCGGATCGTCGTCCCGGCAAAGCAACAGAAACGGCTCAGAAAGCACAATTTCACATTCCAGGTCACTCACCTGACCGGGATCGATAACAATACCAAAATCCACATCACCCTGACGGATGCTCTCCAGCACCCACTGCTGCGGCCTGTCATGCAAAACAAAATCGATATCCGGATAGCAATGATTACCCTCTGCAATACACTGCGGGATAAGGTGCGCGGATATCGTCTGGCTGGCCGCAACCCGCACGGTACCCGACAGCTGCTGCCCCAGTCGACCTACATCTCTGAGCGTACTGTTGAGTTCGTCCAGCAGCCGTTCAAGGCGCTGAGCGAGCTGCTGTCCGGCTTCCGTGAGCACGACTTCACGCGTGGTGCGATCAAGCAACCGGACACCCGTCTGGCTCTCCAGCTCTTTCACGCTGTGGCTTACCGCGGACTGGCTCAGGCCGATGATCTCCCCTGCCCGACTGAAGCTGCGGGCATGGGCTACGGTGACGAAGATGCGAAGCTGGCGTAAGGAATAATTCATCTGTTTAATTCATGAATGGATGCAATAAATCAATTTTATTTCTCAAACAGAAAAAAGCACAATAGCTATATCTGTTTTCAGGAGTCATTATGAAACTATTTCGTATTCTTGATCCGTTTACGCTTACTCTGGTTGTCACGGTATTACTGGCCTCCTTCTTCCCTGCGCGGGGCGGGTTCGTTCCTTTTTTTGAAGGACTGACGACCGCAGCCATCGCGCTGTTGTTCTTTATGCACGGCGCAAAGCTCTCGCGCGAAGCCATTATTGCGGGGGGGAGCCACTGGCGACTGCACCTGTGGGTGATGTGCAGCACGTTCATCCTCTTCCCTGTACTCGGCGTGCTATTCGCATGGTGGGCGCCGGTGAATGTCGACCCGGCCCTTTATACCGGCTTCCTGTATCTGTGCATTTTGCCGGCCACCGTGCAGTCCGCTATCGCGTTTACCTCTCTGGCGGGCGGTAACGTCGCAGCCGCAGTCTGTTCAGCGTCGGCATCCAGCCTGTTAGGGATTTTCGTTTCGCCGCTGCTGGTAGGTCTGCTGATGAACATGCACGGTGCGGAAGGTAACCTGGAACAGGTAGGTAAAATCTGTCTGCAGCTGCTGCTGCCGTTTGTGCTGGGTCATCTCTCTCGTCCGTGGACAGGCGAGTTTGTTGCAAAGCACAAAAAATGGATCTCAAAAACCGACCAGTCGTCGATTCTGCTGGTGGTCTATTCGGCCTTCAGTGAAGCGGTTGTGAATGGCATCTGGCATAAGGTGGGCGCAGGCTCGCTGCTGTTTATCGTGGTGGTCAGCCTTGTTCTGCTGGCGATTGTGATTGGCGTAAACGTCTTTGTGGCCCGCAAGTGCGGCTTCAACAAAGCCGATGAAATTACCATTGTCTTCTGTGGCTCGAAGAAGAGCCTGGCGAACGGCATTCCTATGGCAAACATTCTCTTCCCGACCTCAATGATAGGGATGATGGTACTGCCGCTGATGATTTTCCATCAGATCCAGCTGATGGTCTGCGCGGTGCTGGCACGTCGTTACAAACGCCAGACGGAAAAACTGGCGCAGGAAGAGACCCGCGCCGCGAAAGCTTAAGGACGTTTCAGGGGCTGAACCAACTGCGTCAGCCCCTCGGTTTTAATCAGTAACGTGATAGCCATCAGCTCACCCAGTCGTCCGGCCGGGAACCCATCTTTGCGGGCAAACCACAGCAAATAATCTTCCGGTAAATCAATCAGCCTGCGGCCCTTATATTTACCGAATGGCATCTCCGTGTTGGCGATCTCAACGAGCTGCTCTTTCTCCACGTTACTCTCCTAACAGGCGCATCATTTCCGCTTCGTCGATAACCTCAATGCCCAGCTCCTGAGCTTTAGCAAGCTTCGAACCGGCGGCTTCCCCGGCAATAACCAGGTCGGTTTTCTTCGACACGCTGCCTGCCACTTTTGCGCCCAGCGCAACCAGTCGCGCTTTAGCATCATCACGTGAAAGCTGGCTCAGGCTGCCGGTCAGCACGACCGTTTTGCCGGCAAACGGGCTGTCGATCTCGTCAGCGTTGACCACGACCGGAGCCGGCCATCTGATGCCCTCTTCCAGCAGCTTGCCGATCACCTCGCGGTTGCTCTCTTCGGCAAAGAAGTTAAAGACATGCGTCGCGACGACAATCCCCACGTCCGGGACTCTCTGCAGCTCGTCAATACTCGCTTTTTCCAGAGCTTCCAGCGTACCGAAATACGCTGCCAGCCCCGCCGCCGTGGCTTCACCCACTTCGCGAATACCGAGCGCATAAAGGAATCGGGCAAAAGTCGTCTCTTTGGCAGCATCCAGGGCATTAACCACATTCTGGGCCGACTTCGGTCCCATGCGATCAAGACCCGTGAGTTTACCCGCGGTCAGTTTAAAGAGATCTGCAGGCGTATGAACATATTCTTTCTCTACCAGCTGATCGATAATTTTGTCGCCCATTCCGTCGACGTCCATCGCCCGACGGGAAACGAAGTGCTTCAGTGACTCTTTACGTTGTGCCCCGCAGATTAAGCCACCCGTACAGCGAGCCACCGCTTCACCTTCAACGCGCTCAACGTCAGATCCGCATACCGGGCAATGCGTCGGGAACACGATGGCGCGCGTATCGTCAGGACGCTCTGACTCAACCACGTTCACCACCTGCGGGATAACATCGCCCGCGCGACGAATCACCACTTTGTCACCAATGCGCAGGCCGAGACGTTCAATTTCATCGGCGTTATGCAGCGTGGCGTTACTCACCAGCACGCCGGCAACCTGCACCGGCTCCAGACGGGCAACCGGGGTAATCGCGCCCGTACGGCCCACCTGGAACTCCACGTCACGGACAAAGGTCATCTGCTCCTGCGCCGGGAATTTAAACGCCACTGCCCAGCGTGGCGCGCGCGCCACAAAGCCTAACTGCTCCTGCAGCACAAGTGAGTTAACCTTGATAACCACGCCATCAATATCAAAACCAAGCGTCGGGCGGTCTTCTTCCACTTTGTGGTAGAACGCCAGCACGGCTTCCGGGGAGTCGCACAGCTGAACACGGTTACTCACCGGCAGGCCCCACGCTTTAAACTGCAATAAACGTCCGAGATGGGTATCCGGCAGTTCACCGCCTTCCAGAATCCCGACGCCATAGCAGAAGAAAGTAAGCGGTCGCTTCGCGGTGATACGGGGATCAAGCTGGCGCAGGGAGCCTGCCGCCGCATTACGCGGGTTAGCAAACACTTTCCCGCCGGTACGGCGCGCCTCTTCGTTGATTTTCTCGAAGCCCGCCTGCGGGAGGAATACTTCACCGCGCACTTCCAGACGGGCTGGAATATTATCCCCTTGCAGCTTCAGCGGGATCGCACGGATGGTGCGTACGTTGGTGGTGATGTCTTCACCCGTCGTACCATCACCCCGCGTCGCGGCACGCACCAGCACACCGTTTTCATAGAGAAGGCTGACCGCCAGACCATCCAGCTTCAACTCGCAGCACCAGGTCAGGGAGTCGCTGCTTTTGAGGCGATCCTGCACGCGCTTGTTAAACGCGAGGAAGCTCTCTTCATCAAAGACGTTGTCCAGAGACAACATTGGCACTTCATGACGTACCTGACTGAAAGCACCCAGCGGCTCCGCGCCCACGCGCTGCGTGGGTGAGTCGGGCGTAATCAATTCCGGGTGCTGCGCCTCTAGTTCGCGCAGCTCGCGCATCAGACGGTCATACTCCGCATCCGGCACTTCCGGCGCGTCCATAACATGATAGAGGTATTCATGATGGCGAAGCGTGGTTCGCAGTTCAGTGAGTTGTTGTTCGATTGAGTCCATATCACACCATCAATGAGAAAAAACCCCCGACATGCGGGGGTTGAGGAGGAGTCGATGTAAACGCGATGATTACGCGTTGGCTTCCTTAACTTCGCGGATGCGGTCCTGATATTCGCGCAATTTCTGCGGCGTCATCATACGACGCTGATCGTCGAGCACCACACCACCGACTTCGTCAGCAATGTGCTGTGCGGACTGCAGCATCAGCTTAAAGTTTTGCAGTTCATCACCGTAGGACGGCACCTGCATGAAGATAGTGACACCCGGCGTCACGAAATCACCGGTCATTTCCGGGTCAAAGGTGCCAGGGTTGACCATATTGGCCAGGCTAAACAGCGCCGGACCGCTACCGTCAGGACTCAGGTGACGATGGAAAATATTCATGTCGCCAAACTTGAAGCCTGCCTGTTGAATGCTGTTAAGCAGGACATCGCCATTCAGGTGGGTGCCATGATGCGCAGCCACGTTCATGATGATGACCGCTTCTTTACGCTGCGGTTTTTCAACAACCGGTTCTGGCTCAACCACGGGCTCTGGTTCAACGAGCGGGGCCGGCGCAGGCTGAGGTGCAGGCTGCACGTGAACAGGCTGCTGCGGTTGGTGTACCGGCTGTGCAGGCTGTTGTGGCGCGGGTTGCTGCACAGGCTGTTGCTGAACCGGCTGTGGCGCAGCAGGCTGCTGATGGACAGGCTGTTGCGGCGGCTGACGCACCGGCTCTTCTCCAGGCTGCGGCGCCTGCTGGCGCGGCTGTGCAGAAGCATACGGCGGTTGATACTGGTGCTGCGGAGGCTGACGAGGGGCTTCATGCTCCCCATGAGCCGCGCCGGGCGCAGTATTGACCCGATGAACACGAACTTCACCCACGCCGTCGTCGTCGCTTCCGTCGATGTCATTTTCACTGTCATCGTCATCACGACTGGACTTCATGCGCTTCAGTGGGCGATCGCGAAACATAGAGGAACGCTCTTTACGGCTGGTCCAGAAACCATGTACCAGTAAAGCGATTATGGCGATCGCGCCAACAATGATTAATATCAGACGCAAATCCTGCATCATTATATTCTCTGTTGTTCTAACACCTTGCCACCACGGCAAACATTTACTCACTAAGAGTATTTGCCGTTTACGTCAAGTGCAAGTGTGTGCAGAGCATTCACAGCATAAAGATGAACTAAATCGTGCTTTTTGCTGTTTTTTCGAACATTTCCGAACTGGTCATTGGTCCGTAAGTGGATAATATAGGCGGGCAATTCCACTGGTTGTGAAAAAAGGAGTACAGCCTGGTTATGGTTTCAACATCATCTTCTCACCCGCGCAGCGGCGTCTGGTATTTTTCTCAGGGCTGGAAACTGGTCTCACTGCCGGGGATTCGTCGCTACGTCATTCTGCCGTTGCTGATTAACATTATCCTGATGGGCGGCGCGTTCTGGTGGCTGTTCACCAGACTGGAGAGCTGGATCCCTTCGCTGATGAGCCATGTGCCGGACTGGCTGCAGTGGCTGAACTACCTGCTCTGGCCGGTTGCGGTCATCTCCGTGCTGCTGGTGTTCGGCTACTTCTTCTCGACGATTGCAAACTGGATCGCTGCGCCGTTTAACGGCCTGCTGGCAGAACAGCTGGAAGCACGTCTTACCGGTGCAACGCCGCCGGATACGGGCATGCTGGGGATCATGAAAGATATCCCACGCATCATGAAGCGCGAATGGCAGAAGTTTGCCTGGTATCTTCCCCGCGCCATTGTGCTGCTTATCCTTTATTTTGTCCCTGGCGTCGGTCAGACGGTGGCCCCGGTGCTGTGGTTCCTGTTCAGCGCCTGGATGCTGGCAATCCAGTACTGCGATTATCCGTTCGATAACCACAAGGTGCCGTTCAAAACGATGCGCAGCGCCCTGCGCACGCAAAAAGTCGCGAATATGCAATTCGGGGCGCTGACCAGTCTGTTCACCATGATCCCGGTGCTCAACCTGTTCATCATGCCGGTCGCCGTTTGCGGCGCAACGGCGATGTGGGTTGACTGCTACCGTGCTAAGCACGCGTTATGGAAGTAATGCAAAAATGTGTAAAAAGGGGGTGGCTTATGCCGCCCCTTATTCCATACTGATCCCCATTATTTCCTTGCAGTATATAGATATGCGAATTCCTTACTTCCCCCTACCTGTTCAACAGGTATGCTGGGACGGTATCCCAATTTCATACAGTTAAGGACAGGCCATGAGTAAGATTTATGAAGACAACTCGCTGACTATCGGTCATACGCCCCTGGTTCGACTGAACCGTATCGGTAATGGACGCATTCTGGCGAAGGTCGAATCACGTAACCCGAGCTTCAGCGTAAAGTGCCGTATCGGTGCAAATATGATTTGGGATGCTGAAAAACGTGGCGTGCTGAAGCCAGGCGTTGAGCTGGTTGAACCGACCAGCGGTAACACCGGTATCGCACTGGCCTATGTTGCGGCGGCGCGCGGTTATAAACTGACGCTGACCATGCCTGAAACCATGAGCATCGAACGTCGCAAACTGCTGAAAGCGCTGGGCGCGAACCTGGTGCTGACCGAAGGTGCCAAAGGCATGAAGGGTGCGATTCAGAAAGCAGAAGAGATTGTTGCCAGCGATCCGGCGAAATATCTGCTGCTGCAGCAGTTCAGCAACCCGGCGAACCCGGAAATTCACGAAAAGACCACCGGCCCGGAAATTTGGGAAGATACCGACGGTCAGGTTGATGTATTTATCTCCGGTGTAGGCACCGGCGGAACCCTGACTGGCGTGTCGCGCTATATAAAAGGCACAAAAGGTAAAAAAGACCTGATTACCGTTGCCGTGGAACCAACCGACTCACCGGTGATCACCCAGGCGCTGGCGGGCGAAGAGATCAAACCCGGCCCACATAAAATTCAGGGTATCGGTGCCGGCTTCATTCCGGGCAACCTGGATCTGAAGCTTATTGATAAAGTGGTGACCATCACCAACGAAGAAGCTATCTCTACCGCACGTCGTCTGATGGACGAGGAAGGTATTCTGGCGGGCATCTCTTCCGGTGCTGCTGTTGCGGCAGCGCTCAAACTTCAGGAAGATGAGGCCTTTACCAATAAGAATATTGTGGTTATCCTGCCTTCATCGGGTGAGCGTTACTTGAGCACCGCACTGTTTGCCGATCTGTTCACTGAAAAAGAACTGCAACAGTAATGCCAGCATGTTAATAACGCGTAAAAAAGCACCTTTTTGGGTGCTTTTTTGTGGCCTGCTTCAAAGTTTTACCCCTCCTGGCATTGATTCACCCCGTTGGGTCTGGTATTTAAACCAGCAATTATTTTGATGCGTGAAATTAATCAGTGAACGAAATAGCCTTGCTGAATCGATTTTATGATTTGGTTCAAGTCTTGCTTTCACTGCATAATGTTTAATGACGATCGAAACGTCAGCGCTAACAATACAGGCTAAAGTTAAGTCGCCAGGCTAGACTTTAGTTCCACAACACTAAACCTATAAGTTGGGGAAATACAATGTTCCAGCAAGAAGTTACCATTACCGCTCCGAACGGTCTGCACACCCGCCCTGCTGCTCAGTTTGTTAAAGAAGCGAAAGGCTTCACTTCTGAAATCACTGTGACTTCCAACGGCAAAAGCGCCAGCGCAAAAAGCCTGTTCAAACTGCAGACTCTGGGTCTGACTCAGGGTACCGTTGTCACCATCTCTGCTGAAGGTGAAGACGAGCAGAAAGCAGTTGAGCATCTGGTAAAACTGATGGCTGAGCTCGAGTAAGTTTCCGGGTTCTTTTAAATATCAGTCACAAGTAAGGTAGGGTTATGATTTCAGGCATTTTAGCATCCCCGGGTATCGCTTTCGGCAAAGCACTGCTGCTGAAAGAAGACGAGATCGTCATCGACCGGAAAAAAATTTCTGCCGACAAGGTTGATCAGGAAGTTGAACGTTTTCTGAGCGGTCGTGCCAAGGCATCTGCGCAACTGGAAGCAATCAAGACTAAAGCTGGCGAAACTTTCGGTGAAGAAAAAGAAGCCATCTTCGAAGGGCACATCATGCTGCTCGAAGATGAGGAGCTGGAGCAGGAAATCATAGCCCTGATTAAAGATAAAAGCATGACGGCAGACGCTGCTGCGCATGAAGTTATCGAAGGTCAGGCAACTGCCCTGGAAGAACTGGATGATGAATACCTGAAAGAGCGTGCGGCTGACGTACGTGACATCGGTAAGCGCCTGCTGCGCAACATCCTGGGTCTGGCCATTATCGACCTGAGCGCTATTCAGGATGAAGTCATCCTGGTTGCCGCCGATCTGACCCCGTCTGAAACCGCACAGTTGAACCTGAAAAAGGTCCTCGGTTTCATCACTGACGCGGGCGGCCGTACCTCCCACACCTCTATCATGGCGCGTTCTCTGGAACTGCCTGCCATTGTGGGTACCGGTAGCGTCACCTCTCAGGTTAAAAACGACGATTATCTGATTCTGGATGCCGTAAACAACGTGGTTTACGTCAACCCAACTAACGAAGAGATCGAAAAACTGCGCGCGGTTCAGGAGCAGGTTGCGACTGAAAAAGCGGAACTCGCTAAGCTGAAAGACCTGCCTGCCATCACTCTGGACGGTCATCAGGTTGAAGTGTGCGCAAACATCGGTACCGTACGTGACGTCGATGGCGCTGAGCGCAACGGCGCGGAAGGTGTGGGTCTCTATCGTACTGAATTCCTGTTCATGGACCGTGATGCGCTGCCAACTGAAGAAGAACAGTTTGCTGCGTACAAAGCTGTGGCTGAAGCGTGTGGCTCTCAGGCGGTTATCGTCCGTACCATGGATATCGGTGGCGACAAAGAGCTGCCGTACATGAACTTCCCGAAAGAAGAGAACCCGTTCCTGGGCTGGCGTGCGATTCGTATCGCGATGGATCGTAAAGAGATCCTGCGCGATCAGGTTCGCGCTATCCTGCGTGCGTCTGCTTTCGGTAAACTGCGCATCATGTTCCCGATGATCATCTCTGTTGAAGAAGTGCGTGCACTGAAGAAAGAGATCGAAATCTACAAACAGGAACTGCGCGACGAAGGTAAAGCATTTGACGAGTCAATTGAGATCGGCGTGATGGTGGAAACACCTGCGGCAGCGACCATTGCGCGTCATTTAGCCAAAGAAGTTGATTTCTTTAGTATCGGTACCAATGATTTAACGCAGTACACCCTGGCAGTTGACCGTGGTAATGATATGATTTCACATCTCTACCAGCCAATGTCACCGTCCGTACTGAACTTGATCAAGCAAGTTATTGATGCTTCTCATGCAGAAGGTAAATGGACTGGCATGTGTGGTGAGCTTGCAGGCGACGAACGTGCTACACTTCTGTTGCTGGGTATGGGTCTGGACGAATTCTCTATGAGCGCCATTTCCATCCCGCGCATTAAGAAGATTATCCGTAACACGAACTTCGAAGATGCGAAGGTGTTAGCAGAGCAGGCTCTTGCTCAACCGACAACGGACGAGTTAATGACGCTGGTTAACAAGTTCATTGAAGAAAAAACAATCTGCTAATCCACGAGATGCGGCCCAAATTACTGCTTAGGAGAAGATCATGGGTTTGTTCGATAAACTGAAATCTCTGGTTTCTGATGATAAGAAAGACTCCGGAACTATTGAGATTGTTGCTCCGCTCTCCGGCGAGATCGTCAACATCGAAGACGTGCCGGATGTAGTGTTTGCTGAGAAAATCGTTGGTGATGGCATTGCTATCAAACCAACTGGCAACAAAATGGTTGCTCCAGTTGACGGCACCATCGGTAAAATTTTTGAAACCAACCATGCGTTCTCTATCGAATCTGATAGCGGTATCGAACTGTTCGTTCACTTCGGTATCGACACCGTTGAACTGAAAGGCGAAGGCTTCAAACGTATCGCGGAAGAAGGCCAGCGTGTTAAAGTTGGCGACCCGGTCATTGAATTCGATCTGCCACTGCTGGAAGAAAAAGCCAAGTCTACCCTGACGCCGGTTGTTATCTCCAACATGGACGAAATCAAAGAACTGATCAAACTGTCTGGCAGCGTCACCGTGGGTGAAACCCCGGTTATCCGCATCAAGAAGTAATTCTTGCCGCACAGAAAAATGGCGCCTTCGGGCGCCATTTTTGTTTATGCGGGCAGGATAAGCTCGTCGTAGCCTTTCGACTGCGTATAAATCATCACATCTGTGACGCGGTCTCCTGCCATGCGAATCGCATCGGCAACGGTTTTGCCCTCAACGATCCCGCTCACCAGCTCTGAACAGAAGAGGTCGCCCGTGCCTTTCAGGTCCGTTTCAACACGCGGATGCGCACTGACGGTCACACCGTCTCGGGTAACCAGCACCACGTGAATATTCTCCGGATCGTCCGCCACCGGCGCACTGGTAATGGCCACCCATTTCAGCGTGTCGGAAAGTAACCCCTGCGCTGCCGCTATAGCACTTTCAGGCGTACGACACGGTTTGCCGCTTAGCACTTCCAGCTCAAAGACGTTAGGCGTGATCCCCTGCGCCAGTGGCAGCAGGTACTCCCGATACGCTTCAGGGATATCAGGTTTCACATACATCCCACTGTCAATATCGCCAATAACGGGGTCAACCAACACCAGCAGGTCAGGATGCTGCGCTTTGATCGCGGTGAGCCACTGCGCCAGGCATTTTATCTGGCTGGCGCTGCCCATGTAGCCCGTGGTAACGGCTTTAAGCTCGCGCAGGATCTCGCGCTCTTCCAGCGCCTTAAGATACCCGCTGAACCATTCATCGGGGATCACGCCGCCGTAAAAGGTATCGTAGTGCGGCGTGTTGCTGAACAGCACGGTCGGCACGGCGGTGACGGTCAGCCGGTGGGTACGAATATTCGGCACCGCAATGCTGTTCCCCACGCTGCCGTAAACCACCTGCGACTGTACCGCGACAATATCGGTTTGCTGCGCCCGGGTGTTATCCCGGAATAAAATCATCTCCATGACGCTTAAATCCCCGCCCCCTGCGTATAACTCTCTTCACCAAAGACGCCGGTAGAAAGATAGCGATCGCCGCGGTCGCAGATAATCGCCACCACGACAGCCCCGGGATGTGCCTGCGCAACACGCAATGCTCCCGCTACCGCGCCACCCGAGCTGACCCCGCAGAAGATACCTTCACGCACGGCCAGTTCACGCATCGTATTCTCCGCCTCGCGTTGATGAATATCCAGCACCTGATCCACCAGCTGGGCGTTATAAATGCCCGGCATGTATTCCGCCGGCCAGCGGCGAATACCCGGTATGCTGCTCCCCTCTTCCGGCTGCAGACCCACAATCGTTACCGCCTTTTCCTGCTCGCGCAGAAAACGGGATACGCCGGTAATGGTGCCTGTCGTGCCCATGCTGGAGACGAAGTGAGTGATGCGCCCGTTGGTCTGCTGCCAGATTTCCGGACCGGTAGTGGTGTAGTGAGCGTACGGGTTATCCGGGTTATTAAACTGATCGAGCAGTTTGCCTTCACCGCGTTCGGCCATGGCTAGCGCCAGGTCGCGCGCCCCTTCCATCCCCTCTTCTTTAGAGACCAGAATCAGTTCGGCACCATAGGCGCGCATCGCCGCACGGCGCTCCTGGCTCATGTTATCGGGCATCAGCAACGTCATGCGATAGCCTTTCAGCGCGGCAATCATCGCCAGCGCAATACCGGTGTTACCGCTGGTGGCTTCAATCAGCACGTCGCCGGGCTGAATTTCACCGCGTTTTTCGGCCTGCACAATCATGGAGAGCGCAGCCCGGTCCTTCACCGAACCGGCAGGGTTATTGCCTTCGAGTTTGACCCAGATTTCGCTGCCGTTGTCCGGCCCCATGCGCTGAAGTTTGACCAGAGGGGTGTTGCCGATGGTGTGTTCTAATGTGTTCAAGATCGCTGTCCAATAAAAAGCCCGGTGGCGCGCAGCGCTCCGGGCATACGGAGATCATATTCCAGACCGGCTAAGCGCAGCGCCTCCGGTCAAACTACGTGTCATTAACCTATCAGGCTGACTCCGCCAGAGCAATATCCTCGCGCGTCTCTATGCGCTCATTGCCATGATAAATACGGGCATGCTGCAGCCCAACAAACAGGCGTTCGCCCCGGTACGGCGGCTCGTCATCACGCATCACCACCGTCAGCGGCTCGGTATACCAGCCCAGCGGCTGTACCACCAATTGGGTGTAGTGCCCTTTAGGGCTAGCTTCCAGCACCTGCACCGGCAGCGGTGAATCCAGACTCGTCCGGCGGCTCACGTCCACTTCCCAGGGACGCAGGAACAGATCGACCGGCCCCTGATGTGCGGAGGTGTATCCCAGCGGCCAGCGGTGTGCGCCCACGTGGAATTGCCCACCGCGGATGGTGCCCTGCAGCCGGTTAACTTCGCCCATAAACTCGAGGACAAATCGGGTCGCCGGTTCACGCCAGAGCTGCTCTGGTTCATCAACCTGCTCGATGTTCCCCTGGCTCATCACCACCACGCGGTCTGCGACTTCCATCGCCTCTTCCTGATCGTGGGTGACGAAGACGCTGGTGAATTTCAGCTCTTCATGCAGCTGACGCAGCCAGCGGCGTAACTCTTTACGCACCTGCGCATCCAGCGCGCCAAACGGCTCATCCAGCAGCAGAATTTGCGGCTCAACGGCCAGGGCCCGCGCCAGCGCAACGCGCTGCTTCTGGCCGCCGGAAAGCTGCGCCGGGAAGCGGTCAGCCAGATGCGCAAGCTGTACCATCTCCAGCAGTTTGGTCACTTTCGCTTTGATGGTGGCCGCATCCGGACGCTCGCGGCGAGGCAGCACGGTCAGACCGAAAGCGATGTTATCGAACACGGTCATATGGCGGAACAGGGCGTAATGCTGGAACACAAAGCCCACTTTACGGTCGCGGGCGTGCAAACGGCTTACGTCGGTACCGTGAAAACGAATATGTCCGCTGGTCTGATGCTCAAGCCCGGCGATAATGCGCAGCAGCGTGGTTTTACCCGAGCCAGACGGCCCGAGCAGTGCCACCATTTGTCCGGAAGGGATATCCAGCGAGATATCATTCAGCACCTGGGTGCGACCAAAAGACTTCTTAATATTGGCAATCTCAATGCTCATGATTTCCCTCCTGGTGCTGACGTTTTTCCTGGTTCTCTAAACGCCACTGCACCACACTCTTCAAAAACAGGGTCAAAATCGCCATCAGCGTCAGTAACGCTGCGGCAGTAAAGGAACCGACGGTGTTGTAGTCCTGTTCCAGTAATTCAATTTGTAACGGTAACGACAGCGTTTCGCCGCGGATGGAGCCCGAGACGACCGAAACTGCACCGAACTCGCCAATGGCGCGGGCATTGGTCAGCACGACGCCGTAGAGCAGCGCCCAGCGAATATTCGGCAGCGTCACGCGGCGGAACATCTGCCAGCCGGATGCGCCCAGCAGAATTGCCGCTTCGTCTTCATTGCTGCCCTGGCTTAACATCACCGGGACCAGTTCGCGCACCACAAACGGACAGGTTACAAACACCGTGACCAGCACCATGCCCGGCCAGGCAAACATGACCTGCAGGTTATGCTCATCCAGCCAGCCGCCCAGCGGGCCGTTAGAGCCGTAGAAGAGCAGATAAACCAGACCGGCCACTACCGGCGACACGGCAAACGGGATATCCAGCAGGGTCAGCAGCAGCTGACGTCCCGGGAAGTTAAAGCGCGTTACCAGCCAGGCCAGCAGCGTACCGAACACCAGGTTGACCGGCACCGTGATAAGCGCAATCAGTACGGTTAGCCAGATGGCGTGCAGCATATCCGGGTTCGCCAGGTTTTCCAGCGCGGGCATCACCCCCTTGCTGAACGCCTGAACAAAAATATAAATCGTCGGCACGACGAGAATGAAAGCGGACACCAGCACGCCCGTACCAATCAGAAACCATTTTCCCCAGTTGATACGGGGAGCATCGTATCGCTTCAATTGAGTAACTTCCGCCATCAGTGACCTACCACGCGTCGACCAAAGCGACTTTGCAGAGTGTTAATTGAGTAGAGCAGCAGCAGCGATGCGGCAAGAATGACCGAGGCAATTGCGCTCGCCGCCGGGTAATCAAACTCCTGCAAGCGGATAAAAATCATCAGCGAGGTGACTTCGGTTTTCCACGCAATGTTCCCGGCAATGAAAATAACCGCGCCGAACTCACCGAGGCTACGGGTAAACGACAGCGCGATACCGGCCAGCAGCGCCGGAGAAAGCTCAGGCAGGACGACCTTGCGGAAGCTCTGCCAGCGCGTGGCACCCAGCGTTTCCGCCGCTTCTTCGTATTCAGGGCCTAATTCTTCGAGCACTGGCTGCACGGTGCGTACAACAAAAGGAATGCTGGTAAACGCCATCGCGACCGCGATACCGAGCCAGGTATAGGTCACTTTGATATCAAGCTTCGCCAGCCACTCACCGTAAAACCCGTTCACGGAAAAGAGCGAGGCAAGGGTTAAGCCCGCCACCGCCGTCGGCAGCGCAAACGGCAGGTCCATTAACGCGTCGAGCAGCGTACGGCCCGGGAAACGGTAGCGGGTTAAGATCCACGCCATCAGCAGGCCAAAGGCCCCGTTAAAAATGGACGCCACAAACGCCGACAGCAGCGTCACCTTATAGGCTGCGACGACCTGCGGGTTGGTTATCACTTCCCAGTACTGCGCCCAGCTCATTTGCGCAAGCTGCATCACCAGCGCGCTGAGCGGTAACAATAAGATCAGGCAGACGAACAGCAGGCTGGTCCCGAGGCTTAAGGTAAAGCCCGGCAGCACGCGTCTGGTAGAGACTGCAAACATTACTTACGCCCCGCCGCCAGCAATTTGTCTAACTCACCGCCGCTGGCAAAATGCGTTTTCATGACATCAGGCCAGGAGCCGAAATGGTCTTCCACGCGGAACAGCTCGGTCTGCGGGAATTTATCCTTCAGTTTGTTCATCACATCCGGGTTATTCACGCGGTAGTAGTAATCGGTAATGATCGTCTGCGCCTGTGGGCTGTACAGGTAGTTGAGGTAAGCTTTTGCCGCTTTCTCTGTGCCGTTGGATTGCACGTTTTTATCTACCCACGCTACCGGGAACTCGGCGAGGATATTGGTTTTCGGGATAACGACCTCGAAACCCTGCGCCTCGTACTGTTTGCGGATATTATTCACTTCCGACTCAAAGCTGATCAGCACATCGCCCAGGCCGCGCTCTGCAAAGGTCGTGGTCGCACCGCGACCGCCGGTATCAAACACCTCGACGTTTTTCAGAAACTGGGTCATGAACTGCTCGGTTTTCGCTTTATCGTTACCGTCAGCTTTGTCCGCCGCGCCCCACGCTGCCAGATAGGTATAACGCGCGTTACCGGAGGTTTTTGGATTCGGGAAAATCAGCTTCACGTCGGAACGCACCAGGTCATTCCAGTCGTGGATATTTTTCGGGTTGCCCTTACGCACCAGGAAACCCATGGTGGAGTAGAACGGTGAGCTGTTGTTCGGCAAACGACTCTGCCAGTCAGCGGCGATCAGCTTGCCTTTGTCGTGCAGGATCTGCACGTCAGTGACCTGGTTATAGGTCACCACATCCGCTTTCAGCCCCTGGAGAATGGCCAGCGCCTGCTTGGACGACCCTGCGTGTGACTGTTTAATGGTCAGCTTGTCGCCGTTGTTGTCTTTCGCCCACTGCTGTTCAAACGGTGGGTTAAGGGCGGCAAACAGCTCGCGGGAAACATCATACGAACTGTTCAGCAGCTCAGTAGCCTGCGCCTGTGCCACCAGCAGCAAACCTGCCAGTGCCAGCGATCCTTTTTTCAGTACAGTAACGGCCATTGCGCACCCTTATAAATGTGATGACTATCTTATAGTCATAATATTTATAACGAGGACGAAAGGAGTAACGGTTTTATATACCGTTTGGTGATTTACAAGCAGAAAAGAGAATAAGGGTGCAGCCCGTCGTGGTCCGCACCCCAGCCCTCTCCGTGCGGGAGAGGGTGGAAAGCACTTACAGCGCCAGCAGACGCTCGACGGACGGGGCGAAGTAGTAGCCGCCGGTCACCGGTTTGGTGAAGCGCAGCATGGCGTCACGCTTGCCGTCGGTATCGCCAAACATGCTCAGCAGCTGCTGTTCGATGTTATGCAGGCGCGCGCAGTACGCACAGAAGTAAAGACCGTGGGTACCGCTTGCTGTGCCGTATGGCAGGCTCTGGCGAACAATCTTCAGACCTTTCCCGTCTTCCTTAAGGTCAACGCGGCTCAGGTGAGAGGTGACAGGACGGGCATCGCCGTCGATCTCTTCGTTGGCCTCTTTCGTACGGCCAATCATCATCTCCTGGTCATGCACGCTCATGCGGTTCAGCTGCTTGAGGTTGTGCTCCCAGCGCTGGACGAACACATAGCTGCCGCCCGCGTCGACACCGTCTTTGATCACCGCCACTTCACGACGCGTCTCTTCACCCGCCGGGTTTTCAGTTCCGTCAACGAAGCCGCTCAGGTCGCGTTCTTCCACCCAACGGAAACCGTGGATCTCTTCCTGAACGTCAATGCTGTCACCAAAAGCCGCAACCGCCGCCTGGGCAACGGAGAAGTTCACATCATGACGCAGCGAGAGAATGTGGATCAGCACGTCGAACTGCGTTGCGGGTGCCAGGCCTTTACCGTAAGAGATAAAATCCTTCAGCTCTTCGGCACCTTCGCCACCGCTCAGTTGACGCCAGACGTTATGACCAAAGGCAACGACCGCGCCCAGATGGGCATCCGGGAATTTGGCCTGGAAGGTGGCCAGCTTATCAACGAACGCTTTACTGGCCGCACGCAGGGCATCCACATCCCCTTTAACATTGGCTTCAATCCAAATCGCCGCGCGGCAATGTTCTGGCAAAATGCCACTCTGAACCTGAGACATCGCTCCTCCTGAAATAAAGATGCCACGTCAGCGTGGCATTGATGGCGGCTATTATACCCGTATTTCAGCGAGACGGTTTGTTCAGGCGCAAATTACTGCTTCCAGATAATTTTGCTCACTTTCCAGCTTTTCAGCGTGTCGTCAGACGGCATTAAACCTTCCGGACCACTCCAGGTACCGGTGAAGAGATAGCTGATATGCTGGCTGCCCTGCGCTTTACATTCCACCGCCACGCCGTCGTCAGACGGGGCACTGGTGCAGTTGCCGAAGGCCTGTTTATAGAGTTCGCTAAACGGGGTTCCCACTTTCACACCGCTTTCGGTTGGGATGTCGTCGTCCATCACAGCAATGCGGTTTACCGTGCCTTTATCACCGTTAATCACCAGCGCCAGCGTGTCACCCTTCAGCGCTTCGAAATAACGCACGATATTGCCGTTTTCTGTTTTCATACCGCTGCGCAGGCGATAACCGCCACCCAGTGCATCCTGAAGGGCGTCCTGATCCAGCGCCGTCGCGGCGGTAATTTTCCCCACGCCCTGCTCGGTCACTTCCGTTGAAGAGCCAAACCAGTTCCACGGATAGGCCGCAGACCAGTTAATTGATGAGAGCGTTGAACAGCCGGTTAACGCCAGCGGGAGAGCGCATAAAAGTAAACGCAGCGATTTCATTGAAACGTCCTTACGTGTTAAATCAACGCTTGTTGGAGTGCGGTATCGGCAAAAAGTGCCAGGTTAATCTTCCTGATGCGTAAAACAGGCGCGAAGGCGGGGATTCGTCAGCAGCCACAGCAGCGCCACGATATCCGCTACGACCAGCGCAATACCGATACCCGTAAGCGGTTCACCGTTCCACCAGAGCACCGGTTGCCAGACGAGCAGCGCAAACTGAGCGAGGATCAGCAGCCAGCGAAGCGCACCCCACAGGCGCGGGATCGTATGCCGTCGCCCGCTGCATAAAAACGCCACCACCGCCGGCACGCCCGGCAGCAAGCCGAGCCAGAAGGCATCGTGATCGGGATAGAAGAGCGTCAGAAGGGTATCGCCCTGCCCGCGCGACGCGGCGGCCATCACAAACAGCACCCAGGTACGGGCCTGCAGCAGCAAAACGCACCAGAACAAAAAGGGCAGCCTGACACGCCCTTGCGCATCATAATCTGCCGGATGGATCTCAGTACTCTTCATCTTCTATCAGGCGCTTACCTAAGCTCAGTACGTCCGCGTGTTCATAACCCAGACGTTCATACATGCCCAGCACCACGTCGTTATCTTCCCGCACCATGATCTGAATCTTCGGGCAGCCGCGGGCAATGAGTTTCTTTTCCAGCCGATTGAGCAGCGCATTGGCGATGCCGCGCGCACGAAATTCCGGGTGCACGCCCAGATAATAGGCCGAGCCGCGATGGCCGTCGTACCCGCCCATCACTGTTCCCACCACCTCGCCGTTGACTTCTGCAACCAGAAACAGACTGACGTCGTGATTCAGCTTACGTTCAATATCCATTTCCGGATCGTTCCACGGACGCAGCAGATCGCAGCGCTCCCAAAGGGTGATCACCTCTTCGAAATCTTCCTGGCGAAAAACGCGTATCTCCATGGTATTAACCGCCTTTTCGGGTTTAAAAACAGTGATTATGGCGTGAACATCGCGTTTAGCCAATAACCGGGGAAAAACTCGCCAAAATTTGGCATAATGTCACTTTGTCACGTATTGAAATGAAAAGTAAAACAATTCTCAATAAGGACTGTCGTAACGCTAATCACGATACGATATAACACCAGGACCCCAATTTTTACAATTCAGGCCGCATGAGCACATTCAAACCATTAAAAGCACTCACATCGCGTCGTCAGGTTCTCAAAGCGGGGCTGGCGGCCTTAACGTTAACGGGCATCGCACAGCAGGCTCAGGCTAAAGAAGAGAGGACGCTCAAAACCAGTAACGGACACAGTAAACCGAAATCGAAAAAGCCGGGCGCGAAGCGTCTGGTCATGCTGGACCCCGGTCACGGCGGAATTGATACCGGCGCTATTGGTAAAAACGGTGCGAAAGAAAAGCATGTCGTGTTAGCGATTGCAAAAAATGTGCGCGCAATTTTACGCAGCAATGGCATTGACGCCCGCCTGACGCGTTCTGGCGACACGTTTATTCCGCTGTACGACCGCGTAGAGATCGCCCACCAGCACGGTGCCGATCTGTTTATGTCGATTCACGCGGACGGTTTTACCAACCCGTCGGCGGCGGGAGCTTCGGTGTTCGCCCTCTCCAACCGTGGGGCGAGTAGCGCCATGGCGAAATATCTCTCCGATCGTGAAAACCGGGCGGATGAGGTTGCGGGGAAAAAAGCCACCGACAAAGATCATCTGTTACAGCAGGTGCTGTTTGACCTCGTTCAGACGGACACTATTAAAAACAGCCTGACGCTCGGCTCGCATATTCTGAAGAAGATTAAACCGGTGCATCGCCTGCACAGCAGGAGCACCGAACAGGCGGCGTTCGTGGTGCTTAAGTCGCCGTCAATTCCGTCCGTGCTGGTGGAGACGTCGTTCATCACCAACCCGGAGGAAGAGCGCCTGCTCGGCACCACCGCGTTTCGCCAGAAGATCGCCAACGCCATCGCCTCAGGCATAATCAGTTACTTCAACTGGTTCGATAACCAGAAAGCGCACTCCAGGAAACGTTGATGAAACCCAATGCACAGCTGGTAAAAACATTCCTGCTGCAGCTGCAGGATGAGATTTGCCAGAAACTGGCCGCCGCAGATGGCGGTGAATTTCAGGAAGATAGCTGGCAGCGCGAAGCCGGTGGCGGCGGACGCAGCCGCGTGCTGCGTAACGGTGGCATCTTTGAGCAGGCTGGCGTCAATTTTTCCCACGTCCACGGAGACGCGATGCCTGCTTCCGCCACGGCCCATCGACCAGAACTGGCAGGCCGCAGTTTCGAAGCAATGGGCGTATCGCTGGTGGTTCATCCGCACAACCCGTATGTGCCGACCAGCCATGCCAACGTGCGCTTTTTTATTGCTGAAAAACCCGGGGCCGATCCGGTCTGGTGGTTTGGCGGCGGTTTTGACTTAACGCCCTACTACGGGTTTGAAGAAGATGCCGTGCACTGGCACACCACCGCACGCGATCTCTGTCAGCCGTTTGGGGACGACATCTACCCGAAATTTAAAAAATGGTGCGATGACTATTTTTATCTGAAGCACCGCGATGAGCAGCGCGGCATTGGCGGGCTGTTCTTTGACGATCTCAACACGCCAGATTTTGATACCGCGTTCAGCTTTATGCGGGCGGTAGGTGAAGGGTATACCGGGGCCTATCTGCCGATCGTGGCGCGGCGTAAAGATACCGACTACGGCGTGCGCGAGCGCGAGTTCCAGCTTTACCGCCGTGGTCGCTACGTAGAGTTCAACCTGGTATGGGATCGCGGTACGCTGTTTGGCCTTCAGACCGGCGGGCGCACGGAGTCCATTTTGATGTCGATGCCGCCGCTGGTTCGCTGGGAGTACAGCTACGAACCAAAAGAAGGCAGCCCGGAGGCTGCCCTGAAAGACTTTATTACGATTCGGGACTGGGTGTAATACCGGCAGGCGCAGCGCTTACAGCGGCTGCGTCTGCGCTTCAACCACCGCCAGTGCTACCATATTCACGATACGACGCACCGAAGCAATCGGCGTCAACACGTGCACTGGCTTCGCCACGCCCATCAGCACCGGTCCTACGGTGACCCCTTCAGAGCTGGAGACACGCAGCAGGTTGTAACTGATGCGGGCCGCTTCCACGTTCGGCATAATCAGCACGTTTGCAGAACCTTTCAGCGGGCTGTCCGGCATGCGTTCGTTACGAATGCTCTCCACCAGCGCAGCATCACCGTGCATCTCGCCGTCAATCATCAGTTCCGGCGCACGCTGGCGAACCAGCTCCAGCGTCTGGCGCATTTTGCACGCCGCCGCTGATTTCGACGAACCGAAGTTGGAGTGCGACAGCAGCGCCACCTTCGGTTCAATCCCAAAGCGACGCACGGTTTCTGCCGCCATCACGGTGATCTCCGCCAGCTCTTCCGGGCTCGGATCGTCGTTAACGTAGGTGTCGGCAATAAAGGTGTTGCCGCTTGGCAGCAGCAGCGCGTTCATCGCCCCGGCGGTGTGGACCCCTTCGCGATAGCCGAAGATCTCCTGCACCACGCTGAAGTGCTCGTGGTAATCACCGATCGTGCCGCAGATCAACGCATCCGCTTCACCGCGGTGGACCATGATCGCCCCGATCACCGTCGTGTTGCTGATCACGGCCTTTTGCGCCTGCTCCTGGGTGATCCCGCGACGTTTCATGATCGCGTAGTATTCGTTCCAGTACTCTTTAAAGCGCGGATCGGATTCGTTATTAACGATCTCAAAATCCACACCCGCTTTGATCTGCAGCCCCAGCTTCTGGATACGCATCTCGATAACGCTCGGACGACCGATCAGGATTGGCTTCGCCAGACCTAAGGTGATCAGCTCCTGCGTGGCATGCAGAACGCGCGCCTCTTCCCCTTCCGCCAGCACCACGCGTTTCGCGTCGGCACGCGCCTGGGAGAAAATGGGCTTCATAAACAGGTTGGTTTTGTAGACAAACTCGGTGAGCTTATCGACGTAAGCATCGAAATCTTTGATGGGGCGCGTCGCCACGCCGGAGTCCATTGCCGCCTTAGCAACCGCCGGGGCGATTTTGACAATCAGACGCGGGTCGAATGGTTTTGGAATGATGTAGTCCGGGCCAAAGCTCAGATCCTGGTCACCATACGCCGAGGCGACCACTTCGCTCTGCTCGGCATGCGCCAGTTCCGCAATGGCATGAACGGCCGCGAGCTTCATCTCTTCGTTGATCGCCGTCGCGCCCACGTCCAGCGCCCCGCGGAAGATGAACGGGAAGCAGAGAACGTTGTTCACCTGGTTCGGGTAATCGGAACGACCGGTACAGATAATGGCATCTTCACGCACGGCTTTTGCCAGCGGCGGCAGAATTTCCGGTTCCGGGTTTGCCAGCGCCAGAATCATTGGCGCACGCGCCATTTTCTTCACCATCTCCTGGGTCAGCACTTTCGGGCCTGAACAGCCAAGGAAGATATCCGCGCCGTCAATTACGTCCTCCAGCGTGCGTTTACCGTCGTCTTCTACCGCGTAGGCCGCTTTGGTTTCCGCCATGTTCGGCTCACGGTCCTTGTAGATAACGCCTTTGGAGTCGCAGACCACAATGTTGTGCTTCTGCATGCCCAGCGCCACCAGCAGGTTCATACAGGCGATTGCCGCCGCGCCTGCGCCGGAAACCACCATACGCACGTCAGAGAGATTTTTCTCAACCACACGCAGACCGTTCAGAATGGCCGCGGTGCTGATAATCGCAGTACCGTGCTGGTCATCATGGAACACGGGAATGTTCATACGCTCGCGCAGTTTCTGCTCGATATAGAAACATTCCGGCGCTTTGATGTCTTCGAGGTTGATCCCACCGAAGGTCGGTTCCAGCGCGGCAACCACATTGATGAATTTATCAGGATCGAGCTCATCCACTTCGATATCGAACACGTCAATACCGGCAAATTTCTTGAACAGAACACCCTTGCCTTCCATCACGGGCTTACCGGCCAGCGCACCAATATTGCCTAATCCCAGCACCGCCGTCCCGTTAGAGATCACGGCGACCAGGTTGCCACGCGCGGTGTATTTATAGGCTGCCAGCGGATCTTTTTCGATTTCGAGGCACGGCGCCGCGACGCCGGGCGAATAGGCCAGCGCCAGATCGCGCTGAGTCGCCAGCGGTTTTGTCGGGGAGACCTGAATTTTACCTGGGACAGGGAACTCATGGAAATCGAGAGCACTCTGTTTTAACTGATCATCCATCTTATTTTTCCTTTCACGTATCGGTCAAAAGGGTGACGTTTGCGATCCTGAAGCACACCCTGGTGTGCCGCCTAGTATCGCCGCAGGCAGCCACATAAACTTTGAAGGCTGCCAAACTCTCACCATTGCAGAATAAAAATTGTTATCAATTTATAACAGCCATGTTACCCGTCTCAGAAAGCAATGCCTCCCCCGTCTGCTATGCTTTTTTGTTAAGTCCATCATGATTTTCGCAGAAGTGTGAACTAACGCACTCGAGTAACTCTTTTATTTCCAAGGAGTAATTATTTATGAACCAACTAGACGGCATCAAACAATTCACTACCGTGGTCGCCGACAGCGGTGATATCGAGTCGATTCGCCACTATCAGCCCGAAGATGCGACCACTAACCCTTCGCTGCTGCTCAAAGCGGCCGGTCTTGCTCATTTTAGTCATCTGATTGATGACGCTATCGACTACGGTAAACAGCGCGGTAAAACACAGGAGCAGCAGGTCGCCGAAGCGAGCGACAAGCTGGCCGTTAATTTCGGTGCGGAAATTCTGAAAAGCATCCCGGGACGCGTCTCTACCGAAGTGGACGCCCGCCTCTCCTTCGACCAGGAGAAGAGCATCACGAAAGCCCGCCGCCTGGTTGAGCTCTACCAGGAGCAGGGCATCGATAAATCGCGCATTCTGATTAAGCTGGCCTCAACCTGGGAAGGGATCCGCGCGGCGGAAGTTCTGGAAAAAGAGGGGATCCATTGCAACCTGACGTTGCTGTTCTCCTTTGCGCAGGCGCGCGCCTGTGCCGAAGCCGGCGTCTTCCTGGTGTCTCCGTTCGTCGGGCGAATCTATGACTGGTATCAGGCTAAACAGCCGATGGATCCGTACGTGGTGGATGAGGACCCGGGCGTGAAATCGGTGCGTAATATCTACGACTATTACAAACAGCACCGCTACGAAACCATCGTGATGGGCGCCAGCTTCCGCCGTACCGAGCAGATCCTCGCCCTGGCAGGCTGTGACCGCCTGACCATCTCCCCTAACCTGCTTAAAGAGCTGCAGGACAAAGAGGAGACGGTTATCCGCAAACTGGTGCCCACATCAACCGTTCTCCCCAAACCTAAAGCCATGACCGAAGCGGAATTCCGCTGGGAGCACAATCAGGACGCAATGGCCGTCGAAAAACTGGCGGAAGGCATCCGCCTGTTCGCCGTCGACCAGCGCAAACTTGAAGATCTTCTTGCCGCCAAACTTTAACCTTGCCACGGAGTGAATTATGTCCCGTAAAGAGCTAGCCAATGCCATTCGCGCCCTCAGCATGGATGCCGTGCAGAAAGCCAATTCCGGCCACCCTGGCGCCCCCATGGGCATGGCTGACATTGCCGAAGTGCTGTGGAATGATTTCCTGAAGCACAACCCGAACGACCCCAGCTGGTACGATCGTGACCGTTTTATTCTCTCTAACGGCCACGCCTCCATGCTGCTCTACAGCCTGCTGCACCTTTCCGGCTACGACCTGCCGCTATCCGAGTTAAAAAACTTCCGCCAGCTGCACTCAAAAACGCCGGGCCACCCGGAGATAGGCTATACGCCGGGTGTGGAGACCACCACCGGGCCGCTCGGCCAGGGGTTAGCCAACGCGGTCGGGCTGGCGATTGCCGAACGCACGCTGGCGGCGCAGTTTAACCAGCCAGACCACGAGATTGTCGATCACTACACTTATGTGTTTATGGGCGACGGCTGTCTGATGGAAGGGATTTCTCACGAAGTCTGTTCGCTGGCGGGCACGCTGGGGCTGGGCAAGCTGATCGGATTTTACGATCACAACGGTATCTCCATCGACGGGGAGACCAAAGGCTGGTTTACCGACGACACGGCAAAACGGTTTGAGGCCTACCACTGGCACGTAGTGCATGAAATTGACGGCCACGACCCAGAAGCGGTGAAAAAAGCGATTCAGGAAGCGCAAAGCGTGAAGGACAAACCGTCCCTGATCATCTGTCGCACCACCATCGGTTTCGGCTCACCGAACAAAGCGGGTAAAGAGGAAGCCCACGGCGCGGCGCTGGGTGAAGAAGAAGTGGCGCTGACCCGGCAGAAACTGGGCTGGAAATACCCGCCGTTTGAGATCCCGAAAGAGATCTACCGCGAGTGGGACGCCCGCGAAGAGGGTGAAAAAGCCCAGCACGCGTGGAATGAAAAATTTGCCGCCTATCAAAAAGCCCACCCGGAACTGGCCGCTGAATTCTCGCGCCGCATGAGCGGTGGCCTGCCGGAGGACTGGGAAGCGAAAACCCAGGCGCTGATTGAAAATCTGCAGTCTAACCCGGCGAAAATTGCCACCCGTAAGGCCTCGCAAAACACCCTCAACGCCATCGGCCCCCTCCTGCCCGAACTGCTGGGCGGCTCCGCGGATCTGGCTCCAAGTAACCTGACCATCTGGTCTGGCTCAAAATCGCTGAAAGAGGATATTGCCGGGAACTATATCCACTATGGGGTGCGTGAGTTCGGGATGACCGCCATTGCCAACGGCATCGCCCATCACGGCGGGTTTGTGCCCTACACCGCCACCTTCCTGATGTTCGTTGAGTACGCCCGTAACGCGGCGCGTATGGCGGCATTAATGAAAGCGCGGCAGATCATGGTCTACACCCACGATTCGATTGGTCTGGGTGAAGACGGTCCCACGCACCAGGCCGTTGAGCAGCTGGCGAGCCTGCGTTTGACGCCTAACTTCAGCACCTGGCGTCCGTGCGATCAGGTCGAAGCGGCGGTTGGCTGGAAGCTGGCGGTTGAGCGCCACACGGGGCCAACGGCATTAATTCTGTCGCGGCAAAACCTGGCCCAGATTGAACGCACGCCGGAGCAGGTAAAAAATATCGCCCGCGGCGGGTACATCCTGAAAGACAGCGGCGGCAAACCGGATGTCATCCTGATTGCTACCGGTTCTGAGGTGGAAATTACCGTGAAGGCCGCGGAAAAACTGACCGCCGAAGGTCATGCGGTACGCGTGGTATCCCTGCCGTCCACCGACATTTTTGATGCACAGGATGAGGCCTACCGTGAATCGGTCCTGCCCTCTAACGTCGCAGCCCGTGTGGCCGTCGAGGCGGGTATCGCCGACTACTGGTACAAATATGTCGGGCTGAAAGGCGCTATCGTCGGGATGCGTGGGTACGGCGAGTCGGCGCCTGCCGACAAGCTGTTCCCGTATTTTGGCTTTACCGTTGAGAATGTGGTTGAGAAGGCTCTGAGCGTAATTTAGCGCGTGATCCACAACGTGGGCCAGGCATCTGGCCCATTCCAGTTATCGCAGCTGGGCTCTTCTGCATAACGCACCAGGCGGAAACGCTGGCCGTCAAAACGCCAGCGCGTCTGGACCCCACAATCGCCAATACCGCGCCCCAGCGCGAGCGTAGTCAGCTCGCGCGTTTTCTCATCAAAGCGGGCATTCATCACTTCGATTTCACTGCTATCGTCTGCAGGGGTGAAAGGCAGACGCAGCCTTACTCTGCGGGAAGAAAACGGCTTTTTGCGCGATACCAGCCAGGCCAGATCGACCGTGTTATACGCCCCCGCCTCACAGCTAATAATCAGCAATGCTTTTTCATCGGTTAACGCGGTAACACGCACTTCCCGGCGGTTAGGATCGAGCGAGCACTGGCTGTTGTTCATCCGCCAGGTGCCATAATCCAGCAGGTCGTTCAATTCGGCGTGGGAGAGCGGCGTCGGCGTCGGATTGACTACCGCCACCTTTTTTAAGGCGGGTGCAGGCGGCACGCTTAACGGCGGATCGTCACCTTTTTTAATCCAGGCCGTTTCACTCCCGACACGTTTCTGCTGCGCGTCAATAAACAACAGCGCGGCTTTCAGGCCGTTCAGAGAGATAACCTGGTCACCGCCGCGCAAGGTCAGGGCTTTTCCTTCCTGGATATTTTTCAGAAACGCCGTGATGGTGGCGGCATCATCACTTTTCAGATGCCACGGGGTTAACTGCCAGTGCTGCCGATCCAGCTTGAGAGGAACCTTATCCAGCAACAACCGCGGCGCAATATCCGCTTCTTTCACGGCAGGGTCAGCAAGGCCGCCGAGATCGATACGCAGCGTAGCGTCGGTTTTCGCGCCGGCACTGCGGCTGAGCGTCATGACCAGCCCCCGGTGTTCACCGGTATTGCGTGCGAGGCAAAAATTCTGGTTATTGCAGGTCACCTGCCAGTCAGAAAATAATTGCTGGGCAGGCGCAGCCCACACCTGCGAGGAGGTGAGCACGCAAAACAGGCAGAGAAGAGAGACGCAATAGCGCATGAATGGCACAATCCCGGAACGAAAACGCTTAACTGGGCTGTATCTTCGTGTTCCCGCCCGGGTTGCTCAATCGGATTTATCGGATAGATTTATCCGAAATACATTCTATCACCGTTCGAGAGAGGCGTTCATCAGCCCGGTCGTTTGAAGATACTGTAGTAATATCACAGCTTTACCATCCCTGATTTCCCCGGCATGCATCATCTCCAGCGCCCGGGAAAACGGCAACTCCAGCACTTCAATATCTTCATCTTCCACGCCACCGCCGCGGTGAGTACGCTGCGCATCGCTGTATTCCGCGATGAAGAAGTGGACGATTTCCGTCACGCCGCCAGGAGACATAAACAGCTCGAAGACCTTTTTGACCTCTCCCACTTCAAAGCCAGTCTCTTCGACGGCCTCTTTGCGGATGCACACTTCCGGCTCGTCGTCATCAAGCAGGCCCGCACAGGTTTCAATCAACCTGCCGTCAGGGTTGCCATTGACCCATGTTGCTACCCTGAACTGACGGATCAGCACCACACTCTGCTTTTCACGGTTATAGAGCAAAATGGTGGCGCCATTGCCGCGGTCATAGACCTCGCGTTTATGGCGGATCACTTCACCGTTATTACGGGTTAAATCGTAAGTGATGTTACGCAGGACAAAGTAGTTTTCAGAAAGGATTTTGTCTTTGATAACGTCAATTTTCAGGGTCATACGGGCTCCACGACACAATGAGTCTTCCTATAGTACGCCGTGAAACCCGCTTTGTCGCCCGCCTGGTTTAGTGCATTTTCGGCACACTGACCTCAAGCCAGTCGAGGATCCCCCGCGCCGCATGACGCCCTTCCGCCATCGCCGTCACCACCAGATCAGCGCCGCGCACCGCATCACCGCCGGCGAAAATTTGCGGGTTAGACGTCTGGTAACGATAGCGGCTTTCCACCGAGGCAATGATTCGCCCCCAGTCATCGGTGTTGACGCCCTGACTCTCCAGCCAGGGCATGGCATGTGGGTTAAAGCCAAAAGCCATAATCACCGCATCGGCCGGCATGACAAACTCGCTGCCCTCCACCGGGACGGGTCGACGACGCCCCTGCGCATCCGGCTCTCCCATCCGGGTGCGCAGCATCCGGATGCCGTTAACCTTGCCGTCAGCAGCAAGGGTCAATTCAACGGGCTGGACGTTAAATTCAAATGCGGCTCCCTCTTCTTTCGCATTCTTCACCTCTTTTTTCGAGCCCGGCATATTGGCTTCATCCCGGCGATAGGCGCAGGTGACTTTTGCCGCGCCGTGACGTAACGCGGTGCGCACGCAGTCCATTGCGGTATCCCCCCCGCCCAGCACCACCACGTTGAGCCCACGGGTGTCGATAAACGGTTCGTTGGCCGTCGCGTCCAGCCCCATGACGTGGCGCGTGTTCCCCACCAGGAACGGCAACGCATCGTAGACACCCGGCGCATCTTCATGGGGGATGCCCGCTTTCATCGAACGATAGGTTCCCACGCCAATAAACAGGGCGTCGTAATCTGTTTGCAACTGAGACAACGACACATCGCTGCCCACGTCGCAGTTCAGCTCGAAGTGAACCCCCATCGCAGTAAAAATCTCTCTGCGTCGTGCGAGCAGGGATTTATCCAGCTTAAAGGCCGGAATGCCGAATGTCAGCAAGCCGCCGATTTCGGGATGCCTGTCATAGACCGTCACGCTCACCCCGCTGCGCACCAGCACATCCGCGCATGCCAGCCCGGCAGGCCCCGCGCCGATAATCGCGACGCGTTTTCCCACCGAAGAAACGCCAGACATATCCGGTCGCCAGCCCAACGCCAGCGCCTGGTCAGAGATGTAGCGCTCGAGGTTGCCAATGGTCACCGACCCTGACGCATCGCGCGCGGTGCAGGCACCTTCACATAACCTGTCCTGCGGGCAGACCCGGCCGGTAATTTCAGGTAAACAGTTGGTCTGATGAGAAAGTTCGACCGCGCCGAGGATGTCACCGGCGTTAATCCGTTCAATCCACTGCGGAATGTGGTTGTGCAGCGGGCAGGTCCATTCACATATGCTGTGCTCCCCGCATTTCAGGCAGCGCGATGCCTCGCGTCTGGCCTGTTCGGTCCGAAACGGCAGGTATATTTCATTGAAATGGCCAACCCGCTCTTCGGCAGCCAGTTTGTCGGGCTCGCCGCGTGGTGGTGTGTTGTGCATCTGCTGCAGTTTGGTGGGTGCCGTCTCCTCGCTGACTGCCTCACTGTGCCAGGGCTGCGCCTCCAGCCTGGCGGTGCGCTGACGGCGCGATTTTGCCAGGTTATCCAGCACGTCTGGCGTCGCCAGCGTCAGCACATCTGCCGGGCAATTTTCGATACAGGCCGGGCCCTGCGGGCGGGTCAGGCAGAGATCGCATTTATACGCCGAGGCTTTTGCACTGCCGTTGTCGAGTGGCGTAACGATAATCTCCA
The DNA here is from genome assembly GCF_001750725.1 of Enterobacter ludwigii. Lineage (NCBI taxonomy): Bacteria > Pseudomonadati > Pseudomonadota > Gammaproteobacteria > Enterobacterales > Enterobacteriaceae > Enterobacter > Enterobacter ludwigii. The sequence goes on from NZ_CP017279.1 coordinate 2,670,289, forward strand.
TCGTGCCGAAGGGACAGGCAACCACGCAGGCTTTACAACCGATGCATTTTTGTTGATTCACCTGTACGCTGTCATCGCGTTTGCTGATGGCGCCGTTCGGGCAACTGAGTGCACACGGGGCATTTTCACAGTGGTGACAGGTGACGGGGCTGTTATGCGCGCCAGAGTTAAGGACCGTAATACGGGGATGGAAATGGCGCTTGCTCAGGACATGTTGCTCATCATTATGCGCCATTACGCAGGCAACTTCGCAGGCGTGGCACCTAATACATTGCTGGCTGTTAGCCATAATAAAACGATTCATAACGACACCTGTTTTTGGTTCAATAACCTTATTCTTTGTATGAATATGGTATTTACTCATCACAGCGTCGTCAGGCAATGTTCAATTGCCCGGAATGCCAAACTATTTCCAGTGAACCTGTGGCAGATCAATTTTATTCAGGAAGCCGTTCTGTGACCGTTAAACGCCCTGTTTCCGCAAGCCTGGCCTGGGCTTTCTTTTCGATGATTGTGTTATCCGTTCTGACCAGCACCGTCGCGCTGCTCACGCTTGCCAGCAGCCAGCGTGACGCCGAAGCCATCAATATTGCGGGTTCACTGCGTATGCAGAGTTACCGGCTGGGCTATGAGATGCAGCGCAACAGCCCTTCCCTGACACAGCATCGCCAACACTGGCAACACACCCTGAGCGCACCTGCACTCCAAAAGCTGAACCGCTGGTACGTGCCGGACGATGTCAAACAGCGCTACCAGCAGCTGCATCTGGCCTGGCAGGAGATGGATACGCACATCGCCCACGGCGATCTCGTGTGGTATCAAACCCATATCGAAGATTTTGTTGGCCGCATTGATGCCTTTGTGCTCGCCCTTCAGCACTATACCGAACATAAAATTCAGACGGTGACCCTGCTCTCTCTGGCCGGTGCGCTGGGGATCCTGCTGCTGACGGTGTTTACCCTGCGAGGCATCCGTCGTCAGGTGGTCTTGCCGCTCAACAATCTGGTCGCCGCAAGCGAACGCGTTGAACGGGGACAATTTGATACCCCGGCACCGGATACCGCTTTGCCGAATGAACTCGGTCAGCTGTCCCGCGCCTTTAACCATATGTCGGCGGAGTTACACACCCTCTATCGCTCGCTTGAAGATTCGGTTGCGGAAAAGACCCGGCACCTGAACGAGGCGCACCAGCAGCTCGAAATGCTGTTCAAATGTTCGCAGGCGCTCAACACCGGACAGATAGACAGCCACTGTTTCCGCCATATATTGCAAATCGTCCATGAATACACCCGGATGAATTATCTGGAGTTACGGACCAGCGACGACTGGCGTCTGTGTGAAGGGAGTGAGGCAGCCGACATGCCGCTGCAAAACCTGCCGGTGCTGATGCAGGACACGCTCTACGGCGAGCTGCGCTGGCAGAGCGAGACGGACAGCGTCCCGCTTCCGCTGATGAGAAGCGTGGCGACAATGCTCGGGCGCGGGCTTTACTTCAACCAGGCGCAAAAGCATTACCAGCAGTTGCTGCTGATGGAAGAGCGCGCGACGATTGCCCGCGAACTGCATGATTCCCTCGCGCAGGTGTTGTCGTATCTGCGGATCCAGCTTGCGCTGCTTAAGCGTGCCGTACCGCAAGAGAATGCCCCCGCGCAGACCATCATCACCGACTTCTCCCGCGAGCTTAACAATGCCTGGCATCAGCTTCGCGAGCTGCTCACCACCTTCCGCCTGACGCTCAACCACGCTAACCTGCCGGCGGCCCTTCAGGAGTCACTCGACGGTCTGCAGAGCCAGACGCAGGCAAAGCTGCATCTTGACTGTCGCCTCTCCTCGCTGGCCCTTGACGCACAAAAGCAGGTGCATCTGCTGCAGATCGTGCGTGAAGCGGTGTTGAACGCAATCAAGCACGCGCAGGCCAGCGAGATCACCGTAAGCTGTATCACCGCCGTGGACGGCACGCACAGCGTGAGCATTCGCGACAATGGCATCGGGATTGGCGAAGCCAGCGAGCCGCCGGGACATTACGGGCTGAATATTATGCGTGAACGCGCGGAACGGCTCGGCGGTATCCTGCACTTTTCGCAGCCACAAAATGGGGGAACGCAGGTGAGCGTGACATTCCCTTCGTCGCTGGCGTTAACAGGTAAATAACCGTAAAGGGGGCAGCGCAGAGAAACGCGCATGATAATTTACATTATCTCCTTTATTTCTCCACGTTTGGTCTTCGTCTTGCCGCTAAAGTGGTGCGGGCAATAAACAATAATGACGTGCAGCAAAACGAGGTCAATTTTTCATGGCGAATTTTTTCATCGATCGCCCCATTTTTGCCTGGGTACTTGCCATTCTGTTGTGTCTGACAGGTGTCCTGGCCATTACTTCACTTCCCGTTGAGCAATACCCCGATCTGGCACCCCCTAACGTGCGTGTCACAGCAAACTATCCCGGCGCCTCGGCACAGACGCTGGAAAATACCGTGACGCAGGTTATCGAGCAGAACATGACGGGTCTGGATAACCTGATGTACATGTCCTCACAAAGCAGCGCCACGGGCCAGGCGACGGTGACCCTGAGCTTTACGGCCGGGACTGACCCGGACGAAGCGGTGCAGCAGGTACAAAACCAGCTGCAGTCAGCCATGCGAAAACTGCCGCAGGCAGTGCAAAATCAGGGTGTTACCGTACGTAAAACGGGGGATACCAATATTTTGACCATCGCGTTTGTCTCCACCGATGGTTCCATGGATAAGCAGGATATTGCGGACTACGTTGCCAGTAACATTCAGGACCCGCTCAGCCGTATTAACGGCGTAGGGGATATCGACGCCTACGGGTCACAATATTCAATGCGCATCTGGCTCGATCCTGACAAGCTGAACAGCTTCCAGATGACGGCGACTGACGTGACGGACGCCATTAAATCGCAGAACGCCCAGATTGCCGTAGGGCAGTTGGGAGGAACGCCTTCCGTCGAAAAACAAGCCCTGAATGCCACCATTAACTCGCAATCGCTGCTTCAGACTCCGGAGCAGTTCCGCAACATCACCCTGCGCGTGAATCAGGACGGTTCAGAAGTGCGGCTGGGCGATGTCGCCACGGTGGAAATGGGCGCGGAAAAGTACGACTACCTGAGCCGCTTTAACGGTAATCCCGCCTCCGGCCTGGGGATTAAACTGGCCTCCGGCGCAAATGAAATGGCGACGGCGAAACTGGTGTTAGACCGCCTGGACGAGCTGTCGAACTATTTCCCTCACGGCCTTGAATACAAAGTCGCCTACGAAACCACCTCCTTCGTTAAAGCGTCGATTGAGGATGTGGTGAAGACCCTGCTGGAAGCCATCGCGCTGGTCTTCCTGGTCATGTACCTGTTCCTGCAAAACTTCCGGGCGACGCTGATCCCGACCATAGCCGTCCCCGTGGTCCTGCTGGGCACCTTCGCGGTGCTTTACGCGTTTGGCTACAGCATCAACACGCTGACGATGTTTGCAATGGTGCTGGCAATTGGCCTTCTGGTGGATGACGCCATCGTGGTGGTTGAAAACGTCGAGCGCATCATGAGCGAGGAAGGCCTTTCCCCGCGCCAGGCCACGCGTAAATCGATGGGGCAAATACAGGGCGCGTTAGTCGGCATCGCCATGGTGCTTTCGGCGGTCTTTATCCCGATGGCCTTCTTTGGCGGCACAACCGGCGCCATTTACCGCCAGTTCTCGATAACCATCGTCTCGGCAATGGTGCTTTCGGTACTGGTGGCGCTGATCCTGACCCCTGCGCTCTGCTCTACCCTTCTTAAGCCTTTGCACAAAGGCGAGCAGCATGGTCAGAAAGGGTTCTTCGGCTGGTTTAACCGCATGTTTAACCGCAATGCCGCGCGTTATGAATCCGCCGTCGGTAAAGTGCTGCACCGCAGCCTGCGCTGGATGCTGATTTACGTAGTGCTGCTGGGTGGAATGGTCTGGTTGTTCCTGCATCTGCCTACCTCGTTCCTGCCAATGGAGGACCGGGGAATGTTCACCACCTCCGTGCAACTTCCGAGCGGCGCGACGCAGCAGCAGACGCTGAAAGTGGTCGAAAAAGTCGAACAGTACTTCTTCACCCAGGAGAAAGATAATGTGGTGTCGGTCTTCTCCACCGTGGGCTCTGGCCCGGGCGGTAACGGGCAGAACGTTGCCCGTATGTTTGTACGCCTGAAGGACTGGGACGAGCGCGACACAAAAACGGGGACCGCGTCGGCCATCATTGAACGCGCCACCCACGCTTTTACGAAGATCAACGAAGCGCGCGTCTTTGCCAGCAGCCCACCGGCCATTAGCGGGCTGGGCAGTTCTGCCGGGTTTGACATGGAGCTGCAGGATCACGCCGGTGCAGGTCACACGGCGCTGATGGCGGCGCGCGATAAGCTGTTAGCGCTGGCGGGCAAAGACGCTGACCTGACACGCGTTCGTCATAACGGCCTGGATGACAGCCCGCAGCTGCAGGTGGATATTGATCAGCGTAAGGCGCAGGCTCTGGGTGTTTCCATCGACGACATTAACGACACCCTGCAGACGGCCTGGGGCTCAAGCTATGTGAATGACTTTATGGATCGTGGGCGTGTGAAAAAAGTGTATGTCCAGTCCGCCGCGCCGTTCCGTATGTTGCCGAATGATATTAACCGCTGGTTTGTTCGTAATAACGCAGGCGGGATGGTGCCGTTCTCGGCGTTCGCCTCGTCGCACTGGGAGAGTGGTTCGCCGCGTCTGGAACGCTATAACGGCTATTCGGCGGTAGAAATCGTCGGTGAAGCCGCGCCGGGCGTCAGTACCGGTACCGCCATGGACACCATGGAGAAACTGGTGCAACAGCTGCCTGCCGGGTTTGGGCTGGAGTGGACGGCGATGTCTTATCAGGAGCGGCTCTCCGGGGCACAGGCGCCTGCGCTTTACGCGCTTTCCCTGCTGGTGGTCTTCCTCTGTCTTGCCGCGCTGTATGAAAGCTGGTCCGTTCCGTTCTCGGTCATGCTGGTGGTGCCGCTTGGCGTCATCGGTGCGCTGCTGGCGACCTGGATGCGCGGTCTGGAGAATGATGTGTACTTCCAGGTAGGGCTGCTCACCGTGATCGGCCTGTCGGCGAAAAACGCGATCCTGATTGTTGAGTTTGCCAACGAGATGAATGCCAAAGGCCACGAGCTGATGGCGGCCACACTGCACGCCTGCCGTCAGCGCTTGCGTCCGATCCTGATGACGTCGCTGGCATTTGTCTTTGGGGTATTACCGATGGCAACCAGCACCGGTGCGGGCTCCAGCAGCCAGCATGCGGTAGGTACAGGGGTGATGGGGGGCATGATTTCGGCAACCGTCCTGGCCATTTATTTTGTGCCCCTGTTCTTTGTGCTGGTGCGTCGCCGCTTCCCGCTGAAGGAACGTCCTGAATAACAGTGCGTAATAAAAAAGGCGGCTCTCAGGGCCGCCTTTTAGGGTGTGTGATTAATTCACACTATGGTTATTTTACTTATTTAAGTGCTCTTGCAATTCTTACTGAATGTCATTTACGAAGCATGCCTTCGATAAAATCTTTCCAGTTCCCCAGTTCACGTTCAATCATAACTACCTCTCTTATTATTATGCGCATTCTACGAAAACGTATCATCATTGTGAAGACCGTCTAACCTATCGCTGTGATTGTACCCCGCTACTGTCAGGGATTTATGATAAATATGAACGCAGGGCCTTAAATTTTGTGTGACGCTCAGCAATATTTTGAAATAACCATACAGGCAGGTGAGATTTAAATTACCGCCTGAGTTCATTAGCATTTTCGGTCTTATGGACATCTATGCTTAAATGATGAAAGAATATTCAGCGTACAGTTGTGAGTTGAATTAAGAAGAAGTGTAAATCAAGACAATTCCTGAATGTGTTATATTCCACTTAAGGATATATCTTCGAAATTACTGAACATTTAATCATCATAAGAACAAAAGGATTCACCATGGTTGTGATGTACGGCATTAAAAATTGCGACACCATCAAAAAAGCACGCCGCTGGCTGGAAGCGAACAACGTGGAGTACCGTTTCCATGACTATCGCGTTGACGGGCTTGATGCAGAATTTCTGCATACCGCTATCACGGAACTGGGTTGGGAGGCGCTGCTGAATACCCGTGGTACCACCTGGCGTAAACTGGATGAAGCCGTCCGGGCTGGCATCTACGACGCCGACAGTGCCGCCAAACTGATGCTCGAAATGCCGGCAATCATCAAACGCCCATTGCTCTGCGCGCCCGGGCAGCCTATGCTGCTGGGTTTCAGTGAAACCCTTTATTCCGACTTTTTTCGTTGAGGTGTAGTTTATGTCATGCCCGGTCATTGAGCTGACTCAGCAGCTTATTCGCCGTCCCTCCCTTAGCCCGGACGACGCAGGTTGTCAGGCATTAATGATTGAGCGCCTGCGTGCCATCGGTTTCACCGTTGAACGCATGGACGTTGGCGATACCCAGAACTTCTGGGCGTGGCGCGGTCAGGGCGAAACGCTGGCCTTTGCCGGACATACCGACGTCGTTCCCGCAGGTGATGCGGATCGCTGGATCAACCCGCCGTTTGAACCGACCATCCGCGATGGCATGTTGTTCGGGCGCGGTGCGGCAGACATGAAAGGCTCGCTGGCGGCGATGGTCGTGGCGGCAGAGCGTTTCGTTGCCCAACATCCGAACCACAGAAACCGCCTCGCGTTTCTGATCACCTCTGACGAAGAAGCCAGCGCCCACAACGGCACCGTGAAGGTCGTTGAGGCGCTGATGGCCCGCAATGAGCGTCTCGACTACTGCCTGGTCGGCGAGCCGTCCAGTACGGAAGTGGTGGGAGACGTCGTCAAAAATGGTCGCCGTGGTTCGCTGACCTGCAATTTGACCCTTCATGGCGTTCAGGGGCACGTTGCCTATCCACACCTGGCCGATAACCCGGTCCATCGCGCGGCACCGATGCTGAACGAACTGGTGACCATCGAGTGGGATAAAGGCAATGAGTTCTTCCCGCCGACCAGCATGCAGATTGCAAACCTGAAGGCCGGTACCGGCAGCAACAACGTGATCCCGGGTGATTTCTTTGTCCAGTTTAACTTCCGCTTCAGCACTGAACTGACCGATGAGATGATCAAAGCGCGCGTTATCGCGCTGCTGGAAAAATATAATCTGCGTTACACCGTGGACTGGTGGCTTTCTGGCCAGCCGTTCCTGACCCAGCGCGGCAAACTGGTGGATGCGGTAGTGAACGCCATCGAGCACTATAATGAAATTAAGCCACAACTGCTGACGACAGGTGGCACCTCAGACGGACGCTTTATTGCCCGGATGGGGGCCCAGGTTGTCGAACTGGGGCCGGTGAACGCAACCATTCATAAAATCAATGAATGTGTGAATGCTGCTGATTTGCAGCTGCTGGCCCGTATGTATCAACGAATTATGGAGCAACTCGTCGCCTGACGAACGCTCTGAGAGGAATAGCGAATGGACTGGCTTTCAAAGTACTGGTGGATTCTGGTGTTAGTGTTTCTGGTCGGCGTGTTACTTAACGTCATTAAAGATCTTAAGCGCGTTGATCACAAAAAGTTTCTCGCCAACAAACCGGATCTTCCACCGCATCGTGATTTTAACGATAAGTGGGACGATGATGACGACTGGCCGAAGAAAGACCAGAAGAAGTGATTCTCTGTCCCCTCTCCTGTGGGAGAGGGGGCTACATCACATAAACTCGACGATATCATCGTCATTTGGCTTGCCACCGCTGAGCGCTTCATCAAAGTAGTGCTTCGGTACGGTATAACGCAGATGATCGAGCGCAAACTGCATGCTGCGGTCATCAATCGCGTGCCCCAGATCGTCTACAATATCCAGCGTCACATCCCCGCCTTCGCGGATCAGCGCTTCCTGCGCGGCAACCGCATGCGAAAGTTCAATCACGCGGTCTTCACCACCGTGGATCAGATGGATCGTGGTCTGCGTCGTCGCGCGTTGCGGTAACGTCGCAAAGCGCCCGTTAAAAGCAATCACACGCGACACCAGGCCTGGCTGCGCTTTTACGCTCTCCAGGGACATGATAGACCCCTGCGAAAAGCCAATCAGCGCGGTCGCATCGGCACCAACGCCGCTCTGCTGCTGCCAGTAACGCACGGTGTCGATAAAGACAGGCATGACGGCGTCAATACGTGCCTGACGGTTCTCTTCCGTTACGCCCTGAACGGAGAACCACTGCCGTCCGTTCGGACCACACGGCTCCACTCCGCCAATACTGACAATCAGCGCCTGCGGAAATACCGGGGCAAACCAGCTGCCAATCTGGCCCATATTGACGGCGTTATCGCCAACACCATGAAACAGAAGCAGTAACTGTTTAGCCGGTTTATCAGGGCTTTGAACAACAAAATGATCGTGTTTCATGGCGGTCTCCTTATTTGATGGCCTGGATTCTACGCCTCTCAGGAGGAATGACCATGCCACTTTACTGAAGAAGTCATTGAAAAAATTGCCATTGCAAAATGTCGTCTTTCAGCTGCTGACAGCGTGCAGGTTCAAGGCTTTCAAGCGCTTGCGCCGTTTCACTGCGAAGCCTGGCCAGTAACGCTTTTCGCCCCGAAAGAAGCAGTTCAGCGCTGAGCCGGGCGTCATCACTTCTCGCCTCCACTTTCCCGCGCAGGGCGGGCAGCGGCATGTCCACGCTTAGCAGCAACCGCGTTAACGCCGCGACGGAGGTAGAAAATGCGCGATGGGCAAAGGCAAACCCCGCCAGCTCCAGCCAGTCGTCACTATTAAGGGTAGCCTCCCAGCCATCGTCCACCGGGATCTTTTCACCGTTCAGGGCCGATAACACGCGCGCATCGCGGCGCAGTCGCTGATGCGCCTGCTCACACAGCTGTCGCCCCGCGTCGCTGAGCGGCAGCAAGGCCATTGCGGTATAACAGCCGCTGCTGGCTTCGCGATGGCTGCCCATGCGCACCAGCACAAAGCCGCATCGCTGCCAGAAACGCCACAGTTCATCGGTATAGCCAAAGCTCACCGACAGGTAATCCTCGCCGCTTGCGCTGCGGATCAGTGCCTGTCCGATGCCTTCCCGTTGACGACGAGGATGTACCGCTATTCGGGTCACCCGTCGGCCTTTGAGCATTGCCGCCAGCGGGGAGCCGCCATGCGCGGCAAGGGACTGCGCCACCAGGTTCCCGCGAGGACGGCGGAACCCCGCCCAGACGGCACGGCTGAGCTGCGCCGTTAATCCCCCCTCTTCCACCAGCCAGAGCGCCCCGGCAATGACAGAGTCCGTTTGGGCGACGGAAAAGTGCTGGCCGGGCGCGTCCATCATGCGGCGTAAATCCAGCGGTGAGGTGCGGTAATGTGCCGCACAAAGCAGCTCATACACACTCGCCGCCAGCGCCGGGTTGCTCGCCCATGCTTCCGGGGTCAGAGAGGTCAACTGTAAGGCGCCTGTTGGGCTGCGATCGATAAGCGTATCGTCAAACAGCAGTGCGCTGGCGACGACCCGCTCAAGAGGGCATCCTGCAGCCCAGCGTACCGGGGTTGATAAGGTATACCGCTGCAACCCGCTGAACCGGCTACAGAACTTAAGCAGAAAGCCTCTTCCTGTTCCTTCGTAACCCTGCACCGTTGTGGTCAGCAGGACGCGCGGGAAACGGTCGACCAGCTTTTCAAGCAGCGGTCCGGGGATGGCAGCGGCTTCGTCGACAATCAGCCAGTCGGCCTGCTCTTCAGAGGCCAGCAGCGCGTCCGGGGCCATAAAGTGAAAACGTTCGCCGGCAAAACGGGCGATAACCTCCGTCGCCCCTTTTGATGGCGCGGTGACAATGGCACTGCCCTGCGTGCGGCTCAACAGCATTCCCGCCAGCGCAGACTTCCCGCGTCCGCGCGGGGCCGTAACGGCCACAACGCCGCGTTTCATGGCCAGGAGTGCTGCCAGTATCTCAGCCTGCTCGCGCTGCGGCGCACCGCTGGCGGGCTGCCAGTCAGGGGCGTCGGATCGTGCAGGAAGCGATAAAGGCTGGTGCTGAAGCCAGACTATCGCCTCAGGATCCTCGGCAATCGTCCGGCAAAAGTGGTGAATAAAATTTGGCGTGGCGATGGGTTCGGCGCTGTCACTCCAGCGCAGGGAATCGCTGTCAGGTTGTTCCGCCCACACGTCAGGGGACGGTACCAGCAGCACCAGAAGGCTACCGGCACGCAGCGTCCCGCTCAGGGCCGCAAAGGCTGAGACGTCAAACCCGGCGCGGGCATCAAAAATTGCGTGCCGGAACTCGCGTCCCAGCAGCCCGCTGATGGCTCTGGACGCGTTATCCGCCAGCCACAGCCAGTCTCCGGGCAAGGCATCACGCAGGGCTGATGCCTGCGTGAATGTCCACTGCTCATCGCCGCTGAGCACCACCAGCCGACGATGACCTTTGTGCTCAAGCTCGCGAATCAGATGTTCAAACGCCACCATTACATGGCTTTGCCGAAGGTATTACACTGCGCCGGGTCACCGCTGTCGAAACCGCGTTTGAACCAGCTGTATCGTTGTTGTGATGTGCCGTGAGTAAAGCTGTCGGGGACGACGCGGCCCTGGCTCTGCTGCTGAAGACGATCGTCACCGATAGCCTGCGCGGCATTGAGCGCCTCTTCCAGGTCGCCGGATTCCAGCACGCCCTGCTGCTGCATGTTGTGCCCCCAGACGCCCGCGAAGCAGTCCGCCTGCAGTTCCATGCGTACGGAAAGACGGTTTACCTCAGCCTGAGAGGCGTTTTGCTGAAGCTGACGTACTTTGGGTTCTATCCCCAGCAGTTTTTGCACATGGTGCCCGACTTCATGCGCAATGACGTAGCCCTGGGCAAAATCGCCGTCAGCGCCAAGCTTGCGTTTCATGTCATCATAGAAAGAGAGATCGATATAGACGGTGCTGTCTGCCGGACAGTAGAACGGCCCCATAACCGATTGTCCGGTGCCGCATCCGGTACGGGTGGCACCACGGTACATCACCAGCTTGGGTTGCTGATAGGTACGCCCCATTTTCTCGAACAGCTGACCCCAGGTTTCTTCTGTGGTGGCGAGAATAACGGAGGTAAATTTGGCCGCTTCATCCTCGTTAGGGCTGATTGAGCGCTCAGAATGCTGCTGTTGCTGCAGAGGCTGGCCGGTCATTAAACCGGTCAGATCGACACCGTAGTACCCCGCGACCAGCACCACAATCAGCAGAATAATACCGCCCTTTCCGCTGGGTAACCGGAAGCCAGGCCCACCCATTGAAGGACCGCCGCCGCTATCGCTGCGCCTGTCTTCTACATTGTCACTTTCACGACGCCCTTGCCAGCGCATAACCACCTCGAACTATTCCATTAATAATAGCTATGATCGTAGGCGGTTAACGGCAAGATTACCATAGGAAACAAGGGTAAGACGCCAAAGGATATACATATCCTTTGGCGATGAGGGAGTTAGTCGAGCTTAACGCCTAAACGGTGAGCAACCGCTTCGTACGCTTCAATCAGGCCACCCAGGCTCTGACGGAAACGGTCTTTGTCCATTTTATCCAGCGTTTCTTTATCCCACAGACGGCTGCCGTCCGGAGAGAACTCATCACCCAGAACCACTTCGCCTTTGAACAGGCCGAACTCCAGTTTGAAGTCGACGAGGATCAGACCCGCGTCATCAAACAGTTTTTTCAGCACGTCGTTGGCTTTGTAGGTCAGTTCTTTCATGCGCGCCAGGTTCTCTTTATTCACCCAGCCGAAGGTTTCGCAATAAGAGTCATTGACCATCGGATCGTGCATGGCATCGTTTTTCAGGAACAGGTCAAAAAGCGGTGGATTCAGCTCAATACCTTCTTCAATACCAAGACGCTTCACCAGGGAGCCTGCTGCGCGGTTACGAATGACGCACTCAACCGGAACCATATCCAGTTTTTTCACCAGACATTCCGTATCGGACAACAGCGCTTCCATTTGGGTCGGGATACCCGCTTCGGCCAGTTTGGTCATAATGAAGTGGTTGAACTTGTTGTTCACCATGCCTTTACGATCGAACTGCTCAATGCGTGCGCCATCCCCTGCTGACGTATCATTGCGGAACTCGAGCACCAACAGATCCGGGTTTTCCGTGCTGTATACGGTCTTCGCTTTGCCACGATACAACTCAGCTTGCTTCTGCATCTTCATTACTCCTGGTGTGATGATTGGTGTTCAAAACTGGGGATATTATGCCACGCACACGTTTGCGTAGCACGAAAATAAAAAGGGCTGGATTAACCAGCCCTCGTATTTATTTGCTGAATGCTGCCTGGAAGACGGCCACCAGCGCATCGTTCTGCGACTGGGTCAGCGTGTGGCCTTTCGGATCGATAAACTGCAGACTGCTGCGGTTATCGAGGTCACCTACCTGAATCTTGTAGTCGCCGGAAGCCAGCTGTGGATCGGTGGCGCCCAATTCCTGCCATGCACTGTCAGACAGCGGCTTATAGGTTGCCGTCATGCTCCCGGTTGAACGGGTGCTGTCGGTCACTTTCATGCCCACTTTTTCCAGCGTCGCTGGCAGGCGCTGCCAGGTCTGGTTAAACGGTGCACGCACAACCAGCATTGGCAGACCGGTGTCATCCGCACCGCTCTGAACGTCAAACGTCGCGCCGTTGCGGCTCTGCGCTGCGTTAGCGGCGTCGCTGGCGTTCTTATCCAGACCCGCGGCAATCACGTTCAGCATTTCAGTGCTGTAACGCTGCATTGATGCGGCATCCGCAACCGGTTTACCCGCCTGCTCCAGGTTCAACAGCTTAACGGTAACCGCCTGCTGATAACCCTGAGGTTTAACGGAGACTTGATAACGCCCACGGTACTGCTGATCTTCGTCCAGACGGTTCCACTCGATCCAGTCGGTGGTTAAGGTCTGGCTGGCATCATCGCGTTTATCGATGGTGTAGTTCTTCGCCTGAATGACGCTCACAACCTGCGGCCACAGGGTGGTACCGCGGGCGCTTTCAACCAGCAGCGACGCCGTATCACCGGTGAACTGGGTACGCGCCCCGCTCACCAGCGCCAGAGGCTGTGCTGGCGGACGAATATCGAGCGCTTTACCGACCAGGCCGCTGCCGTTGGTCACGGGAATATTGTAATCGCCGTTCTGAATCGGCAGGATCATACCAGCCGGTGCGTGAAGTTCAGCAAGCGGGGTCGCATCCAGATAGGATTCATCACCGCTCACCTGGCGCTTGTAGCGCGAGTCTGAACTACAGGCAGCGAGCAGCATAACAAGCGAAACACTCGCAACCTTCGCCAGGCGCGACTTCTGTACTGAATAAGCCATCAAATCTCCCTAAACTCTACAGCAAACCGGCATGCTTCAGCGCTGCTGTGACAATTTCACGACCGTGGTCGGTAATCGGTGTCATTGGCAGACGCAGCGTATCGGTTGCTACAAGTCCCAACTCCTTACACGCCCATTTCACGGGGATCGGATTGGGTTCGACAAATAATTTATTATGCAACGGCATCAGACGCTGATTAATCACGCGAGCTTCATCAAAGTGACCGGCAGCCGCCAGTTTGCACATTTCAGCCATATCGCGGGCCGCAACGTTCGCCGTTACGGAGATCACGCCATGGCCACCGAGCTGCATAAAGTCCAGTGCGGTCGCATCATCGCCGCTCAACAGGATAAAGTCGTCTGAAACCAGCTCTTTGATCTGATGAACGCGGCTTAAGTTCCCTGTCGCCTCTTTAATCCCGATAATATTTTTTACTTTCGAGAGACGACCAACGGTTTCCGGCAGCATATCGCAGCCAGTACGGGACGGCACATTATACAGAATTTGTGGCAAGTCAGTATGTTCTGCGATGGCTTTGAAATGCTGGAACAGACCTTCCTGAGTAGGACGGTTGTAATAAGGGGTCACCGTCAGACAGCCCACGATGCCGCTGTCGTTAAAACGTTTGGTCAAACTGATAGCTTCTGCCGTGGCGTTAGCGCCTGTCCCTGCGATGACCGGGATACGCCCGTCAGCCAGTTCCAGGGTCAGCATCACCACATCGCCGTGCTCTTCGTGGCTTAGCGTTGCAGATTCACCGGTAGTCCCTACCGAAACGATCGCCGAGGTTCCATTGGCGACATGGTAATCAATCAGCTTCTTCATGCTTGACCGGCAGACATTACCTTTTTCATCCATCGGCGTAACAAGCGCGACAATACTTCCCGTGAACATGAGCCATCCTCTGTGCGAACAAGAGCCTCAATGGTACGTTTGGAACTGTAATAAAAGCAAGCGACCTGAGGCCCTCAGGCGGTTGTATGCATGTTTTTTTTATGCTTTCCTTAGGAAGACTTAACCATGCAAAGGAAGAACAGGTTTGACAACCTCATCACAACATTACCTGGTTATCACTGCGCTGGGTGCTGACAGGCCGGGTATTGTGAACACCATCACCCGCCATGTGAGCAGCTGCGGCTGTAATATCGAGGACAGCCGTCTGGCTATGCTGGGCGAAGAGTTCACGTTTATTATGCTGCTGTCCGGGACATGGAATGCCATTACCCTTATCGAATCGACCCTGCCGCTCAAAGGTGCGGAGCTGGATTTGCTGATCGTGATGAAACGCACCACTGCTCGCCCACGTCCGGCCCTGCCCGCGACCGTCTGGGTGCAGGTTGAAGTCCCCGATTCACCCCATCTGATTGAGCGCTTCACCGCGTTATTTGACAGCCATCAGATGAATATTGCCGAACTCGTTTCCCGAACGCAGCCGGGTGACGGCAGCGCCATTCCCACCCTTTTTATTCAGATTACCGCGCACAGCCCTGCCTCGCAGGATGCGTCAAATATCGAGCAAGCGTTCAAAGCCCTCTGTACAGAATTAAACGCGCAAGGCAGTATAAGCGTCGTCAATTATTCGCAGCATGAACAGGATGGAGTTGAGTAATGAACCCACTGAAAGCCGGTGACATCGCACCGAAATTTAGCTTACCTGACCAGGATGGTGAGCAAGTAAATTTGACCGACTTCCAGGGACAGCGTGTTCTGGTCTATTTTTACCCGAAAGCCATGACCCCGGGCTGCACCGTACAGGCCTGCGGCTTACGCGACAACATGGACGAGTTGAAAAAAGTCGGCGTGGAAGTGCTGGGTATCAGCACCGATAAGCCAGAAAAGCTGTCACGATTTGCTGAAAAGGAGCTGCTTAACTTCACGCTGCTTTCTGACGAAGACCACCAGGTATGCGAGCAGTTTGGCGTCTGGGGCGAGAAGACCTTTATGGGCAAAACCTACGACGGCATTCACCGTATCAGCTTCCTGATTGACGCTGACGGTAAAGTTGAACATGTGTTTGATGACTTCAAAACCAGCAACCACCACGACGTGGTGCTGAACTGGCTCAAACAAAGCGCCTGATCGTTGGGCCGCGGCTTCGCCTGACCCGACCTACGCGGTAAATGCAATACGGTAACGCAGGTTACCGTTTTTGATATTTGCCCCTCTCCCCACGGGAGAGGGTATCAGGCCGCACAACTATCTACTTATCCTCAACCGCAGGCACATCCGGCCACGCGTGAACCACTGCTTTGATCAACGTTGCCAGCGGAATGGCAAAGAACACGCCCCAGAATCCCCACAGCCCGCCGAAAATCACCACGGATAAGATAATCACCAGCGGATGCAGGTTCACCGCTTCTGAGAACAGCACCGGCACCAGCAGGTTGCCATCCAGTCCCTGAATGATCAGGTACACCGCGAAGCAGCTCCAGAACTCGGTCCCCAGACCAAACTGGAACAGCGCAACGCCGACAACCGGAATGGTCACCACAAAGGCACCGATGTAGGGAATGAGCACCGACAGCCCCACCAGCACCGCCAGCAGCAGCGAGTAGTTAAGCCCGAAAATTAAAAAACCAATCCAGGTAGCCACACCCACCACAATCATCTCCAGCACTTTGCCGCGAATGTAGTTGGTGATCTGCTGGTTCATCTCTTCCCACACCTGCCCGGCCAGCCCGCGATTACGCGGCAGAATGCGCCGCACCGCGTTCAGCATCTGCTCTTTATCTTTGACGAGGAAGAAAACCATTAACGGAACGAGGACAAGGTAGACGGCCAGCGTGAGCAACCCTACCAGCGACGCCAGGGAATATTTCACCACGGAATCGCCCATTGTCATGATGCGGGCGCGCATGTTTTCGGCCATCGCATCAATGATCCCGGCATCCATCAGGGCGGGATATCGGCGCGGCAACGTGGCGGCAAAATCAGAAAGCTTATTCAGCATGCCGGGCATATCTCGGATAAGGTAAATCCCCTGTTGCCAGGCGACAGGCATAACGACAAACGACATTAACAGCAGAATGCCGACAAACAGCACCAGGACGATACTGGTCGCCCAGCGACGGGAACAGCCTATATTTTCCAGACGCGCCGTTGGCCACTCCAGCAGGTACGCCAGCACAATCGCGACCAGCAGGGGGGCGAGAAGACCGCTGAAGAAGAACAGAATGCCGAATCCGGCGACGAGAATAACCAACAAAGCAATGGCTTCCGGGTCGCTAAACCGACGGCGGTACCACTGCATTAACATTTCGAGCATACAACCCTTCCCTGAATCGGATGGCGGGAGTGAGAACGTGAATTGTATCTAACTGTCACAAAAAAGACTTTCGCTTTTTGTCTCCCTGCCACGATCCGCAAAACCCTGATGAATGGGATTTTCTTCATGCCTCAACACGGCTACACTCGCAGGGCAGTGGAGATGAACGATATGCCGGTTCATCGGTCAAATTAGCACATCGCAAATACAGGACAGTGGTTATGTTCAGGCAGTTGAGAAAAACACTGGTTGCGACACTGATTGCCGCACTGACGGTCGGTCAGGTGTTGCCAGCTTTCGCTGACTCGTCCGATTCATTGCCGGACATGGGCACTACAGCAGGAAGCACGCTCTCCATTGGGCAGGAAATGCAGATGGGGGATTATTACGTTCGTCAGCTGCGTGGCAGCGCGCCGCTGATTAACGACCCGTTGCTGGTTCAGTACATTAACGGGCTGGGCATGCGCCTGGTCGCGCACGCCAACTCGGTAAAAACCCCCTTCCACTTCTATTTAATCAATAATGACGAAATCAACGCCTTCGCCTTCTTTGGCGGCAACGTGGTGCTGCATTCGGCGTTATTCCGCTACTCTGATAACGAAAGTCAGCTGGCCTCGGTCATGGCGCACGAAATCTCTCACGTCACCCAGCGCCACCTTGCCCGGGCAATGGAAGACCAGAAGCGTAACGCTCCGCTGACCTGGGTTGGCGCATTGGGTTCCATTCTGCTGGCAATGGCCAGCCCGCAGGCCGGGATGGCGGCGTTAACCGGTACGCTGGCGGGAACACGTCAGGGAATGATCAGTTTCACCCAGCAAAACGAACAGGAAGCGGATCGTATTGGCATTCAGGTGCTGCAACGTTCGGGCTTTGACCCGCAGGCCATGCCGAGCTTCCTCGAAAAACTGCTCGACCAGGCGCGCTACTCCTCCCGTCCGCCGGAAATTTTGCTGACGCACCCCTTACCGGAAAGCCGTCTGTCGGATGCGCGTAACCGTGCCAACCAGATGCGCCCGGTCGTAGTTCAGTCGTCGCAGGATTTCTACATGGCAAAAGTGCGAACGCTTGGAATGTACAATTCCGGGCGTAACCAGCTGACCAGCGACCTGCTGGATGCGCTGGCGAAAGGCAACGTGCGTGAGAAAAACGCGGCTCAGTATGGCCAGGCGTTACAGGCGATGGAAGCGAGCAAATATGACGAAGCGCGTAAAACGCTGCAGCCACTTCTCGCCGCCGACCCGAATAACCCGTGGTATCTCGATCTCGCCACGGATATCGATCTGGGGCAGAAAAAAGCCACCGATGCGATTAATCGCCTGAAAGGGGCAAAAGAGGTGCGGACAAACCCGGTGCTGCAGCTTAACCTGGCGAATGCTTACTTACAGGGTGGTCAGCCTGCTGAAGCGGCGAATATTCTGAACCGCTACACCTTTAACAATAAAGACGATCAGAACGGCTGGGATCTGCTTGCCCAGGCAGAAGCGCAGCTGGGCAACCGCGATCAGGAGCTTGCGGCACGCGCCGAAGGCTTTGCCCTGGTGGGACGTCTTGACCAGGCGATTTCCCTCCTGAGCAGTGCCAGTTCACAGGTTAAGCTCGGCAGTCTGCAGCAGGCTCGTTACGATGCGCGTATCGATCAGCTTCGCGGTCTGCAGCAGCGCTTTAAGCCGTACGAGAAGATGTAATAAAGGAGAATTCAGGTCATGACAGACGCGGTAAAAATCTACCACAACCCACGCTGCTCGAAGAGCCGCGACACCCTTAGCCTGCTGAAGTCGAACGGCATTGACCCGGAAGTGGTGTTGTATCTGGAGACACCGCCAGATGCACAGACGCTTCGTCAGCTGCTGCACATGCTGGGAATGGGCAGTGCCAGAGAGCTAATGCGCCAGAAAGAGGACCTGTATACGTCGCTCAATCTGAATGACAGTCGTCTAACCGAGGCTGAGCTGATTCAGGCGATGGTTGAAAATCCGAAACTGATTGAGCGCCCCATTGTGGTCGCAAACGGTCAGGCGCGTATTGGACGCCCGCCGGAAGAGGTGCTCGAGATACTCTAATCCTTACGCCGCAGCGCTTCCAGAAAGGCCTGCGGCGTGCTCTCTCCCAGCTTTTTCTGCGCTTTGCCCCGATTGTAAAACTCGCACATCTCGAACAACACCTGCCCTAACGGAACAGCATTCACTCGTGGAATGATGTCGCCGAGCGGTACCGCAACCTGCACGGCCTTGTGCCTGGTCGGCTGTACTTTTACGACAGGTTCACCCGCGGGTAAGTCGGGTTCAAAACCGAAAGTCTCAACAGATTGGATATCAGCCGGACAGGCGTTCAGCAACTCACGCATCCAGTTGTTCAGCAGCTGTGATGAAATTCCCGCATAGAGCCGGGCATAACACCAGCCGCTCACCGGTTCGCGCCCCCACAGCAGATGCTGCTCCCCGCCATCATCCATATGCAGCGATAAAGGCTGGTGATGCACCAGCAGTTTTGTGGGTAAAACGCCTGCCTTTAGCGCTTTTTTCCCCTGAAGTTCAACGCCTTTGCGTTTCGCAGAAGCGGGACGGAGATAACGGTTCAGCGTCGCCCGCGAAACGGAAATCCCCAGCACCCCGTTAACCAGCAGCAGCAGTTCATCCAGCGGTGCGCCCGTGATATCACGCAGCGCATTAACAAGGTCAACCTGCTCTTGTCTCATCGCTTTGTGTATCACTTTTGGGGTCGTATGGTTGTCAGAAACCCGATCGCGATTGCGCCATCGCCGCACGGTCGTCACGGAAATACCCAGCTCCGCAGCCAGCTCTCTGTCGCTTTTGTCGGATTGTTGCAGATAGCGACGGACCCGCGGTGTGGTGGTGGCATTGGCGTGCAATTTGATTTCCATCGCTGTAACTCCATAACCAATCTCATGAGATTCATAATATCTTAGCGAGTGCTTTGTGACCTGTTTCACCTTTCAGCCACCGCGCTTCACTGATAATCCACAGACATAACATAACAACACCCCTCAATCTTGTACGGAGTTCACAATGAACAATGTTCTGGGATTTCTTGAAGCAAAACTGATGCCGCTGGCGGCCAAAACCGCGCAACAGCGGCATCTGGGCGCCATACGCGGGGCCTATGTTTCCTTCATGCCGTTTATCATCGTCGGCTCGATTCTGCTGGTCATCTCCTCTTTTCCGAACCAAACCTATCAGCAGTTTATGTCTCAGGCATTTGGTGAAAGCTGGAGTGCCATCATTGAAATTCCGTTCAACGCGGTGTTCTCAACCATGTCGCTGTTTATCAGCTTCCTGGTGGCGTTTCGCCTGGCTGAACACTACGGCGAAGATCGCATCTCCTGCGGCATTCTGGCTCTGGTCGCCTTTTTAATCCTGACACCTTTTATCAAAGTGGCCGAAAACGGCGGTATCACGGTCATGCCGGTGGAGTGGATTGGCAGCAAAGGGTTGTTCGTGGCGATGATTGGCTCTCTGCTGTGGACGGAGCTGTTCTGCTGGCTGAAGCGCAAAAAGCTGGTCATCAGAATGCCTGATGGCGTGCCGCCGGCGGTGCAGGAGTCGTTCGCCGCGCTGATCCCGGCCCTGCTGGTAATGATTCTGGTGCTTATTATCCGCATCATTTTCGAAAACACCCACTACAACACCATTCACCAGTTTATTTACGAGGTGGTCGCCACGCCGGTTCGCCACTACGGGACCTCCTATTTCGGCGCGCTGATGACGGTGTTCAGCATCACCATTCTGTGGTCTGTGGGCATTAACTCCGGCTCAATGATCAACGGCATCATTCGCCCGCTGTGGATGGAGAACCAGACCGATAACATCGCCGCCATTCAGGCGGGTACGACGCCACCGCACATTATCACCGAACAGTTTTTTGACATGATCTGGATGGGTGGCGCAGGGGCAACGCTCTCGCTGGTGATTGCGATGCTGATTTTTGCCCGCAGCAAAAACATGCGCGAGGTGGCGCGTCTCGGCGCGGGGGCCTCGGTGTTTAACATCAACGAGCCGATTCTGTTTGGCCTGCCGGTTATCATGAACCCCATCATGCTGATCCCGTTCAATCTGGTGCCGCTGGTCCTGGTTACCGTGCAATATGCCGCGATGAAAATGGGTGCCGTCGCTGTGACCACCGGGGTGTTTATCCCCTGGACGTTACCGCCGGTGATCAGCGGGTTTATCGTCACGGGGCATCTCAGCGGCAGCGTGATGCAGCTTATCAACCTGCTGATTGGCGCCATGCTGTATCTGCCTTTCATGCGTATCGTGGATAAACAATACCGCGCCGCGGAGATTGCCACCGTGACGCAAACCGACCCAACCCTTGCAAAACAGGAGTAAAGCATGTGGGGAATTATCGCAACCTGGCGAATGGCGCTTGAAGGGGTCACGGAGTCTGCGTCTGCGCTGGCTGCGGGGAAACCGGTAGCAGAAGCGGTGGTCGATGCCGTTGCTGCCGTCGAGGACTTCCCGTTGTATAAATCCGTCGGCTACGGCGGGCTGCCAACCGAAAATGGCGAGGTCGAACTGGATGCGGCGTATATGGATGGCGATACGCTTGCGTTTGGAGCCGTGGGAGATCTGATTGATATTGCGAACCCGGTGCGTGTCGCCCATGCGCTAAGCCGCCAGCGCTATAACAGCCTGCTGGTCGGCCAGGGCGCGCGCGAATGGGCGCTGAGTCAGGGGTTTGCCGACAAAACCATGCTTACCGACCGCGCGATGCAGCATTATCGTAAGCGCTGCCGGGAGACGCTGGACAAAGGCTTAAGCCCGTACGATGGGCATGACACCGTCGGGATTATTGGCCTCGACAAAAGGGGGTCGATGAGCGTGGCGACCTCCACCAGCGGTCTGTTTATGAAAAAGCGCGGCCGTATTGGCGACTCGCCGATTATCGGCTCCGGCTTTTACTGCGACAGTGAAACCGGTGCCGCCACCGCCACCGGCGTGGGGGAAGACCTGATGAAAGGCTGCACCAGCTACGAAATTGTTCGCCGCATGGCACAGGGCATGTCACCGCAGCAGGCGGCGGACTCGGTGGTCTTCGAACTGGAAGACAAACTGATGTCGCGCTTTGGCCGCGCGGGCGATCTCTCGGTGGTGTGCATGAATAATAAAGGCGAATTCGGCGCCGCAACCAACATCAAAACCTTCTCATTTGTGGTGGCAACGGCCCGCCAGCCTCTCACCGTATTTCGCGCCGAGCGCCTGCGGGAAAAAACGCACTATCAGCCCGTGGATGAGGAATGGATGCAGGCCTATGCCGCGCGGATCCGCGCGCCAGTTGAGGAGTCACAATGATTACCTTTACGCTTATCACCGCCCTTGCAGACGCAAAGCCCCAGAGTCATCTTATTGCCCGGGCTGCCTGCGCGTTACTGCCGGACACCGCACTCATCGCTGAAATGCGTGAACAAAACGCCGTCGCGGATACCCGCTTTGGCTGTGCTCCGTTTGCCAGAATCACGCTGCTGCCGGATGCGCTCTGGCAGGACAGTCTGACAGAAGGGTTACTCGCCGCCCTCCGTCCACTGCTGGCAGCCCCGGTCAGCGCCGATGTGGTACTGGATGTCACGGATATTGACGAGGTGGTGCTGACGCAGGTTCTGCGTTTTCTCTTTAACCAGGCGTATGACCTTCGCGATCTGCAGCTTAAGAAAACCGATGGCAAAAGCGTTCGCCTTCGCCATGTCACCGCCCTGTGTCATCCGCAACAGCGTGAAAGGCTGGACGCTCTCTTCCAGCAACAGCAGGCCATTGCCCGAGGAATGGTCGCCGCGCGACGTCTGGCGGATATGCCGTCCGATCGCTGTACGCCGCAGTATGTCGTCGACGAAGCGCAAAAGCTGTGCGCCGCCTTCCCCGCCCTGCGGTGTGAAGTGCTTGATGAGAAGCAAATTATTGAACAGGGACTGGGGCTTCTGCATGCCGTCGGTAAAGGCGCGACCTGTCCACCGCGGCTGCTGGCCATTCACTATAACGGCATCGCTGATGGCCCGGTATGCTGTTACGTGGGCAAAGGCATAACGTTTGATACCGGTGGCCTGTGGCTGAAGGAAGGCGCGGGCATGTACACCATGAAATATGACATGTGCGGGGCAGCGAACGTGCTCGGGTTAATGCTGAGCGTGGCAGAACTCGGCCTGCCGGTTCGTATTATGGGCGTACTGGCGCTGGCGGAAAACGCCATAGGACCGGATGCAATGCAGCCGGGCACGGTGGCCAACGCCTGCAACGGTATCACGGTTGAAATCAACAATACCGATGCCGAAGGCCGGCTGGTACTGGCGGATGCGATCGCCTGGGCCAGCCAGCGTCATCCGCAGGCTCGCTATATTATTGATATGGCGACCTTAACCGGTGCCGTCGTGAAAGCGCTGGGGTACGAGCTGAGTGGGTTAATGACGCAGGACGAAGCGCTGCGTCAGGCGCTCACCCGCGCGGGGAAACGGAGCGGTGATGAGGTGTGGTCCCTGCCGCTGGATGCACGGTTAAAAAAACAGACCGACAGCGCCATTGCCGACCTGTGCAATACCCCACCCAATAATGCGGCGATCAGCGCATCGGCGGCCTGGCTGTTACACCATTTTTGCCCGCCGACCATTCCATGGGCCCATCTGGATATTAGCGGCACGGCGCTGTGGCGTGAGAACGGAAAAAGCGTGGCCTCGGGCAGACCCATTCCACTTCTGGTTGAGCATTTGCTGGAAGACAGGTGATTTTTAGCCGGCGGCGCTGGTTCTCCCTCTGCGCCAGGCAGAGGGAGAAAAGCGCATCACAGCTTCAGAATATCTTTCACAAAAGGAATGGTCAGCTTGCGCTGCGCGGTAATCGAAGCGCGATCGAGCTGATCGAGCGTATCAAAGAGCGTGCGCATTTCCCGGTCCAGGCGCTTGAGCAGGAAACGCCCCACGTCTTCCGGGAGTTCAAAGCCGCGCAATCTTGCGCGCAGCTGTAACGCCTGAAGTTTGTCTTCATCCGACAGCGGCTGCAGCTTGTAGATTTGCCCCCAGTCCAGACGGGAAGCCAGATCCGGCAGCCCCAGATTCAACTGGCGCGGCGGACGATCGCCGGTGATCAGCAGCCGGGTTTTCCCCGACTCCAGAATGCGGTTATAGAGGTTAAAGATCGCCATTTCCCATGGCTCATCCCCCGCCACACATTCGATATTATCGATGCAGACCAGTGAGAGATGTTCCATTCCCTCCATGACTTCAGGCACAAACCAGGTACGTTTATCCAGCGGCACATAGCCTACCGCATCACCCCGCGCGGAAAGCTCCGCACAGGCGGCATGCAACAGGTGGCTGCGCCCCGCGCCTTCGCGTGACCAGATATAGATGTATCCGCTGTGTTCCTGACGCAGCACGTTTTGCAGTGCAGCCAGTAAAGAGGGGTTATCACCCGGCCAGAAACTCGCAAAAGTTTCGTCGTCAGGGAGATAGAGTGGCAGAGAGAGCTGTGCCGGTCCGTTCAGAAGTACCTCAACCAGATCTTACATAAAATCGGCGGTGAGTTTAGCACGGAACGTGCAAGGAGAGAACCGGGCGGATCGTCCGCCCGGTTTTACGATCAATGTGACGCTTTTTCGCTGTCTTCGGCATCCAGCACCACTTCTTCCGGGCGCAGGACGGAGATCAGTTTGAAGATCAGGCTCAGGCCCACACCCACGATGGTCGCCAGTGCCATGCCTTTCAGTTCAGCCGCACCGATGTGCACCTTCGCGCCGCTCACGCCGATGATCAGGATCACGGAGGTGAGGATCAGGTTTTGCGCTTTGCTGTAGTCCACTTTAGATTCAATCAGCACGCGAATACCGGACGCGCCGATCACACCGTACAGCAGCAGAGAGACGCCTCCCATTACCGGTACCGGAATGATCTGGATAGCCGCCGCCAGTTTGCCCACGCAGGAGAGCAGGATGGCGATGATTGCCGCGCCGCCAATAACCCAGGTACTGTAGACACGGGTAATCGCCATCACGCCGATGTTCTCACCGTAGGTGGTGTTAGGCGTAGAACCAAAGAAACCGGAGATAATGGTAGAGAGGCCGTTAGCGAACATCGAGCGGTGCAGACCCGGGTCGCGGATCAGGTCACGTTTAACGATGTTTGCCGTCACCACCAGGTGACCTACGTGCTCAGCAATAACCACCAGCGCCGCGGGCAGGATCGTGAAAATGGCAAACCATTCAAAGCGCGGGGTATAGAAGGTTGGCAGTGCGAACCAGTGCGCTTCAGCAATGGGCGTGGTATCAACAACGCCCATCACGAAGGAGAGCGCATACCCCGCCAGCACACCGATCAGGATCGGGATAATCGCCATAAAACCGCGGAACAGCACGGAACCAAATACCGTTACGCCCAGTGTCACCATCGAGATGATGATGGTTTTGGAATCCGGTGACTGCCCGTCAGCAGGCAGCAGGCCGGCCATATTAGCCGCCACGCCCGCCAGCTCCAGACCGATGACGGCGACAATGGCCCCCATTGCAGCAGGCGGGAACATAACGTCCAGCCAGCCGGTACCGGCCTTCTTCACAATGAAAGAGACCAGGCAGAAGAGGACGCCACACATAATGAAGCCGCCCAGCGCCACTTCATACCCCAGCGGCAGCAACAGCAGAACCGGTGAAATAAAGGCGAAGCTTGAGCCGAGATAGGCAGGGATTTTGCCTTTACAGATAAAGAGGTAAAGCAGCGTACCCACACCGTTGAACAACAGCACGGTAGCCGGGTTAATGTGAAACAGGATTGGCACCAGCACGGTTGCGCCAAACATGGCGAACAGGTGCTGCAGACTAAGCGGGATTGTCTGTAAAAGCGGCGGTCTTTCACTCACCCCGATAGCACGGCGCGTCATAGTGTTTTCCTCTGAGTAGTATTGTTGTTGGCGTTTTATTCAAAAAAAAGCCGACTATCAAAGTCGGCTTCATTATCGTTATTCGATTATTTAGTACCAAAAATCTTATCGCCGGCATCGCCAAGCCCCGGGATGATGTACCCGTGCTCATTCAGCCCCTGGTCGATAGACGCGGTATAGAGTTCGATGTCCGGGTGCGCTTTTTCCAGCGCCGCGATACCTTCTGGTGCAGCAACCAGCACCAGCACTTTGATGCTGCTGCAACCGGCTTTTTTCAGCAGGTCGATGGTGGCAATCATTGAACCGCCGGTCGCCAGCATCGGGTCAACCACCAGGGCCATACGCTCGTCGATGTTAGACACCAGCTTCTGGAAGTACGGTACCGGCTCCAGGGTCTCTTCGTCGCGGTAGACCCCGACCACGCTGATGCGCGCGCTTGGCACGTGCTCCAGCACGCCTTCCATCATGCCGAGGCCGGCACGCAGGATGGGCACAACGGTAATTTTCTTACCTTTGATCTGCTCAACCTGAACCGGGCCGTTCCAGCCCTCGATGGTCACTTTTTCCGTTTCCAGGTCAGAGGTCGCTTCATAGGTCAGCAGGCTGCCGACTTCAGAAGCCAGTTCGCGAAAACGCTTCGTGCTGATGTCATGCTCACGCATCAGGCCCAGCTTGTGTTTAACGAGTGGGTGCTTCACTTCCACAATCTTCATTCTCTTTCTCCTCTGAGGGGGCAACCGCAAAAAAATCGCGGGATTATACCGCTTTTTTCGGATTGCACCATACCCAACTTGCTTGACGTACATCAAGCAAAGTGTTTTAGAGGCAAAAAAGCCGGAGGGCAAGCTCCGGCTTTTTGCGTTTTTACTCTGCTGGAATTAAAGAGTGTCGCCGTTGCTGGCTATCACCTGCTTATACCAGTCAAACGACTTCTTCTTACTGCGGTTCAGGGTGCCGTTACCTTCATTGTCTTTGTCGACAAAAATAAAGCCGTAGCGTTTTTTCATTTCACCCGTTCCGGCAGACACCAGGTCGATACAGCCCCACGGGGTATACCCCATCAGATCAACACCATCTTCGACCACCGCTTTTTTCATTTCGCGGATGTGCGCGGCAAGGTAATCAATACGGTACTGGTCATTTACCGAACCGTCGCTCTCCTGCACGTCGATGGCGCCAAAGCCGTTCTCCACGATGAACAGGGGCAGCTGATAGTGATCCCAGAACCAGTTCAGGGAGTAACGCAGGCCCACCGGATCAATCTGCCAGCCCCAGTCAGATTTCTGCACGTACGGGTTGGAGACCAGGCTCTTGCTTTCGTCGTAATCCAGCTCCGGGTTATCCGCCGTCGCTTTGGTGGCGAAAGACATGTAATAGCTAAAGCCAATGTAATCGACACACCCCTGCGTCAGCGCCGCGTTATCTTCTTCTGTGATATCCAGCGTGAAACCGCGACGAGCAAAGTAGTTAAGCAGATGCTGTGGATACTTGCCGCGCACGTGGACATCGGTGAACCAGTAGCGACGGTGCATGGCATTCATCGCCATCATCATATCGTCCGGGGCACAGGTTAGCGGATAGATTGGACACATGGCAATCATGCAGCCGATCCGCAGCGACGGGTTAATGTCGCGCCCGGCCTTCACCGCCAGGGCGCTGGCCACCAGCTCATAGTGTGCCGCCTGGAACATTACCGGTTCGCGGTCTTCGCCCGGCTCGTACTTCAGGCCGGAGTTGGTAAACGGTGCAAAGTCTTCGTGGAAGTTGGCCTGGTTATTGATCTCGTTAAAGGTCATCCAGTACTTCACTTTATGCTGGTAACGTCTGAACACAACCTCCGCAAAGCGAACAAAGAAGTCGATCAGCTTACGGTTACGCCAGCCACCGTATTCGGTGACAAGGTGGAACGGCATCTCGAAATGGGAAAGGGTAATAACCGGCTCGATGCCATACTTCAGGCACTCGTCAAACAGGTCGTCATAGAATTTCAGGCCAGCTTCGTTAGGCTCCAGCTCGTCCCCTTTCGGGAAGATACGCGTCCAGGCGATGGAGGTACGGAAGCATTTGAAGCCCATCTCGGCAAAGAGTTTGATGTCTTCTTTATAGCGATGGTAGAAATCGATGGCTTCATGGTTAGGGTAATTTTTCCCTGGCAGCACGCCGTTGGTGATTTCACGCGGCACGCCGTGCGCGCCGGCGGTCATCACATCGGCAACGCTGATCCCCTTACCGCCCTCGTTCCAGCCCCCTTCTAGCTGATGCGCTGCGACCGCACCGCCCCACAGAAAATCTGCTTTGAATCCAGACATACACTTTCCCTCATTCTGCGTTATTTTCTGCAAAAACAATTACAGAAACCGGTTTCATTCTGATGATGTGCAAAGGGGCTTTCTGTTGCAAGGAGAAAACCGAAACCGGTTTCATTTTCGTGAACAGACTCAACTTTAGGCGCATTCGCAGGGCCTGCTGAAAAAAAAATCCTCTCGCCGAGAATAGGCTCGCAAACGTTTGCCTGGACTGTTAGAATTGCGCCGATTTTTCTTACTAGCTATGCAATCGCGTGGGGACTTGAGCCGTGACCAACAAAACTTCTCTCAGCTACAAAGATGCCGGTGTTGATATTGACGCAGGTAATGCGCTGGTTGACCGAATCAAAGGTGTGGTGAAAAAGACCCGCCGCCCGGAAGTGATGGGTGGTCTGGGTGGATTCGGCGCACTGTGCGCACTGCCGCAAAAATATCGTGAACCTGTTCTGGTCTCGGGTACTGATGGTGTAGGGACGAAACTGCGCCTGGCGATGGATTTAAAACGTCACGACACGATCGGTATCGATCTGGTCGCGATGTGTGTTAACGACCTGGTGGTTCAGGGCGCAGAGCCGCTGTTCTTCCTGGATTACTACGCGACCGGAAAACTGGACGTGGATACCGCAGCAAGCGTCATTAACGGCATTGCCGAAGGGTGTCTGCAGTCTGGCTGTGCGCTGGTCGGTGGTGAAACCGCCGAAATGCCCGGTATGTATCACGGCGAAGATTATGACGTCGCAGGCTTCTGCGTTGGCGTAGTAGAAAAATCAGAAATTATCGACGGCAGTAAAGTGGCTGATGGTGATGTGCTGATCGCGTTGGCCTCCAGCGGCCCGCACTCGAACGGCTACTCTCTGGTGCGTAAAATCCTCGACGTGAGCGGCAGCGATCCACTGACCACCGAGCTTGATGGCAAGCCACTGGCTGACCATCTGCTGGCGCCGACCCGCATCTACGTGAAAAACGTGCTGGAGCTGATTGAGAAGGTTGACGTTCACGCCATTGCCCACCTGACCGGTGGCGGCTTCTGGGAAAACATTCCGCGCGTACTGCCGGACAACACCCAGGCGGTGATTGACGAATCTTCCTGGCAGTGGCCGTCCGTCTTTAACTGGCTGCAGACTGCGGGCAACGTGAGCTCACACGAGATGTACCGCACCTTTAACTGTGGCGTGGGCATGGTTATCGCGCTGCCAGCAAGCGAAGCGGATAAGGCGATTAAACTGCTGACCGACAAAGGTGAAAACGCGTGGAAAATCGGTATTATCAAAGCATCCGATTCCGAACAGCGTGTGGTCATTGAATGAAAAACATTGTGGTGCTCATTTCCGGTAACGGAAGCAATTTGCAGGCGATAATTGACGCCTGCAAACAGAAGAAAATCAACGGCACCATTCGGGCAGTATTCAGCAATAAGGCCGACGCGTTCGGCCTTGAACGTGCCCGGGAAGAGAACATTCCCGCGCACGCGCTGGAAGCCAGCCAGTTTTCCGGACGTGAAGCGTTTGACCGGGAACTGGTTCAGGAGATTGATGCCTACGCGCCTGACGTTGTCGTGCTGGCGGGGTATATGCGTATCCTGAGCCCGGCCTTTGTCGGGCACTACGCTGGTCGTCTGCTGAATATCCACCCTTCCCTCCTGCCGAAGTATCCCGGCCTGCACACCCATCGTCAGGTTCTGGAAAACGGCGATGAAGAGCACGGTACCTCCGTGCATTTCGTTACCGACGAGCTGGATGGCGGGCCGGTGATCCTGCAGGCAAAGGTGCCGGTCTTTGAAGGTGACAGCGAAGACGACGTTACCGAACGCGTGCAGACGCAGGAACACGCCATTTATCCTCTGGTGGTAAGCTGGTTTGTTGACGGGCGTCTTCAGATGCGCGACGGTGCCGCCTGGCTGGACGGCGTCAGGCTCCCTGCACAGGGTTATGCCGCTGACGAGTAGTTTGTTTGATGTGCCCGGCGGCGCGACGCCTGCACGGGCCTGTGGTCTTCACTGTCGGGTGAGCACCGCGCTTCCCGACATGCCCTTCCCCCAACCCTCTAAAATCCCCCAGAAAAAAAATAACTGTCATACTTTTCTGGCACTGTTGGACATATCGTGGAAATGCTCGCCATAATAAGGACGAGACGGATTTACCACGTCCTGTGATTGAACTGGAGTGTGAGCTGTAATGGGTCAGGAAAAGTTATATATCGAGAAAGAGCTAAGCTGGTTAGCATTCAACGAACGTGTACTCCAGGAAGCGGCAGACAAAAGTAACCCGCTTATCGAGCGTATGCGTTTTCTGGGGATTTATTCCAACAACCTGGATGAGTTCTACAAGGTTCGCTTTGCCGAACTGAAACGGCGAATCATCATCAGCGAAGAACAGGGCTTAAACTCTCACTCGCGCCATCTGCTGGGCAAAATTCAGTCGCGCGTATTGAAAGCCGATCAGGAGTTTGACGGCCTGTATAACGAACTGCTGCTGGAAATGGCACGCAATCAAATCTTCCTGATTAACGAGCGTCAGCTTTCTGTTAACCAACAAACCTGGCTGCGTCACTATTTCAAACATTACCTGCGCCAGCACATTACCCCTATTCTGATCAACCGCGAAACCGATCTGGTGCAGTTCCTGAAAGATGACTACACCTACCTCGCGGTGGAAATTATTCGTGGCGACACGATTCGTTACGCATTGCTTGAGATCCCGTCCGATAAGGTGCCGCGCTTTGTGAACCTGCCGCCGGAAACTCCGCGCAGACGCAAGCCAATGATCCTGCTCGATAACATCCTGCGTTACTGCCTGGACGACATCTTTAAGGGCTTCTTCGATTACGACGCGTTAAACGCCTACTCCATGAAGATGACCCGTGACGCCGAATACGATCTGGTGCACGAGATGGAAGCCAGCCTGATGGAGCTGATGTCATCCAGCCTGAAACAGCGCCTGACGGCGGAGCCGGTGCGCTTTGTTTATCAGCGCGATATGCCAGATGCCATGGTGGAAATGCTGCGCGACAAGCTGACCATTTCTCGCTATGACTCCATCGTGCCGGGCGGTCGTTACCATAACTTTAAAGACTTTATTGGCTTCCCGAACGTCGGCAAGGCCAATCTGGTGAACAAACCGCTGCCGCGTCTGCGCCATCTCTGGTTCGATAAATTCCGTAACGGTTTCGACGCCATTCGCGAGCGCGATGTCCTGCTCTACTATCCGTATCATACGTTTGAACACGTGCTGGAACTGCTGCGTCAGGCTTCGTTCGACCCGAACGTACTGGCGATCAAAATCAATATCTACCGTGTGGCAAAAGATTCCCGCATCATCGACGCGATGATCCATGCGGCGCACAACGGCAAAAAAGTGACCGTGGTGGTTGAGCTACAGGCACGCTTCGACGAAGAGGCAAACATTCACTGGGCGCGCCGTCTGACGGAAGCCGGTGTCCACGTTATCTTCTCAGCACCTGGGCTGAAAATTCACGCCAAGCTGTTCCTCATCTCCCGTAAAGAGGGGGAGGACGTGGTGCGTTATGCCCACATCGGTACCGGGAACTTTAACGAAAAAACCGCGCGAATTTATACCGACTACTCGCTGCTGACTGCCGATGCACGCATCACTAACGAGGTTCGCCGGGTGTTCAACTTTATTGAGAACCCGTACCGCCCGGTCAGCTTCGATTATCTGCTGGTCTCGCCGCAGAACTCACGCCGCCTGCTGTACGACATGATCGATAAAGAGATCGCCAATGCCCAGAAAGGGCTGTCGTCGGGCATTACGCTGAAACTCAACAACCTGGTCGACAAAGGGCTGGTGGATCGTCTGTATGCGGCGTCCAGCTCCGGCGTTCCGGTCAATCTGCTGATACGCGGTATGTGCTCGCTGATCCCTGAACTCGACGGCATCAGCGACAATATTCGCGTGATCAGCATTGTTGACCGCTACCTGGAACACGATCGGGTCTATATTTTCGATAATGCGGGTGATAAACAGGTCTATCTCTCTTCTGCAGACTGGATGACGCGCAATATTGACTACCGAATTGAAGTCGCGACACCGCTCCTGGATCCGCGGCTGAAGCAGCAGATCCTCGATATCATCGAGATTCTGTTCAGCGATACGGTGAAAGCACGCTATATCGACAAAGAACTCAGTAACCGCTATGTACCGCGCGGCAATCGCCGTAAAGTGCGGTCGCAACTGGCGATTTACGACTATATCAAATCACTCGAGCAACCCGATTAACCTATGCCGATAAATGATAAGACCCCACGCCCGCAGGAATTCGCCGCGGTCGATCTTGGTTCTAACAGTTTCCACATGGTCATCGCCCGTGAGGTGGATGGCGCGTTGCAGATCATCGGTCGTCTGAAGCAGCGTGTACACCTGGCGGATGGTCTTGATGAGCGCAGCATGCTCAGCGAAGAGGCAATGGAGCGAGGCTTAAATTGCCTGTCGCTGTTTGCTGAACGCCTGCAGGGCTTCTCGCCTTCCAGCGTATGCATTGTGGGCACCCACACGTTGCGCCAGGCGTTGAACGCGCCTGAATTCCTCAAGCGGGCCGAAAAAGTGATCCCCTACCCCATTGAGATCATCTCCGGTAACGAGGAAGCCCGTCTGATTTTCATGGGTGTTGAACACACTCAACCGGAAAAAGGACGCAAGCTGGTCATCGACATCGGTGGCGGCTCTACGGAACTGGTGATCGGCGAAGATTTTGAGCCGCGTCTGGTCGAAAGCCGTCGTATGGGCTGCGTCAGCTTTGCGCAGATGTATTTCCCGGGTGGCGCAATCAGCCGCGAAAACTTCCAGCGCGCGCGCATGGCCGCTATCCAGAAACTGGAGAACCTGGCCTGGCAGTACCGTATTCAGGGCTGGAACGTAGCGCTGGGCGCATCGGGCACCATCAAAGCGGCACATGAAGTGCTGTTGGCGATGGGTGAAAAAGATGGGTTTATCACCCCTGAGCGCCTGACCTTGCTGACCGAAGAGGTGCTGAAACATAAAAGCTTTGACGCCTTAAGCCTGCCGGGTCTTTCCGACGAGCGCAAAGCGGTATTCGTACCGGGGCTGGCTATCCTGTGCGGCGTATTTGATGCGCTGGCAATTAAAGAGCTGCGTCTTTCCGACGGCGCGCTGCGTGAAGGTGTGCTGTATGAAATGGAAGGCCGTTTCCGCCACCAGGATATTCGTAGCCGCACCGCGCAAAGCCTGGCAAACCAGTACAATATCGACCGTGAACAGGCGAAGCGCGTGCTGGAAACAACCGTTCAGATATACGACCAGTGGCAGGAGCAGAACCCTAAGCTGGCGCATCCGCAGCTTGCCGCCCTGCTGAAATGGGCAGCGATGCTGCACGAAGTGGGACTGAATATTAACCACAGCGGAATGCATCGCCACTCAGCCTATATCCTGCAAAACAGCGATCTGCCTGGCTTCAACCAGGAGCAGCAAACCATGATGGCGACCCTGGTGCGCTACCATCGTAAAGCCATCAAGCTTGACGATCTGCCGCGCTTCACGCTGTTTAAGAAGAAGCAATTCCTGCCGCTTATCCAGCTGCTGCGTCTCGGCGTGCTGCTCAATAACCAGCGTCAGGCCACCACCACCCCGCCCACGCTGAAGCTCAAAACGGATGACAACCACTGGACCCTGAGCTTCCCGCCAGACTGGTTTAGCCAGAATGCGCTGGTGCTGCTGGATCTGGAAAAAGAGCAGCAGTACTGGGAAGCGGTCACCGGCTGGCTACTCAAAATCGAAGAAGAGAGCTCAGACGTCGCGGCGTAACGGCTCAGGTCTCGACCGGCGACGCCTCTGCTTCCAGCAGTGACTCAAGCGCCACCGGTCTGCCAATCAGATAACCCTGCACATAATCGATACCTAGCGCGTGAACCGCGCTACGTATCTCTTCTGTTTCGACATACTCCGCGACCACCAGCATTTTCTTCATTCGCGCCAGATGGCAAATCGAGGCCACTATCTGATAGTCCAGACTGTTGTTGACGATATTGCGGATAAAGCTTCCGTCTATCTTAAGGATATCGGCGTCCACGCTTTTTAGCCGCGCGTAGCTCGCATAGCCGGTACCGAAATCATCAATCGCAATGCGTACCCCCATTTTTTGCAACTGCCTGAGGGTATGTAACGCCTGCTCACCACTGCCGAAGGTGCTGCACTCGGTCACTTCAAATATCAGCTGCCAGGGTTCCACGGCGTATTTCGCCAGCAGACGACTCACCTCAGCCGGGAACTGCGCACGGCACACGGTGGAAGGGCCCAGATTAATGGCAAAACGCTGGCCGGGCAGATGTACCCGATGCTCTGCCAGGAAGCGTAGCGTGTTCTCCAGTACCCACAAATCAACCCGCGACGACAGGCCAAACTCCTGGGCGACGGGCAGGAATTGCAAGGGAGAGAGCAACGCCCCGTTTGCATCCGACATCCGCAGCAACACCTCGTGGTAGCAATCGCCCCGCACGCCGCAAACCGGCTGGACCAGCAGAGTAAACGCGTTACTGTCGAGCGCACTTTGCAGACGGCTCATCATCGCAACCTTGTCCTTCAGGCTACGCTGGAGATGGACAGCACCGCGCTGCTGCAGATTTTCCGGATGGTTGGTAGAAATCGACAGATCGGCAATTACCCCCAGTTCACCGAGGACCAGATAGAGATGGGTCACCGGTGAGCGCACATAGCAGTAGCTCACGCCCACCTGAGGCTGCAGCGGCATCCCATCCCAGACAAAGCGGAACTGTTTAATATGCTCGTCCAGCGCCTCAATGCGTTGCTGGTGCGATTCCGCGTTAAGGCGAACCGCCAGGTCACAGCCGGTGAGGTGATAGACCCGCTCACTGGGCTGCAAGGTGCCATTTACCCACTGCGCCAGCTGCTGTTTATACAGGATCCGCAACAACACCCCGTAATTTCGGCCCAGCACCTCCAGCTCCGGAATGCGCAGCAAACAGAGCGCCGACCACGGGTTTTTAGCAAGATCGCGCGACAAGGCCCGCAGGTTCGGCATATGGACAACCGGGTCGAGTAGCGCCAGCCTGCGGGAACGTTTATTCGCGGCGCGCTGGCAGGTGGCCAGCATCGACATGTAAATCACCACAAACGAAAAGACCAGATAGCTGGAAGAGGTAATTGCCAGCTGAATGTCATACCCGGACTGTTGAGGGATATAGCGGTAAAAATAGTGAATAGACACCAGCAGCACCGGGGTCCAGATGAGCGACATCAGCTTATAGCCAAACCGCATCGCTCCCCAGAGCATCACCGGCATCAGCAACGACAGGGTGTAGTTGGTGGTGAAAATCGAGCTGTTTTCATTCATCGGGAGCAGCAGGAGGGTAAGCAGTCCGCCAAGCGCAATGGCCCACAGCAGAAATTCAATGACCGTCACCTTTTTGTCTATCTGCATTCGCACCTGCGAGACAAGACTTCTGATATACCGCGGATGGCGAATCAGACGGATCAGTAAATAGCTTAACGGCACGCCCGTCAGCCCACTGACCAGCAGCGCCTGATAGTTAATCAGCGTGCGAATATTAAGCGGGGTCAACCCCTCCAGGCTCTGACGGCTCTCATACACCCCCAGATAGAGGGCAAACTGGAACAGCACCAGAAACAGCGTCGCGGGGCAAAAGGCCTGCCAGAAGATACGCTGCGCCATCAGTCTGACATCCCCGTAAGCCGTCATGCTGCGTCTGGGCGCAAACACCCGATACCCTCCCCAGCTGAGCACAACAGGGACAATAAAATGAAAAATGCCGGCGATGGTTTCGAACAACCCAACCGACGGGTAGTAGCGGATGAACAGTGACAATACGATGCCGGGAAGCGCTTCCAGACCAAAAAACATCATCACCGAAAGCAGAAAGGAGAGAGGTAAATAATAGAGTGCCACCAGACCATCGCCCAATCGGGTAAAGGTATTGGCAACGCTTAATACAGGCAGTAAACCCACCGGTAAAATAAGCGGTAAAGCCCACCAGCGGTCTTTATTGTTTTTCAGGAAAGAAATAATGTTCATAGATGCCCGTTTAAACCCCTTTCGCTCCAGAGGGAAATGAAGACAGGCATCCAACCTGACGTACCTGCCGCCCGACAACGTGCGGGGCGAACAGTATGGAGGTGGGATTTTAAATACCAGGCCAGGGAAACCGTTGACTTAAATCAAACTAATTTACTCAAACGATCCTTTCTTACATTTTTTTTGAAATAGTTTTCTTCATATTATCAATATGGTAAATGCAATTATTAATTTCAATAACATTAATTAATGTAACTATTGACGGTTATTTACACATTTGCGAATTGACCCTCTCTTCCCGCTGTGCCTTAATATCCCTGTCGCCCAAAAGGGCATGCCCAGGAAAAACACAGTGAGTCAGGCCACGCGTATGCGAAAACGACATCAGTTCAACACCCGGATGACCCGCATCATACTGCTTATCAGCTTCCTGTTTTTCTTCGGCCGCTTCGTTTACTCCTCTATTGGCGCCTGGTATCACCATCAGGACAAGGCCCAGTCACAGCAATCCAGCCTGACCGTTGATTCAGCCGATCGCTAACGCGTCGAAGGATTTTGTAATATCCGAATTATCCCTGCTATTCCTTTGCTCAGGATTTTATCCTGGCGCATCACCACAGCCAGCTGTCGCTGCAGCACGGGGGTGAGCGACATCACGCATAGCCCTTCGCGGTCAGCCGCCAGGTCTACGGCCATACGCGGCACGATACTGTAGCCAAGCCCCGCACGTACCATCCGCTTGATCGCCTCGATGCTGCCCAGCTGCATCACCGGCGTGAGGATTCGCCCCTCGGCCGCAAACCAGCCGTCGATCAGCGCCCGGGTGCCGCTGCCTGATTCAAAAGCAATGAATGGCTGCGCGTGCAACGCAGCGGGCGTCAACGGCTGAAAACCGTCCTGCTGGTCCAGCGACGCGATAAAAACAAACTCTTCGTCCATCACCGGCGTAACGTCGAGCGCTCTTCCGCTCACCGGTAACGTCACCAGCCCCATATCAAGACGGTTTTCTTCAATTGCCCGGACGATGTCGAGCGTATTGCCGGTCGTCACGCCCACTCTGAGAAGCGGATAGTCACGTCCGAGCTGCTGTAACAGCGGCGGCAGAAGATGAATGCAGGCCGTTGCGCCCGTACCAAGCGTAATGGTGCCACTCACGTCGTGGCTGAACTCACTCACGGACCGAATGGCTTCATCCACCGCCTGCTGAATACGCTCCCCGTGCACCAGCAACGCCTGCCCGGCAGCCGTGGGTTTGATACCCCGCCCGGTACGCTCTACCAGCCGGGTTTGCAGAAACTGCTCCAGCTGGCGGATTTGCAGGCTGACGGCCGGCTGGGAAATGCCCAGCAGGTCCGCCGCCGCGGAAAAACTGCCGCGCTGGATAACCAGACGGAACGTCGCGAGATAGCCCAGGTTGAGCGTTGTCATTCAAAGTTTCTCTTATACAGCGCATAAGGTGACTGACCTGCCAGCACAATAGCGCGCTCGCTATGCTCAGGACAACTGCATAACGGAATGAAAAACAATGAAAACACCTGCCCTTCCCCGTCACCTCGCCCTCCGGGCAGGTTGTCATCAGCTTATCAACTGGGGGATCTCGTTTTATATGCCCGGGACCTTTGCCCAGGCGATTGTGGCCGACCGGGGGTGGTCATCACCGCAGCTCTACCTCGGCCTGACGCTGGCGATGCTGGTAATGGCGATGGTCTCCCCTTTTGTCGCCCGACTGCTGGCGTACGCTGGCGGGCAGAACGTGGTGATGAGCGGAACGTTACTGATTGCCGCAAGCTGCGCGGGCATGGCATATACGCAGACGCTGTTCGGCTGGTACGGTGCCTGGCTGGTTGCCGGTATCGGGATGCGGCTGTCGCTGTATGATGCGCTGTTCGCCGCGCTGGTGAACCTGTACGGCCAGCAGGCACGCAGAACGATCTCGCGCATCACGCTCGCAGGCGGGCTGGCCTCAGCGGTTTTTTGGCCGCTGGGTGATGGGCTGCTGAAAGTGATGAGCTGGCAACACGCATTGCAGATCTACGCCCTCTTTGGCCTGCTGAGTACGGTACTGATTCGCACGCTTCCCCACCAGCGGCTGGCGGCCCCCCCGCACGTTACCGCGCCGCCCGTGCGCCAGGAACGGCGTAACGGCTGGCGGTATGCCACGTTTATTGCCCTCATGACCTTTGTCTCTAACGGCACGTCCACCCATCTGCCAGAGTTTATTGCCAGTTTTGGCCTGCCGGTCGCCATCGGCATGTTGTGGGGCGTTGGCCAGACGGGCGCACGCGCCACGGAGGTGCTGGCGGGTGCACGCTTAACCCCACTCAACCTCACGCTCCTGACCGCCCTCGCCATGCCGCTCTGCTTTGTTATCGGGTTAAGCAGCTCGCTGTTTGTCGGGTGTGCCGCCGGTTTTGTGCTGGGCTACGGCGCCATCAACGGGCTGATGACGATAGTAAAAGCCACCCTGCCACTGACGCTTTTCAGCGCCGAAAGCTATGCCCGCCGCACCGGCATGCTGCTCATTCCCGCACAGCTTATGGCCGCGGCATCGCCGTTTGCCTATGCGTGGCTAAACAAAACGCTGGGGATCGCCGGCGCAATGTGGGTTTCCACCGCGCTGACGCTGGTGATTGCCGGGCTGGCGATAGCGATTGTGCGCAGTGCCGACCCCGCGCGGAATGATGAAATGTATCCCACTGTATCCGGAGCGCCACGCTGACAAGCCGGTACAAAACGCCGTTCCCCGCAAACATCCCGGATACATAAAAATGGTTTTCTGTGTCTGTCATTGTTTGAAACCGAATTTGAAACCGATTGAGGAGAGACTCAGATGATCCGTCGTTATTTACTGC
The DNA here is from genome assembly GCF_001750725.1 of Enterobacter ludwigii. NCBI lineage: Bacteria > Pseudomonadati > Pseudomonadota > Gammaproteobacteria > Enterobacterales > Enterobacteriaceae > Enterobacter > Enterobacter ludwigii. Next base: position 2,708,904 of record NZ_CP017279.1, read on the forward strand.
TCCCTGCACTTGTTCTGGCGTCAGCAACCTGCTCCTGGGCCGCACCGCTGGATAACCTCAGCGCTGCCGATGTCAACGGCCCTGCCGCTGTTGCCCCGCTGGAACGTCCACAGCCGGCCGCTAAGCTGATTGTCGATCCACCGCTTGCCGGCCCGCTGAGCAAGGGGGCGGTCTTTATTCAATACCGGGCTGAAAACCTGCGCATCGAGCCGGTATTCGGGCCCGATGCGCTGAAGGTCACGCCACGTATCGGCCATATCCATGTCGTGGTGGATGACGCCCCCTGGCACTGGGCCGATACCAGCGGAGAGCCAATCATTCTGGTTGGGTTACCCGCCGGGAAGCATAAAGTGACCATAATTCTGGCCGACCCCACGCATAAACCCATCGACCATAAAACCATTGAATTCACCGTACCGCCTCACGCAACGGTCCATCATTTTTAAGGAGCCAGACAATGAAAGCACGCTCTGTACTGACGGCGGGTCTGCTGGCGCTTTCCGCCAGCGCCTTTGCTGAGAGCAAAACCAGCGTGGTGCTGGTCCATGGCGCGTTTGCCGATGGCAGCAGCTGGAACAAGGTCATTACCCGGCTGCAAAAACAGCATACCGAGGTGATTGCCGTCCAGCTGCCGCTCACGTCGCTTAAAGATGACGTTGCCGCCACCCGGCGCGCCATTGCACGGGCGCAGGGCGATGTGGTGCTGGTAGGTCATTCCTGGGGCGGAACGGTGATCAGCGAAGCGGGCAACGATGCAAGGGTAAAATCCCTGGTGTACGTAGCGGCCTTTGCGCCTGATTCCGGCCAGTCGACGGCGGACCTGGCGGGAAGTTACCCACCGCCAGCGGGGAGTGCGGATATCGCAAAAACGGCAGACGGGTATTTGTATCTCCCGCCAGAAGCCGTGATGAAAGACTTCGCACCGGATGCAGACGCCGTTGAGCAGCAGACGATTGCAGCCACTCAGGGGCCGATCAAGGCCGACGCGTTTGCGGAAAAAGTGAGCCATGCGGCCTGGCATGAAAAGCCAAGCTGGTTTGTGGTCAGCAAAAATGACCGGATGATTAACCCGGAGCTTGAACGTGCGATGGCGAAAACGATCCACGCGAAAACCACGGAAGTGGCAGCAAGCCACGTGTCGATGGTGAGTCAGCCGGGTGATATTGCCCGCACGATTGAGCAGGCAATCACAAACCATTAAGAATGACACAACAGCCCGCGTAGCGCGGGCTTGCAGAGCGTCGGGTTACGTCACTTTCTGCACGTCAGTATCTTGCGCCTTCAGCGCCGTTCCATCCTGCGCTGCTGGCGCCATCAGGGGAACCGGCTTGCCGGTACGCCTGTCGATCAACAGCGAGTGGCGCTCCCCGCGTTCAAACAGATGCTGCTCTCCCCACTGGCGAAGCGCAACGACGATGGGAAACAGGCTTTCGCCTTTGTCCGTCAGGACGTATTCCTGATACGACGTACCGTCTGACGCCCCCTGCATCGCGAGAATGCCCGCGTCGACCAGCTTGCGCAGCCGGTCAGCCAGAATGTTACGCGCAACCCCGAGATCCCGCTGAAAATCCCCGAAACGGCGCATGCCGTCAAAAGCATTACGCACAATCAGAAGCGACCAGCGATCGCCAATCAGATCGACGCTGCGGGCAACGGGACAGAATTCCTGTTCAATCGGTTTACGAGACGGCACAGCGTTACCCCGGCAGGTCAGTCAACAATAACTGGTTGCATTTTAAAACTGCATAGCCTAGCCTTCAACTGGTTTCTTTTTAAAACCACTTTACCCAGGGCGAGGATTTGAACATGTCACACGCGTCACCACTACCGTCAGATCGAAAAACCGGGCACGTCCGCTCAGGCGACATGCCGCGTAGCCTGGTGTGGCTGTTCGCCCTCGCCAGCGGCTTAAGCGTGGCCAACGTCTATTACGCACAGCCGTTGCTTGACGCGTTGTCCAGAGACTTTGGCATCAGCCATGGTGCCATTGGCGGCGTGGTCACCGCCACGCAGATTGGCTGTGCTCTGGCTCTGCTGTTCGTGGTTCCTCTGGGGGATAAAGTGGATCGCCGGCGCCTGATGGCTCTACAGCTTGTCGTACTGGTCGCCGCTCTGGTCGCGGTCGGCATGGCGCAGACGTCAACGATGCTGCTGGTGGGTATGCTCGCCACCGGCATGGCAGGAACGGCCATGACGCAAGGGCTTATCGCCTATGCCGCCAACGCCGCGTCGCCGCATGAGCAAGGCCGCGTTATTGGTGCGGCACAAGGCGGGGTATTTATGGGCCTGTTAGTGGCCCGCGTCGTCTCCGGAGGCATCAGTGATATCGCGGGCTGGCGTGGCGTGTATCTCTCTGCCGCCGGGCTGATGGTCATTATTGCGTTTCCGCTGTGGTGGAGGCTGCCCCGCTTGCCTGCGGTGCCTGAAACGATGAGTTACCCGCGCCTGATTCACTCAATGCTGACCCTGCTGCGGGAAGAAAAAGTCCTGCAGGTGCGCGGCGTACTGGCTTTACTGATGTTCGCTGCGTTCAATATTTTCTGGAGCGCTCTGGTGCTGCCGTTAAGTGCCCCACCCTATAACTTATCGCATACCGCCATTGGTGCTTTTGGCCTGGCCGGAATGGCAGGCGCGTTAGCGGCAACCCGGGCCGGAGAGTGGGCCGATCGAGGATATGCCCGGCGCACCAGCGCGGCTGCACTAGTCTTGTTACTCCTGGCGTGGTGGCCGATTTCACTGATGGATCGTTCGCTCGGCATTTTGCTCATTGGCATCGTGCTGCTCGATTTGGGCGGGCAGGCGCTGCATGTCACCAACCAGAGCCTGATCTTTCGCGCCCGCCCCGAGGCGCATAGCCGGCTGGTCGGGCTTTATATGCTGTTTTATGCCGTCGGCAGCGGTCTGGGCGCGCTGAGCACCACGATGACGTATGCCATCGCGGGCTGGCAGGGCGTCTGCCTGACTGGCGCAGCGGTGAGCCTGGTGGCGCTGGTGTTCTGGTGGGTAACGCGCAAAACAGGATAAGGGTGATAAAAAAAGCCCGCGGGGTGCGGGCTTCTGCAACGTCAACGTGGATAGTCGCGGTTGATCCACGCGTGATCGTCTTCCCAGGTGAACATCCATTTTCGCACCGGACCGGCCATCACGTTGAGATAGTAGCTGTCATAACCAGCCAGCGTCGCCACCGGATGGTACCCCTTCGGCACCATCACCACGTCGCGGTTATAAACGGCCATACACTCATCCAGCGACCTGTCGTCGGTATAGACCCGCTGCATGCAGAACCCCTGCCCGGGGTTGAGGCGATGATAGTAGGTCTCCTCCAGGTAGGTTTCCTGCGGTGGATTATCCGTATCGTGCTTATGGCTCGGGTATGAACTGGTGCAGCCTTCGTGGGTCCAGACCTCAACCACCAGCAGGCTGTCGGCGGGTTGATCTTCCGGCAGAATGTTGTGCACGTAGCGCTGGTTATGGCCTTTGCCACGCGCCTGCGCGTCGATATCCTGCGGAGCGATAAGCCGTGTCGGGAAGGATCCTTTGCCGGGTGCGGCACAGACCGCCAGCTCCAGCGTCGTCAGCGCCTTAATCTGCACCGTCTCCTGCGGCGTGACGTAGACCGCCCAGGGCTTTATGCGCTCAAACGGGCTCATCCGCTCGCCGATGTCAGTAAACTGCGCGGTAGGTGTGCTGATAGAGGCCCGTCCGGCCACCAGCACCAGACAGCGCTCTTCGCTGACGGCGGGCAGCGTCAGCGTCTGCCCTTCCTGCAGTTCATACGCTTCAAAGCCAACGTATCCCCAGCCCGCGCGTTCCGGCGTGACGGACTGGGTACGGCCCTCCGCACTCGGCGGTTGCCAGCGTGATAACAGACGTGACATGTCACCTCCTCAGATAAGCCCGGCGTCGCGCGCCAGACGGCTCAGGTTGTTATACCCCAGACGGGCGTAGGTCAGCGGGTGAGCGATAGCAGGATCCTGCTCCGCCTCCACCACCAGCCAGCCGTGATAATCCTGCGCCTTCAGCAGTCGCATGATGGGCGGATAGTCCACGCAGCCGTCACCCGGTACGGTGAAGACCCCACTCAGCACCGCATCAAGGAAGCTGGTTTTGCGGTTTTTGACGTCCGCCAGCACGTCGGCGCGCACGTCTTTACAGTGAACATGGTTAATGCGCGATGCCCAGCGCTGGGCCACCGCCAGCGGATCAGCCCCGGCAAAGGTCAGATGGCCCGTGTCCAGCAGCAGGCCCACCTCTTCACCGGTATGGGTCATCAGGTTATCGACATCTTCAGCGGACTCAATGACCGTTCCCATATGGTGATGGTAGGCAATCTGCACCCCCTGCTGCTGCGTGTAGCGGGCAAAAGCGGTCAGCTTCTCACCGTACTCTTTCCAGCGCCCGTGCGGGAAGCGCGGGCGAAGATGAACCGGCGTCTGTTGCTCGCCGTGAATACAGCCGCTCACTTCGGCGAATACCAGCACCTTTGCCCCCAGTTCGCGCAGCAGCGTCAGGTGGGACTGCACGGCGGCAATCTCCTCCTCCACGCTACGCTCCAGCAGACGCCCTGAATACCAGCCGGAGACCAGCTGCAGATCGTGGCGCTGCAAAATGGGGCCAAGCAGGCGCGCCTCACGCGGGAATTTATTGCCCAGTTCGAAACCGGCAAAACCGGCCTCTTTCCCTTCGCTCAGACAGGTATCCAGCGGCGTCTCCGCGCCGAGTGAAGGCAGATCGTCGTTCGTCCATGTCAGCGGGTTAATGCCTAATTGCACACTCATTGTCGTCTCCTGAATTATGCGTGTCCGCGCTCGCGCCACCAGGCGATAAGCTGCAGGTAATTGTCCCGGATGCGTGCCACCAGCTGCGCATCGTCAATATCGTGTTTCAGCCATGCACGGGACGCATCGCCAAACAGCGTGCGTCCTACGGCAAAGCCCTTCACCAGCGCGTGTCCCGAGGCGGCTTTAAAATCAGCACGAAGCTGCTCAGCCGGGGCGTCCAGCCCGAGGATCACCACGCCACGACAGTGTGGATCCCGACGTTCAATAATCTCGCTCAGCGCCGTCCAGCCCTCGGCAGAGAGCGGCGGCAGTTTCCACCAGTCGGGATAAATCCCCAGGTTGTAAAAACGCGAGATGGCGCGCAGGTAAAGCTCATCGCTGCGCGGCATGCTGGCTGGCAGGATCACCTCCAGCAGCAGTTCATGACCGGACTGGCAGCAGGCGTGGTAGACCTCTGCGATTTTCTGCTCCTGCTCCAGACGCAGGCCGTGCGCATCTTCCGGATGGAAAAAGACCAGGCATTTCACCACATGCTCCTGCGGCCAGCTGATGAGCTGCGTGCCGATGTTACCGTGCTCCATCTCCAGCGGCCGGGAGCCCGGCAGCTCAATAGGGCGGCCTATCCACCACCCTTCACCGGTAATCGCGTTCAGGGCGTCCTGACCAAAAGTGCCGTCACACAGCAGACCGGCTTTGCCCTCAAGCCCTGCGCTGCTGGCCGCCTCACGGCTGGCCTGCAGAATAAGCTGCTTCAGCGCTGGGATGCGCTTCAGGGATGCCCCGCACTGCAACGCCATATCTTCCAGCTGGCTGCGATGATCGAAGGCCATCACGCACAGCTCCGGCCACTCACGGCGGCGGGTGGTGACGCGGTGCAGATGGTTCAGGCGCGCATCAAGATCGGGACGCGGCACCGACGCCGCACGCGACAGGTAGTCGTCCAGCTCAGCCTTGCTCGGCATCGCCGGGGCACAGCCGTGGCGGGACACCACCAGCGCACCACACGCGTTGGCATAGCGGCAGGCCTGCTCCCAGCCTTCGTCGTTAAGGTAGCCGCGCAGCAGGCCGGACATAAACGCGTCGCCCGCACCGAGCACGTTTAGCACCTCAACGCGCACGCCGGTCACCGTCAGCCCCTCATCCAGCCGGGGCGGTATAGCGTCGGTATACACCGAACAGCCAAGCGCTCCACGCTTGCAAACCAGCGTAGCGTTACTCACGGCGCGCACGCGACCCAGCGCCTGCAGGGTATCGGTACTGCCACCTGCAATGTGGAACTCTTCTTCGGTGCCGACAATGACGTCGAAAAGGTGCAGCACCTCCTGCAGTTCACGGGTCACGTTTTCTGCGGCAATAAAGCGCGTCTCCCCGTCCCCTAATGAGGTCAGCCCCCACAGTACCGGCCGGTAGTCGATATCCAGCACCGTGCGAACACCGTGACGGCGGGCATAGTTAAGCGCCGTCAACACCGCGTCACGGGTCTGAGGGTGCGAGAGATGGGTCCCGGTGATGGCAAGGCACCGTGCGGAGGCAATGTAGCGTTCATCCACATCGCTGGCCGTGATGGCCATATCCGCGCAGTTATCGCGATAAAAAATCAGTGGAAAGGTGTCCCGGTCTTTAATGCCGAGGAGCACCAGCGCCGTCAGGCGTTCTTTGTCGGTGATCAGATGGCTGGTATCGCAGCCCACCTGGTGTAATTCTTCTCGCAGGAAGCGTCCCATATGTTCATCACCGACGCGTGCCAGCATCGATGAGCGCAGCCCCTGACGCGCCGTCCCGTAGGCTACGTTGCCAGACGAGCCGCCGAGATATTTCGCGAAGCTCGACACATCTTCAAGACGGGCACCAATTTGCTGACTGTAGAGGTCTACCGCCACGCGGCCCATGCATATCACATCAAACTGCTTTTCCACGTTGATACCTCATCAGACAATGTCGTTCACGTTCAACCAGCGGCCTTCCTGGTGCGAGAGTGCGATGGCGTCCAGCACCCGCGAAACCTTCCAGCCCTCTTCAAAGTCCGGCCACATCGGCACATCAGCGGCAATACCGTCGACCAGGTCGCGTACTTCCACCGTTTTTTGATCGTTAAAACCGATACCATGGCCCGCTCCCATGCAAAACGCGCCATAGTCCGGATGTGACGGACCCACAAGCAGCGTGCGGAATCCCTGGCGGTTTACCGGGTCGTCATGCAGATAGAGCTTCAGTTCCGCCATCCGCTCCTGGGTAAAACTGATGGCCCCTTTGGTGCCGGTTATCACATATGACAGTCCCATCTTGCGCCCGCAGGCGACGCGGGACGTTTCAATCACCCCTTGTGCTCCGCCGGCGAAACGGACCATCGCGTGCGCCTGATCTTCGTTTTCAACCGCAACGTTTTGCGACGAACCGGCCTGCGCCGGGCGTTCAGGCACAACAATTTTTAAATCACCGCAGACCTGCTGAATGTCCCCGACCAGATACTGCGCCATGTTGACGATATGCGCCGCCAGGTCCCCCAGTGCACCCAGCCCGGCGGTCTCTTTAAAACAGTGCCAGTGAATGGGAGAAAGCGGGTCGGCCATATAATCTTCGTTGTGGGTACCGTAGAAGTGGATCACCTCGCCAATCTCGCCGCGGGCGATGATCTCTTTCGCCAGCTGTGCCGTCGGGTTTTTCATGTAGTTAAAACCCACCAGCGTTTTCACCCCTGCCCGCTTCGCGGCGTCCACCATTTCACGTGCGTCATGGGCATTCAGCGCCAGCGGCTTTTCCGAGTAGACATGCTTACCGTGGCGAATGGCCTCCAGCGCCATCTCTTTATGCAGATGGTTGGGGGAGCATATATCCACGACATCAATCGCCGGGTCAGCCACCAGTGCCCGCCAGTCGCCGGTTGAGCGGTTGAAGCCAAAGGCCTGCGCCCGCTCTGCCGCCAGCGCGGGCGTCACTTCCGCCACCATCTCGCGCACCAGTTTGCCGCGCAGGGTAAATACCGTCGGCGCTTGGGCATAGGCGATGGCATGTGCCTTGCCGATATACCCGGTGCCAATCAATCCAATACGAACCTCTTTCATCCTGATCCTCACAATGCGCCGCGACGGCTCTTGGCATAGGTGTCGAATGCCACCGCCAGAACGATAATTAATCCGGTGATTATTTGCTGGTAATAGGCCGAGACGTTCATCAGCACCAGACCGTTAATCAGGATCCCCATAATGATGGAACCAATGATGGTGCCGCCGATGCGTCCATAGCCGCCCATCAGCGAAGTGCCGCCGATGACCACCGAGGCGATAACGCGCAGTTCAAAGGAGATCCCGGCGACCGCTTCCGCACTGCCAAGACGAGCGCTGAGAATAAAGCCCGCCAGTCCCGCCAGACAACCAATCAGCACATAGACACTCACCAGCACGCGCTTCACGTTGACCCCCGCCAGGCGCGCTGCCTCCGGGTTACCGCCGATGGCATAGACGAAGCGTCCCCAGCGGGTTTTATGCAGCGCCAGATACCCGCCAAGCGCCACGATGGCGAAAATCCAGATTGGAATGGAGATGCCAAGCAGCTCCCCGCGTCCCCACCAGCGGTAACCCGGGTCGAAACCTGCAATGGGCGCGCCGTCGTTGATCACCAGCGTCAGGCCACGCCAGATGGTCATCCCGCCGAGCGTGACGATAAACGGCGGCAGGCGCAGGCGGGTTACGCCCAGGCCGTGCAGGAAGCCAATCGCCGTGCCCATCGCCAGACAAATCCCCAGCCCAATCAGCCAGCTCATGCCGCCCCAGGCGTTCGGATCAACGGTGGTGAAGTTGTCGCCCTTAATCACGTATGCAGCGGTCATGGCGCAGACCGCCAGGATGGAGCCGACTGAAAGATCGATACCGGCAGTCAGAATGACGAAGGTCATCCCCACGGCCATGATCCCGTAGATGGACACCTCGGTCAGGATGTTGAAAATATTGCGTTCAGAGAAAAAATTGCTGTTCTGCGACTGAAAGAAAATCAGCAGCAGGATCATGAAAATCAGTACCCCGAAGCGCTCGAAGAAGGCGATGGGATCGAGGCGTCCGCTGCGTTTCACCGGAACCTGCGTTTTAGAAATCATCTGCGTCATGGAAAACTCCGTTATGCCGCGTTGAGGGCGTTGTGGTTGATGGCCATCATCGTCATCAGCCGCTCTTCGTTAGCGTCGTCGCCGTGGATCTCACCGGTCACCCGGCCTTCACTGAGCGTGATGATCCGATCGGATACCGCCATCACTTCAGGCAGATCGGAGGAGATCACGATCACCGCCACGCCCTGTTTGGCCATATCAAACAGCACCTGGTGTACTTCCGACTTGGTGCCCACGTCGATACCGCGCGTCGGCTCATCGACAATCAGCACCCGAGGGTTCAGCGCCATGCAGCGCGCCAGGATAACTTTCTGCTGGTTACCGCCGGAGAGCTTGCGCACCTCCTGCGCGCTGTTGACCATTTTGATCTGCAGCGCCTTGCGGTAGGACTCAATCAGATCGTCCTCTTTGCGGGTATTCACAAACCAGCGCCACTGCATCAGAGAAGAGAGACTGGAGAGCGAAAGGTTGTCGCGAATCGATAACCCCAGCACCGCCCCCTCTTTCTTGCGATCTTCCGGGACCAGCGCGATGCCCTGCTCAAGGGCGTACATCGGGTCGCGCGGTTGATACGGGACGCCGTCCAGTTCAAAGCTGCCCGAGGTAAAGGCATCCGCCCCGAACAGGCAGCGCGCCACTTCGGTGCGCCCTGCACCCACCAGGCCGGCAATGCCCAGTACTTCTCCGGCGTGGACATGGAAGCTAATGTCATGCAGGGCAATGCCGTGCGGATCCAGCGGCGGTTTTTCGCGGCTCAGCCCTTTTACTGCCAGACGAACCGGCTTGTTTTCATGATGGGTTTCGCTGGCGGGACGACGATTAAAGGCCACGTCACGCCCTACCATCAGACGGATCAGCTGCTCGACATTGGTTTGCGCCACGGCGCCACTGCCGGTGAAACGGCCGTCCTGGAAAACGGTAAAGCGATCGCAAAGCTGGAAAACTTCGTGCAGTCGGTGGGTAACGTAAATAATGCTCACCCCCCGGTTTTTCAGCTCGCGCACCACGCGGTGCAGGCTTTCCACCTCGCTGTCGCTCAGCGCCGCGGAGGGTTCATCCATGATGATCAGCCTGGCGTTCAGCGTCAGCGCCCGGGCAATCTCGACCATCTGCTGCTGGGCTACGCTCAGACGGGCGACAGGCGTGGTTGGCGCAACGTTCAACTGCAGATAATCGAGGATCACCTGCGCCTCCTGGTTCACCGCTTTTTCGTCGACAATCAGGTTACGTTTACGCGGCTCGCGCCCGAGAAACATGTTTTCCGCGACGGTCATATTGGGCAGCAGGTTAAATTCCTGATAGATAGTGATAATGCCCTTGTTCTGCCGCTCAACCGGTGAATCGTCCACCGGCAGCGTGTCGCCGTTGAACCAGATATCCCCGCGCGTTTGCGGCTGTGCGCCCGCCAGGGCTTTCAGCAGCGTGGATTTCCCCGCTCCGTTCTCACCCAGCAGCGCGTGGATCTCCCCGGCACCGACGGTGAGCTGTGCGCTGCTCAGCGCCCAGACGCCAGAAAAGCTTTTTGCCAGGTCGGTCACTTTCAGTAAGGGTTGCGACATCGGTCTGCTCCTCCTTAATAGTGAGCCGCCACCTGCGCGGCGGCTCCGGATAAATCAGTTACCGGCCTCACTGATGCGCTCAGCCTGCTGCAGATTTTCTTTGGTGATAAGCGTTGGCGGGTAGTCCGCGCCGGTGATGGCTTTCTTCTCACGCACGTTGGCCACCAGCTGGCTCATCGCCGTTTGTACCGCGAAGCCCGGGCGCTGATCCGCCGTGACCGCCAGCCAGCCGTCGCGCACGCGCGCCAGCGCCTCAGGGACCGCATCAAAGCCGGTCACCAGAATTTCGCCAGGCTTCACGCCCTGGCCCTGCAGCGCTTCAATTGCGCCCAGTGCCATGTCGTCATTGGCGGAGAGGATCACCTGTGGGCGTTTCGGCAGTGACGGCAGAACGCTTTCCACAATGCGCATCCCTTCAGAACGCATCCAGTTGCCGGTCTGATCGGCAACGATCTTGTACTTGTCCCCGCCCGCCTTCAGGCTGTCGCGGATCCCTTTGGTACGTTCAATGTTGGAGGAGGAACCTGGCTGGCCGGTGAGCAGAATAATGTCTGCCCCGTTGGGGAATTTGCTTTTAACGAAGTCGCCAATCGCCTGGCCGCCTTTGTAGTTGTTAGCACCAAAATGCGGCACCTTCTTCTGGCTGTCGACGGAGCGGTCAAGCGTCACAACGGGCAGATTCGCATCCTGAATTTCATCCACCGCGCTGGAGACGGCATTGACGTCATTCGGGGAGACGATGAACCCCTGCGCACCACGGGTGATGGCGTTTTCCAGGTCAGCGACCTGTTTCGGCGAGCTGCCCTGCCCGTCCAGTACCTGAAGCTTTACGCCCATCTCTTTTGCGGCTTTTACCGCAGTACGCTGCATGTGAACTTCAAACGGCATCGCCAGGTTTGGTGTACTGAAAACAATTTGCTCGTTTTCGGCCATTGCTGCCCCGGCGGTCATGGCGATGAGGGCGGCTAAGATCAATTTTTTCATTATTATGTCTCTCTGTGTAGGGTTGTTGTGTTTAGAGGACGATCTCACGCTGGCTACGCAGGGATTCCAGCGCTTTATCCGCCAGGTACAGCGCACGTTCACCATCATCGCCGCTACAGTCAGGCGTCGCTTCGCCGCGCAGCACCGCAACAAAGTGTTCCCATTCCGCGGCGTAAGCGGATTTGTAGCGCTGCAGGAAGAAGTGTTCCGGCAGCGCGCCGGTGCAGCCCTGTTTGCCGTAGTGCTGCACCTGATTTTCAAGAATATTGCCCGCGCACAGCAGGCCCTCTGAGCCGTGCAGCTCCAGGCGCTGGTCGTAGCCGTAAGAAGAGCGGCGGCTGTTGACGATGGTCGCCATCGCGCCGGAGGCATACTTCAGTACGATAAACGCGGTATCGATATCCCCCGCCTCGCCAATCGCCGGATCAACCAGATTGCTGCCCTGGGCATACACCGACACCGGCTCTTCGCCCATGATGAAGCGCGCCATATCAAAATCGTGAATGGTCATGTCGCGGAACATACCGCCGGAAACGCGCACATATTGCGCCGGTGGCGGGGACGGGTCGCGGGAGATAATCAGCAGCGATTCGGGCTTACCGATCCGCCCGGCCTGCACCTCGGTTTTGACCCGGCGAAACTGCGGGTCAAAGCGGCGGTTAAAACCGATAAACAGCGGTACGTTGTACTCGTTAACCACTTTCAGGCAGTCGCGCACGCGGGCAAGATCCAGGTGTACCGGCTTTTCACAGAAGATCGCTTTGCCGTGGCGGGCGGCCATCTCAATCAGATCCGCGTGGGTGTCCGTCGCAGACGCGATCAGCACGGCATGAACGTTTGGGTCGCTCATCGCGTCCTCCAGGCTCTGCAGACGAGCCTGATATTGCGTGGCGAGGCGGGTGGCAAATTCCTGATTCGGGTCGACCACAGACCAGAGCGTGGTCTCACTGTGGCTGGCGATGTTAGCTGCATGTACCTGGCCAATTCGGCCAGCGCCCAGTAAAGCAATGTTAAACATAACGGCTCCCGGTGTTGGTGAATGCTGTGAACTAACGACCCCTTAAATAAAACATTTATTTCATTTTTATAAATAGTGAAAATTATATTTTTGAGTGCGGGTTAACACTTTTGAGATGATTGAGATAAATTTTGTTATCAATATCACAACATTGCAGCCGCTCCGTGATGCACTTGCCACAGGAACACAGGAGACAAAATGGCGACAGGTGTGCCCTCTCCCGTGGCGGGAGAGGGTGAGAATGAAGGCAGTGAAAAATGAAATGAAAATTTCGTTATGGCGGGAAATACTTAATACTGGCGAGCTTTTTTCACCTGCGCCTGGGTTTGCTCGGCGGCTTTGCGCACCGCAGACGATCCCGCGACCTGCGCATCACCGGTTCGCCACCATGACGCGTAATCATGGGTCATGGTTTTTGGCAGCACTTTGATATCCAGCAGCGTTGGGCCAGGATGCGCCCGCGACGCCTCCAGCGCCGCCAGCAGACTCTGCTCGTCATGGACCCGCCACGCGCGACAGCCGTAGCTTTCCGCGTTCTGGGCGAAATCGACTTTTACCAGCGGCCCGTCAAGCCGGCCTGAATCTGGATTTCGATGACGGTTTTCCGTACCGAAGCTCCCCATCCCGTGCCCCATCTGCAGGTTATTAATGCAGCCGAAGCTGGCATTATCAAACAGCAGGACGGTGACGTTGATCCCCTCCTGCACCGCGGTTTGTAGCTCGGAGTGCAGCATCATGTAGGAGCCATCCCCCACCATGGCGTAAACCGGCTGATGCGGGCTGGCAAGCTTCGCGCCTATCGCCGCCGCAATCTCATACCCCATGCAGGAGTAGCCGTACTCCAGGTGGTAACTGTCCGGCGTCTTCACCTGCCAGAGGCGCTGTAAATCCCCGGGCAGCGATCCGGCCGCGCCCACGACGATGGCGTTATCTTCGATATGTTGATTGATAAGCCCCAGCACCCGCGTCTGGGTCAGGCGGGTGTTGAGCGCCTCACCGTATTCCGCCAGCTGCACATCAAGGTGCCCTGCCACTTCAGGCGCATCGTCGGGATGCCACTGACGGCCCCATAAGCGCTGGCACTCCGCATGCCAGGCAGATTTCGCCTGAGCGATCTCCTCTCCCCAGTGGCTTCGGTACGCCGGGAGCGCCTGCGTTAACGCGTGCAGCCCGGTTTGCGCATCGGCAATCAGCGCCGTGGCATCCAGTTTCAGAGCATCAAACTCGGCGACGTTCAAAAGCAGGAACTCGACGTCCGGATGGGAAAAGAGCGCTTTAGAGCCAGTGGTAAAGTCCGTCAGGCGCGTGCCGATGCCAATCACCAAATCCGCCCTGGGTGCAAGCTGGTTAGCGGCCATTCCGCCCGTCACACCGATCCCCCCCAGATTAAGGGGGTGATCGCTTACCAGCGCCCCCTTTCCGGCCTGGGTTTCGGCAAACGGCAGCTGCAGCGTCTCGACAAATTCCCGAAATGCCTCATGCGCGCCGGAATAACGCACGCCCCCGCCACACACCACCAGCGGACGGCGTTTACGGGCAATCAACGCCTGTGCCTGGGCCAGACGCTGGGGGTCAGGCGGACGGCGTTCAATGTGATGCACGCGACGCGCAAAGAAGCTCAAGGGATAATCCCAGGCTTCGCCCTGTACGTCCTGCGGCAGGCAAATGGTCACTGCCCCCGTCGCTGCGGGGTCAGTAAGCGTACGCATCGCATTTAACATCGCGCTCATTAACTGTTCCGGACGGTTAATGCGGTCCCAGTAGCGTGAAACGGGACGGAAGCAGTCGTTGGTGCTGATACTGAGATCGTGGTACTGCTCGATTTGCTGCAAAACCGGATCGGGCTGGCGGCTGGCATAGATATCCCCTGGTAACAGCAGGAGCGGAATGCGGTTCGCGGTGGCGGTCGCCGCGGCCGTCACCATATTAGCCGCGCCGGGCCCGACGGATGAGGTGACGGCAAAAATGCGCCGACGGCGATGCTGTTTGGCGAATCCGGTCGCCATATGGGCGATGCCCTGTTCGTTACACCCCTGCATCACCTGCAGGTGGCCAGGATCCTGCTCCAGTGCCTGGCCGATACCCAGCACGTTGCCGTGACCAAAAATGGTCGCCACGCCCTCCACGAAGGGCGTTTCGTGTCCATCAATGGAGACATACTGTTGATTAAGGAATCTGACCAGGGCCTGAGCCATGGTCATACGTTCGGTTTGCATAAAACCTCCTGTCAGCCCAGCGTCGGCATGGAGAACGCAGCGCCAGTCTCCTGCTGCATTTCCGGCCAGCGTGCGGTGATGGTTTTCATTCGGGTGTAGAAACGCACGCCGTCGTTGCCGTGGACATTCAGCGCACCAAAGATCGAACGCTTCCAGCCACCAAAACTGTGGAACGCCATCGGCACCGGGATCGGCACGTTCACCCCAACCATCCCCGCCTGCACCTCTTCGCAGAAGCGGCGCGCGCAGCCACCGTCACGGGTAAATATTGCCGAGCCATTACCATATTCATGCCGGTTAATCAGGTCCACCGCGCTGCTGTAATCTGCAACACGCACCACAGAAAGTACCGGCCCGAAAATCTCTTCTTTATAAATGGTCATCTCCGGCGTGACGTCATCGAACAGCGTTGGTCCAACAAAATAGCCCTGCTCGTGGCCTTTCACGCTGAACCCACGGCCATCCACGCGCAGGCGGGCTCCCTGAGTTTCCCCGCTGTCGATATAGCCCAGCACTTTGTTACGGTGTGCCGAGGAGATAAGCGGCCCCATTTCGTTCTCTGGCGTCTGGTCCAGACCCGGTCCGACGCGCAGCGCGGCAATCTGTTTTTCCAGCCGGGAACAGAGTTCATCAGCAGTGTTATCCCCCACTGCCAGCACCACCGACAGCGCCATGCAACGTTCTCCCGCCGCGCCGAAGGCAGCGCCCATAATCGCGTTCGTCGCCATATCCATATCGGCATCCGGCATTAAGATGCAGTGGTTTTTTGCCCCGCCCATTGCCTGACAGCGTTTACCGTGGGCGGAGGCGGTCTCGTAAATGTATTGGGCGATCGGCGTTGAACCGACAAAGCTCACAGCCTGCACGCGTGGGTCAGTCAGCAGCACGTCAACCGACTCTTTATCACCCTGCACCACGTTAAACACGCCGTCAGGCAGGCCGGCGTCTTTCAGCAGTTTTGCCAGCGCGAGCGCCAGAGAGGGATCTTTTTCCGACGGTTTCAGCACGAACGTGTTGCCGGTGGCCAGCGCAATCGGGAACATCCACATCGGTACCATTGCCGGGAAATTAAACGGCGTGATCCCGGCACATACGCCGAGCGGCTGCATCAACGAGTGGCTGTCGACACCGGTGCCGACGTTAGCGGAGTGCTCACCTTTTTGCAGATGCGGGATGCCGCAGGCAAACTCCACCACTTCCAGGCCGCGGGTCAGCTCGCCCACCGCGTCGGAGAAGACTTTGCCATGCTCTTCGCTGATGATGCGGGCCAGGCGCTCCATGTTCTCTTCCAGCAGCGCTTTGAAGCGGAACATCACGCGTGCGCGTTTAAGTGGAGAATGACGCGCCCAGCCAGGAAAAGCCTGCTGTGCTGCGGCAATCGCCTGTTCGGTTTCCTGTGCCGTACTCATCACCACCTGGCGGATCTGCTCTCCGGTGGCCGGGTTGAAGATTGCCTGAACGCGCTGGCCTGAACCGGTGACACACTCGCCGTGAATAAAATTCGCTACCGTCTCCATCCTTAACCTCTCGCTGTTGATACGTGACTGTTACCTGAACACTATATATGAAACAAATATTCCATTTTAAGTTGAAATAAAATAAATGATGATTATTGTGATCAAGGATGGATTTTTATGTTAACAGCCACCATCACCGGTGCAGCCTGCGCTATTAAGGCATTTCAGGCGTTGAAATGCGTGAAGCTTCTGTTTCATTTTTGAGGCCAGATGGACGGCCGGCATTTAAAAGACGCGGTTTTGCGTTTAGAATCATAAAACTATGCATAGGGGGTAAAATGACCACAGCAACCAGCCTGAATGAGCTGCAGCAGCAAATCCGCGATCGCTACGATAGCCTGAGCAAGAGGCTGCAGCAGGTCTCCCGCTATGTGCTGGATAATACCAACAGCGTGGCCTTTGATACGGTCGCCGTCATTGCCGAGCGTGCCGATGTGCCGCCGTCAACGCTGATCCGTTTTGCCAATGCTTTTGACTTCACCGGTTTCAACGAGATGAAACAGCTGTTTCGCATGAACCTGGTGGAAGAGACCGCCAGCTACAGTGACCGCGCCCGGCTGTTTCGCGAAATGGAAAGCCAGGCCGTCCCGGAAACCCCGCTCGATATTCTGCAGGAGTTCGCCCGTTCAAATGCGCAGGCCCTCCAGCAGCTGGCCGCCCGCGCCGAGCCGGAGATGCTGGAGCGCGCCGTACAACTGTTGGCCGACGCCGACACAATCTATATCGCCGGGTTACGCCGCTCGTTTAGCGTCGCCGCCTATCTGACCTACGCCCTGAGCCACCTGGAGTGCCGCCCTATTCTGCTCGACGGAATGGGGGGGATGCTGCGTGAGCAGATCAACCGCATCAAGGCGCAGGACATCGTGGTATCGATCAGCTTCTCGCCGTATGCGGAAGAGACGGTGATGGTCAGCGAAACCGCCGCCAGCGTCGGCGCGCGGCAGATTGTGATCACCGACAGCCAGATAAGCCCGCTGGCCACCTTCAGCGATCTCTGTTTTGTGGTGAAAGAGGCGCAGGTTGACGCGTTTCGCTCGCAGTCGGCGACGCTGTGCCTCGTACAGTCGCTGGTGGTAGCGCTGGCATATCGGCTGGGCAGTGGGAAGTAACGGAGAATAAAAAACCCCCTGCGCAAGCAGAGGGTTTGGGGTGATATCAGGGGAAAATCATTCCCACTCTAATATAAACGATAACAAAAAAAAATTAAAAATCATTGGGATAGGATTATCAATTCACTTAGCACCACAAAAAATACCATTTTACGAAAATTCTTTGCGCGGTCACGGCATTACTCATACGTTGTAGTCGTCGGCAACGGTAGAATCTCGCCACCACCTACTGCATTACATAATTCGTCTTTTCACAAAGTCTTTGTGGTATCTGTAGGCAGCTTCAAATAACGGGTCGTAAAGACTATCTTTGCGTATCTCTTACAGTTCTGCACGTATGGAGCCAAAGCTACAAGATCAGCTGCGTTTTATTGCGTCACAGCCGAGCATTTCAGCGTCCCGCGAAGAGGCGTCTAAAACCAAGGTTTGGATCAAGTGATGCTTGAAAGTTGTGTCGGGACATAGAAGAGTGGCTTAATACACGAACAGAATGAGACAGACTGAGTTTCTGAGCTTTTAAAGAGACATGACTGGTGCTTGAGGTAAGTCTCGTAGAACCTGTTGTGATCCTTCGGGATAGACGCAGATCAGCCAAGTACGTGTAAGCATGGTTCATAAGGCGCGCTCCTACGAGTTTCGTCCGCAATACACACGGTACATTTTTTACGCTTTGCCGAACATCAATAGATCAGTGTGACTGAATCAGGTACCATAGGGGAAAATGGTTATCTCGCGGAGAGATGAACCCGCTCATTTTCGTTGACTGGATTTTTTCGTGCTATCTGAACAGACCCCTTTGAAGCCCCTAGACGGAAGGAAAAAGCGATTCTCACGGAAACTTACGTCGAGTGGTATGGATGTCTTAATCCCAAGCAGATGGGAAGATTTACTGCCTGTCCCTTTAGACTCGCATGAGAATGTTTTTGTAGAAATCCTACATGCACATCGCATTCCCGTATTAAGCCCAGTACCATTAGTGGGCAGGTATAGCAAGTCGCGCCGATGGTCCTCTGAAGAGCTCGAAGCATGTATCGAAGCTCATGATAGAGGTATTCCAATTGGATTGATGTCAGCCGCCTTAAATCGTAATCCACAGGACATTATCTTCCGGCTGTTAGATGTTTATAGCGATAAAAAGCAGAACTTTCGAGAGATCAGTGTAAAAACAGTTCGTAAGTTGGAAGATAAGAACCTTGCAGCTGCTCGACAACTATTCGAGGCTGGGCTCACAGCTTGGCGAATAGCCGCTTTTTTTGGCATCGACTTTGAAGTTGCAGAAAAACTGCTTTACCAAGGGAGAGACGACTACGGGCATGTTAAGAAAAATCCATTTGCTATCTGTACTGATCATAAGCAAATAGTCAATCGTGCAATTTTAGGAAGATTGCCCCCCTTATCCAGAGTTATTGACGCTTTCGCAGGGGAGGGGCGTTTTAGTCAGATCGTAAATGAGCTCCATCCCACAGCTGATGTGAAGTGTATCGAGAAAGATGGCGCGACCTTTTCCCGTGCAACTGGCGATATCCTATGGCCGGAAAATGTGAACTGGATACATGATGACAACATGAACGTCCTCCGTCATCTAAATGAGGCCGATACAAAATAC
Source organism: Enterobacter ludwigii (assembly GCF_001750725.1). Classification (NCBI taxonomy): domain Bacteria; kingdom Pseudomonadati; phylum Pseudomonadota; class Gammaproteobacteria; order Enterobacterales; family Enterobacteriaceae; genus Enterobacter; species Enterobacter ludwigii. The sequence goes on from NZ_CP017279.1 coordinate 2,727,793, forward strand.
GATCTTATTGACCTAGACCCATTTGTTAGTTGTCGAGAGCAAATGGACTTGACATGGAAGTTACTGGAGGATAATGCAGCTTTATTTATTACCTTCGGAGGCGAATATCGAAGGAGTTTTATAGGAACCAATCGTAAAGCCATCGCACGAAGATATGGCTTTTGGAATGATACACTTTCAAATAGTGATTATCTTGAAATAATTCCGGCTTTCTTCTATGGCTGGGTTGCACAGCAGGCTTCAGAGCAAGGATTTATCTTAGAGATAGATTACTGCGTTCGCTACCCAAATTATTGCCGGTTCTGGACAAAATCACGTAGAGCCAGCCAGGCAGAATGTCGACAATGGTATGAAAGGAATGTTGAGGAACGCGATTCTGGCTTTTTTTGGAAGAATTTAGTTATCCCACGATTTTCCGAGGTTCGTTATCGTACCGATGAGCTTATAGCAGGTATTCCTTATACTCCAGCCAAACCAAAAAAAAGAAAGAGTAAAACTATCCCCGTCCCCCAAAAGGAATTGAAAACGTGACCAAGAAAGTTACGATCTACGAGTTCGCACAAGCAGAGATGAATCTGCTTGTCAATGCGATGCTGGAACTTGCCGAGAGGACCGGAAATTTCATTAATCCACCCACTGAGATATGGAGCGACCACGTTAGCACAGAGATGCTGCTGTGTGGTAAGGGCTACCATATCGACGACATAGCTGAGCTTCCTTCCTTTGAAAACGCATGGGTGGCACGCTTGGCTTTCCCCTTTAGTATTGAGACAGCAGCAACAGGCTCACTTTACAGGAGGATCGAGTCGTTTACCGATGACCTGATTTCGACTGCATATCAGGAGTCCAACAATTTTCAGAATATCCAACCGGTGTGGATTAAAGAAAACCCGCAATTCTTACCTGTTTATATGCATGTAGCGGGTTCATTTAGTAAACAAGAACTACGTAAACGTATTGGGTCGGCGTCCGATAACTCCATTTCAAAGCCGGCCTCCGAAAAAATAGCAGCCATGCTCACTGCGGCCGCTCGAGCAAGCGTAATTGATCAAGATCGAGTAAAGGAACGTATAAAAGCGACGGTAGAAGGGATAGTTCGCGACCTCGTGGGTAGATTACTTCTCGAGCAATTCGTTGCAAGTGCATTGAGTCGGCACAAAGTCCCCTTTAAGCGAGAGAATGAATATCGAAATCTTGAAGGCGTGGTTTACGATTTTCGTGCGGACTTCGTGGTTCCCAATGAACAGGAACCAATGGCCTTTCTTGAGGTGCGTAAAAGCTCGTCTCGGCATGCGAGTCTCTACGCCAAAGATAAAATGTTTTCTGCAATCAATTGGAAAGGCAAGCACCCTAAGTGTTTAGGGGTATTAATTATTGATGGCCCTTGGACAGAAGTGACCATCAAAATAATGTCTCGTATATTTGATTACGTGATTCCAATTAATCAAGTCGATGAAGTCGCTGCAAAAATACGGGCTTACCTCGATGGCGATGAGGCCGTTCTCCAGTGGCTAGTCGATTTCAAAATCATGAGGTATAATCCTGGTAGAGCTCCAGAACTCGCTCCTAAAGTAGAACTTTCACCAGACGAGTTAGAGGATAACAGCGAAATTTAATATCCACTGACACCAACTTGTGTTGGTTCCTATCCCCCCATGATATGAGCAGAGTTTACTTAGATATAAACAAGTAAACTCTCAGTATCTAAAATCGATATTTATTTCAACAACGCTAGGCAGATGGGAAATCCAACCACATCTATCTTAATAGAAAGACTGAGCCGTTCATTCTGCTGTGTAGTCACACCCATTTTAGTTCCACGCACTTTTTGAGAGCTACGGTTCCTTAGAGCCTATTTAGTAATATCAAAAGGCAATAACAATCCTCAGGCCATAATTCGTATTTGATCAGGCGACAATAGTTTACTTCCAATTAGCTCAGCTTGAGCGCCCTCTGGATTAGCTGTGAAAAGTACTATACGTAGATCCTCCTCAGCACGGGAAAACGAGACATACACGAGCTTCTGAGTTACAGAGCGTTGCCGATCAGAGGGCTCCCCAGCGGTGAGAGGAGTTAGGGTTTTACTAAAGCTGTATTGGTTCCATGCTGCTTCGACATCATCATAAACGACCAATACCTTTGGATATTCCTCGCCCTTCACTCCATGTTGAGTGCTATAGGCGGTATTGTTGTTAAGATATTCGAAATAGCGGGAGACTCCCCCTGTGGCCATTTTAAAAAATGAGTCTGCGAGCCAGTCTCCTTTGTCGAAACTGTGAAGCTCCTCATTGAAAGGCTCAGTACGTGGAGGTCGATCAAGATGCTCACTCAACCTTTCTGAGGGCTGGATTATCTGCATCTCGACGCAAAAGTGAAGGAGCGTTCCAATCGTCTCGGTATCCCACAAAGCATGCAACTGCTCAACCAAAGACCTCGAAGTATCAATCATCACTTTCAGTGACTTTTCCGCATTTAATCCATCGCTCGCGAAAGCAGGACTATCTCTACGAAGTAGATTAATAATTTTTCGATCGTCACCTTGGCTTTGAGCTGTTATGAGAGGGCAAATCGTCGAAAGAAATGGTTTAAGAAGGAAATGCGTCCCTTCCTCAAAAGCATCTTGAGCCCGTGATGAGGCATAGTCTCCAGTGAAGAGGCGATTGAGATCAGCGAAGCCAAGCCGTCGCGCGATCATTTGACGTGCCAGGAAGAGCTTCATGACATCGTCGCGACCTGCCCAACCCCAGTTTTCGACAGCAGCATCCATACGAGCTAGCGCCCGCTCAATCTGTTCTTCTGAATAGCGCCTGCGTGGTTCTGTTGGCTCTTCTGCTTTAATTAGCAAAAATTCAACACTACCTTCACATTCAGCATTTTCGCCAGCAGCATACTGCTCAACATCTCCACGATAAGCATTGAGAAGTCGGATAACGCTTTTAGAACAGCGAAAGTTTTCAGCTTTCTTGATGACTTTACCTTTGTCTGGTGGCGCAAAATCACCGGCACTTCGGTCATAAATCTGCTGCCAGGGGTCACCAAAATAGCCAATCATAGGAAGTTCATCACCCGCACAGACGAGATTGAGTCCTGAGACGATTCCCTCAAATGTGTCCTGTGCTTCGTCGACGAAGATGTAAGGAAAACGTAGGCCAATGATCCGTCTAAGTGTTTGATTATTTCCAAGCAAGTAGGTTGCAATTTCTATGACATCATCATGCCCAATCTGTCCTTTTTCGTAATCACTGAAGCTAGTGTCAGAATAGTCAAAATGATTGACTGCTTCGAGAAGGGCAAGCTGTTCTGTCAGTCGTTCTATTTTTGCGCGGGCTTTAAGTGCCTTTTTACTGTTACCGCCGTTATCATCTTCCATAGCCTTGTCTATAAGATTTGGAATACGGCTTTCATATAACGCTTGACGAATATTTTCGTGGAAATGGCTAATTAAGCCCCACAGAAATCCATGAAGAGTCGAAACTAGGTACAACTCATCAAACCCCAATCTTTTCTTGATGACCTCAACCGCACGCTTGGTAAAGGTAATACAAGCAATGCGTTGACCATGCTTTCTAAGGATATTCCCTTCATTATCCCGGACCCTGCCAAGAGCATCTACCAGTGAACTAGTCTTGCCCGCGCCTGCGCCGGCTATCATCGCAAAACTACGATGGCCATCGATGCATGCACGGACTTGAATATCCGCTTCGCTTTCTATCCATGTCCTCATGCTATTCTCCCGCCGCGATAGAGGCTTTTGTATCCACCACAACTGGTAGCGGGGGTAATAGGCGCGACTCAAGCCATTTCAACCCTTCGGCAATATATCCAGGGACAATCCATTGCTCAGCGCAAGCCAAGATGTCCATAGCAAAATCAGTTTTTTTGAAATTATCCGACCGAACCATATCGTAAACATCTTGGTAAGCGTCGCTGAGAGACGCTCGGACAGTAATGCCAATAGATAAAGCACCAGATCGAAGGAGCCCAAAATTCTCATATACAATTGCTTCTTCCAACGTGCGCGGACGTAACATCTCGCTGGCATCATTTTCCTCGACCAAAACATCTGTCTGAAAAGCGATGCAACGATCCTTATCGTTGTGTTGCTTCTGCGCGCAAGTCAATGCGATCAGTTGGTCAATTGTTGTCAGCCCACAAAGTTTCTTTAGGGACGCGTTGGACGTTTTTGCTCCAGCAACATCCGCTCGACAGGCTTTGGGATAACCGGTAGGTGAAACTGAATCAATGTCTGTGATAACAAGATAGGGAATATGAAGGAAGCTAAGCAAACCCTCGAAACGGTGAGCATACGCTCCCCCTACCTCCAAAACTGTGAGATACACAGTCCGTAATCGCTCTGCAGCACGCTCAATCATGGTCGGCATTAACAACTTCTCAACAGCGCCTTCAACAAGGATGCCAGCATCGGCGAAAAATAGGTCACAGTGTGTTAGACGTAAATAACGTTTAAGGAAGGCTAGCGATTCTGATGGTGGGATAACCTTACCATCAATTGTCTCCACATTCGGCTGGAAAGCGCGGAGGCTTCGAACCATTGACGCATTGCGAATGCTAGCAGCTTCTGTTTCACCCTCACAATGGCAGCGCTGGAAATAGCGAACTTTCTCAAAATCCACAGCCTCCATGATATGCGAGGAATGCGTGGTTATAACAAGTTGCGGTACGAGATTCGGTTCTCCAGCCACCTCAGCGGATTGATTAATTACCTGCCAAATGTTGGATATAAAAGTTTGTTGTACCTGAGCATGGAGATGAACTTCAGGTTCTTCAATGAAAATCATCAGGCACAGAGGTCTGTTCTCGGTGGTCATTACCCATTGAGAATGGAAGTGACGCGCCTGAATGGCCATATAAATTAGATTTTTGAATCCAAGCCCGTTATAGAGCTCAGGTAGTTCATGCTTCCGGCTAGGGTCAATATAAAGCAATTCGGTATTCCCCCGAAGAGCAGTCTCGGGGCTAAGCGATGATATAATCTGCAATTCGCGATCATTAATTGACGGCACACCAAGGCGCTTGATGAGATTGATCAGTGGGGCAAATTGCTTTGCATAGTGATCAGTCAGCTGTTTGTTATTCGCATCGATTACGCTGTGAGCATCAGCGGCATGGTCAACCTGCTCAAGGTTCTTTTGGTAGAAGGTAGCAAATGCCGAAGAGAGCCTATTACTGCGACTGCTGTTGTCATCGTTAATGTTGCGCTGCGCGTCCACGAACTCAACACGTATGAGCTGCTTAAGAAGACGCTTGCCTTCGTCAGGATCAAGATAACTCGACAAGATCTCAGACGGTGCTCCCTCCTGAATCTTCTCGTCTAGTGAGTAGTAACAAACCGTAAAATGTCGGCCAAGATTTCCGTCGATAGATAGATATTGCGAAAGCGACTTAGAGCTCGTTCCATCTTCCTTGGGAGGATAGGCAGCGTTGTAATTCTCGTATAACTTCCTTACTTCAGAGACCTCATACGACAGCCTAATCCCTACATTCGTGAAATCCGAAAGATTTGGCAATAATGTGAAAACTCTACCAAAACCGATGCTTTCGGGATCGATAGCGAACCAAAGGTCAAGACTAATTTTGGGAAGGAGCGTCTCATCTCCGGTCAATCCAAATGTGTCTAAATCTGCTATCCGGGCGACAGAAAAGTCGTAGATCTTGAAATCTCGTCCCCCCAGAAAGCAACGAAAAACCGCAGTGGCAGAAGTTTTGCCACTGTTGTTGGGACCAACAAAAATGGACTCCTTCTCTTCAATGTCAATCTGCACATTTTCCAATCGACGGAAGTTCCGAATCGCTACACGACTTACTTTCATTTAATCCCTCCTTGACACTTCAAGATAGCAATCCGAAAACTGATGCTACTCGCTTCGTTTATTTTGAGGACATTTTTTACATTTTTTTCAGCCCTTGCTGAGAAGTTTGTTCCAGAAATGACTTTGAACAAATATTCTTACTTTTATGCCCCTTGAGGAGCGGTATGCATAATGCAACATGAGGTGAACGCAGATTAATTACTTACGTCGTTGTTCCCTATGATCTTGCAACATCTGCAGATTGCTCCAAAAATCCTCATCAGTACCAAATATGACAGCAAGAACGCGAGCCTCATCATCCGTAAGACGACGCAAACCGCAGATAATATCGTCAATATACTGCTTGCAGATACCCATAGCTTCCGCCAGTTCATCATGAGACATGTTCAGCGGTTTTAAAAATTCCTCTACCAGCATCTCTCCCACTGTCACAGGCCCGTCAGTATCTGCTTTTGTGTAGTATGCAAGAATCTCTGAACGCCCCTGCTCATACGTCAGTTCACCTGAAATAATACGTGCCTTAATGGACTCGTACAGTGGCGTACCACTGGGGTCCATTCCTTCAAGTCTCAGGGAAGCCTCTGCTTTACGAAAGCCCTCATTGCGTAACCGTGAATCGGAAGTCCTGGACATAGTTTTTCCTTTGAGTTGCAGAAGTAAAGTTCGCTCAGTGGAAGCGTCAGCTCGCGCTCCCCCGTAAACTGATGCGCTTGATTCAATAATTATTATTGCCGGATAAGCTATCTCCGGCAAAATCATCATGGTCGAGGTTATCCCGACGAGTAGCTGTTTGTTTACGTATCTGAGTCGCCAGCTCCCCTCCAATTGTCCGTTGGACACGAGAAGAATCGCTACTTCGCTTCATTGTCTGGTATTCAGCAGCTCCGTTAGCCATACTGCTTCCCATATGGCTTGCCATGCGGCCAGCTCGTGAGAATGAAGCAAACCCCTGACTTCCTCCTCTGGCGCTACCTGAACTGCTCCCAGCAGACGAACCACCGGAACCGCCTGAGGGTTGGCCGCCAGAAGTATCTACGGAACCGGTATCTTCCCCGCCGCCAAATCCGCCACCGGAACCACCTCCACCGCCTGAACCAGATTCTTCGGCCATGGCAGCTTGCGCAGACTCGAACGCTGCCTTTAATGCAGAGGCTCCGCCGCTGACTTGAGCTGATGCCCCCATTGCCATTGCTCCAGCACCGCTGATGGCAGTAGCGGCTGCGCCGGTAATCATACCCGCCCCAAATCCACCAATCCCTTGTAAAGAAGCCCCTCCTACAACACCTGATAACAACAGTGGTAGCTTATTCGTTAATACTAACAGGATAATTGACGCCAGAAGCAAAACGATAAGACTATTAAGATCAGGAACATCATCTTTAATAAGAGAAAAATATTGATCTATAAATGATTGTCCAACCCCAATAATTAATGTCATCGTGAATAATTGAATGCCAATCGATAAAACAGTTCGTAAGTAATTAATTGCTATATCAGAGGTCCATTTCGAACCACCAAACCCGAGTAATATAACTCCGGCATAACATAACACCCATGCAGAAACCAACATGATTAGCATATTTATCGCTATAAGGGACATCACTACCAAAACGATTATCGCGACTGTTATCATAATGGTGGATATCATTGGCGACCAAATTGATGCGGCTGAACTGACCTTTGTTAATATCGCAAACGCCATATCAACTATGCTTGATGGAGAAATACCAGTACTTATTCCTAAAGCGTTTGCTGCAAGTTGTCTCATTGAATTAATTATGGATTGCGATATGGATGGGCCGTTGATTAAAAGATAATAAAAAAAACCAATGACGGCAAAAAAGCGAACTATTTCAGCAAGTACCCCTGTCAACCCTTCCCCTTGCATCGCCATCATACCAAATGTCCAAACCATACTTATTAATACCAGCCCCCAGAAGAGCCAATTTGCATAGTCAGCAATTACTGTTGTCCATGTACTGGCTACTTGTTGAAACTTGTCTAATAAAGTATCAAGTAGCCCGCTACTATCTAATTGACCAGCATAGGCATTTATAGAAAAGAAAAGGATGATACCTAAAAAGGTGAGCTTACTTACTATTTTCATGATTACCATTCTCGTTTAGGGCTTGGTTTATTATTACTCCGTAGAGCACATTTATCGTATTTATGTTCATCAAATTTATTATCTGGCGTCGATAAACAATCTTTATCATTTTTATCGCAAGAACATATAGCCAATAAACTGATCAGAATAAATACAATCAAAAGATTATCTTTCATTCTGCATTTCCTCACCAAATTCGCTTCGGGCTTGGTGTATTCTCTCCGGCTAACGCTTTTTCATCAGCGGCTATCTGTTGTGATTCTTTATCTGCCTGAGCCTGTGCCAGTGTTGCTGCAGCGCTTTGCTGGGCTACCAGAAGTGAGCGGATTTGCAGTAACTGATTTGTCTGTGCACTGGCAAGCTGGTTTGCCGCCTGAATAGCTTCCATTTGCCCTTGTGCGCCGCTTGCCTGAGTTTGTAATTCGGCAAGATTATCAGCATCGCTCTGCAGGGTGTTCTGCTGTTCGTCAATTACCTTAAATACTGCGTCATTGGCCTTTTTACGCGCCCCTGAGCTGTTCTGTTCAGCTTCACGCAGTGCACTAATTTCAGACGCGGTACATTCAACATTGCTGTTAAAGCAAGGTGATGTCCTGTAGTAGTTAACATCCTGATATCGTTTCAGGTACGCATCGAGACTCCCGGCCTGATTCTTGTAGTAATTAAGGGTATCCTGCACCTGCAACAATTTATTAATTGTTGAATTTGCCTGGTCCCAGATATAGGCCGCAGGAGCTACGGTGTTCTGCAGCATGTTTTCATACTGCTGCAGCTGCGTCTGGTACTGCTGGATTTGTTTAGCCACAGCCTGAACGTTGTTAACTGCGCTGATTGTGGTCTGTACCACATTAGTGCCATCAATAACGGGAATTCCGGCCTTCACCGGTAATGCCATGACGGACGCCACGAAAGGAACTATTAAAGATTTTTTAGCGGCTAAAATCCCTCTTTGTGATGAAACCAATCGGAACATTGAATTCATTTTCTCACCTCTTATTCAACAGATTAGTAATCTTTAACACTCTGTCTGTTAACAGACGCAGGTATATAGGAAACCACACATTTATTTATCCAAGATTTTATCCATAATGTTCCTTAGTTCTTGCCGAGTTGATTCTATTTTCGCAAGCAAGGTTCTTATCAGTGCGGGTGAAAAATCAACTGTTCGAGGATCATTTGCGAGCCATAATTTAAGTAATCCTCCAAGTCTTCCAAGATCAGCGTTTACTCGGCTAAGTTCATTAACCTGTTTTATATCTACGATAGAATCAACCTGATAACCCATTGCAACTCTACGAACAAAACAGGCAACACTTAATCCAGATGCTTCTGCATTTTCTTGGATGAGAATTTTTTCTTCGGGTAAACAATAAACTTTTATTGGCGTACTATTTTTTCTAGTCTGAGTAACTTTCATATAGCTCTCCATACAGGCGGTAGCCTGGCAGCCTCGCAGAGCAGGACGCCCTTGAGCCGCGATGCGGCGAATAGGGAGTGGTAAAGTTGGAACACCGTAGCGGTGGGCCTACTTTACATGTCCTGCCCTACAATTTCCGTTGTATATCTGTGCACGACAATGTGTATTTCAGTGTACAGGGTGTGTTTTCTTAGCGTATTAATGTAGGATTACTCGAGTAAAGATCTGCAGCAAATGTGTTTTTTGCAAGGAAAATATATTTCTCCATTTTGAAAATGACCTTTAGTAGTTATATATGGACGTCCACCAACTGTTTTTATGTTTCGATATAATGTAAGAAGTTTTTATTTTCTCATGAATTTTTAATTACCTTGTCTGAGCATGTGCATTGCAGATTTTAGCGGCTAAAATCTGCCTCCCTATGCCTAAAGCTAGGGGCGTACCTCATATGTCATAAAATCTACCTCAAGTGTCAATATACCAAGGGTGTAAGTAATCTCTTCTTCTGGCGTACAACCATCGGCCTTTGGCCGATTCTAGATTTGAAAGCGCCTGCTCAGGCAGGTGATTTCAAAGCCTGAATATACTGATTGATCCTGAATAACCTGCACACCAGTTAAAAAATCAGGCCTCTGTAGCACACTAGCGGGCCGTTACAGCACATCGCCGGGCCGTAACGACACACTACCGGGCCGTTGTAGCTCGTTTTATCCTAGAATTTTGTATCTCAATACCAATTGTTAGAAATTTTTTGCTATCTTCTTTTAATCTCCTCCGATAGTTACGCAATGTCATATTATTAGTACCTTCCCCACTTACAGCTAAAATTAATGTATCAATATGCCAGCCGCCTTTAGGATCGTGTTTATGTGTTAATATATGGCGTGCAACTGCTTGGCTAATACCATGCTGGAAACGAGCAATGGGTCCTGGATCATGATGAAAATGCAAATCTCGCTTCAACAACATTACTAATGCAACACCTAAGCGCACTCTCCATAGGTTACGTTCACCTCCAGTTAGAGGATTACGCCTGGTCATTGGTGAGGGTACGACATGGTCAATTAAACCACCTAGAATGCAATAACCGTTTTTTTCTAAATCTGGTGTTACTATTTCAACAGTTGCCACTCGTAGATCAACGAGTAGTTTTTTAATTCGATCATAACTGTATTGTGCATCGGATAGAGTTCGGCGTACTTTCGCTGGATCTACTAATAACTCGATTCCTCCATCAGAAATTTCTCGACGTTTCTCGGCCACATAAAGCATTGTTTCCACAATATCCGCATGACGTTGTCCTAGTCTTCCGGTAACTCGACAACGACCAAAACTAGTCTCCATCCACTGCCCCTTCAGCGCCAAGGGACGTTGACTTGGTTGGTACAGAATGACTCTAGCCTGCAGAGCTGTACTAGTAGGTGTAACTTTATTACCAGTTATCATTTTCTGCACCACTCCATGAAGACATACATTCTTTTGCTATTTGTTTTTTATTCTTCGATTTGAGTTGCGTTATCCTTAATACTCCCCCCCTCATGTCTCTGTAACCAACGATCTGGCGCACGTTCTCCATAATTTGCTTTATTTATTCCAAATTTAACAAATTGACCTCGAACATCATCAGAAATACCATACGTCTTCGCTTCTAAGGCGGTCATGGCCGCCAGATAAGATTGCCACCGTATATTATCAACCAGGACGCTACTACCCCTGCTTGCTTGCTGTATATCACCAACCCCCATCGTGGCAGCACCTTTGTTTGAATGGTGTAGTAATATAATCGAACATCCAGTATCAGCAGCAATACCTTCTAGTTTTCCAATGACTTTGGACATTGCTGCGCTATTATTCTCATCCTCCTGGTGGAAACGGCGAAGAGTATCCAAAATTATTAAACGTCTACCTTTTGAAATTTCATTGATCAAGTTGCTCCAATCCGGCAAGAAAATATTTGGACATTTCCCTACCAAAGGTTCGACCAGTAGCTTATCAGCTACAATCTGCTGCTGACGTGCTGTTAGATATTTTCCCAAAGCATATAAACGATGGTGAACGATGGTTTCAGAGTCCTCCACAGGTAAATATGCCACCAACCCAGTCGGATATTCACCAAAGTTTATAAGATCTACACCACAAGTAATCTGCACAGCCAATTGTAATGCCAGCATTGACTTTCCAACGCCTCCCGGAGAAACAATCGCTCCGATAGTACCAATAGCCAAATTAGGCAAAACGTAATCAATTGGTTGCGGCTTAGCTTCAAATGCTTCCATTATGTTCAATGACATTGCTGTTACCTACCTAAAACAACACCGGGTCTGGCCGCTTTAAACATTGCTGATTTACGATCCGCAATCCACTGTTCTACTTCGGATAACTGCCATGCAACATTTCGGCTAGTAAGTGCTATACGGCGAGGAAACTCGCCTCGCTGTTCAAGGTTATAAATAGTGCGGGCTGACAATGGGATCATTTCCAGAAGTGTTTTTCTGTTAATGAGCGTGCTATGTGCCTTTGTTTGCATCTGCCTTCCTCCTGTTTCCAATCAGGCCTATACAATGCCAAGCGTTACCACTTGCTAAAACCTATTCATTGGCTAAAATGGTTGACATGAAAATTACTATCTGGGAAGGCTGTGACCTCACAGTTGCAGCTGCAATTAAATTATTTGTAGAGCGTAGTTCTCCGTACTCCATATTTTCACGGAGGTATCCAATACTGCGTCTCATACAGGAAGTTATTGATCCAGCAGTAGCTGCTTATGTAAATTCCCTGCCACCAAGTCATAAAGACTACATTTCTGGAGTAAATCTAGGATTTAGTGATGAACTTAAAAAAGTGGGCTTAAACGTCGTAGTACAGGCACAAAGACTTCTTTTGCGTAATTTCGTTCTGACTTTAGATCAACAAACTTCTCTTGATAAATGCTTTACCGCTACGATTGAGTCTCTTATTGAATTAGTCAGTGAGTGCGCATCCAAGCGGCCGAAGAAGTCCTCTCCTGCAAAAGGAGTAACTATAAATTCACAGCGTAAGCTCGGTTATTGCGAGTTCTGCGGTAATCTAACCGAATTTTCCAAGTTGATCAGTGAGATATCAGAATTTGTTGCTAACGATAATGAGTTCCCCGTTCATGAAAAACAGGTCCTTAGTCATCGATATTGTTCTGACCATAGGCCCAAACTCACCAATGGTCTATGGAATCCCAAATACAGACAAGGAAAGCGGTCTCTCGAACAGTTCAATAAGGAATTAATAAGGCTTAGACGGCAATGCGCTAAACCGCATAAAGCTAACGCAAACACAGGGGATATATTGATTGATACATATTTTCATGAGTGGATGCAGGGTCAAACTTTAACCCCAGCAGATCTAGATAAACTTAGGAATATCGCCAGACGAATGGTTGACTCCAAATTCACTGATACTAAGAAAAAAATAATCATATTAAAACACCAAGGTTTTAACCAGTTTGAAACCGCACAGGTTTTAGAAAAAAATCACTACACAACTATGACAAAGCAGGCTGTGTCCAAGGCCTTAGCGTCTGTGAGGAAAGAATTTTATATTTAAAATAGTATATCCACGAGCTATTATGGTGGCAGTTTAAGTCTTAATATCATCCACTTTATTGAATTATAACCAGCCACTTACGAGGGTTTTTCGCGATTACCCTGCTTCAAATTGATGATTTTGAAAATACAGTATTATAGTTTATTCTTTGTAGCGCAACTGTAAGCGTTATGCAAAACGGATCACAGTGATACTACCTCACCAGTAAATCACTGAAGCCGATCTGTAATGACATAGAACGAATTGGTTTTATGGTTATGCAATGGCTCATCCCCTTACTTGTCCCTGACCATAAAAAGCATTCGCTTTCCTTGAAAGCAAGTCTAAGCCAAGGGGCGTTTACAGTTGTCTTATCTTGGCTCATTAGGTACTGGCTTAATTATTAGAATCATGTCGGTGGCATTTAGGTCCAAATATGCCAAAAATTTTAGCAGCTGAAATTCGTCTTCTCATGTAGGGTCAAGAAGCTTATGACTTAACCTATTGATTATGTGAATTACCTTGTGAGTATTACTCGTAGGATGGAATCTTCCAAAACTCTGACAATTCACTCTGAATGCATGGTAACAAAGAACAGTTTAGACCATGGTCTGTTCAGCGTTAAATTTCTCAAGATAGACTTCCATTTCGCGAGTCCACCTATGGGTAGGTACCGAGGTGATCATTAGCCAAGGAAACCACCATACAAGCATGAAGAGTAACATAAGCGGTGCGATCATTTCGGCCGAAGAATGAGAAACTATATACAAAATGAATAATATTAGTAGAACTGTGTTTACAATCTGACCTACCAGAAAAAGACGCCAGCGAAAACAATGCCATTTCCTGTTGAACACAATCCGTCCATCCCGTTCTTCGAGCCAGTTACGCCACGGCTTGAGATAACCAGCCCGCAACCCATAACGATCACACATTATTACAGCCAAATCCTGCAGCCGATAATTATACAATCCTGTGAGCCGATAAAGGCTGCGCTGACGAAGCTCACGCTTTGCCAGACGGACCGCATTTTTATTCAAATATGGCTGTGTCAGCATTTGCTCTAGCCGGCGCTTCCTAAGATTGAGTAGTCCACGAAATACACTTCCAGATTCAGCATTAATTACTCTGTGACGAACTACACCGAGTGCAATATAGATACACAGCAATAGCCAGCCGGTCTTAGGGTATTGATTCATCCATTGTATAATTACAGACAACTCAGGCACTTTTATTTTTCCTTTTTATGCAATCCAGATAAAACCAGTAAAGATTCAGTAAATTTTAGCGGCTAAAATTGCTCTCCTAGCGTAGATAAAAGAAGCATATCCACTTAATTTACTGATTATTAACTACTTACTAGTCCATTCATCAATCATATTCGCCCAATCTTGTAGCATCTCAGCCCTCTGCTCACGATATTCTGCCTTGTTATAAACAGCTCGTACCCCTTTTTGTTCATGGGCAAGGCTCTTCTCAATCCAGTCAGTATTGTACCCGGCCTCATGTAGCAAGGTGCTGGCTGTACGCCGTAAGTCATGGGGACCAAACTTAGGCAACAACTCCCCTTCTTTCTGAGCCAGGCGATACGTCAGTGTCAAAACCCGGTTTAAAGTAGCGCTACTCATTGGCGCATCGGAATCGTACCGCGAAGGAAGGATAAAATCAGAGCTACTGGCAAAGGTTTTGAGAGCAATCATAATATCCATTGCCTGTCTGGAAAGAAAAACCAAATGTGGATTACGTCGTTTCATCCTTTCCTTTGGTATCGTCCATAATGCCTCACTAAAATTGATCTCGTTCCAGGTTGCGTTAGTAAGCTCACTTTTACGTACCATCGTTAACAGCAAAAGTTTAACCGCTGCTCTGATTGATGGCGTCGTTCCTACCCGTTCCATGTACCGATACATCAGACCAATTTCAATTGGCGTCAATGCCCTGTCTCGAGGCTCAAATTTCGCTATGCTTGCAGGCCGTACCAGATCAGCTGGATTCTCCACCTTCTGACCGCGCTCAATAGCCCAGCGATAGACTTGCAATACAATCTCTCTGGCGTGTACAGCTGTCGCCGGTGCCCCTCTCTCGACAATGTTATCGGTTAATGCGCGTAAGTCTTCATGTGTAATCTCACTAAGTTTCTGCTGGGCAAATTTTGACTTCAACTCCCTTTGATATACCGAACGCCGCATATCACGCGTCGATTCAGCCATTTGATAACCGCGTAACCATTTCTCAGTCCACGCACCAAAAGTCTCCGCATCTTTAATACGCGCTTTATCTCTGGCTTTTTCCCTCGCAGGCGATATTCCACTGGCAACCATTTTTTTGGCTTCATTGAGCCGTTCACGCGCTTCTGCAAGCGTGATCCCTCCAACACCATAGCGGCCAAAAGTAACGGTCTCCTGTCTTCCGTTTATCGAATAGTTATAACGAAATGAAATAGTTCCAGCCGGAGTGACCGCAACATACAGACCATCACGGTCATTAACTTTATAGAGTTTCTCCTTCGGCTTAAGGTGACGCAGCCTGGTGTCAGTCAACATGGTTTATTGTTTTCCTTTATCAAAAATACCATGTTGTAAAAAATTCAGAAAAGTTGTTTAACTCTCTGTTTTTAATTGAGTTATAAAAAACAAATACCATAACTCAACCGAAATTTATCACATGGTACTTTTTCAAACCTGAATTCGAAACCAGAGAGTACCATCAAAAATTCCATTGAAAAAACCGTGCTTCCCGTTGCTAACAGCTGCCAGAAAGTGCCAGACACAAAAACAAAAAAGCCCGCAGTTACGCGGGCTTAGAGGTAGTTTACTGCTTTTACGTGCAGGCTGTTGCCAGACGTGAAATCATTCCCACTCAATCGTAGCCGGTGGCTTACCGCTGATGTCATACACCACACGGGAGATACCGTTCACTTCGTTGATAATGCGGTTAGAGACGCGGCCCAGGAAGTCGTACGGCAGGTGCGCCCAGTGCGCGGTCATGAAGTCGATGGTTTCTACCGCACGCAGGGAAACAACCCAGTCGTACTTACGGCCATCGCCCATCACGCCGACAGAGCGCACCGGCAGGAACACGGTGAACGCCTGGCTCACTTTATTGTACAGGTCAGCTTTGTGCAGCTCTTCAATGAAGATAGCGTCCGCACGACGCAGCAGGTCGCAGTACTCTTTCTTCACTTCGCCCAGCACACGCACGCCCAGACCTGGACCCGGGAACGGGTGACGGTAGAGCATGTCGTATGGCAGACCCAGTTCCAGGCCGATCTTACGTACTTCATCTTTGAACAGCTCACGCAGCGGTTCAACCAGGCCCATCTTCATCTCTTTCGGCAGGCCGCCCACGTTGTGGTGAGATTTGATAACGTGTGCTTTACCGGTTGCGGAAGCCGCAGATTCAATCACGTCAGGGTAGATGGTGCCCTGCGCCAGCCATTTAACGTCTTCCAGCTTCAGCGCTTCTTCATCGAACACTTCAACGAAGACGCGACCGATGATTTTACGTTTCGCTTCCGGATCGTTCTCGCCGGCCAGCGCGTCGAGGAAGCGCTTCTCGCCTTCCACGTGAATGATGTTCAGACCGAAGTGGTCGCCGAACATATCCATAACCTGCTGCGCTTCGTTCAGACGCAGCAGACCGTTGTCCACGAATACACAGGTCAGGTTTTTGCCGATTGCGCGGTGCAGCAGCATCGCGGTGACAGAGGAGTCAACACCGCCGGACAGGCCAAGGATCACTTTGTCATTGCCAACCTGCTGGCGGATACGCTCAACGGCGTCGTCGATGATTTTTGCTGGCGTCCACAGTGCTTCACACTGGCAGATATCACGCACGAAGCGTTCCAGCATGCGCATACCCTGACGGGTGTGGGTCACTTCCGGGTGGAACTGCACACCGTAGAAGCGTTTTTCTTCGTTCGCCATAATCGCAAACGGGCAGTTATCGGTGCTGGCAACGGTCACAAAGTCAGACGGGATGGCGGTAACTTTGTCGCCGTGGCTCATCCACACGTCCAGCAGCGGTTTGCCGTCTGCGGTCAGGGAGTCTTCGATACCGCGAACCAGCGCGCTGTCGGTGACGACTTCAACCTGCGCGTAGCCAAACTCACGCTCGTTAGACCCTTCTACGTGGCCGCCCAGCTGCATGGCCATGGTCTGCATACCGTAGCAAACGCCGAATACCGGCACGCCCGCTTCAAACACGTACTGCGGTGCGCGTGGGCTGTTCTCTTCGGTGGTGCTTTCCGGGCCGCCGGACAGGATGATGCCGCTTGGATTGAATTCGCGAATCTGTGCTTCCGTGACATCCCATGCCCACAGTTCACAGTAAACGCCCAGTTCACGTACGCGACGCGCCACCAGTTGAGTGTACTGAGAACCAAAGTCCAGGATGAGAATGCGATGTTTATGAATGTTTTCCGTCATTGACGCTAATTCCGAGGCAAGTGAAACAAATACAGAGCGCCCGGCATGAGCCGGGCACGGAAATTTATCAGGAGCCCAGACGGTAGTTCGGGGACTCTTTGGTGATCGTCACGTCGTGAACGTGGCTCTCCTGGATACCCGCACCGCTGATGCGTACGAATTCCGCTTTAGTACGCAGCAGGTCGATGGTACCACAGCCGGTCAGACCCATACAGGAGCGCAGGCCGCCCATCTGCTGGTGAATGATCTCTTTCAGGCGGCCTTTATAGGCAACGCGGCCTTCGATACCTTCCGGCACCAGTTTGTCAGCGGCGTTATCGCTCTGGAAGTAACGGTCGGAAGAGCCTTTGGACATCGCGCCCAGGGAGCCCATACCACGGTATGATTTGTAAGAACGGCCCTGGTAGAGTTCGATTTCGCCCGGGGATTCTTCAGTACCGGCCAGCATGGAGCCAACCATGACGGCTGCAGCACCTGCAGCGATCGCTTTCGCGATGTCGCCAGAGAAGCGGATACCGCCGTCAGCGATAACCGGAATACCGGTACCTTCCAGCGCTTCAACCGCGTCGGATACCGCGGTGATCTGCGGAACGCCTACGCCAGTCACGATACGGGTGGTACAAATAGAGCCAGGACCGATACCGACTTTCACCGCGCTGCAGCCTGCTTCAGCCAGTGCGCGAGCGCCTGCGCCCGTTGCAACGTTACCGCCGATGATCTGCAGGTCTGGGTATTTCGCACGGGTTTCACGAATACGTTGCAGAACGCCTTCGGAGTGGCCGTGAGAGGAGTCAATCAGCAGTACGTCAACGCCCGCAGCCACCAGCGCGTCAACACGCTCTTCGTTACCTGCACCTGCACCAACGGCAGCACCTACGCGCAGACGGCCATGCTCGTCTTTACAGGCGTTAGGCTTACGTTCTGCTTTCTGGAAATCTTTAACGGTGATCATGCCCAGCAGGTGGAAGTTCGCGTCCACAACCAGTGCTTTCTCAACGCGCTTCTCGTGCATTTTAGCCAGCACGACGTCACGGGTTTCGCCTTCACGGACGGTTACCAGACGCTCTTTCGGGGTCATGTATACGCTGACAGGCTGGTTCAGGTCAGTCACGAAACGCACGTCACGGCCGGTGATGATGCCCACCAGTTCGTTATCTTCGGTGACAACCGGGTAACCGGCGAAACCGTTACGTTCGGTCAGGGCTTTCACTTCGTGCAGGGTGGTGGTTGGCAGAACGGTCTGTGGGTCAGACACGATGCCGGATTCATGTTTCTTCACGCGGCGAACTTCTTCAGCCTGACGCTCGATAGACATGTTTTTATGAATAAAGCCGATGCCACCTTCCTGTGCCAGGGCGATAGCCAGGCGCGCTTCAGTCACGGTGTCCATTGCCGCAGAGAGCATAGGAATGTTCAGGCGAATCGTTTTCGTCAACTGCGTGCTGAGATCGGCAGTATTCGGCAGAACGGTGGAATGAGCGGGAACGAGGAGGACGTCGTCAAACGTCAGTGCTTCTTTAGCGATACGTAGCATGGGCAATATCTCTGACCTGGTGGGTGGTTAAATATTGCCGTGGCATTATACAGAGCGTAACCGATTGCATCCACACTTTTTTATAAAAAAACCTTGCACTCCCCTCTCAGCAGGTTACTATCGACTGAATAACTTGCTGATTTAGAATTTGATCCCGCTCACATGTTATCCACTCAATCCCCCTCAATTTTTACTGTCAGCCGCCTTAATCAGACGGTTCGTTTGCTGCTTGAGCAGGAAATGGGGCAGGTCTGGATCAGCGGTGAAATCTCTAACTTCACGCAGCCTTCATCTGGTCACTGGTACTTCACGTTAAAAGACGACACCGCTCAGGTGCGCTGTGCAATGTTCCGCAACAGCAACCGCCGCGTGACGTTTCGCCCTCAGCATGGTCAGCAGGTTCTGGTTCGTGCCAATATCACCCTGTATGAGCCGCGCGGCGATTACCAAATCATCGTCGAAAGTATGCAGCCTGCGGGCGAAGGTGTGTTGCAGCAGAAGTACGAGCAGCTAAAAGACAAACTCTCGCAAGAGGGTCTGTTCGATCAGCAGTTCAAAAAACCGCTCCCTTCACCTGCCCACTGCGTTGGGGTGATTACGTCAAAAACCGGGGCGGCACTGCACGACATACTTCATGTCCTCAAACGCCGCGACCCGTCCCTGCCCGTTATCATCTACCCGACCGCTGTTCAGGGTGATGACGCACCGGGTCAGATTGTCCGCGCCATTGAACTTGCAAACGCACGTCAGGAATGCGACGTGCTGATTGTCGGGCGTGGCGGCGGTTCGCTGGAAGACCTGTGGAGCTTTAACGACGAACGCGTGGCACGGGCCATTTTCGCAAGCCAGATCCCGGTCGTCAGCGCCGTCGGCCACGAAACGGACGTGACGATAGCTGATTTTGTGGCGGATTTACGCGCGCCAACGCCCTCCGCAGCCGCGGAAGTGGTGAGCCGCAATCAGCTGGAGCTGCTGCGTCAGCTGCAGAATGGTCGGCAACGTCTGGAAATGGCGATGGACTATTTCCTGGCCAACCGGTCGCGCCGGTTTACCCAGCTTCATCATCGCCTGCAACAGCAGCACCCGCAATTGCGGCTGGCCCGTCAGCAAACCGTGCTGGAGCGTCTGCGTCAGCGAATGAACGTCGCACTGGATATTCAGCTCAAGCGCGCGGTCTCGCGCCAGCAGCGTATTACTCAGCGCCTGAACCAGCAGAACCCACAGCCAAAGATTTATCGCGCGCAAACGCGTATCCAACAGCTTGAGTATCGACTGGCAGACACTATCCGCGCACGTCTTAGCACCACACGTGAACGCTTTGGCAACGCCGTGACCCACCTCGAGGCGGTCAGCCCGCTCTCGACGCTGGCACGAGGCTATAGCGTAACGACCGCCACCGACGGTAAAGTGCTGAAGCAAACGAAGCAGGTGAAAGCCGGAGATGTTCTCACCACCCGTCTGTCAGACGGCTGGGTGGAGAGCGAAGTGAAAGAGATTAAACCGGTGAAAAAAACGCGCCAGCGAAAAACCGGATAATTCTTCGTCGGTTACAAACTATACTGCTGCTATTCCCTTTTATCTGGCCTTGCCCGAACTAAGGAGAGCAGCATGTCTTATCTTCACAGCGTCATTCCCCCCTATATTCTTCGTCGCATTATCGAAAGTGGCTCTGAGCCGCAGCAGCGCTGCGCCCGTCAGACATTAACGCATGTGCAAACGCTCATGGCGCATATGCCGGGCAAACCCGCCGCGCCGCACGTCAATAAAGCCGGTCAACTGGAGCGTGATATTTACGATGCCAGACAGACGCAGGAGCTGCCGGGTACCCAGGTGCGTTATGAGGGCCAGCCGTCAAATGGCGATGTGGCCGTTGATGAAGCCTACAATTATTTGGGGGTCACCCATGATTTCTTCTGGAAAATGTATCAGCGCGATTCGCTTGATAATAAAGGCCTGATCCTGACCGGTACCGTGCACTATGGCCGGGAATATCAGAACGCCTTCTGGAATGGTCAGCAGATGGTCTTTGGTGATGGCGACGGCGAAATATTTAACCGCTTTACTATTGCCATTGACGTCGTGGCCCACGAGCTAAGCCACGGTGTCACCGAGACCGAAGCCGGGCTTATCTATTTTGAGCAGTCTGGCGCGCTAAATGAATCATTGTCAGATGTATTTGGCTCGCTGGTCAAACAGTACCACCTCAAACAGACCGCCGATGAAGCCGACTGGCTGATTGGTGAGGGGCTGCTGGCAGACGGTATTAACGGCAAAGGGCTGCGCTCCATGTCAGCGCCCGGCACCGCCTATGACGATCCTCTGCTCGGTAAAGACCCGCAGCCTGGGCACATGAAAGACTTTATCAAAACGCGCGAAGACAACGGCGGCGTACACCTGAATTCAGGTATTCCCAACCGGGCGTTTTATCTGGCCGCGAAGGCGATTGGGGGTCATGCCTGGGAAAAAGCGGGATATGCCTGGTACGACACAGTTTGCGACCGTCACCTGGCGCAAGATGCCGATTTTGAGGCCTTCGCAAAACTGACGGTTGCCCACGGCGAGAAACGGTCCGGTGGCGACGTGGCGGCTGCGATAAAACAAGCCTGGGAACAGGTGGGAGTGCTGTAAATGCAGGTTCCGGAACTCACAGATGACGCCGTCGTTGAGCTGGCCCGGGAAGGCGGCGTCGCTTTTATTCCTAAGCTAAGCGGCCAACGCACCATTACGCTTTCGTCACTCAACGAGGCCCAGCGTCAGCGCGTGGTAAACATCCTGGAGCAGGCATTTCCACGCGGCCAGCCGCCGGGTGAACCCACCTCGCCAGGGAGTGGCGATCAGCGTTATTTTCGCATCCAGATAATCTGGACTCAGCACAATCAGGCCCAGTACACCGATATGATTGTGCTGGTGCCTGAGCAGGAAGCCCCTGAGTCGCTGGTCGAGCTGTGGCAGAAAGGCGAAGGCTGCGTGTGTGATTAAGCCTCAGCCGGGACAAACTCCACGCGCTTTTTCGAAATCAGGCCGTGGCCGTTCTGGCAGAAATAATCCACCGCACCGCAGGCTTTTAAGACCTGGAGTGGCTGATGACACTCCGGGCAGCGGGCTTCGAGCGCGATATCCTTATCGCAGTGCTCACAGTGGGCGACGCCATTTTGCACTTCAAGCTCTGCGTGGCAATCCGGGCAGGTAATCGACATGATGACTCCTTTGCTGGGCATTCTGTAATACGTTGATATTAACACGCAGCACTCAGTGCGGGCCACGCAGCTGTTGCTGTAAGGTCAGCAGCAGTTCTACTTCCGCCATTCGACGGCGTGTCGTCCGGCTCACTTCTTCCGGGTCACATTCGAACAGACTTTTCTGCCCCAGAATGCGCTCTGCCAGGCAGTGCGTATAAATCGTGCCTGGAATATGCCAGCGCTGAACCCGATCGCCGTCCGTCAGCACGAGCACATCTTCTGCTCCGTGACGATCGTGGCTTATGACGCGCCCGTCATGCAGATACAGCCGTAACCCTTTTTGCCCGCCTGACGGTCCCGCATATTTGTTGAGCCAAATCTCCACCGGAATGCCACTAAGCTGCCCGCGAAGATGAGCGCTGCCCTCTGCCGTGGTGAGATCGCCCTGTTTGATCTCACGCCCAAGCCGGTCAGTAGCGGCCACCACCTGCAGCGTCATATCATCCCCGCCCCCCAGATAACGCACCGTTTCACGCAGCATCGCCAGCACATGCGTGCCGATGTCCAGGATAACGCCGTCAGGATGGCGAAGCGTGCGGGTGTCCACTTCACCCGTCGCGAAGTTAAGCGCGACAGGTTCTCCTTTTGCGTTAAACCCGCTCGGTTCCTGCAAAAAACCGTCAATTCTGGCGATATCAGCAAAAGTCCCGATCAGCCCAAGCTGAACCGTTGCGAGGCGCGCCATCCAGTGGTCAAGTGCGAGCACACGGGACGCCGCACCGGGCAACGCCAGCAGTCTGTTCAGTTTTTCGAGCTGCGAGAGCGTGGCGACGATGGGTTTTTCAACCACGATCCGCGCCACAGGAGACGCCAGGGCGTACTCCAGCACCTCAAGATGCTGCAGAGAAACCGTGGTAATAAACAGGGTATCAAGAGGATGCGAGAGAAGTTCGGTGAGAGAGGCGCAGCGCGTTACGCCTTCAGGGTGCCTGCCAGGCTGAACATCAAAACCCAGGCAGTGCAGTGAATCGCCATACAGATTGTGTAGTGCGGGTAAATAAGCGGTTTCCACCACCGCGCCAAGCCCAACAAACCCTAACAGCATCTTCTACCTCGTCGAGTAAATTACCGGGGCAAACGCCTGCCCCGGTATCGACGAGCGAGGCGTTATCAGGCGTTAGCGGCCGGTTTAGTCTGCGCATTTTCCAGCATGCGACGTACCGGAACAATGAGGACGATCAGCACCGCGGCACAAATCAGCAGCGCGATGGAGCAACGTGCGAAGAGATCCGGCAGCATATCTAGCTGGTCGGCCTTCACGTGACCGCCAATCAGACCTGCCGCCAGGTTGCCCAGCGCACTTGCGCAGAACCACAGGCCCATCATCTGCCCACGCATTCTTTCCGGTGCCAGCAGCGTCATGGTCGCCAGACCAATCGGGCTCAGGCACAGTTCCCCCAGCGTCAGCATCAAAATGCTCCCCACCAGCCAGAATGGCGACACGCCCGCGCCACCGTTATTCAGTACGTTCTGCGCAGCCAGCATCATCAGACCAAAGCCTGCGGCGGCACACAAAATACCAATAACAAACTTGGTGATACTGCTCGGACGAATGTTCATGCTGGCAAGTTTCGGCCAGGCCCAGCTGAATACCGGTGCCAGCAGGATGATGAACAGGGCGTTAATCGACTGGAACCATACCGCCGGGATTTCGAAACCACCGATCATGCGGTTAGTGTAGTCGTTGGCAAAGAGGTTGAATGACGTTGGCTTCTGCTCGAAGGCGGACCAGAAGAACGCAGCGGAGACCAGCAGAATAAAACAGACCAGAAGTCTGGCACGCTCTTTACGATTCAGGCCCGCAAAAAGGAACAGGTAGATAAAGTAGAGGGCAACGGACGCCGCAATCACGTAAACCAGCACGCTGGCTACCGCAACCGGGTTAATCACAATCACACCCTGCGCGATCAGCGTAACGATAACCGCCACACCCACAGCCAGCGCCAGCAACCATGCGCCTACGCCGTTTCTTTTCACCACCGGGCTGTTCCAGGTCGAGTCCAGCCCCACTTCGCTGTCATAGCGTTTCATTGCCGGAACGGCAAACACGCGGAAGATGATCAGGGCAACCAGCATCCCGATGCCACCAATGCCGAAGCCCCAGTGCCAGCCGTGAGATTTAATCAGCCAGCCGGAAATCAGCGGCGCGATAAACGAGCCCATGTTGATGCCCATGTAGAACAGCGAGAAACCGCCGTCACGACGCGCATCGCCTTTTTTGTACAGCGTCCCCACCATGACCGAGATACAGGTCTTAAACAGACCAGAACCGAGCACGATGAACATCAGGCCGATAAAGAACAGGTTATCGCCCATGATGGCCGAGAGCGCAATCGACAGGTGGCCGAGCGCAATCAGGATGGATCCGTACCAGACGGCTTTCTGCTGGCCGAGCCAGTTATCCGCCAGCCAGCCACCCGGCAGTGCGGCCAGGTACATGGTGCCGGCAAAGATGCCCACAATTGCCGACGCGTTTTCACGTGCCAGCCCCATCCCGCCGTCATACACGGTGGCGGCCATAAACAGGATCAGTAATGGGCGAATGCCGTAAAACGAGAAACGTTCCCACATCTCGGTAAAGAACAGCGAACCGAGCGGATAAGGGTGGCCGAAGAACGTTCGGCTTTCTTTTTGATTAACAGAGGATTGCATAATTCTCCCAGGAAGGTATGTGTCGTGCTTGTAAACACCAGCATGTACGCCGGCCAGTTACGTATCTGACCGATTTTTTACATGCGGCGAAAAGTTAGTTAACCATTTGATAACCAGTCGCTAGTTTTGTCTAGTACCGGACCCTGGACTTTAAGATGAAAATTCGATGATTGTCTACTTTCTTAGATTTAAACTTGGTTAAAAGTGAATAGTGATTGACATCACACAGAGAGGACTGGCGGTATGAGCGGGCGAAAAAAAGCCCGCGATCAACGCGGGCTTCAGAAAGAACGGCAAAGCTTATTTGCTTTTCTTAATGTGTTTAATTAAACGCTTACGCTTACGCATCTGGTTTGGCGTCAGGGTATTGCGCTTGTTGGCGAACGGGTTCTCCCCTTCCTTGAACTGGATACGGATTGGCGTGCCCATTACGTCCAGTGATTTACGGAAGTAGTTCATCAGATAGCGCTTGTAGGAATCCGGCAGGTCTTTAACCTGGTTGCCGTGAATCACCACGATTGGTGGGTTATAACCCCCGGCGTGAGCATATTTCAGCTTCACGCGACGACCACGCACCAGCGGCGGCTGATGGTCTTCTGCTGCCATGTTCATGATACGGGTCAGCATGGCGGTGCTCTGACGACGGGTGGAGCTGTCGTACGCTTCACGCACGGACTCAAACAGATTACCTACACCGCTGCCGTGTAACGCAGAGATAAAGTGCACGCGAGCAAAGTCGATAAAGCCCAGACGGAAGTCGAGCGTCTCTTTCACCTGCTCTCTCACCTCATTACTCAGGCCATCCCATTTGTTGACCACGATAACGAGTGAGCGCCCACTATTCAGAATGAAGCCGAGCAGAGAAAGGTCCTGATCGGAGATACCTTCGCGTGCATCGATGACCAGCATGACCACGTTGGCATCTTCAATCGCCTGCAGGGTTTTGATAACGGAGAATTTTTCCACCACATCGGTGATTTTCCCTCGCTTACGTACGCCTGCGGTATCAATGAGCACATACTCACGCTCATCGCGCTGCATCGGGATATAAATACTGTCGCGGGTGGTGCCCGGCATGTCGTAAACGACCACACGCTCTTCGCCGAGGATACGGTTAGTAAGTGTAGACTTACCTACGTTTGGACGGCCCACGATAGCCAGTTTGATCGGCAGATCCTGCGGGTTGAAGTCGTCTTCAGGCTCTTCCTCGCCCGCTTCGCCGTCTTCGAACTGCGCCCAATATTCGGCGTCTTCATCGATCTCTTCCGGCGGGTTAACTTCATCAACCCACGGCAGCAGAACGGTTTCCAGCAGGCTGGTCACGCCACGGCCATGAGATGCCGCAATCGGGTAGATTTCGCCCAGACCTAAGGACCAGAAATCCGCAACCGCCTGGTCTGCATCAATACCGTCAGTTTTGTTCGCCACCAGGAAAGTGGGTTTTTCACGCGAGCGCAGATGTTTCGCAATAGCGGAGTCCGCCGGCATCAGGCCTGCGCGAGCGTCCACCATAAACAGAACCACGTCAGCTTCTTCAATCGCCAGCAGCGACTGTTCCGCCATGCGGGTTTCAACACCATCTTCTGTCCCGTCAATACCACCGGTATCAATACAGATGAACTCGCGTCCTTCTACTTCTGCACGACCGTACTTACGGTCACGCGTCAGCCCCGGGAAATCCGCAACCAGCGCATCACGGGTGCGTGTTAAACGGTTAAAAAGAGTGGATTTTCCAACGTTAGGGCGCCCGACAAGCGCGACCACAGGTACCATGTTTGAAGCCTCATAAAATTCAAATAAACGTCGCATTTGCGGCGTTTTTAAAAATGTCAAAACGGCTCCTGAGTGAACAGGAGCCGTTTAGTATACTACAACCGCTGGGTAATTAACGCGTGATCGCGTACAGCGTGCCGTCTTTTGCCTGAATCAGCAGTTTGCCGTCAGCCACGACCGGTTCCGTCAGGAAACCTGAGCTGTCGACTTTTTGCTGAGCAACAAAACGACCGTTGTCCGGGTCAATCCAGTGCATATACCCTTCGCTATCACCCACCACCAGGCTACCGTTATACAGTGCTGGTGCGGTCAGCAGACGGTGCAGCAGATCGCTTTGCGTCCACAGCGTAACACCACCTTCGGTGCTGAGCGCCAGCAGACGGTCGTTCTGATCGACCATATAGATACGGTTGCCATCAACCACGAAATCATTTACCGAACCCAGTTCACGTTTCCACATGACCTGGCCGCTGCGCAGATCCAGCGCGGTCAGGTTACCGTTATAGGCCAGTGCGTAAACCACACCGTCAACGATAACCGGGGTCGTGTCGACATCGCTCAGACGATCGATTTCCGTTGAGCCTGTCGCCTGAGAAATACGCTGCTGCCAGATCATCTGGCCTTGCTGCATCAGTACCGCGCTTACACGACCGTTGTCACCGCCAACAATGGCGGCACCAAAGGCGGTAGCCGGCGCAGATTCACCGCGCAGGGACAAGGAAGGCATATCCAGGTTCACGGTCCATTTCACCAGACCATCGGCTTCGTTCAGCGCCTGCAGCTGGCCGTTGCTGGTGTGGATCAGTACCATGCCGTCGCTCACGACCGGACGAGATAGAGACTCACCGGCCACGGAGGTTTGCCATGCAACAGAACCATCGCTGGTGCTGAGAGCATAGACCTGGGCTTTTTCGCTACCCACGTACACATGCCCACCGGCAACGGTCAGACCGCCAGAAAGCAGTGCCGGTTTACGAGAGAACCAGCCGTCTTTTTCCGCCAGGTTAACCGACCACACTTCTTTCCCGTCATCGGCATTAACCGCCTTCACGGTACCTTTGCGGTCAGCCGCATAGATAACGCTGTCGGCAAAAGCCGGGTGCAGGTTGGAATAAAAATCACCAATACCATCGCCCACGGAGGTGCTCCACGCGGTGGACGGGGTAAACTGGTTTTCAACAGTCGGCAGTGGGGACATTTTCACAACGTCTTCTTCGCCACTGAACAGTGAACAGCCACTCAATAACGTAACAGAAAGCAGTCCTGGCAGAAGTAATTTACGCAATTGCATCGGGTCCCTCTCAGACGGACAAATTATTTATTTTCATCTGCATCATTTCGCTCAGCGCAGGTGAAGCTTTGCTCTCTACGCCAGCTTGCCACGCTTTACGCGCGCCCGCTTTGTCACCTTTACTCAGCAGTGCTTCACCGCGCAGATCGGCAACAATGGCAGCAAAACCTTCGCCTTTGATGGTATCGAGCGTTTTCAGCGCATCGTCAGCTTTTTTCTGCTGAACCTGAATACGAGCCAGGCGCAGATTGATTACCGCTTTCAGATTTTCATCACTGGCGGCGGTTAGCCCTTGTGACAGCAGGCTAGCGGCTTTATCCAGTTCGTTCTTATCAACGTACTGCTGCGCCACTTCCAGTGCGGCCAGCGCACCGTAGGTGTTTTTGTTGTCAGCGGCAAATTTCTCTGCCGCCGTCAGCGTTTGCGGCTGATCGGCACGGATTGCGCTAACGGTATTTTCATATGACAGCGACGCGTCACGCGCGGAGTCCGCCTGATGACTGTTCCAGTAACGCCAGCCTACCAGCGCACCGACACCTAAAATAACCCCAACAACCAGCGCCTTGCCGTTTTCGACAAAGAAGCGTTTAATCGCGTCGACCTGATCGTGTTCGTTCTCGTAAATTTCCACGCAGTCCTTCTCCTTAGCCCAATAGAGTGCGCAAGTGCGCCGCAACGCCGTCCTGCGTTACCGTTGTCTGCTCACCAGAGCGCAGGTCTTTCACAACCACTTCGCCGTTAGCCACTTCGGACTCGCCCAGCACCAGTGCAATACTTGCGCCCCATTTATCGGCTCGAGCAAACTGTTTTTTGAAGTTGCCGCCGCCATGGTTGGTCATCAGCTTCACGTCCGGCAGTGCATCACGCACACGTTCCGCAAGCTGCATTGCCGCAGGCTGCGTTTCCGCGCCTGAGGCTACCAGGTATATATCGACAACGGAATCTGCTTTAAATTCCGGATTAACTGCCTGAACCAGCAAAACAAGTCGCTCAAGACCCATGGCGAAGCCAACGCCAGGGGCTGGACGACCACCAAGCTGCTCAACCAGACCGTCATAACGACCGCCGGCACACACGGTGCCCTGGGAACCGAGGCTGGATGTCACCCACTCGAACACGGTGCGGTTGTAGTAGTCCAGACCGCGCACCAGACGCTGGTTCACGGTATAAGCAATGCCCGCGGCTTCCAGCAGTTTGCACAGACCCGCAAAGTGCTCACGTGACGCTTCGTCCAGGTAGTCGCCCAATGCAGGTGCATCGTTCAACAGCGCCTGTACGTCAGGGTTTTTGGAATCCAGCACACGCAGTGGGTTGCTGTACATACGACGTTTGCAGTCTTCGTCCAGCTTCTCTTTGTGCTGCTCCAGGAACGCAACCAGTGCGTCACGGTAGTTCGCGCGTGCTTCCAGAGAACCGATGGAGTTCAGTTCCAGTGAGACATGCTCAGCAATGCCGAGCGCACGCCACCAGCGGGCAGTCAACATAATCAGTTCGGCGTCAATGTCCGGGCCCTGCAGGCCAAAGACTTCCACACCCAGCTGGTTGAACTGGCGATAACGACCTTTCTGTGGACGTTCGTGGCGGAACATCGGGCCGATATACCACAGGCGCTGCTCCTGATTGTACAGGAGACCATGTTCGATGCCGGCGCGTACGCAGCCCGCCGTACCTTCCGGACGCAGTGTCAGGCTGTCGCCGTTGCGGTCCTCAAAGGTGTACATCTCTTTTTCAACCACGTCGGTCACTTCGCCGATCGCGCGTTTGAATAACGGGGTCTGCTCTACAATCGGCAAACGGATTTCGCTGTAACCGTAGCTGCCGAGCACCTGTTTGAGTATGCCTTCAATGCGCTGCCAGATGGCGGTTTCGCCAGGCAGATAATCGTTCATGCCGCGGATGGCTTGAATGTTTTTTGCCACGTTTATTCTCTTTCTATATACAAAAAAGAACCCAAAGAATGGGTTCAATCATACATGGGAAGCGCCACGCTTCCCATCACGTTATTTTTCAACCTGCTGAATGCTGATGCGCTGCGCTTCATCCATCATTGTTGCTTTGGCACGGATGCGGGCTTCAAGCTGGTCGATCATATCACTATTATCCAGACGATCTTTACGCACGCCATCTTCATAGAGACCACTTTTCTTGTTACCGCCGGTGACGCCGAGCGTTGACACCAGGGCTTCACCCGGACCGTTCACCACGCACCCGATGATGGAGACGTCCATCGGGGTGATGATATCTTCCAGACGTTGCTCAAGCGCATTCACCGTGCCAATCACGTCAAATTCCTGACGTGAACAGGTTGGGCAGGCAATGAAGTTGATCCCACGTGCGCGGATACGCAGTGATTTGAGGATATCGAAACCGACTTTGATCTCTTCTACCGGATCGGCCGCCAGCGAAACGCGCAGGGTGTCACCGATCCCTTCCGAGAGCAGTAGCCCCAGACCGATCGCCGATTTAACGGAACCACTACGAAGGCCACCGGCTTCCGTAATCCCGAGGTGCAAAGGCTGATCGATCTGTTTTGCCAGCAGGCGATAAGACTCTACTGCCAGGAACACATCTGAGGCTTTTACGCTGACTTTGAACTGATCGAAGTTCAGACGATCAAGATGATCGACGTGACGCATCGCGGATTCAAGCAGCGCCTGCGGCGTTGGCTCACCGTATTTTTCCTGCAGATCTTTTTCCAGGGAACCGGCGTTGACGCCGATACGGATAGGAATATTTTTATCGCGGGCGCAATCCACCACCATGCGGATACGCTCTTCGTTACCGATGTTGCCCGGGTTAATACGCAGGCAGTCGACGCCATATTCAGCAACTTTCAGCGCAATGCGGTAATCGAAGTGGATATCAGCAACCAGCGGAACGCTGACCTGCTGTTTGATCAGTTTGAACGCCTCAGCGGCATCCATTGTCGGCACGGAGACGCGAACAATGTCCGCGCCTACACGTTCTAACGCTTTGATCTGATTGACCGTCGCTTCCACGTCTGTGGTACGCGTGTTGGTCATCGACTGGACGGCGATAGGAGCCCCATCGCCGATTGGCACATTACCAACGTAAATCCGTTTCGATTTTCTACGTTGAATCGGAGCCTGGTTATGCATGAAAAATCTCCCGCGTTGCCCGTCTGTTACTGTGCTGCTGATTGTTCGGCATTAACGGTAAGACGCGCAACCTGGTTAGTTCTGATAAAGCGGCTCAGGTCGACAGGTTTTCCTTGATACTGGATCTGTACTGCTGCCGGAGCGCCGATTTTAAGTTTATACGGTGCCTGGCCAGTTAGGTTTAACGTGCCATCTTTACGCTGCAGACCACTGAACAGTTTTTTACCTGTTGCATCGGTCACTTCCAGCCAGCAGTCAGCAGAGAAGTTCATCACCAGCGCATTTGGGTCCGCCGCCGGCGCAGCCGTTCCGGCCGGGTTGGTTGGCAGTGACGCAGCACCGTTGTCCGCAGGCTGAGTGGCCGCTGGCGCGTTGGTCGCGGTATCCACGTTTGCCTGAGAAGGGGCAACCACCGCGTTTGGATCCTGAGCCTGAGGCGCAGGGGTATTAGCCGTTGCGGCGGGTGCCTGCCCGGCATCGGTTGCAGGCGCATCGGTCGCGGCAGTCTGCGGCTCGCTGGAGGTGGCAGCACCTTCGGTATTCAGCGGCACGCTCTGAGCGTTGTCATTGCCGGACTGATTGAGCTCGGCGGAGGATTGATCGGCCATGGTGGTGATCTCTTCCTGCTGCGCCTTGTGGTTTTGCCACCACCATGCGCCCGTCAGGCCGATCACCACAAACAGCACCAGCCAGGTAAAGCTCATCAGCCAGCCATCACGTTTTTTACGACGTTTTCCCAGGGAGAAGGTCTGCATCGGCGCAACTTTTGCTGCGCGGACCGGTGCCTGCTTCTCCATCATTGGCAGTAATTCTTCTTCAGGGATATGCACCAGTTTTGCATAAGAGCGGATGTAACCACGCAGAAATGTTGAAGCCAGATCGGCCGGAGCCTTATCTTCTTCAATATCGCGAACCGTGGAAACCTTCAGACATAAGCGTTCTGCAACGGCTTGCTGGCTGAGTCCGAGTTGTTCACGGGCGTTGCGAAGACGAACGCCAGTGGAGAGTGCTTCATGTTGGTCGTGAGTGGCTTCAGTATTCATTCGCTACAACTACTGGTACGTGAAAAAAAAGGGTTCAGGTGCCGGTAAGTCACAATGCCACCCGCACCGCGAAAGTTCTGATCAGTTAACCTTGAACAGACAGTATAAGACTGTCAGCCCGGAGATGACAGCACAGCCCTGCCCGTCAGGATAAACTGTTGTTACGTCGTTACATACTGCCCGAAAGTCGGATGAAACGCACCGTAATTATTGATCAGTCATCACGAATCTGACTGATTATTCAGTAAGATTATGCTTCACGGCGCAAATAATGCGCCGTGAGTGCATAAGAATCAAACAGCTTTGACCGCAATCGTCTCGCCCTGCATGCGTTTACGCAGGGTACGTTTGGTACGGTCAATCACATCACCTGCCAGCTGTCCGCATGCAGCATCGATATCATCACCACGGGTTTTACGCACGATAGTGGTGAAACCATACTCCATCAGCACCTTGGAGAAACGGTCGATACGGCTGTTCGAGCTACGGCCATAAGGCGCGCCCGGGAACGGGTTCCATGGGATCAGGTTGATTTTGCACGGCGTATCTTTCAGCAGTTCAGCCAGCTGATGCGCATGCTCGGTACCGTCGTTTACGTGATCGAGCATGACATACTCGATCGTCACGCGGCCCTGGTTCGCGTTGGATTTCTCCAGGTAGCGACGCACGGCGGCGAGGAAAGTTTCGATATTGTACTTTTTGTTGATGGGTACAATTTCGTCACGGATTTCGTCGTTTGGTGCATGCAGGGAGATCGCCAGCGCAACGTCAATCATGTCGCCCAGCTTGTCCAGTGCAGGCACTACGCCTGACGTCGACAGCGTTACGCGACGCTTGGACAGACCAAAGCCGAAGTCATCCAGCATGATTTCCATCGCCGGAACGACGTTGGTCAGGTTCAGCAGTGGCTCGCCCATGCCCATCATCACTACGTTGGTGATTGGACGGGTCCCGGTCACTTTCGCCGCACCGACGATTTTCGCCGCACGCCACACCTGGCCGATAATTTCAGACACGCGCAGGTTACGGTTGAATCCCTGTTGAGCGGTTGAGCAGAACTTGCACTCCAGCGCACAGCCCACCTGAGAGGAGACGCACAGCGTGGCGCGGTCTTCTTCCGGGATGTAGACGGTTTCAACGCGCTGATCGCCAACGGCAATCGCCCATTTGATGGTGCCATCGGCAGAGCGCTGCTCCTCCACCACTTCTGGTGCACGGATTTCAGCCACTTCTTTGAGCTTATTGCGCAGCACTTTGTTGATGTCAGTCATGTCATCAAAGTTGTCGCTGCAATAGTGGTACATCCATTTCATGACCTGATCGGCACGAAACGGCTTCTCGCCCATCTCTTTAAAGAACTCGCGCATCTGCTGACGGTTCAGATCCAGCAGGTT
This sequence comes from Enterobacter ludwigii, assembly GCF_001750725.1. Taxonomy (NCBI): domain Bacteria; kingdom Pseudomonadati; phylum Pseudomonadota; class Gammaproteobacteria; order Enterobacterales; family Enterobacteriaceae; genus Enterobacter; species Enterobacter ludwigii. The sequence goes on from NZ_CP017279.1 coordinate 2,761,175, forward strand.
AATTTTTCCATTTTTATTTGGAACCGCAGGAATGGCGACTTCGGAGGTATTCACTAATTCAGACATAATTTTTTCCGGCCTCGTTGTTACACGTTATGGCCCATGGAGGGTTGAAAAGAAACGCCCCGGAAAGCAGTCTGCTCGTCCGGGGCGTTGCATTGTACAAAGTCTGGCGCAGGGATGCCACGTCTGCACGCGGCATTTACGAAAATAATGTGTAAACGAAACCGTTAAATTAACGGGTACGTGGACACACTTCGCCTTCAGCGAAGAAGAACGCGATTTCACGAGCGGCAGATTCAACAGAATCGGAACCGTGGGTGCCGTTCTCGGTGAAGCTGTCTGCATAGTCAGCGCGCAGGGTACCAGCCAGTGCGTTATCCGGGTTGGTCGCACCCAGCAGGTCACGGTGACGCTGTACTGCGTTTTCGCCTTCCAGTACGGATACAACGATCGGGCCAGAAGTCATGAACTCAACCAGACCGTCGAAGAATGGACGACCTTCGTGCTCAGCGTAGAAACCGCGAGCCTGCTCAACGGTCAGGTGCAGCATTTTGGTGCCAACGATTTTGAACCCTGCTGATTCAAAGCGAGCAAAGATGCTGCCAATAACGTTTTTTGCCACCGCGTTTGGTTTGATGATGGAAAAAGTACGTTCAATAGCCATGATAACCTCTGTAAATGTTCTGTTGTTTTTCATACCTGAGTATGGTGTGGCGCGGATTATAATGAGCAATAGCGCCATTGCCTATGGATTCAGGTAACATTTTTTTAAAATGAGACGAAGATTAGCAACAGCTCATAGCAGAAGAGACGTTTAACGCTACTGCAGCGTGAAATTCACCGTCGCCACCTGCCCCGCTTCATCCATTACCAGCACCTGATAATCGCCTGATTTATCAAGCTGCAAGGTGTAAACCCGGCTCTTCACCGCCAGCGGTTCGCCATTCAAAAACCACCAGCGTTCACCGCTATTGCCGGTTGCCTGTAGCGGTAACGAGACGCGGGATTCCCCCGGCAGACGCTTGATAACCGCGCCTTCACGCACGCCAGTCAACATCAGCGGTGCAGGTGAGTCCTGCGACAAGGGCGGACAGGTAGCCGATGGCGAAGGGATCCGTGCTGAGCGCCGCTCGGCTGCAGGCAGCCAGGGTTCCAGCGGCAGCGGCCAGACATCCAGAACTTTCTCGGTCGCATCCGGGCAGTCTGCCGCCACGCGTTTGCTCTCTTTATCCAGCCAGACCGGGAAGCGGATCCCGCGAATACCTTCCTGTTCCGGTAAGAGCAACGTCGGCGGCTCGCTGCCGTCCAGCAGCCAGGTCGCCAGGCGACGACGGCAATTTTCGCTCCCTTCCGGCAGCGACTGGCCGCCCGGCCAACAGATGACGCCGCGTCCCACACCGTCAGGACGCGGGTCGCGTGGCAGACGCGCCTGATCGAGCGTTGAACCAGACTGCAGTACATTATTCACCTGGTTAAGCAGAGGTACCGCGCTCGCAAACCCAAACTGACCCGCCACAGGCGTGCCGTCCGGTCGTCCGGTCCAGATCCCAATAACGTAACGGGCATTCAGCCCTACCGCCCATGCGTCACGGTAGCCATAGCTGGTTCCCGTTTTCCATGCCAGAGGTACCACCTGCGGCAGCGCATTGTCCGGCAGCGGCTGCGCCTCATTGGCCAGAATACGGCGAATGATCCACGCCGCCCCCTGGGATAACAACGGCCGCTCTGACAAGGGATCGCCTGGCTGTAAGCGCAGCCGGCCCGCTTTACCGTGTCGGGCGAACGCGCTATAGGCCGCAGTGATATCGGCCAACCGCGCCCCTGCCCCGCCCAGGATCAGCGATAAATTCGGCTGTGCGCCAGCAGGTAAAATCAGCGGCAAACCTGCATTACTCAACATCGCAGCAAAACGTTTTGGTCCGTATGCCTCGAGCACCTGCACGGCGGGCAGATTAAGAGAGCGTACCAGCGCTTCACTCATACTCACCGGCCCATGGAATCCACTGTCGAAATTACCCGGGCGATAATCCCCCGTTTTTCTTGGAACATCCTGGAGCAGCGATGCCGGGTGGATCAAACCGTCGTCCAGCGCCATACCGTAGATAAAGGGCTTGAGCACCGATCCCGGCGATCGGATCGCATTCACCATATCCACATGGCTAAACCGGGTGTCATCGTTAATGTCGACCGATCCCACCCAGCCACGCACTTTCATATCCGTGTGATCGACGACGATCATTGCCAGCGAACTGCGTGCTGGCAGGCGGGATTTCCAGTTCATCGCCAGTTCTTCAAGCTGCCGCTGCAGGGACGCATCTAAGGTAGTCACAATTTTAGTATCGCGACTTTTGCTGAGCATCATGCGCGAAAAGAGCGGTGCCAGCTGCGGCATTTGCCGGGGCGCCAGCCATACCGCTTCTTCACGGGACTCCTTAACCTGGCTTGCCGACCAGACGCCCTGCGTCACCATCCGGTCGAGCACTTTGTTGCGTGCCGCTTCTGCACGTTCCGGCCAGCGGTCAGGACGCAACCGGCTTGGCGCCTGCGGCAATACGGCGAGCAGCGCCGCTTCGGAATAGCTGAGCTGCGAAGGTGGTTTGCCGAGGTAGGTCCAGCTTGCCGCACCAATCCCCTGCAGCGTACCGCCAAACGGGGCGCGGTTAAGATAAAGCGTGAGGATGTCGCGCTTAGAGAGGTGCCACTCAAGCTGCATGGCTCGCCAGAGCTGACGAATTTTGCCACCAAAAGTGCGCGGATGCGGATCCAGCAGGCGCGCCACCTGCATAGTGAGCGTGCTGCCGCCTGAGACAACCCTCCCGGAGGTAAGATCCTGCCAGGCGGCGCGCAGCACAGAGAACGGATTCACGCCTGGATGGTCCCAGAACCAGCGATCTTCATACTGGATCAAGGCTTCAAGATAGCGGGGAGAAACCTCTTCGAGAGTGACCGGATAGCGCCAGATCCCTTCGCTGTCGGCAAAACGCCAGAGCGGTGTGCCCTTTTCGTCCACCACCACCCGTGCGGGGTTGACCTCTTTCAGAGGCAACGGCCACAGGCGATCAGCGGCCAGAATCAGCCCCCATAAAACGAGAAGCGCTCCCGCCAGCCACAGCCAGCGGGAGCGTATCAGACGTACAAGCCGCATATTACGGTACAACAATCAGCGGGCCACTGGCCGCACCTGTTGCCCGCCACTGCGGAACATACATGGACTCTACCATCGGGACCGGCACCTCATAGGTTCCCGGCGTCACGGCGCGCGCCAGATAAACCAGCGTGACCGGCTGCCCTTCGTTAACCGGCACCGCCGCCACAAAGCGATCGTCGCGGAATTCCATATGCTGAATATCCGCCTGCTGCATCTGACTGAGCAGGTTCTGCACTTCGCTGCCGCTGTCCTGCAGGCTGGCGCTGCTGCTCGCCAGGTTCTGGTTTTCCAGTTCCAGCCCCGCCGGGAGGAGATCGACAACCAGCGCATCCGGCACGTTCTGGCTGGCCTTCACTTCAAGCCATACCAGCACCAGCTCGCCGCTCTTCAGTGATGTGAGCGACTTTGTACTGCCGTCGGTTGCCAGAATATGGCGTTCAATCTGCAGCACGTTAGACGATGGCTGAGGTGCAGATGCCGGATAACCGGTGCTATCAAGGCGTACCCACAGCGGTGTGCTACCGGTATTGGTCACCTGCAGCGCGCCAAGCTGGTCGCCGTTCACGTTCTGTACCAGTGCTTTATCACCGCCTGATGCGGTATCCGCCAGAGACGTTTGGGCCTGCCATGTGCCGGACAAAGTTTGCAGCGAGCGTCCGGCCAGGAACAGGGCGTTACTCTCCTGTGTCGAGAGCCAGCGCTGGCTGAAAGCTTGTTCCGACAAGGCGTTCAGCAGCGTATTTTGCGCATCCGGCAGAAGCTTGTACTCCTCAAGCAGAGAAAGCATCAGCGCATTATCACGAAGCGCACTGCCATAATCGGCCATCCAGTTCTTGCTGTCGTTACGCGGCGTTTTGATGGCCAGACCCAGCGCCTGCTGGCTGCGCGGTGCGTCACCCATCAATTTAAGCGCCATCCCCAACTGCATCAGCGGCAGCCCGGAAGCGGCCTGTCCGTGACGTTCCCAGATTTCACGCAACGCACCAAGCGGGGCTTTTTGCTGGCGAGCCAGCACCAGCGCGGCATAGGCCTGCACCGCAAATTTACTGGCCTGGGTATCATCGCTGTAGCGGATGGACATCATGCCCGGGTCCTGCAGGTAACGCAGCAAGCGGCTGTTGGCGTTGTTAACCGCCTCAGCAGGCACGCTGTAGCCCTGCTCGCCTGCACGAACCAGGAAGTCAGTGACATAGGCGGTGAGCCAGTACTCCTCCGGACCGTTTTTATCCCAAAGCGCGAAACCTCCGTCATCACGCTGCATCTGCAGCAGACGGGAGATTCCGATATCAATGGCCGCACGGCGCTTGTCATCCGTATCCCCTTTGATGCCAAGCGCGGTCAACTGCGCCGCGTTGGTGTAGAGCGACGGGAACAGACCACTGGTGGTTTGCTCCAGACAGCCATACGGGTATGCCTGCAGCTCACGAATATAGCGCGCCAGATTCAGAGGCGGTTTCCCGCTCAGCAGCAATTGTCCCTGTAGCGTGGCAGGAGAGAAGCCATTAAGGTGCTGCGCCGGTGCACTCCACGACTCACCAGGATTCAGCATGGCACCGGTGTTAACGGTCTGCGCCGGGAATGCCGGACGAACGCCGATTTTCCAGCTCTTCTGTTGTGCAGCGAAAGTCTCGCCCGGCAGCTGCAGGCCGGTCACCTGAGCGGTCACTTCACCATCACCGTAGCCATCCAGCGCACGTACCGGGATAAACAGGGTGCTGCGCGCGCCCGGAGGTAACTTCACGGGCTGCGGCTGTGCGCCCTCAAGCGACAGCTTGCCGGTAGCGGTAAAGGCAACGTTCAGCGTTTGCGGCTGGTCCGTCAGGTTGGTCACATCCAGCGTCAGGCGTGAGGTATCGCCACTTGCCAGGAAGCGCGGCGTGTTCAGTTCGGTAATGATTGGGGCGGCGACAATCACTTTACCTTCGCTGCTGCCGAAATCATCTTCCGTCCAGGCCTGCGCCATCAGACGCAGCTCGCCGTTGAAGTCTCCAATGGGCAGCGTCACGGTCCCTTCACCGTTAGCATCGAGCTCGACCGGCTGCGCCTGCTGGGCAATGATAGTCACGTGGTTCACCGGTGGTTTACCGCCGCGCTTAAGCTCATCGCCGTCACCACCAAAGCGCAGTGCAGCCATGCGGCCCTGCCCTTCAATAACCTGACCGTAAATATCGTAGATATCCGCGCCGTAGCGCTTCTGACCGAAGAACGCTTCCCACGGATCCGGGGTAACGTAATCGGTGATGTTCAACACGCCGCTGTCCACTGCCGAGATCAGCACATTCACTTTCTGCGGAACGGCGCCTTCTTTGACGCTGGCCTTCACCTTCACGGACAGCGTCTGGTTTGGCCGAATTTTCTGCGGATTTTCCAGCGCGACATTCAGGCGGCGATTCTCATCGCCCATCGGCAGATGCAGTAACCCGACGGCACGTTTCGGCGTTGCTGATTTGGATTTATCGCCAGGGCGTACCACCAGCGTGCTGAGATAGAGATCGTGACGTTTCCAGGCCTTATCCACCGGGATTGAGAGATCGAGCCCGTTGGCCGGTACGTCGATCTCTTTCCACCACAGCGGCCCTTCGCTGGACTCGATCATCGCATAGCCTTTACCCGCCGCCGGAGCAGCGATATGCAGCTGGATGGTATCTCCCGGCTGATAGGAAGGCTTGTCCAGTTTCATGGTCACACGGTCAGGGCGAGCAGCACCGGTGCCGTCACTATTATCCTGCCAGCTGTAGCCGGCCCAGAAGCGCACGCTGCTGACCATATCGTCCGGCGCTTTGACCTCCAGACGGTACGAGCCCCACTCCACCGGGAAGGTCACTTTACCGGTTTCATCGGCCTTAAGGGTCAGCTCCTGCTCGCCCTCAACCAGGTCTTTCTGATCAAACTGTGACTGCCAGCCATCGCTCTCTGACCAGTTCCAGTAGTAGTCACGGCGCTCACGGATCAGGCGAACCTGTAACCCGGAAACCGCCTTTTTTGCCCCGCTGGCATCGGCATAGACGATATCAAAGCTGGCATTGCCGTTTTCATCCACGATCGGCTGGTTGACGGTAGTGTCAGTGCGGTAGTCATAAACGGCCTTACTGGCAAACTGAGGACGGATACCCGGCAGATCGGCCGCCGGCCAGATGGCCTGCTCAGCACGGCGCGTAACCGGGCGGCCGCCCGATTCCAGAAGGCTGGCCTGCAGGATCAGCTGAAGCGGTGAATGCGCCTCTTTCCACTGGCTTTCGGTCGAGACCTGTCCGCGCCCCTGTTCATCAAGGGTTAGCTGAACTTCATCCAGGCTGCGGCTCAGGTTCTCTTCGGCGATATCACCGAACTGGAAGCCCGGCAGTGCAGCGACGGCTTCGCGCAGCGGTCGCAAGAATAGCTGGCCTTGCAGGGAATTTCCGTTGGCAGGTGCGCCATACAGGTAATAACCCGCAATGTTAAAGTCGACGTTATCCTCGGTGGAAACCGGCGCTTTTTGTCCCGTCAGATTAAGCGCCATACGCTCCGGCATAAAATCTTCAACGTGGAAATCCCACAGGCGCTGTTGGTTATCGCCGGTATTGGCGCGGATATGCCACATACCGGTCTGCGCCCCGCCGTCCAGGGAATAATTGAAGCGATAGAGGCCGTTCTCAGGCTGGACGACAACCGTGCGTGCCACCTGTCCGTCCGGGCGCAGTACGTCGAGTTTAACCGGCTGGGCAGGAAGCGGTTTACCGTCGCTGTCGCGCAGCAAACCATTGAGGATCACCGTTTCGCCAGGGCGATAGAGATCGCGCGGGCCAAACATAAAGAATTGCTTGCTGTAGCCTGGGCTACCTGCGATATCAAACTCCGCCAGATCGAGGGCCGGAAGCTTGAGGTCAAGCAGCGTGGTCTGCCCGTCTTTACTGGCCAGAATCAGTGCGGCTTCTTTGTCAGTCTCAAGTTTTGCGTGGCCGTCAGCATCGCTGTTCGCTTCGGCAAGCGTCTGCCCTTTATCATTCAACAGGGTGACGGTAACGCCGGATTGCGCCGCGCCATCTTCCAGGCTCTGGGTGAAAATATCCAGACGGTTATGATAACGGTGAGCGGACAACCCAATATCACTTAAGGTAAAGAGCGTCGCGGCATTGCTGTAGTTATAGTGCCCGGCCTGATTCATGACCGCGATGTACACGCCTGACTGCTGGAGCGGCTTAATATCCCGCAGCGGCAACAGCAGTTTTTCACGGGTGTTGCGTGCCGGATTGAGGTCAAACCGGCCGGTATACACCAGGTCCGCCATTTTGAGCAGATTATCGGACTCCCAGTTGGTCAGGGAGTTACGGTACTCCCACTGGCTGACAAAGGAGGCCAGGGATTCAGGCTTCACGCGGTAGAAATTCACGTCAACATTGTTGACGTTGAGCGCCATTACCGGCAGACCTTCCACCACCTTGCCCGGCAGCAGCGAGCCACGGCTGGCAAAACCGACCGTCGGTTCAACATCCCGGGTGGTCAGGGCTTTTTCGTAATCGATACCAAATGTCGCTTTGTTCAGCGCCTGCAGATCACGTTCAACGGTGACAACCAGATTGCGGTTGGGTTCCAGATGGCGCAGGCGTAGCTCTTTCAGGTTAGGTGCGAGTTCCCACGCCCCGTCAACCTTGCCGCTTTTTTTATCCACCACATGCACTGTTTTGGCGAAATCCTGATCGGGATTAAGCGGAACAGAGAAGGTCAGCACCAGCGTGGCCGCGCCATCAAGCTGCACCTCTGAAGTATCCAGCAGGGTGAGCGCTTTGCCCTGACTCTGTGCCGCCAGCGTTGCCAGCTTTTCAGCGTCCGGCTTTTCCGGTGCTTTCGGTGTCGTTGCTGTGGATGCTGCGGGAGCCGCAGCCTGAGAGTTATCGTCGCTGTTATCACAGCCGACAAGCGAAAATGTGGTAAGCAGCGCGAGAGAAATCGCGGCTAAGCGAAACGGTGTCATCCTTTGTCCCTGGCCCATGGAGCCTGTTGGTCGTCTTCCGGATAAGTATTATCCGCAAGTTTCATTAATACAAAAAGTCTAATTTTAGAATCTGGAAAGCACCTCGCAGAGCGACGACGCCTTTACTCAGGCACTGCTATGCCGATCACAGTCGCAAACGTCACATGTTACCTTTTACGTCATTTGTTTTTAAAACAAGAAGATAGCTGGATTATCTCGCCTTTAGCCTGCTAGCTTTAAGCTCAAGACGCACCCCGAGTGCGCGGTTCACTAAGAGAGACAGTCATGAAACGAGCCGTGAACGCCCTACAAAATTTCGGAAAATCGTTGTACGGACCGGTACTTATCTTACCGATCGTCGGTCTGTTTATCGCATTCGGTAACGTCCTGGGGAACGGTAACCTCGCAGAGTATGTGCCGTTTCTCGGCCATCCGCTGATTCAGCATGTTGGTCAGCTTATCGCGAAATCGGCCGTGTCAGTACTGGTTAACCTGGCACTGGTGTTTGCCGTCGGGATACCGATTGGCCTGGCCACGCGTGATAAAGGCTATGCGGCCCTGATCGGCCTGGTGACCTTTGTTGTTTTCATTAACGCGATGAACGTTACGCTGCAGCTCCAGGGCGAACTGGCCCCCGCTGACCAGATGAAAGCCGCCGGGCAAAGTATGGTGCTGGGCGTGCAGGTGCTGGAGATGGGCGTTTTCGCCGGGATCCTGACCGGGGCGCTGTCCGGATACTTGTACAACAAATACTCCGGCGTACAGTTTAACGGCGCGATGGCCATCTATTCCGGCCACTGTTTCGTCGCCATCGTCATGCTTCCTGTCTCAATGCTGCTCGGCGTCGTGATGAGCGAACTGTGGCCATTTGCCCAGCATGGCATCAGCGCACTGGCGCTGGCGATCAAAGGTTCCGGGCCTTTTGGGGTGGCCATTTACGGCTTCCTGGAACGCATTCTGGTGCCGACCGGCCTGCATCATCTGGTCTATACCCCCTTCCTGTATACCGAACTTGGGGGGACGCAAGAGGTATGCGGCACGGTTTATCAGGGCGCACGCAATATCTATTTCGCCGAAATGGCTTGTCCGGAAGTGAAGCAGTTGAGCAGCACGGTAGTGTGGGACGCGCGCGGCATCAGCAAAATGTTTGGCCTGCCCGCGGCGGCGCTGGCGATGTACATGACCGCCAGGCCGGAGCGCAAAGCGGCAGCCAAAGCCATCCTGATCCCGGCAGCGTTAACCTCTTTGCTGGTGGGCGTTACCGAGCCGATTGAGTTTTCATTCCTGTTCGTCGCTCCGCTGCTGTTTGTGGTACATGCGGTGCTGACCGGCATCGGCATGATGCTTTTCTCCCTGTTCGGTGTTCATGCCATCGGCGCTAACGGAATTATCGATTTTATTCTTTATAACCTGCCGCTCGGCACGGAGAAGTCCAACTGGCCGATGTACATCGTGGTCGGGCTCATCATGTTCGCGCTCTATTTTGTGGTGTTCCGCTTCCTGATCCTGCGCTTCAACATGAAGACGCCAGGACGCGAGGATGACGATCAGGAGACGCGCCTGTACAGCAAACAGGAGTATCAGGCGAAGGGGAACAATGACGGGCTGGGTGAATCCATCGTGGTGGGACTGGGAGGCCGGGAAAACATTGAGGTAGTGGATAACTGCTACACCCGCTTACGCGTCACGGTGAAGGATGTCTCCATCATCGACGAGCCGCGCCTGAAAGCGACCGGCGCGAAAGGGATTATCAAACAAGGTAACAACGTTCAGGTGGTCTACGGGCTGCATGTCAAAAAAATGCGAGAAGCCGTTGAGACGTTTCTCTGAGAGGAGCTAAAGATGTTTACACCCCCTTTTATTCTGTCGATTGCCGGTGGCGGCAGCACCTATACGCCAGGTATCGTGAAAAGCCTGATGGTACGCCTGCAGGACTTCCCGCTGGCCGAGATTCGCCTCTACGATATCGACGAAGCACGCCAGAACACCATTGCACCCGTGGTGGAGAAGGTCATTCGCGACCATAGCCAGAGCATTACCTTCACCGTGACCACAGACCCGGAAGTCGCGTTCAGCGGGGCGCACTTTGTCTTCGCCCAGATGCGTGTCGGCCAATACAGGATGCGTGAGCAGGATGAGAAGATCCCGCTGCGCCACGGCGTGGTGGGCCAGGAAACCTGCGGTCCTGGCGGGCTGGCATACGGCCTGCGCACGATCCTGCCGATGGTCGAGCTGATCGATCTGGTGGATCGCTACGCGCATGAAAAAGCCTGGATCGTGAACTATTCCAACCCGGCAGCGATCGTTGCGGAAGGGGTGCGCCGCCTGCGACCGGACGCCCGCGTGCTTAATATCTGCGATATGCCAGTGGCGGCGATGCGTAACATGGGGGCCATTTTGGGTGTGGACCGCCACAAGCTGGAGGTGGACTACTTTGGTCTGAACCACTTCGGCTGGTTTACCCGCGTGCGGGTGGACGGCGAGGACAAGCTGCCGGAACTGCGTCGGCATATCGCGAGGTTCGGCCTGCTGACGGAAGATGCGGCCAAAACCGACCCGCAGCACTCGGATCCGTCGTGGGTGAAAACCTGGCGCAACATCAAGCCCATCATGGATAACTTCCCGGAATATCTGCCAAACCCCTATCTGCAGTATTACCTGATGCCAAACCAGATTGTGGAGCATCAGAACCCGGACTATACCCGCGCGAACGAAGTGATGAACGGGCGTGAGAAAAAGCTGTTTGCCGCCGCAGAAGAGTATAAGCGTACCGGGATTTTACCGGATGCCTTCCACGTGGGCGTCCACGGCGAGTTTATTGTCGATGTCGCCTGCTCGCTGGCATTTAACCTGCGTCAGCGCCATCTGGTAATGGTGGAAAACCGCGGGGCGATAACCAATCTGCCGTACGACGCGGTGGTGGAAGTCCCGGCCTACATCACCTCTGAAGGGCCAGAGCCTATCCGCGTGGGTCGGGTCCCGCTGTTCCATCAGACGCTGCTACAGCAGCAGCTCGCCTCTGAACAGCTGCTGGTGGAAGCGACCATTGAAGGCAGCTACGAAAAAGCACTGCAGGCGTTCACCCTGAACCGCACCGTGCCCACCATGGAGCACGCAAAAGCGATTCTTGATGACATGATTGACGCCAACCGTGACTACTGGCCTGCGCTGCAAAAAGCCTGGCAGAACGGTGAAGCGGTGAAAAAATAGGGTCGTGCTCGCGAGTTGAACGTGGTTTGCTTGTCGGTGTCAGAAAAAACACCGACAATCCTTTTTTACGGAAAAGAATGGAGGCAACCCATGTCCACCTCATATTTTGTCGCCGCCGACTGGCTGATTGAGCACGGTGACGATCCGGAAGTACAGATTATTGACGCGCGTATGGCACCTGCCGGGCAGGAACACCTTCGCGATATGGTCGCAGAATACCGCGCAGGGCATTTGCCGGGCGCGGTATTTTTTGATATTGAAGCCCTGTCCGACCATAACTCCCCTCTCCCGCACATGCTGCCTCGTCCGGAAGCATTCTCCGTGGCGATGCGCGAACTTGGCGTCAATCGTGACAAGCACCTCGTGGTTTACGATGAAGGTAACCTCTTCTCCGCACCGCGCGCCTGGTGGATGCTGAAAAACTTTGGCGTGGAGAAAGTCTCAATTCTTGCAGGCGGCCTCGCGGGCTGGAAGCGTGATGAACTGCCATTGCAGCAAGGCGACGTGACGCTGCCGGAAGGCGAGTTCGACGCGACGTTTGATGCGCATCAGGTAAAACGTCTGACCGACGTGCTGGTGGTCAGCCATGAAAAAACGGCGCAAATTGTCGATGCCCGCCCTGCAGCGCGCTTTAACGCCCAGGCGGATGAACCGCGTCCGGGGCTGAAGCGCGGCCATATTCCCGGCGCGTTGAATGTGCCGTGGGGCGATCTGGTGTTTGAAGGTGAATTAAAAACGACCGATGAGCTGCGCGCCATTTTTGATCGTCAGGGCGTGGATTTGCATCGTCCCGTTATTGCCAGCTGCGGGTCCGGCGTCACGGCCTGCGTGGTGATTCTGGCGCTCGCCACACTCGGTGTAAATGACGTGACGCTCTATGATGGCGCCTGGAGTGAATGGGGTGCACGAGACGATTTGCCCGTTGAACCGGCCAAATAATGGATAACCGTCTGGCCACGCTGTTAACGCGCGGGGCGTCACTGACCCGCGCGGAATATCGCGTGCTGGCCCACCTCACAGAGCATCCTCTGCTGGTGGGCAATATTACGGTGCGCGAACTGGCGCAGGCGACGTTCGTCTCAACCGCTACCATTATGCGTTTGTGTCAGAAATTAGGCTTCAGCGGTTTCAGTGAATTTATCTGGCACTGCAAACAGCTGTTAACCGAGACGCCGTATATCGCCGCGCAGGCACAACAGCGCCCGGAACTGCCGGCGCTTTTCAGTCAATTTATCGCGAACTATCAACAAACCTTTCAGTGGGTAACGCAGGAGAAGCGCGCGCAATTTTCGACGTTACTGCGCCAGAAAGAGAGTTTCTTTCTTTATGGCGCCGGCTTCTCTTATCTCTTCGCCGAGTACCTCACCAAGAAATTGCAGGTGTTGGGCAAAACGGCGTTTATTTCCGGGCCGGGGGATAGCCGGAACATTTTCCTCAGCAACGCTGCGCGGTATCAGGTGTTTATCGCCGTCTCACGCAGCGGTGAAACCGAACAGGTGCTGGATAAAGCGCGGATCGCTAAAAACGTGGGTATGACGGTCGTGGCTTTTACGCGCGCTTCGGCCAATACGCTGGCGGGAATGGCAGATTTACACTTTGCCTTATATGACGAGGCGGTACATTACGCCGCAGAAGCCGCTGGCGTGACGTCGTTTGAGTCGAATCTGGTCCTGCTGATGGATTTACTGCTGCTGGAAGCGACGGGGTGAAAAATCACCCCGCGTAATCAGATAATGCGGGTGGTTTTGAGATCGCGCAGGAATCCGCCCCAGCGACGCTCGTAAAACGGCGTGATGTGCTCGGTAATAAAGTGGCTGATGCCCTTCTCATCCTTCTTCACCTGACAGATATCGATCGGCTCATCACCCGGCAGCGTATCGGTGGCAACACTGCCCGCAGCCTGAATAATCTCCTCGATATCGCCGTCTGCTTCAATGCCAATCAGCAGTACCGGCTGTTCATCCGTGCTCTCTTTAATAGAGCAGAGGAACGCGCGCCTCACGGGTTTGAGGGTTTTGAACAGCGTGGTCAGCGAATCAATCATCTGCGCAGGGGGTTCGGCTACTTCAGACAACAGCAGCGTTTCGCCCCCTTCCAGCACTTCCTGCGTACTGAGCGGGTTGCCCTCCTCGCCAATCAGATGGTTGATTTCACGCGGGGTGAACTCTTTCCCGGTTGGCAGTTTGGCGTTGAGGAACAAGGTCTGGCCCAGCGTCATTTCGAACAGAGTGCGCACCGGCATCACCACGAACGCCTGCTCGTCTTCAACGGCCTGCTGCAGCGCTTCCAGCGAGGTGAAGAACGGGATCACCGACGTGCCGTCGTCTTTCTCCCAGTGGAGCAGGTCCAGCGCGCTGTCTTCAACAACCTGTTCGCCTTCCGCTGCGGTACCCGGAACCCAGACGGTGGACTCCAGCAACGTGCGGAAAAATGCCGGACGGTGGGCAGGTTCGGTCGCCGCCTGTTCCAGCAGAGTTTCTAATTCGTTTTTCGTTTCAGACATAGTTTGGCTACTTCAACATAATGTCGGCTGGCGCAAGGCTAACAGGCCTACAAAACCGTAGGCCCGGACAAACACAGCGCCACCGGACAAAGACAATTACTCGGCAGTCAACAGGTTTGCGATAGTACGCACGCCCAGTCCCGTTGCCCCTGCAGACCACTGCTCAACGGCCGCTTTACGGTAGGTTGCGGAGCAGTCGATGTGCAGCCAGCCTTCGTGATAGTTCTCAACGAAGTGAGACAGGAAGCCGGCCGCCGTGCTCGCACCCGCCGGATAGGCTGCGCTCGCGGTGTTGTTCAGTTCGGCGAAGTTAGACGGCAGCTGGCTGCGGTGGAATTCGGCCAGCGGCAGACGCCAGAACGGTTCGTTCTCCGCGGCCGCGCTTGCCAGCAGGCGAGCTGCCAGTTTGTCGTCAAAGCTGAACAGCGCATGGTAGTCGTTGCCCAGCGCGGTTTTCGCCGCACCGGTCAGGGTCGCCATGTCGATAATCAGCTCTGGCTTCTGCGCAGACGCGTCGATGAGACCATCGGCCAGCACCAGACGACCTTCTGCATCGGTGTTCATCACTTCCACGTTTTTACCGTTACGGTAGCGAATAATGTCGCCGAGCTTAAAGGCATTACCGCTCACCATGTTGTCCGCACAGCACAGGTAAAGCTTCACGCGCTTGTTCAGACCGCGCGTAATGGCAAACGCCAGCGCGCCGGTGATGGTTGCCGCACCGCCCATATCGGACTTCATGGAGTCCATGAACGCGCTCTGCTTCAGGCTGTAACCGCCGGTATCGAACGTGATGCCTTTCCCGACCAGGCAGGCAAATACCGGTGCTGCTTTATCACCGGTTGGGTTGTAATCCAGCGCCAGCAATACCGGAGGACGCTCGGAACCGCGACCCACGGTGTGGATCCCCATATAGTTCTGCTCGCGCAGGTCTTCACCTTTGGTGATGCGGTAAGACATTTTGTCGCCCGCCACGCCGCACAGCAGGTCAACGGCGCGCTGCGCAAGTTGTTCAGGACCCAGCTCTTCTGCCGGGGCGTTAATGGTATCGCGCACCCAGTCGATAATGGTCAGACGGCTTTCCAGCTCTTTCTGACCCGCTTCGTCGAGCGTCGCCCACTCGATTTTACGGCTGCCTTTCGGTCCTTTGTAACCCGCCCAGAATGCCCAGCTGCGGTCGATATCCCAGCCTTCGCCGTCCAGGGTGACATGTTTAATGCCCAGACCATCAATTTTGCGCGCCGCGCGCTGGATCAGACCCAAATCATCGTTGCCAGTCAGGTGCAGGGTAATACCGTCGTTGTTGATACTGTAGGTGGCTTTCTCGCCCCAGCGCGCGTCAGCAGGCTGATTCGAGATCGTAATCTTCATCGCTTCGGTCATTTTATTTATCCTTATTAGCAAACGGGCCGCCTGAAGGCAGCCCGTAAGGTGATTTATTCTGCTTCATCTAACCAGACTAACAGAATCGCCTCCAGAATTTTTTCATTGGATGCGTTTGGATCGTCGTCAAAATCGTCTAAATCGCAGATCCACTGATGCATATCGGTGAAGCGTACGGTTTTAGGATCGAGATCCGGGTTAGCGTCGTAGAGCGCTTCGCCGATTTCACGGCTGTCAGTCCACTTCAGTCCCATATCAGTGCTCGCGTGCATGGTTGATGGTGTAGCGTGGGAATTCCACGACCAGATCTTCATCGGTCACCAGAGCCTGGCAGCTCAAACGGCTGTCTGGCTCCAGACCCCATGCTTTATCCAGCATGTCGTCTTCATCTTCGGTGCTCTCGGCCAGAGAGTCAAAACCTTCACGCACGATGCAGTGGCAGGTTGTGCAGGCACAGGATTTTTCACAGGCGTGTTCCACTTCGATACCGTTACGCAGGGCAACATCGAGAATGGTCTCACCGGTCTTCGCTTCCAGAACAGCACCATCCGGACAGAGGTCCGCATGAGGCAAAATAACAATCTTTGGCATATTAAACCTCGTCCACGGACTGGCCTTTCAGCGCGACGCGGACAGATTTGTCCATGCGGCGAGCAGCAAAGTCCTGGGTTTGTTTATCAACGTTTTTAATGGCTTCTTCTATTGCATCAGCATCATTGCCTTCGGCCACTGCGCTTAAGCGCGCGGCAGCCTCGTCAATCACCTGACGCTCAGCGGCGCTTAACAGCGCGGCGTCGGCAGCGAGCGCACCGTTCAGACTTTCCAGCACGCGTGCGGCTTCAACTTTCTGTTCTGCCAGCATACGCGCCTTCACATCCTGTTCGGCGTAGCTCATTGAATCCTGAATCATGGAGGCGATCTCACCATCGGTCAGGCCGTAGGACGGCTTCACCTGGATAGACGACTCAACGCCGGTGGATTTCTCCATCGCCGTGACGCTCAGCAGGCCGTCCGCATCCACCTGGAAGGTAACGCGAATATGCGCACCGCCCGCAGGGAGCGCAGGAATACCGCGCAGCGCAAAGCGCGCCAGTGAACGACAGTCCTGCACCAGCTCGCGCTCGCCCTGCATCACATGGATGGACATCGCGGTCTGGCCGTCTTTGAAGGTGGTGAATTCCTGCGCGCGCGCCACCGGAATGGTGGTGTTACGCGGAATGACTTTCTCCACCAGTCCCCCCATGGTTTCTAAACCCAGGGAGAGCGGAATAACATCCAGCAGCAACATCTCGCTGTCCGGCTTGTTGCCGACCAGAATATCCGCCTGGATAGCCGCGCCCACGGCAACCACTTTATCCGGGTCGATGGACGTCAGCGGCGTGCGGCCAAAGAATTCACCCACCCGTTCACGCACCAGCGGTACGCGCGTGGAGCCGCCAACCATGACCACTTCCAGCACCTCGTCAGCCTCAACGCCCGCATCTTTCAGTGCGCGACGGCAGGCCAGCAGAGTGCGTTTCACCAAAGGCGCGATCAGGTCGTTAAACTGTTCCCGGGTGATTTCCCCCTGCCAGCCCGCCACGTTGACGGTGACAGACTGCGCATCGCTCAGC
This sequence comes from Enterobacter ludwigii, assembly GCF_001750725.1. Taxonomy (NCBI): domain Bacteria; kingdom Pseudomonadati; phylum Pseudomonadota; class Gammaproteobacteria; order Enterobacterales; family Enterobacteriaceae; genus Enterobacter; species Enterobacter ludwigii. The sequence goes on from NZ_CP017279.1 coordinate 2,777,986, forward strand.
GCGATTTTCGCGTCGATGGCCACGTCCAGCAGTTCACGCTGCACGCGTGCATCGCTGCGATCGGGAATACCCGCCTGTTCACGAATGAAATCGGCCAGCAGATGGTCGAAGTCATCGCCACCCAGCGCAGAATCACCGCCGGTAGCCAGCACTTCAAACACCCCACGGCTTAAGCGCAGGATAGAAATATCAAAGGTCCCGCCACCCAGATCGTAAACCGCAATCACCCCTTCCTGACCGGAGTCCAGGCCGTAGGCAATGGCGGCCGCCGTCGGTTCGTTCAACAGTCGCAGAACGTGCAGTCCCGCCAGACGCGCCGCGTCTTTGGTGCCCTGACGCTGTGCATCATCAAAGTAGGCCGGAACGGTAATGACCACGCCATCGAGATCGCCGCCGAGCGTTGCCGTAGCACGCGCCGCCAGCGCTTTGAGGATATCAGCAGAAACGCGGATAGGGTTCAGCAGCCCCGCTGTCGTGGCAATCATTGGCAGGCCGTTTTCACTGGCCTGCAGCTGATACGGCAGATGCGGATAACGGGTCTGAATATCGGCGAGGGAGCGGCCCATCATGCGTTTTACGGAACTGATGGTGTTTGCCGGATCGCGCGCGGCGTTCGCGCGTGCGTCGTAGCCAACCGCGTGGCCCTGCTGTTGGTAGTGGACCACGGAAGGCAGCAGATGACGGCCCTGCTCGTCAGCCAGCGTTTCCGCCTGGCCGCTTCGCACGGTCGCCACGAGAGAATTGGTGGTGCCCAGATCAATACCTACCGCCAGACGACGCTGGTGCGGTGCGGCACTTAAGCCAGGCTCACTAATTTGTAATAAGGCCATAATTGCTTCCGAAATTAAAAATCGAGCAGCTTTTCTTCGAGTTGTTCAGCACTGCTTCGCAGTTTATCGAGAAAACGGAGTTTGCGCACAGTGTCTGCCGCCACATCCCAGGTCTCGTTGTTCAGTTGCTCCACCATCAGTTGATGGCGGGTATCGAACATGCCTTTTACGCGCTTGATGAAGCTTTCCAGACGCGCTTCATCTTTGGCCTGTTCAATCTCATCCAGCTCTTCACGCAGTTCCAGCTGTTCCATCAAAAACGCCGTATCACGCACGGTGTGCTGTTCACTCGCCAGATCAAAGCCATGAAGCGAGAGCAGATACTCAGCGCGAGACAGTGGATGGCGCAGCGTCTGCCAGGCCTGATTGATGGTCGCAGATTGCGATACCGCAGCCAATTGCTCTGACTGAGTACCACTGGCGAATTTATCCGGATGATACTGACGCTGCAGATCCTGGAAGCGGATCGTCAGCGCCTGCAGATCAATCGGGTATTGAGCGGGTAGTCCGAAGAGAGTGAAGTAATCCATAACAATCTCAGGGGTAGCCTGTTAGAACAAACCCCACGCACAGGAGTCCTGCGGTGGGGTTTCGGATGACGCGCGGTTAAACGTGGAAGCTTTCGCCGCAACCACACTCGTCTTTGACGTTCGGGTTCGTGAATTTGAACCCTTCGTTCAGGCCTTCTTTTACAAAGTCCAGCTGAGTGCCATTGAGGAATTGCAGGCTTTTGCCATCGACCACCACCTTCACGCCCTTGTCTTCAAACACGGTGTCATCAGACGCCGGTTCGTCAACAAACTCCAGTACGTAAGCCATACCAGAACAGCCGGAGGTACGTACGCCCAGTCGCAGGCCAAAGCCTTTACCACGGTTCGCCAGAAAAGAGCTTACTCGCGCGGCAGCGCTGTCGCTAAGGGTAATCGACATACTCAAACCTCAATTATTTTGCTTCACGTTTGCTTTTGTAATCCGCAATGGCGGCTTTGATCGCGTCTTCTGCCAGGATAGAACAGTGAATTTTCACGGGTGGCAGTTCGAGTTCTTCAGCAATATCCGTGTTCTTGATTGCCTGTGCTTCGTCCAGAGACTTGCCCTTCACCCATTCGGTGACCAGGGAGCTGGAGGCGATAGCAGAACCGCAGCCGTAGGTCTTGAAGCGCGCATCTTCAATGATACCTTCATTGTTGACTTTAATCTGCAGCTTCATCACGTCGCCACACGCTGGCGCACCGACCATACCGCTACCTACGCTTTCGTCGCTGTTGTCAAAAGAGCCAACGTTGCGCGGGTTCTCATAATGATCAATAACTTTTTCGCTGTATGCCATGTTGAATTCTCCTTATGTACCGATTAGTGATGTGACCATTCAATGCTGTTCAGATCCACGCCCTGCTTGAACATTTCCCACAGTGGAGAAAGGTCACGCAGACGACCGATGGAGTTGCGAACCAGCTTGATGGTGTAGTCAATCTCTTCTTCGGTAGTGAAACGACCTAAAGAGAAACGGATAGAGCTGTGTGCCAGCTCGTCAGTCATGCCCAGTGCGCGCAGCACATAGGATGGCTCCAGGCTTGCAGACGTACAGGCAGAACCGGAAGAAACCGCCAGGTCTTTCAGCGCCATAATCAGCGATTCACCTTCAACATAGTTGAAGCTGACGTTGAGAATGTTTGGTGCGCCCTGTTCGAGATCGCCGTTCAGATACACTTCTTCCATATCTTTCACGCCATCCCACAGACGGTTACGCAGCGTGCGCAGGCGCGCCATCTCGGTTTCCATCTCTTCTTTCGCAATACGGTAAGCTTCGCCCATACCCACGATCTGGTGAACAGGCAGCGTACCGGAACGCATACCGCGCTCGTGACCGCCACCGTGCATCTGTGCTTCGATGCGGATACGCGGTTTACGACGAACGTACAGTGCACCAATACCTTTCGGGCCATAGATTTTGTGGCCGGAGAAGGACATCAGGTCCACTTTCAGCTGGCTCAGATCGATAGGCAGTTTGCCCACGCTCTGGGTGGCGTCTACGTGGTAGATGATGCCGCGCGCACGGCACATTTCGCCGATGGTCGCGATATCTTGCACAACGCCGATTTCGTTGTTTACGTGCATGATGGAGACCAGGATGGTGTCATCACGCATGGCCGCTTCGAGCTCTTTCAGGTCGATGATACCGTTGCTCTGTGGTGCCAGGTAAGTCACGTCGAAACCTTCACGCTCGAGCTGACGGCAGGTGTCCAGCACGGCTTTGTGTTCGGTTTTGCTGGTGATGATGTGCTTGCCTTTTTTCTGATAAAAGTTGGCCGCACCTTTGATCGCCAGGTTATCGGATTCGGTCGCACCGGAGGTGAATACAATCTCACGCGGGTCGGCACCCACCAGGTCAGCAATCTGATTACGGGCGATATCTACCGCCTCTTCAGCATGCCAGCCAAAACGGTGTGAACGGGAAGCTGGGTTACCAAAGTTTCCGTCCAGGGTCAGACACTGCATCATTTTCTCGGCAACACGCGGGTCCACCGGCGTGGTTGCGGAGTAGTCGAGATAAATCGGTAATTTCATTGCTCTATAAACTCCGTACATCGCTTCAATGCAAGGAATCAGGCAACCGGCTGGATGTACGACCGAGTACACGGAGCGAGCGAACGCTCCGGCCTGATTCTGAAATACTTATCTTTTTATTACGCGCGTAATTTGACGTCGATCGCGTCCTGCCCGCGGGTGCTGCGTTGGGAGTCCTGGCTGTGCTGACGGCCAGAGACATCCAGAACTTCCTGGTTATTTACCAGTTCACCTAAGGTGATGTTGTTCAGGAAGCCGGTCAGACGATCGCTCAGGTCGCGCCACAGCGCGTGGGTCAGGCACTTATCGCCGCCCTGGCAGCCGCCTTTACCCTGGCAACGGGTCGCATCAACGGATTCGTCAACGGCACTGATCACTTCGCCAACTGCAATACTGCCCGCGTCTTTACCCAGCAGATAACCGCCGCCTGGGCCACGAACGCTGGAAACCAGTCCATTTTTACGCAGTCTGGAGAACAGCTGCTCCAGATAGGAGAGGGAGATCCCTTGTCGTTCAGAAATATCAGCCAACGGAACCGGGCCCGCTTCGGAGTTGAGCGCAACGTCCAGCATCGCGGTCACGGCATAACGCCCTTTAGATGTCAGTCTCATGTCTTACTTAACCTCAAACTCGCCCCTGCCCGGGGTTTTTTATAGTAAAATGGGGGTATTGCATAGCAGGGCCAAGTCTGACATTCCTGACTAAAATGGTCAACTATTTACTTGACTGTTTTAGTCAGGTATTTAACCTTCCGTGCCGTATCACCAGGATGGGCACTACTCTTTATTCTTTTGCTCAATCGACGCCAGGATCCCGCGCAGAATGTTCAATTCCTGGCTTTCCGGACGCGCACGGGTAAACAGGCGGCGCAGCTTGTTCATTACCTGCCCCGGGTGACCTTCACGGATGAAACCGGTAGAGAGCAGGGTCTGCTCCAGGTGACCATAGAAGCGCTCCAGATCGTCCACCAGCGGGTAGACGGCCTCTTCCTGCGGCTCTGCCGTTGCTTTTTCCTGCGTCGCCAGCCACGCCATACGCACTTCATAGGCAATCACCTGAACGGCCATTGCCAGGTTCAGGGAGCTGTATTCCGGGTTAGCGGCAATGGCCACGTGGTAATGGCACTTCTGCAGTTCATCGTTGGTCAGGCCCACGCGTTCACGGCCAAACACCAGCGCTACAGGGGCCTGTTCGGCTTCAGAGACGCTTTTCAGACCGCATTCACGCGGATCCAACATCGGCCACGGCAGTGTACGGGAGCGGGCGCTGGTCCCGACCACCAGACTGCACCCTGCCAGGGCTTCGTCCAGAGTATCCACGATCTGCGCGTTACCAATGACATCGCTGGCGCCCGCAGCCAGAGCGATAGCCTGTGAGTCGGGTTTCACCAGTGGGTTAACCAGCCACAGGTTCGTTAAGCCCATGGTTTTCATAGCGCGGGCTACGGAGCCCATATTGCCAGTGTGCGATGTTTCAACCAGCACGATTCGAATGTTTTGCAGCATAGTTTTAATGTCTGGATTCTGTGTCTGAAGAATATTCGGCCATATTATCATAAACGAGAGACATATTCCGATCTCGCTGCTATACTCTGCGCCGATTTTCCCGTTCTTTAACATCCAGTGAGAGAGACCGATGCATCCGATGCTGACCATCGCCGTGCGCGCAGCGCGCAAGGCGGGTAATGTAATTGCCAAACACTACGAAACGCCAGATTCTGTTGAAACCAGCCAGAAAGGCAGCAATGATTTCGTAACCAACGTCGATAAAGCCGCTGAAGCGATTATTATCGATACCATCCGCAAATCTTACCCGCAGCACACCATCATCACCGAAGAAAGCGGTGAACTTGAAGGTACCGATCAGGATGTTCAATGGGTTATCGATCCACTGGATGGCACCACCAACTTCGTCAAACGTCTGCCACACTTCTCCGTGTCTATCGCAGTACGCATTAAAGGCCGTACAGAAGTCGCCGTGGTTTACGATCCAATGCGTAACGAACTGTTCACCGCAACCCGCGGTCAGGGCGCGCAGCTGAACGGCTACCGTCTGCGCTGCAGCAATGCACGCGACCTCGACGGTACCATTCTGGCAACCGGCTTCCCGTTCAAGGCGAAGCAGCACGCAACCACTTACATGAATATCCTGGGCAAACTGTTCACCGAATGCGCGGACTTCCGTCGCACCGGTTCTGCCGCGCTGGACCTGGCCTATGTGGCTACCGGTCGCGTTGACGGTTACTTTGAGCTGTCACTGAAGCCGTGGGATTTTGCAGCGGGTGAGCTGATCGCGCGTGAATCAGGCGCCATCGTTTGCGATTTCACCGGCGGCCACAACCATCTGACGACTGGCAACATCGTTGCAGGTAACCCACGTGTTGTTAAAGCCATGCTGGCAAACATGCGTGATGAGCTGAGCGACGCGCTGAAGCGTTAATCCAGCCTGCGGTGCCCTCTCCCGCCGGGAAAGGGCACCATGCTGTACCTGACTAAAACGGCCTTAATCCCCTTCCCACCGGCAACGCGCTCATCCACATCGTTACCGCAGCCACCAGCAGAATCATCCCGCCCGCCAGCGCGAGCGTTGTCCATCCGACCTGCCGCCACAGCACCGGCGTTTTATTGCCGCTGAGTTTGACCGCCAGTTGACGGAAACTGTGCACCAGCAGTGCCAGTGACGAAATCGTGAGTGACGTCCCGGCCGCCATGGCCAATGCCGAGAGCATTCCCCAGCCAAATACACCCATCACCTTACTGAACAACAGCACCATGATTGCCCCTGAACACGGACGCATACCCATTGAGAGCACAACCATCAGCCGCGCTCGCCAGTCATCACCGTTCTGCAGCTGCGCCTGCGTCGGCAGATGCTGATGCCCACAGCCGCAGTTCGCAGTGTGTTCATGGTGCGGCGTAAAAGCTCTGAACTGGGATTTGTGCAGCAAAGCCCGCAGTTTTTTCAGTGCCCGCCAGCACAAGAGCAGACCCAGCACACCGACCAGCGCATAACTCCCCTTCTCCAGCCAGAAACTGCTGATATGCAGCTGACGAGCAGGAAGGCGTAATAACGACAGGACGACCACCACCAGCGCAATCGCCACGCCGCCCTGAAGCAGCGAAGATGCGAGGGTCAACCCAATGCTTGATTTGAGCCTGGACGGATGGGTCGCAAGCCAGGTCGCGATCACAATTTTGCCGTGTCCCGGCCCCAGCGCATGCAGGACACCGTAGAGAAAGCTGAAGGCCAGAAGAGAACCGCCTGCTTTCGTCGGGTTCTCCGCCACCGCCTTCAGTAAGCCACTCATCTGCTGGTTGACCTCGCGCTGCCAGACAATGCTTTTCATCATCACCTGCGGCCAGGCGTGCCATAGCCACAACGCGCCGCACACGGCCAGCAGCAAAAAGAGCGCCAGCGGCCAGAGATGAAGCCAGCGGCGTGATTTTCGTGCCGGAGATGCGATCACTGACATTGCAACGTCACCTGCTGTGCGAACTGTTTACCCAACTCCATGTCTTCGGGTGGTGCATCTTCTTTATCGAGAGAGACCGCAAAATTGAGCGTCTCTTCGCTCGGTTTTGGCGTGTGCATTGCCATCGTGCAGGTTTTTTGCAGGGCTGCCGGTAGCGTCACATCACTCTCCTCTGCGTAATGCATATCGACATAGTAAGTGGGATCAAAGGTGGAAAACGTATAGGTCTGCCCAGCCAGCGGCTGCGGATGCGCCAGCGGCAGGACAAACGTCAGTACCGCCTGATGTCCGTCGCGGGTCATGCCATATTCCGTCGGCCGATTCATAAATTTCACTTTTTGTCCGTTGTGCCAGAACTCGGTGAAATAGTGCTGACCAAGCACGTTGGCCATCACTTCCGCCGCCAGCTTTTTCCAGATTTCATCCCCGGGTTTTGCATTCCCGGCATCGTACAGCAGGTCAGCCGAGGTGATTTCATCCATCGTCCAGCGCATTTTCAGGCCATTGAGCTGCGTTCCGTCCGTTACCAGCTCGGTTTTCAGGCTGATAAAACTGTGAGGATGCGCGACGACAGCAAAGGGGATCACCGTCAAAAATAACGCCATTGCGCTTTGTTTAACTGTTTGCATCAATTCCTCACGTCATAAATTCTGTGATGTTCGCCAGCAATCCTGAGTGAAAGGCCTGCCGGCGCGCTTTTCAGCGCCCATCCTTTAGCTATTCTTATCAAACATTCCCACTGGATACCCGACAGATGATGACGACGCTTGAAATTCCATCTGTGCTTTCCAGTTCGCAGCGCCGCTGCCAGGTGCTTTTAATGCTTTACCTGCCCGATGCTGCCGTTACCGCACAGAGCATTATCGCTGCCAATGGCGTGGACGACGCTATGGCACGGCAAGATATAGCCGAGACGCGCGATGAAATCCAGCGCTATCACCGGCTCGACATCGTCACGTACCATGACGGCAGCTACCGGATTGAAGGCTCAGCCCTGAATCAACGTTTATGCCTGCTGCACTGGCTGCGCAGGGCTATGCGGCTGTGTCCGCAATTCGTTTCGCATCAGTTTACCCCCGCGCTGAAAACCGCGCTTAAACAGCAGGGTATTGCCCGGCCTCTCTATGACGATACCAACCTGCGGGCGTTGATCAGCTTCTGCTCGCGTAAGCTTCAGCGCCCGTTTGATTGCCGGGACGTACAGTTTTTGCAGCTCTATCTGCAGTATTGCCTGATGCAGCATCATCTGGGGAATACCCCGCAGTTTTCATCGGTGCAGCGTAACTGGACGCAATCAAGAGGGGAATATTTCACCGCTCAGGAGATTGTTCGTCACTGGAAACGCCGTGTGCCACAAGGGACCCACAGCGATGAACAACTGTTTCTTGCACTGCTGTTTATGATGCTGCGCACCCCTGACCCTGTGCTTGATAAGCATCAGCAGGATCAGCGCCTGCGTCGGGCGATTGTGCGCATGGTCGCCCGTTTTCGGGCGCAAACCGGGATGAACTTCAGCGATGAACAGGGGCTGACCGACCAGCTTTATATTCATCTGGCCCAGGCGCTGGACCGTTCGCTGTTTGAGATAGGCATCGACAATAGCCTGCCGGAAGAGATCCATCGTCTCTACCCCCGCCTGTTACGCACCACCAAAGAGGCGTTGTTTGAGCTGGAAGCGGAATTCGGGCTGCGTTTTTCTGATGAAGAGATGAGCCTGGTGGCGGTCATTTTCGGCGCCTGGCTGATGCAGGAGACCGATCTGCATGAGAAGCAGGTGGTGTTATTGACGGGAGAGGATAAATCCTGTGAGGACGTGATAGAGCAGCAACTGCGCGAATTGACGTTGCTGCCGCTCAACATTCGATATCAGACGCTGCAGGCCTATCAGAAAGAGGGGGCACCGCGCGAAGCGGCGCTGGTCATCACCCCTTATCCGACCGCCCTGCCCCTGTTCTCACCACCGCTGATCCACGCCGTTGAGACGCTGAACACGCAGCAGCAAGAACATATTCGCGCCATGCTGGAATCGTAGCTAGACGCGCGCGGCGACTTTAGGACGAACGAACATCGCCGGTAGGGCGACAAGCGCCATGACCCAGAAGACCCCGTGTCCCAGATGCTGGTAAAGGAAGCCCGCAAAGACCGTCATCACCGCAATGCTGCCGCCCATCGCCACTGCCGAATAAACCGACTGCAACCGAATGACATCCCCGCCTTCACGCGCGGCGATATAGCGCATGGCCGCCAGGTGACATACCGTGAAGGTGCCGCAGTGCAGAATTTGCGCCACGATCAGCCACGGCAGTTCCGTCGTCCAGCCCATAATGCCCCACCGTACGACGCCACAGACTGCAGAAAGCAGGAGCAGATCGCGCGCGCCGAAGCGCCGGAACAGCTTTTTGCTCAGCGCGAAGATAATCACTTCAGCGACCACACCGAGCGACCACAGGTAACCCACTGCAGATGCGGAGTATCCTGCCCCCTGCCAGTAGATGGCGCTGAAACCATAGTACGCCGCGTGCGCGCCCTGCAGCAGACAGACGCAGGCCAGGAAACGCCAGCTTTGTGCCACCAGGCTTCGCCAGGCCGGCCAGCCGGCGCTTTCCTGATGACGGCTCTCACCTTGCGGCATTACCGATGGACGCAACAGCATCCCCAGCAGCATGGAGGCAATACCGATACTCAGCAGCGCAAGGATCGCACGGTAATCGTAAAGGCTAACCAGTTTACCCACCAGTGCAGAGCCGATGACAAAGGCAATTGAGCCCCACAGCCGCACGCGGCCATAATCCATCGTTATCTGTTTTTGCCAGGTGTTTGCCAGTGCATCCGTCAGCGGAACCAGCGGCGAGAAAAAGAGGTTAAAACCGACCATCACCACCATCAGCCATGCAAACTGGTGGCTCACCCAGAAACAGGCGACAAAGACCAGCGTCAACAGCGCCAGAATGCGTACCGCCTTAATCAGCAAGGAGGGATCGCTGACGCGCGGTGCGATCAGCAGGCTTCCCAGGAAACGTGCCACCAGACCAGCGCCAAGCAGGATACCTATGGTCTCGGGCGTCAGGCCGATCCCCTTGAGCCAGACGCTCCAGAAAGGCAGAAAAATACCGTAGCTAAAGAAATAGGTGAAATAACTGAGCGCCAGCCAGCGCGTGGAATGCAAGACCATGAATCCCTCCCGAAATGGAGGCCATAGTCTGGCGAGAATACAAAAATTAAGCAAGTCGATAGCCTGCTATAAATTAACGAAAATTTAACATATTGTGCAGTCATCTGACTTATGGCAGGGAATGAAAATGTGTATTACGTTTAAATTACTCCACTTGCAGAGGTATTTCTGCCATGAACTCACTTCGCTATTTAGATTTCGGCCAGGCACGTCACCTGTTGCTGTTAATAGGTCGTATCGCGCTTGTCGTACTGTTTATTATCTTCGGCTATCCAAAACTGACGGGGTTTAGCGGGACCGTACAATATATGACGTCGCTGGGTACACCCATGCCCATGCTGGCGGCCATTATTGCGGTGGTAATGGAGGTGCCTGCCGCCATCCTGATCGTGCTGGGCTTTTTCACCCGCCCTGTTGCCGTACTCTTTGTATTTTACACGCTGGGTACCGCGATTATCGGCCACCACTACTGGGATATGACCGGTGATGCCGTCATGCCGAATATGATTAACTTCTACAAGAATATCAGTATTGCCGGAGCGTTTATTTTACTGGCGATAGTGGGACCGGGAGCCCTCTCCCTTGACCGGCGTTAACCCATAAAAAAAGGCCGCAATCGCGGCCTTTTTTATTTCTGCAAACAGAAAGATTAAGCGTATACAGGGAAACGTGCGCAGATTTCCAGAACTTTACCTTTAACGCGCTCGATAACCGCTTCGTCATTGATATTGTCCAGAACGTCACACATCCAGCCTGCCAGCTCTTTCACTTCCGCTTCTTTAAAGCCGCGGCGAGTAACAGCCGGAGAACCGATACGGATACCGGAGGTCACGAACGGGCTCTTCGGATCGTTTGGCACGCTGTTTTTGTTCACGGTGATGTTGGCACGGCCAAGGGCAGCGTCAGCTTCTTTACCGGTCAGGTTTTTATCAACCAGGTCCAGCAGGAACAGGTGGTTCTCAGTACCACCGGAAACCACTTTGTAACCGCGGTTCAGGAAGACGTCCACCATCGCTTTGGCGTTTTTAGCAACCTGCTGCTGGTAAACTTTAAACTCTGGCTCCATCGCTTCTTTCAGCGCCACCGCTTTCGCCGCGATAACGTGCATCAGTGGGCCGCCCTGCGCGCTTGGGAATACGGCAGAGTTCAGCTTTTTGTACAGCTCTTCGTCGCCACCTTTCGCCAGGATCAAGCCACCGCGTGGGCCCGCCAGGGTTTTGTGCGTGGTGGTGGTCACAACGTGAGCATGCGGAACCGGGTTCGGATAAACGCCTGCAGCAATCAGGCCGGCAACGTGCGCCATGTCAACGAACAGGTAAGCACCGATGCTGTCTGCGATTTCACGCATTTTTGCCCAGTCAACGATACCGGAGTAAGCAGAGAAACCGCCGATAATCATCTTCGGTTTGTGGGTCTGCGCCTGCTTCGCCATGTCTTCGTAGTCAATTTTACCGGACTCATCAATGCCGTAAGGAATGATGTTGTACAGTTTGCCAGAGAAGTTAACCGGAGAGCCGTGAGTCAGGTGGCCGCCTTGCGCCAGGTTCATACCCAGAACGGTATCGCCCGGTTGCAGCAGCGCGGTGTAGACCGCGAAGTTAGCCTGAGAGCCAGAGTGCGGCTGTACGTTAGCGTAGTCGGCGCCAAACAGTTCTTTAGCGCGATCGATGGCCAGTTGCTCAACGATATCAACGTACTCGCAACCGCCGTAGTAGCGTTTGCCCGGGTAACCTTCAGCGTATTTGTTGGTCAGCTGAGAACCCTGCGCCTGCATTACGCGCGGGCTGGTGTAGTTTTCGGAGGCGATCAGTTCGATGTGCTCTTCCTGACGTACTTTTTCCTGCTCCATAGCCTGCCACAGTTCGGCATCATAATCGGCAATGTTCATTTCACGCTTTAACATCCGCATCTCCTGACTCAGCTAACAATAAAATTTTGGCCTGAAAAGGCAGTCCTGTTGGACGACGGGCAACAGTATAACTGATTAGTTCTGTGATAACAGGTCTTGACAAACGATTTTACGCAAACGTTTTCCTACCCGCCACGCAAGGGTTTGAGGAATAAAGCCCTCATCATTTTCAACGGATTTCTTTTCAGGTTTGTGATGCATATTTTTCACGTTGCAAAGAACCATTTACAACGCAGGGGTATTTTTTATAAGATGCATTTAAAATACATCATTAAAAACACCACTGAAGGACGCTGCTATGCTCGACGCTCAAACCATCGCCACAGTTAAAGCCACTATTCCCCTGCTGGTCGAAACCGGCCCGAAACTCACCGCCCATTTCTACGATCGTATGTTTACGCATAACCCGGAGTTGAAAGAGATTTTCAACATGAGCAACCAGCGTAACGGCGATCAGCGCGAAGCTCTGTTCAACGCCATCGCAGCCTACGCCAGTAATATCGAAAATCTGGCGGCGTTGCTGCCTGCCGTGGAAAAAATTGCGCAGAAGCACACCAGCTTCCAGATCAAACCCGAGCAGTACAACATCGTCGGCGGCCATCTGCTGGCCACACTGGATGAGATGTTTAGCCCGGGTCAGGAGGTGCTGGACGCGTGGGGAAAAGCCTACGGCGTGCTGGCAAACGTGTTCATTAACCGTGAAGCACAGATCTACAGCGAAAACGCCAGTAAGGCTGGCGGCTGGGAAGGTACCCGCGCTTTCCGCATCGTCGAGAAAACGCCGCGCAGCCAGCTCATCACCAGTTTTGAGTTCGAGCCGGTGGATGGCAAGCCGGTCGCTGATTATCAGCCGGGGCAGTATCTGGGCGTGTGGCTGAAGCCTGAAGGTTTCCCGCACCAGGAGATTCGGCAGTACTCCCTGACCCGCAAACCAGACGGTAAACGTTATCGCATTGCCGTAAAACGCGAAAATGGCGGCCAGGTATCAAACTGGCTGCATAACGAGGCTAACGTGGGTGATGTGGTTCATCTGGCCGCGCCTGCGGGCGATTTCTTTATGGCGGTTGAGGCGAATACGCCGGTCACCTTGATCTCAGCCGGGGTGGGCCAGACGCCAATGCTGGCGATGCTCGACACCCTCGCTAAATCAAACCACAGCGCGCAGGTAAACTGGTTCCACGCCGCCGAGAACGGTGAAGTGCACGCGTTTGCCGATGAAGTGAATGCGCTGGCTTCCAGTCTGCCACGCTTTACCGCCCATACCTGGTATCGTCTGCCGACGGATGCCGACCGTGCAGCCGCACGCTTTGACAGCGAAGGTCTGATGAATTTGAGTCAGCACGAGGGGGCATTCAGCGCGCCGGAGATGCAGTTTTACGTCTGCGGACCGGTAGCGTTTATGCAGTATGCCGCGAAGCAGTTGGTGGAGTTGGGTGTGAATAAAGACAACATTCATTACGAATGTTTCGGGCCGCATAAAGTACTGTAATCGCCCGATGGCGCTACACTTTCCCGGCCGGTGAGGTTTTGCAGGCCGGGTAAGCATAGCGCCACCCGGCTGAATCAGGAATCAGGTACTGACGATTAAATCGCGGCGTCGTCTTCTTCACCGGTACGGATACGGATCACGCGTGCCACATCAAAGACGAAGATTTTACCGTCGCCAATTTTGCCGGTCTGCGCCGTACGGATAATGGTATCCACACAGGTATCCACGATATCGTCGCTCACCACGATTTCAATTTTCACTTTTGGCAGAAAGTCCACCATGTACTCTGCGCCACGGTAAAGTTCGGTGTGGCCCTTCTGGCGACCAAAACCTTTCACTTCCGTCACTGTCATCCCGGTGATGCCCACTTCCGCCAGCGCTTCACGCACATCATCCAGTTTGAAAGGTTTAATAATCGCATCAATCTTTTTCATGGTGGGTCCTTAAACTCTTGCCTGTAAGCTGCTTCGTAATCGGTTGCTCACAGTATCATACTCATTCAGATTTTGCGGTACTACTCTTTAAAATCGTTTGCTTCCAGCTCATGGCGGGAAAGCAGCTTGTAGAACTCGGTACGGTTGCGCCCGGCCATACGCGCCGCATGGGTTACGTTGCCTTTGGTTATCTGCAGGAGCTTGCGCAGATAGTTCAGCTCGAACTGATTACGCGCCTCTGCAAACGTCGGCAGCGCGGTGTTTTCCCCTTCCAGCGCCTGCTCCACCAGCGCGTCGCTAATGACGGGTGACGAAGTCAGCGCCACGCACTGTTCAATAACGTTCACCAGCTGGCGCACGTTGCCCGGCCAGCTTGCAGCCATCAGCCGTTTCATCGCATCGGTGGAAAACGCCCGGACAAAAGGCTTATGCCGATCGGCCGCCTGACGCAAAAGATGGTTTGCCAGCAGCGGAATATCTTCCGCCCGCTCGGCCAGTGCCGGAATTTTCAGATTCACCACGTTCAGACGGTAGTAGAGATCTTCACGAAACTCGTTGCGCGCCATGACCTTTGGTAAATCGCGGTGCGTGGCCGAAATGATACGCACGTTAATATCGATATCGCGGTTACTGCCGAGGGGGCGCACTTTTCGCTCCTGCAAAACACGCAGCAATTTGACCTGCAGCGGTGCCGGCATATCGCCAATCTCGTCCAGGAAAAGTGTGCCGCCTTCTGCCGCCTGGAAAAGCCCTTCCCGGCTGCTCACCGCCCCGGTGAACGCCCCGCGGGCATGACCAAACAGTTCAGACTCAAGCAGTTGTTCAGGAAGCGCACCACAGTTAATCGCGATAAAGGCGTTTTTGCTGCGCGGGCTGGCGTTATGGATAGCCTGGGCAAGGATCTCTTTCCCGGTACCGCTCTGGCCGTTAATCAGCACGCTAACGTCTGACTGCGCCACCATACGGGCCTGTTCGAGCAGACGCAGCATAATCGGGCTGCGGGTGACGATAGACTCCCGCCACGCTTCATCATTCGACGGAGCCGCGTGCTCAAGCGCGCTGTCGATAGCCTTATAGAGGGCATCTTTATCTACCGGCTTGGTCAGGAAGCTGAATACCCCCTGCTGCGTCGCGGCAACGGCATCCGGAATCGATCCATGCGCCGTCAGGATGATCACCGGCATGCCAGGCTGCTGCTTCTGGATCTCCGCGAACAGCTGCAGGCCATCCATTTCATCCATTCGCAGGTCGCTAATCACCAGATCAACCTTCTCGCGGCTCAGGACTTTCAGCCCCTCCTGCCCGCTTTCAGCCGTCACCACGCTGTAGCCTTCACTGACCAGACGCATCCCCAGCAGCTTTAACAGCCCCGGATCGTCATCCACCAGTAAGAGATGGGCAGGTTTTCGGCTTGTCATGGCTTCACATCCTCTTGTTTCTGCGCATCACCGTCTGGCGTCGCGGCTGACCCTTTTGGCGCATCAGGCAGATAATTTCCGGCCGGTTTACGCGTCGAGAGCTGTCTTTCGATGTCGGTCAGGTTTTCAAGCTTGCGCGTCGTGGTATCCAGTTGAGCACGCAAGTGCTGCTCCTGCTGGCGCAGCGTATCAAGCTCGCTGTCGGTGGATTGCTGTAATTTGCTGTAGCGAAAACGCTCTTCAGACAACTGCAGTTGCAACGCCTGACCATCACGCCAGAGCTGATACACCGGGCGCACCTGCGCCGGAAGATTTCCGACAAACGTGTCCAGCCGCGTGACGTTGGTGCGACGCTCAACGGGGGTGATTTTCGCATCCGCGAGTAAAATTCCACGCTTGAACGCGTCCTGCCAGGTATCGTCACTGAGCATCGCCGCTTGCGAGCGCGCCTCAACCGGCGCCAGACGCTGAGCGCAATCTATTCCACGTAGCCAGAACAGCGGATTGCTCTCGACGTCATGCCCCGACAGGTTCCAGATGTCGTCACAGCGGGTCGACAGAAAATCTGCCAGCTGATTATCTGGCCATTTATCTTGTTGTTTATCGCTAATCGCACTTTGCGGCACATGGGAAACACAGCCCGCCAGAAATAAACAGGGCAGGCTCAGGCGAAACATATTGCTGGAAAACACCGCGCGCACGGCGCGGGAAAAGACGTGTGACATACTCACCAGGCATAGATTCATTTCATTGATTTTTCCGGCTCAGGGGCAGTTCAATACGGAAGCAAACATCTGACCGTTCGTCCGTGGCAATTTTCAGCTCACCCTGCATGCGTCGTATGCAGTCCCGGGCAATACTCAGGCCCAGCCCACTTCCTTTTACCGCCCCTTTCCGCTGATGACTTCCCTGGAAAAAGGGTTCAAAGATCATGGTTTTTTCGTCATCAGGGATTGGAGTGCCGGTGTTAGCGACGTCAATAAACACCCGTGAACCATTCGTATAACTTCGGATATAAATGTTACCGGATTCAGTACCATAGTGCACCGCATTGGAGTAAAGATTATCCAGAACGCTCATCAACAGCATCGGTTCCGCGAGGCAGGTTGGCTCACTGAGCTCCACCCCGGTATGCATCATTTTAGCTCTTGCTGGCAAGCTATGGGCGGAGATCACCATATCCACCAGCGGCGCAATATCGACGTTTTCCAGCACCACCGCGCCATCCGCCAGCTTGCGGTTATAGTCCAGCAATTGCTCAATCAGCTTTTGCAGATTGCGGCTGCTGGCATCCAGGATGTCGACAATCTCTTTCTGTTCGGGCGTAAGCGGCCCCGCCACTTCATCCGCCAGCAGTTCCGTTCCTTCGCGCATGCTGGCAAGCGGCGTTTTAAGCTCATGGGAAATATGGCGCAAGAACTGATGGCGCTGGGATTCCAGCCATGCCAGACGTTCAGAAAGCCAGATAATGCGCTGGCCAACAGAGCGCAACTCGCGCGGGCCTTTAAAGGCGACCGTATCCCCGAGAGACTTCCCCTCGCCCAGGCGGTTAATCATGCGCTGGATACCCTTCACCGGGCCGATGATCATGCGGGTAAAGAGCAGAACCAGACCGAGGCTGACGAGGAACAGCACCAGCGCCTGCCAGCCAAAGAACTGGCCACGTTCCGCAATCTCCTGCTGCAGCTGTTGCCCGCGAGAGAAGATAACCGTGCGGGTAGACTGCACCATCTCGGTATTGGCATTCGCAAAGGCTTCCAGACGGGCAGCCGCTGCGGCATCCGGACCGCTGTTCTTACACTGCAGTTGCGCCAGATCGTTCAAATCCTGACGTAACGCCTGATAAAGCTTATCGTCCGGCAGCACCCCTGCATGGGCATCCAGCATTTCACTGTAGCGTTTACGTTGATTCTGATAGACCTTTTCCAGAGTAGGATCGTCGAGCACGCAGTACTGGCGATAGCTGCGTTCCATCTCCAGCGCGGCGTTAGTCATCGCTTCACTGCGTCGGGCGTCGATCAGCGTCGTGCGGTTAGTCAGTGCCGCCTGCGCACTCAGCGCGTTGAGACTCTGCCACGCCTGCCATGCCAGGATCAGCAAAGGCAGCAGGATTAGCAGAAAGGCCATCATGACAAGCTGTCGCAGGGAACGAGGAAAAACGGGCCAGCGTTTCAACGCATTACTCTCTTTATCAGGGTTTTGAGGAGAGCGTAACTGAGTCTGCCCTTCAGATACAACAAAGCCGGGTAAAAACCCGGCTTTGTCATGGAATGAGGCGGTGCCTAACTCGACGTTTCGCCCTGGCCTGATAAAGCAACGCTATGATCAGTAGTTGGACGGCAGGCACCTTTTTGTGCGTCATTCGAAGTTTATGTAGCACGTCCCGAAGGGGCTGACATAAGAAGGTGAATGAGCCACTGATTAATATTATGCAACACTCGTGCCATAATGCAAAACAATAAATTATCTTGTTGATATTTATGTATTTTATGCAATTATGCCGTTAATTGCCCGCTGAATGATTTCCAGGCTAAGTGTCGCTAAAAAGCAACACCTTAACGACAACCCACCACACCCTATATAATTCAATGAGTTAAATGTCTCCTTTTGGAGACACCACGAATAGCGGATTGTCGCGGTTTTGCGACAGGCACAAAAAAACCCGGTGGCGTTTTCGCGCACCGGGCCTGCTGTGGGAGTAGCGGTACGCTTAACCTAGCTGTTTACGCGCATTTCGGAAGATACGCATCCACGGGCTGTCCTCGCCCCAGTTTTCCGGGTGCCAGGAGTTGCTCACGGTACGGAACACTCGTTCCGGGTGCGGCATCATAATGGTCGCACGACCGCTTTCGCTGGTCACCGCAGTGATACCGTTCACCGAACCGTTCGGGTTAGCCGGGTAGGATTCTGTCACCTTGCCGAAGTTATCGACAAAGCGCAGCGCCACCAGACCTTTGCTTTCAAGCTGAGCCAGATGAGCTGCATCGCGCACTTCAACCTGGCCTTCGCCATGGGAAACGGCGATTGGCATCTGCGACCCTACCATGCCCTGCAGCAGCAGAGACGGGCTTTGGGTCACTTCCACGAGGCTGAAACGCGCTTCAAAGCGGTCAGACTGGTTACGCACAAAGCGCGGCCAGGCTTCGCTACCGGGGATCAGCTCGCGCAGGTTGGACATCATCTGGCAACCATTACATACGCCCAGCGCCAGCGTTTGCGGACGGTGGAAGAAGGTTTCAAACTCGTCGCGGACACGGCTGTTGAAGAGGATGGACTTCGCCCAACCCTCACCTGCCCCCAGCACATCGCCGTAAGAGAAACCACCGCAGGCCACCAGCGCCTGGAAATCTTCCAGACCGGTACGCCCGGCCAGCAGGTCGCTCATGTGAACGTCGATGGCATCAAAGCCCGCACGGTAGAAGGCAGCAGCCATCTCAACGTGGGAGTTGACGCCCTGCTCACGCAGTACGGCCACTTTCGGACGCGCGCCGGTCGCAATGTACGGCGCGGCGATATCTTCGTTGATGTCGAAGGAGAGCTTCACGTTCAGGCCAGGATCGTTGTCGTTAGCCTTCGCGTTGTGTTCCTGATCGGCACACTCCGGGTTGTCACGCAGGCGCTGCATCTGCCAGGTGGTTTCAGCCCACCACATACGCAGGGTAGAACGGCTCTCGCTGAACACCGCGTGGCCATCCGCTTCAATGACAAAGCGGTCGCCCTGCACGGCTTTACCCAGATAATGCACGCAATCTGCCAGGCCGTGCTGAGCCAGTACGCTTTCAACCACGTCACGATCTGCGGCACGCACCTGAATCACCGCGCCCAGTTCTTCGTTAAACAGCGCCGCCAGACGATCCTCGCCCAGCGTCGCGATGTTCGCTTCGACACCGCAGTGGCCGGTGAAGGCCATCTCAGCCAGAGTAACCAGCAGGCCGCCGTCGGAACGGTCGTGGTAGGCCAGCAGTTTACGCTGTGCCACCAGGGCCTGGATGGCGTCGTAGAAACCTTTTAACTGCGCCACATCACGCACATCTGCCGGCTTATCACCCAGCTGACGATAAACCTGCGCCAGCGCGGTCGCTCCTAGTGCGTTATGGCCTTTACCCAGGTCAATCAGCAGCAGGGCGTTATCTTCAGTCACCAGCTGTGGCGTCACGGTATGGCGCACGTCTTCTACGCGGGCAAACGCGGAGATGATCAGCGACAGCGGAGAGGTCATCTCGCGCTGCTCGTTACCCTCCTGCCAGCGGGTCTTCATCGACATGGAGTCTTTACCCACCGGAATGGTCAGGCCAAGTGCCGGGCAGAGCTCTTCACCCACCGCCTTCACGGCTTCATACAGGCCCGCATCTTCGCCCGGGTGGCCCGCTGCGGCCATCCAGTTCGCGGAAAGTTTGATACGTTTAATGTCACCAATCTGCGTTGCGGCAATGTTAGTCAGCGCTTCACCAACGGCCAGGCGAGCAGACGCGGCGAAGTCCAGCAGAGCAACCGGGGTACGTTCGCCCAGCGCCATCGCTTCACCGTAGTAGCTGTCGAGACTCGCGGTGGTGACGGCACAGTTAGCCACCGGGATCTGCCACGGGCCAACCATCTGATCGCGCGACACCATACCGGTCACGGTACGGTCGCCGATGGTGACCAGGAAGGTTTTCTCCGCCACGGCCGGCAGGTGCAGAACACGATTGACCGCGTCAGCCACGGTAATGCCCTGACGATCCAGCGCTTTGCCAGCCGCTTTACGGGTCTCAACGTCGCGGGTCATCTTCGGCGTTTTGCCGAGCAGCACGTCCAGCGGCAGATCGATCGGCTGGTTGTCGAAATGGGTGTCGCTCAGGGACAGGTGCAGCGCTTCGGTCGCTTCACCGATGACGGCATACGGGGCACGCTCGCGGCGGCACAGCTCGTCAAACAGCGGCAACTGATCGGCAGCGACGGCCAGAACATAACGTTCCTGGGATTCGTTACACCAGATTTCCAGCGGGCTCATGCCTGGCTCATCACTCAGGATGTCGCGCAGGTTGAAACGACCGCCACGACCACCGTCACTGACCAGCTCCGGCATGGCGTTGGACAGACCGCCCGCGCCTACGTCGTGAATAAAGAGGATGGGGTTGGCATCACCCAACTGCCAGCAGCGGTCAATGACCTCCTGGCAACGGCGTTCCATCTCCGGGTTATCACGCTGTACGGATGCAAAATCGAGATCTGCATCAGACTGACCGGAGGTCATAGAGGAGGCAGCCCCGCCGCCCAGGCCGATGTTCATTGCCGGGCCACCCAGAACGATCAGCTTCGCACCGACTACGATCTCGCCTTTTTGCACGTGATCGGCGCGAATGTTACCGATCCCGCCAGCCAGCATGATCGGTTTGTGATAGCCGCGCAGCTCTTCGCCGTTGTGGCTCTCCACTTTCTCTTCGTAGGTACGGAAGTAACCGTTTAGCGCAGGACGTCCAAATTCATTGTTGAACGCCGCCCCGCCCAGTGGGCCTTCGGTCATGATATCCAGCGCGGTCACAATACGTTCCGGCTTGCCGAAATCTTCTTCCCACGGCTGTTCAAAGCCCGGGATGCGCAGGTTGGAGACGGAGAAACCGACCAGACCGGCTTTTGGTTTAGCACCCCGTCCGGTTGCGCCTTCGTCGCGGATTTCCCCGCCAGACCCGGTCGCCGCACCCGGCCACGGCGAGATCGCCGTCGGGTGGTTATGCGTTTCGACTTTCATCAGGATATGCGCCGGCTCCTGATGGAAATCATAGCGCCCTGCTTCGCGATCGGCGAAGAAGCGGCCCACGTCAGAACCTTCCATCACCGCGGCGTTGTCTTTGTAGGCAGACAGCACGTGGTCAGGCGTTTTTTCCATGGTGTTTTTGATCATTTTGAACAGCGACTTCGGCTGCTCTTCACCGTCGATAATCCAGTCGGCGTTGAAAATCTTGTGACGGCAGTGCTCAGAGTTTGCCTGAGCGAACATGTAAAGTTCGATGTCGTTCGGGTTGCGGTTCAGCTTAACAAACGCATCCTGCAGGTAGTCAATTTCGTCTTCTGCCAGTGCCAGACCGAGACGCAGGTTGGCGTCAATCAGCGCCTGACGGCCCTGCCCTAGCAAATCGACGCTCTGTACCGGCGCAGGCTGATGGTGGGAGAAGAGTTTCTGCGCATCGTCCAGAGAGGCAAAGACACTCTCCATCATGCGGTCGTGCAGCTCAGCGGCAACGGTTTGCCACTGCGCATCGGTCAGGGTAGAGGCTTCAACGTAGTACGCCACGCCGCGCTCCAGACGGTTAATCTGGTTCAGACCACAGTTGTGGGCGATGTCGGTGGCTTTGGAAGACCAGGGGGAGATGGTGCCTGGACGAGGCGTCGCAAGGATCAGTTTGCCGGTTGGCGTATGGCTGCTCAGGCTTGGACCATATTTGAGCAGGCGTTCCAGCTGTACTCGCTCCTCTGCATTCAGGGGTGCATTCAGGTCAGCAAAATGGACATACTCAGCGTAAATATTGCTTACCGGAAGGTCGGCTGCCTGAAAACGTGCCAGCAGTTTATTGATACGGAAGGCAGACAGTGCAGGCGAACCACGCAGAATTTCCATCATAAGTCTCTCGTCTTCGAAGCGCCGGGGCGCTTACAGTGTGCGCAAGGGGGGAAAACGGGCGTCATTATAGAGAATCCTGAGCGTCGACGAAACCGTTTGCGTCGAAATAAAATCAACGTTTACGTTTAACAATAGATGTGACCTCTCTCTCTAATTTGTTGCCAAGTGGCGTAACTTTACGCAAAATGCCGCTCATTCAATGGCAAACCTTATTCTTAACATGGCTACAGCATACTGAGGCACCCGGCGTCGCAGAGAATTAACTAATTGAAAAAATTAAAGATTAATTATCTGCTCATCGGCATTGTAACGTTGCTGCTGGCAGTGGCCCTCTGGCCTTCCATCCCCTGGTTCGGTAAAGCCGAAAACCGTATCGCCGCCATACAGGAGCGGGGGGAATTGCGCGTCAGTACCCTCAACTCGCCGCTGATTTACAGCGACATTAACGGCAAAACGATTGGCCTGGATTATGAACTGGCGCAGCAGTTTGCCGACTATCTTGGCGTGAAGCTCAAAATTACCGTCCGTCAGAATATCAGCCAGCTGTTTGATGACCTGGATAACAACGATGCCGATATCCTTGCGGCCGGGCTGGTGTACAACAGCGAGCGCAGCAAGAACTATCAGCCAGGCCCAACCTACTACTCCGTTTCGCAACAGCTGGTCTACCGGGTCGGGAGCCTGCGCCCGCGAACGCTGGCGGCGATTAATGCACAACAGTTGACCATCGCCCCGGGTCACGTCGTGATTGACGATCTGCGTGAGCTCAAGGAGAAGAAATTCCCGGACCTGAGCTGGACCGTTGATCCTAAGCTCGGTACGACTGAGCTACTGGACCAGGTAAAAGATAAAAAACTGCCCTACACCATCGCTGATTCGGTCGCGATCAGCCTTTTCCAGCGCGTGCACCCCGAAATCGCGGTGGCGCTGGACGTGACAGACGAACAGCCGGTGACCTGGTTTAGCCAGCTTGATGACGATCAGACCCTCTCTGCGGCGATGCTCGATTTCTTCAACACCATCAATGAAGACGGTACGCTGGCGCGTCTGGAAGAGAAATACCTCGGCCACGGTGACGATTTTGATTACGTCGACACCCGAAGCTTCTTGCGCGCAGTCGATAGTGTGCTGCCAGACCTGCAGCCGTTATTTGAGAAGTATGCCCAGGAGATCGACTGGCGATTACTGGCAGCGATCTCTTATCAGGAATCCCACTGGGATACTCAGGCCACCTCGCCTACTGGCGTTCGCGGCTTAATGATGCTCACTAAAAATACCGCTCAGAGCCTTGGGCTGACTGACCGTACCGATGCAGAACAGAGCATCAGCGGCGGCGCACGGTATCTGCAGGATATGATGGGCAAAGTGCCGGAGACGGTGCCTGAAGAGGAACGGATCTGGTTTGCGCTGGCAGCCTACAACATGGGTTACGCGCACATGCTTGACGCGCGCGCGCTGACGGCGAAAACGAAAGGTAACCCGGACAGCTGGTCAGACGTAAAACAGCGCCTGCCGCTGCTGAGCCAGAAGCCGTGGTACAACAAGCTGACCTACGGTTACGCCCGCGGGCATGAAGCCTACGCCTACGTGGAAAATATCCGTAAATATCAGATTAGCCTGGTGGGTTATCTGCTGGAGAAGGAAAAAGAGGCGGCAGAGGCAAACCAGCTGGCTCAAAGTTATCCGGTGGTGGCACCGGACGAACTTACTCGCCCGACAACTTCAATTCTGCCTTTTGTTGCTTTTTCTGCTGACGGCGCATTCGAAAGAAATCACTTAATAGCCCCGCACACTCTGGTGCAAGTACCCCACCGATAGTCTGCACCTGGTGGTTCATTCCCGGGTGTCCCAGTACGTCCATCAGCGAACCGGCCGCTCCGGTTTTTTCATCCCGCGCGCCAAAGACCAGCGTGCCGATACGGCTATGCACCATCGCGCCGGAACACATAACGCACGGCTCAAGCGTGACATACAGCGTGGTATCAAGCAGACGATAGTTTTGCAGCACCATTCCGCCCTGACGAAGGGCCATGATTTCAGCGTGCGCAGTCGGATCGTGACGGCCAATCGGGCGGTTCCACCCTTCCCCTATCACCTGGTTATTGTGGACAAGCACAGCACCCACGGGCACTTCCCCCTCGTCCCAGGCGCGCTGGGCAAGCGTAAGCGCATGGCGCATCCAGTATTCATGATCGCATTCAGGGTTGCACAACGGTTGATACTCCAGTCTAAAAGCGGGCGGCATTATACACACCCGCTATAGATAAGACTATTCGAGTTGCTGAAGTTCGCCTGCGGGCGTGACGCGCCAGCGATGCTGGCAAAAATAGAGCAGCGGGTTGTCCTGCTTGCTGTCGCTGTAGCCGCTGTAAAGACGCAGTGGCGTACCGATTCGCTTCTCCAGTTGCACCACCTTTTCATGTCCCAGGCAGCGCATGGTCAGTACCCATCCACCGTACCCGCGGGTAATTTGCGTGGCGATAAGATTCACCCGCGGCAGCCACGGGGTATCATAATAGACCTGTTCCACCAGCGCTTGCGGGGATCCGGTAATCAACCAGATGTCGGCATCGTTCGCGTCGAGATAGCTGGTGAGCCTTGCCTGAACAACCGGAAACGCGGTCACATGCCCGCGAAACCAGTGCACAAAGTCCTGCTGAAGCTGTTTAAGCCGCGCTTCGCTGCGTCCAAAGGTACAGCCCCAGAGCAACAGGCTCATTGGCCAGCGCGCTGCCCGACCTTTTAGCAGCAACGCAATGCCAATTACGGGTAAGAGAGGTAATACGAGCAGCGCATTCAAAGGCTGACGCCGCAGCAGGTAGCGCATAAACGTACCAAACATATCCTGCTGATGCAGCGTACCGTCCAGGTCGAAAAAAACAACGCGACGCTCGTGATTTGCCAAACCTTACTCCTCTGGATCGTTGAATCCTAACAGCCAGGTAAACAGGAACCCGGCGATCACCGCTACCAGATAGCCTAACAGATAGAGCATAACTTTTCCGGTCACGATGGTGAGCGCCAGCGGCAGCCCGGAGATCCCGAAGGTGATCACCGTTGCCACTTTCCAGTAGCTGATCAGCGCTCCGCCTACCGCCCCTCCCAGGCAGGCACCGAGGAACGGTTTCCCCAGCGGCAGCGTGACGCCGAAAATCAGCGGCTCGCCAATTCCGAGTAATCCGACCGGCAGCGCACCTTTGATCACTTTTTTCAGCCGCGCGTTGCGGGTTTTCATCAGTACGGCAATCGCCGCCCCGACCTGCCCCACGCCAGCCATCGACAGGATGGGCAGCAGCGCGTTGTAACCGTGCGCCTGCACCAGCTCGACGTGGATCGGCACCAGCCCCTGATGCAGACCGGTCAGTACCAGCGGCAAGAAGGTGCCTGACAGCACGGCACCCACTAACAGACCGCCGCGATCGATAGCCAGCGATGCGCCATGGGCGATGGCCTCAGAGATCCAGCCCCCCAGCGGTTGCAACGCCACAATAGCCACGCTGCCGGTGATCAACGTCGTTAACAGTGGATTGAGGATCAGCTCAATTGATCCAGGCAGGAGGGTGCGCAGTTTCTTCTCGATCCAGCACATCAGGATGACCACCAGCAGCACGGCAATCACCCCGCCGCGGCCAGGCTGGAGCGCCTCACCAAACAGGGTTATCTGCGCCAGTTGTGGGCTGGACAGAATACCTGCCATCACCCCGCCCATGGCCAGCGAGCCGCCAAAGACCTTCGCGGTGTTGACACCCACCAGAATGTTCATGATGGCAAACACGGCGCTGCCGAAAATCCCGAGAATGCCTAATAAATTAGGGTAGTGGGTCGCGAAGTCCCCTACGATATCCGGACGCTTAAGAATATTGATGATCCCGGTGATTAAGCCAGAGGCAATAAACGCCGGGATCAGCGGAATAAAGACGTTGGCCAGTTGTCGCAGCGCATCGCTCATGGGGGCTTTGTATCGGGCCTTTGCCTGCGCCTTCGTACGTTCGACGTCATCGATCGCCACGCTCTCGCCGCCGACCATTAGCGCACGCATGGCATCCACAACCTGCGCCGCCTTTCCCGGCCCGACAATCAGCTGGTGCTGTTGCCCCTGTTTAACGTAACCACTCACGCCGGAAAGCTGCTTCAGACGCGGCACATCAAGCTGCTCGTCGTTATGCACCTCGACGCGCACGCGCGTCATGCAGTTTTCCAGACGCTGAATATTTTTTTCCCCACCGATCCCCTGCAGGATATCGCTGGCGAGCGCTGCTGTTTTGTCCATACACGCCTCTGTTAGTTTTCTAATGCCGCCCGTAAGAACCCGTTATGGGCATTGAGCCTTGCTCTGGCGGCCGCAGCGTCCAGTCCGCTCAGGATCATCAGAATGGCCGGTTTAACATCGTGATCGGTTTGTTTCAGTACCGCTTCCGCCTCTTCGCGGCTTGCTCCTGTCGCCTCCATGACCATACGGCAGGCTCTGTCCACCAGCTTGACGTTGGTCGCTTGCATATCCACCATCAGGTTCTGATAAACCTTGCCAAACTTCACCATCGCGCCAGTGGAGATCATGTTGAGCACCAGCTTTTGCGCGGTGCCGGATTTCAGGCGCGTAGAGCCGGTTAACGCTTCCGGGCCGACAACCGGAGAGATAGCGATAGCAGCAACCTGCGCAATCGGCGAGCCAGGATTACAGGAAATCGCCACCGTGGTACAGCCCGTCTTGTTGGCATACTCCAGACCGCCGATAACGTACGGCGTACGCCCGGAGGCCGCCAGCCCAACAACCAGATCCTGAGCGGTCAGATTTAGCCCCTTCAGGTCATCCTCGCCGAGCTGTTTGTTGTCTTCCGCCCCTTCCACGGCTTTCAGCAGCGCGCCAGGGCCGCCAGCAATCAATCCGACGACCAGACCGTGCGGCACACCAAACGTTGGCGGGCATTCAGAGGCATCCAGCACACCAAGACGCCCGCTGGTTCCGGCGCCCATGTAGATAATGCGACCACCGGCCTTCAATGCTTCCGCCGCCGCATCGACGGCTTTCGCCACCTCCGGTAATGTCTCTTTCACTGCCTGCGCGACCAGCGTATCCTGTTGATTAAAACGGTTAACCAGCTCCAGGGTGCTGAGCGCATCCAGATCCATGGTTTGTGGGTTACGCGTTTCAGAAACAAGTGAGCCAAGATTCATCTTTTGTACCTCAAGAATTTTTAATTCATAATAATCTCACTATAATGGAATATAAAATTCATTCAGGCGAGCAAAATTCGTATTTGCGCAGACAATCACAATTTCGCCAGGAGAACCTATGAACTGTTTAATTCGCATTCGCCAGCGTTATGCAGGCTTTGCTCAAAGCGATAAAAAGCTGGCGGATTTTCTGCTCTCTCAGCCCGACCATGCCCGCCATCTCAGCTCGCAGCAGCTGGCGAGTGAGGCCGGAGTGAGTCAGTCGAGCGTGGTGAAATTTGCCCAGAAGATTGGCTTTAAAGGCTTCCCGGCTCTCAAGCTGGCGATTAGCGAAGCGCTGGTGAGTAACCCCAATCCGCAGTCGATGCCGGTGCATAATCAGATTCGTGGCGATGACCCGATGCGTCTGGTGGGAGAGAAGCTCATCAAAGAGAATGTCGCGGCCATGCATGCCACCCTTGATGTGAATACCGAAGAAAAATTACTGGAAAGCGTGGCGATGCTGCGTGCAGCGCGACGTATTATTTTGACCGGGATAGGCGCGTCCGGACTGGTGGCACGTAACTTTGGCTGGAAGCTGACAAAAATAGGTTACAACGCCATTGTCGAGCAGGATATGCACGCCCTGCTGGCGACCGTGCAGGCGATGGATGCTAACGATCTGCTGCTGGCGATCTCCTATTCCGGCGAACGCCGCGAGATCAATATGGCTACCGATGAAGCCTTACGCGTAGGCGGTAAGATTCTGGCCATCACCGGGTTTACTCCCAACGCGCTGCAGCAGCGGGCTACGCGCTGTTTATATACTATCGCGGAAGAGCAGGCTACGCGCAGCGCGGCGATCTCCTCGACAAGTGCGCAAATGATGTTGACCGACCTGCTGTTTATGGCCCTGGTGCAACAGGATCTGGAGCACGCGCCAGAGCGTATCCGGCACAGTGAAGAGCTGGTAAAAAAACTGGTTTGAACAGGTAATGAGCGTATAATGCCCGCCCTGTTTGTGTTGTTTCTGAGAATTTCCTGATGGCGCTGTTAATCACCAAAAAATGCATCAATTGCGATATGTGCGAACCGGAATGCCCGAACCAGGCGATTTCGATGGGCGAGAGCATTTATGAGATTAACAGCGACCGCTGCACTGAATGCATCGGCCACTACGAAACGCCGACCTGTCAGAAAGTGTGCCCAATCCCCAATACCATCCTGAAGGATCCGGCACACGTTGAGAGCGAAGAGCAGCTTTGGGATAAGTTTGTCCTGCTGCATCACGCGGACAAACTTTAACTTTCGATAATCACCGTCGCGCAGGCGTAGTGGCGTTCATCGGCGAGCGTCACATGCATGTGATTTACGCCGAGTTTCTCTGCCAGCGTTTGCGCCTCACCCCATAAACGCAGGCGTGGTTTACCCAGCTCATCGTTAAACACTTCAAACTGGTTAAACGCCAGACCGTTACGAATACCGGTGCCGAAGGCTTTGGCTGCCGCCTCTTTGACGGCAAAGCGCTTGGCCAGAAAACGTACCGGCTGCTGATGCGTCTCCCAGATGGCCCATTCGTTATCGCTCAGCATGCGTCGTGCCAGGCGATCGCCACTACGGGCGATCACCGCTTCAATGCGGGCTATTTCAACGATATCGGTGCCTAAGCCCAGAATAGCCATTACTGACGCGCTTCCAGCATCAGGCGTTTCATTTCTGAGACCGCCTCTTTCAGGCCACTCATTACCGCACGGCCAATAATAGCGTGGCCGATATTCAGCTCATGCATTTCTGGCAGGGCTGCAATAGCCTTGACGTTATGGTAGGTCAGGCCATGCCCGGCGTTAACTTTCAGCCCCAGGCTCGCGGCATAGGTGGCCGCATTGGCGATACGCTCCAGCTCTTTGGCCTGCGTAGTTTCGTCTTTCGCATCAGCGTAACAGCCGGTATGAATTTCAATATAGGGCGCGCCCACTTCGGCAGCCGCTTTGATCTGTGCTACA
Organism: Enterobacter ludwigii; assembly: GCF_001750725.1. NCBI lineage: Bacteria > Pseudomonadati > Pseudomonadota > Gammaproteobacteria > Enterobacterales > Enterobacteriaceae > Enterobacter > Enterobacter ludwigii. Next base: position 2,807,033 of record NZ_CP017279.1, read on the forward strand.
TCGGCGTCGATGAACAGAGAGACCAGGATACCCGCCTCAGCCAGACGCTTGCAGGCATCACGCATTTTGTCGCGTTGACCCGCCACGTCCAGGCCCCCTTCGGTGGTCACTTCCTGACGTTTTTCCGGTACCAGGCAGCAGAAATGCGGCTTCGTCTCGCAGGCAATCGTCAGCATCTCTTCCGTGACCGCCATCTCCAGGTTCATGCGGGTATCCAGCGTCTGACGCAAAATGCGCACATCGCGGTCGGTAATATGACGGCGGTCTTCACGCAGGTGAACGGTAATGCCATCGGCGCCAGCCTGCTCAGCGATGAACGCCGCCTGAACCGGATCGGGATAAGCCGTGCCGCGTGCATTACGCAGCGTGGCGATGTGATCAATGTTGACGCCTAACAGTAATTCAGCCATGACAATCCTCGGTATTTTAGTTCGTGTCCCTGCCTCCCTCTCCCTCAGTGAGAGGGCTGGGGCGAGGGTCTGATACGTTAACGTTTCGGCATAAACTGCCTGAACAATTCGCGGCTCTTTAAGGGCTTGCCGCCAAGATACGGCTTGAGCGCAATTCGGGTAAAGCGTTTTGCTGCGCGAAGGGTATCCTGATCGGGAAACTCGCGCGCATACAGCGCTCTAAGCTGTCGCCCGGTAAAGGTGCTGTTATCTATCACGACGCTGGCGATAAAGCCTTTTTCTTCACGGTAGCGATAGGTCATCGCATCCTCTACCTCGTCTCCGCTCCCTGCACAATGCAAAAAATCGACCCCGTAGCCCAGGTGTCCGAGCAGCGCCAGTTCAAAACGACGCAGGGCAGGTTCGGGCGTACCGGTAGCGCCGGCCAGCGTCTGGATACAGTGCAGGTAATCAAAGAAAAGTTCAGAGAAGCGAGTCTCATGCTCCAGAACACGTGAGATGAGTTCGTTGACATAGAGACCGCTGTACAGCGTGATACCAGAAAGGGGGAGCGCCAGAGAGACGGCTTCGGCACTGCGCAGGGTTTTGACTTCCCCACGCCCGCCGAAGCGTACCAGCAGCGGAGTGAAAGGCTGTAAGGCGCCCTTCAGGCCGGAGCGTTTGGAACGTGCGCCTTTAGCAACAAGGCGCACACGGCCCGACTCTTCCGTGAAAACGTCCAGCATAAGGCTGGTCTCGCTCCACGGACGGCTATGGAGGACAAAGGCACGCTGCCATCCATCCACGATGTTCAGTCTTAGACGTCGTCGCCGTAACCGAGGCTGCGCAATGCACGCTCATCATCGGCCCAGCCTGATTTCACCTTCACCCACAGTTCAAGGTGAACCGGGGCTTCAAACATGTCCTGCATGTCTCTGCGCGCTTCAATGCCGATGGTTTTGATCTTGGCACCTTTGTTGCCGATCACCATCTTCTTCTGCCCTTCGCGCTCAACGAGGATCAGGCCGTTGATGTCATAGCCGCCGCGTTCGTTGGTCTGAAAACGTTCAATCTCAACCGTTACGGAGTACGGCAGTTCCGCGCCAAGGAAACGCATCAGTTTTTCACGGATGATCTCAGAGGCCATAAAGCGCTGAGAACGATCGGTGATGTAATCTTCCGGGAAGTGATGAATCGCTTCCGGCAGATGTTTGCGCACGATGCCTGCGATGGTATCGACGTTCAGACCGGTCTCGGCAGACAGCGGGACGATATCAAGGAAGTTCATCTGGCTTCCCAGCCACTGCAGGTGCGGCAGCAGATCGGCTTTTTCCTGCACGTTGTCCACTTTGTTGACCGCAAGGATCACCGGCGTTTTACCGTCGCGCAGTTTGTTCAACACCATTTCGTCGTCAGGCGTCCAGCGGGTGCCTTCCACCACGAAAATCACCAGCTCTACGTCGCCAATCGAGCTGCTCGCCGCCTTGTTCATCAGGCGGTTGATGGCGCGCTTCTCTTCCATGTGCAGGCCCGGGGTATCAACGTAGATCGCCTGATAGGCGCCTTCCGTGTGGATACCGACGATGCGGTGACGCGTGGTCTGCGCCTTACGGGAAGTAATGGAAATTTTCTGCCCAAGCAGATTATTCAACAGGGTAGATTTGCCAACGTTCGGACGTCCGACGATGGCAATAAACCCGCAATACGTTTTTTCTTCGCTCATTCCAGCTCCAGCATTTTTAACGCCTGTTCGGCGGCAGCCTGTTCAGCCTTACGACGGCTAGAACCTGTGCCGACCACCGGTTCACTCAGGCCACTGACCTGGCAATGGATGGTAAATTCCTGATCGTGCGCTTCGCCCCGCACCTGCACCACCAGATAGGATGGCAGCGGGAGGTGGCGACCCTGCAAATATTCCTGCAGACGCGTTTTCGGATCTTTTTGTTTATCGCCCGGACTGATTTCGTCCAGACGGGTTTGATACCAGTTAAGGATCAGCTTTTCTACGGTCTGAATATCGCTGTCCAGGAACACACCACCAATTAATGCTTCGACCGTGTCGGCAAGAATAGATTCACGACGGAAGCCGCCGCTTTTCAGTTCACCCGGCCCAAGTCGCAGACATTCGCCCAGTTCAAATTCACGAGCGATTTCCGCCAGGGTATTACCCCGAACCAGCGTCGCGCGCATGCGGCTCATATCACCTTCGTCCACACGTGGGAAACGGTGATAAAGCGCATTCGCGATCACGAAACTTAAAATAGAGTCACCCAGGAACTCGAGGCGCTCATTATGCTTGCTGCTGGCACTGCGGTGGGTTAATGCCTGTTGCAACAACTCCTGATGATGAAAAGTGTAGCCCAGCTTCCGTTGAAGCCGATTAATTACGATGGGGTTCATGCGATACCAGTAAATGAATGCGTCAAAAATGCAGCACACGAAACCGACCTGAGAAGACCAACGCGGTTTCGTGTGCCGTGGCACCCTTGCAGGGCCAACCTTAAACTTCGGGGGAATATTCTATACACAACGACAGGGGATGTCGTTAGTCCAAAGAGATTTATCGCTGAAATAATTCGCGTAGCCGCTAATCAACGCGGCTACGCGTTCATTTAATGAGAATTAATGGATCCCGCCGATACGATTCAGGCGAACGCCGGTCGGCCATTCGCCTTCCTGCTTCTCAAAACTCATCCAGATAGCGGTCGCTTTACCTACCAGATTCGCTTCCGGCACAAAGCCCCAGTAACGGCTGTCCGCGGAATTATCGCGGTTATCACCCATCATGAAGTAGTGTCCCGGTGGTACGATCCAGCTGGCCAGCTGTTGGCCTGGCTGCCGGTAGTACATCCCCACTTGATCCTGCGCGATTGGCACGGTGAGGATACGGTGGGTCACATCACCCAGCGTCTCTTTACGTTCAACCAGGCGAATACCGTCCTCTTTGGTCTCGCCTTTGGGCACCTGGAAGAAACCGCTGGTCGCTTCACCGCCGTTACGGCGAGCAAAGGTCTGCACAAAATCACTTGGCTCAACGTTTGAGTAAGTGATTGGCAGCGCGTTTTCACACGCGGTACCGGAGCTGCAGCCAGGCTGAACGGTAACTTCTTTCGCCACCGGATCGTAGGTGACTTTATCACCCGGCAGACCCACTGCACGCTTGATGTAATCCAGACGCGGATCTTCCGGGTATTTAAACACCACGATGTCGCCACGTTTTGGATGACCGGTTTCGATCAGCGTTTTCTGGTAGATCGGATCTTTAATCCCGTAGGCAAACTTCTCAACCAGAATAAAATCGCCAATCAGCAGCGTTGGCATCATTGAACCAGACGGGATCTGGAACGGCTCGTAAATAAACGAGCGGACAACCAGCACAATCGCCAGCACCGGAAATACCGATGCCCCGGTTTCCAGCCAGCCCGGTTTCGGGCCGACTTTCTTCAGGGTTTTCGCGTCCAGCCCATCGCCAGTGGCTGCCTGTGCGGCAGCCTGACGTTCATGGCGTTTTGGAGCGAAAATAAACTTATCCAGACACCACAACAAACCTGTCACCAGGGTAGCAATGACCAGAATCAGGGCAAACATGTTCGCCATGCCAACTCCTTAGGGTTATTTGCCGTCTTTACCAACATGAAGGATGGCAAGGAATGCTTCCTGCGGCAGTTCGACGTTACCGACCTGCTTCATACGCTTCTTACCTTCTTTCTGTTTCTGCAGCAGCTTTTTCTTACGGCTGACGTCACCGCCGTAGCATTTCGCCAGAACGTTTTTACGCAGCTGTTTCACAGTAGAACGGGCAATAATGTGGTTACCGATGGCGGCCTGAATCGCGATATCAAACTGCTGACGCGGGATCAGCTCTTTCATCTTCTCAACCAGCTCACGGCCACGGTATGGCGCATTGTCGTTGTGAGTGATGAGTGCCAGCGCATCCACACGCTCGCCGTTGATCAGCACGTCCACACGCACCATGTTAGACGCCTGGAAGCGTTTGAAGTTGTAATCCAGTGATGCATAGCCACGAGAGGTAGACTTCAGACGATCAAAGAAGTCGAGGACCACTTCCGCCATAGGGATTTCGTACGTCAGCGCAACTTGATTACCGTGGTAAACCATGTTGGTCTGTACGCCACGCTTCTCAATACACAGCGTAATAACGTTACCCAGGAACTCCTGCGGCAGCAGCATATGACACTCTGCAATGGGCTCGCGCAGTTCTTCGATATTGTTCAGCGGTGGCAGCTTGGACGGGCTATCGACGTAGACGATCTCTTTGTTGGTGGTCTGCACTTCGTACACAACGGTCGGTGCCGTGGTGATCAGATCCAGATCGTATTCACGCTCCAGACGCTCCTGGATGATCTCCATGTGCAGCAGACCAAGGAAGCCGCAGCGGAAGCCGAAGCCCAGCGCCGTGGAGCTTTCTGGTTCATAGAACAGGGAAGCATCGTTGAGGCTCAGCTTGCCGAGCGCATCACGGAAGTTTTCATAGTCGTCAGAGCTGACCGGGAACAGACCCGCGTAAACCTGCGGTTTAACCTTTTTAAAGCCTGGCAGCGCTTTGTCTGCCGGGTTACGTGCTCCGGTCAGGGTATCGCCCACTGGCGCGCCGAGGATGTCTTTAATGGCGCAGACAAGCCAGCCTACTTCGCCACATTTCAGCTCGGTACGGTCAACCTGTTTTGGCGTGAAGATACCCAGACGGTCTGCGTTGTAAACCTGGCCAGTACTCATTACCTTGATTTTGTCGCCTTTACGCATGGTGCCGTTTTTAATACGCACCAGCGAGACAACGCCCAGGTAGTTATCAAACCAGGAGTCGATGATCAGCGCCTGCAGCGGGGCATCCGGGTCACCTTCTGGTGCCGGGATATCACGCACCAGGCGTTCCAGCACGTCGGTCACGCCCACGCCCGTTTTAGCGGAGCAGCGCACCGCATCGGTCGCGTCGATGCCGACAATATCTTCAATCTCTTCCGCTACGCGCTCAGGATCGGCAGCTGGCAGGTCAATTTTGTTCAGAACCGGCACAACCTCGAGATCCATTTCCATCGCGGTGTAGCAGTTTGCCAGGGTCTGGGCTTCAACGCCCTGCCCGGCATCCACAACCAGCAGCGCGCCTTCACAGGCCGCCAGCGAGCGTGAAACTTCATAGGAGAAGTCAACGTGGCCTGGGGTGTCGATAAAGTTCAGCTGGTAGATTTCGCCATCAGCCGCTTTGTAATCAAGCGTAACGCTCTGCGCTTTGATGGTGATACCGCGTTCGCGTTCCAGGTCCATGGAGTCCAGAACCTGGGCTTCCATTTCACGATCAGACAGGCCACCGCAAATCTGGATAATACGGTCAGACAGCGTCGACTTACCGTGGTCAATGTGAGCAATGATCGAAAAGTTACGTATGTTCTTCATATAGTTAAATAATTATGCCTTACGAATTCCTGGAGGCCGCTGTTCTTAGCCTGACGTTTTTCAGTGCGAAAACGCCGCATTCTACACTACATCCCCGTTACCTGGAAATGTACTTAGCGCCAGGTATAGCGTGAAGAAATGGCGTTTTCTGTTTTAGGACGTAAAAAAGGACAAAGCCCGATGGATCACCGGGCCTCAGAAGAGAGCGTCTCAACACGAAGCTGGTCGGGTGCTAGCCCTACGCTGAGAATAACAGGCTGCCATTCTTCGCGTGCGGCAAGCTTCGGGGAGAGAGCTTTGGCCAGCCAGAATCCCCCTACACCGCCCAATGCCGCACCACACATGGCGGCCACATCGGTACCAAACAGCATCTGGAATACGCCGCCCATAACAAACAGCCCCACCAGCGGAGAGAGATAAACCAGCATGGCGGACGTGAGCAGGCTACCTTCTGCAATTCCCAGCTCCACCTTTTGCCCCACCATCAGCGGCCGATCGCTTGGCACGGAAATGGTATGCGAGGTTTGCGGCCCGAGCTTGTTCAGCACGCGGCTACCGCAACCGGCTCTGGAAGCACAGCTATTGCATGAGGCCTTAACATCACAGCTCACCAGCGCAATGCCATTCTGCCACGATACGACCGTAGCCCACTCTTTAATCATTGTGCAGCCCTGAATTTAATGCTGTCGGAAATACGCTTCGCCGTTTGTGGCGGTAATTCACCCACAATGGTGATCTCTGCGTTATCGCGAACCGTGGTGCTGACCGTCCTGCGTCCGGTACGAAGCATTTGTTCAGAACTGTTTGCCGATGCGCGGTTAATGTTCACCGAGAAACTGAACAAACCATCGGAATAAAGACGCGATTCAACCGGTGTTTCAATGGTTGGCAGTTGTCGACGGCTGCTGGAGACTTCGCTAAACCCTTGCGGGATCCAGGAAGGAACCCAGTTGAAGTTGACGGAATCACCCGCCGGTACCGAAAGCAACGGTGGCAGGCTGGCTTTCGCCAGATTCTGCATGCTATTACCCACCTGATTGTTCACGCTAAAGGAGATAACGCGGAACTGTTCCAGCGTTTCACCATCACGGTCAAGCAGGTCTACACGCATTGGCAGCTTGGTTTCGGCGTCAATCCAGACGATATAGCTGTAGCGCGTTCCGTCACGGGCAACAACGCGGATCACCTCACACAGTCTGTCCGCAATGCGCGTACGCCCTACCGAAATGAAATCATAGTAAGGCGCAAGACGTTTGAAGTCGGTGTAGATAAGCGATGGCAGAGAATCGACGATATAATCGCCATTCAGTGTGAAAGGCTCCAGACCGGGTTCGAAATAACTGATTTCGTTACCACGCTGGACAACTTCCCGACGCGGGCCATCCATCTGTAAAAGCTGGGCGAGCGGCTGGTTATCAAGACGGGCATGGCGGTATCGTAACGACTCGACGCCCTGCTTATTGATACTGATAAATGCCAACTCGTAATTGAGTGACTGGCTGGCCAGATTCATTTGCTGCAACAACGCCCCGGATGAAACATCAGCCGAGGCGTTGGCAGAGAAGAACAGGCTACCCGCCATCAGAGACATGGCGAACCAAAGTTGCTTCATTACTGCGATTGCGTTCCTAAAGTTTGGTTTCCGGGCACCTGCACAGCCGCTTGCTGGGTTTGTGCCTGCTCAAACTGAAGCTGTTCAGAGTGCAGACGACGCTGCAACTCGTAATCCTGCAACATCGCATTAATGCGACGGCGTTGCTCCTGAACCTGCTGTTGCTGGCCGCCGCTGGCGGATGCATCAGCCGGAACACCCAAACTTACCGGGCTGGCTTTGCCCATCATCGGCAGTGTGTTGAACACTGGCGCTTCTGGCTGCTGATTAGTTTCAGACTGAGTATTATAGTGCTGGACGCCAACGATAACTGCAAGCGATACGCATGCAGCCACACCCATTTGGGTGAGCTGGCTGGCCCACGGACGCACCTTGTGCCAGAACGGCATTTTCTGCCACTGGTGAGGCGCAGGTTGAGCTTCAGGAATCAGCGGAGTGGTCTGACGGACAGGCTCATTTTCAATGGCCGCCATCACGCGAGCTGAGATATCGAAATGGAGAACCTCGCCGGTGTCACCGCGAAGGGTGTCACGGATGAGATGGTAACTCTCCCAGGTCTCTTGCATTTCGGGAGAATGAGACAGCTCGTTGAGCAGTTCACTATCCAGCGTTTCACCATCCATTAAAGCGGAAAGTTTTTCTTTCTGCATGCCTAATACCTTTTCCAGTATCCCGCTATCGTCAACGCCTGATAAGCGGTTGAACTTTATTATCAATTGCTTCTCGCGCACGGAAAATACGTGAACGTACCGTGCCGACCGGACAATCCATGATGGCGGCTATCTCTTCATAGCTCAGACCATCCAACTCCCGTAACGTAATTGCCATGCGTAAATCTTCCGGGAGCGACTCGATCGTGCGAAAAACGATTTGTCTCAGTTCTTCTGACAACATTAAGTTCTCAGGGTTCGAAATTTCTTTCAGCGCACCGCCACTTTCGAAGTTTTCGGCGTCGATTGCGTCCACATCACTTGAAGGCGGACGGCGGCCCTGAGCGACCAAATAATTCTTTGCCGTATTGACCGCAATACGGTACAGCCAGGTATAAAAAGCACTATCTCCCCGGAATGAATCCAGCGCGCGATAGGCCTTAATAAAAGACTCTTGTACTACATCAGGCACATCGCCTGACGGTACATAGCGGGAAACCAGGCTCGCCACCTTATGCTGGTAGCGCACCACCAGTAAGTTAAAGGCTTTCTGATCTCCCTTCTGGACCCGTTCAACCAGGACCTGGTCCGTTAACTGCTCGCTCATCCGAGGTAATGTCTCCCCAAACCTAAATTCCACGCGTTATCGAAACGCCACTCTTAAAAAACCGCACTTTGAGCAAGCACCGAATTAGAGTGTCTGATCTTCAATAAGTTCCGTAACGCCTTTGTTTTTGTTCATCGCGCCGCAGACTGTTCATTTTCTCTCATTATAAGTCTGTTCACGATACGCACCACTTTATGACAAGAAACATCTCTTTTCCCGCCAGAAGAGTAACGCAACCCAGTCTTTATTTCACCACAAAATCTGACGCTAACGATCTGCTTCGCAAAATATTTTCTTTCTTTTACGTGGTTTTAATCCTCCGCCTCGAGTTTAGCGGTTACAACTCACATCAAAAAAAACGTGCGATATCTCGCATTCGGATGCTATTCTGACCAAACACTGTTTAGTAAATTAAACAAAAATCATGAACACAACACCTGAACTGCATTGTGATGTACTGATCATCGGTAGCGGCGCTGCCGGTCTCTCCCTGGCACTGCGTCTGGCCGAACATCAGAGCGTTATCGTTCTGAGCAAAGGGCCGATAAGTGAAGGTTCTACGTTTTATGCCCAGGGCGGTATTGCCGCCGTGTTTGATGAGACAGACAGCATTGCGTCGCATGTCGACGATACGCTGATTGCCGGGGCCGGGATCGTGGATGCACATGCCGCAGAGTTTGTGGCCAGTAATGCCCGTCATTGCGTGCAGTGGTTGATCGATCAGGGCGTATTATTTGATACGCAGGTACAGCCAAACGGTGAAGAAAGCTACCACCTCACCCGCGAAGGCGGGCATAGCCACCGCCGTATCCTGCATGCCGCAGACGCTACCGGTAAAGAAGTCGAAACCACGCTGGCCAGTAAAGCCCTCAGCCATCCTAACATTCGGGTCCTTGAGCGCAGCAATGCCGTTGACCTGATTATTTCCGACAAGATTGGCCTGCCTGGTACGCGTCGTGTCGTGGGTGCCTGGGTCTGGAATCGCAATAAAGAGAAGGTTGAGACCTGTCAGGCGAAAGCCGTGGTGCTGGCGACTGGCGGTGCATCCAAAGTGTATCAGTATACCACCAACCCCGATATTGCCTCCGGAGACGGCATCGCCATGGCCTGGCGCGCCGGTTGTCGCGTGGCAAACCTTGAATTCAACCAGTTTCACCCGACCGCCCTGTTCCATCCTCAGGCGCGTAATTTCCTGCTGACGGAAGCCCTGCGCGGTGAAGGCGCATACCTGAAACGTCCTGACGGCTCCCGCTTTATGCCGGACTTTGACCCCAGGGGCGAGCTGGCACCGCGCGATATCGTTGCCCGCGCCATCGACCATGAAATGAAGCGTCTTGGCGTAGACTGCATGTATCTGGACATCAGCCATAAGCCGGCAGAGTTTATCCGCCAGCATTTCCCGATGATCTACGAAAAGCTGCTGGGTCTGGGGATTGATTTAACCCGCGATTCGGTGCCCATCGTGCCTGCCGCCCACTATACCTGCGGGGGCGTAATGGTTGATGATCATGGTCGCACCGATGTGGATGGCCTGTATGCTATCGGTGAAGTAAGTTATACCGGGCTTCATGGCGCGAACCGGATGGCGTCGAACTCACTGCTGGAGTGTCTGGTTTACGGCTGGTCTGCCGCGGAAGATATCACGAAGCGCATGCCTTACGCCCGTCAGACAGAAAATCTGCCTGCCTGGGATGAAAGCCGCGTGGAGAACCCGGATGAGCTGGTCGTTATTCAGCATAACTGGCACGAACTGCGGCTGTTTATGTGGGACTACGTCGGGATTGTGCGGACCACGAAACGTCTTGAACGCGCATTACGCCGTATCACGATGCTGCAGCAGGAAATCGATGACTATTATGCCAATTTCCGCGTATCCAATAATCTGCTGGAGCTGCGCAATCTGGTTCAGGTTGCCGAATTGATTGTTCGCTGCGCGATGATGCGTAAAGAGAGCCGCGGTTTGCACTATACCCTCGACTACCCCGATCAGCTGGCCGAGTCCGGCCCGTCGATCCTCTCCCCGCAGGTTCACATAAACAGATAAAACGCCTGGGTCAGAGCGGTGTAATCTTCGGAATAACGCTGGTCTGGCCCACGGATCACCATTCGGTCGTTAAAGCATTCACCTTCTTTAGGTGAGAGCGCCAGCAGCACACGGTGCGGCAATCGCCCTTCGGTATCTGCAATATCGGTGCGTAAACGTAATTTCCAGCCAATCTCTTGCGCTATGCCAATAAACGCATTGCCGGTGCTTTCTGGCAGAACCACGCAGAAAAACCCCTCTTCTGAAATAAGCTCTGCGGCACTGATCAGCAGCGCCTTATGGTCGAGGGAGCCGGTATAACGGGCCTGTTCACGCTCAGGCGTTCCGCACTCAACTCCGGGCGCGTAGTAGGGAGGATTGCTGACAATCAGGTCGTAACGCGCGGTTTGCTCCGGCGTCCAGTCGAGCACATCTGCACATTCAACGTTAATCCGGGCGGCCCACCGAGATTCAGCCGCATTTTCACTCGCCTGCTCTGCCGCCTGCGCATCCAGCTCCACCGCATCTATGGTGACATGCGCTTCGGTACGTTGCGCCAGCATCAGCGCCAACAGCCCGCTGCCCGTCCCAATATCCAGAATACGCTTTACACCTGCGACAGGTGCCCAGGCACCCAGTAAAATACCGTCTGTACCGACTTTCATGGCACAGCGATCGTGAGCGACAAAAAATTGTTTAAACGTAAAACCATCGCGGCGCAACTGCGCTTTGAGTTGAGACATGTCAGGGCAACCTTCTAAGTGAAACTGGAGTAGCATAGGGGAAAGCGAAGTGGCCGCAAAGCGATATCCATACAAACAGATGAAGATTACAGCCGTAACGTCTATAATCAGCGCCCCACACAGAGGTAGAACATGACTGTAACGACTTTTTCCGAACTTGAACTCGATGAAAGCCTGCTCAATGCACTTGAGAGCAAAGGCTTTACACGCCCGACCGCCATTCAGGCAGCGGCCATTCCGCCTGCGCTTGAGGGCCGCGATGTGCTCGGTTCTGCGCCAACCGGCACGGGGAAGACAGCAGCTTACTTGCTGCCTGTGTTGCAGCATCTGCTCGATTTTCCACGTAAAAAATCAGGCCCGCCGCGTATTTTGATCCTGACGCCGACGCGCGAGCTGGCGATGCAGGTTGCCGATCACGCCCGCGAGCTGGCGGCCAATACCCATCTGGATATCGCCACGATCACTGGCGGCGTTGCGTATATGAACCACGCCGAAGTGTTCAGCGAAAACCAGGACATCGTCGTTGCGACGACCGGTCGCCTGCTGCAGTACATTAAAGAAGAGAACTTCGACTGCCGCGCGGTAGAAACACTGATTCTGGATGAAGCTGACCGCATGCTGGACATGGGCTTCGCGCAGGATATCGAACATATCGCGGGTGAGACACGCTGGCGTAACCAGACGATGCTGTTCTCTGCCACCCTTGAAGGGGATGCGATCAAAGACTTCGCAGAGCGCCTGCTGGAAGATCCGGTGGAAGTTTCCGCGACGCCGTCCACGCGCGAGCGCAAGAAGATCCACCAGTGGTATTACCGTGCAGATAATCTTGAACACAAGGTTGAGTTACTTAAGCACCTGCTGAAGCAGGACGATGCCACCCGTACCATCGTCTTTGTGCGTAAGCGCGAGCGTGTGCATGAACTGGCTGAAATGCTGCGTAATGCCGGAATCAATAACTGCTATCTCGAAGGCGAGATGGCGCAGGTTAAGCGTACCGAAGGGATTAAACGTCTGACTGATGGTCGCGTGAACGTGCTGGTCGCAACAGACGTTGCTGCACGCGGGATCGACATTCCGGACGTCAGTCACGTCATTAACTTCGATATGCCACGCAGCGGCGACACCTATCTGCACCGCATTGGCCGTACCGGCCGTGCCGGACGCAAAGGTATCGCGATCTCTCTGGTCGAAGCGCATGACTACCTGCTGCTGCAGAAAATTGGCCGCTACGTTGATGAGCCACTGAAAGCACGCGTTATTGATGAGCTTCGCCCGACCACACGTGCACCGAGTGAAAAAATGACGGGCAAACCGTCTAAAAAAGCGCTCGCAAAACGTGCTGAGAAAAAAGAGAAAGAAAAAGAGAAGCCGCGCGTGAAGCAGCGCCACCGCGATACCAAGAATATTGGTAAACGCCGTAAACCAAGCTCTGCCGCACCAGAGACGAAAACTGAAGAGTAAAAAAAAGCCGGGGAAAACCCCGGCTTTTTTATTCCACCCCCGAGACTGAAACCTTACAGGCTTTCAGTAAAGGTACGCGCAATAACGTCGCGCTGCTGTTCCGGGGTCAGAGAGTTAAAACGTACTGCATAACCTGATACACGAATGGTCAGCTGTGGGTATTTTTCCGGGTGCTTAACCGCATCTTCCAGCGTTTCACGACGCAGCACGTTCACGTTCAGGTGCTGACCACCTTCAACGCGCACTTCCGGTTTTACTTCCATTGGGATTTCACGGTATTCGATTTCGCCCAGTTTGTTCACCGGAACGATTTCATCTTCAGCAAAACCCGCTTTCGCTACTACACAGCGCGCTTCATTTTTCTCGCTGTCCAGCAGCCAGAAAGAGTTGAGCAGGTCGTCATTTGCAGCTTTAGTAATCTGGATACCTGTAATCATGTGTTGCCTCCCTTAGGCTACATTAACTGGTGTCGGCCTCGCGCGGCCAATTGGTAAAACCATTGTTTCTTGTGTGTATATATATCACTCGCACCCCGGTCATTTATTGATTTAAATCAACAAAAACACCAACCACACAAAGAGTGTGGTTTGATTTTATTGTTCCAGATCAATTTCATTGCTTTGCCAGCTCAACTCCTTTCGCATCTATTCAAAATAAATTGAGTGACTTACGGTGATTTTATGCCTGGGATTTTGCACCCAGGGTTTTAGCGGTTAAGCTAGGCGCAGAATGTGATTCGCAGGAGAGCGAGATGACGACACCGTTGACCTGGCACGATGTGCTGGCAGAAGAGAAACAGCAGCCCTATTTTATTAACACCCTCAGCACCGTTGCGGCAGAGCGGCAGTCTGGCCAGACGATTTATCCGCCACAAAAAGATGTTTTCAACGCGTTTCGCTATACCGAACTCAGCGATGTGAAAGTTGTTATCCTCGGCCAGGATCCTTACCACGGACCGGGACAGGCTCACGGGCTTGCTTTCTCTGTACGTCCTGGGGTTGCTATTCCCCCTTCGCTTCTGAACATGTACAAAGAACTCGAAAAGACCGTGCCCGGGTTTACCCGGCCCACGCATGGTTATCTGGAAAGCTGGGCGCGCCAGGGCGTGCTGTTACTGAATACGGTACTCACCGTACGTGCCGGTCAGGCACATTCTCACGCCAGCCTGGGCTGGGAAACCTTTACCGATAAAGTCATCAGCCTTATCAACGAGCATCGTGAAGGGGTGGTGTTTTTACTGTGGGGTTCCCACGCGCAGAAGAAAGGGGCGATTATCGACAGGCAGCGTCATCATGTCCTGAAGGCACCGCATCCGTCACCGCTGTCAGCGCATCGTGGTTTCTTTGGTTGTAATCATTTTGTTCTGGCGAACGAGTGGCTGGAAAAACGTGGCGAAACGCCAATTGACTGGATGCCAGTGTTACCGGCTGAGAGTGAGTAACGCATCGGATGTGCCCGTTTTAGCGGGCACATCCGACGCACAGTCTTATGCTTTATTCTGGCGCCACCATTCCGCCAGCAGTACGCCAGTCGCAACGGAAACGTTCAGACTTTCAACATTGCCTGTACCGTCGATAGAGACGCTCAGATCCGCGCTGGAAAGCGCAGCATCCGACAGGCCATCACGCTCCTGACCCAGCACCAGCACCATTTTACGCGGCAATGTGGCTTTAAACAGCGGCGTAGCGGCATGGCTGGAGGTTGTGACGATGGCATATCCCGCATTACGGAACTGCTCAATAGCATCCAGAACGCTGTCGCCGGTGATCGGCTGAACATGCTCTGCCCCGCCCTCTGCGGTACGGATCGCGGCACCCGATTCCAGCAGCGCGGCATCCTGTAACAGCACGCCTTTCACGCCAAAGTGCGCGCAGCTACGCATCATTGCACCCAGATTATGCGGGTTGCCCACATCTTCAAGTGCCAGCACGCAGTCATCGGCTTCCGCCTGGCTAACCCACTGCTGTACGGTAGTCCCGTTACGTTTTTTGATCAGGAAGCACACGCCACCGTGGTGTTCAGTGCCTGATGCTTTCGTCAGCTCAGCGTCATCCACCACATGGTAGGCTTTACGGTTTGCCGCCATCCAGCGCAGCGCTTCTTTAAAGCGCGGGGTTACGCTCTGGATAAACCATGCGCGAACGATGCACTCAGGACGGCTCTGGAACAGCGCCTGGCAGGCATTCTCGCCATAGACTCGGGTCTCTTCTGCACGCTGACGGCGCAGCACTTCCGGGTCAATAAAGCTTTTCCCGCTGATACCACCGTGATCGGCTTTTTCAGGCGCCTCTTCACCAGGGGCACGAGAAACGGTACGCCAGGGGGATGAACCCTCGCGCGAGAAATCATCGCGTTTGCGATCGTCACGCTTGCGGTCATCACGTTTGCGGTCATCACCGCGGTTATTTCTGTCATCGCGGGCGGGGCGACGGCCACCGTCTGCACGAGAAGACGCCGGACGCCCGCCACCTTTTCCGGTACGCGGATTTTGGGTGCGTTTATCAGAGTCATCATCACTGCGGACATACATCACTTTGACCTTGCCGCTTTTGTTTTTCATTTCGTCGTTCATGCTTTTCTCCACCAGCGCTGCGCGAAGCGCGCAGATTACCCGATGTGCAAGCTCATAGCCATAAATTCGTACAAAAGCCTGTGACTATTGTTCTCATTGAATAAAACGCATTGTCGTTTCAAACAGGCTGAATGATAATATGTAACATATTAGAAACATTATCGGCATTCTGCCGCTGTCCCACGGCTCTATCAGAGGTTAGTTATGAATACCGTATGTGCCAACTGTCAGGCTCTTAATCGCATTCCGGACGATCGGATTGAAGATGGCGCGAAATGCGGGCGTTGTGGCCATGAACTGTTTGATGGCGATGTTATCAACGCTACGGGTGCTACGCTGGACAAACTCCTCAAGGACGATCTTCCGGTGGTTGTCGATTTTTGGGCACCGTGGTGTGGTCCGTGCCGTAGCTTCGCGCCTGTCTTCGAGGATGTTGCCGAAGAACGCAGCGGCAAAATGCGTTTTGTTAAGGTCAATACCGAAGCAGAACGTGAGCTGAGCGCACGCTTTCGCATTCGCAGCATCCCAACCATCATGATTTTCAAAAATGGTGAAGTGATCGACATGCTTAACGGTGCCGTTCCTAAAGCACCGTTTGATAGCTGGTTAAACGAATCGCTGTAACATTAACGGGGCGCATCTTGTGCCCCGTTCCTTCCTCTGCGAAAATAGGGTTTTTCCTCCACTTCGCCCATGACTGATAACGCTGTTCTTCAACTGCGCGCCGCACGCCTGGCCCGCGCGACTCGCCCTTTTCTTGCCCGCGGCAATCGTATTCGCCGCTGTCAACGTTGTCTGCTGCCGCTAAAAGTTTGTCTGTGCGAGACCCTTGCGCCGAGCACCGCGAAGAGTCGTTTTTGCCTGGTCATGTTCGATACCGAACCAATGAAACCCAGCAATACCGGACGCCTTATTGCCGACATTCTGCCGGATACCGCGGCATTTCAGTGGTCACGCACGGAACCGCCTAAAGCCCTGCTCGACTTAGTGGCAAACCCGGACTATCAGCCAATGGTCGTATTTCCGGCCTCGTATGCTGGCGAAGATCGCCAGGTGCTTTCGGCACCGCCATCAGGTAAACCGCCGCTGTTTATTATGCTGGACGGAACCTGGACCGAAGCGCGAAAAATGTTCCGCAAAAGTCCTTATCTCGATTCATTGCCGGTGATTTCGGTCGACCTTTCACGCGTCTCGGCCTACCGCCTGCGAGAAGCGCATGCTGACGGGCAATACTGTACCGCTGAAGTGGCGATTTCCCTTCTGGATTTAGCGGGAGATACCGTCGCGGCAGGTGCGCTGGGGAGCCATTTCTCCTGCTTTCGTGAACGTTACCTGGCAGGAAAAACCGTTCATAAGGGCAGCGTCACAGCAACTGAGACAGAAAACGTTTAAAATCATCAGGTCGCTTGCATTCACAGGAGGCCTGCATGAGCCAGCGAGGGTTAGAAGCGCTACTTCGTCCTAAATCCATTGCCGTTATCGGCGCATCAATGAAACCGGATCGCGCAGGCTATCTGATGATGCGTAACCTGCTGGCCGGCGGATTTAATGGCCCCGTCATGCCCGTGACGCCTGCCTATAAGGCTGTTCAGGGGGTGCTGGCATGGCCGGACGTGCAGAGCCTGCCTTTCATACCGGACCTTGCCATCCTGTGTACAAATGCGAAACGTAATCCAGCCCTGCTGGAGTCGCTCGGCAGGAAAGGATGTAAAACCTGCATTATTCTCTCGTCTCCGCCCGAACAGCAGCCGGAGCTTCTGGCATGCGCCAGTCGCTACCAGATGCGCATTCTTGGGCCAAACAGTCTGGGCCTGCTCGCCCCGTGGCAGGGGCTGAATGCCAGCTTCTCCCCGGTCCCTATCCGCAAAGGCAAACTCGCTTTTATTTCGCAATCGGCTGCGGTATCGAACACGATCCTCGACTGGGCGCAACAGCGTGAGATGGGGTTTTCCTACTTCATTGCTCTGGGTGACAGCCTGGACATCGACGTTGATGAACTGCTCGATTTTCTGGCTCGCGACAGCAAAACCAGCGCTATTCTTCTTTATCTTGAGCACCTGAGCGACGCCCGTCGTTTTGTGTCGGCTTCCCGTAGCGCGTCCCGTAACAAGCCGATTCTGGTGATTAAAAGCGGGCGTAGCCCCGCCGCCCAGCGTCTGCTGCAGTCGCATTCCGGCATGGATCCCGCCTGGGATGCTGCGATTCAACGCGCGGGTTTGCTGCGGGTTCAGGATACACACGAGCTTTTTTCCGCCGTCGAGACGTTAAGCCATATGCGTCCATTACGCGGTGAGAAGTTAATGATTGTCAGTAATGGCGCGGCTCCTGCCGCACTTGCACTGGATGAACTGTGGCTGCGCAATGGCAAGCTGGCCACCCTGGGTGAGGAGACGCTTCAACGCCTGAAAGAGGCGCTGCCGGCAAGCGTTAGCCCAGGCAATCCCCTCGATTTGCGCGATGACGCCAGTAGCGATCACTATATCAGGGCGATCTCCCTTTTACTGGATAGCCAGGATTTCGATGCGCTGATGATTATTCACTCGCCCAGCGCGGTCGCTCCCGGGAGTGAAAGCGCGCGCGCACTGATTGACGCCGTCCGGAACCATCCTCGTGGTAAATATGTCACCCTGCTGACCAACTGGTGCGGTGAGTTCTCTTCCCAGGAGGCACGACGCCTGTTCAGTGAAGCCGGTCTGCCCACCTACCGCACTCCGGAAGGCACGATTACGGCGTTTATGCATATGGTGGAGTATCGCCGCAACCAGAAGCAGCTCCGTGAAACCCCGGCTTTACCGGGTAACCTGACGGCGAACACCGCCGATGTTCACCGGCTTTTACAGCAGGCTATCGAAGAGGGAGCCACCTCGCTTGATACGCACGAAGTGCAGCCGATTCTGGGCAGTTACGGGATGCAAACCCTGCCCACCTGGATTGCCGGCGACAGCGCCGAAGCCGTGCATATTGCCGAACAAATTGGCTATCCCGTTGCCCTCAAGCTTCGCTCACCGGATATCCCGCATAAGTCTGATGTCCAGGGGGTGATGTTATACCTGCGGACTGCGACCGAGGTACAGCAAGCCGCTGATGCCATATTCGACCGGGTCAAAATGGCCTGGCCTCAGGCGCGGATCCACGGACTGCTGGTGCAAAGCATGGCTAATCGCGCTGGCGCTCAGGAGTTGCGCGTGGTGGTTGAATACGATCCTGTCTTTGGCCCGCTTATCATGCTGGGGGAAGGCGGCGTCGAGTGGCGTCCTGAGGAGCAGGCGGTCGTGGCTTTGCCACCACTGAACATGAACCTGGCGCGTTATCTGATCATTCAGGCCATCAAAAGCAAAAAAATCCGGGGCCGAAGCGCGCTGCGCCCTCTTGATATTGCCGGGTTGAGTCAGTTCCTGGTGCAGGTGTCTAATCTGATTGTTGATTGCGCGGAGATCCAGCGGCTGGACATCCACCCGCTGCTCGCCTCCGGCAGTGAGTTTACGGCCCTGGACGTCACGCTGGATATCGCGCCTTTCGAGGGTGACAGAGAGAGCCGCCTTGCGATCCGCCCGTATCCTCTGCAACTGGAGGAGTGGGTGGAGATGAAAAACGGAGAGCGCGCGTTGTTCCGCCCTATCCTGCCGGAAGATGAACCGCAGCTGCGCACGTTCATCTCTCAGGTAACGAAAGAGGATCTTTACTATCGCTATTTTAGCGAAATCAACGAATTTACCCACGATGATTTAGCCAATATGACCCAGATCGACTACGATCGAGAAATGGCATTTGTCGCCGTCCGTCGTTCCGATAAGGGCGATGAGATCCTCGGCGTTACGCGTGCTATTTCCGACCCGGATAATGTTGATGCGGAGTTTGCTGTGCTGGTGCGCTCCGATCTGAAAGGGTTGGGTCTGGGGCGACGGCTGCTGGAAAAACTCATCAGTTATACGCGAGATCACGGATTGTTACGCCTCAATGGCATTACTATGCCTAACAATCGCGGTATGGTGACCCTGGCGCGAAAACTTGGATTTGACGTTGATATTCAGCTGGACGAAGGTATTGTGGCCTTATCCCTGAGCCTGATATCAGCGGATAAAGCCGAGTAAGCTACTGGAAATGTTACCCACTTTGGACGGGACTGGTGGTATCATTGTCCGCTTATGTTGTTTGCATGGTACAGACAACCCTTCAATGAACAGAGAAGAAACGCACTGTGATGTTGTCAAAATTTAAGCGTAATAAACATCAACAACACCTTGCTCAACTACCGAAGATTTCTCAGTCAGTTGATGATGTAGAGTTCTTTTACGCTCCCGCCCATTTTCGGGAGACGCTTCTGGAAAAGATTGCCGGCGCTACGCGTCGCATTTGCATTGTGGCCCTGTATCTTGAACAAGATGAAGGTGGGCGAGCGATCTTAAATGCGCTCTATGAAGCCAAGCGTCAACGTCCGGAACTGGATGTTCGCGTGCTGGTCGACTGGCACCGCGCTCAGCGTGGCCGTATAGGCGCTGCTGCTTCAAACACCAATGCTGACTGGTATTGCCGCACGGCGCAGGAAAATCCTGGCGTCGATGTGCCCGTTTACGGCGTACCTGTAAATACCCGAGAAGCGCTCGGCGTCCTCCATTTCAAAGGGTTCATCATTGATGACAGCGTGCTGTACAGCGGCGCGAGCCTGAATGATGTTTACCTCCATCAGCTCGATAAATATCGATATGACCGTTACCATCTGGTTCGTAATCCGCAGATGGCGGATATCATGTTTAACTGGGTTGATAAGAACTTAGTGCAGGGTCGCGGCGTAAATCGTCTTGACGATCCACACCGTCCTAAAAGCCCGGAAATTAAAAATGATATCCGCGCGTTCCGCCAGGAACTGCGTGATGCGGTCTACCATTTCCAGGGCGATGCCAATAACGAAGAGCTGTCCGTTACACCGCTGGTGGGGTTAGGCAAATCAAGCCTGCTGAACAAAACGATTTTCCACCTGATGCCGTGTGCGGAGCAGAAACTCATCATCTGCACCCCTTACTTCAACCTTCCCGCCGTGCTGGTGCGTAATATCATTCAGCTGCTGCGTGATGGTAAAAAAGTTGAAATTATCGTCGGTGACAAAACGGCTAACGACTTCTTTATTCCTGAAGATCAACCGTTCAAGATTATCGGTGCCCTCCCTTATCTCTATGAGATTAACCTGCGCCGTTTCCTGAGCCGTTTACAGTATTACGTTAACACTGACCAGCTGGTCGTGCGTCTGTGGAAAGATGAAGACAACAGTTATCATCTGAAAGGGATGTGGGTCGACGATGAATGGATGCTGCTTACGGGCAATAACCTCAACCCTCGCGCCTGGCGTCTGGATCTCGAAAATGCCATCCTGATCCATGACCCGAAACATGAGTTAGCGACCAGTCGTGAACGTGAGCTCGAGCTTATTCGCACGCATACCACTGTGGTTCAGCATTACCGTGAACTGCAGAGCATTGCCGATTACCCGGTGAAAGTCCGCAAGCTTATTCGTCGCCTGCGTCGAATCCGTATTGACAGACTTATCAGCCGTATTCTGTGATGTCCAGGCCCTGTCAGCGACAGGGCTTTTTTTTGGAGTCCGCTAATGCGTATTCTTCTCTTGCTGAGTGCTCTCTTTCTCAGTGGCTGTAGCCATATGGCTAACGATAGCTGGTCCGGGCAGGATAAAGCGCAACACTTTCTCGCCTCCGCGATGTTGTCCGCTGCCGGTAATGAGTATGCACAACATCAGGGGTACAGTCGGGATCGTAGTGCGGCAATCGGCCTGATGTTCTCTGTAAGCCTTGGGGCTTCAAAAGAACTGTGGGATAGCCGCCCCGCGGGGAGCGGCTGGAGCTGGAAAGACTTTGCCTGGGACGTAGCCGGTGCCACGACCGGCTATGCCGTGTGGCAGATGGCTCGCTATTAGAGACGAATACCTTTACCCTTTCGATGCAGCATCAGGGAGACAATAAAGGCCAGTGCCCCCATCACCGTCACGTACCAGAAGAAGGTTGTTTCCGTTCCCCATGATTTAAGCGACAGCGCGACGTACT
Source organism: Enterobacter ludwigii (assembly GCF_001750725.1). Taxonomy (NCBI): domain Bacteria; kingdom Pseudomonadati; phylum Pseudomonadota; class Gammaproteobacteria; order Enterobacterales; family Enterobacteriaceae; genus Enterobacter; species Enterobacter ludwigii. The sequence continues at coordinate 2,828,555 of NZ_CP017279.1, forward strand.
CCGCAGAGCCACCGAACAGCGCATTGGCGACCGCATAAGAAAGCCCTACCCCCAAAGCGCGTACCTGTGCCGGGAACATCTCAGCCTTCAGGATCCCACTGATCGATGTGTAAAAACTGACAATGACCATCGCCAGCATGACCAGACCAAAGGCGGCATACGGTGAGGAAACGTGCTGAAGCGCAGTTAAAATGGGAACAGTACATAACGCGGACATGCCGCCAAAGATCAGCATTGATGTGCGACGCCCTATTTTATCGGAGAGCGCGCCAATAAGTGGCTGAATCAGCATAAAGACGAACAACGCGGCGGTCATGATAGCGCTGGCGACGTTGGCGTGCATGCCCGTGGTGTTCACCAGATATTTTTGCATGTAGGTGGTGAAGGTGTAAAAGCTGAGAGAACCGCCCGCGGTGAACCCGAGAACCATCAGGAAAGCTTTGCGGTTACGCCACAGCCCTTTAAACGACCCCGCCTCCTTCAGCGCCCGGACCTCTTTTTGCGAGGTTTCATCCAATTGACGACGCAACCAGAGTGCGACGACCGCCAGTACAGCGCCCATCGCGAAAGGAATTCGCCATCCCCACTCATGAAGCTGGCTGTCGGTAAGGACCTGCTGCAGAATAACCACCACCAGAATGGCCAGAAGCTGGCCACCAATAAGCGTGACGTACTGGAAAGAGGCGTAAAACCCTTTCCGGCCCTCAAGGGCAATTTCACTCATGTAAGTGGCGCTGGTACCGTATTCTCCTCCAACAGAAAGCCCCTGGAACAGACGAGCCAGTAGCAAAAGAGCCGGCGCCCATGTCCCGATAGCGTCATAACCGGGAAGACAGGCGATCACCAGCGAGCCAAAACACATCATGCAGACCGAAATCAGCATGGATGCCTTACGTCCTCGACGGTCTGCAATCCGTCCAAACAACCATCCACCAATGGGGCGCATTAAGAAGCCCGCAGCAAATACGCCCGCCGTTTGCAGAAGCTGTGTGGTGGTGTTGCCGGACGGGAAGAAGATATGTGCGAAGTAAAGTGAACAGAATGAGTAGACGTAAAAGTCGAACCATTCCACCAGGTTCCCTGAAGAGGCACTGACGATTGCCCATACCCTTCTACGGGAATCACTGGCAGCCAGCGTCCCGTTCGATGTTATGCTTTCTGTCATTGTGATTATGCTCCTGCCATAAAAACGGCATGCTGAGTCCTGAGAACTCACGATCTTGTAAAGCAAATGTTATTATTTTGTTATAAATAACATTGAGAGTAAGATCACATTTTCTGTTAGCAAGGTAAGTTATAGGATAAAGACTAAGGGTCGTTGGCTGGTGTGGCGGTGTGCAGTCTGACGCCGTCTCCGGTGGCGGGAAAGAACCAAAGCAAAAAACCCCGCACCATACGGTACGGGGTTCTTTTAATTGATGCCTGGCAGTTCCCTACTCTCACATGGGGAGACCCCACACTACCATCGGCGCTACGGCGTTTCACTTCTGAGTTCGGCATGGGGTCAGGTGGGACCACCGCGCTAAAGCCGCCAGGCAAATTCTGTTAATCTGTATCAGCTGAAAATCGTCTCTCATCGCCAAAACATCTTCGGCGTTGTAAGGTTAAGCCTCACGGTTCATTAGTATCGGTTAGCTCAACGCATCGCTGCGCTTACACACCCGACCTATCAACGTCGTAGTCTTCAACGTTCCTTCAGGAGACTTAAAGTCTCAGGGAGAACTCATCTCGGGGCAAGTTTCGTGCTTAGATGCTTTCAGCACTTATCTCTTCCGCATTTAGCTACCGGGCAGTGCCATTGGCATGACAACCCGAACACCAGTGATGCGTCCACTCCGGTCCTCTCGTACTAGGAGCAGCCCCCCTCAATTCTCCAGCGCCCACGGCAGATAGGGACCGAACTGTCTCACGACGTTCTAAACCCAGCTCGCGTACCACTTTAAATGGCGAACAGCCATACCCTTGGGACCTACTTCAGCCCCAGGATGTGATGAGCCGACATCGAGGTGCCAAACACCGCCGTCGATATGAACTCTTGGGCGGTATCAGCCTGTTATCCCCGGAGTACCTTTTATCCGTTGAGCGATGGCCCTTCCATTCAGAACCACCGGATCACTATGACCTGCTTTCGCACCTGCTCGAGCCGTCACTCTCGCAGTCAAGCTAGCTTATGCCATTGCACTAACCTCCTGATGTCCGACCAGGATTAGCTAACCTTCGTGCTCCTCCGTTACTCTTTGGGAGGAGACCGCCCCAGTCAAACTACCCACCAGACACTGTCCGCAACCCGGATCACGGGTCTACGTTAGAACACCAGCCATTAAAGGGTGGTATTTCAAGGTTGGCTCCACGCAGACTGGCGTCCACGCTTCAAAGCCTCCCACCTATCCTACACATCAAGGACCAGTGTTCAGTGTCAAGCTATAGTAAAGGTTCACGGGGTCTTTCCGTCTTGCCGCGGGTACACTGCATCTTCACAGCGAGTTCAATTTCACTGAGTCTCGGGTGGAGACAGCCTGGCCATCATTACGCCATTCGTGCAGGTCGGAACTTACCCGACAAGGAATTTCGCTACCTTAGGACCGTTATAGTTACGGCCGCCGTTTACCGGGGCTTCGATCAAGAGCTTCGCGTTGCCGCTAACCCCATCAATTAACCTTCCGGCACCGGGCAGGCGTCACACCGTATACGTCCACTTTCGTGTTTGCACAGTGCTGTGTTTTTAATAAACAGTTGCAGCCAGCTGGTATCTTCGACTGATTTCAGCTCCACCCGCAGGGGCTTCACCTACATATCAGCGTGCCTTCTCCCGAAGTTACGGCACCATTTTGCCTAGTTCCTTCACCCGAGTTCTCTCAAGCGCCTTGGTATTCTCTACCTGACCACCTGTGTCGGTTTGGGGTACGATTTGATGTTACCTGATGCTTAGAGGCTTTTCCTGGAAGCAGGGCATTTGTTACTTCAGCACCGTAGTGCCTCGTCATCACACCTCAGCGTTAACAAGGAACCGGATTTACCTGGAACCTCCGCCTACATGCTTAAACCGGGACAACCGTCGCCCGGCTAACATAGCCTTCTCCGTCCCCCCTTCGCAGTAACACCAAGTACAGGAATATTAACCTGTTTCCCATCGACTACGCCTTTCGGCCTCGCCTTAGGGGTCGACTCACCCTGCCCCGATTAACGTTGGACAGGAACCCTTGGTCTTCCGGCGAGCGGGCTTTTCACCCGCTTTATCGTTACTTATGTCAGCATTCGCACTTCTGATACCTCCAGCACCCCTCACAGGACACCTTCAACGGCTTACAGAACGCTCCCCTACCCAACAACGCATAAGCGTCGCTGCCGCAGCTTCGGTGCATGGTTTAGCCCCGTTACATCTTCCGCGCAGGCCGACTCGACCAGTGAGCTATTACGCTTTCTTTAAATGATGGCTGCTTCTAAGCCAACATCCTGGCTGTCTGTGCCTTCCCACATCGTTTCCCACTTAACCATGACTTTGGGACCTTAGCTGGCGGTCTGGGTTGTTTCCCTCTTCACGACGGACGTTAGCACCCGCCGTGTGTCTCCCGTGATAACATTCTTCGGTATTCGTAGTTTGCATCGGGTTGGTAAGCCGGGATGGCCCCCTAGCCGAAACAGTGCTCTACCCCCGAAGATGAGTTCACGAGGCGCTACCTAAATAGCTTTCGGGGAGAACCAGCTATCTCCCGGTTTGATTGGCCTTTCACCCCCAGCCACAAGTCATCCGCTAATTTTTCAACATTAGTCGGTTCGGTCCTCCAGTTAGTGTTACCCAACCTTCAACCTGCCCATGGCTAGATCACCGGGTTTCGGGTCTATACCCTGCAACTTAACGCCCAGTTAAGACTCGGTTTCCCTTCGGCTCCCCTATACGGTTAACCTTGCTACAGAATATAAGTCGCTGACCCATTATACAAAAGGTACGCAGTCACCCCATAAAAGAGGCTCCCACTGCTTGTACGTACACGGTTTCAGGTTCTTTTTCACTCCCCTCGCCGGGGTTCTTTTCGCCTTTCCCTCACGGTACTGGTTCACTATCGGTCAGTCAGGAGTATTTAGCCTTGGAGGATGGTCCCCCCATATTCAGACAGGATACCACGTGTCCCGCCCTACTCTTCGAGTTCACAGCCTGTGTGCTTTCGTGTACGGGACTTTCACCCTGTACCGTGCGACTTTCCAGACGCTTCCACTAACACACAAGCTGATTCAGACTCTGGGCTGCTCCCCGTTCGCTCGCCGCTACTGGGGGAATCTCGGTTGATTTCTTTTCCTCGGGGTACTTAGATGTTTCAGTTCCCCCGGTTCGCCTCGTTAACCTATGTATTCAGTTAACGATAGTGTGTCGGAACACACTGGGTTTCCCCATTCGGACATCGCCGGGTCAAAGGTTCATATCACCTCGCCGGCGCTTTTCGCAGATTAGCACGTCCTTCATCGCCTCTGACTGCCAGGGCATCCACCGTGTACGCTTAGTCGCTTAACCTCACAACCCGAAGATGTTTCTTTCGATTCATCACCGGTTTGCGAAAATTTGAGAGACTCGAACACACATAACATGTGTGTCGTTTCAATTTTCAGCTTGATCCAGATTTTTAAAGAGCAAATATCTCAAACGTCACCCGAAGATGAGTTTTGAGATATGTCGGCAGGTGACTTTCACTCACGAACCAGCAAGTGGCGTCCCCTAGGGGATTCGAACCCCTGTTACCGCCGTGAAAGGGCGGTGTCCTGGGCCTCTAGACGAAGGGGACACTGAAGTCTCAATCGCAAGACGCCTTGCTATTTACTTTTCATCAGACAATCTGTGTGGACACTACAAAGGCAGGTTCTTTAAGGTAAGGAGGTGATCCAACCGCAGGTTCCCCTACGGTTACCTTGTTACGACTTCACCCCAGTCATGAATCACAAAGTGGTAAGCGCCCTCCCGAAGGTTAAGCTACCTACTTCTTTTGCAACCCACTCCCATGGTGTGACGGGCGGTGTGTACAAGGCCCGGGAACGTATTCACCGTAGCATTCTGATCTACGATTACTAGCGATTCCGACTTCATGGAGTCGAGTTGCAGACTCCAATCCGGACTACGACGCACTTTATGAGGTCCGCTTGCTCTCGCGAGTTCGCTTCTCTTTGTATGCGCCATTGTAGCACGTGTGTAGCCCTACTCGTAAGGGCCATGATGACTTGACGTCATCCCCACCTTCCTCCAGTTTATCACTGGCAGTCTCCTTTGAGTTCCCGGCCGGACCGCTGGCAACAAAGGATAAGGGTTGCGCTCGTTGCGGGACTTAACCCAACATTTCACAACACGAGCTGACGACAGCCATGCAGCACCTGTCTCAGAGTTCCCGAAGGCACCAAAGCATCTCTGCTAAGTTCTCTGGATGTCAAGAGTAGGTAAGGTTCTTCGCGTTGCATCGAATTAAACCACATGCTCCACCGCTTGTGCGGGCCCCCGTCAATTCATTTGAGTTTTAACCTTGCGGCCGTACTCCCCAGGCGGTCGACTTAACGCGTTAGCTCCGGAAGCCACGCCTCAAGGGCACAACCTCCAAGTCGACATCGTTTACGGCGTGGACTACCAGGGTATCTAATCCTGTTTGCTCCCCACGCTTTCGCACCTGAGCGTCAGTCTTTGTCCAGGGGGCCGCCTTCGCCACCGGTATTCCTCCAGATCTCTACGCATTTCACCGCTACACCTGGAATTCTACCCCCCTCTACAAGACTCTAGCCTGCCAGTTTCGAATGCAGTTCCCAGGTTGAGCCCGGGGATTTCACATCCGACTTGACAGACCGCCTGCGTGCGCTTTACGCCCAGTAATTCCGATTAACGCTTGCACCCTCCGTATTACCGCGGCTGCTGGCACGGAGTTAGCCGGTGCTTCTTCTGCGGGTAACGTCAATTGCTGCGGTTATTAACCACAACACCTTCCTCCCCGCTGAAAGTACTTTACAACCCGAAGGCCTTCTTCATACACGCGGCATGGCTGCATCAGGCTTGCGCCCATTGTGCAATATTCCCCACTGCTGCCTCCCGTAGGAGTCTGGACCGTGTCTCAGTTCCAGTGTGGCTGGTCATCCTCTCAGACCAGCTAGGGATCGTCGCCCTAGGTGAGCCGTTACCCCACCTACTAGCTAATCCCATCTGGGCACATCTGATGGCAAGAGGCCCGAAGGTCCCCCTCTTTGGTCTTGCGACGTTATGCGGTATTAGCTACCGTTTCCAGTAGTTATCCCCCTCCATCAGGCAGTTTCCCAGACATTACTCACCCGTCCGCCACTCGTCACCCGAGAGCAAGCTCTCTGTGCTACCGTTCGACTTGCATGTGTTAGGCCTGCCGCCAGCGTTCAATCTGAGCCATGATCAAACTCTTCAATTTAAGTTTGATGCTCGTGAATTAAACTTCGTAATGAATTACGTATGTTCACTCAGAGACTTGGTATTCATTTTTCGTCCGAGGACGTTAAGAATCCATGTCACTTTGAGTGCCCACACAGATTGTCTGATAAATTGTTAAAGAGCAGTTGCGACGCGGCTTACAGCTCACCGTCGCGAGGTGGCGTATATTACGCTTTCCTCTTTCAGAGTCAACCCTGAAGTTCAGGATTTTTTCTCTTCAACCGACCGGGTTAACTGTGAAGTGATTCACATCCGCCGTGTCGATGGAGGCGCATTATAGGGATCCCAATTTTTAGCACAAGTACTTTTTGGATCTTTTTTTCCAACTGTCGATTTTCCGCGCTTTTCGCTGAAATCCCACCCAATATGCTTAAATATTGACGCTTTTTGCCTTGCCTCGATCCAATAATATGATCAAGTCTTCTATATAGTGCTCATCGTTCGAGGTAGATATGTCCGCAGTATTACGTCCTTATAAAGATCTTTTCCCCCAAAAAGGCGATCGCGTGATGATCGATGCCAGCAGCGTGGTCATCGGCGATGTTCGAATGGCCGATGACGTCAGTATCTGGCCGCTCGTCGCCATCCGGGGGGATGTAAACCATGTGACCATTGGTGCACGCACCAATATTCAGGACGGTAGCGTTCTGCACGTAACCCACAAATCCTCCTATAACCCCCAGGGCAATCCACTCATCATTGGAGAAGATGTCACCGTCGGCCATAAAGTGATGCTTCACGGCTGCACTATTGGTAATCGGGTTCTTGTTGGCATGGGGTCGATTTTGCTGGATGGCGTCATTGTAGAAGATGACGTGATGATTGGCGCAGGCAGCCTTGTTCCCCAGAACAAAAGACTGGAGAGCGGCTATCTCTATTTGGGAAGCCCGGTAAAACAGATCCGCCCCCTGAAGGAGGCAGAGATCGAAGGATTAAAATATTCGGCGAATAACTACGTTAAATGGAAGAATGACTATCTGAGTCAGGATACCCAGACCCAACCCTGATCGTCTTCCTGCTGATCGCGGATTAAATCGCTGGCTTCCTCTTCAAGATCCCAGCGATTTTCACAAAACACCTCTAACGGGTCTGAACCACCAAAGCGACGCAACAGCGTTTCCCCACGAATGGCACAGGTAAGTTGCATTCCATGCACCAGCACCGGGAAACAGACCGCCTGTTTACTCTCGTCCCAGCTTTCCCTGTCCGGAAAATGAATTGCCTGATTCACGCCGTGAGCTCCCTTTTCAGCTTTTCAATGACCGGTTCGACCAAAGGCAATACACCGTGCCAGAGCAGCACCGCGTGTGCTGCCTGTCCCACCAGCATTCCCAGCCCATCGGCTACGTGTTTTCCGCCGTGCTGTTCACACCAGTTCAAAAAAGGTGTCTTCCCTTTCTGATAGAACATGTCGTAGAAGTAAATATGGGCACTTACCAGCGAAGCAGGGATCGCCGGCACGTCACCACCGATACCGCTGGAGGTGGCGTTGATGATCAGATCAAACTCACGATCGGCAAGTTCATCCAGGGCGACCGCGCTCACGCTGCCGGTATGTGCGAACAACGCAGCCAGCGCTTCTGCCCGCGAGAAGGTCCTGTTTGTAATGGTCACCGCGCAATCCAGTGACAGCAGAGGCAGCAATACTCCCCGCGACGCTCCGCCCGCACCAATCAGCAGAACCCTGAAACCAGGTTTAATAAACGAGAGCCTTTCCAGATCGCTCAGTAACCCAATTCCGTCAGTGTTATCTCCCAGCAGGCGTCCATCCTCAAGCCGTTTTAAGGTATTCACTGCACCCGCAAGGGAAGCACGCTCGGTGAGTTCATCCGCACGTTCGAAGGCTTCCTCTTTAAACGGTACCGTTACATTCGCACCTTTGCCACCCGCGTTGAAGAAACCCTCCAGCGCAGGAATAAATGCATCAACGGGTGCCAGCACGCGGCCATAGGGATGATTTATTTGCAGTTGCTCGGCAAACAGTTGATGGATTAACGGTGACTTGCTGTGTGCTATCGGATTACCAAAAACAGCATAGGTTTCCATTGGATTACCCCTGGCGAAAACGTTCGCCGGTCAAGGCGTCGCGGATTTCAGACGGATTGAGGCGCCCTCCCGTCTCACCGACGGCAACCGGGAAATCATTCCCAAACTGCGCCCGTACTTCGTCGGTTGTGCGGCAAGGTGGCTGCCCGGTCAGATTCGCGCTGGTTGAGACCAGTGGTTTCCCAAAGGCCAGGCAAAGCTCGACCACCAGCGGATGGTCCGTTACGCGCACGGCGAGGGAATCAAAGCGCCCGGTCAACCAGCGCGGCGTTGTCGGCTTCGCCGGGAAAACAAAGGTCACGGGGCCGGGCCATGCTGAGAAAATAGTCTCCCGCTGCTCCGGCGTTAGCATGGAATCATCGATATAAGGCTTAAGCTGCTCATAGTTAGCAGCGATTAAAATAAGCCCTTTTTCGACTGGCCTCTGTTTAAGTGTGAGCAGTCGGCCAACGGCCGTTTCGCTGTCAGGATCGCAACCGACCCCAAAAACAGCTTCAGTTGGATAGGCGATGACTTCTTCATTTTTCAGGACATCCACCGCATGAGCAATGGAGCCTGATGGCAGGTTATTCTTCACTGTTTTGATCCGCCGGAACCGGCTTTCCACATTGTTTACTGGCGCAGAAGCGTTTCAAACCTTGCGCCGCTTTTTTCTCTATAAGTAGCGGATAATTGCAATGAGAGCAGACACCCGCTACCGGTTTGAAATTGATAACAAACTGACATTCAGGATAGCGATCGCAGGAATGAAAGGTCTTACCAAAACGAGAACGGCGCTGCACGAGCTGTCCACGCTGGCATTGAGGACAGGCAATAGCCGTTTCATCAGGTTTATCAATTTGTTCTGTATGTTCACATTCAGGATAGTGGCTACAGCCAATAAACATGCCGAAACGGCCCTGACGTAGCGCTAACTCGCCGCCGCAAAGAGGGCAAAGCTGTCCCTCCAGAATTTTGACGATATGTCCATCCGCCTGGCTTTTCAGGGGACGGACATAATCACATTCCGGATAGTGGGAACAACCGAGAAACGGGCCGTGTTTCCCGGACCGAATAACAAGTTCAGCCCCGCACTGCGGGCAGGGCTCATTTTTATGCACCGTGAATAGTGCTGATTTGGCCATAACAACTCTTGGTGCTGCACATTGAATTAATGCAGCATACCTTCATTCACTTCAAAGAGTAATTCTTCCATTTGCTGATAGGCATTTTCACAGCCTGGAATATTAAACAGAACCATCAGGATGACCCACTTGAGGTCTTCCAGTTCGAAGTCTGCCGTATCCAGCGCCATAACGCGCTCTATCACCATCTCTCTCGTTTCGAGGTTTAGCACCTGAATCTGCTCAAGGAATAAAATGAACCCCCGGCAGCTCGCGTCCAGCCTTTCACACTCTTCAGCTGTGTAGATGCGCACAGACAATGGGTCAGAAGCTAACTGCATCGGTTCAGCGAGGCCTTCCTGATAATCAGCCAGTTTTTCCAGCCACATCAACGCATTATAGATATCTTCCCGCTCAAACCCCGCATCGGTAAGATCCTGTGTCAATTTGTCCTGATCCACTCGCATTTCTGCTTCGTTATGGATGTAAGTCTCAAACAAATACATCAGTACGTCGAACATGGCTTGCCCTCCTTAATCGGACATAGCCGCCGGGTACAGCTGCGATCCATCCTGCTAACTCCAGTTCGAGTAGCTGTGCTACCGTAACTGGCACAGGTTGGCCGGCACGTTCAGCGACAACGTCAACAGGTGTTACCTCATCTCCTACGTTAGCCAGGAGCTTGGGAAATGGCAATGCCACCTTTCCCTGATCTGATGAATAATGTCGCTTTTCGGGATCTTCCTGCAGCCATTGCAATCCATATTGCAAATTTTCAAGAATGTCCCTGACTTCCGTTACCGGTGTTGCACCCTGCTTTATCAGCCAGTGCGGCCCTTCGCATCCCGGGTTACCAATTGGGCCGGGTAAGGCAAACACGTCTCGCCCCTGCTCAAGCGCGCACCGTGCGGTCACAAGCGAACCGCTGCGTACCGCTGCTTCAACCACGAACACCCCCTGACTTAGCCCGCTGATAATTCGATTACGCCGGGGGAAGTGTCCCGGCCGGGGCTGCGCTGACAGCGGAAACTCAGACACTATCGCGCCACCAGAATCGATAAGCCGCGCAGCCAGCGCCTGATGCCGACGAGGATAAATACTAAAGAGACCGTTACCCAGCACCGCGACGCTACGCCCTTTTGCCGATAGCGCAGCGTTGTGGGCGACACCGTCAATTCCGCAGGCCAGCCCGCTGGTGATCGTTAAACCACTTTGAGAAAGCTGTTCACAGAGAATTTTTCCCCATCGCTCGCCGTACCATGACGGCGCGCGGCTGCCAACAACCGCCAGTTGAACTGCATTCAGTACATTAGGGTTGCCTTTAACAAAGACTGCGCCTGGATAATCCGGGATCGTCCGGAGTAAGGGGGGATAAAGGGGATGATCCGCCGTGATCAGATAGTTACCCGGCTGCTCAAGCCAGAGCAGGCTACTTTCCAGCTCACGTTCTCTGAGCGCAAAGAACCGTGCAGCCTGTTTGACAGACAGACCGGCGTCTCTGACAACAGGACCATCAATGGTTGTCTGGTTGTGCAATCGTGCTGCCGCTTCCAGCATCACATCGCCATAAAGAGAACCGGTGTGTATTAACCGTAGCCATAACTCAGTCGACGTCATCCTTTCCCCTGCCATAAGCGGCCTCCGCAATCATTGCGATTGGTCACTGATGCTGTCAATCGATGGGGGTTTTGTCTAGAATAGGAGATAATATTCTTATCAACTCCTGAACACGACTCTGGAAATTTATGGCAGTTTTGCAAGTGTTACATATTCCGGACGAGCGCCTTCGCATCGTCGCTGAACCGGTAAAAGAAGTGAATGCAGAAATTCAGCGTATCGTTGATGATATGTTCGATACCATGTACGCCGAAGAAGGTATTGGTCTTGCGGCCACTCAGGTCGACATTCACAAGCGTATTATCGTGATCGACGTATCTGAAAATCGCGATGGCCGCCTGGTGTTAATCAATCCTGAGCTGCTCGAGAAGAGTGGCGAAACAGGTATTGAGGAAGGTTGTCTGTCTATTCCGGAACAGCGTGCTTTAGTGCCGCGCGCCGAAAAAGTGAAAATTCGCGCCCTGGATCGTGACGGCAATCCGTTCGAACTGGAAGCTGACGACCTGCTGGCGATCTGTATTCAGCATGAGATGGATCATCTGGTCGGTAAACTGTTTATCGATTATCTCTCGCCGCTGAAGCAGCAACGAATTCGTCAGAAAGTAGAGAAACTGGATCGTTTGCGTTCTCGCGCATAACGTCCCCCCGGATACAAGGATCATCGTGTCTAAATCACTACGTATTATCTTCGCGGGAACCCCTGATTTTGCAGCGCGTCATCTTGACGCGCTGTTATCTTCTGGCCACCAGGTTGTTGGCGTGTTTACCCAACCGGATCGCCCGGCTGGCCGTGGTAAAAAACTGATGCCAGGTCCTGTTAAGGTGCTGGCAGAAGAGCATGGGTTACCTGTTTTCCAGCCAGCATCCTTGCGCCCTCAGGAAAACCAGCAGCTTGTCGCTGACCTGAATGCCGATGTAATGGTGGTGGTGGCTTACGGTTTAATTCTGCCAAAAGCTGTGCTTGATATGCCTCGCCTGGGTTGCATTAACGTGCATGGTTCTCTGCTTCCACGCTGGCGTGGGGCAGCACCTATTCAGCGCTCTTTATGGGCGGGTGATGCTGAAACGGGCGTCACAATCATGAAGATGGATGTAGGTTTAGACACCGGTGACATGCTTTATAAACTGGCCTGCCCCATTACGGCCGAGGATACCAGTGCCACCCTGTATGACAAGCTGGCAGAGCTTGGCCCGCAAGGGCTGATTGAAACCCTCCAGCAGATTGCGAATAATACGGCGAAACCTGAAGTTCAGGATGAAGCGCTGGTCACTTACGCTGAAAAACTGAGTAAAGAAGAAGCCCGGATTGACTGGTCTCTGTCAGCGGCTCAACTTGAACGCTGCATTCGCGCCTTTAATCCATGGCCGATGAGCTGGATGGTTATCGACGAGCAGCCGGTGAAAGTCTGGAAAGCCTCCCTTATTGACGGTCACACAACGGCTGAGCCCGGTACGATTATCGACGCCAGCAAGAACGGTATTCAGGTAGCTACCGCACAAGGGATCCTGAATCTGGAATCGCTACAACCTGCGGGTAAGAAGGCGATGAGCGCACAGGATTTGTTAAATTCTCGTCGCGAATGGTTTATCCCGGGCAATCGCCTTGCCTGACCTCATTTAATTTTAGCGCCCGGTGTTTCCGGGCATTTTTATTTTTACGGTTATGAAAAAACAAAATTTACGCAGTATGGCGGCTCAGGCCGTTGAGCAGGTTGTCGAGCAGGGCCAGTCATTGAGCAATATCCTGCCAGCTTTGCAGCAAAAAGTGTCCGACAAAGACAAAGCCCTGCTTCAGGAGCTCTGTTTTGGCGTCCTGCGCACGCTTTCTCAGCTCGAGTGGCTGGTTAATAAGCTGATGTCACGTCCAATGACCGGCAAGCAGCGCACCGTGCATTATTTGATTATGGTTGGCTTCTATCAGCTTCTTCACACGCGTATCCCGCCTCATGCCGCACTGGCTGAGACAGTGGAAGGTGCCGTTGTGATTAAACGTCCTATGCTGAAAGGGTTGATTAATGGCGTTTTGCGCCAGTTCCAGCGACAGCAGGAAGAGCTTCTGGCTGAGTTCGGGCAAAGTGAAGCACGTTATCTGCATCCTGACTGGCTCCTGAATCGCCTTAAAAAAGCCTGGCCAGAGCAGTGGCAGGCAATTGCCGACGCGAATAATCAGCGTCCGCCGATGTGGTTACGCGTCAACCGTAATCACCATACGCGCGACGCCTGGCTGGCTTTACTGGAAGAGGCTGGAATGAGCGGCTTCACACATGAAGCATATCCTGACGCTGTGCGTTTAGCCTCTCCTGCTCCGGTACATGCTTTACCTGGTTTTGATGAAGGCTGGGTGACCGTACAAGATGCTTCCGCGCAGGGCTGCATGGCCTGGCTGGAACCTAAAAACGGCGAGCACATCCTCGATCTCTGCGCCGCGCCAGGCGGTAAGACGACGCATATTCTGGAAGTGGCTCCTCAGGCAAACGTCATGGCCGTGGATGTCGATGAGCAGCGTCTTTCACGCGTCTATGACAACCTTAAGCGCCTGAGAATGAAAGCGCAGGTTAAGCAAGGCGATGGCCGCAAACCCGCAGAATGGTGTGGTGAAACGCAATTCGATCGCATCTTGCTGGATGCTCCCTGCTCGGCAACCGGCGTTATTCGTCGCCACCCGGATATCAAGTGGTTGCGTCGCGATCGCGATATCAAGGAACTGACCCAACTGCAATCCGACATTCTTGATGCCATTTGGCCACACCTGAAGCCAGGAGGCACGCTGGTCTATGCGACCTGTTCGGTCCTTCCGGAAGAAAACAGTCAGCAGATTGCAGCCTTCCTTAAACGTACCCCGGATGCAGTGCTACACGACACGGGCACGCCTGAATGCCCAGGCCTGCAGAATCTGCCGGCCGCTGAAGAAGGTGATGGCTTCTTTTACGCTAAGCTAATCAAAGAGTGATGTTGAGAACAGGTCACGAGATATGAAGATAATCATTCTGGGTGCCGGACAGGTTGGTGGGACGCTGGCTGAAAACCTTGTTGGCGAAAATAATGACATCACGATTGTCGATACCAATGGCGATCGGCTGCGTGTTTTACAGGACAAATTTGACCTTCGCGTCGTGCAAGGTCATGGCTCGCACCCGCGTGTCCTGCGTGAAGCGGGCGCCGACGATGCTGACATGCTGGTTGCGGTGACCAGTTCTGACGAAACCAACATGGTGGCATGTCAGGTGGCCTATTCGCTGTTCAACACGCCGAACCGGATCGCGCGCATCCGCTCCCCGGACTATGTCCGGGATGCAGAGAAGCTGTTTAATTCCGAAGCGGTCCCTATCGACCATCTTATCGCTCCAGAACAGCTGGTTATCGACAATATCTACCGCCTGATCGAATATCCTGGTGCGCTGCAGGTGGTGAACTTCGCCGAAGGTAAAGTGAGCCTGGCGGTCGTTAAGGCCTATTACGGCGGCCCATTGATCGGTAATGCGCTCTCCACCATGCGTGAGCATATGCCGCATATTGATACCCGCGTTGCAGCCATTTTCCGCCATGACAGGCCAATTCGCCCACAGGGTTCAACCATAGTCGAGGCAGGTGATGAAGTCTTCTTCATCGCGGCATCTCAGCATATTCGCGCGGTAATGAGCGAACTGCAGCGTCTCGAAAAACCGTATAAACGCATTATGCTCGTTGGCGGTGGTAATATCGGCGCGGGACTGGCGCACCGGCTGGAAAAAGACTACAGCGTGAAGTTGATCGAGCGCGATCAACAGCGCGCGGCTGAGCTGGCTGAAAAGCTGCAAAACACCATCGTGTTTTATGGCGATGCCTCTGATCAAGAGCTGCTGGCAGAAGAGCATATTGATCAAGTTGATCTGTTTATTGCTGTCACTAACGACGACGAGGCGAACATTATGTCCGCCATGCTCGCCAAACGTATGGGGGCAAAAAAGGTCATGGTGCTTATTCAACGCCGCGCCTACGTTGACCTCGTGCAGGGAAGCGTTATTGATATCGCGATATCACCGCAGCAAGCAACCATTTCAGCCCTGCTGAGCCATGTTCGTAAGGCGGATATTGTTGGCGTATCTTCCCTTCGCCGCGGTGTGGCTGAAGCCATTGAGGCCGTTGCTCATGGTGATGAAACCACATCACGCGTTGTGGGCCGCGCTATCGATGAAATTAAACTGCCACCGGGAACAATTATTGGTGCCGTGGTGCGTGGAAACGACGTGATGATTGCGAATGATAATTTACGTATCGAGCAAGGCGACCACGTCATTATGTTCCTTACCGATAAAAAGTTTATTACCGACGTCGAACGTTTATTCCAGCCAAGTCCATTCTTCCTGTAATCACTCAGGTGCTTATAAAAGAGCACCTGATTATTAACCCTCTTATTCCCATGCCTTTTATTTTTCATAACGATTAATTATCCCCAATGGAAATTAACTAATCATTTGTTAAACTTATAATCGTCAGTTGGCTCAAGGAGAAGAAAATGAGTTTAGTTAAAGAATTTCGCGAATTTGCGATGCGCGGGAATGTGGTGGATCTGGCAGTGGGTGTCATTATCGGTGCAGCGTTCGGTAAGATCGTTTCATCACTGGTAGCCGACATTATTATGCCTCCCCTCGGGCTGTTAATCGGGGGCATTGATTTTAAACAGTTTGCCGTGACGCTTCGGGATGCACAGGGGGATGTCCCTGCCGTTGTTATGCATTATGGCGTTTTCATTCAGAACATATTTGATTTCGTGATCGTGGCGTTCGCCATTTTTATGGCTATCAAGCTTATCAATAAGCTTAACCGTAAAAAGGCTGAAGAACCGGCTGCGCCGCCTGCTCCGACAAAAGAAGAAGTGTTATTGACTGAAATTCGCGATCTGTTGAAAGAGCAAAATAACCGCTCTTAATCAGGCGTTGAAAAAAGGAAGGCCAGTGGTAAAAAAGCGATTCGCTTGCTTGCCACTGGCCTCCCAGTTACCCCGTTTTGCATGTTTCCCTTTTCGTAAATAACTCCCTTTTCCTTTTTTATTCGTCTCAATACGCTGCCTGAAAAGCGGGTCGTGGAGCAGTGCCTCAATGGCATTGTCCTGAATTTGCCCTTTCGTATGCTGATAGCGGCTCATAATTTCTCCTGAGCATGGTGTATGTCGACGGGAGTCTAGTCCCGGATGAAGTAAAAATCAACAGCCCTGGGTTCCACTGGCCCCCTGTTCAAGGGCTTCAAGAATTGAACAATAAATACTGCTATGAGCTGTACCGCAGCAGGCGTCATTCAACCGTTGCAGAGAACGCTGCATGGTCTGCAGTTCCTGTATACGCGCTTCAACTTCATCAAGCCTTGCCTGTACGATGCTCTTCGACTCCTGGCAAGTATGGTGTTCAGGATCGATGCGGATCGAAAGTAACTCGCGGATCGAGTCCAGCGTGAAACCGAGCTGGCGAGCGTAGCGGATAAACCGTAAGCGCTGCAGGTCATGATCGGTATAGAGTCGAAATCCACCTTCAGTACGAACCTCGTGATCAATCATCTGCTGCTTTTCGTAATAGCGGATAGTGTCCGGCGTTACGTTAGCAAGCCTGGCAAGTTCACCGATACGGTACATGGTTATTCCTCATTTATTTTCTGCATTAGCCTGTCACTGTACTCACCGTGCAAAAAGTCTGTGCTCATTCCGGCCTGACGCATTTTGAGTTCGATGAGAGCCAGTCGACTGCTAATTTCACGGTGGCTGGGATCATCCTTGCGAATCCCTTTCAGCAGGTCAGCCAGTTGCATGGCCTCTTTACGCTGCTCCAGTTCCGGTGGTAAACAACCGGCATTTTTGAGTAAGCGATATCCGGCCCGTAATTCAGGGGCAACATGCGAATCATCATCAAGCACTAACGGCTCACCGCGTCCCGCAAGGTTATCAAATTCGCCTTTTCGCTGAGCATCGCTGATATGGCGTTCTGCCCACTGGTCGAGCAACCACATGAATAACTCCAGAAGATGAACAGAAAAGATACAGATATTGTAGAGAAGTGGGGATTCAGCGGATATAAAAAAACCCGCCGAAGCGGGTTTTTTTACGTTACTACAGATTACTCTGCAGCAGCTTCTGCTTTAGATTCTGAACGATCAACCAGCTCGATGTAAGCCATCGGAGCGTTGTCGCCTGCACGGAAGCCACACTTCAGAATACGAGTGTAACCACCGGCACGGCTCGCGAAACGCGGACCCAGTTCGTTAAACAGTTTTGCCACGATCTCGTTATCACGAGTACGGGCGAATGCCAGACGACGATTTGCAACGCTGTCAGTCTTGGCAAGAGTAATCAGCGGCTCAACTACGCGACGCAGCTCTTTCGCTTTAGGCAGGGTCGTCTTGATGATTTCATGACGAACCAGTGAACCTGCCATGTTGCGGAACATAGCCTGGCGATGGCTGCTGTTGCGGTTCAGTTGACGACCACTCTTACGATGGCGCATGACCTTATCCTTCTCAGTAAAACCTTAACCTGTGATCCGGTTACTCGTCAGCAATGCTTGCTGGTGGCCAGTTTTCCAGGCGCATGCCCAGAGACAGACCACGTGAAGCCAGCACGTCTTTAATCTCGGTAAGAGATTTTTTACCCAGGTTCGGCGTTTTCAGCAACTCAACCTCGGTACGCTGTACCAGATCACCGATATAGTGGATAGCTTCTGCCTTGAGGCAGTTAGCAGAGCGGACAGTCAATTCGAGATCGTCAACAGGGCGCAGCAGGATCGGATCGAATTCTGGTTTCTCTTCTTTCACTTCCGGCTGACGAACATCACGTAAGTCAACGAAAGCTTCCAGTTGTTCTGCCAGGATGGTTGCCGCACGACGAATCGCCTCTTCAGGATCGATTGTGCCGTTGGTTTCCATTTCGATGACCAGCTTGTCCAGGTCGGTACGCTGTTCTACACGCGCTGCTTCAACATTGTAGGCAATACGCTCTACAGGGCTGTAGCATGCGTCGACCAGCAGACGGCCGATTGGGCGCTCATCTTCTTCCGAATGAATTCGGGCAGAAGCCGGCACATAACCACGACCGCGCTGAACTTTGATACGCATGCTAATCGCTGCGTTCTCATCGGTCAGGTGGCAGATCACGTGCTGCGGCTTGACGATTTCAACATCACCGTCGTGGGTGATGTCGGCTGCAGTCACAGGGCCAATGCCAGATTTATTCAGAGTAAGAATAACTTCATCTTTACCCTGAACTCTCACCGCCAGCCCTTTCAGGTTGAGCAGGATTTCAAGGATATCTTCCTGAACGCCTTCTTTGGTGCTGTACTCATGAAGTACACCATCAATCTCAACCTCGGTCACCGCGCAACCCGGCATCGATGAGAGCAGAATACGGCGCAGTGCGTTACCCAGAGTATGGCCAAAGCCACGCTCTAAAGGCTCAAGGGTCACCTTGGCGTGCGTCGAACTCACTTGCTCGATATCTACCAGGCGCGGTTTTAGAAACTCTGTCACAGAACCCTGCATTGTGTCCTCTCTTTGGTACTAAGCTTTACTTGGAGTAAAGCTCGACGATCAGGTGTTCGTTAATGTCCGCAGACAGATCAGAACGTTCTGGCTGACGCTTGAACGTACCTTCCATCTTGCCAGCATCAACTTCCAGCCAGGTTGGCTTTTCACGCTGCTCAGCCAGCTCCAGAGCGGCTTTCACGCGAGATTGCTTTTTCGCTTTCTCACGAATGCTAACAACGTCATTCGCTTTAACCTGATAAGAAGCGATGTTAACAACACGACCGTTTACCATGATTGCTTTATGGCTAACCAACTGGCGTGATTCAGCACGAGTCGCGCCGAAGCCCATACGGTAAACAACGTTGTCCAGACGACCTTCCAGCAGAGCCAGCAGGTTTTCACCTGTGTTGCCTTTCAGACGTGCTGCTTCTTTATAGTAGTTACGGAACTGACGCTCCAGCACACCGTACATACGGCGAACTTTTTGCTTTTCACGCAACTGCACACCATAGTCAGACAGACGCGGTTTACGCGCACCGTGCTGGCCAGGAGCTTGTTCAATTTTACACTTGGTATCGATCGCGCGAACGCCAGACTTAAGGAATAAGTCGGTGCCCTCACGACGGCTCAGCTTGAGCTTAGGACCCAAATATCTTGCCATTTTCTATCTCCAACTAACCTAAAAAACGAGCGTTATACGCGACGTTTTTTCGGCGGACGACAACCGTTATGAGGGATCGGAGTCACATCAGTAATATTCGTGATGCGGAAACCAGCGGCGTTCAGAGCGCGAACAGTAGATTCACGACCCGGACCCGGACCTTTAACCATAACTTCCAGATTCTTGATGCCGTATTCTTTTACGGCTTCTGCGCAACGCTCTGCTGCAACCTGAGCTGCAAACGGAGTGGATTTGCGAGAACCACGGAAACCGGAACCACCGGCTGTTGCCCAACCCAAAGCGTTACCCTGACGATCAGTAATAGTAACGATGGTGTTGTTGAAAGAAGCATGGATATGAGCCACGCCGTCAGAGACTTGTTTTCTTACACGTTTACGTGCACGAACTGGTGCCTTTGCCATTATTCAATCACCCCGATTATTTCTTGATCGGTTTGCGCGGACCCTTACGGGTACGTGCGTTGGTCTTAGTACGCTGACCGCGCACTGGCAGACCACGACGATGACGCAAACCGCGATAGCAACCAAGATCCATCAGGCGCTTGATGCTCATGCTGATTTCACGGCGCAGATCACCTTCAACGACAAATTTGGCAACTTCGTCACGCAGCGTGTCGATTTGTTCTTCAGACAGCTCACTGATCTTAACATCTTCAGCGATACCCGCTGCAGCCAGAATGGCTTTGGAACGGGTCTTGCCGACGCCATAGATCGAAGTTAATGCGATCACAGCATGTTTCTGATCAGGAATGTTAATGCCTGCTATACGGGCCACTATGCACTCCTACTATTTAATATGTACGCACCATGCTGAAAAGCCCGTTTTCAGGATACTCAAATGGAAACGTACAGACATACAAAAGATTGGCTGGCTAATCTAGCCAGCTCAACCCAACTTTGCAAGAAAAATATGCGAAATAATCAGCCTTGGCGCTGTTTATGCTTCGGCTCGGCACTGCAAATCACACGGATGACACCATCACGCTTAACGATTTTGCAGTTACGGCATAATTTCTTGACGGAAGCACGAACTTTCATTTTTACTCTCCGTAACTTCTCAGGCGACCATTTAGCGGCCGTAGCCTTTCAGGTTCGCCTTCTTCAATGCAGACTCATACTGACTGGACATCATCAGAGTTTGCACTTGAGCCATAAAGTCCATAATCACGACAACAACGATAAGCAGTGAGGTCCCACCGAAGTAGAACGGTACCTTCATTGCATCACGCATGAACTCCGGGATCAGGCAGATAAAAGTAATATAAAGCGCACCAACCAAAGTCAGGCGAGTCATTACTTTATCGATATACTTCGCCGTTTGCTCTCCCGGACGAATTCCTGGTACAAATGCACCGGACTTCTTCAGGTTATCTGCTGTTTCACGCGGGTTGAAAACCAACGCCGTGTAGAAGAAACAGAAGAAGATGATCGCAGACGCATAGAGTAACACATAAAGTGGTTGCCCAGGCTGCAAATACAGCGAAATTGTTGTCAGCCAGTTCCAACCAGTACCGCCCCCGAACCATGACGCGATGGTTGCCGGGAACAGAATAATACTGGAAGCGAAGATAGCCGGGATAACCCCCGCCATGTTCACTTTCAGCGGTAAATGTGTGCTCTGTGCAGCATAGACACGACGACCTTGTTGACGCTTAGCGTAGTTCACCACAATGCGGCGTTGACCACGTTCAACGAAGACAACAAAGAACGTCACTGCAAATACTAATACTGCAACCAACAGCAACAGGAGGAAGTGCAGGTCGCCTTGACGCGCTTGCTCGATAGTGTGGGCAATGGCTGGCGGGAGCCCCGCAACAATACCAGCGAAGATAATGATTGAGATACCGTTACCGATACCACGCTCAGTAATCTGTTCGCCGAGCCACATCAGGAACATTGTTCCTGTGACCAGACTTACAACAGCGGTGAAATAGAATGCAAAGCCTGGGTTTAATACCAGGCCCTGCATACCAGGCATATTCGGCAGACCGGTAGCAATACCGATCGACTGGAATATTGCCAGCACCAGAGTGCCGTAACGGGTGTACTGGCTTATCTTACGACGTCCAGACTCCCCTTCTTTCTTCAGTTCTGCCAGGGCCGGATGAACGACCGTCAGCAGCTGGATAATAATCGATGCCGAAATATACGGCATGATACCCAGAGCGAAGATAGAAGCACGGCTGAGAGCACCACCAGAGAACATGTTAAACATTTCAATGATGGTGCCTCGCTGTTGCTCAAGCAGTTTGGCAAGTACAGCGGCATCGATACCAGGGATCGGAATAAAAGAGCCAACACGGAACACAATCAGCGCGCCGATAACAAACAGCAGTCTGCGTTTCAGCTCGCCAAATCCACCTTTGGCACTTTGAAAATCTAATCCCGGTTGCTTAGCCATCTGCTACTTATTCCTCAATTTTACCGCCAGCGGCTTCGATAGCAGCACGAGCACCTTTAGTAACACGCAGGCCACGAACAGTTACCGGAGTAGAAACTTCACCAGCCAGGATCACTTTCGCGAACTCGATCTGGATACCGATAATGTTTGCCGCTTTCAGCGTGTTCAGGTCTACAACGCCGCCTTCAACTTTCGCCAGGTCAGACAGACGGATTTCCGCTGTAATCGCTGCTTTGCGAGAAGTGAAGCCGAACTTCGGCAGACGACGGTACAGTGGCATCTGGCCACCCTCGAAACCGCGACGTACGCCACCGCCAGAACGAGAGTTCTGACCTTTGTGACCACGACCACCGGTTTTGCCGAGGCCAGAACCGATACCACGACCCAGGCGTTTACCCGCCTTTTTAGAGCCTTCGGCCGGAGACAGAGTATTTAAACGCATCTCTTACTCCTCAACTTTAACCATGAAGTAAACCGCGTTGACCATACCACGAACAGCGGGAGTATCCTCACGCTCAACGGTATGACCAATACGACGCAGACCCAGGCCAAGCAGCGTTGCCTTGTGTTTCGGCAGACGACCGATTGCACTGCGGGTTTGAGTGATTTTAATAGTCTTTGCCATGGTCAATTACCCCAGAATTTCTTCAACGGATTTACCACGCTTGGCAGCGACCATTTCTGGAGAATTCATATTTTCCAGGCCATCAATAGTTGCACGAACCACGTTAATCGGGTTGGTGGAACCGTATGCTTTAGCCAGAACGTTATGAACCCCAGCAACTTCCAGAACGGCGCGCATTGCACCACCGGCGATGATACCGGTACCTTCTGAAGCTGGCTGCATGAATACACGAGAACCCGTGTGAACACCTTTAACTGGGTGCTGCAGGGTACCGTTGTTCAGCGCGACGTTAATCATATTGCGACGGGCTTTTTCCATCGCTTTCTGGATCGCTGCTGGAACTTCACGCGCTTTACCGTAACCAAAACCAACGCGACCGTTACCATCGCCAACTACAGTCAGAGCTGTGAAGGAGAAAATACGACCACCTTTAACGGTTTTAGATACGCGGTTAACCGCGATCAGCTTTTCCTGCAGTTCGCCAGCCTGTTTTTCGATGTGAGCCATCTTACACCTCTACCTTAGAACTGAAGGCCAGCTTCACGGGCAGCATCTGCCAGTGCCTGGACACGACCATGATATTGGAACCCGGAACGGTCAAAGGAAACATTGCTGATGCCTTTTTCCAGAGCGCGTTCTGCAACAGCTTTACCTACAGCTGCAGCGGCGTCTTTGTTACCGGTGTACTTCAATTGCTCTGCAATAGCTTTTTCTACAGTAGAAGCAGCTACCAGAACTTCAGAACCGTTTGGTGCAATGACCTGTGCGTAAATATGACGCGGGGTACGATGTACCACCAGGCGAGTTGCACCCAGCTCTTTGAGCTTGCGGCGTGCGCGGGTCGCACGACGGATACGAGCAGATTTCTTATCCATAGTGTTACCTTACTTCTTCTTAGCCTCTTTGGTACGCACGACTTCGTCGGCGTAACGAACACCCTTGCCTTTATAAGGCTCAGGACGACGGTAGGCGCGCAGATCTGCTGCAACCTGACCGATCAGCTGTTTATCAGCGCCTTTCAGCACGATTTCAGTCTGGGTCGGACATTCTGCAGTGATACCGGCCGGCAGCGGATGCTCAACAGGGTGTGAGAAGCCCAGAGACAGGCCTACTGCATTCCCTTTGATAGCTGCA
This sequence comes from Enterobacter ludwigii, assembly GCF_001750725.1. Taxonomy (NCBI): domain Bacteria; kingdom Pseudomonadati; phylum Pseudomonadota; class Gammaproteobacteria; order Enterobacterales; family Enterobacteriaceae; genus Enterobacter; species Enterobacter ludwigii. Next base: position 2,852,068 of record NZ_CP017279.1, read on the forward strand.
CGATAACCTACACCAACCAGTTGAAGCTTTTTAGTGAAGCCTTCGGTAACACCAACAACCATTGAGTTCAGCAGGGCACGCGCGGTACCAGCCTGAGCCCATCCATCCACGAAACCATCACGTGGACCGAAGGTCAGAGCATTATCTGCATGTTTAACTTCAACAGCTTTGTTGAGGGTACGAGTCAGCTCGCCGTTTTTACCTTTGATCGTAATAACCTGACCGTCGATTTTTACATCAACGCCGGCAGGAATAACGACCGGTGCTTTAGCAACACGAGACATTCTTTCCTCCGATTAGGCTACGTAGCAGATAATTTCGCCACCAAGACCAGCCTGGCGCGCTGCACGATCAGTCATAACACCTTTAGAGGTAGAAACAACTGCGATACCAAGACCAGCCATAACTTTAGGCAGCTCATCTTTTTTCTTATAGATGCGCAGACCTGGGCGGCTGACACGCTGAATGCTTTCTACAACAGCTTTACCCTGGAAATACTTGAGAGTAAGTTCCAGTTCCGGCTTGGTGTCGCCTTCAACTTTAAAATCTTCGATAAAACCTTCTTCCTTCAGCACGTTGGCAATTGCCACTTTCAGCTTGGCGGAAGGCATGGTGACCGCAACTTTGTTCGCGGCCTGACCGTTACGGATACGGGTCAGCATATCCGCGATCGGATCTTGCATGCTCATCTGTCTTTACTCCCGTGATTCAATTGGTAATTACCAGCTAGCCTTTTTCAAGCCTGGTACTTCACCGCGCATGGCGGCTTCACGCAGTTTGATACGGCTCAACCCAAACTTGCCCACATAACCATGTGGACGACCTGTTTGACGACAGCGGTTACGCTGACGAGACGGGCTGGAATCACGCGGCAGAGACTGCAGCTTGAGAACCGCATTCCAACGATCTTCGTCGGAAGCGTTCACATCAGAAATGATCGCTTTCAGTTCAGCGCGTTTAGCGAAGAATTTATCAGCTAAAGCTACGCGTTTTACTTCGCGTGCTTTCATTGATTGCTTAGCCATTCAGTAACCCTACCTTACTTGCGGAACGGGAAGTCAAAGGCAGCCAGCAGAGCACGGCCTTCTTCATCAGATTTCGCAGTAGTGGTAATGGTAATATCCAAACCACGCACGCGGTCGACTTTATCGTAGTCGATCTCTGGGAAGATGATCTGCTCACGGACACCCATGCTGTAGTTACCACGACCGTCGAAAGACTTAGCGGACAAGCCACGGAAGTCACGGATACGTGGTACAGCAATAGTGATCAGGCGCTCAAAGAACTCCCACATGCGTTCGCCACGCAGAGTTACTTTACAGCCGATCGGATAGCCCTGACGGATTTTGAAGCCTGCAACAGATTTGCGTGCTTTGGTGATCAGCGGTTTTTGACCGGAGATTGCTGTCAGGTCAGCTGCTGCGTTATCCAGCAGTTTCTTGTCAGCGATCGCTTCACCAACACCCATGTTCAGGGTGATCTTCTCGACCCGAGGGACTTGCATGACAGAATTGTAGTTAAACTCAGTCATGAGTTTGTTAACTACTTCGTCTTTGTAGTAATCATGCAGTTTCGCCATCGTACTACTCCAAATTACTTGATAGTTTCGCTGTTAGACTTGAAGAAACGGACTTTTTTCCCGTCTTCGAATCTAAAGCCTACACGGTCAGCCTTGCCGGTTGCCGCATTGAAGATTGCAACGTTAGAAACCTGAATAGCAGCTTCTTTTTCAACGATGCCGCCTGGTTGGTTCAGGGCCGGAACCGGCTTCTGATGTTTCTTAACCAGGTTGATACCTTCAACAATGACCTTGCCGGAAGACAGGACATTTTTTACTTTACCGCGTTTACCTTTATCTTTACCGGTTAACACGATAACTTCGTCATCACGACGGATTTTCGCTGCCATGATTCGCTCCTTAGAGTACTTCTGGTGCCAGAGAGATAATTTTCATGAACTTTTCAGTACGAAGTTCACGAGTTACCGGCCCAAAGATACGCGTGCCGATTGGCTGCTCACTGTTATTGTTCAAAATAACGCATGCATTACCATCGAAGCGAATGACAGAACCGTCAGGGCGACGAACACCCTTCTTGGTGCGCACCACTACCGCTTTCAGCACATCACCTTTTTTGACCTTACCACGTGGAATTGCTTCTTTGATGGTGATCTTGATGATGTCGCCTACGCCTGCGTAGCGACGGTGCGAGCCACCCAGAACCTTGATACACATTACGCGACGTGCACCGGAGTTGTCGGCGACGTTCAGCATAGTCTGTTCTTGGATCATTTTAGTGCTCCGCTAATGTCAACTACTACCTGAGACTCTAAAATCAGAGCCGTTAAAAAGCCCCATATCGAGGGCGCGGCATTATAACACCGCTTCTACAATATGGGTAGAAAAAATAAACGGCTCATCGCTGAGCCGTTTATTCGTATTGAGAATGCGTACTCTATTACAGAACCGCTTTCTCTACAACGCGAACCAGCGTCCAGGACTTAGTCTTGGACAGTGGACGGCATTCACGGATTTCAACCTTGTCGCCGATACCACATTCGTTGTTCTCGTCATGTACGTGCAGTTTGGTCGTACGTTTGATGAATTTACCGTAGATCGGGTGTTTCACAATACGTTCGATAGCTACAACGATGGATTTCTCCATTTTGTCGCTAACAACACGACCTTGCAGAGTACGGATTTTATCGGTCATTACGCACCCGCCTTCTGAGTCAGTAAAGTCTTAACGCGCGCAACATTGCGACGCACTTGCTTCAGCAGGTGAGTCTGTTGCAGCTGGCCACTTGCAGCCTGCATACGCAGGTTGAACTGCTCACGCAGCAGGTTCAGCAGCTCAGCGTTCAGCTCTTCAACGCTTTTTTCACGCAGCTCTTTTGCTTTCATTACATCACCGTCTTAGTTACAAAGGTGGTTTTGATAGGCAGTTTCGCTGCTGCCAGGCCGAAGGCTTCACGGGCCAGCTCTTCCGGAACGCCGTCCATTTCATAAAGGACTTTGCCCGGTTGGATCAAGGCAACCCAGTACTCCACGTTACCTTTACCTTTACCCATACGAACTTCCAGCGGCTTCTCGGTGATCGGTTTGTCCGGGAATACACGGATCCAGATCTTACCTTGACGCTTAACTGCACGGGTCATTGCACGACGTGCTGCTTCGATCTGACGTGCAGTCAGACGACCACGGCCAACAGCTTTCAGACCGAAAGTGCCGAAGCTAACATCCGTACCCTGCGCCAGACCACGGTTGCGGCCTTTGTGCACTTTACGGAATTTTGTACGCTTTGGTTGTAACATCAGCGACGCTCCTTATTTACGGCCTTTACGCTGCTGCTTTTTAGGTTGAGCAGCCGGTTTTTCCGGTTGTTCAACAGCAGCCATACCACCCAGGATCTCACCTTTGAAGATCCATACCTTAACGCCGATTACACCGTAAGTGGTGTGCGCTTCAGAGGTGTTGTAGTCGATGTCAGCACGCAGAGTGTGCAGCGGTACGCGACCTTCGCGGTACCATTCGGTACGTGCGATTTCCGCGCCGCCCAGACGGCCGCTAACTTCAACTTTGATACCCTTAGCGCCCAGACGCATTGCGTTCTGTACAGCACGCTTCATAGCACGACGGAACATAACACGACGTTCCAGCTGTGAAGTGATGCTGTCAGCAACCAATTTAGCGTCCAGTTCAGGCTTACGAACTTCAGCGATATTGATCTGTGCAGGAACGCCAGCGATATCCGCTACGACCTTGCGCAGTTTTTCTACGTCTTCGCCTTTCTTACCGATAACGATGCCAGGACGAGCAGTGTGAATGGTTACACGAATGCTCTTAGCTGGACGCTCGATAACGATACGAGATACAGACGCTTTAGCCAGTTCCTTAGTCAGGTACTGACGTACTTTAAAATCGCTGTCCAGGTTGTCAGCGAATTCTTTGGTGTTCGCAAACCAGGTAGAGTTCCATGGTTTTACAATACCCAGGCGAATACCATTAGGATGTACTTTCTGACCCATTGCTAGTCTCCAGAGTCTCAGCGATCGGACACAACCACAGTAATGTGGCTGGTGCGCTTCAGGATGCGATCTGCACGACCTTTCGCACGCGGCATAATGCGCTTCATGCTTGGGCCTTCATCTACGAAAATTTTCGCGACTTTCAGATCGTCGATGTCAGCGCCATCGTTGTGTTCAGCGTTAGCAATGGCAGATTCCAGTACTTTCTTGACCAATACCGCAGCTTTCTTGTTGGTATAGGTCAGGATGTCCAGGGCCTGCGACACTTTCTTACCGCGAATCAGGTCAGCAACAAGGCGAACCTTCTGAGCAGAAGAACGAGCATGGCGATGTTGAGCTAAAGTTTCCATCTCTTCCTCCTACCTTATTTCTTCTTCGCTTTTTTATCAGCAGCGTGGCCGCGATAAGTACGAGTCGGTGCGAATTCACCCAGTTTGTGACCAACCATTTCGTCGGTAACAAAGACTGGAACGTGCTGACGACCATTATGGACAGCGATGGTCAAACCGATCATGTTAGGAAAGATCGTTGAACGACGGGACCAAGTGCGCAGGGGCTTCTTGTCTCCGCTTTCCACCGCTTTCTCTACCTTCTTCAGCAAGTGCAGGTCAATAAAAGGACCTTTCTTGAGAGAACGTGGCATGGCTTATCCTCTAAAATTATTTGCTACGGCGACGTACGATAAATTTATCAGTACGCTTGTTGCTGCGGGTCTTCTTACCTTTGGTCTGAACGCCCCACGGAGTTACCGGGTGCTTACCAAAGTTACGACCTTCACCACCACCATGTGGGTGGTCTACTGGGTTCATCGCAGTACCGCGAACGGTAGGACGAACACCACGCCAGCGTGCAGCACCAGCTTTACCCAGAACGCGCAGCATATGCTCAGCATTGCCAACTTCGCCCAGAGTAGCGCGGCAATCTGCTTCGACTTTACGCATTTCACCAGAACGCAGACGCAGGGTGACATAAGCACCGTCACGAGCAACGATCTGAACGTAAGTACCCGCGGAACGCGCCAGCTGACCGCCTTTACCTGGTTTCATTTCTACGTTATGAACGGTAGAACCAACCGGGATATTGCGCATCGGCAGGGTGTTGCCTGCTTTGATTGCAGCATCAACGCCAGACTGAATCTGGTCGCCAGCTTTCAGGCCTTTAGGGGCCAGGATGTAACGGCGTTCACCGTCTTTGTACAGAACCAGCGCGATGTTCGCGGAACGGTTCGGATCGTACTCAAGACGTTCAACAACTGCTGGGATACCGTCTTTGTTGCGTTTGAAGTCAACAATACGATAAGCCTGCTTGTGGCCACCACCGATGTGACGAGTGGTGATACGGCCATTGTTGTTACGACCACCGGATTTGCTGTTTTTTTCCAGCAACGGAGCAAAAGGTTTGCCCTTGTGCAGCTCAGGGTTAACCACTTTAACTACGTGGCGACGACCCGGAGATGTCGGTTTACATTTAACAACTGCCATTGTATTACTCCTCCGACTTACTCAGCGCCGCCAACGAAGTCCAGGTTCTGGCCTTCTTTAAGGGTGACGTAAGCTTTTTTCCAGTCGCTACGACGACCGATACGCTGTCCGTGACGTTTAACTTTCCCTTTAACAACCAGGGTGTTAACGACTTCGACTTCGACTTCAAACAGTTTCTGCACAGCAGCTTTGATCTCTGCTTTGGTCGCGTCTTTAGCAACTTTGAGAACGATGGTGTTTGTTTTTTCCATCGCAGTAGACGCTTTTTCAGAAACGTGCGGTGCGCGAAGCACCTTCAGCAGACGTTCTTCACGAATCATGCCAGCATCTCCTCAACTTGCTTAACAGCATCAGCAGTCATTACGACTTTGTCGAAGGCGATCAGGCTAACCGGGTCGATACCAGTCGCATCGCGTACGTCAACCTTGTGCAGGTTACGTGCGGCCAGGAACAGGTTCTCGTCCAGCTCACCGGTGATGATCAGCACATCTTCCAGAGCCATGTCTTTCAGTTTCTGTGCCAGCAGCTTAGTTTTAGGCGCTTCTACAGAGAACTTCTCGACAACGATCAGACGATCCTGACGTACCAGTTCGGACAGAATGCTTTTCAGCGCGCCGCGGTACATCTTTTTGTTAACTTTTTGACTGTGGTCCTGTGGACGCGCAGCGAAGGTCACGCCACCTGAACGCCAGATCGGGCTCTTGATAGAACCTGAACGCGCACGGCCGGTACCTTTCTGGCGCCATGGCTTTTTGCCAGAACCAGTTACTTCAGCACGAGTCTTCTGAGCACGAGTACCCTGACGAGCACCAGCTGCATAAGCAACAACAACCTGGTGAACCAGCGCTTCGTTGAAATCACGACCGAAGGTAGTTTCGGAAACAGTCAGCGCGCTCTGCGCGTCTTTCAATACTAATTCCATTGCTATCCCCTTACGCCTTCACAGCTGGTTTAACGATCAGGTCGCTACCGGTAGCACCCGGAACAGCACCCTTAACCAGCAGCAGGTTGCGCTCAGCGTCAACACGTACTACGTCCAGGCTCTGAACGGTTACACGTTCGTTACCCAGCTGACCTGCCATTTTCTTGCCTTTGAACACTTTGCCCGGAGTCTGGTTCTGACCGATAGAACCCGGAACGCGGTGAGACAAGGAGTTACCGTGAGTAGCGTCCTGGGTACGGAAGTTCCAGCGCTTAACGGTACCAGCAAAACCTTTACCTTTAGAGGTACCGGTTACGTCAACTTTTTTAACGTCAGCAAACAGCTCAACGCTAATGTCTTGACCTACGGTGAACTCTTCGCCTTCAGCAAGACGGAATTCCCACAGACCACGGCCAGCTTCAACGCCAGCTTTAGCGAAGTGACCCGCTTCTGGTTTGGTTACACGGTTAGCTTTTTTAGCACCGGTGGTAACCTGAACAGCGCGGTAGCCATCGTTAGCCAGATCTTTAACCTGAGTAACGCGGTTTGCTTCAACTTCGATTACGGTTACTGGGATAGAAACGCCATCTTCAGTGAAGATGCGGGTCATTCCCACTTTTTTACCGACTAAACCAATCATTGTTTCAACCTCTCAATCGCTCGATGACCTGATTAACCCAGGCTGATCTGCACGTCTACACCGGCAGCCAGATCCAGACGCATCAGAGCATCAACGGTTTTCTCAGTTGGCTCAACGATGTCAACCAGACGCTTGTGAGTGCGGATTTCGTACTGATCACGCGCATCTTTGTTAACGTGCGGAGAGATCAGAACGGTAAAGCGCTCTTTGCGGGTCGGCAGCGGGATCGGACCACGGACTTGCGCACCAGTGCGCTTAGCAGTCTCGACGATTTCCGCGGTTGATTGATCGATCAGACGATGATCAAACGCTTTAAGGCGGATACGGATTCTTTGGTTCTGCATGAGACCAGAGCTCCAATTATTTTATAAACGAAAATGATTACTCCTCAAACCCATTACGATTGATGGGAGAGTGTAACCGTTCTTACGTAGCTCCCCGATTGGGAGCATTGTTGAGTAACAAAATTAGCTACTCCGGTTCAGATTGAACCCGCCGTCAACTACGACAAGCCCGCGCATTATACGTAAATCTGAGCAAGACGCAAGTGCCGTTTAGAAATTAAGCGCCAAAGACATGCGATGCGTAGGGCATTCCATTATTTGCAGCAACCTGTCTGCTTTCATCTCTTCTTATGAACCCCTCACGCAATTCCTGTGTTCGGACGTTGCTGGCCTTGCATCATGAGAAGAGTATGCACCAAACATCTTTGAGGCTTTGCGTATGCTGACTCCCCTCCCCTTTCTGCTCGTTTACTTCACACTCTCCGGTTTACTGGTACGTGAAGATATTCGTGCCGGCCTTCTCCCGGATAAATACCTCTGTCCCCTCTTATGGACCGGCCTGCTCTTCCAGCGTTGCCTTCATCCTGACTTTCTTTCGAACGCAGTGACTGGCGCGATGGCAGGGTATGTGAGCTTTGCGATTATCTACTGGGGCTACCGGCTTCTGACTGGACGTGAAGGGATGGGCTATGGCGATGTGAAATATCTTTCGGCACTGGGGGCGTGGCACGGTTGGCACATATTGCCCGCACTGGTGTTAACCGCCGCATTGGTGGCGCTTCTTTATCAGCTCATTCTCGCTTTACCGGCTCCTGATAAACAGGCATTAAAAAACCCACTGCCTTTTGGGCCATTTCTGGCGGCAGCGGGTTTAAGCGTTGGCTGGCAGACGCTGTTTAGTCAGCCACTTTAATCTGGGATTGAAGATAATTCTGCAAACCAATTTTACTGATGAGATCCAACTCAGTTTCAAGCCAGTCGATATGCCCTTCTTCATCGGCCAGAATCTGGATCATCATATCGCGGCTGACGTAGTCATGAACACTGTCCGCATAGGCAATGGCTTCGCGGAGATCTTTTGCGCCTTCAAGCTCGAGCCTGAGGTCGGACCGAAGCATCTCTTCAACATCTTCACCGATGCCGAGTTTGCCGAGATCCTGCAGGTTAGGAATGCCTTCAAGGAATAAAATACGCTCGATGTATTTATCGGCATGTTTCATCTCATCGATGGATTCATGGTATTCAACATCGTTGAGGCGCATCAGGCCCCAGTTTTTGAACATTCTCGCATGGAGAAAATACTGATTGATCGCGACAAGCTCATTTCCCAATAATTTATTGAGATAACTTATGATTTTAACATCACCTTTCATTATATAGTCCCTCCGCTTCCACTCATTGAAGCGTAGATCGGGCTACAGGGATGTCAAAAAAAAGATGGGCGCTTACGCAATCTCTTTGTATTCCGGGATCTGCATCAATTCGTCCTGCATGATCTCACGTGCAGCACGTACACATTTACCGCATTGATTTCCCACTGGAACAAATTTGCGAAGCTGCTGGAAGGACTGTGGCTGAAACTGGCGAACGGCCTGACGTATTTTTTTGTCGCTTACACCATTACATAAACAAACGTACATAAAGACTCCCGTTCAAAATATGCGCAAAGTGTAAGTGAGAATGGTTATGATTACAATAGCACAAACACCCGTATACGGGGCGGGAGAGGACGAAAAATGCGAAAATTTGTGACAGACACACAACGGCAGAAAACAAAAAAGGACGCCGAAGCGTCCTTTTTTAATTCAGGGATAAGTAATTAGCCCAGAACTTTAGCAACAACGCCCGCGCCAACGGTACGGCCGCCTTCACGGATTGCGAAACGCAGACCGTCGTCCATCGCGATTGGGTGGATCAGAGTCACAACCATCTTGATGTTGTCGCCTGGCATTACCATCTCAACGCCTTCTGGCAGTTCGATGGTACCGGTCACGTCAGTTGTACGGAAGTAGAACTGTGGACGGTAGCCTTTGAAGAACGGAGTATGACGGCCGCCTTCGTCTTTGGACAGGATATACACTTCAGATTCGAACTTGGTGTGTGGCTTGATTGAGCCTGGCTTAGCCAGTACCTGACCACGTTCGATTTCTTCACGTTTGATACCACGCAGCAGAACACCTACGTTCTCACCAGCACGGCCTTCGTCCAGCAGTTTGCGGAACATTTCAACGCCAGTACAGGTAGACTTAGCAGTCTCTTTGATACCAACGATTTCAACTTCTTCGCCAACTTTGATGATACCGCGCTCAACACGACCGGTAACAACGGTACCACGACCGGAGATGGAGAATACGTCTTCGATTGGCAGCAGGAACGGCTTGTCAATCGCACGCTCTGGTTCTGGGATGTAAGAATCCAGGAAGCCAGCCAGTTCGATGATTTTCTCTTCCCACTCTGCTTCGCCTTCCAGCGCTTTCAGCGCGGAACCACGAACGATTGGAGTGTCGTCGCCTGGGAAATCGTACTGAGACAGCAGTTCACGAACTTCCATCTCTACCAGTTCCAGCAGCTCTTCGTCATCAACCATGTCACATTTGTTCAGGAACACGATGATGTAAGGAACGCCTACCTGACGACCCAGCAGGATGTGCTCACGGGTCTGAGGCATAGGGCCGTCAGTCGCAGCAACAACCAGGATCGCGCCGTCCATCTGCGCAGCACCGGTGATCATGTTTTTAACATAGTCGGCGTGGCCTGGGCAGTCTACGTGTGCGTAGTGGCGAGTCGGGGTGTCATATTCAACGTGAGAAGTGTTGATGGTGATACCACGCGCTTTTTCTTCTGGTGCGTTATCGATCTGGTCGAATGCACGAGCAGCACCGCCGTAGGTTTTAGCCAGTACGGTAGTGATTGCAGCGGTCAGGGTAGTTTTACCATGGTCAACGTGGCCGATAGTACCAACGTTGACGTGCGGTTTTGTACGTTCAAATTTTTCTTTAGACACGGCTATATTCCTTACTATAGTGCTCTCCCCTTCGGAGAGAGCACGGGACTTAGGTTTTAATCCTGTGGATTACTTACCACGGGCTTCGATAACGGCCTGAGCAACGTTGTTAGGCGCATCATCATACTTCAGGAATTCCATGGTGTATGATGCACGACCTTTGGTCAGAGAACGCAGCTGAGTTGCATATCCGAACATTTCAGACAGCGGAACTTCAGCATGGATCTTAACGCCAGTTACTTCGGATTCCTGACCGCGCAGCATACCGCGACGACGGCTCAAGTCACCGATAACGTCACCGGTGTTCTCTTCAGGAGTCTCTACTTCAACCTTCATGATTGGCTCAAGCAGAACTGGTTTTGCTTTCTTAAAGCCTTCTTTAAAGGCAATAGACGCAGCCAGTTTAAACGCCAGTTCAGAGGAGTCAACGTCGTGGTAAGAACCGAAGTGCAGACGGACACCCATGTCAACAACCGGATAGCCAGCCAGAGGGCCCGCTTTCAGCTGCTCCTGGATACCTTTATCAACGGCTGGGATGTATTCGCCAGGAATTACACCACCTTTGATGTCGTTGATGAACTCGTAACCTTTAGGGTTAGAGCCCGGCTCCAGTGGGTACATGTCGATCACAACGTGACCGTACTGACCGCGACCACCAGACTGCTTAGCGTGTTTACCTTCAACATCGGTAACTTTCGCACGAATCGCTTCGCGGTAAGCAACCTGAGGTTTACCCACGTTCGCTTCAACGTTGAATTCACGCTTCATACGGTCAACGATGATGTCCAGGTGCAGTTCACCCATACCAGCGATGATGGTCTGGTTAGATTCTTCATCAGTCCATACGCGGAATGATGGGTCTTCTTTCGCCAGACGGCCCAGAGCCAGACCCATTTTTTCCTGGTCAGCTTTGGTTTTTGGTTCAACCGCGATGGAGATTACCGGCTCAGGGAATTCCATACGCTCCAGAATGATCGGGTGATCCGGGTCACACAGGGTGTCACCAGTAGTCACGTCTTTCAGACCGATTGCTGCAGCGATGTCGCCCGCACGAACTTCTTTGATCTCTTCACGTTTGTTAGCGTGCATCTGTACGATACGGCCAAAACGTTCACGCGCCGTTTTCACGGAGTTCAGGATGGTGTCACCGGAGTTAACCACACCAGAGTAAACGCGGAAGAAGGTCAGGTTACCCACGAATGGGTCGGTAGCAATTTTGAACGCCAGTGCAGAGAACGGCTCTTCGTCGCTTGCGTGACGTTCAGCCGGAGTATCTTTACCGTCGTCCAGGATGCCGTTGATCGCAGGAACGTCAACCGGGGATGGCAGGTAATCAATTACCGCATCCAGCATCGCCTGAACACCTTTGTTCTTGAATGCAGAACCACAGGTTACCAGGATGATTTCGTTGTTCAGAACACGCTGACGCAGAGCTTTTTTGATCTCTTCTTCAGTCAGTTCTTCACCACCCAGGTATTTCTCCATCAGCTCTTCAGAAGCTTCAGCAGCGGATTCGATCAGGTTCTGGTGCCATTCGTCAGCCAGGTCCTGCATCTCAGCTGGGATATCTTCGTATTCGAAGGTAACGCCCTGGTCTGCATCGTTCCAGTTGATGGCTTTCATTTTCACCAGGTCGATAACGCCGGTGAAGCCTTCTTCAGCACCAATTGCCAGCTGCAGCGGAACAGGGTTCGCGCCCAGACGGGATTTGATCTGACCAACAACTTTCAGGAAGTTAGCACCCATACGGTCCATTTTGTTAACGAACGCGATGCGTGGAACTTTATATTTGTTCGCCTGACGCCATACGGTCTCAGACTGTGGCTGAACACCACCAACTGCGCAATAAACCATTACCGCGCCGTCAAGAACACGCATGGAACGTTCTACTTCGATGGTGAAGTCAACGTGCCCTGGGGTGTCGATGATGTTAACGCGATGCGGTTCGTACTGCTTAGCCATACCTGACCAGAATGCAGTAGTCGCTGCGGAGGTGATAGTAATACCACGCTCCTGCTCCTGTTCCATCCAGTCCATGGTGGCTGCGCCGTCATGAACTTCACCGATTTTATGGTTTACACCGGTGTAGAACAGAATACGTTCGGTAGTAGTGGTCTTACCGGCGTCGATGTGCGCACTGATACCAATGTTACGGTAACGTGCGATGGGTGTTGTACGAGCCATTTGATTCCTCGTTTGTTTCTTTAGGCGTTCAGTTAAGTAACCCAGGACGGGCAGCTTCGCTGAAGCGCCCGCCTGGTGACTAATACTCCGAAGGGATTACCAACGGTAGTGTGCGAACGCCTTGTTGGCTTCTGCCATACGGTGAACGTCTTCACGTTTCTTAACTGCAGTACCTTTGTTTTCTGCAGCATCAGAAAGTTCGTTCGCCAGACGCAGAGCCATGGATTTATCACCGCGTTTACGAGCAGCTTCAACGATCCAACGCATTGCCAGAGCATTACGACGAACCGGACGAACTTCAACTGGAACCTGATAAGTAGAACCACCAACGCGGCGAGACTTAACTTCTACAGTCGGGCGCACGTTGTCGAGAGCGACTTCGAAAGCTTCCAGTTCATTTTTACCAGAGCGCTGAGCCAGGGTCTCCAGCGCGCTGTATACGATTGCTTCTGCAGTAGATTTTTTACCATCTACCATCAGGATATTTACAAATTTTGCCAGCAGTTCTGATCCGAATTTCGGATCTGGAAGAATTTTACGCTGACCAATGACGCGACGACGTGGCATGGGAATACTCCGTTGTTAATTCAGGATTGTCCAAAACTCTACGAGTTTAGTTTGACATTAAGATAAATCAGTTTGGCCTTACTTAACGGAGAACCATTAAGCCTTAGGACGCTTCACGCCGTACTTGGAGCGAGCCTGCTTACGGTCTTTAACACCTGAGCAGTCCAGCGCACCACGAACGGTGTGGTAACGAACACCCGGAAGGTCTTTAACACGACCGCCACGGATCAGGATCACGGAGTGCTCCTGCAGGTTGTGACCTTCACCACCGATGTAGGAAGTCACTTCGAAACCGTTAGTCAAACGCACACGGCATACTTTACGCAGTGCGGAGTTTGGTTTTTTAGGAGTGGTGGTATATACACGAGTACATACGCCACGTTTCTGCGGGCAGGCTTCCAGTGCAGGCACGTTGCTTTTTGCAACTTTGCGCGCACGTGGTTTGCGTACCAGCTGGTTAACTGTTGCCATTAAATAGCTCCTGGTTTTAGCTTTTGCTTCGTAAACACGTAATAAAACGACCTCATACAATATGAGGACGCGAAATTTTAGGGCTACGTCGAAAAGGTGTCAAGAAATATACAGCGATCTCGGATCACCAGTTCATTTGACTGGCGTGCGTCACAGTAAGATTGACGAAATCAGTATAGCCAACCACGTCAATTTTGGCTGAAATTTGACCAGAAAGACCTCGCGCCTCAAGATCGTCTTTCAGCGCAGAGACGGATATGGGGGCATTGCTGAGAATTTCAACGAAACGACTCCCTTCAAGCGCAGCCAGTACGCCATCCTGAATCAGCAGCAGGTCATCACCTTCGCGCAGCATGCTCAGTAATGCGTCGATATCACAATGCCACGGTGAACGGCTCAGGGTATGGAGCATGTCAGCCTCAGAAATTCAGAACAGTGTCGTAATGGGAAAGTTGGTCGCGCAGCGCGTCGGCCGGGAGGAGTGTTACATCCAGCACGAAAGACGTCTTATCGCTCAGACCGCGCGCAGCCAGAGAATCAGCGCAGACAAAAAAGGTTTCAATGTCGTAAAGCGGCAGCACTTTAAAGGTCGCGATGTAATCCCGCGCCAGAATAGCCTGCGGCTGCTGGCCCGCCAGAAGCTGGAACACGCCATCCCCTAAAAAGAAGACACCGATGTCTTCGGTCAGCGCTGATGTTGCGAGCAACGCATCCAGCCCTTCTCTGCCGGACGCACTACCGTGCGGAGCAGATGAAAAAACAAACGCCACGCGTTTCATCAGAATTGCACCACTCTGTCGCAGGTTAACGCAGCCTGTGCCAGTGCGCCCAGACCGCTCAACGAAAACCCCGGCTGCAGGTTGGCCCCTGGCAAGCCAAGACGTTCAGCTTCGGTGGCATCGGTCACGCCGCGACGCAGGGCTGCCGCCACGCAGATATGCAGCGCAACCCCCCTTGTCTCGTTCAGCGTCTGCCAGGCGCGCACCAGATCAAATTCATCGCTGGCCGGTGAGGTAAACTGGTTGGCGTTATACACCCCTTCCCGATAAAAGAAGACGCTCACCAGCTCATGTCCGGCAGCCAGTAACGCATGCGCAAACTGCAGCGCGCTGCTGGCCTGCTGAGTACCATACGCCGGGCCTGTCACCATCAGCGAAAAACGCATTACTTGTCTTGCCCCTGGAAATCACCGCTTTTGAACTGGCGGATGTAGAGGTAGACCGTATGCTTGGAAATGTTCAGGCGATCGGCCACCTGGTTAATGGCGTCTTTGATGTCAAAAATCCCTTTCTCATAGAGATTCAGCACGATCTGACGATTCTTGGCGTTGTTTGATACGTTGCGATCGGCATTCACCTCTTCGATAGTGAACTCAAGCGTCTGCGTCACCAGATCTTCAACCGAGGAGGCAAAGTTAACTGAGGAGCCAACGTCCGGCGTTTCAGGCGGTATGAAAGTGCTCATGATTTGCGAGAACGGCACATCAAGGTTCATGTTGATGCACAACAGACCGATCACGCGATGCTCGCGATTACGAATCGCGATGGTTTCTGATTTCATCAGTACGCCGCTTTTGGCGCGGGTGAAATAACATTTGGAGACGCTGCTGTCCGCGCCGGTCATGTCATGCAGCATACGCAATGCAAGGTCGGTGATTGGCGAACCAATTTTACGGCCAGTATGCTCACCATTAGCAATGCGGATGGCGGAACACTTAAGATCTTGCAGGGAGTGCAATACGATTTCGCAGTGGGACCCAATGAGCATCGCTAACCCGTCCACTACCGCCTCGTAGGATTTCAGAATATCGAAGTCGGTCTGGTCGAAAGGACGTTGATCCAGTAAATCAAGTTCACTGGTTTCGTTGGTTAAAAGCGACCTGGACATGAAAAAAACACTCCTTTTCAGGAGCCTGTCGTTAGGTTTTCAGGGCAGGCTCATTATCTACACGGACAACTAAATTAATACAGCGTGCATAACGCTTTCCAGTGTTAATTATATCTGCCCCACAATAAAAAAAACCGCCGCCTTAAAGGCGGCGGTTTTCATTCCATTACTTCTTCGCGTCTGTCGCAGCTTTCTGTTCTGCCTGCGCTTCTGGTTTCGCATCAGCTTTCGGCGCTGGCTTGATGTCCAGCAGCTCTACGTCAAAGACCAGGGTAGAGTTAGCAGGGATACCTGGAACGCCGGTTTTGCCATATGCCAGATCCGGTGGAATAACCAGTTTGATCTTGCCACCTTTCTTGATGTTTTTCAGACCTTCAGTCCAGCCTGGGATCACACCATCCAGACGGAAGGAGAGAGGCTCACCACGGGTGTAAGAGTTATCGAACTCTTTACCGTCGATCAGCGTACCTTTGTAGTTAACCACGACAGTATCGCTGTCTTTAGGCGCATCACCGGTACCTTCTTTCTCAACTTTATACACCAGACCCGTAGAGGAGGTTTTCACGCCCTTCTCTTTAGCAAAGGTATCGCGGTAGGCTTTGCCTTTCGCTTCGTTGTCTTTTGCATCCGCTTCCATCTTAGTCTGAGCGGCACCTTTCACACGTGCTTCGAACGCCTGCAGAGTCTGTTCAATTTCCTGGTCAGACAGTTTGCTCTTATCTGCAAATGCGTCCTGAACGCCCGCGATCAGCTGAGCTTTGTCCAGTTTAATGCCCAGTTTCTCTTGTTCTTTCAGAGAGTTTTCCATGTAACGACCCAGAGATGCGCCAAGTGCGTAGGCGGATTTCTGGTCGTCATTTTTGAACGCCGCTTTGCTGTCTGCAGTTGCAGCAGGCTTCGCAGCAGTATCAGCAGCGAAGGACAGCGGCGCGTTCAGCGCAACAGCCATCGTCGTCGCCAGCAGCGTTACTTTAAACAGTGATTTCATCCATATCTCCAGGGCCTGGGGACTCTCACCCCAGCGTTAAACGTAAATGAGTTACGTACTATAAAACGTTGCGGAAGAAATCTACAGACAGACTCTCCCGATTCTCGCCACTTTTCAGATTATTTTTGTTTAAATAAGTTTCTTGCCAAGGGGATAGATACTGAACTTAAGGATAAACTCAGTTAAACTTCGCCGCCGCTGGCCGATTGTGGTTAATGAGATACAACGAGGTGAATGATGAAGGACACAATGTTAGAAGCGAGAATGGCTGAGCTGGAAAGCCGCCTGGCTTTTCAGGACATCACCATCGAAGAGCTAAACCAGACCGTGACCGCACATGAACTGGAAATGGCGAAACTGCGGGATCTCATGCGCCTGCTGACGGACAAACTGAAGGCCACACAGCCGTCACATATTGCCTCTCAGTCAGAAGAGACGCCACCACCTCATTATTGAGGCGTAAAAAAAGCGGGATTATTATCCCGCTTTTTTATTTTCCGCATAACGGAATTAGTGGCAACCGCAGCCGCCGTTACCGCAACCACCTTTACCGTGGTCGTGACCATGGTCGTGATCGTGGCCGTGACCACCACAGCAGCCGTCGTGGCCGTGATCGTGGTCATGGTCGTGACCGTGCGCACCATGAACGTGGCCATGAGCCAGCTCTTCTTCGGTCGCTTCACGGATCGCAACAACTTCTACGTTGAATTTCAGGTTCTGGCCAGCCAGCATGTGGTTGCCGTCAACCACAACGTGGTCGTCTTCCACTTCAGTGATTTCAACAGGAACCGGACCCTGGTCAGTTTCAGCCAGGAAGCGCATGCCAACCTGCAGTTCGTCAACGCCCATGAACACGTCTTTAGGAACGCGCTGCACCAGGTTGTCGTCGTACTGACCGTAAGCGTCGTTCGCGCCAACAGCAACGTCGAATTTGTCGCCAACGTCGTGACCTTCCAGCGCATTTTCCAGGCCGGAAATCAGGGAACCGTGACCATGCAGGTAGTCAAGCGGCGCACTCACCGGAGACTCATCAACCAACACACCGTCTTCTGTACGTACCTGATAGGCCAGGCTGACCACCAGGTCTTTTGCTACTTTCATGATATCTCCTGAGCAAGGGAAAATTGCTGGCGCAGATTGTAGCGGAAATCTGCACCCGTGTACCCTTTAGCTTAAAAAAACTCAGGGCATATCGCTAGTCCGGATGAAAAATCCCGATAACTTGCTCTTCTTTGCGAACATGATCGCGGGCTTCTTTATCCGCCTCGCGCATCTGATGACCGCACTTAACACACTCTACGACATCAATATTATTTTCCCGCCACATCGCCAGCGTATCTTGCGCCTGGCAGCTCGGGCATTTTGCGCCCGCAATAAAGCGTTTACGTACAGCCATCTTTCGTTACCCTTTATTCAAATTCATCCCAGCCATCGAGCTGGCGTCGTTCCTGTTGCATCTCTCGCTGGAAAATCTCTTCCAGCTCGCGACGCGCTTCCCGCACGCGGGAGATCTGCGCCGTATCAGAGTGTACCGGCATTAATTCGCGCAGCATTCGCATGTCCAGCCGGCGAAAATGCATCTGGGCCCGCTGAGCCTGATGGGGATGCATGCCCAGCGAAATCAGCGCTTTACGCCCCAACTCCAGCGCACTGGAAAATGTCTCACGGGAGAAGTGTTTCACACCTGCCTGCAGCAGTTCGTGCGCTTCAACACGTCCACGCGCACGCGCCAGAATATGCAGATGCGGGAAATGCTGCTGGCACAGTTCAACCAGCTTCATCGTATCTTCCGGATCGTTGCAGGTAATCACGATGGATTCTGCCGCTTCTGCTCCCGCTGAACGCAACAGTTCGAGCTGGGTCGCGTCGCCGTAGTAAACCTTGTAGCCGTATTTACGCATCAGGTTCACCGCGCTGATATCGCGCTCCAGCACCGTGATGCGCATTTTGTTTGCCATCAGCAGACGTCCAATCACCTGCCCAAAGCGGCCAAAGCCCACCACAATCACCTGCGGCTTATCATCCTCCACCCACGGCATCTCATCTTCATCCTCTGTCGGATTTAAGCGCCGTGAGAGCAGCTTATCCACCAGCCTGATGAGCAGCGGGGTGGTCATCATCGACAGCGTGACCGTCACCAGCAGCAGCGCCATCTGATCGTCTTTAAACAGCTTCTGGGAGGAGGCAGTGGAGAACAGCACGAACGCGAACTCTCCGCCCTGACTTAAGACGCTGGCAAACTGCATGCGCTCGGAACTGCGCAGCCCGTATATCCGTGCCATGACGTACAGCACCAGCGTTTTTACCGCCACCAGCACAACAACACTCATCACCACCCACAGCAAATGGGTATAGAGCACGCCCAGGTTGAGCGCCATTCCCACCGAAATAAAGAACAACCCTAACAGCAGCCCTTTAAACGGATCGATAGCCGTTTCCAGTTCATGACGATATTCGCTTTCGGCAAGGAGCACCCCGGCGATAAACGTACCGAGCGCCATCGACAGCCCCAGCGCGTCCATAAACAATGCCGAGCCCAGCACCAGCAGCAGCGTCGCGGCAGTAAACACCTCGCGCACGCCAGAGGCGGCAATAAAACGAAACACCGGCCGCAGCAGGAAACGTCCGCCAATCAGCATGCCGGCGAAGGCCAGCACCTTCATGGAGATTTTGACCCAGTCAAAATGATCGTCACCAGAGCCTGCCAGTAACGGCACCAGTGCCAGCGCCGGGATCACGGCCAGGTCCTGAAATAGCAGTACCGAAAAGCCCAGCTGTCCTGCCTCGTTGCGGTTCATCCCTTTGTCACGCATTAACTGCAGCGCCATTGCTGTCGACGACATCGCAAGACCTATTCCGCCGATCACTGCCGCCTGCCACGAGAAGTTGGTCAGCATTAACAGCCCGGCCAGAATCGCAGCACTGAACAAGACCTGCGCCGCCCCCACGCCAAATATCGATCGCCGGAGCTGCCACAGTTTTGACGGATTCAGTTCGAGGCCAATGATGAACATCAGGAACACCACGCCCAGTTCAGAGAAGTGGAGAATTTCATCCACATCGCTGATGAATCCCAGCCCCCAGGGGCCAATGGCGATCCCGGCCAGCAGGTAGCCCAGCACCGCGCCAATGCCCAGCCGGGCGGCCAGCGGAACCGCCACCACTGCGGCAAATAAAAACAGCACGCCGGCCAGGAGTAAATTCGATCCTTCCATTAGCGACCTCCCGCCGATATCGGTGATGCAAGCCAATCGCCATACGCTCTGGCGTGGCTCGCCAGCGCTTCAGGCTTCTGGCGACGCGCCCAGTAGACAATAATCGGGCTCATCCAGTGCATGCGGCACATCGCAGCCGTCAGCTCAAACGGCCGCAGGATATCACTCATGGGATAACGGTTAAGACCGTCGTGGCGGTAAGCGCTCTCTGGCTCACCGGTCGTAATGACACTGCGCCAGTACTTTCCCGCCAGCTGGTTGCCCCCCACCCCGCTGGAGAACCCCCGGCTCAGCACACGGTCCAGCCACTCTTTCAGCAGTGCCGGACAGCTATAGGTATAAAGCGGATGCTGGAACACAATCACGTCATGCTGACGCAGCAGTTCCTGCTCGTAAGGAATATCAATAAAGAAATCAGGATAGTGCGCGTAGAGATCGTGCACCGTCACATTGCTGAGCTGAGTAGCCGGCTTAAGCAGAACCCGGTTTGCCACCGAGTCCTGAGATTCCGGATGGGCATACAGCAGCAGCACTTTCGCTGTCTGAGACATCACTCCCCTCCCGGTTCTGTTTCTGTTTTTGTGTATCGTCGTTGTTTTGGGCTACCATGGCGGCCCGGTGCGGAAAATGGCCCACACCTTACATTATCATAATGACAAATTAACATAGTCGGAACATACGGCGCTTCTATGATTGTTTTCTCCTCGTTACAAATTCGCCGCGGCGTGCGCGTCCTGCTGGATAACGCCTCCGCCACCATCAATCCCGGTCAAAAAGTGGGTCTGGTCGGCAAAAACGGCTGCGGAAAATCGACCCTGCTTGCGCTGCTGAAAAACGAGATTAGCGCTGACGGCGGTAACTTTACCTATCCGGGCAACTGGCAGCTTGCCTGGGTAAATCAGGAGACGCCTGCCCTGAGCGAACCCGCTCTCGACTATGTTATCGACGGCGATCGTGAATACCGTAAGCTGGAAGCTGAACTGAACGCCGCCAACGAGCGTAATGACGGTCATGCTATCGCCACCGTCCACGGTAAGCTGGACGCCATCGACGCATGGACAATTCGCTCCCGCGCCTCCAGCCTGCTGCACGGTCTGGGTTTCAGCAACGAACAGCTTGAA
Organism: Enterobacter ludwigii; assembly: GCF_001750725.1. NCBI lineage: Bacteria > Pseudomonadati > Pseudomonadota > Gammaproteobacteria > Enterobacterales > Enterobacteriaceae > Enterobacter > Enterobacter ludwigii. Next base: position 2,872,858 of record NZ_CP017279.1, read on the forward strand.
CGCCCCGTCAGCGACTTCTCCGGCGGCTGGCGTATGCGCCTTAACCTGGCGCAGGCACTGATTTGCCGTTCCGACCTGCTGCTGCTTGATGAACCCACTAACCACCTCGATCTCGATGCGGTTATTTGGCTGGAGAAGTGGCTCAAGAGCTATCAGGGCACTCTGATTCTGATCTCCCACGACCGCGACTTCCTCGACCCGGTGGTGGATAAAATCATTCATATCGAACAGCAAAGCCTGTTTGAATACACCGGCAACTACAGCTCATTCGAGCGCCAGCGCGCGACGCGCCTTGCTCAACAGCAGGCGATGTACGAAAGCCAGCAGCAGCGCGTGGCGCATCTGCAAAGCTTTGTTGACCGCTTCAAGGCAAAAGCGTCTAAAGCCAAGCAGGCCCAGAGCCGCATCAAGATGCTGGAACGCATGGAGATGATCGCCCCGGCGCACGTCGATAACCCGTTCCACTTCAGTTTTCGCGAGCCCGAGAGCCTGCCGAACCCACTGCTGAAGATGGAAAAGGTGAGCGCTGGCTACGGCGATCGCATTATTCTCGACTCCATCAAGCTCAACCTGGTGCCGGGTTCACGTATTGGTCTGCTGGGGCGTAACGGCGCCGGTAAATCGACGCTGATTAAACTGCTGGCGGGCGAGCTTAACCCGGTCAGCGGCGAGATCGGCCTGGCAAAAGGCATTAAGCTTGGCTACTTCGCCCAGCATCAGCTGGAATTCTTACGCGCGGATGAATCGCCCATCCAGCACCTCGCGCGACTGGCGCCGCAGGAGATGGAGCAGAAGCTGCGCGATTACCTTGGCGGCTTTGGCTTCCAGGGCGATAAAGTCACCGAAAACACCGAACGTTTCTCCGGCGGCGAGAAAGCGCGTCTGGTACTGGCGCTTATCGTCTGGCAACGCCCGAACCTGCTGCTGCTCGATGAACCTACAAACCACCTCGATCTCGACATGCGTCAGGCGCTGACCGAAGCGTTAATTGAGTTTGAAGGCGCGCTGGTTGTCGTCTCGCACGATCGTCACCTGATCCGCTCCACAACGGACGATCTCTATTTAGTGCACGATGGCAAAGTCGAGCCGTTCGATGGCGATCTGGAAGACTACCAGCAGTGGCTGACGGACGTGCAGAAGCAGGAAAACCAGCCGGACGACTCGTCGAAAGATAACGCCAACAGCGCCCAGGCGCGTAAAGACCAGAAGCGCCGTGAAGCGGAACTGCGTACTCAGACCCAGCCGCTGCGTAAAGAGATTGCCCGTCTCGAAAAGGAGATGGAGAAACTTAACGCTCTGCTGGCTACCGTTGAAGAGAAGCTGGGTGACAGCGGTCTGTATGACCAGAGCCGTAAGGCGGAACTGACCGACTGCCTGCAGACTCAGGCGAAGACGAAATCCAGCCTCGAAGCGTGCGAGATGGCGTGGCTGGACGCCCAGGAACAGCTGGAAGCCATGCTGCAGGCCGACTAAATCCCCGGGAGGGTTATGAGTTTCGATATCACGAGCGACATTACATTTCGTAAACTCAGCATCTTCATGACCTTTATGGAGAAGGGCAATATCGCCCGTACCGCCGAAGCGCTTGGCCTGAGCGGCGTTAGCGTGCACCGCGCGCTGCATACTCTCGAAGAAAATGTGCGCTGCCCGCTCTTTACGCACAAAGGTCGCAATCTCATTGCGCTGCCTTCAGCCTGGACGCTGCTGGAATATTGTCAGGAAGTGATGCAGGTAATGGCGCGCGGGCTGGAAGAAGCGCGCAAAACGGCCGGTGTTGGCCAGGGACGACTGCGCGTCGGCACGCTCTACTCGCTGACGCTGGAAACCGTGCCACGCCTGATTATGGGGATGAAACTGCGCCGTCCGGACCTGGAGATGGACCTGACGATGGGCTCTAACGAGACCCTGTTGCGTATGCTGGACGACGGTTTGCTCGACGCCATCCTCATCTCTATTTCCGAAAGCGATATCGACCGCAACAGTCTGGAAGTGCTCCCCCTGTTCCATGACGACATTTTTCTTGCCGCACCGGCCTCTGCCACGCTGAACACCAGCGGGCCTGCCGACTTACGTGATTACAAAGAGCAGAAGTTTGTCGCGCTGTCGGAAGGGTTTGCCACCTACGCCGGGTTTCAGGAGGCGTTTCATATTGCCGGTTTCGAACCGGAAATCGTCACCCGCGTAAATGACATTTTCTCGATGCTGAGTCTGGTGCAGGCGGGCGTGGGCTTTACGCTCATGCCAGGCAGAATGAAGAAAGTGTATGAGAACTCAGTACAGCTACTGAAGCTGGCCCAGCCGTATCAGATGCAGCAGTTGATTGCCATTGTGTTTGCCCGCAACCGCGAGCAAGACCCCAGCCTGCGGGCACTGGCAGCCGAAGGGCGAATGTATGCCCGCAGTATCGCCACCGACCCTGCGCAGACCCTACCGCTGTAGCCGCTTAGCGAGGTGTACCGCCACGTCTACACCACTGCGCTCCAGCGAAACCGACTCCCCTTCCCAGGCCGCCTGACGCGTCAGGCAGGTCAGTACTCCGCCAGGTGGCATTTCAATCGCCAGCCGAGCTTCACGCTCGTTGGCAGAAATCACCGCTTCCTGCCAGCGCACCGTGCGCGCCATATTCATCGCCAGATCGTCCGCGATTTTCTCAGGCGTCCAGAGCACGCGTCCTGTACTGCCGCTCAGGTAAGCACAGCGCGGGCGTGTGAGCGTGACGGATGTGAACGCCTCCACCAGCTTGTGCGCCGGCTCCGCCAGCAGTTCGCAATGGGAAGGCACGCTGACGGTCAGCCGATGCGCCTTATTAGCCCCTTTTGCCAGCGCGCGTTTCGCCACCTGCGCCATCCCCTCATCGGTGCCGGCGATCACAATCTGCGTTTCCGCGTTCAGATTGGCGATATACGTTCCGGTGCCTTCCAGCAACGCTTCAACCTGAGGCAGGGTCAGACCCATTATCGCGGTCAGGCCATAACCGTGCGGATAGGCTTGCTCCATGAGATCGCCACGCAGCGCGACCAGCTTCAGCGCGTCGGCAAATTCCAGCGCACCGGCAATGACCGCGGCCGGATACGCGCCAATAGACAGACCGCTGACGATATCCGGTGCCACGTCGCGTTGTTCAAGCTCACGCGCCCAGGCAACACCGGCAATTAACAACGAAAGCTGAACGGCTCGCGTGTGGGTTAACGCTGCCGCGGTATCCAGCGTATCGACTTCGCCACCCAATACCTCGCGGGCCTGCTCCAGCGTCGTGCCAGGCAGGTTTTGCAGCATACCGGCATGCTGGGTGCCCTGCCCTGGAAAGGTAAACAGTATTTTCATCACTCCTCCCTGTGCCACGGGTCCGCCACCAGACGTGGCCCACGGTGGGTTTTCAGCAACGTTTTGCCGTCGCGCAGCCACTCCGTCAGCGCAAAGCCGCCTTCAGGGGTGTCGACCTGGGTGTCTGCCCGACATAACGCGCGGCTGAGCTGTGACGCCCAGACACGAAAAGCGTCAGCCGACAGAGGCTGAGGGGCTCGCACCAGCAAATCGAGATCGCTGTCGGCATGAATGACCGGGATACCGGTCGCCAGGGCGTAGCCCGTGCTGCCCGTAATTCCCCACGTCCACGGCCATGACTGCTGAGAAAGTTGCAACGCCACCTGCACCGGTGGCTGAGTCACAAACGGTGAACGCAGAAGATCGGCGGTCACGCTCAACGCCTCGGGTGAGACCACCCGCACGACGTTGTCTGGCTTCACCCAACCGGCCGCCCGCTGGTCGCGGCGTAAACCGCGTACGCCAACGGGAATACGGCCAGCGTTATCAACATCACGCCGCACGACCACCGGTAAACCGGTATGCCATACCGCATCCACCCAGTCGTCAGTGATGCCTTCCAGCGCGTCACGCGCGTTAAGCCAGATGAGGTCGTGAGGGCGTAATGTTGTGGTCATGATTACATTCCTGAAGTCAGCGAGATAAACAGCGGCAGCGACAGGATACACAGTACCGAGCTTAACAGCAGCACCGCTTCCGCATCCGGAGACTGCACGCCAAAGCGGTTACCGAACACCACGCCGAAGAAACCGGCTGAGAGCGCAATCATCAGGATAGCGGTGATCGCCACGGAGCCGTGCAGACCGAAGATCAGAACGATACCCCAGGCAATCGCAGGCTGGATCAGAAGCTTGGCTACGGTTGAGGTAATCACCATGGTGTTGATCTGCAGCTTACGCGCAGAGAGGATCACCCCGGTCAGGAACAGCGCGGCAGCCGTTGCAGAAAGGCCCAGTGGCTTAATGGCGGCCAGAACAAGTTCAGGCATTTTGATGCCTATAGCAGACAAAATCACACCCAGCAGGGGACCCATCACAATCGGTTTTTTAATCGAACGCCACATCAGCACCGGCAGCATCGAGAGCGTTGAACCGGAGTTATTGCCTTCGGCACGCGCTTTTTCACGTTCCAGAATCAGCAGGCAGAACGGCGTCATCAGTACCGAACCACAGGCAATAGAGACCGCCACGGACAGTGAGGTTGAAGAGCTCTCACCCAGCACGCTGCCCAGAATCGGCAAGCCAAGCGCGGCATAGTTTGGCAGCGCAACCGTCAGCGTAAGCACGGCGGCATCCTGTGGGGATTTTTTAAAGACGCTGGTCGCGAGGAAGTAAATGGCCGCGTAGGTTATCCACATCGCCAGGGTCAGCACCAGAATCAGCGGTGACTGGGCTACGATGCCAGTCCACGGGGTTTGCACCGTGGCGCTGAACAGCGCGGCAGGCAAAGCAAAATCCATGACGAAGATATTGAGCAGGGAGACATTTTTGTTATCGACCATCTTTGCCTTACCGGCCCAGAATCCCAGCAGCATGATGACGAAAATCGGTGCAAGAGCATGAACAATTACGTAAGTCATAATTCACCTGTAGTAAAAAAGTTTAAGCACTGGCGCGATGATTATTATTTTCAGGATGCAGGTTCCCGCGCGGACGTAACGGTTACGTCCGCGGGGAGTGCATCTGGCAGGTCTCTTTTTACTTACCAGCTTGCCCGCATGCGTTCGCGTACGAGGGCAGAGCTGCGGCGATTGTCAGCACCGAGACGGTTTTTCAGGGTGTTGTCCTGACGAGCGTCATGGATGGCCTGTTGCAGCGTGGTTTTCACCTGCGTCAGATCGTTTTCAGAAGGGGCATCCGGGTTGGTGATATCCAGCAGGTTGGAAAGCAGCCCCAGTGTGGCGTAGTTGCTGATGTCATAGGCCATTGGCGGGATCGTTGCCGCCAGTTTTTCCAGCGCATCCACGGTACGTAGCGTAATACGCGCCGCAGACTCTTTACCCATGGCATGGATCAGCACGCCTTTATCGTTAAAGGCAATCAGGCGGTTTGCCTGGTACCCGTGCGCCAGAAACGCGCCGGACATCGCTTTACCAACGATAAGCCCAATCACCGGATGACCGGCCAGACGCGCGTTAGCATAGGCCGCCGCCGCGCCGGCCAACGCCTGGTGAATACCAAATGCCTCTTCACGACGGCCATAGGCCTGGCTTGGCACGTCAATCACCGCCACGATCGGGCGCTTCACGGCGCTGTTGGCATCGGCGGCAACGGTTTCGCTCACCACTTTCGCCAGCGTCCAGCCTTCCAGCAGACCGACTTCCCCTTTCGCCGCGCGCGGGAAGTGGTTGTTGGCATCCGGTACCACGGCAACAAAACGTACCGTTTCACCGTTAAGTTCACCATCGGCCGCCTGTACGGACGGGCATAACCCTTCCAGGCGTCTGGCGTTCGGCGCGAGCGTTTGCAGCCAGAGTTCGCCACGGCTTACTGAGTTAGTCATCATTTCACCTCCCGGGCAAAGAGCGCTTTAATCTGTTCGGCATCGGCCTGTTTGCGGGTGTCGAAATTCGTCAGACGGTTCAGGTAATCGTCATAGTTATCGGTGCGATGTTTTGCAGGCACGCCTTTGGCAATCGCGTCGTTCATCGCCGCTTTCACCGCGTTCACGCCATCGCCAACCAGCGCATCCACCAGGCCGCTTTCATAGCGGACTTCGCCACCGGTCATGCTCCAGATAAACGGACGGTCGCGGGAGTCATACTCTTCAATTCCCGCTTCCTGCTCGATAACCTGAGGACCATTCAGACCGAGACGCGCTTCGCGGGTGACAATCAGGTAACTGCACAGTGCAGCAGCGATAGACATCCCACCGAAGCAGCCCACGGTCCCGGCCACAATCCCGACCACCGGGGTGTAACGGCGCAGGTCAACAATTGCCGCATGAATATCGGCAATGGCCGCCAGGCCCAGGTTGGCTTCCTGCAGACGCACGCCGCCGGTTTCGAGACACAGTACCGCCTGCGTCGGGATCCCGTTGCGGTTATCTTCAGCCGCCAGCTCCAGCGCCGCCGCCATTTTGGCGCCGGACACTTCGCCCATACTGCCGCCCTGGAACGCACCTTCGATCGCCACCACTACCGCAGGCTGACCGTTGAGGGTGCCTTTGGCGACCACCATGCCGTCATCGGCCTGAGGAACGATGCCCTGCGGCCCCAGCCACGGGGAGATAATGCCTTCAAAAGGATCCAGCAGTTCGCGATAGCTCCCGTCGTCCAGCAATGCCTGCGCACGCTGGCGAGCTTTTAATTCAATAAAACTCCGATCATCACGCATGGCTCACCCCTTCAAAAACCTGTTCGATACGAATGCGTGCCACCCCCGGCGTCGCGCCAAAGTCGTGGATCGTCAGTTTTCCTGCAGGCAGGCTGCTGACGGTGTGCAGGCGGTTGAACAACGCCTCCCAGCGACCGCGGCTGTTGTCGACGGACGTGGTGATATCAATGGTTAACGTCTGGCCCGGTTCGGCGGCAAACAGCACCTCCATATCCCCGGAACCAACAACCCCTGCGAGCGCTTTGCCGCTTAACGCGCGGCTCGCTGGCATGGTTAATGTGATTTTTTCCATAACATCCTCTTAATGCTTTGAATAAGGCGTTTCGATGCGATCGAGAAACAGCGTGGCGGCAAGCAGGTCGGCTGCTCCGCCCGGTGAGGCATTGAGTGCCAGCATGTGGCGGTCTAACCTCGCCAGCGCCATCTGGCCTGCGGATGTCGCGCATCCTCCGGCGCTCAGCACCGCACGCGCACCGTTCTGCATGGCCTCCAGCCCCGCCATCCCGGCGCGCGACAGCACGCAGGTGTCGGTAAGCGACGTCATGATGGCCATCAGCGCATCGAGCCTTGCATACGTTTCGCTGCTGCCGTTAAGACGGCTCAGACGAAGCTGCGGCAGAGCACGCTGCATCACGTGTGGAAATGCCTGCTGAGCCTCTTCACGTGCGCCCGGAACCCGGTAGCGGCGCGTGGCGCGTAGCCCTTTGCTGAACACTTTCGGCGCCGCGTCATCGGGCAGTTTCGCCAGCTGTGCCGCGGTATTCGCTACCGCCTGCGCGCTGGCATCACCACCGAGCATCGCCACGGCACTGACCAGCAGCCCCAGCGCCCAAATCGCGCCGCGGTGGGTATTTACACCGTCGGTAGCCGCCATCATCTGCTGCTCACCTTCACGGCCGAGTCGCCCTATGGTTTGCCTGAGCGCAATATCCGCCGGACGCTGCCAGCTGTGTTGCGCCAGCGCCTGAAACGTGGGGGTCAGGCTGCGCGCGGAACGCTCCATCAACGCGAGCGACAGATCGTGGTGCGCGCCGTTCCCCCGACTGTCCACCAGACCGGGTTTCGGGCTTAACTGTGCTTCGTCAATCAGACACTGCGTGGCGGTTCGCGCCAGCCATTCGGCACCGCCTTCAACCTGAATCTGGGGCAGAAGTTTCATTACCAGCTCCGGAATTTCGCAGGTGGGTTGTAAAGACCGCCAGACCATTCAACCAGGTCTGACACGCTGCCTGCTGCCAGCAGAGAACGGGTGGCATCGGTGCGGCGAATCCCCATATCTTCCGGGTAAACCACTTTGCCGCTCTGGCGCAACTGCGCCACACGTTTGGCATCGACGCCCAGACCGATATCGGTGATCCCCGCGACGGCCGCAACCATCGCCCGGCGCTCTTCAAGACTTTCTGCGCGATAGAGGTAAGCAATCCCCTCTTCCGTCAGCACATGTGTCACGTCGTCGCCGTAGATCATGACCGGAGCCAGAGGCATCCCGGACGCTTTCGCAACGTCAACAGCATCGAGTTTTTCCACAAAGGTCGGTTTCACGCCTGCCTGGAAGGTTTCCACCATCTGGACGACGAGTTTTTTACCGCGCTGCATCGGATCAGGTTCGGTGATCATGTTCAGCCAGGCCGGGGTGGCATGACGACGACCATGCGGGTCATGGCCCATGTTTGGCGCACCGCCGAAACCAGAGAGACGACCACGGGTGACGGTTGAGGAGTTGGCATACCCGTCAACCTGCAGGGTTGAGCCGATGAACATATCAACGGCGTACTGGCCTGCCAGCTGACAGAAGGCGCGGTTGGAACGCATAGAGCCGTCGGCACCGGTAAAGAAGATATCCGGACGTGCACGAATGTACTCTTCCATCCCCAGCTCACCGCCGAAGCAGTGCACGCTTTCCACCCAGCCGCTTTCAATCGCCGGGATCAGGGTTGGGTGCGGGTTAAGGGTCCAGTGTTTACAGATTTTGCCTTTCAGGCCGAGCTGTTCACCGTAGGTCGGCAGCAGCAGTTCAATCGCCGCGGTATTGAAACCAATCCCGTGGTTCAGGGATTGCACCTGATGTTCCGCATAAATGCCCTTAATGGCCATCATCGCCATCAGGATATGTTCCTGTTTGATGAGACGCGGGTCGCGGGTAAACAGCGGTTCGATAAAGAACGGTTTGTCGGCCACCACCACGAAGTCAATCCAGGAGCCGGGAATATCAACGCGCGGCAGGTCGCATTCGTCGTCCACCAGCTCATTCACCTGTGCGATGACAATGCCGTCATGGAACGCGGCCGCTTCCACCAGCGCGGGGGTATCTTCGGTGCTTGCGCCGGTATAAAGATTACCTTTTCGGTCCGCTTTAAAGCCGGCAATCAGCGCCACGTTTGGCGAGAGATCCACGTACAGACGTGAATAGAGTTCTATGTAGGTATGGATAGCGCCAATTTCGAGCTGACCATCTTCCAGCAGCTGCGAGATGCGCAGGCTCTGGGTACCGGAGAAGGAGAAGTCCAGCTTGCGGGCGATACCTTTCTCAAAGATATCCAGATGCTCGCTACGGCCCACGCTTGGCATAATCATGTGCAGGTCATGCACGATTTGCGGGTTCACTTCAGCCAGCGAGCGTGAAAGGAAATCGGCCTGCTTCTGGTTATTACCTTCCAGAACGACTTTGTCGCCAGGCGCGATCAGTTTTTCCAGCATGGCGACAAGATCGCCGGTTGGCAGTACCTTGCCCTGCACCGGTACGGAGGCCAGACGACGCGCTTTCTCGGTGCGTCGTGTGTTCCATTGCCGGGTGGGTGTTTGCCCAGATAACATTATTAACCTCCTGATTCAGCACATCATTCTGATTTGCTTAACGTTGAGTAAAGTGTGCGCTGTGGCGAGGAAGTCATCAATTAAGCGCAGGGCGGAATCATTAGCCTGAGAGTAATAATCAAGGTAAATATTTGTGATCGAGATCAGTTCATGTTTCGGAAAACCAGGCTAAACGGGGTACAATTCGGAAAGAACAGAAAATAACTGACAAGAATTAGCATCGCCGTTATGAGCCAAATCATCCCATCAGACTTCGATATCATCGCCGAAGACAGCACCGAGTTCGTGCCCATGCGCGGCGTGGCCAATTGTCATCTGCAGACCATGCTGCCGCGACTCATCCGCCGTAAGGTTCAGTTCACGCCGCACTGGCAACGGCTGGACTTACCGGACGGTGACTTTCTGGACCTGGCATGGAGCGAAGAGCCAGAACAGGCGCGCCACAAGCCGCGTCTGGTGGTCTTTCACGGTCTGGAAGGCAGTCTGCACAGCCCCTATGCACACGGGCTCATCCAGGCAGCCAAAGCGCGGGGCTGGCTCGGCGTGGTGATGCACTTTCGCGGCTGTAGCGGCGAACCGAATCGCCAGAAGCGCATTTATCACTCGGGTGAAACCGAAGACGGCACCTGGTTTTTACACTGGTTACGGGAAAACTTTGGTACCGTCCCGACAGCGGCCGTGGGCTACTCGCTGGGCGGCAATATGCTGGCCTGCCTGCTGGCAAAAGAGGGCGACACCGTGCCGCTGGATGCGGCCGTCATTGTCTCCGCGCCCTTTATGCTGGAGCAGTGCAGCTACCATATGGAGAAAGGCTTTTCCCGGGTCTATCAGCGTTACCTGCTCAACCTGCTGAAAGCCAACGCGGCGCGCAAGTTGAAGGCCTATCCGGATACGCTGCCGGTGAGCCTGCGTCAGTTGAAAAAGGTCCGTCGCATCCGCGAATTCGACGATCTGATCACCGCCAAAATTCACGGTTTTGCCGATGCGATTGACTACTACCGTCAGTGCAGCGCCATGCCGCTGCTCAGCAAGATCACGCAACCGACGCTTATCATTCATGCCAAAGATGACCCGTTTATGGATCATCACTCAATCCCCGCGCAGGAATTTCTGCCTGCCAACGTTCACTATCAGCTGACAGAGCATGGTGGTCACGTGGGGTTCATCGGTGGAACGTTGCGCCGCCCGAAAATGTGGCTGGAGTCGCGTATTCCTGACTGGCTTACCCCTTATCTGGACGGTGCAAAATGATTATTCCGTGGCAGGATCTCTCCCCCGAAACGCTCGATAATCTGATTGAAAGCTTTGTCTTGCGCGAAGGTACCGATTATGGTGAACATGAACGTTCGCTTGAGCAAAAGGTCAACGATGTGAAGCGCCAACTCAAAAGCGGCGACGTGGTGCTGGTATGGTCTGAACTGCATGAGACGGTCAATATCATGCCCCGCAACGCGTTTCATGGCTGATCTTTAAACCTTTCCAGTCAGGGAGTTGCTATGTCTGCCAGACATCCGGTTATTGCCGTTACGGGTTCGAGTGGTGCGGGAACCACCACGACCAGCCTCGCTTTTCGTAAGATTTTCGCCCAACTGAATCTCCGCGCGGCGGAGGTCGAAGGCGATAGCTTTCACCGCTACACGCGCCCGGAGATGGATATGGCTATCCGCAAGGCGCGCGATCTGGGTAAACACATCAGCTACTTCGGCCCGGAGGCCAATGACTTCGGCCTGCTGGAGCAAACCTTTCAGGAGTACGGCCAGAGCGGCAAGGGGCAGTCACGCAAATATCTGCACACCTACGATGAAGCCGTTCCCTGGAACCAGGTGCCCGGCACCTTTACCCCCTGGCAACCGCTGCCGGAACCGACCGACGTCCTGTTTTACGAAGGGTTGCACGGTGGCGTGGTGACGCCGCAGCATGACGTGGCGCGTCACGTGGATCTGCTGGTTGGCGTGGTGCCCATCGTGAACCTTGAGTGGATCCAGAAGCTGACGCGTGACATCAGCGAGCGCGGCCATTCACGCGAGGCGGTGATGGATTCCGTCGTGCGCTCCATGGAAGACTACATTACTTACCTGACGCCGCAGTTCTCCCGCACGCATATCAACTTCCAGCGCGTACCGACAGTGGACACCTCTAACCCGTTCGCCGCCAAAAGTATCCCGTCGCTGGATGAGAGCTTTGTGGTTATCCATTTCCGCAATCTCGACGGCATTGATTACCCCTGGCTGCTGGCGATGCTGCAGGGCTCATTTATTTCGCACATGAATACGTTAGTGGTTCCGGGCGGAAAAATGGGGCTGGCAATGGAATTAATTATGATGCCGCTGGTGCAGCGGTTGATAGAAGGGAAGAAAATCGCCTGATGATTTCCCTCTCCGCGTGGGAGAGGGCTTCGGTGAGGGCATCGGGGTGAACGATGCCCCCCAATATCAGGCGTCGATCACTTCATACGAATGCGTAATTTTTACCGCTTTCTCGAGCATTAACGCGACCGAGCAGTATTTCTCCGCTGAAAGATCGACCGCGCGTGAGACCGCCGCGTCTTTCAGTTCTTTCCCGCTGACGATGAAATGCAGGTTAATGTGGGTGAACAGGCGTGGTGCCTCTTCGCGGCGTTCTGAGGTGAGTTTTACTTCGCAGTCGGTCACATCGTGACGGCCTTTTTGCAGGATCGACACCACATCAATTGCGCTGCATCCACCTGCTGCCATCAGCACCATTTCCATTGGGCTTGGTGCTTTATCACCGGAGTTACCATCCATCAAAATCTGGTGTCCTGAAGCGGACTCGCCCAGGAACGTTAAACCTTCAACCCATTTCACACGCGCTTGCATATTCACTCACTCCAACGTTGCATTTTTGGTGACAGATTACGCGTGCGTTACATTTCTCGCAATGGAAGGCGACCTGCGTCATGCTGAAGCGAGACACCAGGAGACACGCGGCGAAAGCTATGCTAAAACACTCAGGATGCTACAGTAATACATTGACGTTACACATGTATGCAGAGGACATCAAACTTTACTGGCTGCGAAACGTTACGATAGCCGACTTCCCAGGGTATGGGTAAGAATTCGATTGCAACCCCAGAGTCCGGATGCATCTTATGACTCTGGTGACAGCTTATAACAGAGGATAACAGCGCATGGTGCTTGGCAAACCGCAAACAGACCCGACTCTCGAATGGTTCTTGTCTCATTGCCACATTCATAAGTACCCATCGAAGAGCACGCTGATTCACCAGGGTGAAAAAGCGGAAACGTTGTATTACATCGTCAAAGGCTCGGTGGCAGTGCTGATCAAAGATGAAGAAGGGAAAGAGATGATCCTTTCTTATCTGAACCAGGGCGATTTCATCGGTGAACTGGGCCTGTTTGAAGAAGGCCAGGAACGTAGCGCCTGGGTTCGTGCAAAGACAGCATGTGAAGTGGCTGAAATTTCCTACAAGAAATTCCGTCAGTTGATTCAGGTTAACCCTGACATCCTGATGCGTCTTTCTTCGCAGATGGCGCGCCGTCTGCAGGTGACATCTGAGAAAGTGGGTAACCTCGCCTTCCTGGACGTGACCGGCCGTATCGCTCAGACCCTGCTGAATCTGGCGAAACAACCCGATGCGATGACTCACCCTGATGGCATGCAAATTAAAATTACCCGTCAGGAAATCGGTCAGATTGTCGGTTGCTCCCGTGAAACAGTGGGCCGTATTCTGAAAATGCTGGAAGATCAGAACCTGATCTCCGCACACGGTAAAACCATCGTGGTTTACGGAACGCGTTAATTCCGCTCAAACGGCGTGCCATCGCAAGGTGTCACGCCGTTTTTGTCTCTATTCCCCATGTGGCGCAGGCTGATTTATCACCCGGAAGTTAACTACGCACTGCGACAAACGCTGGTGTTGTGCCTTCCTGTGGCCGTGGGCCTGATTCTGGGCCATCTTCAGCAAGGTCTGCTCTTCTCTCTCGTTCCCGCCTGCTGCAACATTGCCGGTCTGGATACACCGCATAAGCGCTTTTTCAAACGGCTGATCGTGGGCGGCTCGCTGTTTGCGGGCTGTAGCCTCGCCGTGCAGCTTTTGCTGGCCCGCGATATCCCGCTGCCGCTGATCCTCACCGTCCTGGCGATGACCCTGGGCGTAACCGCTGAAATCAGCTCACTGCACGCGCGTTTGCTTCCCGCGTCGCTGATTGCCGCCATCTTCACGCTGAGCCTTGCGGGTAACATGCCGGTGTGGGAGCCGCTGCTGATCTACGCCCTCGGTACGCTGTGGTACGGGCTGTTTAACTGGTTTTGGTTCTGGCTGTGGCGGGAACAGCCCCTGCGGGAATCCCTGAGCCTGCTCTACGTGCAGCTGGCGGATTACTGTGAAGCCAAATACACCTTGCTCACCCAGCATACCGATCCAGAAAAATCACTGCCGCCGCTGCTGACGCGTCAGCAAAAGGTGGTGGACCTGATAAGCCAGTGTTATCAGCAGCTACATATGCTCGCCGCCAATAAGAACCACGAATATAAGCGGCTGCTGCGCGTCTTCCAGGTGGGGCTGGACTTACAGGAGCATATCTCCGTGAGCCTGCACCAGCCGCAGGAGGTGCAAAAACTGGTCGAGCGCAGCCATGCCGAAGCGGTGATCCGCTGGAACGCGCAAACCGTCTCCGCGCGCCTTCGGGTGCTGGCTGACGATATTCTGTATCACCGCTACCCCACGCGCTTTAACATGGACAAACAGCTCGGCGCGCTGGAGAAGATTGCCCGTCAGCATGAAGACAACCCGGTGGGTCAGTTTGCTGCCTGGCACTTCAGCCGTATCGCCCGCGTGTTACGAACCCAGCGTCCGCTTTATCCGCGCGACCTGATGGCCGACAAACAAAAACGCCTGCCGCTGCTGCCGGCGCTCAGAAGCTACCTCTCCCTTAAATCATCTGCCCTGCGCAACGCCGCGCGAATTAGCGTGATGCTGAGCATTGCCAGCCTGATGGGCATGGCGCTACATCTGCCCAAACCGTACTGGATTTTAATGACCATCCTGTTTGTCACCCAGAACGGCTATGGCGCGACGCGGGTGCGCATTCTGCACCGGGCAGGCGGAACGATGGCGGGGCTGATCATTGCGGGCGTTACGCTGCACTTTCACGTGCCGGAAGGCTATACGCTGGCAGGGATGCTGGTGATCACGATGGTGAGCTACCTGATCATCCGCAAAAACTACGGCTGGGCGATGGTGGGCTTTACGGTAACGGCGGTGTATACCCTGCAGTTGCTCACGCTCAACGGCGAGCAGTTTATTATCGCCAGGCTGGTCGATACCCTGATCGGCTGCCTGATTGCCTTTGGCGGCATGGTCTGGCTGTGGCCTCAGTGGCAAAGCGGGCTGCTCAGACAGAACGCCCATGATGCGCTGGAGGCCGACCAGCAGGCCATTCGCCTGATCCTGAGTGACGACCCGCAGCCCTCTCCGCTGGCGTATCAGCGGATGAAGGTCAACCAGGCGCATAACGCCCTGTTTAACTCGCTGAATCAGGCCATGCAGGAGCCCGGCTTTAACTCGCACTATCTGGCGGACATGAAGCTCTGGGTGACGCACAGCCAGTTTATCGTTGAGCATATCAACGCCATGACCACGCTGGCGCGGGAACATACGATGCTGACGCCCGATCTGGCGCAGCGCTACCTGCAGTCGTGTGAGATTGCCCTTCAGCGGTGTCAGCAGCGACTCGAGTATGACGCGCCTGGCGAGTCAGGGGATTCGAACATTCTGGAGGCGCCAGAGACGCTCACCCACGGGCCAATGAGCACCCTGGAGCAGCATCTGCAGCGCGTTCTCGGGCATCTGAACACCATGCACACCATTTCGTCGGTAGCATGGCGTCAGCGCCCTCACCACGGGATATGGTTAACCCGTCGCTTAACGCGAACGGAGTCTTAAGCGTTTACGATCTTCGCGACCGCCGCGGCAAAACGGTTTAACCCGTCTTCAATGTCCTGATTTTCGACCACCAGCGACGGCGCAAAGCGCATCACGTCCGGTCCGGCATTGAGCACCATCACCCCTTCATGGGCGGCGGCGTGCAGGAAATCGCGCGCGCGGCCTTTGTACTGTGGCTTCAGCTCCGCGCCGATCAGTAACCCCATCCCGCGGATCTCGCTGAAGACGTCATACTGGTCATCAATCTGCTGCAAATGCGTCACGAAAAGCTCACGCTTCGCGTTGACGCCGCTCAGAACCTCAGGGGTATTGATAATGTCGAACGCGGCACCCGCGACGGCACTCGCCAGCGGGTTACCGCCGTATGTGGAACCGTGGGAACCCACGTGGAACGCGGAGGCAATCTCCTGCGTCGTTAATACCGCACTGACCGGGAAGCCGCCGCCGAGCGCTTTGGCGCTGGTCAGAATATCCGGCGTCACGCCGTAATGCATGTAGGCAAACAGGGAGCCGGTACGGCCCATCCCGCACTGCACTTCATCAAATACCAGCAGCGCCTGATGCTCATCGCACAGGTCGCGCAGCCCTTTCAGGAACGCAGGCGTGGCAGCCGTTACGCCGCCCTCTCCCTGGATCGGCTCCACCACCACCGCGCAGGTGTGGTCATCCATTACCGCTTTTACCGCATGCAGATCGTTAAACGGCACATGGATAATATCGGCCGGTTTTGGTCCAAAACCGTCGGAATACTTTGGCTGTCCGCCGACGGAAACGGTAAACAGCGAGCGACCGTGGAAGGCGTTGTGGAAAGCAATGATTTTGGTTTTGTACGGGCTGTGGCGCGTGGAGGCATAGTAGCGCGCCAGTTTGAAGGCGGTTTCGTTCGCTTCGGTACCGGAGTTCATAAACAGCACGCGTTCGGCGAAGGTCGCGCTGATTAACTTGCGGCCCAGACGCAGCGCCGGTTCGTTGGTAAAGACGTTGCTGGTATGCCACAGGGTTTCCCCCTGGGTTTTCAGCGCCTCCACCAGCGCAGGATGGCAATGACCCAGCGCCGTCACCGCAATCCCGCCGGCGAAATCAACATACTCTTTCCCCTGCTGATCCCAGACTCGGCTGCCTTTCCCTTTTACCGGGATAAACTCAGCCGGTGCATAAATCGGCAGAATGACTTCATCGAATGTCGCGCGGGTAATTGCAGATTGTTCAGTTGCCATGTCATGACCATCCATTTTATGTCACAGTGATTGTGAAAATATAATCACAAAATATGCATAAAAAATCACAGCAAGGCAACCACTATTCAACGATTGAGGAAATTTGCCAGCAGCTGGTGTCCCTGCTCGCTGAGGATACTCTCCGGGTGGAATTGCACCCCTTCGAGGTCCCATTCACGATGTCGGATCCCCATGATCTCCCGGGTATCGCTCCAGGCGGTAACCTCAAAGCATTCCGGCAGCGTTGACGGGTCAATGACCAGCGAATGGTAGCGCGTCACGGTAAGCGGATTATTAAGTCCCGTAAACACGCCCGTGCCGGTATGGGTCACCGGCGCGGTTTTGCCATGCATCACTTTGGCGGCGCGCACAATGGTGGCACCAAACACCTGCCCAATGGCCTGGTGGCCCAGGCAGACGCCAAGAATGGGCAGCTTACCGGCGTAATGATGAATGACATCCAGCGAAATGCCCGATTCCGACGGCGTGCAGGGCCCCGGCGAGATAACGATTTTCTGCGGGGCAAGCGCGTCGATTTCGGCCAGGCTGATGTCGTCGTTGCGGCGAACCACCACCTCTGCACCCAGTTCACAAAAATACTGGTAAAGGTTCCAGGTGAAGGAATCGTAGTTATCAATCAGCAGAATCATGGCGGCTCCAAAAAAACGTGCCGCCCTATTCTACTCAGTTTCCCGCGCTTCGCTCACTACTTTGGCAAAGATGGCGTTCAGGGCCGTTAAATCGCCCATTGCGCCGCTCTGGTTGGCCGCCGCCCATTTGCCCGGGTCGATATCTTTCCAGCTCAGCTGATAGCCTGCATGGATGGCGAGCTGTTCGAAGAAGATCCGCTGAGCGATACCGTTGCCAATCCGGAAGGGATGGAGCACGTTAATCTCACAGTAGTAGTGACTCAGGCGGGCCACAAACTCCTCTTTCTGCAGACCGTTGAGATACCCCTCTTCCTCGAGATCCTGCATCAGGACATTGCCCTCTTTCTCGATGTAGGCGAAGTGGCAGAAGCGGGTGTCGCCCTGATAAATATCGATTTCGCGGATATCGCCCGCCCAGTCAAAAATATCCTGATAAAGGTGGCGGTGGATTGCACAGAGATGCGGCAACCCCGGCGCCGACGGGCCTAAGCCTAGCGTCGCCACCCGCAGCGCGGTGATCTCATAGGATGCCTTTGCAAGACGGTCAGCCTGGCGAATATTCAGACGGTTACGCATCACATTCAGACCCGGGTAGAGATACGGGTCACGATCGTCACCGATTTTATCGCTCATAGTGCCTCCTGAGTTCTTCAAGACGGCTTTGCGCATCCTGGGCGTTTAGCGTAACGAGCGGGCTATCAACCCCCTCAAGGCGGCGGCTGGCCTGGAAATTACTGTTTCGCTGCTGCTCCCAGAGACGGGATTTTTGCTTATCGGTGAGTTTTTTCACTTAACGCCTCCCTGAAGATGTCCGTGTGCCACAAGTATAAGCAGCAAAACGCGCTTTCGCAGGGAGAGGAGCGAAACACGGGCGAGAAACGCCCGTGTCAAAGAAGGTTACGGCAGAACTTTTGCAGAGAGGATCACAACCGGTTTTGTCGGCACATTCTGGTACGGGCCAACGTCATGGGACTGCACCTGAGAAATCTTGTCAGCCACATCCATCCCTTTCACCACTTTACCGAAGACCGCGTAACCGAAGTCGCGCTGGCCGTGGTCGAGGAAGGCGTTATCCGCCACGTTGATAAAGAACTGGCTGGTGGCGCTGTCTTTATCTGCCGTACGCGCCATAGAGATGGTACCGCGGGTGTTGCGCAGGCCGTTATCCGCTTCGTTTTTAATCGGTGCGTTAGGCTGCTTTTGCTGCATTTGCTCGTTAAAACCACCGCCCTGCACCATAAAGCCCGGGATCACACGATGGAAAGTGGTGCCGTTATAGAAACCGTTATTCACGTAGTCGAGGAAGTTTTTCACAGAAACCGGAGCTTTCTGGCTATTCAGTTCCAGCTCAATATTCCCGGCGGAGGTGGTCAGCAGAACGTGAGGGTCTCCTTTGGCTGCCAGCGCAGCAGGGGAAACGGCAGAAAGAGCAAACACAGCTGCGACAGCCGCCAGCGTTGATTTGAGCATGAGAATTCCTTAACAAAGCGCAGTATAAAAAGCGAATGGCTTGATTCTAAAGAGCAGTATGAACGGAGACCAGCCTTTTACCTAATTTTACGAAATTGAAACAGTTGTAACCACGCAAACGATTGGTTATGACGCCCATTAATGTGATCTGAATCACATAAAAACCTGCAATAGCGATCGAATTTCTCTTAAAAGATATGAATGGATCACTTTAATGTCTAAAATCTGCCCGCTCTCAGCGCCCCTCGGGCGCTTTTCTTTTCCTGAACAGGCCAGACATGACTAACAGCAATCGTATCAAGCTCACATGGATCAGCTTCTTCTCCTACGCCCTGACCGGCGCGTTGGTGATCGTCACCGGGATGGTGATGGGTAATATCGCAGACTACTTCCAGCTGCCCGTTTCCAGCATGAGTAACACCTTTACCTTCCTCAACGCCGGGATCCTGATCTCCATTTTCCTGAATGCCTGGCTGATGGAAATTGTTCCACTGAAAACGCAGCTGCGTTTTGGTTTCGTGCTGATGGTCGCCGCGGTCGCGGGTTTAATGGTGAGCCACAGCATCGCCCTGTTCTCTGCCGCCATGTTTGTGCTGGGTCTGGTGAGCGGTATCACGATGTCCATCGGTACGTTCCTGATTACCCACATGTATGAAGGTCGTCAGCGTGGCGCACGTCTGCTGTTTACCGACTCCTTCTTCAGCATGGCGGGGATGATTTTCCCGATGGTAGCGGCCGTTCTGCTGGCACGCAGCATTGAGTGGTACTGGGTTTATGCCTGTATCGGTCTGGTCTACGTGGCAATCTTTATTCTGACCTTCGGCTGTGAATTCCCGGTTCTGGGCAAAAAAGCGCAATCCACGGACGAGCCGGTCGCGAAAGAGAAATGGGGTATCGGCGTACTGTTCCTCTCCGTTGCCGCACTGTGCTACATCCTCGGTCAGCTGGGCTTTATCTCCTGGGTACCGGAATACGCCAAAGGCCTGGGCATGAGTCTGAACGACGCGGGTAAACTGGTGAGCGATTTCTGGATGTCTTACATGTTCGGCATGTGGGCGTTTAGCTTCATCCTGCGCTTCTTCGACCTGCAGCGCATTCTGACAGTGCTGGCAGGCATGGCAACCGTGCTGATGTACCTGTTCATTAACGGTTCACCGGAGCATATGCCGTGGTTCATCCTGACCATAGGCTTCTTCTCCAGCGCGATTTACACCTCTATCATTACGCTGGGCTCTCTGCAGACCAAAGTGGCGTCACCGAAACTGGTGAACTTCGTGCTGACCTGCGGCACCATCGGCACCATGCTGACCTTCGTGGTCACCGGCCCGATCGTCGCCCACAGCGGCCCGCTGGCCGCGCTGCATACCGCTAACGGTTTGTACGCGGTGGTATTTGTGATGTGTCTGGTTCTGGGCTTTGTGACCCGCCACCGCCAGCATAATACGGCAGCGGCGTCGCACTGATCCCCTACGCCCCTTTGCGCTCAGCGAAGGGGCTGTTTTTCGTGAAGATGTGCTCTTCCGCAACCTCGTCCATTTTGATCCACGTCTGCGCAAGCTGCGTCGTGGCAATCACTCGCCCCTCCCGAATCGACCAGCGCGCCGGCACCTGGCAGCGCACCGCTTCAAACCCGCTCTCCGCAGGCAGCACGATCAGGTTAGCCAGATTTCCCGTTTCGATTCCGTAATCCGTCAGGCCGAAGGTTCGGGCGCTGTTGTGGGTTATCAGGTTCAAACCGTTGTCGATTTGCGAATACCCCATCATCTGACACACATGCAGCCCCATATGCAGTACCTGCAGCATATTGCCGGTGCCAAGCGGGTACCACGGGTCGAAGACATCATCATGCCCGAAACAGACGTTGATCCCCGCCTCCAGCAGCTCCTTCACTCGGGTAATCCCGCGTCGTTTGGGATAATCGTCAAAGCGTCCCTGTAAATGGATATTCACCAGTGGATTGGCGACAAAGTTGATGCCTGACATCTTCAGCAGGCGGAAAAGCCGCGAGGTGTATGCCCCGTTATAGGAGTGCATCGCCGTGGTATGGCTGGCCGTGACCCGCGGGCCCATCCCGGATTCATAAGCCAGAGTGGCCACCGTTTCCAGAAACCGGGACTGCTCATCGTCAATTTCATCGCAGTGGATATCCAGCGGACGGTCATATTTCTTCGCCAGTTCAAAGGCAATGTGCAGCGATTGCACGCCATACTCGCGGGTGAATTCAAAATGCGGGATTGCCCCGACCACATCGGCGCCCAGCTTCAACGCCTCCTCAAGCAGCGCCGCGCCGTCCGGGTAAGAAAGGATGCCTTCCTGCGGGAACGCCACGATTTGCAGCGTGATCCACGGCGCAACTTCCTGCTTCACCTCCAGCATGGCCTTCAGGGCGGTGAGCGTCGGGTCAGAGACGTCCACGTGGGTGCGCACAAACTGAATACCGTTGGCAATTTGCCCTTTCAGCGTCTTCCAGGCGCGCGCTTTTACATCCTCATGGCTAAGCAGTGCCTTACGCTCCGCCCAGCGCTCAATGCCTTCAAACAGCGTACCGGACTGGTTCCAGCTCGGCTCACCTGCCGTCTGGGTGGTATCAAGGTGGATATGCGGTTCAATAAACGGGGGGATGGCAAGGCCGCCACGCGCGTTTAAGATTCTTACGTTTTCGTCTTCGGTATCGCCCATCGGCGTAATGCCACCAAAACGGCCTTGCTCAATGGCGATTTGCCACAGCCCTTCGCGACCCGGTAAGCGAACATTCTGGATAAGCCCAAGCGGTGTTGTAGACATGCCTTTCCCCTGAAAAACGCGGCTGAAATTTGGGAGTACGCATTTTTGACAACGCGCCCCTTAATTTGTACACAAAATCGGCGACCTCGAAAAGCCAGCGATTTCCACAACTTATAAAAATCCTGACAAATCAGTCATATACCACCTAAGGAGTAGGCGAAGGCGTATTTGATTTGCATCAATAAGTGCCCCTGCTGAATCGTTAAGGTAGGCAGTAATAGAAAAGAAATCGAGGCAAAAATGAGCAAAGTCAGACTCGCTATCATCGGTAACGGCATGGTCGGCCACCGCTTTATTGAGGATCTTCTCGATAAAGCCGATGCTAACCAGTTCGATATTACCGTGTTCTGTGAAGAACCCCGCAAGGCGTACGACCGTGTGCACTTGTCTTCCTACTTCTCCCATCATACCGCTGAAGAGCTCTCTCTGGTGCGCGATGGTTTCTACGAGAAGCATGGCGTGAAAGTGCTGGTGGGCGAACGCGCTATCACCATCAACCGTCAGGAAAAAGTGATTCACTCCAGCGCCGGACGAACGGTTTTTTACGACAAGCTGATCATGGCGACTGGCTCGTACCCGTGGATCCCGCCGATCAAAGGCTCGGAAACGCAGGATTGCTTCGTTTATCGTACCATCGAAGATCTCAATGCGATCGAATCATGTGCCCGCCGCAGTAAACGTGGCGCCGTGGTCGGGGGGGGGCTGCTGGGTCTGGAAGCCGCCGGTGCGCTGAAAAACCTCGGTGTTGAAACCCACGTCATCGAATTTGCCCCCATGCTGATGGCAGAGCAGCTTGACCACATGGGTGGTGACCAGTTGCGCCGTAAAATCGAAAGCATGGGCGTGAAGGTTCACACCAGCAAAAATACCAAAGAGATTGTGCAGGAAGGCACCGAAGCGCGGAAAACCATGCGCTTTGCCGATGGCAGCGAACTGGAAGTGGACTTTATCGTCTTCTCTACCGGTATTCGCCCACGCGACAAGCTGGCCACCCAGTGCGGTCTGGCCGTCGCTCAGCGCGGCGGGATCATGATTAACGACACCTGCCAGACCTCCGACCCGGATATCTACGCCATCGGCGAATGCGCCAGCTGGAACAACCGCGTGTACGGTCTGGTCGCGCCTGGCTACAAAATGGCGCAGGTTGCCGTTGACCATATTCTCGGCAACCAGAACGCCTTCGAAGGGGCTGACCTGAGCGCCAAGCTGAAACTGCTGGGCGTAGACGTAGGCGGTATTGGCGATGCGCATGGCCGCACGCCGGGCGCACGCAGCTATGTTTACCTCGATGAAAGCAAAGAGGTGTACAAACGTCTTATCGTCAGTCAGGACAACAAAACCCTGCTCGGCGCGGTGCTGGTGGGCGATACCAGCGACTACGGTAACCTGCTTCAGTTGGTCTTGAACGCCATCGAACTGCCGGAAAACCCGGACGCGCTGATCCTTCCGGCGCATGCGTCCAGCGGTAAGCCGTCCATCGGCGTGGATAAACTGCCCGACAGCGCGCAGATTTGCTCCTGCTTCGATGTGACCAAAGGCATGCTGATTTCGGCCATCAATAAAGGCTGCCATACCGTCGCGGCCCTGAAGGCAGAAACCAAAGCCGGTACCGGCTGCGGTGGGTGTATCCCGCTAGTCACACAGGTTCTGAACGCAGAACTGGCGAAACAGGGTATCGAAGTCAACAATAACCTGTGCGAGCATTTCGCTTACTCTCGCCAGGAGCTGTACCACCTGATCCGCGTGGAAGGCATCAAATCCTTCGACGAACTGCTGGCGAAACACGGCCAGGGTTATGGCTGTGAAGTGTGTAAACCTACCGTGGGTTCCCTGCTGGCCTCCTGCTGGAACGAGTACGTTCTCAAACCAGAGCATACGCCGCTGCAGGATACCAACGATAACTTCCTGGCGAACATTCAGAAAGACGGGACTTACTCCGTCATCCCACGCTCCGCCGGTGGCGAAATCACCCCGGAAGGGCTGGTCGCCGTTGGCCGTATCGCGCGTGAATTTAACCTGTATACCAAAATCACCGGCTCTCAGCGTATTGGCCTGTTTGGTGCGCAGAAAGATGACCTGCCTGAAATCTGGCGTCAGCTGATTGACGCGGGATTCGAAACCGGCCACGCCTACGCGAAAGCGCTGCGTATGGCGAAAACCTGTGTGGGCAGCACCTGGTGCCGCTACGGCGTAGGCGACAGCGTCGGCTTCGGTGTGGAGCTGGAGAACCGCTACAAAGGCATCCGTACACCGCACAAAATGAAGTTTGGCGTCTCCGGCTGTACCCGCGAATGTGCGGAAGCGCAGGGTAAAGATGTGGGTATCATCGCCACCGAGAAAGGCTGGAACCTGTACGTCTGTGGTAACGGCGGCATGAAACCACGCCATGCAGACCTGCTGGCGGCAGACCTCGACCGCGATACGCTGATTCAGTATCTCGACCGCTTTATGATGTTCTACATCCGTACCGCCGATAAGCTGACCCGTACCGCGTCCTGGCTCGATAACCTGGAAGGCGGCATCGAGTACCTGAAATCGGTCATCATTGACGACAAACTGGGCCTGAACGACCATCTGGAAGCGGAAATGGCGCGCCTGCGCGAGGCGGTGATCTGCGAGTGGACTGAAACCGTCAACACCCCGGCGGCGCAGACTCGCTTCAGACACTTTATCAACAGCACCCAGCGCGACCCGAATGTGCAGGTTGTGGCAGAACGCGAGCAACATCGTCCGGCGACACCTTATGAACGTATTCCGGTGACTCTGGTGGAGGAAAACGCATGAGCCAGTGGGTAAACATCTGCAACATTAACGACATTCTGCCTGCCACCGGGGTCTGTGCCCTGCTGGGTAACGAGCAGGTCGCGATATTCCGCCCTCGCCATGATGAACAGGTTTTTGCCATCAGCAATATCGACCCGTTCTTTGAGGCCAGCGTCCTGTCCCGGGGATTAATCGCAGAGCATCAGGGTGAACTCTGGGTTGCCAGCCCGTTGAAGAAACAGCGTTTTCGTTTACGCGACGGGTATTGTATGGAAGATGAGCATTATTCCGTGAAGCCCTACGATGTCCGCGTGAAGGACGGTAAGGTGCAGCTGAAAGGCTAATCTCTCGCCTTTTCAATATGAAAAGCTTATGACCCCTTATGGGTAACGGCAGGAAAAACCGTATGTTCTGTACGATTCCTGCTGTTATCCTGACCTCAATTTCTTACCCCCTCCTTGAATGCTGTGAGGTAATGTCGTGGACCACCTGCCGATTTTCTGTCAATTACGCCATCGCGACTGTCTGCTTGTAGGCGGCGGCGATGTGGCTGAACGCAAAGCGCGCTTGCTGTTAGAAGCAGGAGCCCGACTCACCGTTAACGCCCTGGCTTTTGCCCCGCAGTTTGAGGCCTGGGAAAAAGAAGGGATGCTCACGCTGGTGCAGGAGGGGTTTAATGAATCCCTGCTTGATACCTGCTGGCTGACCATTGCCGCCACGGATGACGATGAAGTGAATCAGCGCGTCAGCGACGCCTGTGAAGCGCGCCGCATCTTCTGTAACGTGGTGGATGCCCCGAAGGAGGCCAGCTTTATCATGCCGTCGATCATTGACCGTTCGCCGCTGATGATTGCGGTATCGTCCGGCGGCCGCTCTCCCGTTCTGGCCCGCCTGCTGCGGGAAAAACTGGAAGCCATCCTGCCGCAGCATCTTGGTCAGATTGCCCACTATGCCGGGCAGCTGCGTTCCCGGGTTAAGCAAACCTTCGCGACCGTGGGCGAACGCCGTCGCTTCTGGGAAAAATTCTTTGTGAATGACAGGCTGGCCCAGTCGCTGGCGAATCAGGATCATAAAGCGGTGGAAGAGACGACGGCGCAGTTGCTCTGCGAGCCGCTGGATCATCGTGGTGAAGTGGTGCTGGTGGGTGCCGGCCCGGGCGATGCCGGTTTGCTGACGCTGAAAGGGCTGCAGCAGATCCAGCAGGCGGATATTGTGGTTTATGACCGTCTGGTCTCCGATGAGATAATGAACCTGGTCCGCCGCGATGCTGACCGCGTATTTGTCGGTAAACGTGCCGGGTACCACTGTGTGCCGCAGGAGGAGATTAACCAGATCCTGCTGCGCGAAGCGCAAAAAGGAAAACGCGTGGTGCGCCTCAAGGGTGGCGATCCGTTTATCTTTGGTCGCGGCGGTGAAGAGCTGGAAACGTTGTGCAACGCGGGCATTCCGTTTTCCGTGGTACCGGGCATCACGGCAGCTTCCGGCTGCTCAGCTTACTCGGGCATTCCGCTGACCCACCGTGACTATGCCCAGAGCGTACGCCTGGTGACGGGACACCTGAAAACCGGCAGTGAGCTGGACTGGCATAACCTGGCCGCCGAAAAACAGACGCTGGTGTTCTATATGGGGTTAAACCAGGCCGCGACCATTCAGGCCAAACTGCTTGAGCACGGCATGGAAGAGGATATGTCCGTCGCGCTGGTAGAAAACGGCACGTCCATTAAGCAGCGCGTGGTGAACGGCGTGCTGACGCAGTTAGGTGAGCTGGCACAGCAGGTTGAAAGCCCGGCGCTGATTATTGTCGGACGCGTAGTGGAGCTGCGCGATAAACTGAACTGGTTCTCGAATCACTAACGCATATTCCCCCTTCCCGGAGTAGTCCTTATGCGGACTACTCCCCTCTTACCGCTCCCGATAACATACCGCCCGCGAAATGGAATTTTTCCATTTATTCCCTCACGTTAGATCCAATTTTCGTTTTTTCAGACAAGGAATGCGTATGTTTAAACTGGCAAAAGCCGCCGTTCTGGTAGGCATGTTATCGACTCTGACCGCCTGCACCGGTCACGTTCAAAATACCAAAAATAATTGCAGCTATGATTACCTGCTGCACCCGGCAATTTCCATTTCGAAGATCATCGGTGGCTGCGGCCCGGCCGCACAGCAGTAAGCGTTTTTCAGGCGTAAAAAAAACCGGGAATGTCCCGGTTTTTTGTCTGGCTCAGCGCGTTTTTTGTCGGGAAGCGCTCATGCTTACCCGACAAAACAGGGTTACGGTTTACCCACAAACCCAATCGCCTGGTACACCGCTTTAAGGGTTTCAGACGCGCGGGCACTGGCTTTTTCCGCGCCCTCTTTCATCACTTTCTGCAGGAACGCTTCGTCGTTACGGTAGCGGTGATAACGCTCCTGCAGCTCGGTCAGCATGCCGGAAACGGCATCCGCCACTTCCCCTTTCAGGTGACCATACATCTTGCCTTCGAAGTGTTGTTCCAGCTCAGGAATGCTCTGGCCCGTCACACCGGAGAGGATATCCAGCAGGTTGGAGACGCCCGCTTTGTTCTGCACGTCGTAACGCACAACAGGTGGCTCATCGGAGTCGGTCACCGCACGCTTGAGCTTTTTAACCACCGATTTCGGGTCTTCCAGCAGGCCGATAACGTTGTTGCGGTTATCGTCAGACTTGGACATCTTCTTGGTTGGCTCCAGCAGCGACATTACGCGTGCGCCGGATTTTGGAATGAACGGCTCAGGCACTTTGAACACGTCGCCGTACAGCGCGTTAAAGCGCTGGGCGATATCGCGGCTCAGCTCCAGATGCTGTTTCTGATCTTCGCCAACCGGCACCTGGTTGGTCTGGTACAGCAGAATGTCTGCTGCCATCAGTACCGGGTAATCAAACAGACCGGCATTGATGTTTTCTGAGTAGCGCGCGGATTTATCCTTGAACTGCGTCATGCGGCTCAGTTCGCCGAAGTAGGTGTAGCAGTTCAGCGCCCAGCCCAGCTGCGCATGCTCTGGAACGTGAGACTGAACGAAAATGGTGCTCTTCTCAGGATCAATTCCGCAGGCCAGATACAGCGCCAGGGTGTCCAGGGTGGCTTTACGCAGCTTCTCAGGATCCTGACGTGCCGTGATAGCATGCAGATCCACAATGCAGTAAATGCAATGGTAATCGTCCTGCATGCTGACCCACTGACGTAACGCACCCATGTAGTTACCAATGGTCAATTCACCTGACGGCTGTGCGCCACTAAAAACGATGGGCTTAGTCATTATTCAATTCCTGATTATCTCTGTGCGAAAGCCCGAGTGCGGGCAACAAATCTTTGAAGTGGTCGAACACGACGTCCGGCTCACTCAGCGTGATGGCCTCACCGTAGTTGTAGCCATAGGTTAATCCCACTGAAGGACAACCCGCCGCTCTGGCAGCCAGAATATCATTGCGGGAATCACCGACAAAGAGCAGCTCCGCCGGCGTTAAGGATAATTTTCCCGCCACCAGCAGTAGCGGTTCCGGATGCGGCTTTTTGTTCTGCACATCATCACCGCCAACAATGACGGAAAAATACTTCGCGATATCCAGCGCTTCCAGCAGAGGGGCGACAAAAGGTGTCGGTTTGTTTGTCACCAGCCCCAGCGGAATACCGTTGGTATGAAGCGCACTCAGCGTTTCTGCGACATCCGGGAACAGGAAACTGCCCTCTTCGACCGTCTCTTCATAGAAACGATTGAACAATTTACGCAGGATACGCAGCTGTTCTTCCTGCGGGATATCCGCATGATCCACGCTCGGTTTACCCTGTGCAGAACGCTGGGACACACGCTCCTGGCGGGCCCATGTCAACGCGCGCTCCATCAGGACATCGGCGCCATTGCCAATCCACGTGATGACACGCTCTTCGCCCGCAACGGGCAGTTCAAGAGCATACAGCGCCTGGTCTACGGCGCTTGTTAAGCCCGGCGCGCTGTCGACCAGCGTGCCGTCGAGGTCAAATGCGATACCCCGGGTTGCCTGCAATTTATCCATGACTTACCTTCGCCAGTTCACGGCGCATTTCATCAATGACTTTTTTGTAATCCGGTTGGTCGAAAATCGCTGAACCTGCAACGAACATATCCGCGCCCGCTGCCGCAATTTCACCAATGTTATTCACTTTTACACCACCGTCGACTTCCAGACGAATGTCGTAACCTGACTCATCAATACGACGGCGCACTTCACGCAGTTTATCCAGCGTATGAGGGATAAACGACTGACCGCCAAAGCCCGGGTTAACGGACATCAGCAAAATGACATCCAGCTTATCCATCACATGGTCGAGATAGCTCAGCGGCGTAGCCGGGTTGAAAACCAGACCTGCTTTACAGCCATTCTCTTTGATGAGTTGCAGCGTGCGATCCACATGTTCAGACGCTTCAGGGTGGAAGGTGATGATACTGGCTCCCGCAGCGGCAAAATCAGGCACGATACGGTCAACAGGCTTCACCATCAGATGGACATCAATCGGCGCGGTAATACCGTAGTTACGCAGCGCTTTAAGCACCATCGGGCCAATGGTCAGATTAGGAACGTAGTGGTTATCCATAACGTCGAAATGGACGACATCCGCGCCCGCCGCGAGTGCTTTTGCAGTGTCTTCACCCAGGCGGGCAAAATCGGCCGACAGAATTGAGGGAGCAATCAAAAACTGTTTCATCCGCATCTCCTTGAAATGTGTTTACCGGCGGGCAAAACGGCTCAGGGGCGATAAAGAGCCAGGAGTTCGTCCACCTTTTTACGTGTGCCGCCGTTGCTGCTTATGCTACGCCGCACTTTGACCTGAAAATGCTTCGCGGCTTTGTACCATTCGCGCGTATCAGGGGTATCGTGATTCGAAATTAACACCGGAATTCTTTTGCTGACCAGCTTTTCCGCCATCTCCGCCAGACGGGCCTGCTCGGCCGGACTGAAGCTGTTGGTGTGATAAGCGGTGAAATTTGCCGTCGCAGACAGCGGTGCGTAAGGCGGGTCGCAATAGACCACCGAGTTTACGCCTGCCAGCTCCATGCACTCTTCATAGGAGAGGCAGTGGAATTCGGCATTCTGCGCTTTTTTAGCAAAGTGATACAACTCATCCTGTGGGAAATACGGACGCTTATAACGGCCAAACGGCACGTTAAACTCACCACGAAGATTATACCGGCACAGACCGTTGTAGCCGTGTCGATTGAGATAGAGGAACAACAGCGCCCGACGGAACGGATCCTGACTCTGATTAAATTCAGTACGGAACTGGTAGTAAACGTCCGGATTATTGTGCTCGGGTGTAAACAGCTTCCGAGCCTCTTCCACGTACTCGTCGGTCCGCAGCTTGACGATGTTGTAGAGGCTGATGAGGTCGCTGTTGATATCCGCCAGGATATAACGAGAAAAATCGGTATTCAGGAATACCGATCCAGCGCCCACAAAGGGCTCGATAAGACACTCGCCTTTCGGCAGGTGCTTTTTAATATCATCGAGCAGGGGGTATTTCCCCCCTGCCCATTTCAGAAAAGCGCGATTTTTTTTCATGCTGACTAACTGATTACACCTTCTCCGGCTGTGGAGAAAGCTCCGACAGCATCCTGCGCTTTAAACATTACTTCAGATCAGCCTGAACCTGATGAATTGGCTTAGCCCATGGGTTTTTCGCCTGAACGTCGGCGGGCAGCGTTGCAACAGCACGTTTTGCTTCATCTTTTGAAGCATAAACGCCACTTACCAGCACGTACCACGGCTGACCATTACGGGTCGTCTGATAAACCACATAGTTTTTCAGATTTGTTTTCTTCGCCCAACCGTTGAGGTTGTCATAGTTAGACGAACTGCTCAGCTGCAGCGTGTAATTGCTGGACGGGGCTGACTTCAGCGAACCGACGTTACCTGCAGTCTTGCCTGCTGCGGCGCTGGTTGTTGCCGTCGCTGCAGGTGCAGTTGCAGCTGGTGCCGAAGTGGCAGCCGGTGCCGTGGTGGTCGCCGTTGCTTTCGGTGCAGTCTGCGTAACCGGTGCTTTTGCCGGTTCGCTCACCGTGGCCGTTTCAGTACGTTTTGTCTGAGCCGGCGCTTTCACTTCAGGCGCTTTGACGACTGCCTGAGGTTTGGTTTCACGCTTAGGTTCAATCACAGCCTGCTTACGTTCAGGACGGGTCGCAGGTTGCGTCTGGCGCGGTTTGGTTTCGGTTGCAGCCGTTTGCGGCTGAGCGTTACCACCGCGGATCGGTGCAACGGTCGCAGGTTCAGTTGGCAGCGTAGAGTTAACCACGGCATTGTCCACCTGCGCCTGATTTTGCGGCTGCGTCAGGGCATTGTTCAGGTCGCCCTGAACTTCTACACGCTGCCGGCCTTCCGGCGTGGCAGGTGCCTGACCCTGTGCGGGGGTAGAAGAAACTGGCGGCAGAGAAACATCCTGCGGCTGTGTTGTATTTCCGGCAGTCTGCTCGGCGGAGGTGGTACCCGGCGCTGGCTGCGCACCATTCGCCTGATCGGTCGCATCGTTACCAGAGAGGCTGATACTCTTCTCAGTGGATGCCGCTTGCTCACCGGAAGGGGTCGAAGGCGCTTTTAGCGCAGAACCAATACCGACAATCAGCAGCACGAGCACCAGAACGCCGAGTCCCATCATGATGTACTGGCGGGAGGCGGGTTTCTGCGCAGCGGCTTTTTTACGTTTACGTGGGCGACGCTCTACAGGCTCTTCGTCCATTGAATCTTCTTCGGACTCATAACCCTCTTCTTCTCGCTCATCACGCGCGTTGCGGCTACGCGAAGGGCGACGATCGTCTGCATCCAGATCAACATCGTCAAAGTTGATCTGCGGCTCGTTATCACGTTCTGAAGATTGACGAGAACGACCAGTACGACGATCGCTGGGATCGGGTTTCAGCTCGTCTTCTGGTTTGAATTCATCCATTTAACACCCCACTCAAAGGCTTATGCCAACGACTTTGCATTTCGCCTGAAGCTAAACGACCACCTGTAACAGTGGCCTGACCTTTCTAGTTGTTACGCCTGCTGACAGTCAGCAATAGCGCCAAGAACCACATCATGCGGCACTCCGCCGCGTACTTCACTCTTCCCTATTGCAAGCGGGAGTACAAGACGCATCTCACCTGCCAATACTTTTTTATCGCGCATCATGTGGGGTAAATACGCTTGTGCCGACATCTCTTTCGGCCCGGTTACCGGCAAGCCCGCACGCCCAAGCAGCGTGATGATGCGTGCCGTCTCTTCCGGTTTAAACTGCCCCAGACGTTCAGAAGTGCGGGCAGCCATTACCATTCCGGCAGCGACTGCTTCACCGTGAAGCCAGTTACCGTAACCCATTTCGGCTTCAATCGCGTGACCAAACGTATGCCCAAGATTCAGTAAAGCACGTAAGCCCGTTTCACGCTCGTCTGCAGCGACAACTTCCGCTTTCAGCTCACAACAACGACGAATGCAGTAAGCCAGTGTCGCCTCATCCAGGCGCAGCAACGCGTCCATATTCTCTTCCAGCCAGTCAAAGAACTCGCCATCCAGAATGATGCCGTATTTGATCACTTCAGCCAGACCGGAAGCCAGCTCGCGTTTCGGTAGGGTTTTCAGACAGTCGAGATCCACCACCACCGATGCCGGCTGGTAGAACGCGCCAATCATATTTTTACCGAGCGGATGGTTAACGGCCGTTTTGCCGCCGACAGAAGAGTCGACCTGAGACAGTAACGTGGTAGGGATTTGAATAAAACGCACACCACGTTGATAACTTGCAGCCACAAAGCCCGTCAGATCGCCCACAACACCGCCGCCCAGGGCAAGCAGTGTTGTATCGCGACCATGCGGTTTTTGCAGCAATGCGGTAAAGACGGTATCCAGTACCGCCAGGCTTTTATACTGCTCGCCATCGGGCAGAATCACACTGTCGACTTTAACGCCCGCCTGTTCAAGCAGGTGGCGAACGCGGTCGAGATAAAGCGGAGCCAGCGTCTCATTGGTGACCAGCATCGCCTGATCACCCGCTTTCAGTGGTAAAAAGGAAGCTGGGTCGTTAAACAAACCAGCCGCGATGGTGATTGGGTAACTACGTTCCCCGAGAGTAACTGTAATCCTCTCCATGACGCGACATCCACCTTTAATGCTTTTACCCGCAGGCGATTGTATATAAAGCCAGAATCAGTTGCTTTCCAGCATATGAATAATCTGGTTTGCAACCACTTTAGCGCTCTGATCGTCAGTACGAATGGTCACATCAGCAATCTCTTCGTACAGCGGATTGCGTTCATCGGCCAACGCTTCCAGAACTTCGCGTGGTGGCGTTTCAACCTGCAGCAGCGGGCGCTTTTTATCGCGCTGCGTACGTGCCAGCTGTTTTTCGATGGTCGTCTCGAGATAGACCACTACGCCACGGGCGGAGAGACGGTTGCGGGTTTCGCGAGATTTGACAGAGCCACCGCCTGTTGCCAGAACAATGCCCTGCTTTTCCGTGAGTTCGTTGATCACTTTTTCTTCTCGGTCACGGAAACCTTCTTCGCCTTCTACGTCGAAAACCCAGCCCACATCAGCTCCGGTTCGTTTCTCAATCTCTTGATCAGAATCGTAAAATTCCATATTGAGTTGTTGAGCTAACTGACGCCCAATAGTGCTTTTGCCGGCACCCATAGGCCCAACCAGAAAGATATTGCGTTTCTCTGCCATTTTATCGGTACTACTAAGACTATTCGTTAATGGTAATCCCCGCTTCGCAGACACCCGGCGTAGCAGGACATGAACTGAAACCTCATATGCAATAGAGCGAGAGTCAGACTAAAAATTATCTCAATACTCCGGCTTGTTTGGCAACTGATTAAATCACCGCACCAGACGCATAAGGCAATAAGACGTAAGTCCAACTCAAATCGGTACTCCTTGTATGCTAATTCATGCCCCACGTCAAACATCTGCAACAATCTGAATGCAAAATCATTGGGAGGATCGTGACTCTTCAGCGAATACCGACCAGTCGTGGTGTAATAAACACCACTAACTCCCGTCGTTCATTGTCCTTTCCGTCATGGCGAAAAAGCTGTCCAAGCCACGGGATGTTGCCCAGCCCAGGCACGCGATCGCTTCCGGTTTTATTCTTTTGCGAAAAAATTCCGCCCAGCGCCAGCGTTTCTCCACTTTTTACTTCCACCTGGGTTTCAATTTCTTGTTTATCGATGGCGAGCGTTTCACCATCGGCCTGCTGTAGCACCTGTCCTGGCATATTTTCACTGATGTGCAGCTTCAGGCGTACGCGACCGCCGGGCAGCACCACCGGCGTCACCTCCATGCCTAACACCGCCTCTTTGAATTCCACGGAGGTCGCCCCGCTGTCACCGCTGGATACCTGATATGGGATCTCACTGCCCTGCTTAATACTGGCCGGTTGCATATGCGAGGCCAGCAGTCGTGGGCTGGCGATGATATCGACCTGCTGCTTTTGCTCCAGCGCCGACAACTCCAGATCCAGCAGCCTGCCGTTAATCCGCCCGATATTAAAACCCACATGGGTGGTGGCGTTTGCCACGGACAGATCGCTGCCAAGCGTTGTGAGTTGCCCGACCTTGCCCGCCTCCGTTGCGTCGGCGAGATTCCACTTCACCCCCAGCTCACGCAGGCTTTTTTCATTGATGGTCACGATATGCGCCGCCAGTTCCACCTGCTCGACAGGGATATCCATCTGCGTCGCCCAGTGCTGCAGCGTATCAAGCACCGCCTGGTTATCCCGTATCAGCAGACGGTTGGTGCGCTTGTCGACAGACAAACTCCCCTTTGGGCTGAGCAATTTTTCCGCCGCTTTTTGCAGCTCCCCGGCGTCAGCGTAAGAAAAAGGTATGCTGTGCGAGACCAACGGCGCATCAAGCTGTCGGCGTGTCCGCTCCTGCTCTTTGCGTTCCAGCTGTTCACGCTGCCAGGCTGCGGTGTGAACATAAAAAATGCCCCCTTCTTCATACAGAACAAGCCCGGCGCAGCTGACGACCGTCTGTAGCGCCTGTCGCCAGGGGACGCGTGTCAGATTGAGCGACAGCGTGCCGCTGATATCTGGCGATACCACCAGATTACGGTTCTCCTGTGCGACCAGCGCCTGTAACACCTGCACCACCGGTACCTCATCCACCACCAGCGTGACCGGCTTTGGTGCGGCGGCCCACAGCGGATGACTGAACGCCAGCAGCCACAGCGTTATCCTTATGTTCATTCTTTTTCGTTCCTTCTCGTTGCCATGTCCATTGTCTGGGTTCACATGCATCCCCCACATCGACGACCAGTTCCCTTTCATTGAGGGCCGTTACCCGCCAGCCCACCGGGAGGCGCTGTTGCGGTGTCAGGCGATGCCAGCGCTTTTGCCCGTCCTGTAAAATGCCAGTGTCCTGAGTGCTGCCCACCATCCCGTGGTAATGCCACTGCGCCAGTTGCCCTACCGCACAAGGGTCATCCGGCGGGCGAAAAGGATCCCGCATCCCGGTCACTAACAGGGCGCAACACACCAGCAGGCAACGCGCGCTAGTTCGCATGCGGCTCCTCCAGCTCCAACCGCAGGCGTAATGCCGAACCCTGTGCAGAGAGAGCAAAGGCGGCAACCTGAACATCCCGCTGCGCCAGCCGGCTGAAAACAGTCGGGATGGCCTGCCATTCAGCATCCAGCGTCAGTTCCCCTCCGTTTTGCAACGGCTTCCAGTGAACCAGTCTTGTGCCCGCCCCCTGAAACTCGAGTGGCGAAAAAGGCGTCATTACCGTGGCTTCACGGGGTGCGTGACGCCGCGGCACCTGACTGGCGGCGGGCCATAGCGAGACATTAGCCTGTGCGGCCTCGCTGACCTGCCGCTGAAGTTCAGCCACCTGCTTTGTTACCGGTCGAAGCACCATGCCCCACGTCGTACTCCCCAGAAAGAGAACGCTCAGACACCAGCACAGCACCCGCCATCGGGGGCTGCTTTCGCACCAGCGTTCGAACAAGGTTTCCACGCATTAGCCCTCGCTTCGCAGATGAAAGGTGAACATCCAACGCCCCTGGTCGTCCTGCTGTAATTCCCCCGTCGGCCCCGGGGTAAACCCCGCCATTTTTCCGAGCCCATCCCGCAGAGCAGAGAGCGCGGGGAGTGTTGCGGCATATCCGGTTAACATCAGTGAAGGGGGCTGATAGCGCAGTTCGGTCAGCCAGACCTGGGATGGCATCATCCCGGCAAAGGACTCCAGCACCGGCTGCCAGTCGCGTCGTTGAGGCGCTGGCACGGATGTTGGCGTCTCCGTGCCTGACCTTGTACGAGACACCAGCGCCTGCTGCACGGACTGCATGCCCGCCAGTTGAATATGCAACGCACGTGTCATCACGAGAGGATTCATCCGCAGGCTGAAAACCCCCATCAGTATCAGCAGCCACGTAGCGACAAACAGTACGCCCCAGAATCGCAGGCAGCGCACGCGCCGCTGCCGCCGCCACGGCAGAAAGTTCGTCATGCTCATTCCGGCACCTCACTCATGGCCAGCGCCAGCGCGACGGTATAATCAGCGCCGCATACCGGCAGAGGAGCATGGCAACGAACCAGGGCGTCCCAGGGGTCTCGCTGGCTATCAAAGAGGGCAATGTCCTGCGGCGTGAGGGCCAGCAGTGCCGCGAGATCGGCCACGTTTTCCGCTTCCGTGGTAAAACGCCGTCCCCACTGATGGCGCATCGCCCACAGCCACTGATGCCCATCCCGCCAGGCGACACACTGCGCCGGCGCTACCGCAGGGAGAAGGTTCGCCAGCGCACTGGCATCCGGGGTGATCGTCACGAGCCGTAAACGCAACATCTTTGCCAGCGTCAGCAGGGGGTGAATCTCGTTGTTTTGTGCAGCGGTGACATGGAATGTATTGCTGAACGTATCCTGCGCATAATCAAAACAGAGCGTGTCAGCAGCCATCTCCAGTTCACGCGCGAGCGTCGCCCCCAGCCAGGAGAGCTGTTCGCTGTCGCGCAGCGCCACGCCCGGACGGGGGAGCGATCGTTGCAGCGTGCGTGCCGCCGGAAATGAGAGAAACACCCGATGGGAGTGTGGCAACGTTTTCCGCCAGTCGCGCAGGGCGTCAACCAGTTGTTCAGGCTGGCAAATTTTGCCATCCCGGATAATCCCGTCGGCCAGAGTGATAGCCCACCAGCGGCACAAACGCCAGCCCGACCGCTCCCGGGCCAGCGCCACTATCTGCACCCTATCCTGTTGAATATGAACGCCTGTTTGCCATATTTTGAAAGCCATGCTTCACGATCTCCTTATCGCCCGTCAGGTGACGGCTATATCAATGAATCAGGCTTGCCTTTATACTACCGCGCGATTGTTTAGAAACTGCCCAAGTGAAACCAAATGGGAAATCTCCGGTGAAGTTCGTAAAGTATTTATTAATCCTTGCAGTCTGTTGCATTCTGCTGGGAGCAGGCTCGATTTATGGTTTGTACAAATATATTGAGCCGCAGCTGCCTGATGTCGCTACGCTTCGCGATGTGCGACTCCAGATCCCGATGCAGGTCTACAGCGCCGATGGCGAGTTAATGGCGCAGTACGGCGAAAAGCGTCGTATCCCGCTGACCTTAAATCAAATTCCGCCCGTGATGGTCAAAGCCTTTATCGCTACCGAGGACAGCCGTTTTTACGAGCACCACGGTGTCGATCCGGTGGGGATTTTCCGTGCTGCAAGTATTGCGCTGTTCTCCGGTCATGCCTCTCAGGGGGCAAGCACCATTACACAGCAGCTGGCGCGTAACTTCTTCCTTAGCCCAGAAAAGACCCTGACCCGTAAGCTCAAAGAGGTGTTCCTTGCGATCCGTATTGAGCAGTTGTTGAGCAAAGACGAGATCCTTGAGCTGTACCTCAATAAAATCTACCTCGGCTACCGCGCCTACGGTGTTGGTGCGGCCGCGCAGGTGTACTTTGGTAAACCTGTCGAGCAGCTGACGTTAAGCGAAATGGCGACCATTGCCGGTCTGCCTAAAGCACCATCGACCTTCAACCCGCTCTACTCGCTTGAACGCGCTACGGCGCGTCGTAACGTCGTCCTGTCACGTATGCTGAGCGAAGGCTATATCAGCCAGAGCGAGTACGAACAGGCGCGCAACGATGTCATCGATGCCAACTACCATGCGCCGGAAATTGCCTTCTCTGCCCCTTATCTCACCGAAATGGTGCGTCAGGAGATGGTGAGCCGCTACGGCGATAAAGCCTACGAAGATGGCTACCGCGTTTACACCACCGTGACCCGCAACGTTCAGCAGGCGGCTCAGGAAGCGGTGCGTAACAACGTGATGGATTACGACATGCGCCACGGTTATCGCGGCCCGTCGAATGTGCTGTGGAAAGTCGGCGAAAGCGCCTGGGACAGCAAAAAAATCACCAGTACGCTGAAAGCGCTGCCCACCTATGGCCCGCTCCTTCCCGCCGTGGTGACTCAGGCCGATCCGCAGGAAGCGGTGGCAACGCTGGCGGATGGAACGTCTGTCTCCCTGCGTATGGACGGGATCCGTTGGGCTCGCCCGTACCGCTCAGACACCCTGCAAGGCCCGACGCCGCGTAAAGTGACGGATGTCGTCCAGACCGGACAGCAAATCTGGGTACGCAAGGTGAGCGACAGCTGGTGGCTGGCGCAGGTGCCAGACGTTAACTCGGCCCTGGTGTCTATCAATCCGCAGAACGGTGCCGTGCTGGCCCTGGTCGGTGGGTTCGATTTCAACCAGAGCAAATTTAACCGCGCCACCCAGGCGTTGCGTCAGGTTGGCTCCAACATCAAGCCGTTCCTCTACACCGCAGCAATGGATAAGGGTCTGACCCTCGCCAGTATCCTGAACGACGTGCCTATCTCCCGCTGGGATGCTGGTGCCGGTTCTGACTGGCAGCCGAAGAACTCACCGGCGGAATATTCAGGCCCTATTCGTCTTCGTCAGGGTCTTGGGCAGTCGAAAAACGTGGTGATGGTGCGCGCAATGCGTGCGATGGGTGTCGACTATGCCGCGGAATATCTGCAACGCTTCGGTTTCCCGGCTCAGAACATCGTGCGCACCGAATCGCTGGCGTTAGGCTCTGCGTCCTTTACGCCGCTTCAGGTGGCGCGGGGGTACTCGGTGATGGCTAACGGCGGCTTCCTGATTGACCCGTACTTCATCAGTAAAATCGAGAACGACCAGGGTGGTGTGCTGTTTGAAGCGAAGCCGAAAATTGCCTGCCCTGACTGCGATATTCCGGTCATTTACGGCAATACGCCAAAATCTGAAGTGATTGAAAACAAGGACATGGAAGACGTTGCCGTGTCTCAGGAGCAGACGAACCCTGTGTTGCCGCAGCCGCAGCTGGAACAGGCTAACCAGTCGCTGGTGGCGCAGAGCGGGGCGCAGGAGTATGCACCGCATGTCATCAACACGCCGCTGTCGTTCCTGATAAAGAGCGCGCTGAACACCAACATCTTCGGCGAACCTGGCTGGCAAGGGACCGGCTGGCGGGCAGGACGTGATTTACAGCGCCATGATATCGGCGGTAAAACGGGGACAACAAACAGCTCGAAAGATGCATGGTTCTCCGGTTACGGCCCGGGCGTGGTGACGTCAGTCTGGATCGGTTTTGACGATCATCGCCGTGATTTAGGCCGCACCACGGCCTCAGGCGCGATTAAAGATCAGATTTCTGGCTACGAAGGCGGCGCGAAGAGTGCGCAACCGGCCTGGGATGCCTATATGAAATCCGTGCTGGAAGGCGTTCCGGAGCAACCGCTGACGCCACCACCGGGCGTGGTTACCGTCAATATCGACCGCAGCACCGGGCAGCTCGCCAATGGCGGCAATAGCCGTGCAGAGTATTTCATCGAGGGCACGCAGCCGACCACACAGGCGGTGCATGAGGTGGGTACAGAAATCATTGATAACGGCGAAACGCACGAGTTGTTCTAACGGACAACGTAAAAACGGCAACCTCAGGTTGCCGTTTTTTTTGTTCTCTCACACGTTGCGGACATCAGGCCGCTATAACCGCCCCTGCCCCTTCAGCCATTCGCGTACCAGGAACAGCGCGCTCACGTTGCGGGCCTCGTTAAAGTCAGGGTCTTCGAGCAGGTCCATCATATGGGCCAGCGGCCAGCGAACCTGTGGCAGTGGCTCCGGCTCGTCCCCTTCCAGCGATTCTGGATAAAGATCCTCAGCAACCACAATGTTCATTTTGCTGGAAAAATAGGAGGGTGCCATGCTCAGTTTTTTCAGGAACGTCAGTTCGTTCGCGCCAAAACCGACCTCTTCTTTCAGCTCGCGATTGGCCGCCTCAAAGACCGTTTCACCCGGATCGATGAGCCCTTTCGAGAACCCAAGTTCGTAAGATTCTGTTCCCACGGCATACTCGCGGATTAAGATCAGATGGTCGTCGACGACAGGAACAATCATCACCGCTTCGCGCGAAGAAGGGCGCATACGTTCGTAAACGCGACGCACACCGTTGCTGAACTCCAGATCCACACTTTCGACATTAAACAGGCGCGATTTTGCGACTGTTTCAACATTCAGAATGGTGGGTTTTTGTAGTGGTTTGCTCATCGTGATGGGGTCTTAGCAGTGGGAACTGGCTTTATTGTGCGATACGCCGCACGGTTTCGGCAATGTCAATTGTTCTGTATTTACATTTATGCAACGTAACAGGAATCAATCCTCAATTCAAAACAAATGTCAAGAGGTTGAAATGTTTCCAGGAATTTGCTGATATCGCGCCATAACAGGCTTTGCTATCATCATCGGTCACTGGGATGCGCTTCAGAATGCTCAAGTTCGACTCCATACTTGCCGATAGCCAACCACAGACTCTCATTCAATGTTAAAGGTGCTACTGACTACACCTGTAAGAAGATAAGTAAGATGGGGAAAGCATGAGCACCATTTTGATTGTTCTCGCTGCTATGCTGGCCGGCGCATTGGTTGCAGGGTGGGTATACAGGCGTCGCGTAAGGCGTCGTTACCGGCTGCCCTTTTTAAACGCCTTTGCCGGTGCGACGACGCGTAAACTGACGCAAGAAGAGCGCGATGCAGTAGAAAACTATCTCGAAACACTGAACCGTTCTCAGTTAACACCTGGGCCGACGGGGGCAACTGCTGCGCCGGTGGCGCTCAAGTTAAATGCGCAAAGTGACACAGTGCTCAGTGTGACGCGCTCCATCACCCGCTATGGCATCACCACAGACGATCCCAATAAATGGCGCTATTACCTGGATTCGGTTGAAGTGCATCTGCCCCCGTCCTGGGAGCAGTACATTAATGACGAAAACAGCGTAGAGCTGATCCATACCGATTCGTTGCCGCTGGTTATCTCGCTCAACGGCCATACGTTGAATGAATATCTTCAGGAAGCCCCGCGTTTTGCGCTGGAACGCGCAAGCTCAACGCAGGCCTCCATTCGTGGCGAAGAGACAGAGCAGATCGAGCTGTTGAACATTCGCCAGGAGACGCATGAAGAGTACGCCCTGAGCCGCCCTGACGGCATTCGCGAAGCGATTCTGATCGTGGCCGCGTTCCTGCTCTTTTTCATCTGCCTGCTGACGCCGGATGTGTTTGTCCCCTGGCTGGCTGGCGGTGCGGTGCTGTTGCTGGCAGCCGGACTGTGGGGGCTCTTTGCCCCGCCGGCAAAAACCTCGCTACGTGAGATCCACTGCCTGCGCGGTACTCCTAAGCGCTGGGGTCTGTTCGGTGAGAGTGACCAGGAGCACCTCAATAATATCTCGCTCGGTATTATCGATCTTATCTACCCGCGCCACTGGCAGCCGTGGATTGCCCAGGATTTAGGGCAGAAAACCGATATCGATATCTATCTTGACCGCCATGTGGTGCGCCAGGGGCGCTTTTTATCCCTGCATGATGAAGTAAAAAATTTCCCGCTTCAGCACTGGTTACGCAGTGCGGTCATTGCCGGGGGGGCAGCGCTGGTCTTTATCATGCTTCTGCTGTTTGTCCCGCTGGATATGCCCATTAAATTTACCCTGTCATGGATAAAAGGGGCGCAAACCATTGAGGCAACCAGCGTCAACCAACTGGACGAGGCTGGCGTGCGGGTCGGTGATACGCTGCGCCTGAAGGGCACCGGCATGTGTAACATTCATACGCCTGGCGCATGGAATACGCGTCAGAGCTCGCCGTTCATGCCGTTCGATTGCTCACAAATTATCTGGAATGATGCGCCGCCGCTGCCGCTGCCTGAATCTGAGGTTGTCAATAAAGCCACGTCGCTTACCCAGACGGTCAACCGCCAGCTGCACCCGAAACCCGATGACGACTCGCGCGTGAGCCCTGCCCTGCGCTCGGCCATTCAGAAATCGGGGATGGTGCTTCTGGACGACTTTGGTGACATCGTTCTGAAAACACAGGATTTGTGTTCCGCTCAGGACGAATGCGTACGTCTCAAAAACGCCCTTGTGAACCTGGGTAACAGTAAAGACTGGGATTCGCTGGTGAAACGCGCGGAAGCGGGCCGGCTGGATGGCGTTAACGTGCTGCTGCGTCCGGTCAGCGCCGAGTCGCTGGATAATCTGGTCGCCACGTCAACCGCACCCTTCGTGATGCGCGAAACCACCCGCGCGGCGCAGGCGCTGAACAGCCCGGCACCGGGCGGCTTTGTGATCGTCAGTGATGAAGGGAGCGACCTGGTCGATCAGCCATACCCGCAGGTCGCACTTTATGACTACCCGGCTCAGGAACAGTGGGGCCAGTTCCAGCGCCTGGCGCAGATGCTGATGCAGA
The DNA here is from genome assembly GCF_001750725.1 of Enterobacter ludwigii. Classification (NCBI taxonomy): domain Bacteria; kingdom Pseudomonadati; phylum Pseudomonadota; class Gammaproteobacteria; order Enterobacterales; family Enterobacteriaceae; genus Enterobacter; species Enterobacter ludwigii. The sequence continues at coordinate 2,914,888 of NZ_CP017279.1, forward strand.
CGCCGTTTAGCGCTGAAGGGATTGTGACGAGTATCTTTACCGATGCCAACGGCACGCGCCACATCGGCCTGCACCGCATGCCGGACAGCGCAGGCCTGTGGCGCTACATCGGCACCTCGCTGCTGATGATTGCGATGCTGGTATGCATTTGCTGGAACGGTTTTATGGCGCTGCGTCGCTATCAGCGCTCACGCACCAGGCTTGCCGACATCCAGCAGTATTACGAAAATTGCCTTAACCCTAAGCTGATCCCCTCGTCTGAGAGCCTGATCTGATAACGTCGATGCGCGACAAGATGTGCTACCCTGTCGCGCACGTTTCTTCAGGCTGGAGTTCCCCCTTATGCATCTTGATATCGCCTGGCAGGAGGTTGATACCGTTCTGCTGGATATGGACGGCACGCTGCTCGATCTCGCCTTTGATAACTATTTCTGGCAAAAGCTGGTTCCGGAAACCTATGGTGAACAGCAGGGGATCTCCCCGGCAGAAGCGCAGGAATTCATTCGTTCGCAATATAGCGCGGTGCAGCATACGCTAAACTGGTACTGTCTTGACTACTGGAGCGAGCGCCTCGGTTTGGATATTTGTGCCATGACCACCGCCCAGGGCCCGCGCGCCGTACTGCGTGAGGATACCGTGCCTTTTCTGGATGCGCTGAAAGCGAGCGGCAAGCGCCGTATCTTGCTGACCAACGCCCATCCTCACAATCTGGCCGTGAAGCTGGAGCATACGGGTCTTGCTTCGCACCTTGATTTATTACTTTCCACCCACACATTTGGTTATCCGAAAGAGGATCAGCGGTTGTGGCATGCGGTGGCGGAAGAGACCGGTTTGCAGCCGGAACGCACGCTGTTTATTGATGACAGCGAGCCTATTCTGGATTCCGCGGCCAGGTTTGGCATTCGCTATTGTCTGGGCGTTACCAACCCTGACTCTGGCCTGGCTGAAAAAAGCTATCTGCGCCATCCGGGGCTGAACGACTATCGCCAGATGATCCCCTCACTGACCGTGAAGGAGAGGCCATGAAAGAAAAACCCGCTGAAGGGGTAAGACTGGATAAATGGCTGTGGGCAGCCCGTTTTTATAAAACGCGCGCCCTTGCCCGCGACATGATCGACGGCGGTAAAGTGCATTACAACGGCCAGCGCAGCAAACCGAGCAAGCTGGTCGAACTGAATGCCACCTTAACGCTGCGTCAGGGCAACGATGAACGTACCGTTGTGATTAAAGCCATTACTGAACAACGACGGCCCGCAACCGAAGCCGTACTGCTGTATGAAGAGACGGCTGAGAGCATTGAAAAACGCGAGAAGACCGCGCTGGCGCGCAAAATGAATGCGCTGACAATGCCCCACCCGGACCGGCGTCCGGATAAAAAAGAGCGCCGCGATCTGATGAAATTTAAACACGGTGAGACCGAGTAACCCTCACCTGCACGAGAGACTATTATGGCCCAACACGACCAATTACACCGCTACCTGTTTGAACAATTCGCCGTGCGCGGCGAGCTGGTCACCGTATCCGAAACCTGGAAACAGATTCTGGAAAACCACAACTACCCGCTGCCGGTGAAAACCCTGTTGGGCGAACTGCTGGTTGCCACCAGCCTGCTGACTGCCACCCTGAAATTTGCCGGGGATATCACCGTGCAGTTGCAGGGTGATGGCCCTATGACCCTGGCGGTCATTAACGGAAATAACCAGCAGCAGATGCGCGGCGTGGCGCGCGTACAGGGCGATGTTCCTGAAAACGCGGACCTGAAAACGCTGGTGGGTAATGGCTATCTGGTCATCACCATCTCCCCGGAGGAAGGTGAGCGCTATCAGGGCGTGGTTGGCCTCGAAGGCGATACGCTGGCGGCCTGCCTGGAAGATTACTTCATGCGTTCTGAACAGCTGCCGACACGTCTGTTCATCCGCACCGGTGAAGTAGACGGTCAGCCTGCTGCTGGCGGTATGCTGCTGCAGGTTCTGCCTGCGCAGGACGCGCAGACCAACGACTTCGAGCACCTCGCGACTCTGACGGAAACCGTCAAAGCAGAAGAGCTGTTCACCCTGTCGGCGACCGATGTCCTGTGGCGTCTTTATCACGAAGAAGAAGTGACGGTTTACGACCCACAGTCGGTGGAATTTAAGTGCACCTGTTCACGTGAACGCTGCGCTGGCGCGCTGAAGACCCTGCCGGATGAAGAGATCGACAGCATCATGGCGGAAGACGGCGAAATCGATATGCACTGTGACTACTGCGGTACGCACTACGTGTTCAATTCGATGGATATTGCTGAGATCCGCAACAACGCCTCCCCGGCGGATCCTCAGGTCCACTAAGCAAAGCCTGCCCTCACCTTGCCCTCTCCCTTTTGCGAGAGGGTAAGGTGCAAAAAAGCCCTCTCTGGCTGAATCGTTTTTAACACTGTAACTCTTACGTAATTTTCTTACGTGTATGCGATTACATTCACATTCCTTCCGATAAAATCACCAGCCATTAACCTTTTCGGAACATTTTCCCCAACCAAAAAGCGATTCCTGCGATAATCCGCCTGCCCTGTGACTGGAGTCGCAGCGTTTTCCGTTAGTAAGGGTTTTGTCCAGATGCGTAAATCTATGAGCCCCGTCGCGGTTAACAACCTCACAAAAACCCTACAATTTCAGACAGTACATATTGGCTAAGGAGCAGTGATATGCGTGTTACTGGTTTAACCCCGCAAGATCTCAAGGCTTATGGTATTCACGACGTCCAGGAAATCGTCTACAACCCCGATTACGATACGCTGTATCAGGAAGAGCTCAATCCAGCACTGGAAGGATACGAGCGAGGTGTGTTGACTAACCTTGGTGCTATCGCCGTCGATACCGGTATCTTTACCGGTCGTTCGCCGAAAGATAAATACATCGTCCGAGACGAGACCACCCGCGACACGCTGTGGTGGGCTGATAAAGGCAAAGGGAAGAACGATAACAAACCGCTCTCTCCGGAAACCTGGCAGCATCTGAAAGGGCTCGTTACCCATCAACTTTCCGGCAAGCGTCTGTTTATCGTTGATGCTTTCTGCGGCGCTAACGCCGATACCCGCCTTTCCGTGCGGTTTATCACTGAAGTGGCCTGGCAGGCGCATTTCGTGAAAAACATGTTTATTCGTCCTGACGACAAAGAGCTGCAGGATTTCACCCCTGACTTCATCGTGATGAACGGGGCGAAATGCACGAACCCACAGTGGAAAGAGCAGGGTCTTAACTCCGAGAACTTCATCGCCTTCAACCTGACCGAGCGTATTCAGCTGATCGGCGGTACCTGGTACGGCGGCGAAATGAAGAAAGGGATGTTCTCGGTGATGAACTACCTGCTGCCGCTGCGCGGTATCGCCTCCATGCACTGTTCGGCAAACGTCGGTGAAAAAGGGGATGTGGCGGTGTTCTTCGGCCTGTCCGGCACCGGTAAAACCACCCTTTCTACCGATCCGAAACGTCGTCTGATTGGCGATGACGAGCACGGCTGGGATGATGACGGCGTGTTTAACTTCGAAGGGGGCTGCTACGCGAAGACCATTCGCCTGTCTGAAGAAGCGGAGCCAGATATCTTCCATGCCATCCGCCGCGATGCGCTGCTGGAAAACGTCACCGTACGTGCCGATGGAACGATCGACTTCGACGATGCTTCGAAAACCGAAAACACCCGCGTGTCTTACCCTATCTACCACATCGACAACATCGTGAAGCCGGTGTCAAAAGCGGGCCACGCGACGAAGGTGATTTTCCTGACGGCAGATGCGTTCGGCGTGTTGCCTCCGGTGTCCCGCCTGACCGCCAGCCAGACGCAGTACCACTTCCTGTCTGGTTTTACCGCCAAACTGGCCGGTACCGAGCGCGGCGTGACGGAGCCAACGCCAACCTTCTCCGCCTGCTTCGGCGCAGCGTTCCTGTCGCTGCACCCGACGCAGTACGCGGAAGTGCTGGTCAAACGCATGCAGGCGTCCGGTGCACAGGCGTACCTGGTGAATACCGGCTGGAACGGCACCGGCAAACGTATCTCCATCAAAGATACCCGCGCCATTATCGACGCCATTCTGGATGGTTCACTCGATAACGCCGAAACCTTCACGCTGCCGATGTTTGATCTGGCAATCCCGACGGCGCTGCCGGGCGTAGAGACCCGTATTCTCGACCCACGCAATACCTACGGTTCACCGGAGCAGTGGCGTGAGAAAGCAGAATCGCTGGCGAAACTGTTTATTGAGAACTTCGAGAAGTATACCGATACCCCGGCAGGTGAAGCGCTGGTGAGTGCGGGACCGAAGCTGTAACAGCTGACCCGACCTGCAAAAAAAAGGGTGGCTTTTGCCACCCTTTTTTAACTCTCTCTCACCTGCCCGCGCGTCACCGGCACCGGTAACCATGCGCGAATGCTTAAACCGCCCCGCTCACTGGTCCCAATCTCCAGCAAGCCGTTATGGTTATCTACAATACGCTGCACAATCGCCAGGCCTAAGCCGGTTCCGCTGGTACTGCGCGCGCTATCGCCCCGCACAAACGGCTGGAACAGATGCTTACGCTGCTCTGGCTTAATGCCCGGACCGTCATCTTCGACCTGGAACCAGGCGCGGTTGAGCTCAGACCCGCTGCTGACTTTAATCCAGCCATTGCCATAACGGGCCGCGTTAACCACCATATTAGCCACAGCACGTTTAATGGAAAGCGGGTGCATCCGCACCTGAATTTCACCGGCCTGCAGGTCGGTATCGATTTCCCGCTCGTAGCCGCTTTCCGCCGCGACCACTTCACCGAGTACCGCATTCAGATCGGCCATCTCCATCGGCATCTCCTGCCCGGTACGCAGGTAGTCAATGAACTGCTCGATAATGGCGTTACACTCTTCGATGTCCTTGTTAATGGACTCCGCAAGATAACCATCCTCTTCGCCCATCATCTCCGTCGCCAGACGGATACGCGTGAGCGGCGTGCGCAGGTCATGACTCACGCCCGCCATCAGCAGCGTACGGTCGTCTGCCAGCTGCTTCACGCCGGCCGCCATATGGTTAAAGGCCCGCGTCACGGAACGCACTTCTGAGGCGCCGTACTCACGCAGTGGCGGTGGAATAATCCCTTTACCGACCTGCAGCGCAGCGTGCTCCAGGTCGACCAGCGGTCGGTTCTGTATACGAATAAACAGCCACGCTCCGCCTATCGCCAGCAGCATAATGGCAAGGGTGTAACGGAACAGCGGTGAGAAGTCACCCTGGTGAATTTCGGTCAGCGGGACGCGCACCCAGATATTGGGTGACAGCCAGGTTTTCAGCCAGACGACCGGTGAGCTTTTATTGACCTCAACGCGCACTTCCGTCGGGCCACCTAACTGCTGCGCCATCTGCTGGCTGAGGAACTCATAATGCTGCGCCCAGCGCAGGCCAGCGTCTTCTGCCGCTTCGTTGGAGTAAAGCGAAATACCCAGCTCACGGTAGATTTCACGGCGAAACGCCGGGGGAACAACTAACTGCGTGCCGTCCTCCAGTTGCAGTTTATCGGTCATCAGCATACGCACTTCGTATGCCAGAACCTTATTGAACTGCTGGAGGCTCGGCAGGATCGCAAAGTTCAGCACCACCAGATAGGTTGTCACCAGGCTGACGAACAGCAGGGTGACAATCAGTAACAGCGTACGGGCAAATGAGCTTCGCGGAGAGAAGCGCATTCGCCTCATGCTTTAGCGCCGTCCGGGACAAACACGTAGCCCAGACCCCATACGGTCTGAATATAACGAGGATGCGCCGGATCTTCTTCCACCATGCGGCGCAGACGGGAGATCTGCACGTCAATGGAACGTTCCATTGCGGAGTATTCACGGCCGCGCGCCAGGTTCATCAGCTTGTCACGTGAAAGCGGCTCACGCGGGTGGCTGACCAGCGCTTTCAGCACCGCGAACTCACCGCTGGTGAGCGGCATAGGTTCATCTTCACGGAACATCTCACGGGTACCGAGATTGAGCTTGAACTTACCAAACGCAATCACCGCTTCTTCCTGCGACGGTGCGCCAGGCAGTTCGTTCGCCTGACGGCGCAGCACGGCGCGAATACGGGCCAGCAGTTCACGCGGGTTGAACGGTTTTGGAATGTAGTCGTCAGCGCCGATTTCCAGACCAACGATGCGGTCAACCTCTTCCCCTTTCGCCGTCACCATGATGATCGGCATAGGGTTGCTCTGGCTACGCAGACGGCGGCAGATGGAAAGCCCGTCTTCACCAGGCAGCATCAGGTCGAGTACCATAAGATGGAAAGATTCGCGGGTCAGCAGACGGTCCATCTGCTCAGCGTTGGCCACGCTACGAACCTGGAAGCCCTGCTCGGTCAGATAACGCTCAAGCAGCGCACGCAGGCGCATGTCGTCATCCACGACCAGAATTTTGTAGTTCTCTTGCATTGTGTGTACTCCCAAAGGTTCGGATAGTCTAATAACAGCGTATTCTAAAAAAGTGCACGTGTTCGACCAGCTAATTCTGGTATAAATTCTAGTCGAAATTGTTACAAAGCATATTTAACAGCAGCTTATCTGCACATTTCATCACATAAATCATTATTAACGTTGTCTGTTAGACTACGTGATACGTAATGTGCGCAAAGAATGCAATGATGTCGAGTCTTAAGGTCACCCCATGAAAACGCCCCTGATCACCCGCGAAGGGTATGAGAAACTCAAAAAAGAGATGGATTACCTGTGGCGCGAAGAGCGTCCTGAAGTGACCAAGAAAGTGACCTGGGCCGCAAGCCTGGGCGATCGCAGTGAAAATGCTGACTACCAGTACAACAAAAAACGGTTACGTGAAATCGACCGCCGGGTCCGCTATCTGACCAAATGCCTTGAGAACCTCAAAATAGTGGATTACTCCCCACAGCAGGAAGGCAAAGTGTTTTTCGGCGCGTGGGTCGAGATTGAGAACGACGATGGTGACACCCTGCGTTTTCGTATCGTCGGCTATGACGAAATTTTTGGTCGTAAGGATTACATCTCTATCGACTCACCAATGGCCCGTGCGCTGCTGAAAAAGGAAGTGGGCGATTTGGCCGTCGTTCAGACCCCTGGCGGCGAAGCCAGCTGGTACGTCAACGAAATTACGTACGTTAAATAGTCCGAGAGCGCCCTCCGCGGCTGGCATTTTGCCGTGTCAGCCCGTATAACTATCCCCTGATTTTTTCGACTCAACAGATGATAAAGCCATGATGAAAGATTCGCTCTGCCGCATTATTGCGGGTGAACTTCAGGCCAGAGCCGAACAGGTAGAAGCTGCCGTTCGCCTGCTTGATGAAGGGAACACCGTGCCGTTTATTGCACGTTATCGTAAGGAAGTCACCGGCGGTCTGGATGACACGCAGCTGCGTAACCTGGAGACCCGTCTCGGTTACCTGCGCGAACTGGAAGACCGTCGTCAGGCGATCCTCAAATCCATCGGCGAACAGGGAAAACTGACCAGCGATCTGGAAACCGCAATCAACGGCACCCTGAGCAAAACCGAACTCGAAGACCTTTATCTGCCGTATAAACCGAAGCGCCGCACCCGTGGACAGATTGCCATTGAGGCAGGCCTGGAGCCGCTGGCCGAACTGCTGTGGAACGAACCGTCCCACGACCCGGAAACCGAAGCCGCGAAGTTTATCGATGCCGATAAAGGGGTCGCAGACACCAAAGCCGCACTCGACGGCGCGCGCTACATTCTGATGGAGCGCTTCTCCGAAGATGCCGCCCTGCTCGCGAAAGTGCGTGACTATCTGTGGAAAAACGCCCACATCGTCTCTACCGTGGTCAGCGGGAAAGAGGAAGAAGGCGCCAAGTTCCGCGATTATTTCGATCATCACGAACCCATCTCTACCACCCCTTCACACCGCGCGCTGGCGATGTTCCGCGGCCGCAACGAAGGCGTGCTCCAGCTCTCCCTGAATGCCGATCCACAGTTTGACGAGCCACCAAAAGAGAGCCACTGCGAGCAGATCATTATCGACCACCTCGGCCTGCGCCTGAACAACGCGCCGGCAGACAGCTGGCGCAAAGGCGTGGTGAGCTGGACGTGGCGCATCAAGGTGTTGATGCACCTCGAAACCGAACTGATGGGCACCGTGCGTGAACGCGCCGAAGACGAAGCAATCAACGTCTTCGCCCGTAACCTGCACGACCTGCTGATGGCCGCACCTGCCGGCCTGCGGGCCACCATGGGTCTCGATCCGGGTCTGCGTACCGGCGTAAAGGTGGCCGTGGTTGACGGTACCGGCAAGCTGGTGGCTACCGATACCATTTATCCGCATACCGGCCAGGCGGCGAAGGCTGCCGTCGTGGTTGCGGCGCTGTGCGAGAAATACAACGTGGAGCTGGTGGCCATCGGCAACGGTACGGCCTCCCGTGAAACCGAGCGTTTCTACCTCGATGTGCAGAAACAGTTCCCGAAAGTCACCGCACAGAAAGTGATTGTCAGCGAGGCGGGCGCTTCCGTCTATTCAGCGTCTGAACTGGCCGCCCTGGAGTTCCCGGACCTGGACGTTTCCCTGCGCGGTGCGGTTTCTATCGCCCGTCGTCTGCAGGATCCGCTGGCGGAGCTGGTTAAGATCGACCCGAAATCCATCGGCGTCGGCCAGTATCAGCATGACGTGAGCCAGACTCAGCTGGCCCGTAAGCTGGATGCGGTCGTGGAAGACTGCGTAAACGCCGTCGGCGTTGACCTGAACACGGCCTCTGTTCCCCTGCTGACCCGCGTGGCGGGCTTAACCCGCATGATGGCGCAAAACATCGTTGCCTGGCGTGATGAAAACGGCCAGTTCCAGAACCGCCAGCAGTTGCTGAAGGTGAGCCGTCTGGGGCCAAAAGCGTTTGAGCAGTGCGCAGGCTTCCTGCGCATCAACCACGGCGATAACCCGCTGGATGCCTCAACCGTTCACCCGGAAGCGTACCCGGTAGTGGAACGCATTCTGGCCGCAACCCAGCAGGCGCTGAAAGACCTGATGGGCGACAGCAGCGCGCTGCGCAACCTGAAGGCGGTCGATTTTACCGACGAACAGTTCGGGGTGCCGACGGTCACGGACATCATCAAAGAGCTGGAAAAACCGGGCCGCGATCCGCGTCCTGAGTTTAAAACCGCGACCTTCGCCGACGGCGTTGAAACCATGAATGACCTGCTTCCGGGCATGGTACTCGAAGGGGCGGTCACTAACGTCACCAACTTTGGCGCGTTTGTCGATATCGGCGTGCACCAGGATGGTCTGGTCCACATCTCTTCCCTTGCCGATAAATTCGTTGAAGATCCGCATACCGTGGTCAAAGCGGGCGACATTGTGAAGGTGAAGGTGATGGAAGTGGATCTGCAGCGTAAGCGTATCGCCCTGACGATGCGTCTGGACGAGCAGCCAGGTGAAGCCAACGCGCGCCGCGGCAGTAACGGCGGCGGACGCGAGCAGCAGCGCCCGGCCGCAAAAGCGGCGAAGCCACGCGGACGTGACGCCCAGCCTGCGGGCAACAGCGCCATGATGGATGCGCTGGCGGCAGCAATGGGTAAGAAACGCTAACCGCATAAAAAAGGCCCGGTGATGCGTCACTCACCGGGCCGTTATCCCGCCGAAATTAATTGTAAAATATGAAACCGGTTGTATATCTATATTTCAACCACCAGTGATCACACTATTAACAAATAAGCCGTTCCTCTCCCTGCCGCAGAATCAGTAAATATTGAGCAAGGTCAAACAGGCCGTAAATTAATACCGCAAACAACATTCCGTCACAGTTTTATTATTGCTGATAAAAACTATTCTCATTATCATCCCATAGTAGATATTTTAACCTCTCGTGGAATCAGGCATTATGCAATTCACTCCAGACAGTGCATGGAAAATTACCGGTTTTACCCACGAAATTAGCCCGGCCTATCGACAAAAGCTGCTGTCGCTGGGCATGCTGCCCGGCTCGTCATTTCAGGTCGTGCGCGTCGCCCCGTTAGGTGATCCGGTGCATATCGAAACCCGACGCGTAAATCTGGTATTGCGTAAAAAAGATCTCGCATTAATAGAAGTCGAAGCTTTATCCCGATAACAAGCCAGCGGTTTCAGTGAGTCCAGAAAAATGAAAAAATTAACTATTGGCTTAATTGGCAATCCTAATTCCGGCAAGACAACGCTATTTAACCAGCTCACGGGTGCGCGCCAGCGCGTCGGTAACTGGGCTGGCGTAACGGTTGAACGCAAAGAAGGCCTGTTCTCAACAACAGATCACCAGGTCACGCTGGTTGACCTGCCCGGCACGTACTCCTTAACCACGATCTCCTCGCAAACTTCGCTCGATGAGCAGATTGCCTGTCACTATATTCTTAGCGGCGACGCGGATCTGCTTATCAACGTGGTTGATGCCTCAAACCTTGAGCGTAACCTCTACCTGACGCTGCAGCTGCTGGAGCTGGGCATTCCCTGCATCGTGGCGCTCAACATGCTCGACATTGCAGAGAAACAGAAACTGCGTATCGACGTCGATGCCCTCTCCGCACGGCTGGGGTGCCCGGTCGTTCCGCTGGTGTCGACGCGCGCCCGCGGTATTGATGCCCTGAAACTGGCTATCGATCGCCACGCGGGAAATCGTAACGTTGAGCTGGTGCACTACGCCCAGCCGCTCCTGCGCGAAGCGGATCTGCTGGCGCAAGAGATGGACAAAAGCATGCCCGCGAAACAGCGCCTGTGGCTCGGCCTGCAAATGCTGGAAGGGGATATCTACAGCCGCGCCTATGCTGGTCATGCGGCAGATAAACTGGACGTGGTCCTCGCCCGTCTGAGCGACGAGCTGGATGACCCGGCCCTGCATATCGCTGATGCTCGCTATCAGGCCATCGCCGCGATTTGCGACGTGGTCAGTAACGCCCTGACGGCGGAACCGAGCCGCTTCACCGCGGCCGTGGATAAGGTTGTGCTTAACCGCTTCCTCGGTTTGCCGGTCTTCTTGCTGGTGATGTACCTGATGTTCTTGCTCGCCATTAACATTGGTGGCGCACTCCAGCCGATTTTCGATGCCGGTTCCGTTGCTATCTTTGTTCATGGCATTCAGTGGGTGGGTTACACCCTGCATTTCCCGGAATGGCTGACCATCTTCCTTGCCCAGGGGATTGGCGGTGGTATCAACACCGTACTGCCTCTGGTGCCGCAAATCGGCATGATGTATCTGTTCCTCTCCTTCCTTGAGGATTCCGGTTACATGGCGCGCGCCGCCTTCGTCATGGATCGCCTGATGCAGGCGCTCGGTCTGCCGGGCAAATCCTTCGTGCCGCTGATCGTGGGCTTCGGCTGTAACGTGCCCTCGGTTATGGGTGCCCGTACGCTGGATGCGCCGCGTGAACGTCTGATGACCATTATGATGGCACCGTTTATGTCCTGCGGTGCGCGACTGGCTATCTTCGCGGTCTTTGCCGCGGCCTTCTTTGGGCAGCAGGGGGCGCTGGCGGTCTTCTCGCTGTACGTGCTGGGTATCGTCATGGCCATTCTCACGGGGCTGATGCTGAAACACACCATCATGCGCGGCGAAGCGTCGCCGTTCGTTATGGAACTGCCGGTCTACCACGTCCCCCATCTTAAAAGCCTAGTGATCCAGACCTGGCAGCGCCTGAAAGGCTTCGTCCTGCGTGCCGGTAAAGTGATTGTTATCGTGAGTATTTTCCTGAGCGCGCTGAACAGCTTCACCCTGAGCGGACAGGCTGCGGATAACATCAACGACTCCGCCCTCGCCTCCGTCAGCCGCGTCATAACCCCGGTCTTCAAACCGATCGGCGTCCATGACGATAACTGGCAGGCGACCGTCGGTCTGTTCACCGGTGCGATGGCGAAAGAGGTGGTCGTCGGGACCCTGAATACGCTTTACACCGCGGAGAACATCCAGGAGCAAGCGTTCAATCCGGCAGAGTTTCATCTCGGTAACGAACTGCTGGGTGCCGTCGAAGAGACATGGCAGAGCCTGAAAGACACCTTCAGTCTGAGCGTGCTGGCGAACCCTATCGAGGCCAGTAAAGGTGACGGCGAAATGGCAACGGGTGCCATGGGCGTGATGAGCGAGAAATTTGGCAGCGCCTCTGCGGCCTACAGCTACCTCATCTTTGTTCTGCTCTATATTCCGTGCATCTCCGTCATGGGCGCGATTGCCCGCGAGTCCAGCCGTGGCTGGATGGGCTTCTCCATTCTGTGGGGGCTCAACATCGCGTACTCGCTGGCGACGCTCTTTTATCAGACCGTTAACTTTAGCCAGCACCCGCGGTATAGCCTGGTGTGCATCCTGGCGGTTGTGCTGTTTAACGTGCTCGTTCTCGGCCTGCTACGCCGGGCACGCAGCCGGGTTGATATCAACCTGCTGGCAAACCGCAAAACGGCTGCCACCTGCTGCAAAAGCCCGGCGGGCGACTGTCACTAAGGGGTAAGCCATGGCATCGTTGATTCAGGTACGTGACCTGCTGGCGTTACAAGGGCGAATGGAGGCGAAACAGCTAAGCCTCACCCTGCATACGCCACAGCCGATGATCGATGCCATGCTGGAAAGACTGGAAGCCATGGGAAAAGCGGTGCGTATTCAGGAAGAGGCGGAGGGCTGCCTGTCCGGCAGTTGTAAAAGCTGCCCGGAAGGAAAAGCCTGCCTCAGAGAGTGGTGGGCACTGCGCGCATAAAGCCGGGCATCGCTGCCCGGCATTATCGTATTACTTATAGACGTCCGCCGTTGCGCGCACGTTTTTGGTCTGTTTTTCTGCACTGGTGACGACGTAGTACTTCCCACCCAGCTCATCCGCTTTCTTAGACAGCTCTTTTTTGGCGTCCATCGGCGCGGTCGTGTCAGACGTAGAAATCTCACCAACTTTGGTCAGATTCATCCCGGCAACTTTATCTTTTTCCAGCTCTTGTGCCGCAAAGGCGCCAAATGAAAGTGACCCAATAACCAGAGAAGTGACGATACCTGTAACAAGTTTCATAGCCTGACTCTCCATAGGATTGTTGTTTTGATTATCGTAGGCAGAACAACCGCAACGACATCTGGAGTATGGTTGCGGTGTGAAACTTTTTCCAGGCTGGATAGAAAATAATCAGTCTAAACGTTGACTTAACGCAATCAGCGCTGAACAAAACTCCGCCGGATGAGAGATAAACGGCGCATGCGCGGCTTTGTTTATCACCAGAGACTCACTTTGTGGCCAGAGTGAATCCAGCACTGGAACCACTTTTCGCGGCACCAGCCCGTCGAGGTAGCCGTAGATACGCAGGTGCGGCATCGCCAGCGCGGCCAGCGGCTCACGTAAATCGACGGTTTTGAGGATCTCAAGCCCCCCGTTAAGCACCTCAACGTCCGGCATCGGCAGGGAAAGCACGGTCTGCTTCAGCGCTCTGGCATCCTGACGCGCGGTGTCGGTTCCCATTGTCTGCAGGGCCAGGAAACGCTCAACGGTCCGCTGGAAGTCTTCGCTCAACTGTTTCTGGAACCCGGCCAGCACATCCGGTTTTATGCCCGGCCAGTCGTCCTTTGCACTGAAGCACGGTGACGAGGCTACCGTGACCAGCGCACGCACGCGCTCGGGATGGGTCAACGCAATCTGGCTCGCCACCAGCCCGCCCAGGCTCCAGCCCAGCCAGATGGCGTGTTGCGGCGCAGCGTCCAGAACCTGCTGCGCCATCTCCTCGACCGACATTGCCCCAAAGCCGCGGCTGCGGCCAAAGCCCGGTAAATCCACCAGATGCAGGGTAAATTGCGAGGCGAGTTCCCCGGTTATGCAATTCCATACTTCGGCATTCAGGCCCCATCCGTGCAGCAGCACAAGATGGCAATTTCCCGTCCCTACAGTCTGCCACCACAGCGTCTTCATCAGTTACTGTTCTCTTTTTTCACATGGAGGTTGCACATGTTAACAGTGCCTGGCTTGTGCTGGCTATGCCGGATGCCGCTTGCCCTCAGCGCATGGGGCGTCTGCTCCGTTTGCACCCGCTCGCTGAAAAGGCAGGCGATGACGTGTCCGCAGTGTGGGCTAAATGCCACCGGGCGAGACGCTCCCTGCGGCCGCTGCCTGAAAAAAGCGCCGCCGTGGTGTGCCCTGGTGGCTGTGGATGATTATGTTGCGCCGTTAAGCGGCCTTATACATGCGCTGAAGTTTGCCGGCCAGAGTGTGCTGGCGCGTCCCCTCGCCCGCCTGTTACTGCTGGCCGTTTTACAGGCGCGACGCACCCGCGGCCTGCCGAACATCGACATGGTGGTTAACGTGCCTTTATACCGTCGCCGACACTGGCGACGCGGCTACAACCAAAGTGACCTGCTTTGCCGCCCGCTCGCGCGATGGCTCGGTTGCCGGTACGACGCCCGTGCGCTCAAACGCGTCCATAATACAGCTATCCAGCATCAGCTCACGGCCCGGCTTCGCAAAAGGAACCTCAAAAATGCCTTTCGTCTTGAATTCCCGGTCAAAGGCCTCCATATCGCGATTGTGGATGATGTCGTCACCACAGGCAGTACCGTTGCTGAACTTTCCCGACTGCTTTTGCAAAGCGGCGCCGCGTCGGTTCAGGTATGGTGTCTGTGCCGTACCTTGTAGCCCTTCTTCAATGGGCGTATGATTATACCCAGGTAATTTAGTCAACTATTAGGCCAAAGCTATGATCCGTATTTCCGATTCTGCACAAGCGCACTTTGCCAAACTGCTGGCAAATCAGGAAGAAGGGACGCAGATCCGCGTGTTTGTGATCAATCCAGGCACTCCGAATGCAGAATGTGGTGTCTCTTATTGTCCTCCGGACGCAGTGGAAGCGACTGACACTGCCCTTAAATTCGAACAGCTCACGGCTTACGTTGATGAGCTGAGCGCACCGTATCTTGAAGATGCGGAGATCGACTTCGTCACCGATCAGCTGGGTTCTCAGCTGACCCTGAAAGCGCCAAACGCCAAAATGCGTAAAGTGTCTGACGATGCCCCCCTGATGGAGCGCGTCGAGTACCTGCTGCAGTCTCAGATCAACCCACAGCTGGCGGGCCACGGCGGTCGTGTTTCCCTGATGGAAATCACTGAAGACGGCCTGGCGATCCTGCAGTTCGGCGGCGGCTGTAACGGTTGTTCAATGGTTGATGTCACGCTGAAAGAAGGGATCGAGAAGCAGCTGCTGAACGAATTCCCGGAACTGAAAGGTGTGCGCGATCTGACCGAACACCAGCGCGGCGAGCACTCTTACTACTAAGCGTCCGCCTGCTTTTGCCCGGTGGCGCTATGCTTACCGGGCCTGCTTTCCCCTCCCTGCCTTGCCTCCCCATATGTTGACCTGCGTCTCATAATTCAAATTTAGCCCCCCAGGGTGATTCTCAACCACGACATGTTACCCGTATCATTCTCGTGGGCACTAAGCACCTTCATAACAGCCGACTAAACTTAATAGTTTCCAAGGCAACAGTATTAGTGCCGTTAACACTCTGTTCCCAGTTGGGACAATCGGAATTTGTCGTTGAAACAATGACGTTACCCATAACAATTCAAAGGCCAGGTAAATCATGCCATTAGTCATCGTTGCTATCGGTGTTGTGTTATTACTGCTCTTGATGATCCGTTTCAAAATGAACGGGTTTATCGCTCTGGTTCTGGTGGCACTTGCAGTCGGTCTGATGCAAGGGATGCCGCTGGTGAAAGTCATCAGCTCCATTAAAGCCGGTGTCGGCGGCACGCTCGGTAGCCTGGCACTGATCATGGGCTTTGGCGCTATGCTCGGCAAAATGCTGGCAGACTGTGGGGGCGCCCAGCGTATTGCCACCACGCTGATTGCCAAATTTGGTAAGAAGAATATTCAGTGGGCGGTCGTGTTAACCGGGTTTACCGTCGGTTTCGCACTGTTCTATGAAGTGGGCTTCGTGCTGATGCTGCCACTGGTGTTCACCATCGCAGCGGCAGCGAACATTCCACTGCTGTATGTCGGTGTACCGATGGCCGCCGCGCTGTCCGTTACGCACGGTTTCCTGCCACCACACCCGGGTCCAACCGCGATCGCCACCATCTTCCATGCCGATATGGGTAAAACCCTGCTGTTCGGTACGATTCTGGCAATCCCGACGGTGATCCTGGCCGGCCCGGTTTATGCCCGCTTCCTGAAAGGGATTGATAAGCCTATCCCGGAAGGTCTGTACAGCGCGAAAACCTTCACGGAAGAAGAGATGCCTGGTTTTGGCGTCAGCGTCTGGACCTCTCTGGTGCCGGTCATCCTGATGGCGATGCGTGCCGTGGCGGAAATGATCCTGCCAAAAGGCCACCCGTTCCTGTCCGTTGCCGAGTTCCTGGGCGACCCGGTGATGGCGACGCTGATTGCGGTACTGATTGCGATGTTCACCTTCGGCCTGAACCGTGGTCGTTCAATGGATCAGATTAACGACACGCTGACCTCTTCCATCAAAATCATTGCCATGATGCTGCTGATTATCGGTGGTGGCGGTGCGTTCAAGCAGGTGCTGGTCGACAGCGGCGTGGATAAATACATCGCGGCCATGATGCATGAAACCAATGTGTCACCGCTGCTGATGGCGTGGTCTATCGCTGCGGTGCTGCGTATCGCGCTCGGCTCTGCAACCGTTGCAGCAATCACCGCCGGTGGTATCGTTGCGCCGCTGATTGCGACGACGGGCGTGAGCCCTGAGCTGATGGTTATCGCGGTAGGTTCCGGTAGCGTGATTTTCTCTCACGTGAACGATCCGGGCTTCTGGCTGTTCAAGGAATATTTCAACCTGACTATCGGTGAAACCATCAAGTCCTGGTCTGCACTGGAAACCATTATTTCGGTGTGTGGTCTGGTCGGGGTTCTGCTGCTGAACATGGTTATCTGATATCAAAAAGCCGGGTAGCTTGCGCTTACCCGGCTTTCTTCTCTCTGTGAGACTACCGCGTTTTACCCACCGCTTTTCTGCGCTTATCCAAATCCTTAATCAGCCTGTTCACCCCGTCATCGGCAAACATCTTCTCAAGCGTGATGGACAATTTGCGACGCCAGTTCTTGTACTGATAGCTGGTACCCGGAATGTTCACCGGCTCCGCCATATCAATCCAGTCTTCCGGCTGCAGACCCAGCAGGGCACTGTTGCTGTCGGCAATATAGCGCTGCAATCCGCGGTTGAGTGTAGGCGTCATCGACATCAGTGATGCCTTATGCCCGGCGCGTTTCGGCAGGCAGCCATGCTTGTGTAACGCATCAAGCAACCCTTGCTTCGCCAGCTCGCGATCCTGATACAGCCCACGTAAGACCTCTTCATCCGGATACAGACCCAGCGTTTTACCGAGTGTCAGATCGCCGCTTTCCCAATAGCCACGAAGCGTAGGAAGGTCATGCGTCGTCGCGACTGCCATTGACTGTTCAGGGTACGCTTTCGGCGCGCGGAAGGTTTTCTCATGGTCGTTTTCAAAATAGAGCACTTTATAGGAGTAAACACCGCTGTCGCGGAGCTTACTGACAATCTCAACCGGCACGGTACCGAGATCTTCGCCGATCACCATGCACTGATGACGTTTACTCTCCAGCGCCAGGATCGAGAGCAGATCGTCAACCGGATACTGTACATACGCGCCGTGGTCAGCCGTTTCACCATAAGGGATCCACCACAGACGCAGGACGGACATCACGTGGTCAATTCGCAGCGCGCCGCAGTTTTGCATGTTGGCGCGCAGCAGGTCGATAAACGGCTCGTAAGCCCGCGCAGCCATGACGTGCGGATCCATCGGCGGCAAACCCCAGTTCTGGCCGAGCGGGCCAAGAATATCCGGCGGTGCGCCCACGGAGGCCTTCAGGCAATAAAGCTCGCGGTCACACCAGGTTTCCGCCCCGCCTTCCGCCACGCCAACGGCCAGATCGCGGTACAGGCCGATCGGCATTTTATAGCCCTGGCTCACCTGCCAGCAGGCGGCAAACTGGCTGTAAGCCAGCCACTGCAGCCAGAGGAAGAAGTCCACCTCGTCAGCATACTTTTTGCAGAACGCCTGCACTTCGGGCGTATCGACAGATTGATACGCTTCCGGCCATACCGGCCAGCCCCAGCGCATTTCGTCCTCTTTTACCTGATAAGCGTGCAATGCATCGAACGCCGCCTGCCAGTAAAGGCTCTCGCCTTCCTGGGCCACAAACTGGCGGAAAGCCGACATCTGCTCGTCATCACGCTGCGAAAAACCTTTCCACGCCAGACGTAACGCGGCCATTTTCAGTGCGGTGACGGTGGCATAGTCTACCCAGTCAGTCTCGCGCGCCTGCTTCAGCGCCTGCTGAGTGGTCGTGAGGTTCCACCACGCCTGCGCCTCTTTGCTGCTTTTGAAATCGTCTAAGGCATTCACGTCAATGTAAATCACGTTCAGCCAGCGACGGGATGACGGGCTGTACGGACTGGCACTTTCCGGGTTCGCCGGATAGAGCGCATGAATGGGGTTGAGGCCGATAAACGCACCGCCACGCTCGCCCACATCCGCCAGCATCTTTTTCAGGTCGCCAAAATCGCCGATACCCCAGTTGCTGTCAGAGCGCAGCGTGTAGAGCTGCACGCAGGCCCCCCACAGCTTTTTACCCTCGAGCAACGCCTGCGGCTCATAGCAGCGTTTTGGCGCAACAATCACCCGACAATGAAAACGCTGGTCGTCCTGCGTGAGGGTTAACGTGTGATAGCCCTCCGGCAGTTTTGCCGGAAGGTTAAGCGCTTTGCCACCGGTGGCGTGGCCTTTGTGCTGTTGCCCCTCTTCGGTCGTGAGCAGCCAGCTAAATTCGCCGCGCCCGTTTACCGTAAGCGGCATCTTTTTACCGGCGGTAAACACCTTCACGTTCGGCACCGGAGCAACCGACGCTTTCGCGTCGGTCTTGTGCATGGCATCCAGCAAACGTCTTTTGGTGTCGGCGCCAATAGACTGTGGTTTGCCGTGAGCATTAATGTAACTGAGGCTGATCCCCGCCGCCTGCGCGGCACTGTCCAGACGTTTACTCTCCATCGCGCTTCCTTAGCGTTTTGCCTGCCAGATACGAGCCTGATAATCACGGATTGAGCGGTCAGAACTGAACATCCCGCAGCGGGCGGTGTTCAGAATGCACGCCCGGGTCCACGCTTCCTGGTCGCGATACAGCACATCGACCTGTTTTTGCGCGTCCACATAGGCCGTAAAGTCCGCCATGACCAAATACGGGTCACCGCCGTGTTTGTCCATGCTGTGCAGCATCTGGTCAAAGGCATGTTTATCGCCGTCACTGTACTTGCCGCTTTCCAGCTCTTTCAGAACCGCATCAAGAACTTTGTCTTTCTTACGCCATTTCACCGGGTCGTAACCTTTGGCCTTGAGGGCTTTCACTTCTTCGACGGTATGGCCGAAGATAAAGATGTTCTCTTCCCCCACCTTTTCGGCGATCTCGACGTTCGCGCCGTCGAGCGTACCGACGGTCAGCGCACCGTTCAGCGCCAGCTTCATGTTGCCGGTACCGGAAGCTTCTTTCCCTGCCGTGGAGATCTGCTCGGAGATATCCGCCGCCGGGATCAGCATCTCAGCTGCAGAGACGCAGTAGTCCGGCAGGAACACCACCTTCAGCTTGTCACCCACTTTCGGATCGTTATTGATGGCCGCGGCCACTTTATTAATGGCGAGGATAATGTTTTTCGCCAGGTAGTAGCCCGGTGCGGCTTTCGCCCCAAACAGGAACACGCGCGGTACGCGGTCAGCCTGCGGGTTCTCGCGGATCTCTTTATACAGCGCCAGAATATGCAGCAGGTTCAGGTGCTGGCGTTTGTACTCATGCAGACGTTTGATCTGAATATCGAAAATGGCGTTCGGGTTGATCTCAATCCCGGTACGCGCTTTGACAAAATGCGCCAGACGCACTTTGTTTTCGAGCTTAATGGCGCGGTACTGCTCGCGGAATGCCGCGTCGTCGGCATACTTTTCCAGATTGATAAGCTGGTCCAGATCGTTGGCCCACTCTTTCTTCAGGGTTTTGTCCAGCAGGCCGGCCAGCAGCGGGTTGCACTGCTTAATCCAGCGACGCGGCGTGATGCCGTTGGTCACGTTATGGAATTTGGTCGGCCACAGCTGGTGGTATTCCGGGAACAGGTCTTTCACCACCAGATCCGAGTGCAGCGCCGCCACACCGTTCACCGCAAAACCGCTCACCACGCACATGTTCGCCATGCGCACCTGTTTGTCATGTACCACAGCCAGCTTCGCCCACACCGCTTTGTCGCCCGGCCAGGTTTTATCCACTTGCTTTTTAAACGCGTCGTTAATCTTGTTGATGATCTGCATATGACGCGGCAGCAGGGCTTTCACCAGCTTCTCATCCCAGCACTCCAGCGCTTCAGGCATCAGGGTGTGGTTGGTGTAGGCAAACGTACGGCTGGTGATCGCCCACGCGTCATCCCAGCTCAGCTGGTGCTCGTCAATCAGCACGCGCAGCAGTTCAGGAATCGCAATCGTCGGGTGCGTATCGTTAAGCTGGATCACTTCGAAGTCCGGCAGCTGCGCCAGCTTGCGGCCCGCCAGGTGATGACGACGCAGAATATCCGCAATGGAACAGGCACACTGGAAGTACTGCTGCATCAGACGCAGTTTCTTGCCCGCCAGATGGTTGTCGTTCGGGTAAAGGACTTTGGTCAGTTTCTCAGCGTCGATCCCCTGCTGCTCGGCACGCAGGAAATCGCCGTCGTTGAATTTGGTCAGGTTGAAGGGATGAGCGTGCTTTGCCTGCCACAGACGCAGCGGTTGCGCCACGCCGTTACGGTAGCCCAGCACCGGCAGATCCCAGGCTTCGCCGGTCAGGGTAAACGCAGGCTCCCACAGCCCCTGCTTCGTGACTTTACCACCAATGCCTACCTGCACATCAAGCTGTGCATTGTGGCGGAACCAGGGGTAAGTATTGCGGTGCCAGTCATCCGGCGCTTCCATCTGATGACCATCAGCAAACGACTGACGGAACAGGCCGTACTGGTAGTTCAGACCGTAGCCAATGGCCGATTGACCGACGGTGGCCATCGAGTCAAGGAAACAGGCCGCCAGACGTCCCAGACCACCGTTACCCAGCGCCGGATCAATCTCTTCTTCCAGCAGGTCAGTCAGGTTAATGTCATGCTCTTTCAGCACATCACCCACCTCCTGATACCAGCCGAGGTTCAGCAGGTTGTTACCTGTCAGACGGCCAATCAGGAACTCCATTGAGATGTAGTTAACGTGGCGCTGGTCTTTCGCCGGTTTTGCCAACGGTTGAGCATCCAGCTGCTCCGCGAGCGCACCGCTCACTGCCTGCCACCACTGGTGAGGCGTCATCTCGTTTGCAGCGTGAAGGCCAAAACGCTGCCACTGACGCGTCAGGGCAGCCTGGAATTGAGCTTTGTTAAAGGTAGGCTGTGACATAGGGAATTGGCATCCTGTAGAGAGAAAACACATGTTGGCGCTAGTGTGCCAGGCTCATTTCGCCTCTTCCTCATCCCGCAGGGGATTAGGCAGGGAGGAGTAGCGGGGATGAGCATAAAAGTGTGATCAAGGCCACTCTGAGAGCATAGTGTGAGTGTGCCAGGAAGAAAAAAAGATAACCGGGGAGAATGTCAAAAAAATGAAATACAGTTTCGGATGAAATTAATCCGCGCCGAAATGATTACTTACGCAGAATAATATTTCTGCAATGGGGCCTTACCTAAGGGGATTATTAATCTCACTCAACTTTACCCGAACTTTATTAAATTTGACGTCACTATACCTTTCTGAAACCAGTTTCAGCGTAACCGTGTGACACTTGGACAAGCCAGCGCTGACGCGGTGTTAAAGCCATTCTGGAAAAGTTCCGGTACTCGCCTGAATGTTTTGTGACAGAGTGCAAATTCAGAGCCACAAAACCCAGACATAACTTGCAATAGTTCTCTTTCTGGCCGACCTTATAGCTATTAATTACGAAGCGCAAAAAAAATAAATTCTCTCGTTCCCCACAGTGAAGTGAAAACTATGTTGATTCCGTCTAAATTAAGTCGCCCGGTTCGTCTTGACCATACAGTGGTCCGCGAGCGTCTGCTGGCTAAACTTTCCGGCGCGCATAATTTCCGACTGGCGCTGGTTACGAGCCCTGCAGGTTATGGAAAAACTACGCTCATTTCGCAATGGGCCGCAGGTAAGAGCGACCTTGGCTGGTACTCCCTTGATGAGGGCGATAACCAGCAAGAGCGTTTTGCCAGCTATCTGATTGCCGCCATTCAGCAGGCAACCAACGGACACTGCGTCGCCAGTGAGGTCATGGTGCAAAAGCGCCAGTACGCCAGTCTGTCTTCCCTTTTCTCACAGCTGTTTATCGAACTGGCCGAATGGCATCGCCCGCTGTACGTGGTGATTGATGATTATCATCTCATCACTAACCCGGTTATCCATGAATCGATGCGTTTCTTCCTGCGTCATCAGCCGGAAAACCTGACCCTGGTCGTGCTGTCGCGTAACCTGCCACAACTGGGCATTGCCAACCTGCGCGTGCGCGATCAGCTGCTGGAAGTCGGCAGCCAGCAGCTGGCCTTTACCCATCAGGAAGCCAAACAGTTCTTTGACTGTCGACTGAACTCGCCAATTGAGGCCTCCGAAAGCAGCCGCCTGTGTGATGATGTCGCCGGCTGGGCGACGGCGCTGCAGCTGATTGCCCTCTCTGCCCGGCAAAATAACAGCCCGACGCACCAGTCTGCGCGTCGCCTGGCGGGGATTAACGCGAGCCATCTTTCTGATTATCTCGTCGACGAAGTGCTGAACAGCGTTGATCCGTCGACCCGAAATTTCCTGCTCAAAAGTTCTCTGCTGCGTTCCATGAACGACGCGCTGATCGTGCGCGTGACCGGCTGTGAAAACGGTCAGCTGCAGCTGGAAGAGATTGAGCGCCAGGGCCTGTTCCTGACCCGAATGGACGATCCCGGCGAGTGGTTCAGCTATCACCCACTGTTCGGCAGCTTCCTGCGCCAGCGCTGTCAGTGGGAGCTTGCGACGGAACTGCCGGAAATCCATCGCGCCGCCGCCGAAAGCTGGATGGCGCAAGGTTTCCCGAGCGAGGCGATTCACCACGCGCTTGCCGCCGGTGATGCCGGCATGCTGCGCGATATCCTCCTTAACCACGCATGGGGCTTGTTTAACCACAGCGAGCTGACGCTGCTTGAAGAGTCACTGAAAGCCCTGCCGTGGGAGAGCCTGCTGGAGAATCCGCGCCTGGTGCTGCTGCAGGCCTGGCTGATGCAGAGCCAGCATCGCTACAGTGAAGTAAATACCCTGCTGGCACGTGCCGAGCAGGAGATGGAAAGCGATATGGATGCCACCCTGCACGGCGAATTCAACGCCCTGCGGGCGCAGGTGGCGATTAACGACGGTGACCCGGAAGAGGCAGAGCGCCTGGCGATGGTTGCGCTGGATGAACTGCCGCTGGCCAATTTCTACAGCCGTATTGTGGCCACCTCGGTACACGGTGAAGTTCTGCACTGCAAAGGCGAGCTGACGCGCTCCCTTTCGCTCATGCAACAAACTGAACAGATGGCCCGCCGCCACGATGTCTGGCATTACGCGCTGTGGAGCCTGATCCAGCAAAGTGAAATTTTGTTTGCGCAGGGGTTCCTGCAGGCCGCCTGGGAAAATCAGGAAAAGGCCTTCCAGCTGATTCGTGAGCAGCATCTGGAACAGCTGCCGATGCACGAGTTCCTGCTGCGCATTCGTGCACAGCTCCTTTGGGCATGGTCGCGTCTGGATGAAGCGGAAAGCTGCGCCCGTCAGGGTGTGGACGTTCTCTCCAGCTTCCAGCCACAGCAGCAATTGCAGTGTCTGGCGCTGCTGGTTCAGTGCTCGCTGGCGCGTGGCGATCTTGATAACGCCCGCAACCACCTTAACCGTCTGGAAAACCTGCTCGGTAACGGTCAGTACCACAGCGACTGGGTGTCCAACGCCGATAAGGTGCGGGTGATTTACTGGCAGATGACCGGCGACAAAAAATCCGCCGCCAACTGGTTACGTCAGACCCCTAAACCGGAATTTGCCAACAACCACTTCCTGCAGAGCCAGTGGCGCAACATTGCCCGCGTCCAGATCCTGCTCGGTGAATTAGAACCTGCCGAAATCGTGCTGGAAGAGCTT
The DNA here is from genome assembly GCF_001750725.1 of Enterobacter ludwigii. Taxonomy (NCBI): domain Bacteria; kingdom Pseudomonadati; phylum Pseudomonadota; class Gammaproteobacteria; order Enterobacterales; family Enterobacteriaceae; genus Enterobacter; species Enterobacter ludwigii. Next base: position 2,938,972 of record NZ_CP017279.1, read on the forward strand.
AATGAAAACGCCCGCAGCCTGCGGCTGATGAGCGATCTCAACCGTAACCTGCTTCTGCTGAACCAGCTCTACTGGCAGGCGGGCCGCAAAAACGATGCCCAGCGCGTCCTGCTGGAAGCGCTGCAGCTGGCGAACCGCACCGGGTTTATCAGCCACTTTGTCATTGAAGGTGAAGTGATGGCCCAGCAGCTGCGACAGTTGATTCAACTCAATACGCTGCCAGAGCTGGATCAGCATCGTGCCCAGCGTATTCTGCGCGAGATTAACCAGCACCATCGCCATAAGTTTGCACACTTTGATGAGAACTTCGTTGAACGTCTGCTGAACCATCCGGAAGTACCGGAACTGATCCGCACCAGCCCGCTCACTCAGCGCGAATGGCAGGTGCTGGGGCTGATCTACTCAGGCTACAGCAACGAGCAGATCGCCGGTGAACTGGCGGTGGCGGCGACCACCATCAAAACCCATATCCGCAATCTCTATCAGAAGCTGGGCGTCGCCCATCGTCAGGATGCGGTGCAGCATGCACAGCAGCTGCTGAAGATGATGGGGTACGGCGTGTAATTCCGGTGCGCGTGGGTGCCCTCACCCGGCCTGTTTTGCAGAAACTAAAAACGGCAACCTTCGGTTGCCGTTTTGCTTTTACGTCAGCACAGTTCCAGCTGCAGATTATTATCCTTAATCACCTGCATCACGCCTGCCGGCGGCATCACGTCGGTATAAACCGCATCAACCATGCTGATGCTGCCCATATTCACCATCGCGTTACGGCCAAACTTGGAGTGGTCCACCACGAGCATAACGTGGCGTGAATTCTCAATAATCGCGCGCTTGGTGCGGACTTCATGATAATCAAACTCCAGCAGGGAGCCATCGCTGTCGATACCGCTGATCCCGAGAATGCCGAAATCGAGACGAAACTGAGAGATAAAGTCGAGCGTCGCTTCACCGATGATGCCGCCGTCGCGGCTGCGCAACTCGCCGCCCGCAAGAATGATGCGGAAATCGTCTTTCTGCATCAGGGTATTCGCGACATTCAGGTTATTGGTCACAACGCGCAGGTTTTCATGATCCAGCAGTGCATGGGCGACCGCTTCCGGCGTGGTGCCGATATCAATAAACAGCGTCGCCCCGTTAGGGATCTGGCTGGCGACTTTCCGCGCAATGCGCTCTTTCTCCGCCGTTTGCGTGGCTTTACGGTCATGCCATGAGGTGTTGACCGAGCTGGACGGCAGCGCCGCCCCGCCGTGGTGGCGCAGAATACGGTTTTGATCGGCAAGGTCGTTCAGGTCACGACGAATGGTCTGCGGGCTGACGGCAAACTGCTCGACCAGCTCTTCGGTGCTGACATATCCCTGTTTTTTAACCAGTTCGATAATGGCGTCATGACGTTGTGTTTGTTTCATCAATTATCCCTGAGAATTATGTTCGTTTTCGCGCATGGAGCGTGTCGGCAAACGCCATCGCCAGCCCAACGGCCAGCCCGGTGACGTGTGCACCATTGGCGATAGACATACCAAACAGATCAAACCATCCGGCAATTAGCCATATTAACGCAAAGGTTATTAACCCGCGTTGCAGATAGATGCCACTTTCAGGATCGCGCTCACCTCTGAGCCAGACGTAGCCCATCAGGGCATACACAACACCTGATAATCCGCCAAACCACGGGCCGCTGAATTTGTGCTGCACATAGCCACTCAACAGGGCACTGATGACGGTGATCACAATCAGCTTCCCGCTACCAAGACGCTTCTCGACGGCACCGCCAAGGTACCACCACCACAGCAGGTTAAAGAGAATATGCATCACCGAGAAGTGCATCAGCGCGTGGGTAAAATAGCGCCAGACGTCAACGTCCAGTGAAGGGTCATAGGGCCATGCCAGGGCGATCATGACGCTCTGGTCGCCGACCACGTTCATCATAATGAACACGATAATGCAGGCCGCCATCAGCAGCAGCGTAAACGGACCCGCGCGTTCGCGCACGGTGGCAAAGAAGGGAAAACGACGATAGTGCAGCCCGCTGCCCGTCTGGCCTGATTGCCAGCTTGCGGCCAGATAGCGCGGGTCGCCGGGGTTCTCAAGGAATCGCGCCAGCTCCTCATTTACCCTCGCGGCCTGGCTCTCGTCGGCCAGCCACACATCGGTCTGATGATGTTGCTGGATGGTCAGAATAACGCCCTGCGTCGCCATATAGTCGACAAACGCCTGGGCGACGCGCGGGTTGGTAAAAGAGGTGATCATCAACATGGGCAGCCGTCGCTTATTTCCACACAAAAGGGGACAGTATAGCGGTATCAGCGCTCAAACGCGTATTCAACTTCTGCCGGGAAATGACGATGCCAGGCATCGAAGCCGCCATCGACACTGTAAACCGCATCGTAGCCCTGCTGAAGCAGGTACTGCGCTGCACCTTTACTGCTGTTACCGTGGTAGCACATGACCATCACCGGCGTGTCGAAATCGTTATCGCGCATAAACGCGCCCAGGGAGTCGTTGGTCAGGTGGAACGCGCCTGGCGTGTGGCCCATCGCAAAGCTCTGTGGATCGCGGATGTCCACCAGCACAGCCGTTCCCTGGTGCATTTTCTGATGGGCTTCTTCTACGTTAATACATTCAAACTGATCCATGGTGCTCTCATCTTATATTCAGGTGTGGTGCGCTTCCTCTCACCCCACTCTCTCCTGAAGTGAGAAGGTTGGGCGAGGGCATCAAGCGGCACTATTTTACCCCGTAGTGTACGTCCTGGCGGCGGGTAAACGCCATTATGTTATCCATATCACTCTAAATTGTTTTTTTGATGTTACCAAAAGCGCGTTCCTTTGCTATTATGAGCGATATCGAACATTTCTGAGCTTTAACGAAAGTGCGTGAGGGTGTTATGGAAACCAAAGATCTGATTGTGATAGGCGGTGGCATCAACGGTGCCGGGATTGCGGCCGATGCTGCAGGACGCGGTTTATCCGTGCTGATGCTGGAAGCTAACGATCTCGCCTGCGCGACCTCGTCCGCCAGCTCCAAACTGATCCACGGTGGCCTGCGCTACCTGGAACACTACGAATTCCGCCTGGTCAGCGAAGCCCTGGCCGAACGTGAAGTGCTGCTGAAAATGGCCCCGCATCTGGCGATTCCGATGCGCTTTCGCCTGCCCCACCGCCCGCATCTGCGTCCGGCGTGGATGATTCGAATCGGTCTGTTTATGTACGATCATCTGGGCAAACGTACCAGCCTGCCAGGATCGACCGGTTTGCGTTTTGGCTCAGAATCGGTCCTTAAACCTGAAATCGTGCGCGGATTCGAATATTCCGACTGCTGGGTAGACGATGCGCGTCTGGTTCTTGCCAATGCGCAGATGGTGGTGAAAAAGGGCGGCGAGGTGAAAACCCGCACCCGCGCCACGGCTGCCCGTCGTGAAAACGGCCTGTGGATTGTTGAAGCGGAAGACGTGGATACCGGCGAGAAGTTCAGCTGGAAAGCGCGCGGCCTGGTAAACGCCACCGGTCCGTGGGTGAAACAGTTCTTTGATGAGGGAATGCACCTGCCTTCGCCGTACGGCATCCGCCTGATCAAAGGCAGCCACATTGTCGTGCCACGCGTGCATACCCAGAAGCAGGCCTATATCCTGCAAAACGAAGATAAACGTATCGTGTTTGTGATCCCGTGGATGGACGAGTTCTCCATCATCGGCACCACCGACGTGGAGTACAAAGGCGATCCGAAAAATGTCGAGATCGACGAAAGTGAAGTCAGCTACCTGCTGAAAGTGTATAACGCGCACTTCAAAAAACAGCTGGCACGCGATGACGTGGTCTGGACCTACTCCGGCGTGCGTCCGCTGTGTGATGACGAATCGGACTCACCACAGGCCATCACCCGCGACTATACGCTGGATATTCATGACGTGGACGGCCAGGCACCGTTGCTGTCGGTCTTTGGCGGCAAGCTCACTACCTATCGTAAGCTGGCCGAACACGCGCTGGAAAAACTGGTGCCGTACTACAAAGGCATTGGCCCGGCCTGGACTAAAGGTGCCGTATTGCCTGGCGGCGATATCGGGGATAACCGCGATGATTATGCCGCGAAACTACGCCGTCGCTACCCGTTCATCACCGAAGGGATGGCGCGTCACTACGCCCGTACCTACGGCAGTAATACGGAATGGATCCTGGGTGAAGCCAAAACGCTTGCCGACCTGGGTGAACATTTCGGTCACGAACTCTACGAAGCCGAACTGCGCTATCTGGTTGAGAACGAGTGGGTGCGCCGCCTGGATGATGCCATCTGGCGTCGTACCAAAGAAGGGATGTGGCTGGATGCCGAGCAGCAGTCGCGCGTGGCGCAGTGGCTGGCGCAGAACGCGGGAAAGCGTGAGCTGTCATTAGCATCGTGATGTAAAAAAGCCCGGTGGCGTTACGCTTCCCGGGCCTGCAGATCGCATAAGCCGGGTCAGGCGAAGCCGCCACCCGGCTCTGTTTTTTTATAACCGCACGGGATCAATATGCCAGATAGTTTCAGCATATTCTTTGATAGTACGGTCTGATGAGAAATACCCCATATTGGCGATGTTATGCATCGCGGCGCTGGTCCACTTCTCCTGCTGACGGTACAACTCGTCCACGTTGTCCTGGCAGTCGACATAGCTGCGGTAATCCGCCAGCACCTGATAGTGGTCACCAAAGTTAATCAGTGAATCGACCAGATCGCGATAGCGGCTCGGCTCTTCAGGGTTAAACACGCCTGTGGCGATTTGCGTCAACACCTGGCGCAGCTCTTCATCTTCTTCGTAGTACTCGCGCGGCGAGTAGCCCTTCCTGCGAAGCGCCTCCACCTCCTCCGTCGTGTTACCGAAGATAAAGATATTTTCTGCCCCGACATGCTCAAGCATCTCAACGTTCGCGCCATCCAGCGTACCGATGGTCAGTGCGCCATTCAGGGCAAACTTCATATTACTGGTGCCAGAGGCTTCCGTACCGGCCGTGGAAATCTGCTCAGACAGGTCCGCCGCCGGAATGATCAGCTGCGCCAGACTCACACTGTAGTTCGGGACAAAGACCACCTTCAGCTTGTCACCGATATCCGGATCGTTGTTGACCACCTTCGCCACATCATTGATGAGATGAATAATGTGCTTCGCCATGTAGTATGCCGACGCCGCCTTACCGGCAAAGATTTTCACCCGTGGCACCCAGTCGGCCGTTGGGTCGGCTTTGATGCGATTGTAGTGCGTGATGACGTGCAGCACGTTCATGAGCTGTCGCTTGTACTCATGGATACGCTTGATTTGCACATCAAACAACGCTTTCGGGTTGGCCACCACGTTCAGGTGCAGCGCAAGATACACCGACAGCCGCTTCTTGTTCAGAAGCTTGGCTTCACGCACGGCTTTGTTCACCGCCGGGAAATCCAGGTGCTGTTCAAGCTCGCCCAGCTGACTCAAATCGGTACGCCAGGTGCGGCCAATATGTTCGTCCAGGACGTCGGAGAGCGGCTGGTTAGCCAGCGCCAGCCAGCGACGCGGGGTAACACCGTTCGTCACGTTGCAAAAACGCGTCGGGAAGATCTTCGCGAAATCAGCAAACAGCGACTGCACCATCAGGTTCGAGTGCAGTCCGGAAACCCCGTTCACCTTGTGGCTGATCACCACCGCCAGCCAGGCCATACGCACGCGGCGACCGTTGGATTCATCAATGATTGAAGCCCGGCTCAGCAGGCCAGTATCGTTCGGATACTGCTCCTGCAGCGTCTTCAGGAAGTAGTCGTTAATCTCAAAGATAATCTGCAGATGGCGCGGCAAAATTTTACCGAGCATGTCGACCGGCCAGGTTTCCAGCGCTTCGCTCATCAGGGTGTGGTTGGTGTACGAGAAGACCTGGCAGGTCACTTCAAACGCATCATCCCAGCTGAACTTGTGCTCGTCGATCAGCAGACGCATAAGCTCGGGGATCGAAAGCACCGGGTGGGTGTCGTTGAGGTGAATCGCGGTTTTTTCCGCCAGATTACTGTAGGTTTTGTGCAGCTGATAGTGACGGCTCAGGATGTCCTGAATCGTCGCGGACACAAGGAAATACTCCTGACGCAGACGCAGTTCGCGTCCGGAATAGGTCGAGTCGTCCGGATAAAGTACGCGGGAGACGTTTTCAGAGTGGTTTTTATCTTCCACCGCCGCAAAATAGTCGCCCTGGTTGAATTTACCGAGATTGATTTCGCTACTGGCCTGGGCGCTCCACAGGCGCAGGGTATTGGTGGCATCGGTGTCGTAGCCGGGGATAATCTGGTCATAGGCCACGGCCAGGATCTCTTCCGTCTCAACCCAGCGGGATTTTTTTCCCTCCTGCTGAATACGGCCACCAAAGCGCACTTTGTAGCGCGTGTTGTGTCGTTTGAATTCCCACGGGTTGCCGTACTCAAGCCAGTAGTCCGGAGACTCTTTCTGTCGGCCTTCCACGATGTTCTGTTTGAACATACCGTAGTCGTAGCGAATCCCGTAGCCGCGGCCCGGCAGGGCCAGCGTCGCCAGCGAGTCCAGGAAACAGGCGGCCAGACGCCCCAGGCCGCCGTTACCGAGGCCCGGGTCGTTCTCTTCGTCAATCAGCTCTTCTAAATCTAACCCCATCTCTTCCAGTGCGGTTTTGACGTCGTCATAGATACCGAGCGACAACAGCGCATTGGACAGCGTGCGGCCAATCAAAAATTCCATCGACAGGTAATAAACCTGCCGCGTTTCCTGCGAGAGCTGGGCGCGGTTAGAGCGCAGCCAGCGTTCCACTAAGCGGTCACGCACGGCAAACAGCGTGGCGTTCAGCCACTCGTGTTTGTTGGCGATGACCGGGTCTTTCCCGATGGTGAACATCAGCTTATAGGCGATAGAGTGCTTTAACGCCTCAACGCTGAGCGTGGGTGAAGAATAGCTAAAAGGAGCATTCATATCAGTAACTTCGCCTCGTTACATCAAGCGTTGATAAAGGTCGCGGTATGACTGCGCCGCAACGTGCCAGCCAAAGTCCAGAGACATCGCCTGACGCTGAACGTAACGCCACAGAGATGGACGGGACCACAAGACGAAAGCACGCCGAATCGCCCGCAGCAGCGACCAGGCATTACTGTCCTCAAAGACAAACCCGCTGGCGATACCGTCCGCAAGGTTTTCCAGAGAACTGTCCGATACGGTATCCGCCAGCCCGCCGGTACGACGTACCAGCGGCAGCGTGCCGTATTTCAGGCCATAGAGCTGCGTCAGGCCACACGGTTCGAAACGGCTCGGCACCAGAATGACGTCAGCGCCGCCCATAATCCGGTGCGAAAACGCTTCGTGATAGCCAATCTGCACCCCTACCTGCCCGGGGTGTTCCGCCGCTGCCGCAAGGAAACCTTCCTGCAGCACCGGGTCGCCGGCACCGAGCAGCGCCAGTTGCCCCCCCTGCTCCAGTAAGCCCGGCAGCGCCTCCAGCACTAAATCCAGCCCTTTCTGGCTGGTCAGACGGCTGACGACGGCGAACAGCGGCACTTTATCGTTCACCTTCAGCCCCATCGCAATCTGCAGCTGGCGTTTGTTTTCCGCTTTGTCTTCCACGGAATCGCGGCCATAGCGTGCCGCCAGCAGAAGATCGGTCTCCGGATTCCAGATCTGCTCATCAACGCCGTTGAGGATCCCCGACAGGCGGCCCTCACGATGGCGCTGTCGCAGCAACCCTTCCAGACCGTTACCAAACTCCGGCTGGGTAATTTCCCGGGCGTAGGTCGGGCTCACGGCCGTAATGTGATCGGCGTAGTAGATGCCGGCTTTCAGGAACGAAATCTGCCCGTTAAACTCCAGCCCGTGCATGTTATAGAACGACCATGGCAGATCGATGTCATTCATGTGATGGGCATAGTACATGCCCTGATACGCCAGGTTGTGAACGGTAAAGACCGATTTCGCCGGGTGGCCGCGCGCCGCCAGATACGCCGGTGCAAGCCCGGCGTGCCAGTCGTGAGCGTGTACCACATTCGGGCGCCAGAACGGATCCAGCCCGGTTGCCATTTCAGCACCGACCCAGCCGAGCAGTGCGAAACGCAGCACGTTGTCGGTATAGGCGAACAGGTTCGTATCGTGATACGGGCTACCCGGTCGATCGTATAAATGCGGCGCATCAATCAGGTAAATGCCTACGCCATTGTAATGTCCAAACAGCAGGGTGATGCGGCCGGCGAAGGTTTCACGACGAGTGACCACCTTTGCATCTGGAATACCACGCCGGATATCCGGAAAAGCGGGCAACAGAACTCGGGTATCTACACCCCCGGCGATTTGCGCCGCAGGCAATGCGCCAAGAACATCCGCCAGACCGCCCGTTTTTAACAACGGGAACATCTCAGAACATACATGTAAAACCTGCATTATCGCTCCTGTTTGACCTGCAGCTTCCGCAACATTTCCCGTGTTACTAACACGATCCCCTCTTCCGAACGGTAGAAACGACGCGCGTCTTCTTCCGCATTTTCACCAATCACCATGCCTTCAGGTATGACGCAGGCACGGTCGATAACGCAACGGCGCAGACGGCATGAGCGTCCGACCCAGACATCCGGCAGCAGCACCGCCGAATCGATATTACAGAATGAGTTCACGCGCACGCGGGGGAACAGCACCGACTGCACCACCACCGACCCCGAGATAATGCATCCGCCGGACACCAGCGAGTTCAGCGTCATGCCGTGACTGCCGGAGCGGTCCTGAACGAATTTCGCCGGCGGCAGCGATTCCATGTGGGTACGGATTGGCCAGTTCTGGTCGTACATATCCAGTTCAGGCGTCACCGACGCGAGATCGAGGTTTGCCTTCCAGTAGGCCTCCAGCGTTCCGACGTCGCGCCAGTAAGGTTCAGCATTCGGATCAGACTGCACGCAGGACAACGGGAAGGGATGTGCATACGCCATGCCAGCTTTGGTAATTTTCGGAATGATATCTTTGCCGAAGTCGTGGCTGGAGTTTTCGTCTTTGTCGTCTTCTTCCAGCAGCGCGTAAAGATAATCGGCATCAAAGACATAGATCCCCATGCTGGCGAGCGATTTGGTATCGTCCCCTGGCATTGTCGGTGGGTTCGCCGGTTTTTCGACAAAATCGATAATCTTGTCGTCGGCGTCGACGTGCATCACCCCAAATGCCGTCGCCTCAGCAACAGGCACGGGCAGGCATGCCACGGTGCAACGCGCCCCTTTTTCGACGTGGTCGATCAGCATATGGGAGTAGTCTTGCTTGTAGATATGATCGCCCGCGAGGATCACGATGTATTCCGCGTTATAACGACGAATAATGTCGAGGTTTTGCGTCACCGCATCCGCCGTCCCGCGATACCAGTTCTCACCGTGAACGCGCTGCTGGGCAGGCAGAAGATCGACAAACTCATTCATCTCTTCACTGAAGAATGACCAGCCGCGCTGGATGTGCTGCACCAGAGTATGCGACTGATACTGCGTAATGACGCCAATGCGGCGAATGCCTGAGTTCAGGCAGTTGGAGAGCGCAAAGTCGATAATACGGAACTTACCACCAAAGTGGACGGCAGGTTTGGCGCGTTTGATGGTCAAATCTTTCAGACGAGTACCACGCCCGCCTGCGAGTATCAGGGCAACAGTTTTTAATGGTAGCTGGCGTGCCAACATTAAGGGATCGTTCTTCTCTAATCTAACCATGACTAACTCCTTTTTTATCATCTTTGGAATACGCACACTCCGTGCGCAGGCCCGTGCCAGACAGCCATTACTACCGGATTATCCGCTCCGGCAAATGGGGGAACAGCGCGCCATTCCCCGTCAGGTAAAACAATCTCAGCGACGTCATCCGTCGCGTTCAGCGTGACCAGCCACCTCTCCGAAAGCAGAATTTGCAGGCGTGGTACGCCGTGTTGCCACTCTTGCGCGCTTAAGGGTTGCGCGTCTTGATTCAGCCAGCGGACATTACCGTCGCCCTCTTCCCACCAGCGATCGGCGGTGAGCGCGGGAATTTGCTGGCGAAGATGGATCAGCGCAGCGGTAAAGTGAATCAACCCGCTGTTCGCTTCACCCCAGTCGAGCCAGGTCAACGTGTTGTCCTGGCAATACGCATTGTTGTTACCATGCTGACTGTGACCATGTTCATCGCCTGCCAGCAGCATCGGCGTGCCCTGCGACAATAACAGCGTTGTCAGCAGCGCATGCACGCTGGCGCGTCGCCGCTCGATAACATCAAGGCTTCCGCCTAACCCTTCTATACCATGATTGAAGCTATGGTTATTGTTAGTACCATCGCGATTCTCCTCACCGTTCGCTTCATTGTGTTTCTGATTGAAACAAACGCAGTCCCGGAGCGTAAAACCGTCGTGCGCCGTCAGCAGGTTGATCGTCGCAGACGGTCGTTTGCCATCGCGCTTAAAAAGATCGCTGGACCCGGCAAAGCGTCCGGCGAACTCACCCAGCGACAGATTCCGTTCCAGCCAGAAGCGGCGCGCGGCATCGCGATAGTGATCGTTCCACTCGGCAAACAGGGGCGGGAAATTCCCGACCTGATAACCCCCTTCACCGATGTCCCACGGCTCGGCAATGAGCTTCACCTGTGACAGCACCGGACAGTTTTTGATCGCTTCAAACAGCGGCGCCTGCTGGCTGAAGGCCGGCGTACGCCCCATAACGGGTGCCAGATCAAAACGAAAACCGTCGACGTGGAACGTGTCCACCCAGTACTTCAGGCATTCATACGCGAAATGCATGACCGCCGGGTGGCTGAGATTGAGCGTGTTACCGCAACCGGTCCAGTTGAAGTAATCGCCATCGTCCCTGATCCAATAATAGCTACGGTTATCAATTCCGCGCATGGAGAGCGTCGGTCCATCGAGATCGCTTTCCGCACTGTGGTTCAGCACCACGTCCAGAATGACCTCAATGCCTGCCGCATGAAGCGCCTTTACCGCATCACGAAACTCGTCCCGCGCCTTGTCCGGATGAGCGGCATAGCGGGGTTCGAGCGCAAACATCGCCAGCGGGTTGTAGCCCCAGTAGTTACTGAGCCCCAGCCGCTGCAGACGAGGTTCACTGGCAAAATGCGCGACGGGCAACAGCTCCAGGGCCGTGATCCCGAGGTGCTTAAGGTAGGCAATCATGGTCGGATGACCGAGCGCCTGGTAGGTGCCGCGCATCTCTTTCGGGATTGACGGATGCAGATACGTCAGCCCTTTAACATGCGCCTCGTAGATAACGGTGTTGCCCCACGGCGTGCGCGGCGGGGCATCGTCTTCCCAGTCGTAGAGATCGTTCACCACCACGCTTTTAGGCGCCACGGGGGCGCTGTCGCGGTGGTCGGGTTCACCGTAGCCGACATGGAAAATAGGGTCGTCTTTAAACTCGCCATCCACGCGGTGGGCACACGGATCGATCAGCAGCTTCGCCGGGTTAAACCAGTGCCCCTGCGCAGGTGCCCACGGGCCGTGTACGCGATAGCCGTAGTGCATTCCTGGCCGTCCCCCGGCCAGGTAGCCGTGCCAGGTATCTCCTGTGCGAGACGGCAGGTCGTAACGATGTTCATTACCCTCGCCGTCAAATACGCACAGTTCAACCCGCTCCGCATGGGCAGAAAAGAGCGTGAAATTCACCCCCTTTCCATCAAAACGTGCCCCGAGCGGTTCGGGTTTACCTGCCGTAAGCTGGGTCATTCCCCCTCCCGGATCAGCCAGATGGTGCTGAGCGGCGGTAGCGTAAGGCTCAGGGAATTCGGTCGCCCGTGGCTTTCAATGGCATCGCTTTGCACCAGACCACCGTTACCGGCATTGCTGCCGTGGTAGTGCGTGGAATCGGTATTCAGGATTTCACGCCACTTGCCGGCCTGGTTAATCCCGAAGCGATAATGATGGCGCGGTACAGGGGTAAAGTTGCTGGCGACGATAATTTCGTTGCCGGCTTTATCCCGTCGCACAAAGACAAACACCGAGCGCTCATGGTCATCCACCACCAGCCACTCGAAACCGTACGGGTCAAAATCAAGCTCATGCAGGGCTTTGTGGTGACGGTAGGTCAGGTTAAGGTCCCGCACCAGACGCTGTACGCCGTGGTGCCAGTTGTCGCCCCCTTCCAGCAGATGCCAGTCGAGGCTGGTGTCGTGGTTCCACTCGCGCCCCTGGGCGAACTCATTGCCCATAAACAGCAGTTTTTTACCCGGGAAGGCGAACATCCAGCCGTAGTAGGCACGCAGGTTGGCGAACTTCTGCCATGCATCGCCCGGCATGCGGTCGAGAATGGATTTTTTGCCATGCACCACTTCGTCATGCGACAGCGGCAGCATGAAGTTCTCGGTGTAGTTGTAGAGCAGCCCGAAGGTGAGTTTGTCATGGTGATACTGACGGTAGACGGGATCCAGCTTCATGTAGTCGAGCGTGTCGTGCATCCACCCCAGGTTCCATTTGTACCAGAACCCCAGTCCGCCGGTTGACGGTGGACGGGAGACGCCAGGGAAGTCGGTGGACTCTTCCGCCATCGTCACCGCACCTTCTACCTGCTCGCCGATAATACGGTTGGTGTTGCGCAGAAACTCAATCGCTTCCAGGTTTTCACGGCCGCCATACTCGTTCGGGATCCACTCGCCTTCTTTGCGGCTGTAGTCGCGGTAGATCATCGACGCCACGGCATCAACGCGCAGGGCATCAATGCCAAAGCGCTCAATCCAGTACAGCGCATTGCCCACGAGGTAGTTTGCCACTTCACGACGACCGTAGTTGTAGATCAGCGTGTTCCAGTCCTGGTGATAGCCTTCGCGCGGGTCGCTGTGCTCGTACAGCTTAGTGCCGTCAAACTCTGAAAGACTAAAATCATCGGACGGGAAATGGCCCGGCACCCAGTCGAGGATCACGTTTAACCCGGCGGCGTGCGCGGCATTGATAAAATAGCGGAAGTCATCGCGCGTGCCGAAGCGACGCGTCGGGGCATACATCCCGGTCGGCTGATAACCCCAGCTTCCGTCGAACGGGTGTTCATTAATTGGCAGCAGCTCAAGGTGGGTAAAGCCCATCCATTTCGCGTACGGAACCAGCTGGTCGGCAAGCTCCCGGTAGCTGAGCCAGAAGTTGTTATCGGTATGGCGACGCCAGGAACCGAGATGCACTTCGTAGACGGAAATTGGCGCATCAAAGCGGTTGGCCTGCTTGCGTTCTTCACTCTGGACAACTTTCTCCGGCAGGCCGCAAATCATTGACGCGGTTTCCGGACGCATTTGCGCTTCGAAGGCGTACGGGTCGGACTTAATACGCAGCTTGCCGTGCGCATCGATCATCTCGAATTTATACAGCTGGCCGTTGTGCGCGCCGGGGATAAACAGCTCCCAGATACCGCTTTCACGGCGCAGACGCATCGGGTGACGACGGCCATCCCAGTAGTTGAACTGGCCGACAACGGAGACTCGCTGGGCGTTAGGCGCCCACACGGCAAACCGCGTGCCGGTGATGCCATCCATCGTATCGGCATGGGCACCCAGCGTTTCATAAGGTCGCAGGTGGGTACCTTCAGACAGCAGCCACGCGTCCATCTCCTGTAAAAGAGGCCCAAAGCTGTAGGGATCATCGATGAGATTTTGCTGACCATGCCAGATAACGGCAAGCTGATAACGAAAAGGGTTTTTACGACGGGGCATTACGCCCGAAAAGAAGCCACGAGAATCGAGGCATTCCAGATTGCCGACCTTGCGGCCGGTTTTGGGTTCGATAACCCACACTTCTGTGGCATCCGGTAACAGTGCCCGGACTTCCAGCCCGGCCTCGGTACGGTGCATCCCCAGTACGGAAAAGGGGTCGGCAAAATGACCCGCAATAAGCGCATTAATCACGTCTCTATCCACACGATCGGACATGGTATTCATCCTGTTTTTTATGTCGTCCTTTTTTAGCGCCTGGGACGACTTTAATGTGACCTGAACGGGCATCCTCTCAGCCCCGTCCTAACCTCAGGTAAGAAATAACTCTTCCTTAAAGCATAGCCAACGCTCTAAATGACTCCTGATAAAAAATAAGACATATGCGTTTTACTCCATGTAGTACGCGGAAAAGGGGGTGAAAATCACCCCCGGGGTTTAACAAATTATTACGCCAGCTGGCGCAGCATGCGACGCAGCGGCTCGGCTGCGCCCCACAGAAGCTGGTCGCCGACGGTGAATGCAGAAAGGAACTCCGGCCCCATGTTCAGCTTACGCAGACGACCCACCGGGGTGGTCAGCGTGCCGGTGACGGCAGCCGGGGTCAATTCATGCATGGTGATGTCGCGATCGTTTGGAACCACTTTCGCCCACGGGTTGTGTGCAGCCAGCAGCTCTTCCACGGTCGGAATCGACACATCTTTTTTCAGTTTAATCGTGAAGGCCTGGCTGTGGCAGCGCAGCGCGCCGATACGTACGCACAGACCGTCAACTGGAATGGTGTTCGCGGTATTGAGTATTTTGTTGGTCTCAGCCTGACCTTTCCACTCTTCGCGGGTCTGGCCGTTATCCAGCTGTTTGTCGATCCACGGGATCAGACCACCGGCCAGCGGTACACCAAAGTTATCCACCGGCAGCTCGCCGCTGCGGGTCAGCTCGGTGACTTTACGCTCGATATCGAGAATAGCGGAGGCCGGATTTGCCAGCTCGGTCGCAACGCTGTGGTGCAACTGGCCCATCTGCGTCAGCAGCTCGCGCATATGACGCGCACCGCCGCCGGACGCGGCCTGGTAAGTCGCCACGGAGACCCACTCCACCAGGTCCTGTGCGAACAGGCCGCCGAGGGACATCAGCATCAGGCTGACGGTGCAGTTACCGCCGACAAAGGTTTTTACGCCGTTGTTCAGGCCGTCGGTGATGACGTCCTGGTTGACCGGGTCGAGAATGATGATGGCATCGTCTTTCATGCGCAGTGAAGACGCCGCATCAATCCAGTAGCCCTGCCAGCCGCTTTCACGCAGCTTTGGATAAATTTCGTTGGTATAATCGCCGCCCTGGCAAGTGACAATAATGTCGAGTGCCTTCAGCGCTTCCAGATCGAAAGCATCCTGCAACGTACCGGTGCTGCCGCCAAAAGAAGGTGCAGCCTGGCCGAGCTGGGAAGTGGAGAAGAAGACCGGGCGGATGGCGTCAAAATCGCGCTCTTCAACCATGCGTTGCATGAGAACAGAGCCGACCATACCGCGCCAGCCGATAAAACCAACGTTTTTCATAGCATTTTTTTCCTGCAGAGGGTGTGTGCTGATTGTGCAAACCAGTATTCAACTGGGATATGCTTCACATTACAAAATGCTGCCAAAGTCGCAAGCGAAATTAATCGATGATGGCCCGCCAATCAGAAATAGCGCTAATCATCATAATAACCATAGAGAGTTTCAGGGATAATTTTAATGAGTGAAATCATATCCGCGGCGGTTTTATTGATCCTGATAATGGATCCTCTGGGCAACCTGCCTATCTTCATGTCGGTGCTGAAGCACACCGAACCCAAACGCCGTCGGGCGATCATGATCCGCGAGCTGCTTATCGCGCTGCTGGTGATGTTCATCTTCCTGTTTGCCGGTGAGAAAATCCTCGCCTTCCTGAATCTGCGTGCCGAAACGGTTTCGATTTCCGGTGGGATTATCCTGTTCCTGATAGCGATTAAGATGATTTTCCCGAGCGCTGAAGGCAGCAGCAGCGGCCTGCCCGCGGGGGAAGAGCCGTTTATTGTGCCGCTGGCGATTCCCCTTGTCGCCGGACCGACGATTCTGGCAACGCTGATGCTGCTGTCGCATCAGTACCCCAATCAGATGAGCCATCTGGTGATTGCCTTGCTGATTGCCTGGGGCGGGACGTTTATCATTCTGCTGCAGTCGTCGTTGTTCCTGCGCCTGCTGGGTGAGAAAGGCGTAAACGCGCTGGAGCGCCTGATGGGGTTGATTCTGGTGATGATGGCGACGCAGATGTTCCTGGACGGGATCCGCGCGTGGATGAAGGGCTAGGTAAAAACAAAAAAGGACAACTCACGTTGTCCTTTTGCTTTTAGCCGGGTTTAACTCAGCAGCGTAAACGCAATCATCCCGACAATGGCACCCGTCGTGCCGAGGATGGTTTCCATCAGCGTCCAGGTTTTCAGGGTTTGCGCTTCGGTCGCACCGGTAAATTTACCGAACAGCCAGAAGCCGGCGTCGTTGACGTGTGACACCACAATCGAACCGCCCGCAATACAGATTGAGAGCGCGGCCATCTGGGCACCGGAGTAGTTAAGCTGTTCAATCACCGGCATCACCAGACCCACGGCGGTTAAACATGCCACCGTCGCAGAGCCCTGGATGATACGCACCGCCGCAGCCAGTACGAAACAGGTCACCGCAATGGGCAGCCCCATGCCGGTCAGGGCTTCGCCCAGCGCCGGACCCACGCCGGAATCCACCAGCACCTGTTTGAACACGCCACCGGCACCGATCACCAGCAGAATGATACCCGCAGGCTGCAGCGCATGGCCGCAGATTTCCATCACTTTGTCTTTCGGCATGCCCTGGCGCATCGCCAGGCCGTACATCGCCACCAGACACGCCACCAGGATCGCGGTGAACGGGTGGCCGATAAACTCAAACCATTCGTACGCGGTAGACCCCACCGGCACGAAACGCGCGGCGATGGTTTTCAGCCCCACCAGCACCAGCGGCAGCAGGATCAGCGCCAGGCTGAAGCCGAAGGACGGCATTTTGCCTTCGCCAAGGTGCGGCTCGGTGACGTCATCCGGAATGTGAAGCTCAACGTAACGGCTGATGAAGTTGCCCCACAGCGGGCCGGCAATAATCATTCCCGGGATTGCCGCACACAGGCCAATCAGGATCATCCAGCCAAAATCGGCGTGCATCTGAGAAGCCAGCAGCATCGGCGCAGGCCCAGGCAGCAGGAACGCCGCCGCAGCCGCCACGCCCGCAAACAGCGGAATCACCAGCTTCACGAGGTTAGTGCCGGTATGGCGCGCCATCGAGAACGCCACGCTAATCAGCAGCACCACGGCCACTTCGAAGAACAGCGGCAGCGCACAAATCAGACCGGCGAGGCCAATCGCGTAGTGCGCACGGCTGTGTCCGAAGGATTTGAGCATTTTGACGGCAATCTGGTCGACTGCGCCCGTCTCATGCAGGATCTTGCCAAACATCGCGCCCAGCGCGACCACAATGGCCAGGAAACCCAGCGTGCCTCCCATCCCTTTTTCCATCGTCGCTGCGATCTTATCGAGCGGCATACCGGAAAAGAGACCTGCACCAATAGACACCACCATTAAGGCAACGAAAGCATGCATACGCGCTTTCATCACTAAAAACAGCAGCAGCAATACGGAACCAACTGCTGTTAAAACTAGCGTTAATGTACTCAAAACTTACTGCCTTTTATTAATGACCTCGATGGTGCTGGCAACAACACCCTCCAGTGACTGATCGATATCAACCACTAAGACGTCTTTCTCATCGTCGCCCGGCTCCTGCAACGCTTCGAACTGCGTCACCAGCATCTGGGTTTTGAAGAAGTGGCCTTTACGCGCCTTCAGACGGCTTTCAATCACCTCGAAATCGCCTTTCAGGTAGATGAAAGAGAGGTTCGGGTTGCCGTCACGCAGCAGGTCGCGGTAGGTTTTTTTCAGCGCGGAGCAGACGATCAGGGAAACCTTGTTGGTACGCTGCATCGCGAACGCGGCGTCATTCAGCGCCTGCAACCACGGTTTGCGGTCGTCATCGTTCAGCGGCTCGCCGGAGGCCATTTTCATGATATTGCTGCGCGGATGGAGGAAGTCGCCATCAAGAAACGCCGCATGAAGTTGATGCGCCACTTCGCTGGCCACGGCAGATTTACCGCTACCGGAAACGCCCATCAGGACGTAAACGTGGTGATCATGATTAGTCGTGCTCAAAGGGTGTCCCTCAGTCAATTGTTACGGGTAACAGTTATCGGTAACATTGTCCTGCCGGGGCAAAAGAGAAGCAATATCCAAACGTGCGCGAAGTGAATAAGTGTGACCCACTTCAAATTTGTCAGCTTAAATAGATCCACCCGGTGACAAGGTGAAACCTAAATCTAACATTTTCGGCGTCACCGTCTCGCCACGTATGCGCGCCAGCAGGCGTTCTGCGCCAATACGGCCCATACGTTCACGCGGTGTCAGGACGCTCGCCAGACGGGGTTCCATCACCTGGCCGATATCGTGGCCGTGGAAACCGGCAATCGCCATATCTTCGGGGATCTTCAGCCCCAGACGCTGGCATTCGAACGCTGCACCGACCGCAAGGTCATCGTTGGTACAGAAAATACCGTCCAGTTGCGGATACTCGCGTCGTGCCTGACGCATCAGCTCAATACCCGACGTATAGGATGACGACTGCTCAACCATCACGCTGTACGGTGTTAAACCGGCGTCGAGCATTGCCTGCTCGTATCCCTTCTGTTTGATGATAGTACGTTCATCCAGACGTGCACCCAGGTAGGCAATGTGGCGATGGCCGCGGGCGATGATGGCCGCCGTCATCTGGCGTGCCGCTTCGAAGTTATCAAAGCCCACCGCAATATCGAGACACGGCGACTGGCTGTCCATCAGCTCCACCACCGGAATGCCTGCCACTTCAATCATTTTTAGCGTACGGGGGGTGTGAGTACGTTCGGTTAAAATCAGACCGTCGATGTTCCAGGAGAGCATGGACTCAAGACGTTCTTCTTCCAGTTCCGGCTTGTACCCATAGTGAGCGAGCATGGTCTGATAGCCAAAGGCATCGGTCACGCTTTCAATGCCGCGCAACACTTCGGCAAAAACCTGGTTGGTTAAGGAAGGCAGGAGGACGCCAACCGCACGGCTGGTCGCATTCGAAAGAATATCGGGGGCGCGGTTAGGGATATACCCCAGTTCATCGAGGGCAGCGGCAATCTTGCCACGCAACGCCACGGAAACCTGTTCCGGGTTACGTAAAAACCGGCTGACCGTCATTTTGGTCACACCGACGCGATCGGCTACATCCTGAAGTACGGGGCGTTTCTTTTTCATCGTCCTGAGAAATCGTAAGTGATAGATTTGCTCAGTTTATCACGGACAAAGCCCATCCTTCCCCTGTCAAAGGGAAGGATGGGCATTTATTTATGATTTATTACACCGGTGGCAGATCAAACAGCAGAATTTCGCTTTCACTGTCGGCATGCACGGACAGTGCCTGCTCATCCCAGATTGCCAGACCATCCGCCGTGGTAGCTTTCGTGCCGTTAATAGACACCTCGCCTTTCACCACCTGGATCCAGACGCGGCGGTTAGCGGCAATCTGATGGACAGACTGTTCGTCTTTTGCCAGCGCCCAGCGGTACAGTTCCATATCCTGGTGCACTTTCAGCGAACCGTCACGCGCATCCGGAGAGAGCACCAGCTGTTTGCCCTGTTTAGCATCAAAGCGGCGCTGTTCGTAGCGCGGGGTGATGCCGGTTTCTTCCGGAATGATCCAGATTTGATACAGGTGCAGTTTTTCCGTTTTGCTTGGGTTGTATTCAGAGTGACGCACCCCGGTACCCGCACTCATAATCTGGAACTCGCCCGCCGGAACCTGCTCTTTGTTGCCCATGCTGTCCTGGTGCTCAACCGCCCCTTCCAGCACATACGTCAGGATTTCCATGTCTTTGTGCGGGTGGGTACCGAAGCCCTGGCCTGCATCAATCACGTCATCGTTAATGACGCGCAGTGCGGAGAAGCCCATAAAGTTCGGGTCGTAGTAGTCAGCAAACGAGAATGAATGCCATGAGTCCAGCCAGCCATGATTCGCGTGACCACGTTCGTTTGCTTTGCGTAAGTAGATCATTGTTTCACCCTCAGTTCGTTTCGATGGAGTAAGTGTGGACGCAAACGGCCTGGGATCATAGAGGGTGAAAATTGACTCCTCTGTTCAAAAATTTAGAACAAGCAAAGAGGAGTCATAATTTCTTATCTGGCGAGGGTTATCGTGGCAGGAGAGGCCTGTTCGAAGGCCCGTTCAAGGAGTTCGAGATTGGTCATAACTTCAGATTCCTTGACGTAATTGGGCGCACCGTTAGTCAGGGTCTCATACAGCGCATCGTAAACGCGGCCATAGTCACCCGCTTCGGGTTTCACGTCCTCTCTAACGGTGATGCCCTCTTCGTTGACGTACTCCAGAACGCCCACGGAGTCATCCGCCGCAAACCCCGGGTCGCCGGGCATAATGTTCGCCTTCAGGCTGGTCTCCTGCTGGTCGATACCGTACTTGATAAACGAGCCTCTGGTGCCATGCACAATAAATTTCGGGTAGTCAATTTTCACCAGATGGCTGGTTTTGACGATGGCTTTCAGGTCGCCGTAAAACAGCTGGGCTTCGAAGGTGTCATCCGGATTGGCTTTGTTGCGCAGGCTGCGGATGTCGTACGCCATGTGGTCTGGTCGGCCAAACAGAGAGATGATTTGATCGAGCGTATGCACGCCCAGACCATAGAATGAGCCATCCTGCGGCAGACCGGGATGCGTTTCGGCCACCGGACGGTAGTAATCAAAGTGGCTTTCAATCTCGACGATGTCACCCAGTTTACCGCTCTCAATCACTTTTTTTGCCGTCAGGAAGCAGCTGTCAAAGCGGCGGTTTTGGTACGGCGTGACGGTCAGCCCTTTGCGCTTCGCCAGGTCAAACAACGTTTTCGCCTCTGCCATTGTCGGGGTAAACGGCTTTTCCACCAGCACGTTTTTGCCCGCCTCCAGCGCGCGTTTTGCGTACTCGAAATGGCTGTCAGCGTGGGTACAGACAATCACCAGTTTGACCTGCGGATCGTTGAGGACCTCATCAAGATCGCTGGTGAAATGAATATGGGAGTACTGGGGAGACTGCTCTTCCGGCTTCGCGCGACGCCGGTAGATATGGGCAACGTGCCAGCTGTCTTTGCGGTTGAGAACATACGGAAGGTGGTAACGCGTGGTGCTTTTGCCAAATCCAATAAATGCGCAATGTAATGTCATGGCTCAGTCCTTTTTAAGGTTACTGAGTGCAACCATAGCGCAAGTTTTGCCCTCACCCCAGCCCTCTTCCACGGGGAGCGGGCGAAAAAAGACAAAAAAAAGCCAGCGAAAAGCTGGCTAAAGTAATACTGGAAGCAATGTGAGCAATGTCGTGCTTTCAGGTTCCCGTAGGGGTCTTCCTGAACGCAGAGCAATAATAATCATTCTCATTCGCACTTGTCCAATCTTTTTTGCAAAAATTAGCAGTTGACTCAAATTTTAATCTCACTGATGTTGGAATGGACGTTTAACTGACTGAGGATGAAGGAATGAGTGAGATTGTGATACGCCATATCGAAGCCCGCGATGCAGAAGCGTTACGTGACATTATGTCGCATCCTGGGGTGTATCACGACACGCTACAACTTCCCCATCCCTCAATGGATATGTGGCATGACCGGGTCGCGACGAAACCGGGAAGACGGCATCTCGTCGCCTGTCTTGACCAGCGAGTGGTTGGCCATATGGCACTCGATGTGATGGAAAATCCCCGCCGCAGCCACGTTGCAACGTTCGGCATTAGCGTGGCCGCTGATGTACAGGGACGCGGTGTGGGTCGTGCGCTCATGCGCGAAATGGTCAATCTCTGCGACAACTGGTTGCGCATTGAACGCATTGAGCTCACGGTTTTTGCGGATAACCCTGCGGCACTGGCGCTGTATAAGAAGTTTGGGTTTGAAATCGAAGGGACCGGCAGGAACTTCGCCCTGCGTAACGGCGACTATGTGGACGCGTATTACATGGCGCGGCTGAAGTGATAAATTGCCCGGTAGCGCGACGCTTACCGGGCAATAAAATCAGAACCCCGCCGTCAAATCGTCCACCGAACGCGGATCCGAGGCCCCAAACAGCGTGCCGTCCGGGCCGACCATAATGCTCTGGGTGCTGCCCATTGCCTCTTTCAGCGCCACCTTCTGTCCGCGCTGCTCCAGCAGTTTTAAGGTGTCCGGGCTAAAGCCCTTCTCAACACGCAGCTCGTCCGGCAGCCACTGATGGTGGAAACGCGGTGCGTTCGTCGCTTCGGCGACATTCATTCCAAAGTCAATGCTGTTCACCACCATCTGCAGCACCGTGGTGATGATACGGCTGCCGCCAGGGCTGCCTGTCACCAGCCAGGTTTTACCGTCTTTGACCACGATGGTAGGCGACATGGACGACAGCGGACGCTTCTTCGGTCCGACCGCATTCGCATCCCCACCCACCAGGCCGTAGACGTTCGGCACGCCCGGTTTGGCCGAGAAGTCATCCATCTCGTTATTGAGCAGAATCCCGCTGTTGCCTGCCACGATGCCTGTACCAAAGGTGGTGTTGAGGGTATAGGTCACCGCCACCGCGTTACCGTCTTTATCCACCACCGAGAAGTGGGTGGTCTGGTTGCTCTCATACGGTGCCAGCTTGCCCGGGCGGATCTCGCTCGACGGTTTGGCCTTGTTGATGTCAATCTCATCAGCAATCGATTTAGCATAGGCTTTATTGGTCAGCGCCTGCCACGGCACCTTCACGAAGTCCGGGTCGCCCAGGTATTCTGAACGGTCGGCGTAGGCGCGTTTTTCCGCCTCTGCCATCACCTGCATGGCATCCGCACTGCCGAAGCCGAACTTGTGCATATCGAAGTTTTCAAGAATGTTGAGGATCTGCACGATGTGAATGCCGCCGGAAGACGGAGGCGGCATCGAGAAAACGTCATAGCCGCGATAGCTTCCGTGAATCGGCTCACGCTCGACGGCCTTGTACTCCGCGAGATCCGCTTTGGTGATAAGCCCACCGTTCTTTTGCATCTCTTCGGCAATCTGGTCGGCAATCGCCCCTTTGTAGAACGCATCCGGGCCGTGCTCCGCGATCAGCTCCAGACTTTTCGCCAGGTTCTTTTGCACCAGCTTATCGCCCTTCTTCAGCGGTTCGCCGTCTTTCCAGAAGATAGCCTTGCTGTTTTCGTGATTCGGAATCACTTCGCTGCCATAGGTTTTAAGATCGTCAGCCAGGGCGTCATTCACCACAAAACCTTCGCGGGCGAGCTTAATCGCAGGCTGTACCACTTTGTTGAGCGGCAGGGTGCCATATTTTTCCAGCGCCAGGGAGAAGCCTGCGACGGTGCCCGGCGTACCGGAGGCGAGATGCGAGGTCAGGGATTTTTTGCTGTCCGGGTTGCCTTGATCGTCAAGGAACATATCGCGGGAAGCCTGTCCTGGGGCCATCTCACGGAAGTCGATGGCGGTGGTTTTGCCGTCTTTGGTCCGCAGCATCATAAAGCCGCCGCCGCCCAGGTTCCCCGCCTGCGGATGCGTCACCGCCAGCGCATAGCCCACCGCGACTGCCGCATCCACCGCATTACCGCCCTGACGGAGAATATCGACGCCCACTTTCGTTGCCAGCGCATCCACCGACGCCACCATACCCTGCGTTGCCCGCACGGGATGAAAAACATCTTCCTCCACGCCGTACGAGACTGGCGGAGCCGCTGGCGGGTTGGCCGCCACGCTAAATGTGCCGCCTGCCATCAGCGCGGCGATCGCTATCCAGCGCAAAAACGTTGGTTTCATCATTATTGTTCTCCAGGTGAAGAGGGCCATATTCCCCGCTTAAGCCTGGTTCACAACTCCTAAAAAATCATCGTCATGGTGAAATCAGGGTAAACTTAAGAGAAGCCTCAAAAGAAGGGAGATGACAATGAAACGCTTACTGATTCTTACGGCGCTGCTTCCGTTTGCCGCGCTCGCACAGCCACTCAATACGATGAACAACCCGAACCAGCAGGGCTACGTCATTCCAAGCCAGCAGCGTATGCAAACGGAGATGATGAGCCAGCAGCAACAGCAGAAAGGGATGCTAAACCAGCAGTTGAAAACGCAGACCCAGATGCAGCAGCAAAGCCTGCAAAACCAGATGAACACCAACACCCAGCGCATACTGCAGGGTCAGGTGCGTGAGCAGCCGCTGCCTAACCCAAACGGCGGGATGCTGGGCGGAATGACCTCGTCGGGCAGCGGACAGCAGCATATGCTGCCGTCTCAGTCACCGTCGAATGGCGGGATGCTTAATTCTTCGCAGAACTAAAGTTCGGGCCGATCACGTCAATCGCATCGGTACAGATACTGTCCACCCCCCAGCGCAGCAGCTCCGCCGCACGCTGGGGTTTGTTGACGGTATAGACCAGGATATGCAGCCCCGCCGCTTTCAACATTTTTACCCGTGCCTCATCCAGCAGCGCGTGGTTCAGGTGAATCGACACACACCCTAAACGGCTGGTCAGCTCACGCCAGTCATCACGCCACGTGTCGAGCAGCAGTCCGCGCGGCAACGCCGGAACGGACGCCTGCGCCGCCTCAAGGGCATCAATGTCAAACGACGACAGCAGGGGTGGCGTCATGCCCTCCCACAGCTCACGCGCGGCCAGCGCAATGACTTTACCTGTGAGCGGCCCGGTGCCGGTGGTTGGTTTGATTTCGATATTGGCCATCATGCCATGCAGGCGACAGCGGTCGGCCACTTCCGCCAGCAGCGGCAGCGGCTCGCCTTTGAACGCGCTGCTGTACCAGCTTCCGGCGTCGACGTTCAGCAGATCGCGCCACGGCAGGTCTCCCGCCACGCCCCAGCCATTACTGGTGCGTTCGAGGTTGTCATCATGCAGAAGGAAAATCTCGCCGTCTTTCGATAGTTTGGCGTCGAACTCGATCATCGTGTGACCGTAATGCGCGCCCATATCGATAGCCGCCAGCGTGTTTTCCGGCGCCAGTTTACCGCCGCCCCGGTGGGCGACGATGTGGGGATAAGGCCAGTTACTCATATACGTTGTCCTGTTTCACCGTCGAATACGTGCAGGTGATTTTCCGGCAGATGCAGCCACAGCGTGCTGCCTGCTTTAGGGCGCTCCTGATGGGCCAGACGCACCACCATTTTTTGTTCACCCCAACGTCCGTGCGCCAGGTTGTCAGCCCCCAGCATCTCCAGCGTGTCCATGACCAGCGGCACGCCGCCTTCCGCCTGTGAGGTTAACCCAATATGTTCCGGGCGGATACCGAGCGTCATCTTACGCCCGGCATAGCCACGATAGTACCCGTTTACGGGCAGCGCCATCCCACTTTCCAGCTCAAAATGCGTACCGGCGCTGCTGAGCCGCCCTTCCAGCAGGTTCATCGCCGGGCTGCCAATAAAGCTCGCCACAAAGCGGGAGGCCGGTTTCTCGTATACCTCCACCGGGGTGCCAATCTGCTCGGCGACGCCTTTGTTCATCACCATCACGCGCTGGGCGAGGGTCATCGCTTCCACCTGATCGTGCGTCACATACAGGGAGGTGGTTTTCAGACGACGGTGCAGCTGCTGCAGCTCAAGGCGCATCTGCACGCGCAGCTTGGCATCAAGGTTTGAGAGCGGCTCGTCGAACAGGAACACCGCAGGGTCACGCACAATGGCGCGCCCCATCGCCACACGCTGGCGCTGTCCGCCGGACAGTTCACGCGGACGACGCTTGAGCAGGCCATCCAGCTCCAGAATACGCGCCGCCTCTTTCACGCGCTCATCGATATGGCTTTTGCCCATCCCGCGGATTTTCAGCCCCCAGGCCATGTTCTCTTCCACGCTCATGTGCGGATAAAGGGCGTAGTTCTGAAACACCATCGCGATGCCCCGGTCCTTCGGCTCCATCTCGGTCACGCGCTGGCGATCGATCCAGATATCGCCGCTGGTCACACGTTCAAGCCCGGCAACCATACGCAGCAGCGTCGATTTGCCGCAGCCTGACGGGCCAACCATCACGATAAACTCCCCGTCCGCCACGTCGAGCGTTAACGGCTGAATGACCTGGGTTTTGTTGTCCCAGCTTTTGGTCACTGCCTGTAATTTTAAACCTGCCATCTTATTTCTCACTGTCCACTAAACCACGCACGAACGCACGTTGCATGGCTAAAACGATAACGACCGGGGGGATAAGGGTGAGCAGCATCGCCGCCATCACCTGATTCCAGAGCGTGGTGCCTTCACCGGTGGCGATCATGCCTTTGATGCCCGCCACGGCGGTGCCAAGATTGACGTCCTGAATAATCAGCAGCGGCCACAGATACTGGTTCCAGCCGTAGATAAAGGTGATGACAAACAGCGCCGCAAGGTTGGTTTTCGACAGCGGCAGCACGATGTCACGGAAGAAGCGCATCGGCGAGGCTCCGTCAATACGCGCGGCCTCAATCAGCTCGTCCGGCAGGGTCATAAAGAACTGGCGGAACAGGAAGGTGGCGGTGGCCGAGGCCATCAGCGGCAGGGTTAAACCTGCGTAGCTGTCCAGCATCTTCAGGTTGGCGATCACTTCCACCGTCGGGAAGATACGCACTTCGACCGGCAGCATCAGGGTGATGAAGATCATCCAGAAGAACAGGTTACGCAGGGGAAAGCGGAACCAGACGATGGCGAAAGCCGAGAGCATCGACACCGTGATTTTGCCCACCGTAATACCGAACGCCATGATGAAGCTGTTCAGCATCATCAGCCAGAATGGCGCGCTGTTAGCGCCCACGCCCTGGGTCCAGATGGTTTTCATGTTTTCGAAAAGATGCCCGCCTGGGATCAGCGTCATCGGCGTATCAAACACCGCTTTGGTGTCCAGCGTGGCGGCAACGAAGGCCACATAAAGCGGGAACAGAATGACGATGATGCCCAAAATCAGCATGGTGTGGCTGAACATCGTCAGCCCGCGACGGTTCTCGATCATTGGTAGCGCACCTTACTTTCGACATAACGGAACTGCACTACCGTGAGAAGGATGACGAGGAACATCAGCACGACCGACTGGGCGGCGGATGCCGAGAGATCCAGACCGGCAAAGCCTTCGCGATAGATCTTATAGATAAGCGTCGTCGTGGCCTGCACCGGGCCACCGGCCGTGGCGGCGTCGATCACCGGGAAGGTGTCGAAGAAGGCGTAAACCAGGTTGACCACCAGCAGGAAGAAACTCACCGGGGCAATCAGCGGCAGCGACAGCCTAAAGAAACGACGGACCGGCCCTGCACCATCAATCGCCGCGGCTTCAACCAGCGAGCGCGGAATAGACTGCAGCGCAGCAAAGAAGAACAGGAAGTTGTAGCTGATCTGTTTCCACACCGACGCGAAGACCACCAGGAACATCGCCTGACCGCTGTTCTGGGCGTGGTTCCAGTCGTAGCCGAACTCCGCCAGAAAATGGGTAATCAGCCCGCGCCCTGGGTTAAACAGGAAGATCCACAGCACGGCGGCGACGGCAGGCGCCACGGCGTAAGGTAGCAGCATCAGCGTCTGATACAGACGGCTGCCGCGCACCACGTAATCCACCAGCGCCGCGAAAAAGAGCGATGCGACAAGGCCGCTGACAGTGACCAGCGCGCTGAACTTCATGGTCGTCCAGAAGGCGTCGAGGTAATAGCTGTCATGGAACAGCGCGGTAAAGTTGTCCAGCCCGACAAACTGGCTGGAAAGCCCAAACGGATCGACGCTTTGTACCGAGTACCAGAGCGCCTCGCCCGCAGGCCAGATAAAGAAAATAACGGTGATGACCAGCTGCGGCGCGACCAGCAAATACGGCAGCCAGCGCGAACGGAACACCGGACGGGATGAGGACATAGTTTAGCTCAGCGTAGGTAGCCCTCACCCCAGCCCTTCCCGCAGGGAGAGGGACAGGATGAGGGTAAAATGATTAAGACTTTGTTGATTGCTCAAAGCGGCGCAGCAGCTGATTACCGCGCTCTACCGCAGAATCCAGCGCCTGCTGTGGGGTTTTCTTCCCGGTCCACACGCTTTCCAGCTCTTCATCTACGATGGTACGGATCTGCGGCATGTTCCCCAGACGCAGGCCTTTGGTGAACGGCAATGGCGGCTTGTTGAGCATCTGACGCGTCGCGATATCCGCGCCCGGGTTTTTGCTGTAGAAGCCCTGCTCGCGGGTCAGGTCATACGCGGCCGTGGTGATAGGCAGGTAGCCGGTTTTCTGATGCCATTCGGCGGCATTCTCTGGCTTCGCCAGGAAGTCGAGGAACTCGGCCACGCCCTTGTAGGTGCCCTTGTCTTTGCCCTGCATGACCCACAGGCTCGCCCCACCGATGATGGCGTTCTGCGGTGCACCTTTCACGTCAGCGTCGTAAGGCATCATGCCTACGCCGTAGTTGAATTTTGCGTAATGACGGATATCCGCCAGAGAGCCGGAAGAGGCGGTCGTAATCGCGCAGTCACCGTTGTAGAACTTCTCGGTGGATTCGTCTTTACGCCCGAAGTAGCTGAAATCGCCCTTCTTGTTGAGATCGGCAAGCAGAGCGATGTGCTTCACCTGCTCTGGCTTGTTGAACTCCAGTACCGCGTCGGTGCCGTCGAAGCCGTTGTTTTTGGTGGCCACCGGCAGGCCGTGCCAGGCGCTGAAGTTTTCAATCTGGATCCAGCCCTGCCAGCCGCTGGCGTAGCCGCACTTCATCCCTGCCGCTTTCAGCTTAGCGGTGTACGCCGCCAGATCCTGCCAGGTTTTTGGCGGTTGTTCCGGATCTAAACCGGCTTTCTTGAAGGCGTCTTTGTTGTAGTACAGCACCGGCGTGGAGCTGTTAAACGGCTGAGACAGCAGATGACCGGTTTTGGAATCGGTGTAGTAACCCGCCACGGTCGGCACGAACTGAGATTCGTCGAAGTTGATACCTGCGTCTTTAAACACTTCGTAGACCGGTTTAATGGCTTTAGAGGCCATCATGGTCGCAGTACCGACTTCGTAAACCTGAAGCAGCGCAGGTGCATTACCGGTACGGAAAGCGGCAATGCCCGCGCTCAGGCTCTGCTCGTAGTTACCTTTGTACACCGGCACAATTTTGTAATCCGGATGGGTGTCGTTGAAACGCTGCGCCAGGGAGTCAACTTCTTTACCCAACTCCCCTTCCATGGAATGCCAGAACGGAATGGTGGTGACAGCCATTGCGTTCGCCGCAAAAGTCAGCCCCATTGCCAGACCCAAAGCTGTGTGTCGTAACGATGTCATTGTCATCTCTCTTATTGTGCCGGATGCGCGATATCACGCGTTTTTATGCTCGCGAGGTAACATGACATGCTCGAATGACAGAAAAATAACTGTTTCTTTACAGTGAGATGACAACAAAACGTCAGGCGGATGATGGTTGTGTGAAGGCGGTTGGGGTAAGTTCGGTGCGGTCTGGTGCCCTGCATGAAAAAAGGCAACTGACGTTGCCTTTTTGCTTTTGCTTTTATCTAGCCGCCGAGATAGGCGCTTCGCACCGCTTCGTTTGCCAGCAGCGCGTCGCCGGTATCGGAGAGCACCACGTGGCCGTTTTCCAGCACGTAGCCGCGGTCGGCGAGCTTCAGCGCCTGGTTGGCGTTCTGCTCGACGAGGAAGATGGTCATCCCCTCTTTACGCAGCTGTTCGATGGTGTCGAAGATCTGCTGAATGATGATCGGCGCAAGACCGAGCGACGGTTCATCCAGCAGCAGCAAACGCGGCTGGCTCATCAGCGCGCGGCCAATCGCCAGCATCTGCTGTTCACCACCGGACATCGTGCCGGCCCGCTGAATACGGCGCTCCCACAAACGCGGAAACAGCTCATAGACCCATTTGATGCGGGACTGGTACTGGTCGCGGTCAGCAAAGAAGCCGCCCATCGCAAGGTTCTCTTCCACCGTCATTCGTGAGAAGACGCGACGCCCTTCCGGGACAATCGCTACCGCTTCACGCATGATTCTGGCGGTTTGCCAGTCGGTAATATCTTTGCCATCAAAGACAATCCGCCCGCTGGTGGCGCGCGGGTCGCCGCACAGGGTGCCGAGCAGCGTGGTTTTACCCGCACCGTTCGCGCCAATCAGGGTGACGATTTCGCCCTGATTGATATGCAGGCTGACGTCGTGCAGCGCCTGTATCTTGCCGTAGTGAGCATTAACCTTGTCGAACGTTAACATCGCTTTTTCCATCTTATGCCTCACCCAGGTATGCACGGATCACGTCCGGGTTGTTGCGGATCTCTTCCGGCGTCCCGTTTGCCAGCGGCGTGCCCTGGTTCACCACGTAGATACGGTCAGAAATGCCCATCACCAGCTTCATATCATGCTCAATCAGCAGGATGGTGGTGTCGTGATGATCGCGCAGTTCGGCAATCAACTCGTCCAGCTCTTTGGTCTCTTTCGGGTTAAGCCCTGCCGCCGGTTCATCGAGCATCAGGATTTCTGGCTGCGTCACCATGCAGCGCACGATCTCCAGACGACGCTGGTCACCGTAGGCCAGGTTGCTGGCCTGACGGTTCGCATGCTGCAGCAGGCCGATACGGTCGAGCCAGGTGGCGGCGCGGTCGAGCGCTTCATCCTGAGCACGGCGGAAGGCCGGGGTTTTCAGTAGGCCAGAGAAAAGACCGGTTTTGAGCTGCAGGTGTTGCGCCACCAGCAGGTTCTCTATCACCGTCATCTCGCGGAACAGACGCACGTGCTGGAAGGTACGCACCACCCCCATGCGGGCAATCTGCTGGCCCGGAAGCCCTTCCAGATGCTGATCGCGCAGCTTGATGGTGCCACCCGTCGGCTTGTAGAAACCGGTCAGGCAGTTAAAGACCGTGGTTTTCCCCGCGCCGTTAGGGCCAATCAGGGAGACAATCTCTTTCTTGTGCAGATCCAGATTCACGTTGTTGACGGCCAGCAGGCCGCCAAAACGCATCATCAGGCCGTTAACGGATAATAATGGCTGGCTCATGCCTGCTCTCCTTTCGCTTGCCCGTTTTTCAGCTTCAGCTGTGGACGGGTCATCGGCAGCAAGCCCTGCGGACGCCAGATCATCATCAGCACCATCAAACCACCCAGCATCAGCATGCTGTATTCGTTAAAGTCGCGCATCAGCTCACGGGAGACCACCAGCAGAATGGCCGCCAGGATAACGGCAAACTGCGAGCCCATACCGCCGAGCACCACAATCGCCAGCACAAAGGCAGATTCGGCAAAGGTAAACGATTCGGGGCTGACAAAGCCCTGACGCGCGGCAAACAGCGTACCGGCAAAACCGGCAAACGCGGCGCTGATGGTAAACGCAGTCAGCTTGATGCGGGTCGGGTTGAGGCCCAGTGAACGGCAGGCGATTTCATCTTCACGCAGCGCTTCCCACGCACGGCCCAGCGGCATACGCAGCAGACGGTTAATCACGAACAGGGTAAGCACCACCAGCAGCAGCGCCACCAGGTAGAGCCAAATCACCCGGTCGGACGGATCGTACTTCACGCCAAAGAAGTTGCTGAAAGTATCCCAGCCCCCTTCGCGAGCCGTACGGCTGAACTCCAGACCAAAGAAGGTCGGTTTCGGGATCTGGCTGATCCCGTTCGGGCCGCCGGTCACTTCGGTGTTGTTGAGCAGCAGGATACGCACGATTTCGCCGAAGCCTAAAGTCACAATCGCCAGATAGTCACCGCGCAGGCGTAAGACCGGGAAGCCCAGCAGGAAGCCCGCCGCGGCGGAGACCAGGCCCGCCAGCGGCAGACAGGTCCAGAAGCCGAGACCGTAATAGTGGTTCAGCAGCGCGAAGGTATAGGCCCCGATGGCGTAGAAACCACCGTAGCCCAGCACCAGCAGGCCAGACAGCCCCACCACCACGTTCAGGCCCAGACCGAGGATCACGTAGATCATGGTCAGGGTCGCGATATCGACCGTACCGCGAGAGACCACAAACGGCCACGCCACCGCAGCCACCAGCAGCGCCACGAAGAACAGCTTCTGCTTAACGGTTGAGCCGTCGAGAGCCGGCAGAACGAATTTCGGACCGGAGACACTTTTCAGCGTCTTCTGGAACACAGGACGCAGCATCTGGAACAGAAACACAACCGCGGTGCCAATGAATATCCACTGCCAGCGAATGTCGGCGGCGGTATCCACCACCAGTTTTGTGCCGTCCAGCTCTAACTGGACGCCCATAAAGACGCCTGCCAGCACGAAGAACATGGCGGCTGAGAGGAGCGCCATTGCGAAATGCATCGGTTTCATACTTTCTCTACCTCCGGACGACCCAGAATACCGGTAGGCATTACCAGCAGAACCAGAATCAGCAGGGCAAACGACACCACATCTTTATATTCCGTACTCAGATACGCGGAGGAGAGCGCTTCGGCCACGCCCAGGATCAGGCCGCCAATCATCGCGCCAGGAATACTGCCGATACCGCCCAGGACCGCCGCGGTGAAGGCTTTCATCCCGGCCATAAAGCCGATGTACGGGTTGATAACGCCGTAGAACTGCCCCAGCAGGACGCCCGCGACCGCCGCCATCGCTGCCCCAATCACAAAGGTCAGGGCGATAACGCGGTCGGTATTGATGCCAAGCAGGCTCGCCATCTTCAGATCTTCTGCGCAGGCACGGCAGGCGCGTCCCATACGCGAGTAGCGGATAAAGACCGTCAGGGCGAGCATTGCAACGAAGGTCACCACCCAGATCACCAGCTGCATGGTGGTGATAGAGGCAGAGAAGTTCTCGCTGGCACCGACCACCCACTGACCGTTGAACAGGCTTGGCAGCGCCACGTCGCGCGAGCCTTCCGTCAGGCTGACGTAGTTTTGCAGGAAGATCGACATCCCGATGGCGGAGATCAGCGCAATCAGGCGTTTGGAGCTACGCACCGGCCGGTACGCCACGCGTTCAATGCTCCAGCCATAGGCGCTGGCAATAACAATCGCGCCGACAAACCCGGCAGCGACCAGCAGCCAGCTGCTGTCGATACCCATCATCATCAGGGCGGCGATAATCATAAAGGAGACATAGCTACCGATCATGTAGACCTCGCCGTGGGCGAAGTTAATCATGCCGATAATGCCATAAACCATCGTGTAGCCGATGGCGATCAGCGCGTAGGTGCTTCCCAGCGTGACGCCGTTAAACATCTGCTGCAGGAAATAGAGAAACTGCTCGGACATATGCAAACCTTTTTATACCCGCCCGGCGGTCCGGGCGGTGGGATAATTATTTGGCGACCGAGGACGAACCGTCGGCGTGCCACTTAAAGACACCAAACTCAAATCCCTTCAGATCGCCTTTCTCATCCCAGTTCAGCGGCCCAATCACGGTGTTCGCCCCGTGTGCTTTTAAATCTTTCACCAGATCCAGCGGTTCTTTGCTGCCGGTGCGATCCAGCGCGGTTGCCAGAGACTGCACCGCCGCGTAGGTGATCCAGACGTACGGACCACTTGGATCTTTCTTCTGCGCCTTGAGCGCGTCTACGATAGCCTTGTTCGTAGGATCCTGGTCATAGCGTTTTGGCATCGTCACCAGCATGCCTTCGCCTGCGTCCCCGGCGATGTTCGACAGGGAGGCGTTACCGACGCCTTCTGGCCCCATAAACTGGGTTTTCAGCCCGACCGAACGCGCCTGACGCAGCATCTGACCCATTTCCGGGTAGTAGCCGCCGTAGTAAACAAAATCGATATTCTCTTTTTGCAGACGGGCGATCAGCGCGGAGAAATCTTTCTCGCCAGCGGTGATGCCATCAAAGAAGACGATATTCGCGCCGCCTTTTTTCAGCCCGTCCTGAACGGAGCGCGCCAGGCCTTCGCCGTACTGCTGTTTGTCATGAATAATGGCGATGCGCGTCGGCTTGACGGTATCGAGGATGTATCGGGCGGCGGTTGGTCCCTGAGACGAGTCCAGACCGGCAGTACGCATGATGTGCTGATAACCGCGCTGAGTCAGTTCAGGGTTGGTTGCGCCCGGGGTAATCATCAGAATGCCTTCGTCTTCGTAGATATCAGACGCAGGCTGGGTGGACGACGAGCACAGGTGGCCAATCACGTACTGGATGCCGTCATTCACGATTTTGTTAGCGACCGCGACGGCCTGTTTGGGATCGCAGGCGTCGTCATATTCCACGCCAACCAGCTTGTCGCCTTTGATGCCGCCTTTGGCGTTGATGTCTTTGATTGCCTGGCGAGCACCGTTGAACTCCATGTCCCCCCACTGGGCAACAGGACCGGACATCGCACCCACTACAGCAACCTTAATATCTTCCGCCATGGCTGCATGCGAAATCGCCAATGCAACCATCCCCGCGATTAACGTCTTCGCGTTCCTTTTCATCTCTGAATCCCCATTCGTGATGTCGTGTATATATTTTGTTTTATTATGGTTAAAAAGCATTCTGTACTTTTAATGCACAACGCTATTTTTACCAGCGCCTTTAATGGTTTAGCGCAGTTTTTTCATAAAAACCAGACTAAAATCTCTATTTTTCAGGCGATTAAGCAAAGATAATATTCTGAAATAGGGCAGAGATAAACAAATAAAATTGCAGTTTGCAGCATAAAATAACGGTACAAAGCGCCGAATAATTCACTGCCATTCAGGTTAAAATTCTGCTTATTTTTCGATCCATGTGTTTTCAAACTGCCCTTCGCGCTGCCAAAAAACTAATCACCTGGTGAGCCGGGATAAAAAGAGGAAGCCGCTGAGGGAATAAATTGAGTACACTGCCCCTACTCAATTTGATTTGGACAAGCAGCTAATGAAACTGACTATCGTGCGTCTGGTGACCTTTAGCGACCAGGATCATATCGACCTGGGCAAGATCTGGCCGGAATATTCCCCTTCGTCGCTCCGTGTCGATGAGACACACCGCATCTACGCCGCGCGCTTTAACGAGCGTCTGCTCGCCGCGGTTCGCGTGACTCTGAGCGGCACCGAAGGGGCGCTGGACTCACTGCGCGTACGTGACGTGACCCGTCGTCGCGGTGTGGGGCAGTATTTAATTGAAGAGATAATCCGTGAAAACCCGAACGTTACCTCCTGGTGGATGGCCGACGTGGGCGTGGAAGACCGCGGCGTGATGGCGGCGTTTATGCAGGCGTTAGGGTTTACGGCGCAGGAAAACGGGTGGGAGAAACATCAGGTTTGCTGAATGCCGCCTGATGCCCTCCCCCCCCCTCCCCCACAGGAGAGGGTGCAAATACTAAAACGGCAACCGAAAGGTTGCCGTTTGCTTTTATTTGGCGTCGGTCGCCGTTCCGTTAGCATGCCAGTCAAACACGCCGAACTCGAAGCCTTTCAGATCGCCCTTCGCATCCCAGGAAAGCGGACCCATCACGGTATCGACAGAGTTGGCTTTCAGCCAGGTGGCAATCTCAGCCGGATCGGCTGACTGGTTCAGACCCGCCTGCAGAGACTGCAGCGCAGCGTAGGTGGTCCAGACGAACGCGCCGCTTGGATCCTGTTTCTTCGCCTTGATGGCATCTACGATCGGTTTGTTTGCAGGCACCTGGTCATAGTTCTTCGGTTTGGTCACCAGCAGGCCTTCAGCAGACTCACCGGCGATGTTAGACAGGGAAACGTTCGCAACCCCTTCCGGGCCCATAAACTGGGTTTTCAGGCCGGCCGCACGTGCCTGACGCAGGATCTGGCCCATTTCAGGGTGATAGCCACCGTAGTAAACGAAATCAATATTCTCTTTTTTCAGACGCGCCACCAGAGTGGAGAAGTCTTTCTCACCGGCGGTGATGCCGTCGAAGAAGACCACATTGGCATTGCCTTTCTTCAGACCATCCTGCACGGCACGCGCCAGACCTTCACCGTACTGCTGTTTATCGTGAACAATCGCGATACGCTTCGGCTTCACGTTGTCCAGAATGTATTTTGCCGCGGTTGGGCCCTGGTCTGAATCCAGACCGGTGGTACGCAGGGTCAGCTTATAGCCACGTGCGGTCAGTTCCGGCGCCGTTGCAGCCGGGGTGATCATCAGAATGCCTTCGTCTTCGTAGATATCAGACGCGGGCTGCGTGGAAGAGGAGCACAGGTGACCGATAACGTATTTGATTCCGTCGTTCACCACTTTGTTCGCCACGGCAACCGCTTGTTTCGGGTCACAGGCATCATCATATTTTACGATCTGCAGTTTTTCGCCCTTGATGCCGCCCTTAGCATTAATGTCTGCAACCGCCTGTTCTGCGCCGGTAAATTCCTGGTCGCCGTACTGTGCTACCGGACCGGACATCGCGCCCACGACAGCCACTTTGATATCGGCCTGTGCCATCGTGCTGAATGCCAACGCAATACATCCTGCCAGTAACGCTTTACCCTTCATATTCATCCTGAGATTCCCCATTATTATGGTTATTACGATTGTCGTGATGTTGTTGTGTAGCGCTTTATTTCAGTTATAGGTATGACAGTCGCGCTTTTTCAGCATACTCTGCTAAAACATACCCCATTTTTATGATTTTGGAATAGCTAATTTGAAATGAATATATGATAAGCCCGGCAGGGATCACCGCCGGGCCAGGGCTTTAACGTGTCAGCGACGCGGAGATAATATCCAGCGCTTTACGGAACTGAACTTCGGGGATGGTAAGCGGATAGAGGAAACGGATAACGTTGCCGTACACGCCGCAGCTCAGCAGCAATAGACCTTCCTGCAACGCACGCTCCTGGACCTGACGCGTGAATTCAGGCGACGGCAGCCCGGTTTGCGGGTCGTTAAATTCCACCGCCACCATTGAGCCCTGGGCACGAATATCAGCGATAAACGGACAGTCGCCCTTCGCTTTGTTCAGCACTTCCACCAGATGATGGCCAAGATGCGCCGCGCGCGTGCAGAGATCCTCTTCATCAATCACATCCAGCACGGCATGGGCTGCGGCAATCGCCAGCGGGTTGCCGGCGTAAGTCCCGCCCAGCCCGCCAGGTGCGGGGGCATCCATCACTTCCGCCCGGCCAGAGACCGCCGAGAGCGGCATCCCGCCGGCCAGGCTTTTCGCCATGGTGATCAGATCCGGCTTCACGCAATGGTGTTCCATCGAGAACAGCTTGCCGGTTCGCGCAAAGCCACTTTGCACTTCATCGGCAATCAGCAAAATTCCGTGCGTATCGCACAGTTCGCGCAGGGCCTGCATAAAATCGGCGGGGGCAATGTTGAACCCCCCCTCCCCCTGAACCGGTTCCAGGATAATGGCCGCCACCTGGTCCGGCGCAATGTCTGCTTTGAAGATGCGTTCGAGGCTTTTTAACGCTTCTGCCGTGCTGACGCCGTACAGATCATTTGGATAGTGGGCGTGATAAACCGATCCGGGAAACGGACCGAAACCGAGTTTGTACGGCGCCACTTTCCCCGTCAACGCCATCGTCATAAAGGTACGGCCGTGGAAGGCACCGCCAAAGGCGATCAGGCCAGGACGACGGGTATACGCGCGGGCAATTTTTACCGCGTTTTCGACCGCCTCTGCTCCCGTAGAGAAGAAAGCCGTTTTGGCAGGCCCATCAACGGGTACACGTTGGTTGATACGCTCGGCAAGCGCCACATAGCCTTCGTACGGGACAATCTGATATGCCGTATGGGTAAATGCGTGGAGTTGTTTTTCGATGGCGGCAATAACTTTTGGATGCCGATGGCCGGTATTCAGCACCGCGATCCCGGCGGC
The DNA here is from genome assembly GCF_001750725.1 of Enterobacter ludwigii. Lineage (NCBI taxonomy): Bacteria > Pseudomonadati > Pseudomonadota > Gammaproteobacteria > Enterobacterales > Enterobacteriaceae > Enterobacter > Enterobacter ludwigii. The sequence continues at coordinate 2,976,329 of NZ_CP017279.1, forward strand.
GAAGTCGATATACTCGTTGCCCTCGACGTCCCACACCGTGGCATTTTCGGCTTTATCGGCGTAGAAGTTACACATCACGCCGATACCGCGCGGCGTCGCCTGCAAACGCCGGTCATTCAGTTCACTGTTTTTCACCCTGTCCCCCTGAGAAAGTCACCTGCTTAGCGCATCTGTAAGTGTTTGCCAGGGGGAGGGAATTCGCCAGAGCGGGAGATAAAAAAACAAAACCCCCGAATTTGCATTCGAGGGTTATCGGGGACATCGCGGAAATTACGCTTCGATAGCGGCGCGAAGTTTTTTCATGGCGTTCTTTTCAAGCTGACGCACACGTTCAGCGGAGACGCCGTAGCGATCGGCCAGCTCCTGCAGCGTGGACTTGTTGTCTTCGTCCAGCCAGCGGGCGCGGATAATATCCTGGCTACGTTCGTCGAGGCCTTCCATTGCTGAAGTCAGCTTGTTCGCGGCCTGATCTTCCCAGTTATCCTCTTCAATGCCGTCAGCAAAGTTAGAGGTTTTATCCTGCAGATACAGAACCGGTGCCATTGGCTGGCTGTCAGAGCCGTCGTCGTCGGAGGACATATCGAAGGTCATGTCCTGCGCGGCCATACGGGATTCCATCTCACGCACGTCTTTGCTGGATACGCCCAGCTCGCGCGCCACCATTTCAACTTCATCCTGATTGAACCAGCCCAGACGCTGCTTGGTTTTACGCAGGTTGAAGAACAGTTTACGTTGCGCTTTTGTCGTGGCGACTTTCACGATACGCCAGTTGCGCAGCACGTATTCATGAATTTCTGCTTTGATCCAGTGCACGGCGAAGGAGACCAGTCGCACACCCACTTCCGGGTTGAAGCGACGTACAGCCTTCATCAGACCGATGTTACCTTCCTGAATCAAGTCCGCCTGCGGCAGGCCATAGCCCGCATAATTACGAGCAATGTGAACAACAAAGCGCAGGTGAGACAGGATCAGCTTTTTCGCTGCTTCCAGATCGCCCTGGTAATGCAGCTTTTCAGCAAGCTCCTTTTCTTCCTCGGCCGTTAACATCGGCCAGGTGTTCGCAGCCCGGATATAAGATTCCAGGTTACCAACAGGGGCTAAAGCTAAAGTTTGCATTTCTTTGGTCATTCATTCCTCTCAATGTTTCTTCTGGTCCAGGCTGTCCCCATCAGGCAACAACCATGCCAAAGCGTTTGAGCCACGAGATTAGCATTCACTCTTTTATCAGACAGTGATTTTATCCACAAGTTCCAGGTGCAACGGTGAATAAATTACGCACAAATTGTGACATGGAGATGATAACAGGGGAAGAGACAACAGGGACGCTTTCCCTGCAGAGCGAACATCTCGGTGCAGGGAAAGATTATATCACGCTTTTATTAGTCGGGAGTAAAGTGACGTAAATGTTGCACGGTTGCCAGCCATGCTGCCACCCAGCCGATCATCGAGCACACCAGCAGCAGTAACAGGCACTCATCGAACCCTAAGCCACTGATATCAAACTTCGTTCCGAAAACCTGCGCCACCTCGGTTACGGCAGAGGACAGCCGCATCACCAAAATTTCTGACAATATCAGTGAAAGAAATGCGCCGGAAAAACCGAGCAATGCGCCACCGTACAGGAACGGACGCAGGATGAAGCCATCCGTCGCACCAATCAGTTTCTGCACGTTGATGGTGTCGCGACGCGCGAAAATGCTCAGGCGTACGCTGTTACCGATGACGAGGAAGACCGCCGCCACCATCAGCACACCAATCATCGCCGCCACGCGCCCTACCAGCCCGGTCAGCGCAGCAAGACGCGCAAACCAGCTGTCATCCATGCGCACTTCATCAATCCCGTTGATACGGGTGATGCGGTCACGCAGGGTGTTGAGCGAGTCGGTCCCCTGGAAATCGAGTTTCGGGATCACCACCGCCACGGCCGGGAGGGGGTTCTCTTCAAGCATGTCCAGCGCACCGCCAAAGCCTGACCAGTTACGGAACTCACCCAGGGCTTCTTCACGAGAGAGATAATTCACTTTCTCTACGCCCTGTTCGGCCTGGATTTGCCCCACAACCTGCGCCGCCGCGTTATCGTCGAGCGCCTTATCCAGATAGACCGTGATCTGCGGAGAAGGATAGTACTGCGACGCCGCCTGGTTAACGTTTTTATAGACCATGTAGCAGACGCTTGGCAGCGTCAGGGAGATGGCAATCACCATCACCGTCAGGAACGTCGCCAGCGGTTTGCTTTTCAGGTCCTGCAACGCACCGTGGAACGCATAACGCACCTGCTCGTTGAACACGTTGGTTTTGCGGGAGTTCGGCTTAGGCGCCGCTTTCGCACGCTTTGGCGCATTACGATTGCCGTCACCGCCGCCCTGCGGCTTACGGAAGCGGTCAAACCGGTTTCCGAACTGCCGAATCTGGTTTATTGCATCACGCTTATTCACCGAGGCCTCCGTGCAAATGACCGTCGCTCAGGGTCAGCATGCGGTACGAACGACGGGAAATCAGCCCGATGTCGTGCGTTGCCATCAATACCGTCACCCCAACGCGGTTAAATTCCTCAAACAGACGCAAAATCCCTTCTGACAGGGCGTCGTCCAGGTTACCGGTCGGTTCATCCGCCAGCAGTACCGCAGGTTTGTTCACCACCGCACGGGCAATCCCCACACGCTGCTGTTCACCGCCAGACAGCTGGATCGGGAAGTTCTTCGCTTTGTCCAGCAGCCCGACTTTATCCAGCGCCGCAGAAACGCGACGACGGATATCATCATAGCTGGCACCGGCAATAATCAGCGGAATGGCCACGTTATCGAAAACGGTGCGATCCATCAGCAGGTGGTGGTCCTGGAAAATCATGCCAATCTGACGACGCAGGAAAGGCACCTCACGGTTTTTCAGACGGCTAATATCATGGCCGCTGAACCAGATTTTCCCGGCGCTCGGCCGCTCGATCCCACAGATAAGCTTGAGCAGGGTACTTTTCCCCGCGCCGGAATGGCCGGTCAGGAATGCCATCTCGCCTGGCTGCAGGTGGAATGTCACCCCCTGCAGCGCTTGTCTCCCACCGAGATAGGCCTTGCTGACGTGTTCAAAGCGAATCATTGTTAGTCCTCTCGGGCAAATAGTGCCTCAATAAAGTCGTCCGCTTTAAACGGACGTAAATCCTCAATACGCTCGCCCACACCGATGTAACGGATAGGAATATTGAACTGATCGGCCACGGAGAAGATCACCCCGCCTTTCGCGGTGCCGTCCAGTTTGGTCAGCGTGATCCCGGTCAGCCCTACCGCTTCATGGAACAGCTTCGCCTGGCTGATGGCGTTCTGTCCGGTGCTGGCATCAATGGTCAGCATAATTTCATGCGGTGCCTCTTCGTCCAGCTTCTTCATGACGCGGACGATTTTCTTCAACTCTTCCATCAGGTGCGCTTTGTTCTGCAAACGCCCTGCGGTGTCGGCAATCAGCACATCCACATTACGCGACTTCGCCGCCTGGATAGCGTCAAAGATAACGGAGGCGGAATCCGCACCGGTATGCTGCGCAATCACCGGGATGTTGTTACGCTGGCCCCAGACCTGCAGCTGCTCAACCGCCGCCGCACGGAAGGTATCACCTGCCGCCAGCATTACCGATTTGCCCTGCTGCTCAAACTGTCGCGCCAGCTTGCCGATAGTGGTGGTTTTCCCCACACCGTTCACGCCAACCATCAGAATAACAAATGGCGTTTTGCCTTCAATATTAAGCGGTTCGTCAACTTTTGCGAGGATTTCGCCCATCTCGTCTTTCAGCAGACCGTACAGCGCTTCGGCGTCACGCAACTCCTTGCGGCTCGCCCCTTCGGTCAGACTGGCGATGATCTTACGGGTTGTTTCCACCCCAACGTCGGCGATCAGCAGTTGCTCTTCCAGCTCTTCAAAGAGATCGTCGTCGATCTTCTTGCCGCGGAACAGACTGATAAATCCGGAACCTAAGTTTTCTTTGGTTTTGAGCAGGCTACGCTTCAGGCGGGCGAAGAAACCTTCTTTGGTGGGTTTTTCCTGCTCCTGAGCAACCTCTTCACCCTGCTCTGGTTGCGCTTCCACCGGCACGACGATAACCGCTTCTTCCGCCGCTTCTGCCGCCAGCGCCTGGGCTTCCAGCTCTTCGTCGGTAAGCGCTGGCTCGTCTTGTGCTTCTTCTTCCACCGCCTCAACAATTTCGACGGTTTCTGCCTCGGCTTGCCACTCCTGCGCTGAAACCTCTTCGGCTTTCACCTCTTCCGGCAGCGGCAACGTTTCATGCTCGATAATCGCCTGCGGCGTATCGATAACGTCTTCTACCACAACGGGTTCTGGCTTCTCGCTTTCCTGAACCTGTTCGGTAACTTCCACCACCTCTTCAGCAAAGGCTTCGGTCTCTTCTTTGCTGTGCGCGTGCTCTTCCGCGTCGACAACGGCGGCAGTTTCTACCGGCGTTTCAGGCTGAGACTGCTCTTCAACGGCTTGTTGTTCTTCGGTTTTCTGCTCTGTTTCTTGCTCTTTTTCACCGAAGCCCAGCCAGGAAAAGAAGCCACGTTTTTTTTGTTTTGCCATCTGCGACTACACTCCTCGCGGCGCTATATACATGGAAGCTAAAAAAATGATGAAATAGTCTAACACTTTACTTAATTGACATCACCGCCCGCAATCGCAGGCCAATTGTTAACAGAGCTTTCCAGAGATGAAGAAACCCAACCGCGCCCCAGCCGGTCAAATTCGTATTATCGGCGGCCAGTGGCGAGGCCGGAAATTACCGGTGCCGGATAGCCCCGGACTACGCCCAACCACGGACCGCGTACGCGAAACGCTGTTTAACTGGCTGGCCCCCTCAATGGTGGATGCCCACTGCCTGGACTGCTTCGCGGGCAGCGGCGCGCTGGGTCTGGAGGCGCTGTCGCGCTATGCCGCCAGCGCCACGCTGCTGGAAATGGAGCGCGGCGTTGCGCAGACGTTGCAGCAAAATCTGGCAACGCTAAAAGCGACCAACGCCAAAGTAGTGAATACCAACACACTGAGCTTCCTCGCGCAAAAGGGCACGCCGCACAACGTGGTGTTTGTCGACCCGCCGTTCCGCAAGGGGCTGCTGGAAGAGACGTTATCCCTGCTGGAAAACAACGGCTGGCTGGCGGATGACGCGTTAATCTACGTCGAAAGCGAAGTCGAAAATGGTTTACCGCCGGTCCCGGTTCACTGGGATCTGCACCGAGAAAAAGTGGCAGGTCAGGTCGCTTATCGTCTGTATCACCGTCAGGCACAAGGAGAATCCAATGCCAGTACTGATTAATGTGGGACGTTTGTTGATGCTGGGCGTCTGGGCATTTCTGCTCCTCAATCTGGTGCACCCGTTCCCGCGCCCGATGAACATCTTTGTGAACGTGGCCTTTATCTTTACCACCTTCATGCACGCCCTGCAGATGGTGATGCTGAAAAACGGCCTGCCAAAAGACGGTCCGCAGATGACCGGCTGGCAGCAGCTGCGCGTGTTTATTTTTGGCGTATTTGAACTGCTGGTGTGGATGAAGAAATTTAAGGCCCAGGCGAAGAAGTAAGGCGCCTCAAGCCTCAGCTTACCCCTCTCCCTGCGGGAGAGGGAACATTACCGATCTGGCGTAAACCCTTCAAACCGCGACCCCTTGTAACTCAGAATCCCTTTTTCTCCCACCGTCAGTTGATGGTACTGCTGCGCCTCCAGACGGTAGGTCATCTCCAGCCCGCCGGTTTCCGGCTTAAAGCTCGCTTCATAGCGCATGGTGGCTCCCGCCGGCGTAACCTGCTGCTGGCGCGAGCGTCGGTCATTGAGGGCTTTCTCGCGTTTATTGCTTATCACCACGCGTTTTTGCATCAACGGCGCGGCATCGTTGTCCGCCTTCTCACGGCGCTGCTGCACGAAACGAAAGGAGGCGGCAATGACGATAATCGCCACCACGATAACGAAAAAAAGCGGCATCTTGCTCATTCAAAAATCCCATCAGATTATACGGAATTCAGGATACCTTGCCTTTCCCGGCATTGCCAAACGCCTGCCCCCATCACTACACTGAATAAGAAACTGATTATTCAGACTCAACAGTTACAGGGAGTTAATATGCTTTGGTCATTTATCGCTGTCTGTTTTTCCGCATGGCTTTACGTCGATGCATCCTATCGCGGCCCTGCCTGGCAGCGATGGTTGTTTAAACCCGTCACGCTGTTGTTACTCCTGCTGCTTGCCTGGCAAGCGCCCATGTTTAACGCCGTCAGCTATCTGGTTCTTGCCGGTCTGTGTGCGTCCCTGATTGGTGATGCCTTAACCCTGCTGCCGCGACAGCGCCTGCTGTATGCCGTTGGGGCATTTTTCCTGTCGCATCTGCTTTATACCATTTACTTCGCCAGCCAGATGACGCTCTCCTTCTTCTGGCCGCTACCGCTGGTGCTGCTGGTCATTGGCGCGCTGCTGATCGCGGTGATCTGGACGCGTCTGGAAGAGATGCGCTTGCCTGTCTGCACGTTTATCGCCATGACGCTGGTGATGGTATGGCTGGCGGGTGAACTGTGGTTCTTCCGTCCGACGGCACCGGCAATGTCCGCGTTCTTTGGTGCCACGCTGCTGTTACTCGGGAATATCGTCTGGCTGGGCAGCCACTATCGTCGCCGCTTCCGTGCGGATAACGCGATTGCCGCCGCCTGCTACTTTGCCGGGCACTTCCTGATTGTGCGTTCGCTGTATATCTAAATAAGCCTTGACTCTGGAGTCGACTCCAGAGTGTATGCTGCGGTTAATGAGAAAATTATCATTACCGGAGACTGCCATGTCGACTCCAGAAACACCTAAAAAAGTTCCACAATTCTCGGCACTTAAGCTCAGCCCCGTTCCCGCGAAGGACGACTGCTGCTGCGACGGCGCATGCGAAACGCAAAACACGCCGCCGCTCCCGGAAAGCGCAAACCGCTACAGCTGGGTGGTCAACGGTATGGACTGCGCGGCCTGCGCCCGTAAAGTCGAAAACGCGGTAAAACAGGTCCCGGGCGTCAGCCACGTCCAGGTGCTCTTCGCCACCGAGAAGCTTCTGGTCAGTGCCGATAATGACATCAGCACGCTGGTTGAAGCCGCCGTCAGTAAGGCCGGTTACAGCCTGCGCAGCGAAACCGCACCTGTCGAAAAGACGTCAGCCCTGCGAGAAAACCTGCCCATTATCACCCTTATCATCATGATGGCCCTGAGCTGGGGTCTGGAGCAATTTAACCACCCGTTCGGTAACCTGGCGTTCATCGCCACGACGCTTGTCGGACTGTTCCCGATTGCCCGTCAGGCCGTGCGGCTGATGAAAAGCGGAAGCTGGTTCGCCATCGAAACGCTGATGAGCGTGGCGGCGATCGGCGCGTTGTTTATTGGCGCGACGGCGGAAGCGGCCATGGTGCTGCTGCTGTTCTTAATTGGCGAGCGCCTTGAGGGCTGGGCGGCGAGTCGGGCACGGAAAGGGGTCAGCGCGCTGATGGCGCTGAAACCGGAAACCGCAACGCGGGTGACGGACAGCGAACGCCAGACGGTGGCAATTAACACGCTGCGCCCGGGTGATGTGATTGAGGTCGCCGCCGGCGGGCGTCTGCCTGCGGACGGTGAATTGCTTACCGCCACGGCGAGTTTCGATGAAAGTGCCCTCACCGGCGAGTCGATTCCGGTTGAACGCTCAGCGGGCGAGAAAGTGCCTGCAGGCGCCACCAGCGTCGATCGTCTGGTGCAACTCACGGTCCTCTCCGGACCGGGTGAGAGCGCCATCGACCGCATCCTGAAGCTGATTGAAGAGGCCGAGGAGCGTCGCGCACCCGTTGAGCGCTTTATCGATCGCTTCAGCCGGATCTACACCCCCGCCATCATGCTGGTCGCCCTGCTGGTGACAATTATTCCACCGCTGTTCCTGGGCGCAGCCTGGGAGGGCTGGGTTTATAAAGGTTTGACGTTGCTGCTGATTGGTTGCCCGTGTGCGCTGGTGATCTCCACGCCGGCGGCCATTACCTCCGGCCTGGCAGCCGCGGCGCGTCGTGGAGCGCTGATTAAAGGCGGTGCGGCGCTGGAGCAGCTGAGCCAGGTGCAACATATCGCCTTCGATAAAACCGGTACGCTGACGGTGGGTAAACCGCAGGTCACGGGCATTTATCCTCAGGAGGTCAGTGAAAATACGCTGCTCGCCCTGGCCGCTGCCGTCGAACAAGGCTCCACCCACCCGCTGGCACAGGCGATAGTTCGCGAGGCGCAGTCGCGTGGGCTGGACATCCCTGCCGCCACCGCACAGCGGGCGCTGGTCGGGTCCGGGATTGAAGCCGACGTTGAAGGGAATAACGTCCTGATCGTTGCCGCGAATACGTTTCCGGCGGCCGGGCTGAGCCAGCCAGTCCAGGCGCTGGAACAGGCCGGGCAAACCGTGGTGATGGTGGTGCAAAACGGCGTGGCGATAGGGATGCTGGCACTGCGTGACACCCTGCGTGACGATGCAAAAGACGCCGTCGCCGCGCTGCATCAACTGGGCGTGCAGGGGGTGATCCTCACCGGGGATAACCCGCGAGCCGCGGCAGCGATTGCCGGTGAGCTGGGGCTGGCGTTTAAAGCCGGGTTATTGCCTGCGGATAAAGTGCGCGCCGTAACGGAACTGAACAATCATGCACCACTGGCAATGGTGGGTGACGGCATCAACGATGCCCCGGCGATGAAAGCCGCCACCATTGGCATTGCAATGGGCAGCGGCACCGACGTGGCGCTCGAAACCGCCGACGCGGCGCTTACCCACAACCGCCTGACCGGGCTGGCGCAGATGATTGCTCTGGCGCGCGCCACGCGGGCCAATATCCGTCAGAACATTGGGATTGCGCTGGGCCTGAAGGGAATTTTCCTGGTCACCACGCTGCTCGGTATAACCGGCCTGTGGCTGGCGGTGCTGGCGGATACCGGCGCGACGGTACTGGTGACGGCGAACGCGCTCCGCTTATTACGTCGACAATAACACGAGATGCCCTCTCCCACCGGGAGAGGGCGGAAAACGGCGTCACTGCATCCCTAACACGCGCGGCAGCCACAGCGAGATGGCCGGGATGTACGTCACCATCGCCAGCACCACCAGCAGCATGCCGTAAAACGGCAGCATGGCGCGAACCACATGCTCGATTTTCTGTTTACTTACCGCGCTCGCCACAAACAGCACCGAACCAACCGGCGGCGTAATCAGCCCGATCCCCAGGTTCACCATCATGATCATCCCAAAATGCACCGGATCGATGCCCAGCGAATTGGTCACCGGCAACAGCACTGGCGTCAGGATCAGGATGATCGGCGCCATGTCCATTAACGTGCCGATCAGCAGCAGCATGATGTTGAGATACATCAGGATCACGTACTTGTTATCGGAGAGCGAGGTGAAGAACTCGGTGATACGGCTCGGGAGCTGCATGTAGGTCATCACCGCGCCAAACGCCGCCGCAAAGCCAATCAGTATCATCACGATGGTGACGGTTTTCACCGTCCTGCACATCAGCTTCGGCAGCTCGTTCCATTTGTAGTCCCGGTAGATAAACATGGTGACAAAGAACGCCCACAGACAGGCCACGGCAGCGGATTCCGTTGCGGTAAATATCCCGGACAGTATCCCGCCGAGAATAATCACCACGGTCATCAGCCCCCACAGCGCGTCCAGCGTGATTTTCAGCGCCTGCTTAAAGGGAATTTTTTCCCCTTTCGGGTAGCCACGTTTGCGGGCAAAGCCCAGACACATTGCCATCAGGCTTACGCCGAGCAGCAGCCCTGGCAGCACCCCCGCGATAAACAGCGTCGCGATAGAGACCGTCCCGCCTGCCGCGAGGGAATAAATTACCGAGTTGTGGCTGGGCGGGATCAAAATCGCCTGTACCGACCCGCTGGCGGTCACCGCCGCCGCATAATCGCGCGGATAGCCCTTCTTCTCCATCTCCGGGATCATTACGCTGCCAATGGAGGCCGTATCCGCCACCGACGAGCCGGAAATCGCGCCGAAGAACGTGGAGGCCACAATATTCACCAGCGACAGCCCACCGCGAATAAAGCCAACAAACACGTAGGCGAAATTGACCAGCCGTCGGGCAATCCCCCCTTCCGCCATAATCGCACCCGCGAGAATAAAGAAGGGGATCGCCAGCAGCGTGAATTTATTCACCCCGCTGGTTATCTGAATCATCAGCGCCTCGAGGGGTAAATCTATCCACAACGCGCCCGCGACGGCGCTTAGCCCGACGGCAAAGGCCACCGGCATCCCCAGCGCCAGCAAAATGGCGAGGGTGAATAACAAAACGAATGCATCCATTGTTCACCCCTTAACTGTGGTTGCCGATCAGCACGACGGGACGGTTTTCCTGCGAGCCAAACAGCAGGCGCTCAATCACAAACAGGATCAGAACGGCAGAGCCCACCGGCAGCGGCAGATAGCTCTCGCCGGAGGTCAGGACCGGAAATTCGGCGACCGGTTGCTCCCAGAGTTCGACGCACAGCCAGTAGCTGTACCAGAACATCAGGCCAGCGATCAGCAGCATCAGCAGATCAACGGCCCGTGCGCAGACGGTTTTTAACGGCCCGGGCAGCCGGTCGGTGAGCATATTCACCGCAATGTGCGAACCGGCACGGTAGCTGACCGCCGCGCCGATAAAGGTGAAGGTCACCATGCAGATGATGGCAACCGGCTCCGGCCAGGATTCACCGCGGTTAAGCACATAGCGCGAAAAGATGCCGATGGGGATCACAATCGTCATCACCAGCAGCGAGATGCCCGCCACGGCCATCGCCAGCAGGTAGAGACGGTCCATCCACTTCAGATAGAGTTCGGACATACGTACTCCGGTTACTTGACGTCAGCGATGGCCTTCATCAGATCCTGATGCTTTTCGCCATACTGGGCGCGCACCGGCTCTGTGGCTTTGATAAATACCGTTTTGTCGATCTCGTGGAACTGCACCCCGCCAGCCTTCATTTTTTCCAGCGCCTGGGCGTTATAGGCTTCCCACAACTTACGTTGTTCAAACTGGGCTTCACGGGCCAGGGTCAGGATCTTTTTCTGCTCGTCGGCGCTGAGTTTGTCCCACTTCACTTTTGAGTAGAGCAGCATTTCCGGGGTGATAAAGTGGCCGCTGAGGGTGTAGTTTTTGGCGACCGGCATATAGTTATGCGCGACATAGGTCGGTGGATTATTCTCCGCGCCGTCAATCACGCCGGTTTGCATCCCGCTGTAAACTTCGCTCACCCCCATTGCCACCGCGTTAGCACCCATATCTTTCAGCGTCGCCAGCGCCACCGGACTGCCCTGTACGCGGATTTTCTTCCCTTTCAGATCGTCGGGTTTAACAATCGGATCTTTGGTGATCAGGTTGCGGGTGCCGGAGTCCATCCAGCCGAGGAACACCAGTCGTGATTTCGGGTTGGCAGTTAGCTTATCGCCAATTTGCTTGCCGATATCCCCGTCGATCACTTTGTGCATGTGGTCTTCATCGCGGAAAACGTAGGGCAGCGTGAAGACTTCGATATCGGGCAGGATGGCCGCCACCGGCGCCATCGAGACGCGGATCATATCGATCGCCCCCATCTGCGCCTGCTCAATCATCTGTTTTTCATCCCCCAGCACGCCGCCGGGGAAGACCTTAATCTCCAGCTTGCCGTCGGTTTGTTGTTTGAGTTTTTCACCCATTTGCTGAACCGCCACCACGTTCGGGTAGCCTTCAGGGTGCACATCGGCGGCTTTGATGGTTTGCGCAGCGACAGAGCAGGCAAAAGCGGAGAGGCACAGGGCGGCCAGTAACGGCTTGAGGGTCGTTTTCATCGGGTCAACTCCAGGGTAGTGAGATAAGCGTTAAAACAGTGTTTTATTTTTGTACGCTTAAAAACTAGACTACGGCCGGAAAAGCGGAGGTGAAGCGCCTCACAAAAGCGTGAAATTTTGAAACGATGGTTTAGAAAGGTTTTCTCCCTCTCCTTGTGGGAGAGGGTCGGGGTGAGGCCATCAGGCCGCACTTACCCCTTACGGATCACATACCGGTACGGCAGCGTTTCGGTCTGCTGTGCCACCAGCTCATGTTCCATAAAGGTACAAAAACCGGGAATGTCGCGGGTGGTGGCGGGGTCGTCGGCGATGATCAGCAGCGTCTCACCGGTCTGCATGTTGCGCACGGTTTTACGTACCATCATTACCGGCTCCGGGCAGCGAAGGCCCTGAGCATCAAGGGTGTGGTCTGGGCTGGAAAACAGATCGGTCATGTTCTTCTCGGTCAGGTAAAAACGGCTGTAGTTTACGCCCCATCGTCGGCAATGCAACCAGGTTAACGATTGCGTAAAAACTAACCATTGCAATGTCCGGCCAAAGCAGTATCATGCTGCGGTTTTTATTGGGTTCCCTCACCCCAACGTATAAAAAGGTTACAACATGATGCAGTTTTCTGATTCACAGCGCGTTAAAGCGTTGTTCTGGCTTTCGCTTTTTCATTTGCTGGTGATTACCTCCAGCAACTATCTGGTGCAACTCCCGATCTCCATCTTTGGTTTTCATACCACGTGGGGCGCGTTCAGTTTCCCGTTTATTTTTCTCGCCACTGATTTGACCGTGCGTATTTTCGGCGCACCGCTGGCTCGCCGCATTATTTTTGCGGTCATGCTGCCGGCGCTGTTCATTTCGTACGTGATCTCTTCCCTGTTTTATATGGGAAGCTGGCAGGGGTTCGAGGCGTTAACGCACTTCAACCTGTTTGTCGCCCGTATCGCCTCCGCCAGCTTTATGGCCTACGCGCTGGGGCAGATCCTCGACGTTCACGTGTTTAACCGCCTGCGTCAAAATCATCGCTGGTGGATGGCACCCACGGCGTCCACGCTGTTCGGCAACGTCAGCGACACGCTGGCCTTCTTCTTTATCGCATTCTGGCGTAGCCCGGACGCATTTATGGCCCAGCACTGGATGGAAATCGCCCTTGTGGACTACTGCTTCAAGGTGCTTATCAGCATTGTGTTCTTCCTGCCGATGTACGGCGTCCTGCTGAATATGCTGCTGAAAAGACTCGCAGATAAATCTGAAATCACAGCATTGCAGGCTGGTTAAGGGTTCGCTTTATCAGTTGTGATAAGATGAACCAATCAGCCGTTATGGCCGTTTATCGAAAGGAAGAAGTTAATGCGCAATCTGGTTAAATATGTCGGGATTGGCCTGCTGGTTGTGGGCCTTGCAGCCTGTGATAATAGCGACACGAAAACGCCTGCTCAGGGCGCGTCTGCAGAGAGCAACGCCACCGGTCAGCCGGTGAGTCTGCTGGACGGTAAACTCAGTTTCTCTCTGCCAGCAGATATGACTGACCAGAGCGGCAAGCTGGGTACCCAGGCGAACAATATGCACGTTTACTCCGATGCAACCGGGCAGAAAGCCGTCATTGTGATTGTGGGCGACGACACCAGCGAAGACCTGGCCGTCATGACCAAACGTCTGGAAGATCAGCAGCGCAGCCGCGATCCGCAGCTGCAGGTCGTGACCAATAAATCTATCGAACTGAAAGGCCACACGCTGCAACAGCTGGACAGCATCATTTCAGCAAAAGGCCAGACCGCTTACTCTTCCGTGGTGCTTGGCAAGGTCGATAATAAACTGCTGACCCTGCAGATCACTCTGCCGGCGGAAAATCAGCAGAAAGCGCAGACGGCTGCTGAAAACATCATTAACACCATCGTGATCCAGTAATTCTTCACGATGATGACGTGGCCTCCGGTGCCTGCACCGGGGGCCATTTTTTTAGCCGCCATGTCAGCATCAATGCGATAACCACCAGACCCGCCGCGGCAAGATAGATTACCGGAACCCCTGCCCACGCCATCACCAGCCCCGCCAGCGGCCCGGTAATGCCCAGCGACATGTCCATAAACACCGTGTAGGTCGCCAGCGCCGACCCCTGGTTCTGCTGCGGCACGGCTTTTACCGCGACCACGCCGAGTGCCGGGAAGACCAGCGAAAAGCCAGCGCCGGCGAGGAAAACGCCCATTTTCGCCATCCACGGTGCGGTGGCAATCCCGGTCAACACCAGCCCGACAATCTCTACCGCAAAGCAGATCAACGCCACATTCAGTCCCCCCAGACGGTTGATACCGTTCGGGAAGAGCAAACGCGCGCCGACAAACGCACAGCTAAACAGCGTCAGGGCAAAGGCTGCGCCGTCCCAGCCTTTGGCGTCATAGAAGAGAGTGATGAACGTGGCGATCACGCCGAAGCCGGTGGTTGCCAGCGCCAGCGCCATACCATAAGGCCAGACGCGCCCCAGCACCGCCCTGAACGGCAGTGGCTTGCCTTTGCTGGCCTTCACCTTCGGGCGCGGCAGGGCAAACAGAATCGCGAGCAGCGCGACGACCATAATGGTGATAGCCAGCCCGGATAGCCCGCCATAGGCATAACAGATCACCCCCAGCGGTGCGCCCAGCGCCATTGCGCCGTAGGTGACGATACCGTTCCAGGAGATCACCCGGCCAATATGGGACGCACCCACCACACCCACGCCCCACAGCGTCGAACCGGTACCCGCCAGACTTTGCCCAATACCCAGAATCACACGCCCCAGACAGAGCAGCGCCAGGCTGACCAGCGGCCAGTGGCTGGTGGTGGCGGCCAGCAGGTAGCCCAGACCACTCAGAAAACAGCCGCAGAGCCCCACAATGACGATGCGCTTTGGCCCAAACAGATCCGCATAGCGCCCGGCATGCGGGCGGCTCAGGAGCGTGGCGAAATACTGCAGGCTGATGACCAGCCCCGCCCAGAATGCGCTAAAACCCATGACGTCATGGACATAGCCCGGCAACACCGCCAGCGGCAGGCCAATCGTCAGATAACTGGCGAAGTTAAAAATCACAACGGAAACAATGCGCAGATTGAGGCGCAATCCGCTCAGCGCCGGTTCGGCGGCATGCTCTGGCATGGGGTTTAACCTGAATTTTTACAACAGTGTTTCACTATTACCACGGCAGGATAAGAAAATCAGCACTGACTTTCAGATTATCGGCTCCAGACGAAGCGGCCACCGGGCACTACACTTAACGGGCTATCACATTAAGGAACCCGCATGATACCGAACCAGTCCGACAAAGCAGGACTTCACATCTTATTAAAACTCGCCTGCCTGGTGGTTATCCTCGCAGGTATCCATGCTGCCGCTGACATCATTGTCCAGCTCCTGCTGGCGCTCTTTTTTGCCATTGTGCTTAATCCGCTGGTGACCTGGTTTTTGCGCCGGGGCATCAGCCGTCCGGTAGCCATTACTATCGTGGTCATCGTGATGATGATTGCCCTGACGGCGCTTTTCGGCGTGCTGGCGGCGTCGCTCAGTGAATTCTCCACCATGCTTCCACAGTACAACAAAGAGCTGACGCGTAAGATCGTTTCGCTTCAGGAGATGATGCCTTTTCTTAACCTGCATATCTCACCCGAGCGGATGTTACGCCGCATGGATTCAGAGAAGGTCATGACCTACGCCACCACCCTGATGACCGGCCTTTCCGGCGCGATGGCCAGCATCCTGCTGCTGGTGATGACGGTGGTGTTTATGCTGTTCGAGGTCCGCCATGTTCCTTATAAGCTGCGCTTTGCGCTGAATAACCCGCAAATTCATATTGCGGGTTTACACCGGGCCCTGAAGGGCGTGTCCAAATATCTGGCCCTGAAAACGCTGTTAAGCGTCTGGACCGGGGTGATTGTCTGGCTGGGACTGATGCTGATGGGCGTGCAGTTCGCGCTGATGTGGGGCGTACTGGCGTTTCTGCTGAACTACGTACCCAACATCGGCGCGGTGCTTTCCGCCGTGCCGCCGATGATTCAGGCGTTTCTGTTCAATGGCTTTTACGAGTGCATGCTGGTGGGGGCGCTGTTCCTGGTCGTGCATATGGTGCTGGGCAATATCCTTGAGCCGCGCATGATGGGCCACCGTCTCGGAATGTCGACGCTGGTGGTGTTCTTGTCGTTGCTGATCTGGGGATGGCTGCTGGGGCCGGTCGGGATGTTACTGTCAGTCCCGCTGACCAGCGTGTGTAAGATCTGGATGGAAACCACCAAAGGTGGCAGCAAACTGGCGATCCTGTTGGGTCCAGGGCGACCGAAAAGCCGTCTGCCGGGATAACGGGTCCCACAACGCGTAACTGTGCAACACACCGAAAATTACCGCGACGCTCACCGCGCGGTAATTTTCATTTTCGCTAAGGAGGATTTCGCGTTATTTATTCCGCCCTAATAAATGAATCGTCATGCAAATATTTATTTAACGCAAATTACATGGCATATAATTCTCACCCTTTCGTTTCAATGCATTACACCTCCCCTCACGTAAAATAAACACCCACTTTTATATCGACAAAAATTATCTTCATTAGCGATAATACCCCGCCAAAATATAATTTTTTAAAATTTCTGATTTAAATTGTTATTATTGATACGGAGTTGTTGATGAAAAAGATCATTAAATGGTTTGCTACTGTTGCTGTCGTCGGCGCACTGGCCGGTTGCGCGCGTACCGCCCCAATCGATCAGGTTCACGCTACTGTCAGTACAGGCCACACCGCTGAGCAGGTGAAAACCGCCATTCTGAAAGCAGGCCAGAAGCGCGACTGGATCATGAGCGAAGCGGGCCCGGGCGTAATTAAAGGCCGTCTGCAGGCACGCGACCATTCGGTCGAAATCCGTATTCCTTATTCTGCGACAAGCTATTCAATTAATTACGAAAGCAGTATGAACCTGAAAGCCGCCGACGGTAAAATCCACAAGAACTATAACCGCTGGGTTCATAACCTCGACCACGATATTCAGATGAACCTCTCTGCAGGCGCCGCGCTGTAATATTTTCCTCATGTCGGGCCGACATGGCCCGATAACGTTTTTCTCGGCCTCATAAGGTTACGCACGCATGTACGAAAAGGACACCCTCAACGCGCTGGACGCCATTACCGAAGCGCAACGCATCGCTTTTGCGCCGATGCTGTTTCAGACCGCGCGTTGTCTGCGTAATTCGGGCGTGCTTTCCTGGCTGGATAAAAAAGGGAAAACAGGGGCAAGTCTCGAGGAAATAACCGAAAACAGTACCCTGAGCAGTTATAGCGTAAGCGTATTGCTGGATATGGGATTAAGCGGACGGATCGTTACCTGTAAAGAAGGGCGCTATTTCCTGGCAAAGGTGGGCCATTTCTTATTGCATGACACCATGACTCGCGTGAATATGGATTTCACGCAGGATGTTTGTTACCAGGGGTTATTCCATCTGGCCGATGCCCTGCAGGAAGAAAAACCGGCGGGATTATCCGTGTTTGGCAACTGGCCAACCATCTATCCGGCATTATCACAATTACCCGCGCAGGCAAAAGAGAGCTGGTTCGCTTTTGATCATTACTATTCTGATGCTGCTTTCGACGCGGCGCTGCCATATATATTCGCAAGCTCGCCGACAAAATTGTACGATGTGGGCGGAAATACGGGTAAATGGGCGTTACGCTGCTGCCGCTATGACGACAATGTTGCCGTGACGATCCTTGACCTGCCACAGCAGATAACGCTGGCGCAGGAAAACATCGAAAAAGCAGGTTTATCTCATCGCATTGGCTTCCATGCTGTCGATATGCTTAGTCATGCGACATTGCCGGGTGAAGCCGATATCTGGTGGATGAGCCAGTTCCTGGATTGTTTCTCTCCGGACCAGATTGTCGCCATGTTGACTCGCGTTGCACAGGTTATGAAGCCCGGCGCGCGACTGTGCATCATGGAACTGTTCTGGGATGCCCAAAAATTTGAAGCCGCCTCATTCAGCCTGAATGCTACCTCGCTTTATTTCACCTGTATGGCGAACGGCAACAGCCGGTTTTACAGTGTAGAGAAATTTTATCACTACCTGGAGCGGGCCGGTTTCCACGTAGAACAGCGGCTGGACAACCTTGGGGTAGGTCATACCCTATTGATTTGTCAAAAAATTGAACAATAGAGCAGTTGAACTGCCCGGCAGGCTTGCCTGTCTTTTAATGATGGTTTTCCGCGGACGCGCGTAGATGAAATTTTCACTGAACATAATTGACTGGCAGGCAAGAGCGCCAGGCCTGAGCGATGCCGCAGAGTGGCAGGCGTGGTCACGCCAGCACCTTACCCTCGACCCGGCTGCGCCGTTGCCTAAGCTTACCGAACTGCCGATGATGACCGCGCGCCGCCTCAACTCGGGCAGTAAGCTGGCGGTAGACCTTGGACTCACCCTGCTTCGCCGCCACGCGATTGATGCCGTTGTCTATTCCAGCCGTCATGGCGAACTGGAGCGTAATTTCCGCATCCTGCACTCCCTGGCGACCGGTCAGGCCGTCTCGCCGACAGACTTTGCCATGTCCGTGCACAATTCGGCGGTGGGCAACCTGACGATCACTGCGCGACACCCCATCGTCTCGTCTTCTGTTTCTGCCGGGCTGGACACCTTCCAGCAGGCATTATGTGAAGTGTTGAGCCTGCTTCAGGCGGGCTATTCCCGCGTCTTGCTGGTCGATTTTGACGGTGCCCTGCCCGATTTTTATCATCCGGGTTTACCGCCGCAGATGCCTACCTGGCCCTACGCACTGGCCCTGGTGATTGAAGCCGGGAGCACACTGCAGTGCGAAACCCGCAGCGGCAGCACGGGTGAAGAACCTCCCCTGCCGCAGAGCCTGATGTTCCTGCAACGGTACCTCCGCGATGAACGACAGTTTGTGGTTTCAGGCGAACGTCTGCTGTGGCAATGGACACGCGAATGAGCCGCCTGACTGCCCGTATCAACTGGTTATGGCGTCTGATGATGACCGGCTTCTGCTTCGTGCTGT
Source organism: Enterobacter ludwigii (assembly GCF_001750725.1). Lineage (NCBI taxonomy): Bacteria > Pseudomonadati > Pseudomonadota > Gammaproteobacteria > Enterobacterales > Enterobacteriaceae > Enterobacter > Enterobacter ludwigii. The sequence continues at coordinate 2,995,154 of NZ_CP017279.1, forward strand.
TTGGCACGGGCGGGCTGCTGCTGTCGCTGGTGTGGTTCAATCTGCTGTTGCTGGTTCAGCGCGACCGCGCCAGACGCCGTCGCCTGGCGCGTCGCAGTATCGCGGCCAGCTTCCGCTTTTTCTTACATGTCGCCCGTGGCACGGGGGTACTGGACTATCGCATTCACAATCTTGACGCCCTTCGCGGGGATCGCGGTTGTCTGGTGGTGGCCAATCACCCGACGCTGATTGATTACGTGATCCTGGCGTCCGTCATGCCCGAAACCGACTGTCTGGTGAAAAGTGCGTTGCTCCGCAACCCCTTTGTCAGCGGCGTCATTCGCGCAGCGGATTACCTGATTAACAGCGAAGCGGAAACGCTCCTCAGTGCAAGCCAGCAGCGTCTGGCCCAGGGCGACACGCTGTTAATCTTTCCGGAGGGCACACGAACCCGGTCGGGAGAGACAATCTCCCTCCAGCGCGGCGCGGCAAATATTGCCGTGCGCTGCCACAGCGACCTGCGCATCGTGGTGATCCACTGCAGCGAACCTCTGCTGGATAAAAAAAGTCACTGGTACGACGTACCGCCCGTAAAACCTGTTTTCACCGTAGATGTTCGCGATTGCGTGAATATCGACGCTTTTTACGATGCGAAGACACAAGAACCGGCACTGGCGGCAAGGCAGTTAAACCGGCATCTGCAGCATCGATTAACATCAGGCCTTCAATCTTTGTCAGGAATTAATGATGCAAGCGCTTCATCTTGAAATTAAAAATCTCATCATCACCACGCTGAATCTGGACGAGCTTACCGCCGAGGATATCGATACCGATGCTGCGCTGTTTGGTGATGGACTGGGTCTCGACTCTATCGACGCCCTCGAACTTGGCCTGGCCGTGAAAAACCAGTATGGCGTGGTGCTGTCTGCCGAAAGCGAAGAGATGCGTCAGCACTTCTTTTCCGTCGCCACGCTGGCTTCTTTTATCAACGCTCAACGCGCCTGAGATGTGATCCGTTATGACTGAACAAGAAACCATTTATCAGGAAGTCTGCGAACTCCTGGCTACGCTGTTTGAACTCGACCCACAGGTAATCACGCCTGAGGCTCGCCTGTACGAAGATCTGGATCTGGACAGTATCGATGCAGTGGACATGATTGTTCACCTGCAGAAGAAAACGGGGACGAAAATCAAACCGGAAACCTTCAAATCTGTCCGTACCGTGCAGGATGTGGTTGACGCTGTCGTTCAGCTTTTGCGCGACGAGTAAACCACCGTGCCTGGAGGACGAGCGTTTCCGGCGATCCCACTCCTGACGGGAGTCGTGTTGCTGGCGTGGCCATTCCTGATTGGATTGGGGCTGACGCACAACAGTCTGCACTGGCTGTTGCCGCTGATGGCCCTGGTGCTGGTGCTGCGTCTGCATCAGGCGCGGCGAAACGCAGGCCCGATGCGGTATGTGGTGCAGTGCATTGCGCTGGCAGGCCTGGCACTCTGCGCGGCAAGCTATCTGCTGAAAGCGCACCAGTGGCTGCTGCTCTATCCGGTGGTGGTTAATCTCGTGATGCTGGCCGTGTTTGGCGGCTCACTGTGGACAACCATGCCGCTGGTTGAACGGCTGGCACGTCTGCGTGAACCGAATTTGCCTCCGGCGGGTGTGCGATATACCCGTAAGGTGACGCTGGTGTGGTGCGGGTTTTTCCTCGGTAACGGTGCGATAGCCCTGTTTACCGTGCTACACGGCGATATGCATGTCTGGACAGTGTGGAACGGTATGGTGGCTTATTTTCTGATGGGCACGCTGATGGCGACAGAGTGGCTGGTGCGTCAACGGGTGATGAAAAAAGAGAAGCTCGATGAATAAACCCCTCCCGCTTGGCCAGTGGTTAAATGCTCCACGCCCTGACGACATGCCGATCGCCTGGCTTGACGATCGCACCTGGACGCTGGGTGAGTTGCGCCACGATGTCACCTTGCTGGTAGAAGCATTGCGACAGCAGGAGGGTGAACGCTGGGCGCTGTGCTTTGAAAACAGCTACCTGTTTATTGTTGCGCTGCTGGCCTCACTGCATGCCGGTAAAACCCCGGTCATTCCAGGCCATAGCCGGGTCTCTCTGCTCGACGAACAGCAGTCGCTGTTTAGCGGTGTCCTGAGCGATCAGACGCTGGATATTCAGGGAAAGGTCATTGTGGTGACCTCCTCCCCTCAGAGCGCGTGCCAATGGGCACCGTTGCCCGTCATTGACGACGCGCGCTTTGTTGAGCTTTTTACCTCGGGCTCCACGGGTACCCCGCGCCGGGTCATTAAGCACATCGCCAGCCTGGACCGTGAAGCATGCCTGCTGGCGACCCGTTTTGGCGAACGCCTGGCGGGCTGCAGCATTGTGGCCTCGGTCGTACCACAACATCTCTATGGCCTGACGTTCCGCATCATGTTGCCAATGGCGATGGGGCTTCCGCTGCACGCCGCCATGCTTTATTACGCTGAGCAGCTGGCGGCACTCCCTCACGACAGGCAGTACCTTTTTATCAGCAGTCCGGCGTTCCTGAAACGGCTGGATACCGAGCTGACTGCCCCTCCCGTCGTGATGCTGATCTCCGCCGGGGGAATGCTGCCCTGGTGCGATGTCACGGAGACCCATGGCTGGCTTAACGTCTGGCCGGATGAAATCTACGGCAGCACCGAAACCGGGATCCTCGCCTGGCGGCATCGTCAGGCGGACAGCGTTCCCTGGCTCGCCTTCCCCGGCGTGGTGTTCCACAGTGAAGGGGAAATCTGCCGCGTGACCTCCCCGCTCATTCACGAAGCCGCAGGGTTACAGCTGGACGATATCCTGCACTTCGACAGTAACGGTTTTTTTAGCATTGCCGGACGTCGTGGTCGGGTGGTCAAAATCGAAGAAAAGCGTATCTCACTGAACGAGATTGAACGTCGCCTGCTGGAGCTTGAGGGCATATGTGAAGCCGCAGCGTTACCGGTTACCCGCGGAGGTCGTCAGGGTATAGGTGTCCTGCTGGTTCTGGATGAGAAGACCCGTCAGCGCTGGCATCAGCAGGGCAAAAAAACGCAGGAACTGGCCTGGCGCCGCGCCCTGCGGCCCTGGCTTGAGCCGGTCGCCGTCCCCCGCTACTGGCGCATTATCGATGAGATGCCGGTAAACAGTATGAATAAGCGTGTCTATGCGCAGTTACAGGAGTTGTTTCATGAAAATTCATGAAATCGAACGCCACCAGGCACAGCCGCAGCACCTGGAAATCGTTTTGCATCTTGACCCCTCCCTGTTCTGGTTCCAGGGGCATTTTGCCGTACAGCCGTTGCTGCCAGGTGTGGCACAGATTGACTGGGTCATGCACTACGCCACCACGCTGCTGGCGCCGGGTTACCGTTTTCACAGCATCCAAAATGTGAAATTCCAGGCCCCTCTGCTGCCGGATACCACGGTCACGCTGGTCCTTAACTGGCATGCCGAACGTCAGATACTGACCTTCAGCTACCAGCGCCATGCCGGTGACGATCGCCATACTGCCAGCAGCGGGAAGATTCGCCTGTGTCAGTAACCTTCCGCCCCTGCGTGCTGATCCCGTGCTACAACCATGGCGCGATGATGGCAAAAGTACTGTCGCGGCTGGCACCGTTCGGCTTGCCCTGCCTGGTGGTCGATGACGGAAGTGACGAGCAGACGCGCCGCATTCTGGAGCGTCTGGCCGCCGGGCAGCCCCAGGTTACGCTGGTACGTCTGGCGCAAAACGCAGGTAAAGGTGCCGCGGTCATTAAGGGGCTGGAAGAGTCTGCCCGCGCGGGCTATACCCACGCCGTACAGGTGGATGCCGACGGCCAGCATGCTATTGAGGATATCCCCAAAATGCTGGCTCTGGCTGAGCGTCACCCGGAGGCGCTGATTTCTGGCCAGCCCATTTACGATGATTCCATTCCGCGCTCCCGCCTCTACGGTCGCTGGATAACGCACGTCTGGGTATGGATTGAAACCCTGTCCCTGCAACTTAAAGACAGCATGTGCGGTTTTCGGGTCTACCCGGTCTCGCCCACGCTGCAGCTGGCCGCACGCGTGCCGCTTGGCAAACGTATGGACTTTGACACCGAAGTGATGGTCCGTCTCTACTGGCAGGGCAATACCAGCTATTTTCTGCCGACCCGCGTTACCTATCCGCCGGACGGGTTATCCCATTTCGACGCGCTCAAAGACAACGTGCGGATCTCGCTGATGCACACCCGGCTGTTCTTCGGCATGCTGCCCCGCATTCCCGCCCTGCTGTTGCGTCGTCGCCGCCAGCACTGGGCGCAGCAGGACGAGGTGAAGGGCCTGTGGGGAATGCGCCTGATGCTGCGCGTCTGGCAGCTGTTTGGCCGCCGGGCCTTTACCGTGCTGCTGTGGCCGGTTATCGGGGTGTACTGGCTTACGGCCCGACCGGCGCGACAGGCTTCACAGCAGTGGACAGCACGAGTGAAGCAGGTGCTGACGCAGCGGAACATGCCTGTTCCGCCACGCCTTAACAGCTTTTTCCATTTTATGCGCTTCGGTAACGCCATGCTGGATAAAGTCGCCAGCTGGCGCGGCGAACTGAAGTTTCATCGTGACGTGGTCTTTGCTCCCGGTGCGTATGACGTGCTGGATGCTGACGCATCGCAAGGCAAACTGCTGCTCGCATCGCATCTTGGCGATGTGGAAGCCTGCCGGGCACTGGCTCAGCTGGAAGGCAGCAAGGTCATCAACGCGCTGGTCTTTAGCGATAACGCGCAGCGCTTTAAACAGATCATGACCGAGATGGCACCCCAGGCGGGGGTTAACCTGATGCCCGTGACGGACATTGGGCCGGATACCGCCATCGCCATCAAAGAGAAGCTTGAGCGCGGTGAATGGGTCGCCATTGTGGGCGATCGCATAGCGGTCACGCCACAGCGCGGCGGCGACTGGCGGGTGATCTGGAGTTCGTTTATGGGACAGCCCGCCCCGTTCCCGCAAGGGCCGTTTATCCTCGCCTCCATTCTGCGCTGCCCGGTGGTGCTGATTTACGCCCTGCGTCAGCAGGATGCGCTCACGATACACTGCGAGCCGTTTGCCGACCCGCTGCTTCTGCCACGCGGGGAGCGCCAGCAGGCGCTGCAACAGGCCGTCGATCGCTATGCACAGCGGCTTGAGCATTACGCCTTAATGTCACCGCTCGACTGGTTTAATTTTTTCGATTTCTGGCACCTGCCGGATGCCAAAGAGAAGGAGTAAAGGGTGCTGACCGATCCCCGCTTTACGACCGAAGTAGAAATCACCGTTCCGTTCCACGATGTCGATATGATGGGCGTGGTCTGGCACGGCAACTATTTCCGCTACTTTGAGATTGCCCGCGAGGCGCTGCTCAACCAGTTTAACTACGGTTATCGCCAGATGAAGGCGTCAGGCTATGTCTGGCCGGTAGTCGATACCCGGGTGAAATACCGCGATGCGGTGACCTTTGAGCAGCGCATCCGTGTGCGCGCACACATCGAAGAGTATGAAAACCGTCTGCGTATCGCCTATCAAATTTTCGACGCGCAAACCGGTAAACGCACCACCACCGGCTATACCATCCAGGTGGCCGTCGAAGAAGCCAGCCGTGAAATGTGCTTTGTCAGCCCGGCTATATTGTTTGAACGAATGGGAGTTACGCCATGAGATGGTTGCCTGTGCTGGCACTGATGATCAGCCCGCTGGTGAGCGCCGTGACGCTGGATGAGCTGCAGCAGCGGTTTACCGGGCAACCTGTCGTGCGCGCGCATTTCGAACAGGTCCGGACGATTAAGGATCTGCCACAGCCGCTGCGCTCGCAGGGCGAAATGTTGATCGCACGCGACAGCGGCCTGCTGTGGGATCAAAAAGCGCCTTTCCCCATGACGTTGTTGCTGGATGATAAACGGATGATCCAGACGATCAACGGCCAGCCTCCGCAGACCATTACCGCCGACAATAATCCGCAGATGTTCCAGTTCAACCACCTGCTGCGGGCGCTGTTCCAGGCCGACCGCAAGGTGCTGGAAGAGAACTTCCGCATCGATTTTCGCGATCTCGGCGAAGGCCGCTGGTCGCTGGTGCTGACCCCCACAACGACACCGCTGGACAAAATTTTCGCCACCCTCGATCTGGGCGGCGCGACCTACCTTGAGACGATTCGCCTCAACGATAAGCAGGGCGACCGTACCGATATCGTCCTTTCCCGCCACACACTGACGCCCGCCAGCCTGACCGATGACGAACGCCAACGCTTTGCCGCACCGTAAATCCCTGCGCCCGGCGCTGCTGTGGGCGACGGTATGCCTGATTCTGTTGGGCGTGTTGCTGTCGCTGCTGCCCGGCGCGCGTCTGAACAGCAGCGTACTGGCTATGCTGCCGAAGCAGACGCTCGGGGCAATCCCGCCGGCACTCAACGACGCGTTTATACAGCGTCTTGACCGCCAGCTTGTCTGGCTGGTCAGTCCCGGTAAAGAACCCGATCCGCGGGTGGCGCAGCAGTGGCTGGATCTGCTGAAAAACAGCCATTCGCTCAGGGAGGTTAAAGGCCCGATGGACGCCGCCGGGCAAAAGGCCTGGGGCGAGTTCTTCTGGCAGCATCGCAACGGCCTGATTGATTCGGCCACCCGGGCCCGCCTGCAAAACGGCGGTGAGGCGCAGGCGCAGTGGATTTTATCCCAGCTCTACTCGGCCTTTTCCGGCGTGAGTGGCAAAGAGCTGCAAAACGATCCCCTGATGCTGATGCGCGGCTCGCAGCTGGCGCTGGCGCAAAACAGCCAGAAGCTACGGCTGATGGACGGCTGGCTGGTCACCCAGGATGCCAGTGGAAATTACTGGTATATGCTGCACGGTGAGCTGGCGGGATCATCGTTTGATATGCAGCAAACCCATCAGCTGGTAACCACCCTTACCGCCCTGCAGGAGACGCTGAAAACACGCTTTCCGCAGGCGCAGCTGCTCTCACGCGGTACCGTGTTTTACAGTGATTACGCCAGCCAGCAGGCAAAACGGGACATCTCCACGCTGGGCATCGTCACGATCCTTGGGGTTATCCTGCTCATCCTGGCAGTGTTTCGTTCCCTGAAACCCCTGCTGCTGTGTCTGATTTCCATTGCCACAGGTGCGCTGGCGGGCACGGTGGTGACGCTGCTGCTGTTTGGTGAACTGCATTTGATGACGCTGGTGATGAGCATGAGCATCATCGGAATTTCAGCGGATTACACGCTCTATTACCTGACCGAACGCATGGTGCACGGCGCAGAACATTCCCCGTGGCAAAGCCTGGCCAAAGTGCGTAATGCGCTGCTGCTGGCGCTGCTGACGACCGTTGCCGCCTACCTGATTATGATGCTGGCCCCCTTCCCCGGGATCCGCCAGATGGCGGTGTTTGCCGCGGTGGGACTGAGCGCCTCCTGCCTGACGGTGATTTTCTGGCATCCCTGGCTGTGCCGTGGTTTGCCGGTGCGCCCGGTTCCGTTTATGGTCCTGATGTTGCGCTGGTTGGCCGCCTGGCGACGCAATAAAAAACTCTCTGTGGGCCTGCCTGTGGTACTGGCGCTGGTCTCGGCTGCCGGGCTTGCCACCCTGAAGGTCAACGACGATATCGCCCAGCTACAGGCGCTGCCCAAAGACATTCTGGCGCAGGAGAAAACCATTACCGCCCTGACCGGGCAAGGTGTCGATCAGAAATGGTTTGTGGTGTATGGCGCATCGCCGCAGCAAACGCTGGAACGGCTGGAAGCCTTTACCCCGGCGTTAGCCCAGGCCCAAAAAGCGGGGGATATTACCCGCTGGCGGACCCTGCCCTTAAATTCGCTGGCGCGCCAGAAAAGCGATCTGCTGCTGTTGCAGCAGGCCGCGCCGGCCATAACGAACGCGCTGCGAAACGCGGGGCTGAGCACCGTCACACCGAATCTGAATGCCATGCCCGTGAGCGTGGAGGCGTGGCTCGCCAGCCCGGCCAGCGAAGGCTGGCGTCTGCTGTGGCTGACCCTGCCTGACGGCGAAAGCGGTGTGTTAGTGCCGGTGGACAACGCCCGGAACAGCGCCGCACTCAGCGAAGTAGCCGCCCGTCATGCGGGCGTCGTCTGGGTCGATCGCAAGGCCAGTTTTGACAGCCTGTTTGCGCTCTACCGCACGCTGTTAACGGGACTCTTATTTGTCGCGCTGGCGGTGATTGCCTGCGGGGCGATGGTACGCCTCGGCTGGCGAAAAGGGCTTATCAGTCTGGTCCCGTCCGTGCTGTCGCTCAGCTGCGGGCTGGCCGCGCTGGCCGTCACGGGGCATCCGGTAAATCTGTTTTCACTGCTGGCGCTGGTCCTGGTACTCGGCATTGGCATTAACTACACGCTGTTTTTCGGCAACCCGCGCGGTACGCCGCTGACGTCGATGCTGGCCATCACGCTGGCGATGATGACCACGCTGCTGACGTTAGGCATGCTCGTGTTCAGCACCACGCAGGCCATCAGCAGCTTCGGTATTGTGCTGGTGAGCGGCATTTTTACCGCCTTCCTGCTGGCGCCGCTGGCGATGCCTGTTAAGAAAGAGAGAAAACGAAAATGAATGCTTTTTACCGCGCAGCCGCGCTGGTCGCGACGCTGCTGCTGGCAGGCTGTAGCCATTCGACCGATACTGAAGGGACACGTCCGCAGGCCTGGCTTCAGCCGGGAACCCGAGTGACGCTGCCGCCGCCCGGTATTACCCCGGCGGTCAGTTCGCAGCAGCTGCTGACCGGAACCTTCAACGGACAAACGCAGTCCCTGCTGGTCATGCTCAACGCGGATGATCACAAAGTGACGCTTGCCGGGCTCTCTTCCGTCGGTATCCGTCTGTTCCTGGCGACTTACGACGATACCGGGATACACACCGAACAGTCGATCGTTGTGCCGCAGCTGCCTCCCGCCAGCCAGGTACTGGCCGATGTGATGCTCAGCCATTGGCCACTCAGCGCCTGGCAGCCACAACTGCCAAAGGGCTGGACGCTTAAAGACAAGGGCGATCGGCGCGAGCTACGCAATGCCAGCGGCAAGCTGGTGACTGACATTGTCTACCTGCAACGCAAAGGCAAGCGCGTGCCAATCAGCATCGAGCAACACGTCTTTAACTACCACATCACCATTCAATATCTGGGTGACTGAGATGATTTACATTTCTGCTGTTGGCATGGTCAACGCGCTGGGTAACTCGCTGGATGAGATTGCCGCTAACCTGACGGCGGGCGTAGCCCCTGGCATGCATTGTCGGTCCGGCTGGTTGCAGGATGCGCCCGACGCCGTGCTGGGTGGCGTGGAAGGTGAATTGCCGTCCATTCCGGATACCCTGTCCGCGCACCGCACCCGCAATAACCAGCTGTTGCTGGCCGCGCTGGCACAGATTCAATCCACCGTTGACGACGCGATTGCCCGGGTCGGCCGCGACCGCGTGGCCGTGGTTTTAGGTACCAGCACCTCCGGCCTCGATGAAGGGGATGAGCACGTACGATTAACGCTCAACGGCGAAGCCAGCACCCGGTGGCAGTATCCGCAACAGGAGCTGGGCGATCCGTCCCGTTTTCTTGCTAACTGGTTACAGCTCGAGGGCCCGGCATATACCCTCTCGACCGCCTGCTCCTCCAGCGCGCGGGCAATTATCAGCGGCCGGCGTCTGATTGACGCCGGGCTGGTGGATATTGCCATTGTGGGCGGCGCAGATACCCTGAGCCGGATGCCCGTCAATGGCTTTCACAGTCTGGAATCGCTTTCTCCAACGCTCTGCGAGCCGTTTGGCCGCGACCGTCGGGGTATCACCATTGGTGAAGCCGCTGCGCTGATGGTGTTGAGCCGTGAACCCGCCGGGGTCGCGCTGCTGGGAACAGGCGAGTCCAGCGATGCTTACCATATTTCGGCGCCGCATCCGCAGGGTGAAGGCGCCATTCGCGCCATTACCCAGGCGCTCAATGACGCGGGTCTGCAGCCGGAGGATATTGGCTATATCAACCTGCACGGCACCGCCACACCGCTCAATGACCAGATTGAATCACACGTGGTACACGACCTTTTTGGAGAAAACGTGCCCTGCAGTTCTACCAAACACCTTACCGGCCATACGCTGGGCGCTGCCGGTATCACCGAAGCGGCGTTGAGCTGGCTTATTCTGACGCGTGACCTGCCGTTACCCCCACAGGATTTCGCCCGCTACGCGCCGGACGAGACGCTGTCGCCGTGCGGCGTGCTGCACCAGAGCACCGCGCTGAAAAAACCGGTCATTTTATCTAACTCGTTCGCGTTTGGTGGCAACAACGCCAGCATCCTGCTGGGGAGAGTGTCATGAGCTACTTATCACCCGTCGACTATCTGCCGCACGATGCGCCAATGATGCTGCTGGGATCCGTTGAACGCGTCACAGACGATTCCGCCGTATGCCGTGTCGCGGTCAACGGCCAAAGCGTACTGGCGCCCTTTTTAAATGCCGAGGGCGATTTGCCTGGCTGGTACGCGCTCGAACTGATGGCGCAGACCGTTGGCGTCTGGTCAGGCTGGCATCGCCAGCAGAAAGGGCAAGATCATATTGCGCTGGGCATGGTGCTGGGTGCGCGCGAGTTGGTCTGCGCCAGCGGACGTTTCGCAAAAGACGCGACGCTGGACATCACCGTCAGACTGCTGATGCAGGATGAACGCTTCGGCAGTTTTGAATGTACGATCTCCTCAGGTGAGGAGACGCTGGCCACGGGCCGGGTCAATACCTTCCAGCCGAGCGCAGAAGAATTAACATCGCTTTTTAATCAGGGATCTCACGCATGAGTCGTTCCGTACTGGTCACCGGGGCCAGCAAAGGCATTGGTCGTGCCATCGCCTGCCAGCTTGCCGCTGACGGGTTTACCGTAGGCGTACATTACCACCGTGACGCCGCAGGCGCGCAGGCGACGCTGGATACCATCACACAAGCGGGCGGTCAGGGTCGCCTGCTCTCTTTCGATGCAGGTAACCGCGAACAGTGCCGTGACGTGCTGGAGCAGAATATCGAGGCCCACGGCGCATGGTATGGCGTGGTCAGTAATGCCGGTATCACCCGCGACGGTGCGTTTCCGGCCCTCAGCGAAGACGACTGGGACAGCGTCATTCATACCAACCTCGACAGTTTTTATAACGTTATTCAACCCTGCATTATGCCGATGATCGCCACCCGAAAAGGGGGGCGCATTATCACCTTATCCTCCGTGTCAGGCATGATGGGCAACCGCGGTCAGGTGAACTACAGCGCGGCAAAAGCGGGCATTATTGGCGCGACCAAAGCACTGGCAATTGAGCTGGCAAAACGCAACATCACCGTGAACTGCATTGCGCCGGGGCTGATTGATACCGGCATGATTGAAATGGAAGAGGCTGCGCTGAAAGAGGCAATGTCCATCATTCCCATGAAACGGATGGGCCAGGCCGAAGAGGTTGCAGGACTTGCCAGCTATCTGATGTCAGATATTGCAGGCTACGTTACCCGCCAGGTCATTTCCATTAACGGAGGAATGCTATGACGCGTCGCGTGGTGATTACCGGTATGGGCGGCGTTACCGCCTTCGGTGAGGACTGGCAATCCGTTTCCCGCAGGCTGCTGGCGTATGACAACGCGGTACGCAAAATGCCGGAGTGGCAGGTTTACGATGGCCTGCACACTCTGCTGGGCGCGCCGATTGATGATTTCACCCTGCCGGAACACTATACCCGCAAGCGTATTCGCGCCATGGGCCGCGTGTCGTTGATGTCGACCCGCGCCACCGAGCTGGCGCTGGAGCAGGCGGGGCTGATTGGCGAGGCGGTGCTCACGAATGGCCAAACCGGTATCGCCTATGGCTCCTCCACAGGCAGTACCGGGCCAGTCAGCGAATTCGCCACCATGCTCACCGAAAAACACACCCACAACATCACCGGTACGACCTATGTGCAGATGATGCCGCACACGACCGCGGTGAATACCGGCCTGTTCTTTGGCCTTCGGGGTCGCGTTATCCCGACGTCGAGTGCCTGTACGTCGGGCAGTCAGGCCATTGGCTACGCCTGGGAAGCCATTCGTCACGGTTATCAGACCGTGATGGTCGCAGGCGGAGCAGAGGAGCTTTGTCCATCAGAGGCGGCGGTATTTGACACCTTATTCGCGACCAGCCAGCGCAACGATGCGCCGAAAACCACCCCTTCGCCATTTGATACGCAGCGTGATGGTCTGGTCATTGGGGAAGGCGCAGGCACCCTGATTCTGGAAGAGCTTGAGCATGCCAGAGCACGCGGTGCAACTATCTATGGCGAGATCGTTGGCTTCGCCACCAACTGTGATGCAGCCCATATCACCCAGCCACAACGTGAAACCATGCAAATTTGTATGGAGCAGTCGCTGGCGTTAGCAGGGTTAAGCGCGCGGGACATGGGGTACATCTCCGCGCACGGTACCGCCACCGATCGCGGTGATATCGCTGAAAGCCAGGCTACCGCCGCCATTTTTGGCGACAACGTGCCAATTTCGTCGCTGAAGAGCTATTTTGGCCACACGTTAGGCGCCTGTGGGGCGCTGGAAGCCTGGATGAGTCTGCAGATGATGCGTGAGGGCTGGTTTGCCCCGACGCTCAATTTAAGACAACCGGATGAGCAATGTGGTGCTTTAGATTATATTATGGGTGAAGCCCGTCAGATTGACTGCGAGTATCTGCAAAGCAATAACTTCGCATTTGGCGGCATCAACACGTCGATAATCATCAAACGCTGGGCGTAACTATGTACCAGTTTATACTGGGAAAGATCTCCACCCTGAGCGCAGACCCGCTGGCGTCGACGCTTGCACATATGGCACCTGCGGGTGCACGAAATGCATCCTGGCTGGCGGGGAGAACCCTGCTCGCCAAAACGCTTTCTCCTTCTCCGTTACCCGAGATCGTCTATGGTGAGCAAGGGAAGCCGGCCTTCGTGGATGCGCAGCCCTTCTGGTTTAACCTGAGTCACAGCGGCGATAATATCGCGCTGCTGCTGAGCGACGAAGGCGAAGTGGGGTGTGATATCGAAGTTATCCGCCCACGTGAAAACTGGCAGGCGCTGGCTAACGCCGTCTTCAGCGTGGCGGAACATGCGGAGCTGGAGCGCGAAGACCCGGAGACAAAGCTTTCTGCTTTCTGGGGGATCTGGACGCGTAAAGAGGCCATCGTGAAGCAGCGAGGCGGCAGCGCCTGGCAGATTGTCAGCATCGACAGCACGTCGCAGACGCATTCGGTAAGCCAGCTCCAGTTCGGCTCGCTCAGTCTTGCCGTCTGCACCTCAACGCCTTATGCCCTTACCGCCGGGACGATTGCTCACCACGGGATGTCCGTGGCATAAAAATCACCAGCACGCCGAGAATAATCATCCCTACCCCCGCCAGCCCGTGCCAGGAAAAGTGTTCGTTCCAGCCGGGCAACAAAATGGCCGCGGCCCACACCAGAATGTAACTGAGGCTCAGCAAGGCATACGCTTTGCTGAGCGCCATGCGATGCAACGCCAGATACCAGCAGCCCATCGAGGCCACATACCCCATGAGTCCCAGCAGCAGCGCGCCAGTACCGGATGAGAAGTGCCAGAGCGCGGAGACAAACGCATAAAGCTCGCTGACTGGCGGCAGAGCCTGCATGGCATAGCGCAGCACCAGCTGCGCCGCGCTGACCAGCATTACGCTGCATAACGCCCAGAACGTTCCTCTCACAGGCTTCCTCCGAGGATAACAATGCCGATGATGATGAACCCGACGCCCAGCCAGTGATGCAACGCGACTTTTTCATGCCAGAATGCTTTCGCCGCCAGGGTCACCCAGACAAAATTGAGGCTCAGCATAGGGTAGGCAACGCCGACAGGCAGGCGCTGCAGGACAACCAGCCAGACCAGCATGCCGCTGCCCAGCGCCAGCAATGCCAGGCCCAGCCACAGCATAATATGCGCGCCACGCCGCCCGGCTTTCGCCGGACGGGTGGCCTGCTTCTGACACAGCTGCCCTGCGCAGGTCAGCAGGCTTGCCAGTATCAACCAGAGCCAGGTCGTCATTGCGGTAAATACTGCAGCCAGGCCAGACGGCCCTGAATATACAGGCTGTCCGGTTCTGGCAGATGAGCCCGCTTAATATCGTCGTGTTTTGACAGCAGGATCACCAGTGACACGCCCCCCTGCTGGCGATGCGTTGCCAGCCACTGCGCAAAATTATCTTTCTCGACAAACCGGTCTTTCACATCCGGGTACGCTAGCCCGTAGCTCAGCTCGCCGCTCTGACCAAACAGAATGATGTCATTACGCTTAAGCTCCCACGCCAGCCCGGAGGCCACGCCAACATTGTTCGCCAGCACAAACCGGCTGCTCTGAAGCGGGTCACGGATGGTATCCACCAGCGACTGCGGCTGTTTGGAATCCACCACCAGGTTAGGAATGGCAAACCCAATCAGCAGCGCCACGCCAGCAGGACACAACGCCGCCAGCCACCAGCGCTGCGCGCTTTGCCGCACGGTAAACCAGCCGACAGCCGCCCAGACGAGAAACGCCAGCACCGCGCAGAAGACTTTATACAGCTCAACGGATGTCCAGACCGGATGCTTAGCAACCCCCCACGGCGAGACCACCAGCGCCGCCACCACGCCAATCACACCAAACGCCAGGTTAATCCCGCCGTTAATGCGTAACGCTCTGGCCCCTTTGTCCGCCGCGATGCAGGCATAGCGCGCCATCAGGATAGCCAGCGGAGCAAAACACGGCAGGATGTAGGTTGGCAGTTTGCCTTTGGCAATGCTGAAGAACAGCAGCGGCATCACGACCCATCCAAGCAGATAAAAGCCACCGCCCGTGTTGTCTCTTTCGCGCCAGCCCAGCCGAAACGCGCCGGGCAACAGCGCCAGCCACGGCAGACTGCCGGCCAGCAGGAACGGCAGGTAGTACCAGAACGGCGCTTTGTGCTGAGCATCGCTCTGGGCAAAGCGCTGAATATGCTCAACCCAGAAGAAGTAGCGCCAGAAATCAGGCTCTCGGTGCGCAATGGCCAGCGCCCAGGGCAGGACGATCAGCACACAGCTCACGATGGCCAGCCAGCCAAAGATCAGCACCTCTTTCCAGCGCTTCTGCGCAATCACCCACGGCAGCACGCCTATTACCGGCACCGCCAGCGCCAGGAATCCTTTGGTCATCACCCCCATGCCGCAGGCAAGCCCGAGCAGCACGTAGCCACCCGCTTTTCCGGCCACGGTTTCAGCCTGCGAGGCCAGCCAGAAGCTGCACATAGCGGCCACCAGCCACAGGGTAATGATGGGATCCAGCACGGCGTACGTACCAATGCCATACACCAGGAACAGGGTCAGGAAGATAAGGCCGGAGAAAATGGCAACGCGCTTATCCCGCCACAGGCGCCACGCCATCCAGATCACCAGCAGAGCCGTCAACCCGGTTGAGAATATGGCGCCGGCGCGCACGGCAAAGTTAGTATGCCCAAACAGCAGTTGCCCGATACTGTTGATCCAGTAGCCCGCAATCGGCTTTTCAAAGTAACGCAGCCCCAGAAAATGCGGGACAATCCAGTCTCCAGACGCCAGCATTTCGCGGCTGATTTCCGCATAGCGCGTTTCATCAGGCTGCCACAGCATGCGGATATCGATCGGAATGAGGTAGTAAACGATAAACAGTGCGAGAAGCGCTAAGCCATAACGGGCTGCTTTCATGATACCGGACTCACGGTTTGTTGATAGCCAAGCCAGCCTTCCCGGCCAGCCAGTTCATTACGCACAATTTTGCCCACGGGCAGGACGCTAAGATCCTCTGGCAGCAATTCGCTCAATGGACAAAACTGAATGCCCTCCTGAGCGGCCATCGTCAACAGTGCATCGAAATCATGCTGATACGCAATCCCTTCCACTTCCGCGTGGATGGTGTAGACGGGCGTACCGGTGTCGCGATGAATGCAGTCCAGAATATAGCGATTGAACCCTCCGGCACTGACCTCGCGCCCAACCACTTCATCCCAGGTGGGAAGCGTGACCGGGATTTGCACCGTCCCCAGGCGATTCTCCCCGATGAGCGGCAAAAAAGGCCCGGTGCCGCGGCAATCGCTGTTGTAGCGAAACGCGAAGGGTTCTTTGGCTTTCACCACGCGTTGGTCGGCACGCCATCCCGCCACGGCGGAGCAGCGAATCGTCTGACCGGTAATGGCCTCCAGCTCCAGCATGCCGCGCTCAACTTCACGCGACAGGCGTGGAATATCCCAGACGCCAGCCCAGGCCTGCCAGGCATGGTGATCCCAGGCATGCAGTCCAACCTCATGGTGCTGTGCCGCGTCGCGGATAACGGCTTCGTTACCCGCGCCAATGCGCCTGCCGGGCCATGCGGTTCCGGCCAGCAAAATATCCCAGCCGTAGAGAGAGGCTGCGCGTGAGCGCAGCATTTTGAACAGAAATGCCGGTTTAACCAGACGCCATAAATGACGTCCCATATTGTCAGGCCCCACGCTGAAGAAAATGGATGAGCGCACGTTGTGCTTGCTCAGCAGTTCCAGCAGTTTGGGTACGCCGTCACGCGTCCCCCTGAAGGTGTCGACATCAATGCGTAAACCGACTTTTCTCATGAGACCTGTTCCGACAGCTCCACGGTGCGCAGGAAGAAATCGAGCGTTTCATCAATGGTCTGATCCATCTTCACCGTCGGTGTCCAGTTCAGGCAGCGTTTCGCATTACGAATGCTCGGTTTCCGGTGCTCAACGTCCTGATAACCTTTACCGTAGTAGCTGCTGCTTTCCACTTCACGGAAACCGGCAAATGGCGGGAAGCGATCGCGCAGCGGATGACGTTCAAAGCTTGCCAGCAGCATCTCAGCCAGCTCGCGAATGCTCGCTTCGTTATCCGGGTTACCGATGTTGATGATCTCTCCGTTGCAGCGACCCTCTTTGTTTTCGATGATGCGGAACAGCGCCTCGATACCGTCGCTGATATCCGTAAAGCAGCGTTTTTGTTTACCGCCTTCGATAAGCTTGATGGGCGAGCCTTCCACCAGGTTCAGGATCAGTTGGGTGATGGCACGTGAGCTGCCGATACGCGCCGCGTTAAGGTTATCCAGACGTGGCCCCATCCAGTTAAACGGACGGAACAGCGTAAAGCGCAGACCCGCTTTCTCGCCGTAGGCCCAGATCACGCGGTCGAGCAGCTGCTTGGAGACGGAATAAATCCAGCGCTGTTTGTTGATCGGCCCGACGACCAGGTTAGAGGTATCTTCGTCGAAGTTTTTGTCAGTACACATGCCGTACACCTCAGAAGTGGACGGGAAGATGATGCGCTTGTCGTATTTCACACAGTCGCGGATGATCTTCAGGTTCTCTTCGAAGTCCAGCTCGAACACGCGCAGCGGGTTACGGGTGTACTCAATCGGCGTGGCAATCGCCACCAGCGGCAGCACCACGTCACATTTTTTAATGTGATATTCAATCCACTCGGAGTGAATGCTGATATCCCCTTCCACAAAGTGGAAACGCGGGTTGTCGAGGAAACGACTGATGGCATCAGCACCGATATCCAGACCATAAATTTCGTAGTTATCGTCTTTCAGCAGACGCTCGGTCAGGTGGTTGCCGATAAAGCCGTTGACGCCGAGGATCAGCACGCGGGTGCGGCGTTTGATGGCCACAACCGGTGCGCTGGTGATCAGTGCGCCAGTGACCAGCCCCAGAGACTGAGCCAGTTGCGCGCCCTGAACGTAAACGCCGTTATCGGTTTGCCCGGTAACGATCTCCAGCGCCTGCTCGCCGCAGCTGACAATCAGCGGGGAAGCCGAGACAACGGTGCCCGGTTTGGCGGCAGGAATGTCGTCGCGTACGCGGGATTTCCAGACGATAAATTTACTCACGCCTGCAAAGCTGTACGCCCCCGGCCAGGGGTCGGTAACGGCACGCACCAGGTTGTGCAACTGACGAGCCGGCTTGTTCCAGTCCAGGCGACCATCTTCTGGCCGGCGACGGCCAAAACAGCTCGCCTTGCTCTCATCCTGCGCGGTCTCGCTGAAGGTGCCGTTAAGGATCGCTGGCAACACATCACGTAACAGGCTTTGCGCTACGGTGCAAAGCTTCTGATGAAGCTGCAGCGCAGTTTCATCCGCGTCGATAGCCACGCGCTGCTGCGCGATGATGGCACCGGCATCTGCGCGATGCACCATACGGTGCAGAGTGACGCCGGTTTCCGTTTCGCCGTTCACCAGCACCCAGTTCAGCGGTGCGCGGCCACGGTAGGCGGGCAGCAAAGAGCCGTGAAGATTAAATGCCCCTTTTGCGGCCAGACTTAAAATCTCATCGCAAATCAGGTTGCGATAATAGAACGAGAAGATGGCATCAGGCGCGAGCGCCCGGATGCGATCCACCCACAGCGGATGGTTGACATCGTCCGGGGCGTAAACCGGAATACCGCGCTCTGCGGCGATACGCGCCACCGAGCCAAAGAAGTTATTCTCTCCGGCCGTGTCCGGATGCGTGAAGATTGCAGCGATTTCATAGCCCGCTTCCAGCAGGGCCAGCGTGCCCGCACACCCCATATCGTGATAGGCAAAGACAACAGCTTTCATGGGTGAATTTCCTCTTGAGATGCTTTGTGTTCCTGGCGGACAACACGTTGAATAAAGTAGCGCGGACGTGCGCGAACATCGTTATAAATACGGCCAATGTATTCCCCGAGCAGGCCCATCCCGACAAACTGGGCGCCGATGAACATAAACAGCACGGCAAAGAGCATGAAGACCCCTTCCGCCGCCCATTGGGGACCGTAGATCAGGCGGAGTAACACCAGCAGCACGGAGAGCGCGAAGCCGAACACGGCAATGATGCTGCCGAAAACGCTCAACAGGCGCAGCGGCGTGGTGGTCAGGCAGGTGATAAGGTCGTACATCAGGTTGATGAGACGCATAAAGCTGTACTTCGACTCCCCGTGCTCGCGCTCGGCGTGCAGTACCGGGATTTCCGTCGCCTTACGGGCAAAGGTGTTCGCGAGAATGGGAATAAACGTGCTGCGTTCATGGCAGTGCAGCATGGCGTCGACAATATGGCGGCGGTAGGCGCGCAGCATGCAGCCATAATCGCCCATCGCTTTGCCGGTGGTCCGCTGGATCAAACGGTTGATTGTGCGGGAAGCCAGCTTACGGAACAGGCTGTCCTGACGGTTTTGCCGCACCGTGCCGACCACGTCGTACCCTTCATCGGCCTTTGCAACCAGACGCGGGATCTCTTCCGGCGGGTTTTGCAGATCGGCATCAAGCGTAATAATCAGATCGCCCGTCACGTGGCTGAACCCGGCCATAATGGCGGAGTGCTGGCCGTAGTTACGGTTAAGCAGCACGGCAACAATATGGCTGCCCTCGGCCTGCGCGGCTTCGGTCAGCATCAGCGCGGAATTATCGCTACTGCCATCATCCACCAGCAGTATTTCATAGGCTTTGCCGAGCGTGTCGCAGGCGGCCGTCGTGCGGCTGATCAGTTCGGGCAGGCTCTCCTGTTCGTTGTAAACGGGGATAACCACAGAAACTTTTTGTACAGGCGGTGCGCTGAACATATCAATTTCCTGCAAGCTGATGGAGCGCGGTAATGACGCGGGTTGTGTCGTCATGAGTCATGTCCGGGAAAAGGGGGAGAGAACAAATACGCGCGCTATTCCATTCAGAATTCGGGAGCGATACATCAGGAAAACGCTCGCGGTAGTATTTTTGCGTGTGCGCCGCGCGGAAATGCAGGCCGGTACCAATGCCTTTTTCCTTCAGGGCTGCCATCAGGTTGTCGCGAGAAATCCCGCAGCTGGCTTCATCCACGCGAATGATGAACAGGTGCCAGGCGTGGACGTGCGGCCATGAAGGAATACGCAGCGGCTGGAACGGCGTATCGGCAAGCTCGCGCAGATAGCGTTCAGCAATGTCATGACGTCGTGCGTTGGCCTCTTTCAGTTTGCCCAACTGCACCAGCGCCAGCGCGGCGTTGATATCCGCCAGGTTGTATTTGAAGCCGGGCGTGATAACTTCTGCCTGCGGCGCACGACCGTGCGTCTGGCGGTCGTAGGCATCCACACCCAGGCCGTGGAATTTCAGGCTACGGATCCGCTGCGCCAGTTGCGCATCGTCCGTGACCACTAACCCGCCTTCGGCGCAGGTCATGTTTTTAATGGCGTGGAATGAGAAAATCGCGGTGCCCTGCCAGCCCACGTGACGCGAGTGGTAGTACGTGCCGGCTGCATGCGCCGCATCTTCAATGACTGGGATACCGTGACGTTCCCCGATGGCGCGAATGGCGTCGATGTCACACGGCGCGCCGGCATAATGAACCGGAACAATCGCTTTTGTGCGTGGCGTAATGGCGGCGTCGACCGCATCCGGCGTGACCATCAACGTATCCCGGTCCACATCAATCATCACCGGGGTTGCACCCAGCAGCACAATCATATTCAGTGTGGATACCCAGGTCAGGGAGGGGGTAATCACTTCATCGCCTGGACCAATACCCAGCGCCATCAGCGTGACATGCATTCCCGCGGTCGCTGAGCTGACGGCAATCGCATGTTGATTCCCGGTTAGCTGACAGAATGCCTCTTCAAGCGCCTGATTTTTCGGTCCTGTGGTGATCCAGCCGGAGGTTAATACCTCCTGCAACGCCGCTAATTCCTCGCTACCCATGGACGGCCGGGAAAAAGGCAAAAAATCACTCATCATTAATTTCCTTGAAATAAGAATGGCACGCTTTTGATATTAACCAAATGCCGGCTCGTTTATTTCAACGAACCATAAACTTATATCAAGGTAGCTAACATTTCTTAGGGAAAAATTAAGAAAGACATTCCATTCACTTCACCCTCCCATTAACCACTTAAAATACAAAGAGTTAAATTATTATGAATTATTTATTGTGTGATCAAACTCGACCTTTGCCTGCAATTTTTTAAACATAACATCAACAAACAAAAAAAATCCCGGCTATTTCTTTTAAAAGAAGAAATAGCCGGGAACTTTTCTTTTTAGTTAATTGTCGCGCTTATTTTAAATTATCAGGAAAGTTTTTTGGTAACTCGCTCGCCGCACAGGCAATAACGCTTTCATTATTCGCCCCACAGTCGCGAACAAAGGTGATCGTCGCAAATTCATCAATGACTTCAGTGGGGTATGCCGGACCCGCATCACGATACGCATTCATCAATGGAATATGATCGTTCTGGAAGCAGACGGTTTTTTCTGGATTGTTGATCACCCAACGTGGGAAGAAGATGGTGCCGTGGAACAGTTTGTCACCCAGGTTTGCAATCAGGCTCACGTCGGTACCGGTTGGTTCTGTCCAGGAAATTTTATAGATGCTCTCCCCTACGCGAACAATATAAGCCTGCTGATCTTTCACCCAACGGTTCGCCACAATCCCGCTGTGAATACGGTAATCAAGGGTGGTTTCATTTTTGACATAAATCTCGTAGTTCCAGCCATTATCGTAGGTATATACAAGGTGTTTGCCGACGAAGCCGCTTAAGTCATGTTTGTCGAAGGTGTTCATAATGTGTCTC
This sequence comes from Enterobacter ludwigii, assembly GCF_001750725.1. Classification (NCBI taxonomy): domain Bacteria; kingdom Pseudomonadati; phylum Pseudomonadota; class Gammaproteobacteria; order Enterobacterales; family Enterobacteriaceae; genus Enterobacter; species Enterobacter ludwigii. The sequence continues at coordinate 3,016,646 of NZ_CP017279.1, forward strand.
CTTTGCTTTGATGAGACGATCGTACCCCTTCAAAAAATGAATGAATAACGCTATGTTTAAATCAAATTCATCCAAATTTTAGATTAATCATGCATAAGACGACGCTTGAACAATGGTCATTACTGGAAAGAGTGGTCGAGGCAGGCAGCTTTGCCAAAGCAGCGGAAGAGACCAACCGCAGCCAGTCCTCGGTCAGCTATAACCTGTCGCTGCTGCAGGAGCGGCTGGGCGTGGCGCTGCTGGTGCCCGAGGGGCGGCGGGCTGTCTTAACCCCGGCCGGCGAACTCCTGCTCAACCAGGTTAAACCGTTGCTGAAAGCCTTCGCCTATGTTGAGACCCGTGCGGCAAGCCTGCGTAATGGAATGCGCACGCGGTTAGATCTGGTGGTGGACAGCATTTTCCCGCGCCGACGCCTGTTCGCTATTTTGCGTCAGTTCCAGCAGCTGTATCCGCAAACGCAGGTCCGCCTCACCGAAGTGCTGGAAAATAGCCGCACCGATGTCATTAATGATGAAGCCGACGTGATGGTGTTAACCCGCCGCCAGGACATAACCGGTCTTGGCGAATGGCTGATGAATATCGACTTTGTTGCCGTGGCGCATCATCAACATCCCCTCTTTAGCCTCGACGCGCCGCTTAACGACGATATGCTGCGCCCGTGGCCGCTCATTCAGATAGCCGACAGCCAGACCGCCGCGCGTGCGGCCGGCGAGTCGTGGACCTTTTCCACCATTGATGCAGCCATAGAGGCGGTGATGTCTCAGGTCGGCTATGGCTGGCTGCCAGAGGAGCGTATTCAGACCCAGCTTGATCTGGGGGTGCTTAAACGCCTGCCGCTTAGCCATGGCGCACGCCGGGCTACGCCGCTGCACCTGATTGTGAAACGCTCCCTCGGCCCGCTGGATGAACAGGTTGAGACCCTGCTGCGCCTTTTTAGCCAGGAGCCGCCATCCTCACCTGCTACGCTTTAAGGTCCGAACGTTAAACACGATAAGGAGCAGATGATGAAGATCGATTTTACGGGGAAAGTCGCGCTGGTGACCGCCTCTACCGGCGGGATCGGGTTCGCCATAGCCCGAGGGCTGGCTGAAAGCGGTGCGGAAGTGATCATCAATGGCCGTAGCACGGAGTCTGTGAATAAAGGTATCCAGCAGCTACAACAGGTTGTGCCTGGGGTGCAGGTACGCGCCGCAATTGCCGACCTCAGCACGGCTGAAGGGGTGGAATCGCTGCTGAACGTGGCGACCCACGTCGACATCCTGGTCAACAACGCCGGCATTTACGGCCAGCAGGATTTTTATGGCACCGACGATGACACCTGGGAGCGTTACTGGCAGACAAACGTGATGTCCGGCGTACGTATCTCCCGTGCGCTGCTGCCGGGTATGGTGCAGAAAGGCTGGGGACGCGTGGTGTTTATTTCGTCCGAGTCGGCCTGCAATATTCCGGCGGACATGATCCACTATGGTGTGACCAAAACGGCGCAGCTGTCGCTCGCTCGCGGGCTGGCGAAGTTCGTGGCGGGAAGCGGTGTCACGGTGAACAGCGTATTGCCCGGTCCCACCCTTTCAGACGGTTTTGCCGGCATGATGAAAGACGAGATCGAGAGAACCGGCAAATCGCTGGAGGAACTGGCGAAAGAGTTTGTGATGACTCACCGCCCGAGCTCGGTTATCCAGCGTGCCGCGACGGTGGAAGAAGTCGCCAATATGGTGGTGTATGTCTGCTCGCCCCAGGCCTCCGCCACCTCGGGCGCGGCACTGCGCGTCGATGGCGGCGTGGTGGATGACATCATCTGATCCCTCAGACAGAACGGTCTGTGACCCGTCGGGCAGTAATATAGTGCGCCTGCCAGTAGTCATCAGTCAGGGTTGAAACGGTTACGCCCTGGCTGCGTGAGGCATGAATAAACTGGCTATTGCCGATGTACACGCCCACGTGCCTTCGGTCTGGACCGGTCTGAAAGAAGACCAAATCCCCCGCCTTCAGACGGTATTGCGCCACCTTCACGCCGCGATGGATCTGTTCGCCCGTCGTACGCGGCAGATTAAGGTGCGCCGCATCGCTGAACAGATGCTGCATCAGCGCGGAGCAGTCCACGCCCCGATGCGTGGTCCCGCCCCACTGATAGTGGGTGCCTTTCCACTTCTGGTATTGATCAAGGATCCGGGTACGCAGTGGTCCTGTTTCCTGGTGCAGCAACGCGGATTTTGCCGGAGAAAGGGCGAGCTCGCGGTTCATTGACAGCATCGACGCCGGCAGTTGAAAACTCAATGCCGAAAACGAAGCCAGACTTAACGAGAGGATTGAAATAAGCGATCTAAACGTCATATCAAAATAGATTCAGTGAGTGAATATTTTCCTTACCGGTGGGGGCCAACGTTCCCCCGAAATAGCGCTCAATGTGGCGATAATATAGACAGCTCGCTTTTCAACCAATTATTATTGAGACCAAAAATGGACTCACTTTCCGATCGCAAGATCGCGAAAAAAATGCTCAAGACAGAAGGACAGACAGGGTAAAGCAGGTAAACTAATCAACAGAATGTGTATTTTAGCTAAGACGTATTTATGACCAATATGATTGCCGACGAGGCCGTGGCCAAATCCAACGTGCTCTCCGTCTTCGACTTTGATGGAACACTGACGCACCACGACAGCTTTATCCCTTTCCTGCGTTTTGCCTTTGGTAAACGTTACTTCGCGGGCCGCCTGGTGCGTATGGCCTTACCCACGCTGCACTGCGTGCGTCGTAAGCTGACGCGCGATGAGCTGAAGGAAGTGCTGATTAAAACGTTCCTGACGGGCGTCGATGAACACTGGCTACGCCAGAAGGCGGAAGCGTTTTGCGAAAAATACTGGGACAAGCTGATGCGCCCTGCCGGCGTACTGGCCGTCGCCGCAGAGGTGAATTCCGGTGCGGAAGTGACCATCTGCTCCGCCTCTCCGGCGCTGGTGCTCCAGCCATGGGCTGACAAGCTAGGGATTAAGCTGATTGGCACACAGCTGGAAGTGAAAGACGGCAAGCTGACCGGACGTATCACCGGCAACAACTGCCGCTGTGCCCAGAAGGTGGCGAGGCTGGAAAAAGTGTATGGCGATCTGAATAGCTACCACCTGCGCGCGTGGGGCGATACCCGCGGTGACCATGAACTGCTGGCGGCGGCGCAGGATGCACACTGGCGGCACTTCCATCCACCGCGCAAGCGTCGACATTCACCGATTAAGTGTTAGACACTGTCTACCCGAAAACGGCAACCAAAGGTTGCCGTTTTGCTTTTAATGGGCTTCTTTCTTACCCGGGAACATCACGCTGGTGATAATCCCCAGCGCCAGCACGCCAAGCACCACAAACAGGCTCGCCGTGGCACCAATGCTGTAACCGTGGTGCCAGAAGTGATCGGTGGCATTTAATCCGAGCTTGAACGCCACGAAGAACAGCAGCAGCACCACCGCTTTCTCCAGATGCACCAGATACTGCTTCAGCGCTTCCAGCACGAAGTAGAGCGTACGCAAGCCGAGGATGGCGAACATCATTGCGCTGTAAATAATAAGCGGCTCACGGCTGACGGCAATAATGGCCGGCACGGAGTCAAACGCGAACATCACATCAGAGAGTTCCACGACCGCCACGCAAAGCAGCAGCGGCGTTGCGTAGCGTTTCACCTTCTTCACGCGTCCAACCATCACGTCCTGGTTTTCAGGTTTCTCCAGCTCCGCGTCCACCTCTTTCTGGGTCAGAATAAAGGCATTGCTGCTGATTTTAGGCCAGACAGGATAGAAGCGTTTCACCAGACGGTAAGCCAGATGGCCGGAGTAATCTTCAACCTCGTCACTCTCTTCATTACGTCTGAGCATCATCACCGCCGTCCAGCCGACGACCAGCGCGAAGATAACCTCGACGTAAGGCCCCAGACTTAACAAGCTGGTCCCGATGGCCACAAAGATACCGCGGAAAACAATCGCCCCCAGCACGCCCCAGTAGAGGACGCGGTGACGATATTTATCCGGCACGCCGAACCAGGCAAAAATCGCCATCATCACAAACAGGTTATCGACGGAGAGCACCTCTTCCAGCGCGTAACCGGTGAGGAACAGGCTTGCCATCTCTGCGCCGTGGTGAACATACAGGAACCCGGCGAAAGCCATGGCCATCATGACCCAGAAGAGGGACCACATGGCAGCGCTTTTCAGCGAGATCGGTTTATCGTGACGGTGCATAAAGAGGTCGATAAACATCGCCCCGACGGCCATCACTACAAAGACAACAACGGTTTCAGTCGGGAAACCGAGATGAGCAGAAGCCATGAATCTATCCTTAACATTCATCTGCACGCTGGCAGAGACAACGTTTGCAACAAAGAGAAAAAACGCCCGCATCACCGGGCAAGAGAATAATAATAACATTTCTTCGCGCCAGTACGGCAATGTAAATGTGATGTTAAAAATCGCCAGAGAGAGAAGAGATAAAAACGCATAGCGTGCGGATATCGCCTCCTGCAATACGACGGAGCCCCCCTCACCATTACACCTTGCAGAAAGGACAATCATTCTTTCGTAGATTATTCGTTCACTATCCTGAAAATTTTATTATCAGGGCAGCATCCCACATTCGGCGAATAGTAAATAAGCCGTAAAAATCTCAATAAAAATACTGATAAAACCCTGAGAGAATACACGCTAACCAATTGATTTTAAATGAACAAAACGCAAATCACGCCGTTCTCACTTTATTTTTCTCAGGCTCTTGTTAATCTAACTCCAACATATATTCAGACTTCTGACTATGGAAGTTTGCCACCATGACTGATAAGCAATCACCATGACTGATAAGCAATGATGAATACCTGCGCTTACTTTTCGCAATAACTTTATATCCGCATACCGCGGCCACAATAACTCTTTTGAGTTACTAACCTGAAAAATAATGTTCAAACATTTACACACTGAGGAATATTTTAAAAATGAATAAATCTGTCATTACCATGGGAATCTTATTGGCTGCAATTGCCAGCCCGTCCAGCCATGCGGCAGATCCCGGAAAAGGTGCAGGTCAAATCAACTTCACGGGCACTATTACCGCGAGCACCTGTGATGTCGATATTAACGGACAGGGAGGGAACCCAACAATTCAAATGGGCACCATCTCTTCTTCTGCATTTAAAGCGAAAGGCGATGTTGCAGGTATTCACCGTATTCGGATAGACCTGTCTAACTGCGATACAGGCGTCCTTAAAGAAGCCGGAGCACGATTTGGCGGTGCCTATGATCCTATTGATAAAGATCTCCTTGCGCTTAAAACCGGCGACGATGCAGCAACCGGTTTAGGGATTGAATTTCTGAATGAAGATGGAACACAGCTGAAATTGGGCGAGAATCCAAATAAATTTATCCCTATCACCGGTACCGGAACTACGGGTACAGCCACCCTGATGTATTCAGCCCGTTATAAATCATCCGCTGATGCGGTGACCCCTGGTAAGGCAGACGCGGTTGCGGATTACACGATTATCTATAAATAAATTACTCAACTCAGTTCCGGGCAATGAATAATAGCCCGGAACGCAAGGATGTTTTATGTTAAGGAAACGCAATCTGACGCTGCTGGCCCTGCTCTTTGGCTCTTATATATCACACGCCAGTGTGACCTTATCCAACACGCGTGTGGTCTATGATGCTGATAAGAAAGAGAGCAATATTAACGTCAGAAATAATACTGCAACCCCGTTTCTGGTCCAAAGCTGGGTACAGGGCAATGATTCACAGGCTACCAAAGCCCCGTTTGTTGTGACGCCACCGCTTTTCCGCATGGATGCAGGCAAAGCCAACGCGCTACGTATTATCTATACCGGCACAACGTTACCGCAGGATCGCGAGTCCCTTTTCTGGCTCAACGTTAAATCGATCCCGTCCTCATCAAGAGAGGATATCAACAAACTTCAAATAGCGGTAAATACCCGGGTCAAATTATTTTATCGTCCGACGAATTTAGCGGATGAACCGGCTGACATCGGCAAGAACGTTCGGTGGTCTATTGAAAATAATGAGCTCATCGTACGCAATAACTCTTCATATTACATTTCTTTTGCAGAGGTGACGATCAATAACAAAAAATGGTCAGAGTTTGACATGCTGGAGCCTAAAAGCAGCAAAGCATTTACGCTGAATAACTCGCCACTAAAAAACAACGCAACCGTACACTGGAAATATATCAATGATTATGGCGGCAACAGCCAGATAATAACGCAAAAAATAGAATAACAATTTTAACACAATAACCTCGCAGGGGTATTTTTCATGACTATATTTTGGGGCATTCGTCCGGTGCTTTGCTTTGCCTGGATATTACCCAGCGCATTATACGCCAGTGATTATTTCGACCCAGCCTTTCTGGAAACAGGGGGCGCGCCGCGTACCGCTGTCGATCTTTCTCTCTTTGAGAATAAAGAAAGCCAGACTCCTGGCGTTTATCGTGTTGATCTCTTCCTCAACAATAAAATGATCGACACGCGCGATATCACGTTTCGACTCGAAGAGAACGCGCAGCATAAAAATATCCTCGCACCATGTCTTAGCAAAGAGGTGCTCCAGTCGCTTGGCGTTAAAACGGCGGCCTTCCCATTGCTGCAGGACGATACCAAGAGCTGTGCGAATCTGTCGGCTATTCCTCACGCGAGCAGTGAATTTGATTTCAGCGAGCAGGCATTGAGGCTCAGCCTCCCTCAGGCGGCCCTGGACAATCAGGCTCACGGCTACATCGATCCTGCTCGTCGGGAACAGGGTATTCCAGGCCTCACGCTCAGCTACAACTACAGCGGTGCCAGCTGGACATCGAACAACGGGACAGGAACCGATAGTCAGTATCTCAGCCTGCGTCCGGGACTGAATGTTGGTCCATGGCGTTTACGCAATTTTTCGACCTGGAGTAATAGTCAGGGCCAAGCTGGTCGCTGGGACTCCATCTATACCTATTTGCAGCGCGATATTACCGCCCTGAACAGCCAGCTGATTGTCGGAGATAATAGTTCTACCTCTGACGTCTTTGACAGTACGCCGTTTCGCGGCGTGCAGCTCTATTCCGACGAACAGATGCTTCCAGGCAGTTTGCGGGGCTATGCCCCTGTGATCCGCGGTATTGCCCGCACGAATGCCCAGGTCACCATTTTCCAGAACGGTTATAGCATTTATCAAAGCTATGTACCGCCCGGCGAGTTTGTCATCAACGATCTTTACCTTGGCAGCAGCGGCGAGCTGAAAGTTGTGGTGAAAGAGGCGGATGGAAGCGAGCAAGTCTCTTTAGTGCCTTACGCGTCGTTAGCGATTATGCAGCGTGAAGGACAATATAAATATGAAGTCATTAGCGGCACCTACCGTTCCAGCAGCAGCGATGCTGAAAATGCGCCGTTTTCACAAGGAAGCCTGATTTACGGTCTTCCGTGGGAAACCTCGATATACGGCGGCATGCAGGCCGCCAGTAAATACCAGTCCCTGCTCTTTGGCATGGGAAAAAACCTGGGCGATTTTGGCGCACTGTCATTTGATATTACCCAGGCCTGGGCAACCACTAAACAGGCAGAGAAAAATCGGGGGCAGTCGCTACGCCTTCGCTATAACAAAAATCTGCTGTCTACCGGCACTAACGTTGCGATTGCGGGTTATCGCTACTCAACGGCCGATTACTACACGCTGGGTGAAACGCTGAGTAGTTATCACTCGCAGCACTCGCTTCCGGAACGACGTCGTAGCCGTACAGAACTGACGCTTAACCAAAACCTGGGAAATAACCTCGGCTACCTCTCCTCCATGCTGGTGAGCGAGGAATACCACACCAGCAAAAAACGCACCACCTCCGCCACGCTGGGCTATGGCAATAGCTGGAACGGGATCAGCTATAGCCTGAATTACAGCCATCACCTGAACGTGACGAAAGAGGATAACCAGCGTCGCTATAACCAGGACAATCTGTTCAGCCTGAGCGTGAGCGTTCCCCTGGACAAATGGCTCCGCTCCGCGCGCGCCGGTTACTCATTTTCCGCAGCTGAAAACCGCGCGCCTGGTCATAGCGTTTCCCTGAGCGGCAGCGCCCTTGAGGACAATAATCTTAACTGGAGCGTACAACAGAACATCAACCCAGGCAGCCAGGCAAACAGCAGCGATGCATCGCTTAGCTATAGCGGACGCTATGCGCAGGTTGGCGCCGGGTATGGTTATAGCCGGGACGCACAGCGACTGAATTATAACCTGCGAGGGGGCGTGCTGGTTCATCCGCATGGCGTCACGCTGGCGCAATCGCTGGGTGAAACGGTCGCGTTGGTTGAAGCGCCGGATGCGGCAGGCGTCAGCTTGCGTAACCACGCTGGCGTAAGCACCGACTCCCGGGGCTATGCCGTGGTGCCTTACCTGGCGCCTTATCAGGAGAGCACAATCCAACTTCGTCCCGACACGCTCCCAGATGATGTTGAACTGGAAAGCAATAGCCATAAGGTCGTTCCCACCCGGGGAGCCATCGTTCGGGCACGTTTCAGCACGGCGGTAGGTAAACGCCTGATGATGACGCTGACAAATTCGCAGGGCAAACCGATCCCCTTCGGCGCCGTTGTTTCTCAAAACGCCATCAGCAGCATTGTGGGTGATGAAGGCAGCGTATTCCTGACCGGGATGGCGGACAAAGGGACGCTAGACGTAAGCTGGGGTAAGAGGGCCGATCAACGATGTCAGGTTCACTATCAGCTTTCTGGCCAGGAACCCACGATTAGCGGAATTGTGCAGTTAATGCAGACCTGCAAATAGCCCGTTAATAAATTAAGGAATTGAATATGAAAAAATTAGCGTTAGCTGTGTGCCTGGCAGTAGGGGGATTAATAGGATCACCTGCCTTTGCTGCTGTCGAAGGGAGCTGTTGGCCGACATCAAACTCAGGGCAGGCGGCAGAATTTATGATTAATAAAAAACTTACGGCTGACCATATACCCGGCGTGGTACAAAGCGATTGGAATAATGGGGAAGATTTCAGGGGAACTTGCTTTTGTAGAGATTCATCCCAAAGAGAAAGCGTACACTTTAAGTTTACCAGTAACGTGCTGAGCGCGGGAAGTGGTAAACCTAATGGCGATTTTATTTACTATCCATTTGATAATGAGAAAGGTATTAATATTGGTTTTAAGGTGGGCATTGGTGGAAGTGTTGGCCACCCTGTCCCCGTTGATCTGCAAAATAATACGGGTGTCAGTAATCAAAACAACATCAATTTCGACTGTGATGATGTCCATGAAGATCATCCATTTAACACAGGCACTGTCGGCACTGTCTCACTGGAGTTAACCAGGAACATCACAGGCCATCATGAATATCCTGAACGAGAGTTACTTACAATTTACGCTCGGAAAGCATCCGGAGCCTTCGACCTCACAAAACCGTTTGTTAAGCTCAAATTTGAATTGAGTATTACTATCCCACCAAACTGCAGAATTAATGGTGGAGAAGTCATTAACATCCCGTTTGGCGATATCACCGCTAATGAATTCACGCCTGAGGCCAGCAGTAAGCAAAAAAGCATTCCGCTCAAGGTTACCTGTGATGACGAAGCGGATGTCAGCAAGGCGAATATTAAATTTCGCACCTCCGATTTCAATGACGCGGGTTTAATCAGAACCCGTAATAAAGAAGGAGGGGAACGCAACGATGTAGGGATAAAACTAGAACACAACGGTAATAAAATTGATGGTAGCAGTTCGGCGATACCGACACAGGAGGGTAATGTCACGATTATAGCAACACCCGTGCAGCAAGGAGAAAAATCTCCAGAACCGGGAAAATTTGAAGCCACATCAACGCTGGATTTCGAGTTTAAATAGAGAAAAAACTTAACCCACTAAAGAAAGACCTTATTTCACTGTAACTCATCGCACTTTAAAAATGAGTTGCCGGATATTTAAAAATGGATTTGTATAAGGATATAAAACATGAAACTTAAAAATAAAACGCGTGTCGCACTTTACGTTGCAGCCTTAGTAGGTACAGGCTTCACGGCGTCACAGGTTATTGCCAGCGATATCGAACCCTACTCTGCACCTTTCGCCATCAAGGGTGAAAAGAGTAAAGATTATTTCGGTATGACAATGACCACGATCGGTAAGTTTTCCGATAAGGACAATGGCTCGCATATCGCGGGCGAAGATATTGTGATTACAGCCCCCTGGGGAGATAGCGCGAAAGGGCTTGCGTACGTTATTTTCGGTACCTCCGGCGGAAAAACCATGCAGGAAGTGAATAACGTAGGTGAATTCGATCCGCAAAACGCGCTTAAAATCTTCCACAGCAATAAAGCGAATAAGCCTGGCTCAGTGACGACAAAATGGATGGGCGTCGCGGTACGTAAAATTGGTGATATTAACGGCGATGGGTATGACGATTTAGTCATTGCCTCCCACTGGCATGATCAAGTCTATATTATCTGGGGCGGGCCACATCACCGCACGGGCGCACGTCTTTCTAATCAGATAGACCTCAATGATATCGACAATGGCGACTCTCGCCTGGGTATTCGCATCCGTACGGTAACTGCTTCAGGCTCTGCCAATACCGGTGGTTGGTTTGGCACCGCAGTCGGCCCAATTAAATATAAAAATTCTGCAGTGGCTAACAAGATGGTTGATCTCGCTATCGGCGATATCGAAGGCACAGGCGGACGCGGCGGCGCTGTCATTATCTATGGCGCCCAAAAGCCAGGCGACCAGTGGCAGAACATCGATATTAAGCGCAACAGCCTGGGCGACTGGGAGATCCCGGCCACGACTGGCGCCTATATTCGCCCGCAGATGACCGCCACCAACGGTCCGGATAAACCGCTTAATAACAACCTCGGTCAGCAAATCAGTGATGTGGGAGATATTAACGGCGATGGTTTCAGTGATTATCTGATCGTCGACCCGGAATCCGTCAATGAAGGCCGTGTTTCCGATAACAGTGGCACCAACGGACGCGGCACGGCGTATCTCGTTTACGGTAGCAGTTTCAACCAGGGGAATCTCGACATAGCCTCGTTAAATGCGACGCAAGCGACCCGTATTCACGGTATGGGGACGGCTTTCCTTGGTGGTCAGTCCGGGGGAGGAGAAGGGAGTAATGATCATAGCGCCTATACGCAGGACAAGCCCAATAACGGCACCATCACGCCATTAGGTAACCTCCTGAGTACTCACTATAACGCTTTTGCGATTAGCGCCCCTGCCGACATTGGCATCGATAAAAAACGCTCCGGGTTGGTCTGGATCATTAAAGGTAAGACTGATGGCAGTAAGTTGCCCTCCTCTTTGTTCCTCGATGCGGCGCATACCCGGCTTAACTACAACAAAAACTTTAGCGTACGAGATGGCTATGCTATCTACGCCGACAGACCTGGCAGCAAACTGGCAGGGTTCGGGAATAGCATTCTTGGTAATGTGGATTTGAACGGCGACGGTAAGAAGGATCTGGTGATTGGCGATCCGAATGCGCTGAACTCCAGCGGCACTCAGGTTGGGGCCGTGTATGTGATCAACGGCGGCAAAAGCCTTGATGATTATGCTGACGATGAAGGCATGATCAATATTAATACGCTGGTGAGTGAAGGCGTTGCGAAAGTCTACTGGGGTAAAAATCAGTATGAAAAATTCGGCGCCTCCATTGCCGCTGGCAACTTTAATGGCTTCACCCAGGATAGTCTAGCCATTGGTTCTTACCGTGATAACAGCTGGACGGGTAAAGTCACCTTCCGCATTGCGGATTACATCATACCGGATTAATTCTTACATCGCCTGAATGAGGTCACCGCCGGGGAATAGTCACTCCCCGGCATTTTAATGCATATTTTACAGCGCCTGCGCACACGCCCAGGCACTTGCCCATGCCCACTGGAAATTGTACCCGCCGAGCCAGCCGGTCACATCCATCACTTCGCCAATAAAATAGAGCCCCGGCACGTTGCGCGCTTCCATGGTGCGTGAGGAGAGTTCATGGGTGTCGACCCCGCCAAGCGTCACTTCCGCCGTGCGATAGCCTTCGGTGCCGTTGGGCTGCACCCGCCAGGCTGTCAACGTCTCAACCAGCACCGCCTGTTCGCGGCTGTTAAGCTGCTTGAGCGACACATCGGGGATCTGCCCCAGCACCTGCAAACATTCCACCAGACGTTTTGGCAACTGCATGGCCAGCGTGTTTTTCAGGCTTTGATTCGGGTGCGCCGCGCGTTGCTCGTTGAGGAAAGCCTCCAGGTCGCAATCGGGTAGCAGGTTAACCGTGACAAACTCCCCTGGCTGCCAGTAGCTGGAAATTTGCAATACCGCCGGGCCGGAAAGACCACGGTGGGTAAACAGCAGGTTTTCACGGAACACCGTACCGTCTTCAGCCGTAATGACCGACGGCACCGAGACGCCAGAAAGCGTCTGGAGCTGTTCCAGCAGGGGCTTATGCAGGGTGAACGGTACCAGCCCCGCACGGGTGGGCAGCACGTTCAGGCCAAACTGTTCGGCAATCTTGTAGCCGAATGGTGAAGCACCGAGCCCCGGCATGGAGAGGCCACCGCTGGCAATCACCAGGTTATCGGCGCTGACGCTTTCCCCGTTTAACTGCAGCGTGTAGCCCTGCTCATCGCGGGACACCTCCAGCACTTCCGTGCGCAGGCGCATCACCACGCCGCCCTTCTCGCACTCGGCCACCAGCATATCGACAATCTGCTGGGCGGAGTCATCACAGAACAGCTGGCCCAGCGTCTTCTCATGCCATGCGATACCGTGCTTACCCACCAGGTCGATAAAGTCCCACTGGGTGTAACGCGCCAGGGCCGATTTGCAAAAATGACGGTTCTGGCTCAGATAAGCTGCGGGTTCAACATAGAGATTTGTAAAGTTGCAGCGCCCGCCACCGGACATCAGAATTTTACGTCCTGGCTTTTTACCGTTATCCAGCAACAGCACGCGACGACCCGCCTGTCCGGCCATCGCCGCACAAAACATACCCGCCGCACCGGCGCCAATTACCACGGCATCAAACCTTTCCACGTCAAAATCCTCTTCGTTAACTGCCGCGGATTGTAAAGTTTCCTCTGTGGTCACACCAGCGCAATTAACCGAGATATCAGTCATATACTTGAAATATAAAATATATTTCTTTACCTAACGCCAACAAAGCCGAAGTTATATCAAAAAAAAGCTATATTTCACTTTGCCCGCCGCGCATTTGTCCTGGATAATGCGCCGCGTTCATGTCCTCAAAATGGCGTAACGTCCTATGCTACATTTGTTTGCTGGCCTGGATTTACATACCGGGCTTTTATTATTGCTTGCTCTGGTTTTTGTACTGTTTTACGAAGCGATCAACGGCTTCCACGACACTGCAAACGCAGTAGCAACGGTTATCTACACTCGCGCAATGCGATCGCAGCTCGCGGTTGTTATGGCGGCGGTATTTAACTTTTTTGGTGTTCTTCTGGGTGGACTGAGCGTTGCATATGCGATCGTGCATATGTTGCCAACGGATCTGCTTCTCAACGTTAGTTCTGGCCATGGCCTCGCTATGGTGTTCTCAATGCTGCTTGCTGCAATTATCTGGAACCTCGGTACCTGGTATTTCGGCCTGCCTGCATCCAGTTCTCACACCCTCATCGGCGCGATTATCGGTATTGGGTTAACGAATGCCCTCATGACCGGTACCTCGGTTGTTGATGCGTTAAACATCCCGAAAGTGCTGGGAATTTTCGCCTCACTGATTGTCTCCCCTATCGTGGGTCTGGTGGTCGCAGGCGGATTGATTTTCATCCTGCGTCGTTACTGGAGCAATACGAAAAAACGCTCCCGTATTCACCTGACGCCGGCAGAGCGTGAGAAGAAAGACGGCAAGAAAAAGCCGCCATTCTGGACGCGGATTGCCCTGATCCTTTCCGCTATCGGCGTTGCCTTCTCTCACGGCGCGAACGACGGTCAGAAAGGCATTGGTCTGGTAATGCTGGTACTGATTGGCGTCGCACCGGCGGGATTCGTGGTCAACATGAACGCCTCCGGTTACGAAATCACCCGTACCCGTGATGCGGTGAACAATGTTGAAATCTATTTCCAGCAACACCCTGAGCTGCTGAAGAAGGCAACCGGCGTTGACCAGTTGATCCCTTCTCCTGAAGCAGGCGCTACCACTGCGCCGGGCGAATTCCACTGCCATCCGGCAAACGCGATTAACGCGCTGGAACGTGCCAAAGGCATGCTGGGTAATATCGAAAGCTACGACAAACTGTCCGTTGAGCAACGTGGTCAACTGCGTCGCATTATGCTGTGCATCTCTGATGTCACGGATAAAGTGGCGAAGCTGCCAGAAGTGAATGCTGACGACCAGCGTCTGCTGAAGAAACTGAAAGGCGATATGCTCAATACTATTGAGTACGCGCCAATCTGGATCATCATGGCTGTCGCACTGGCTCTCGGTATCGGTACGATGATTGGCTGGCGTCGTGTGGCGACCACCATCGGCGAGAAGATCGGTAAGAAAGGCATGACGTATGCGCAGGGTATGTCCGCGCAGATGACGGCGGCGGTTTCAATCGGTCTGGCGAGCTATACCGGTATGCCAGTTTCGACCACCCACGTACTCTCCTCTTCCGTGGCAGGGACCATGATTGTTGACGGCGGCGGTCTGCAACGCAAAACCGTGACCAACATTCTGATGGCCTGGGTATTTACCCTTCCGGCCTCTATCCTGCTGTCGGGTGGGTTGTACTGGATTTCGCTGAAGCTTATCTAATCGGCAGAACGCGATAAAAAAGCGGGTCAGGAAACTGACCCGCTTTTTTTATGCTCAGTGCCAAATCATCAAGGCAATCATGCTGACCACAACCAGACCACACAGGGCGCTGGTTAAAATGAACTGACGGCGAAGACGCTCGCAACGGCGAATAAACTCTTCATCGTGGTGATCGCGATAGCGCTGGTAATAGATATACCCTACCAGACGCATCTGCTTGCTGGGCTGTCCGTGCGAGGTGAAGAACCCTCCACCGTCCACATACTGATAAAGCAACGGATCGCAACCACGAAGTACCACTAACAGCGCACGTAACGATGAGAAGTAGCGCGCCATATTCACTATGCAAACCACGCATAACGCCCAAAACAATGCGACGGTGCTAATCATACATCCTCCCCGGCGTACGCCCACGAAGCAAGGCCTCTGAGCTACCGCACTCCAGTGCCCTGACAGACAGTTCAGTGAAAGAATGAACAAAAGTCGATCCGGTTCGCGTTTTAATATCCGAACGGCTCATTAAATAGTGTAGGAGATCCGTTAATTTTTTTGCCACAAGGTTAATCGTTATCAACACCAAAGCTTGAAAAATATGTTTTACTGGGCCGTAATGAAAGCATCAGACGACGGCTTTTCCATTTAGTCATCGATAACTTAAGGAAGGAGTAACACTATGGCTTACAAACACATTCTCATCGCGGTAGACCTCTCTCCGGAGAGTAAAGTGCTGGTTGATAAAGCGGTATCCATGGCACGCCCTTACAACGCGAAAGTTTCTCTTATCCACGTTGATGTGAATTACTCCGACCTCTATACCGGTCTGATTGACGTCAATCTCGGTGATATGCAGAAACGCATCTCTGAAGAGACACACCACGCGCTGAGCGAACTGTCCACCAACGCGGGCTACCCTATCACCGAAACCTTAAGCGGCAGCGGCGATCTGGGTCAGGTGCTGGTTGATGCGATTAAGAAATACGATATGGACCTGGTCGTTTGTGGTCACCACCAGGACTTCTGGAGCAAGCTGATGTCTTCAGCGCGTCAGCTGATTAACACCGTTCATGTGGATATGCTGATTGTTCCACTGCGTGACGAAGAAGACGAGTAAGTCTGCTTTCCCTCTCCCACCGGGAGAGGGAACCGTTCGAGCCTCTTTCCAGCGCGGGTTGGGGTGACGGCATCAAACCGCACACCCTAACCTTCCTGTTCCGGCGTCCCCGAATAAATATCAAACCGGTGCCCTTTGGTAACCACCGCATTGGCCGTGGCCACGTCCGCCAGCGGCGGCGCATAGTCCGGACGTTTCACCACCACGCGCTTCGTGGCGAGCTGACGAGCAGGTGCCAGCAAACCATCCGCGTCTAAATCCGGCCCGACCAGCGACTGGAACACCCGCATCTCTTTCTTCACCAGCGCGCTTTTCTGCTTATGCGGGAACATCGGGTCGAGGTAGACCACCTGTGGACGCGGAGTGATATCGGTCAGCGCCGTCAGGCTGGAGGCGTGAATCAACTGCAAGCGCGCCTGCAGCCACAGTCCAATCTCCGGGTCGGCATAGCCGCGCGTCAGCCCGTCGTCGAGCAGCGCGGCCACGACCGGATTGCGCTCCAGCATCCGCACGTGACACCCTACCGAGGCCAGGACAAACGCATCGCGCCCTAAACCCGCCGTGGCATCCACCACGTCCGGAAGATAGCTTCCTTTGACGCCAACCGCTTTGGCAACCGCTTCACCGCGACCGCCGCCGAACTTGCGCCGGTGCGCCATGGCGCCCCCCACAAAATCGACAAATATCCCGCCGAGCCTGGGTTCGTCACGCTTACGTAATTCCAGATGCGCCGGCGTCATCACCAGCGCCATCAGGTTTTCATCATCATGCTCCAGCCCCCAGCGGGCGGCCAGAACAGATAAGGCGCCGTCTCCGGCGCCTGTTTCATCGACTAAACAAATCTTCACGTAACGGTTAGCCTTTAATTCCGTAGTGCTCAAGCATCGCATCCAGCTGCGGCTCACGGCCACGGAAGCGTTTGAACAGCACCATTGGCTCTTCAGAACCGCCGCGCGTCAGGATGTTATCAAGGAACGACTGGCCGGTTTCACGGTTGAAAATGCCCTCTTCTTCAAAGCGAGAGAACGCATCCGCCGCCAGCACGTCGGCCCACAGGTAGCTGTAATAGCCTGCCGCATAGCCGCCCGCGAAGATATGGCTGAACGCGTGCGGGAAGCGGCCCCAGGTTGGGCCAGGAATAACGGCGACCTGCTTTTTGATCTCGGCCAGCGTCTCGAGGATTTTCGCCCCCTGCTCCGGACTAAACTCGGCGTGCAGACGGAAGTCGAACAGGCCGAACTCCAGCTGGCGCAGGATAAACATCGCCGCCTGGTAGTTTTTCGCCGCCAGCATTTTATCCAGCAGTTCTTTCGGCAGCGGTTCGCCGGTTTCGTAATGGCCGGAGATGAACGCCAGCGCGTCCGGCTCCCAGCACCAGTTTTCCATAAACTGGCTTGGCAGTTCGACCGCATCCCATGGCACACCGCTGATACCGGCAACGCCTGCGGTTTCGATACGGGTCAGCATATGGTGCAGGCCGTGGCCGAACTCGTGGAACAGGGTAATCACTTCGTCATGGGTAAACAGCGCAGGTTTGCCATTCACCGGACGGTTGAAGTTACAGGTCAGGTACGCCACCGGCTTCTGCAGGGAGCCGTCCGCTTTACGCATCTGCCCGACGCAATCATCCATCCATGCTCCGCCGCGTTTGTTCTCGCGAGCGTACAGATCCAGGTAGAAGCTCCCGCGCAGCTCGTTCTTCTCGTCATACAGTTCGAAGAAGCGCACGTCCGGATGCCAGACGTCGATGTCGGTACGTTCTTTGGCGGTGATCCCGTAAATGCGTTTAACCACTTCAAACAGACCGTTAACGGCTTTGTTTTCCGGGAAGTAAGGACGCAGCTGCTCATCGCTGATGCTGTAAAGGTGCTGTTTCTGTTTTTCACTGTACCAGGCGATATCCCACGGCTGCAGCTCGTCGACACCGTATTCCGCTTTCGCGAAGGCGCGCAGCTGTGCCAGCTCTTTCTCGCCCTGCGGACGCGCACGTTTCGCCAGGTCAGTCAGGAAATCGAGGACCTGCTGTGGATTTTCCGCCATTTTGGTGGCGAGGGATTTGGAAGCGTAGCTCTCAAAGCCCAGCAGCTGTGCCAGCTCGTGACGCAGCGCGAGGATTTCAGCCATCACCGGGCTGTTATCCCACTTACCGGCATTCGGGCCCTGATCGGAGGCGCGGGTGCTGTACGCACGGTACATCTCTTCGCGCAGCGCCTGATTGTCGCAGTAGGTCATGACCGGCAGGTAGCTCGGGATGTCCAGGGTTAAGAGGAAACCTTCCTGCTCTTTCGCTTCGGCCTGCGCTTTCGCCGCCGCCAGCGCGCTTTCCGGCATACCGGCCAGCTCGGCTTCGTCGGTAATCAGCTTCGTCCAGCCCATGGTCGCGTCCAGCACGTTGTTGCTGTACTGGTTGCCCAGCTCAGACAGACGGGCCGCAATTTCACCGTAACGGGTCTGTTTCTCTTTCGGCAAACCAATGCCGGAGAGTTCGAAATCACGCAGAGCGTTATCGACCGATTTTTTCTGCGCGGTGTTGAGTTCGGCATAGTGGTCGCCATCGCGCAGGTCGCGATAGGCTTTGTACAGCCCCTCGTGTTGACCAACCCAGGTGCTGTACTCAGAGAGCAACGGCAGGGTTTGTTCATACGCTTCACGGAGTTCCGGGCTGTTTTTCACTGAATTCAGATGGCTTACCGGGGAGAAGAGGCGTCCCAGCACGTCATCCACTTCGGCCAGCGGCTGACACAGATTTTCCCAGGTGTACGGCGCGCCCTGCGCCACCACGCTTTCTACCGCCGCTCGGCAGTTGTCCAGCGCCTGTGTTACGGCTGGAACCACATGCTCAGGGCGGATTTTAGAAAACGGTGGCAACGAAAAAGGCGTCAGTAATGGATTGGTCATAAACGCTGTCCTGTTGAATAAGATGAATGAAGCGCGCATCCGGCGCTGTGCATACGCGATCTAGAATGGGGATAAGTGTAGAGGATTTCAATGCCAGACGTTGCGCTTTCGCGGCAGGATAAACTTTTCTGTATACTGTGGCGATACGCTCTATTTTTGCCCGATGGCGCTACGCTTATCAGGCCTACGTTTACTACCTGGAACACAATCATTCATGCTCAGTTATCGCCACAGCTTTCACGCAGGCAACCACGCCGACGTCCTTAAACACACCGTTCAGAGCCTGATCATTGAATCACTCAAAGAGAAAGATAAACCGTTTCTCTATCTGGACACCCACGCGGGCGCGGGACGTTATCAGCTGAGCGGCGAACATGCCGAACGCACCGGGGAATACCTGGAAGGGATCGCCCGCATCTGGCAGCAGGACGACCTGCCGGCAGAGCTGGAGCCCTACATTGGTGTGGTGAATCATTTTAACCGCAACGGCCAGCTGCGCTACTACCCTGGCTCGCCGTTGATTGCCCGCCAGCTGCTGCGCGAGCAGGACAGCCTTCAGCTGACCGAGCTGCACCCAAGCGACTTCCCGCTGCTGCGTTCTGAATTCCAGAAAGACAGCCGCGCCCGTGTGGAAAAGGCGGATGGCTACCAGCAGCTGAAGGCCAAACTGCCGCCGGTATCCCGTCGCGGTCTGGTGCTGATCGACCCACCTTATGAGATCAAAACCGACTATCAGGCGGTAGTGAGCGGTATTAACGACGGCTACAAACGCTTTGCGACGGGCACCTATGCCCTGTGGTATCCGGTGGTGCTGCGTGCGCAAATTAAACGTATGATCAAAGACCTGGAAGCGACCGGTATCCGCAAAATTCTGCAAATTGAACTGGCCGTGCGCCCGGACAGCGACCAGCGCGGCATGACCGCTTCCGGCATGATTGTGATCAACCCGCCATGGAAGCTCGAAGCGCAGATGAACAACGTGCTGCCGTGGCTGCACAAGACGCTGGTGCCGGCCGGAACGGGCCATGCCACCGTCAGTTGGATCGTGCCGGAGTAATCGCAGTCATCGGTGGAAACTATTGATTTCAGGTATACAATCGCGGCAATTCACGATTAAGGATAAAAGCTATGACTAAGCATTATGACTACATCGCAATCGGCGGCGGCAGCGGCGGCATCGCCTCCATCAACCGCGCGGCCATGTATGGCCAGAAATGTGCGCTGATCGAAGCCAAAGCGCTGGGCGGCACCTGCGTCAACGTGGGTTGTGTACCGAAGAAAGTGATGTGGCATGCGGCCCAAATCCGTGAAGCAATCCATATGTATGGCCCGGATTACGGCTTTGACACCACCATCAATAACTTTGACTGGAACAAGCTGATCGCCAGCCGTACTGCCTATATCGACCGTATTCATACCTCGTACGACAATGTGCTGGGCAAGAACAACGTCGATGTTATTCATGGTTTTGCGCGCTTTGTTGATGCGAAGACGATCGAAGTTAACGGTGAGACGATCACTGCCGATCACATCCTGATCGCGACCGGCGGGCGTCCGAGCCACCCGGATATTCCCGGTGTGGAATACGGTATCGACTCCGACGGTTTCTTCGAGCTGCCTGCTCTGCCAGAACGTGTTGCCGTGGTGGGCGCGGGATACATCGCCGTAGAACTGGCCGGTGTGATTAATGGCCTGGGCGCAGAAACGCACCTGTTCGTGCGTAAACACGCGCCGCTGCGCAACTTTGACCCGCTGATCGTCGATACGCTGGTCGAAGTGATGAATACCGAAGGCCCAACGCTGCACACCCACGCCGTGCCAAAAGCGGTCGTGAAAAATGCAGACGGTAGCCTGACGCTTGAGCTGGAAGATGGCCGTAGCCAGACCGTGGATTGCCTGATCTGGGCGATTGGTCGTGAACCGGCTAACGACAACTTCAACCTGGCGGCGACGGGCGTTAAAACCGATGAGAAAGGGTATATCGTTGTCGATAAATTCCAGAACACCAGCGTTCCGGGCATTTACGCGGTGGGCGATAACACCGGTGCGGTCGAACTGACGCCGGTTGCGGTTGCCGCGGGCCGTCGCCTCTCTGAGCGTCTGTTTAACAACAAACCGGAAGAGCATCTGGACTACAGTAACATTCCGACCGTGGTCTTCAGCCACCCGCCAATCGGCACAGTGGGCTTAACAGAACCTCAGGCGCGCGAGCAGTATGGCGACGACCAGGTAAAAGTGTATAAATCCGCGTTCACCGCGATGTATACCGCCGTCACCTCTCACCGTCAGCCATGCCGCATGAAGCTGGTCTGCGTGGGTCCGGAAGAGAAGATTGTCGGTATCCACGGCATTGGCTTTGGCATGGACGAGATCCTGCAGGGCTTCGCCGTGGCACTGAAAATGGGTGCCACCAAGAAAGACTTCGATAACACCGTTGCGATCCACCCGACAGCGGCCGAAGAATTTGTCACCATGCGTTAAGCAAAATGCCCCTCTGCGGAGGGGCGTTTGTTTCAGACATAAATCGTTGCACAACGAATGCTCTGAATTATTTGCCCCATAAATCTTTCTCAAAATCCCTTTTAGCCTTTATTTTTCAGGCAATTACTGTTTTAACTCCGCAAATACCCCGCGTTTAAAAACGTGATCAACCGCACATTTCCCTCAGCCAACACCGAAGCGAATGTCTACGCTTATAAGACGCCCGGAAAAAACTGTTATTTTGAACACACAACCGGAGGTCCTTATCGCCATGTTCAACCAGAAACTACAGGCTGCCGAGAACATCGAGTTCGAGATTGCAGAAGAGCTGCGCTACGAGACCGATCCCTGCGAGTTAAAACTGGATGAAATGATTGAGGCGGAGCCGGAACCCGAAATGATTGAGGGGCTACCCGCCTCTGATGCTCTGACGCCCGCCGATCGCTATCTGGAACTGTTCGAGCACGTGCAGTCGACACGGCTGTTTGCGGACAGCAAAACCTTCCCCGACTGTGCCCCGAAGATGGATCCTCTGGATATTCTGATCCGCTATCGCAAGGTCAGGCGCCACCGGGATTTCGACCTGCGCCGGTTCGTGGAGAACCACTTCTGGCTGCCAGAGACCTATACCACGGAATATGTCTCCGACCCCGGCCTGTCGCTAAAAGAGCACATTGACAGCCTGTGGCCCGTGCTGACGCGCGAGCCGCAGGACCACATCCCCTGGTCTTCTCTGCTGGCGCTGCCGCAGGCCTATATCGTGCCCGGCGGGCGTTTTAGCGAGACCTATTACTGGGATTCCTACTTCTCCATGCTGGGTCTGGCAGAGAGCGGACGTAACGATCTGCTGAAATGTATGGCGGATAACTTCGCGTGGTTGATTGAACGCTACGGCCATATCCCGAACGGTAACCGTACCTATTATCTCAGCCGCTCCCAGCCGCCGGTATTTGCCCTGATGGTGGAGCTGTTTGAAGAGGATGGTGTGCGCGGTGCAAAGCGCTACCTTGAACACCTCAAAATGGAGCATGCATTCTGGATGGACGGGGCGGAATCGCTGCTGCTTAATCAGGCCTATCGCAGCGCGGTGCGTATGCCGGATGGCTCGCTGTTAAACCGCTACTGGGACGACCGTGACACGCCGCGTGATGAATCATGGATTGAGGATGTGGAAACCGCCCGTCACTCTGGCCGTCCGCCGAATGAGGTTTATCGCGATTTGCGCGCAGGCGCGGCCTCCGGCTGGGATTACTCCTCGCGCTGGCTGCGGGAGCCTGGCCGACTTGCCAGCATCCGCACCACGCAATTTATCCCTATCGATTTGAACGCGTTCCTGTTCAAGCTGGAAAGCGCGATCGCCAATATTTCGGCATCGAAAGGGGATAAAGAGACCGCGGAACTGTTCCGCCAGAAAGCCAGCGATCGCCGCGCCGCGGTGAACCGGTATCTGTGGGATGACGAGAATGGCTGTTACCGTGACTACGACTGGCGCCGCGAGGTCATGGCGCTGTTCTCAGCGGCGAGCATTGTGCCGCTGTACGTTGGCATGGCGACCCACGAGCAGGCTGAACGCTTGTCTGATGCGGTAAAAGCACGTCTGCTGACGCCGGGCGGGATTCTGGCCACCGAGTACGAGACCGGCGAGCAGTGGGATAAACCCAACGGCTGGGCGCCGCTGCAGTGGATGGCGATTCAGGGCTTCAAACAGTACGGCAATGACTCGCTGGGTGATGAGATTGCCTGGAGCTGGCTGCAGACGGTGAATCATTTCTATAAAGCCCACCATAAGCTGATTGAGAAATATCACATCGCCAGCAGTACGCCGCGCGAAGGGGGCGGGGGTGAGTACCCGCTGCAGGATGGCTTCGGCTGGACTAACGGCGTGGTACGGCGGTTGATAGGGTTGTATGGGGAGCCGTGACCTTCTGCGGTCTGATGCCCGTATCCATCCCTCTCCTGCCGGGAGAGGGAGAAGACAGGATTAACGAATCACTTCATAAATGGCGGTCTGGATGGACTGCCATTTTTTTGTGGTGGCATCCGGCTGTGATTGTGCCCGACGCGTCGCCAAATCCAGATCATGCTGCTGGCGCTTCACCACGGCAGGCACGGTGCAAAACGCCTTCAGATACTGTTTACGCATTGACGTCAGGGACTCGCCATTCGACATGGCATGGCTGAGCGTGTTGATAAAGCGCCGGCACGGCTTCTGTTCCACCATGTTCTGTCGGTAGCGCAACATCAGCTCCAGAACGTCGTCATAGTCAGCCGACATCGCCTCTTCCGTCCAGGAGAGCTTCCAGTCCATCCCTCCCTGCAAAAACAGCAGTGCCACCCGGGTATCATTGCGGTTAATCGCCGAGCGGAAATTATTCTCGTCCCAGGTCACGCCCATGCGCGACAGCGTCTCGCGCGAGGACGGGGTTTCGCGCATCTCCTGAGGCTGGGCCGTTTCTGCAACGTTCCCGGCTGCAGGCTGGGGTTTACTGCTGGTTACCAGCCAGAAGCCGCCCGCCACAATGGCAATCACCATCACGCCAACCGCCCCCCATAACGCGCCGGAAATAAGCTGCTCACGCTGTTCTGGCGTGCGCGGTGCGCGCTGGGTCGGTTTTTCAATCGTGTCACGAACCTCAAAGAGATCCCCGCCGGTCACACGATCCATTTTCTGCGCCTTTTCCCAGAAAGCATGCAGCTCGCTGGCATCCACAGCCATCAGTCCGGCCGGGTTGACGCGGGTTCTCCCCTCTTCAAAAGCACGTTGAACCGGTCGGGTGATCTGCGTGTAGTAGTTATCCAGCAGCTGGATTTGCGCCGAACTTAACGCCTTCTGCACGGTAATATTGTTGCGGATTTGCCGAATATCATCGAGGAAGGTTTGCAGGGTTTTCCGCGGTTCCACCATCAGCGTGAGCATTGACGGATCGTTAAACAGCGAGGCGTAGTAGCGGCTGAACTCTTTTTTATCCACCAGCATCTGTGCTAGCTCACTGAACATCATGCCGCTCAGCACATCATTGATGTCACCAAGCTTCAGCCAGCGCCGCACGCGGTCCGCGTTAAACAGGGTTTTAAGATGGTTATTCAGCCGCACCTGATCGGGCCAGGCCTGCTGGATCAGCCCTTTTATCATCAACTCAATTGTACGCACCTGCTTGTGCGCCTGTTGCTGCTGGAGTTCACTGCCAGGCGCCACTTCGGTGCTGTAGGTCAGAAGAGGCTGTTGCAAACGAAGGTGCTCCAGCGTGGTCACAAACCGCATCGCGGCAATCAGCTGGTTTTCACTGACATCCTGACCACTTTCGTACTGAGGAACACGCTGCTGAAGCAGACGCAATTGCAGCGTGAATTCGGACATCTCCGCGTCATTCAAATTGAGCGTCTTCGCAACCGCATTCCAGCCCCCCAGGCCTAAACGCGCGCTGTCCAGTTGTTCCAGAAACCAGCGTGGATCTTTTCCCTCAGAAACATGTACATTCAGGAGAAGTAAAATTTCAACCGAGGCCTGGCGAATAACCGCCAGACAGTGTTCGAACTGTTCGCGGATAGGGTGTGCTGTGCTGAGAGTCATTGTTTTCCTTAAGCGACAACGAAGACAACCAGAATGGGCCCGTAATGGCCGTTTTTCTTTTTATTTATACGAGGTTAACCATACCTGACTTTCTGTTGAAATAAAGTGACACCACGAAAATCATTTTAAATGTTTCAGGAGAATCTGAATGCCTGTCTTAACGACATCGCGTCTTATCTGTTCACCGCTGCAAGACCATGACTGGCCCTTTTTCCTGGCGTTGCAGCACGACCCCGAGGTGATGCGTTTTGTCGCGGAAGATCGCCCCGTGGAGGCGATCCGCGAGGCGTTCGAATCTCGTCTGACGCCCTGGACGCCGGGCAGCGCGCACTGGCTTTGCCTCGTTGTGCGTGACGCCACCTCCGGCGTACCGCTCGGCGTCACCGGTTATATTCATCGCGATGACGATTGCGCGGAAGTGGGTTTTCTTTTTGCACCTGCGGCCCAGGGGAAAGGCTACGGCTTCGAATCGCTGCAGGCGCTGTGCGGTTACGCCTTTCATCAGGGCGGCATACGCCGCCTCACCGCCACCGTCACGGCGGGGAATATCGCCTCCAGACGCCTGCTGGAAAAAACGGGCTTTCGTCTGGAGGGCGAGTTACGCGAGAGTTATTACCTTGGCGGACAATGGCATAATGACTGGCTGTTCGGTTTATTGAAGCAGGAATATCTCAGCAATCATTCCTGATCTATAGCCATTTGGCGGATATTTTGCGCGTGTCGTTTCCTCTACAATATTGCCATTAAGAGGAAACGAATATGAAAGGTCATGCGCTGAAGATATCTTCTGCCGCCATTGCGTTAATAAAAAAACACCAGGGGCTTTCTCTGGAGAAATATCGTGATGAAAACGGTTTATGGGTTATTGGCTATGGCCATGTTATTCGCCAGGGCGAATGTTTTCAGCGTCTTATCACGCCGCTACAGGCTGAATATTTACTTCACGATGATATTCAGCTGTGCGAAACGCTGTTGCGGGAAAAATTTAAACGCCCGTTAACCCAACAGCAGCACGACGCGCTGGTGTTGATGATGCTCAGTTTCGGTGAGACGACCTCACTCCCGACCGCAATTCTTCAGGCCGTCGCCCGGGTATAGTACATCGCGGCCTGGGTTCTGTTTTTCACCTCCAGGCGGCGGAAAAGCGCTTCCAGGTGCGCTTTCACCGTGGCGGCGCTGATGTTGAGATTGCGCCCGATCTCTTTGTTGGACTCCCCCGCCGCCAGTAATTTCAGGACTTCGCGCTGGCGTTCGCTTAAGGATAATAACGCCTGCGGCGCCGACGGTTGCCTCACCCACTCACCGGGGAAGCACACCATTCCTCGGGAGACCGAATCCAGCACTGCGGAAAAGCGCTCCGGGTGCGCATTGCGGGGAACAATGGCCATCACGTTTCGCTGCAGCAATTGCTCAACCCATCGGGCCTCTTTTTTAGCCAGAACCATTACCACGCGTATCGTCGGGAAACGCTGCATGATCGCTTCCAGCCAGCCGATCCCCTCATCCTCAATTAAATTCCCGTCAATCATGACGATAGCCGAGGGTGACGCTGAAATTTGCGCCCATAAATCTTCTGCCTGACAGCTTCCCGTAATATTTATTTCCGGAATTAATTTCTGAAGACTGTGTATCGCTCCGTGAATAAACAGGGACTGCCTGTCAAACATAATTACCCGCATCGTTTTTCTCCCTCTGAGAGTCGCGAAGGGAGATTCTACAGAGGCATTATTTAAGAAAAAACTCAATGAACGGAGACGTTACAAATCCACCAGTGTTATTTATATCTCCCATTATCTGGACACATTCAATTTGAGGATTTCCTTAAGAGGTTCCATCCCCTTAAGCGAAGGCATCACAGGAACATACCGCCTGATACTTCAATACGCTGCGCATTCATCCAGCCCAGTTTATCGCTGAGCAGCGCCGCAATGGCATCACCGATATCATCCGGCAGCCCTACGCGCCCGAGCGCCGTCTGCGATGCCAGCATCTGGTTAAGCTGCGCGTTGTCACGCACGCGTCCGCCGCCAAAGTCGGTTTCTATCGCACCGGGAGCAATGATATTGACGGAGATACCGCGCGCGCCCAGCTCTTTCGCCTGGTAGCGGGTCAGCACTTCCATCGCCCCTTTCATTGCCGCATAGGTGCCGGAACCGGGTTGCGTAAAACGGGCCAGCCCGCTGGAAACGTTCAGGATCCGCCCACCGTCGTTCAGCAAGGGAAGCAAACGCTGCGTCAGGAAAAAAGGCCCTTTGAAATGGATATTCAGCGCCTCATCAAACTGGGCTTCCGTTGTCTCGGCATAGGGCGCGTACAAGCCCGTCCCGGCGTTGTTTAATAAATAATCAAAGGTTTCACGCTGCCATACGGTATTAAGGATTTCCTGAAGCTGACCGGCAAAAAGGTCGAAACTGGCAACATCGCCGACGTTGAGCTGCAATGCCGCCGCGTTAACGCATTTTTGCTGAATTTCGCGCACAACATCCAGCGCGTCCTGTTGGCTTCGGTTATAGGTCAGGATGATTCCCGTTCCGTCTGCTGCGAGCTTCAACGCCGCGTTTTTACCCAGACCACGGCTACCACCTGTGACTAATGCAATACGTTCAGACATAAGAAACCTCGTTTTGACTGTTGTGGAGATTGAGAAAGAGCTTATTAGGTGATAGAAGATCAATAAAGATGTCGCAGAACGCTTCACTGTTTCAATTGCAACAACAATGAGCTTCGTCTATGGATAAAATTCACGCAATGCAGCTGTTTGTTCGTGTCGCGGAACTGGAGAGTTTTTCCCGGGCGGCGGAGTCACTGACGCTGCCGAAAGGCAGTGTTTCGCGGCAAATTCAGGCGCTGGAAAACCGACTGGGAACCCAGCTATTGCACCGAACCACGCGTCGCGTAAGCCTGACGCAGGACGGCATGGTGTATTACGAGCGGGCAAAAGATCTTCTGACAAACCTGGATGAACTGGACGGTATGTTCCAGCATGACCCCTCCACCATCAGCGGTCGGTTACGCGTGGATATGCCCGTCAGCGTTGCTCGAAATTTAGTCATCCCCAAACTGCCTGCTTTTCTGCAGCAATATCCGGGCATCGAGCTGGAACTTAGCAGCAGCGATCGCCTGGTGGATGTTATTCGTGAAGGGTTTGATTGTGTGGTACGCGTCGGCGCGCTCAAAGACTCGGGACTTATCGCCCGCCCGCTGGGCAAGCTGTCGGTGATTAACTGCGCCAGCCCGGATTATGTCACGCGTTTTGGCTATCCGGAAACGCTGGAAGATTTGGGTTCACACGCCGTCATTCACTACGCCGCCACGCTGGGAACACGTCCCCAGGGCTTTGAATTTTATAACGGCACGTCGACGCAGTGGGTGAAGACGGGCGGGGTCTTAACCGTCAACAGCACAGAAACGTATCAGGCGGCGTGCATCGCCGGACTGGGTATTATCCAGGTGCCGCGCGTTGGCGTGCGTGACGCTCTGCGCACCAGGAAGTTGATTGAAGTTCTCCCGCAGTACCGGGCGGAACCGATGCCGGTATCGCTAATTTATCCCCACCGGCGCAACCTCTCCCGTCGGGTACATCTGTTTATGGAGTGGCTGACTGCACTCACAAAAGCTTACGTGGATTAGTCGCAAGCTATAATTCAATAACATCCAGCCAAACGAAAAGGAAAAGTCGCGTGACGCCGGAAAACAACCCGCAACGACCTACCCAACATTTAGATTACGAACCCATCCAGAAGATGGAAACCGGGCCCGAAGAAGTAAAAATGCCAGGCACCGCCAGCAAAGCGCTGGGGACTGTCACCAGCCTGGCAGAGCGGATACAGCAGTTCCCCATGATTGCGCACCTGATACGCGCGACAGAGCGGTTTAATGACCGCATGGGTAACCAGTTTGGGGCTGCCATCACCTATTTCTCTTTTTTATCGATGATCCCGATCCTGATGGTGTCCTTTGCCGCAGCCGGTTTTGTGCTCGCGTCACACCCAACGCTGCTGCAGGATATCTTCAATAAAATCCTGAATAACGTCAGTGATCCGACCCTTGCCACCACGCTCAAAAACACCATTAATACCGCCGTACAGCAACGTACGACGGTCGGTATCGTCGGTCTGTTGATTGCCCTTTACTCTGGGATTAACTGGATGGGCAACCTCCGCGAGGCCATTCGTGCCCAGTCGCGCGAGGTGTGGGAGCGTAAGCCTCAGGACCAGGAGAAAATCTGGGTTAAGTATCTTCGCGACTTTGTTTCGCTGATTGGCCTGCTCGTCGCGCTGATTGTGACGCTCTCCATCACCTCTGTCGCCGGTTCGGCGCAGCAGATGATTATCTCTGCGCTCTATCTGGATTACATCGAGTGGCTGAAGCCCGCGTGGCGCGGCATTGGACTGGCTATTTCCATCTTCGCCAACTATCTGCTGTTCTTCTGGATCTTCTGGCGCTTGCCCCGCCATCGTCCGCGTAAGAAGGCGCTGATCCGCGGCACATTGATTGCGGCGATAGGCTTTGAAGTGATCAAAATTGTGATGACTTACACTCTGCCATCGCTGGTGAAATCCCCTTCTGGCGCGGCGTTTGGCTCGGTGCTGGGGCTGATGGCGTTCTTCTACTTCTTCGCCCGCCTGACCTTGTTCTGCGCGGCATGGATTGCCACCGCCGAGTACAAAGACGACCCGCGCATGCCGGGTAAAACACACCGATAACGTCTCTCCCGGGCTGAAACTTCAGCCCGATTCATCATTTCAGCATATAAATCCAGTCCGTAACTTTTATTTAACCAAAAACCAGTTTTATCAGCTGATATCTGAAAACTGTGAAGCATTTCATAGAAGTGTTTTGTCTGGCCTGAACATTATCCGCTCTTTGTTGCTTTTATCACCAGTGCGCGGCTTTGTTACAGATTGAAATGTCGCTTTTGCTGTGCGTAATATGGCCTTTCGTCCGACTAAAAATAAGAAAATATTATGCAAGCAACAGCCACAACACTCGACTCCGGTGCGGAAACCGCGCCGGTTAACTCGCGAAACAAAGTTGTCGTCGCCTCGCTGATTGGCACCGCCATTGAGTTCTTCGACTTTTACATTTATGCCACCGCCGCGGTCATTGTCTTCCCGCATATTTTCTTCCCGCAGGGTGACCCGACGGCAGCCACGCTGCAGTCTCTGGCTACCTTTGCGATCGCGTTTGTTGCGCGTCCGATTGGCTCTGCCCTGTTTGGACACTTTGGCGATCGCATCGGCCGTAAGGTCACGCTGGTGGCCTCGCTGCTGACGATGGGGATCTCCACCGTCGCTATCGGCTTGCTGCCTACCTACGAAACCATTGGTATTCTGGCCCCGATGCTGCTGGCGCTGGCGCGTTTTGGTCAGGGTCTGGGGCTGGGCGGTGAATGGGGGGGTGCGGCGCTGCTGGCCACGGAGAACGCACCGGCACGCAAACGCGCGCTGTACGGTTCATTCCCGCAGCTTGGCGCACCGATTGGCTTCTTCTTTGCGAACGGGACTTTCCTGCTGCTCTCCTGGCTGCTGACGGACGAACAGTTCATGAGCTGGGGCTGGCGTATTCCGTTCGTCTTCTCCGCCGTGCTGGTGCTGATTGGCCTGTATGTCCGCGTGTCGCTTCACGAAACGCCGGTTTTCGCTAAAGTTGCCGCCGCGAAAAAACAGGTAAAAGTGCCGCTGGGTACGCTGCTGACTAAACACGTCCGCGTGACGGTACTGGGCACGTTTATCATGCTCGCGACCTACACGCTGTTCTATATCATGACGGTCTACTCAATGACGTTCAGCACCGCCGCCGCGCCGGTTGGGCTCGGCCTGCCGCGTAACGAAGTGCTGTGGATGTTGATGATGGCGGTCATTGGGTTTGGCGTCATGGTGCCGATTGCCGGCCTGCTGGCGGATAAGTTTGGTCGTCGCTCAAGCATGATTGTTATCACCACGCTGATCATTCTGTTTGCCCTGTTCGTCTTCCCGCCGCTGCTGGGTTCAGGTAGCCCTGCGCTGGTCATGGCGTACCTGCTCATTGGTCTGAGCCTGATGGGCCTGACCTTCGGCCCGATGGGCGCGCTGCTGCCAGAGCTGTTCCCGACGGAAGTGCGTTATACCGGCGCGTCGTTCTCCTATAACGTTGCCTCTATTCTGGGTGCGTCCGTTGCGCCTTATATCGCCACCTGGCTGCAGGCAAATTATGGCCTGTTCTACGTGGGCGTTTACCTGGCCGCCATGGCAGCACTGACGCTGATTGCCCTGCTGCTGACCCACGAGACGAAGCACCAGTCTCTGTAATTCACCGCGGCCTGATACCCTCTCCCCCAGGGAGAGGGTAAAGGTCCCGAAAGCCGTACGTTATTTTTTCATCTGCGACAAAATGTTCCGGCACTGATTCGCATCCCCTTCTGACGGCGAAATTAACGCCAACAGCGCCGCCGCTGGCGTAACCAGCGTCGCGAGTGCTGCCGCCACCGCGCCGCGCGCAATCAGAGGACCGGGTTTCACACCCGCCTGCGGATTTTTAAAGGTCCCACGCACGTAGAGCGGCGAACGCAGGGTGATGATACGAATCCCCTTACTTTCCGGATCGATGGTTAAATCAAGCTGCTCGGAGGCCATACTGGCGGTGCCGGTCACGTTGATAACCGCGTTCTCCGTATCGAAGGCAAAAATCTGCGGGCGCGCCACGCCGTTGACCAGATCCAGGTTGGCCGCCGCACAGTTCACCCGCACCTCATCATCACCGAAGATTTGCCCGATGACGTAGTTCCCGACGTTCAGCCCCAGGATCTCCATCAGGTTACGGCTCACCAGCCCGTCATTCATCAGAAGCTTCAGGTTACCGTTACTGCTCCCGAGCAGTGCAGCCACGGAATTCCCCACGCCGCGGATATCCGCATCGCCGTTCATTTCACCCAGGGTTTTCTGCATCAATTCCACGTTCGGCATCAGCTCTTTCAGTTTGAGCCGGCGGGCCTTAATATCGGCACGCCCCTGCATCGGCTTTTTATCGCCTTCGAGGTGAATGTTCGATGAGATGGTCCCACCCGCCATGCCAAACTTCAGCGGCTGCAGGCGTAAATCGGCATTTTTAAGCAGGATATGGGTCGAAAGATTGCTGATCGGCAGCGTACTGCCATGTTCGATTTTGCCCCCTTTAAAGCGAACATCCGCATCCATTACGTCCCACTTATCGGTTTCAAAGCGATCGTAAGGCAGGACTTTCCCCGCCGGCTGGCGATCTTTCTTCACCTCTTTTGATTTCGTGCCTTTACCGGAATCAATCCCGATCAGCGGCCCCAAATCGGCCAGCCGCAGCTGGCGAGACTCCACATCACCTTCCAGTTTCGGACGCGGTTTTCCGGTGGTGTAGGTCAACGAGCCATGGATATCGCTGTCGCCAATACGGCCATTGAAATCGCGATAATCAAATACCGACGATTTTTCCGTGTCGATTTTTGCCACCAGATGCCCGTCCGTCTCAAACGGTGGCGTATCTGGCAGCAGGACGCCAGTGAGTTCATACAGTTCACCCAGCGAATCACCGGCAAACTTCAGCCGCAGATCAACGCCCCCCATGTTCATAGGATCGTTGACGGTCCCGGTGAAGGCCACCCGCGTGTTCCCGGAGCGGAAATCCGCCTGCACAGGAAACGGCGTCGAGTCGCTTCGAAGCGCCAGCATGCCGCCAATTTTGCCGGTGCCGGTCAGGGGCTGCCCTTTGTAGCGCCCTTCGGCCTTCAGGCCGAAAACATAATCCCCGGCTTTGGCATTATCGCCCTTCGCTTTTGCACCGGTCACTTCGCTAAACGGCAGCGGTTTGCCCAACGGATCGACCAGGATCTCGATATCAGCTTTGCTAACCTTGTCGTCGATGGCGATCCGCCCGCGATCGAAGAGAATATTGTCGAGACGGAATGACCATGATGAGGGCTGCGCATTGGGATCTTTTTCGTCGCTGCTGGCGAGATCAAACGTCCAGTTGTTGTTCTTTTCGGAAAGGCGGATCAGACGCGCATCGGGCTGCTGAAGCTTGATCCACGGCAGGTAAACCGTTTTGGTCAGTAGCGCTAACGGGGCCAGCGTGGCTTCTACGCGGGGCAGATGCACCATTGTCACGTCAGGAATATCCGGCGGGTTGCCGAGAATGATGTCGTCGGCGTGGACATGCGGCCAGGGGATCCAGCTTCGCCAGCCGGTCTCCTCTTTCTGGCGTTCCCACACCACCCCGAGATCGCCGCGTATGGCGAAGGGGCGATTGAGTTCGGTGGAGACTTTCTGGTTGATGGTCGGCTTAAGGCGGTTCCAGTCAAACGTCGCGATAATGACGACGGCGACCACGATCAACAACAATAAAATCCCTGCTGTCCAGGCGATTACCCTGGTTGTTTTTGTCATTGTTATCCCCTTTCCTGATGACCTTACCTGTAAAACTATAGTTCAGACAAAGGGAAGCGGGCAGATCAGAGGATCGTTATCACGGAATCGAGGGTATCCATTGGGACCGGACGAGAGAGGAAATAGCCTTGTGCCGCCGCCGCGGGAGAATTTTGCACATCACGCCACTCATCCAGCGTTTCCACACCTTCCACTATCACGCCCTGGCAGTAGCGGTTCATCAGCTGTAATAAGAGCGTAAACAGGTTCCGCCCTTCCGGGGTCTGGCGCAGCATAATGAACAGGTCGCGGGCCACTTTAATGTAGTCGTAACGCACTTCGCTGAGGGCAGAGAAGTTCGCCATCCCGGTGCCAAAGTCATCCAGCCACAGCGGGCCGAATTCGCACATCGAGGCAAATGATGAGTCCTGTGGCAGACGAACATGCTCCACCAGCTCAAAGCGCATCCACGGTAAGGAGGCGATCAGCTCCTGTAATTTCGCGTTCTGGCGCAGCGCCAGCAAGGTGGGTCCATCGACGTTGACCGAGGCGAGGATGGCGTGCTGTTCGAAAAAGGCCTGTTTGGTTGCCAGCATACGGAGCTGTTCTTCCAGCACATCCAGGCGCTGGCGCACGGCAACTTCGGCAAAATAGCGGTCCGGTGCGATACGCTGTGAGGGGTTTGACGGGTGCGTCACGACGGTCAAAATTTCAATAGCCATCAGTCGACCGTCCGTTCGGTAGATCGGCTGATAGGTGTACGCACGCTCACATTGCAGCCAGTAGCGATGCTCCTGCAAGTTCTCAATACTTGCCTCAGGCGTAGTGCTCAGCCGCTGGATAACCTGCTCTGACTTCATTTCAGATGTCCTGTTGTTGGATGGCCTTTCTGGACTCGTCAAAGGGTTATCGGCCCGGCAATTGAGAACTTTATGTTCAATTCACCCGGAAAATGAAATTAAGCGGGCAGAAATTAACAGGAACACGCGCTGGCTCAAATAAAATAATGGAACGTCGTTTTAATATAGTTGACCGCATAATTCACTCAGCGCACACTACCGAAAATTACTCTGTTCAGGTTCACGACTATGACCAAGAAAATTGCCGTGATTGGCGAATGCATGATTGAGCTGTCACAAAAAGGCGCGGAAGTCAGCCGCGGTTTTGGTGGCGATACGTTAAACACCTCCGTTTATATTGCCCGTCAGGTTGCCCCAGAGGCCCTTACCGTGAACTACGTCACCGCCCTGGGGACGGACAGTTTCAGCCAGCAAATGCTGGAAGCCTGGCAGAGTGAGCAGGTGGACACCTCGCTGATACAGCGTATGGAAAACCGCCTGCCGGGGCTTTACTACATTGAAACCGACGATACCGGCGAGCGGACCTTCTACTACTGGCGTAACGAAGCCGCGGCCAAATTCTGGCTGGAGAGCGACGCTGCGGCTGCCATCTGCGAAGCGTTAGCCACCTTTGATTATCTTTATCTGAGCGGGATTAGCCTGGCTATTTTAAGCTCAGCCAGCCGTGAAAAGCTGCTGTCGTTACTGCGTGAATGCCGCGCCAATGGCGGCAAGGTTATTTTCGATAATAACTACCGCCCGCGCCTGTGGGCCAGCCGTGAAGAGACGCAGCAGGTTTATCAGCAGATACTGCAATGCACCGATATCGCCTTCCTGACGCTCGATGATGAAGATGCGCTGTGGGGTGAGAAACCCGTTGATGAGGTGATTGCGCGTACGCAGGCCGCCGGCGTAAGTGAAGTGGTGATTAAGCGCGGGGCTGATTCGTGTCTGGTCGCCATCGAAGGTGAAGCCGTCATCGACGTCCCTGCGGTGACGTTGCCGAAAGAGAAAGTGATTGATACGACGGCGGCGGGTGATTCATTCAGTGCGGGCTATCTGGCGGTGCGTTTGACGGGCGGGACGCCAGAAGCGGCGGCCCAGCGTGGACACCTGACGGCGAGCACCGTGATCCAGTATCGCGGGGCAATTATTCCGCGTGAGGCAATGCCACAGTAAAAACAAAACCCTCTCCGACAGGGAGAGGGTTCTGGATGAGGGGCATTACTGCCCCTGCGGGATATCCGTTGCGTCCTGGTGCAAATCATCTGCCGTAGCAGCCTGCGATGGCTGCGGCGTGGAGGCCATAATGGTATTCCAGGTCGACTGAAGTTCCTTCATGTCATATTCCGGCTCGCCTTTCGGCTGCAGAAGAATCAACGCCATTTCCTG
The DNA here is from genome assembly GCF_001750725.1 of Enterobacter ludwigii. Lineage (NCBI taxonomy): Bacteria > Pseudomonadati > Pseudomonadota > Gammaproteobacteria > Enterobacterales > Enterobacteriaceae > Enterobacter > Enterobacter ludwigii. Next base: position 3,052,073 of record NZ_CP017279.1, read on the forward strand.
CGACAGCTGCTGACGTAAGTCCTGATTCAACATATCGACGGTCAACCCCTCCAGGAAGTCCTGACGAAGCTTCTGGTACTGCTCCGGCGCAATATCCACCACCTGATTCTGCAGTGAGCGAATACGCTGGCTGATCAGAATGTCGGTATCGGCGCGGGCATACGTTGCAAACAGCTTCTGCAGCTCAAGTTTTTTCTGTGCGACCAGCGCATTGAACTCTTCTTCCGACAGGCCCTCTTTGCGCACTTTTGCCAGCTCTTTTGCCACCACGCCCAGATTCGCATTCAGCTTATCGCCCGGCGATTCAACGTTAATGGCACACTGTGCACGCTGGAACAGCACGCGGCAGTCAAAGCCGAGACCGATATTCTTCACGTTATTCTTGCTGAGCGTCTGCTGAACGTGCCAGAACAGCGCTTCACGTGCCAGATCGGCACGCCAGTAGCGCAGCAGCGCCGCTGACTCACGAATTGGCTGCCAGGCGTTATCCCACATGACGGAGAGGCGATCCTGACGAACGGTATCCGTCATAATGCTGACAGGCTCTGCACGCAGTGGAGAGAGCGTTGGGACAGGGGCCGGTGTTTCGCGTTTGCCTTTCAGTTCGCCAAACGCTTTGTTGATCTGCTCCACCACCGCACGGCTGTCCACATTCCCCACCACGATAAGCGTCATCGCGTCCGGGGTGTACCATTTCTGGTAGAACGATTTTACCTGCTCAGCGTCCACCGGCTGTTTCAGCGGCTCGGCCGGGTCATGCCCCAGCAGCGTTGAACCCTTCAGGCGGTAACGCCACCAGCCCTCTTTGGTGTCCACAGGCCAGGTGGCAACCATGTCACTGTTGCTCAGCGCATAGTTAACGGTTTCCGGCGTAATCGCCAGATTGCCCGACGCATCGGCGAGATACGTAAGGGCTTCTTTGAGCAGGTCGTTACGGTTATTTGGCAGGCTCAGGTTGAACATGGTGTAGTCATACGAGACCACAGCCGGCGGAAGCGGACGTTTCGGATCAATGGCCTGTTGCCAGAGCGAACGCACCTGAACTGCTTGCAAACTGCCGCTCTGCGTGAGCGCCAGTCGGGGAATAAAATGGCTAAAACCGGTTTGCTGAGTGCTTTCCGTGAGGGAGCCGGTATTAACAGACAGACGGATTTCAACACGGTCACTCGGACGTTGTGGGGTGGCTAAAACCTGCCACTGAAAACCGTTCGCTAGTGTCCCTTGTTGCCAGGCCGGGTCTGGCTGGAGCGCATCTGCCTGCACATAACTGGCTGCTGCCATCATCAGCAAACCGCCGGTTAAGAGTCGAATTTTTGTGCCCTGCATGTGAACCCCTGATCAACATTCCTGGTTAAAGAGAGTGTCTCGCGACGCGTTTCACTCTAAAAGATGACGATGAAAACACGTCGATTAGACCGCGTGTTCTACAAAACGTCACGGTCAGAAGTGAAATATACCCAAAAAAAATCTTGTCGAATTATGACAGGTACGAACAGTTATTATGCGCAGGAGCCCGCATCCCGACAAGGGAATGCGGGCATTTGTGACAATATTAAGAGGATAAACCAGGAGTTTTGCTGTCTGACTGGCGATTATTTAACGTATCGTCGAGCTTTTTGTGATCCAGCTCTTTCACCCATTTTGCCACGACTACCGTTGCCACACCGTTACCCACGAGGTTGGTTAAGGCACGGGCTTCAGACATAAAGCGGTCAATACCGAGAATCAGCGCCAGACCCGCCACCGGCAGGTGTCCGACCGCGGAAATGGTGGCCGCCAGCACGATAAAGCCACTGCCAGTAACACCTGCGGCCCCTTTAGACGAGAGCAGGAGCACCACCAGCAGGGTAACCTGATGGAAAATGTCCATATGGCTGTTGGTCGCCTGAGCGATAAACACGGCCGCCATTGTCAGGTATATCGAGGTGCCATCAAGGTTGAAGGAGTAGCCCGTCGGGATGACCAGCCCCACCACCGATTTACGGCAGCCCAGCTTTTCCATCTTATCGAGCATGCGCGGCAGGGCCGATTCTGATGAAGAGGTCCCCAGAACAATCAGCAGCTCTTCGCGGATATAACGGATAAATTTGAAAATGCTGAACCCTGCCGCGCGGGCGATTGAGCCCAGCACCACCACCACGAACAGAATACAGGTGATATAGAAGCAGATGATGAGCTGACCCAGCTGCACCAGGGTACCCACACCGTACTTACCGATGGTGAATGCCATCGCACCGAAGGCCCCAATGGGCGCCAGGCGCATGATCATATTGATGATGCCGAAGATGACCTGCGAGAAGCTTTCGATGACGTTAAAGATCAGCTGGCCTTTGTTGCCCAGACGGTGCAGGGCAAAGCCAAACATGACGGCAAACAGCAGCACCTGCAGAATGTTGCCGCTGGCAAATGCACCAATGACGCTGCCTGGGATAACGTCCAGCAGGAAGGCCACTACCCCCTGGTCTTTCGCCTGATCGGCATACACCGCGACCGCTTTAGCATCCAGCGTCGACGGGTCAACGTTCATCCCCGCGCCGGGCTGCACCACGTTCACGATGATAAGACCAATAATCAGCGCAAGGGTACTGACCACTTCGAAATAGAGAAGCGCCACTGCACCGGTACGGCCTACCGCCTTCATGCTTTCCATGCCAGCGATGCCCGTCACGACGGTACAGAAGATCACCGGGGCGATGACCATTTTGATGAGCTTAACGAATGCGTCGCCAAGCGGTTTCATTTGTGCGCCAAGTTCAGGGTAATAGTGACCAAGCAAAATACCGATTGCGATGGCTGTCAGGACCTGAAAATAGAGACTTTTGAAGAGTGAGGTTTTCATAGGGTGTCCTTGGGAAGAAAAACCACAGGCTTTGTAAGGTTATGGTTAACCTGCGGCTTTAAAATAACACCCGTATAACAGGACAGAAATAAACCCAGTTCAAATTTGAAACACAAATGTTAAGAACTTTGAGCTGGCTCGCACAAGCCAGCAACAAAATTACACGTTTGCGCTATTGTCCCCACCGGAAAGGTAGCGTTGTTCAAAGACATCCGACGGAACAGCCGGTGCAAACAGGAAGCCCTGTCCACCCTCCACGCCCGCTTCAGCCAGCCAGGTGCGCTGCGCGTCTGTCTCAATCCCTTCGGCAATCAGCTGCAGTTTCAGGCTGCGGGCCAGCTGGATAATGGCCTGGACCATGCTGCTGTCTTCCGGCAACCCTTCAACAAAGGCTTTGTCGATTTTCAGCACATCCACCGGCAGGGTTTTCATATGCTGGAGCTGACGCAGCCCGGCATAACCCATACCGAAATCGTCCAGCGCGATGCGTATACCGGCATTACGCAGCGGTTTCAGAATCGCGACCGCCTCATTAGGATCGTCAATACGCCGGCTTTCCGTGACTTCCAGCGTCAGCGTATCAGGCTTGATCCGGTAACGATGGATCAGCTCCAGCATCTCAGACACCATGGTCGGATGCATCAGCTGCAGGGCGGACAAGTTGACCGACAGCGGGAGCGTCACGCCTCGTTCCTGCCAGGCAGCAAGCTGTCGGCACGACTCCTCCAGCACCCAGTAACCGACGGTGACCATCAGGCCACAGGATTCGATGCGCTCAATGAGCCCTTCCGGCAATTCCCATGAACCATCCGGCTGCTGCACGCGCAGCAGCGCTTCCGCGCTGATCACCTCGCCCGTCAGCAAATTCACCTGCGGCTGGAGCCAGAGGGCAAACTGACGGTTATCCAGCGCGGTCAAAATGTCGCTCTCTTCCGTCAGGCGCTGCTGCGCCCTTTCCATCTGTTCCGGGTCGAAGAACTGGATCTGATTTTTCCCTTTGCGCCGGGCGGTAAACGCCGCCGAGAAAGCACGACGGTAAAGCTGTTCCGCCGTTAAGTCACCGTAGTACATCGCAATACCGATACTGGCGCTTGGACGAAGCTGGATGCCCTGAATGGGCAGCCGCTCATTAATGACAGTGAGTACTTGCTGACCTAACGTGATCGCATGCCACGGCTCTTTCACGCCGTTGGCAATCACCACCAGGTCATACCCGCTGACCTGGGTCAGCACCATGCGCGGGGCCAGCACGGACTTCACTTTCTCCACCAGGGTCAAGAGCAGCATTTCACGCTGGTTCTCTTTGAGCACGCCGGCAGTGTCCTGCAGGGTTTCACAGGCGATCACCATCAGCGCGGTGGTTTGCTGGCGGGCAACAGTCTGTTCCAGCATCGCCATCAGGAAGGCTTTATTGGGCAGCTCCGAGACCGGGAAGCGCGTGGCGCTGCTGTTCAGCTCATCCTGCTGGCGCTGCATCCGCTGCTGGTTGAGGTTATAGCTACGTACCAGCATGCCAATCTCGTCGTCATGATGAAGACGTGGCAGCGGAAGCTGATGCCCCACCTGGTCTTGCGGTGAAAGCGTGTTCAACTCCCGGGCAATCCGGCGTAGCGGATGCACAATCAGACGGTTAATACACCAGGTCAGCGCCACGCTCAGAATAAGCGTCATAAGTAAGCAAGTGGTCACTAACGTGACAACCCAGCTCATGACGAACTTGTACATGCGGTACGAGTCTGCCTGCAGAACAAGGTAGGCCAACGGCTGTGGATTCGCGGGACGCTCAAGCGAATAGACCGGCAGCGAAATCTGCACCGGCAGTTCAAACAGCCGCATCACCATCATGGGGACCGGGCGCTCGGGGATAAAACTCATCCGCAGCGCCTGAAACTGATTGGGTAACACCACGTCTGCGCGGCTCACGACACCGGCAGGCTGAATGCGTTTTAAAATGGTTTCCGCTTCGGGAATATCCCCTTTCAAAATAGAGGCAGAGAGCGGGCCACGCACCGAGCGGGCAATACTTTCTAATTGCGAAGCCGTGTTATAGCGATTCTGCTGTACGGAATGAAACAGCAAAATTACGCAAAAAAGGAGTACAAACAGCATTGTGACGGCAGAAACCATCGCCATCTGTTTGATAGTTAAGGAACGGCTGACACGCAAAATGACTCTCCACAAAACTCGAAGCGCAGGGCGCACCAGGGTGTAAACCTGGTGCGCCTGAGTATACCCGATTGCTGTACTTTTAAGAGAGACTTACAAATGGATTAAGTTAAATCCGATTACCAGTCCGCGTAAGGGATCAGCGGCTGCGGCGGTAAGTCCATATCGCCCTGCCAGCCTGCAGCAGAGTAGCGTACATAAAGCAGTGCGTGGCTTGGGGTATAATCTTTTGCTTCCTGAATATCCACACCGAGGCCCACAAACCAGTTGGACGTCACCCGGCGCTCGATAATGGCCCGTGCGGTATAACCCGTGCCTGAGGAGCTGCTGCCGGTTTCCATTTCGCCTCTGTCGGTGTAGCGACCGGGCTCATCGGTCGGAATCAGTCCCTGAATGGGATAGCGCATCACGTCGTTAGTTTTAGAATGAGACCATGACACCGATCCGCCCAGCTCCCAGGACCAGTTCTCGGTACGTTTACGCCAGGTGACAGGCAACGCGAAGGAGACATACTCCTGCGGGCTGTAATAACCGCCCTGACCCAGGGTATAACCGCTCAGATCTTTATCGTAGTGCCAGAGCATGTTGCTCACGCCAACGGTCAGACGCTCATTGTTTTTATTGATGAGCTTGTAGTAGTAACCGGTCATCCAGCGGACGCGCCAGTTATCTTCCACATTTTTACCCGTCAGCGTTTCCGCATTCAGGCTCGACCAGACGCCGTGCGCCTCACCTTTGTCATAACTGATGCTCGCGCCACCGCCGGTTGCGCGCACGCCGCCCCAGGTGGTGCCGGTGTTGGTATCTTTTTGCCCGGCAAAGGCGAGCAGAGAGCTGGAGATCGGGCGACGATGGGCGTTAACGGTGTAACCGATTGGCCCCAGGTCGCTGCTGTAGCTTACACCACCGACCACGTCGACAACGTCAAAGCCCATCGGCGTGGTACCAATATCCCACGCCCAGGTTTTATTCTGCCAGCCCACGGCAATACTCGCGCCATTTGCTGACTGATGCGTGTTGCCGCTACACGGCGTTTCGTAACAGGTGCCCCATTTCGGATCGTAGGTACCGTTATCGGTGGAAAAGGACCCGGCATCCATATTGACCACATCGCTACGCAGGAACATACGGCCATCCGCCAGTGGCGCATCCGCCTGTAACATGGTGGTATGCGCTTTAAGATCGGAATAGCCACCGGTGCCGCTGGAGCCCCAGTAATCATGCTGCAGCGTGACGTTAACATCCTGCTGACGGTACAAATCACCGGCGTCGCTACGCACGCCGCGTTTCAGCCAGTCGTCTTTTTCGTCGTTACGCGTCAGGCGGGTAAAGCTGTCATTGTCAGCCGGACGTGTCGTCGTAACGCCTGACGACACCATCGCATCTTTATACGTTTCCAGTGCCTGCTGAGGCTGACCATTTTGCGTCTGGAAACGGGCGGCATCACGTAATACCAGCGCGTTTTCCATAGATGCAGGCTGTGATTTCGCCTGAGGAATAATCTTGCTGAACGTCTGCTCTGCGGCGGCGGAATCCCCAAGGCCTGCCTGCGCCATCGCGATCCGGCGCTGCATATTGAGCGACAGCGGCTCTCCGTTTTGCGCGGCAGGCAGTTTTGCCAGCGCGGCACGGGCTGCCTCTTTGTTGCCCTGGGCGCTATACACTTCGGTCAGACCGAGGATCGCATCTTCGTTCTGCGGTTCACGCTCCAGCACGGTGTTGTAAGCCGTTTTCGCGGCCTCCAGATCGCCACGCTGCTGCGCCCAGTCCGCAAGGGTTAAGTCGATACGGGTAGAGGACGGCTGCTGGCGAAGGAGGTTTTCCGCCTCCTGCTCTTTGCCGCTGTCGCGCAGTCGGTTTGCCGTTTCCAGCGTCTGGTTACTCTGCAGGCGGTCGGCAAGCTCCTTAATATTGGCGTTCCACTGGCTGCGCGGAAGCGTCTCCAGATGCGTGAGCGCGGCCCGGTCCTGATCGTTTCCGGAGAGATACAGCCCACTGGCATACACCTGTTCCGGATCGGACGGTTTCTGGCTGGCAAGCTGGCGCATCAGGTTATCCGCCTGGCTGCGCTGGCCCGCGCTATAGAGATCGCGCGACAGACGGTAGGTTATCCAGACGTCGCCCGGAGAGAGTGCCAGACGACGACGCTGAATTTCCGCCGCCTGAGCGTATTGGCCCTGGTTTTCCAGCTGTTCCGCCTGGGCTGACAGCTGCTCGTTGGTCAGGCTACGTTCAATGTCATCAATGCTTCGGCGCTGGCTGGCAGAGAGAGACTGGATAAACTGCGAGGCCTTTTCCGGGGACTGCGCACGATAAACATTGGCAAGGCCACGAACGGCATTGCTGTTACCGCTGTCCATACGCAGCGCCTGACGGTAATAACGTTCCGCCGCAGCCGTGTCTTTACGCGCCGCCGCGGCATCTCCCAGCCCCAGCACCGCATAACTGTCGGTATTGTCGAGGGTACGCGCCTGCTGGTAATAACGTTCCGCCTGCGCCGTATTGTTCGCTTTCAGGGCGGTATCACCCTGCTGGATCAGCAGCCAGTAGCGGTTAACTTTCAGCAAACTGTCCCATTTACCGCGGTTATCGCTCTGCGGATCGAGGGCGATCGCCTTTTCAAACTGCGCCACCGCACGGACGCGATCGCCTTTCTGAGAGTACGCCTGTCCAAGCGCGCCCACGGCTTCGCTGTCGGCATGATTTGCGCTGACCGCTTTTTGCAGATCCGCCACCGCCTTATCGCCCTGCCCGGCATCCACCGCCGCCAGCCCTTGTGCTTTCGCACGGAAGGTTGGATCGGCGAGCTGTTTTTGCTGCGTATCAAGTTGAGTACGTGCCGCCGCTACGCTGTCGCCGTCGCTGAAGACGCTCAGGTATTTTTGCAGCGCGCTGACGCTGGCGTTGCTGACAGGCTGATCTTTGATCTGCTCATACCACATATCAGATGCCTGGCTGCGGCCATTGCTGGATTTGGCCATCTCCTGCAACACCGCAAAGCCTTCATCGCGGCGTCCGGTCTGGAACAGCAGCTGTGCCAGCGTGCCCTGCAGCTGCGTATTGCCCGGGCTGCTGGCGTTAATTTTCTTCAACTGGTTAATGGCGACGCTACGGCGGGCAGGATCTTTCGCCACAACATTCCAGTATTCCGTCGCCACGTCACCGCCCGGCGGATTACCGTCAAAAAGCTTGTCATAGGCCGCGATGGCCTCCTGAGTATGCCCCGTTGTAGCCAGTAACCGGGCCTGCTGTAACTGCTGACGGCCTTCAGGCGTAGAAAGCAGCATCGTATTGCGCGAGGACTGATACGCACTGGAGCCCGGCGCGATCCCTTTCAGACGATCCAGCTCTTTTTGCGCACCGGCGTTATCACCCTGACGAAGCAGGTAACGAAAGCGCGCCGCAATGACGTCAGGGTTGTTCGGGTCAATCAGCTCAAGGCGGTAGAGCGACTGACGAACCAAATCCTCACGCTGCGTCGATTCACCCAGCCGCACCTGTTGCAGCAGCTGTTGCTGCTGCGGGGAGTTAGCGGCCTGAGCCAGCGGCATCAGTGCCAGGCTAAGCGATAAACTGAGAAGATTTACTGTGAAGTTGCGCATTCCTGGCCCCAGTCCGGTATTAATTCACCTTGAGCGGTGAAGCGAAAACGATGCTGATCCCATCCTTGCCCGAAGAGAGTCAGTACGTAGCTGTAATAGGCATTATTATCGGGAAAATTATCTGCAACGCGCTGGCGCTGTACCGCCTGCGCATCACGCTGCTGTAAAAAAGGCAGCATCGCAGCGGAAAAGCCGACCGGCCCCCTGCCCGCAGGCTTCCCGCTCGCCACATCCACTTTTTCCGGCGGTATACCGTGTTTCGTTGTCATTGTCGCCATCGGCCGGAAGCGCGTAAGCAACCGGGCTTTCTGGGCGTCTTTGTCACTCATCATTCCGACCCAGAGGTAGACGCGGATGGCGTCGTAGCCGCCCACCAGCGATTTATCCTGCTGCAAATGCCAGCCTCTGTTTTTCTGATACTGCACCCAGTCCGGCGAAAACCCCTTTGGCGCCGTTTCCAGTAACAAGCGCAGATTGGTTTCACGAAGGGTCGTCCACGGGGCACCAAAGCGCGTGAAATAGCTCGCTATCTGCGGAGGAAGATAGCTGGGGTTAAAGCGCCAGGCTTTCTCCTCGGCAAAACCGACCTTCCCGGGCAGCAGCATGGAGCCGAGTCCCGGTACTTTCACCACTTCCTCATGGGCAATGCGTTTAAGGAGCGCCTTACCCGTGCGGGTATAGTCCGGATGTTTCCACAGCCGGCCCGCCTCAAGCAGTGACCAGGCAATCCAGACATCGGCATCCGAGGCGGAGTTGGTATCGATTATCGCCCAGTTGTCATGGTCTTTCTGACCCCATAGCCAGGCGGGCAAATTATCGTTCAGATTGCCCCCGGCCAGGTTGTCGCGCGTCCACGTCAGCAATTGATCAAAGGCTTTGCGATCGTTCGCGGCCAGGGCAAAGAACAACGCATAGCTTTGCCCTTCCGACGTGGTGATTTTGCGCGTGTCGCTGGGATCAATGACACGCCCGCTCTCACTGATGTAATCCTTTTTAAACTGCTCCCAGGCAGGCCAGGTGCAGGCGGCGCGAAGAGGGATCGCCGCCAGCATCAACGCTGCTAACACACACCAGCGAAACGCTTTCATCGCCTGTTACTCATCCGGGTTAAGGCGACGACGGCTGATGATACGCAGCAGACGCCACAGCACCCACGCCAGCAACACCACGCTGACGGCGGCCAGGATAGCCAGCAGAACCGGATGGTTAGCCAGCGCATACCACAGACGCTCGAACCACGGCAGATGGCCCACATAGTACACATCGCCCACGCGCAGGCTATTGACCCCAGACTCGCGGATCACCGCCACCGAACCATACATCGCGGCACGTTTGCCGCTGTCGTTCATCGCGCTGTTGAGTAACGCATACCCACGCGGGCTGTCCGCCAGGAGCGCCACTACGCTACGCTGCTCGTTGTAAGGTGACTGGAAGCCAACCACCGCGGCCATTGGTCCCTGAGACGTAACGGTTGTTTGCACGCTGGCCTGACGATCGTTGATATCCGGCATAATGCTCGGGAACTCGGTCTGACGCAGTGGCGTGTTAACCCAGGACTGGGCTGCTTTGACCAGCAGATCGATACGCTTGTCATCCTTCAGCTTATCCGGGATGTTACCGATCACCATGATGTCCGCGTCTTTGTTCTGGATCTGGCTACCATCGTCAGTCAACGTGACGTTAATTGCCGGTAATCCGGTCTGCGCACCCACGGACGCCATGGTGTCCAGCAGGGTCGTCACCTGGCCCTCATTTGGCGCTTTTGGCATGACGACAATGGATTCAGAGAGATCGGCCATACGGCTGAACGGGAAGCTGGCATTGGCAAATGCACGCAGGTCCGGCATGGCAAGGAAGTGATAATACTTCGAGAAGTCGATGGTTGACTCATCACCAATCACAACGTGGTTCTGTACTTGCTGGAAGGTGATGCAGTTATCCACCGAGCCGCCGGGCATCGGGTTCATGTACTGGAAATCAAAGCGCAGCTGGTTGATCGCCCCAAGCTTCAGCGCCGGAATAGAGACGTCCGTTTTCCCGTCCAGCAGCCCCTGCAACACCGGCAGACGGAGCATCAGTCGGTTAGTATCCTGCGTGCTTGTCAGACTGAAAGATTGCAGGAACTGGTTGTTCAGGCTGATATCCATGCGTGAACTGTCTTTGGTTGCCGGCGCGGTGTAACGGTAGCTCAGATTGATATCAATACCGTTGGTGCGCAGCAGGTACAGGTCTGGCGGCAGATTCAGTGACAGACTAATCGGGGCTGGCTCAAGCCCCGTCGCCTGCAGCTGTTCTTCATACGTTTTCAGTTCGCCAAACGTGACGGCACGGTCAGTGCGCACCCAGTTTGGTGCGTCATAAGGTTTACGCGGCAGCAGCGGTTTAACCTCATCCACCACCACGCTGTTTCCACGGAACAGAACGTTACCCTGGGCAATGCCCTTGGCCGCCTGCACCAGGTCTTTATCATCACGCCCGAAGACCACCAGCAGCTTCACGTACGGGTTATCCGGGTGGCTCATCATCTCAATGGTCGGCGCTTTTACGTCCGGGTGATCGCGCAGGAAGGCAGGACGTTTCGCGTTGGTCGCAAACACGATCGCGTTTCTGTCCGGCATTTTGTCGTACATCACCGGGAAGTTCTGCCCGCGCCAGCCGGAACGTGAACCAAACCACGATGCCACAATGGTGGCCGCCAGTTGCTCGGTGACGTCCGGAGACGCCGCAAACACCATTGGCAGCACTAACTGACGATTATCACGCGGATCAAAGAACGGAACCGGGAACGACGAGAGGTCGTTTTTCAGCGCCAGCGACTGGTAGGTCATCTGCAGCGAAGAGTTGCGTCCTACGTCTACCCACAGGGTATTGCTGGCAGGGTTCTCACAGACGTCACGGTAGTGACCGACAAACTCCAGACGTATGCGGTTAAAGTCGGTGATGAAAAGGGGGTTAATTGGCACCTGGGCCTGTGTTTTCTTACCCAGTTGCTCTTTCGTGACGGGCAGGACGTCCATCAGCTCATCATTCAGGTAAACCTTCAGCTGAGACTGTACCGGCAACAGCGACGGTGATGGCGTGTATTCAAGGTTCAGCATGGCGTGAGAGACCACCTCATCGCTGCGCATACCGAACTCAATGCCGCCGTTAGGGTTAATACCGCGCAGCACCATGCTGCCCGGCGGCGGCGCAATCTGCGCAAAGCTCAGCTTCACGTCCCGTGACGGGGCATCTTCCGCGACAATAGGCGCGTTTGCTCCCTGTACGCCCGGCATCACCTGACCGACGACATTGCTGTCTGCCGGCAGGGTGTTGCCGTCCGTAGGCTGGTTCGGAATGACGTTTTCCGTTTGACCGGGTGCCGCGGTGATAACCGGATCGGTCGCCTGGGCGACCACAGGTACCGTCGGAGCAGGCGTTGCCGCTGCGTTATCGGGTGCTGCGTTAGCCATCGTTGTGGGGAGCGCACTTACCCCCATTGCCACTGCACATAACCAGGAAAGTTTAGTTTTCATCGCGTTATCATCATTGTTGAGCCATAACCGGGTCCGCCTGCTTCGCCTCATCCCGCTCGGGACGACGAGGAACGAACGATACGATCCAGGAAACCAGCGAAGTAAGGGACCGGAAAATTAATTTCACCGACGACGGGGCAAATTCTGCAAGGTGACGATAGCCACGGAACCCCAGCTTCAGAATATCCAGCAGGCTTTCCAGAGGTTTATCTTCCGGGAAGCTGTCCTGCCAGAGAGCCCACGTGTCCGCGCGGGCAAACGTACACTGCACAAAATCAATATGTTGCTTTTTCGTCAGCGGCATCAGCTGCAGACCGACTTCATTACCGGCTACACGCACCACCTGCGTCGGGAAGACGTACTCCTGCTGGCCGCGCTTCAGCAGCAGGTTAACCTTCTGCCCTTCCAGCACCTTAGCCTGACCGTTGATTTTTATCCCCAGACCACCGTCTGAGAAGTCGTGCACGGTACAGGAGAAGAGGTGACCATCTTCACGGGCGATTGCCGCAGGCATGCAGATTTCCACGCGATGCGCACGGCGGACCTGTTTGCTCTCCACCGACACCGCAACCGCGCCGCCGAGGATAATCAGGTTGTAGAACACCCATGCCATACTCACGAACACGGTCAGGATCTCGTTTTCCGGGCCGTAGAAGTAGCGCCAGATACCGGCAATCACGCCCACGATATTCAGCAACACCAGGAAGATGTACGGCCGGGAGATGACCCAGTCGACATACTCCTCTTCCACCAGACCGCCTTTCGCGGTGACGTTGAATTTACCTTTGTGCGGGTTGATCAGCGCCACCATCGTCGGCGGCGCGATGTACCAGGCCAGCACCGTTTCGTAGATTTCACTCCAGAACGAATGGCGGTATTTACCCTGAATCTTCGAGTTCGTCAGGCTCGCGTGGATCATGTGCGGCAGAACGAACAGCGCAATCATCAGCGCAGGCGCGTAGATGATATAGGCGTGAAGAAGCAGGAACGCCAGCGGCGCGGTCAGGAAGATGAGGCGCGGGATACCGGACAGGAAGTGGAACATGGCGTTGACGTAGCACAGACGCTGCGCGAGTTTCAGCCCTTTCCCAATCAGGGGGTTATCGAGACGGAAAATCTGCACCATGCCGCGCGCCCAGCGAATACGCTGGCCGATGTGCGCCGAGAGAGATTCCGTTGCCAGACCGGCGGCCTGCGGAATACGCATATACGCGGAGGTGTAGCCCCGACGGTGCAGGCGCAGCGAGGTATGCGCATCTTCGGTGACCGTTTCGACGGCAATGCCACCGATCTCATCCAGCGGTTTACGGCGAATAACCGCACAGGAACCGCAGAAGAAGGTCGCATCCCACATGTCGTTCCCGTCCTGCACCAGGCCATAGAACAGCGTGCCTTCGTTAGGGGTTTTACGGAAACGGCCAAGGTTACGTTCAAACGGATCCGGCGAGAAGAAGTGGTGCGGCGTCTGCATCATCGCCAGCTCTTTCTCCTTCAGGAACCATCCCATCGTCATCTGCAGGAACGAGCGCGTCGGCACATGGTCGCAGTCAAAGATTGAGACAAACTCACCTTTGGCATATTTGAGGGCGTTGTTGATGTTCCCGGCCTTGGCGTGTTCATGCGTGGTACGGGCGATGTACTCGACACCCACCTCTTCCGCGAACTGGCGGAACGCCGGACGGCCGCCGTCATCCAGGACCCAGATTTTGAGTTTATCTTTCGGCCAGTCGATACCCAGCGCGGCGTAAATCGTGTTTTTTACCACGCTCAGGTCTTCGTTGTAGGTCGGCACGAAGAGATCGACAGACGGCCATTGTGACGTGTCTTTTGGCAGCGGAACCGGCTGACGGTTGAGCGGCCAAATGACCTGGAAATACCCCAGCACCAGTACAACCCAGGCGTACGTTTCCGCAAACAGCAGAACCAGACCGCACACCAGGCTGACCGGGTCATCCCAGTTAAGCGTTGAGGTGTAACGCCACCAGATGTAGCGACAGGAGACGGTCAGCGACAGCACTATCAGCATCAGGGCGGAGAAGCGTCCCGGAATACGGCGCACCAGCAATGCCACGCCCCACAGCAGGATCAGGAAGGTGAACTGCGCCAGAGGGTTAAAGGGCTGCGTAATACAAACCAGGGCCAGAATGAGCGAGAAAACGACGATTACGCCGAGTATAAAACGCCGCAAGCCCGGGTGCAGATGCCCGAGCTCTTTATGGTTATCCAGATGGCTGGTCTTGTCACCCACGCGGTCAGGCAAACTGTCCAGCCACTGGTGATAGCGCTCACGTAAATGTTGCACGCGGGAGAAGCTGCGCCAGCGCGGTGCTTTGTTTTCTGAGCGGGACGACGTGGCCACCAGCCAGACAGCCTGAATGATATAACGCGCCGGATCCAACGGTCGCGGGCGGTCGGGATGAATATGCGGATATAACTCACTGTGCTGCGCACGAATGCGCTGCCAGCGCGGGTGTTCGAGGGGAATGAACGTCCAGGCCAGAATCATCCAGAAGCAGCCGAGCGCGGCGCTGAATGCCGAAGCTCCGTGCCGGCGAAAATGCCGGTAATGTTCGCTCAGACGCGAACTGACCGGCGGGATGAGTAACCAGCTGGCGAGACGGCTCATACAGAACTCCCTGCAGGCTCTGCCCCTTTGGCAAAGTGCAGCAGACACCAGTTCGCCAGCGTCAGGATCTCTTCTGCCGCCAGGGAATCGCTGCGGTATTCACCGAGTGGCTGTTTGGAGGCAAGGCATTCCGCCATGCCCTCGTCACGATGGATAACAATCGGCAGCAGACGGCGCTGGCTTTGCAGCCAAACCTGATACAGATCGTCCTGGATCTGGCTGCCAATGCGTAAATCGTTAATCAGGATATGACCATTTTCAGGCAACCCTTGCTGATGCAGACGGATATGGCAATTCGCGTCGACGTTCACAATCGACAGCACGCGATCGCACTGCGCCATAAGCTGTCGGGTCAGCGTGCCGGCGCCGTGCGGCAGATCCAGAAGGATCCACTTATAATGGCCTTTTTCTTTCAGCTCCTGCAGCGCGACGGTGAACTGGGAAAACAGACGCTGATAGGCAGCTTCATTTTCACGCTCGGTAGTGGTCAATTGGCCAAAGGGCAGTAAATCAAGCTGCGAGGTATAACGCATACCCGCATCGCGCCAGTCTTTATCATCAAGCAGCGCGCGAGCCCAACCCTCTGTACGCGTAAAGTCGACATTAAACGACATGCGCAGCAAATTATCGGCACAGGCGTCAATCACCAATACCGATTCACCTAAAAGCTGTAATGACCACGCCAGCGCCGCGGTAACGGATGTTGTACCTACTCCACCACGGACGCCCTGTAATCCTAGTATGGCCATCAATGGCTCCCTTATTGTTGTTGGGCAAATTCAGCTAATAGCGGCCAACGTTTAATAGCCGCGGCCAACTGTTCCCGCTGGGAAATGTCGGTGTAATCTATTTCAGGTAATGAAAACGCCTGCGTCAGCGCCAGAAAGTCGTTCTGGAATGTGTAACCCAGGGTTGAGTCGACTGGGGTGCCGGGTTCGTTATTATCCATTCTATTCCATCCCTTTGAGTAAAATCGCACAATCAGAAGTAGCGAGGCTTCCTGCCCTATCAAATTTCATTTACATGCTAAATCTGATGTTCTTTAATTTCAATGTTAGGTTTATTTCTACGCTTTCGCTAGTAAACTGAGATACAGAGAAATTAAACGAAAAGAGGGACACCGTGGACTCCATATTTTCTATTGGCATCCAGTCATTATGGGACGAATTGAGCCACATGCCAGTCGGAGGAGTCTGGTGGATTAATACGGATCGTAATGAAGATGCTATCAGTCTGGTAAACAAGACAATTGCCGCTCAGGGCAAGGATTCCCGCGTGGCCGTCGTGAGCATGGGCGAAGAGCCAAAGAAAATTATCACCCTTGAAAACGATCGCGGTCCGCAGACGGTGCGATTATTTTCCATGCCTGCGGAGGCCGATAGTCTATACTTTTTGTCCCGCGACATTCAGTGCTCTATTGATCCGGATCACTATCTGGTGATTCTGAAATGCTCAAATAACGCCCTGCAAAATATCCCTGCTGAAAAACTACTGCCCTGGCTGGAAAAAATCAATAAATGGGCAAAATTTCAAAATTGCACGCTATTGATAGTCAATCCTGGCAGTAATAACGACAAACTGTTTTCCCTTTTAATGGGCGAATATCGCTCCCTGTTTGGTCTGGCGAGTCTTCGGAACCAGGCAGACAGCTATCTCTACGATATTGCGTTCTGGTGTAATGAAAAAGGCGTAAGCGCCAGACAACAGCTCACCCTTAAACATATTGAGGGCGAATGGCACCTGGCGCAGCAGGAAGAAACCGTGGTGCAACCGCGCAGCGATGAAAAACGAATCCTGAGCCATATTGCCGTTTTAGAGGGGGCGCCTGCGCTCTCGGAAAATTGGTCGTTGTTTGATTCTAACGAAGCGCTTTTTAATGAAGCTCGCACAACCCAGGCAGCAACCATTGTTTTTTCGCTCATGCAAAATAACCAGATTGAAACGCTGGCGCGACAGATCCACACCTTACGTCGCCAGCGCGGAAGCGCCTTAAAAATAGTGGTGCGCGAAAATAACACCAGCCTTCGCGCCACGGATGAGCGCCTGCTTCTGGGCTGCGGTGCCAATATGGTGATTCCGTGGAATGCGCCGTTATCACGCTGCCTGACGCTTCTCGAAAGCGTTCAGGGCCAGCAGTTCAACCGTCACGTACCGGAAGATATCTCCACCCTGCTCTCCATGACGCAGCCGATGAAGCTGCGCGGATACCAGAAATGGGATACCTTCTGCGACGCCGTCGGCAACATGATGAGCAACACGCTGCTTCCTGCAGACGGGAAAGGGGTGATGGTTGCCCTGCGCCCGGTACCGGGTATCCGCGTTGAACAGGCGCTCACGTTGTGCCGCCCGAACCGCACAGGAGATATCATGACCATCGGCGACAACCGCCTGGTGCTGTTCTTGTCCTTCTGCCGGATAAACGATCTTGATACCGCCCTTAACCATATCTTCCCCCTGCCAACCGGGGATATTTTCTCGAACCGTATGATCTGGTTCGAAGATAATTCTATCAGTGCAGAGCTGGTGCAGATGCGCGCCCTCGAGCCTGAACAATGGGCGAAACCGCTCACCGTGAAGAGCGATGCCAAACCGATTCTCAACGCCCGACATGACGGACACGTCTGGCGGCGAATACCGGAACCCCTTCGCCTGTTAACTGAGAATGGGGAGAACGCACCATCATGAATATCAGCGATATCATTCAACTGGTCGTATTCTGTGCGCTGATCTTTTTCCCGCTTGGCTACTATGCACGCCATTCCATACGCCGTATCCGCGATACGGCCAGAGTGCTGTTTGTAAAACCTCGCTATGTAAAACCAGCCGGAACACTGACACGGGCATCACACGTCAAGGCAGACCGAAAACATGACTAATTCTACCTATACCGCTTCGTCACCATCGCCGCTCTGGCAATACTGGCGCGGCCTTTCCGGCTGGAACTTCTACTTTCTGGTGAAGTTTGGTCTGCTGTGGGCAGGCTATCTGAATTTCCATCCCCTGCTCAACCTGGTGTTTATGGCTTTCCTGCTGATGCCTTTGCCCAATATCAGGCTGCATCGCTTGCGTCACTGGATTGCTATCCCTGTCGGCTTTGCTCTGTTCTGGCATGACACCTGGCTGCCGGGACCGGACAGCATTATGAGTCAGGGTTCGCAGGTGGCAGGGTTTAGCGCCAGCTATGTCCTTGACCTGACCGAGCGCTTTATTAACTGGCAAATGATAGGTGCCGTCTTTGTGCTGCTGGTGGCCTGGCTGTTCCTGTCACAATGGATCCGCGTCACGGTATTTGTCGTCGCCATTATGATCTGGCTGAACGTGCTGACGCTTGCGGGTCCAGACTTCTCCCTGTGGCCCGCGGGTCAACCCACGACCACGGTGACCACTACCGGGGGAAGTGCAGCGGCAACCGTCACGACGGCAGGTGATACGCCTGTGGTCGGCGATATCCCGACGCAGACCGCACCGCCGACGTCCACTAACCTGAACGCCTGGCTCTCCAGCTTCTATACCGCGGAAGATAAACGTCAGACCAAATTCCCGGAAGCCCTGCCGGCGGATGCTCAGCCGTTTGAGCTGCTGGTGATCAACATCTGTTCACTCTCCTGGGCTGACGTCGATGCCGCGGGTTTGATGTCTCACCCGCTGTGGTCCCATTTCGATATCCAGTTTAAAGACTTTAACTCTGCCACCTCGTACAGCGGCCCGGCGGCAATTCGCCTGCTTCGTGCAAGCTGCGGTCAGACATCGCATAAGAACCTGTATCAACCCGCCGGCAACCAGTGTTATCTGTTCGATAACCTCTCAAAACTGGGCTTCACGCAGCATCTGATGCTGGGACATAACGGCCAGTTCGGTAACTTCCTGAAAGAGGTGCGCGAACAGGGTGGTATGCAGGCACAGCTGATGGATCAAACCGGACTGCCGGTCACTCTGCTGGGCTTTGACGGTTCACCTGTTTATGACGATACCGCCGTGCTGCAACGCTGGCTGAAGACCATCGAAAAAGACAGTAATCCGCGCAGTGCAACGTTCTACAATACGCTGCCGCTTCACGATGGTAACCACTTCCCTGGCGTGAGCAAAACGGCCGATTATAAAGTTCGTGCGCAGAAATTCTTTGATGAACTGGACGCATTCTTTACGGAGCTGGATAAATCGGGCCGTAAAGTGATGGTGGTTGTGGTACCTGAACACGGCGCCGCGCTGAAAGGCGACAGAATGCAGGTGTCAGGTCTGCGTGATATCCCTAGCCCGTCTATTACCAACGTACCGGCAGGCATTAAATTCTTTGGTATGAAGGCACCTCATCAGGGCGCACCGATTGAGATCGCTCAGCCAACCAGCTATCTGGCCATTTCAGAACTGGTTGCCCGCGCGGTTGACGGCAAACTGTTTGTGGAAGACAGCGTGAACTGGGATCAGCTCACCAGTAACCTGCCGCAAACTGCCGAAGTCTCTGAGAACGCGAACGCGGTTGTGATTCAGTATCAGAATAAACCGTACGTTCGCCTGAACGGTGGAGACTGGGTACCTTATCCGCAGTAAACCGCATTTCCCTCTCCCCCCAGGGGAGAGGGCTCACCCGTTCCGTTATGGCTGCTCAGCAAGCCATACAAGCATTTTCAGGCTTGCGGAGTAGTAATCATCCTTTGCAGTGATCTCGGGTTCTCCGGATGGCTGTCCCATCGTTAAATCACGTACCGCCAGCAGCCCCCCTTCCATCATGTAAGGCGCATATTCATTGGTCGTCACGTTTACCCATGCGGGAGTTTGTTCGCGGGGGAACTGACCGAACCAGGCTCGCCACGGCGTTAACAGCGGGCTCTTCTTATCAGACCAGGCCAGGTAAAGTGGAATGCGGATCGCGTCGTAGCTCATCCGTGGCGGCCAGGCTTTGGCCGGGGACAGCGTGCCCGTAGAGCCCAGTGAGACCCAGTCCGTGGGAAGTCTGGCTTTACCCGATCCCATTTTTGCCAGCAAGCGATGGCCATCCTGAATCAACTTGCCCCAGACCGGCGAATGGCTGCGGCTGGCAAAGGCCTGCCAGGCCGGGAAGACGAAATAAGAGGGGTTTAGCACGATCTCACCGTCGAGGGTAAACCCCTGAACGCCGGGCAGCATCACGCGGTAACCCGCATAACGGGTCACGGTGTGGCTAATGAGTGCTTTCGTTATCGCATCCGATGCGGCGCTGTACTGTTTGTCATGCCAGCGCGTATCCGCTTTCAACAGCGCCCAGGCAATCAGGACATCGCCATCGGCGGCGTTATTTTTGTCAGCAATCGGGTTGGACTCGGCAGGGTTATAACGCCAGTAAAACAGACCATTTTCTTTGTTCTTCAGCGTACTGTCAGTCCATTTCCAGAGCTTATCAAACGTGGTTTTATCGTCGTTAGCCACCGCCATCAGCATAGCGAAGCCCTGGCCTTCAGTATGCGAAACATTGCCGTTGCCGGTATCGACAATCCGCCCTTCCGGCGTAAAGAAGCGTGCTTTGTAACTCTCCCAGGCCTGGCCCGCCTGAGAGAGAGGGGAGAACAGTAAACTCATCATGACGGCCAGAGCGGCGCATGCGGGTTTTCGCATAATGGGTTATTCCGCGCTGCGCAGTGAAATCTCACCGCCCACCCAGGGTTTAATCACGCCATCCTGTTCCAGGAGCAACGCGCCCTGTGCGTCGATGCCGCGGGAAATACCGTAGATCTCTTTATCACCAATCAGCAATTTCACCGGACGGTTAATAAAGTTATCCAGCTTTTCCCAACGGGACAGGAAGGATGCCAGCCCCTCTTGTTCAAAGAGCGAAAGCGAACTGCGTAATTCTTTAATCATACGCACGGCAAGGGTGTTGCGATCGATGGTGATCCCCGCTTCCTGCAGGTTGGTCCACGCCTGATTCACCACGTCATTTTGTACATTGCGCATCACCATATTGAGGCCGGCACCAATGACAATTTGCGCCGCGTCGCCTGTTTTACCCGTTAATTCAACGAGAATACCGGCAAGTTTACGATCGTTCAGATAAAGATCGTTTGGCCATTTCACCCGCACCTTATCAGCGCCCAGATCGTGCAGCACTTCTGCCATCACAATCCCGATGACCAGACTCAGGCCAACAGCAGCAGCGGGCCCCTGCTCCAGACGCCAGTACATGGAGAGATAGAGGTTGGCACCAAATGGCGAAAACCACTTGCGGCCTCGACGGCCACGCCCGGCCTGCTGGTACTCGGCTACACAGGCATCCCCGGAGGATAATTCGCTGAGTCGATCCATAAGGTACTGGTTGGTCGAATCGATCACCGGCAAGACCGCAACATTGCCATGCTCTACCTGGCTGCGGATCAGCTCTTCATTCAGCAGCTGAATCGGCTCCGGCAGGCTGTAGCCTTTTCCGGGTACCGTAAAGACATCGACACCCCAGTCGCGGAGGGTCTGGATATGCTTATTAATGGCGGCACGGCTCATGCCCAGGTGTTCACCCAGCTGCTCGCCGGAATGGAATTCACCGTCGGCAAGAATGCTTATCAGGGTTAAAGGGATAGTATTGTCCTTCACGCGATAACCTCCACGGCATTCACTTCACCCGTACGGCCAATGAAGCGGACCTCTGGCTCCAGCCAGACGTTAAATTTTTCGCCCACTTGCTGACGGACGTGATGGGCCAACCGGACAACATCCTCGCTGGTCGCATCGTTTTGATTAATCAGCACCAGAGCCTGCTGACGATGAACGGCCGCACCGCCCACGGAGGCGCCTTTTAACTGGCATTGATCGATAAGCCAGCCCGCGGCCAGCTTCACGCTACCATCCGCCTGTGGGTAATGGGGTGCGGCAGGCCAACCTGCAAGAAACGCTTGGGCGTTTTCGCTGCTGATAACCGGGTTTTTGAAGAAGCTTCCCGCATTTCCATTCACTTTAGGATCAGGAAGTTTGGTCGTGCGCATATGGCACACCGAGTCAAAAACGTCACGGGCAGTCGCCGTTTCGGGATCGAGACGCGTTAAATCACCGTAGGTCAGCACCGGCTGCCAGTTTTTTGACAGACGCAGGCCTACGGCGACAATCACGTAGCGATCCTGATATTCATGCTTGAAAATACTGTCACGGTAGCCAAAACGGCACTGTTCAGCGGTTAAACGCTGAGCCGCGCCGGTCGCCAGCTCAATACAATCGACGTATTCACAAACGTGTTTCAGTTCGATGCCATAGGCACCGATATTTTGAATGGGGGATGATCCGGCGCAGCCAGGGATAAGGGCAAGGTTTTCCAGTCCTGGCATCCCTTTGTCCAGGGTGTATTGCACCAGATGATGCCAGTTTTCACCGGCGCCAACGTGCAGATGCCAACTATCGGCGCGCTCTTCCACATCAATTCCCATGATGCGGTTAACGATCACCGTTCCCGCAAAATCATCGAGAAACAGGACATTACTTCCTTCGCCCAGAATCAGTACAGGTTCGTCTTGTTCTGTTGCGCTTTGCCAGGCATCCAGCAGCTGCTGTGCAGTATCGGCACGTACAATTTTATTAGCATTACGTTGAATGCCAAAGGTATTCCAGGGCTTAAGGGAGTGATTCATAGACGCTATCCTGAGACAAAAACCGGGATAGTTTACCGTATATACGGGGGGATAGGTGATTAGTTTAGAGCAACGAGGAAGGGATAAAAACGCAAAAAGGCCATCCTTTCGGATGGCCTCTTCACTTATTTGATGCCTGGCAGTTCCCTACTCTCACATGGGGAGACCCCACACTACCATCGGCGCTACGGCGTTTCACTTCTGAGTTCGGCATGGGGTCAGGTGGGACCACCGCGCTAAAGCCGCCAGGCAAATTCTGTTAATCTGTATCAGCTGAAAATCGTCTCTCATCGCCAAAACATCTTCGGCGTTGTAAGGTTAAGCCTCACGGTTCATTAGTATCGGTTAGCTCAACGCATCGCTGCGCTTACACACCCGACCTATCAACGTCGTAGTCTTCAACGTTCCTTCAGGAGACTTAAAGTCTCAGGGAGAACTCATCTCGGGGCAAGTTTCGTGCTTAGATGCTTTCAGCACTTATCTCTTCCGCATTTAGCTACCGGGCAGTGCCATTGGCATGACAACCCGAACACCAGTGATGCGTCCACTCCGGTCCTCTCGTACTAGGAGCAGCCCCCCTCAATTCTCCAGCGCCCACGGCAGATAGGGACCGAACTGTCTCACGACGTTCTAAACCCAGCTCGCGTACCACTTTAAATGGCGAACAGCCATACCCTTGGGACCTACTTCAGCCCCAGGATGTGATGAGCCGACATCGAGGTGCCAAACACCGCCGTCGATATGAACTCTTGGGCGGTATCAGCCTGTTATCCCCGGAGTACCTTTTATCCGTTGAGCGATGGCCCTTCCATTCAGAACCACCGGATCACTATGACCTGCTTTCGCACCTGCTCGAGCCGTCACTCTCGCAGTCAAGCTAGCTTATGCCATTGCACTAACCTCCTGATGTCCGACCAGGATTAGCTAACCTTCGTGCTCCTCCGTTACTCTTTGGGAGGAGACCGCCCCAGTCAAACTACCCACCAGACACTGTCCGCAACCCGGATTACGGGTCTACGTTAGAACACCAGCCATTAAAGGGTGGTATTTCAAGGTTGGCTCCACGCAGACTGGCGTCCACGCTTCAAAGCCTCCCACCTATCCTACACATCAAGGACCAGTGTTCAGTGTCAAGCTATAGTAAAGGTTCACGGGGTCTTTCCGTCTTGCCGCGGGTACACTGCATCTTCACAGCGAGTTCAATTTCACTGAGTCTCGGGTGGAGACAGCCTGGCCATCATTACGCCATTCGTGCAGGTCGGAACTTACCCGACAAGGAATTTCGCTACCTTAGGACCGTTATAGTTACGGCCGCCGTTTACCGGGGCTTCGATCAAGAGCTTCGCGTTACCGCTAACCCCATCAATTAACCTTCCGGCACCGGGCAGGCGTCACACCGTATACGTCCACTTTCGTGTTTGCACAGTGCTGTGTTTTTAATAAACAGTTGCAGCCAGCTGGTATCTTCGACTGATTTCAGCTCCACCCGCAGGGGCTTCACCTACATATCAGCGTGCCTTCTCCCGAAGTTACGGCACCATTTTGCCTAGTTCCTTCACCCGAGTTCTCTCAAGCGCCTTGGTATTCTCTACCTGACCACCTGTGTCGGTTTGGGGTACGATTTGATGTTACCTGATGCTTAGAGGCTTTTCCTGGAAGCAGGGCATTTGTTACTTCAGCACCGTAGTGCCTCGTCATCACACCTCAGCGTTAACAAGGAACCGGATTTACCTGGAACCTCCGCCTACATGCTTAAACCGGGACAACCGTCGCCCGGCTAACATAGCCTTCTCCGTCCCCCCTTCGCAGTAACACCAAGTACAGGAATATTAACCTGTTTCCCATCGACTACGCCTTTCGGCCTCGCCTTAGGGGTCGACTCACCCTGCCCCGATTAACGTTGGACAGGAACCCTTGGTCTTCCGGCGAGCGGGCTTTCACCCGCTTTATCGTTACTTATGTCAGCATTCGCACTTCTGATACCTCCAGCACCCCTCACAGGACACCTTCAACGGCTTACAGAACGCTCCCCTACCCAACAACGCATAAGCGTCGCTGCCGCAGCTTCGGTGCATGGTTTAGCCCCGTTACATCTTCCGCGCAGGCCGACTCGACCAGTGAGCTATTACGCTTTCTTTAAATGATGGCTGCTTCTAAGCCAACATCCTGGCTGTCTGTGCCTTCCCACATCGTTTCCCACTTAACCATGACTTTGGGACCTTAGCTGGCGGTCTGGGTTGTTTCCCTCTTCACGACGGACGTTAGCACCCGCCGTGTGTCTCCCGTGATAACATTCTTCGGTATTCGTAGTTTGCATCGGGTTGGTAAGCCGGGATGGCCCCCTAGCCGAAACAGTGCTCTACCCCCGAAGATGAATTCACGAGGCGCTACCTAAATAGCTTTCGGGGAGAACCAGCTATCTCCCGGTTTGATTGGCCTTTCACCCCAGCCACAAGTCATCCGCTAATTTTTCAACATTAGTCGGTTCGGTCCTCCAGTTAGTGTTACCCAACCTTCAACCTGCCCATGGCTAGATCACCGGGTTTCGGGTCTATACCCTGCAACTTAACGCCCAGTTAAGACTCGGTTTCCCTTCGGCTCCCCTATACGGTTAACCTTGCTACAGAATATAAGTCGCTGACCCATTATACAAAAGGTACGCAGTCACCCCATAAAGAGGCTCCCACTGCTTGTACGTACACGGTTTCAGGTTCTTTTTCACTCCCCTCGCCGGGGTTCTTTTCGCCTTTCCCTCACGGTACTGGTTCACTATCGGTCAGTCAGGAGTATTTAGCCTTGGAGGATGGTCCCCCCATATTCAGACAGGATACCACGTGTCCCGCCCTACTCTTCGAGTTCACAGCCTGTGTGCTTTCGTGTACGGGACTTTCACCCTGTACCGTGCGACTTTCCAGACGCTTCCACTAACACACAAGCTGATTCAGACTCTGGGCTGCTCCCCGTTCGCTCGCCGCTACTGGGGGAATCTCGGTTGATTTCTTTTCCTCGGGGTACTTAGATGTTTCAGTTCCCCCGGTTCGCCTCGTTAACCTATGTATTCAGTTAACGATAGTGTGTCGGAACACACTGGGTTTCCCCATTCGGACATCGCCGGGTCAAAGGTTCATATCACCTCGCCGGCGCTTTTCGCAGATTAGCACGTCCTTCATCGCCTCTGACTGCCAGGGCATCCACCGTGTACGCTTAGTCGCTTAACCTCACAACCCGAAGATGTTTCTTTCGATTCATCACCGGTTTGCGAAAATTTGAGAGACTCGAACACACATAACATGTGTGTCGTTTCAATTTTCAGCTTGATCCAGATTTTTAAAGAGCAAAACTTCGCAGTGCACCTTTTCAGGTTCACTCTGAAGTTTTCTTGTTTTCGCAGTAAAAGATGGTGGAGCTATGCGGGATCGAACCGCAGACCTCCTGCGTGCAAAGCAGGCGCTCTCCCAGCTGAGCTATAGCCCCATCGTATGACCAACCTCTTCAAATCTGCATGACAGATTTGGTAGGCCTGAGTGGACTTGAACCACCGACCTCACCCTTATCAGGGGTGCGCTCTAACCACCTGAGCTACAAGCCTGTAGAGGTTTTTTACTGCTGTTTTTCATCAGACAATCTGTGTGAGCACTACAAAGGCAGGTTCTTTAAGGTAAGGAGGTGATCCAACCGCAGGTTCCCCTACGGTTACCTTGTTACGACTTCACCCCAGTCATGAATCACAAAGTGGTAAGCGCCCTCCCGAAGGTTAAGCTACCTACTTCTTTTGCAACCCACTCCCATGGTGTGACGGGCGGTGTGTACAAGGCCCGGGAACGTATTCACCGTAGCATTCTGATCTACGATTACTAGCGATTCCGACTTCATGGAGTCGAGTTGCAGACTCCAATCCGGACTACGACGCACTTTATGAGGTCCGCTTGCTCTCGCGAGTTCGCTTCTCTTTGTATGCGCCATTGTAGCACGTGTGTAGCCCTACTCGTAAGGGCCATGATGACTTGACGTCATCCCCACCTTCCTCCAGTTTATCACTGGCAGTCTCCTTTGAGTTCCCGGCCGGACCGCTGGCAACAAAGGATAAGGGTTGCGCTCGTTGCGGGACTTAACCCAACATTTCACAACACGAGCTGACGACAGCCATGCAGCACCTGTCTCAGAGTTCCCGAAGGCACCAATCCATCTCTGGAAAGTTCTCTGGATGTCAAGAGTAGGTAAGGTTCTTCGCGTTGCATCGAATTAAACCACATGCTCCACCGCTTGTGCGGGCCCCCGTCAATTCATTTGAGTTTTAACCTTGCGGCCGTACTCCCCAGGCGGTCGACTTAACGCGTTAGCTCCGGAAGCCACGCCTCAAGGGCACAACCTCCAAGTCGACATCGTTTACGGCGTGGACTACCAGGGTATCTAATCCTGTTTGCTCCCCACGCTTTCGCACCTGAGCGTCAGTCTTTGTCCAGGGGGCCGCCTTCGCCACCGGTATTCCTCCAGATCTCTACGCATTTCACCGCTACACCTGGAATTCTACCCCCCTCTACAAGACTCTAGCCTGCCAGTTTCGAATGCAGTTCCCAGGTTGAGCCCGGGGATTTCACATCCGACTTGACAGACCGCCTGCGTGCGCTTTACGCCCAGTAATTCCGATTAACGCTTGCACCCTCCGTATTACCGCGGCTGCTGGCACGGAGTTAGCCGGTGCTTCTTCTGCGGGTAACGTCAATTGCTGTGGTTATTAACCACAACACCTTCCTCCCCGCTGAAAGTACTTTACAACCCGAAGGCCTTCTTCATACACGCGGCATGGCTGCATCAGGCTTGCGCCCATTGTGCAATATTCCCCACTGCTGCCTCCCGTAGGAGTCTGGACCGTGTCTCAGTTCCAGTGTGGCTGGTCATCCTCTCAGACCAGCTAGGGATCGTCGCCTAGGTGAGCCGTTACCCCACCTACTAGCTAATCCCATCTGGGCACATCTGATGGCAAGAGGCCCGAAGGTCCCCCTCTTTGGTCTTGCGACGTTATGCGGTATTAGCTACCGTTTCCAGTAGTTATCCCCCTCCATCAGGCAGTTTCCCAGACATTACTCACCCGTCCGCCACTCGTCACCCGAGAGCAAGCTCTCTGTGCTACCGTTCGACTTGCATGTGTTAGGCCTGCCGCCAGCGTTCAATCTGAGCCATGATCAAACTCTTCAATTTAAGTTTGATGCTCGTGAATTAAACTTCGTAATGAATTACGTATGTTCACTCAGAGACTTGGTATTCATTTAGTGTCCGAAGACATTAAGAATCCATGTCACTTTGAGTGCCCACACAGATTGTCTGATAAATTGTTAAAGAGCAGTTGCGACGCGGCTTACAGCTCACCGTCGCGAGGTCACGTATATTACGTTTTCCTCATTCAGAGTCAAGCATTTATTTTTGCTTTTCTCTGTTGGTGTTCATCTCTGAACCCGCCAACCCGGCGGCGTGTGTGCCGTTGTTCCGTGTCAGTGGAGGCGCATTATAGGGAGTTCTCAGACGTTGACAACCCCTCTTTTAAAAAAAACGTTCAACCGTCTCTTTTTTGCTCAAAATCGTGCTACAGCGCCAGTTTTTCGAGCGTTTCAAAGCCATAACGGCGTAAAACGGGCAAAAGTTGCTCGGTCTCGTTGGTGATGGCCATACAAAAAGCGATGTTTGCATCGGCAGATTTTGCATCCGGGGCTTCATGTTCCAGCAACCAGGCCGTACGTCGGGCTATAGCCGCCCCCGAATCCACCAGCCGCGTGCCCTCAGGCAGAACTTCTAATAACTCTTCCTGTAATAGAGGGAAATGGGTACACCCCAGCACAACGGTGTCCGGTGGCTCCGGCATCCGCAGCCACGGGCGGAGAATACGGCGCAACTCTTCGAGCGGCACTGCCTTTCCGTGCAGCTTCGCTTCGGCGATCTCGACCAGTTCCGCCGAACCGAGCATCGCAATCTGGCATTCGTTGGCAAAGCGGTCGATTAACTCGCGCGTATAAGGTCGCTTCACCGTGCCTCGCGTTGCCAGTAAACCAACAATGCCATTTGCCGTCAGACGTGCGGCAGGCTTTATTGCAGGAACAACGCCCACAACCGGGAACTGGAATTTTTCGCGCAATGCAGGAAGCGATACTGTACTGGCCGTGTTACAGGCGATGACCGCCAGCGAGAGGGGATAACGCTTTTGTACCGCGGTGACGATTTCAACCACACGCTCAACAATAAAGTCTTCACTCTTTTCCCCATACGGGAACGCGACGTTATCAAAGGCGTAAATGTAATGGAGATCCGGCAGGAGATGTCGGATCTCATCATAGACCGAAAGCCCACCGACGCCGGAATCAAATACCAGCACGGTGGGACGCGGATTAGAAGGTGTAGCTGCCAGACAAGGTGTATTCCCGTCCTGCAGTTTGGTAGCCATAAACTGTCTCGTAATCTTTATCGAACAGGTTGGCTATTTTACCACGAACTGTAAGGTGAGAGGTGACAGGATATGAAACTGCGACATCCCACAGGCTTACGCCGCCCATTTTCACCTTTTCAGACGGGTAGGTACCAAAGTCAGTGTCGTAACGTGTTCCCAGGTAGTGATAAGTCAGGCTCCAGTCGAATTCATAGACCTGCGTATCAAGCTGATACTTCACCTGCTGCTTAGCCCGGCGATCCAATAGCTGGTTTGTTGCCGCATTGCGTGCATCCACGTAATCGTAACCGACCGTATGAGTCAGTGGACCTGTATCAAAGGACGCTGTGGCTTCAACCCCTTTAATACGCGCCTTGCCTACGTTGTAGTATTCCTGAAGGTTGTTATTAAAGTCGATCAGGTTATCAACGTCATTGCGATAGGCCGATACGCGCCAGTTTACGCCAGCCGTCAGGCCTTCGAACGCGCCTTCCCACTGTTTACTCTCCTCAGGATCAAGATGGTCGTTGCCATAGAAACCATACAGCTGCCCGAGGTTGGGTGCTTTATAGGCAGTGCCATACGAGGCAATGAATCGATAACCTTCAATGAACTCCCAGCCCGCACTGCTCTGCCAGGTGCCATGGCGACCAAACTGAGAGTTATCGTCGCTACGCGCTGCCCCTTCCAGGGTAAAGTCGCCAAACTGCTGCAGCGCAGTCAGGTAGACGCCGGTGTTACGCAGGTCATAGCCGTTTGTGACATAGCTTGTTCCTGGTTCGGTGCTCTGCTTCTGCCAGTCGACACCTGCGCCAATATTGCCATGGCCCACCTCAACGGAGTTAGTCCACTGCACGTTGTACTGTTTGATCTCATCCAGCGTGGCATTGGAATCATAACGTCCCAGATGCGGGTCGTAGTTATAATCTTTGCTGTGGCTGTAGCTGGTGAGAAGTTGTGAATGGACGATGTCATTATTAAAGCGCAGTCCAGCGTCCCAGGTCTGGCTATAGAGCTGGCGAGTATCAACCAAAACATCAGGCGTAAATGAACTGTAATAGCCGTCATAGGCGGTACGGTTGCTGTAGCCATAGCCGCGAACGAACCCGCTCCACTGATCAGAGAAAGCATGCTCCAGCGCACCGTAGAGGGTTTTATTCATAAAGCCGTCACGATCGGTCTGGGCCAGACCACCGTTGTTGCCATCCGCGACCACGTCAAAGCCTTTGGTATAGGTATAATCACCCGCCAGCGTCACGCGCGTGCTGTCACCCAGGGTTTGCTGAGTGCTGCCGCCGTAATTTTGGTAGCCATGCGAGCCTACGCCCGCATTCAACGTCGTGCCGTCCTTCGCGCGGGTAGTAATAATGTTCACTACGCCACCAATCGCATCAGAACCATAGACTGCAGAGCGTGGCCCGCGAATATATTCAATGCGCTGCACCAGGGCGATCGGGAACTGACTGAGATCGGACGACCCCGTTACCCCAGCCTGGTTAAGACGGATCCCGTCGACAAGAATAAGAACATGACTGGAATTAGTTCCCCGAATAAAAAGAGAGGAAAGTTGCCCCATTCCGCCGTTTTGGGCGGTATCCACGCCAGGCAAGCGACGCATAACGTCAATGACGGTGTTTGCCTGCCAGCGATCAATATCCTCGCGCGTCACCACAGACGTTGGTGCAAGAACGGTATTAACAGGTTGCTCAAAACGGTTTGCTGTCACCACCAACGAGTCGGCGCTATCCTGCGCCCAGCCCGAAAATGCCGTGACGGACAACGCCGTCAACAGCGATACTTTTTTAATCATTGTTAAAGCATCCACAATATAAGAAGGATGCCGCAGGCTTCATCTATAGCACGCGATGACGAAACCAAATGCGACGTGATCCCGGCAGGTCTTCGGGCTAGGTGGCGTTTTGCGGATGAAGACTTCCCATTTTCACAGTGTCTACAATTCTCATCCCGCCAGTCTTTACCGCTGCGCGTCAGCTCCAGATTTTCACTGGATTCCCTTTTCACTCTCAGGAGACCGGAAACAGAATGCTACAATTAGACACGTATAGATGTCCAGATAGCTATTGGCCATTAAATCTGGACATCCACTGCACAATCCCTACAATCCCCGCGTAATTCTTTATCACTCAGGACGCATCATGACCCCCGAACACCTCCCAACAGAACAGTACGACGCACAGCTGGCAGAGAAAGTTGTCCGCCTGCAAAGTATGATGACGCCTTTCAACGCGCCCGTTCCTGAGGTGTTCCGCTCGCCCGTTAGCCACTACCGCATGCGTGCGGAGTTCCGCATCTGGCACGACGGTGACGACCTGTACCACATCATTTTTGATCAGCAGACAAAGTCCCGCATTCGGGTCGACAGCTTCCCGGCGGCGAGTGAACTCATCAACCAGCTCATGACGCTGATGATCGACGGCGTACGCAACAACCCTGTGCTGCGCCACAAGCTGTTCCAGATTGATTATCTGACCACACAAAGCAACCAGGCGATTGTCTCTCTGCTGTATCACAAAGCGCTGAATGACGAATGGCGCGAGCAGGCAGAAGCGCTGCGCGATGCCCTGCGCGCGCAGAACATCAACGTTCACCTGATTGGTCGTGCAACAAAAACCAAAATCATGCTGGATCAGGATTTCATCGACGAACGTCTGTCGGTGGCGGGAAAAGAGATGGTGTACCGCCAGGTTGAGAACAGCTTTACCCAGCCAAACGCGGCAATGAACGTACAGATGCTGGACTGGGCGCTGAAGGCGACCGAAGGGTCAAAGGGCGATCTGCTAGAGCTGTACTGCGGGAACGGCAACTTCTCCCTGGCGCTGGCGCGTAACTTTGAGCGCGTCCTGGCGACGGAGATTGCCAAGCCGTCCGTTGCCGCTGCACAGTACAACATTGCCGCCAATCACATCGACAATGTGCAGATCATCCGTATGTCTGCAGAAGAGTTCACGCAGGCCATGAATGGCGTACGCCAGTTTAATCGCCTGGAGGGGATCGATCTAAAGAGCTACCAGTGTGAGACGATTTTTGTCGATCCGCCGCGCAGTGGCCTGGACAGCGAAACCGAGAAGATGGTGCAGGCGTACCCGCGTATTTTGTACATTTCCTGTAACCCGGAAACGCTGTGCAAGAATCTCGAAACATTAAGCCAGACGCACAATGTTGAACGTCTGGCTCTCTTCGATCAGTTCCCGTATACGCACCATATGGAGTGCGGCGTACTTCTTACCGCGAAGTAACGTGATGGCAGGCAGGTCAACCTGCCTGCAACCCCACTCTCTTACTCCGGCAGCTCGTGCTTGCGGCTACGCATGCGCGAGCCAATCCAGAACACCAGTACCACGGAAAGTACCGCCGGCAGGAAGTTAGAACCGATATCCGGATACTCTGCACGCACCACGGTGCTATACAGCAACACGCCAAGAATAAAGCAGGCCGCGGCCAGCCCAGGCAACCCGACCGGCATGGTGCGGTTCAGGTAACGCTGATGCAGACAATACACCGTCAGCACCAGCGCAATGAGCGGGAAAATAGAAAATGGAACGATCGAGCTGAACACAGCCGCAAACGTGCCATTAATTGATAAGCCAGCGATCAATGCCAGCAACAGCGTACCCTTATCCTGACCTGACTGTTTCATTACTCACCTTCACTCTTCGGTTTGATGTGCCAGTTTCTCTTGTTCACGGCGATACCAGTAGTACGCGCCTTTGGAGATCATCCTGAGCTGTAATACCAGTCGCTCTTCGAGCTGCTTGCGTTGTTCGATGCTGACATCCAGCGCTTCGGCACCCGCGCTGAAAACAATCGTCACCATCGCCTCAGCCTGTGCTTCAGTGAACGCACGCGGCATATGGTTTTCGAGTTCAAGATAGTCGGCAAGTTCCGCGATAAAATGCTGAATTTCACGCGCCACAGCGGCACGGAACGCGGCTGATGTTCCGGAACGTTCCCGCAACAGCAGGCGAAACGCGTTGGGGTTATTGCCAATAAATTCCATAAAGGTCGACACAGAGGTGCGGATCACGCTCCCCCCTTTAGCGATACGCTGCCGCGCCTGGCGCATAAGCTGACGCAGCATCAGCCCGCTCTCGTCGACCATGGTCAGACCCAGTTCATCCACATCACGGAAATGACGATAGAAGGACGTTGGCGCAATCCCGGCCTCGCGCGCAACTTCACGCAGGCTTAAACTGGCAAAACTACGCTCGGCACTCAGTTGACTGAATGCGGCTTCCACCAGCGAACGCCGGGTTTTCTCTTTTTGTTGTGCTCTTACGCCCATCACGATAGTTGAATCCTTCCAAAGGCCTGATGGCACTATACCAGAGAATAAAATTAATCTGTTTGCCTGGCTTTGTGAATGATTGTTTACGTACGGTTTGTGCTCCACTGCCGGAAAAAAGCACAACGATAATTGGGTTACTCGGGCAATGATGTTATGATTCTGTTGCTTTTATGTATAAGAACAGGTAAGCCTTACCATGCCACATTCCTACGATTACGACGCAATTGTGATAGGTTCCGGCCCCGGCGGCGAAGGCGCTGCTATGGGACTGGTGAAACAGGGAGCCAGAGTAGCGGTGATAGAGCGCTACCATAACGTTGGCGGCGGTTGCACCCATTGGGGCACCATCCCTTCCAAAGCCCTCCGCCATGCCGTTAGCCGCATTATTGAATTTAACCAGAACCCTCTTTACAGCGACCACTCCCGACTTCTTCGTTCCTCCTTTGCTGACATCCTGAATCATGCGGATACCGTTATTAACCAGCAGACGCGGATGCGCCAGGGGTTTTATGAGCGTAACCACTGTGAAATTTTGCAGGGCAATGCGCACTTTGTTGATGAACACACCCTGGCACTCGAATGCCACGACGGATCGGTCGAAACCATCACGGCGGAAAAATTTGTCATCGCCTGTGGTTCACGCCCGTACCATCCGGCAGACGTGGACTTCTCCCACCCGCGCATTTACGACAGCGATTCCATCCTGAGCCTGCACCACGAACCCCGTCATGTGATTATCTATGGCGCAGGGGTGATTGGCTGCGAATATGCGTCGATCTTCCGGGGCATGGACGTGAAAGTTGACCTGATCAACACCCGCGACCGCCTGCTGGCCTTCCTCGATCAGGAAATGTCAGACTCGCTCTCTTACCACTTCTGGAACAGCGGCGTGGTGATTCGCCACAACGAAGAGTACGAGAAAATTGAAGGCTGCGACGACGGTGTGATCATGCATCTGAAATCGGGTAAGAAGCTGAAAGCAGACTGCCTGCTGTACGCCAACGGCCGTACCGGTAACACCGATTCTCTGGCTCTGGAAAATATCGGGCTCGAAACCGACAGCCGCGGTCAGCTGAAGGTGAACAGCATGTACCAGACAGCCCTGCCGCATGTGTATGCCGTCGGTGATGTTATCGGTTATCCAAGCCTGGCTTCTGCAGCATACGATCAGGGACGCATCGCGGCGCAGGCGCTGGTGAAAGGCGAAGCGACGGCACATCTGATCGAAGATATTCCGACAGGTATTTATACCATCCCGGAAATCAGCTCCGTCGGGAAAACCGAGCAGCAGCTGACGTCAATGAAGGTGCCTTACGAGGTGGGTCGCGCACAGTTTAAACATCTGGCGAGGGCGCAAATCGTGGGAATGAGCGTGGGTACGCTGAAGATCCTGTTCCATCGCGAGACGAAAGAGATCCTCGGTATTCACTGCTTCGGTGAACGCGCGGCGGAGATTATTCATATCGGCCAGGCGATAATGGAGCAAAAAGGTGGTGGTAACACCATCGAGTACTTCGTTAACACCACCTTCAACTACCCGACCATGGCGGAAGCCTATCGGGTCGCGGCACTGAACGGTTTAAACCGCCTGTTTTAACGCATTGTCAAAATGGCCATCCATCGAACTACGGATGGCCTCTGCCAGCTGCTCATAGCGGCTGCGCAGCGGTGAACCCGGACGATAAACCAGACCAATGGTACGACGTGGCTCTGGTTTAATGCATGGCAGATAAACCACGCCGTCACGTTTACGTTCGTGCGGCACGGCCAGTGCCGGCAGCAATGTGATCCCACTGCCCGCCGCCACCATATTACGCAGCGTTTCAAGGCTGGTTGCGCGGAAATGGGTATCCTCGTCAGCACCCGCTTCGAAGCAGAAGCCCATCGCCTGATCGCGCAGGCAGTGACCATCTTCCAGCATCAGCAGCTTTTCACCGGCCAGATCGGCCATCGGCACGCGATCGCGGTTCGCCCACGGGTGATCTTCATAGATCGCCAGCATCATGGGCTCATCAAACAGCGGCACTTCGATAAAAGCTTCGCTCTCTTTGACCAGCGCCAGAATGGCACAGTCGAGCTTGCCGCTGTCTAACTGCGCCAGCAGCTGATGGGTTTGCGCTTCATGCAGATACATTTCGAGTTTCGGGAACGTCTGATGCAGCATTGGAATGATGTGCGGCAACAGGTACGGGCCAACGGTTGGGATCAGGCCAATATGCAACGGGCCGGACATCGCCTCCCCCTGCTGGCTTGCCATTTCCTTGAGCACTTTGACCTCGCGCAGCACGGTGCGCGCCTGATCCACCAGCAGCAGACCTGCCTGGGTGAACAGTACCTTACGACTGGTGCGCTCCAGCAGCATCACGCCCAGCTCGTCTTCCAGCTTGCGGATCTGGCCGCTCAGGGTAGGCTGGCTGACGTGGCAGGAATCTGCCGCGCGGCGAAAATGGCGGTGCTCGGCTAGCGCTACCAGGTATTCAAGATCACGAATATTCATTATTCATCCTCCGTCGCCACGATAGTTCATGGCGATAGATAGCATAGCAACGAACGATTATCCCTATCAAGCATTCTGTTGAATAATACACCACATAGACGAGGCGGCACGTGTTTGACCCTTGACGTCCCCGCACCGTCAGCGAGTTTCTCTCAAAACTCGAACAACTAAAGCCAACGTGAACTTTTGCGGACCCCGTGGTCCGCTTTTTTTTGCGTAAAAAAGGCCGGGGATAAAAGCAAAATGGCAACCGAAGTTGCCATTTTTAGTGTTTACTCCCTCTCCCCGTGGGAGAGGGCGGGGTAAGGGCACCAGCCCGCACTCATCAAACCAGCCGGTTTTTCGCATCCGCAATCGCCTGCGCGACCTGCTTCGGTGACACGCCGCCTTTCGCTGCACGCTTATCCAGACAAGACTGCAACGCCAGAATCGGATACACATCATCACCGATAACAGCACTGAATTTCTGCAGGTCGGTCAGCGGCAACGCTTCCAGCGCCTTACCCTGACGAATGGCTTCAACCACCGCTTCACCGACAATGTGGTGCGCTTCACGGAACGGTACGCCTTTCGCCACCAGGTAATCGGCAAGCTCGGTCGAGTTTGCATAGCCCTGCTGCGCCGCTTCCTGACAACGCGGGCGTTTCACCTGAATGCCATCCAGCACCAGCGCGCCCATATGCAGGCAGTCCAGCCAGGTATCGAGCGCGTCGAACAGCCCTTCTTTGTCTTCCTGCATATCTTTGTTATACGCCAGCGGCAGCCCTTTCAGGGTCATCATCATGCCGGTCAGCGCGCCCTGCACACGGCCACACTTACCGCGGATAAGCTCCAGCGCATCCGGGTTTTTCTTCTGTGGCATCAGGGAGGAGCCTGACGTCACGCGGTCAGACAGCTCAACAAACCCGGCTTCACCGGAGTTGAAGAAAATCAGGTCTTCAGCAAAGCGCGACAGATGCACCATGCCGATAGACGCATTGGAAAGCAGCTCCAGCACGTGATCACGGTCAGAGACGCTGTCCAGGCTGTTACGGGTGGCTGAAGCAAAGCCCAGCCAGCCTGCCAGCTGGTCACGGTCGATTTCATAGGCCGTCCCTGCCAGCGCACCGCTGCCCAGCGGGCTCACGTCCAGACGCTTCAGGGTATCCTGCAGACGGCTTTCATCACGCGCCAGCATCTCAACGTAGGCCAGACACCAGTGCGCAAAGGTTACCGGCTGCGCGCGCTGCAGGTGGGTATAACCCGGCATCACCGCGTCCTGGTTGTTCTGCGCGGTTTCCACCAGCGCGCCCTGCAGCTGACGGTTGGCTGCCAGCAGTTCACCAACGGTATCTTTACACCACAATTTCAGATCAGTCGCGACCTGGTCGTTACGGCTACGCCCGGTATGCAGTTTTTTACCCAGCTGGCCGACTTTATCGATGAGTTTCCCTTCCACCCAGCTGTGAATATCTTCCGCATCGCTGGCGAGGATCTGCTGCGGGTCCAGACGCACCTCTTCCAGCAGGTTATTCAGCGCCTCTTCCAGCTGCAGCTGTTCGTCTGCGGTCAGAACGCCCACGGTGACCAGCGCTTTGGACCAGGCCACAGAGCCGACGATATCCTGCTCGGCCAGGCGGTAGTCGAAGCGCAAAGAGTCGTTGAACTGTTTGAACCGTTGATCCGCTGCCTGTGTAAAACGCCCACCCCAAAGTGCCATAACATGCTTCCTTAATATCTTTGAATTTCATTGCCCGGCTGCGCTGCGCTGACCGGGCCTGCAGAATCGGTAAATTGCTTACGCCAGAATACGCGTGCCAATCGGCGTGCCGTTAAACAACGCCGGGAGTTGCTCCGCGTGGCGCCAGGAGGCGATGTCCACCGGACGTCCGAGCGTACGCGCGGCATCCAGCGCCGCATTGACTTTGACGATCATGCCGTCGGTAATAATGCCCTGCTCGATAAGCTGTTCGGCTTTCGCTGCGGTCATTTCCGCAATACGCTGGCCTTTGCCGTCGAGAATACCGCTTACGTCAGAGAGCAGAATCAGGTCCGCGCCCAGCGTAGCCGCCAGAGCCGTTGCCGCCTGGTCTGCATTGACGTTCATCAGCTCGCCCTCTTCGGTCACCCCGATAGAGCTCACCACCGGCAGGAATCCTCCTTCCAGCAGCATGTTAATCAGCTTAGGCGAACCAGGCTGTGCCAGTCCAACGTGTCCGAGCTCTTCGTCGAGCTGGGTCACTTTTACGCTGTCACCATCGCCCAGGCACAGGCCGACAGAGGCGATATGGTGTTTCTTCGCCCACGCCAGCAGCGTTTTGTTCGCCGTCCCCGCCAGGGCACCGGTTATAATGTCAATCTGGTCAGCAGGCGTGACGCGCAGGCCATTTTTCTTTTTCACCGGCAG
Organism: Enterobacter ludwigii; assembly: GCF_001750725.1. Classification (NCBI taxonomy): domain Bacteria; kingdom Pseudomonadati; phylum Pseudomonadota; class Gammaproteobacteria; order Enterobacterales; family Enterobacteriaceae; genus Enterobacter; species Enterobacter ludwigii. The sequence goes on from NZ_CP017279.1 coordinate 3,090,008, forward strand.
GTTGAGCCCTTTCATCAGCTCATCAACCACGCAGCCGCCACCGTGCACAATCACCAGCGGACGTTGGTGTGATTCGCGATAGTTCACCAGCGCGGTAAAAAGACGCTCCAGCGCTTCTTCGCTGTCCAGCAGTACACCACCGAGTTTGATAATTAATGGGTTCATCATCACACCTTAAATAAGAGCCTGGGTTTCCGGGAAACCGAAACGAATATTTGCACACTGCATTGCCTGTGCGGCAGCGCCTTTGAGTAAGTTATCTTCCGCAGCCACCACAATCAGGTGCTCACCCTGCACGGCAAAACCGATGTCGCAGAATGGCAGGCCAACCACGTTTTTCAGCGCCGGCACGCCTTTGTCGTACAGACGCACCAGCGGTTTGTCCGCATAGGCCTGCGTAAAGGCTTCGCTCACCTGTTCGTGGGTCACTCCGGGTTTCAGGCGGCAGGTGATGGTTTCGAGGATCCCACGCGGGAAGCTGCCCAGATGCGGCGTGAAGATGACATCCGCACCCAGATGCGTCGTGATTTCAGGGTGATGGCGGTGATTGAACACGCCATACGGCTGAAGGCTCACTTCGCAGAAGCTGTTGGCAATAGCGGCTTTACGCCCCGCGCCGCTGACACCACTGGTGGCGTTGATCACCGGCCACTGGTTCAGATCCAGCAGGTCTGCGTCGATCAGCGGCTTCAGAGAAAGCTGTGCCGCCGTCGGATAACAGCCCGGCACGGCAACCAGATCCGCTTCTTTCAGTTTATCTGTGCTCCACTCCGCCAGGCCGTAAACCGCTTTTTCCAGCAGTTCAGGGTGTTGATGGGTGAAACCGTAATATTTTTCGTAGAACGCGCAGTCATTCACACGGAAGGCGCCGGAGAGGTCGAACACCACACAGCCGGCCGCCAGACAGTGCGGAACCAGGTCGTGGCTGACTTCGTGTGCGGTAGCTAAAAACACCACGTCAACGCCGTCGGTGAACGCGCGGATGTCAGACATTGGCTGCAGCGGCAGATCAACAATGCCTTTAAGTTGCGGATGCAAATCGGAAATTAACTTTCCTGCATCATTGCTTTGCGCTGACACGGTCAAAGCGGTTATGGTCATATGAGGATGGCGATTCACGTAGCTTACAAGCTCTGCGCCCGCATAACCGCTAGCGCCTACAATCAGCGTATTCAACATCGGGTTCCTTTATGCTCAACGTTAATGTATTTTTATTCACATTTATTGCATGAATATTGATACTATCACGACCTAAGGTGTGTCAACAATGAAAATGAACTTACCGCCATTTATCGAGATTTACCGCGCCCTGATTGCCACACCCTCCATCAGTGCGACCGAAGAAGCGCTGGATCAGAGCAATGAGTCTTTAATCAATCTGCTGGCAGGTTGGTTTAGCGATATTGGGTTTAACGTTGAGGTTCAGCCCGTCCCCGGAACACGCCATAAATTTAACCTGCTCGCCAGTACCGGACAGGGTGCCGGCGGCCTGCTGCTGGCCGGTCATACCGATACCGTACCCTTTGACGATGGCCGCTGGACACGCGATCCGTTCACCCTGACCGAGCATGACAACAAGCTTTACGGTCTGGGCACCGCCGACATGAAAGGCTTTTTTGCTTTTATCCTCGATGCGCTGCGTGACGTGGACGTGACAACGCTGAAGAAACCGCTCTACATTCTGGCCACTGCCGATGAAGAGACCAGCATGGCCGGGGCGCGCTACTTCTCTGAAAACACCTCGATTCGCCCGGATTGCGCCATTATTGGTGAACCAACGTCACTGCAGCCAATCCGCGCCCACAAAGGCCATATCTCCACGGCGGTGCGCGTGCTGGGCCAGTCAGGCCACTCCAGCGATCCGGCGCGCGGCGTCAACGCCATCGAACTGATGCACGACGCCATCGGCCGCATCATGCAGTTGCGCGACTCGCTGAAAGAGCGTTATCACTACGACGCATTCACCGTGCCTTACCCGACGCTGAACCTCGGCAGCCTGCACGGTGGCGATGCATCCAACCGTATCTGCGCCTGCTGCGAACTGCATATGGATATCCGTCCGCTGCCGGGCATGACGCTGAGCGATCTCGACGGCCTGTTGACCGAAGCGCTGGCGCCGGTCAGCGAGCGCTGGCCGGGCCGCCTGACGGTCTCCGAGCTTCATCCGCCGATCCCTGGCTACGAATGTCCGCCGGATCATCAACTGGTTGAAGTCGTGGAAAAGCTGCTCGGCGAGAAAACCGACGTGGTGAACTATTGCACCGAAGCACCGTTTATTCAGACCCTGTGTCCTACGCTGGTGCTTGGCCCGGGTTCCATCAACCAGGCTCACCAGCCGGATGAATATCTGGAAACGCGCTTTATCAAACCGACCCGTGAACTGATTACTCAGGTCGTGCATCACTTCTGCTGGCATTAAAATGCCCCTGAGGGTTCCCTCTCCCGGTGGGAGAGGGTCAGGGTAAGGGCAACAAATCCCGCGATCTTCGTCACATTCCCATAAGCATCTCTTATCTGACGCAAAGCGAATTAAATTTCGTAAATTACCCACATTTATTCGTTTGCTGAACCGTTTTCGCAGCAATTGACGACGGGGGTTTTACGTGGCTTTATAAAGGGAGATGACAAAATATTGTCCAAAAGATTTTCGATTGGGCATAAACAAAAATGATGGGGTGACTGGGTTTTTATGAACGAACAATATTCCGCGTTGCGTAGTAATGTCAGTATGCTCGGCAAAGTGCTTGGAGATACCATCAAAGATGCGTTGGGGGAAAACATCCTCGACCGCGTTGAAACCATCCGCAAGCTGTCAAAATCTTCCCGTGCAGGTAACGAGGCCAGTCGTCAGGAGCTGCTCACCACCTTGCAGAACCTTTCTAACGATGAGCTGCTGCCCGTTGCCCGCGCCTTCAGCCAGTTTCTGAACCTGGCAAACACCGCTGAGCAATACCACAGCATTTCGCCGAATGGCGAAGCTGCCAGCAACCCGGAAGTCATTGCCCGTACGCTTCGTAAACTGAAAGACCAACCAGACCTCAACGAAGACATCATCAAAAAAGCGGTGGAGTCCCTTTCGCTGGAGCTGGTTCTGACCGCTCACCCAACCGAAATCACTCGCCGCACCCTGATCCACAAAATGGTGGAAGTGAACAACTGCCTCAAGCAGCTGGATAACAAAGACATTGCTGACTACGAACGCAACCAGCTGATGCGCCGTCTGCGCCAGCTGATTGCCCAGTCCTGGCACACCGATGAAATTCGTAAGCATCGTCCAAGCCCGGTCGACGAAGCCAAATGGGGCTTTGCAGTAGTGGAAAATAGCCTGTGGGAAGGGGTGCCGAACTACCTGCGTGAACTGAACGAGCAGCTGGAAGCGAATCTGGATTACCGCCTGCCGGTCGATTTTGTGCCGGTGCGCTTCACCTCCTGGATGGGCGGCGACCGTGACGGCAACCCGAACGTCACCGCGGAAATTACCCGCCACGTGCTTCTGTTGAGCCGCTGGAAAGCAACCGACCTGTTCCTGAAAGATATTCAGGTATTGATCTCCGAGCTGTCGATGGTAGAGGCCACGCCGGAACTGCGCGCGCTGGCCGGCGAAGAAGGTGCCAGCGAGCCGTATCGTTTCCTGATGAAAAAACTGCGTGGCCAACTGATGGCGACGCAGGCCTGGCTGGAAGCGCGTCTGAAAGGCCAGCGCCTGCCAAAGCCGGAAGGCCTGCTGAGCCAGAACGAGCAGCTCTGGGAGCCGCTGTATGCCTGCTATAAATCACTGCAGGCCTGCGGAATGGGCATCATCGCGAATGGCGAACTGCTCGACACCCTGCGTCGCGTGAAGTGTTTCGGCGTGCCGCTGGTGCGTATTGACGTCCGTCAGGAAAGCACCCGTCATACCGAAGCGCTGGGCGAACTGACCCGCTATCTCGGCATCGGCGACTATGAAAGCTGGTCCGAAGCGGACAAACAAGCCTTCCTGATCCGTGAACTGAACTCCAAGCGTCCCCTGCTGCCACGTAACTGGGAACCAAGCAACGAAACCCGCGAGGTGCTCAACACCTGTAAAGCGATCGTTGATGCGCCGAAAGGATCGGTGGCTGCCTATGTGATCTCCATGGCGAAAACGCCGTCTGACGTGCTGGGCGTTCACCTTCTGCTCAAAGAAGCCGGTATCGACTATGCCCTTCCGGTTGCACCGCTGTTTGAAACCCTTGATGACCTGAACAACGCCAACGACGTCATGACGCAGCTGCTGAACATCGACTGGTACCGCGGCTTTATTCAGGGCAAACAGATGGTGATGATTGGCTATTCCGACTCCGCAAAAGACGCGGGCGTCATGGCGGCATCCTGGGCGCAGTATCAGGCACAGGACGCGTTGATCAAGACCTGTGAAAAAGCAGGCATCGAACTGACGCTGTTCCACGGACGCGGTGGCTCGATTGGCCGTGGTGGTGCGCCAGCGCATGCGGCACTGCTGTCACAACCGCCGGGAAGCCTGAAAGGCGGCCTGCGTGTGACCGAACAGGGCGAAATGATCCGCTTCAAGTACGGCCTGCCGGAAGTGACCATCAGCAGCCTGTCGCTCTACACTAGTGCGATTCTGGAAGCGAACCTGCTGCCACCGCCAGAGCCGAAAGAGTCCTGGTGCCATATCATGGACGAGCTGTCAGATATCTCCTGCGATCTGTACCGCGGCTACGTGCGTGAAAACAAAGATTTTGTGCCTTACTTCCGTTCAGCTACCCCTGAGCAGGAGCTGGGTAAACTGCCGCTGGGTTCACGTCCGGCTAAACGCCGCCCGACCGGTGGCGTAGAGTCTCTGCGTGCCATCCCGTGGATCTTCGCCTGGACCCAGAACCGTCTGATGCTGCCCGCCTGGCTGGGCGCAGGCGCGGCGCTGCAGAAAGTGGTGGAAGATGGCAAACAGAACGAACTGGAAACCATGTGCCGCGACTGGCCGTTCTTCTCCACCCGTCTGGGTATGCTGGAGATGGTCTTCTCGAAAGCAGACCTGTGGCTGGCGGAATACTACGATCAGCGTCTGGTGAAGCCTGAGCTGTGGACGCTGGGTAAAGAGCTGCGCGAACTGCTGGAAGACGACATCAAAGTGGTGCTGGATATTGCTAACGACTCGCACCTGATGGCGGATCTGCCGTGGATTGCCGAGTCCATCCAGCTGCGTAACATCTACACCGACCCCCTGAACGTCCTGCAGGCGGAGCTGCTGCACCGTTCACGTCTGGCGGAAGAAGAAGGTAAAGAGCCGGATCCACGCGTCGAACAGGCGTTGATGGTGACGATTGCAGGCGTTGCGGCAGGTATGCGTAACACAGGCTAATCCATTGGCTTCATACAGGCCCGGCAGCGCTAACGCTGCCGGGCGATATCCGGTATTCACGCCATGCACCACGACATCAGCACCCTTCTGACCGACCTCATTAATGGCACCGTCGCGCTACGTGACGTACGGTTTGTTGCCCCGCCCGACCCACACTCCCGCACAACGCCTTGCCTGGTCATTAACCTCGATAATGCCTGCGAAGCGTGGTTTTCTTCCTCTGCGGAGGGGTTACTTCATACCGGTCACGCGCTCAGCATCAGCTTCGGTAAACAGCAGCTGTCGCTTCGTCTTTATCGGGATAACGTGCTTATACAGCACCAGCAGGTTGCCCGGCGCGGCCCCCGAACCGGAGCGTTTCTCCTGCAAACGCTGGCCGAGCTGCAGATGCAGCCTGATGAACAGGAAACGGCCAGACTGGTGGTACTGAGTATGCTCAGCCACTGTCGCGATCTTCTTGGCAGCGACATTCATACTGACAGCCGCAGTCGTGCTTTGTTTGAAGCCATCCGGCGCTATCTCGATGAACATCACGCCTCACCGCTGACCCGCGATTCCGTGGCGCGGGCGTTTTATATTTCACCCAACTACCTTTCACATCTGTTTCAGAAGACCGGGAACGTGGGGTTCAATGAATACCTGACCCAAACGCGTCTGGAACACGCGCGCCAGTTGCTCAAGGGTTATGATCTAAAAATCAAAGACATTGCCGCCCGCTGCGGCTTTACAGACAGCAACTACTTCTGCCGCCTCTTTCGTAAACATACCGAACGCTCCCCTTCCGAGTACCGCCGCCAGTATCACAGCCAGCTGACTGCCAAAAACTAGCATTGTGATCGCCCTCTCACTTCACTAAGCACATTACATTTGTCCAGTATTTGGCAAAATTGACCTGTATCCCCGGCCAGCAGCCCCACCTTATCCTTAAGTTAACCTTTCTGACTTAAGGAAAAATAATGGAACTGTATCTGGATACCGCCAACGTGGCAGAGGTTGAGCGCCTGGCGCGCATTTTTCCGATTGCCGGCGTCACCACCAACCCGAGCATTGTAGCCGCCAGCGGCGAAACCCTCTGGAACGTACTGCCGCGTCTGCAAAACGCCATCGGGCCACAGGGTACGCTGTTTGCCCAGACCATGAGCCGTGAAGCCGAAGGGATGGTGGCAGAAGCCAAACGCCTGAGTAACGCCATTCCTGACATCGTGGTGAAAATCCCGGTGACCGCACAGGGCCTTATGGCGATAAAAATGCTGAAAAAAGAGGGCATAACCACGTTGGGCACGGCCGTTTACAGCGCCGCCCAGGGTTTACTGGCCGCGCTGGCGGGAGCGAAATATGTCGCACCGTATGTTAACCGCGTCGACGCTCAGGGCGGGGACGGCATTCGTATGGTACAGGAGCTGCAATCCCTGCTCGAACGGCACGCCCCAGAAAGCAGCGTGCTGGCCGCCAGCTTCAAAACACCACGTCAGGCGCTGGACTGCCTGCTCGCCGGATGTGAAGCAATCACGCTTCCTTTAGATGTAGCGCAACAAATGCTCGGCACCCCGGCGGTAGAGTCAGCCATAGAGAAGTTTGAGCACGACTGGAAAAACGCGTTTGGTAACCTCAATCTCTAAGGGAGATCTGTTATGGACCGTATCATTCAATCGCCGGGGAAATATATCCAGGGCGCTGATGTTCTCACCCGTCTCGGCGACTATCTGAAACCACTGGCAACACGCTGGTTGGTTGTGGGCGATAAGTTTGTGCTGGGTTTTGCACAAGAGACCTTACTTGAGAGTTTCAAAAAAGCGGGAATTCATGCTGAAATCGCGCCCTTCGGTGGCGAATGTTCGCAAAACGAAATCGATCGCCTGAAAAAACGGGCCGACGGCGCCGACTGTATGGCGGTGCTCGGTATCGGCGGCGGGAAAACGCTGGATACCGCCAAAGCGCTGGCGCATTTTATGGACGTGCCCGTTGCCATCGCCCCGACTATCGCCTCCACCGACGCCCCGTGCAGCGCCCTTTCCGTCATTTATACCGACAGCGGTGAATTCGATCGCTACCTGATGCTGCCGCATAACCCGAACATGGTGATTGTCGACACCCGGGTGGTGGCTGGCGCTCCGCCGCGTCTGCTGGCCGCCGGGATAGGCGATGCCCTTGCCACCTGGTTTGAAGCGCGCGCCTGTTCCCGTAGCGGCGCGATCACCATGGCGGGCGGAAAATGTACCCAGGCTGCGCTAGCCCTCGCCGAGCTGTGCTACAACACGTTAATTGAAGAGGGTGAGAAAGCGATGCTCGCGGCCGGGCAGCACGTGGTCACACCGGCGCTGGAGCGCATCATTGAAGCCAATACCTATCTGAGCGGCGTTGGATTTGAAAGCGGTGGACTGGCGGCCGCGCACGCCATTCATAACGGAATGACCGCCGTGCCGGAGGCACATTCGTTCTATCACGGTGAAAAAGTGGCGTTTGGGACGCTGACGCAACTGGTGCTGGAAAATGCCCCGGTAGAGGAAATTGAAACCGTCGCGGCGCTGTGTCACAGCGTAGGTTTGCCCATCACGCTGGCACAACTGAACATTAAAGAGGATATTCCGCTTAAAATGCGGCTGATTGCCGAGGCAGCCTGCGCAGAGGGTGAAACCATTCACAACATGCCAGGCGGGGTATCACCGGATCAGGTTTACGCGGCGCTGCTGGTGGCCGATCAGTACGGGCAACAGTTCCTGCGGGAGTGGGCATAACCGGTATGGCCGGATAATAAAAAAATCCCCGCCGAAGCGGGGATTGTATTTACTGCAGATCAAACCGATCCAAATCCATCACCTTCGCCCAAGCGGCAACAAAGTCGCGGACGAATTTCTCATGGGCGTCGCTGCTGGCGTAAACCTCGGCCAGCGCGCGCAGCACGGCGTTCGAACCGAATACCAGATCGGCACGCGTGGCGGTGTATTTCACTTCACCGCTGGCGCGATCGCTGCCGGCAAACAGCTCGTTTGATTCATCGGTCGCTTTCCACTGGGTATTCATGTCCAGCAGGTTCACGAAGAAATCGTTACTCAGCACGCCTTCACGATGGGTGAACACGCCGTTCTGACTGCCATCGAAGTTCGCCCCCAGTACGCGCAGACCACCAATCAGCACCGTCAGTTCTGGTGCAGTGAGCGTCAGCTGCTGGGCCTTATCAATCAACAGAGACTCGGTAGTGGAGGCATCAACCTGTGCACGGTAGTTACGGAAGCCATCGGCAATCGGTTCGAGCAGGTTAAACATCTCGATATCCGTCTGATCCTGGCGCGCATCAACGCGGCCCGGCGTGAACGGTACATTGACGTAAACGCCGGCCTCTTTCGCCGCCTGTTCAACACCCACCACACCTGCCAGTACGATGATATCGGCCAGTGACGCTTTGTTGGTGGTACGCTGAATAGCTTCCAGGGCGGGTAACGCGCGAACCGCTGCGGCGTTAACTTCCCAGTCGCGCTGGGGTGCCAGTGCCAGACGCGCACCGTTGGCGCCGCCACGCTTATCGCCACCGCGGAAGGTCGATGCAGACGCCCAGGCAACGGAAACCAGGTCGCTCACGGACAGACCCGAGGCAATGATTTCCGCCTTCAGACTCTCGATGTCCTCTTTGGTCGGATTGAACACCGCCTGCGGCAGTGGATCCTGCCAGATGAGATCTTCTTTCGGCACTTCCGGACCAATGTAACGCGCTTTTGGCCCCATATCACGGTGGGTCAGCTTGAACCACGCGCGCGCAAAGGCTTCGTTAAAGGCCTGCGGATCGTTCAGGAAGCGGCGGGAGATTTTCTCGAACTCGGGGTCAAAACGCAGCGTCAGATCGGTGACCAGCATCGTCGGTTTGCGCTTTTTCGACGGGTCGAACGGATCAGGCATAATGTCTGGTGCATCCACCGCTTCGAACTGAATCGCACCCGCCGGGCTGCGGGTCTGCACCCACTCGTATTTGAACAGATTCTCGAAGAAGTAGTTACTCCACTGGGTCGGCGTTTGTGACCAGATGACTTCCAGCCCGGAGGTGATCGCATCTGCGCCAACGCCGGTACCGTGCGTACTGGTCCAGCCCAGACCCTGCGCTTCAATTGGCGCGGCTTCCGGGTCGGCGCCGACATGGGTCGCCTCACCTGCACCGTGGGTTTTACCGAGGGTATGACCGCCTGCAATCAACGCAACGGTCTCTTCGTCGTTCATCCCCATGTTGCCAAAGGTGGCACGGATCGCCGCGGCCGCTGACAGCGGTTCACCGCTGGCGTTTGGCCCTTCCGGGTTAACGTAAATCAGCCCCATTTCGGTGGCTGCCAGTGGGCGCTTCGCCAGTGCTTCCGGGTCACGGTGGGTGAGCCAGGCTTTTTCATCACCCCAGTTCACGTCCATATCCGGCTCCCAGACATCTTCACGCCCGGCCCCAAAACCAAAGGTACGGAAGCCAGAGTTCTCCAGCGCCACGTTACCGGCAAGGATGAAGAGGTCAGCCCAGGAAATTTTTTGACCGTATTTTTGCTTGATAGGCCACAGGAGACGGCGCGCTTTATCCAGACTTACGTTATCTGGCCAGGAGTTCAGGGGGGCAAAGCGCTGTTGACCGCGCCCTGCGCCACCGCGACCGTCAACGGAGCGATAGGTACCTGCGCCGTGCCAGGCCATACGGATAAACAGGCCCGCATAGCTGCCCCAGTCGGCTGGCCACCACGGCTGAGAGTCGGTCAGAAGTGCTTTGAGATCGCCCTTGAGCGCTGAGTAATCAAGTTTGCTGAATTCTTTGCGGTAGTCAAAGTCTTCACCCAGAGGGTTAGAACGGTTGGAATGTTGATTAAGAAGATCGACGCGGAGTTGTTTTGGCCACCAGTCGCGGCTGCCTGTGCCTGCCCCCGCGCTGTGATCGACGCTGCCCTGATGGAACGGGCACTTGCCGATTGATGCCGCATTATTGCTGTCGTCTGACGTGCTCATCGCTATGCTCCCTTTTACAGTGTTACGGTTACGATATACGCCCTTGTTGATAAGGTATAGTTGAGATAACCCACAGATTCGATAGTTAATTCCGTTTAATTTCCCATTGAAAGTATGTGCGTTCTGTACGTCAAAGGCAGCATTGCTGATATGGCGGGTAAATAAAACCCTTATAAATCAAAAAACCCTCCGAAGAGGGCTTCTATTTGTTATGCGCCAGGCCGAACACCCAGCGTATGGCAAATGGCGTAACTCATTTCCGCGCGGTTGAGCGTATAGAAGTGGAAATCCTTCACCCCTTCACGACTCAAGATCTTCACCATGTCCATCGCGATGTTTGCGCCCACCAGCTTGCGTGTTTCCGGGTCATCGTCCAGCCCTTCGTACATTTTAGACATCCAGTGTGGAATGCGCACATTGGTCATATCGGCAAATTTCTTCGCCTGTTTGAAGTTAGAGACCGGCAAAATTCCCGGGATAATTTCGACGTCTATGCCCGCGGACACACAGCGGTCACGAAAGCGCAGGTAGCTTTCCACATCAAAGAAGAACTGGGTAATGGCGCGGTTCGCACCGGCGTCCACTTTACGCTTCAGGTTAAGCAGATCCGCCTGGGCGCTTTTCGCTTCCGGGTGAACTTCAGGATAAGCAGCAACGGAAATGTCGAAGTCTGCGACCTCTTTCAGCAGCGCGACCAGATCGGTGGCGTACATGTCCGGTTTACCGCTCCCCGGCGGCAGGTCACCGCGCAGGGCGACGATATGGCGAATACCGTTGTTCCAGTAGTCCTGGGCAATGGCACGCAGCTCATCGCGCGTCGCGTCGATACAGGTCAGGTGCGGAGCCGCTTCCAGACCCGTACGGTCCTTAATGCCTTTAATGATGCTGTGCGTACGGTCACGCTCACCGGAGTTGGCACCGTAGGTGACGGAGACAAACTTCGGTTTCAGGCTGCTCAGGCGATCGATAGAGCTCCAGAGGGTTTGCTCCATTTCACTGGTGCGCGGCGGGAAAAATTCAAAAGAGACGTTAATCTGACCATTTACTTCGGCCAGGCTCTGATTCAGGGCTTCCCGCTGGTTGGCGTGAAAAAAGCTCATACCTTACCTCATCAATCGCGTGTCATTGTGTGTTGTGTTTCGAACTTCTATACGTTTAGACGTCCAGATGTAAAAATGACGGAAAAGCGGAGGGACGTCAACAGAAATAATCGCCAGGAATGGTGAGGAATGCTCAGGGAAGATGAAGGGAGTTCATGATGGCAGGTGAGTGCGGTCTGATGCCCTCACCCTGTCCCTCTCCCATAGGGAGAGGGAACAAGAAAGATTACAGCAGTTTAGCCAGACGGTTGATGTCGGACTGGATGGCCCCGGCGGTCACATCGCGCCCCGCACCCGGGCCACGGATCACCAGTGGGTTATCGCGGTACCAGCGGCTTTCAATGGCGAAAACATTATCGCACGGCAGCAGTGCCGCCAGCGGATGTTCAGGACGAACCGCCTCGACACCCACACGTGCTTTTCCGTTCGCTTCGAAACGCGCCACGTAGCGCAGCACCAGCCCCATCTCGTTTGCCGCTTCCAGACGTTGCACCATCTGCTCGTTCAGCTCTTCGCCGTTCTCGAAGAAGTGGTCGACAGAGTCGTCCTCGCAGCCAGCAGGCACCAGCGACTCAACGCGGACGGCATCAGGTTCGATGTCATAACCGGCTTCGCGCGCCAGGATCACCAGCTTACGCATAACGTCTTTACCGGAGAGGTCAACGCGTGGGTCAGGTTCCGTTAAGCCCTGTTGCCATGCCTGATCCACCAGGTCAGTGAACGGCACGGTGCCATCAAACTGCAGGAACAGCCAGGAGAGCGTGCCGGAGAAGATGCCACTCAGCGCCAGAATGCTGTCGCCGCTTTCAATCAAATCACGCACGGTATGGTTAACCGGCAAGCCAGCGCCCACCGTGGCGTTATACAGCCAGTGACGGCCTGTCTTTTCAAACGCGTCGTGGATTTGACGGTACTTGTCCGTGCTGCTCGCCCCCGCCAGCTTATTGGCGCTAATAACATGGAAACCGTGGCTGGCGAAATCAAGATACTGATCGGCAAGCTGTTCACTGGCGGTCACGTCCAGCACCACCAGATCGTCATACGGGTGCGCGCGCATCCAGAGGAACAGCGACTCTTCGTCCTGTTCAACCGCTTCATCGTTAAAGAAGGCCAGCGCCCGGCTGGCATCCAGCCCTTCGTAGTTCAGCAGGCTGCGGCGGCTGTCCACCACGCCCGCGAGAATAAATTCAAACCCCGTACGCGCTGAGAGAGTCACCTGCTCGCGAGCGAACAGCTCCAGCCAGCGTGAGCCGATGTTTCCTTTGCCAAACAGCACCAGTCCAATGCGTTTCTCCGCACGGAACAGAGAGGTATGCAGCCCCTGAATCAGACTCTCGGTAGGTCCTTTACGCAGTACGGCCACAAGGCTAATGCCCTCTTCCGACTGCCAGGTGAATTCAACCGGCTGGCCTTTCAGCTGCTGCCAGAAACGATGGCAGTGCAGCGGGTTGCGGGTAACGCCCGCCCCCACCATCGCCACCAGCGCCAGACCCTGACGCAGGCGAAGCTCGCCCGGCAGGCCCGCTTCATCAAGAATTTTCAGGGCGCTGTCCGCCACTTCAGCGGTGTAGCAGAACTGCAGCAGCTGGCGATCGTTATGCACGCCAACGGCGAGCGGACGCACCTGGGCGCGTTTGAGGATCAGGTCGATGTCTTTGTGTGCCAGTTTGAAATCCTGGCCCACCGGGACCTGGAACTCAATCAGGCAGATGTCGTCATGGCTGGTCACAATTCGCGCCCCCGTACCGGACGCCAGGACGCGTTCGATACGGGTAGAGCCTTGATCCGGGGTGTAACTACAGCGCAGCTGCAGGTCGATGTCGCTCCCGGAAACGGGCTGTAGCGTACGCGCATGCAGAACCGGTGCCGCCAGGCGTGCCAGCTCGCTGGCCTCGTCCAGACGCAGCAGCGGCAGCAGGCAGGCATCCTTCACTTTACGCGGGTCAGCACTGTAGACACCGGCCACGTCGCTCCAGATGGTGACGCGGGAAACGCCTGCCAGCGCACCAATTTGCGTCGCTGAGTAGTCAGAGCCGTTACGTCCCAGCAGCACGGTTTCACCGGCACTGCTGCGGCTGATAAAGCCGGTCACCACAATACGTTTGCCCGGATGCTGAACCAGCAACTGTTGCAGCAGCGGATATGACAAGCCTTCATCCACCTGCGGCTGAGCGGCGCGTTCGGCGCGCAGGAAGTCACGCGCGTCAAGCCAGGCTGCATCCACGCCCAGGTGTTGCAGCACGGCCGCCATCAGGCGCGCAGACCACACTTCACCGTGACCGACCACCTCGGCATACACCGCGTCGGTAATACCGCTGTCCAGCAGGGCAGCCAGACGCTCAAGGTCATGCGTAAAGGCGCTAATCAATCCGTCCGCGACGTCCGCAGGCAGTAAGCCGGCAATCAGCTCACTCTGGTAACGACGTAAGGACTGTTGCACCTGATGCGCAGAGAGGCGATCGGTCTGACTCAGTTTGAGCCAGCTAATCAACTGGTTGGTGGTGCTGCCAGCCGCGGAGACAACCATCATGTCCCCCGGCTGCGAATACTCTGTCATGATCCCTGCGACACGCAGGTAACACTTCACATCAGCAAGACTACTACCACCAAACTTGTGCAGTTGACGACCCTTCGCCCCTGCCTGCGCTATCACACTCATGATTACCCCTTGGCTGCGACCCGGAAGCCATTTTCCAGATCGGCAATTAAATCTTCAGAATCTTCAATACCGGTCGAGATACGCAGCAGCGTCTCAGAAATACCGGCGGCGGCACGTGCTTCTGGTGCCATACCTGCGTGCGTCATGGTCGCGGCGTGGGAGATCAAGCTTTCAACCCCACCTAATGATTCCGCCAGCGTAAACAATGACAGCCCGCTCAGGAAGCGACGCAGCGTTTGCTCGTCACCGTCCAGTTCAAAACTTAACATCGCGCCAAATCCCTTTTGTTGACGCGCGGCAATCTCGTGCCCCTGGTTTTCCGGCAGCGACGGGTGATAGAGCTTTTTCACCAGCGGCTGGGTCTTCAGGAAATCAACAATCGCCTGAGCATTGCGCTGCGCCACTTCCATGCGCGGCGACAGCGTGCGGATACCGCGCAACAACAGGTAGCTGTCGAAAGCGCTCGCAGTGACGCCAATGTTATTGGCCCACCATGCCAGTTCGGTGACAACGTCGGGATCTTTTGCAATCACCACGCCCGCTACCACATCAGAATGACCGTTCAGATATTTAGTGCATGAATGCAATACCAGATCGGCACCCAGCGCAAGCGGGTTCTGAAGGGCCGGACTGAGGAAGGTATTATCCACTACACTTATCGCTCCCGCATCCCTTGCGCGCTGACAAATTTTCGCAATATCGACGACACGCAACAATGGATTGCTTGGACTTTCCACCAGCACCAGCTTCGGTTTCTCTGCCAGCGCCTGTTTCAGCGCCTGTTCGTCGTTTTGATCGACAAACAGCACGCGGTAGCACCCGCGTTTTGCGAGGCTGTCAAACAGACGATAGCTACCACCGTAACAGTCGTGCGGTGCCACCAGCAGGTCGCCCGGCTTCAGAAATACCGTCGTCACCAGGTGAATCGCAGACATCCCGGTGTTGGTTAACACGGCGCCTGCACCGCCTTCCAGCTCCGCCAGCGTGCGCTGGGTTACGTCACGCGTCGGGTTGCCGCGACGGGAGTAGTCATGCGCACGGGGTTCATTAAAACCGGTAAAATTGTAAGTACTGGAAAGATGAATTGGCGGGACAACACAGCCGTACTGCTCGTCATCATTTAATCCGCTACGCACTGCGATGGTGGCCTGTTTACGCGTCATGGTGAAGGCTTCCTGGCTAAAAGAGGTGAAAAGTCAGGCACCAGAGTAAACACTGAAAGTATGGACGTCAATACATCTGGACATCTAAACTTCTTTGCGTATAGATTGAGCAATGCGCAAATAGCCGTTAAAATTATATGCTTTAGTGCACGCTGCAGCGGCAATATCCGTGCCACGGTATCGTCTCTACGGTAAACTACGCTGGATTACGGTCAAAACTGGCGATGACGGGTTTTGCACCTTTAGATTAATGACTGAGAGGATTAAAGGTATCTCATGGCTGAATGGAGCGGCGAATATATCAGCCCATACGCTGAGCACGGTAAGAAGAGTGAGCAAGTAAAGAAAATTACGGTTTCCATTCCTCTGAAGGTGTTGAAGATCCTCACCGATGAACGTACGCGTCGTCAGGTGAACAACCTGCGCCACGCGACCAACAGCGAACTGCTGTGCGAAGCGTTTCTGCATGCGTTTACCGGTCAACCGTTGCCAAACGATGAAGATCTGCGCAAAGAGCGTAGTGATGAAATTCCGGAAGAGGCGAAGGTGATCATGCGTGAACTGGGTATCGACCCGGATACGTGGGAATACTGAGAAGCGGATACAAAAAAGGCACCTTGCGGTGCCTTTTTTTCGGGAAACTTACTTAGCGCCCGGGATGCTGAAACGCTTGTTGAAGCGGTCAACACGGCCACCGGTTGCAACATCACGCTGCTTACCAGTGTAGAACGGGTGGCATTTGCCGCACACGTCCAGGTTCAGATCGTGACCCACGGTAGAGCGGATCTGGATAGAGTTACCGCAAGAACAGTTTGCAGTAATCATTTCGTATTTCGGGTGAATATCTTTTTTCATGGGAGAACCTCAGTTAAGGCCGCGTCGCTCTTCCAGCCCTAACGCCAGACACCACGCGATGTTGAATGTAAGTTCTTTGGCGTAAAGTACACCAAAGGCGGCGAATCATACAGAATTTGACCAACGTATGCAAACTGATCCGCACGCCGCTTTCACTAATGTGTATACTAACGCGCCACTTTTCAAGTCAGGAAGATTCGATGCCCGTCGCTCACGTTGCCCTGCCCGTTCCGCTTCCCCGCACCTTTGACTATCTGCTGCCTGACAGCATGAGCGCCAAAGCGGGCTGTCGCGTGACCGTGCCATTTGGCAAACAGCAGCGTATTGGGATTGTGGTGTCAGTGAGCGATAAGAGCGAATTGCCGCTCAATGAGCTGAAAGCCGTCGCGGAGGTACTGGACAGCGAGCCCGTTTTCTCCACCAGCATCTGGCGGCTCCTGCTGTGGGCGGCAGATTACTACCATCACCCCATCGGCGATGTCCTGTTCCACGCCCTGCCTATTATGCTTCGTCAGGGTAAAAGTGCCAGCCACGCTCCCCTGTGGTACTGGTTTGCCACTGAAGAGGGTCAGGCGGTCGATATCAATAGCCTGAAACGCTCGCAGAAACAGCAGCAGGCGCTGGCGGCCCTGCGTCAGGGGAAAATCTGGCGACATCAGGTTGATGAGCTTGCGGTGAGTGAAACGGCGCTGCAGGCCCTGCGCAAAAAAGGGCTGAGCGAACTGGCAAGCGAGGCGCCTGCCCTTTATGACTGGCGGGACAGTTTCTCCGTTTCAGGGGATCGTCTGCGACTCAACACCGAGCAGGCCACCGCCGTAGGAGCCATTCACAGCGCCTCCGATCATTTCTCCGCCTGGCTACTGGCAGGGGTCACCGGCTCCGGCAAAACAGAAGTGTATCTCAGCGTACTGGAAAACGTGCTTGCGCAGGGTAAACAGGCGCTGGTGATGGTTCCGGAAATCGGCCTTACACCACAAACCATCGCCCGTTTTCGCGAGCGGTTTAATGCGCCGGTTGAAGTGTTACACTCGGGCCTGAACGACAGCGAGCGCCTCAGCGCCTGGCTGAAAGCCAAAAACGGCGAAGCGGCGATTGTGATTGGCACCCGTTCCTCGCTGTTTACGCCGTTTAAAAACCTCGGCGTTATCGTCATCGATGAAGAGCATGACAGCTCCTATAAGCAACAGGAAGGCTGGCGCTATCACGCCCGCGATCTGGCCGTTTATCGCGCCCACAGCGAGCAAATCCCGATTATTCTTGGCTCCGCGACGCCCGCCCTCGAAACGCTGCATAACGTTCGCCAGCGTAAATACCACATGCTGCGCCTGACGCGGCGCGCAGGGAACGCACGCCCTGCCATTCAGCATGTGCTGGATCTAAAAGGCCAGCAGGTGCAGGCGGGGTTAGCGCCTGCGCTTATCACCCGGATGCGCCAGCATTTGCAGGCCGGTAATCAGGTCATTTTGTTCCTTAACCGCCGCGGATTTGCCCCGGCGCTGCTGTGTCACGACTGCGGCTGGATTGCCGAATGCCCGCGCTGCGACCACTACTACACATTCCATCAGGCCCAGCGCCATTTGCGCTGCCACCACTGCGACAGCCAGCGGCCGGTACCACGCCAGTGTCCGTCATGTGGCTCAACGCATATCGTGCCGGTCGGTCTGGGGACGGAGCAACTGGAGGAGGCCCTTAAGCCTTTCTTCCCTGACGTTCCTCTTTCCCGCATCGACCGTGACACCACCAGCCGCAAAGGGGCGCTGGAACAGCAGCTGGCGGAAGTGCATCGCGGTGGCGCACGCATTCTGATTGGCACGCAGATGCTGGCCAAAGGGCACCACTTCCCGGACGTAACGCTGGTCGCCCTGTTGGACGTAGACGGCGCGCTGTTTTCGGCCGATTTCCGCTCTGCAGAACGTTTTGCCCAGCTTTATACCCAGGTTGCCGGACGTGCCGGTCGCGCAGGCAAACAGGGTGAGGTGGTATTACAGACCCACCATCCTGAACATCCGTTACTGCAAACCCTGCTGCATAAAGGCTATGACGCGTTTGCGGAGCAGGCGCTGGCAGAACGCCAGACGATGCAGCTTCCGCCGTGGACCAGCCACGTCATCATCCGCGCAGAAGATCACAACAACCAGCAGGCACCGCTTTTCCTGCAGCAGCTGAGAAACCTCCTGCAGGCCAGTCCGCTGGTGGATAACCCGCTGTGGATACTGGGGCCGGTGCCGGCGCTGGCACCAAAGCGTGGTGGACGTTTCCGCTGGCAGATTTTGCTCCAGCACCCTTCGCGCATCCGCCTGCAACATATCGTCAGCGGCGCGCTGGTGCTGATCAATACCCTACCGGAAGCGCGCAAAGTGAAGTGGGTACTGGACGTTGATCCTATCGAAGGCTGAAGACGGATCGAAAAATTTAACGCTCCTCACACTTTTTATGAAAATTCTGTAACCGATTCCATTAACTATCTGTAAAAATGGTGGCGTCAGAAGTTCGGTGTTCAGGCGAGGAGAAGACGTTGAAGTCCAGGAAAGAGGTTGCCACGGCGACCATGAAAGACGTTGCCCAGAAAGCACAAGTCTCTACGGCAACCGTGTCCCGCGCATTAATGAACCCGGATAAAGTCTCCCAGGCGACCCGTAACCGGGTAGAGCAGGCTGCGCTGGAAGTGGGCTATTTCCCGCAGGCGATGGGACGAAACGTTAAACGCAATGAGTCGCGCACCATCCTGGTGATTGTGCCGGACATCTGCGATCCCTTCTTCAGCGAGATTATTCGCGGTATCGAAGTGACGGCGGCAGAGCAAGGTTATCTGGTGCTGATTGGCGACTGCGCTCACCAGAACCAGCAGGAAAAAACCTTTATCGACCTCATTATCACCAAGCAGATCGACGGCATGTTGCTGCTTGGGTCTCGCCTGCCGTTTGATGCCAGCATTGAAGAGCAGCGCAATTTACCGCCGATGGTGATGGCCAACGAGTTTGCACCAGAGCTGGAGCTGCCGACGGTACATATTGATAACCTGACCGCCGCGTTCAACGCCGTCAACTATCTTCAGGAGCTGGGGCACAAGCGTATTGGCTGCATTGCCGGGCCGGAAGAGATGCCATTGTGCCACTACCGCCTGCAGGGCTACGTTCAGGCGCTGCGCCGTACCGGCGTCACCGTCGATCCGCACTACATTGCTCGCGGGGATTTCACCTTTGAAGCTGGTGGACAGGCGCTGGAGAAGCTGCTGGATCTGCCCGAGCCGCCGACCGCGGTATTCTGTCACAGCGATGTGATGGCACTGGGGGCATTATCGTATGCGAAGCGCCGCGGCCTGCGCATACCGAAAGATTTGTCGATCATCGGATTCGATAATATTTCGCTGTCAGAATTTTGCGATCCTCCACTCTCGACCGTGGCGCAGCCGCGCTATGATATTGGGCGTGAAGCGATGCTTCTTCTGCTGGATCAGCTGCATGGTCAAACAGTTAACAGCGGCTCGCGGTTGCTGGACTGTGAATTGATTGTGCGCGGTTCTACCCAGGCATTGACTTAAAGTAAATGTCTTTCAGACACCCTTATCTGGTCAAAGCCCCGCCGCTTAAGTAACATGGCGGGCTGACGAACGAATAAATACAGCGAAACGATAGTGGCACAACGAGATTATGTACGTCGCGGCCAGCCGGCACCTTCGCGACGCAAAAAGAGTAGCTCAAGGAAAAAGCAACGTAACCTGCCTGCTGTCTCGCCAGCGATGGTCGCTATTGCTGCGGCTGTAGTCGTGGCCTTTATTGGTGGTCTGTACTTTATCACGCACCATAAAAAAGAAGAGTCCGAGGCGCTTCAGGCCAGCAAGGTTGCCGGAAACGGCCTTCCGCCGAAGCCTGAAGAGCGCTGGCGCTATATCAAAGAGCTGGAAAGCCGTCAGCCTGGCGTACGTGCGCCGACCGAACCTTCAGCGGGTGGCGAAGTGCAAAATGCCAGCCAGTTGACGGATGAACAGCGTCAGTTGCTGGCACAAATGCAGGCCGATATGCGCCAGCAGCCTACGCAGCTGAACGAAGTGCCGTGGAACGAGCAGACGCCGGAACAGCGTCAGCAAACGCTGCAGCGTCGTCAGGCGCAGCAGCAGCTCCAACAGCAACAGCAGCAACAACAGCAGTGGGCGCAAACCCAGCCAGTGCAGCAGCCTAAAACGCAGCCGCGGGTGACGGAACAGCCGTATCAGCAGCAAACGCGAACGGCGCAGTCCCAGCCAGTGCAGCAACCGCCGAAGGCCCAGCCGCAGAAACAGGCGGCTCAGCCGTATCAGGATCTGCTGCAGACGCCGGCGCATACCACTGCGCAGCAGCCGAAAACGCAGCAGGCCGCACCGGTAACCAAAGAGACCGATGCGCCGAAACAGACTGCTGAGAAAAAAGACGAACGCCGCTGGATGGTGCAATGTGGTTCATTCAAAGGTGCTGAGCAGGCGGAAACGGTGCGCGCACAGCTGGCTTTTGAAGGGTTTGATTCACGCATTACCACCAATAACGGCTGGAATCGCGTGGTGATTGGCCCGGTCAAAGGCAAAGAAAATGCCGACGGAACCATTTCCCGTTTGAAAGTGGCGGGACACACAAACTGCATTCGACTCGCTACCGGGGGTTGAAACCCCCAAATTCCCCCCCATCTATCATTCTATTCAGCCCTGAGCACAGGCTCAGGGCTTCTGTTTCCCGATTCTGTAACCAGGGGGTCTGCTCGTGACAACAATAGTAAGTGTACGCCGTAACGGCCACGTGGTAATCGCCGGTGATGGCCAGGCCACGCTGGGTAATACCGTAATGAAAGGCAACGTGAAGAAAGTTCGTCGTTTATACAACGACAAAGTGATCGCCGGTTTTGCAGGCGGCACAGCTGACGCCTTCACGCTGTTCGAACTGTTTGAACGCAAACTGGAAATGCACCAGGGTCACCTGGTGAAAGCCGCCGTTGAGCTGGCGAAAGACTGGCGTACCGATCGCATGCTGCGCAAACTTGAAGCGCTACTGGCGGTGGCCGATGAAACCGCTTCGCTTATCATCACCGGTAACGGTGACGTCATTCAGCCTGAAAACGACCTGATTGCTATTGGCTCTGGTGGCCCGTACGCCCAGGCTGCAGCCCGTGCGCTGTTGGAAAATACCGACATGAACGCGCGCGATATCGCGGTGAAGGCGTTGGATATTGCAGGTGATATCTGCATCTATACCAACCACAACCACACCATCGAAGAATTACCGTCTAAAGCGTAAGGATCTCCCATGTCTGAAATGACCCCACGCGAAATTGTCAGCGAACTGGACAAGCATATTATCGGCCAGGACAACGCCAAGCGTTCCGTGGCTATTGCCCTGCGTAACCGCTGGCGCCGCATGCAGCTCGAAGAAGAGCTGCGCCATGAAGTGACGCCAAAAAACATTCTGATGATCGGCCCGACCGGTGTCGGTAAAACCGAAATCGCCCGTCGTCTGGCGAAACTGGCTAACGCCCCGTTCATCAAAGTCGAAGCCACCAAGTTCACCGAAGTGGGTTATGTGGGAAAAGAAGTGGACTCCATCATTCGCGATCTGACCGACTCGGCGATCAAAATGGTGCGCGTCCAGGCGATTGAGAAAAACCGCTACCGCGCCGAAGAGATGGCGGAAGAGCGCATTCTTGACGTCCTGATCCCACCGGCGAAGAACAACTGGGGCCAGGCTGAACAGCAGGCTGAGCCGTCAGCGGCGCGTCAGGCGTTCCGCAAAAAACTGCGTGAAGGCGAGCTGGACGACAAAGAGATTGAGATCGATCTTGCTGCTGCCCCTATGGGTGTGGAAATCATGGCACCGCCTGGCATGGAAGAGATGACCAGCCAGCTGCAGTCTATGTTCCAGAACCTGGGCGGCCAGAAGCAGAAAGCGCGTAAGCTGAAAATCAAAGACGCCATGAAGCTGCTGATCGAAGAAGAAGCGGCGAAACTGGTGAACCCGGAAGAGCTGAAGCAGGATGCTATCGACGCGGTTGAGCAGCACGGTATCGTGTTTATCGACGAAATCGACAAAATCTGTAAGCGTGGCGAATCCTCAGGCCCGGATGTCTCCCGTGAAGGCGTTCAGCGCGACCTGCTGCCGCTGGTTGAAGGCTGCACCGTCTCCACCAAACACGGTATGGTCAAAACGGACCACATCCTGTTTATCGCCTCTGGCGCATTCCAGGTGGCGAAACCGTCTGACCTGATCCCGGAACTGCAGGGTCGTCTGCCGATTCGCGTGGAGCTGCAGGCGCTGACCACTGAAGATTTCGAACGCATCCTGACCGAGCCAAATGCCTCTGTGACCGTACAGTACAAAGCGCTGATGGCAACCGAAGGTGTGAACATCGAGTTCACTGAAGACGGTATCAAACGCATCGCCCAGGCCGCCTGGCAGGTCAACGAAACCACCGAGAACATCGGTGCCCGTCGTCTGCACACCGTGCTGGAGCGCCTGATGGAAGATATCTCTTATGATGCGAGCGACCTGAACGGTCAAAGCATTACCATTGACGCAGAATATGTGGGTAAACACCTGGATGCGTTAGTGGCAGATGAAGATCTGAGCCGTTTTATCCTATAATCGCGGTTACTGCATTCTCATCACGTTTAATGGGGGCTAAAGCCCCCATTTTTATTGGCTAAATTACTATGACTGACATCAGCCGTACTCAGGCGTGGCTCGAAAGTCTGCGCCCTAAAACTCTTCCTCTGGCCTTTGCCGCCATTATCGTCGGTACGGCGCTTGCCTGGTGGCAAGGCTATTTCGATCCGCTGGTTGCCGGGCTGGCACTGATTACCGCCGGTCTGCTGCAAATTCTCTCCAATCTCGCCAACGACTATGGCGATGCGGTTAAAGGCAGCGACAAACCCGACCGTATCGGGCCACTGCGCGGTATGCAGAAAGGGGTCATTACCCAGGCGCAGATGAAGCGCGCGCTGATCATCACCGTGGCGCTGATTTGTCTTTCCGGCCTGGCGCTGGTAACGGTCGCGTCTAAAACCCCCAGCGATTTCATTGGTTTCCTGGTACTGGGTCTGCTCGCCATTATTGCCGCCATTACCTATACCGTCGGTACCCGCCCTTACGGGTATATTGGGCTGGGTGATATCTCCGTGCTGGTGTTCTTCGGCTGGCTGAGCGTGATGGGGAGCGGGTACTTACAGGCACATACCCTGATCCCGGCCCTGTTCCTGCCGGCAACCGCCTGCGGCATGCTGGCGACGGCGGTGCTTAACATCAACAACCTGCGCGATATCGACAGCGACCGTAAGAACGGCAAAAACACGCTGGCCGTGCGTCTGGGGCCCGTTAATGCACGCCGTTATCATGCGTGTCTGCTGCTGGGCGCTCTGCTGTGCCTGGCGCTGTTTAACGTTATCTCGCTGCACAGCATATGGGGCTGGCTGTTTGTACTCGCCGCACCGCTGCTGATTAAGCAGGCGCGATTCGTCATGCGTGAACTCAGCCCTGCGGCCATGCCGCCAATGCTGGAGCGTACGGTAAAAGGGGCACTGCTGACTAACCTGTTGTTCGTCATCGGGATTGTCTTAAGTCAGACGCTGGGTTAACTGACAAATATCAATTAACAATTGATGATTTTGCCAACAACGCATTTAGCACGATATACTGAACACATTCGCAGCAACTGAGCGTTAAACCTATGAAATACGATACCTCCGAGCTTTGTGACATCTACCAGGAAGATGTCAACGTCGTTGAACCGCTGTTCTCCAACTTTGGTGGGCGGTCGTCGTTTGGCGGACAAATCGTCACGGTGAAATGTTTCGAGGATAACGGGTTGCTCTATGATCTGCTCGAACAGAACGGCCGTGGCCGCGTTCTGCTGGTTGATGGCGGGGGCTCCGTACGTCGTGCCCTCATTGATGCTGAGCTCGCCCGTCTTGCCGTACAGAACGAGTGGGAAGGCATTGTGGTGTATGGCTCAGTGCGCCAGGTGGACGATCTCGAAGACCTGGACATTGGCATTCAGGCTATCGCGGCCATTCCGGTGGGTGCTGCGGGTGAAGGTATCGGCGAAAGCGACGTGCGCGTCAATTTCGGCGGCGTGACCTTCTTCTCTGGTGACCATCTCTATGCCGATAACACCGGGATTATCCTTTCCGAAGATCCGCTGGATATCGAGTAATAAAAAAAGCCGGGTGGCGGCGACGCCTTACCCGGCCTGTTCTGCATTTCCCGAAAGAAATTACACTTCTTCCATACGCCCCAGCAGCGCCTGCAGACGATCCTGCCAGCCATTCTGCTGTTCACGTAGCTGGTTGTTTTCGCGCTCCAGTTCTTCACGGCTGTGCTGGGCGTTCTGAACTTCCTGCGCCAGGCTGTTGTTCTTCTCTTTCAGCTCTTCAATTTCCATCTGCAGCAGCGTGATGGTGTCAATCGCCTGCTGTACTTTCGATTCCAGTTTCTCAAACACTTCTAAAGACATGATCCTACCTCTCCTGAATTGCAAGGCGACGCTTTAACGTAAACGCGCACAACAGATATGCCGATTGTATGAAGCCCCGTCGCCCCTGTCCAGCGGCAGACCGCGCAGATCGTGGTTTGCAACACTTTTCGGCCTCGTCCTGGTGCGTTCGCGGCATATACCCCTAAATTGTTAACTGATTCGTTAATGAAATGATTCAGCTCACATTTTGCTATTGGTGTAAAAATGCGCTTTATGGCGCGAAAACGCTCATTTTATTGACGCAGACCACACATTTTGATTTCGATATTTCTCGTTTTTGCTCGTTAACGATAAATTAACACTATGTCTACAGGGCATCGTGGCTGTCACGGGCGGTCATGCTAACAATAAACATCAATTTCTTCAGGATTCCGATTATGAGTCAGACATCAACCTTAAAAGGCCAGTGCATTGCCGAGTTCCTTGGTACCGGGTTGTTGATATTCTTCGGAGTGGGCTGTGTTGCTGCACTGAAAGTGGCGGGTGCCAGTTTCGGTCAGTGGGAAATCAGTATTATCTGGGGTCTGGGCGTGGCGATGGCCATCTACCTGACCGCAGGGGTTTCCGGCGCACATCTTAACCCGGCGGTGACCATCGCGCTGTGGCTGTTCGCGTGCTTCGACGGACGCAAAGTTGTTCCCTTCATCCTTTCTCAGTTTGCCGGCGCGTTTTGCGCAGCGGCGTTAGTTTACGGGCTTTATTACAATCTTTTCATCGACTTCGAACAGACACATCATATGGTGCGTGGCAGTGTCGAAAGTCTGGATCTGGCAGGCATTTTCTCAACCTATCCCAACCCGCATATCAATTTTGTGCAGGCGTTCGCAGTTGAAATGGTGATTACCGCTATTCTGATGGGCGTTATCCTGGCGCTGACCGACGACGGAAACGGCATTCCGCGCGGCCCGCTGGCACCGCTGCTGATTGGCTTGCTGATTGCGGTGATCGGCGCATCCATGGGCCCGCTGACCGGGTTTGCGATGAACCCGGCGCGTGATATCGGACCTAAAGCTTTTGCCTTTATCGCAGGATGGGGCGACGTGGCCTTCACCGGCGGTAAAGATATCCCTTACTTCCTGGTACCGCTGTTTGCACCGGTTGTCGGGGCTGCGCTGGGTGCATTTAGCTACCGCAAATTAATTGGTCGCCATTTACCGTGCGACACCTGTGTGGAAGAGGAGAAGGAAACGACTTCTACCGCACAACAAAAAGCTTCGCTGTAATCTGACTACGGGACACATACCATGACCGAAAAAAAATATATCGTTGCGCTCGACCAGGGCACTACCAGCTCCCGCGCTGTCGTAATGGATCATGACGCGAATATCGTCAGCGTGTCACAGCGCGAATTTGAGCAAATCTATCCTCGTCCAGGCTGGGTCGAACACGACCCTATGGAGATCTGGGCTTCACAAAGTTCCACGCTGGTAGAAGTGCTGGCGAAAGCCGATATCAGTTCCGACGAGATTGCCGCTATCGGTATTACCAACCAGCGTGAAACCACTATCGTCTGGGAGCGCGAAACCGGTAAGCCCATTTACAATGCCATCGTCTGGCAGTGCCGCCGTACGTCAGAAATCTGCGAACAGCTGAAGCGCGACGGTATGGAAGACTATGTGCGTAGCGCAACCGGTCTGGTCGTTGACCCGTATTTCTCCGGTACCAAAGTGAAATGGATCCTCGACCACGTTGAGGGTTCACGTGAACGTGCAAAACGCGGTGAGCTGCTGTTCGGTACCGTCGACACCTGGCTTATCTGGAAGATGACCCAGGGGCGTGTCCACGTCACTGATTATACCAACGCCTCGCGCACCATGCTGTTCAACATCAATACCCTGGAGTGGGATGACAAGATGCTGGACGCGCTGGATATCCCGCGCGCGATGTTGCCAGAAGTCCGTAAATCTTCTGAAGTTTACGGTCAGACCAATATCGGCGGCAAAGGCGGCACGCGTATTCCAATTGCCGGTATTGCCGGTGACCAGCAGGCGGCGCTGTTTGGCCAGCTGTGCGTTAAGGAAGGGATGGCGAAAAACACCTACGGTACCGGCTGCTTTATGTTGATGAACACCGGTGAGAAAGCGGTGAAATCAGAAAACGGCTTGCTGACCACCATCGCCTGCGGCCCACGCGGTGAAGTGAACTATGCGCTGGAAGGTGCGGTGTTCATGGCAGGTGCGTCTATTCAGTGGCTGCGTGACGAGATGAAACTCATCAGCGATGCGTTTGACTCCGAGTATTTCGCAACCAAAGTGAAGGACACCAACGGCGTGTATGTGGTTCCGGCCTTTACCGGTCTGGGCGCCCCCTACTGGGACCCGTATGCACGCGGCGCGATTTTCGGCCTGACCCGTGGGGTAAACTCGAACCACATTATCCGCGCGACGCTGGAATCCATCGCTTATCAGACGCGCGACGTACTGGAAGCGATGCAGGCTGACTCCGGCATTCGTCTGCACGCCCTGCGCGTGGACGGCGGCGCCGTTGCCAACAACTTCCTGATGCAGTTCCAGTCCGACATTCTGGGCACCCGCGTAGAGCGCCCGGAAGTACGTGAAGTCACCGCGCTGGGTGCGGCGTATCTTGCAGGTCTGGCTGTCGGCTTCTGGCAGAATCTGGATGAACTGCAGGAAAAAGCGGTTATCGAACGCGAATTCCGCCCTGGCATCGAAACCACTGAGCGTAACTACCGCTACAGCGGCTGGAAGAAAGCGGTGAAACGCGCCCTGGCGTGGGAAGAGCACGAGCAGTAATTTCTCCCCTCACCCTTCCCCTCTCCCCGCCGGGGAGAGGGGACCGACCGCACCCGCCCCCACTCTGTGATAAACTTCGTGCAATTCCTTTTGATTGCACGAGTACCTCATGAAACGTGAACTGGCTATCGAGTTTTCCCGCGTTACCGAAGCTGCCGCACTGGCGGGCTATAAATGGCTCGGCCGTGGCGACAAAAATACCGCAGACGGTGCGGCTGTCCATGCCATGCGCATTGTGCTTAACCAGGTCAATATCGATGGCACCATCGTCATTGGCGAAGGCGAGATCGACGAAGCGCCAATGCTCTATATCGGTGAGAAAGTGGGCACCGGCAAAGGTGATGCCGTGGATATCGCCGTCGACCCGATTGAGGGTACCCGCATGACGGCAATGGGCCAGGCCAACGCGCTGGCCGTGCTGGCGGTAGGGGACAAAGGCTGTTTCCTCAACGCACCGGATATGTACATGGAAAAGCTGATTGTCGGCCCCGGCGCCAAAGGGGCTATCGACCTGAGCCTGCCGCTGGAAGAGAATCTGCGTAACGTTGCCAGGGCGCTGGAAAAACCGCTTAGCGCGCTCACCGTGACCATTCTGGCGAAACCGCGCCACGATGCCACCATTGCCCAGATGCAACAGCTCGGTGTTCGCGTCTTTGCCATCCCGGATGGCGACGTGGCAGCGTCTATCCTGACCTGCATGCCAGACAGCGAAGTGGATGTGCTTTACGGCATTGGCGGCGCGCCGGAAGGTGTGGTCTCCGCCGCGGTGATCCGCGCTCTGGATGGCGACATGCAGGCCCGTCTGTTGCCCCGTCACGAAGTCAAAGGCGACAGCGAAGAGAATCGCCGTATTGGGGAAGAAGAGCTGGCACGCTGCGAAGCGATGGGTATTGAAGCCAACAAGGTGCTTGCGCTGGATGACATGGCGCGCAGCGACAACGTTGTCTTCTCCGCAACCGGCATCACCAAAGGTGACCTGCTGGATGGCATCACCCGTAAGGGCAATATGGCCACCACCGAAACCCTGCTGATCCGCGGTAAATCGCGCACCATTCGCCGCATTCAGTCTGTTCACTATCTGGATCGTAAAGACCCTGACGTGCAGGCGCACATTCTGTAAAACCGTTTGATCGATAGAGCTTTCCGGCCCAAATGGGCTGGAAATCTTCGCCACAAGTCCGGAAGATAGACCAGAGAAAAAGCACAGGAGAAGATCATGGCGGACTGGGTAACAGGTAAAGTCACAAAAATACAGTTCTGGACCGATGCGCTATTTAGTCTCACCCTGCATGCTCCCGTCCACCCGTTTACGGCCGGGCAATTTGCGAAGCTGGGGCTGGATGTTGACGGCGAGCGCGTGCAGCGCGCCTATTCCTACGTTAATGCCCCCGATAACCCGGATCTCGAGTTCTATCTGGTTACCGTCCCGGACGGCAAACTCAGCCCACGCCTTGCCGCGCTTAAGCCCGGTGACGATGTGCAAATTGTGAGTGAAGCGGCCGGTTTCTTCGTGCTGGACGAAATCCCGGACTGCGACACCCTCTGGATGCTGGCAACCGGCACGGCCATTGGCCCCTATCTCTCTATTTTGCAGTACGGCAAAGACCTTGAGCGCTTTAAAAACATCGTGCTGGTTCACGCCGCGCGCTATGCCGCAGACTTGAGCTATCTTCCGCAGATGCAGGCGCTGGAAAAGCAGTACGGCGGGAAACTGAAAATTCAGACCGTGGTCAGCCGCGAAACCGCAGCAGGTTCACTGACGGGCCGCGTACCGGCATTGATTGAGAGTGGTGCACTGGAAGACGCAATTGGCTTGCCGATGAGCGCTGAAACCAGCCACGTCATGCTGTGTGGCAACCCGCAGATGGTTCGCGACACGCAGCAGCTTCTGAAGGATACCCGGCAGATGACGAAACATCTTCGCCGCCGGCCGGGTCATATGACTGCCGAACACTACTGGTGATCAGCGGTATTTCACCTCAAGGGTGTCTTTGCCGTATTTGTTTTCGCTCTGGGTGCCGATAAACGCGCCCAGATCGACCACCATCATGACAAAAATAATGGTTGGTAGCAGTCTGCCCACCACCCAGGGAAGGATGGACGGAAGTATCGACCAGTTCCCGGCCACCAGCATCCACGCCAGAATAATCAGAAAAGCCCACGCGCCGGAACGGCCGCGATCGTGCAGACGTTTCACCACCACGGCCGCGGTTGGCCACAGTAAACAGACCAGCGCAAACGCCGCCGTTTGTGTGCTGAGCCATGCGTTGAAGGCCACGAAAAACAGAAGCAGCATGGCAACGATCCACGTCGCCATCCAGATCCAGAAGTCACGGCGTCCAATACGCCCTTTGAATGAAAACAACCACTGCTGTATGGTCATGTAAGGTTCCTTATTATCATATAGCGCGCATTTTACCCTGGAGTTGTGACCTTTTGACAAGCCGACCAGATATCGATTTAATCATGAACACTTACGGCCAGGGGCAATGTTGATGAAAAGTTCGGCACGTTCTCTTTTCCTGTGTTTAGCGATGCTCATCGCGGGTGTCCCCCTGCACGCCGCCGAAACCACTGCCCCGACGACAGCCCCCTATCTGCTGGCAGGTGCGCCCTCGTTCGATCAGTCAATCAGCCAGTTTCGTGAAACCTTCAATAAAACCAACCCCACGCTACCGCTGGATGAATTCCGCGCCATTGACAGCTCCCGGGATACGCCAACCCTGACCCGGGCTGCGAGCAAGATTAACGAGAATTTATATGCCTCCACTGCGCTGGAGCGCGGCACGCTAAAAATCAAAAGCATGCAGATAACCTGGCTGCCGATTCAGGGGCCAGAGCAGAAAGCCGCTAAGGCAAAAGCGCTCGAGTACATGAGCGCGATACTGCAGGCTTTTACGCCCGCACTGACCAAAAAGCAAAGCCAGCAAAAGCTGCAAAAACTTCTCACCGCCGGTAAAAACAAGCGGTACTACGCCGATACCGAAGGGGCCATACGCTATGTGGTGGCAGATAACGGCGAAAAAGGACTGACCTTCGCTGTTGAACCGATTAAGCTGGCACTATCAGACACACTCGGCGGGGCGAATTAATGACAAAAAGCAAAGCCTTTCGAGGGAAAATCTCTATACTGATTCACAGACCATGCTGCCCGACAGGGCGGCCATATTCCTTAATTCGCTAATTTAGCGTGGAGAATTGAAATGCGACATCCTTTAGTGATGGGTAACTGGAAACTGAACGGCAGCCGCCACATGGTAAACGAACTGGTTGCGAACCTGCGTAAAGAGCTGGCGGGCGTGACGGGCTGCGCGGTTGCTATCGCTCCGCCGGATATGTACCTGGATCTGGCTAAACATGCCGCTGACGGCAGCCACATCATTCTGGGCGCACAGAACGTTGACGTTAACCTGTCAGGCGCATTCACCGGTGAAACCTCTGCTGAAATGCTGAAAGATATCGGCGCGAAATACATCATCATCGGCCACTCTGAGCGTCGCACTTACCACAAAGAATCCGACGAATTTATCGCGAAGAAATTCGCGGTGCTGAAAGAGCAGGGTCTGATCCCGGTTCTGTGCATCGGTGAAACCGAAGCCGAAAACGAAGCAGGCAAAACGGAAGAAGTGTGTGCTCGTCAGATCGACGCCGTGCTGAAAACGCAGGGTGCTGCAGCATTCGAAGGCGCGGTTATCGCGTACGAACCCGTCTGGGCGATCGGTACCGGCAAATCAGCGACCCCTGCGCAGGCACAGGCGGTTCACAAATTTATCCGTGACCACATTGCTAAAGCGGACGCGAAAGTGGCTGAGCAGGTAATTATTCAGTACGGCGGTTCTGTTAACGCATCCAACGCTGCTGAGCTGTTCACCCAGCCAGACATCGATGGCGCGCTGGTTGGCGGTGCATCCCTGAAAGCTGACGCTTTCGCGGTGATCGTTAAAGCAGCAGAAGCGGCTAAACAGGCGTAAAAACCGACTTCCCTCCCCCACCGGGGAGGGAAATTACACTTTCCCTAGCACGCTAAACCACAGATAATCCAGCGGCAGCAGCACCAGATACGTTGCAATCGCCAGCGCCAGACAGAGCAACATCCCCGCCTTTGCAGGCACCTTCCCTAAACCCATTGCCACCACAATCGGCGACGCCTGATACGGCAGCAGCGGCGTGGAATACCCCAGTACCTGAATCATGATTACCGACAACAGCGGGAAGCCGGTGGCGTCCGAAAAACTCTGTGCCAGCGTGGTATACAACGCCGGTACACCGTTCGCGGTCATAATGAAGTTGAGTGCCGTGGTAATACCGGTAAGCGCCAGGAAGCTGGTGAACGGTCTGTTGGCATCAAGCGGCATAATCCGCAATAACGCCTCCCCCACCGCGGAACCGATACCCGTTTGGGTCACTACAATCGCCAGCCCGAGAATCCCCGCCACGTAAATGCAGGTGCGCATGTTCACTCCCGCAGAAAACTCTTCACCGGTGATAAACCCAACGCGTGGCAGCATGACGATGACCGACGCCGCCAGCCCCGTCCACGCCGGTCCAACGCCGTGCCAGCTCTCTGTCACCCACATCCCCAGCACCACCGCCAGCAGCCAGGCGAGACGTTTTTCATCCCGGCCCATCGGTTCAGACGGCGTAAGATCGGTGGCCGGTTTCGGGCTGCCAGGGAACAACCAGCAGATCAGGCCGATCAGAATGCCTCCTTTCAGGATCCCGAGGACGGGTGTATGCAGCAGCAGATACGGGACATAGTTCAGATGGATCCCGTACGAGCCCTCCGCGGCGCCGCTCATCACCAGATTCGGCACGTTGGCAGGCAGGATGGTCGCCGAGAGCTGGAAGGTTCCGAACCCGACGGCCAGCGCCAGGCCATACCACGCGCGGGAACCGTCGGGGATGGCGGCCCTTTTGGCCATGGCGGCGACAATCGGCATCAGCAGCGCGATACGGCCCATATTCGACGGCATCACAAACGCCAGCGCGTAGCTTAGCCCCACCACGCTTGCCACCATCAATACCCACGAATCAGTGAGTTTTGCCGACAACGCCCGTGCGGCCCTGTCCGCCAGACCGGTTTTACGGATTGCCACCCCCAGCACGAAGCCGCTAAACACTAACCAGAATGCAGACGAGGCAAAACCACCAAAAATCACCTCCGCCGGGGCGATTCTGGCGGTCATCGCCGCCGTGAAAAACAGCAGCGCGGTGATAAATTCCGGCAATAGCGACGTCGCCCACAGCACGATGGTGACGCCGACTATCAATGAGGGCACAAACAGAGGATGCGTTAACCAGAGCGACATTCCTGTCTCCTGTCGTTTTTTTCAGCAAGTCTACGGTGACAGGCAGGACGAGTAAACGCTATTTATGGTGATGTTACTTCAGGATATCGCATTGATGATCCTGCAATTCCTCAGCTGACGCGCGATTCAGGGTCAGCAAGTTACGTTCGGTCGCCAGTAAGACAAACGATCCATCCGACTGCTGCGCCATGGCCAGCGCGAAGCGCCCCATATGGTCACGCGCTTCCGGCAGCTCTTCAGCCAGCATCATAAACGGACTGCGCTGTACCAGCTCATTTTCCGTCACGCGACGGGCGAGGTACTCATGCCCTTCCAGCCCGCCCGGGAACGGTAACCACTGGGTACTGATTTGCCCCTGCGCGGCATTAAGCTTCTCGCGCACGTCCGGGCGCAGGCAGGAGATATGGATATGAAAATGGTTCTGCGTACGGCCTGTCGGGGAGTTAATGGTGAGCGAAATTGCGCTGTCCGGCACCTCGGCCCCGCGCTTCATGCTCATAAAGTTGCGTGACTGCCAGGCCAGCCAGAAGAAGTTGGGCGTATTCGGCTCGGTCAACAGCGGGCTTTCGGTTCCTTTGATACGGTAAGTCGGCATCAGGAGATACTGCAGCGGCCCGTTGCGGTCTTTAAACACCACATAACCCGCATCAGGCTTTACCTGCGCGCACGGGGCCGGGTTACGGTGCTGGAGTTGATTCGGCAGACACTGGTCGAGAACGATATGACGCAACGCATTCGGATTACCCGTTTTCATCCAGTACCAGCCACCCGCGGCAAGAATGATGACAACCAGAATCAGTAATAGTATTTTTTTCACAATGCGTTCCCTGTTTTCGATAGTGGCGAAAGAGTAACGCAAAATGATGACCAAATAAAAAACCCGGCGGATTTCTCGCGCCGGGTCACCGTGTCTGTCCTGCTAACGTTTAACGCTTGCTGATCTGGTCGAAAGTTCCGCCGTTAGAGAAGTGCTCTTTCTGCGCTTTCGCCCAGCCGCCGAACTCTTCATCAATGGTGAAAAGCTTCAGTTTCGGGAAGACGCTTTCATATTTCTTCGCCACCGCCGGATCGCGTGGACGATAGTAGTTTTTCGCCGCAATTTCCTGGCCTTCTGGCGAGTAGAGATACTTCAGGTACGCTTCCGCCACCGCTTTGGTCTCTTTCTTCTCAACCACTTTATCAACCACAGAAACGGTAGGTTCGGCGAGGATAGATTCGCCTGGCGTAACGATCTCGAACTTGTCTTTACCCAGTTCGTGGGTGGCGAGCAGGGCTTCGTTTTCCCATGCGATCAGCACGTCGCCAATCCCACGCTCAACGAAGGTATTCGTGGCACCGCGTGCGCCAGAGTCCAGCACCTCAACGTTTTTATACAGCGCTTTCACGAACGCCTGGGCTTTCGCCTGGTCACCGTTGTTGTGATGCAGCGCGTAGCCCCAGGCCGCCAGGTAGTTCCAGCGTGCGCCACCCGAGCTTTTCGGGTTCGGGGTGATAATGGAAACGCCCGGCTTAACCAGATCGTTCCAGTCATGAATTTGTTTTGGGTTGCCCTTACGCACCAGGAAAACAATGGTCGAGGTGTAAGGCGCTGAGTTGTCTGGCAGGCGTTTGATCCAGTTTTTATCGATACGCCCACGCTCGGCGATGGCGTCGACGTCATAGGCCAGCGCCAGGGTAACCACGTCGGCTTCAATCCCGTTGATTACCGAGGTCGCCTGCTTACCGGAGCCACCATGCGACTGACGCACCACCACGTTGTCGCCGGTTTCCTGTTTCCAGTGTGCCGCGAAGGCTTTGTTGTACTGCTCGTACAGCTCACGCGTCGGGTCGTATGACACGTTCAGTAACTGGATGTCCTTAGCCAGAACGCTGGTCGATGCCAGCAATAATGTTAACCCCACGCCCCATTTATTCATCGCCCGGATCTCTTGTGTAGTGTTTTGATGCTTGCAGCGTGCCAGAAAGCTAACCAATGATTAAAGAATAAAAAAAGATTGGCTATAACGTAGAGGAATAAAAAACGAGCAGGCATAAAAAAACCGGGCGGCGATATCGCCTTACCCGGTCTTTATGAGCGTGGACTGCGGACCCGGTTAACTCAGCGCGACCGGGGGAAAGTCACCGCTCAGTACAGTTTTTTTGCGCAGTCCAGCCAGTCACCCTTGAACGGACGCTTCATGTTTTCAATGGCGTCGATGATGTCATGGTGAACCAGTTTTTCGTTCTGAATACCCACGCAACGACCGCCATGACCCTGCAGCAGCAGTTCAATGGCGTATGCACCCATACGTGATGCCAGGATGCGGTCGTATGGACCCGGGGAACCCCCACGCTGGATGTGGCCCAGAACGGTAGCACGCGTTTCACGTTTGGTTTCGGTTTCGATGTACTTCGCCAGCTCGTCAACGTCACAGATATGCTCGGTGATGGCTACGATGGCGTGTTTCTTGCCTTTTGCGATACCCGCTTTGATTTCAGCCACCAGATCTTCACGGCTGAATTCCACTTCCGGAACCACCACGAACTCACAACCGCCGGCGATGGCCGCAGCCAGCGTCAGGTCACCACAGTAACGGCCCATCACTTCCACGATGGAGATACGCTGGTGGGAAGAAGAGGTGTCGCGCAGGCGGTCAATCGCTTCAACAACGGTGCCCAGTGCGGTGAAATAACCGATGGTGTAGTCAGTGCCTTTGATGTCGTTGTCGATCGTACCCGGCAGCCCGATGCACGGGAAGCCCATTTCAGTCAGACGTTTTGCACCCATGTACGAGCCGTCACCACCAATAACAACCAGTGCGTCGAGGCCACGTTTTTTCATGTTCTCAATAGCCACTTCACGGACGTGTTCATCACGGAATTCCGGGAAGCGCGCAGAACCGAGGAAGGTACCGCCACGGTTGATCATGTCGGACACGCTGTAACGGTCGAGCTGAACCATGCGATCTTCATACAGGCCCAGATAACCATCATAGATACCAAAAACTTCCAGGCCTTCCGTCAGCGCTGAACGGACAACCCCACGAATTGCCGCGTTCATGCCCGGCGCATCACCGCCGCTTGTCAACACACCGATTTTCTTAATCATGACTACCTCTGAACTTAGGAATGCAAAATTGAAATCTGTTGCCGGAAGAATTTATCGACCAACGAATACTGCAAATAGTATATCAATCACTTCCAGCTGAATTGATTCAGGTCAGACCAAATGGCGGTAATTTATACACAAAATGCTGGCCTGGCTCACTTTTTTACAACCAATTACGAAAGCTCAACATGTCCGGGTACAACCGAGCAGGGATCCTGGTGAATAATGACGTCTGAACCAGGAAAACGCTGCAAAATCGCCTGCTCGACCTGCTCAGCAATAACGTGAGCCTGAACCAGTGGCAGGTTGTCTTCCATTTCAATATGAATCTGAATAAAGCGGGTCGGCCCTGACTGCCGCGTTCGAAGATCGTGTGCACCTCTGACACCAGGCCAGGAGGTCACGATAGAAAAAATTTCATTACGTTCTGAGTCCGGGAGGGCGCGGTCCAGAAGCGATTGCACCGCTTCATACCCCATCCGTAAGGCGCTATATAAAATATAGATGCCAATCCCTAACGCAAACAACGCATCGGCCCGATGCCAGCCATACCAGGCCAGACCGAGCGCAATAAGAATAGCGCCATTCATCATAACATCAGATTGATAATGAAGCATATCCGCCCGTACTGCCTGGCTTTGCGTTTTGCGAACAACCCAGCGCTGGAACGTTACCAGAACAAGTGTGCATATAAGTGCCACAATCGTTACGACCACACCCACGCCGGGATCGTTCATCGGTGACGGCGAGACGAGATGCTGAATACCGGTTAAAAACAGAAACAGCGCGGAGCCGGAAATAAACATGCTTTGCGCCAGCGCGGCCAGCGACTCGGCTTTACCGTGCCCAAACGTGTGTTCTTCATCTGCCGGTTGCAGCGAGTAACGCACAACCAACAGGTTCGTCAGCGAGGCGGCAATATCCATCAACGAGTCCACCAGCGCCGCGAGAATACTGACTGAGCCGGTATACCACCACGCAAAAATTTTAATCACTAACAGGCTTGAAGCCACGATGGTCGCTGCAATCGCTGCCCGACTTACCAGTCTTCCATAGGATTGATTCATAAACGCTCCTGTCATGTCATGCCGCTAGTATAACGGAAGCATGGGGAGTCAAAGGATGAATAAACGGTTAACAAAGCAGAATGAAGGGCAAAAAAAACCCCCACATCATGTGGGGGAAGACAGGGATGGTGTCTATGGCAAGGAAAACAGGGTTTACTGGTTACTACGGGTACTGCTATTGCTACTGAAAAACGTTGTTTCTGAGCTTCGCTGCATCCGTGCAACCTCACGCAACTGGTCCATTCGCTGCTGATGTCTTGTGTTCAAAACCGCTTGCTGCTCGGGCGTTAGCAGGTGGAACATCTGGTTGCGGACCTTCGCCATCTCTACCTGGCGGGCAACCTGCTCCTGTGCCATTTTTTCGGCCTGAGCGCGTACAGCGCTTTCGTCAAATTTTTCTGCGGTGACAAGGCGGTGCATTGTCTCCATTTCGCTAACATTAACAGGGGGCTGGTCGTGTCGTGCCCTCTGCATCAGATCTCGCATCTGTTGACGCTGATGTTCGGTTAAACTTATGCCATCAAACATATGGCTTTGGCTGCTGTGCTGCGTTGCCCCCTCCGTTGAGGGCCCGTTATCGCCGGGGATAGCTACAGCGGCCTGGCTTAATGTACTGAACGCCAGCGTTGAGGCCATGACGGCAGCGGTAACTTTGCGCATCACTTGCTCCCAAAATCTTTCGTGTCGCGATTCAACGAGAGACAGTCTACGATTCAGGCTGCAAACATGCGTCAGGGGGTGTAAAACAACGTAAAGTCATGGATTAGATAGCCTTGATGTCGTAATTTCTGCCTCGGAGGTATTTAAACAATGAATAAAATCCTGTTAGTTGATGATGACCGAGAGCTCACATCCCTTTTAAAGGAGTTGCTCGACATGGAAGGTTTCAACGTTCTGGTTGCCCATGATGGCGAGCAGGCGCTGAGTCTCCTTGACGACAGCATCGATTTACTTTTGCTCGACGTTATGATGCCGAAGAAAAACGGCATTGATACGTTGAAAGAGCTTCGCCAGACACACCAGACGCCCGTAATTATGCTGACCGCTCGCGGTAGCGAACTTGACCGTGTACTTGGCCTTGAGCTGGGCGCGGATGACTATTTACCAAAGCCGTTTAACGACCGTGAACTGGTTGCCCGTATTCGCGCTATCCTGCGTCGTTCTCACTGGAGCGAACAGCAGCAGAACAGCGACAACAGTTCACCGACGCTGGAAGTCGACTCCCTGAGCCTGAATCCGGGCCGTCAGGAAGCGAGTTTTGACGGTGAAACGCTGGAACTGACTGGCACCGAGTTCACCCTACTGTACCTGCTGGCCCAGCACCTCGGCCAGGTGGTATCGCGTGAACATTTGAGCCAGGAAGTGCTCGGCAAACGCCTCACCCCGTTTGATCGCGCCATCGATATGCATATCTCGAACCTGCGCCGCAAGCTGCCGGAACGCAAGGACGGGCACCCGTGGTTTAAAACCCTGCGTGGTCGCGGTTATCTGATGGTTTCCGCTTCATGATAGGAAGCTTAACAGCCCGCATCTTCGCCATTTTCTGGCTGACGCTGGCACTGGTTTTAATGCTCGTTTTGATGTTGCCAAAACTCGACTCACGCCAGATGACGGAGCTTCTCGACAGCGAGCAACGTCAGGGCGTGATGATCGAGCAGCACGTGGAAGCCGAGCTGGCAAACGACCCGCCGAACGATTTAATGTGGTGGCGCAGGCTGTTTCGCGCTATCGACAAATGGGCACCGCCAGGCCAGCGCCTGTTGCTGGTGACCAGCGAAGGGCGCGTGATTGGCGCCGATCGCAATGAAATGCAGATCATCCGTAACTTCATTGGTCAGGCGGATAACGCCGACCATCCTCAGAAGAAAAAATACGGTCGGGTTGAGATGGTGGGCCCCTTCTCCGTCAGAGATGGCGAGGATAATTACCAGCTTTACCTGATCCGCCCGGCGAGCAACTCCCAGTCCGATTTCATCAACCTGCTGTTTGACCGTCCGCTTCTGCTGCTGATTGTCACCATGCTGGTTAGCTCACCGCTGCTGCTGTGGCTGGCGTGGAGTCTGGCGAAACCGGCGCGTAAGCTGAAAAACGCGGCGGACGAAGTGGCGCAGGGTAACCTGCGACAACACCCTGAACTGGAAGCCGGTCCACAGGAGTTCCTTGCCGCCGGGACCAGTTTTAACCAGATGGTGAGCGCCCTCGACCGCATGATGACGGCACAGCAACGCCTGCTGTCGGATATCTCGCACGAGCTGCGCACGCCGCTCACGCGCTTACAGCTCGGCACCGCGCTGCTGCGTCGCCGCAGCGGTGAGAGCAAAGAGCTGGAACGTATTGAAACGGAAGCGCATCGTCTGGACAGCATGATTAACGACCTGCTGGTCATGTCGCGCAATCAGCAGAAAAATGCGCTGGTGAGCGAAACGGTGAAAGCCAACCACCTGTGGCATGAAGTGCTGGATAACGCGGCGTTCGAAGCGGAGCAGATGGGGAAATCCTTTACCGTCAACTTCCCGCCAGGGCCATGGCCGCTGTACGGTAACCCCAACACGCTGGAAAGCGCGCTGGAGAACATCGTGCGTAACGCCCTGCGCTATTCGCACACGAAGATTGAGGTAGCCTTCTCGGTGGATAAAGACGGGATCACCATCATCGTTGATGACGATGGTCCTGGGGTAAGCCCGGAAGACCGCGAACAGATTTTCCGTCCGTTCTACCGTACCGACGAGGCGCGTGACCGTGAATCTGGCGGCACGGGGCTGGGTCTGGCGATTGTGGAAACCGCCATGCAGCAGCATCGAGGCTGGGTGAAGGCCGACGACAGCCCGCTGGGTGGGTTGCGGTTAACGCTGTGGCTGCCGTTGTATAAACGTTCGTAGCCGTTTAGCCGGGCGGCGGTATCGCTGACCCGGCTTGCCTCTCCTGCGGGGAAACTATTTCCCCCACAATCTCCGCGAATTATCTTCGATCTTGCTACTTAAACGGCGTTTCTGCATCGTTCGGGTCCAGCTCGTGGACAGCCCCGCAGCGGACAAAAGCCGATGGTACTGGTCGTCATCAAACGGCATATGCCAGGCAATCGCGCAGGCGTCATATACCGAGACATCACTCAGGCGCGATGCCAGCACCAGCGGCGCATCTGCCGATACCTGTCCTGCCAGCACCACCCGATATAACCAGCCCGTTTTACCCGCGCCCTGCAGTCGGGCAGACATGTCGCTGATGC
The DNA here is from genome assembly GCF_001750725.1 of Enterobacter ludwigii. NCBI lineage: Bacteria > Pseudomonadati > Pseudomonadota > Gammaproteobacteria > Enterobacterales > Enterobacteriaceae > Enterobacter > Enterobacter ludwigii. Next base: position 3,130,024 of record NZ_CP017279.1, read on the forward strand.
CGAAATGATAGTTTAGTTTGAAGCACGGCGAGCGCGGCTGCGTCACCTGAATCAGGGCATCGCCCCAGCGGTAGATATCGCCGATAAAGACGTTTTTCTCGGTCAGCCCTTCCGTTGAGAGATTCTCACCAAACGCGGGCGCGACAAACATATCCGCCTGTTCGGGAAACTCGGTTATCCAGTGCTGATAGTGTTCCCGCGGATAGTGGCACAGCGCGCGGTCAGGCCCGCCATGGATTTTCTTTTCGGCCTGCTCATCGCCCGCCAGCCCGAGGTCGGTTAACGTCAACTCGCCGTCGACCTGAATTTTGGCGATGGCGCTCGGGCGGCTACCGTCGTACTCCCTTACCTTGCCTGTAAAGACATTCACCGGAAAATGCATCGCTGCTCCTTTCTGCAGATACAAAAAAAGCGAGTCATCAGACTCGCTTCTCACAGGCGTCAATGCAACCTTATTTTTTCGCGGCGAAACGCGCTGCTGCTTCGTCCCAGTTCACCACGTCCCAGAAGGCTTTGATGTAGTCAGGGCGACGGTTCTGGAATTTCAGGTAGTAAGCGTGTTCCCACACGTCCAGACCCAGGATAGGGAAACCGGATGCGCCAGAGATTGCTTCACCCATCAGCGGGGAATCCTGGTTAGCCGTTGAAACAACCGCCAGTTTGTCACCTTTCAGAACCAGCCACGCCCAGCCAGAGCCGAAACGGGTCGCAGCGGCTTTTTCGAATTCCGCTTTGAAGTTGTCTACAGAACCGAAATCGCGCTCGATAGCCGCTTTCAGGTCGCCCTGCAGGGTGGTACCGGTTTTCAGGCCTTTCCAGAACAGGCTGTGGTTAGCGTGACCACCTGCGTTGTTACGCAGAACGGTTTTCTTGTCAGCTGGCAGCTGGTCCAGTTTGGTGATCAGCTCTTCAACAGGCAGGCTAGCGAACTCTGGCAGGCTTTCCAGCGCGGCGTTCGCGTTGTTCACATAGGTCTGGTGGTGTTTAGTGTGATGGATTTCCATCGTCTGCTTGTCGAAATGCGGTTCCAGTGCGTCGTAGGCATACGGCAGGGATGGCAGTGTATAACTCATAATCCTCTCCATTATTGTCGGGCGGCACAGCTGTTAATGCCGCGTAAGCAGTTGGTTCATTATAGTTAATTAAATGATATTGAAAATGATTATCAATGCCGTAGTTTTTATAAGGTTATTCGGTTTTCGGTTATTGCTGAAATTGTGAGTCTGCTCACCCGGTTAACGCGTTGATTGCCATTCAAAACCAAAGTGCGGCAACCTTCCGAAGGTTACCCGACTGCTTAATTTTTACACTCATCGAGTCGGTGGGAAGCCACCGGCATATAAAAACGATGAGGATGTAAACATGAATCATGCGATTACGATGGGTATTTTCTGGCATCTGATAGGCGCGGCCAGTGCAGCCTGTTTCTATGCCCCGTTTAAACAGGTCAAACAGTGGTCATGGGAAACCATGTGGTCCGTCGGCGGTGTGGTCTCGTGGATAATTCTTCCCTGGACCATCAGCGCCATGCTGCTCCCGGATTTCTGGGGCTACTTCTCCTCCTTTAACGCCTCCACCCTGCTGCCGGTCTTTCTCTTTGGCGCCATGTGGGGCGTCGGTAACATTAACTATGGCCTCACCATGCGCTACCTCGGCATGTCGATGGGCATTGGCATCGCGATTGGTATTACGCTGATTGTTGGCACTCTGATGACGCCGATCCTCAACGGTAACGTCGACGTGCTGATCAACACCAAAGGCGGCCAGATGACGCTGCTGGGCGTGCTGGTGGCCGTCATTGGCGTGGGCATTGTCACCCGCGCAGGGCAGCTGAAAGAGCGCAAAATGGGCATCAGAGCCGAAGAGTTTAACCTGAAGAAAGGCCTGCTGCTGGCGGTGATGTGCGGGATCTTCTCCGCAGGCATGTCATTCGCGATGAACGCCGCCAAACCGATGCATGAAGCTGCTGCCGCACTGGGCGTAGACCCGCTGTACGTGGCACTGCCAAGCTACGTGGTGATCATGGGTGGCGGAGCGGTGGTTAACCTCGGTTTCTGTTTTTTCCGTCTGGCAAACGTGAAGACCTTGTCACTGAAAGCCGACTTCTCGCTGGCTAAACAGATGATTATCGGGAACGTGCTGCTCTCGGCGCTCGGTGGGCTGATGTGGTATCTCCAGTTCTTCTTCTACGCGTGGGGTCACGCCAGTATTCCGGCGCAGTATGACTATATGAGCTGGATGCTGCACATGAGCTTCTACGTGCTGTGCGGTGGGCTGGTGGGTCTGCTTCTGAAAGAGTGGAACAACGCCGGCCGTCGCCCGGTGGGCGTGCTGAGTCTGGGGTGCGTGGTGATCATTATTGCGGCCAACATTGTGGGCCTCGGCATGGCGAACTGATTACGCCGCGTTACGACTGCGATGACGCCACTGAACCGGCGTCATCCCCACCTCGCGGTTAAAGACCACCGAAAAATAGTTACTGTCCTCAAAGCCGCAGCGCATCGCCACATCGCTGACCATCAGTTCCGTATGCTGAAGCAGGTACTGGGCATGGCAGATGCGCAGCTGGCGCAGATAATGGTTCACCGTCATCCCGGTCTGGGTGCGGAATTGCTGGCGCAACGCGCGCTCGCTGCACTGTGCCTGCTCGCAGAATTTCTCCAGCACAAAGCTTTTGTTAAGGCTGCCCGCCAGGGTGGTGATGAGCTTATCGAGCAGGGCTTCCTGCGCGGTAGCCGACGGGTTATCAATGGCGTAGCGATGGCGCGTCAACGTCATGACCAGTTGGGCGAAAAGCAGTTCAGCCATTTGGTGAGCCTCAGGATCGCTTTTCTGGCTCTCCTGCTCCAGCTGAGAAATCACCTGTCGCACCTGCGTCATGCCGTTACTGCTCAGTCGCCAGTGCGCCGCGCACTTCGTATCATTAAAACCCGGAATGTAAGCCGCCCAGTCGACGTTGAGTTTCAGCCTGTCAGGGCAGTAAATCACGTTCTGCAGGACCAGGTCGTTGACCGAAGCGTAGGCGTGTTTGTCTTCAGCACGGATGTAAAACAGATCCCCACGCGTAATGCGGTAGGGCCGGTCGTTGAGGATATGCAAGCCATTGCCCCGCCACACCAGCACCAGCTCGCAGAACTCATGAGTGTGCTCGGCAAAGACGTTTTGCGGATAGCGATCCGCCACCGCGACGGCCTGGCCGGCGGAGGCAAAAAAATCCACTTTGCGAAGCATTAACTGAGCAACCACGACACCACCTCGACAGCAAATAACCTGACATTATTAGCGTTTTTGCCCACGGGAAACGGTGACAACCCTCGCGTTACTGCAGTGACGCGTCCTTTCCCTGGCGAATATCGCGCGGTGACCAGCTAAATTCCCGGCGAAACAGGGTCGAAAAGTGGTTACTGTCGCCGAAACCGCAACGATAGGCGATATCCGTGACGCTCTCATCGGTATGACGCAGCAGATGGCGCGCTTTAATCAGGCGCAGACGATTCAAATAGCGCTGCGGCGTCAACCCGGTTTGCTGCTTCAGCTGACGATGTAAGGTCCGGAGCGACAGCGAAAAATCATCCGCCAGCTTTTCCCAGCAGACATCCTCGGCGAAATGGTCCTCCAGCCAGGCCATCAGTTGAGTCAAACGCGCATCGTTATTCTCCAGCCCGGCCACCATGCTACTGCGGCGCAGCAGCACCAGCAGCTGCATAAACAACAGCTCACGCGTGGCGATGACGTGGGTCTCCTGTCCCTCGTCGCGCTGTTCCATCTGGCTCACCAGCTGGCGCACCTGCTGCAGCGTGGACTGATTCACCCGCCAGTGCGAAGGATAGATGCCGTCCTTCTCCTGCGGCAGGAGATGGTTCAGCCCGGACAGGAACTGGAACGCATCGGGCGAACGGTAGAGCACGTTAGTCAGGCACAGGTTGTCGGTATGTTCATATAAGTGCCGGTCATGATCGCGCACAAAGCAGACCGTCCCACCACTGATGGTATACGGCTGGCCGTTAAACACATGGATCCCCGTTCCGTGTTCAACAATCACAATTTCGTGAAAATCATGATGATGCTCAGGAAACGCCACCTGAGGGAGTCGCGGTTCAATCGCGACAGACGACCCACCCGAAGGAAAAAAATCCACGCTGTGCAGTACGGTCATAACGGCCCCATCAATGAGAAATGTTCTCAAAATAGTAATTAAGGCCCCGCCCCCTCACCTTAAATTTTCGACCGTAAACCTCGCAAAAACTGTCCGTTTTTCAAGAAACAGGCTGAAAGATCAGGAAATGCGGTAAGCGTCACACTGCCTGCAAACCCCGTCACGCCTGGAAACTGTGAACTCCCTCACGTTCATCTTTGCTTTCTTGCCAGCCCCGGAAAACCGCTGTCACTGGCGAGAAGGTGGAGATGGGTTCCTTTTTTTACACTCACCGCTAATGACTTTAAGAAGGACACAACCATGACTTTTCGCCATTGCGTGGCTGTCGATCTCGGCGCATCCAGCGGCCGTGTAATGCTGGCCACTTATGACGGCAAGCGGCAGACGCTTTCGCTTCGGGAGATGCACCGCTTTGTTAACTGCCTGCAAAAGCAGGACGGCTGTGAGGTATGGGATATCGACAGCCTTGAGGCAGCGATCCGCACCGGACTGCAGAAGGTCTGCGATGCGGGGATCCGTATCGACAGTATCGGCATCGATACCTGGGGCGTCGATTACGTACTGCTGGACAGCAACGGTGAACGCGTTGGTTTGCCGATAGCCTATCGCGACAGCCGCACCGACGGCCTGATGGCGCGTGCGATTGCCGGGCTTGGCAAAGAGAATATTTATGGCCGCAGCGGTATTCAGTTTCTGCCATTCAATACGCTCTATCAACTGCGCGCGCTGGTCGAACAGCAGCCGGCGCTGGTTCCCCGCGTGGCGCATGCACTGCTGATCCCGGACTACTTCAGCTACCGCCTGACCGGCAACATGAACTGGGAATACACCAACGCCACCACCACGCAACTGGTGAACATCAACTCCGATAACTGGGATGAACACCTGCTGGCCTGGACCGGGGCTTCACCCTCCTGGTTCGGCACGCCGACGCACCCTGGCAATGTGATCGGTCAATGGATGTGCCCGCAGGGTAATGCGATCCCGGTGGTGGCGGTTGCGAGTCACGATACCGCCAGCGCCGTCATTGCGTCTCCGCTTGCCGGTAACGACGCGGCCTACCTCTCTTCCGGGACCTGGTCGCTGATGGGCTTTGAGAGCAAAACTCCCTACACCAGCGATGCCGCGCTGACCGCGAACATCACCAACGAAGGCGGTGCCGAAGGGCGCTACCGCGTGCTGAAGAACATCATGGGTCTGTGGCTGCTCCAGCGCGTGCTTAAAGAGCAGAACATTACCGACCTGCCCGCGCTTATTGCCGACACCGAAAGACTGAAAGCCTGCAGTTTCCTGATCAATCCTAATGATGACCGCTTTATCAACCCGGCGGACATGAGCGCCGAAATCCAGGCCGCCTGCGTCGACGCCGGGCAGCCCGTTCCATCGAAACCGGCAGAGCTGGCACGCTGTATTTTCGACAGCCTCGCCCTGCTGTATGCCGAGATCCTGAGCGAGCTGGCCGACCTTCGCGGCCGGCCGTTCACTCAGCTGCATATTGTCGGTGGCGGCTGCCAGAACCAGCTTCTGAACCAGCTCTGCGCCGATGCCTGCGGGATCACCGTGGTGGCGGGCCCGATTGAAGCGTCGACGCTCGGCAATATTGGCATTCAGCTCATGACCCTGGACGAACTTGCCAGCGTGGACGATTTCCGCACGGTGGTCTCGGCGAACGCCACGCTGACCACGTTCATCCCCAATCCCTGCCATGAAATTGCCCGCTATCGGGCGCAGTTTCAGCAAAACCGACTGACTAAGGAGCTTTGCGCATGACCACTCAACTTGAACAAGCCTGGGACCTGGCTAAACAGCGTTACGCCGCCGTCGGCGTGGATGTCGATGAGGCGCTGCGCCAGCTCGATCGTCTGCCGGTCTCCATACACTGCTGGCAGGGCGACGACGTTGCCGGTTTTGAAAACCCGGGCGGCTCGCTGACGGGGGGCATTCAGGCCACCGGCAACTATCCGGGCAAAGCGCGTAACGCCACCGAGCTGCGCGCCGACCTGGAGCTGGCGCTGAGCCTGATCCCGGGGCCTAAGCGGCTGAACCTGCATGCTATCTATCTGGAATCTGACACGCCGGTCGCGCGTAACGAGCTCAAACCTGCGCACTTTAAAAACTGGGTGGCGTGGGCGAAAGCCAACCAGCTGGGCCTGGATTTCAACCCATCCTGCTTCTCGCACCCGCTGAGCGCCGACGGTTTTACCCTTGCCCACGCGAACGACGATATCCGCCAGTTCTGGATTGACCACGTAAAAGCCAGCCGCCGCGTCTCCGCGTACTTTGGCGAGCAGCTCGGCACGCCGTCGGTGATGAACATCTGGATCCCGGACGGCATGAAAGACATCACCGTTGACCGTCTGGCCCCGCGTCAGCGCCTGCTGGCGGCGCTGGATGAAGCCATCAGCGAAAAACTGAACCCGGCGCACCACATCGACGCCGTAGAGAGCAAGCTGTTCGGTATTGGTGCGGAAAGCTACACCGTGGGCTCGAACGAGTTTTACATGGGTTACGCCACCAGCCGCCAGACCGCGCTGTGCCTGGATGCCGGCCACTTCCACCCGACGGAGGTGATCTCCGACAAAATCTCCGCCGCCATGCTCTACGTACCCCGCCTGCTGCTGCACGTGAGCCGTCCCGTACGCTGGGACAGCGACCACGTGGTGCTGCTGGATGACGAAACCCAGGCCATTGCCAGCGAAATCATTCGCCACGATCTGTTTGACCGCGTGCACATTGGCCTCGACTTCTTTGACGCCTCCATCAACCGCATCGCAGCCTGGGTGATTGGCACCCGCAACATGAAAAAAGCCCTGCTGCGTGCGCTGCTGGAGCCCACCAGCGCCCTGAAACAGCTGGAAGAGAACGGCGATTACACCGCGCGCCTGGTGCTGCTGGAAGAGCAGAAAACCCTGCCGTGGCAGGCGGTGTGGGAGATGTACTGCCAGCGTAACGACACCCCAGCGGGCAGTCAGTGGCTGGATAACGTGCGGATGTATGAGAAAGACGTGCTGAGTCAGCGCGGATAAATATGCCCTCACCCTCTTCCTGTGGAAGAGGCCACTTTTACCCCCTCTCCCACAGGGAGAGGGCCGGGGTGAGGGAAACGCTCACCACGATCACGGGAAATGAAACACTATGCAGACCATCACTAACGCCTGGTTCGTCCAGGGCATGATTAAAGCCACCTCCGACGCCTGGCTGAAAGGCTGGGACGAGCGCAATGGCGGTAACCTGACGCTGCGCCTGGATGATGCCGACATTGAACCGTTCGCCGCCGAGTTCCATCAGAAGCCGCGCTATATCGCCCTGAGCCAGCCAATGCCGCAGCTCGCCAGTACGCCGTTTATCGTCACCGGTTCCGGTAAATTCTTCCGTAACGTGCAACTCGACCCGCAGGCCAACCTCGGGGTGGTGAGAGTGGACAGCGACGGCGCAGGCTATCACATCCTCTGGGGGCTGACGGACGATGCAGTGCCCACGTCTGAACTCCCGGCGCACTTCCTCTCTCACTGTGAGCGTATCAAGGCAACCCACGGCAAAGACCGGGTGATCATGCACTGTCACGCCACTAACCTGATCGCCCTGACCTACGTGCTGGAAAACAGTAGCGATTACCTCACGCGGAAGCTGTGGGAAGGCAGCACCGAATGTCTGGTGGTTTTCCCCGACGGGGTCGGCATTCTGCCGTGGATGGTGCCGGGTACCGACGAAATCGGCCAGGCCACCGCCATCGAAATGCAGTCACACTCCCTGGTGCTGTGGCCGTTCCACGGGGTATTCGGCAGCGGGCCGACGCTCGACGAAACGTTTGGTCTGATTGATACCGCCGAGAAGTCCGCCGAGGTGCTGGTGAAGGTCCTGTCGATGGGCGGCATGAAGCAGACCATTACCCGGGAAGAGCTGATAGCACTCGGTAAACGCTTTGGCGTCACGCCGATGCAGTCGGCACTGGATTTGTACCCATAGCGGCCCGCGAAAGCGGCTGGAGGCATGATGATCCGCAAAGCATTTGTGATGCAGGTGAACCCTGACGCGCACGACGAGTACGCGCGTCGCCATAACCCCATCTGGCCAGAGCTGGAGGCGGTATTAAAAGACCACGGTGCGCACCACTACGCTATCTATCTCGATGAGGCGCGTAACCTGCTGTTTGCGAGCGTTGAAATTGAATCGGAAGCGCGCTGGAACGCGGTGGCAAAGACCGACGTTTGTCAGCGCTGGTGGAAATACATGGGTGAGGTAATGCCCTCGAACCCCGACAATAGCCCGGTGAGTGCCGAACTGAAAGCGGTGTTTTACCTGCCCTAAAGCGTTAACGCTGCCGCATCCGCGGCAGCGTCCTGCGTTAGTTTGCCTCCACCGCAGCGCGGCGCGCCGCAATCTCCTGCTTACTGCTCAGCGTAAAGGCCGAGACCACCGTAATCGCCAGTACAAAACACCCCAGCATCAGGTAGGTCTCCTGGAAACCGATCCGGTCATACATATTCCCGGCGAAAGCAGAGAGGAAAATCGCCGCCGACTGTTTGGAAAACTGGAAGCCAATCAGATAGATAGTGGCCGACAGACGGGTATCGAACACGCCAGTGATGTATTTGAACGCCCCCACCAGCAAGAACGGAACCTCCAGCGCGTGCAGCATCTTCAGGGCAATGACCTCCACCGCGGTGGTGGCGAACGACGAGCCGATAATGCGCGTCGCCATAATCAGCCCGGCAATCAGCAGCGTATTCTTCGCGCCGATACGGTTGATGATCCACGGCGAGCAGAACATGATGATCGCGTTGCAAATTTCCCCCGCCGTAGTGGCAAAACCAAAGGCTCGCGTTCCCTCCTGCGGCGTTGCGAAGAAGGTTTTAAAGAAGGTGGCAAACTGCTGGTCAAAAACGTCATACACGCAGGCCACACCGATGACGTACAGAATGAACATCCACATTCTGCGCTGACGGAACAGGTTAAAGACCGTCCTGGCGGTGATCTGCGGCTGGTTAGCCCCCAGCGCATTCATCACCTGCGCAGTCTGGTTTGGCTTCGGTTTCGCAACCACCAGCAACAGCATCAGCAGCAGCGCAGCCGCTGATCCCATCCAGAAGACATACGACGGGTCGATGCCAAACAGAATACCGCCCGTTGAAGCGCACAGCCCCCAGCCGAGACAGCCGAACATGCGCGCCTTGCCGTATTCAAACACGCTGTTACGGCTCACGCGTTCGATGTAGGCCTCAATTGCGCCTGAACCTGCGGAGAAGACAAAACCGATATACAGACCGCCGCTCAGCGCCCCCAGCCAGATACTGGTTTTCAGCAGTGGCGCAAAGACATACAGGAAGAACGGCGCGAACAGAAACAGCAGCACCGTGATAATCCACAGCAGGTGTTTTTTCAGCCCCAGCTTATCCGAAATGACCCCAAGCACGGGCTGGAAGGCGATGGCCGAAAGCGAGATACAGGAGAATACGATCCCGGTATGGGTTTTGTTCAGGCCGATGACATCCGACAACCAGATCGGCAGAAACGGAAAGCAGGTGGCCATAATGAAGAAGTAGAGAAAGAAGAACAGCCCGAAGATCCAGAAGTTAGGGTTGTCTTTGTGGGTACAGGTTGTTGTGTTCATTATTTTTATCCTCAACGGAGGGCCAGTCTCCCGGCCCATCACCCTTACACGCGTTCAACGCCAATCAGAATGGCGGTTTCCGGGTCCAGAATCGGCAGTGCGATCCCCGCCTGCATCAGCCACTCACCGCTGGCCGTCTGGGACGTTTCCATCCACGCCGGTAGCTTGCGCATGGTGTGCCCGCCCTCACCGGTGAGTCGAATGTTGGGGTGGTCGAGCAGCGTGATGCGGTACTGCGCCTGCGCGTCGAGCCCCGGCATGCGCAGCGGCATCATGAGCGTGTAATCCGGCATGGCCAGTTGGCTGACCATAAACAACCCCTGCGTTTTGTCTTCGCTCACTATACCCTGCGCCAGCGTGCTGGCATCCGGCATATCCACGCGCCACTGGGTACCGTGATGGATGACTTCCCGCCACTGCTTGTGCAGCGCGGCGTAATGGCGATAGCCTTCACGCTCCTGAGCATCGACGGTGAGCGGATCAAGCTCCAGTCCCATATGGCCAAACAGTGCCGTCAGGCCGCGGAAAGCAATGCTGTGCTGGCGGAAGGTGGCGTGACATTTATGATGACCGATATGCGCGCCCATCACTTCCGGCGGGAAGAAGTAGCTCATGCCACGCTGGATGGTATTGCGCTCCAGCGCGTCGTTGTTGTCAGAGGCCCAGAAGCGGTGACTGCGGGTCAGGACTTCATAATCGATTCGCCCGCCGCCCGAGGAGCAGGACTCAAATTCGATGTGCGGAAAACGCTCGCCCAGCACGTCTAACAGACGATAAAACTGCCGCGTCTGCGCATCCGCGGCGGCTTTGCCGTGGTGCCCGGGCTGTACCAGTTCGCGGTTCATATCCCACTTAACGTAGTCGATGGCATGTTCGCCCAGCAGCCAGCTCATGCGCTCGACCAGATAATCAAAAGCCTGCGGAATATTCAGGTTGAGCACCAGTTGATGACGGCCCGTTGCCTGGGTGTAGCCCGGCAGCGCCAGCACCCAGTCGGGATGGGCGCGATACAGATCCGAGTCCGGGTTAATCATCTCCGGCTCAATCCAGATACCAAATTCCATGCCGCGCTTTTTCACATGGTTAATCACCGGCGTCAGCCCGTCCGGGTATTTTTTCTCGTCCAGGTACCAGTCACCCAGCGCCGCGTGGTCATCGTTACGGCCTTTGAACCAGCCGTCGTCGATGATAAAACGCTCTACGCCCAGCGCCGCAGCCTCATCGGCCATGCGCATGATGTACGCCGGGTCATGGCTGAAGTAGATCCCCTCCCAGGTATTGAGATGTACCGGGCGCGGTTTGTTTTCAGGGAAGCGGATAACGTTCTCGCGCAGATACCGGTGGAACGACTGGCTCATGCCGTTCAGACCCCGTGCGGAGTAGCTCGCATACAGGCGTGGTGTCCAGAGCGTTTCCCCCTCTTCAATCGCCATTTCTCCCGGCAGGTAGAGGGCTTCGGCCTGCAGATAGCGGCGTCCGTCGGTTTTGACTTCCGCACGCAGGCGGTGGTTGCCGCTCCAGCCCAGATGCACGCCCCAGACGTCGCCGTGCATTTCGTTAAATGAGGACGTACCGGCGATCAGCGCCGGGAAGTGTTCGTGAGAGGTCCTGCCGCGGCGGTTTTCAATCACAACGCTGTCGTGTTCAAGCTTCACGCGATGCGGCTGGAACTCACGGATCCAGCGTCCGTGGAACGCCATCACGTCCTGCGCGCGTTCAGCGACCGGTAGCGTCACGGCGAAACGATCAACCTGCCACGCCTGCGCCCGCAGGTTAGTTAAACCGTGACGCACCACCAGAACCCCGCTTGCATCCAGTGCCAGCTCGCTGGTCAGACGCAACCCGGCATGTTCATCTTCCGCCGTTAACGTCAGGGTTTGCCCCTCGTGCTGCACATGGGTGGTCTTAAAGACAGGCGACCCGTCCAGCCCCTGGCGGTGCCCTTCAATACCGGGCGAACCAAACAGACCGTGTCCCAGCTCCGCCATCAGCGTCACCGGGGCGTCAACGTCGAGCCTGCCGTTCGCCACCGGACGAGCAAGACTTACCACATCTTGCGGTGAAAAGTGGTGAAGGTGCGGCCCCCAGTAGAGAATTTCGGCGAACGGGTGCGTGGTAATCACCAGGTCAACCGCCTTACTTTCGAGTCGAAAAATGGAATCGTGCATCAGACCTCTCCTGTCATCGGGATGATCTGAGTGTTGATCCGAAACGTTTCGGATACAAACCAAAACGTTTCGGATCTGTGATCGGCTTTGGAATTTTGCTGTGTTTAGGCCGTCTGGCCCGGGAAGAACTCTGGCTGCCAGAGCACCTGAAGCTGAGCGATATCGTCGCCGTTAATCAACTGACGCACCATGTCAGCGATCTGTTTCCCGACGCCCTGGCGGGTGGACTGAATAACCGCCGCCACATCAACATCGACAATGCTGTCCTGCGGTAAGCCGTCGTAAACCACCAGCGAAACGGCGTTTTCACCGCAGAGAAGACCCCGCTGCGCCAGCGCCATGGCCGCGCCGTCGCCGTGAGTGTTGCAGTCGGTAATGATGGCCGTGGGGGGCTGCGGCAGGGAGAGAAGTTCATTCGTCGTGGCGTAACCCACGCGGCGCGAAGGCGGCATGGCGCACAGCCATTCGCTGGATAACCCGGCTTCGCGTAGCGCATCCAGATAACCCTGGCGGCGCTGGGTGATGAAGGCCTGATTGTTGCTTTCACCCAGCAAGGCGATGCGGCGATGCCCCTTTTCAATCAGCCAGCGGGTGGCATTGTACGTGCCGGCATAGTTGTCGAAATCAAACCACGCATAGGGCTGCGGCAGTTGGCTGCGCCCGAGCGCGAGAAAGGGAAAACCGGCGGCCTGAAGCTGTTCCAGCCGCGGGTCATGATCCAGCGTGTGCGCCACAATCAGCGCATCCACGCGACGACTTTGCACCATACGCATATAGCTGTGCTTATCCGCCAGATCGTCATCGGCAATCAGCAGGAGATCGATTTCATGTCGCGCCAGTTCGTGGCTAATTTCGCCGACCATGTCCATAAAGACGCTGTTATTGAGCGGAACAGGATGCACCGGAAAAACCAGACCCACGGCGTCGATTTTGCCCATCTTCAGGCGACGCGCGAAGGTGTTTGGCCGGTAGCCACGGCGCTGAGCCTCCGCTTCGACGCGGGCGCGCGTCTCGCGGGAGACATCGTCATACCCGTTAAGGGCGCGGCTAACGGTGGTAACAGACAGCCCCAGTTCTTTGGCAATGGCTTTAAGCGACATGATTTTCCGTATCTGCGTTAATTTTGTTCAGCCACCAGAAGCGCGTGCGTATCCGGCTCCAGGGCCTTAAAGATATGCGGCTGGTCAGCGGGATAGCAAATGTAATCCCCCGGGCCAAGCTCTTCCGCCGCGTCGATCAGACCAACCAGCGCTCTACCCTGCGTCACAATAATATGCTCCACTGAGCCTGCCGGATGTGGCTGAGAAATGCGGTCGGCACCCGGCTGGGTGAGTAACAGGTAGATGTCACGACGCGCGCCCGGCGGGCACGCCGCCAGCAAAATGGCTTCATAATTGGCCTGTCCGGCAACCACCTTCGTTCCTTCTCCACGGCGGATCACCTGAGTGGTCGGCTGCTGCGGTTCAAGCAAACGGGCAAAAGGAATGTCCAGCGCCACACAGAGTGACCAGAGCGTCTCCAGGCTGGGATTCCCGTTGCCGGACTCCAGCTGCGACAGCGTGGATTTAGCGATCCCGGCACGGCGCGCGATTTCCGCCAGTGAAAGTCCGGTTCGCAGGCGTTCTCGCACCAGACTTTTAGCGATCACGCTGATTGGCTGCGTCATAAAAACGGCCCCTTTGTTCTATAAATCGAACGAATCGTTCGTCTTGAAAAACGATTCTGATGCGTTCATTATAATGGAAATACGTTCGATATGGCTAAAATTGTATGAAGCATCATCTCTCAATCCTGAAAGGCGACACGATAAAAGCAATCATCCTGGTGTGTCTCGCGGTAGGCGTCGTCGGGATGTCCTATGGTTCGCTGGCAATGGCCTACGGTTTCCCGGTCTGGGTCCCGTTTTTACTCTCCATTACCGTGCTGGCGGGTGCCTCTGAATTTATGTTTATCGGCATTGTGGCAAGCGGCGGTAACCCTCTGGCAGCGGCGGCTGCCGGATTACTGGTTAATGCACGTCATGTACCGTTTGGAGTGACGGTGCGTGAACTGGTGGGTAAACGTGGCCTGAGTTTTCTGGGTTGCCACATTATGAACGACGAAAGCGTGGTGTTCGGGTTGTCGCAAAAAACGCCCGAACAGCGTAAGGCGGCATACTGGTTATGCGGTTTAGGCGTGGCGATCGTCTGGCCGCTGGGTACATTGCTGGGCACCATGGTTGGCAAACTGTTGCCGGACCTTGAAACCATCGGGCTGGATGCGGTATTCCCGGCGATTTTACTGGCGTTAGTGGTGCCGGCTTTTAAAAATCGCACTACCCTGATCCGCGCCTGCAGCGGTGCTGCATTGTCACTGGCCGCCGTGCCGTTTGCCCCGGTGGGTTTACCGGTTCTGCTCTCTTTACTGGGTCTTGCTGCGAGGAAAAAATAATGGGGAATATGACGGTCTTTATTCTCGGTATCGCCGTGCTTTCCGTGGGAACCTATTTAATGCGTCTCGGCGGGGCAAAACTCGGCAACCGACTGGCGCTGTCAGACCGCTCTCAGGCTCTGCTTTCAGATGCGGCAACGGTTTTGCTGTTTTCCGTCGCGCTGGCGACCACCTTCTATGAAGGTGAGCATTTTGCCGGTATGGCGCGCGTACTGGGCGTGGCGTTTGCAGTGTTTCTGGCATGGCGAAAAATGCCGTTAATTGTGGTGATCGTGGCGGCAGCGGTCGTGACTGCAATGCTGCGCCTGGCGGGTATCCAATAAAAAAAGCGCCCCTGGGGCGCTCTTTCGACGGTGTGGCAGCTTATTTGTTCAGTTCAGCGGTCATGTGTACGCGGTTACCCGTAAACGCCTGCGTAATTTTGTAAGATGACGCGCCCGCTTCCTGAGCCTGTGCAGCAATTTTCGCTTCTGCGCCATCAATGGTAGAGGCGGTTGCGGTCACAGTCTGTGCAGCGAAAGAACCGAAAGACGTAGCCAGAGCGATTACTGCGACAAAAGTTTTGATGCTTTTCATGATATAAACCCTTTCAATTAGTTGTTTGTTTAAGGCACCGTGCCTTGATGAGATAAATAGTAGACCTCATCATGAACAACTAAAAGCGGAAGGATTTGCTATTCTTTTTCAAATTTACTGATTAACTATTAAACGCTGCGGATGGGTATAAATCGTCGCCCTTCCCGGCTTACAGAACCCCACCAGCGTCAGATTACAGCGCTCCGCCACTTCCACCGCCAGCGTGGTCGCGGCCGATACGGCAAAAAGGATTTCAACGCCGCACATCGCCGACTTTTGCACCATCTCGTAGCTGGCGCGGCTGGAGACCAGTGCCGCCCCCTGCTGCCAGAGGTCGCTTTCGCGCGCCCGGCGGCCCATCAGTTTATCCAGCGCCACATGGCGGCCGACATCCTCATGCCCCCCGGCAATATCGCCCGATGGCAGAACCCATGCCGCCGCATGCGTGCATCCGCTCAGCTGGCCGACAGGTTGCACGTCATTCAGATGTTCAAGGGCATGGTCGAGATGGGCCAGATTGAAAGTCTGGGTAAACGGCAGAGGTGCGACAGGCTTACCGATATCATTGAGCTGCTCTACCCCGCAAACCCCACATCCGGTACGCCCGGCCAGCGCGCGTCGCCGCTCTTTGAGCCCCATAAAGCGGCGGCTTGAGAGTTCGATTTGCACTTCAAGGCCGTTGCAGGCCTTCACCACATCCATGCCGTAAATTTCTTGCGGGTGCTCAATGATGCCTTCCGAGAGGGAAAAACCAATCGCAAACAGCTCCAGATCTTTGGGCGAGGCCATCATCACCACATGGGAAATACCGTTGTAAACCAGAGCAACGGGCACTTCCTCCGCCAGAAAATCAGGCGTGGTGTGGGTAATGTGGGGCGGTCTGTGTACCGACAGTTCCACGATACCGGCAGGCAGTGGCGACGAGTGGGTAACACGGTTTTGTTTAGACACAGCGGTATTCCTGAACAACCACGGAGGTGAGCCTGCTATTGCATCACAAACCGCAGGCCATACGCATAGTATGGATCAACTTTTCAGCACCCATCCTCATCAAGTTTACCTACTCATTTGGGAGAGGCGCAACCGAGGCGGTGATACAGCCCTTTAACATGCCGGGGCAATAATGTGACTCATATCACACTTTATAATCAACACAGTGATAATACGTTCACTTTGTATTAACGCCATTGGAACAGGCGTACCGACATTGTGGTATTCTGATGATATCCCTCGTAGAACTGAGGGATTAACGCAAATTTTTCTCCTTTGCGGTCACTGTTCAACCGCGAAGTCAAAACTACATATGTAAGCAATGTCGAAACAAGGAGTGACCCATGCAGGTCAGCAGAAGGCAGTTCTTTAAGATCTGCGCTGGCGGTATGGCAGGCACCACGGCGGCGGCACTGGGTTTTGCACCCGGTGTAGCGCTGGCGGAGACGCGGCAATATAAACTGCTGCGCACCCGTGAAACCCGTAATACCTGTACGTACTGCTCTGTCGGTTGCGGGCTGTTGATGTATAGCCTCGGCGACGGTGCTAAAAACGCCAAAGCGTCTATCTTCCATATCGAAGGTGACCCGGACCATCCGGTCAACCGCGGCGCGCTGTGCCCGAAAGGTGCCGGCCTGGTTGACTTTATCCACTCCGAAAGCCGCCTGAAATTCCCTGAATATCGTGCGCCAGGTTCCGATAAATGGCAGCAAATCAGCTGGGAAGACGCATTTGACCGCATCGCTAAACTGATTAAAGAAGACCGCGATGCCAACTTTATTGCGAAGAACGCTGAAGGCGTCACCGTCAACCGCTGGCTCTCCACCGGGATGCTGTGTGCGTCTGCTTCCAGTAACGAAACCGGCTATTTAACCCAGAAATTTACGCGTGCACTCGGTATGCTCGCGGTCGACAACCAGGCGCGTGTCTGACACGGACCAACGGTAGCAAGTCTTGCTCCAACATTTGGTCGCGGTGCGATGACCAACCACTGGGTCGACATCAAGAACGCCAACCTTATTGTGGTGATGGGCGGTAACGCCGCTGAAGCGCACCCTGTCGGGTTCCGCTGGGCGATGGAAGCCAAAATCCACAACGGTGCGAAACTGATTGTGATCGATCCCCGCTTTACGCGTACTGCGTCAGTGGCGGATTTCTACACCCCTATTCGTTCAGGTACTGACATCACTTTCCTGTCAGGCGTATTGCTGTACCTGATGACCAACGAAAAATATAACCGCGAATACACCGAAGCCTATACCAACGCCAGCCTGATCGTGCGTGAGGATTACCACTTCGAAGATGGACTGTTCAGCGGTTATGACGCCGAAAAACGCAAATACGACAAGACCAGCTGGAACTATGAGCTGGACGAGAAAGGCTTTGCGAAGCGTGATACGACGCTGCAGCATCCGCGCTGCGTGTGGAACCTGCTGAAAGAGCACGTTTCCCGCTACACGCCGGACGTTGTCGAAAACATCTGTGGTACGCCGAAGGAAGACTTCCTGAAGGTGTGCGAGCTTATCGCCGAAACCAGCGCGAAAGACAAAACGGCGTCGTTCCTCTACGCGCTCGGCTGGACCCAACACTCTGTCGGCGCGCAGAACATCCGTACCATGGCGATGGTACAGCTGCTGCTCGGCAACATGGGGATGGCTGGCGGCGGCGTGAACGCCCTGCGTGGTCACTCCAACATTCAGGGTCTGACCGACCTTGGTCTGCTGTCTCAAAGCCTGCCAGGTTACATGAACCTGCCAAGCGAAAAACAGACCGACCTGCAAACCTACCTCACAGCCAGTACGCCTAAACCGCTGCTCGAAGGTCAGGTGAACTACTGGGGCAACTATCCGAAGTTCTTCGTCTCGATGATGAAAGCCTTCTTCGGTGACAAAGCGACAGCGGAAAACAGCTGGGGCTTTGACTGGCTGCCGAAGTGGGACAAAGGTTACGACGTTCTGCAGTACTTCGAGATGATGCATCAGGGCAAGGTGAATGGCTATCTGTGCCAGGGCTTTAACCCGGTCGCCTCATTCCCGAACAAGAACAAGGTTGTTGAATCGCTGTCGAAACTGAAGTTCCTGGTGACGATTGACCCACTCAACACCGAGACGTCGACCTTCTGGCAGAACCACGGTGAGTCGAATGACGTTGACCCATCGAAGATTCAGACTGAAGTGTTCCGTCTGCCTTCTACCTGCTTCGCGGAAGAGAACGGTTCCATCGTGAACTCTGGCCGCTGGCTGCAGTGGCACTGGAAAGGTGCGGACGCCCCGGGCATCGCCATGAACGACGGCGAGATCCTGGCCGGTATCTTCTTACGCCTGCGTAAGATGTATGCGGCGGAAGGCGGTGCGAACCCGGAACCGGTGCTGAACATGACCTGGAACTACTCGACGCCGGAAAACCCAGCGCCGGAAGAAGTGGCGATGGAGAGCAACGGTAAAGCGCTGGCAGATGTTATCGACCCGGCCACCGGGACGGTGCTGG
Organism: Enterobacter ludwigii; assembly: GCF_001750725.1. NCBI lineage: Bacteria > Pseudomonadati > Pseudomonadota > Gammaproteobacteria > Enterobacterales > Enterobacteriaceae > Enterobacter > Enterobacter ludwigii. Next base: position 3,148,442 of record NZ_CP017279.1, read on the forward strand.
CGAAGAAAGGCGATCAGCTCAGTACCTTCGCGCACCTGCGTGATGACGGCACGACCGCCAGTGGCTGCTGGATCTTTGCCGGTAGCTGGACGCCGAAAGGTAACCAGATGGCCAACCGCGATAATGCTGACCCGTCAGGCCTCGGCAATACGCTGGGCTGGGCCTGGGCATGGCCGCTGAACCGCCGCATTCTCTACAACCGTGCTTCCGCTGACCCGCAGGGTAATCCGTGGGATCCGAAGCGTCAGTTGCTGAAATGGGACGGCGCGAAATGGGGCGGTGTGGATATTCCGGACTACAGTACTGCCCCTCCAGGCAGCGATGTCGGGCCGTTTATCATGCAGCCTGAAGGGATGGGACGCCTGTTTGCTATCGATAAGATGGCGGAAGGGCCATTCCCGGAACACTACGAGCCGTTTGAGACGCCGCTGGGCACCAACCCGCTGCACCCGAACGTGGTCTCTAACCCGGCAGCCCGCATCTTTAAGGGCGATTTCGACGCGCTGGGTAAAAAAGACAAGTTCCCGTATGTGGGCACCACTTACCGTCTGACCGAACACTTCCACTACTGGACCAAGCACGCGCTGCTTAACGCTATCGCGCAGCCGGAACAGTTTGTGGAGATCGGCGAGAAGCTGGCGAACAAGCTCGGCATTGCCCATGGCGATACCGTGAAGGTCTCTTCTAACCGTGGCTACATCAAGGCCAAGGCGGTGGTGACCAAGCGTATTCGCACGCTGAACGTTCACGGTCAGCAGGTGGATACCATCGGTATTCCGATTCACTGGGGTTATGAGGGCGTGGCGAAGAAAGGGTTCATTGCGAACACCCTGACGCCGTTCGTCGGTGATGCGAACACGCAGACGCCGGAGTTTAAGGCCTTCCTCGTGAACGTGGAAAAGGTGTAACGGAGACGACTTATGGCTTATCAATCTCAAGACATTATCCGTCGTTCCGCGACTAACGGTTTCACGCCCGCGCCTCAGGCGCGGGACCACCAGCAGGAAGTGGCGAAGCTTATCGACGTGACCACCTGTATCGGCTGTAAAGCCTGCCAGGTGGCCTGTTCTGAGTGGAACGACCTCCGTGATGAAGTGGGTCACAACGTCGGGGTGTACGACAACCCGGCTGACCTGACCGCCAAGTCCTGGACGGTGATGCGTTTCTCGGAAGTGGAACAGAACGACAAACTGGAATGGCTTATCCGCAAAGATGGCTGTATGCACTGTGCGGATCCGGGCTGCCTGAAGGCATGTCCGTCAGAAGGGGCTATCATTCAGTATGCTAACGGTATCGTCGACTTCCAGTCCGAGCAGTGCATTGGCTGCGGCTACTGCATAGCGGGCTGCCCGTTCGATGTCCCTCGCATGAACCCGGAAGACAACCGCGTCTACAAATGCACGCTGTGCGTAGACCGCGTAAACGTCGGCCAGGAGCCTGCGTGCGTGAAAACCTGTCCGACGGGCGCTATCCACTTTGGTTCCAAAGAGGATATGAAAACGCTGGCGGCTGAACGCGTGAGCGAACTGAAAACCCGTGGCTACGACAACGCAGGCCTGTACGATCCGGCCGGCGTGGGCGGCACGCACGTGATGTATGTGCTGCACCACGCAGACAAGCCGAATCTGTATCACGGCCTGCCGGAGAACCCGGAAATCAGCGCGACCGTGAAGTTCTGGAAAGGCATCTGGAAACCGCTGGCAGCGGTGGGTTTTGCTGCCACCTTCGCAGCGAGCATCTTCCACTATGTCGGTGTTGGTCCGAACCGCGCGGAAGAGGAAGACGACAACCTGCATGAAGAGAAAGACGAGGTGCGCAAATGAAAAAACGTGACACCATCGTGCGCTATACCGCGCCGGAACGCATTAACCACTGGGTCACCGCCTTCTGCTTCATGCTGGCGGCGATAAGCGGGCTGGGGTTCTTCTTCCCCTCCTTCAACTGGCTGATGCAGATCATGGGGACACCACAGCTGGCGCGTATACTGCACCCGTTTGTTGGCGTCATCATGTTCGCGTCGTTCATCATCATGTTTTTCCGATACTGGCACCATAACCTAATCAATCGGGATGATATCTTTTGGGCGAAGAATATTCGTAAGATCGTCGTCAACGAGGAAGTGGGTGATACCGGGCGTTATAACTTCGGCCAGAAGTGCGTATTCTGGGCGGCGATTATCTTCCTGGTCCTGTTGCTGGTGAGCGGCGTGATCATCTGGCGTCCGTATTTTGCGCCTGCTTTCTCAATCCCGGTGATCCGATTCGCGCTGATGCTGCATTCATTTGCCGCAGTGGCGTTAATTGTGGTTATCATGGTGCATATTTACGCCGCCCTTTGGGTGAAAGGCACCATTACCGCGATGGTGGAAGGCTGGGTAACCAGTACGTGGGCGAAGAAACATCACCCGCGCTGGTACCGAGAGGTCCGCCAGAAACAGGAAAAGTCATCTGAATGAGTATTCGCATAATCCCGCAAGATGAGCTGGGTTCGAGCGAGAAACGCACGGCGGAATATATTCCGCCGTTGTTATTCCCCAGACTCAAGAACCTCTATAACCGCCGCGCAGAGCGTCTGCGCGAGCTGGCAGAGAACAACCCACTGGGTGATTTTCTGCGTTTTGCCGCGCTGGTTGCCCATGCGCAGGAAGTGGTGCTGTACGACCACCCGCTGCAAATTGACCTGACCGCGCGCATCAAAGAGGCCAGCGAGCAGGGTAAGCCTCCGCTGGATATCCACGTTCTGCCGCGCGATAAGCACTGGCATACGCTGCTGCACTCCCTGATTGCCGAGCTGAAACCCGAGATGAGCGGTACCGCGCTGGCGGTCATTGAGAATCTGGAAAAAGCCTCCGATCAGGAGCTGGAAGAGATGGCGAGCGCGCTGTTTGCGTCCGATTTCTCCCTGGTCAGCAGCGACAAAGCGCCGTTCATCTGGGCAGCGTTGTCGCTTTACTGGGCGCAAATGGCCAGCCTGATCCCGGGTAAAGCCCGTGCCGAATACGGTGAAGCGCGTCAATTCTGCCCGGTATGCGGCTCAATGCCGGTGTCCAGCATGGTGCAGATCGGTACCACTCAGGGGCTGCGTTATCTGCACTGCAACCTGTGTGAAACCGAGTGGCACGTGGTGCGCATTAAATGCAGCAACTGCGAGCAGACGCGCGATCTCAACTACTGGTCGCTGGAAAATGAAGACGCGGCGGTCAAAGCTGAAAGCTGCGGCGACTGCGGTACCTACCTGAAGATCCTTTATCAGGAAAAAGACCCGAAAGTCGAAGCCGTCGCCGACGATCTCGCCTCGCTGATTCTGGACGCCAAAATGGAGCAAGAGGGCTTTGCCCGCAGCTCTATTAACCCGTTCCTGTTCCCGGGTGAAGGGGAGTAATCCCCACTCACAGTGCCGGGCAACGTTGGTTTGCCCGGCCTGTATCTGGTTGACTGAAACATCCTCGCCTTCCTCTCGCATATCTTCCAGCATCACTGTTCAGGCAAACTACACGTGCGTTATTCAGGACTAAAGCCAAATTTAACATCCATGTTTACTTTTGCGAGCCGCTTTCCAGAATCGTTTTCAGCCTCATTTTCCCTGTTTCACTCGACAGCAAACTGAGTTATAACACTGTATATTCATACAGATTAAAGGGACCCACATGGCACTCGAAAAAGGGATTGATACGCTGGTTCAGGCGTTCATCGCAGCAGGACGCCCTTCTGCGCGTAGCCAAAGTATTGATGACCGGAGAGCAGGCTATATTGCCAGCACAGCGCTTGCCGGTGAGAGAGAAACGCGCGTTGACGTAGAAACGCTGAACCTCGAAGGCATCACATATCGCGTCTTCTCTCCGCCAGATGCTGCTGAAAAGCTGCCGACCGTTATCTACTACCACGGGGGATGCTTTATCAGCGGCGGCTTCGATACTCACGATAATCAACTGCGCCAGTTAGCGTTTTATGGCAACTGCCGCGTCATTGCGATCCAGTACAGACTTGCTCCTGAACATACCTACCCTGCCGCCCATGATGATGCAGAAAGAGGCGCACATCTGGTCTGGCAATACGCGGATATGTTTGGTGTGGATAAAAACCGTATCACCCTGTGCGGGGACAGCGCGGGAGGCCATCTGGCACTGGTGACTGCCCTGCGGCTCACGTCTTCCGGACTCTGGCAGCCTGCGCAGCTCATTCTTATCTACCCGATGCTGGATGCCACGGCCTATTTTGAAAGTTATACCCGTAACGGCGCGGATTACGTCATCACCCGCGATACGCTGCTGAGCGGATATGAGCTCTATCTGGCCAACACGGAACGCCAGCATCCTGAAGCGAGCCCGCTCTGGCGAAAGGATTTTAGCGGCCTGCCTCCCGTGCACATCATTACTGCCGAGTTTGATCCGCTTTGCGACGAAGGTGAGGCGCTATATCAGCGCCTGACTGAGCAAGGCGTCACGTGTACGGCTCAGCGGTGGCTGGGGGTTATCCATGGATTTTTCCAGCTTGGCGGGGTCAGCCCGTCTGCGCGCGATCTTCTGAGGGATATTGCCAGACGGATCGGCGCGGGGAATTAGCCCGGCAATCATGCCGGGACGACGGAGCCTACTCTTCTTCGTTTCCACCCTCTTCAAACGCGCCAAACGGCTTCGCAGGAAGAACGATGTAGGTACCTTCAAAGACGGCACCCGGCGTTTCATCGCCGAACAGCTCAACGCGCATCTGTACGCGCGCTTTACGCCCGCGCGCCAGGCGGTCGAGATCGCCCCCGAGTGCGCCAAGATCGGCAACGGCGCTCGGCTTACCACTGATCGGCGCGCTGTAACGTATGTGGGCATCGGCCAGAATAATGGTGCCGCCAAGATGGCGTTCGCGGAGCATCAGCCAGATAAGCCCCCAGCCGGTCAGCGTGGCGAGTGAAAACAGGCTGCCGGCAAACAGGGTGTGATGGGGGTTCTGATTGCCGATTTCCGGCATGGTGGTAATGAATTTTTGCCCGGTGTACTGCTGAATACGCACGCCCATTTTTTCACTCAGGGGAATGTGCTGATACCAGGCCTGCTGGAGCTGCCCACACCAGTCGGCGCGATGGAGAATATCATCCAGCGTAGCGATGGGTTTGATCATCAAAAAGTGACGAATCGGCGTGGTTTGCGGGGCGGTGATTTCCCCCTGGTTAACAAAACCGAGTTTGGCGAAGAATTCGACGGCGTCTTCGCGGGCGCTACAGGTGACGCGCTTAACCCCTTCCTGACGGGCGACGGACTCAAGAGTCATCGCCATCAAGGTGCCGAGGCCTTTATCCTGCACGGAAGGATGAACCGCCATAAAGCGGATTGAAGCTTCGTTATCGGCATTGATGTACAAACGCCCGACGGCGACGAGGTTACCCTCTTCGTCCATCACCATCTGGTGATGGGCCATCGCATCCCAGGCGTCGCGCTCAGACCCTTTTGGCTGATGTAATGGCTTGCGTAACATTTCCCAGCGGAACTGGTAATAGGCTTCTAACTCTTCTTCCGTTTGCGGTACTCGAAGGTGATACATAGCTGTACTCTCTCTTGTTACCCGCGGCCACGCCGCCAGTTGGCTCATACCTGGAGCCAGAATGTGACGGGGCCATCGTTCACCAGCGATACCTGCATATCTGCAGCGAATCGTCCGGTTTGCGTATTCATGTCCTGTTGACGACAACGCGCCACAAAGTACTCGTAAAGGGCTTCTGCACGATCCGGTGCGGCACCTTTAGAGAAACCCGGGCGCATGCCGCGCTCGGTATCGGCCGCCAGCGTAAACTGGGAGACCACCAGCACGCTGCCACCCGCCTGCTGAACGTTCAGGTTCATCTTACCTTCCGCATCGCTGAAAATGCGGTAGCCCAGCACGCGCTCGCATAAGCGGTTGGCTTTCTGTTCGTCATCATCCTTTTCGACACCTAACAACACTAAAAGTCCTGGGCCAATTTCACCCGTCACCTCTCCCTCCACGGTGACGCTGGCACGGGTTACGCGCTGTATCAATGCAATCATGGTTGGTCTGCTTCTTGTTGTTTTTCAGCTTCTGCTGCTTTTTTAAGTTCGCGGTATACGCCGAGAGTGACAGTTATTTCGGCACCAAGCAAGACGATACACCAGGTCCAGTAGACCCAGACAAATAAAATGGGGATCACCGCCAGCACGCCGTAAATCAGCTGATAAGACGGGAACATGGTGATGTAAAGGGCAAACCCTTTTTTGCCCAGTTCAAAGAGCAATGCCGCGACCAGCGCGCCCACGACCGCATCGCGGTTAGGCACGCGCGTGGTCGGTACCACGCTGTACAGCAGCCAGAAAGAGAGCCACGATAAAATCAGCGGGAAGATACGCAACAGGTTATCGATAACGCCGTTGAGATCGCTGGCCCAGCGCAGCGAAAGCAGATACGAACTGATAGCCAGACTCGCTCCGGCCAGCAAGGGCCCCAGCGTTAAGATCATCCAGTACACCGCAAAGGAATAAACCTTGGGCCGCGCCTTTTTACTCCGCCAGATGGCATTCAGCGCGTTATCTATGGCGTACATCAATAACAGCGCCGTGACGATCAGGCCACACGCCCCGACCGCCGTCATTTTGCTGGAGTTAGCGACAAACTGTTCAATGTAGTTCTGTATGACATCCCCGGTGGCGGGAATAAAATTCGCAAAGACAAAGTGGCGAAGCTGCAGGCTGACATCTGCAAACATCGGAAAAGCGGAAAATAGCGCAAAAATGACGGCCACCAGCGGCACAAGCGAGAGCAATGACACGTAGGCGAGGTTACCCGCCAGCGTGGTCATGTTGTCCTCATCAATGCGATGCCAGAGCAGTTTCAGCCACGCCCTGAGCGGACGAGTATGATGCGTGGCTTTTTGATGAACGGTTTTTAGCATAACTGCTTCGCAAAATAGTTTGGTATCGTCTCCTTTCCGGTCACCAGAATTGACGTGATACCCAACTGGTTAGCTCCCTCTATATTATCGGCATTGTCGTCGAAAAAGACCGCATCAGCCGCGGTAAATCCTTCCGCCTGCAGAACCGCCTGATAGATACGCGCTTCGGGTTTACGCATCCCCATCTCCTGGGAGAGGTAGATTTTATCGGCCGCCGCCTGCACCTCAGGATACTCGTCAGGCCAGAACGTGGTATGCAGACGGTTAGTATTCGACAGCACCACAACCCGATGCCCCTGCTCGCGGAGTTTATGCATAATGGCGATCACGTCAGGGCGGATCGCGACGAACACTGCCTGCCAGCCATGGGAAAACTGCTCGTAACTTAACGGCACATCCATTTCATGACACAGACGTTCAGCAAATTCTTCATCGCTAATTTCGCCGCGCTCGTGCTGATGGAAAGTCTCGCCCATGGCGAAACTCTGCTTTAACGTCGCCAGCGGGACACGGCTAAAGTCGCTCCATGCGCCCAGCACCCGATTAAAATCGATATCGACGATTACATTTCCTAAGTCAAAGATATAAAGCATTTTTTATCTCCTGCTCGCCGTGGAAAAGTAACTGTAGCGGGAAAGATAAGGTTTGGCTATGCGCCAGATTCAGCTTACAGAAAGGAAAGGCCCGAGCCTGAATATCGGGCCATTAAGAAGGGTTAGCCTGCCTGCTGTTCGTCGCCTGAATTCACCTCAACAACTTCAACCTTGCTGGATTTGAGATGATTGTGCAGTGCAGATCCCGGTAGCTCATCGGTGAAGAGCGCGGTTGCCTGCGACACGTTACCAATTTCAACGGCAGCAGAGGCGTGGTATTTCGTATGATCGGCCGCCAGTAAAATATGTCGCGCGTGGGCCATCATGGTTTTCACCACGCTGGCTTCATTAACGTCAAACTCCATCATCGCGCCGTCGTGTTCAATTGCTCCGACGCTGGTCACCAGGTAATCGGCACGGAAGCCTGACACGAACGCCGTCGCTGCAGGCCCGATAATGCCTCCGTTATGCGGACGCAGCGTACCGCCAGGCACCATCACTTCAAAGCGCGGGTTCTTATACAGAATATGCGCCACCCGCAGGCTGTTGGTGATGATGCGCAGATGATTATGGTTGAGCAGCGCCCGGGCAACGTGCTCCACCGTCGTCCCGATAGTAATGAAGATGGTTGAACCATCGGGAATGTAGTCGGCAATCGCTTCGGCAATGGCCCGTTTCTCTTCGGTCAAGGAGACTTCACGTTGCTCAAACGCGGTGTTCACCACGCTGGATGCCCTGCCCGCGCCGCCATGATGACGCGTGATCAGCCCCTGCTCACTCAGCTTGCGGATATCCCGGCGCACGGTTTGCGTTGAGACGTCCAGCAGTTGCGCCAGTTCATCAATGTTCATATAGCCGCGGTCAGCAATCAACGTAAGCAGTTGATCGTGCCGCGGGTTGCCGGTCAGTTCGGTAAGGCTCATGGGCTGTCCTCTGAAAACCATCACGCCCCGCATTTTATACAAAAAGTGACAAAAAAGAGCGGGTTTGATCACAGTCAGGTATACCCGCCCGTCCGCCGGGCCGGGTACATTTCAGTGCCGCAACCGCACTCGCGAAACGTACCGCGTCTGGTGACGCCCCCTGCTGCGCCAGACTCACCGCCAGCGCACCGTGAAAGACATCCCCTGCACCTGTGGTATCCACCACGTCGACCGCAAATCCCGGCTGATGACGAAGCGCGCCCTGCTCCAGCCAGTAACACCCTTCACGCCCTTGCGTGACGTAGACATGTCCATTTGTGAGCGTTTGTGCTTTTCTCAGCGCGCTTTCCGTGTCGTCCAGCTGGCTTAAACGCCGCAAACCCGGCGCGGAGAAGGCCGCGTGATCGCTTAAGGCGACCAGCTCAGCAATGTCCTGCGGGGTGACATCGGCATCAAGCAGCGTGCTGACGCCCTGCTGGCGGGCAAGGGTGAACGCCTGTTTAGCCCCTTCGTGCCAGCGCACGTCGGCTAATACGATATCCCATTGCGAAAAGTCGATATCCTGCAGCCATGCCGCCGTAGCCGGGAGATCGGGGCTGGGGTAGTTAGCAATGACACGCTCCCCGTGACCATCCACCAGCACGGCCGATTGCGATGAACGGGCTCCTTTCACCCTCCGCGTATAGCGCGTGTTTACCCCCAGGGACTCCAGCTCCGCGAGCAGTCTTCTGCCGGTATCGTCATCACCCACCCGGCCAATAAAGTCCACCTCAGCCCCCAGTTTCGCTGCCGCCACCGCCGCAGTCGCCGCAGGACCGCCGCCCACCTCCGTATAGTCTTTTGCGACATATTTGCCACCTTCTTTCGGTAAATCATCGAGATACCAGATGCGATCCAGCACGGTAATGCCGACACAAACGATGCGAGTCATGGTGATTCCTTCTGCGTTTTCTGATGCTCTCATTTTAATTTCACGAAATGTTTAAAAAGTGACCCCTGTCAATTTTTTGACTATAAATTACAAATACGATCAAAAACAGACAACACAAACGCTCAATAATTGACACGATGTGACAGGAGAGAAGCATGTCAGCAATTGCCTTTATCGGGTTAGGACAGATGGGTGCGCCTATGGCAACGAATCTGCTTAAACAGGGCCACCAGCTTCACGTTTTTGATGTAAACCCACAGGCGATACAGGCCCTGGTGGCGCGTGGAGCCCTGGCTGCAGCCACGCCTGCACAGGCAGTAAAGGAGGCCGAATTTGTCATCACCATGCTGCCAAACGGAGACCTGGTTCGCACAGTCTTGTTTGGTGAGCAGGGCGTCTGCGAAGGGTTATCCCGCGAAGCGCTGGTCATTGATATGTCCACCATTCACCCGCTACAGACCGATGCCCTGATCCACGACATGGCTGAACGTGGTTTCAGCATGATGGATGTGCCTGTCGGACGCACATCGGACCATGCCGTCGCCGGAACATTACTCCTTCTGGCTGGTGGCACCGCGCAGCAGGTTGAACGAGCCACGCCGGTGTTGATGGCGATGGGCAATGAACTGATAAACGCAGGTGGGCCAGGCATGGGTATCCGCGTGAAGCTTATTAACAACTACATGAGCATTGCCCTGAACGCGCTGTCCGCTGAAGCCGCCGTGCTGTGTGAAGCCCTCGGCCTCTCTTTCGATGTGGCGCTCAGCGTCATGAGCGGTACGCCAGCAGGCAAAGGCCACTTCACCACCTCATGGCCTAACAAGGTGCTCAAAGGCGATCTTACACCGGCCTTTATGATCGACCTCGCGCATAAAGATCTGGGGATCGCGCTGGACGTGGCAAACCAGCTCCACGTCCCGATGCCGCTGGGCGCCGCCTCCCGTGAAGTCTACAACCAGGCGCGGGCCGCCGGACGCGGGCGCGAAGACTGGACAGCCATTCTTGAACAGGTTCGCGCATCCGCCGGGCTGAAAAAAACACACTGATACGAAAGGACTGAGGAATGACGATGTACACCCTGAAAGATATCACCCGACCTTCCGGCGGTTTTGCAATGCTGGCCGTTGACCAGCGCGAAGCGATGCGCCTGATGTTTGCTGCGGCGGGCGCTCCGGTGCCGGTCACCGATCGGCATCTCACCGACTTTAAGGTCAACGCGGCCAAAATTCTGTCGCCGTATGCCTCCGCCATTCTTGTCGATCAGCAGTTTTGCTACCAGCAGATCGTTGAGCAACAGGCCGTTGCCAAAAGCTGCGCGATGATTGTGGCAGCAGACGAATTTATTCCGGGGAACGGGATCCCCGTTGACAGCGTCGTCATCGATAAAAACGTTGATGCTCAGGCGGTCAGGCGCGATGGCGGCAAAGCACTGAAGCTACTGGTGCTGTGGCGTAGCGACGAAGATCCACAGCAGCGTCTGGAGATGGTGAAGGCGTTCAATCAGCTGTGCCATAACAATGGACTACTTAGCATTATTGAGCCGGTAGTCCGCCCGCCGCGTCGCGGCGCGACGTTTAATCGTGAACAGGCCATTATCGACGCGGCAAAAGAGCTGGGAGACAGCGGAGCTGACCTCTACAAAGTGGAGATGCCCCTGTTCGGCAAAGGCAGTCAGCAGGAATTGCTGACTGCCTCGCAAAAACTGAACGAGAACATCGCCATGCCGTGGGTGATCCTCTCATCCGGCGTGGACGATAAGTTGTTCCCAAGGGCGGTGAGTGTTGCGATGCAGGCGGGCGCATCCGGCTTTTTAGCCGGCCGCGCCGTCTGGTCATCAGTGATTGGCCTGCCGGACACGGAACTGATGCTCCGTGATATTTCTGTGCCGAAACTGCAGCGTTTGGGTGAGATCGTCGACGAAATGATGGCTCGCCGTTAAGAAAGGACCCGAACATGAAATGGTTTAACACCCTGAGCCATAACCGCTGGCTTGAACAAGAGACTGACCGCATTCTCGATTTCGGTAAAAACGCCGCCGTGCCGACCGGTTTTGGCTGGCTGGGCAATAACGGTCAGGTGCGCAGCGATATGGGCACGCATCTGTGGATCACCGCCCGTATGCTGCACGTTTATGCCGTGGCGGCAAACATGGGGCGTCCCGGCGCATATGCCCTGGTGGAGCATGGCATCAACGCCCTGAATGGCCCGCTGCGTGACCCGCAATATGGCGGCTGGTACGCCTGTATTAACGATGAAGGCGTTATGGATGCCTCCAAGCAGGGCTATCAGCACTTCTTTGTTTTGCTGGGCGCGGCCAGCGCCGTCACCACCGGCCATCCGCAGGCTCGCAAGTTACTGGACGATGCCATCGAGGTGATTGAGCGTTATTTCTGGAGCGAACAGGAACAGATGTGCCTGGAATCCTGGGATGAGGCCTTCAGCAAAACCGAAGAGTACCGTGGCGGCAACGCCAATATGCACGCTGTCGAAGCCTTCCTGATTGTGTATGACGTGACGCATGACCGTAAATGGCTCGACCGCGCACTGCGCATTGCTTCGGTGATCATTCACGACGTGGCACGCAAGGGCGAGTACCGGGTTAATGAGCATTTCGATACGCAATGGAACCCCATCCGCGATTACAACATTGATAACCCCGCTCACCGTTTTCGCGCCTACGGCGGTACGCCAGGCCACTGGATCGAGTGGGGCCGCCTGATGCTGCACCTGCGCGCTGCGCTGGAAGCGCGTTTTGAAACACCCCCCGCATGGCTGCTGGAAGATGCAAAAGGCTTGTTCCACGCCACAATCCGCGACGCCTGGGCACCCGATGGTGCCGACGGTTTTGTCTATTCCGTTGGCTGGGACGGTAAGCCCATCGTTCGCGAGCGCGTGCGCTGGCCGATTGTCGAAGCGATGGGAACGGCCTATGCGCTCTATACCGTCACCGGCGAGGCGCAGTACGAAGCCTGGTATCAGAAATGGTGGGATTACTGCATCAAATACCTGATCGACTACGAGAACGGTTCATGGTGGCAGGAGCTGGATATCCATAACGAAGTGACCACCAAAGTCTGGGACGGCAAGCAGGATATTTATCATCTGCTGCATTGCCTGGTGATCCCTCGCTTACCGCTGGCGCCAGGGTTAGCCCCGGCCGTTGCCGCCGGATTACTGGATAGCCAAGCCAAATAATAAAAACGGAGATCTTATGCGTACCCTACACAATATTATTCTTAAAAGCAGTGAACATGGTTTCACCCTGAGCTGGCAGGATCGTCTGATTCTGTCCCACACCGCCGACACCCCGTGCCTGTGGATCGGCGCAGGTGAAGCCGATATCGAGATGTTTCGCGGCAACTTCAGCATCAAAGACAAACTCAACGAAAAAATTGCCCTGACCGAGGCCACCGTCGCGCCGCAAAATGCGGGTTGGGCGATTCGCTTTACCCGGGGTGACGCCGTCAGCGCCACGCTACTGGTGGGTGTGGATGCCGAAGGACGCCTGGAGCTGAAACTCAAAAATGATGCCACCTGCCATAACCGCATCTGGCTGCGGCTGGCGGCCCAGCCCGAGGATCATATCTATGGTTGCGGAGAGCAGTTCTCCTACTTCGACCTGCGCGGCAAGCCGTTCCCGTTGTGGACTAGCGAGCAGGGCGTGGGCCGTAATAAGCAGACCTACGTCACCTGGCAGGCAGACTGCAAAGAGAACGCGGGCGGCGATTACTACTGGACCTTCTTCCCGCAACCCACCTTTGTGAGTACCCAGAAGTACTACTGCCACGTGGATAACAGCTGTTATATGAATTTCGACTTCAGCGCGCCGGGGTTCCACGAGCTGGCCTTCTGGGAAGATAACGCCACGCTGCGCTTCGAATGTGCGCAAACGTATGTCGATCTGCTGGAAAAACTGACCGGGTTACTGGGCCGTCAGCCCGAACTGCCGGACTGGGTTTACGACGGGGTAACGCTGGGCGTTCAGGGCGGCACCGACGTGTGCCAGCAAAAGCTCGACACCATGCGCAACGGCGGTGTGAAGGTGAACGGTATCTGGGCGCAGGACTGGTCCGGCATCCGGATGACCTCCTTTGGCAAACGCGTGATGTGGAACTGGAAGTGGAACAGCGATCTGTATCCGCAGCTGGATACACGTATCCCGCAGTGGAAGCAGGAGGGCGTGCAGTTCCTCTCCTATATCAACCCTTACGTGGCCAGCGACAGAGACCTCTGTGAAGAGGCGGCGAAACGCGGTTATCTGACCAAAAACGCCGACGGTCAGGACTATCACGTCGAGTTCGGCGAGTTCTACGCGGGCGTTATCGACCTGACGAATCCGGAAGCCTACGGCTGGTACAAAGAGGTCATCAAAAAGAACCTGATAGCGCTGGGCTGTGGCGGCTGGATGGCTGATTTTGGTGAATATTTGCCGACTGATACCTTCCTGCACAACGGCGTGAGCGCGGAAATCATGCATAACGCCTGGCCTGCGCTATGGGCGAAATGTAACTACGAGGCGCTGGAAGAGACCGGCAAGCTCGGCGAGATCCTGTTCTTTATGCGCGCGGGTTATACCGGCAGCCAGAAACACTCGGTGATGATGTGGGCCGGCGATCAGAACGTCGACTGGAGCCTGGACGACGGTCTGGCATCAGTGGTTCCTGCGGCACTCTCACTGGCAATGACCGGGCACGGGCTGCATCACAGCGACATCGGCGGTTATACCACGCTGTTTGAGATGAAACGCAGCAAAGAGCTGCTGCTGCGCTGGTGCGACTTCAGCGCCTTCACACCGATGATGCGTACCCACGAGGGCAACCGCCCTGGCGATAACTGGCAGTTTGATGGCGACGGCGAAACCATCGCCCACTTTGCGCGTATGACGACCGTCTTCACTACCCTGAAGCCCTACATCAAAGCCGCCGTTGCGCAGAACGCGAAAAGCGGCCTGCCGGTGATGCGTCCGCTGTTCCTGCATTACGAAAACGATGCGCGCAGCTACACGCTGAAATACCAGTATCTGTTTGGCCGCGATCTGCTGGTGGCACCGGTCCATGAAGAAGGCCGTCGTGACTGGACGCTCTATTTGCCTGAGGACACCTGGGTGAATGCCTGGACGGGTGAAACGCATGAGGGCGGTGACATCACCGTTGACGCTCCGCTCGGCAAACCGCCGGTGTTTTATCGCCAGCAAAGCGAATGGGCAGACCTGTTTAGCACCTTACGTCATATCTGATAAGGCTCGCCCGCAGGGAAACCTGCGGGCAGATGGAGAACAATAATGCGTCAACACGCTTCCGATCCGGCAACGCTACGCCTGCCGTTTAAAGAGAAACTCGCCTACGGGATGGGCGATCTCGGCTCTAACATCCTTCTGGATATCGGCACGTTGTATCTGCTGAAGTTCTACACCGACGTTCTTGGCCTGCCTGGTACCTACGGCGGGATCATCTTCCTGATTGCCAAGTTCTTCACCGCCTTCACCGATATGGGCACGGGTATCATGCTCGATTCCCGACGCAAGATCGGTCCTAAGGGCAAATTCCGCCCGTTCGTGCTGTATGCGGCGTTCCCGGTGACGTTACTGGCCATCGCAAACTTTGTCGGCACGCCGTTTGAAATCACCGGCAAAACAGTGATGGCGACCGTGCTGTTCATGCTTTACGGCCTGTTCTTCAGCATGATGAACTGCTCCTACGGTGCGATGGTGCCGGCCATTACCAAAAACCCGGACGAGCGCGCTTCGCTGGCCGCCTGGCGTCAGGGTGGCGCCACGCTTGGCCTGCTGCTCTGTACCGTCGGGTTTGTGCCGGTAATGAACCTGATTGAAGGCAATGACCAGCTTGGGTATATCTTTGCCGCGACCCTCTTCTCGCTGTTCGGGCTGTTCTTTATGTGGTGGTGCTATAAGGGCGTGACCGAGCGTTACGTTGAAATGCAGCCCGCCAATCCAGCCCAGAAGCCCGGCCTGCTGCAGTCGTTTCGCGCCATCGCCGGTAACCGACCGCTGTTTATTCTCTGCATCGCCAACCTGTGCACGCTGGGGGCCTTTAACGTTAAGCTCGCCATTCAGGTTTATTACACGCAGTACGTGCTGAACGACCCTATTCTGTTGTCCTACATGGGCTTTTTCAGCATGGGCTGCATTTTTATCGGCGTCTTTATGATGCCCGGCGCGGTGCGTCGCTTCGGCAAGAAAAAGGTCTATATCAGCGGGCTGCTGATTTGGGTGGCAGGCGACCTGCTCAACTACTTCTTTGGCGGTGGTTCGGTAAGCTTTGTGGCGTTCTCCTGTCTGGCCTTCTTCGGCTCAGCCTTCGTGAATAGCCTCAACTGGGCGCTGGTGTCCGATACCGTGGAGTACGGCGAGTGGCGTACCGGCGTGCGATCCGAAGGGACGGTCTATACCGGCTTTACCTTCTTCCGGAAGGTCTCACAGGCGCTGGCCGGCTTCTTCCCCGGCATCATGCTCACGCAAATCGGCTATGTGCCAAACGTGGTGCAATCCGCCGGAACGGTTGAAGGGCTGCGGCAGCTGATATTTATCTACCCCAGTCTGCTGGCCGTCATCACCATCGTGGCGATGGGCTGTTTCTACAACCTCAACGAGAAGATGTATGTGCGCATCGTGGAAGAAATTGAACTGCGCAAACGTACAGCATAACTGACTTGAGAGAGCGCCCTGCGGGGCGCTGTGAGGATCGACCATGACACACAAGAGTGATCCGTTAACCCTGAAGCTGAGCCTGCGCGAAAAGTGCGCCTACGGGATGGGCGATTTTGGCTCTAACCTGATGCTCTGTATTGGCACGCTGTATCTGCTGAAGTTTTATACTGATGAACTGGGCATGCCCGCTTTTTATGGCGGCATTATTTTCCTGGTGGCGAAGTTCTTTACCGCATTCACCGACATGCTGACCGGGGTGTTGCTGGATTCGCGGCGTAACATCGGTGCCAGAGGCAAATTCAGGCCGTTTATTCTTTATGCCTCGGTGCCGGTTGCCCTGGTGGCCACGGCGCAGTTTGTGGCCACCGATTTTAGCCTGACGGTGAAAACCGCTATTGCCACCCTGCTCTTCATGATGTTTGGCCTCTGTTATAGCCTGATGAACTGCTCTTACGGTGCGATGGTTCCCGCCATCACTAAAAATCCGAACGAGCGGGCGCAGCTTGCGGCCTGGCGCCAGGGCGGCGCAACGGTTGGGTTATTGCTCTGCACCGTGGGGTTTATGCCAATCCAGGCGCTGTTTGTCAGCCAGCCCTCTCTCGGCTATCTGGTGGCCGCACTGGTGTTCGTCACCGGCGGTCTGTTCTGCATGTGGTGGTGCTACAGCGGTGTGAAAGAGCGCTATGTGGAGGTCACGCCCGATCATCATAAGCCTGGCATCCTGAAATCCTTCTGTGCCATTTTCCGCAACCCACCGTTGCTGGTGTTGTGTATCGCCAACCTTTGCACCCTCGCCGCGTTTAATATCAAACTGGCGATTCAGGTCTACTACACCCAGTACGTGCTAAACGATCTGCATCTGCTGTCGTGGATGGGTTTTTTCAGTATGGGCTGCATTCTGGTTGGCGTGTTTCTGGTGCCGGGCGCGGTTAAGCGCTTTGGCAAGAAGCCGGTCTACCTTGGCGGGCTGACGCTGTGGGCCGTGGGCGACGTAATGAACTTCCTCTGGGGAACCAGCTCCCTGCTCTTTGTGCTCTTTTCCTGCATGGCCTTTTTCGGTACGGCATTCGTAAACAGCCTCAACTGGGCGCTGGTGCCCGATACCGTGGATTATGGCGAGTGGAAAACAGGCATTCGCGCCGAAGGGTCGGTTTATACCGGTTATACCTTCTCGCGCAAAATCTCCGCCGCCCTCGCCGGTTTCCTGCCGGGCATTATGTTGACGCAGATTGGCTACATTCCACACGCCGTGCAGAGTGCGGGCACGCTACTAGGGCTCCGTCAGCTAATTTTTCTCTGGCCGTGCGGCCTGGCGATCGTTGCCGCGATAACCATGGGACTCTTTTATAAACTCAACGAAGCACGCTTCGCCTTTATTATTGAGGAGATTGGAAAACGGAAAAAACAACCCGCAAAACCCCCTGAGTTAACCACCAACAATAAAGCGTCAGCAGTCACTTTATAACAATAAATCCGGCCCTGATTCCCTTCCTGTGTAACAGGAGGGGGGCCTTTCTGTACCTCATACATGGACTGATTATGAAAAGAATCGTTACTGCACTGGTTGTGTCGTCTGTGTCCTGCTCGGCAATTGCCGGCGCCTATGTCGAAACGCGCGAAGCCTATAATACGGCCTCTGAACTGCACGAAGTGATCCTGCGTGCTGGCTATAACTTCGATAAGGGCGCGGGGCTGATGTTCACTAACGCCTATAACGTGGGCAAATGGGACGAGCTTAAGCACAGCTATAACGAAATTGAAGGGTGGTATCCACTTTTTAAACCGACCGATAAACTCACCTTTCAGCCTGGCGGTTTACTGAATGACAGCAGCGCCGGGTCCGGAGGCGCTATCTATCTGGATACCAATTATAAATTTCTCGACTGGTTTAATCTGACCTTCCGCTATCGCTATAACCACAACAATTACGATACGCCGGACTACAACGGCCAGATGGATAAAAACGACACTCACGAATTCGCTAACTACTGGAATTTCAAGGTCACGGATGCGTTTTTCTATACCTTTGAACCGCATTTTTTCCAGCGCGTGAACGATTACCACAGCAA
Organism: Enterobacter ludwigii; assembly: GCF_001750725.1. Lineage (NCBI taxonomy): Bacteria > Pseudomonadati > Pseudomonadota > Gammaproteobacteria > Enterobacterales > Enterobacteriaceae > Enterobacter > Enterobacter ludwigii. The sequence continues at coordinate 3,166,516 of NZ_CP017279.1, forward strand.
AAATGGCAAAGACCATCACTGGGAAATCACCCATAAATTTAGCTATAAAATCGATAAAAACTGGCTGCCCTATCTTGAGCTTCAGTGGCTGGACAGATGGAATGATTACAACCGCGAGCAGTACCGTATCCGCCTGGGGTTAAGGTATTCGTTCTGATAATAAAAAAAGCCGCTGATCGCTCAGCGGCTTTTTACGTGCCGGGTGGCGCATGCGCTTACCCGGCCTACGGATTGACCGTATTACTCTTCTTTCGCACCGCGCATTGCACGTTTACGATCGTTCTCGGTCAGGTGACGTTTACGGATACGGATAGACAGTGGGGTCACTTCTACCAGTTCGTCGTCATCGATGAACTCCAGAGCTTGCTCCAGGGTCATCTTGATCGGTGGAACCAGAACCGTTGCTTCGTCAGTCCCGGACGCACGCATGTTGGTCAGTTTCTTACCGGTCAGGCAGTTTACAGTCAGGTCGTTAGAACGACTGTGAATACCGATGATCTGGCCTTCATAAACTTCAGCACCGTGACCCAGGAACAGCTTACCGCGATCCTGCAGACCGAACAGCGCAAACGCAACCGCTTTACCCTGACCGTTGGAGATCAGAACGCCGTTGTTACGCTGACCAACTTCACCCGGACGCACGTCGTCGTAGTGGCTGAAGGTGGAGTACAGCAGACCGGTACCGGACGTCATGGTCATGAACTCTGAACGGAAACCGATCAGACCACGGCTTGGGATCACGTAGTCGAGACGTACGCGGCCTTTGCCATCTGGATTCATGTTTTTCAGGTCGCCTTTACGCTCACCCAGAGCCTGCATAACAGAACCCTGATGCTGCTCTTCAACGTCCAGCGTTACGTTCTCGAACGGCTCTTGTTTACGGCCGTCGATTTCGCGGAAGATAACTTTCGGACGGGAAACCGCCATTTCGAAACCTTCACGACGCATGTTTTCGATCAGAACAGACAGGTGCAGCTCACCACGACCAGAAACGCGGAATGCGTCAGCATCCTGAGTTTCTTCAACGCGCAGCGCAACGTTGTGCACCAGCTCTTTGTTCAGGCGGTCAAGGATCTGACGAGAGGTAACGAATTTACCTTCTTTGCCACAGAACGGAGAGGTGTTGACGTTGAAGAACATGGTTACCGTTGGCTCATCAACAGACAGGGCTGGCAGCGCTTCCACATTCTGCGGATCGCAGATGGTGTCAGAGATGTTCAGCTCGCCCAGACCGGTAATCGCGATGATGTCGCCCGCTTCAGCCAGTTCGCTGTCGATACGCTCCAGACCCAGGTGAGTCAGCACTTTGCCCACTTTACCGTTACGGGTTTTGCCTTCGCTATCGATGATAGTAACCTGCTGGTTCGGCTTCACTTTACCGCGTTTGATGCGGCCGATACCGATAACGCCAACGTAGTTGTTGTAGTCCAGCTGGGAGATCTGCATCTGCAGCGGACCATCAAGATCAACATCCGGAGCCGGTACGTGATCGACAATCGCCTGATACAGCGGAGTCATGTCTTCCGCCATATTTTCGTGATCCAGACCCGCGATACCATTCAGCGCCGAAGCGTAAATGATAGGGAAGTCCAGCTGCTCGTCGGTCGCGTCGAGGTTAACGAACAGGTCGAACACCTGATCAACAACCCAGTCAGGACGCGCGCCCGGACGGTCAACCTTGTTGATAACAACAATAGGTTTCAGGCCATGGGCAAATGCTTTTTTGGTCACGAAGCGCGTTTGCGGCATTGGGCCGTCAAATGCGTCAACCACCAGCAGCACGGAATCCACCATGGACATCACGCGCTCAACTTCACCACCGAAGTCGGCGTGCCCTGGGGTATCAACGATGTTGATACGGTAGTCATTCCATTTGATAGCGGTGTTTTTCGCGAGGATAGTAATCCCACGCTCTTTCTCCAAATCGTTGGAGTCCATCACACGCTCTTGAGTTTCGGCACGAGCATCAAACGTACCGGACTGCTGCAGCAGCTTATCAACCAGGGTGGTTTTACCATGGTCGACGTGCGCGATGATGGCGATGTTACGCAAATTTTCGATCACAACTTTGCCTCAGGCATTAGAAATAGCGCGTTATTGTACACGGATTAATCGCACTACAAAACAGGATCACAAACATCCCCCGCAAACAAGTATTGCAGAGATGCTTTGTGATCGCTTTCACGGAGCGTAAAAAGGGCACTTTAACGAAAATTGCACCAATATGGTGCTCAGTGTTCACACTGAAGCACTATACTGGTGCAACATAACCATTGTGGTGCAGCACTTTTGCACTATGGTGCGCATGATAACGCCTTTTTGGGGTGTTTTAAAAGTTGGCACAGATTTCGCTTTATAAAAATACGGCAAAAAAATGGCACACAGCCAGCCCAAGACAGAAATTGAAGACCTCGTTACCACGACGACAATGACCAATCTGGAGAGTTAAGTATGTCCGCTGAACACGTTTTGACGATGCTGAACGAACATGAAGTGAAGTTTGTTGATCTGCGCTTCACCGATACCAAAGGTAAAGAACAGCACGTCACTATTCCTGCTCATCAGGTAAACGCCGAATTCTTTGAAGAAGGCAAAATGTTTGACGGCTCCTCCATTGGCGGCTGGAAAGGTATCAACGAATCTGACATGGTTCTGATGCCTGACGCTTCCACTGCGGTCATTGATCCGTTCTTCGAAGAACCAACCCTGATCATCCGTTGCGACATCCTCGAGCCAGGCACACTGCAGGGCTACGACCGCGACCCACGCTCCATCGCGAAACGCGCTGAAGAGTACCTGCGTTCAACCGGTATCGCAGACACCGTACTGTTCGGGCCAGAACCAGAATTCTTCCTGTTTGATGACATCCGTTTCGGTGCCTCTATTTCTGGCTCCCACGTTGCCATCGACGATATCGAAGGTGCATGGAACTCCGCCACCAAATACGAAGGTGGTAACAAAGGTCACCGTCCTGGCGTTAAAGGCGGTTACTTCCCGGTTCCTCCGGTCGACTCCGCTCAGGACATCCGTTCCACCATGTGTCTGGTGATGGAAGAGATGGGCCTGGTGGTTGAAGCTCACCACCACGAAGTGGCGACTGCGGGTCAGAACGAAGTGGCAACCCGCTTCAACACCATGACCAAAAAAGCAGACGAAATTCAGATCTACAAATACGTTGTGCACAACGTTGCGCACCGTTTCGGTAAAACCGCGACCTTCATGCCAAAACCAATGTTTGGCGATAACGGTTCCGGTATGCACTGCCACATGTCTCTGTCCAAGAACGGAACCAACCTGTTCTCTGGCGACAAATATGCCGGTCTGTCTGAGCAGGCTCTGTATTACATTGGCGGCGTAATCAAACACGCTAAAGCGATCAACGCCCTGGCGAACCCAACCACTAACTCCTACAAGCGTCTGGTCCCAGGCTACGAAGCACCGGTAATGCTGGCGTACTCTGCGCGTAACCGTTCTGCTTCTATCCGTATCCCTGTGGTAGCGTCTCCTAAAGCGCGTCGTATCGAAGTTCGCTTCCCGGATCCAGCTGCTAACCCATACCTGTGCTTCGCAGCACTGCTGATGGCGGGTCTGGACGGTATCAAGAACAAGATCCACCCAGGCGAAGCCATGGACAAAAACCTGTACGACCTGCCGCCAGAAGAAGCGAAAGAGATCCCACAGGTTGCAGGCTCTCTGGAAGAAGCCCTGCAGGCGCTGGATGCAGACCGCGAGTTCCTGACTGCAGGTGGCGTGTTCACTGACGACGCTATCGATGCTTACATCGCCCTGCGTACTGAAGAGAACGACCGTGTGCGTATGACGCCACACCCGGTTGAGTTCGAACTGTACTACAGCGTTTAAGTTTCAATGAGTTTCGCGCGCCCTTTTACGCGCGATCTCACAAGCTTTTATTTGTTGCCGTGGAAACTTTCAGCCCATCTCCGGATGGGCTTTTTTCTCCACCAACAAACTGATCTCACGCGCTTTTTACGACGAAAAAGCTATACTGCACTAAATTAGTGCAACCAACTCCAGGAGACTGCTGAATGGCAACTGGCACGCTGCCCGATGCTGGGCAGATCCTCAATTCTTTGATTAACAGTATTTTGCTGGTCGACGACGAGCTGGCCGTACATTACGCCAACCCGGCGGCGCAGCAGCTGCTCGCCCAGAGCTCACGCAAACTGTTTGGCACCCCGCTTCCGGAATTATTGAGCTATTTCTCGCTGAATATTGGCCTGATGCAGGAAAGTCTGCAGGCCGGTCAGGGCTTTACCGATAACGAAGTCACGCTGGTGATCGACGGGCGCTCACATATTTTATCGCTTACCGCACAACGGCTTCCTGAAGGGCTGATCCTGCTTGAAATGGCGCCGATGGATAATCAGCGCCGCCTGAGCCAGGAACAACTTCAGCATGCCCAGCAAATTGCCGCCCGTGACCTGGTGCGAGGCCTGGCGCATGAAATCAAGAACCCGCTGGGTGGCTTACGCGGTGCGGCACAACTCCTGACCAAAGCGCTGCCCGACCCTGCGCTGGCGGAGTACACCAACGTCATCATTGAGCAGGCAGACCGCCTGCGTAACCTGGTTGACCGTCTGCTCGGGCCGCAACAGCCCGGCATGCATGTCTCAGAAAGTATTCATAAAGTGGCTGAGCGGGTTGTGAAACTCGTCTCAATGGAGCTGCCGGAGAACGTCACGCTGGTCCGTGATTACGACCCAAGCCTGCCGGAACTGGCGCATGACCCGGATCAGATTGAGCAGGTCTTGCTGAATATTGTGCGTAATGCCCTGCAGGCACTGGGGCCGGAAGGGGGCGAAATTATTTTGCGCACCCGCACCGCGTTCCAGCTCACACTGCACGGCGTGCGCTATCGTCTGGCTGCTCGCATCGACGTTGAGGACAACGGGCCGGGTATTCCGTCGCATCTTCAGGACACCCTGTTCTACCCGATGGTCAGCGGTCGCGAAGGCGGTACCGGCCTGGGGTTATCCATTGCCCGTAGTTTGATCGATCAACACTCTGGAAAAATTGAATTTACCAGTTGGCCGGGACATACCGAGTTTTCGGTTTTCCTGCCGATTAAAAAATAAAGGTGACGTTTATGCAACGAGGGATAGTCTGGGTAGTCGATGACGATAGCTCCATCCGTTGGGTGCTTGAACGCGCGCTCACAGGGGCAGGATTAAGCTGCACGACGTTTGAGAGCGGCAGCGAAGTGCTCGACGCACTCACCACCAAAACGCCGGATGTGCTGCTTTCGGATATTCGCATGCCGGGAATGGACGGGCTGGCGCTTTTAAAGCAGATCAAACAACGCCATCCTATGCTTCCGGTCATCATAATGACGGCGCATTCCGACCTGGACGCCGCGGTGAGCGCCTATCAGCAAGGGGCGTTCGATTACCTGCCCAAACCGTTTGATATTGACGAAGCGGTCGCCCTGGTTGAGCGCGCGATCAGCCACTACCAGGAGCAGCAACAGCCTCGTCACACGCCTGACTTCGGGCCCACGACGGACATCATTGGCGAAGCGCCGGCCATGCAGGATGTGTTTCGTATCATTGGCCGTCTGTCACGCTCGTCCATCAGCGTACTGATTAATGGCGAATCGGGAACCGGTAAAGAGCTGGTAGCGCATGCCTTACATCGCCACAGCCCGCGGGCAAAAGCACCGTTTATCGCTCTAAATATGGCAGCCATCCCAAAGGATTTAATTGAATCCGAACTGTTTGGCCATGAGAAAGGGGCTTTTACTGGCGCGAATACCATTCGCCAGGGTCGCTTCGAGCAGGCTGACGGTGGAACACTCTTCCTGGATGAAATCGGCGATATGCCGCTGGATGTCCAGACCCGTCTGCTGCGCGTGTTGGCCGACGGACAGTTTTATCGCGTAGGTGGCTATGCGCCGGTGAAGGTTGACGTGCGCATTATTGCCGCGACGCACCAGAATCTGGAGCAGCGCGTCCAGGAAGGTAAATTCCGTGAGGATTTATTCCATCGCCTGAACGTGATCCGCGTTCATTTGCCACCGCTACGTGAACGCCGTGAAGATATTCCCCGCCTGGCGCGTCATTTTCTGCAGGTCGCTGCCCGTGAGCTGGGCGTGGAAGCCAAGCAGTTGCACCCGGAAACCGATGCCGCCCTCACCCGTCTGGCGTGGCCGGGCAACGTGCGTCAGCTGGAAAACACCTGTCGCTGGTTGACCGTAATGGCCGCCGGACAGGAAGTCCTGATTCAGGATTTACCGGCTGAACTGTTTGAAGCGACTGCGCCAGAAAGCAGCACCGGACATGCATTGCCGGACAGCTGGGCGACGCTGCTGGCACAGTGGGCCGATCGCGCGCTGCGTTCCGGTCATCAAAACTTGCTGTCTGAAGCCCAGCCCGAGATGGAGCGCACGCTGTTGACCACCGCACTCCGCCATACACAGGGCCATAAGCAGGAAGCGGCACGCCTGCTGGGATGGGGACGTAATACCCTGACGCGTAAGCTGAAAGAGCTTGGCATGGAGTGATCTTTACCCTTGTGTAAAGGTTATTAATTGAGCGCAAATTGCTGCTATTTTGCGCTTTACTGTATCAATGATTTTTGTATGATCGTGCCCGGAAAGTGAGGGTGATCATCATGCTGGAAACATTAGTGAATATGCTCTCAAGTGGAGCAGCTGAAAGCCACACGCCACAAACAGCCGTTGCTGCTGTGCTGTGCGCGGCGCTGGTTGGGCTGTTTAGCTAGAGAGTCGCTAACAAAAAAGCCGGGTAGCGGCTTCGCCTTACCCGGCCAAATATTTTGGCACGTCTTAAATGACGCGTGAGAACTGCTGCAGACGCGCTTTCTGACGCAGATAGGCGTCGAAGCACATGCAGATATTACGAATCAACAGGCGCCCTTTGGGTGTCACGTCAATTGCACGTTCTGAAACATCCACCAGCCCATCTTTTGCCAGAGGCGCTAACAGCTTCAGGTCATCAGCAAAGTAATCGCTGAAATGCAGTTCCCACTGCGTTTCCACCTCGCTGAAATCAAGACGGAAGTTACAGATGAGCGCCTTAATCACATCACGACGGATGCAGTCATCGCGCGTTAATGCGATACCGCGCCACAGAGCGTTGCCCGCGTCATCTACCTGCTGATAGTAAAGCTTCAGCTCTTTCTGGTTCTGCGCGTAGCAGTCACCGATCATGCTGATGGCGGAGACGCCCATCCCCAGCAAATCGGTGTCGCCCTGGGTGGTGTAGCCCTGGAAATTTCGGTGCAGTACGCCTTCGCGCTGGGCAATAGCCAGCTCGTCATCCGGACGAGCAAAGTGATCCATGCCGATGAACTGATAACCGGCTTCGGTCAGCGAGGCGATGGTTTCCTGCAGAATATCCAGCTTCTGTTGGGCAGAAGGCAGGTCGGCATCTTTGATTTTGCGCTGAGCGGCAAACAGCGTCGGCAGATGCGCATAGTTAAAGACGCTCAGGCGGTCCGGGTTGAGTTCGGCCACGCGTTTCAGCGTGAAGGCGAAGCTCTCCGGCGTTTGCTTAGGCAGGCCGTAAATCAGGTCGATATTGGTCGACGTAAAGCCGATATCGCGGGCGTGGTTGAGTAAGGCAAAGATAAACTCTTCATCCTGCTCACGGTTCACCAGCCGCTGCACCTCTTTGTTGAAGTCCTGCACGCCCATGCTCAGGCGATTGAAACCTTCAGCGCGTAAGTGATCCAGTACATCCAGCTCAATTTCGCGCGGATCGACCTCGATCGAGATTTCAGCATCGTCGTTAAACCGGAAGTTGTTGCGCAGGAGCGTCATTAAACGGCTGATCTGCGCTTTATTCAGATACGTTGGCGTCCCCCCACCCCAGTGAAGCTGGCTGACGTGACGGCCGGCAAATAGCGGGGCACGGTGCAGAATCTCCTGCTCCAGCGCATCCAGATACTGATCGGCTTTATGTTGCTGACGGGTAACGATTTTATTGCAGCCGCAGAAGTAGCAGAGCTTGTGGCAGAACGGAATATGGACATAGAGCGACAGCGGACGCTCGGGGTAGCGCGCGACAGCCTGCTGAAACGCCGCTTCGCCGAAACTATCGGAGAACTCCAGCGCGGTGGGGTATGACGTATAACGCGGCCCGGAATAGTTATATTTCTGGATTAGGGCCAAATCCCAGTCGATAGTTGGTACAGACATGCTCACTCCTTCCGTTGGTGTCGCGTTCGCATACGGCGGCCCGTTCTGGCCCCATCGCGGGCCATCACTCGGGTGCGCAGCCACTTCTGTCGCCGCGACAACCGCCGTAGTTTAACGAATAACCACACCAGATAACATATAACCGGAAGGGTTATTAGCAGGACTATCGTCCCTGCCGGATGCAAATGTTAGTTTCCACCCTTCAGAAGACGCATCATATCTTCCTGCTTTTCGTCTTCTTCTTCATCTTCGTCATCGTCGTAAGACAGACCCAGCTTCTGCATCAGCTCATCAATGCGGTCCAGTTTGGCATCAACCCATGACTGCTCTTCGGCGGTCAGGGTTTCACCCTCTTCAAGACGTTCCAGCAGCGCGTCCAGGCGCTCATCGTTCTCCAGCAAATCCAGCTCAGCCTGCGGTGAAAGCATAGGTTTCTCGCTCTTTGGTTTGTGCTGCTTAGTGACCGGGGTGTCTGTCACGCCCAGTGGAACAGGTGTTTTACTGCCAATACGTGGGTCTTTCTGCTGCTTGTTTTTCGCAGAAGCGCCAGAAGCATCACCACCGTTTGCACGGCTACCCGCAGCATGACCGCGATGTTTTTTATCGCGTTTGCGATCGCGCGATTCCTGGTTCAGTTCTTCGCGCGTTTTGCGGTGTGCTTTTGCAGGGCGTTTGGCACCCGCAGCGGAGGTCGGTTTTTTCATGATGTTTTATCTTTAAGTCGTTTTCTTCAGTATAGAATTGCGGCGAAATCTAGCAGAAAGCAAGCAAAGAAAAAAGGCGACAGAGCAATCTGTCGCCTTTTTTCCTGACTCACAACCCTTAACGGGTCAGACATTCCGTGTTTGCCAACAACAAACCCTGTTTATCCCTTGGCTAATACCATCCGTGATACGGTTCCGTTTCCTGTTAAAACGCCTCCAGGCGTTGGTCATCCTGACAATCCTGCGTCTTCGCCTCCTGGCGCTCCTGACCCTAATCCTTAAGTCTGTTTCCTGTTGGCTTCCTCGCCCTGACGCACACTTTACCCTGTTCAGTTAAACTGACAAGCAACGAAACGGCACAAAAACGGATTTTCAGATAATTACCCGAGAATAAACTTATGATTTAAAACAATTTGGCTTTTTTAACGCCTGCGAATTCTCTGAAATCTCCCATAGTATTCATAGCCGATCTCTCACAACCGCCAGGGTTTTAACCTACAGGCACTGTGCAATCAAAAAAGTCTTTTGCCGGCATTCAGGTATAATCCCCCTCAGATTACGATTTTGGAGACGACCACGTGACTACCTGGAACTACCAACAGACGCATTTTGTCACCAGTGCGCCCGATATCCGCCACCTTCCTTCTGATACTGGCATTGAAGTGGCTTTTGCTGGCCGCTCTAACGCGGGCAAATCCAGCGCCCTGAATACGCTGACCAATCAGAAGAGCCTGGCGCGTACCTCAAAAACACCTGGCCGTACTCAGCTGATTAACCTGTTTGAAGTGGCAGAAGGCAAACGCCTGGTCGACTTACCAGGATATGGTTACGCGCAAGTACCGGAAGAGATGAAGATCAAATGGCAGCGCGCGCTGGGTGAATACCTGGAAAAACGCCAGTGCCTGAAAGGTCTGGTGGTGCTGATGGATATCCGCCATCCCCTGAAAGATCTCGATCAGCAGATGATCGACTGGGCTGTCTCAAGTGAGATAGCCGTGCTGGTACTGCTGACTAAAGCGGATAAACTGGCGAGCGGCGCGCGTAAAGCGCAGGTGAATATGGTTCGCGAAGCGGTGCTGGCTTTTAACGGCGACGTACAGGTAGAGCCGTTCTCCTCGCTGAAAAAGCAGGGTGTCGACAAGCTGCGTCAGAAGCTCGATAGCTGGTTCAACGAGCTGGAACCCGCGACGGAAGCGGAAGAAGAGTAATACCGAGCGCGGCGATGTCCGCGCTTTTTTTTGCCTGGATTTTTCTTTGCCGCAATAAAAAACGCCCCAGTCATTACTGACTGGGGCGGCTAAAATATTCAGCCAAATCCGATTACGTGAAGTAAAAGGTCTGAAAGATAGAACATCTTACCTCTGTACCCTACGCGAATAACTCTACCCCTTTTTTTGCTGTAGAAAAAGCACTTTTTGTAGTTTTTTTTCATTCTTTACATAGGGAATTCTAATGATCGTCACAAAACGCACTTTGTTATGTTGCTAACTTACATAAAAAGCGCGTTATTGGCAGAACCCTTAGTGAGCTTGATCCCAGTTTTCACCGCTGCCCACTTCCACCAGCAACGGCACGTCAAGCGTCATGCTGCGTTCCATCAGTTCGTGGATCTTCTTCGACACGGCGTCCAGATCATCTTTGTGGACTTCGAATACCAGTTCATCGTGTACCTGCATGATCATCTTCACGCGTGGCTTCTCTTTTTCCAGCCAGGCATCAACTGCGATCATCGCGCGCTTAATAATGTCTGCCGCCGTCCCCTGCATCGGGGCGTTGATGGCAGCACGTTCTGCACCGGCACGACGTGCGGCGTTGCTTGATTTGATGTCCGGCAGATAAAGGCGACGACCATCCAGGGTTTCGACGTAGCCTTTCTCCTTCGCCTGCGCACGGGTGCGTTCCATATATTCCAGCACGCCCGGATAACGCTCGAAGTAGAGATCCATATACTTCTGCGACTCTTTACGCGGAATGTTGAGCTGGCGCGAAAGGCCAAAGGCGCTCATGCCGTAGATCAGACCGAAGTTGATCGCCTTCGCACTGCGACGTTGCTCGTGAGTCACGCTGTCCAGCGGCAGCCCAAAGACTTCAGCCGCCGTTGCACGGTGGATATCCTTTCCTTCCGCAAAGGCCGTCAGCAGCCCCTTGTCGCGTGACAGGTGCGCCATAATACGCAGCTCAATTTGCGAGTAGTCGGCCGAGACGATCAGGTAGTCGTCTGGCGCGATAAACGCCTGACGGATACGACGGCCTTCTTCATTACGTACCGGAATGTTCTGCAGATTTGGATCGGTCGAGGAGAGACGACCGGTCGCCGCCACAGCCTGATGATACGAGGTATGCACGCGGCCCGTTTTAGGGTTGATCATCAGCGGAAGTTTATCGGTATAGGTAGACTTCAGCTTCGCCAGACCACGGTACTGGAGAATCACTTTTGGCAGCGGGTAATCCAGCGCCAGTTCCTCAAGCACTTCTTCAGACGTTGATGGCGCGCCGCCAGGGGTTTTCTTCAGCGGCTTAATTCCCTGTTTTTCAAACAGGATGGTCTGAAGCTGTTTCGGAGACGAAAGGTTAAACGGTTCGCCGGCAAGCTCATGCGCCTTCTGCTCAAGCTCGGTCAACCGCTGCGCCAGTTCTCCAGAGTGGTTATGCAGCACCGTCGGATCAATTTTTACGCCGTTGCGCTCAATGCGCGAGAGCACAGGTACCAGCGGCATCTCAATGTGCTGGAACACGTTCAGCGGACCTTCGTGCTTCTGCAGTTTTGGCCACATCTTCAGGTGCAGTTGCAGCGTGACATCGGCGTCTTCGGCCGCGTAGCGACCCGCTTCTTCCAGGGCAATCTGATTGAAGGTGAGCTGGTTTTTACCTTTTCCGGCAATCTCTTCAAAGGTAATGGTCTTATGCTTGAGCCAACGGTCGGATAAGGAGTCCATATCGTGACGACCCGCCACGCTGTCGAGAATGTAAGATTCCAGCATGGTATCGAACGCAATGCCGCGCAGCTCAATGCCATAGTTTTGCAGAATGCCGCGATCATATTTGAGGTTTTGCCCGACCTTAAGCGCCTTGTCATCTTCCAGAATCGGCTTCAGCAGCTCCAGCACACGCTCACGCGGGATCTGATCAGGCGCATCGAGGTAATCATGTGCAACGGGCACATAGGCCGCCATTCCCGGCTCCGTCGCAAATGACAGGCCGACCATATTGGCCGAGATGTTATCGAGGCTGTCGGTTTCCGTGTCGAAGGCAAAGAACGGCGCTTTTTTGAGTTTCTCAATCCACGCCACCAGCTGTGACTCTTCAAGGAGGGTTTCGTAGTTGTCGAAAGAGAGCGCGATGGCCTCTTCTTCTGCCAGCTCTTCGGCATCAACGACAATCGTCTCCTTTGGCTTAGCGGCCGGTTTGGCCCCTTTTGCCTGCAGCCATTTACCGGCTTCCACGTCAGTGGTCCAGCGCTTAAATTCGTATTTCTTAAACAGGATTAGCAGTTCGTCTGCGGAAGGCTGCTGCACTTCCAACTGCTCACAACCCAGTTCCAGTTCAACATCGGTTTTAATGGTTGCCAGCTTATAGGAGAGATAAGCCACCTCTTTGTTCTCTTCCAGCTTTCCGGCCATGGTTTTTGCACCACGGAAGGAGAGCCCGGCGATTTTGTCCGGCTCCGCGTACAGCGTATCCAGCCCACCCAATCCCTGAAGCAGCGCCTGGGCGGTCTTTTCACCCACGCCAGGTACACCTGGGATGTTATCCGAGGAGTCGCCCATCAGCGCGAGGAAGTCGATAATCAGCTCTGGCGGCACGCCATATTTTGTGACCACCTCTTCAGGCCCCAGGATGGTGTTGGTCATGGTGTTAATCAGGGTGATACCTGGCGTTACCAGCTGCGCCATATCTTTATCCCCTGTACTAATCAGTACCGGACGACCCATTTTTTCTGCTTCACGTGCCAGCGTACCTATTACGTCATCGGCTTCGACCCCAGAGACGGCCAGCAGCGGCAAGCCCATCGCTTTTACCATCGCGTGCAGCGGTTCAATCTGCGCACGCAGATCGTCAGGCATTGGCGGACGGTGAGATTTGTAATGCTCAAAAAGCTCGTCGCGGAAGGTTTTACCTTTCGCATCAAACACCACTGCCGCATGGGTTGGCTGGTACTGAAGGATCAGGCTGCGCAGCATGTTTAGCACGCCGTACATTGCGCCGGTAGGTTCCCCTGCGCTATTGGTCAGAGGAGGAAACGCATGGTACGCCCGATACAGGTAAGAAGAGCCGTCGACGAGAATAAGAGGGTTTTCTGGGATCTGAACCATAATGTCCGTGCCTTTAATCAATTTATGCGTAAAGGATGCCACAGAAGGATGAAAACATCAGTTATTAGCGCCAGATACAGGAAAAGATTTTGCGATCGTGAGGATCGCTCGCAAAAATAAATCTGTGGATAAGTTTGTGCATACTTTTACGTCACAGGAATAACAGACGCTAAAAGTACATACCTCATAATAAATAGATGCTATATATCATAGAGTTATTATGTTTCATTTGATCTTTATGGCCAATTGATGACAATTTAGTCTATGTGGATATAAGCCCAGGGCCGCATGCCGTTATAGCGAAATCTTCTGCTCCCGGGCGTTATCCCGCAACGCCTGGCATGAAAGCACCCTTATTTTGTCTGATTTCTGATAAAATCAGCGCCCTGCACCGGATAGCCGGCCGCTCACTTACAGCTAACCATCTGAAAAAGCTCATCATGTCGAGATTGCTCGCAGCAATAACATTACCTTTAAGCATCATTTTAACTATTCTGGTGACTGTCGCCTGTTCTGTGCCGATCATTATTGCCGGCATCATTAAGTTGCTGCTGCCCGTGCCCGTGGTATGGCGAGCCGTATCCGCATTTTGTAATTTTATGATGTACTGCTGGTGTGAAGGACTGGCGTTCCTGTTGTACCTGAATCCACACCTGAAGTGGGATGTGGAAGGGCTTGAAGGCCTCAACAAAAAGAACTGGTACCTGCTTATCTGCAACCACCACAGCTGGGCTGACATCGTGGTGTTATGCGTGCTTTTCCGCAAACATATCCCGATGAACAAATACTTCCTGAAACAGCAGCTCGCCTGGGTACCTTTTATCGGTCTGGCCTGCTGGGCGCTCGATATGCCGTTTATGAAACGCTATTCGCGCAGCTATTTGCTTCGTCATCCGGAGCGTAGTGGTAAAGATGTGGAAACCACGCGCCGTTCCTGCGAAAAATTTCGCGCGCATCCGACAACCATTGTGAACTTCGTGGAAGGCTCGCGCTTTACGGAAGAGAAGCGTCAACAAACTCGCTCTCCTTATCAGCACCTGCTGCCGCCCAAGGCTGCGGGCATTGCGATGGCGCTTAACGTGTTGGGCGCGCAGTTCGATAAATTACTCAACGTCACGCTCTGCTATCCGGAAAACGACAGGACACCGTTCTTCGATATGCTCAGCGGCAAGCTGACGCGGATCGTTGTACGTATCGAGCTGGTGCCGGTTGATGACGGGTTGCACGGGGATTACGTTAACGATAAGAATTTCAAACGTCTTTTCCAGCGTTGGCTGAATACGCTCTGGAATGAGAAAGATGAACAGATAGAAAAGATTAAATCTTCATACAAAAACGCCGGTCAGTGACCGGCGTTTTTTTCTTTATTGATCTTACTTCTTCTCGACCAGATATTTCACGGTATCCGCGTACTGCTGTACGAAGATATCCATGCTGCTGGTGTCCATGCCCTGCGTGTTCAGCTGATATTTGCCGTTAACATACATCGCCGGAACGCCCTGCAGCTGAAGGTCTGCGGCGGCTTTTTCCTGCTGGGCTACCAGAGATTTCACCACAAAGCTGTTCCATGCCGCGTCGTATTCTTCACCTTTCACACCGGCATCCACGAAGACTTTACGGATATCTGCAGTCGTCTGAACTGTCTGGGTTTTCTGGACTGCTTCAAACATTGGTGCAGTGATCTTATCTTCCACGCCCAGCGCGATAGCTACCGCCCATGCCTGAGTCAGGTCTTTACCCAATGGGCCCAGGAACTCAACGTGATACTTGGTCATTTTGGTGCCTTCTGGCAGCTTTTTCTTCACGTTATCGGAAACATGCAGCACCTGCTCGAACTGATAGCAATGTGGGCAATAGAACGAGAAGAACTCCAGAACCTGTGGCTCGCCAGCGACTGGTTTTTCCAGCGTCGTATACTGTTTGCCGTCGGTAAACTGCGCAGCAGAAGCGCTAAATGCCAGAATCATACCTGCCAGCGCCAGCCAAATTTTTTTCATGATTAACTCTCTCCTGGGTGTGTCCAATTAATACATCGGCGTTAATTGCAGAGGGGGCTCCTTAAGAACCTTAACCTGCTCAGTAAATGTGGATATCTGGCTGCGCCAGTAATCCTCTCCGGTAAGCCACGGGAAATTACGGGGAAATGCAGGATCGTCCCAACGCCTGATTAACCATGCGAGATAGTAAACAAAACGCATCGCGCGTAAAGGTTCAATCAGGACAATTTCGTCTGAATTAAAAGGGCTAAACTCTTCATAGGCCTCAATAATCGTTTCAAGCTGCATCCGTTGCTCAGCTTTATCGCCATTGAGCAGCATCCACAGGTCCTGAACCGCAGGCCCCATACGTGCATCATCGAGATCGACGAACAGCGGGCCATCACGCCAGAGAATATTACCAGCGTGACAATCGCCGTGCAGACGCAGAACGGAAATATCATCGCGCCAGCAGGTTTTCACCGCATCAATAAGTTTATCGGTCGCGTTGAGGAAATTATCCTTAAGCGCTTTGGGGATTAGCGCCGAGGTTTCAAATACCTGACGAGGTTCAAGCAGGTATTCCTGAATACCGATTGTCGGACGGGCAATAAAGTCTTCTTTGCGTCCCGTCTGGTGAATGCGTCCCAGATATCGGGCAACCCACTCCATCTGATCGATATTATCCGCTTCAAACTGGCGGCCCCCCAGGCTTGGGAATACGGCATAGTAAAACCCTTCGTGGGTGAGCAGCGTTTGGTTATTAAATTTAAGCGGCGCGGCAACGGGAACATCATCATCCAGCAGATCGTGAGCAAACTGGTGCTCTTCCTGAATTTGTTCTGCGGACCAACGTTGAGGGCGATAGAACTTTACGACGAAGCGCTGACGATCCTCGTCCTGAAACTGATAGACGCGGTTTTCGTAGCTATTTAAGGGAGTTAGCCCGGAATCCACCCGAATACCCTGTTCAAACAGCGCATCCATAATGGTATCCGGGTGTAATGTCTGGAAAGTAAAAGCCTGGTCGTTCATCCGATCATCCGGAAATTATACGAATGATTCAGGATATCATCTTGTGGCGATTTCGGTGCCGCCGCTTACAAGCTTTTACTCTTTAATTACGCCACGTGCGCGCAGCAACGCGGTTTTAAAATCTTCCTCATAATCTTTCTGAATACCAGGAATAACAGCGTCTTTGGCAGAGTCGCGCATTTTGAGATGGTAGATCAGGATATCGTCAGAAAGGTCTGTCAGTTCGCCGTCAAAACCTGACTCTTTCGCCAGTTTCTGTAAAAATTGCATCAGATTAAGCTCTGGCTCTTTTTGCCAGGCCGGCTGGAGGAGTTCAATGACTTCATTCAGACGTTTACATTTCATGGTGGTGCTCCTTTCATTGAGAGTGACACGTTAGCAGGGTCAATCCCACAATAAAAGAGGCGATATTCATGAATCATGGGCAGCAAATAATCGGCGTTGTTCTGGCGGGTGGCAAGGCAACCCGAATGGGGGGGAAAGATAAAGGTCTTCAGCTCCTTAACGGTAAGCCACTCTGGCAGCATGTCGCTGATACGCTTGCGGGCCAGGTCATGACAATGGCCATCAGCGCTAACAGGCATAGAGATGTTTATCAGCGTAGCGGGTATCCCGTTTACGAGGATATCCAGGAGAATTACCCCGGGCCGCTGGCCGGTATGCTTTCGGTTATGCAGCAGTCGCACGGAGAGTGGTTTATCTTCTGTCCGTGTGATACCCCGTTTATTCCGTCTTGTCTTGTCGAACGCATGGTACGGCTTCGTGGTAGCGCACCCGTTGTCTGGGCCCATGATGGTGAGCGTGACCACCCTGCTGTTGCGTTGATCCACCGTTCGTTAGTTACGGCGTTACAGGAGTACCTGACGGCAGGAGAGCGCAGGGTGATGGCTTTTATGCGCCAGTCAGGCGGCCATCCAGTCGATTTTAGCGATTTTAAGTCGGCGTTTATGAACGTCAATACCACAGAAGATTTGCAGATGATGCAGGAGAAAAAATGATACCTGTTTTGGCCATTTCAGCCTGGAGTGGTACCGGGAAAACGATGCTGCTGAAAAAACTGATCCCTGCGCTTTGCGCTAAAGGTGTTCGCCCCGGATTAATTAAGCATACGCATCACAATATGGATGTCGATAAGCCGGGAAAAGACAGCTATGAGCTGCGTAAGGCGGGAGCAGCCCAAACGATGGTGGCGAGTGATCAGCGCTGGGCATTGATGACTGAAACACCGGATGAAGCGCCGCTGGATCTCATGTATCTGGTTAGCCGGATGGATCACTCTACTCTGGATCTGGTGCTGGTTGAGGGGTTTAAGCATGACGCGGTGGCAAAGATCCTGCTGTTCAGAAGCCATGCCGGGCATGATGTTCACGAGCTGACGCTTGATGAGCATGTGATTGCAATCGCCAGTGACGTAGCCCTGGATCTGGAGGTACCGGTACTGGATTTGAATAACGTTGAGGAGATCGCCGCGTTTATTTTGAATTGGTGTGCTGTCTGATGCTCTCTCCGGCGACGGGAAAAACCCAAAGCAAAAAACCCCGCACCATACGGTACGGGGTTCTTTTAATTGATGCCTGGCAGTTCCCTACTCTCACATGGGGAGACCCCACACTACCATCGGCGCTACGGCGTTTCACTTCTGAGTTCGGCATGGGGTCAGGTGGGACCACCGCGCTAAAGCCGCCAGGCAAATTCTGTTAATCTGTATCAGCTGAAAATCGTCTCTCATCGCCAAAACATCTTCGGCGTTGTAAGGTTAAGCCTCACGGTTCATTAGTATCGGTTAGCTCAACGCATCGCTGCGCTTACACACCCGACCTATCAACGTCGTAGTCTTCAACGTTCCTTCAGGAGACTTAAAGTCTCAGGGAGAACTCATCTCGGGGCAAGTTTCGTGCTTAGATGCTTTCAGCACTTATCTCTTCCGCATTTAGCTACCGGGCAGTGCCATTGGCATGACAACCCGAACACCAGTGATGCGTCCACTCCGGTCCTCTCGTACTAGGAGCAGCCCCCCTCAATTCTCCAGCGCCCACGGCAGATAGGGACCGAACTGTCTCACGACGTTCTAAACCCAGCTCGCGTACCACTTTAAATGGCGAACAGCCATACCCTTGGGACCTACTTCAGCCCCAGGATGTGATGAGCCGACATCGAGGTGCCAAACACCGCCGTCGATATGAACTCTTGGGCGGTATCAGCCTGTTATCCCCGGAGTACCTTTTATCCGTTGAGCGATGGCCCTTCCATTCAGAACCACCGGATCACTATGACCTGCTTTCGCACCTGCTCGAGCCGTCACTCTCGCAGTCAAGCTAGCTTATGCCATTGCACTAACCTCCTGATGTCCGACCAGGATTAGCTAACCTTCGTGCTCCTCCGTTACTCTTTGGGAGGAGACCGCCCCAGTCAAACTACCCACCAGACACTGTCCGCAACCCGGATCACGGGTCTACGTTAGAACACCAGCCATTAAAGGGTGGTATTTCAAGGTTGGCTCCACGCAGACTGGCGTCCACGCTTCAAAGCCTCCCACCTATCCTACACATCAAGGACCAGTGTTCAGTGTCAAGCTATAGTAAAGGTTCACGGGGTCTTTCCGTCTTGCCGCGGGTACACTGCATCTTCACAGCGAGTTCAATTTCACTGAGTCTCGGGTGGAGACAGCCTGGCCATCATTACGCCAT
Organism: Enterobacter ludwigii; assembly: GCF_001750725.1. Lineage (NCBI taxonomy): Bacteria > Pseudomonadati > Pseudomonadota > Gammaproteobacteria > Enterobacterales > Enterobacteriaceae > Enterobacter > Enterobacter ludwigii. The sequence continues at coordinate 3,185,410 of NZ_CP017279.1, forward strand.
TCGTGCAGGTCGGAACTTACCCGACAAGGAATTTCGCTACCTTAGGACCGTTATAGTTACGGCCGCCGTTTACCGGGGCTTCGATCAAGAGCTTCGCGTTACCGCTAACCCCATCAATTAACCTTCCGGCACCGGGCAGGCGTCACACCGTATACGTCCACTTTCGTGTTTGCACAGTGCTGTGTTTTTAATAAACAGTTGCAGCCAGCTGGTATCTTCGACTGATTTCAGCTCCACCCGCAGGGGCTTCACCTACATATCAGCGTGCCTTCTCCCGAAGTTACGGCACCATTTTGCCTAGTTCCTTCACCCGAGTTCTCTCAAGCGCCTTGGTATTCTCTACCTGACCACCTGTGTCGGTTTGGGGTACGATTTGATGTTACCTGATGCTTAGAGGCTTTTCCTGGAAGCAGGGCATTTGTTACTTCAGCACCGTAGTGCCTCGTCATCACACCTCAGCGTTAATAAGGAACCGGATTTACCTGGAACCTCCGCCTACATGCTTAAACCGGGACAACCGTCGCCCGGCTAACATAGCCTTCTCCGTCCCCCCTTCGCAGTAACACCAAGTACAGGAATATTAACCTGTTTCCCATCGACTACGCCTTTCGGCCTCGCCTTAGGGGTCGACTCACCCTGCCCCGATTAACGTTGGACAGGAACCCTTGGTCTTCCGGCGAGCGGGCTTTTCACCCGCTTTATCGTTACTTATGTCAGCATTCGCACTTCTGATACCTCCAGCACCCCTCACAGGACACCTTCAACGGCTTACAGAACGCTCCCCTACCCAACAACGCATAAGCGTCGCTGCCGCAGCTTCGGTGCATGGTTTAGCCCCGTTACATCTTCCGCGCAGGCCGACTCGACCAGTGAGCTATTACGCTTTCTTTAAATGATGGCTGCTTCTAAGCCAACATCCTGGCTGTCTGTGCCTTCCCACATCGTTTCCCACTTAACCATGACTTTGGGACCTTAGCTGGCGGTCTGGGTTGTTTCCCTCTTCACGACGGACGTTAGCACCCGCCGTGTGTCTCCCGTGATAACATTCTTCGGTATTCGTAGTTTGCATCGGGTTGGTAAGCCGGGATGGCCCCCTAGCCGAAACAGTGCTCTACCCCCGAAGATGAGTTCACGAGGCGCTACCTAAATAGCTTTCGGGGAGAACCAGCTATCTCCCGGTTTGATTGGCCTTTCACCCCCAGCCACAAGTCATCCGCTAATTTTTCAACATTAGTCGGTTCGGTCCTCCAGTTAGTGTTACCCAACCTTCAACCTGCCCATGGCTAGATCACCGGGTTTCGGGTCTATACCCTGCAACTTAACGCCCAGTTAAGACTCGGTTTCCCTTCGGCTCCCCTATACGGTTAACCTTGCTACAGAATATAAGTCGCTGACCCATTATACAAAAGGTACGCAGTCACCCCATAAAAGAGGCTCCCACTGCTTGTACGTACACGGTTTCAGGTTCTTTTTCACTCCCCTCGCCGGGGTTCTTTTCGCCTTTCCCTCACGGTACTGGTTCACTATCGGTCAGTCAGGAGTATTTAGCCTTGGAGGATGGTCCCCCCATATTCAGACAGGATACCACGTGTCCCGCCCTACTCTTCGAGTTCACAGCCTGTGTGCTTTCGTGTACGGGACTTTCACCCTGTACCGTGCGACTTTCCAGACGCTTCCACTAACACACAAGCTGATTCAGACTCTGGGCTGCTCCCCGTTCGCTCGCCGCTACTGGGGGAATCTCGGTTGATTTCTTTTCCTCGGGGTACTTAGATGTTTCAGTTCCCCCGGTTCGCCTCGTTAACCTATGTATTCAGTTAACGATAGTGTGTCGGAACACACTGGGTTTCCCCATTCGGACATCGCCGGGTCAAAGGTTCATATCACCTCGCCGGCGCTTTTCGCAGATTAGCACGTCCTTCATCGCCTCTGACTGCCAGGGCATCCACCGTGTACGCTTAGTCGCTTAACCTCACAACCCGAAGATGTTTCTTTCGATTCATCACCGGTTTGCGAAAATTTGAGAGACTCGAACACACATAACATGTGTGTCGTTTCAATTTTCAGCTTGATCCAGATTTTTAAAGAGCAAATATCTCAAACGTCACCCGAAGATGAGTTTTGAGATATGTCGGCAGGTGACTTTCACTCACGAACCAGCAAGTGGCGTCCCCTAGGGGATTCGAACCCCTGTTACCGCCGTGAAAGGGCGGTGTCCTGGGCCTCTAGACGAAGGGGACACTGAAGTCTCAATCGCAAGACGCCTTGCTATTTACTTTTCATCAGACAATCTGTGTGGACACTACAAAGGCAGGTTCTTTAAGGTAAGGAGGTGATCCAACCGCAGGTTCCCCTACGGTTACCTTGTTACGACTTCACCCCAGTCATGAATCACAAAGTGGTAAGCGCCCTCCCGAAGGTTAAGCTACCTACTTCTTTTGCAACCCACTCCCATGGTGTGACGGGCGGTGTGTACAAGGCCCGGGAACGTATTCACCGTAGCATTCTGATCTACGATTACTAGCGATTCCGACTTCATGGAGTCGAGTTGCAGACTCCAATCCGGACTACGACGCACTTTATGAGGTCCGCTTGCTCTCGCGAGTTCGCTTCTCTTTGTATGCGCCATTGTAGCACGTGTGTAGCCCTACTCGTAAGGGCCATGATGACTTGACGTCATCCCCACCTTCCTCCAGTTTATCACTGGCAGTCTCCTTTGAGTTCCCGGCCGGACCGCTGGCAACAAAGGATAAGGGTTGCGCTCGTTGCGGGACTTAACCCAACATTTCACAACACGAGCTGACGACAGCCATGCAGCACCTGTCTCAGAGTTCCCGAAGGCACCAATCCATCTCTGGAAAGTTCTCTGGATGTCAAGAGTAGGTAAGGTTCTTCGCGTTGCATCGAATTAAACCACATGCTCCACCGCTTGTGCGGGCCCCCGTCAATTCATTTGAGTTTTAACCTTGCGGCCGTACTCCCCAGGCGGTCGACTTAACGCGTTAGCTCCGGAAGCCACGCCTCAAGGGCACAACCTCCAAGTCGACATCGTTTACGGCGTGGACTACCAGGGTATCTAATCCTGTTTGCTCCCCACGCTTTCGCACCTGAGCGTCAGTCTTTGTCCAGGGGGCCGCCTTCGCCACCGGTATTCCTCCAGATCTCTACGCATTTCACCGCTACACCTGGAATTCTACCCCCCTCTACAAGACTCTAGCCTGCCAGTTTCGAATGCAGTTCCCAGGTTGAGCCCGGGGATTTCACATCCGACTTGACAGACCGCCTGCGTGCGCTTTACGCCCAGTAATTCCGATTAACGCTTGCACCCTCCGTATTACCGCGGCTGCTGGCACGGAGTTAGCCGGTGCTTCTTCTGCGGGTAACGTCAATTGCTGCGGTTATTAACCACAACACCTTCCTCCCCGCTGAAAGTACTTTACAACCCGAAGGCCTTCTTCATACACGCGGCATGGCTGCATCAGGCTTGCGCCCATTGTGCAATATTCCCCACTGCTGCCTCCCGTAGGAGTCTGGACCGTGTCTCAGTTCCAGTGTGGCTGGTCATCCTCTCAGACCAGCTAGGGATCGTCGCCTAGGTGAGCCGTTACCCCACCTACTAGCTAATCCCATCTGGGCACATCTGATGGCAAGAGGCCCGAAGGTCCCCCTCTTTGGTCTTGCGACGTTATGCGGTATTAGCTACCGTTTCCAGTAGTTATCCCCCTCCATCAGGCAGTTTCCCAGACATTACTCACCCGTCCGCCACTCGTCACCCGAGAGCAAGCTCTCTGTGCTACCGTTCGACTTGCATGTGTTAGGCCTGCCGCCAGCGTTCAATCTGAGCCATGATCAAACTCTTCAATTTAAGTTTGATGCTCGTGAATTAAACTTCGTAATGAATTACGTATGTTCACTCAGAGACTTGGTATTCATTTAGTGTCCGAAGACATTAAGAATCCATGTCACTTTGAGTGCCCACACAGATTGTCTGATAAATTGTTAAAGAGCAGTGCCGCTTCGTTTTCGCTGCGGCGCGGGGTGTGCATATTACGCTTTCCCGCTTCAGAGTCAAGCATTTATTTTTGCTTTTCTCTGTTGGTGTTCATCTCTGAACCCCGCCAACCCGGCGGCGTGTGTGCCGTTGTTCCGTGTCAGTGGAGGCGCATTATAGGGAGTTATTCTGAAGTGACAAGAGGAAATTCAAAAAAAGTTTCTGTCCGTGTTTTTTTTCACCAACAGGGGTGAAATCAAGCTACAAATTGTTCTATTTGATGTATCTGCAACCAAAATAACACCCGAGGTGGCATAATTATCAGCATGAATCTTTAAGGAATAAACGCGATGCCATTAAGCGCACAACAACTGGCTGCCCAAAAAAACCTGTCGTATGTGCTGGCAGAAAAACTGGCTCAGCTGATTTTAGCGGGTAAATATGCCCCGGGGAGCATCCTGCCGGGTGAAATGGAGTTGGGTGAGCAGTTTGGGGTGAGCCGTACTGCCGTTCGCGAAGCGGTGAAAACCTTAACGGCAAAAGGAATGGTGCTTCCGCGTCCTCGCATTGGTACGCGTGTGATGCCACAGAGCAACTGGAACTTCCTCGATCAGGAACTGCTCTCATGGTGGATGACGGAAGATAACTTTCATCAGGTCGTCGATCACTTCCTGGTGATGCGCAGCAGTCTTGAACCTCAGGCCTGCCTCCTTGCCGCCACGCTCGGGACGGCAGAACAGAAAGCGCAGCTCAATGCCCTAATGGAAGAGATGGTGTTCCTGAAAAAACACTTCAACCGCGAACGCTGGATTGAGGTCGATATGGCCTGGCATGAACACATCTATATGATGAGCGCCAATCCGTTCCTGACATCCTTTGCCTCTTTATTCCATTCGGTATACCACACCTACTTTACCTCTATTACGCAAGACGAAGTGGTAAAGCTGGATTTGCACCAGGCGATTGTTGATGCCATTCAGGAGAGCGACGGGCAGCGAGCCCAGGATGCATGCCAGGCATTGCTGGCCGCGCCAACCCACCAGCAGGTACATAAATGAGAGAGAGAAAAGCGCGCAGCATGGCCGGATTGCCGTGGATTGCAGCCATGGCGTTCTTTATGCAGGCACTGGATGCCACCATCCTCAACACAGCGCTACCCGCGATTGCACAAAGCCTTAACCGATCCCCGCTGGCGATGCAGTCCGCCATCATCAGTTATACCCTGACTGTCGCGATGCTCATTCCGGTAAGCGGCTGGCTGGCTGACCGCTTCGGCACCCGCAAAATATTCATGCTGGCCGTGACGCTCTTTACGCTCGGCTCTCTGGCCTGTGCGCTGTCAACGTCTCTTACAGAGCTGGTCATCTTCCGTGTTCTTCAGGGCGTTGGCGGGGCGATGATGATGCCCGTGGCGCGTCTGGCGTTACTGCGCGCCTATCCGCGCAGCGAACTGCTTCCTGTGCTCAACTTCGTCACGATGCCCGGCCTGGTCGGCCCCATACTGGGTCCGGTTCTCGGCGGGGTATTCGTTACCTGGGCAAGCTGGCACTGGATCTTCCTGATTAATATTCCCATTGGCGTCGCGGGGCTGCTTTATGCCCGCAAATATATGCCGAACTTCACCACCCCAAGACGCCGTTTCGATATGCGTGGTTTTTTCCTGTTTGGCCTGAGCCTGGTGCTCTTCTCCAGCGGGATGGAGCTGTTTGGTGAGAAGATCGTCGCGACATGGATTGCACTCTCCGTCATCCTCGGCGGTATTTTGCTGTTCCTTCTTTATATACGTCATGCACGCCGTCACCCGACGCCGTTAATTTCTCTGTCGCTGTTTAACACCCGAACGTTTTCCGTGGGGATTGCGGGCAACATTGCCTCACGCCTGGGGACGGGCTGCGTGCCGTTCCTGATGCCACTGATGCTGCAGGTGGGTTTCGGCTACCCGGCTCTGATTGCCGGTTGCATGATGGCCCCCACGGCGATGGGCTCTATTCTGGCCAAATCAACCGTCACGCAGGTGTTGCGCTGGTTTGGTTATCGTAAGACGCTGGTAGGTGTAACGGTCTTTATCGGGCTGATGATCGCGCAGTTCTCCCTGCAATCCGCCTCTTTACCGGTCTGGATGCTGATCCTGCCCCTGTTTGTGCTGGGAATGGCCATGTCGACACAGTTCACGTCGATGAACACCATCACCCTCGCCGACCTGACCGACGATAACGCCAGTAGCGGCAACAGCGTGCTGGCAGTGACTCAGCAGTTGTCGATCAGTCTGGGGGTGGCCGTCAGTGCGGCGGTACTGCGGTTTTATGAAGGTTTTGACAGCGCGAACACCGTCGAACAGTTCCACTATACCTTTATTACCATGGGCGCACTCACCGTCGTGTCGGCGTTGGTCTTTATGCTGTTAAAACCCAAAGATGGCCGCAACCTGATCAAAGAGCGCCACAAAGCAAAGGCTAAACCGAACCCCGTTCCATCAGAACAGGAGTAAGCTGCAGACGTTGTTGCTGCAGGCCGGGCTCGGCCATTCGGTGGATAAGCACATCGATGGCCAGCTCGCCCAGTTCATCTTTTGGCTGATGAATCGTGGTGAGCGGCGGCGTCATGTAGCGGGCCAGTTCAATGTCATCGTAACCAATCACCGCCATATCGTGTGGAACACGCAGTCCCGCCTGATATAACGCCTGATACGCGCCAAACGCCATCGCATCGTTGCCGATAAACACAGCCTGCGGACGCTGCGCTTGCGACAGCAGTTTCTGCATAGCTTCAAAGCCGCCGTTAAATTCGAAATCACCGGTAATACGGTAGCCATCCGGAACAGTAAGCCCCGCCCGCGCCATCGCAGAAAGATACCCCTCAAGACGCAAGCGCGCCGGGGTTTTATCCAGGGGGCCGGTAATGCAGGCGATGCGGGTATAGCCTTTATCGATCAGATACTGGGTGGCCATGTCACCCCCCAGCAGCGAGTTATCCTGAATGAGATCGCTGGTACCGTCGAACGGCGCCCAGTCCATCATCACCGTGGGAATAGAAGGGTAGCGCTGAATAATCTCTTTCGAGGGCTGATGTGTTTCGGTACACAGCAGCAGTAACCCGTCGACGCGTTTTTGCATCAGCGTCTCCAGGTTGCGGTTCATTCGCTGCTCATCCCCTTCGGTATTGCACAGCACCAGGCTGTAACCACGCTCGAAGCAGCTGCGTTCGACACCGCGAACAAGTTCAGAATAAAAGGGGTTGGTACTGGCGGTGATCAGCATGCCGATGGTGCGCGTCTGGTTGAGCTTGAGGCTGCGCGCCAGCGCGGACGGCGCATAATTGAGATCTTTAACCGCGGCTTCGACTTTCTCCCGAATCGCCTCGCTAACGAAGCGATCGTTATTAATGACGTGGGAGACTGTCGACGTAGAAACGCCCGCCTGGCGGGCGACATCTTTCATTGTGGCCAAGCGTTACCCCTGCTGACTTAAGAATTCATCAATCTCTTTACGCCACGGAACGGAAGGCTGGGCACCTTTGCGCGTTACGGCAATCGCCGCGGCGGCATGGGCAAAGCGAATAGCATCATCCATTCTCTTGCCTTCCAGCAGCGCAGTCACCAATGCACCGTTAAAGGTATCTCCCGCCGCGATGGTATCAATCGCCTTAACCTTAAAGCCCGGTACGCGACGGCCTTCCCCGTTTACGCTGGCCCACACTCCACGACTGCCAAGGGTAATGATAACGGTGCCGATGCCTTTATCGTGCAGCACTTTCGCCGCCCGCGCGGCGTCGTCATCATTTTCAACGCGAACGCCTGTCAGTTTCTCCGCTTCAGTTTCGTTCGGGGTAATGATATCCACCAGCGCCAGCAGCTCGTCTGATAATACCCGCGCAGGCGCAGGATTGAGTACGACAGTGGTATGATTTTGATGCGCTATCTCTGCGGCCGCCAGGACGCTTTCAACAGGTGATTCCAGCTGCATCAGAAGCGCTTCGGCATTCGCGATGATCTCGCGCTGCGCGTTTACCCGCTCAGTGGTCAGCGCGGCGTTAGCCCCCGCATGAATACCGATGACATTCTCACCTTCCGCGTTGACGAAAATCAGCGCCACGCCGGTTGATTCCCCTTCGACAACGCTGACAGGCGCAATATCAATGTTATCGCTGGCCAGCTGTTTGCGTACGCGCTCACCGGTATCGTCATCACCCGTGCAGGCAATAAAGGCGATCTTCGCCCCACTGCGTCCTGCGGCGACGGCCTGGTTGGCGCCCTTACCGCCGAATGCCACCTGATACTGATTACCGGTGACGGTTTCGCCCGGTGTCGGGAACGATTCAAGGTTAAGAATGTGATCGGCATTGATACTGCCAAGGACGACAAGATTGCCTGCGGTTTTCATGGTTGAGGTGTCCATCTGAGAGCGCCACCGGTGTGACCCGGTGGCGTATGCCACACTTTTCTTTATAGGGTGTCCCTCAGGCAGCCAGCGACTGCCTGATTCGCCTTTTACTGCTTGATGACCAGTTTCAGGTCAACAGGATATTTGGCCTGAACTTTTTCGCCCTTCAGCACTTTATCAGCAGTCTGCACGCCCGTTGCGCCGATCTGCTCAGGCAGCTGAGCGATGGTCGCCGCCAGTTTGCCATCTTTTACTGCTTTTTCACCATCCGGCGTGCCGTCAAATCCGACAACCATCACATCAGATTTACCTGCGGTCTGCAGAGCACGCAGCGCGCCCAGCGCCATTTCGTCGTTCTGTGCAAACACAGCCTGCACGTCAGGGTGCGCGGTCAGCAGGTTCTGCATCACGTTCAGACCTTTCGTGCGGTCGAAGTCAGCAGGCTGGCTGGCCAGTACGTTAAATTTGTGCGCTGCAACCGCCTGCTGGAAGCCTTCACCACGCTCACGCGCCGCTGACGTACCGGCAATACCCTGCAGTTCGATAACTTTCGCGCCTTCACCCGCTTTCTTCGCGATGTAGTCACCCGCGATTTTGCCACCCAGTACGTTATCAGAAGCGATGTGGCTGACTACGTCGCCTTTCGTCGCCTGACGGTCAAGGGTGATGACCGGGATCTTCGCCTGATTTGCCATCTTCACGGCGTTACCCACAGCGTCAGAATCCGTTGGGTTGATCAGCAGGATTTTGGTGCCACGTACGGTTAAGTCCTGAACGTTTGCCAGCTCTTTCGCCGGGTTGTTCTGAGAGTCCAGCACCACCAGGTTGTAGCCCAGTTTGTCAGCTTCTTTCTGTGCACCGTCCTTCAGAGAGACGAAGAACGGGTTGTTCAGCGTGGAGATAACCAGCGCGATGGTGTCTTTCGCCATTGCGTTAGCACTTACGGTTGCGCTCAGCGCGACAGCAGAAACCAGGGTTGCCAGCTTTTTCATGTTCATATCTAAGATGTCCTGTAGTGTCGTCAGTTACTGTTTTTTGTTGTCTACCAGGACCGCCAGCAAAATCACCACTGCTTTAACGATCATCTGGTAATAGGAGGAAACACCTAATAAATTCAAACCATTATTCAGGAAACCAAGGATCAGTGCGCCGATCAATGTCCCAACAATGCGACCTTTACCGCCCGCAAGACTCGTACCGCCCAGAACGACTGCCGCAATGGCATCCAGCTCATACCCCGTCCCCGCCGTTGGCTGCGCAGAAGAGAGACGCGCCACTTCGATGATGCCTGCCAGAGAGGCCAGCAGACCACACAGCGAATAGACGATGATTTTGACTTTATTGACGCTGATCCCGGACAGACGCGTTGCCGCTTCGTTACCGCCCAGCGCATAGATATAACGACCCAGACGGGTGTGATGCAGCATGTACCACGCCGCGAGGAAAACGATAGCCATGATCCAGACCGGCGTCGGGATACCCAGCGGACGACCAATACCGAACCAGCCAAACAGATCGGCGTTATCCGTAAAGCCGGTATTTACCGGACTGCCGTTGGTGTAAACCATGGTGACACCGCGCAGCAGGAGCATCATGACCAGCGTCGCAATGAACGCCTGAACGCGACCTTTCGCCACAATCACACCGGTCACGGCACCAATTGCCGCCCCAAGTGCCAGCGCAGCTGCAACGGCCACCAGCGCGTTGACTTCAATCCCTACAATTGAAGCCGCAACCGCACCGGTGAGCGCCAGCAGGGAACCGACGGACAGATCGATACCCGACGTCAAAATCACCAGCGTCATCCCTACCGCCATAATGGCGTTAACCGACGTCTGCTGAAGAATATTGAACAGGTTATTAACGGTAAAAAAGTTTGGGCTCATGGTCGAAACAATCGCGATCAACACCAGCAGGGCAATCAGCGATTTTTGTTCCAGCAGCCATGCTTTTGTGAAATAACGGCGACCAGAAACAGCCTGGGTAGTCATCTTCTTACTCCTGATTCACGCGATTAAGCTTGCCCACAGCGGCAGCCATCAGAACTTCCTGGGTGGCCTGCTCGCGAGTGAATTCACCACCGAGATGCCCTTCGTGCATGACGATAATGCGATCGCTCATGCCTAATACTTCTGGCATCTCGGAAGAGACCAGAATGATGCTCAGGCCGTCGGCCTTGAACTGGTTAATCAGCTGATAGATCTCTTTCTTGGCCCCAACGTCCACGCCGCGGGTTGGCTCATCAAGGATCAGCACTTTCGGACGCGTCATCAGACCGCGTGCAATGGCCACTTTCTGCTGATTCCCACCGGACAACAGGCCAATCGCCTGCTCCATCGACGGCGTTTTAACGTTGAAGAGACGGATAAAATCGCTGACCGCCTGCTGTTCATCTTTGTGCTTCAGGCTGCCACCGCTGCGGCTGAAATAGCGCAGGGCAGTAAGCGACATGTTCTCTTTTACCGACATCCCCAGCACTAAGCCGTCACGCTTGCGGTCTTCGGAGATATAGACGATGCCGTTTGCCAGGCCATCCTGTGGAGAGCGAGTCACCACCTCATGACCGTCGAGCGTGACATAACCGCTGGTACGCGGCAGTGCGCCATAGAGCACTTTCATCAGCTCGGTACGGCCTGCCCCCATTAACCCCGCCACGCCAAGGATCTCCCCCTGGCGCAGGGTAAAGGTGACATCGTTCACGCCCGGGCCACAGAGGTTGTCCACCTTAAGGCGGATCTCACCCGGTGCTTTGTCCAGATGCGGATACTGGTCTTCGAGCTTACGTCCCACCATCATTTCGATAAGGGTATCTTCGGTCAGCGTGGCGACTTCGCGCTCGGCAATGAATTGCCCGTCGCGGAAGACCGTTACGTCGTCGCAGATCTCGAAAATCTCTTTCATACGGTGAGAGATATAGACAATCCCGCGTCCCTGCGATTTCAGCTCGCGGATAACGCGGAATAAAGATTCGGTTTCGGTGTCGGTCAGCGCGTCCGTCGGTTCATCCATAATGATGACCTTCGACTCAAAGCTCAGCACCTTCGCGATTTCAACCATTTGCTGATCGCCAATGGAGAGGTCGCCCACCAGACGGTCGCTCTTGAAGCGCAGGTTTAGCTTCGCCAGCAGTTTATCCGCTTCGGCATACATCGTTTTCCAGTCGATTTTGCCAAACCGGTTAACGAACTCACGTCCGAGGAAGATGTTTTCCGCAATGCTGAGCTGCGGGATCAGGTTCAGCTCCTGGTGGATAATACCGATCCCCGCATCCTGGGAGGATTTCGGGCCGTTGAACGTGGTCTCTTTACCCAGCCACAGCAGCGAGCCGGCATCGCGTTGATAGATACCGGTCAGCACTTTCATCATGGTGGATTTGCCGGCCCCGTTTTCGCCTACCAGCGCCATTACGCGTCCGGGATAAACGTTCAGTGCCGCGCCAGAGAGGGCTTTTACGCCCGGGAACGCTTTATCGATCCCTTTCAGTTGCAGTAATGCGTCCATGATGGCCTCAGAAGGTGACGCCAGCACAGAGAATGATATTCGCATACGGGGAACACTCCCCGCTGCGAATCACCGCCTGACTGTCTGCGGTTTGTTGTTTGAATTGCTCGTGCGTTGTGTAACGAATTTCTATGGTGTTTCCCTGGTGTTGTTGCAGTTGCTCAATGTGGCTGAGCAACGTTTCGTGGAGTTGCGGATTATGGTGTTTAATTTCCGTCGCGAGAATGGCCGCCTCAACCTGCATCTCCGCCGTCACCACGTCCAGTACCTGCATAAACGAGGGCACGCCCTGCGTTAACGCCATATCAATACGGGTGGTGCTGCGCGGAACCGGTAAGCCTGCATCGCAAACCACCAGCGTATCGGTATGCCCAAGACGGGAAATAACCGATGAGATTTCTGCGTTAAGAATGGTGCCTTTCTTCATTTTCTTGCTCCACTAGCGAAACGTTTCGCTGAAATCAGTTTAGTCTTAACGGTGTTCAGAAAACCACCATGACATAACAGATTTGTGATCGGCGTCGAAACGTTTCGCTACGTGAAATGAGAAGGCGATAAATGCAAAAACGGTAACCCTTTGGTTACCGCTTTTTTAGGGTTGCACCCTCTCCATCCAGGAGAGGGCTTCAGGCCACTCGAGGACCTAGATTTCGACCTGCGTTCCCAGCTCAATCACACGGTTAGGCGGGATCTCAAACTGGTCAGGCGCGCGAAGGGCGTTACGCTGCAGGATAAGGTACAACTTGCCGCGCAGACGCAAATACCAGGGGCGCTTGCCGATAATCAGCGACTCGTGGGACATAAAGAACGAGGTCTCCATCATGCGACAGCTCAGACCTTCCAGACCGCAGCGATGGAACACCTCTTCGACGTTTGGTGTCTCACGCCAGCCGTAGCTTGCCACGACGCGCCAGAAGGTCGGCGACAGTTGCTCGATTTGCACGCGGCGGACATTGTGGACGTACGGGGCATCTTCGGTGCGCAGGGTCAGCAGGATCACGCGCTCGTGCAGCACTTTGTTGTGCTTGAGGTTATGCATCAGCGCAAACGGGATAACGTTCAGCGCACGCGACATATACACCGCGGTGCCCGGCACGCGTACCGGCGGCGATTTCTCCAGCGAGGCAATCATAGCCTCCAGGGAGTTACCGTGCTCATGCATACGGCGCAGAAGGCGGAAACGTTCGCTTTTCCACGTGGTCATGACAATGAACATCACCAGACCGAGCGTCAGCGGCAGCCAGCCACCGGAGACAATCTTGTCGAGGTTGGCGGAGAACAGCGGCACGTCAATGCACAGGAAGCCGACCAGAATCATCATCACGAGGAATTTGTTCCAGTGCCAGTTTCGGTACGCTACCGTGGTGGAGAGCAGCGAGGTCAGTACCATCGTACCGGTTACCGCAATACCGTACGCCGCCGCCAGGTTGCTGGAGTGCTCGAAGCTGACGATGACAATCACCACGGCGAAATAGAGCAGCCAGTTGATGAACGGAATGTAAATCTGGCCCGACTCCATCTCGGAGGTATGGATAATGCGCATAGGCGAGAGATACCCCAGACGCACAGCCTGACGCGTCAGAGAGAACACGCCTGAAATTACCGCCTGCGAGGCAATAACGGTCGCCAGCGTCGCCAGAATCAGCATGGGCACCAGCGCCCAGTCCGGAGCCAGCAGGAAGAATGGGTTCTTAATCGCCTCCGGGTTTTGCAGCAGCAGCGCACCCTGACCGAAATAGTTCAGCACCAGCGACGGCAGGACCACTAAAAACCACGCCACGCGGATAGGCAGTTTCCCGAAGTGCCCCATATCGGCATACAGCGCCTCAACACCGGTGATGGAGAGCACGACGGCACCGAGCGCGACGAAGGAAACCACTTTGTATTCCAGGAAGAAATGCACGGCCCAGTAAGGGTTCAGCGCATGCAGCACGTCCGGGTTAGCAATAATGCTGCGTAAACCGAGTGCCGCCAGGACCAGGAACCAGGCCAGCATAATCGGAGCGAACAGCTTGCCCACCAGCCCGGTGCCGTGCTTCTGGATGATGAACAACAGCGTCAGGACAAGGATCGCCAGCGGAACAACCCATGAATCAAGCTGTGGCGCGATAATCTCCAGCCCCTCTATCGCCGAGAGAACCGAAATCGCGGGCGTAATGACGACTTCCCCATAGAAGAAGCTGCCGCCAATCAGGCCGATAATGACCAGCACCGACGTCATTCTGGCGGAGGTATTCCGCCCGGCAAGGGACATCAGAGTCAGGATCCCCCCTTCACCGGCGTTATCTGCACGCATAACGAAGGAGAGGTATTTCACTGAAACCACCAGGATCAGCAGCCAGAAGATGAGGGACAGGAAGCCAAAGACGGCATCGCGCTCAACACCAAAACCAAACTGACCGGACAGACATTCACGAAGCGTATAAAGCGGGCTGGTGCCGATATCACCGTAGACAACCCCGATCGCCGCAAGCGTTATTGCGGGTAATGATTGCTTATTATCAGTGCTCATAGACTAGTCTTTTCGTTTAAATAACAAATGTGTGCTTAGTCCCTTGGCCCACAAAAAGCGCACAGTATGCACGATTCAATGCAAAATCGTACCCCTAAATGCAACCGCATTAATGTAGCGCAAAGAAAATAGCGCCGCACTTCAGTCTATTACCAGCCCTGACTGAAACGTCTATACTCGCTTCAATTGGCCGCCACGACGGCGAAAGGATGCAAAACTATTATGGCTCACTCACATTTAATAGCAGAAAGAATTTCCCGCCTCAGCGGCGCGCTGGAAAAAGGCCTTTTCGAGCGTAGCCACGCCATTCGCCTCTGTTTACTGGCGGCGTTGAGCGGTGAAAGCGTCTTTCTGCTTGGTCCTCCGGGCATCGCCAAAAGCCTGATTGCCCGCCGGCTGAAATTTGCCTTTCAGAACGCCCGCGCTTTCGAATACCTGATGACCCGCTTTTCCACCCCAGAAGAAGTTTTCGGCCCGCTTTCCATTCAGGCGCTGAAAGATGAGGGGCGCTATCAGCGCCTGACTGAGGGGTATCTTCCGGAAGCGGAAATTGTTTTTCTTGATGAGATCTGGAAAGCGGGGCCGGCTATTCTGAACACCCTGCTCACGGCGATAAACGAACGCCGATTCCGCAACGGTGCCAGCGAAGAGAAAATCCCGATGCGCCTTCTGGTGGCGGCCTCTAACGAACTCCCGGAAGCCGACAGCAGCCTTGAAGCGCTGTATGACCGCATGCTGATCCGCCTGTGGCTCGACAAAGTGCAGGATAAATCCAACTTCCGCTCGATGCTGGTCAGCCAGCAGGATGAGAATGAAAACCCGGTCCCCGCTTCGCTGCAGGTCACGGATGAGGAGTATTACCAGTGGCAGGAGGATATCGGCAAAATCACACTGCCGGATTCGGTGTTTGAGCTGATCTATCTGCTGCGCCAGCAGCTCGATTTACTGCCTTCTGCGCCGTATGTCTCCGACCGTCGCTGGAAAAAAGCGATCCGCCTGCTGCAGGCCAGCGCCCTGTTCAGCGGCCGCGATGCCGTTGCGCCAATCGATCTGATCCTTTTAAAAGATTGTCTCTGGCACGACGCGGAAGGCATGAACCTGATGCAGCAGCAGCTTGACGTATTGATGACCGGACACGCCTGGGGCCAGCAGTCGATGCTCAACCAGCTCGGGGCGATTGCCCAACGGCGTATTCAGCTGCAGCAACAACAAAGCGACAAAACAGCGCTGAAAGTAAACCGCCTTGGCGGTATGTTCGCCCGCAAAGCGCATTATGAGCTGCCGTCCGAACTGACCAGTACAACGCTGACGCTCCTGCTTCAGCAGCCCCTTAAGCTGCATGACATGCAGGTGGTCCATATCACCGTGGAGCGAGAGCCACTGGCTCAGTGGCTTGATAAGGGCGGGGAGATCCGCGGCAAACTCAACGGCATCGGTTTTGCCCAGCCGCTGACGCTGGAAGTGGACAGCAGCCAGCATCTGGTGATCCGCGACGTCAGCCTGCAGGGATCGCGTCTTGCGCTTCCGGGAACCGCCTCTGACAGCGTGCCGGAAGAGATTAAACGCCAGCTTGAAGCGCTGGATACGGAATGGCACCAGCAACATACGCGCTTCAGCGAGCAGCAAAAATGCCTCTTTATTCATAGCGACTGGTTAGGTCGCATCGAAGCCAGCCTGCAGGATGTCAGCGCGCAGATCAAACAGGCTCGTCAATGCTAACGCTGGATACGCTTAACGTCATGCTGGCCGTCAGCGAAGAGGGGTTGATCGAAGAGGTGGTCATCACCCTTCTGGCCTCCCCGCAGCTGGCGGCTTTTTTTGAAAAATTCCCGCGGCTCAAAAAGGCGATGACCGACGATCTCCCGCGCTGGCGCGAAAACCTGCGTCAGCGGTTCAAAGAGACCGAAGTCCCCCCTGAATTAACTGACGAGGTGGCCTGCTATCAGCAGTGCCAGCGGCTCTCTACGTCACAGTTTATCGCCCAGCTCCCGCAAACCCTGACGTTACTCGACACGGTACACTCTCCGTTTGCCAGCCAGGCGCGAGCGCTGGTCACGGATAACGCCACGTTTACCCCCGCGCTACACACCCTCTTTTTACAACGCTGGCGCCTCAGCCTGGTGGTGCAGGCCACAACGTTGAACCAGCAGTTGCTGGATGAGGAGCGTGAACAGCTGCTTAGCGAAGTGCAGGAACGCATGACCTTAAGCGGTCAACTGGAGCAGGTGCTGGTGGAAAATGAAAACGCCGCCGGGCGTCTTTGGGATATGAGCGCCGGTCAGCTGCGGCGCGGAGATTACCAGCTCATCGTCAAGTACGGCGATTTTCTGGCACAGCAGCCAGAGCTGATGAAGCTTGCCGAACAGCTGGGTCGTTCACGGGAGGCCAAATCGGTCCCAAAGAAAGATGCCCCAATGGAGACCTTCCGCACCCTGGTCCGTGAACCGGCCACCGTGCCTGAGCAGGTGGATGGGCTCCAGCAAAGCGACGATATTTTGCGCCTGCTGCCCACGGAGTTGAGTACGCTGGGGATGACCGAGCTTGAGTACGAGTTTTATCGCCGGCTGGTGGAAAAACAGCTTCTGACCTACCGGTTGCATGGCGAAGCCTGGCGTGAAAAGCTCAGCCAGCGCCCGGTCATCCATCAGGATTTTGACGAACAGCCGCGCGGGCCTTTTATTGTGTGCGTGGATACGTCCGGCTCGATGGGGGGGTTTAACGAACAGTGCGCGAAAGCGTTCTGCCTGGCTCTGATGCGCGTGGCGCTCGCCGATCGACGTCGCTGCTTCATCATGCTCTTTTCCAGCGAAGTTGTGGGGTATGAACTGACCCATCAGCAGGGTATTGAGCAGGCGATCCGCTTTTTAAGCCAGCGCTTTCGTGGCGGTACCGATCTGGCCAGCTGTTTTCGAAGCATCGTTGAGCGGATGCAGGGCGGAGACTGGTATGACGCTGACGCCGTGGTCATCTCCGATTTTATTGCCCAGCGGCTACCGGATGACGTGGTGAATAAAGTGAAGGAGATACAGCGAGTGCACCAGCACCGTTTCCATGCTGTGGCGATGTCTGCCCATGGAAAGCCCGGCATCATGCGCATCTTCGATCATATCTGGCGCTTTGATACCGGGTTACGTAGCCGCCTGCTAAGACGCTGGCAGCGCTAATTACAGAAGAGATTCAACGCGATCGCGTACCTGTTGTGGCCAGACACCGCACTGCACCTGACCAATATGTGGCAGCTGCAACAGCAGCATGGTCAGACGGGACTGGCCAATACCACCGCCAATGGTCTGCGGCATCTCTCCGCGCAGCAGCGCCTGGTGCCACTCCAGCGTGAGGCGATCTTCATCCCCGGTCAGTGCCAGCTGACGCTTCAGGGCGTCAGCATCCACGCGGATCCCCATTGAAGAGAGCTCGAACGCATCTTCCAGCACCGGGTTCCAGACCAGAATATCGCCGTTCAGACCGGCGCGTTCGCCTTCACCCGTCGTGCTCCAGTCATCATAATCCGGCGCACGCACATCATGGCGTTTACCGTCAGACAATTTGCCGCCAATCCCGATCAGGAACACAGCACCCAATTCTTTGGCGATCGCACGCTCACGGCCTTTGGCATCCAGATCGGGATAACGGCTCAGCAGTTCCTGGCTGTGGACAAAGTGGATCGATTCCGGCAGGAACGGTGCCAGACCAAACTCTTTGCTCACTGCCGCTTCGGTCGCTTTGATCCCGGCGTAGATCGCCTCAACGGTGGATTTCAGCGTACCGACGTGACGCTCGCCATCGCCCATGACGCGCTCCCAGTCCCATTGATCGACGTAGACAGAGTGCATTGGCGTAAGACGGTCTTCATCGGGGCGAAGGGCTTTCATGTGCGTGTAAAGCCCTTCGCCCGCGCTGAAGTCGTGTTGTCCCAGGGTTTGACGTTTCCACTTCGCAAGGGAATGCACCACTTCGAACTGGGCGTCTGGCAGTGTTTTCACTTTCACCTGTACCGCTTTTTCGCATCCAGAAAGGTTGTCCTGCGTCCCGTCACCCACGCGGCTGAGAATGGGCGCCTGGACTTCGATCAGACCAAGCTTGTCTTCCAGCTGACGTGAAAAATGGGATTTAACGAAGCTGATCTGGCGTTGTTTTGCGATGTAAGCGGTTTTCATTATTTATACTCCTGCGTCCTGTTGATAGAGATTAAGCAACAGAAATGGCCTGTTATTCAATAACCCATCAACAAAAAGCCACCTTCACTTTTGATTCATTAAAATAAGGCGCTAGAATAGAGAGATTCATTAATGTTCATAAGAAAAAGCTATGGAAAATTATCAGATCGATAATCTGGACCGCGGCATCCTGGAGGCCTTAATGGCCAATGCACGTACTGCCTACGCGGAACTGGCGAAACAGTTTGGCGTCAGTCCGGGCACAATCCACGTTCGCGTGGAAAAGATGAAACAGGCGGGGATCATTACTGGCGCACGTATCGACGTCAGCCCTAAGCAGCTGGGTTATGACGTCTGCTGCTTTATTGGCATTATTCTCAAAAGCGCCAAAGACTATCCGTCAGCCCTGGCGAAGCTCAACGCGCTTGAAGAAGTCACGGAGGCGTACTACACCACCGGGCACTACAGTATCTTTATAAAGGTGATGTGCCGCTCCATTGATGCCCTCCAGCAGGTACTTATCAACAAGATCCAAACAATTGATGAAATTCAGTCCACTGAAACATTGATCTCCCTGCAGAACCCGATCATGCGTACCATCCGCCCCTGATCGGGCAAATTCATTCCCACATTTTCCACAGGTAGATCCCAGCTCGTTCACAGCGTACAATGAGCCCCTCTTTATTTGAGCGAGCGATCAATGGCAGACAT
Source organism: Enterobacter ludwigii (assembly GCF_001750725.1). NCBI lineage: Bacteria > Pseudomonadati > Pseudomonadota > Gammaproteobacteria > Enterobacterales > Enterobacteriaceae > Enterobacter > Enterobacter ludwigii. Next base: position 3,204,661 of record NZ_CP017279.1, read on the forward strand.
TACCCTTATCAGTGGCAGCACCCTGGGCGGCGCGGAATACGTTGCGGAACATCTGGCTGAGAAGCTGGAAGACGCGGGCTTTTCCACCGAAACACTGCACGGCCCGTTGCTTGACGATCTCCCGACTGATGGGGTCTGGCTACTGATCACCTCGACGCACGGCGCAGGCGATCTGCCGGATAATCTGCAACCTTTATATGACGAACTGCTGGAACAGCAGCCTGACCTGTCAAACGTCCGTTTTGGCGCGGTGGGTATCGGCAGTCGTGAATATGACACCTTTTGCGGTGCAATAGAGAAAGTCGAAGCCGCTGTGACTGCCTGTGGGGCAAAACAGCTAGGTGAAACACTAAAGATCAACATCCTCGATCATGACATTCCGGAAGATCCAGCGGAGATCTGGCTGGGTGAATGGAAAAATTTACTCAAAAACGATTAAAGATCGCGCGAACAGATGTGGATAACTCTGGTTAAAAGCTCGTATTAAGCGGTAGTTATCCAAGTTATAACTCTGAGGCTGTTTTGGCCCTGTGTATAAAGTCGCGATCTGATCCCAGCTTATACTGGCCAGGATCACCGATCATTCACAGCAAACGATCCTTTCTAACTGCATGATCTTCATCGTGAGATCGGGCTTATCCACAGAGGTACTCGATCCTAATAAGAGATCACAATAGAACAGATCTCTAAATAAAAAGATCTTCTTTTTAATAGCCCAGGATCCCAATGCTTTCTCGAAAGACTAAAGTTGAGTAGAATCCACGGCCCGGGCTTCAATCCATTTTCATACCGCTTTACGCGAGGCAGACCACCATGTTTTATCAGGATCCTTTTGACGTCATCATCATTGGCGGGGGTCATGCAGGCACTGAGGCCGCAATGGCCGCAGCGCGAATGGGTCAGCAGACCCTGCTTTTGACACACAATATCGACACGCTGGGACAAATGTCCTGTAATCCGGCGATTGGCGGCATTGGGAAAGGACACCTGGTAAAAGAAGTGGATGCACTTGGCGGCCTGATGGCGAAAGCGATCGATCATGCCGGCATCCAGTTTAGGATACTAAACGCAAGCAAAGGTCCCGCTGTGCGCGCCACCCGTGCTCAGGCAGACCGCGTGCTTTACCGTCAGGCGGTACGTACTGCCCTGGAGAATCAGCCAAACCTGATGATCTTCCAGCAGGCGGTAGAAGATCTTATCGTTGAAAACGATCGCGTTGTGGGTGCCGTAACCCAGATGGGCCTCAAGTTCCGCGCGAAAGCCGTCGTACTGACTGTCGGGACCTTCCTGGATGGCAAAATCCATATCGGTCTGGATAACTACAGCGGTGGCCGTGCTGGCGATCCGCCGTCCATTCCGCTGTCTCGTCGTCTGCGTGAACTTCCGCTGCGCGTCAGTCGCCTGAAAACAGGCACGCCACCGCGTATTGATGCGCGCACCATTGATTTCAGCGTGCTGGCACAACAGCACGGTGATAACCCCATGCCGGTGTTCTCGTTCATGGGCAATGCGGCTCAACATCCGCAGCAGGTACCGTGCTACATCACGCATACCAACGAAAAAACCCATGACGTGATCCGCAATAACCTCGACCGCAGCCCAATGTACGCTGGCGTGATCGAAGGGATCGGCCCGCGTTACTGTCCATCGATCGAAGACAAGGTGATGCGCTTTGCCGATCGTAACCAGCACCAGATCTTCCTGGAGCCGGAAGGACTGACGTCAAATGAAATTTACCCGAACGGCATCTCCACCAGCCTGCCGTTCGATGTGCAGATGCAAATTGTTCGCTCAATGCAGGGTATGGAGAACGCGAAAATCGTTCGTCCTGGCTACGCTATTGAGTACGATTTCTTCGATCCGCGTGACCTGAAGCCAACCCTGGAGAGCAAATTCATCCACGGTCTGTTCTTCGCCGGCCAGATTAACGGCACGACCGGTTACGAAGAAGCTGCCGCTCAGGGTCTGCTTGCCGGTCTGAACGCAGCACGCTTCTCTGCGGAGAAAGAGGGCTGGGCACCTGCGCGTTCTCAGGCTTATCTGGGCGTGCTGGTCGACGATCTCTGCACCCTGGGTACGAAAGAACCGTACCGTATGTTTACCTCTCGCGCGGAATATCGCCTGATGCTGCGCGAAGATAACGCCGACCTGCGTCTGACCGAAGTGGGTCGTGAACTGGGTCTGGTAGATGACGAACGCTGGGCGCGCTTCAACGAAAAACTGGAACGTATTGAGCAGGAACGTCAGCGCCTGAAAACCACCTGGGTGAATCCCCAGGCGGAAACCGCTGCAGAAGTGAATGCTCACTTAACTGCGCCGCTTTCGCGCGAAGCCAGCGGCGAAGACTTGCTGCGTCGCCCTGAAGTGACCTACGAGAACCTGGTGAAACTGACCGCGTTCGCGCCTGGCCTTGACGACGCTGAAGCGGCTGAACAGGTTGAGATCCAGGTCAAATACGAAGGTTACATCGCGCGTCAGCAGGATGAGATTGAAAAACAGCAGCGCAACGAAAATACGCTGCTGCCGGAAATGCTGGACTACCGTCAGGTGACGGGGCTTTCCAATGAAGTGATCGCCAAGCTGAACGATCACAAGCCTGTGTCGATCGGTCAGGCGTCCCGTATCTCCGGTGTCACACCTGCCGCGATTTCGATTCTGCTGGTGTGGCTGAAAAAGCAAGGTATGCTGCGCCGTAGCGCATAATATCCAGTGCTTTTGGCGGGTGGCGCTTCGCTACCCGCCCTGCTAATTCGTAGGCCCGGTAAGCGCCACCGGGCAATTTATGTCTAAACAGGTACCCACTGTGCTCAATAAACTCTCTCGTCTGCTGGAACAGGCAGGTATTTCGCTCACCGATCACCAGAAAACTCAGCTGGTGGCCTATGTCGATATGCTGAACAAATGGAATAAAGCGTACAACCTGACGTCTGTTCGCGACCCCAACGAGATGCTGGTTCGTCATATCCTCGATAGCATCGTGGTTGCGCCGTATCTTAAAGGGGAGCGCTTTATCGATGTGGGCACAGGCCCTGGCCTGCCGGGGATCCCGCTGTCGATTGTCCGCCCTGAGAGCCATTTCACGCTGCTGGACAGCCTTGGCAAACGCGTCCGTTTTTTACGTCAGGTCCAGCATGAGCTGAAGCTGGAGAACATCGCCCCTGTACAGAGCAGGGTAGAGGCGTTCCCCGCGGAGCCACCGTTTGACGGTGTTATCAGCCGCGCGTTTGCGTCGCTCAATGATATGGTGAGCTGGTGTAAGCACTTGCCTGCACAAAATGGCCGCTTTTATGCCCTGAAAGGGCAGTTGCCGGGCGATGAAATTGAACAGCTTCCGGAGGGTTTTGCTGTCGAATCCGTTGAGAAATTAAACATTCCTCAGCTTGAGGGTGAACGCCATCTGGTGATAATTAAGCCAAACAATTTTTAAATATTTAATAAAAATTGTGGAATTCGTGCTGTTCTGACCATGTTAAATAACAGCACTAATTCTCTGGTTTTACCGAAGAGAGTTTAACCTCTGTGTTACTAAGGTTTTTCTAACGGTTAACGTAACAGCCATTGTTCAGCATGAAGATAGTCAACATCGAAAATATCAGCCTGCTAAAAGTGGAATACGGCAACCAGAATCGAATGTTAAATATTTATTAAGAATGTCAATAAAAGGTTTTTATTGTATACCGGGCTGTTTTGAAAATAGTTACGATAATTTGTCTTTAATTTCATAAAGATGAAATAAACCGATTTGCGTCTTTGATAAATACACCCTTATCGCAAATGTGTATTTTGTGATCTCGTGCACGCTTTGTAGCCAACGTTTTCGCGCTGTTTGCAGTTTTGGTCGAAGGTCGTGGCTTTCAGGAAAAGTTAAAAAATAGCGGCGGGGAAAAATATTTAAACATTTATTCACCTTTTCGCTACTTAATGTTTGAAATCACGGGTGCGCACCGTATAATTTGACCGCTTTTTGATGCTTGACTCTGAGCCTTAAAGGACGTTTTATACGACACGCGGCATACCTCGAAGGGAGCAGGAGTAAAAACGTGATGTCTGTGTCGCTCTTGAGTAGAAACGTTGCTCGTAAGCTTCTGTTCATTCAGTTTCTGGCTGTGATAGCAAGTGGACTGCTGTTTAGCCTCAAAGACCCCTTCTGGGGCATCTCCGCCGTGTGCGGGGGTTTGGCGGTTGTTCTGCCAAACGTATTGTTTATGATTTTTGCCTGGCGTCATCAGGCGCATACACCCGCCAAAGGCCGTGTGGCCTGGTCCTTCGCTCTCGGTGAAGTGTGTAAGGTGTTGCTGACCTTTGCTCTACTGGTGATGGCGCTGGCGGTTTTGAAAGTGGTATTCATGCCGCTGATAGCAACGTGGGTTTTGGTGCTGGTGGTACAAGTTCTGGCTCCAGCTGTAATCAACAACAAAGGGTAAAAGGCATCATGGCTTCAGAAAATATGACGCCGCAGGATTACATAGGTCACCATCTGAATAACCTTCAGCTGGACCTGCGTACATTCTCGCTGGTGGATCCGCATAACCCCCGGCCACCTTCTGGACGATCAACATCGACTCCATGTTCTTCTCGGTCGTTTTGGGTCTTCTGTTCCTGGCCATGTTCCGCGGTGTTGCGAAAAGAGCGACCAGCGGTGTTCCAGGGAAATTCCAGACGTTCATCGAAATGATCATCGGCTTCGTCCATGGCAGCGTCAAAGACATGTACCATGGTAAGAGCAAGCTGATTGCTCCGCTGGCCCTGACCGTGTTCGTTTGGGTGTTCCTGATGAACCTGATGGACCTGCTGCCAATCGATTTCCTGCCGTGGATTGGCGAACATGTCCTCGGTCTGCCAGCACTGCGCGTGGTGCCGTCCGCTGACGTGAACATCACCCTGTCGATGGCGCTGGGCGTGTTTATCCTGATTCTTTTCTACAGCATCAAAATGAAAGGCGTAAGCGGCTTCGTGAAAGAGCTTACCTTGCAGCCGTTCAACCACTGGGCGTTTATTCCGGTCAACCTGATCCTGGAAGGCGTTAGCCTGCTGTCCAAACCTGTTTCACTGGGTCTGCGACTGTTCGGCAACATGTATGCGGGTGAGCTGATTTTCATTCTGATCGCGGGTCTTCTGCCGTGGTGGTCACAGTGGATTCTGAATGTGCCTTGGGCCATTTTCCACATCCTGATCATTACGCTGCAAGCCTTTATCTTCATGGTTCTGACGATCGTCTATCTGTCGATGGCGTCTGAAGAGCACTGATTTTTTACCAACACTACTACGTTTTAATTGAAACAAACTGGAGACTGTCATGGAAAACCTGAATATGGATCTGCTGTACATGGCTGCCGCTGTGATGATGGGTCTGGCGGCTATCGGTGCTGCGATCGGTATCGGCATCCTCGGGGGCAAATTCCTGGAAGGCGCAGCGCGTCAACCTGATCTGATTCCTCTGCTGCGTACTCAGTTCTTTATCGTTATGGGTCTGGTGGATGCTATCCCAATGATCGCTGTAGGTCTGGGTCTGTACGTGATGTTTGCTGTCGCGTAGTAGTAGTTTTAAAACCCTAAGCCACAGATATTAAAGAGGTATTGTGCTGTGAACATGAACGCAACAATCCTCGGCCAGGCCATCGCGTTTATTCTCTTTGTCTGGTTCTGCATGAAGTATGTATGGCCGCCTTTAATGGCTGCCATCGAAAAACGTCAGAAAGAAATTGCTGACGGTCTGGCTTCTGCAGAACGCGCTAAGAAAGATTTGGACCTTGCACAGGCCAACGCGACAGACCAGCTGAAAAAAGCGAAAGCGGAAGCTCAGGTTATCATCGAACAGGCTAACAAACGCCGTTCGCAGATCCTGGACGAAGCCAAAGCTGAAGCAGAACAGGAACGTACTAAGATCGTGACACAAGCTCAGGCTGAAATTGAAGCTGAGCGTAAACGTGCTCGCGAAGAACTGCGTAAGCAGGTTGCGATTCTGGCTGTTGCTGGCGCCGAGAAGATCATCGAACGTTCCGTGGATGAAGCTGCTAACAGCGACATCGTGGACAAACTTGTCGCTGAACTGTAAGGAGGGAGGGGCTGATGTCTGAATTTGTTACGGTAGCTCGCCCCTACGCCAAAGCAGCTTTTGACTTTGCTGTCGAACACCAAAATGTCGATCGCTGGCAGGATATGCTGGCGTTTGCCGCTGAGGTGACGAAAAACGAACAAATGGCCGAGTTGCTTTCTGGTGCGTTAGCGCCTGAAACTCTCGCCGCGTCGTTTATCGCCGTGTGCGGAGAGCAACTGGATGCCAATGGTCAGAACCTGATTAAGGTAATGGCAGAAAATGGTCGTCTCCGTGTGCTCCCGGATGTTCTCGAGCAGTTTGAGCACTTACGTGCCCTTAGTGAAGCTACCGCTGAAGTCGAAGTGACTTCTGCGACTGAACTGAGTGATGAACAGCTTGCGAAAATTACCGCCGCGATGGAAAAACGTCTGTCACGCAAAGTTAAGCTGAATTGCAAAATCGATAAGTCTGTAATGGCAGGCGTAATCATCCGTTCGGGTGATATGGTCATTGATGGCAGCGTACGCGGCCGTCTTGAACGCCTTGCAGACGTCTTGCAGTCTTAAGGGGACTGGAGCATGCAACTGAATTCCACCGAAATCAGCGAACTGATCAAGCAGCGCATTGCTCAGTTCAGTGTTGTGAGCGAAGCTCACAACGAAGGTACTATTGTTTCTGTAAGTGACGGTGTTATCCGCATCCACGGCCTGGCCGATTGTATGCAGGGTGAGATGATTTCCCTGCCGGGTAACCGTTACGCTATCGCACTGAACCTGGAGCGCGACTCCGTAGGTGCAGTTGTGATGGGTCCATACGCTGACCTCGCCGAAGGCATGAAGGTTAAGTGTACTGGCCGTATTCTGGAAGTGCCGGTTGGCCGTGGCCTGCTGGGTCGCGTTGTTAACACCCTGGGTGCGCCAATCGACGGTAAAGGTCCGGTTGAGCACGATGGCTTCTCCCCAATCGAAGTTATCGCACCAGGCGTTATCGACCGTCAGTCCGTTGATCAGCCAGTGCAGACTGGTTATAAGTCCGTTGATGCCATGATTCCAATCGGTCGTGGCCAGCGTGAACTGATCATCGGTGACCGTCAGACCGGTAAAACCGCGATGGCTATCGACGCCATCATCAACCAGCGTGACTCCGGCATCAAATGTGTGTACGTGGCTATCGGCCAGAAAGCGTCCACCATTTCTAACGTGGTTCGTAAACTGGAAGAGCACGGCGCGCTGTCTAACACCATCGTTGTTGTGGCGACCGCTTCTGAATCTGCTGCACTGCAATACCTGGCACCATACGCCGGTTGCGCAATGGGCGAATACTTCCGTGACCGCGGTGAAGATGCGCTGATCGTATACGATGACCTGTCTAAACAGGCCGTTGCATATCGTCAGGTTTCCCTGCTGCTCCGTCGTCCACCTGGACGTGAAGCGTTCCCTGGCGACGTATTCTACCTCCACTCTCGTCTGCTGGAGCGTGCTTCCCGCGTTAACGCGGAATACGTCGAGAACTTCACCAAAGGTGAAGTGAAGGGTAAAACCGGCTCTCTGACCGCGCTGCCAATCATTGAAACCCAGGCGGGTGACGTTTCTGCGTTCGTTCCGACCAACGTAATCTCCATTACCGATGGTCAGATCTTCCTGGAAACCAACCTGTTTAACTCCGGTATTCGTCCGGCAGTTAACCCGGGTATCTCCGTATCCCGTGTGGGTGGTGCTGCTCAGACCAAGATCATCAAGAAACTGTCCGGTGGTATTCGTACCGCGCTGGCACAGTATCGTGAACTGGCTGCGTTCTCTCAGTTCGCATCCGATCTGGACGAAGCAACCCGTAAACAGCTGAGCCACGGTCAGAAAGTGACCGAGCTGCTGAAGCAGAAACAGTACGCACCAATGTCTGTTGCTCAGCAGGGCCTGGTTCTGTTCGCGGCTGAACGCGGTTACCTCGAAGATGTGGAACTGGCGAAAATCGGTAGCTTCGAAGCCGCTCTGCTGGCTTACGTCGACCGTGATCACGCTCCGCTGATGCAAGAGATCAACCAGACCGGTGGCTATAACGACGAAATCGAAGGCAAGCTGAAAGCTATCCTCGATTCCTTCAAAGCAACCCAATCCTGGTAATCGTCCGGCGGCTTGTCTCAGGACAAGCCGCCTGGCATTGAGGAGAAGCTCATGGCCGGCGCAAAAGAGATACGTAGTAAGATCGCAAGCGTCCAGAACACGCAAAAGATCACTAAAGCGATGGAGATGGTCGCCGCTTCCAAAATGCGTAAATCGCAGGATCGCATGGCGGCCAGCCGTCCTTATGCAGAAACCATGCGCAAAGTGATTGGTCACCTTGCAAACGGTAATCTGGAATATAAGCACCCTTACCTGGAAGAACGCGACGTTAAGCGCGTGGGCTACCTGGTGGTGTCGACCGACCGTGGTCTGTGTGGCGGCTTGAACATTAACCTGTTCAAAAAACTGCTGGCGGATATGAAAGCATGGTCTGAAAAAGGCGTTCAGGGCGATATCGCAATGATCGGCTCTAAAGGCGTCTCTTTCTTTAACTCCGTTGGTGGCAACATTGTCGCTCAGGTGACGGGTATGGGTGATAACCCTTCCCTGTCCGAGTTGATCGGCCCGGTTAAAGTGATGTTGCAGGCTTATGATGAAGGCCGTCTGGACAGACTGTACGTTGTCAGCAACAAATTTATTAACACCATGTCTCAGGTTCCAACGCTCACTCAGATGCTGCCTTTACCGGCATCAGAAGATGACGAGCTGAAGCAAAAATCCTGGGATTACCTGTATGAACCCGATCCGAAACCGCTGTTGGATACCCTGCTGCGTCGTTACGTTGAATCTCAGGTTTATCAGGGCGTTGTAGAAAACCTGGCCAGCGAGCAGGCCGCACGAATGGTGGCGATGAAAGCCGCGACCGATAATGGCGGCAGCCTGATTAAAGAGCTGCAGTTGGTTTACAACAAAGCTCGTCAGGCCAGCATTACTCAGGAACTCACCGAGATCGTCTCGGGGGCCGCCGCGGTTTAACCAGGTTTACGAATTACGTAGAGGATTCAAGATGGCTACTGGAAAGATTGTCCAGGTAATCGGCGCCGTGGTGGACGTCGAGTTCCCTCAGGACGCCGTACCACGCGTGTACGACGCGCTTGAGGTACAGAATGGTAACGAGAGCCTGGTGCTGGAAGTTCAGCAGCAGCTCGGCGGCGGTATCGTGCGTACCATCGCGATGGGTTCTTCCGACGGTCTGCGTCGTGGTCTGGAAGTTAAAGACCTTGAGCACCCGATCGAAGTCCCGGTAGGTAAAGCAACACTGGGTCGTATCATGAACGTATTGGGTCAACCAATCGACATGAAAGGCGACATCGGTGAAGAAGAGCGTTGGGCTATCCACCGCGCAGCACCTTCCTACGAAGAGCTGTCCAGCTCTCAGGAACTGCTGGAAACCGGCATCAAAGTTATCGACCTGATGTGTCCGTTTGCGAAGGGCGGTAAAGTTGGTCTGTTCGGTGGTGCGGGTGTAGGTAAAACCGTAAACATGATGGAGCTGATCCGTAACATCGCGATCGAGCACTCCGGTTACTCCGTATTTGCGGGCGTAGGTGAACGTACTCGTGAGGGTAACGACTTCTACCACGAAATGACCGACTCCAACGTTCTGGACAAAGTATCCCTGGTTTACGGTCAGATGAACGAGCCACCAGGAAACCGTCTGCGCGTTGCGCTGACTGGCCTGACTATGGCTGAGAAGTTCCGTGACGAAGGCCGTGACGTTCTGCTGTTCGTTGATAACATCTATCGTTACACCCTGGCCGGTACTGAAGTATCTGCACTGCTGGGTCGTATGCCTTCAGCGGTAGGTTATCAGCCGACGCTGGCGGAAGAGATGGGTGTTCTTCAGGAACGTATCACCTCTACCAAAACCGGTTCTATCACCTCCGTTCAGGCGGTATACGTACCTGCGGATGACTTGACTGACCCATCCCCAGCCACCACCTTTGCGCACCTTGACGCAACCGTGGTACTGAGCCGTCAGATCGCGTCTCTGGGTATTTACCCGGCCGTTGACCCGCTGGACTCCACCAGCCGTCAGCTGGATCCACTGGTTGTGGGTCAGGAACACTACGACACCGCGCGTGGCGTACAGTCCCTGCTGCAGCGTTACCAGGAACTGAAAGACATCATCGCCATCCTGGGTATGGATGAGCTGTCTGAAGAAGACAAACTGGTGGTAGCACGTGCGCGTAAGATCCAGCGCTTCCTGTCCCAGCCGTTCTTCGTTGCGGAAGTATTCACCGGTTCTCCGGGTAAATACGTTTCCCTGAAAGACACCATCCGTGGCTTTAAAGGCATCATGGAAGGCGAATACGATCACCTGCCGGAGCAGGCGTTCTACATGGTTGGTTCCATCGACGAAGCCGTGGAAAAAGCCAAAAAACTTTAACGCCTTAATCGGAGGGTGATATGGCAATGACTTACCACCTGGACGTCGTCAGCGCAGAGCAACAAATGTTCTCTGGTCTGGTCGAGAAAATCCAGGTAACGGGTAGTGAAGGTGAACTGGGTATTTTCCCGGGTCACGCACCGCTGCTCACCGCCATTAAGCCTGGTATGATCCGCATCGTTAAACAGTTCGGTCATGAAGAGTTTATCTATCTGTCCGGCGGCATTCTTGAAGTGCAGCCTGGCAGCGTGACCGTTCTGGCCGATACCGCTATTCGTGGCCAGGATCTCGACGAAGCACGAGCCCTGGAATCGAAGCGTAAGGCTGAAGAGCACATTAGCAGCTCTCATGGTGACGTGGATTACGCTCAGGCGTCTGCGGAGCTGGCCAAAGCGATCGCGAAACTGCGCGTTATCGAGTTGACCAAAAAAGCGATGTAACACCGGCTTGAAAAGCACAAAGCCAGTCTGGTTTCCAGGCTGGCTTTTTTTATGGTTTCGTATCACACCGATCTTTATTCATGATCCAAAAGAATAGCTAAGCTATTGTGTGTGCTAGCGACTTATCGCGAGAAGGCTATTTTCCAGAGAAAAAGGGGTTTACTCTGCCCCTAAAAATGGCCTCAAATAGCCATTATTGGCTGATGTTGAACGTTTTAACGCCATTCCATTTTATGACGCAAAATATGTAGAATTTTCAACGTCAACGGGTTTAACTTCTTACTCAAATTACAGTCAGGACGCGTATGTTGAACAATACAATGAGCGTGGTCATCCTTGCCGCCGGTAAAGGTACCCGCATGTATTCCGATCTTCCAAAGGTACTGCACACGCTGGCAGGAAAGCCGATGGTGCAGCATGTCATTGATGCCGCTAATGAACTGGGTGCCCGTCAGGTCCATCTGGTCTATGGTCACGGCGGCGATCTGCTTAAAAAGACGCTGAACGATGACAAACTCAACTGGGTGCTTCAGGCAGAACAGTTGGGGACCGGACACGCCATGCAGCAGGCCGCCCCGTTCTTTGCAGATGACGAAGATATTCTGATGCTTTATGGCGACGTCCCGCTGATCTCTGTCGACACCCTTGCCCGCCTGCGTGAAGCTAAACCGCAGGGTGGTATCGGGTTGTTAACTGTCGTACTTGACGATCCAACCGGCTATGGCCGCATTACCCGCGAAAACGGTAACGTAACGGGTATCGTTGAGCATAAAGATGCCAGCGACGCACAGCGTCAGATTCAGGAGATCAACACCGGTATCCTGATTGCCAATGGTGCGGACCTGAAGCGCTGGCTGTCGAAGCTCAACAACAATAATGCGCAGGGTGAGTACTACATCACCGACATCATCGCGATGGCCTATCAGGAAGGGCGTGAGATTGCGGCGGTTCATCCGGCACGCATTAGCGAAACCGAAGGGGTGAATAACCGCCTTCAGCTTTCCCGCCTGGAACGCGTTTATCAGTCCGAACAGGCTGAAAAACTGCTCCTGGCAGGCGTTATGCTGCGTGACCCGGCGCGTTTCGATCTGCGCGGGACCTTATCTCACGGGCGCGACGTTGAAATCGATACTAACGTTATCCTTGAAGGCAACGTCACGCTTGGCCACCGCGTCAAAATTGGTGCCGGTTGTGTTATCAAAAACAGCGTCATCGGTGACGACTGCGACATTAGCCCGTACAGCGTGGTTGAAGATGCACATCTGGACGCGGCATGCACCATTGGGCCGTTCGCACGCCTGCGCCCTGGCGCTGAATTGCTCGAAGGCGCCCATGTTGGCAACTTCGTTGAAATGAAAAAAGCGCGTCTGGGCAAAGGTTCCAAAGCCGGCCATTTAACCTACCTGGGCGATGCAGAAATTGGCGATAACGTGAACATTGGTGCAGGAACAATCACCTGCAACTATGACGGTGCCAACAAGTTTAAAACCATCATTGGTGATGATGTGTTTGTCGGTTCTGATACCCAGCTGGTGGCACCGGTGACGGTCGGGAACGGGGTAACCATTGCCGCCGGGACGACCGTGACGCGCGATGTTGCCGACAATGAGCTGGTGCTGAGCCGCGTGCCGCAGGTTCACAAGCAGGGCTGGAAACGCCCAGTGAAGAAAAAGTAACGACCTGCACCCTGCTCTCTCCCGTGAGGAGAGCGCTCGTTCGGTGCGGTGTTTTTTGCCCTCACCCCTCTGGGGAGAGGGATGGGGTGAGGGGATAACATAATCCTCCCCCCAAAGGCAGTACTTATAACAATAACCCCACTCTCTACAAGGCTCGGGGTGCCCGGAAAGGGCAAATACAGGTCAGCGACAACGCATGGCATAACGCCATAATCAGGAAATTAAACTATGTGTGGAATTGTTGGCGCAGTTGCGCAGCGTGATATTGCTGAAATCCTTCTCGAAGGTTTACGTCGTCTGGAATACCGTGGTTACGACTCTGCCGGTCTGGCAGTTGTGGATGCAGAAGGGCATATGACCCGTCTGCGTCGTCTCGGTAAAGTGCAGATGCTGGCCCAGGCTGCGGAAGATCATCCGCTGCACGGTGGCACGGGTATTGCGCACACCCGCTGGGCGACCCACGGCGAACCGTCTGAAGGCAATGCGCACCCGCATGTGTCCGAACACATCGTGGTCGTGCATAACGGCATTATCGAAAACCACGAACCGCTGCGCGAAGAACTTAAAGCGCTCGGCTATACCTTCGTCTCTGAAACCGACACCGAAGTTATTGCTCACCTGGTTCACTGGGAGCTGGAGCAGGGCGGTACACTGCGTGAAGCGGTGCTGCGCGCGATCCCTCAGCTGCGCGGTGCGTACGGTACGGTAATCATGGATTCACGCGATCCGTCCACGCTGCTGGCCGCACGTTCCGGTAGCCCAATGGTTATCGGTCTGGGCATGGGCGAGAACTTTATCGCCTCTGACCAACTGGCACTTCTGCCGGTTACCCGTCGCTTTATCTTCCTGGAAGAGGGTGATATCGCGGAAGTGACGCGTCGCAGCGTGACGGTATTCGATACCAAAGGCGAGCCGGTGAAACGCCCGGAGATCGAATCCAATCTGCAGTACGACGCAGGCGACAAAGGCGCTTACCGTCACTACATGCAGAAAGAAATTTACGAGCAGCCGAACGCCATCAAAAACACCCTGACCGGGCGCATCAGCCACGGCGAAGTGGACCTGAGCGAACTGGGCGCCAACGCCAATGAGCTGCTCGGTAAGGTTGAGCATATTCAGATCGTGGCCTGCGGTACCTCCTACAACTCCGGTATGGTCTCCCGCTACTGGTTCGAATCCCTGGCCGGTGTTCCGTGTGACGTGGAAATCGCTTCAGAATTCCGCTACCGCAAATCCGCGGTGCGTCGTAATAGCCTGATGATCACCCTTTCCCAGTCTGGCGAAACGGCGGACACCCTGGCGGCGCTGCGTCTCTCTAAAGAGCTGGGTTATCTGGGCTCTCTGGCCATCTGTAACGTGCCGGGTTCTTCGCTGGTTCGTGAATCCGATCTGGCGCTGATGACCAACGCAGGTACGGAAATCGGCGTGGCCTCCACCAAAGCGTTTACCACTCAGCTGACCGTTCTGCTGATGCTGGTGGCGAAACTGGCGCGTCTGAAAGGGCAGGATGCGGCTGTTGAGCATGACATCGTTCATGGCCTGCAGGCGCTGCCAAGCCGTATTGAGCAGATGCTGTCTCAGGACAAACGCATTGAAGCGCTGGCGGAAGATTTCTCTGACAAACATCACGCCCTGTTCCTCGGCCGTGGCGATCAGTATCCAATTGCGCTGGAAGGCGCGTTGAAGCTGAAAGAGATCTCCTACATCCACGCGGAAGCTTACGCAGCAGGCGAGCTGAAACACGGCCCGCTGGCGCTGATTGACGCAGACATGCCGGTCATCGTTGTGGCACCTAACAACGAACTGCTGGAAAAACTGAAGTCCAATATCGAAGAAGTCCGCGCCCGCGGTGGTGTACTGTACGTCTTCGCCGATAAAGACGCCGGCTTTGCGAGCAGCGACAATATGCACATCATCGAGATGCCGCATGTGGAAGAGGTGATTGCCCCTATCTTCTACACCGTTCCGCTGCAGTTGCTGGCCTACCACGTCGCGCTGATCAAAGGCACTGACGTTGACCAGCCACGTAACCTGGCGAAATCGGTCACCGTAGAATAATCCCCTCAGGCTCCACCTTCGGGTGGAGCTTTTTTACCCTTCCTGGTTTGTTTTTAATCAACCCATCCGCATTTTTATTTATGACAATCTGTCATCTTCAGCTACTTTTTTCAGTGTCACATAAAGAAAATATTTCTGAAAACTTGCTGTCATGTAAGTGGTTAACTAGATGATAATTAAATGAATTTTTACTGATATTTAAGCTAAATTTTCATTGTCATAAAACTGTCATAATTCGTACATTTATCTGTCACCTGTTTGTCCTATTTTGCTCATCGTAGCCACTAAACAACGATTTACGAAAATCTTGCAGGAGACATTATGAAAGTTATGCGTACCACTGTCGCAACTGTTGTCGCCGCGACCTTATCTCTGAGCGCGTTCTCTGTATTTGCAGAAGCAAGCCTGACTGGCGCTGGTGCAACCTTCCCTGCGCCGGTGTATGCCAAATGGGCGGATACCTACCAGAAAGAAACCGGTAACAAGGTTAACTATCAGGGTATCGGCTCCTCCGGTGGCGTAAAACAAATTACCGCGAATACCGTTGATTTCGGCGCATCAGACGCTCCACTGTCTGATGACAAACTGGCGCAGGAAGGCCTGTTCCAGTTCCCGACCGTTATCGGTGGTGTTGTGCTGGCCGTTAACATTCCAGGCCTGAAATCAGGCGAGCTGGTCCTGGACGGCAAAACCCTGGGTGACATCTACCTCGGTAAAATCAAAAAATGGGATGACGAAGCCATCACCAAACTGAACCCGGGTGTCAAACTGCCTTCGCAGAACATCGCAGTGGTTCGTCGTGCAGATGGTTCCGGTACCTCTTTCGTTTTCACCAGCTACCTGGCGAAAGTGAACGAAGAGTGGAAATCTAAAGTCGGTTCCGGCTCTACCGTTAACTGGCCAACCGGTCTGGGTGGTAAAGGCAACGACGGTATCGCCGCGTTCGTACAGCGTCTGCCTGGTTCTATCGGCTATGTAGAGTATGCGTATGCTAAGCAGAACAACCTGTCCTACACCAAACTGGTTTCTGCCGATGGCAAGCCAGTCAGCCCGACTGAAGAGAACTTTGCTAACGCTGCAAAAGGCGCTGACTGGAGCAAATCCTTCGCTCAGGATCTGACTAACCAGAAAGGCGATGGTGCGTGGCCAATCACCTCTACCACCTTCATTCTGGTTCACAAAGAGCAGAAGAAACCTGAGCAGGGCGCTGAAGTGTTGAAGTTCTTCGACTGGGCGTACAAAAACGGCGGCAAACAGGCTAACGCGCTGGATTACGCCACCCTGCCGGACAACGTGGTTGAGCAGATTCGCGCTGCATGGAAAACCAACGTGAAAGACAGCAGCGGTAAAGCATTGTATTAATTTAGTATTCTGACGAAAATGGCGGGTGGCGCTCGCGCTACCCGCCGATTTCGTAAACGCGTTTAACAGAAGAGTGATTTATGGCTGCAACAAAGCCTGCATTTAACCCTCCGGGTAAAAAAGGTGACATGATTTTCAGCGCGCTGGTCAAACTGGCTGCGCTGATTGTGCTATTGCTGCTGGGCGGCATTATCGTGTCCCTGATTTTCTCCTCCTGGCCGAGCATCCAGAAATTCGGTTTCTCTTTCCTGTGGACCAAAGAGTGGGATGCGCCGAACGATATCTACGGTGCGCTGGTGCCGATTTACGGCACGCTGGTGACGTCGTTTATCGCCCTGCTGATTGCGGTGCCGGTGAGCTTTGGTATTGCCCTGTTCCTGACGGAACTGGCGCCGGGCTGGCTGCGACGTCCACTGGGTATCGCCATTGAACTGCTGGCCGCTATTCCAAGTATCGTGTACGGCATGTGGGGCCTGTTTATCTTTGCTCCCCTGTTCGCAACGTACTTCCAGGAACCGGTGGGTAATGTTCTCTCTGCCATTCCGTTTGTCGGCACCCTGTTCTCTGGCCCGGCTTTCGGTATCGGTATTCTGGCTGCGGGGGTGATCCTCGCCATTATGATTATTCCGTACATTGCGGCGGTAATGCGCGATGTCTTCGAACAAACCCCGGTGATGATGAAAGAGTCGGCCTACGGCATCGGCTGCACCACCTGGGAAGTTATCTGGCGCATCGTCCTTCCGTTCACCAAAAATGGGGTGATTGGCGGCGTCATGCTGGGGTTAGGCCGTGCTTTGGGTGAAACCATGGCGGTGACCTTTATTATCGGTAACACCTACCAGCTCGACAGCGCCTCCCTCTACATGCCGGGTAACAGTATTACTTCCGCACTGGCGAATGAATTTGCCGAAGCGGAATCCGGGCTGCACGTCGCGGCGCTGATGGAACTGGGCCTGATCCTGTTTGTGATTACCTTCATTGTGCTGGCGATTTCCAAGCTGATGATCCTGCGTCTCGCAAAAAATGAGGGGGCACGCTAATGGCAACTCTCGAAATGCAAAGCACCACTGCGCTGGCGGAATCCCGTCGCAAAATGCAGGCGAAGCGTCGTTTCAAAAACCGCGTTGCGTTGACGCTCTCAATGGCAACGATGGCGTTCGGTCTGTTCTGGCTGGTCTGGATCCTGTTCTCGACCGTTGTGCGCGGCATCGACGGGATGTCGCTGTCGCTGTTCACCGAGATGACGCCGCCGCCAAATACGGCGGGTGGCGGCCTGGCGAATGCCCTGGCGGGAAGCGGTTTGCTGATCCTCTGGGCGACGGTAGTTGGTACGCCGCTTGGCATTATGGCGGGGATTTATCTGGCGGAGTACGGGCGTAAATCCTGGCTGGCAGAGGTGATTCGTTTCATTAACGACATCCTGCTGTCTGCGCCGTCTATCGTGGTCGGTCTGTTTGTTTACACCATTGTGGTGGCGCAAATGGAACACTTCTCCGGCTGGGCCGGCGTGATTGCGCTGGCGCTGCTGCAGGTACCTATCGTCATTCGTACCACCGAGAACATGCTGAAACTGGTGCCGGATAGCCTGCGTGAAGCGGCTTACGCGCTGGGCACGCCGAAGTGGAAAATGATCTCCGCGATTACGCTGAAAGCCTCCGTATCGGGGATCATGACCGGTATCCTGCTGGCCATTGCCCGTATTGCAGGCGAAACGGCACCGCTGCTGTTTACTGCCCTCTCCAACCAGTTCTGGAGTACGGACATGATGCAGCCGATCGCCAACCTGCCGGTGACGATTTTTAAATTTGCGATGAGCCCATTCGCGGAATGGCAGCAGCTGGCCTGGGCCGGGGTGCTGATCATTACCCTTTGCGTACTGTTGCTGAACATTCTGGCGCGCGTCATTTTCGCGAAGCAGAAACACGGTTAAATTTTTACGGCGCGGCAGATCGCGGCGCCGAATGAGGAAATGAGTCAATGAGTATGGTTGATACTGCCCCGGGTAAGATTCAGGTTCGTGATTTGAACTTCTACTACGGCAAATTCCATGCCCTGAAGAACATCAACCTGGATATCGCCAGGAACCAGGTCACGGCATTTATCGGTCCGTCTGGCTGTGGTAAATCCACGCTGCTGCGTACCTTTAACAAAATGTATTCGCTCTATCCGGAGCAGCGTGCCGAAGGTGAAATCATCCTGGACGGCGATAACATTCTGACCAACAGCCAGGATATCGCCCTGCTGCGTGCGAAAGTCGGGATGGTGTTCCAGAAACCGACGCCGTTCCCGATGTCCATCTATGACAACATCGCCTTTGGCGTACGTCTGTTTGAAAAGCTCTCCCGTACGGATATGGATGAGCGCGTTCAGTGGGCTTTGACCAAGGCCGCATTATGGAACGAAACCAAAGATAAGTTGCACCAGAGCGGTTACTCTCTCTCCGGTGGTCAGCAGCAGCGTCTGTGCATTGCGCGTGGTATCGCCATTCGCCCGGAAGTGTTGTTGCTGGATGAGCCGTGTTCAGCTCTGGACCCGATCTCAACCGGCCGTATTGAAGAGTTGATCACCGAGCTGAAGCAGGATTACACCGTGGTTATCGTGACCCACAACATGCAGCAGGCTGCGCGTTGTTCCGATTACACGGCGTTTATGTACCTGGGCGAGTTGATTGAGTTCAGTAATACGGACGATCTGTTCACCAAGCCCGCTAAAAAGCAAACAGAAGACTATATCACCGGTCGTTACGGTTGATTCAGGAGCGCGCTATGGACAATCTCAATCTTAACAAACACATTTCAGGCCAGTTCAACGCAGAGCTGGAAAGTATTCGCACTCAGGTGATGACCATGGGTGGCATGGTTGAGCAGCAGCTTTCCGATGCCATTACCGCGATGCACAACCAGGACAGCGAGCTGGCGAAGCGCGTTATCGAAGGTGATAAAAACGTCAATATGATGGAAGTCGCCATTGATGAAGCCTGCGTGCGTATTATCGCCAAGCGTCAGCCAACGGCGAGCGACCTGCGTCTGGTTATGGCGATCATCAAAACCATCGCCGAGCTGGAGCGTATTGGTGACGTTGCGGATAAAATCTGCCGCACCGCGCTGGAGAAATTCTCTCAGCAGCACCAGCCACTGCTGGTGAGCCTCGAGTCGCTGGGTCGTCATACCGTGCAGATGCTGCATGACGTCCTGGATGCCTTTGCGCGTATGGATCTGGACGAAGCGGTACGTATCTACCGTGAAGACAAAAAGGTCGACCAGGAGTATGAAGGCATCGTGCGTCAGCTGATGACCTACATGATGGAAGACTCCCGTACGATCCCAAGCGTCCTGACCGCGCTGTTCTGCGCGCGCTCAATTGAGCGTATCGGTGACCGTTGCCAGAACATTTGCGAATACATCTTCTACTTCGTGAAAGGACAGGATTTCCGTCACGTTGGCGGCGATGAGCTGGACAAGCTGCTGGCGGGTAAAGATCCGAAAGAGTGATGCGCTAATATGCCCGGTGCTGCTGCGCTTACCGGGCCTGCGAGCGCTATAGGCCGGATAAGCGTCAGCGCTATCCGGCTTTTTTTAGCGAGTAATATTCCACCCGCGAGCCTTCCACAATTCTGGCAGCTGCGCCAGATCGGTGAAGGTCGTCACTTTTGGATGATCTATCGGTTTGTTGTGCGGATCGGCGCAGAAGTAAAACACCTCCATACCCGCATCAATCCCCGACTGCGCTCCCGCAGAAGAGTCATCCACCAGAATGCAGTTCGCCACGTTAACATTCATCGCTTTTGCTGCATGGAACATCAACGCCGGGTCTGGCTTCCAGCGCTGGATATCGTAGCCGCTGAACAGTTTTTCCGGGAAGTGGTGCAACATTTCAAGCTTACCCAGCGAGTGCTGCATTTTGCTGACCGGACCGTTCGAGACCACGCAGATGGGCACCGTCATCGCATCCAGAAGCGCATTCGCCCCGGCAATGACCTCCAGCTCGGAGTCGAAGAGGCGTGCGACCTCGGCGCGGTAGACCGGCTCCAGATCTGCTTTTGCCAGATCCACACCGTGCTCTTCGTTAATGATGTCGATGATCTCGTAGAGCTTCACGCCTTTAAAGCGTTTAAACACCTCTTCGAGATCCAGCGTAATGCCAAATTCCCTGAACATGGTCACATACGCGCGGGAACAAATGACCTCACTGTCGACCAGCGTACCGTCGCAGTCGAAAAATACCGCTTCAATTCCGGACATGCCTTTCCCTTTTTACAAGTTTAACGTTTACGTACGGCAGTTTAATGAGACGCAATCGTTGCCGTATAAGCAAAATCAATGAAAAAAGTATCTTGTAACCGCCACTATTGTCGCATTTTGGTATAGGATAGCGACGAATTTTCCCTCCTTGTTCGGAAATTGATGATGAGTCAACAACACACTACCCAGACATCTGGTCAGGGTCTGCTTGAGCGCGTGTTTAAACTGCGTGAGCACGGCACAACGGCACGCACCGAAGTGATCGCCGGTTTCACCACCTTCCTGACGATGGTCTATATCGTTTTTGTTAACCCACAAATTCTGGGCGTTGCTGGCATGGACACCAGCGCCGTCTTCGTGACCACCTGTCTGATCGCTGCGCTGGGCAGTATCCTGATGGGTGTGTTCGCTAACCTGCCCGTGGCGCTGGCCCCGGCAATGGGTCTGAACGCTTTCTTCGCGTTCGTGGTCGTCCAGGCGATGGGCCTGCCATGGCAGGTCGGCATGGGCGCTATCTTCTGGGGCGCGGTTGGCCTGCTGTTGCTGACCATTTTCCGCGTACGTTACTGGATGATAGCCAATATTCCGGTGAGCCTGCGCGTGGGCATTACCAGCGGTATTGGTCTGTTTATCGGCATGATGGGTCTGAAAAACGCAGGCGTTATCGTGGCTAACCCGGACACGCTGGTGAGCATCGGTCACCTGACCTCGCACAACGTGCTGCTGGGCGTGCTGGGCTTCTTTATCATCGCTATCCTGGCCTCGCGCAATATTCATGCGGCCGTGCTGGTTTCCATCGTGGTCACCACGCTGCTGGGCTGGATGCTGGGCGATGTGCAGTACAAAGGGATTGTCTCCGCGCCACCGAGCGTGTCTACCGTCATTGGGCACGTCGATCTGGCAGGCTCCCTGAACCTGGGTCTGGCGGGCGTGATTTTCTCCTTCATGCTGGTTAACCTGTTTGACTCCTCCGGTACGCTGATTGGCGTGACCGACAAAGCCGGCCTGGCGGATGAGAATGGGAAATTCCCGCGCATGAAGCAGGCGCTGTTTGTTGACAGTGTCTCCTCTGTCACCGGCGCGTTTATCGGTACATCGTCTGTTACCGCTTACATTGAATCCTCTTCAGGTGTCTCTGTGGGTGGCCGTACCGGTCTGACGGCGGTTGTGGTGGGTATCCTGTTCCTGCTGGTGATCTTCCTGTCGCCGCTGGCGGGCATGGTGCCTCCGTATGCAGCAGCCGGCGCGCTGATCTACGTGGGGGTGTTAATGACCTCCAGCCTGTCGCGCGTGAAGTGGGATGATTTAACCGAAGCGGTGCCTGCGTTTATTACCGCGGTGATGATGCCGTTCAGCTTCTCGATCACCGAAGGTATCGCGCTGGGCTTTATCTCCTACTGCGTCATGAAGATTGGTACCGGTCGCTTCCGCGACCTCAGCCCGTGCGTCATCATTGTGGCGCTGCTGTTTGTGCTGAAGATTGTTTTTATTGATGCCAAATAAACAGAAAGCCCTTTTCGTTGAAAAGGGCTTTTGTGTTTGCGCCCTCTTCCTGTGGGAGAGGGCCAGAGTGAGGGTGTCAGGCTACGTTTAAGCTTTCACTCGCTTAATATAATCACCAAACGCGGTCAGTTGGCCAGAAAGATGGTCACGCGTACTTTGATCCACCACTTCACCCGTCTGCGGGTCGACCTTGTTCTGAATCACGCCCCCCATAAATTCCGGTTTGTTCATTACCATCGCATCCAGGAAGACCAGGATCTGACGCAGATGGTACTGGCAGCGTGCCCCGCCAATCGCGCCCATAGAGCTGGTCTGGATCAGCACCGGTTTACCCGACAGCGGCTGCTCCGGGAGACGGGATAACCAGTCAATGGCGTTCTTCAGGCCACCCGGGACGGAGTAGTTATATTCAGGCGTAACAATGACCACGCCGTCTGCCTGGCGGATCTGCTCTGCAAGCGCTTCTACGCTCTGTGGAAACCCTTCTTCCTGCTGCACATCCGCGTCGTAAAGCGGAATGTCGCCAATCGATGGCAGGGCGCTAATGTCCATACCTGCCGGTGCCAGCTGAGGCAGCGTGCGGGCAACCATCCCGTTAAATGAACCTTTGCGCAGGCTTCCCAGTAACGTAACAACTTTCAACGTATCAGACATGATTACTCCTGTTTCATCATGATGACCCTGAATGGATCAGCTAAGGGTATATGCTTTTTCTGCCGGTAAACTGGTTAATCTCATCAGGCGCGCGGCGGGTTCGTTGGCTCGCTCGGGCACATCCGGAAGGCTACTCCATCCGTGTTGACTGTCAAATTCCCAGATTTTCAATCGTTCGATGGCGGGGGTCACCGCGATGGACCAAATCAGTACGTCTTCGGCATCGCTGAGCGCCTCAACCAGCGTGGCTTTAGCGGAACGCAGTCGTCCGGAGCCTGGAAGCAATTGCAGCAGGCTGGCGTCGTCTGATGCACAGCCACAGAGCTTTCGAATGCTCTGGCGTAAGGTAATGAGCTGAGCTCTGGCCTCGATGGGATCGTTCTGGTTACGCACCCACAGCTTTTCATTACTGGAAAGCGGGTAGTCATCGTGCGGGTTCGCGCCGTGGAAGCCGCGGGTTGCGTGCTGAAGCTCCATGTCCAGGCCGCAATCCCCTTCAGTGGTGAGCGCGACGCCAATGATATTGCCCGTGTAGGCAATGGAGAAACGCGGCAGCTCCGGGTCGGCAAAGACCGGGCGGCCTTCAGGTTGGGTGAGGATATCCGGCAGTTCACTGGTGCCGTACAGCATGAACATCAGCTCAGCGAGAAGCGCGCGGGATGCCAAAAACCGCGTCCGGCGATGCTCCGGCAGTTTACGTGCTTCCTGGTGACACGCGGATGAAATTCTGGCCGATACGAGATGTCCCTCTGTCAGTATCCCTCTTGCAAAGTGCGTTGCCATTTTTCGCTCCTTGATAATGGTCGTATTCGGTTAAACGGTTACATGATTATCGCTTAACTTGCCTTCTGTTTTAATCAGTAAATGGGAGTAAGAGAAGCCTGAGGACCCAACTTTACATTTTCTTAGGCAAAAATAAGCGCTGGAGCGGCATATAGCGCTTTGATTGTCTCACGGAGCCAGAGGATTTTCGGATTATGGCTGTTTCGTTTATGCCAGATCAGCGTGAAAGGAACGGTCAGTTTTTCAGCCTGGGCTTCATCAATGGGAATGGGCAGGGCGATCAGCTTACGCTGGTGGAGTTGATTATAGTGATGGCAGTAGTGTGGCGCCGTGGCGATGTAGTTATGGCCGGGCTGCGCCGCCATAAACATCGACTGTTCGAAACCGGGCAGGCTCATGGCGATATTACGCTCACGTCCCATCTCTCTGAGCACCTCATCAAGCGCCCAGGTGTCGCTGCGCTCCCAGAAGATGCTGATATGCGGATAGCGCAGGAAAGTCTCCAGGTTCCACTCTTCCTGAAGAGCCGGATGATCTTCGCGCAAATAGACGCAGGGACGGTCGCTGAACAAAATTTCGTAGTCGATAAACCACGGCATGAGCTTCAACAGCTCGCGGGAGCGCGGATGTGTTTCACGGCCCGTGAAGCCAAGATCGACTTCTCCGCGCGTAATGGCATCCACCGAGTCGTAATCCCAGTGGCGCATCTTTACCGTGGCCTGTGGATAGCGCTGATTGACCTGCTCGAGCAGGGCATTAAAACGGATCAGCATCAGAGGCGTTTCCGCGGCCAGCACGAACGTCAGCCCGCCCGGGGAGTCATGATGGAATTTATCGAGGATCTGATTGCCAATCTGCATCCAGTCGGCCAGATCCTGCTCCAGACTCATCGTCAGCGGTGTCGGCAGCAGGCCTAACGGTGTTTTCACAAACAGCGGATCGTCAAACCAGTCGCGCAGTTTCGCCAGCGATTTACTTACCGCGGACGGGGTCACGTTCATCCGTTTCGCGGCTTTGGTTACGCTGCGCTCCTGCAGCAAAAGCTGCAGGCACAACAACAGGTTAAGATCGAGACTGCTGATTGGCTTCTTCATAATGGGCCGCGGGCTGGATGACCATAAGTAAGGTAATGCAGAGCATGCTACAACCAATCAGAATCCCGATCAGCATATTGAGCGCATTAAGGCCGATGGCCGCCGCCAGCCATATCCACAGCGACGAACCGCAGACCTGCGCAATACCCAGTACCGAGCTTGCCACACCCGCGCGCAGCGAGAACGGGCCAAGTGCCTGACTCATCGCCACGCCAAAGCCGACGGAGAAGCCGGCGCAAATCAGCGTAATCCCTACCAGCATCAGCGCATGTGTGCTGGTGGTCGCCAGAATCCCCCCCGCAGCGAGGAACAGCACCTGAGAGGTTAGCATGAGCGTGCGCTGACGGAAGATATTCAGTGCGAACGGCGTCGAGAACGAGACGGCCATACTGACCATCGCGGTAAGTGCCATCACGGTGGAATACTCACCGCGATCAAACCCCATGGTCTCCATCAGCAACACCGGGGAAACGTTTACATACGTCAGGATCACTGCCACGCTCAGTGTGGTAATGGCCAGGCGACTCAGGAAAAAGCGGTTTAGCAGCGTCTCGGCCGGATGAAGGGTTGCCGTATGGCCTGCGTTTTGCGAGCCTGGATGGGTCTCTTTCAGCACCGTGATCGAGAGGATAAAGACCAGCGCGCCCATGGCCGCCATCGTCCAGAACAGGCTCTGCCATGGGAATTTCAGCATGATCAGATAGCCCACCACCGGCGCCATCACCGGAATGATGCAGGTAATACCGTTGAGCATGGAAAGCACTTTGGCACGGCGCTGGGCGCTTAAGGTATCGCGCAGGATGGCGAAGGCCACCACATAACAGCCACCGGCACCTATCCCCTGGATAAAGCGTCCTGTCAGGAACAGGGTGCTGTCCTGGGCCAGGGAGCAGAGCATTGACGCCAGCGCGAAGATGATGGCACAGGTAATGGCCACGGGCTGACGACCCGCTTTATCCGCGATTTTCCCGGCAAATACCATCGATGATGCCATCCCGGCGAGATAGGCCGAAAACGCAATATGCAGCTGCGCCTCGCTGGCACCCAGATCGCGGGCAATGTGCGGCAGCCCCACCAGATACATATCAATACCCGATGGATAGAGCAGAACCAGCGCAAAACTACAAAACAGAAAACGAGCCATAAACCCCCCATAGATGCAGGCAAGCAGAATAGGGGGATAAAAGGGATTAGGCGAGTTGCCATTTGGACAAAGGTGATTTCCCGGGAGGAAATCACCCTTAATCAGCGGTAATTACTTGCCGATACAGAAGCTCGAGAAAATCCGTCCCAGCAGATCGTCCGAGGTAAATTCGCCGGTTATCTCACTCAGATTTTGCTGCGCCAGACGCAGCTCTTCCGCCAGCAGTTCACCCGCCCATGCGCCAAGCAGCTGCGCTTTCCCCTGATCGAGGTGGCGTGCCGCGTCTTCCAGCGCCTGAAGGTGACGACGGCGCGCAAGGAAGCCGCCTTCCATACTGGTATCAAAGCCCATGCTCTGTTTGAGATGGTTGCGCAGGTCGTCAACGCCTTCACCGGTACGGGCCGACAGGCGAATAAGTGAGTGGCCATTCACTTCACTGATACCCAGCGTTTCGCCGGTCACATCCGCTTTGTTACGCACCACGGTGATCGGCAGTTTTGCCGGCAGGCGGGCAATAAAGTCGGGCCAGATGTCCGCCGGATCAACGGCATCGGTCGTGGTACCGTCCACCATAAACAGCACGCGGTCAGCCTGCTCAATCTCTTGCCAGGCACGTTCGATACCGATGCGCTCTACTTCGTCACTGGCGTCGCGAAGACCTGCCGTGTCGATGATGTGCAGCGGCATACCGTCGATATGAATATGCTCACGCAGCACGTCACGGGTGGTACCGGCGATGTCGGTGACGATCGCCGCTTCACGGCCCGCCAGGGCGTTGAGCAGGCTCGATTTACCGGCGTTAGGGCGGCCCGCAATCACGACCTTCATCCCCTCGCGCAGCAGGCTACCCTGACGTGCTTCGGCACGCACCGCGTCGAGATCGGCCATCACGCTATTGAGCTGAGCTTCAATTTTACCGTCAGAGAGGAAGTCGATCTCCTCATCCGGGAAATCGATAGCCGCTTCGACATAGATGCGCAGGTGAGTAAGTGCTTCCACAAGATGATTCACGCGCGCCGAGAACGCGCCCTGAAGCGAGTTCAGTGCGGAGCGGGCTGCCTGCTCGGAGCTGGCGTCGATCAGGTCAGCAATTGCTTCTGCCTGTGCGAGGTCGAGCTTGTCGTTCAGGAAGGCACGCTCGGAGAACTCACCTGGCTTTGCAATGCGCATGCCCGGCAGCGTCAGAATGCGTTTTAACAGCAGGTCGAGGATGACCGGGCCACCGTGGCCCTGCAGCTCCAGCACGTCTTCTCCGGTAAAGGAGTTCGGACCCGGGAACCACAGCGCAATGCCCTGGTCCAGCGGCGTGCCGTCAGTGTCTTTAAACGGCAGATAATCAGCGTAGCGCGGCTTTGGCAGTTTACCCAGCACCGCTTCGGCGACCTCGCGGGCCTTCAGGCCGGAGATACGCAGAATGCCTACACCACCGCGTCCCGGTGGGGTTGCCTGGGCGACGATAGTGTCGTTATGGCTCATGGTTGGTCTCGTTCAATACAAATAAAAAAGGCGGTCAATCGACCGCCCTTATTTTAGCGTTAACTTACCGAATCAGGACTTTTTCTTTTCGCGGCTATGCAGGCCACGTTTTTCCAGACCACGGTAAATCAGCTGCTGCTGGATAATGGTCACCAAGTTGCTGACGATATAGTACAGCACCAGACCTGACGGGAACCACAGGAAGAACACGGTGAAGATGACCGGCATAAAGGTCATGATCTTCTGCTGCATCGGGTCGGTCACGGTGGTCGGCGACATCTTCTGGATGAAGAACATCGTTACGCCCATCAGGATCGGCAGGATGTAGTACGGGTCCTGTGCAGACAGGTCATGGATCCACAGGGCGAACGGCGCGTGGCGCAGCTCAACGGAACCCATCAGCATGTAGTACAGTGCAAGGAAGATTGGCATCTGAATCAGCAGCGGGAAGCAACCACCCAGTGGGTTCACTTTCTCTGCTTTATACAGGGCCATCATCTCCTGGCTCTGACGCTGTTTGTCATCGCCCAGACGCTCACGCATTGCCTGAATCTTCGGCTGCAGCATACGCATCTTCGCCATGGAGGTGTACTGCGCTTTAGTCAGCGGGTACATGATGCCACGTACGATGAAGGTGATAACGATGATGGAGAAGCCCCAGTTACCCAGGAAGCTGTGGATGAACTTCAGCAGCTTAAACAGCGGCTGAGAGATGAACCACAACCAGCCGTAGTCCACGGTCAGATCCAGGTGCGGCGCAACGGCAGCCATTTTGTCCTGGATTTCTGGACCGACCCACAGGGTGCTTGCCAGCTTACCGGTTTGACCCGGCTGTACCAGAACCGGCTGAGATTTGTAGCCAATGGCTGCAAGACCGTTACCCAGGTTCGCGGTATAGAAGTTGTTAGTACCGTCGTTCGTTGGCACCCACGCAGTGGCGAAATACTGCTGCAGCATTGCCACCCAACCGCCTTTAGCGCTGACGTTCAGGTTTTCGTTATCGGCAATGGTGTCGAATTTGTATTTCTCGTACTTCGCATCAGGCGTGGAGTACGCCGCGCCACGGAAGGTATGCAGTGCAAAGTTGCTGCTTCCGGTGTCACGGTGAGACGGCAGATTGATGGACTGCTTCAGCTGACCAAAGGTCGACAGTTCCAGCGGTTTCGCACCGGTGTTCTGAACGCTGTAGCCCACGTTCACCGCATATTCACCGCGTTTCAGGGTGAAGGTTTTGGTGAAGGTGTTGCCCGCGGCGTCGGTGTAGGTCATCGGGATAGCGATTTCGTTCTGACCATCAGCCAGTACGAAGGTCTCTTTCTCGACGTTGTACAGTGGACGCGCACCGTTAGCCGGGTTATCCGGGCCATCACGACCGGTCAGGCCGCTCTGAGCCTGGTAGATAAACTCAGGCGTGGTTTCCAGTAACTGGAACGGTTCGTTAGACTTCAGCTCTTTTGGGTAGGTCAACAGCAGCGCCTGCTCAACATCACCACCACGGGTGTTGATAGTCAGCTCAAGCACATCGGTCTTAACCGTAATCTGTTTCCCCTGGCCACTGGCCGGTACGCCCTGGTCGGCGGCGCTACCCGCTGCGGTGGTCGTAGTCTGCGTGGTCTGCTGCTGGGGTTGAGGATTTTTATCCTGCTCCCATGCCTGCCAGATCATGAAAGACACGAACAACAAAGCGATGATAAGAAGATTGCGTTGCGAATCCATCGTTAGTGTTCTCTGGTATCAAAGGGTCCTGGCGGGACGGGATCGTCTCCACCTGGGTGTAAAGGGTGGCATTTTAATACGCGTTTCACCGTCAACCAACTGCCTTTTATCACTCCAAACCTGCGCAATGCCTCAATTCCGTAGCTTGAGCATGTTGGCGTGAAACGGCAGTGCGGCCCGAGTAGTGGACTAATCAGGCGTTGATAGACCCGAATGAGGGCTATCAGGACCCGCGAGCCAGGCGACAATGGCGGCGCCATAATTTTTCCAACGCTTCCGAGAGAGCACGGTTATCGAGGTCGGCAACCCCTTTTTTAGCCACCACCACGAAATCCATTGAAGGCAGTTCGTGCTGACGTAAACGGAAGCTTTCACGCGTCAGACGTTTAATCCGATTGCGTTCATGCGCACGCTTAACGTTTTTCTTGGCGACAGTAAGACCGATGCGGGGATGCCCCAGCGAATTCAGGCGGCCGAGGATGGTGATTTGCGGCGTGCCAGCCCGTTGTGGCTGCTGGAAGACGAAAGTGAAATGAGTGGGAGTTAACAAACGTAACTCCCTGGGAAATGCTAGCTTAACCACTCAGGGGTTAGCTTTATTACTTGGAAACGGTCAGACGAGCGCGGCCTTTAGCACGACGACGTGCCAGAACCTGACGACCATTTTTAGTAGCCATACGAGCACGGAAGCCGTGAGAACGGTTGCGCTTCAGTACAGACGGTTGAAAAGTGCGTTTCATGGCGATTTCTACCTAAACTTGAATAAATTCACTGACTTTTGCGTATACCCGAACGAGTTTCGAACGACTAACGCCTCAGCGTGGGTGATTAAAGAGGCCGGATTGTAATAATTGTACACTCCGGAGTCAATTCTCTTTCCTTATTTCCCGCGTATTTCCGCACGTTTTCGCGTGGAAAATGAGCAACGGACGACGCAGGAAGATGAGCACCACGCGCCGGGTCGAGGATTATACGGCCTCCCAAACAAAGCGCAAGGATCGTCCCGGATCTTCGTTAGATCATTTAAGCAAGAAATTGTCTGTGCTCATTAATTTTTCCAATATGCGGGCTAAATCGTAGGGTACTCGCCCCAGGATCGTTTACACTTACCCGGTTTCCGATCTTCCTGTGGATAAATCGGGAAGAATCTGTGAGAAACAGAAGATCTCTGGCTCAGTTTAGGCTATGATCCGCGGTCCCGATCGGGATCCAGCGATCCTGGCCGGGTATAACCGCAGATAGCGGTTCGCACATCACCCTTTTGCACAGGGTCATGTCGATGTGCGCCAACAATCATGAATATTCAATAGTTTTCTTTTATTGTTCGAGTGGAGTCCGCCGTGTCACTTTCGCTTTGGCAGCAGTGTCTTGCCCGATTGCAGGATGAGTTACCAGCCACAGAATTCAGTATGTGGATCCGCCCCTTGCAGGCGGAACTGAGCGATAACACGCTGGCTTTGTATGCGCCAAACCGTTTTGTGCTCGATTGGGTAAGGGATAAATACCTTAATAACATCAATGGACTGCTGAATGATTTCTGCGGATCCGATGCGCCACAGCTACGCTTTGAAGTGGGAACAAAACCGGTCACGCAGACCGTGCGTGAAACGGTAAATGTGGCAATACCTGCTCAGGCAGCCCCCGCTCCGGCACCGCGCGCCCTTCCGGCGACCCGTTCGGGCTGGGACAACGTGCCTGCTCCGGCAGAGCAAACCTACCGTTCTAACGTCAATGTTAAACACACGTTCGATAACTTCGTTGAAGGTAAATCGAACCAGCTGGCGCGCGCGGCGGCACGCCAGGTTGCAGATAACCCCGGTGGTGCCTACAACCCGCTGTTCCTTTATGGCGGCACGGGTTTGGGTAAAACGCACCTTCTGCATGCGGTAGGCAACGGCATTATGGCGCGTAAGCCAAATGCGAAAGTGGTGTATATGCACTCCGAGCGCTTCGTTCAGGACATGGTAAAAGCCCTGCAAAACAATGCGATCGAAGAGTTTAAACGCTACTACCGTTCTGTTGACGCACTGCTTATCGATGACATCCAGTTCTTTGCCAACAAAGAACGATCCCAGGAAGAGTTTTTCCACACCTTTAATGCGCTGCTGGAAGGTAATCAGCAGATCATTTTGACGTCGGATCGTTATCCAAAAGAGATCAACGGCGTTGAAGATCGTCTGAAATCCCGTTTTGGCTGGGGCCTGACCGTGGCGATCGAGCCACCGGAACTGGAAACCCGCGTCGCGATCCTGATGAAGAAAGCCGATGAAAACGACATTCGCCTGCCGGGTGAAGTGGCGTTCTTTATTGCCAAGCGTCTGCGCTCCAACGTCCGTGAACTTGAAGGGGCACTGAACCGCGTGATTGCCAATGCCAACTTCACCGGCCGTGCGATCACCATCGATTTTGTGCGTGAAGCGCTGCGCGATTTGCTGGCACTGCAGGAAAAATTGGTCACTATCGACAATATTCAAAAGACGGTGGCCGAGTACTACAAAATCAAAGTGGCAGATTTGCTGTCTAAACGTCGTTCCCGCTCGGTGGCGCGTCCGCGTCAGATGGCGATGGCGCTGGCAAAGGAGTTAACCAACCACAGTCTGCCGGAGATCGGCGATGCGTTTGGTGGCCGTGACCATACGACCGTGCTGCACGCTTGTCGTAAGATTGAGCAGTTACGCGAAGAAAGCCACGACATAAAAGAAGATTTTTCCAATTTAATCAGAACATTATCATCGTGACGCTATGAAATTTACCGTTGAACGTGAACATTTATTAAAACCGCTGCAACAGGTGAGTGGCCCATTAGGTGGCCGCCCAACGCTGCCAATTCTCGGAAACCTGCTACTTCAGGTCGCGGACGGTACGCTGTCGCTGACCGGCACAGATCTGGAAATGGAAATGATCGCGCGCGTTACGCTGTCTCAGCCGCATGAAGCGGGCGCGACCACTGTTCCGGCACGTAAATTCTTTGATATCTGCCGCGGGCTGCCGGAAGGCGCTGAAATTGCCGTGCAGCTGGAAGGCGACCGTATGCTGGTGCGCTCTGGCCGTAGCCGTTTCTCGCTCTCCACGCTGCCAGCCGCGGACTTCCCGAACCTGGACGACTGGCAGAGTGAAGTTGAATTCACCCTGCCGCAGGCAACGATGAAGCGTCTGATTGAAGCCACGCAGTTCTCAATGGCGCATCAGGACGTTCGTTACTACTTAAACGGCATGCTGTTCGAAACCGAAGGTGAAGAGCTGCGTACCGTGGCTACCGACGGTCACCGACTGGCAGTCTGTTCCATGCCCATTGGCGACTCGCTGCCAAACCATTCGGTGATCGTACCGCGTAAAGGGGTGATTGAGCTGATGCGTATGCTCGACGGTGGTGATACGCCACTGCGCGTGCAGATCGGCAGCAATAACATCCGTGCTCACGTGGGTGATTTTGTCTTCACATCAAAGCTGGTTGACGGTCGTTTCCCGGATTATCGCCGCGTATTGCCGAAGAACCCGGACAAAACGCTGGAAGCCGGTTGCGACAGCCTCAAGCAGGCCTTTGCCCGCGCCGCGATTCTCTCTAACGAGAAATTCCGCGGGGTGCGTCTGTATGTGAGCGAAAATCAGATCAAAATCACCGCCAACAACCCGGAGCAGGAAGAGGCAGAAGAGATTCTGGACGTCACCTATGCCGGGACTGAGATGGAAATCGGCTTTAACGTCAGCTATGTGCTGGATGTGTTGAACGCGCTTAAATGCGAGAACGTTCGCATTCTGCTGACCGACTCCGTTTCGAGTGTACAGATTGAAGATGCGGCCAGCCAAAGTGCGGCTTACGTTGTCATGCCGATGAGGCTGTAGTGAACGCTATCGGGCTATCTTACTTGCCTTTTTCAACCCGGGCTGTGCTCGCCCCTGTCTCGTACTTCGTGTACGCGCCAGGGTCTGCGTGCAGTCCGCGTTGAAACGGGCTGAGCCGATTACGCCCTGGCCCGAAGAAATCCAGATATGTCACTGACGCGCCTTTTAATTAAAGATTTCCGCAATATCGAAAACGCGGATCTCGCTTTATCCCCTGGCTTTAATTTCCTGGTTGGCGCGAACGGCAGCGGCAAAACCAGCGTGCTTGAGGCCATCTACACGCTCGGCCATGGACGGGCGTTTCGCAGTCTGCAAATTGGCCGCGTCATTCGCCACGAACAGGAAGCCTTTGTTCTGCACGGGCGTTTGCAGGGCGCGGAGCGTGAAACGGCCATCGGTCTGACCAAAGACAAGCAGGGCGACAGCAAGGTTCGTATCGACGGTACTGACGGCCACAAAGTGGCTGAGCTCGCGCTGCTGATGCCAATGCAGCTGATTACGCCGGAGGGGTTTACTTTACTCAATGGCGGCCCCAAATACAGAAGAGCTTTCCTTGACTGGGGATGCTTTCACAACGAAGCCGGTTTCTTTAACGCCTGGAGCAACCTGAAGCGCCTGCTTAAGCAGCGTAACGCTGCACTGCGCCAGGTGACACGCTACGCCCAGCTGCGCCCGTGGGACAAGGAATTAATTCCCCTTGCGGAACAAATCAGCTGCTGGCGTGCCGAATACAGCGCGGGTATCGCCGACGATATGGCCGACACCTGCAAACAGTTTTTACCTGAATTCTCTCTCACCTTCTCCTTCCAGCGCGGCTGGGAGAAAGAGACAGATTATGCCGAAGTGTTAGAGAGAAATTTCGAGCGCGACCGCATGCTGACCTACACCGCACATGGCCCGCACAAGGCGGATTTCCGCATTCGTGCCGACGGTGCGCCGGTGGAAGACACGCTGTCGCGTGGGCAGCTCAAGCTTTTGATGTGTGCGCTGCGCCTGGCGCAGGGAGAGTTTTTGACCCGCGAGAGCGGGCGACGCTGCCTGTACCTGATAGATGATTTTGCCTCGGAACTTGACGACGCGCGGCGCGGGCTGCTTGCCAGCCGCTTAAAAGCCACGCAGTCACAGGTTTTCGTCAGTGCGATTAGCGCTGAACACGTTATAGACATGTCGGACGAAAATTCGAAGATGTTTACCGTGGAAAAGGGTAAAATAACGGATTAACCCAAGTTGAAATGAGCGAGAAACGTTGATGTCGAATTCTTATGACTCCTCCAGTATCAAAGTCCTGAAAGGGCTGGATGCGGTGCGTAAGCGCCCGGGTATGTATATCGGCGACACGGATGACGGCACCGGTCTGCACCACATGGTATTCGAGGTGGTAGATAACGCTATCGACGAAGCGCTCGCGGGTCACTGTAAAGACATCGTGGTCACGATCCATGCGGACAACTCCGTCTCCGTCACCGATGACGGTCGTGGCATCCCAACCGGTATTCACCCGGAAGAGGGCGTATCGGCTGCGGAAGTTATCATGACCGTTCTGCACGCAGGCGGTAAGTTCGATGATAACTCCTATAAAGTTTCCGGCGGTCTGCACGGTGTAGGTGTGTCCGTGGTTAACGCCCTGTCGCAGAAACTGGAGCTGGTTATCCAGCGCGAAGGCAAAATTCACCGTCAGCTGTATACGCACGGCGTGCCGCAGGCACCGCTGGCTGTTACGGGTGACACCGACAAAACCGGTACCATGGTGCGTTTCTGGCCGAGCCTTGAAACGTTCACCAACGTTACCGAGTTCGAATATGAGATTCTGGCGAAACGCCTGCGTGAACTGTCGTTCCTGAACTCCGGTGTCTCGATTCGTCTGCGTGACAAACGCGACAACAGAGAAGACCACTTCCACTACGAAGGCGGTATCCGGGCGTTCGTTGAGTATCTGAACAAGAACAAAACGCCAATTCACCCGAATATCTTCTACTTCTCTACCGAAAAAGACGGTATTGGCGTGGAAGTGGCGCTGCAGTGGAACGATGGTTTCCAGGAAAACATCTACTGCTTCACCAACAACATTCCACAGCGTGACGGCGGTACTCACCTTGCGGGCTTCCGTGCGGCGATGACCCGTACCCTGAATGCCTATATGGACAAAGAAGGCTACAGCAAGAAAGCGAAAGTCAGCGCCACCGGTGACGATGCCCGTGAAGGCCTGATCGCGGTTGTCTCCGTGAAGGTGCCGGATCCGAAGTTCTCCTCTCAGACTAAAGACAAGCTGGTCTCTTCTGAGGTGAAATCGGCGGTTGAACAGCAGATGAACGAACTGCTTAGCGAATACCTGCTGGAAAACCCGTCAGACGCGAAAATCGTGGTTGGCAAAATTATCGATGCGGCACGTGCCCGTGAAGCGGCGCGTAAAGCCCGTGAAATGACCCGTCGTAAAGGCGCGCTGGATTTAGCTGGCCTGCCAGGCAAACTGGCTGACTGCCAGGAACGCGACCCGGCACTGTCCGAACTGTACCTTGTGGAAGGGGACTCCGCGGGCGGTTCTGCGAAGCAGGGCCGTAACCGTAAGAATCAGGCTATCCTGCCGCTGAAGGGTAAAATCCTCAACGTAGAGAAGGCCCGTTTCGACAAGATGCTCTCTTCTCAGGAAGTGGCAACGCTGATCACCGCGCTCGGTTGCGGCATCGGCCGTGACGAGTACAACCCGGACAAACTGCGCTACCACAGCATCATCATCATGACCGATGCGGACGTCGACGGCTCGCACATCCGTACGCTGCTGTTGACCTTCTTCTATCGTCAGATGCCAGAAATTGTTGAACGTGGCCACGTCTACATTGCACAGCCACCGCTGTACAAAGTGAAGAAAGGCAAACAGGAACAGTACATCAAAGACGACGAAGCGATGGATCAGTACCAAATCGCGATCGCGCTTGATGGTGCGACCCTGCATGCGAACTCTCACGCCCCTGCACTGGCCGGTGAGCCGCTGGAGCGTCTGGTGTCCGAGTTTAACGCGGCGCAGAAAATGATTGGTCGTATGGAGCGTCGTTATCCTAAATCGCTGCTGAAGGCGCTGATTTATCAGCCAACCCTGACGGAAGCCGATCTGAGCGATGAAAAGGTTGTTACCCGCTGGGTGAACACCCTGGTAACCGAGCTGAACGAGAAAGAGCAGCACGGCAGCCAGTGGAAGTTTGATGTCCAGCAGAATGCTCAGCAGCAGTTCGAACCGATTGTGCGCGTGCGTACTCACGGCGTAGATACCGATTACCCCCTGGAGCACGAGTTTGTGACCGGTCCGGAATATCGCCGTATCTGTACGCTGGGTGAGAAGCTCCGTGGTCTTATCGAAGACGATGCGTTTATCGAACGTGGTGAACGTCGTCAGCCGGTAGCAAGCTTCGAGCAGGCGCTGGAGTGGCTGGTGAAAGAGTCCCGTCGTGGTCTGTCTATTCAGCGTTATAAAGGTCTGGGTGAAATGAACCCGGATCAGCTGTGGGAAACCACCATGGATCCGGAAAGCCGTCGTATGCTGCGCGTGACCGTTAAAGATGCGATTGCAGCCGATCAGCTGTTCACAACCCTGATGGGCGATGCGGTTGAACCACGTCGAGCCTTTATCGAAGAGAACGCCCTGAAAGCGGCAAATATCGATATCTAAGGGTGGTTACACCGCAAGTCAGAGGCCGCGCGTTCAGCGCGGCTTTTTTGTGTGCGCAGAATTATCAGCATCCAGCTCCAGCGACAGGACTGACGGTAACCGGCTGACCAGCATGTCGACCGCAATCCTGACTCGCAGGGGCAGATGCGGCGTCTGCTGCCAGACCGCGTGAACGTCGAAACGCACATCCGGTGCCTGTTTTAAGAGTGGGATGAGCCTTCCATTCTGCAGCTCTTTGCGCACCATCCAGCAGGGTAACCATGCAATACCATGCCCGGCCAGCGCTGCGTCGCAGATAGCCTGCAGATCGTCCATATTGAGGGATGAACGGGGAATTAGGGTGTGCTGCGTGCCTTCGTGGTCCGCCAGTTCCCACGGTAACACCCTGCCGGCACGCAGGTAGTTAATGGTCTTATGCTGGCGTAAATCGGCAACGGTTTCAGGCTGGCCGTAATTCCTCAGGTACTCCGGCGCGGCGCACAGCACCATTCGGTGTTCCCCCAGGCGTCTGGCGACCAGCATGGTGCTGTCCGGCAGTGCGCCGTTTCGCACCGCCATATCAAACCCTTCCTCGACGATATCCACTACGCGATCGCTGAATGACATTTCCAGCTCAAGGGCAGGATGCTCCTGCGTCAAGGCTATCAGCAGCGGGGCGATGCACTGGCGGCCAAACAGCACCGGCATGGCAACACGCAGACGGCCACTCACCTGATGTTTCCCTGTTTCCAGCAGCGACTCCGCGCCACGGATTTCCTGGAGTGCTCGCAGGCAACGTTCATAAAAAAGGGCACCGTTATCGGTCAGGCTTTGGCTACGCGTTGTGCGCTGAAACAGGCGTACCCCCAGCCGCGCTTCAAGGCGAGCAATGCTTTTCCCTACCGCCGAGCGCGACAAATGCAAACGCACCGCGGCCTGAGCAAAACTGCCTGCCTCTACGGCGGCGACAAAAACGGGAATATCCTTCAGCGTATCGGTCATGGATTGTTGCTCTTCAGGAATCAATAGTGGGAAAAGGTATCGCCACTGGCGACCATGAGTCAACGTTAGACTGTCAGTACTGAAGTGCATTTGATAACAGGAGAAAAAGATGACAGAGATGATGCAACGCTGGTCAATGGACGCCCTTGGGCGTGAAAACCTCAGACTCACTCAGGCGCCTGTTCCCCAGCCGGGCCCGGGTGAAGTGCGCGTGCGGGTGAACGCTGTTGCGCTCAACTATCGCGATAAAATGGTCATTGAAGGCAACATGCCGATCGCGCTCACCTTCCCGTTTACTCCGGCATCTGACATGGCAGGCGTGGTGGACAGTACGGGTGAAGGCGTTACCCGCTTTAAACCCGGTGCTCGTGTCATCTCCACCTTCTCTCCGGAGTGGATAGACGGTAAACCGAAAGGCGACGCCCGCAATTTGCCCTACCAGACGCTGGGCGGTTACTTTCAGGGGATGCTGTCTGAATACGTGATCATGCGTGAAAACTGGCTGGTGGCCGCCCCGGAAACGCTGGATGACGCAGAGGCCAGCACCTTACCCTGCGCGGGGCTTACCGCATGGTTTGCACTGGTGGAGCGCGGACAGTTACGTGCCGGACAGTCGGTGCTGGTGCAAGGCACAGGCGGTGTCGCAATCTTCGCGTTGCAAATCGCCAAAGCACACGGTGCAGAAGTTTTTGTGACGTCGGGAAGTGATGAAAAACTGGCGCTGGCTAAAACGC
The DNA here is from genome assembly GCF_001750725.1 of Enterobacter ludwigii. Taxonomy (NCBI): domain Bacteria; kingdom Pseudomonadati; phylum Pseudomonadota; class Gammaproteobacteria; order Enterobacterales; family Enterobacteriaceae; genus Enterobacter; species Enterobacter ludwigii. The sequence continues at coordinate 3,242,513 of NZ_CP017279.1, forward strand.
TCGGTGCCGATCGGGGCATCAACCGGCTTAAAGGGAACTGGGCTGACGAGATTTACGCGCTGACGCAGGATCGCGGTATCGACCATATTATTGAAACCGTTGGCGGGGAGAACCTGATACATTCCCTGCGGGCCGTTGCCGTTCACGGGCGCATATCCGTCATTGGCGTGTTGGCCGGGAGTGAAATCTCGCTGCCTGCCAGCGAACTCTTGCTGAAATCACCGGTGATTCAGGGGATTGGTGTCGGACACCGCCGTGCGCTGGAAGATTTTGTCCGCGCCGTCGATGTCACGGGGCTGAAACCGGTGATTGAACACCGCTACCGTTTTAACCAGCTTGAAGAGGCGCTTGTACACCTCGACCGCGGTGCTTTTGGCAAAATAGTCCTCACCCGCGAGTAAGCCGTTATCCCCGGGACAGGCGTAAAAGGGGGCTTTTGTTGCGCAATGTAGCTCTATTTTTGTGGGCTTAATCGCGTTAGCATGAGGCAGCACTCATTTATCCCGGGGACCCTATGGCTATCAAACTTATTGCTATCGACATGGACGGCACGCTGTTGCTGCCAGACCACACTATTTCTCCAGCCGTTAAAAACGCGATTGCCGCTGCGCGCGCAAAAGGCGTGAATGTGGTACTGACCACCGGTCGTCCGTATGCGGGCGTGCACAGCTACCTGAAAGAGCTGCACATGAATCAGCCGGGCGATTACTGCATTACCTATAACGGTGCGCTGGTACAGAAGGCGGCGGATGGCAGCACGGTGGCGCAAACCGCGCTGAACTATGACGATTACCTGTTCCTGGAAAAACTGTCCCGCGAGGTCGGTTCCCATTTCCACGCGCTCGATCGCAATACGCTCTATACCGCTAACCGTGATATCAGCTATTACACCGTACATGAATCCTATGTCGCGACGATCCCACTGGTGTTCTGCGAAGCTGAGAAAATGGATCCGAGCACCCAGTTCCTGAAAGTGATGATGATTGATGAGCCTGACATCCTGGATAAAGCGATAGCGCGCATTCCGGCTGAGGTAAAAGAGAAATACACCGTGCTGAAAAGTGCGCCGTACTTCCTCGAAATCCTGGATAAACGCGTTAATAAAGGCACAGGTGTGAAATCGCTGGCAGATACGCTGGGCATCAAACCGGACGAGATCATGGCGCTGGGCGATCAGGAAAACGACATTGCGATGATTGAATATGCGGGCATGGGTGTGGCAATGGACAATGCGATCCCGTCGGTGAAAGACGTGGCCAATTTCGTGACCAAATCTAACCTCGAAGACGGCGTTGCCTACGCGATCGAGAAATTTGTCCTGCAGTAACAGCGTTTCACGCTCATCAGCCTCGGTTATCAACCGGGGTTTTTTTTGCGCTGAATTTATCGAATTGTTCTTTTTGTGATCTTGATTGTAGTACAACATTAACTGATTGTACTACATTACAACCACGGTAATGATGAAAGGCGTCACGTTTGTACTGCAAAAGTGAGGCGAAATTCAGCGGTCGAGGTAAAGTAGTCCTGAACATACAGAGCATAAGGACTCTCCATGACTCTCAATAAAACCGATCGCATCGTCATCACGCTGGGCACCCAGATCGTGGGTGGAAAGTACGTTCCCGGTTCACCGCTGCCTGCTGAGGCAGAGCTGTGTGAGGAGTTTGAAACCTCGCGCAACATCATTCGGGAAGTGTTTCGCTCGCTCATGGCAAAGCGGCTGATTGAAATGAAGCGCTACCGCGGCGCCTTTGTCGCCCCGCGTAATCAGTGGAACTACCTCGACACCGATGTCCTGCAGTGGGTGCTGGAAAACGACTACGACCCAAGGCTGATTGGCGCGATGAGTGAGGTACGAAACCTGGTAGAGCCGGCCATCGCCCGTTGGGCTGCGGAACGTGCAACGTCAGGAGACCTGGCTCAGATTGAGTCCGCCCTGAACGACATGATTGCCAATAACCAGAACCGGGATGCGTTCAACGAAGCGGACATCCGCTATCACGAAGCGGTGCTGCAGTCGGTCCATAACCCGGTATTACAGCAGCTTAGCGTTGCCATCAGCTCGCTACAGCGCGCGGTATTTGAACGAACCTGGATGGGCGATGAGGCCAACATGCCAAAAACGCTCCAGGAACATAAAGCGCTGTTCGATGCTATCCGGCATCAGGACGGCGATGCGGCAGAGCAGGCGGCACTCACGATGATCGCCAGCTCGACACGAAGGTTGAAGGAAATCACATGACATCTCGCTACATCGCTATTGACTGGGGATCGACCAATCTGCGCGCCTGGCTGTATCAGGGCGAGCAGTGCCTGGAAAGCAGGCAATCAGAAGCAGGCGTGACGCGCCTGAACGGTAAATCCCCCGAGGCGGTGTTAGCAGAGGTGACACACAACTGGCGCGAGAGCACCACGCCGGTGGTCATGGCGGGCATGGTGGGCAGTAACGTGGGCTGGAAGGTCGCGCCTTATCTGCCCGTACCTGCCGCGTTCGCTGCCATTGGCGAGCAGTTAACGTCCGTTGGTGACAATATCTGGATTATTCCAGGATTATGCGTTTCCCGGAACGATAACCACAATGTGATGCGCGGCGAAGAGACCCAGCTCCTTGGCGCGCGCATGCTCTCTCCTTCTTCTGTCTACGTCATGCCCGGCACGCACTGTAAATGGGTGCAGGCCGACGCTGAGCACATCCACGATTTTCGCACCGTGATGACCGGTGAGCTGCACCACTTGCTGCTGACGCACTCGCTGGTGGGCGCGGGGTTGCCGGAGCAGGACGCTTCGCCCGAGGCCTTTGCCGCCGGGCTGGAGCGGGGTATCGCCAGCCCTGCCGTTTTGCCGCAACTTTTTGAAGTTCGCGCTTCGCATGTACTGGGCACGCTTCCCCGTACGCAGGTCAGCGAATTTTTATCGGGCCTGTTGATTGGCGCGGAAGTCGCCAGCCTGAGCGAGCAGTTCGCCGGGCAACAGACCATCACCCTCGTCGCGGGTTCATCGCTGACCTCTCGCTACCGCCAGGCGTTCAATGCCATCGGGCGGGACGTGGCGGCGGTAGAGGGCGACACGGCATTTCAGGCAGGAATAAGGAGCATCGCTCATGCAGTGGCAAACTAATCTTCCCCTCATCGCTATCCTGCGCGGCGTCACGCCCGACGAGGTATTAGCGCACGTAGGTGCGGCGATCGACGCCGGTTTTGACGCCGTGGAAATACCGCTTAATTCCCCAGAGTGGGAAAAGAGCATCCCGGCGGTCGTGGACGCGTTTGGTGATAAGGCGCTGATTGGCGCTGGCACCGTTCTGCAACCGGAGCAGGTGGATCAGCTTGCGCAGATGGGCTGCAGGCTGATTGTGACGCCGAATATTCACCCTGAGGTGATCCGCCGCGCAGTGGGCTACGGCATGACCGTCTGTCCGGGATGCGCAACGGCAACAGAAGCGTTCGCGGCTCTCGATGCGGGCGCGCAGTCGCTCAAAATTTTCCCGTCATCGGCTTTTGGTCCGGCCTATATCAGCGCGCTGAAAGCGGTATTGCCCGCCAGCGTACCGGTCTTTGCCGTGGGGGGCGTGACGCCAGAAAACCTGGCGCAGTGGATCAACGCAGGTTGTGTCGGGGCGGGTCTGGGCAGCGATCTTTATCGCGCCGGGCAATCCGTCGAACGTACCGCACAGCAGGCGGCCGCATTTGTGAAAGCGTATCGAGAGGCAGTGAAATGAAAATAACCAAACTCACCACGTACCGTTTACCGCCGCGTTGGCTGTTCCTGAAAATCGAAACCGATGAAGGCGTGGTCGGCTGGGGCGAACCGGTCATTGAAGGGCGTGCGCGTACCGTGGAAGCGGCGGTGCATGAGCTGGGCGAGTACCTGACAGGACAAGATCCTGCCCGCATCAACGACCTGTGGCAGGTGATGTACCGCGCGGGTTTCTACCGGGGTGGACCGGTTCTGATGAGCGCCATCGCCGGTATCGACCAGGCGTTATGGGATATCAAAGGCAAAGTGCTGAATGCGCCGGTCTGGCAGCTGATGGGCGGCCTGGTGCGCGACAAAATCAAAGCCTACAGCTGGGTAGGCGGCGACCGTCCCGCGGAAGTGATCGACGGTATCAGGCAGTTGCGCAATATTGGTTTTGACACCTTTAAACTGAACGGCTGCGAAGAGATGGGCGTCATCGACAACTCACGGGCGGTAGACCGCGCGGTAAATACCGTGGCGCAGATCCGTGAAGCGTTCGGCAACGAGATTGAGTTTGGCCTGGACTTCCACGGTCGTGTCAGCGCGCCGATGGCCAAAGTGCTGATTAAAGAGCTGGAGCCGTACCGTCCGCTGTTTATCGAAGAGCCGGTGTTGGCCGAGCAGGCGGAGTACTACCCGAAACTGGCCGCACAGACGCATATCCCGATTGCCGCCGGTGAGCGCATGTTCTCGCGCTTCGAGTTCAAACGCGTGCTGGAAGCTGGCGGCCTGGCGATATTGCAGCCGGATCTGTCGCATGCCGGCGGCATCACGGAATGCTACAAAATCGCCGGGATGGCGGAAGCCTACGACGTGGCGCTGGCACCGCATTGTCCGCTGGGGCCGATCGCACTGGCAGCCTGTCTGCACGTCGACTTTGTCTCGCGCAACGCGGTGTTCCAGGAACAGAGCATGGGCATTCACTATAACAAGGGCGCGGAACTGCTCGACTTTGTGAAAAACAAAGATGATTTCAGCATGGAAGGCGGTTTCTTTAAACCGTTAACGAAGCCGGGCCTTGGCGTGGATATCGACGAAGCCAAAGTCATTGAGCTGAGTAAAAACGCGCCGGACTGGCGTAACCCGTTATGGCGTCATGAAGATGGCTCTGTCGCTGAGTGGTAATTCAGCCTAAGCACATCGCCACTAAAAAGTAATTTCAACAATAACAAACACACCCTCTGTAAATTACAGGGCATGGTGAGCGGCTTCGCTATGCCCAAAATCTGGAGACAGATTGCGATGGATATTCCTGTTACTGCTGCAAAAACCGGGCGTCGGCGCTACCTGACGCTGGTCATGATTTTTATTACTGTGGTCATCTGTTACGTTGACCGCGCCAACCTTGCCGTGGCTTCAGCCCATATTCAGGAGGAGTTTGGGATCAGCAAAGCGGAAATGGGCTACGTCTTTTCGGCGTTTGCCTGGCTGTATACGCTGTGCCAGATCCCCGGCGGCTGGTTCCTTGACCGCGTCGGCTCGCGCCTGACCTATTTCATTGCCATCTTCGGCTGGTCGGTGGCGACCCTGTTCCAGGGCTTTGCCACCGGGCTGATGTCGCTGATTGGCCTGCGTGCGATCACCGGGATTTTCGAAGCCCCGGCGTTTCCGACCAATAACCGCATGGTGACCAGCTGGTTCCCGGAGCATGAACGCGCCTCGGCCGTTGGATTCTACACCTCCGGGCAGTTTGTCGGCCTGGCGTTCCTGACGCCGCTGCTGATCTGGATCCAGGAACTGCTGAGCTGGCACTGGGTCTTTATTGTGACCGGGGGGATCGGCATTATCTGGTCGTTGATCTGGTTCAAGGTCTATCAACCGCCGCGTCTCACCAAAAGTATCAGCAAAGCTGAACTGGACTATATCCGCGACGGTGGCGGCCTGGTGGATGGCGATGCGCCGGTGAAAAAAGAGGCGCGTCAGCCGCTGACCAAAGCCGACTGGAAGCTGGTTTTCCACCGCAAGCTGGTGGGGGTTTATCTGGGGCAGTTCGCGGTGACCTCCACGCTGTGGTTCTTCCTGACCTGGTTCCCGAACTATCTGACCCAGGAAAAAGGCATTACCGCGCTGAAGGCGGGCTTTATGACCACCGTACCGTTCCTGGCGGCCTTCTTTGGTGTGCTGCTTTCCGGCTGGCTGGCGGACAGGCTGGTGAAAAAAGGGTTCTCGCTGGGTGTCGCGCGTAAAACGCCTATTATCTGCGGGCTGCTGATCTCCACCTGCATCATGGGTGCAAACTACACCAACGATCCGGTCTGGATTATGACGCTGATGGCGATTGCGTTCTTCGGTAACGGTTTTGCCTCCATCACCTGGTCGCTGGTCTCCTCGCTGGCCCCGATGCGCCTGATTGGTCTGACCGGTGGCGTGTTCAACTTTGTCGGCGGCCTGGGGGGGATCACGGTTCCGCTGGTCATCGGTTATCTGGCTCAGGACTATGGCTTTGGCCCGGCACTGATCTATATCTCCGCAGTGGCCTTGCTCGGTGCGCTCTCCTACATCCTGCTGGTGGGTGACGTCAAACGTGTAGGCTAATTCCTCGCAATGTTTTACCCTGATGCGATAACTGCGCATCAGGGTAACGCCATGAAACAAATCACCTTCGCCTCCCGTCATCACCAGCTTACCAATATCAATACCTGGACGCCGGACAGCCAGTGGCTGGCCTACGATGTGCGTCCGTCCGGCGCATCGTTTACCGGTGAAACTATTGAGCGGGTCAATGTTATTACGGGTGACGTCGAGGTGATCTATCGCGCCAGTCACGGTGCGCATGTTGGCGTGGTGACCGTTCATCCGCAGCAGGACAAATATGTCTTTATCCACGGCCCGGAAAACCCGGATGCAGACTGGCACTACGATTTTCATCATCGTCAGGGTGTGGTTGTACGCAACGGTCAGGTGAGTAACCTGGACGCCATGGATATCACGCCGCCTTATACCGCAGGCGCGCTGCGTGGCGGCAGCCACGTGCACGTTTTTAGCCCTGACGGACAGTTCGTGAGCTTTACCTACAACGACCATGTATTGCATGAGCGTGACCCGAAGCTCGATTTACGTAACGTCGGCGTCGCAGTACCTTTTGGCCCGGTGATGCCGCAAGGGACGCATTCACGTGAATATTCCGGCACCTTCTGGAGCGTGCTGGTGAGCCGCACGACGCCCGCGCCTCAGCCCGGCAGCGATGAGATCAACCGAGCCTATGAAGAGGGCTGGGTGGGCAATGACAGGCTGGCGTTTATCGGCGATACCGTGTCTGCGACAGGCGAGAAAGTGCCAGAACTGTTTATTGTGGATCTGCCCAACGACGAGCAGGGATGGAAACGCGCGGGCGATGCGCCGCTGCAGGGAACTCCTGAGACGCTGCCTGCGCCCCCGGCGGGTGTCATGCAGCGCCGGCTGACCTTTACCCACCAGCGGGTATTCCCGGGGCTGGTAAACGTGCCGCGTCACTGGGTGCGCTGTAACCCGCAGGGGACGCAGATTGCGTTTCTGATGCGTGATGATAAGGGCATTGTGCAGCTGTGGCTTATCGCTCCAGAAGGCGGCGAACCACGCCAGTTGACGCATAACGAAAGTGACATTCAGTCGGCATTTACCTGGCACCCTGCCGGTCACCGTCTTGGATTTGTGCTGGAAGAGCGGATTGCCTGCTGTGATGCGCAAACCGGAGAGGTGACGTTTTTGACGTCCGATCACGGCAATCCACCGTCTGGTGATGCGGTCGTGTTTTCCCCGGACGGGCGTTTTATTGCATGGATGGAAGAGACAGAAGGTTTCCGTCAGCTTTGGCTAACGGAAACCGGGCAGCGTTAACGCGTTGGCATTAAGCGGGTGGAATGACGGAATTGGTGGCCAGATTTTGCTGCTCGCTTTTCTCTACCCGCGAGCGCACGGAGCTGTCCTTACGGAACATATCCCACGGCAGCAAAAGCGTATCGGCCACAGCCGTAAACGGCATATCCAGGATGACCAGGGATTTTGTGCCCCAGTTGGTATCGTCATCGGAGATCATCTCAGCGCTGGCACGCGTCCCCGGATATGTTCCTTCTTTACCGCCGGTGTGAGACATCACGCTCGAACACCCGCAAAGTAAAACAACCCCGCTGAACGTCGTCAGCTTTATCAGAACATTTTTCATCATCACTCAGTCATCGTTAATGGCACTGCATAAACCTGCAACTCAGGGTTATAGCGAGCCTCGTTCAAAATGGATAGCCCGATAACCCCGCACTGTGGCAGCCATCGCAATTTAACCCTTTGTGCTGTTGTCCCAGTCTAAGCGAGATGCACGAAAGTGCAAAAAAAAGTGCGCCCGCTGCGCTTGAAAAGACCGGTTCCAGACCCATTTTAAGAATGTAACCCGATAACGAACACGCCTGAGGGGTGTTCAGGGGCACACTGGCCTGTCCATGGTGGAAGGCTACAATTTCTCGCTGATTTCAGGAGCTTTTATTTATGCGTAACTTCGATCTTTCCCCGCTATACCGTTCTGCAATTGGTTTTGACCGCCTGTTTAACCATTTAGAAAATAACCAAAGCCAGAGCAACGGCTACCCTCCATACAATGTTGAACTGGTTGATGAAAACCACTACCGCATCGCCATTGCCGTCGCCGGTTTTGCAGAGAACGAACTGGAGATCACCGCGCAGGACAACCTGCTGGTGGTGAAAGGTTCACATACGGCTGAGCAGAAAGAACGCACCTACCTTTATCAGGGTATCGCCGAGCGCAACTTTGAACGCAAGTTCCAGTTAGCCGAGAACATTCACGTGAAAGGCGCGAACCTGGTCAACGGCCTGCTGTTTATCGAACTGGAACGTGTGATTCCGGAAGAGAAAAAACCGCGCCGTATCGAGATCAACTGATTATGCGGGTCGCGCGAGCGGCCCACCCAGAATTGCTTGCCGTAATGGGAGCATATGTGAATCCATGAGGATTTGCAGGAACAACTGCGCACAAAAATAAACTGTGCCGAACTCGCTTCTCAGAAGGAGATTTAGTATGCGTAACTACGATTTATCCCCCCTGCTGCGTCAGTGGATTGGTTTTGACAAACTGGCTAATGCCCTGCAAAGTACCACCGAGCAACAGACGTTTCCGCCGTACAACATCGAAAAAAGCGATGACAACCACTATCGCATTACCCTTGCGCTGGCCGGGTTCCGCCAGGACGATCTGGATATTCAGCTCGAAGGCACGCGCCTGACCGTGAAAGGTACGCCGGAAAAACAAGAAACCGAGACCAAATGGCTGCACCAGGGCCTGGTTAATCAGCCGTTTAGCCTGAGCTTTACTCTGGCTGACCATATGGAAGTGTCCGGCGCGACATTTACCAACGGGCTGCTGCATATCGACCTGACCCGCAACGTGCCGGAAGCCATTGCACCGCAGCGTATCGCCATTAGCGAGCGTCCTGCGCTGAACAGTTAACCCTCTGCGGGTTGTTGCCTCTCCCACAGGGAGAGGATGAAAAGATAACGCCCTGCCCCGGCAGGGCTTTTTTGTGCGCCATCGCCCATACAACCGCGTGCGGCTCTGAGAGAATCCTTAGCATAACTAAGGTTATGCACAGGAAGTGGATCATGAGTGATATCGCGTTAACCGTTAGCGTGTTGGCCCTGGTCGCAGTGGTGGGTCTGTGGATTGGCAATGTTAAAATCCGCGGCGTCGGATTTGGGATAGGCGGGGTGCTGTTCGGCGGGATTTTTGTCGGCCATTTTGCCGACCAGCTTGGGCTGGTGCTCAGCGCCGAAATGCTCCATTTCATCCAGGAATTCGGTCTGATCCTCTTCGTCTACACCATCGGTATTCAGGTGGGGCCTGGCTTTTTCGCTTCCCTTCGGGTCTCCGGATTACGGCTGAACCTGTTTGCCTTCGGCATTGTGGTGATGGGAGGGCTGGTCACCGCCATTCTGCATAAGCTCTTCGATATTCCTCTGCCGGTGGTGCTGGGTATTTTCTCCGGGGCGGTCACCAATACGCCTGCACTGGGTGCAGGGCAGCAAATTTTGCGCGACCTTGGCATCTCTCCCGGTATTGTCGACCAGATGGGGATGAGCTACGCCATGGCCTATCCGTTTGGGATTTGCGGCATTCTGCTCTCCATGTGGCTGGTGCGGGTACTCTTTCGCATTAACGTCGAAAACGAGGCAAAAGACCACGAAACCACGCTCACCAACGGCCATATGCCGATCAAAACCATCAACATTCGCGTCGATAACCCCAACCTCAACAATATGGCGATTCAGGATGTGCCGATCCTGAACAGCGCCAATATTATCTGCTCACGCCTTAAACGTGACGATATGCTGATGGTTCCTGCGCCCGGGACCATTATTCAGCAGGGTGACCTGCTGCACCTGGTCGGACAGCCCGGGGATTTAAACAACGCGCGGCTGGTGATTGGTCAGGAGGTGGAGACCTCGCTCTCCACGCGCGGCACCGATATGCGCGTAGAGCGCGTCGTGGTGACCAACGAGCATGTGCTTGGCAAGAAAATACGCGATTTGCAGGTTAAAGAGCGCTATGACGTCGTGATCTCCCGTCTTAACCGTGCTGGGGTGGAACTGGTCGCCAGCCCGGAAGCCAGCCTGCAGTTCGGCGATATCCTGAACCTGGTTGGGCGCCCGTCATCCATTGATGCGGTAGCGGACATGGTGGGTAACGCCCAGCAAAAACTGCAGCAGGTGCAGATGTTGCCGGTCTTTATCGGTATCGGGCTGGGGGTGCTGCTTGGCTCCATTCCGCTGTATGTCCCGGGTTTTCCGGTCGCGCTCAAGCTGGGCCTGGCGGGCGGACCGCTGATTATGGCGCTGATCCTCGGGCGTATCGGCTGTATCGGTAAGCTCTACTGGTTTATGCCGCCGAGCGCCAACCTGGCGCTGCGCGAGCTGGGAATTGTGCTGTTTCTGGCGGTGGTCGGCCTGAAATCCGGGGGCGATTTTATCGATACCCTGGTGAAGGGCGAGGGGATGAGCTGGGTTGGCTACGGGATATTTATCACGGCGATCCCGCTCCTGACGATGGGGATCCTGGCGCGGATGTTCGCCAAAATGAACTATCTGACGCTCTGCGGCATGCTCGCCGGATCAATGACTGACCCACCCGCACTGGCCTTTGCCAACAACCTGCACGCCACCAGCGGCGCGGCGGCACTGTCATACGCCACGGTCTACCCGCTGGTGATGTTCCTGCGCATTATTACCCCGCAGCTACTGGCGGTGCTGTTCTGGGGGATGAGTTAGCAGATCGTCCGGGTGGATGCGCCGCAGATGGTAGTCCACCTGGTAATCACGGGTATTACGGAACATCACGGAATAATTGAGAAATTCGCCGCTGTCGCTGTAGGAGAGAGACGTTATCCGCAGCAGCGGCGTCTGTTCCGGCAGGTTCAGGTAACCGGCGAGCTGTTTATCTGCCAGCACCGGCGTCAGGCTCTCATAGTTGCCGCTGATGGTTATTCCGCACTCCTTCTCGATGTAATCAAACTTCGACCCTTCCAGATGTGCCAGTGAAAGCGTGCGGAACAGCTTCACGGGCATAAAGCTGTCCTCCAGCATCAGGGGTTTTCCGTCGACATAACGCACCCGGCGCGAGAAGTAGATACGCTCATCCACCTGAATGCGGAGCTGGCTGGCGATAGCGGGCGGAGCGGGCATCACTTCGAACTGTAGCACCTTGCTCTGCACCTCTTTTCCCTGCTGGCGCAGCACCTCCACCAGCCCGGTCAGATTGGTGGTTTCGTGGTGGACATCTTTACGCGCCACGAATGTCCCGCTACCGTGTCGGCGTTCAACCAGCCCCCAGTTCACCAGCAGATCCAGCGCCTTCCGAATGGTCATCCGCGCCACGCCAAACTCCTGCGCCAGCGCTTTCTCACCCGGCAGCGGACTCCCGATATTGTAGTCCGACGAATTCAGCCGCAGCCGCAACCTGTCAGCGATAGATTTGTAGATCACCAGTAGACCTCTCTTCCCGTATTAACGCGTGGCTTGCGTCCTGACATGTCCATATTAACAACTAAAAGTAGACCTGACTGGTCAAAATAAAACCATGAATGCGATCACGAATCGCAGCGGCACGTCATGTTCGCCCATGGGTAAATTCTTATGCTCACTTCAGGCCCAGCAAAAAATCATAAAGGCCTCTACCCCCTACAGGTTGTTACGTGAGGATTTAAAAATGCTCAGTCAAATACAACGTTTTGGCGGCGCCATGTTTACCCCGGTGTTGTTATTTCCCTTTGCCGGGATCGTGGTCGGGATCGCCATCATGCTTCGCAACCCGCTGTTTGTGGGCGAGGCCTTAACCGCCCCCGATAATCTGTTCGCGCAAATTGTTCACATCATTGAAGAGGGCGGCTGGGCGGTGTTTCGCAATATGCCGCTGATTTTTGCCGTGGGTTTACCGATTGGTCTGGCGAAGCAGGCGCAGGGCCGCGCCTGTCTGGCGGTGCTGATCAGTTTTCTGACCTGGAACTACTTTATCAATGCGATGGGGATGACATGGGGTCATTTCTTTGGCGTCGACTTCGCCGCTGAGCCCACTGCCGGCAGCGGACTGGCCATGATTGCCGGTATCAAAACGCTCGATACCAGCATCATTGGGGCGATTGTGATTTCGGGGATTGTCACCGCTATCCACAACCGCTATTTCGACAAGCAGTTGCCTGTTTTTCTGGGGATTTTTCAGGGCACCTCGTTTGTCGTTATCCTCGCGTTCTTTGTGATGATCCCCTGCGCCTGGCTGACGCTGATGGGCTGGCCGAAAGTGCAGCTCGGCATTGAGTCCCTGCAGGCCTTTTTACGCTCTGCCGGTGCGCTGGGGGTGTGGGTTTATACCTTCCTGGAACGCATTCTGATCCCTACCGGATTACACCACTTTGTCTACGGTCCGTTTATCTTTGGCCCGGCAGCGGTCGAGGGCGGCATCCAGGTTTATTGGGCGCAGCATCTTCAGGAATTTAGCCAAAGCACCCTGCCGCTGAAAACCCTGTTCCCGGAAGGCGGTTTTGCGCTTCATGGCAACGCCAAAGTGTTTGGCTCTGTCGGGATTGCGCTGGCGCTCTGGTACACCGCGTCACCGGAAAACCGCGTCAAAGTGGCAGGCCTGCTGATCCCGGCCACGCTGACCGCCGTGCTGGTGGGCATTACCGAGCCGCTGGAATTCACCTTCCTGTTCATTTCGCCGCTGCTGTTTGCCGTCCACGCCGTTCTGGCCGCCACGATGGCGACGGTGATGTACATCTTCGGCGTCGTGGGCAACATGGGCGGCGGACTGCTGGACCAGTTTCTGCCGCAAAACTGGATCCCCATGTTCCACAACCACGCCTCGACGGTATTCACCCAGATGGGTATCGGTCTTTGCTTCACCGGCCTCTATTTCGTGGTCTTCAAAACGCTGATTGAACGGCTGAACCTTAAAACCCCGGGCCGTGAAGAGAGCGAAGTCAAACTTTACAGCAAGGCGGATTATAAAGCGGCACGCGGGCAAACCACCGCACCGGCTGCCGCCAGCCAGCAGGTTGGGCAAGCCGCCGGATTCCTGCAGGCGCTGGGCGGCGCGGCCAATATCGAAAGCATTAATAACTGCGCCACCCGCTTACGTATCGCGCTGGTCGACATGGCGCAAACCCAAAGCGACGACGTCTTTAAGGCCCTGGGCGCACACGGTGTGGTGCGACGCGGCAACGGCATTCAGGTGATTGTTGGACTGCACGTCCCTCAGGTGCGAGACCAGCTTGAATCGCTGATGAAAACCCCTTCAACAAACGAACAAACTACCCTGACAGAGGCTATATCATGAAAAAATTCTCAGTTGTCATTGCAGGCGGCGGCAGTACCTTCACGCCGGGTATCGTCCTGATGCTGTTAGCCAACCGCGACCGTTTTCCGCTGCGCGCGCTGAAATTCTATGACAACGACGGCGCACGTCAGGAGACCATCGCCGAGGCGTGCAAGATCATCCTTAAAGAGCAGGCTCCGGAGATTGAGTTTAGCTACACCACCGATCCTGAAGCGGCCTTTACCGACGTCGATTTTGTGATGGCACATATCCGCGTGGGGAAATACCCGATGCGTGAAAAAGACGAGAAAATCCCCCTGCGTCACGGTGTGCTGGGTCAGGAGACCTGCGGACCCGGCGGGATCGCCTACGGCATGCGCTCTATTGGCGGCGTGCTGGAGCTGGTCGATTACATGACGCAATACTCCCCGAATGCGTGGATGCTGAACTACTCGAACCCGGCGGCCATCGTGGCTGAAGCGACCCGTCGCCTGCGACCCAACGCCAAAATCCTCAACATCTGCGATATGCCCATCGGCATTGAAGGGCGTATGGCGCAGATAGTCGGCCTTAAAGACCGTAAAGAGATGCGCGTGCGTTACTACGGGCTGAACCACTTCGGATGGTGGACATCCATTGAAGATGCAAACGGCAATGATTTAATGCCGAAACTGCGCGAATATGTCGCGAAAAATGGCTATGTGCCGCCCTCTGACAATGCCCATACCGAAGCCAGCTGGAACGACACGTTCGCGAAGGCAAAAGATGTGCAGGCGCTGGATCCGGACACCATGCCAAACACCTATCTGAAATATTACCTGTTCCCGGACTACGTGGTCGCGCACTCCAATCCGGAACGCACGCGCGCTAACGAGGTGATGGATCATCGTGAGAAGCATGTGTTCAGCGCCTGCCGGGCGATTATCGAAGCCGGTATATCGTCCGCCGGGGAGCTGGAAATCGACGAACATGCGTCGTACATCGTCGATCTGGCGACTGCGATTGCCTTCAACACTCAGGAGCGCATGCTGCTGATTGTGCCCAACAACGGTGCCATTCATAACTTTGATGCCGACGCGATGGTAGAAATTCCGTGCCTGGTCGGTCATAACGGGCCGGAGCCGTTAACGGTGGGCGATATTCCACACTTCCAGAAAGGGTTGATGAGCCAACAGGTAGCGGTGGAAAAACTGGTAGTGGATGCCTGGGAGCAGCGCTCGTACCAGAAATTGTGGCAGGCGATTACGCTGTCGAAAACGGTGCCGAGCGCCTCCGTTGCGAAAGCGATTCTGGATGACCTGATCGAGGCCAACAAAGCGTACTGGCCAGCGCTGCATTAATCGTCCTGACCGGCATCGCCCGATGCCGGTCTCCTTGGCCTTGTCGATTTACGCTATGCTGGAACCTGCCTGTAGCAGACAAGGAATCTTCATGAAAATTTCCCGCCTCGGTGAAGCCCCTGACTACCGCTTCTCGCTGGCTAATGAGCGTACGTTCCTCGCATGGATCCGCACCGCGTTGGGCTTTCTCGCCGCGGGTGTGGGGCTTGACCAGCTCGCGCCTGATTTTGCCACGCCGCTGATCCGCGAAGTGCTGGCGTTGCTGCTGTGCCTGTTTGCCGGCGTGCTGGCCATTTACGGCTACCTGCGCTGGCTGCGTAACGAAAAGGCGATGCGGCTCAAGCAGGATCTCCCCTATACGCGTGGGTTACTCATCATCAGCATGATTTTGCTGGCGGTAGCGGGCGTGGTGATGGTGCTGGTGTTGTATGGTGGATAACCGCAAAGCGCGACGCGAAGCCGACCCCGGCCTGCAGCCGGAGCGGACGTCGCTGGCCTGGCTGCGTACGTTACTGGGGTATGGCGCGCTGATTGCCCTCGCCATCAAGCACAACTGGCATCGCACAGGCGTGCCATTCTGGATCTCACTGGTCGTGCTGGCGCTTGTGGCGATCGTTTTGTGGCGCTATACCCGCAGTCGCAACGTAATGGATGTGACGCAGGACGATTTTGTACAGCCGAAGGCGGTGCGCGATAAGTTCCTGATCGCCCTCGCGGTGCTGTCGTTGTCACTGCTGTTTGCGGTCACCCATCTGCAGTTTATTTTTTCCCTTTAGCCAGGTACTTCGCCATCTCGTCTTCCGGCACCATTCCGCCGCCGGTCGCCCAGACCAGATGGGTCGCGTTCGCGGATGCGACAGGAACACGCAGCGGCCCGGCCATGCCCGCCAGCGCCGACGGCTCAAGGCGAATGCCTTCTTCCTGCGCCAGCCAGCCGAGCATGTCGTACATGCTTTGATCGGAAAGGGTATAGAACCCGTCAAGGAGCCGCTCCATCGCCCGGCCCACAAAGCCAGACGCGCGTCCAACCGCCAGCCCGTCGGCGGCCGTCACGTTGTCGATACCCAGATCCTGCACGGCGATGGCATCATGCAGTCCGGTGTAGACCCCCAGCAGCATGCACGGGGAGTGCGTCGGCTCGGCGAAGAAACAGTGTACGTTATCGCCAAAGGCCAGCTTCAGGCCAAACGCCACGCCGCCAGGACCGCCACCGACGCCACAAGGCAAATAGACGTACAGCGGATGTTCCGCATCCACCACGCGACCCTGTGCGGCAAACTGCGCTTTTAGCCGCTCGCCTGCCACCGCATAGCCGAGGAACAGCGTGCGGGAGTTCTCATCGTCGATAAAGAAACAGTTCGGATCGCTCTCCGCGGCCTTACGTCCTTGCTCCACCGCCACGCCGTAATCCTGCTCATATTCCACTACGATCACACCGTGGCTGCGCAGTTTGGCTTTTTTCCACTCACGGGCATCGGCAGACATGTGCACCGTAACCTGAAAGCCGATGCGCGCGCTCATGATGCCAATGGACATCCCGAGGTTGCCGGTGGATCCCACCGCGATACTGTACTGGCTGAAGAACGTTTTAAAACGCGGCTCCAGCAGGATGCTGTAATCGTCTTCGACGCTCAGCAACCCTGCTTCCAGCGCCAGTTTTTCGGCGTGAGTCAGCACTTCATAGATGCCCCCGCGCGCTTTGATGGAGCCAGAGATAGGCAGATGACTGTCTTTTTTCAGCAGCAGCGTGCCGGGAATGGCCACCCCTGATTCGTTCTCCAGCCTTTTCTGCATTGCCGGGATAGCCACCAGTTCGGACTCGATAATCCCCTGTGTGGCCGCCGTTTCGGGGAACGCTTTTGCCAGATACGGCGCAAAGCGGTTAAGGCGTGCATGCGCGTCGTCCACATCGGCTTTGCTCAGCCCGACATACGGCAACCCTTCAACAAGCGAGGTGGTGCGCGGGTTTAGCCAGGTGGTCTCTTTCAGGGCAATCAGATCCTCAATCAGAGGGAACTGTGCGGTTAAGGTGCTGATAGTTGCGTTTTCCATAGTACGTCTCTTCGCGCTCAGATAATGAAAGAAAGCAGGAATGTGCTGCCAAGTGCAAGTACCGAGGCGATAAACGTCGCCGTCGTATAGTACTTCAGGGTCTCGTTCAGGCTGGCACCGCAGTACTGCTTCACCAGCCAGAAGAGGGAATCGGTCACGATCGTGCAGCCAATGGCACCGGAACCGATGGCAATGGTGATGATCTCCGGACTGACGTTAGGATAGAGCGGCAGCATGGGTGCGACGATGGCAGTTGCGCCCATCATCGCCACCGTGGCCGACCCCACCGCCGCGTGCAGAACCAGCGCCACCAGCCACGCGAGCAGGATCGGGTGCATATTCAGGTTCGACAGAATGTGCGCCAGGGTATCGGCCAGGCCGCTGGTTTTGAGGATGGCGTTAAACGCGCCGCCCGCGCCGATAATCAACAGAATGTTGGCGATGGCGCCAAAGCCATGCTCGGTATGGGTCAGCATCGTACCCATCCCCATATGCTGGCGCAGCCCCAGCAGGTAATAGGCGACGAACACGGCGATGAACATGGCGGTGATCGGGTTACCGATAAATTCCAGCAGCGTATACAGCGTGCCTTCTCTTGCCATATTCAGCTCGGCGAGGGTCTTCACCAGCATCAGGCCGATGGGCAGCAGCACGGTAAACAGCGTGGCTCCCAGCGAGGGCAGCGTATGTTCTTCACGAACATTGAGGTCAGAAAATTCAGCCGGGACGGCTTTGAAGGGCAGGCGATCGCCCAGCAATTTCAGGAACAGCGGGCCGCCAACCAACGAGGCCAGCAGGCCAACCATCAGACCGTAGACGATAACCGTCCCCACGTCCGCCCCCAGCTTATTCGTGACAAACAGGGCAGCCGGGTGCGGCGGAACCACGCAGTGCACCGCCATCAGCGCGGTACAGAGGGGAATGGCCAGCTTCAGCAGCGAGGTATGGGTCTTTTTGGCGATGGAGAAGGCCAGCGGGATCAGCAGGACGACGCCGACTTCAACAAACAGCGTAATGCCGCAGATAAGCCCCACCAGTACCATGATGACATCGGCTGACAGCCAGCGGCAACGCTGAAGCGCTATCCCAATGCGTTCTGCCGCACCGGACACCTCCATCATTTTGCCGAGGATGGTGCCAAGCCCGATCACCGCCGCCAGGAAGCCGAGCGTGCCGCCAATACCGCTTTCAATGGCATTCACCATGTCCAGCGGGCGCATTCCCATCATGGCACCGACAAAAAAGCTCGCCAGCAGCAGCGCCAGGAACGGGTGAAACTTCAGTTTTACGATAGTTAATACGATTAACGCGATGCTGATGAGCAGCGTCGCCACAACCCAGACCTGAGCACCCATATCTCACCTCACCCTTATGTTATTTACGGGTATTGGACGAAAAATCAGCGGGTGATGACAAACGATATAAATTGCCTTTCAGGTGAGCCAGATTGGATCAAACGCGTGACTGGACTCAAAAAAGCGCACTTAATGCGTGTTTGGTTCACATAAATTCAACTTTGAGCGGTATCCTGAGCAGCAAAAGTCTGTGTGAGAAGTGCGATGAATGACGCAAATGAAGGTCGAAACCGGCTGTTAAACGGCTGGCAACTGTCAAAAATGTATACGTTTGAAGTGGCCGCCCGCCACGAGTCCTTCGCGCTGGCGGCGGAGGAGCTGTCGCTCAGCCCCAGTGCGGTGAGCCACCGTATCAACCTGCTGGAAGAGGAGTTAGGGATAGCGCTGTTTGTCCGCTCCCACCGTAAAGTGGAGCTGACGCAGGAGGGTAAACGCGTCTACTGGACGCTGAAATCGTCGCTGGATACGTTGAACCAGGAGATCCTGGATATCAAGAACCAGGCGCTGTCCGGTACGTTGACGGTTTACTCTCGCCCGTCGATTGCCCAGTGCTGGCTGGTGCCTATGCTCGTAGATTTCACCCGGCGTTATCCCGCGATCTCGCTGACCATCCTGACCGGCAATGAAAACGTCAATATGCAGCGAACCGGTATCGATCTGGCGCTCTATTTCGACGATACGCCGCCAGCCAATTTGACGCATCACTTCCTGATGGACGAGGCGATTTTACCCGTCTGCTCGCCGGCGTATGCCCGGGAACATGACCTGCTGAAAAATCCCGCCCACCTCAGCCACTGTACGCTCCTGCACGATCGCCAGGCCTGGAGCAACGATTCCGGTACCGACGAATGGCTCAGCTGGGCGGCACATTTTGCAGTGAACATGCCATCATCATCGGGCATTGGCTTCGATCGTTCTGATTTAGCGATTGTCGCGGCAATGAACCATGTCGGGGTCGCGATGGGGCGAAAACGGCTGGTACAAAAGCGGCTCGAACGCGGTGAGTTGATTGCACCGTTTGGGGAGAAAACGCTTAAATGCCATCAGCATTACTACATGTCGACCCTGCCAGGACGACAGTGGCCGAAAATAGATGCCTTTATTAGCTGGCTGAGAGAACTGGCTGGCTGAAGAATTATTACGCTTTGGCGCTACACCAAATGTGAAAAAGCGTGCTAAATACAGGTAATGCTTTTGATTTCTCGCAAGGTACACCGTGTTAAAGCCTTTGATTGCCACTGCGTTACTGTTCTCTTCCGGCTGGGTGATTGCCGCTGAGCCACCGCTGACGGCTGCGCTTTATGCGCAAAAGCTGGGCGTGGGGATGGACGTAGACTGGGCGCGCACCGAGCGCGGCATTCGGGAGTTCGATCCGCTGGTGGTTCGCGATTTTCGTGCGAAGGGTATCAGCCATGTGCGTATCCGCGTGGCCGATGAACCGACGGAGGCGCGGCTGATTCATCTGCGTAAGCTGGTGGAAGCCTGCGAGCAATACGGGGTGATCCCGATTATCGCTTATCAGGCCGATGAATATAAAAACGACCCGAAAGCCGAGACGGAAAAAGAGGTGATTAACTGGTGGATTGCCGTGGCGCACTACTTCGGCCAAAGCTATCCCCTGCTGGGTTTTGACCTGATTTATGAACCGGCGGACAAGCTCAACCATAACGCCGCGTCGCTTAACCGGGTTTACGAGAAAACCGTCAAAGACATTCATGCAATTGATGCTAATCGCATGATCTTCATCGCGCCACATCTGCGGGCTGCGCCAGAGGATCTCTCCAGCCTGAAACTCCCGGCGCACAGCCAAAATTATCTGCTGGCGGAGTGGCACATTTTCCCGTGGGGTCCGCTAAAGAGTAACGGTAAATATCCGTGGACGTCCGGGACGGTGGCGGAGAAAGCGGCTATCCATAATCGTATTGCGACCGCGCTGCACTGGCAGCAAAAAACCGGTCACGTCAGCTGGGTGGGCGGCTGGGGCGTGGGTGAATCAAATCACTTCACCCCAACCGCATCGCAAATGGCGTTTGCCTCGTTTATGGCCTGCGAACTGCAAAAGGCCAAAGTTCCCTACGCTATCAACGCGGATATTCAGTTTTACGACGGGGAAGAGGGCGCCTGGCGTCCAGCGCCAGAGCCGCTGCTGCAGGCCATGATCGCGCCTGTTTGTGAAAAGCCCGGCGAGAAGCCGGGCCATCATGCGGTTAAACCGGCTGCTCGTGATGGGGAACACGCGACGCCAGCGGCAGCCAGCACAGTAAAATCAGCAGCCCCATCAGCGTCATCAGCAACCCCAGACTAGCCTGGCCAGTTTGCGGCATCATCGCCGAGAGCCAGGCCAGCGCGCCGGAACCGATGTTCTGCAGTCCCCCCACCAGTGCGCCCGCCGTGCCTGCGAGGAACGGGAACGGCTCCATTGCGCCGCTGGTGGCGAGCGGGAACAGCATCCCCGCGCCGAAGAAGAACAGCGCCGCCGGGATCAGCAGCGTCCAGACGGTCATCACGCCAAACAGTCCCGGGATCCACATCATCAGACCTGCCAGCAGGCAGCTGATCACCGACTGCCACATCAGCGTTGAGAAACGCTTGTTCTGACGGCCGGCAAACCAGGCACCAAAGAACGCGGCCGGGATGGGCAGAATAAACAGGATACTGACCACCATGCTGCTCAGGCCAAGCCCGGCACCCAGCAGCACGCCGGAGCAGGCTTCAAACACGGCAATACCCGCCAGGCCACCAACCAGCATCAGCAGATAACAGGTAAACGCGCCGTTGCCGAACAGCGTTTTATAGCTGGTGATAAGGCGGGTGCGTGGCGCGTCCGTTGGCCGGGTTTCCGGCATCCACCGCGCCATGCTGAAGGTCACAATTACGCACAGCACCAGCAGGAAAGCGTAGCAGGCACGCCAGGACCACATCGTATCGAGCAGGCCACCAATCAGCGGCGCCAGCAGAGGGCTCACCAGAATCCCCATATTTAACAAACTGTTGGCATGGCGGAGCTGGGTGCCCTGATAGAGATCGCGTGGCAGGGTTCGCGCCATCACCCCTCCGACGCCGGTGCCGACACCCTGCAGGGCGCTGGCGGCAATCAATATGGTCAGGTTATGGGTGGTAATGGCAATCACCGTCGCCACCATGAAAATGGACATACCCACCAGAATCACCGGGCGACGCCCGACGCGGTCAGACAGCGGTCCATAGAACAGCTGCGAAACGCCATAGGTCAGCAGATAAGCTGCCATTACGCTCTGTACTGCGCCCTCGCGGACGTTAAGTTCCTTTGCCATATCGGCGATCGCTGGAATGTAGATGGTTTGCGCCATCTGACCGACGGCCACCAGTAACACCAGCATCAACAATAAGTTAACGTTCCTGTGTTTTTTCATGTCGCTGAATACTTTTGCCAAAAGAGAGAAATAAAGAATAAGTGACTACGCATTCCCATAAATGCGCGAGGAATCTACCACAGAGAGATGACAAATTAAGCATTCCTGTGATGAATGTCAGAAGGGGTAAAGGCAGGATTTGTAAACAAGATCGGCAACTAATGTTGCCAGTGATTTATGCCAGGCGCAGCAGGATCGCCCCGCCCGCAATTCCCACTGCGGCCGCGATACGCAGGCCCGCAACCTTCTCTTTTAACAGCACAAATGCGATCAGCGCCCCGAAGAGGATGGATGTTTCACGCAGGGCGGCGACCACGGCCAGCGGAGCCTGGGTCATCGCCCAGAGCGCCAGCCCGTAAGAGCCCATGGTGCCGATCCCCCCGAGCAGCCCTTTTTTCCAGTGCGTACGCAGGTATCTGGAGGCTTCCCGTCGGCGTGCCATCATCGCCCAGAAGAGCAGACAGAAGCCATTCATAAAGAAGGTCCACAGCGTATAGCCCAGCGCGGTGTCTGATAACCGCACGCCGGTGCCGTCGACCAGCGTATACCCGGCGATAAAACAGGCATTGAGCAGTGCAAGCCAGACCCCCTTACGCGACGTCATGCGGCCGTTCATGGCCATAGCCAGAATCGACAGGCAGATCACGGCGATGCCGGACCACGCGAGCCATGACAGGCTATCTCCCAGCACCAGCACGCTTATCAATGCCACCAGCAGCGGTGCCGTACCGCGCATCAGCGGATAGGTCTGGCTCATATCGGAGACCTGGTAGGTCTTTGCAACCAGCACCGTGTACACCACCTGCAGCGCGCAGGAGACCCCTAAAAACGGCCAGCTGGCAGCAGACGGCTGTGGGGAGAAGGGCAGTAATACCAGGGCGATAAACGCGGCGGAACCGCTAACGCTGATTGCTGAATAGAGCTTGTCTGTACCGGCTTTAACAATGGCGTTCCAGCTGGCATGCAGCAGCGCGGCGAACAGTAAAATGCAGAAGACGGTAATGGTCATGGCGTATCTGGCGGTGAATTGTCACTCAACTGTAACATTCACAACCTGATGCTGCCAGCCGGTCACACCGCGCAAAACAGACGGTGTGTGACCCGTGGTTCATCCGAGACCAGCGTAAAGCCCGCCTGATGATAAAACCCGTATGCAGCGTCCGGCGCGTGGGTATTGAGAAAATCAAACCAGATGCTGGCATCGGCCATTACCACGGTCAGAAGCTGCTTACCAATGCCCAGCCCGCGGCACTTCTCGCTGACGTAGAGATGACGAATGCGGCCGGCGCGCGGTTGCTGGCTGAAGGGATCGCGGTTAAGACCGCATACGCCCACCAGCTTGCCGTTCAAAAAGGCGCCCAGCAGCTTTTCGCCCGGTGCGTTAAAACGGTTTTCACCGCGCTGCCAGTTCTCTTCCAGCCGGCGCAGCATGTTGAAATTCGATGCGATACTTTCGGCCTTTAAGGCGATATAGCTTGGTTCTTCTGGCGTGACAGGCTCAATTAACAGACGCGACATAGCATTCCCTCGTTATTAAAGAGGGGCGGTTGCCCGCCCCTCTCAGGTGCGACTTGAACCTGAATCACCGAAGGTATTTCAGGACAGCATCAAGTAGTTGCAGTACAGCAACAATGAGTTTGAGGATAAGTATCACCATATCCACTACGCTCATACGCGTCTCCTTTTGGTTAAAAGGAGCACGATGCTGGCGTACCTTTCCGCCGCCTGTGACCAGCACCTGGATTGACGTAACACAGTGTGCTCACTTCAGGGGGTTAAGGCACTGACGGCACCACCCGTTTCAGCCAGGACTTCGTTGCGCCGGTAGAACTGCGGCCCCCTCGCTCACTGCGAACACCCTCAGTATAGATAAATACTGTATGTATGAACAGTATTTTTTGGACAAAATTCAGAAGGCGGTCCATACTCAAAAACGTCAAAATCCGTGCCTGAATTGCGCGTTCGTCTTCGATCGCGTATACTTTTTGCGTTGACGTAACACAGTGTGTTCTGCGGCGACCAACCGCAAAACCTCTGAAAAAAAACCTCGCTCAGGCGAGGTTTTTTGTTTTCTGCACGCAACAAACGAAACGTGATCTTCGACGCATTTTTGCGCAGATGAAAATATTTCCATTGTCATGCCCGAAAAGCTGTGTTTGTATAAATTCTATCAATAGATTCCAAACACAGGTCCCCAATGACAGCATCCATGTTCACCTCGACCCTACTAGCAACTGCGCAACCAGCCGCAGTGGTCGTCGTGCGTGTGGTGGTGGTCGTCGGCAATGCGCCGTAGGGACTGGATCAACACACGAATCCAAAACCCCGCCGGCGCAAACCGGGCGGGGTTTTTCGTTTAAGGACCCTCCCCGGAAAGTCGGCTCAGAAGAAAAGGACTGGAGCATGGCAAGTTCGGGCACAACATCCACCAAAACGCGTTTCACGGGCGCGCAGTTAATCGTTCATTTGCTGGAACGACAGGGCATCACCACGGTTGCGGGGATCCCGGGCGGCACGGTGCTGCCGCTGTATGATGCGTTAAGCCAAAGCACGCAGATTCGTCACGTTCTGGCGCGTCACGAGCAGGGCGCGGGTTTCATCGCTCAGGGTATGGCGCGTACGCAGGGCAAACCCGCGGTCTGTATGGCCTGCAGTGGCCCGGGTGCGACTAACCTGGTCACCGCTATCGCCGACGCGCGCCTGGACTCAATTCCACTGATCTGCATCACCGGCCAGGTGCCGTCCTCCATGATCGGTACCGATGCGTTTCAGGAAGTGGATACCTACGGCATCTCTATCCCCATCACTAAACATAACTATTTAGTTCGCGATATCGCCGAGCTTCCTCAGGTTATCAGCGATGCGTTCCGTATTGCGCAATCCGGCCGTCCCGGCCCGGTGTGGATAGACATTCCTAAGGATGTTCAGACCGCAGAGATCGAGATTGACGTGCTGCCGGAGCCGGGTGAACGTGCGCCAGCGCCGCAGTTCAGCGCAGAGAGCGTGCAGGCTGCAGCGGCGATGATTAACGCCGCCAGACGCCCGGTGCTTTATCTGGGTGGCGGGGCGATTAATGCCTCCGACGCGGTACGCCAGCTCGCAGAGAAAGCCAGCCTGCCCACCACCATGACCCTGATGGCGCTGGGTATGTTGCCAAAAGCGCACCCGCTGTCGCTGGGTATGCTGGGGATGCACGGCGCGCGCAGCACGAACTACATTCTGCAAGAAGCGGATTTGCTGATTGTTCTGGGTGCACGTTTTGATGACCGGGCGATTGGCAAGACCGAGCAGTTCTGCCCGAACGCCAAAATCATTCATGTGGATATCGACCGTGCCGAGCTGGGTAAAATCAAGCAGCCGCATGTGGCGATTCAGGGTGATGTTGCCGAGGTGCTGGCGCAGTTGATTCCGCAAACGGACGCTTCCGATCGCGCCGACTGGCGTCAGCTGGTTGCCGATCTGCAAAAAGAGTTCCCGGGCGCTATCCCAACCGAGGGGGACCCGCTGAGCCATTACGGACTGATTAACGCCGTGGCCGCCTGCGTTGATGACAGCGCGATTATCACCACCGACGTGGGCCAGCACCAGATGTGGACCGCCCAGGCCTACCCGTTGAACCGTCCGCGTCAGTGGCTGACCTCGGGTGGGCTGGGGACCATGGGCTTTGGCCTGCCGGCGGCAGTGGGCGCGGCGCTGGCCAATCCCGATCGCAAGGTGATCTGCTTCTCCGGTGACGGTAGCCTGATGATGAACATTCAGGAAATGGCGACGGCAGCCGAAAACCAGTTAGACGTGAAAATCATCCTGATGAACAACCAGGCGCTGGGGCTGGTGCACCAGCAGCAGAGTCTGTTCTATACGCAGGGCGTGTTTGCCGCGACCTATCCAGGAACGATTAACTTTATGCAGATTGCCGCCGGTTTTGGCCTGCATACCTGCGATTTGAACGCCGAAGCGGACCCTCATGCGGCGCTGCAGGCGGCGATTTCTCATCCTGGCCCGGCGCTGATCCACGTGCGTATCGATCCTGAACAAAAAGTGTACCCGATGGTGCCGCCAGGTGCGGCAAATACAGAGATGGTGGGGGAATAAGCCATGCAGAAACAACATGATAACGTCATTCTGGAACTCACCGTCCGCAACCACCCTGGCGTGATGACGCACGTCTGTGGGCTCTTTGCCCGCCGCGCGTTTAACGTGGAAGGTATCCTCTGTCTGCCCATTCAGGGCAGCGAGCACAGCCGCATCTGGCTACTGGTGAATGACGATCAGCGTCTGGAGCAGATGATTGCGCAGATCGACAAGCTGGAAGATGTCGAGAAAGTGGTGCGCAACCAGTCCGATCCCACCATGTTTAACAAAATTGCGGTGTTCTTCGAGTAAATAGCGCAAAGCTTGAACCCCCACGCGCTTATCGTTAAGGTAAGCGCGTTTTTTAACCCGCCAGGAACGCGCCATGACCACCATCGCCCTTATCGACGACCATCTCATCGTCCGCTCCGGATTTGCCCAGCTGCTGAACCTTGAGCCTGATTTTCAGGTGGTGGCGGAGTTCGGCTCCGGTCGCGAGGCGCTGGCAGGTTTGCCCGGGCGCGGTGTCCAGGTCTGTATCTGCGATATCTCGATGCCGGATCTCTCCGGACTCGAGCTGCTGAGCCAGTTACCGAAAGGGATGGCGATCGTGATGCTCTCGGTCCATGACAGCCCGGCGCTGGTTGAGCAGGCACTGAACGCAGGCGCACGTGGATTTCTTTCCAAGCGCTGCAGCCCGGACGAACTGATCGCTGCCGTGCGCACGGTCTCCACCGGCGGGTGCTACCTGACGCCGGATATCGCCATCAAGCTGGCGGCAGGGCGACAGGACCCACTCACCCGACGCGAACGTCAGGTGGCAGAAAAACTGGCGCAGGGGATGTCGGTGAAAGAGATTGCCATGGACCTGGGGCTGTCGCCAAAAACCGTTCACGTTCACCGCGCTAACCTGATGGAAAAACTCGGCGTCAGTAATGACGTTGAACTGGCGCGCCGCATGTTCGACAGCTGGCAATGAACCCGCTGTTTTCACGGCTGATCGCCGTTGCTGCCAGTTTTTCCATTTTCTCCGCCGCCTGGTTCTGCCTGTGGAGTATCAGCCTGCATCTGGTTGAACGCCCGGAGCTGGCGGTGCTGCTTTTCCCGTTTGGCCTGCGTCTGGGGCTGATGCTGCAATGCCCGCGAGGTTTCTGGCCGGTACTGCTGGGCGCCGAATGGCTGATGCTGGTCTGGCTGGCGCAGGAGGTGGCGCTGGCGCACTTGCCTTTACTGGTGACGGGCAGCGTACTCACGCTGATCCCGGTGGCGCTGATCTCCCGTTATCGTCACCAGCGCGACTGGCGCACGCTGCTGCGTCAGGGGGCTGCGCTGATTGCCGCCGCGCTGTTGCAGTCCCTGCCCTGGACCGGCGAGGAGGAGATGCTTAACGCCCTTCTGCTGACGCTGACCGGCGGTCTGACGCTGGCTCCCACCTGTCTGGTTATCTGGCACTACCTCACCAGTACCGTCTGGCAGCCGCTCGGACCGGCGCTGGTCTCTCAGCCGGTAAACTGGCGCGCCCGGCATCTTATCTGGTATCTGCTGCTGTTTGCGATCAGCCTGTGGCTGCAGCTTGGCCTGCCCGATGAGCTGTCGCGCTTTACCCCGTTTTGCCTGGCGTTGCCGATTATTGCCCTTGCGTGGCACTACGGCTGGCAGGGCGCGCTGATTGCCACCCTGATGAACGCTATCGCGCTGATTGCCAGCCAGACCTGGCACGATCACCCCGTCGATTTACTGCTCTCCCTGCTGGCCCAGAGCCTGACCGGGCTGCTGCTGGGGGCCGGGATTCAGCGACTGCGTGAACTTAACCACTCATTACAAACCGAGCTGGCGCGTAATCGCCGTCTGGCAGAACGCCTGCTGGAAACGGAAGAGAGCGTCCGGCAGGAGGTGGCCCGCGAGTTGCACGACGACATCGGCCAGACCATTACCGCCATTCGCACTCAGGCAGGCATCGTTCAGCGTCTGGCGGCCGAAAACGCCGGCGTAAAGCAGGGCGGGGCACATATCGAACAGCTCTCTCTTGGCGTGTATGACTCGGTGCGGCGACTGCTTGGCAGGCTGCGACCGCGCCAGCTGGACGATCTTACGCTTGAGCAGGCGGTACGGTCTCTGATGCGCGAGATGGAGCTGGAAAGCCGCGGGATCGTCAGCCATCTTGACTGGCGCATCAATGAATCTTTGCTGAGCGAGGGCCAGCGCGTCACGCTGTTCCGCGTCTGTCAGGAAGGGCTGAATAATATTGTTAAGCACGCCAGCGCCAGCGCGGTAACGCTGCAGGGATGGCAACAGGATGAACGCCTGATGCTGGTGATTGAAGATGATGGCTGCGGTCTGCCGCCGGGCTCCGGCCAGCTGGGTTTTGGCCTGGCGGGCATGCGTGAGCGCGTCAAGGCGTTGGGCGGCACCCTGACGATCTCCTGCACCCACGGCACGCGCGTCAGCGTCAGTTTACCGCTGAGGAGTCAGCATGTTTAAAACCCCGGCGAATGCCGCCCCGCTAAACGATAAACGTGAAATTGACGCCCGCTATCGTTACTGGCGTCGCCATATCCTGATCACCATCTGGCTGGGGTATGCGCTTTTTTACTTTACCCGCAAAAGTTTCAATGCCGCCGCGCCGGAAATCCTCGCCAGCGGGGTGATGACACGCACCGATATTGGCCTGCTGGCGACGCTGTTTTACATCACCTACGGCCTGTCGAAGTTCTTCTCCGGTATCGTCAGCGACCGCTCGAATGCCCGTTATTTTATGGGCTCTGGACTCATTGCCACCGGGGTGGTGAACATTCTGTTTGGCTTCTCCACCTCGCTATGGGCCTTTGCGCTGTTGTGGGCGTTGAACGCCTTTTTCCAGGGATGGGGCGCGCCGGTGTGTGCCCGTCTGCTTACCGCCTGGTACTCGCGCAACGAGCGTGGCGGCTGGTGGGCTATCTGGAACACGGCGCATAACGTCGGGGGGGCGCTTATTCCGATGGTGGTCGGGGCGGCGGCGCTGCACTACGGCTGGCGCACGGGAATGATGATTGCCGGCGGGCTGGCGATCGTTGCCGGGCTGTTTCTTTGCTGGCGACTGCGTGACAGGCCACAAACCGTGGGCTTGCCCGCGGTAGGCGACTGGCGGCACGATGAGATGGAAGTCGCTCAACAGCAGGAAGGTGCAGGGCTGACGCGTAAAGAGATCCTCACCAAATATGTGCTGTTAAATCCCTATATCTGGTTACTCTCCCTCTGCTACGTGCTGGTCTACGTGGTGCGTGCGGCGATCAACGACTGGGGCAATCTGTATATGTCCGAAACCCTGGGCGTCGATCTGGTGACCGCCAACTCGGCGGTGACGATGTTCGAGCTGGGCGGCTTTATCGGCGCGCTGGTGGCGGGCTGGGGCTCGGATAAGCTCTTCAACGGTAACCGCGGGCCGATGAACCTGATCTTCGCCGCCGGGATTTTACTTTCCGTTGGTTCGCTATGGCTGATGCCGTTTGCCAGCTACGTGATGCAGGCGGCGTGTTTCTTCACCACCGGCTTTTTCGTCTTTGGCCCGCAGATGCTGATCGGCATGGCGGCGGCGGAGTGTTCACACAAAGACGCCGCGGGAGCAGCGACGGGCTTTGTCGGGCTATTTGCTTACCTTGGCGCTTCGCTCTCCGGCTGGCCGCTGGCGCGGGTGATCGACGTCTGGCACTGGAGCGGTTTCTTCGCCGTGATCGCCATCGCGGCAGGAATTTCGGCCCTGCTGCTGCTGCCGTTCCTGCATGCGCAGGCACCGCGCGAGGCACACGAAGCGTGATGTGCTTCACCTTTTCATCCCAAATAGCGCAAAACTAAGAAATTTTCCTGGTTTCACCTGGACGCTGTCTCAGGCGTCGCTCCCGGCTGGTTTTTACAATGCTGCAAAAATCAGCTCAGGAGTAAACCAATCATGCTGGCCTTCTTAAATCAGGTGCGCAAACCGACCCTGGATCTGCCGCTCGATGTGCGGCGTAAAATGTGGTTCAAACCGTTCATGCAGTCTTACCTGGTGGTCTTTATCGGCTACCTGACCATGTACCTGATCCGCAAAAACTTTAACATCGCGCAGAACGACATGATCTCAACCTACGGGCTGAGCATGACGCAGCTGGGGATGATTGGCCTGGGCTTCTCCATCACTTACGGCGTGGGTAAAACCGTCGTTTCCTACTACGCGGACGGCAAAAACACCAAGCAGTTCCTGCCGTTTATGCTGATCCTCTCCGCCATCTGTATGCTCGGCTTCAGTGCCAGCATGGGCGCGGGCTCCGTCAGCCTGTTCATGATGATCGCCTTCTACGCCCTGAGCGGTTTCTTCCAGAGTACCGGCGGGTCGTGCAGTTACTCCACCATCACCAAATGGACCCCTCGCCGCAAGCGTGGTTCGTACCTCGGCATGTGGAACATCTCCCACAACCTCGGCGGGGCGGGTGCGGCAGGCGTGGCGCTGTTCGGCGCAAACTACCTTTTCGACGGCCACGTGATCGGCATGTTTATCTTCCCGTCGATTATCGCCCTGATCGTCGGCTTTATTGGCCTGCGCTACGGCAGCGACTCACCGGAATCGTACGGCCTCGGCAAAGCCGAAGAGCTGTTCGGCGAGGAGATCAGCGAAGAGGACAAAGAGACCGAAGAAAACGAGATGTCCAAATGGCAGATCTTTGTTGAGTACGTGCTGAAAAACAAAGTGATCTGGCTGCTGTGCTTCTCAAACATTTTCCTGTACGTGGTGCGCATCGGCATCGACCAGTGGTCGACCGTGTATGCCTTCCAGGAGCTGAAGCTCTCCAAAGAAGTCGCGATTCAGGGCTTCACCCTGTTCGAAGTGGGCGCGCTGGTCGGCACGCTGCTGTGGGGCTGGCTCTCGGACCTCGCCAATGGTCGCCGCGCGCTGGTGGCCTGCGTCGCGCTGGCGCTGATTATCGCCACGCTCGGCGTCTACCAGCACGCCAGCAACCAGTACGTTTACCTGGCGTCCCTGTTCGCGCTCGGCTTCCTGGTGTTTGGTCCACAGCTGCTGATCGGCGTGGCAGCAGTCGGCTTCGTACCGAAAAAAGCGATCGGCGCTGCCGATGGAATTAAAGGCACCTTCGCCTACCTGATCGGTGACAGCTTCGCCAAGCTGGGTCTGGGTATGATCGCCGACGGTACGCCGATTTTCGGCCTCACCGGCTGGGCGGGCACCTTTGCCGCGCTGGATGCCGCCGCCATCGGCTGTATCGTCCTGATGGCGATGGTCGCGGTGCTGGAAGAACGTAAGATCCGCCGTGAAAATCGGATGCAGAAATTAAAAGTAGCCTGAGTGTGCAGGTAACTTCTTTGCCCGGTTGACCGCCGGGCTTTTTTTTACATCCCACCTTTACCCCCCTTTACAGACCCGCTCCCTGCAATGCTCTACATTTTAATTTTGCTGCCGCACCCCGCGGCTTTTGTCCGTTTTGTTATGGAGAGCTTGCATGGTAAACCGACGACTATCCTGTCTTGCGCTATTGGTGGCGCTTGCCTCCCCCGCCCTGGCGGCGGATACGCCGACGTACGGCGAGAAGCTGGAGGGGTTTGATTACGCCTGGCCGGTTAAGCATTTCACCTTTACCTCGCAACATCAGCCGCTTGATATGGCCTATCTGGACGTTAAGCCAGAAAAACCCAACGGCCGCACCGTGGTGCTGATGCACGGTAAAAACTTCTGCGCCGGAACGTGGGAGGGGACTATCCGCGCGCTTTCCGCCAGCGGATACCGCGTGGTGGCACCAGACCAGATTGGTTTTTGTAAATCCACCAAACCCGAGCATTACCAGTACACCTTCCAGCAGTTGGCGGATAACACCCACGCGTTGCTTAAGCAGCTCGGCGTCGATCGCGTGACGGTTATTGGGCACTCGACCGGCGGCATGCTGGCGACCCGCTACGCGCTCATGTGGCCGCAGGAAGTGGAACAGCTGGTGATGGTCAACCCGATTGGTTTAGAAGACTGGAAAGCCCGCGGCGTACCGCATATTACGGTCGATCAGTGGTATCAGCGTGAACTTAAAACCAGCGCCGATGGTATTCGTCAGTACGAGAAAAATACCTACTATGCCGGGGAATGGAAGCCGGAGTATGAGCGTTGGGTGACGATGCTGGCCGGGCTGAACAATGGGCCGGGCAAAACGCGTGTCGCCTGGAACTCAGCCCTGCTCTACGACATGATTTATACCCAGCCGGTGATCTACGAATTTGGTGAACTGAAGATGCCGGTATTATTGATGATCGGCACCAAAGACAACACCGCCATCGGGAAAGACCTCGCCCCGCCGGCGATCCGCAAGACGCTGGGCAATTATGCAGTACTGGGTAAGGAGACGGAAAAACGTATTCCGCATGCGACGCTGGTTGAGTTTAACGACATGGGCCATGCGCCACAGATGCAGGACCCTCAGCGCTTCCATGACGCGCTGCTGAAAGGGCTGCAGGCACGCTGACCGGTCTAAAGCAACAGCCCCGCAGCCCGTTCTTCGCGGGCTGTCTTCCGCACACTACTCGCCAGCATACCTGGCGCTGCCCTCATAACGATTTTCCACCTTTTTTCACTGCACTATTATGGCCTTGCCCGCTGTCGACGCCGCGCGTTTCCCGCTATGATGAGCGGCTGACGTAGAGGAGAACGCATGGTCTGGATAATGCTGGCAACGCTTGCCGTGGTGTTTGTGGTGGGATTTCGGGTCCTGACCTCAGATTCACGTCGCGCAATTAAACGCCTGAGCGAGCGGCTGGGGATCACCCCGGTTCCTGTAGAATCGATGATCGATCAGTTCGGTAAAACGCCCGGCAATGAGTTTATCCGCTACCTTGAACGCCCGGACGAGGCGCATCTGCAAAACGCGGCCCAGGTGCTGCTGATCTGGCAGGTCTGCATTGTCGACGGCAGTGAAGAGAATTTGCTTGCCTGGCACCGTATGCTGCGTAAAGCCCGTCTGGCCGCGCCGATCACGGACGCGCAGGTCCGTCTGACGCTGGGTTTTATGCGCGAGATGGAGCCCGATCCGCAGGAGCTAAACGCCTTCCAGTTGCGCTATAACCAGCTTTTCCTGCCGGAAGAGGGCGTGTTTTATTTGCATTGATAGTACCTGCTCCTGCCGCCGGTCCCGGTGGCGCTGTGCTTAGCGGGTCTTACAGGTGCGCGCTGCCCGATAAAAACGACAAAAGTTGTCAAATCGTTAAATCCGTCACACTTTTGATGATAAACTGCGCGACTTTTCCGAACGTTTTTATCTCAGGTGACGCCATGACAGAACACATTCAGCCCACGCCCAGACCGCAGACCCAGGAGGTCACTCGCCCCAACTGGTCGGCGGTTTTCTCCGTGGCATTTTGCGTTGCCTGCCTGATTACCGTTGAGTTTCTGCCGGTGAGCCTGCTGACGCCGATGGCACAGGATCTGGGCATTTCCGAAGGGGTGGCGGGGCAGTCCGTCACTGTGACCGCCTTTGTGGCGATGTTCGCGAGCCTGTTTATTACCCAGGTGATCGGCACCATCGACCGCCGTAAAGTGGTCATTCTGTTCAGCGTGCTGCTGACGCTCTCCTGCCTGCTGGTCTCTTTTGCCAATAACTTCACCCTGCTGCTGCTGGGTCGCGCCTGTCTGGGGCTGGGATTAGGCGGCTTCTGGGCGATGTCGGCCTCGCTCACCATGCGTCTGGTTCCCGCGCGCGCCGTGCCGAAAGCCCTCTCCGTGATCTTTGGTGCTGTTTCGATTGCGCTGGTCATTGCTGCGCCGTTGGGCAGTTTCCTTGGCGGGATCATCGGCTGGCGTAACGTCTTTAACGCTGCCGCGGTGATGGGGGGGCAATGCATTCTCTGGGTCTGGAAAGCGCTGCCGTCCTTACCGGGGGAGGCGGCACACCATAAACAGAATATGTTCAGCCTGCTGAAGCGCCCGGGCGTGCTGGCGGGGATGACCGCCATCTTTATGGCATTTGCCGGACAGTTTGCCTTCTTCACCTATATCCGCCCGGTATTCATGAACATGGCCGGGTTTGATGTGGATGGCCTGACGCTGGTGCTCCTGAGCTTCGGTATCGCCAGCTTTGTCGGCACCTCGCTGTCGTCCGCGTTCCTGAAGCGTTCCCTGAAAGTGGCGCTGGCGGGCGCGCCGCTGGTGCTGGCAATTAGCGCTGCGGTGCTGGTGCTGTGGGGCAGCGATAAGTGGGTTGCGTCGGCGATTGCGATTATCTGGGGCTTTGCTTTTGCGCTGGTGCCGGTGGGCTGGTCGACGTGGATCACCCGCTCGCTCGCCGATCAGGCGGAAAAAGCCGGGTCGATTCAGGTCGCGGTGATCCAGCTGGCGAACACCTGCGGTGCGGCGATTGGCGGCGTTGCGCTGGACCATCTGGGGCTGACGTCACCGCTGGTGATTTCAGGAACCCTGATGCTGCTGACCGCGCTGCTGGTGGCGGGGAAGGTGAAAGCAAAATAAGTAAATCCCCTCTTCCCACAGGGAAGAGGGGATATCAGGCTACGCCGATGTCTGAACCCGTCTTCTCGAATCCATCGAAATCAGCACCACCGACGACACAATCAACAGCGTGCCCAGCCAGTCCGGCAGCGTAAACGCCACCCCAAGCAAAATCACCGACAGCAGGGCGCTGCTCAGCGGCTCGGCACAGCTCAGAATGCTCGCCTTCGGCCCGCCAATCATCTGCGCGCCTTTCAGATACAGGCTGAACGTCAGCGCCGTGCCAATCACCACCAGATAGAAAAACGCCAGCAGCAGGCTGCCATCAATCACGAAGGTGGTCCCGCGTCCGGCGTAGAATGGCGTCAGCACGACCCCCGCGATTAACATACTCCAGCCAACAATCGGCAGCGTGCCGTAGCGGGCGATCAGCGTCGACGGATAGGTCGTATAAAACGCGGCGGCAAAGGCCGAGGCGATACCGAAGAACAGGGCGGCAGGAGAGATGGAGAGCGAGGTTGGATCGCCGTGGGTGACCAGCAGGAAGGTGCCGACAAGTGACGTCAAAATGGCGGATAAAACAAACACGCCGGGACGTTTTTTCCTCGCCAGCGCGAACCAGGCGACAATGATCGTTGGCGAGAGAAACTGCAGCACGGTGGCCGTCGCCGCGTTGGATTTTTCAATCGTCAGCAGGAAGGTGAGCTGGACGGTGAGCGCACCAACCAGCGAGAAAAACAGCAGGCTGAGGGCGTCTTTACGATGTTTGATGACTGAGAAAATCTTGTCGCCATGAACGAAGGAGAGGGTCAGCAAGATGACGCCGGTAAACAGCAGGCGAATCATCGTCAGGTAAGGGGACGAGATCTGGCTTTTCTCCATGATGTACTGCGCGCAAACCCCTGAGCTGCCCCATAAAACGGCGGCGATCAGAACGTTGAGCATTCCTTTACGTGTGGAACCCATGTTCTCCCCTGTTATGTTGGTTTTTGTGTAGCATAACATGGGTCTTGCCGGGTGCGGTGTGGCCTGATGCCCTCACCCCGGCCCTCTCCCACAGGGAGAGGGTGCAAACACGAAAAACGGCAACGTGCGTTGCCGTTTTGCTTTTACCTTGCTTAGAACCACGCTTCCCACATCGCGCCGACGTTGAAATCATCCAGCGTCTCATCTTTTGTACCGTTCACACGGGCGGTGCGTTCGTTATCCACTTTGCCGCCGGTCACGTAGAAGCGCAGCATTGGGCGGAACTCTGGCCCCATGGCGATGGACATGTTCTGCGACAGGGTCAGCTTCCAGCCTTTGTTATCACCGCCATTGTCGTAATCCACGTGCTGCCAGCCCGCTTCCAGCCAGGTGGAGTGAACGTCGTTCCACCAGTGCATCGGACGCACGATGGCGTTGTAGTTCTTACGGTTGTCGGTTTTATCGCGGCTGTTGTCGTAGTCGTGGAAGGCGAGGATGTACTCCACCTGCGTGGCCTGGGTGAATTTGTACAGCCCTTCGAAGCTGGCGTAGACCGTGGTCAGATCTTCGGTTTTGTTGAATACGCTGTTGTCCGCGTTATCAGAATAACGGGCAATCACCTTATTCACGCCGCTGTCGTTGGTGTGGCTCAGCACCACGCCGCCCTGCCAGGCCTTCAGACGCTCTTCACTCTCAATGGCTTTGGAGTCAAAACCGTAGTTCGCGTACAGCTCCAGATCCAGCGGGCCGACTTTCATGCCGTGGATTTTAGAGGTCGCAGCGTAGTTACCCTTGTCGCCCGTGCCGGAACCGCCGGTACAGGTAATGCGCGACGGGTTTGCCTCATCTTCCATCACTTCCGGGCTACAGGATTCCACCGCGGCCACCGCGGCAACGTCAAACTGCACGCCGCCGATGTCGAAGTTCTTCACCCCGGCACCCTGGCCGTCGTGGTTCATCCAGAAGTAATCGTTGATACCCTGCTGTGGACGCTGGTGGAAGTCACGGCCGGCCCAGAAATAGGCGTTCGGGTTGGAGGCCATAATGTTGGTCACACCGGCATAGGCTTTTTTCAGGTTAACCTCGTCGCCCCAGTGGTCGATCATCACGTTGATGTCCCAGATGGCACCGTTGTCGCCCTTGAAGGCTTTGGAGAGCTGGAATTCACCGCCGTTGCCTTCGTTACCCAGACGACCGATTGCGGATGCGCCGTTATAGGAACCGTCTACCGCCACGTATTTCTGATCGGCTGCCTGGAAGTGCGCGCCGTAGCGGGCATAGCCGGTAAATTTAACCCCAAACGGAATCGCGAGGTCCGGTGATTGCGCCGCGCTTTGCGGTTCGGTGACCACGTCCGCTTTTTTCGCGACGGCGGCGTCCATTTTGGCCTGCCGTTCGGCCAGCGCTTTGTCTACCGCTTTCGCCACGATGGCGTCGATTTGCTCTTGCGTAAATTCTTGTGCGAGTACAGAAATTGGGCAAAGCGCGGCGACAACCGCCATGGTTAATGGAAGTTTTTTAATATAATTCATGGTTATCTCAATATAGTTTAATTTTATTCAGACAATAACCATCCCGCTCCGATCTGACAGAGTTTGTCGCTATCATCAGAACAAGTGGATTTCTATTTTAGGTACAGAGTGATTACATTAACGTTTTTTCGCCATACATTATCTCTGATATAAATGGATTATTTCTTCGGATAATTCACGTGCCAGCAGGGAATTCATTAAATGATCCTGCGCGTGAACCATTATTAAGGTCATCGGCTGGCGGGCTTCGCCCGCATCCTGTTCGATCAGTTTGGTCTGCATTTTGTGCGCCTGGCGCGCGTAGCCATCGGCTTCACGCAGCAGGCTTTTGGCTTCGTCAAGGTTGCCCTGACGCGCCGCGTGCAGGGCTTCAAAGCACAGGCTACGCGACTGACCGGCGTTGACGATAATTTCCATTACGGCTTCTTCTAATGCGATCATTACACTGACTCTCTGTCAAAACTGTTATTTAATGCGGTGGCGGCAAACCACTCGCCGCTTTTCTTGATGGTGCGCTGCTGGGTAGTTAAATCGAGCTGGATAAATCCGTAGCGATTCTTATACGCATTACACCACGACCAGTTATCAATAAAGGTCCACATATGGTAGCCAAGACACTGGCACCCTTCGCTAATACCTTTATGCAGCCAGGCCAAATGTTCGGAAATAAAATCGATGCGGTATTGATCGTTTATCTGACCATTCTCAATAAAGCGCTGTTCATTTTCGACACCCATACCGTTCTCAGAAATAAAACAGCGTGGGTTACCGTAATTGTCGCGCAGGTTAATCAGAATATCGTAAATACCCGGCTCATAAATTTCCCAGCCACGGTATGGATTCATCTTGCGGCCAGGCATTTCGTAATTATCAAAGAACCACTCCGGCATAAACGGGGCCTGTGGGTTCACCGCACTGTCACGGCATTTCACGCGACGCGGCTGATAATAGTTAATGCCGAGCAGGTCGATTTTTCCTTCCGCAATCAGGAAACTGTCTTCCGGTTTGCAGGCGGGGAGCTGATCGTAAGATTTCAGCAACGCCACCAGGTCCGCCGGGTATTCGCCGCGCAGGACGGGGTCAAGGAAGCTGCGGTTAAACATCAGGTCCGCAATGTGTGCCGCTTTGACGTCAGCCGGGTTTTGCGAGCGCGGATAGGACGGTGTCAGGTTCAGTACGATACCGATCTCCCCGGCGTAGTGCCCGGCACGGTAAGCGCGTACCGCCTGCGCATGCGCCAGCACGGTGTGATACGCCACGGTGGCCGCACGACGGAAATCCACCACGTTGGGATAGTGGAAATCGTACAGATAGCCACCTTCCACCGGCACAATCGGCTCGTTGAAGGTAAACCAGTGCAGCACGCGATCGCCAAACAGATCGAAGCAAATCTGCGCATAACGGGCGTAAGCGTCCACCACGTTGCGGTTTTCCCAGCCGCCAATCTCCTGCATCGCCATCGGCATGTCGAAGTGGAACAGGGTGATAAACGGGGTAATACCCTGTTCAATCAGCTCATCAATGACCTGATGATAAAAATCGACCGCTTCCGGGTTCACTTCACCGATACCGTCGGGGATCAGGCGCGCCCAGCTAATCGAGGTGCGAAAGCTGTTGTGGTTCAGCTGCTTTAACAGCTGAATGTCCGTTTTCCAGTGTTGATAAAACGTGGAGGTGTGCTGCGGTCCCACGCCATTATGAAAACGGTTCGGCTCGCGGGCAAACCAGTAATCCCAGGTGGTTTCACCCTCTCGTGTCCCTTCGGTCTGGAGGGCGGAGCTTGCGCTGCCCCACCAGAAATTATCGGGAAATGCGTATTTCATGACCTTTCCTCTTTGACTTAATGACTTGCTGTTTCAGCGGCACCGACGGTTGCCTGGGCTTTCTGCTCTTCGTTTTTCATCAACGTACGCTCGTAAGCACGCAGGAACGGCAGGTACATCAGCGCTGACATCACCATACACACCAGACACATCACCACCGGGCTCAACGCCCAGTTTGCTGCCCACGATGCGCCAATAGGGGCCGGGGTCGTCCACGGGGTTAACGACACCACCTGTGCCAGCCAGCCCATTTTGGTGGCGCCGTACGCCAGGCAGGCGTTCACCAGCGGAACAAACACGAACGGGATAAACAGCATTGGGTTCATGATGATTGGCGCGCCGAACAGAATCGGTTCGTTGATGTTAAAGAAGCTGGGCACAACGCCCATTTTGCCGATGGTGCGCAGGTGTGTGACGCGGCTGCGCAGCAGCAGGAAGGCCAGCGGAAGCGTGGAGCCGACGCCGCCAATCAGCAGGTAGTGGTCCCAGAATCCCTGCAGGTAAACGTGTGGCAGCGCCGCGCCAGCCGCCAGTGCCGCCTGGTTTGCGGACAGGTTGGCCATCCAGAACGGGTTCATGATGCCGGTGACAATCAGCGAGCCGTGGATACCGGCAAACCAGAAGATCTGGCACAGCAGCACGGAGAGCAGAATGGCAGGCAGGGAGTCAGACGCAGAGACCAGCGGTTCCAGCAGGTGCATAATCGCCTGCGGGATAATCATCCCGGTTTGTGCTTCGATAAACAGGTTCAGCGGGTGCAGGGTACCGATCACCACCATGACCGGGATCAGGATCTCAAACGAACGCGCCACACCGGTCGGCACTTCTTTCGGCAGACGGATGGTCACGTTGTTCTGCTTCAGCCACGCATACACGCGGGTGGAGTAGATGGCGGTGATCAGCGCGGTGAAAATCCCCTGGCCGGAGAGGTACTGGGTCGAGATCTTGCCGTCGGCATACGGAGCTGCCACCAGCAGGAAGGCCATAAAGGCAAGCAGACCGGACATCACCGGATCGAGGTTAAACTGACGCCCCAGGCTTGCACCAATCCCCACCGAAATGAAGAACGTCATCACGCCCATGCTGAGGTTGAACGGCAGCATCAGCTGTTCACGGTAAGTCTGGGAGAAATCCAGCCAGCCGCGGGCAAAGCTGTTTGTCGTATCCGCGGAGAAGGGCGGGAAGATGAACACCAGCATAAACGAGCCGATGATCATAAACGGCAGCGCGGCGGTAAAGCCGTCGCGGATGGCAATCACATACTTTTGCTGGCCGAGCTTCGCGGCCAGCGGGGTAATTGACTGCTCAATAACCGCGACCATTGATTGATATAACGAACTCATGTGAACACCTTTTAGTGTGCCGCTTCGATGAGCGACAGAGCATAGTCCAGTACTTTATCGCCACGTTGCATACCGTAATCCATCATGTCGATGGGTTGGACCGGGATGCCCTTTGTAGCCGCCTTGTCTGAGAGTGTCTGTAACATGTACTTCACCTGGGGTCCGAGAAGGACAACCTGGTACTGCGGAAACTGCGTATCAAATTCGGAAACGCCATACGCGTCTATTTTTACCGGCAACCCGCGCTCTTTCGCGACATCAACCATTTTGCTGACCAGCAGGCTGGTGGACATCCCGGCAGAGCAACACAGCATAATCTTGAACATCGACAACCATCCTCTAAATGTAAAAAGTTATTGCGAGGATGATTGGACATTATACGGAAACCGGTTTCCATTTATAAAAGACAGAAGTGTGACAACCATCAAGATCCACTACTTATGACGCTAATTAACCAGATGCATGTCACATAATTTGCGCGTTTTGACATCATTTTGAGTTGAAATGGAAAATCGGTTTCCATGAAAAACGGAAAAGGATATACTCCATTCTGGCTATAATATGAGCCGTAGCGGTGATGGAATTTGCAGGTGCGAAGTAAGCCTGCCAGGGGAAAGAGATGTCGACAATCAATGATGTATCACGTCTTGCCGGGGTGTCTAAAGCCACGGTATCGCGAGTGTTGAGTGGGTCGCGTGGCGTAAAGGAAGCCAGCCGCCAGGCCGTTTTAAAAGCGGTTGATGAACTGAACTACCGGCCCAATGTGATTGCGCAGTCGCTGCTGAGCCAGTCGACGGGGTGTATTGGGGTGATTTGCGCGCAGGAGAATATTAACCAGACCACCGGTTATCTTTACGCGCTGGAAAAGCACCTCAGCCAGCATCAAAAACATCTGCTGTTGCGCTTCGCGCATACCAAAGCGGAAGTGATGCACGCCCTGGAAGAACTTTCCTGTGGGTTATGTGATGACATCCTGGTGATTGGCGCGCGTTTCCCGCTGGACGTCGAGATGGACAATGTCATCCTCGTTGACTGCATGGAGTCCGATAATTCCAACAGCATCCAGTTCGATCACGCCTTTGCCGCAGAAACCGCGTGTAACTATCTGACCAGCCAGGGGCGACGCCAGATAGCCCTGATCCATCCGCAAGGCAGCGGTTTCGCCGACCAGGTGTTGCTGGGCTATAAACACGCGCTGGAGAAAAATTTCCTGCCCTTTAATCGCAACCTCGTCTTTATGGATGCCACCTCCTCATCCGTTGCGCTGCAGGAGTTGCTTAACAATGCGAGCACGCTGAATTTTAACGCGCTGCTGGTGGCGGACGAACAGGAAGCTCAGCGGGTGATCCCGCAGCTGCAGGCGTTTAATAAATCCGTACCGGACGACATTATGGTCTTTAGCCTTGCCGGATCGCTGCATCTGCCGGGTATCCCGGTGATCCCGGCCATTGAATACTCAATGGATGCTATGGCGGCACGTATTGTGGGCTGGCTGACGGAGAAAACGCAGATGCTGGGGTCCTATGTTCTGCGCGGGGATTTGATTATTCCGGATGTACGAAAGCGCTAAAAAAAAGCGTGAAGCCCAGCTTCACGCTTAATAATCTTCCATACAATCTACCTGACTGACCGCGTCCCAGTAAGCATCCAGATTGTCGCGCTTCACGGCCGTGATGGCGTTTTTGATCAGCAGTTGATTGGCCTCAGACGACAAAATCATCGCCTGCCAGGCTTTATCGCTCTGCTTTTTCTGGGGCGTGCAGGCCTTCTTCACATCTTTAAGGATCTGCTGCTTTATCTGGGCCTCTTTCACGGGATCGTCTTTTTCCTGGGCATGGACAAACGCGGCGAAGAGCAGACAAACGAGCAGGCAAACCAGGTGTGCAGCTTTCATCAAAATCCCCTTTAGACGTCACAGGCTTCCCATGAAATATATCGTTACATTCAGTGTAGCGACGCCAGCCGAAAGTATGAATTTTTGTCTTCCTGCGTATGAGAATCCTGCACCTGGACCGGCGGTTATTGAATCCCTCCCCCCAGCGACTGCCACAGCGTAATACGGTTTTCAAAGTCGGTCTGCTGCAGGGCAATCAATGATGCCCGTGCCGACCACAGGGCGCGCTGCGCGGTGAGAACGGTCAGGTAATCACCCGCCCCCACCTGATAGCTGCGCGTTGCCACATCCAGCGTTTTTTGCTCTGCCGCCACGTATTCACGTTGCGCGTCAAGCTCTTCACTCAGGGTTTCGCGGCGCGCCAGCGCATCGGCTACATCTTTGAACGCGCTCTGGATGGTTTTCTCATAGGTGGCAATCAGCCCTTTTTTCTCCGCTTCGGCATAGCGCAGTTGCGCCATGTTATTGCCGCCGCTGAACAGCGGCAGGGAGATGGACGGCGCGAACGACCAGACCTTCATGCCGTGGCTGAACAATGACGAGAGCGAATCGCTGCCGACCCCGGCGCTGGCGGTAAGCGACATCGTCGGGAAGAAGTTGGCGCGCGCAGCACCGATGTTGGCATTGGCGCTCAACAGGTTATGTTCAGCCTCCTGAATATCCGGGCGACGCAGCAGCGTGGCGGAGCTAACGCCCGCCGGGATCAGGGTGATGGCGTTATCGCTCAGGCTCTCCAGCGTACCGGGTAGCAGGTTTTCCGGTACCGTCTCGCCCGCCAGCAAATTCAGGGCGTTTTTGTCCTGCATCACCAGCGTCTGATAGCTGGCGACGCTGGCGCGGGCCTGCTGATAAACCGCCATTGCTTCGCTGACATCCGTTGCGGCGGCGACCCCGACGTCCTGCTGACGCTGCACAATCTTGAGCGAGTTCGCTGCGCTCTCCTGAGTGGATTTTGCCAGCGCCAGATTGCTGTTATCTGCCGCCAGAGTAATCCAGGCGGTGGTCAGCTCGCTGACCATTGTCAGGCGCGTGTTCTGCGCCGTGAACTCGCTGGCAAGCCAGGTTTCACGCGCGGCGCGCGAGAGGCTCTGGTTACGACCAAACAGATCCAGCTCGAAGCTGGAGACGGCACCGTTAGCCTCATCGCTGGTGCTCACGCCGCTGGCCAGCGTGCGGCTGCGGGTATGGCTCAGGCTGGCATCCACCGACGGGAACAGAGACGAGCGCGTCTCACCATACTGGGCGCGGGCGGCGTCGATATCAGCAATCGCTTTTTGCACATCGCGGTTACTGGTGAGTGCCATTGTTACCACCCTGTTCAGGCGGTGATCGTTCATCACCTGCTGCCACTGGCTGACCACGGCGGTGGCTTCGCCGTGGGTGCCCGGCAACGTGGCCGGGACGGGCGCGTCAGGACGCTGATAGGTAGGGTCTAACGAAACACAGCCTGCGCTCAGCAGTGCCAACACTAAAACAGATACACGAAACATTATGACCTCCGGTTTGCGTGCTTACCGGAGAAGAGACGTTTCACCAGTACGAAGAATAATGGAACAAAGAAGATGGCCAGCAGCGTTGCCGCGAGCGTCCCGCCAATGATGCCGGTCCCAATCGCCACACGGCTATTGGCACCGGCACCGGTGGCGACAGCCAGCGGTGTTACCCCGGCGATAAACGCCAGCGACGTCATGATGATCGGACGCAGTCGCGTCTGAGCCGCACGCAGCGCGGCACGCGTCAGGGAGTAACCTTCCGCGACTTTCGCCTCCGCAAACTCAACGATCAAAATGGCGTTTTTCGACGACAGGCCGATGGTGGTCAGCAATGCCACCTGGAAATAGACGTCGTTGCTCAGCCCGCGCAGCGAGGCGGCCAGCGCCGCACCCAGCACCCCAAGCGGGATCACCAGAATGACTGAAATCGGCACCGACCAGCTCTCATACAGCGCGGCCAGGCACAGGAATACCACCAGGATGGAGAGGGCATACAAGCTCATCGCCTGACCGCTCGCCAGTTTCTCCTGTAACGACAACCCGCTCCACGCCCAGGTTGTGCCGGACGGCAGGTTGTTCGCCAGCTGTT
Organism: Enterobacter ludwigii; assembly: GCF_001750725.1. NCBI lineage: Bacteria > Pseudomonadati > Pseudomonadota > Gammaproteobacteria > Enterobacterales > Enterobacteriaceae > Enterobacter > Enterobacter ludwigii. Next base: position 3,286,337 of record NZ_CP017279.1, read on the forward strand.
CCATCCGGGTCATCGCCGTACCGGAGCTGGCACCACTGGCGTTCTCGCCCTGAATTTCATAGGCCGCCGAGCCGTTGTAGCGCACCAGACTCTCCGGGCCATATTCCCAGCGCGTGGTGGCGAACGCGGAGAACGGTGTCATGGTGCTGTCGCTACCGCGTACGTACCATTTGTTGAGATCGGAAGGCACGGCGCGGTAATCGCTGTCTCCCTGGATGTAGACCTTTTTCACGCGGCCCCGATCGATAAAGTCATTCACGTAGGTTCCGCCCCAGGCGCTGGAGAGGGTATCGGTGACGTCGCTCAGGGAAAGCCCCAGCGATACGGCTTTGTTGTTGTCGATATCCACCTGCAGCTGCGGCATCTGCGGCAAATCATTGGCGCGAACGGCATGCAGGGAGGTGTCCTGATTCGCCTGGCCGATCAGCTGATTACGCATCTTCAGCAACGTGTCGCGATCGGTGCTGCCGCTGGCCATGAGCTCGAAGGTAAAACCGTTGCTCTGGCCGAGGCCGTCTACGGCCGGGGGCGTCATGGCAAAGACGGTGGCATCGCGAAGGGAGCCGAGTTCCTGAGTGGCGCGCAGGGCAATCGCCTGAGCGGTGTTCTCATCGCCTTTACGCTCGGACCAGTTTTTCAGGGAGACAAACGCCATCCCGGCATTCTGGCCGCTGCCGCTAAAGCTAAAGCCCTCGACCGTAAAAATCACATCGGTGTTGGCTTTCTCTTTAGTGAGGAACCATTCGCGAACCTGACGACTGATCTCCGCGGTACGTACCGCTGTCGCACCGGCAGGCAGGGTGTACTGCACCATGATTTCACCCTGGTCCTCCGTGGGCAGGAAGCTGCCGGGCAGTTTCAGCATTGCCACGGCCATCGCGCCACAGAGCAGGGCGTAGACCACCAGCATGCCCGCAGAGCGGCGCAGCGCGCGCAGGACTTTATTCTGGTAGCCATGCTCGGTCTTACTGTAGAAGCGGTTAAAGGCGCCGAAGAACCCTTTTTTGTGAGGAGGCGTATGGCGCAGTACCGAGCCGCAGAGCGCGGGTGTCAGGGTCAGCGCCACCACCACCGAGAGGATCATCGCTGAGATAATGGTGACCGAAAACTGGCGGTAGATGACGCCGGTTGAGCCGCCGAAGAAGGCCATCGGCAGAAACACGGCGGAAAGCACCAGCGCAATGGCGACCAGCGCACCGGAAATTTCGCCCATCGATTTTTCGGTGGCTTCGCGGGCGGGCAGACCTTCATCGCGCATAATGCGCTCGACGTTTTCCACTACCACGATGGCGTCATCGACCAGCAGACCTATCGCCAGCACCATCGCAAACAGCGTCAGGGTATTGATGGAATAACCGAACAGCGCCAGCACGCCAAAGGTGCCTAACAGAACCACCGGCACCGCCAGCGCGGGGATGAGCGTGGCGCGAATGTTCTGCAGAAACAGGTACATCACCACTACCACGAGGATAATGGCCTCAAACAGCGTCTGAATCACATCTTCCACCGAGATCTTAATAAACTCGGTGCTGTCTTTCGGATAGGCCACGTCATAGCCTTCCGGCATAGCCCGTTTGAATTCGGCAATTTTAGCTTTCACCGCGGTGGCGGTATTGAGCGCATTCGCGCCGGGCGAGAGCATCACCGCCATACCGGCTGCCGGGTGGCCATTCAGCCTGGCGGTAGCCGTGTAATCCTCGCTGCCCATCTCCACGCGCGCCACGTCGCCGATACGCACCACTGCGCCGCTGGACTGGCTCTTAACGATGATATTTTTAAACTGATCGACCGTCTGCAGGCGCGACTGGGCACGCACGGTGGCGGTCAACTGCTGGGTACCGGACGCGGGTAAAGCGCCGATTTTACCGGCGGAAACCTGCACGTTCTGCGCTTCAATAGCGCTCTGAACGTCGGATGGCATCAGCGAGTACGACGCCAGCTTTGCCGGGTCAAGCCAGATGCGCATGGCGTATTCCGCACCAAACACCTGCAGGCTGCCGACGCCCTCTACGCGTGCCAGCGGATCCTGCATATTACTCACCAGCCAGTCGGCGATATCCGAACTGCTGGCGTGGTCGGTTTTATCGTACACGCCCATGATCAGCAGGAAGTTACTCTGCGATTTTTGCACCGTAATGCCGGCCTGCTGTACCTCGGTCGGCAAGCGCGACTCGGCCTGCTGAACTTTGTTCTGCACCTGAACCTGCGCGGTATCCGGGTCGGTTCCCTGTTCGAACGTGACGGTGATGCTTACCGAGCCGTCCGAACTGCTGGTGGAGGTAAAATAGAGCAGGTTATCCAGCCCGGTCAGCTGTTGCTCAATGACCTGGGTGACGCTGTTTTCCAGAGTCTGTGCCGACGCGCCAGTGTAGGTGGCAGAGATTTTTATCGACGGCGGGGCGACGTCGGGATACTGCGCGACGGGCAGGGTACGGATCGCCAGCACCCCGGCGAGCATAATCAGAATAGCAATCACCCAGGCAAAAACCGGGCGACGCACGAAGAAGCGGGAAAACATCAGGCGTTTCCTCCCGCGGTTTTCATCTCTTCGGCGTTAACTTGCTGACCGGCGGTCACTTTATCGGTGCCTTCCACAATCAGCTTATCGCCAGCCTTCAGTCCACTCAGCACCAGCCATTTGTCGCCGTAGGTGTCACCCGTTTCCAGCTGACGTTGTTCCACCTTATTGCCTGCCCCTACCACCAGCGCGGTGGCGTTGCCTTTGGCATCTCGGGTAATTCCCTGCTGCGGGGCGAGGATGGCTTCGCTCATTACCCCTTCATCCACTCTGGCGCGAACAAACATCCCGGGCAGAAGCTGATGCTGCGGGTTGGGGAAGACGGCACGCAGTGTGACCGAACCGGTGGATTCGTCCACTGCCACTTCAGTCAGGGCCAGACGGCCTTTTTCCTGATAGGTGCTGCCATCTTCAAGGATCAACGACACGCTCAATGTCTCGCTGTTGCTGGCAAGCGTTTGTTTGCGTAATCGCAGAAGATCGGCGCTGGAGCGGGTTAAATCGACGTACATATTGTCCAGACCGCGAATGGTGGCGAGCGCGGTCTCTTGCTGGGCAGTGACCAGTGCGCCGGGGGTGACCGAAGAGATGCCAATACGTCCGGCAATCGGGGCGGTCACCGTGGTCCAGTTGAGGTTAATGCGCGCGCTTTCCTGGGCTGCTTTTTTCGACTCCACGCTGGCCTTGTCCTGCGCACAGGTGGACTTTGCATCTTCGGCATCCTGACGCGATACGCCGTCGTCTTTCACCAGTTGTGTATAGCGTTGAGCTTTCTGGCAATCGGCCTGCACCAGCGCCTGCGCCTGTTTCAGGGCCGCGGCGGCTTCATCGTAGGCGGCGCGGTAGCTGGAAGGGTCAATTTGATACAGTGCCTGTCCGGCTTGCACGGTATCGCCTTCGGTAAAGAGCCGTTTCTGAATAATGCCGCCCACCTGAGGACGCACTTCCGCGCTCATGGCGGCCGTGGTGCGTCCGGTCAGTTCACTGACCACGGAAACGGGTTGGCTCAGGAGCGTAACAATCCCCACTTGCGGGAGGGGATGTTGAGGAGCAGATGTTTGTGCATTATCGCACCCCGTCAGGAGGAATAATGCTGCGATGGAGGTTGTTATGGCTTTCATAATTTTTTCCAGGGTGAACGATGCCTGCCCTGTTAATGGCTTAACAAGGAAGGGGGCTATTTAAAGGCACAGCGATACCGCATCTCCGGCAGAGCCGGAAATGTTAATAAGGGAATAACGTCTTCCCGCTAATTATTCACATGCGATTACTTCGCAGAGAAAAGCATATTTAAAATATTTTGATAAAGAGGCTCTAATTGTTCAGAGGGTACGTTTAAGGGTGTCAGTCGACGGTAAATAGACCCCTCAATCATTACCGCAGTAATCTCCACGCAGCAGCGAATATGATCATCACTCAGGTGGGGAAACTGTTTTTTCAGGTGTGCGCAGGCATTAGCAAACATCCGCTTTTCCGCTTCGACCAGCATGGCCGCCACCTGGGGATTACGCGTGGCTTCAGCCGACATCTCAAGCATCAGCGCATCGTCATCTTCATTCAGGGTCTGTCGCCAGGCGAGCGCCTGAGGCATCCCCTCGACCAGCGTTTTACCCTGAATCTCTTCGATGCGTGAGTCGATGATACGGCGAATCATCTCTTCAATAATCGCATCTTTGTTACTGAAATAACGGTAGATTTGCCCGACACTGAGCTTTGCCTCACTGGCGATCTGCGACATGCTGGCCGCATGAAAACCGCTGGCGCGAAAGCACTGACGCGCGGCAGCGATGATGTCGTCCTGACGCTGTTTTTGGCGTTCTTCCAGTTTTGTGCTCATCGTCGGTTACCCTATAAAAGTGAGAATGATCGTTCTCATTATACGTTTCAGGTGCGTATTGGAAAGACTTTTTTTAAGTACTTATTGAATGAATATTTCAATGTTTAAAGAATGGAGAAAAAAAGGAGTTTTGATGAAGGAAAGGCTGTGCAATATTAAGATTGCATAGAAAATAAGGAGAAAAATATGCATCTGAGCACGACGGATAACGTCACACACGATGAAAAAGAAGAATTATTAACAGGGCTTCGCGCCTACAACGGACAATTTTTAGATCTCTCAAACTTTAGCGGCGACATTGGCGTTTATGTGCGAGACGATAAGGGCGTGATGCTGGGCGGGTTAATTGGCGTGCGCAAAGGCGACTGGCTAAACATCGATTTTCTGTGGGTCAGCGACACCGTGCGGGGATCGGGCGTCGGTAGCCAGCTTATCAAAACGGCAGAAGACGAAGCCCGACGCAAAGGTTGCACCCACGCGCTGGTGGATACGGTCAGCTTCCAGGCACGTCCATTCTATGAAAAGCAGGGCTATCAGCTGCAGATGTCGTTGCCGGATTACCCGTACCCGGGTATGCAAAGGCATTATCTGACCAAATCCCTTTAACCGCCGATGCCGTTGCCCATCACGGCCAGCGCATGACGCACAATGATCTCTGGCGAGAGGGCGTGTAGCCTCTCGTCGTTGCGCATTCTTGAGAACGGCACCAGCACCAGGCTTAGCAGCGTGGTGAACAGCAGTTCTGGCGCGAGTGCCCGGTTCAGTTGCCCTTCCTGCTGCCAGCGTTTAAGGGTGGCGAGCGTTGCCTGGTATTTGTCGTCACCGAACCGCGCGTGCAGATGCGTGCGCAGTACAGGCATCTCCCCGATGACCTCCTGCATCCACAGCGGGGCAAACCAGCGGTGCTGCTCCGCCAGCTCGGCCAGTACCTTCACCATTTGCGTTAATGCGTTGACCGGCGAGTCGGGGTTTTCGGCGAAAATTGCGCCGATCCGATTACGTAAGGGCAGGAAGCGCTCCTCAATCATCGCGTCGAGCAATTGTTCTCGTGAATTGAAGTAGTAATGCAGCATCGCTGGCGTTACGCCCGCTTCTTTGGCGATGGCGTTCAGCGAGGTTTGAGCGATCCCCTGGCGGGAAAAGAGGCTCAACGCTATATCCAGCAGCTGTTCGCGGCTGGCGGTTGCCCGCTTTCCGCCGCGTGGTCGACCGGGGCGGCGCGGTTCAGAATTGTCCTTATGTGCTGGCATAGTCGCAGGATCTCTTGATCTTATTCATCACTTACTTAAATATTAATTATCCAGTTAATTAATTTCAAGCGATCTCTTATGGAGTCCGACGTAATGACTCAACCTGCGCAAAACGCGCCGTCGATAAAGCTGCTGTTCAGCGCGTTGCTGCTGGTGATGCTGCTTTCGGCGCTGGACCAGACGATTGTTTCCACGGCGTTGCCCACCATCGTTGGGGAACTGGGTGGCCTGGATAAGCTCTCCTGGGTGGTGACGGCCTATATTCTCAGCTCGACCATTGTGGTGCCGCTGTACGGAAAATTCGGCGATCTGTTTGGGCGTAAAATCGTCCTTCAAATCGCTATTGTGCTGTTTCTGGCGGGGTCGGTGCTCTGCGGTCTGGCGCAAAACATGACCCAACTGGTGCTGATGCGCGGCCTGCAGGGGCTGGGCGGCGGCGGTCTGATGGTCATCAGTATGGCCGCCGTGGCGGACGTTATTCCGCCTGCGGAGCGTGGCCGCTATCAGGGGCTGTTTGGCGGCGTGTTTGGTCTGGCGACGGTGATCGGGCCGCTTATCGGCGGGTTTATCGTGCAGCATGCCTCCTGGCGCTGGATTTTTTATATCAACCTGCCGCTCGGTCTCTTTGCCCTGATGGTGATAGGCGCGGTGTTCCACGGCAGCGCACGGCGCAACAAGCACGAAATTGATTATCTGGGGGCGATTTACCTCAGTATGGCGCTGCTGTGTATCATCCTGTTTACCACTGAAGGCGGGACGATACGCCAGTGGAACGACCCGCAGCTGTGGTGCATTCTGGCCTTTGGCCTGACGGGTATCGCCGGGTTTATCTATGAGGAGCGTCTGGCCTGGGAGCCGATCATTCCGCTCTCGCTGTTCCGCGATCGCAGCTTTCTGCTCTGCAGCCTGATTGGCTTTATTATCGGGATGTCGCTCTTTGGCTCGGTCACCTTCCTGCCGCTCTATCTGCAGGTTGTGAAAGACGCCACGCCGACTCAGGCCGGTCTGCAGCTGATCCCGCTGATGGGCGGACTGCTGCTGACCTCGATCATCAGCGGGCGGATTATCAGCCGTACCGGAAAATACCGTCTGTTCCCGATCGCCGGTACGCTGCTTGGCGTGGTGGGCATGGTGTTGCTGACGCGCATCTCGATCCACTCGCCGACCTGGCAGCTGTACATTTTTACCGGCGTGCTGGGGATGGGTCTGGGGCTGGTCATGCAGGTACTGGTGCTGGCCGTGCAGAACAGCGTCTCTGCCGATCAATACGGGGTAGCGACTTCCGGGGTCACGCTGTTTCGTTCCATTGGCGGGGCCATCGGCGTCGCGCTGTTTGGCGCGGTCTTCACCCACGTTTTGCAATCGGGTCTGATGGACCGTTTACCGCAAGGGGCGAAGTTACCGCATGAGCTCAATCCTGCTGCCATTCACCGGCTGCCAGAAGCCCTGCGGCTCGATTACCTGGACGCGTTTGGCTCAGCCATTCACGCGGTGTTCCTGCTGGCGGCAAGCATTATGGTGCTGGCGTTTGTACTGTCGTGGTTTTTACGGGAAACGCCGTTACGCCGTGCGGACATGCTCAGGTCGGATCAATAGCACCCCCGCACATATAACTTATCCGTCTTATTGATGCTTTTTCGTTTTTTAGCCAGCCGTACCGTTGTCGATATAGTCACTGAAACGTTTATCAAAAGGATATGTCTCGTGAAACTTCGATTGGGTGCTCTGGTTCTCGCGGGCCTGCTGCTGGCAGGTTGCGATCAAGGCGGCAGCGATGCCAAACACATAAAAGTCGGCGTGATTAACGGCGCGGAGCAGGACGTGGCGGAAGTCGCTAAAAAAGTGGCGAAAGAGAAATACGGTCTGGATGTGGAACTGGTGGGGTTCAGCGGCTCGCTGTTGCCCAATGATGCCACCAGTCAGGGCGATCTTGATGCCAATGTCTTCCAGCATCGCCCGTTCCTGGCAGAAGATAACAAGGCGCATCACTACAAGCTGGTTGCTGTAGCGAATACCTTTGTTTTTCCGATGGCCGGCTACTCCCGCAAGATCAAATCCGTGTCTGAGCTGAAGGACGGCGCGACCATCGCCATTCCAAACGATCCGACCAACCTTGGCCGCGCACTGCTGCTGTTGCAAAAAGAGAAGCTGATTACCCTGAAGCCGGACGTTGGCCTGCTGCCGACGGCGCTGGATATCACCGCCAATCCGAAGCATTTGAACATCATGGAGCTGGAAGGGGCGCAACTGCCGCGCGTGCTGGATGATCCGAAAGTGGATGTTGCCATTATCAGCACCACCTATCTCCAGCAAACCGGGCTGTCGCCGGTGCATGACAGCGTGTTTATTGAAGATAAAAACTCGCCGTATGTGAACATCGTGGTGACGCGGGAAGACAACAAAGACGCGGAAAACGTGAAGGAATTTATCCAGTCGTATCAGTCGCCGGAAGTGGCGAAGGCCGCAGAGACCCTCTTTAACGGTGGCGCGGTGCCGGGCTGGTAGTCAGGACAAAGGCGTATAACAGGATGTTATACGCCTTACCGGGTTATTTCAGGTTGGCTTTAAAGAATGAGGCCAGTTTTGCAAACGGGATCAGATCCGTGCGGTCATACAGGTCAACGTGGCCCGCATTCGGCACGATATACAGCTCTTTCGGTTCACCGGCGCGTTTATAGGCGTCTTCGCTAAACTCTTTCGAATGCGCTTTATCACCCGTGATAAACAGCATCGGACGCGGTGAAATGGTTTCGATATCGTTGAACGGATAGAAGTTCATAAACTTACCGATGCTGCTCATCATCGGTTTCGTCGTCAGCGCCTCTTTCTCGCCCTGTGGCGTGTACCCGCCGCGTTCGGTGCGATAGAAATCGAAGAACTCACGCTGGATAGCCGGCGTAGAATCATCCAGCTTATTTACCGTCCCGGGAATGTAGGCTGTCTCTGCACCCTGATACTCTTTCAGACGCTGCTCAGCGGCAGAGGCAATCATCGCTTTACGCTGTTCAACCGTCACGGAATGGTTGAGGCCGTTGCGGAAGGCGGAGCCCATGTCATACATGCTGACGGTGGCGATCGCTTTCATGCGCGGGTCAATTTTCGCCGCGCTAATAACGAAGCTGCCGCTGCCGCAAATGCCCAGCACCCCGATGCGCTGCGGATCGACAAAGGCCTGGGTGCTCAGATAATCCACGGCCGCGCTGAAATCATCGGAATAGATTTCTGGTGAGATCAGATGCCCCGGTTTACCTTCGCTTTCCCCCCAGAATGAGAGATCAATCGCCAGGGTGACAAAGCCCTGTTCCGCGAGCTTTTGCGCATAGAGACTGGCGCTTTGCTCTTTCACCGCGCCCATCGGATGGCCGACCACGATCGCCGGCAGTCTGGCGTTTTTATCCGCCTCTTTTGGCCTATACAGATTGCCGACGACGTTCATCTGATACTGGTTTTTAAAGGTCACCTTCTGCTGCGTAACCTTATCGCTTTTATAGAAATTATCTGCGCCCCGGGACATATCGGCAGCGCTGGCGGCGAAGGCGCTGACTAACAGCCCGAGCGCCATGGTGAATCTTCTCATGATTAACTCCTGTGAAGTGTGTCGTTGTGTGAGGTGTAAAACGTGAACATGGCAGCGGCGATAAGCAGTACACCGCTGAGTGCAAAGGTGCTTTGCCAGCCGCTGTGGTCAAAGGCCAGGCCACCGAGCGTGGAGCCGAGCGCAATGGAGAGCTGCACCATCGCCACCATCAGTCCGCCCCCCGCCTCGGCATTTTCAGGAAGCGTTCTGGCAACCCAGGTCCACCAGCCAACGGGGGCGGCCGTCGCGACCAGTCCCCAGAGGCCGAGCAGGGCGGTGACGGCGGCAAGGTGATGGCCGAAGGCCATCAGTGCCGCGGCAATCAGCGCCATCACCACAGGAATGGCGACCAGCGTGGTGTAAAATCCGCGGCGCAGAACCGTGCCGATCAGCAGGGTGCCGATAAAACCCGCCACGCCAATCACCAGCAGGATTAACGATAACTGCGTCGCGCTGGCGAAAGTCACGGTTTCCAGGAACGGACGCACGTAGGTAAACAGCGCGAACTGCCCCATGAAAAAGACGCCGCACGCGACCATTCCTTTTGCCACCAGTGGGGTCTTCAGCAGGCCGAAGGCGCTGGTGGACGACGCGGTGCGCTTTTCCACGGACATGGAAGGCAGGCTGAACCACTGCCAGATAAACGCGAGCAGGCTGACGGGCACCAGGCAGTAAAAGGCACCGCGCCAGCCGATTGTCGCCCCCAGCCAGCTGCCGAGCGGAGCCGCAACGACGGTCGCCAGGGCGTTGCCACCGTTAAAAATGGCCAGCGCACGTTGAACCTGATGCGGTGGCACAAGGCGAATTGCGGTCGCCGCGGAGAGCGACCAGAAGCCGCCAATGGCCACGCCAAGCAGTGCGCGTCCCAGCATATAAAGGGGATAGCTCTCAGCCACGGCGATAATCAGACCGGAGACGGCCATCAATGCCGTCAGGCCCAGCAGCAGCGATTTGCGGTTAATGCCTCCCGCAAGAGAAGAGAGAAACAGGCTGGTCAATACGGCCAGCGCGCCGGATATCGCGATCCCGAGGCCCGCCAGGCCTTCACTGACGGCGAGATCCCGCGAAACGGGCGTCAGCAGACTTACAGGCATAAATTCTGAGGCGACCAGCGTAAAAGCGCAGAGGGTCATTGCCAGCACGCCGCTCCAGCAGGCACGGGACTGGCGCGCTGATGTTTCGTTCACCATAGCGGACATCGTGTTTACCTTGTTATTCGTTCGGCCAGATTCGGACAAGCCGGGGCCGGGCGCTATTCACGGGAATAACGCATGCAGATGAAAGGTTGGAATGTGGTTGACGTCAGGTCACAGTGAAAATTTTACACGGCGGGTGTATTCTGACTAGCTAATCAATGCTTAATGAGCTTATAAGTTTGGCTTATAAATGAGGGTGTGATGAAGCGTAACCTGAACGATCTTTTTGCTTTTGTCACCGTGGCGCGTGAGGGTAGTTTTACCCGTGCCGCGGCACAGTTGGGCGTGACCCAGCCCGCGTTAAGCCAGGCCATAACCGGGCTGGAGAACCGGATGCAGATCCGCCTGCTGACCCGCACCACCCGCAGCGTTTCCCCCACCGCAGCCGGCGAACGCTTGCTCAACGCCATTGGCAACCGTTTCGATGAAATCGAAGCCGAGCTCGACATGTTGACGGAGCTTCGCGACAAGCCCGCCGGCACGGTGAGGATCACCTGTGGACCCGATGTGTTATCGCGCACCCTGTTGCCTAAGTTGACGCCACTTTTGCGTCAATACCCCGACATTCACATCGAGTTCGATGCCAATCACGGTTTTCGCGATATCGTTGCCGACCGCTTCGATGCGGGCGTTCGTATGGGAGATACCATCGATAAAGACATGATCGCGTTGCCGATAGGACCGCAGTTGCGTATGGCCGCGGTCGCCTCGCCGGACTACTTCGCCCGTCATCCTGTTCCGCAAACGCCGCATGAGCTGACGCAGCACCAGTGTATTAACCAGAGGATGATTAAATCCGGTGGGATTTACGTCTGGGATTTTGATCAGGACGGTGGCGATCTGAACGTGCGCGTGAATGGCCAGCTGACCTTTAATACTTCCTGGCATATTGTCGAAGCTGCCCTGGCGGGATTCGGGATTGCTTTCCTGCCCGAAGACGAGTTTGGCGATCATATTGCTGAAGGCCGGTTAATCCGCGTGCTGGAACCCTGGTGTCTGCCCTTCCCGGGGTATTATCTCTACTACCCGAGCCGAAAGCAGCCGTCGCCGGCCTTTTCGCTGGTGGTGGATGCGTTGCGGATGCGATAACGTTGACCCGATTTCATCGATCATCGCCCTGTGGCCCACATTGTTACGCGCGGCATCGGGCTATTCTCCTCTTCACACTATGAGGAGAATACCCATGAAAATCACCCAGATTCGTAATGCCACTCAGCTGATTACCTACGCCGGGAAACGCTTTTTAATCGACCCAATGCTGGCCCCGAAGGGCGCTTATCCGGGCTTCCCCGGCACGGCGCATGCGGAGATCCGCAACCCAATGGTCGAGCTTCCCGTTGACGTCAACACGCTGCTGGAGGCGGATGCCGTGATCGTCACCCATACCCATGACGATCACTGGGATCGCGCCGCAGTCGAACTGATCGGCAAAGATAAACCTGTCTTTGTGCAGAACGACAGCGACGCCGCGCTGCTGCGCAGACAGGGATTTACCCACCTGACGGTGATGACCGAGGAGACGGCGTTTGGCGATATCCGGATCGCGAAAACCCGCGGCGGCCAGCACGGTACCGATCGTGCTTACGCCGTGCCGGAGCTGGCGGAACGGCTGGGTGAAGTCTGTGGCGTGGTTTTACGTCATCCTGATGAGAAGACGCTCTACATTGTCGGGGATACCATCTGGCGTGATGAAGTGGCAGCCGATCTGCAAAAGCATCAGCCGGATGTGGTGGTGCTTAACGCGGGCTATGCTCACGTCATCGGGTTTGGGCCGATTATCATGGGCCAGGAAGATGTGCTCAACGTCCACTTCCTGCTGCCGCAGGCGAAAATTGTGGCGACCCATATGGAGGCCATCAACCACTGCCTGTTGACCCGCCATGCGCTGCGTGAGTACGTTGACGCGAACCTGATTGGTGATGCGGTGAGCATTCCCGAGGATGGTGAAACCGTTATATTCTGAGCATCACCAGGGGAAAGGAGAGATACATGGCGCTAATCAACGTCGCGATTGTTGCGGTAGACGGGTTCAGCCCGTTCCACTACTCCGTTCCCTGCATTTTGTTTGGTGATACGGTATCCGGCAAAAAGCGCTTTAGTGTGTTGATCTGCGCCGAAAAACCGGGATTACTGACATCCACAGACGGGTTTGCGCTTAACGCGACTCACGATTTCTCCGCCATCGGCCAGGCAGATATCGTCGTGGTGCCTTACTGGCAGCATGTCCAGCAACGCCCGCCCCAGACGCTTCTCGACAGCCTGGTCCAGGCCAGAGACAACGGAGCGGAGATCGTCGGGCTTTGTCTGGGGTCGTTTGTGCTGGGTTATGCGGGCATTCTCGACGGTAAACGCGCGGCCACGCACTGGGAGTTTGAACATCAGTTTCAGACGCTTTTCCCGGACGTAAAGCTGGATATCAATGCGCTCTACGTCGATGATGGCAATATCATCACCTCTGCGGGTACCGCTGCCGCGCTTGACTGCTGCCTGTACATCATCCGCCAGCGCTTTGGCAGCGTGGTCGCTAACCAGATTGCCCGCCGTATGATCGTGCCGCCACACCGCGAGGGGGGGCAGGCACAGTTTATTGCCCAGCCGGTACCGAAAGATACCCGTGACGGACGAATCAACTCCCTGATTGACTATCTCCAGCAGCACATTGCCGAACCGCATAATCTGGACTCGCTGGCAGAGGTGGTATCGATGAGCCGCCGCACGCTTACCCGCCATTTTATAAAAGCCACCGGGATGAGCGTGGCCGACTGGCTGACCACCGAGCGCATGCGGCGCAGCCAGATATTGTTAGAAGCCGGGAATATGCCCATTGAAAGCGTGGCAGAGCTGGTAGGGTTTAACTCTGCGGTGACCTGGCGCCAGCAATTTAAGGCGCGTTTTGGCGTGAGTCCGGCAGAATGGCGTAAGACTTTTCGGCTTCGTCATTAATTTATTACTGCTTCCTCGGCGATGCGGCGTTCGATACCCGCTATGTTTCCAACGTAGTGCTCGACCAGACTGATAACCGCTACCTGAACGGTATCGGCTCCGATCTGGATCGGATGCGCTATCTGATGGATAACGCCGCGGCGGCGCAGCAGTCGCTGGGCCTGCAGTTTGGCGTCTCGCTGACTGCGGATCAGATTGCTGCGCTCGACCACAGCTTACTGTGGTGGGAGAAGGACGCTGTCAACGGCGAAACGGCGAAACGGCGAAACGGTGATGGTGCCGAAGCTTTACCTGTCGCCGAAGGACGTTACCGTCAATAACGGCAGCGTGATTGCGGGCAACAACGTCACCCTGAAGGGGGGAAGCATCACCAACAGCAGGCGCTGTGGGGGCGGCATCCGGCGAACTGATTGCGACAGCGATTGCCAGACAGCTCTATCCGGACACAGATCCGTCGACGCTGACGGAAGAGCAGAAGCAGACCGTGAGTACGCTGGCATCTGTTTCAGAGGGCATAGCTGGCGGGCTTGCCGGGGGAAATACGGCTGGTGCGGCGGCCGGGGCCAGTACAGGGAAGAATAGTGTTGAGAATAATTTATTCGGCGGTAGTGAAGAGGCTCAGGCAGCGTGGATACGCCAGCACGGCGTCGATATGGCGACCTGTTCCGATAATCCGAGTGGGGCCGCATGTCAGAAAGCAATGAATGAACGTGATGCCGTAGGGGTGGCGCTTGCAACAGGCAGTGTAGCTCTCTTACCCGGTAGCGCTCAGGTCTTATGGGGATTAGGCGCAGGTGCTAATGCTGGTATCAACTATCTAGCTGATGGAACTATAGACCCAACAACAGCTATTATTGGTGGCTGGGTTAATGTGATCAGTGCCGGAAATGGTATTGGAGGAACAGTTGGCTGGAATGCGGCCGGAGGTGCATTAGGAAACTGGCTTGAAGGTAAAGATCCAATATCTGGTGCGTTAGTAAATGGTGCAGGTTCCGTTGTGGGTTATGGCATTGGCAATGGCCTTAAATGGGGAGTTAACGCTGGTGCGAACTGGTGGAAAGGTGGTTGGGATCCCAAGTTTAACACTGACCTAAGACAGTTTACTGAAGTAAAAGGGGATTATGGTCTTTCAAAAGAAATGAAACCAAGCAATGTGCCAAGCTCAATTGGTGACATTGGTGGTAGTATTTCTTCAGAAGTTGGAGGTAAGTATACAGAGTATAAAATGAAGCAAGTAGGAGATGGTAGATGAAAATACTAAAATATACTCTTCCTCTGGTTTTTTTTATAGTATTTAGTATGGTTTCAATTTTTCTGACAGGGATCGTTTTATATGCATGCGGAGAGGTTTTTTTCTTAGTTTATAAAGGAATACCAATATCTTTTTCACCGAGTATTATTTTGTTTTTAGGTAAAATAAGTATATACATTGGTAGTTTTGCTGGAGTAATGTTATTGATCGCTAACGTGCTAAAAAAATGATAAAATTCGGCAAGTTGTAGCAAAAAATAATGGGCTGGATCTGAGGCATAATTACTGTGATACAACATTCCAGTGTCTTGATTACCCATAAAAAATAAAAATACATATGGTATATCTGAGAAAAGAGTAAAACTAAGATCTCGGTTACTGAACCGGGATCTTAGTCATTCACATATCTTTGGCTGGTCAATACTGACGACGCTCAGCCCTTCAGCCCTTCAGCGCATCCCCGCAGTTCACTGGTGGTTGGTCGAAGGCGTTGTCACTTATTAATCACTCAATTTGATGAAGCAAGAAGACAAAAAACTACCCCAACCTCTCCACCCTCGTCTCCCCCTCCACCATCGACAGTTGATACAGCGAAAACGACCGCTGCTTCTCAATCAAATTCGCCAGCTCCGGCGAGTGGCTGGTGAGCCAGATCTGCGAGTAGCGGCTGGCCTCGGCGATCAAGCTCGCCAGCGCGGGCAGCATCTGCGGGTGCAGGCTGTTTTCCGGTTCGTTCAACGCGATAAAGGCCGGTGGGCGTGGGCTTAACAGCGCTACCGCCAGGCACAGGAAGCGCAGCGTCCCGTCGGAAAACTCTGCGGGTTCCAGCGGCCTGCTCAGCCCCTCGCGCTGCATCATCATGCGAAAACGTCCGCCGGTGTTGTCGCTGTAAAACTCGCAGCCGGGGAAGGCCTGGTCGAGAATGCGCATCAGCAACATTTCATCGCCAATCTCGACAATGGTTTGAAATGCGGCCGCCAGGTTGGCGCCGTCGCTGGCCAGTACCGGGGAGCGGAAACCGACCTGCGGGGCACGCATCGCCGAGCCGGACGAGACGGAAAATTCATGATAAAAGCGCCAGTTACGCAGGGACTCGCGCATCTGCGACACTTCCGGGTAGAGATGCGGTTCGCCGAGCTGCCCGAACACCGATTCGTTTTCATACAGCGTGCCGCTGTGAGTCACTTTTTCGTGGTGCACGTTGTTGAGAAATACCGCCTGATTCCTGCGCTTCATCAGCTGTGATGAAGGGCGACGGCGCTGACCGGTAAGCCAGATGGACTCTTCTTTAATGACCGGATCGAGCTGAAACTGGGAGGGATAGGGCAGTTGCTCGACAAAGCCCACCTGCAGCTCGTACTCGTAAGTGTCCGTTTCCACCGCGAGGTTCATCCGCCGGAGCTGGTCGCTACGGGTCTTACCTGCCCAGAACACCTTCAGAATACCGCCTTCATTTGCCAGCGCCTGGGAGAACTGCCCCTGCGCCGCGCTGTGCATCAGGTGTATCGCCTTGTAGATATTCGATTTCCCGGTACCGTTGGGGCCGAAGACGATATTGAGCGCTTCCAGCTCCAGCGACATGTCGCGAATCGAGCGGTAGTTTTGGATGTGCAGGCTTTTGATCACAGGCAGGCTCCTTTTTTGCACTGTAGGCCTGTATATAATTACAGTCTTTAAGGTTAAATGCAAAAAAAGAGACGACAGTGAGGGTGTCGTCTAAACGGGGTACTGCTTTGGGCCTCTGAGGGTCAATGGGGCCTTCGCATTTTTATGATCACTTGACTGCCAGACGCAGACCCAAATCATCAGGATAGGGATCAAAGTAGTTTTGCGTCATCAGATACCGGTCAGGGTATTCGGCCAGGTAGTGCTTCAGCAGCGTGATCGGCGCGAGGATGGGCAACTGCCCGTTACGGTAGTGCAGGATCACGTCGCGAAGTTCGCCGCGCTGGCGGCTGTTTAGCTGGTTACGGAAATACCCCTGAATATGCATCAACACGTTGGTGTGATTTTTCCGCGAGGCCGGTTTCTTCAGGATGGTCATCAGCTTTTCGCGGTACGCCACAAAGAAGGCGTCCAGATCTTCCCACTCGTGCAGCGTGGCAACGAACGGGCCGATTTCACGATAACCCGCCTGATGGTGCGCCAGCAGCTGAAGTTTGTAGCGGCTGTGGAAGTCCAATAGCGCACGGCGCGTCAGACCCTGGGCGCGCAGTGTGTTCAGTTCATGAAGCGCGAAAACACGCTCAACAAAGTTTTCCCGCAGCACCGGCTCGTGCAGGCGGCCATCTTCTTCCACGGGTAACCACGGCAGGGTTTCAAGGAGGGTGGCAGTGAACAGCCCGACACCCTCCTTGCGGCCCCGGTTGCCGTTTTCATCATACAGCCGCACGCGTTCCATGCCGCAGCTGGGGGATTTTGCACAGACGATAAAGCCCGCCAGATCGCCGATTTTAGGCACATAATCTGCCGTAAAGTCAGCCATCTTTTGCGTAACGTCTTCGTGCGGGGCGTGGCTAAAACGCATCTGTGTTTCACCGCTGTCCGTCACGATAAGACGCAGTGCAGGGCGTGGCGTCGGCAGACCAATGGCCATCTCAGGGCAGACGGGCCTGAAATTCACCCACTGGGCCAGTTCGTCCATGACAAAGCCCATACGCTTATGTCCGCCGTCGAAGCGAACGGCGGAACCGGTCAAACATCCGCTAATACCGATTACAGGTTTCATTGTCATGGTGTGTGTCTCCAGTTCGTATATCTAAAACTTACACAACATGAGTAATTTGTCCAAGTATTGGCGGAGTTATTTTTTATTATCCTTTAAAATCAATACGGCTTAACTGCCCTTGTAGGTCGAGTAGCCGTACTGGCTCAGCAGAAGCGGGATGTGAAGTTTCTCGTTGGTTCGGGTCACGGTAAATAGCACTGGGATCTCCGGGAAGAAGGTGTCCAGCTTTTTGCCGTGGAAGTAATCAGCGGTTTTAAAGGTCACTTTATACACGCCTGGCTGCATGTCCTGATCCTGCGGATAGAGTGATTTGATACGTCCGTCGTGGTCGGTTTTGCCGCTGGCAATCTGGGTCCATGTGTTCTGCTGCTGCTTCTCCAGCGTGACGGTAACGTCAGATGGCGGCATCCCGGTTTGCTGGTCGAGAATATGTACGCTCAGGGTGCCGGCAGGGGCGCTAAAGGCGACAGGGGTAAAGGCCATGGCGGCCAGCATCAGCAGAGGGGTTGTTTTTTTCATTGTGTTTTCCTGTGGGGTTGTCAGTCACAAGAAAACGTTAGCATTTGCGGGACGGAAAAATATTCAACTTTTCGTGAAGTTTACCGCAGGAGAAAATAATCAGAGGATAATCACTTCAAGGGATACCTGCTGCTGCCACTGTGCCACCTGCTTTTTCCGTGCGGCGGTCAGTTTACCGCTGGTCACCAGAAGCCATTTGCGCTCGGGGAAAATCTCAGGCGCCAGTGACGTGGAGGGGGTAGGCAAAATATCGATACGGTGCCCTTGTCCGGTACGCGTCAGGGCCTCGAGCCAGATTTCACACGGGTCATTCAGGTACCAGCCACTGAGCAGGATGTTATCACCCGGCGCTTTTTTGTCGCCCTCAAGGCAGAACGAGGCATAGGCGATGATAATGCCGTCGAGGATCTCGCGCAGGGTCATGGCGGCAGGGATGTTTGCTGACATCTGGCTGCGCAACGGACGCAGCACATTTGCAACCAGCTCTGGCCTGGGGTATTCGCGGCCAGCGTCGTAAATCATCTGGCGCAGGGACTCAATTTTCCCGTCCTGCAGGCGTTGCAGCATGGTCTCAAGCAACGTTTGCCAGTTGTTGGTCCGGCGCGGGACGGGGCGTTCCAGTAGCGGTTTGACCTGGCCGATGGGCACGCCTTTTTTCACCCAGTCGAGGATTTTCAGTGCCTGCTGGACGTCCTCATCACTGTACTGGCGATGGCCGCCCTCCGTGCGCAGTGGCTTGAGTAAACCATAGCGACGCTGCCATGCCCGCAGCGTCGTGGCGGTGATCCCGCTGAGTCTGGCGAATTCGCCGATGGAGTAAGCCATGTCCGTGTCCAGAGTGGAGGAATACTCTCAATATACTACGAATTTTCCCTCACGGGATGAAGCGCCGTAACGGTGCACTACACTTTACTTCCAACCGTGCAAATGAAAGGAATTCTCATGAAACTATGGCCTGTTGTGACGGGTGTCGCCATTGCCCTGACTCTGGTGGCCTGCAAATCCCCTACGCCACCGAAAGGCGTAAAGCCCATTTCAAATTTTGAAGCCAGCCGCTATCTCGGCAAGTGGTATGAAGTTGCCCGCCTGGAAAACCGCTTCGAACGCGGGCTGGAGCAGGTGACCGCCACCTACGGCGAGCGCAGCGACGGTGGCATCAGCGTGCTTAACCGGGGTTTCGACCCGGTCAAAAACAAGTGGAATGAGAGTGAAGGCAAAGCGTACTTTACCGGCGAACCGACGACGGCAGCGCTGAAGGTGTCGTTCTTCGGCCCCTTCTACGGCGGCTATAACGTGATCAAGCTGGACGATAAGTACCAGTATGCGCTGGTGAGCGGGCCGAACCGCGACTATCTGTGGATCCTGTCTCGTACGCCGACGATTCCGGATGCCGTGAAGCAGGACTACCTGAATACCGCACGCAGTCTGGGCTTCAAGGTTGATCAGCTGGTGTGGGTTAAGCAGTGAAGATCGTGCTTTCTTCGTAGGGTTTTACTGGCTCGCCTGGATAGACTTCCGTTAAAAGCTCAACGGGAGACGACGACATGAACTGGCAGCCTTTTCGCGGCGACGCACCGGAAAATATGACCATTTTCAGTGCGTCATTTCCGGATATTAGCGACCAGTGGCCGATGAAGGACGACACTGCCCGTGAGATCAATTCGATTAATCGGGCGTTGAAAGCCGACCCGGCGCTTCGTCCTCCGTTGATTGAATACGAAGAGGGGGGACAGGCCGTGCTTGTCCCACAGAACCGTTATTCCGGGCAAGCCTACCGCAATCGTCCGGCGCTCACCGCGTGGCGTACCCGGCTGGTTCCCTCTGCGCTGGCGCTTTTTGTGGTGCAAAACCCGCTGGAGGAGCGCCTGCCAGACGGAACCCGAATGGACAGCGACAGCCGCCAGTGGTTTATCCATGCGAACGATGCCATTGGTGTGCGCTCCCGTGCAAAAGTACTGGCTGCGATGGTGGATAAATACATCCGCAACGGGAACGATAACAATTGGGTGAGCCTGGCGAGCGGGGCTGCAATTCCCGTGCTGGAGGCGCTGCGCGAGGCGAAGCTCGACGGCCAGCAGGTGTATCTGACGCTGGTGGATAAAGACCCTGTGGCGCTCAGTTGGGCCGAAACCATGGCGGCGCAGGAAGGCATTATCGTGGGTGAACAGCTGACCCTGCTCAGGCGCAACTTGCTCCATACGCTGGTGCGTAACGAAGATTTATTGCATGAGCTGGGCGAGCATCAGGCCGAACTGGTGGATGCGCTGGGGATTTTCGACTATTTCAACGATGCCGATGCGGTGATTTTTCTCCAGCGTGCGCTGCGGCTGATAAAGCCCGGCGGGGCGGTGATTGTCTCGAATATGCTGGCCAGCAGCCCACAAATCGATTTTATTTTGCGCTGTATCGGCTGGGAGGATATTTATCCGCGGACGCTCCGGCAGCTGCAGGATATTCATATCGCGGCAGGCGTGCCGGTGGAAAATGTCACCGTGGTGGTCCCGAAAGACGGGGTATATGCGGTGATGGAGATTAAGGTGGGGGATGACAAACCGCACGGTCAGTTCCCTCTCCCGGAGGGGGAGGGCTAGGGTGAGGGGGACAGGGCGCTAGAATATTTACCGTTCCTCAGTTGTTCGGTTTACCCGAACAACTACCATGAAGGATTAGCTGGTTTCTTTATTCTCAATGTCTGTTGGGGATTCTTGCTTTTCATGCTCTATCTGCTGACCAGTCTCCTGAACCAACTTCCGGGCCATTTCCTTGATACGCTCTCGACTTTCACAGGTTCGAGAGTTTATTACTTCATTTAAGGTCTTCATTTTATTGCCTCCATGCTTCTGGATACTTGATTTAATCGCTGCGCTCTATAATGATCCCCCTCATGAAAATAGATACTGCACACCCCTCACACTTCGAACGCCTGGTCGCGATCTGGGAGTCTTCCATTCGTGCCACCCACCACTTTTTACAGGAAAGCGATATTGCGGCCCTGCGCCCGTTATTGCTCAATGCCTATCTGCCCAATCTCAAGGTTATGATTGCCCGCGATGAAGCGGGTGTTATTCATGGCTTTTTAGGCGTGGATGAAAACCGCATTGAAATGCTGTTTGTGGATGATGCGAGCCGGGGAAAAGGTGTGGGGAAATTACTGCTGAACTATGCCATTGCGCATTTTGGTGCGAATGAAGTGGATGTAAACGAGCAAAACCCGCAGGGCGTTGCGTTTTATCAGCATATGGGGTTTGTGCAGGTGGGGCGCTCAGAACGCGACGGACAGGGGAATGCGTTTCCGTTGTTGCATATGAAGCTCCGGGATTAGCGCTTAGCCTGCTTATCCCATTTTACTAAGCCGATGATATCTTTCTCTCCTTCGGCTTCTTTCAGCAGGCGCTGTTTTTTTTCAAACGCCATGTATTCTGAGCATGCCTTTTCATCAGCCGCTTTCTTACTGATTTTACCTGCCCCTTCTAAAACGTCCCGGTCGTTAAATTGCAGGAACTGATCGAGTTTGGTTTGCCAGTCTCGTAAAAATATCTGCTTGCGGCGTTTGGCCTGATCTTCGGCAAAATCGAGCCACATATTCACGACGCGATTTAGTTCGCTTACTTCATCTTGCGACAGATAATTTTTAGCGGTGGTGACATCGCTTTTGCTGACTTCTTCGCCTTTATAGCTGGTCAGTCCCATATGCGGTTGAGTGGCGTCTGCACGTTGGTGAATCAACTCAGCAGCGGTATGACCCGTGCAGGCAAAATGCAGTTTATTCTGGATGGTCTGGAAGAATTGTGTGGTTTCTTTAAGCGATGGTTGGTAATCAGCGGCTAACGCAAAAATCTCCTTCACGCGGAGATACACCCGGCGTTCGCTGGCTCGAATGTCGCGAATGCGTTCCAGCATTTCATCGAAATAGTCAGGTATGGCGGATGATCCGACAGGCGGATTCTTCAGGCGCTCGTCGTCCATAACGAAGCCTTTTACCAGATATTCCTGGAGCGTTTGGGTAGCCCACTGGCGGAATTGGATGCCGCGAGGCGAACGAACACGGTACCCCACAGCAAGTATTGCTTCGAGGGTGTAGTGATCTATCTCTCTGGACACATTACGTTTTCCTTCCTGGCGAACTATCCGGAATTTCCGGATAGTTGAATGTTGATCAATTTCGCCCTCGGAAAATATATTCATAAGATGCTCATTGATGGTTCGAACATCTTTACCGTACAGATCGGCCATTGCTGCCTGGGATAACCAGATTGTGTCTGATTCGAAGCGACATTCGACACGTACTCTTCCGTCACCGCTGGCAAACATAATAAATTCGCCTACCGGAGATTGGATTACGTCTTTATCTACCATGTCGCCTCCACACCTTCAACGTCTAACGCTATAAGCACGTAGTATGCCAGAAACAACTGCTAAGCCAGGTGGTTTGTATTTGATTTTGCGAGGAGCTTTCCAGGAAATTGAGTTTTAATCGCGGCAAGCGCTTCCTCTATCTGAATAAGCTTTGCCTTCGTCCGTTTGTAATCATCCTGCAACCTTTGCTCCTGCTCGTTATAAGCCATCAGAACGATGCACCCTTTCATGACCTTTACCGTGACCTGCTTTCCGGTATCAAAACCCGCGGCACGTAGCCATTTGCCGGAAAGGATAATTTTCGGCGTGGATTTGTCGAAAACATTCGGACGATATCCCACAATTAACGAACGCTCGGTTCCGGACTGGTCGGTGTCTGGGTTAGAATGCGAATCAGCCATAATCAACTCCTTGATAGTTGGTGAGGTTAGACGCTCCGGTTGTGTTCCCGCACATCGGGGCGTTGCAAAGACAGGAGGTATAGGTGGCCTCCTATGTGTGAGAATAAATGGATAGGTGGCGTCATGTCAATCATATCGCGCGAAAAAAAACCAAAAGGCGGCGGACAGTCTCCGCAATTTAAGATGCGTATTGATCCGGCATTGAAGGAACAGTTGGATGCTGTAGCGGCTGAGGAAGGAGTGAGTCTCGCCAGCTGGCTGAAGGAACTGGCGAGGGATGCATTGAGATCTAAAGGAATTGAACCTAACGGTTAGAGATAATATTCAAAAATTCAATCATCATTAAAGCCTATAATGTGAAACTCTGCGCCTGAAGATTTTATTGCATTGTCGGAACTAACTAACAGTACGTCTAATTGTCTTTTGATATTATTATTATGTGATTTCAAATAATAGCTCTTAGTTGTATGGGGCTGTATAACTATCACACGGGTTTTTATTTTATTAGGGTTGGCGTTTAAAGTTGTAAGTTTATTTAAAAAATCAGAAGATTGTATTAATTTGTTTTCATGCCAACACATTTTATTTTTAGAATTAGTAGCCCTTTCAGTTAGATCCTGAATGAGGTTTTTACGATTTGAGTATCTAAGGTTTTTTACTGCTTGACTCAAAACAATATCATGAGCACCAACAGATATTCTTCTACCACTGCTAATACTATTGGCTGCTTTTATATGAATCAGAGATACTATAGTCGTCCCAAGATACTCATCGATATGAATAAAATCTGCTTTTTCTCCCGCGCCATCGTCGCAATATAACCAACCTGTAGGTTTTTCAGTAGTATTGAAATTTTCGTAAGTATTCCAACGACTATTCCATCTATTCCTTACCCAGCAAAAAAGAGAATCCTGCATTCCTATCATGCTTAAATCGAGTTTTTCTGACACTAAAGGTTTCTCTTTACAGATATCAAATTTCTCGAAGTCAGCCCAAATGAACCTATTATATTCAACATCTTTATAATCGGTTTTAAAAATCCATGTATTTACTATCGCATGACCGGACTCATACCAACACTTAATTAATTCAGGGTATTTAAGAATCTTAGCGTAATTATTGAGTATATCTTTTTTTTGTGGAATTGGATGGAGGCTACAAATCTCAAAAGAAACTTCATATTCTTTTATTATTAACTTTACGCTAATATCGCCGCAATGAACATTTTCATAAAAAACTTTCAGTGAAAAGGATGAGTTTATGTTAGGCGAGATTTCAGTCTTATATTTCTTGGAAATCTTTCTTAGTAATTCAGATTTTGTAATGCTCATTTCGTAAGGAACGAAATCGGGATCAAGCACGGAAAAATCATAAGCATCTTTTACGCCTGTTAACTCATTTATTGGGCTAGCTAAAATGCCTATTGGCGAAAGGTTGTTTTGGTCGTTAGAGTTTAGCATGTCCAATATTTCGATAACATTTTTTTCAAAAGTTTCCCAATCTTTACATGGACCTTTCCAAATAGATGACTTAAAGGGATTTAGCCCTATTGTTTTATTATTGATACCAATTTCGGTTCGCACAGCAGACATCATGTAAGATTGATCCTCTAAAGGATCTAAAGATTCTGCTACACTATTGCCGCCCAATACTTTTGAATCAGCCTTAAAAGTATTCTTTCCATGTATGCCTAACAACCATAACATCTTGATATTATCTTCATTAATAAATAAGTGATTTAATTTAGATATTTCAACAGGATGTAAGTATGGCAGTGATGTGCTTTTAAAATACTCCCTTATCGAGTCTTTCATTCCTTTTTCTGAAAAATAAAATGCCACATAACTACCAAGGTTAAAAGTCAAAGCAACATGATTTTCTGTATCATGAATATCATTTCTGCTGGTCCAGCTTGGGATTTTTTTTATAGAGTAAGGAGAAATAAATAGTGTAGAATCCTTAATTAGTTCAGTTGATAATGGATATTTTAATATATCTCCTTCATTATAAATTTTAGTATCTATAATTTGCATTATAGATTCATGTATAAATTTAGGCGTGTAGTTTGATTTATTAAAACCAACTAAAACAGAGAAAAAAGGCGAAAGATGTTCCTTTTGAATATCGTTCATAACGATCTCATTAATTATAGGAAGTGGGAAATGAGATGTATATATGAATTTTTAGAATGATCTAGTGATGTCCATCACATATGAAAAGAATTTTGGCGGAAGATCACAGGAGTCGAACCTGCCCGGGAACGCTGGCGTCCCCAACTGGATTTGAAGTCCAGCCACCTCACCGGAGATGACGATCTTCCGCGCCTGCATTGCTACATGGAGGCGGGGCGCATTATAGCTACTTTCAGGCATTTACCACATACCCCGGCACACTTTTTTCACCTCTCTTTTGACCTTAACACCCCTGTTTCAGTTAATTCCTAAGAAAATCCTCAGGTTAGCATTTCGTGCTCGTCAATATTTACCGCGATCACAAAAAACAAGAAACGTAACCAGCTAACCAGAAAACGCAATACCCGCTCCTGAAACAATGGTTTAAAAATCTGTAACCGGTCTCAGCGCCCCCTACAGCGTGAAGGATAAAAAAATGAGCGACGTATTGTCAGTAAAAGAGAAGATTGGCTACGGCATGGGTGACGCCGCCAGCCACATCATTTTCGATAACGTTATGTTATACATGATGTTTTTCTATACCGATATCTTCGGCATTCCTGCCGGGTTTGTCGGCACGATGTTCCTGCTGGCACGTGCGCTGGATGCGATTTCGGACCCGTGCATGGGCCTGATCGCCGACCGTACCCGCAGCCGCTGGGGTAAATTCCGGCCGTGGATACTGTTCGGAGCTATCCCGTTCGGCATTGTCTGCGTGCTGGCCTACACCACGCCGGACCTTAGCCTCAACGGCAAAATGATCTATGCCGCCATTACCTACACGCTGCTGACGCTGCTCTATACCGTGGTTAACATCCCTTATTGCGCCCTGGGCGGTGTGATCACCAACGACCCGACGCAGCGTATCTCCCTGCAGTCCTGGCGCTTTGTGCTGGCGACCGCGGGCGGCATGCTCTCGACGGTACTGATGATGCCGCTGGTTAACCTGATTGGTGGCGATGACAAAGCGTTCGGTTTCCAGGGTGGGATAGCCGTGCTGTCGGTGGTCGCGTTCCTGATGCTGGCGTTCTGCTTCTTCACCACCAAAGAGCGCATCCAGGTGCCGCCGAGCACCACCTCCATGCGCGAAGACCTGCGAGATATCTGGCACAACGACCAGTGGCGTATTGTTGGTGTGCTGACCATTCTTAATATCCTCGCCGTCTGCGTGCGTGGCGGCGCGATGATGTACTACTGCACCTGGATCATGGGCTCGCCGGAAATCTTTGTCGCGTTCCTCACCACCTACTGTGTCGGCAACCTGATTGGCTCTGCGCTGGCGAAACCGCTCACCGACTGGAAATGCAAGGTCAGCATCTTCTGGTGGACCAACGCCGCCCTGGCGGTGGTCAGCGTGGCGATGTTCTTCGTTCCCATGCATGCCACGGTGGTGATGTTCACCTTCATCTTTGTGATTGGGGTGCTGCATCAGCTGGTGACGCCGATCCAGTGGGTCATGATGTCCGATACCGTCGACTACGGCGAATGGACCAACGGCAAACGTCTTACCGGCATCAGCTTCGCGGGCACGCTGTTTGTGCTGAAACTCGGCCTGGCGCTGGGCGGGGCAATGATCGGCTGGATGCTGGCAGGGGGTGGTTATGACGCCGCAGCTAAAACCCAGAACAGCGCGACCATCAGCATCATTATCGGCCTGTTCACCCTGGCCCCGGCGGTCTGCTACGTGCTGAGCGCCATCATCGCCAAACGCTACTACACCCTGAAAACGCCCTTCCTGACCAAAATCATGAGCGAGCTGGCACACGGCGCGCGCCGCAATCAGCAGGAGTTTGACAACCTGCCGGTGAGTAAAGAATTACAGAACTAAGAGGACGAGAGTATGAAAATCAGTGATGGAAACTGGCTCATTCAACCGGGCCTGAACGTCACCTGCCCGGTTCAGGTGTTCGATGTAGAGCAGCAGGGCAATGACCTTGTGGTGTACGTGGCGCCGCGTGATGTACGAGAACGTACCTGGCAGCTTGATACCCTGATGTTCACCGTCCGCCTTTTCTCCCCGCAGGAAGGGATTGTCGGCGTGCGTATCGAGCACTTCCAGGGCGCGCTGAACAACGGTCCGCACTATCCTTTGAATGTCATCAAAGAGGTGAACGTTGAGATTGAAAACAATGCCGAATTTGCTGAGCTGAAAAGCGGTCACCTCAGCGTGCGCGTCACCAAAGGCGAGTGCTGGGCGCTGGATTTTCTGCGCAACGGACAGCGTATTACCGGCAGTCAGCTGAAAAACAACGGTTACGTGCAGGATACCCGTACCGATCGTCATTATGTTTTTGAGCGTCTGGATCTGGGCGTAGGTGAAACGGTCTACGGCCTCGGCGAGCGCTTTACCGCGCTGGTGCGTAACGGCCAGACGGTCGAGACCTGGAACCGCGACGGCGGCACCAGCACCGAGCAGTCCTACAAAAACATCCCGTTTTATCTGACCAACCGCGGCTACGGGGTGCTGGTGAACCACCCGGAAAACGTCTCGTTCGAAGTGGGTTCGGAGAAAGTCTCCAAAGTGCAGTTCAGCGTCGAAGGGGAGTATCTGGAGTACTTCGTGATCGACGGCCCGACGCCAAAAGAGGTGCTCAACCGTTATACGCGATTCACCGGACGCCCGGCGCTGCCGCCCGCGTGGTCCTTCGGCCTGTGGCTGACCACGTCGTTCACCACCAACTACGATGAAGCCACGGTGAACAGCTTTATTGATGGCATGGCGGAGCGCGACCTGCCGCTGCATGTCTTCCACTTCGACTGCTTCTGGATGAAGGCCTTCCAGTGGTGTGATTTTGAGTGGGACCCGGTGACCTTCCCGGATCCGGAAGGGATGATCCGCCGCCTGAAGGAGAAAGGGCTGAAGGTTTGCGTGTGGATTAACCCGTACATCGGCCAGAAGTCGCCGGTATTTCGCGAACTGAAAGAGAAGGGCTACCTGCTCAAGCGCCCGGACGGCTCCCTGTGGCAGTGGGACAAATGGCAGCCGGGCCTGGCGATTTATGACTTCACTAACCCGGACGCGTGTCGGTGGTATGCCGACAAGCTGAAAGGCCTGGTGGATAGTGGCGTCGACTGCTTTAAGACCGACTTTGGCGAGCGCATCCCGACGGACGTCCAGTGGTTTGACGGTTCCGATCCGCAGAAGATGCACAACCACTACGCATACCTATATAACGAACTGGTGTGGAACGTACTGAAAGAAACGGTGGGCGCGGATGAGGCGGTGCTGTTTGCCCGCTCGGCGTCGGTAGGTGCGCAACAATTCCCGGTGCACTGGGGTGGCGACTGTTACGCCAACTACGAGTCGATGGCGGAAAGCCTGCGCGGCGGGCTGTCGATTGGTCTGTCCGGCTTTGGTTTCTGGAGCCATGACATCGGTGGATTTGAGAACACCGCGCCGGCACACGTCTACAAACGCTGGTGCGCGTTTGGGCTGTTATCCAGCCACAGCCGCCTGCATGGCAGCAAATCTTACCGCGTACCGTGGGCGTACGATGATGAGTCCTGTGATGTGGTGCGTCACTTCACTCAGCTGAAATGTCAGATGATGCCGTATCTCTATCGCCAGGCTGCCCTGGCTCGCGAGTATGGCACACCGATGCTGCGGGCGATGATGCTGGAGTTCCCGGACGATCCGGCATGCGATTACCTCGACCGTCAGTACATGCTGGGGGAGTCGGTGATGGTAGCCCCGGTGTTTTCTGAGGCCGGTGACGTGCAGTTTTACCTGCCGGAAGGGCGCTGGACCCATCTCTGGCATAACGATGAAATCAAGGGCAGCCGCTGGCATAAACAGCAGCATGATTTCCGCAGCCTGCCGGTCTATGTGCGCGATAACACCCTCCTGGCGTTGGGCAACAATCAACAGAAACCGGACTACGCCTGGAACGAAGGGACAGCTTTCCAGCTGTTTAACCTGGGCGATGGCGCGATGGCGGTGAGCAAAGTGCCCGCGGCGGACGGTTCTGTGGCATTTACGCTGAAAGCCACACGCAGCGGCGACACCGTGACCATTACCGGCACAGGTGACGCGCGAAACTGGTCGGTCTGCTTGCGCAACGTGCAGAAACTGAGTGGCGTAAAAGGCGGCTCAGAGGCCGGAAGCGAGTGGGGCGTGGTGGTGAAAGCGGAGGGTAATGAGGTGGTGGTACACCTTTAATTTTCCTCACCCTGACCCTCTCCCCAACGGGGGGAGGGAAGGGTTTGCTTCTTCTTCCTTTCAGGGAGAGGGCAGGGGCGAGGATAGTGTCGACACCTCTCCCCCCGTCATCGTCTGTTGCACCTGCTGTTTATCCATATTTACCGCATTCAGTTTCCCGTTAACCGTCGGCTTCAGCGGTGCGTTGGCCTGCACGCTGCCGCTGGCGGTTAGCTGGATATTGCCATCACCGCCAATGGGCAGCGCCGGCCAGCCCCACGCCTGCAGCACGTTGAGTGGCACGCCGCGTCCGTTCAGGCTGATTGTGGTCTGCCGTGGCGGAAGCTGTGAAACCGTCGCCGTGGCTTCCAGAATGCCTTTTTCGGTGAAAGCACTCAGGTCGGTAATGTTTACCGTTGAGGCGTTAGCGTTCAGCGCCAGCGACGGACGACGCACGTCCACGCGGTTAAAGGTCGCCGCCGCGCCGTTCAGCGTTGCGCTGCCACCCCATACGCCCCACTGGCGATCTTTCGCCAGCTGCAGGTTCGCACCATAGCCATCAAGAGAGGTGATTTGCCACGGGAAGGCCGGGTCGATATCAATAACCAGGTTACGGCTCAGGCCGAATTTTTTCAGTGTCAGGCTGTTCAGCCATTCCGGTAACGGCTCCATCCACAGCGTTTTCCAGTTCTGCGGCAGAGTGTATTCCAGCCCGGCGATGGCGACATCGTCCAGCACCAGCGCGTTACCCTCGCGCAGCCAGTTGCCGGAAGCACGTACCATGCCGCCCTCCCAGCGGGAGGTAAACTGGCGCAGCGCCACGCCTTGCGGGGAGAACTCCGCATTCATGATCGGGTCGAACAGATGCAGAGAGCCATAAATAAACTCGCTGGCGTTCATGGACAAACGCCCCTCCTGACTTTGCCAGTCGCCTTTGCTGAGTGTCAGGTTGCGCAGGCTTAAATCGAGATCGGTCACCGCCCAGTCCGGCCCCTGCAGGCGTGCGTCAGTCACTTCCAGACGGCCAATCTGCAGCGAGGGAATGGTGGTCAGAGGCGCGAAGAAATCCACCAGTGACTTATCGCTTTGCAGGCGGATCTCATTCAGACGCATGGTGTCGATAATCCAGCTGCCGTCAGCGTTGCGCAGGGCGGACCCGGTGAGCGAACCGCGCGCCATATCGGCACCAATGGTGTTCAGCACCACCTCTTTGCCGTTGAGTTGTCCCTGGATCAGCACGTTGGTGGCCGGCACGCCGTTCAGGGTAAGCGAGCCTGCGCTCACCTGGATCTGTGCGTTTTTACCCAGCACATTGCCTGCTTCTGGCTGCCACGGGCTGACGCCGCCCGTCACTTTCTGTGCGCTGAGATCCCATTCCGTATTGGGGCTGTTAAAGGCCATGTTATCCAACTGCAAACGGTCCGCCTGGAACGGGAGCGGTGCCGTCTGAGGAGAAAGATTAAGCGTGCCATCGAACAGGGTAATGGTGTCCATATGCAGCGGATCGGTGACCTGTCGGCTACTCAGACCAATATCGACTTTCCTGGCCACCAGCGTGGCGGGTTTACCGTCGCGGCCAAACGTGACGTTTTCCAGAATGATGTGGGAAGGTGACGAAAAGCGGTGATCCATCAGGTCGAAATTGAGTTCGTAATCGGTATTCACCGTTATCCAGTTGCTGGCCTGAGATGCTCCCCAGCGGGTCTGGAGCAGAATATAGAGCGCCAGCACCACAATGAGCAGGGCCACCAGAAGATAGACGAGTACCTTTCCAATAAATTTCATGGTCTTCCATCCCGCGAAACGCACATAAGGGAGTTATGCACGATTTATGCGCAATGCTCAAGGCGGGAATGGTGTAAAGAGATGTCACGGCAGGCGTTGACAGCCTGCCGTGAGGGCGATCAATTTTTCTCAGGCGGGAAAACGAGGTTCAGAACAATCGCGGTGATACCGCCTGCCGCAATGCCGGAAGAGAGCAGGTTTTTCACCCAGTCCGGGGCAAACTGCAGGATCAGCGGTTGCTGTGAAACACCCAGACCCACGGCCAGCGACAGGGCAATGATCATGATGGCGCGGCGGTTCAGCGGTTCGCGAGAGACGATACGTACACCAGAAGCCGCGATGGTCCCGAACATCACCAGCGTTGCGCCGCCCAGCACCGGTTCAGGTATATGCTGCACAAAACCGCTTACCGCCGGGAACAGGCCGAGGACGATCAGCATCAGCGCCACCACAAAACCGACGTAGCGGCTGGCAACGCCAGTCAGCTGGATCACGCCGTTGTTCTGGCCGAAGCAGGAGTTCGGGAAGGTGTTGAAGACTGCAGAGACAAACGAGTTCAGGCCGTTCGCCAGCACGCCGCCTTTCAGGCGTTTCATATACAGCGGGCCGGAGACCGGCTGCTCGGAGACATCAGACGTGGCGGTGATATCGCCAATCGTCTCCAGCGAGGTGATCATAAAGACCAGCATCAGCGGCAACAGCAGACCCCAGTCAATGCCCAGGCCGTAGTACAGCGGCGTTGGAATGGTGATCAGCGCACTGTTGGTCTGCGGGGTATTCTCCGGCAGCATACCCAGCGCCCAGGCCAGCAGATAACCGGCCGCCATGGCGATCACCAGCGATGCCACACGCAGATACGGGTTACGCTGACGGTTTAGCAGAATAATGATTGCCAGCACCACGCCGGCCAGCAGCAGGTTTTTCGGTGCACCAAAAGTGTGGTCGCTCATTGCCGCATAACCGCCACCGATGGAGGTCAGGCCAACCTGAATCAGCGACAGGCCAATGATCATCACCACCACGCCGGATACCAGCGGCGTGATCACGCGGCGCGCCAGGTGCAGTACCCGGGAGATCACCATCTCGGTGCAGCTGGCCAGCATCAGCGTGCCAAACAGCGCCGCCATCATGGTCGGAACATCCGCGCCGCCGGTTTTGAGGGCTGTACCGCCCATGATCAGCGGTGCGACGAAGTTAAAACTGGTGCCCTGGATCGACAACAATCCAGACCCCACCGGGCCCCACGCTTTAATTTGAATAATGGACGCCACGCCGGAGGCAAAGAGGGACATACTGATGATGTGCTGTGTATCCTGAGCCGGTAAACCAAGCGCCTGGCAGATCAGCAGCGCCGGGGTGATCACCGCAACGAACATAGCCAGCAGGTGTTGGCAGGCGGCAAAAAGCGTCTGAGGAAGAGGCGGACGGTCTTCAAGGCGGTAAATCAGTTCGCTATTTTGCTTCTGCGCAATCGGTTGCGCATCGGGAGACTCAAGGGTGTTAACGGACATCGGCGGCAATCCCACGGTGGAAAAGCGGGCATTTTATCTGACCACCTGGTAAAAGCAAACGATTGCCAACAAAAAAAAACAAGAAAATCTGCCGCTGTGAGCAGGTTTTCTACAACCCATGGGGAAAAAAAATTACACTTTTTGCGCCGGCGGCTCATGACGAGCGCAAGCCGGCCCAGGATAACGCCGCGTGTGTATGGAACACGCGCATAACAGGAGCCTTTTATGATTCATCTCGATACGTTGTCGACCCTTGTTGCCGCAACGCTGGTCTTACTGCTTGGCCGTAAGCTCGTACACAGCGTTTCCCTTCTGAAGAAATACACCATTCCTGAACCTGTTGCCGGCGGACTGCTGGTGGCGCTGGCCCTGCTGGTGCTGAAGAAAAGCATGGGCTGGGAAATTGATTTTGATATGTCCCTGAAAGATCCGCTGATGCTGGCCTTCTTTGCCACCATTGGCCTGAATGCCAACCTGGCGAGCCTGCGGACGGGTGGCAAAGTGCTCGGCGTATTTCTGATCGTGGTGGTAGGACTGCTAGTGATGCAAAACGCCATTGGTATCGGGATGGCCACGCTGCTGGGGCTGGATCCGCTGATGGGGCTGCTGGCCGGATCAATAACCCTCTCTGGTGGCCACGGTACCGGGGCGGCGTGGAGCAAGCTGTTTACTGAGCGCTACGGCTTTGAAAACGCCACCGAAGTGGCGATGGCCTGCGCCACCTTCGGTCTGGTGCTGGGCGGCCTGATCGGCGGGCCGGTGGCGCGGTATCTGGTGAAGCACTCTGGTACGCCAGACGGAAGACCGGACGATGAGCTGGTGCCCACTGCCTTTGAAAAACCCGACGTCGGACGCACCATCACTTCGCTGGTGTTGATTGAAACTATCGCGATGATTGCCATTTGCCTGACGGTGGGCAAAGTGGTTGCGCAATGGCTGGCAGGTTCAGCGTTCGAGCTCCCGACGTTTGTGTGCGTGCTGTTTGTCGGGGTGTTGCTGAGTAACGGTCTGGCGCTGATGGGCTTCTACCGCGTATTTGAACGTGCCGTATCGGTGCTTGGCAACGTCTGCCTGTCGCTGTTCCTGGCGATGGCCCTGATGAGCCTCAAGCTCTGGGAGCTGGCCTCACTGGCACTGCCGATGGTGGCTATTCTGGCCGTTCAGGCGCTGTTTATGGCGTTCTACGCCATGTTTGTGACCTGGCGCATGATGGGCAAAAACTACGATGCAGCAGTGCTGGCGGCGGGGCATTGTGGGTTTGGTCTGGGGGCAACGCCGACGGCTATCGCCAACATGCAGGCGATCACCGAACGTTTTGGGCCTTCGCATATGGCGTTTCTGGTGGTCCCGATGGTCGGGGCGTTCTTCATTGATATCGTCAACGCGCTGGTGATCAAGCTTTACCTGATGCTGCCGATGTTTGCCTGAGATCAGGCGTTGGAATAGCGTTCGGTTTCCGGCATCCAGCGCTCAATTAACGCTGCCGCCTGTTCGGGGTAGCGCTCATGAATATGGCGTGCGAGGCGCTGAACTTCGGGGATCATGTCCTGATCGCGCAGTAAATCCGCCACTTTGAATTCGGCGTTACCCGTCTGACGCGTGCCCAGCAGTTCGCCTGGGCCGCGGATCTCCAGGTCTTTTTGTGCAATCACAAAACCGTCGTTACTGTCGCGCAGCACCTGCAAACGCATCTGTGCGGTTTTCGAGAGCGGTGCTTTGTAGAGCAGCACGCAGTGAGAGGCGACAGCACCGCGGCCAACGCGGCCGCGCAGCTGATGGAGTTGCGCAAGGCCAAGACGTTCCGGGTTTTCGATGATCATCAGGCTGGAATTGGGCACGTCTACGCCGACTTCAATCACCGTTGTGGCAACCAGCAAATGCAGTTCACCCTGTTTGAACGACTGCATCACCGCCTGTTTCTCAGTAGGCTTCATCCGCCCGTGAACCAGACCCACGTTCAGCTCGGGCAGCGCCAGTTTCAGCTCTTCCCACGTCGCTTCCGCAGCCTGCGCTTCAAGCAGTTCAGACTCTTCAATTAACGTGCAGACCCAGTAGGCCTGACGGCCTTCGTGAGTGCAGGCGTTGCGCACGCGGTCGATGATATCGCTCCGGCGCGTGTCCGGAATGGCGACCGTGGTGACCGGTGTACGGCCCGGCGGCAGTTCGTCGATGGTCGATGTATCGAGATCGGCGTAGGCGGTCATTGCCAGGGTGCGCGGGATAGGTGTGGCAGTCATGATCAGCTGATGCGGATGGAAGCCCTGCTGTAGCCCTTTCTCCCACAGCGCCAGTCGCTGGTGTACACCGAAGCGGTGTTGTTCGTCGATAATCACCAGGGCAAGACCATTAAACTGCACCTGCTCCTGGAAAATCGCGTGCGTGCCGACAATCATCTGTACCTGACCGCTGGCAATGGCGTCCTGTTGTGCCTGACGCGCTTTACCTTTTTGCTTCCCGGCAAGCCAGCCCACTTCAATCCCAAGCGGGGCAAACCATGCGCGGAAGTTATTAGCGTGCTGTTCAGCCAGCAGTTCGGTGGGGGCCATTAGCGCCACCTGCCTGCCATGGGCAATCGCGCGCAGGGCTGCCAGGGCTGCAACCAGCGTTTTACCGGAACCCACATCCCCCTGAACCAGGCGCATCATGGGCACATCAAGCGCCATATCGCGTTCAATCTCGGCCGTGACGCGTGCCTGTGCACCGGTGGGTTTAAACGGCAGGGAGGCCAGCAGCTTATCTTTGAGTTCATCTCGCGGGCTTAAGGGCTGGGCATGAAAACGCTGCGCGCCCGCCCGTACCGCCAGCATGCTCAGGTTATGAGCCAGTAATTCCTCAAGGATAAGACGCCGTTGAGCGGGGTGTTTGCCGCTTTCCAGGTCACTAAGCTGCAGGGTTGGCGGCGGGCGGTGCAGGGTGCGCAGCGCCTCGGGCAGACTCATCATGCCCTGAGCCAGCTCAGGCGGCAGTAGCTCGGTAATGGCGCAGGTATCCAGCAGTTCCAGCGCCTGGTCGGTGAGTTTACGCAGCGTTGCCTGCTTGATGCCTTCGGTCGTCGGATAAACCGGGGTCAGAGTCTCCTGCAGCTCCGGCGTGCTCAGATCTCCCTGAACGCGATACTCCGGGTGGATCATCTCTGCGCCGTATTTCCCGCGTTTGGCTTCACCATAGGCCAGCACCCTGCGACCGGTCGCAAGGCTGTTTTTCATGGCCGCATTGAAGTTGAAAAAGCGCATGGTGAGAATGCCGGTGCCGTCGCTGATCTGACAGGTCATCATCCGGCGTCCGCCAAAGGTGATATTGCAGTTCAGTACTTCGCCTTCAACGGTGGCGTAAATGGCAGGCAGCAGATCGCCAATCTTATAGAGTTGGGTGCGGTCTTCATAACGCAGGGGGAGATGGAGCAGGAGATCCTGCACGGTATGCAGGCCAATTTTTGCCAGTTTACTGCTTTGCGCCGCACCTACGCCCGTCAGGCTATTGAGCGGTATGGCATCCAGCAGACGGCCTTTCATCGGTTATCCTGCGTACTGCATGGTGGCCCACCACTCGGCATCGGCTTCAATTTCGCCCTGCGCGTTGACGTGGGGGTACGGCAGTTTTTTCTGTTTCGCGACGCGAGCCAGCACCGGGTAACCACCTTCGAACAGCAGGCGCTGCTGCTCCTCTTCCGGCAGCATGCTGTTGCTGCGCTTGTACATACCCGCGTTCTGACGCTGGCGCTGCGCTTCATAGAGAATGAGCGCAGAGGCCACGGAGACATTGAGAGACTGCACCATGCCGATCATAGGGATGATGATATCCTGATCCGCCAGATCCAGCGCTTCCTGGGTGATCCCGGTTTTCTCCTGACCCATCAAAATACAGGTCGGGCGGGTGTAGTCGATCTCACGAAAATCGACGGCTTTTGCGGACAGGTTAGTGGCCAGGACCTGCATACCGCGACCTTTCAGGTGCGATACGGCTTCGCCAATAGTCTGGTGGGTTTTGACGGACACCCAGCTGTTACTGCCTGCGGCAGTTGAAGCCATGGTTCGCATGCGGGCACCCGGCCAGACGGCGTGCACTTCATGCACGCCTACGGCGTCTGCGGTACGGACAATTGCAGAGACGTTATGAGGTTTGTGGACCTGCTCCATGCAGACCGTCAGGTCAGGCTGACGCCTGGCGAGCATTTCGCAGATACGCTCGTAACGTTTTGAATTCATAAGTCTAGTTTCGGTTACGGGTGACTTTAATCACGTCCGGCATCACGCGGATCTTGCGCATAATGTTCGC
Organism: Enterobacter ludwigii; assembly: GCF_001750725.1. Taxonomy (NCBI): domain Bacteria; kingdom Pseudomonadati; phylum Pseudomonadota; class Gammaproteobacteria; order Enterobacterales; family Enterobacteriaceae; genus Enterobacter; species Enterobacter ludwigii. The sequence goes on from NZ_CP017279.1 coordinate 3,322,793, forward strand.
CAGATGCACGCGGTCACGGGCGGTCAGACGAATAAAGGCGCTGTAGACGCGGCCATCTTTCTCTTCCGTGTTCAGGCTCTGAATGTTGGAAGAGGCCGTATTGATTGCTGCCGTCAGGTTCGCCAGGGCACCCTGGTGGTTGAACATATCCACCTTAATTTCGGTGATAAATTCCTGTGCCGTCTCTTTATCCCACTCGACTGCCATGAACTTCTCCGCCTCTTTTTGATAGCCGCGGATGTTACGACAGGATTCGTGGTGGATAACCAGCCCTTTACCCGGACTGACGTGCGCAATAATCGGGTCACCCGGGATAGGACGGCAACATTTCGCGAAGGTGATAAGTACGCCGTCCGCGCCTTTGATCGGCAGATGACCGTGGCTTTGCGTCGTCGTCGGGATCGCCGTGGTATCACCCTGCTGCAGGTTCTTCGCCACGACCACGCTCATGGCGTTGCCGAGGCCGATTTCTGCCAGCAGGTCATCAAGCGAGGCGAGCTTCATGCGCTCCAGCTCACGCTGAATGTTCTCTTTCGGGATCTCAGCCAGCTTACGGCTACCACCCAACGCATGGTTGAGCAGACGACGCCCCAGGCTGACAGAATCATCGCGCTTGAGGTTTTTCAGCAACTGGCGGATTTTGGCGCGTGCTTTGGAACTCACGACAAAGTTCAACCAGGCCGCGTTCGGACGTGCGCCCGGTGCGGTAATAATTTCCACCGTCTGGCCGCTGGAAAGCGGCTGAGAGAGCGGATAAGGCTGCCTGTCGACACGCGCGCCCACGCAGGCGTGGCCGATATCGGTATGCACGGCGTAAGCAAAGTCGACCGGCGTAGCGCCTGCAGGTAGTTCGACAATGCGGCCTTCTGGGGTGAAAACGTAAATCTCATCCGGGAAGAGATCGGATTTAACGCTCTCGATAAATTCAAACGAGCTACCCGCACTCTGCTGCAGTTCCAGCAGGCTTTGCATCCAGCGCTGGGCGCGGATTTGTGCGGTCGTACTGCTTTCGCCACCGTGCTCTTTATAAGCCCAGTGTGCAGCCACACCCATCTCCGCCATCTGGTCCATGTCTTCGGTGCGGATCTGCACTTCAACAGGCACGCCGTGTGGACCGATCATCGAGGTGTGCAAAGATTGATAGCCGTTCGCTTTTGGAATGGCGATGTAATCTTTCATGCGTCCTGGACGCGGTTTGTACAGGCTGTGCATCTGGCCCAGCACGCGGTAGCAGGTATCAGAGTCGTGGACGATCACGCGGAACGCGTAGATATCCATGATCGAATGAAAACGCTGCTCTTTGAGCACCATTTTGCAGTAGATGGAGTACAGATGTTTTTCGCGACCGCTGACGCGGCACGGAATTCCCGCTTCCTGTAAACGTCCTTCAATTTCAGAGAGGATCTTTTGAATCATCTCTTTACGGTTGCCGCGTGCGGCTTTCACCACCTCTTTAATCACGCGATAGCGGTTCGGGTATAACGCTTCAAAACCCAGCTCTTCCAGCTCGGTTTTAATGTGGTGGATACCTAAACGGTGCGCCAGCGGACTGTAGATTTCGAGGGTTTCACGGGCAATGCGGCGACGTTTGTCCGGGCGAAGTGAGCCCAGCGTGCGCATATTGTGGGTACGGTCAGCAAGTTTGATAAGAATGACGCGGATATCCTGCACCATCGCCATAATCATCTTGCGAAAGTTTTCGGCTTGCGCCTCTTTCTTGTCGCGGAATTTCAGCTTATCAAGCTTAGAGACCCCTTCCACCAGCTCGGCAACGCTTTTGCCAAACAGCTGTTCCATATCCTGGTAGGTGGCAGGGGTATCTTCGATCACATCATGCAGCAGGGCAGCCATCAGCGTTTCGTAGTCGAGTTTCATCTCGGCCAGAATACAGGCCACCGCTACCGGGTGCGTGATATAGGGTTCACCGCTTGAACGTGCCTGGCCCTCGTGAGCGTCACGTGCAACGAGATACGCCTGCTGAAGACGCTTAATCTGGTCTTCAGGCAGGTAAGTTTGAATCAGTTGATTCAGGCTTTCAAACAGATACAAGGGCGACCCGCAGGTTTAATTAACGACGACCTTCAGCAATGGCGGTTACGGCCTGCAGTTCTGCGGCTTCCTGCTCTTGCTGCTCCTGGCGCTCACGTACGTCGAGGATCTGATTGTTGATCAGACCTTCTTCGATTTCGCGAAGTGCAATAACGGTAGTTTTATCGTTTTCTTCCGGTACCAGCGGATCTTTACCGCCTACCTGCATCTGACGAGCGCGACGCGCGGCGACCAGCACCAGGTCAAAACGGTTACCAATTTTCTCTACAGCGTCCTGAACAGTTACGCGTGCCATACTTAAAATGCTCCACAGGTGAAGAAATGACTGGGCATGATACTGAAAGTGGGTTCAGTCTGCCAACAGTTTGGTGATTAATGCGTCATGTCGCTGCTTCTGGCGGCTCATACGCAAGCGTTCTGCGCGAAGAATGGTTTTGAGATCGCTCAGCGCGGCATCAAAATCATCATTCACAATAAGGTAATCATATTCCGCGTAATGGCTCATTTCTGCAACTGCCTGCTCCATACGCCGGGCGATCACTTCCTCGCTGTCCTGACCGCGGCCACGCAGTCGGCGATCCAGCTCATCTTTCGATGGCGGTAAAATAAAGATACTGCGTGAATCAGGCATTTTCTTGCGAATCTGCTGTGCGCCCTGCCAGTCGATATCCAGGAACACATTTACGCCCGTGGCCAGAACCTGCTCAATGGTTTCACGCGAAGTGCCGTAGTAGTTACCGAAAACTTCTGCGTGTTCAAGAAACGCGTCTCTGCCAATCATCGCTCTGAATTCATCGTGATCAACAAAGAAATAGTGTTCACCGTGCACTTCACCCGGACGCGGTTTACGCGTGGTGTGAGAAACAGAAACCTGTGTGTCGTACAACGGTTGGGTTTTTAACAGTGCCTGAATAAGGCTGGATTTACCCGCGCCACTAGGGGCAGAAACAATATAAAGCGTGCCTTGAGCCATGAGAGTCTTTTGTATGTGTTAACGAAGAAGTCCTACATACGGGCTTATTATACACGTCGCCGCTGTGTGACGTAGCCTTTGTCACACTTTTTCCCCTGCATTATTGAATTTTGCGCGCCGTTTTCAGGTTTTACAGCTGTTTTGCAGCAATAAAAATAAACGTCTGACAACGCCTCGCAGAGTGAAAGATGGCCATTAGCACGGTTTTCCGTGTCGGGTTATACCTCCACCAAAGTAAAGGAGGGGTGGCGATGTGGCGATGGATGAGCGGATTAATGCTGTTGTGGTGCGGCTACGGTGCGGCGGTGTGTCCCGTGTGGTCTCAGGCAAAAGCAGAGAAAGAGATTGCGACATTGAGTGCGCAAGTCAAACGCTGGGATGATGCCTACTGGAAGCAGGGCGTGAGCGAGGTGAATGACGACGTCTATGACCAGCTTAATGGCCGTTTAAAGCAGTGGCAGCGCTGCTTCGGCGATATACCTTCTGAGGAGGCCTTACCGGTTCTAACGGGGAGCGTAAGACATCCTGTTGCCCATACGGGAGTGCATAAAGCGGCCAGTAAAGAAGAGCTACGCCAGTGGATGCGTGGTCGTGACACTCTCTGGATGCAGCCAAAAGTCGACGGGGTGGCAGTGACGCTGGTGTATCGCGACGGAAAGTTAACCCAGGCTATCAGTCGTGGTGATGGGCTAAAAGGTGAGGACTGGACTGCACAAGTGTATTTAATTCCCGCAGTGCCCAAAAAAGTGACCGGTGCGCTGGCCAACAGCGTCTTACAGGGGGAGCTTTTTTGGTTACGTGACAACCATCTTCAGCGACAGATGGGGGGAATGAACGCACGGGCAAAAGTGGCGGGCGCGATGATGCGGCAAAAGGACAATCCGCTTCTGAGCCAGACAGGGATATTTATCTGGGCCTGGCCGGATGGTCCGAAAGTGATGTCGAGTGCGCTGTCTGAGTTATCTAAAGCCGGCTTTTCCCTGACGGCGCGTTATACCCTGCCTGTACAGACTGTTGATGCTGTCGAGAAACAGCGCTCGACGTGGCACAACACGGCATTACCCTTTGCCACGGACGGCATTGTGGTGCGGTCCGCGGATGCCCCTCCCGGCGAAAACTGGTTGCCCGGAGAAGGCAGCTGGGTCGTCGCATGGAAATATCCCCCGGTCGCACAGATCGCCGAAGTAAGAGATATTCATTTTGCCGTGGGGCGCACGGGAAAAATCTCAGTCGTGGCGGCGCTGGTCCCTGTCCTGCTGGATGATAAGCAGGTACAACGGGTCAGTCTTGGGTCCGTTGAACGCTGGCAAAGGCTGGATATTGCGACGGGTGATCAGATACAGGTCAGTCTGGCCGGGCAGGGTATCCCGCGGTTCGATAAGGTGGTCTGGCGGGGGGAAGAGAGACAAAAGCCCACACCCCCGGCCTCGCATTATCATGCGCAGAGCTGTTTTTACGCCTCGCCGGCGTGTATGGAGCAGTTCTTTGCCCGCCTGACGTGGCTTAGTTCAAAGCACGTGCTGAATATTGAAGGAGTCGGTGAGTCAGGCTGGCGGGCGCTGCATCAGGCGCATCATTTTGAACATATCTTCTCATGGCTGACATTAACGCAGGCGCAGCTGCAGTCTACCCCGGGGTTTTCCGCAGCACGCGGGCAGGCGCTCTGGCATCGCTTTAATCTGGTACGGGAGCGACCCTTTATTCGTTGGATCATGGCATTGGGTGTTCCGCTGACGCAGGCCTCGCTAAACGCTATGGGAGACCTGACGTGGCAGAAAATGCGTGAGCGTAACGCAGCAGACTGGCAGGCACTTCCCGGCACAGGAAAGGAGAAAGCCCGGCAGCTCGTTGCGTTTATTCATGATCCTGGCATTGCCGGCCTGGTTGCCTGGCTCGGCAAGCAGGGAGTGCAAGGATTCTGACGTGAGCTTGCTGTCGCTTATGGCTGATAAACGCCGCTATCTTATTGGGGAGAATAGATAGCGGCCAGTCAGTGGGTGTCCTGAGTGTAATGAAACACGGGCAGTCCCAGTTTCAAGCGCAGCGCAAGCAAGCGAGCCGTGAAGCCAAATAACAAGGTGGCGATGACCACGACGTCATGGCTGGAAACATAATGCTGTAAAGCGATATACAGAACGGCTGATGCAAAGGATATCCCGGCGTAGAGCTCTTTTTGAAAGACCAGGGGAATGCGTTTGCAGAACATATCGCGCAGTACGCCGCCAAATACGCCCGTCACGACTGCGGCAATAGTGGCAATCACCGGGCTTTCGCCCATATCCAGCGCAATTTGTGCCCCGATGATGGAGAACACGACCAGGCCCAGAGCATCAAGTACTAAAAACAGACGTCGAAGATGGGGCATTACAGGAGCAAGGATAGTGGTCAGCACTGCGGCGACAGCCACAATGATGATGTACTCGGGGTGCTTAACCCAGCCGAGAGGGTAATGCCCCAGCAGGATATCACGTACCGATCCGCCTCCCAGCGCGGTGGCGGTAGCAATAATGATGACCCCAAACGTATCCATACGACGGCGTCCGGCAGCGAGTGCACCGGTCATGGCTTCGGCAGTGATCCCGACGAGATAAAGGATATGTAGCAGCATGTGTTCCCCCGATATTGAGGGCAACAGGGTAGCGTTTTGTGCGGTCTGTCACGATTTAGTTTTTCTTGTGTGAGGATGTTAGCCTTATTTTTCGTAATGACTAAACGTTGTTTGGCTGGGTGTGATGGCGTTAAACGGTAACTTTCACATTACAATTATTCATGTTATAGGCGTTTGCCGCCGATAGCCTGTTCCGATAAAAAAATGGCCCCTGAACGGGGCCATGATGAGAAAGCGGCTTGAATAAAGCGTTACTCGATATTCTGGATCTGCTCGCGCATCTGCTCAATCAGCACTTTCAGTTCAATGGCGGAGTTGGTCACTTCAGCATTGATCGATTTCGAGGCCAGGGTGTTAGACTCGCGGTTGAACTCCTGCATCATAAAGTCGAGACGACGCCCTACGGCTTCTTTCTTCTTCAGGATGTTGTAAGTCTCTTTAACGTGCGCTTCCAGACGATCCAGCTCTTCGGCAACGTCAATGCGCTGTGCCATCAGCACCAGCTCTTGTTCCAGACGGGTATTTTCCAGCTGAACTTCCGCTTCTTCCAGTTTGGCCACCAGGCGCTCACGCTGCCATTGCAGGACCGCAGGCATATGGGTACGGACTTTAGCCACTTCGGTGGTCACGCCTTCCAGACGCTGCTCAATCATCGCTTTGAGGGCCTGGCCTTCAGTTTCGCGGGCAATGATAAAGTCATCCAGCGTGCTGTCGAGGGCACTGAGAATTTCAGCGGCAATCGTGTCCAGATCCTGCTCACCGGCGGCCATGACGCCAGGCCAGCGCAGAATATCGACCGGGTTAATTTCCCCTTCATCGCTTTGCATCTTGACCCAGTTCGCTGCAGTGACGAGCTGTTTCGCCAGTTTTTCGTTGAGGATCAGCTCACCCTGGGCGCTGGCATCAGGCTCAAAACGCAGGTTACATTCCACTTTACCGCGCGTCAGACGAGCACGGATACGCTCGCGTACAACAGGTTCAAGGCTGCGGAACTGCTCCGGCATACGGAAATACGTTTCCAGGTAGCGCTGGTTTACCGAGCGCATTTCCCATGTAGCGCTACCCCAGCTACCCTTGATTTCACGCCGGGCGTAGGCGGTCATACTGCGGATCATAGACATTCCCGTTTTTAAAGGAGAGATGGGGGATTATAGCTTTCGGGGGCTTCTCAGGATAGGAATAAGCGTCCTTTATCCGTATAATGCGCAGCCACATTCGTTTCAAGCCGGAGATTTCATCATGCGTCCAGCAGGTCGTAGCGCCAATCAGGTGCGTCCCGTCACTCTGACCCGTAACTATACAAAACACGCAGAAGGCTCCGTGCTGGTTGAGTTTGGTGACACCAAAGTGCTGTGCACCGCGTCCATCGAAGAGGGCGTTCCACGCTTCCTGAAAGGTCAGGGCCAGGGCTGGATCACTGCGGAATATGGCATGTTGCCGCGTGCAACCCATACCCGTAACGCCCGCGAAGCGGCAAAAGGCAAGCAGGGCGGCCGTACCATGGAAATCCAGCGTCTGATCGCACGTGCGCTGCGCGCCGCCGTTGATCTGAAAACACTGGGTGAATTTACCATTACTCTGGACTGCGACGTCATTCAGGCAGACGGTGGTACGCGTACGGCGTCGATTACCGGTGCATGTGTGGCGCTGGCTGATGCCCTGAATAAGCTGGTTGCAGCCGGTAAGCTGAAAACGAATCCGATGAAAGGGATGGTCGCGGCTGTTTCCGTGGGTATCGTTAACGGTGAAGCGCTTTGCGATCTGGAATACGTCGAAGATTCCGCTGCCGAGACTGACATGAACGTGGTGATGACTGAAGACGGTCGCATCATTGAGGTGCAGGGCACGGCAGAAGATGAGCCGTTCACCCATGAAGAGCTTCTTACCTTGCTGGCTTTGGCCCGAGGGGGAATTGAATCTATCGTAACGACGCAGAAGGCGGCGTTAGAAAATTGATTTTAAAGGCGACTGATGAGTCGCCTTTTTTTTGTTCGTACAAAAGCAAAAGTCGGAGGAGTAAGCCCATGAAATCCTGGCAGCGTGAGTTTATTGAGTTTGCGCTTAACAAGCAGGTCCTGAAATTTGGCGAGTTTACGCTGAAATCCGGGCGTAAGAGCCCCTATTTCTTCAACGCCGGACTGTTTAATACCGGGCGCGATCTGGCATTGTTAGGCCGTTTCTATGCCGAAGCGCTGGTGGACTCCGGCATTGATTTTGACCTGCTGTTTGGCCCGGCCTATAAAGGCATTCCGATTGCCACTACCACTGCGGTTGCGCTGGCGGAACACCACGACCGCGACGTACCGTACTGCTTTAACCGTAAAGAGGCTAAAACCCACGGTGAAGGCGGTAATCTGGTAGGCAGCGCGCTGCAGGGTCGCGTTATGCTGGTGGACGATGTGATCACTGCCGGTACCGCTATTCGCGAATCGATGGAGATTATTCAGGCTAACGGCGCTACGCTTGCTGGCGTGCTGATCTCTTTGGATCGTCAGGAACGCGGGCGTGGCGAAATCTCTGCTATCCAGGAAGTTGAGCGCGATTACGGCTGTAAAGTGACGTCGATCATCACCCTGAAAGACCTGATTGCGTATCTGGAAGAGAAGCCTGAGATGGCGGATCATCTGGCTGCGGTACGTGGGTATCGCGAAGCTTTCGGCGTGTAATATCAAGCCCGGTGGCGTTCTGCTTACCGGGCCTGAAGATTATTGCAGCTGTGCCGCCACTAACGGCCAACGGGCGTCAAAATCGTCCGTTGGACGGTATTTAAACTCGCTGCGTACAAAGCGGGAGAGCATGCCTTCGCAAAACGACAGGATCTGACTTGCCAGCAGCGTTTCATCGGTGCTGTAACCTTCACCCTCACGCATTTTTTTCTCGCGCAGTACCTGGCGCAGTTGTGCTTCAATACGTTCGAAGAGCTGGTTAATACGGCCCTGCAATCGGTCCTGCTCGAACATCAGCGCGTGGCCAGTCAGGATACGGGTTAAGCCCGGATTGCGTTCACCAAAGCCCAGAATGAGCTGCACAATCAGACGCAAACGCGCAGTCGTGTCTTTTTCGTCTTTCAGAATCAGGTTGATGCGAGTGATCAGACTGTCTTCGATAAATTCGATCAGACTGTCAAACATCCGGGTTTTGCTCGGAAAATGACGATACAACGCCGCTTCAGACACGCCCACGGAGGCGGCCAGTTTTGCGGTGGTGATGCGTTGACTACCATCGCTGGATTCAAGCATCAGCGCCAGAGATTGAAGTATTTCTTCGCGACGGTTCCTTTTCGCGGTTTGTTTTTCTGCCATGTTACAAAATACCCCTGAAAATAAGCACTTGCCAGGCTGGCATCCACACAGCGACCGCAAACTGACGTTTGCGGTTTGTTATTGCATTATGGCGCTGTGAGATACGTGTCGGTCGGGCGGTTATTTGCGCCCGGAATGGCCGAAGCCGCCTTCGCCACGGTCGGTGGCGTCAAAGTCTTCCACCAGGTTAAATTCTGCCTGAACCACCGGTACAAAGACCATCTGTGCGATACGCTCGCCCGGTTCAATGGTGAAGCTGTCCTGACCACGGTTCCAGACGGAAACCATCAGTTGACCCTGGTAGTCAGAGTCGATCAGGCCGACCAGGTTACCCAGTACCACTCCATGCTTATGACCCAGACCAGAACGCGGCAGGATCACCGCTGCCAGCGACGGGTCAGCAATGTGGATTGCCAGGCCGGTTGGGATCAGGGTGGTTGCACCCGGAGCCAGCTCTACGGCGTCATCGAGACAGGCGCGCAGGTCAAGACCGGCAGAGCCGGAGGTGGCATAGGTTGGCAGCGCAAATTGCTTACCAACACGCGGGTCCAGAATCTTAACGTCGATTTTTTTCATCATAACGGGTAACGATCTCGTCCAGTAATTGTTGGCCCAGGAGTTCCTTGCGCTCAAGCGGTAAGACTTTATCTCCATCCTGCCAGAAAAGGTGCAGTGCGTTGCTGTCGCTGTTAAATCCTTGCGTGGCCAGCGATACGTCGTTCGCGCAAATCAAATCGAGGTTTTTGCGGGTACGTTTTTGCCGGGCATATTCTTCCACATTATTTGTTTCTGCGGCAAACCCAACAACGTAAGGACGATGGCTTTTCAGTGCGGCGACACCCGCAACAATGTCCGGATTTTTCACCATTTTTAGTGTTAATTCATCGCCTTGCTTTTTAATTTTTGACCCGGAAATGGTTTCGGCACGGTAATCTGCAACAGCCGCACAGCCGATAAAAATCTGCTGGTTCTGCGCATGCGCCTGTACGGCGGCGTCCATCTCCAGGGCGGTGGTGACATCAATACGCTGCACGAACGGTGGTGTCGGTAACGAGACCGGGCCGCTCACCAGCGTGACCTTTGCACCGCGTTTTGCCGCCGCGGCAGCAATCGCAAAGCCCATTTTACCGGAGCTATGGTTGGTAATGTAACGCACCGGGTCCAGCGGCTCGCGCGTTGGGCCCGCGGTAATCATGATGTTGAGATGTTGCAGATCGTTGACAGGCGAAAAATGGCCGGCGGCCAGCTCAACGATGGTCAGCGGGTCAAGCATACGACCAGGACCCACATCACCACATGCCTGGCTACCGCTGTCCGGCCCCCAGATGAGCAGGCCGCGTGAGGCCAGCGTCGTCAGATTATGTTGGGTGGCGGCGTTGCGGTACATCTGCTGGTTCATCGCGGGGACGACGGCAACAGGTGCGGGCGTGGCCAGGCAAATGGTCGAGACCAGATCGTTTGCCATGCCGGCTGCTACGCGGGCAATTAAATCTGCTGTGGCGGGGGCAAGGATAACCAGGTCTGCCCATTTTCCCAGCTCAATATGGCCCATCGCGGCTTCGGCGGCCGGATCAAGGAGGCTGTCAGAGACGGGGTACCCTGAAACGGCCTGCAGGCTCAGAGGCGTGATAAAGGCTTTGCCGCCTTCCGTTATCGCGACCCGCACATCCGCCCCGCGCTCGCGCAAACGACGCACCAGCTCCGGCGCTTTATAGGCAGCGATACCGCCGCTCACGCCAAGAACGATTTTTTTACCGGCCAGGCTCATCATGATTCTTTCCTGTTGGGTTTCACCAGAGAGCGGGCATTTTATCACAATCCCAAAAAGGGGGTGATTTTGTCCTTCGGCCAGTTTGCGAGGCGTTACGCAGGAATGAAAAGTGGGCGTCGAGCGCCGGGGGCGGCTGTGGCAGCATGATGGCAAACCGAAGGAGACAGGCATGGAAGAGACTGAACTGCTGCTACCGCGTGAAAAAATGCTGCGCTATGGCGTCACGTTGTTAAAGGACGACGAGTTGCTGGCACTCTTTTTACGCACCGGAACGCCCGGCAAAACGGTATTTACGCTGGCAAAAGAGCTCATCGACCATTTTGGTTCGCTGTATGGCTTATTGACGGCGGATCTGACGGAATTCAGGCACGTCGAAGGAATTGGCGTGGCGAAGTTCGCCCAACTGAGGGGGATTGCTGAACTGGCCCGCCGTTTTTACGACGTCCGTATGGAAGAGGAAGATCCCATACTCACCCCGGATATGACACGCGTATTTCTCCAGAGCCAGCTATCAGATTTGGAGCGCGAGATCTTTATGGTGATCTTTCTTGATAACAGGAACCGGGTACTAAAACATAGCCGTCTTTTTTCCGGAACACTGAGCCACGTTGAGGTTCATCCGCGAGAAATTGTGCGGGAAGCGATAAAAGTGAATGCAGCCGGCGTGATACTCGCGCATAATCACCCTTCTGGCTGTGCTGAACCAAGCAGAGCTGACAAAGAGATGACCGAACGCATTATCAAATGCTGTCAATTCATGGACATTCGTGTGCTCGACCATCTGATAATTGGTCGCGGCGAGTACATTTCTTTTGCAGAACATGGCTGGATTTAGGCTATTTCTCGCGATCCATCGGGATCTTTGTCTGTTCGGGACTTGAGCACACCGCCGAGTCAGCGTATACTACGCCACCTTTGAGAATCTCGGGTTTGGCATTTGGGCCTGGCAATCGAGAGTTCAATAGAACTATGCGATGACCGGGCTGTAAAGCCTGACGAGGCGCCGATACCCCATACGAAGCTCGAGCTAATTTGATTTTTGGAGAATAGACATGTCCCGAGTCTGCCAAGTTACTGGCAAGCGTCCGGTGACCGGTAACAACCGTTCCCACGCACTGAACGCGACTAAACGCCGTTTCCTGCCGAACCTGCACTCTCACCGTTTCTGGGTTGAGAGCGAGAAGCGTTTTGTCACCCTGCGCGTATCTGCTAAAGGTATGCGTGTAATCGATAAGAAAGGCATTGATACAGTTCTGTCCGAACTGCGTGCCCGTGGCGAAAAGTACTAAGTACTTAAAGAGGAAATAAATCATGGCTAAAGGTATTCGCGAGAAAATCAAGCTGGTTTCTTCTGCTGGTACAGGTCACTTCTACACCACCACGAAGAACAAACGTACTAAGCCGGAAAAACTGGAACTGAAAAAATTCGATCCAGTTGTACGCCAGCACGTACTGTACAAAGAAGCTAAAATCAAATAATTTTAGCCTCCTTGTATTGAAAAACCCCGCAACTGCGGGGTTTTTTGCATTCTGCATCTTACTCCGGAGGAACCATGCCTGAATTACCTGAGGTAGAGACCAGCCGCCGCGGTATTGAGCCGCATCTGGTCGGCGCGACTATTCTTCATGCTATCGTTCGCAACGGTCGCCTGCGTTGGCCGGTGTCCGATGAAATTCATGCCTTAAGCGATAAACCGATTCTCAGCGTCCAGCGTCGCGCCAAATATCTGCTGCTGGAGCTGCCCGACGGCTGGATTATCATCCATCTCGGTATGTCTGGTAGTCTGCGCATCCTTACCGAAGAACTGCCCGCGGAAAAGCATGACCATGTCGATCTGGTGATGAGCAACGGTAAAGTGCTGCGTTACACCGACCCACGACGCTTTGGCGCATGGCTGTGGACCAAAGAGCTTGAAGGACACAGCGTTCTGGCGCATCTGGGGCCAGAGCCGCTCTCAGAGGCATTTAACGCGGAATACCTGAAAGCGAAGTGTGCAAAGAAGAAAACCCCGATCAAACCGTGGCTGATGGACAATAAGCTGGTGGTGGGAGTAGGGAATATTTATGCCAGCGAATCGCTGTTTGCCGCCGGGATCCATCCCGATCGGCTGGCCTCATCGCTGTCATCTCAGGAGTGTGAACTGCTGGTCCGGGTGATTAAAGCGGTGCTGTTGCGTTCTATTGAGCAAGGGGGGACCACCCTGAAGGACTTCCTGCAGAGCGACGGTAAACCCGGCTATTTTGCCCAGGAGCTGCAGGTATATGGCCGTAAGGGTGAGCCGTGCAGAGTCTGTGGGACACCGATTATTGCAACGAAGCACGCTCAGCGCGCCACGTTCTATTGCCGTCAGTGCCAGAAATAGGGCTACTTTAATTTTTCCATCAACGCCTGATGGACGTTAGCCGGCAGGAAATGGGTCACGTCACCGTGATGACGCGCCACCTCTTTGACCAGCGAAGAAGAGATAAACGACCACTCTTTGGAGGGCATCAGGAACACGCTCTCCAGCTCTGGCATCAGGTGGCGGTTCATGTGCGCCAGCTGCATTTCGTATTCGAAGTCAGCCACCGCGCGTAACCCACGGATCAAAATGTTAGCCTGCCGGGCACGGGCGAAGTTGGCCATCAGATCGCTGAAGCCCACCACCTCAACGTTTGGCAGATGTGAGATAGCGTCAGTGGCAAGTGCAACGCGCTCATTGAGGTCGAACATGGGTTTCTTACTGGGGCTGGCGGCGATCGCCAGAATCACCTTATCAAACATGCATGCCGCACGGGTGATGATGTCAAGATGACCGTTGGTGATGGGATCAAAGGTACCCGGATAAATCGCTTTTGTGCTCATGGCTCACGTTTTCTCTGAGTAGCCGCGGCAAAGCGCCCACAGCTCGGTGTATTTGTTGAAAGTATACTGGGCATTCACCACCGCCAGTAACCACCCCTGTTTACCGTCCAGCACGCCGCCTCGCAGCAGCAGCGTTTTCAGAAATGCCCCCAGCGTGTGGGTGAAAATACCGGTCAGCGTGGCCTTCTTGCCGCGCAGGTGGCGCTCATGCGCCCATGCGGTGGCATAGTTAAGCTGTTTGCGCTGGAAGCTGGCGAAATCCCGGCAGGTCAGATGCAGCAGATCGCCCGTCAGAGGAATGACGGGGGCGCTGTCGCATGCCAGGGATTCATGGACCAGATTATCGTTGTACTGATATCGCTCACGCTCGTAGAGGCGCATTACGCGATCTGGATACCAGCCGCTGTGGCGCATAAAGCGGCCAAGAAAATAGTTGCGACGTGCAATGCTGTATACCGCGCCAGGCTGAGGTGCTGCCAGCACCGCCTGAATGGCCTGGCGGAGCTCAGGTGTGATGCGCTCGTCAGTGTCCAGCATCAGCACGTAATTGCCAGTAGCATAGCGCTGCGCGCGCTGTCGCTGGATGCCGTAGCCTTGCCAGTCGGTATCGATAAAGACCTTTGCACCCGCGGCACGGGCGACATCCACCGTGTTGTCCTCGCTGCCGGAGTCGAGAAGGACAATTTCGTCAGCCCAGGCGACGGAGGCCAGGCAGTCCGGAAGCAGGTCGGCGGCGTTTTTGGCGATCATCACGACCGACAGACGCGTTGACATTAGTGGCTCCGCTGAGGCAGATAAGGTTGCAGAAGTTGCAGCAGACGAGTGAGTGCGCCCTGGTTCTGATGCAGCACTTCGACAGCATGGCGACCATACCAGAGGCGGTAGTCTTCGTCGGTCAGAAGGGTTGAGACCTCTTTGACCACCGAGTCCGCGTCGGTCACGGTAATTAACCCGTCGGCTTGCTGCAATTTAGCGCAGATATCTTTGAAGTTAAACGTGTGTGGGCCCATCAGCACCGGAATGGCGTGTGCGGCCGGCTCAAGCGGATTATGGCCGCCGCGCTCCACAAGGCTGCCGCCAACAAAAGCCAGATCGGCAATGCCGTAAAGCAGCATCAGCTCGCCCATTGTATCGCCAATCACCACCTGAGTGCTGCCGGAGGGGATCTCACCGCTGCTGCGCAGGGTAAAGCTGAAGCCGCCTTTCTGCACCATCTCACGCGCATCTTTAAAACGTTCGGGGTGACGGGGGACCAGAATCAGCAGCAAATCGGGGAATTTTTCCAGCAGCTTACGATGGGTCTGCAGGATAATGGCTTCTTCGCCGTCATGAGTGCTGGTTGCAATCCACACCTGGCGACGCGGTGCCCACTGGCGACGTAGCGTAATCGCACGGGCGGCGAGTTCAGGCGTGACGGAGATATCGAACTTCAGGCTACCCGTCACCGCAAGCTGGTTGCGTTTCAGGCCCAGAGCGAGAAAGCGCGCCGCGTCTTCTTCATTCTGCGCGGCAATCAGCGTAATTCGGCTGAGCAGGCGGCGCATAAATTTACCTAACTTGCCGTAACCTTTCGCCGAGCGCTCTGAAAGGCGCGCGTTGGCAATCACCAGCGGAATTTTACGGGCATGCAGGGCGGAAATCATATTTGGCCACAGCTCGGTTTCCATGACGATCACCAGTTTCGGGCGAACGGTATTCAGGAAGCGGTTCATGGCGCAAGGCAGGTCGTAAGGCAAATAGACGTGTTGAACGTCTTTACCGAACGCCGATAATGCGCGTTCAGACCCCGTCGGCGTCATGGTCGTGACCGTGATCGGCAGTGACGGATAGCGGTGACGAAGGGCGCGAACCAGCGGGATCGCCGCCAGCGTTTCGCCCACAGAAACGGAATGCAGCAAAATACCGTCCGGCACGACTTTATTGCGGCAGTAACCATAGCGTTCAGCCCAGCGTTTACGATACGCAGGCGCTTTACGGCTACGAAGCAACAGTCGCAGCCACACCAGTGGCTGGATGATGTAGAGCAGGGCGGTATACAACAATTCCAAGCGATTATCCGTTTTTTAGTTTCGGCGGGGAAATTCTAAGCATTTAAGCCGGGTAAAGCTATCTCTTATGCCAGATACCGTTTTAAACGGAAGTAGCGTCGGCCCAGGCGCCAGCGCAAACGGGGGCTTTTGGCACTTTTCCAGATAAGCCTCCAGATACCCGTGTCGAAGAACTCTTTTATTATCATCGACTTCTTCTGTACATCCTTCATATTGTCGAAGGTATGAATGATCCCAAGCCCCTCTTTGGCGATTTGCCAGTGGCAGGCGGGGATATCTTTCACTTTTTCCGGGTAACGCTGGTTGATGGCATCCAGCATCTGCAGAATTTTCATGTAATGGCGCGCCGAGCGAATCAGCGTGTCATCATTGTCCGGCATATGAGAAACCGATGCGGAGTGAATGTAATAGTCGTAAAAACGTTCACTGGTGTATTGCACGCGGTCAGCTGCGAGCAAGACTTCGGTAGTCCACGGGATATCCTGATGACGCAGGCCGGGCTCAAAACGAAAACCGTTCTGACGAATAAAGTCGTGGCGATAGATATTCAGCCAGGTCACATGCAGAAACTTGCGTGAGTCGAGCGCTTTTTTTAACCAGGCCGCACCGGTCATGACACCTGTCGAGGCCAGCTTGTCTTCCGGGAAAATCGGCCGTGAAGGCTTCTTATTGTTTTCCCAGACGTAGTTTCCGTTGCAGGTGGCGACATCCAGATTCTGCGTGACGGCCATATCAAGCAAGCGCTGATACATGCCGGGCTTAAAGACATCATCAATATCCGGGAAAGAGAGATATTGGCCGGTAGCGACGGCCAGACCGGTATTGCGCGCAATGGATACACCCTGATTTTCCTGTTCGATAACCTGCATTTGCGGCAGTTTTTCACGCCAGGTTTCGACTATCTGCATCGAACTGTCCGTGGAGCCATCATTGACGATGATGACTTCCATACTGTCGATCTGTTGATTCGCAAGGCAGGTAAAGAACTGATCCAGGAAAGCTTCGCCGTTATAAACGGCAACCACCACGCTTAATAATGGCGCTGAATTTTGCATAAGAAACCTGATTATTATTGATTGTCTACCAACGCAACATATTGCTGGCAAATGGCATTTATCCCGAACGACGCGATCGTTGCGCTATCAACGACAGGCGGGGAGGTATAGAGATCGGCCAGTGTTTTCGCCAGTGATTCGTCATTCATCTCCGACAGCCCGCGCGCCAGCGTACCCGTGAGGATTTCAGCGGGCCCGCCAGGACAGTTCGTACTGACAGGTGGCGTCTGGCAGATGATGGATTCTACCAGTACGTTACCAAAACCTTCACAGTCAGAACTTAACACTAAAAGCCGTGCGCCTTTAATCCACGGATAAGGGTTGGACTCGAAGGGGCGGAAAATAACCTCGTCTTCGATCCCGAGTTCTTTCGCTAACTGTTTAAGCTGTTGAATTTTGGTGTCAGAACCGTTGCCCATCATCACCAGCGATGCGTCTATTTTGCTCTGCGCATAGGCACGCAGAAGGCGGTCGTGGCGTTTATGTTCATGAAAACGACCCACGTGAATAATGTAATCCTGCCCCTGCATCTCAAAAGGCGCATCCGCCAGACGCTGGATTTCAGGAATATCAAAGGGATTATGGATAACCGCTTTGCGACGAAGGTCGATGGACAGCGTCTCTGAGAGATCTTTCAGCACGGCGGCGGAGACGGCGACAACGTTTCGGTTTTCGTAGGTATGACGAATTTTGTAATGCTTAAACCAGCGTGAAAGGCCGTGGCGATGACGCAGGTAGGAGAATGAGAACATGCCATGCACGCAGAACCAGACCTTATCGCGATCCAGCGCACGACTGTGCGCCACAATACGATCGGTTTTATGCAGGTGCGAGAATATGACGTCGAACTTCCCGCTGCGCTCAGCCTGCTCAATGGCATTGTCCAGCAGTTGCGCCCGGCGCGGGATCTCGGTGAGCTTTCTCCAGGGCTTTTTACTCGTATCCTGAATGACCTGATAATCAATGCCTGCCGGGATGGCGTAGTCGCACACCTTTCGCAGGGAGAAAAGGGAGACCTGATGCCCCATTTCTATCAATCCGCTGGAGAGGGTGAGAACCGTTTTTTCGGCTCCTCCACCGGGCAAACCATCAATAATCATTAGGATGCGCATTTTTAATCCAGTAATTTTTGATAAAGCGAAATAAGCTGACTTGATAATTTTTCTGGGGTCGCTTCTTTTACGCGCTCACGCGCTGCCCGCCCCATATCGTTATTCTTATCCAAAGATGGAAGGGTCATGACTGCCTCCTTCAATCTGCTGATATCAAGTGCATCACAGTAAAAGCCATTCTGACCTTGCTCAATAAACTCTGCACCACCGCAACTCACTGAAGTAATGACGGGCAAACCGCAGGCCATCGCTTCAAGAATGACGTTTGGAAAAGGATCATACAGCGTTGGCAGCAGTAATCCATCGGATACCTGGTAAAATGGCAGTGTCTCTTTTTGCATCCCCAGGAAGCGAATTTGCCCCTCACAGCCCAATGAACGGGCGAGGGCACGGTAACGACTTTCTGCTTTATCCTGTCCAACCACAATCAGCCACGCGGGTGTGCCCGCGATAGCGCGGATAGCGCTGGCCAGTCCCTTACGTTCAAAACCTGACCCGACGAAACACAACACCACGGCATCGACAGGCAATCCGAGCTGCCGACGCAGTGCAGCGCGCTGTCCTTCGGTTGCCGGAACGAAGCGGCTGGAATCAATTGAATTATAAATCACATGTATCTTTTTTGCGTCAATATCAAAGTCTTCGATGATTTCGCGTTTGATCATCTCCGCGTTGCAGATAACGGCTTTCAATTCAGGAGCCTGATACATTTCACGTTCGACGTGCATGACGTAGCGATGGTAGCGATCGTGCATCAGAAGTTGTGCACGCCAGGCAGGCAGAATGCGCGCACGCTGCAGCAGCCAACGCCGGTGCACGCCATCCCCTGCGCGGTAAATATCGCAGCCAGGAATACGCTCGTGGCTCTGCACAATGTCAAACTGCTGCTGTTCCCACAGCGCACGCGCGGCATGTGCAAACCCGCGTTCGCGACTGATTCGGCCCCATTTACGCGGGTCGCAAATATGGATATGCCAGTCGTCCTGCTTCTCCCCCTGCCACTCACGCGTGATGACGTTGAGCTCCAGGTTTTGGTTGCTCAGTGCGGTAAGTGCGCGGGAAACGAAGCGTTCCGCCCCGCCATCAGGACGGTATTTTTGGCGAACAATCGCTAAACGATGGTGTTTCATTACAGGTATCTCCTGGCGGCGGAGACCACGACATCAACGGGAATGGCGTCGAGATAGCGTTCAGTTGTTTTGGTATCAATGGCGTCCGGGTCGGGAAGTGGGCCAAAATCGCCAGCCCAGATGACTTCACCGTTGACCTGCCATGGCGACCAGAACACCCGTTTTGACGGGCCGAAGAGAGCAATGCACGGCGTCTGAAGCGCGGCGGCCATGTGCATCGGAACGGAATCGACGCCAATAAAGAGGCGTGCATGATCGATAAGTGATGCCAGCTGGCGCAACGTGAGTTGACCGGCCAGTGAGACTACGCCCGTTTTTGGCGCCGCGGCGAGAATGCGGTCTATCATCGCCAGCTCTTTTTTATCCGGGCCTGCGGTGAGAACCACTGTGTGGCCATCCTGCTGGAGTGCCGTGATGGTTTGCGCCATCTTGCCTTCGTCCCAGCACTTAAAGAACCAGCGTGACGTTGGCTGGATCACCACGTAGTTATCAGCCACACCCTGTTGCGTCAGTAGCTGGCGCGCACGATCCCAGTCCTCTGCGCGGTAGGCCATAGTGACGTCTGGCTGAGCCGGGACGGGCAACGGTGAAAGAATAGAAAGATTTTGCTCAACGGTATGGAGCGACGGGTGATTGGCGACGGAAACCAAATCGGTATGACAAAAACGCCAGAACGCGTTTTTTCGCTTGTTAAACGCGAACCCGAGGCGTACTGGCGCGCCGGTGAAACGGGTGACAATGGCGCTACGCCACTGATCGGCAAGGTTAATCACCAGATGATAACGCTGCGCTCTTAAGGCACAGAGTAACTGCCACTCTTTTTGCAAATGTTTCAGGGTGCCGAGCTGCTTCCATTTACGATCTATACCGTAGATGGTGCCGATCGCCGGATGCGCGGCGAGCATATCGCGTGTCTCTTCATAAAGAAGAACATCGATTTGCGCCGTGGGCCATTTTTGACGTAACGAATTAATGACCGGAGTTGTGAGTAACATGTCGCCATGATGTCGAAGTTTGATAAGTAAAATACGTAAATCAGGCGTGTCGAGTAGGTTAATCATCATCATCTTATCAGCGGTATACTGTCAGCAATTCTAATAGACCTGATGGCGACTTGCACTCTTTCTCCATAATGTCAGGAATTTCCCTGGAAGGGTTTACTCCTGCTTCGCAGAGTGCGTAACATAGCCCTCACTCTTACGTCTTACGGACTCATTATGAAAAAACCAGCGTTTATCATCACCATTGATACAGAAGGCGATAATCTCTGGCAAAACCACCGTGTTATCAAAACGGAAAACGCACGCTACCTGGCACGATTTCAGGCGCTATGCGAGCGTTTTGGTTTTAAGCCGGTCTGGCTGACCAACTATGAGATGGCGATCGAACCGGTTTTCATTGAGTTCGCAAAAGATGTGATTGCCCGCCGCCAGGGCGAGGTTGGCATGCATCTTCATGCGTGGAACAGCCCACCTGAACATGACCTCACCGGTGATGACTGGCGCTGGCAACCTTATCTGATTGAGTTTTCAGATGAAATTATGAGCGAGAAAGTGCTTTTTATGACGCACTTACTGGAAGAGACCTTCCAGACCAAAATGCTGAGCCACCGTGCCGGGCGTTGGGCGTTTGATCGTCGCTACGCAAACTTGCTGATAGAGCTGGGTTATCAGGTTGACTGTTCCGTCACCCCACGGGTGAACTGGCGAAATGCCAAAGGGGCGCCGCAGGGTCACGGAGGAACGAATTATCAGCATTTCCCCGACCATGCCTACTTTATCGATACAGAGGATATTTCCCGCCCGGGAAAGAGCCCTTTGCTCGAAGTGCCGATGAGTATTCAGTATAAACACCCGGCCTGGCTGAACACCGTTAAACAGGGCTACGATCGGCTGCGTGGGAAATACCGTTCCCCGTCAGTTAACTGGCTGCGTCCGTCAGGTGGAAATGCGTCTGAGATGATTAAGGTCGCACAACAGTGCTTGTCGCAGGGCAATGATTATGTGGAGTTTATGCTCCATTCTTCAGAATTTATGCCCGGCGGAAGTCCTACGTTCAAAGATGATGCGGCCATTGAAGGGTTGTACCAGGATTTGGACCAGTTGTTTACATGGCTGTCGGACAAGACGGTGGGGATGACGCTGGCGGAGTTTTATCAACACCAGAAATAATAATGCCCGCCAGGCGGGCATTATTTATCATCGTTGTTTTGTCTGAGAGAAAGGTGTACTCAGAGCAAACAGGATCATAAAGAATATCAATGCCTCCGAACTCAACAATATGACGTCTGTCAGGCCATAGAGCAATAATAGAAGCATGGCAGTTAATAGCAGTGCATTTTTGTTTCTGATGGCGTAGCCAATCATCGACATGAAGAAAAAGAGCAGTATTGCCAGGCCAGGTATTCCTTGTAATGAATACTTTTCAATAAACTCATTGTGTAGATGAATTCTAATATACCCGAGTGCTGCAGAGAGATGCTGGTGCCCGTCGTTGACATAGCGCGTTGTCCATGCTTCCCGATTTTCAACTGACTGCCCCAATGGATGTGCAAAGCCATTTTGAATTCCAACGGTCCACATGGAAAAACGTGCGCCCAAAGAAGTGCCATCGTATCCTTTCTGATAGTTCTCAAGTTCAATTTGAGTTTGCGTTATCTTCGGTGAAATCAGAGGCTTGTAGCTAACGACGACAATACCCGCCACAATGCATAAAAAAATCAGGGTTGATTTCAGATGAATTTTTCCGAAATGAAGTAGTGTCATTACGATGGCAAGAAGTAAATAGAGCCCCATAGCAACACGCGTTCCGGTTAAAAGAATAATAAAGAACGAGATCAAAATGGTAAAACTGGCAATGATATAGAACTTTACATTTTTCTGGAGGTAAAGACTGTACACAAAGGCAAGTGACAGCACGGAGTAAACATAGGCAGAGACCGTGGCTCGATTGATTGCCATTTCAACACGAGCCATACCTTGTGATGCCTGCCACAATCCATAACCGGTTGCGAGAGCAAATCCTGTCGCAGTTGCTAAAAGAAAATATTTCTTAAAGCTTTCTCTGTCGATATAAGCTTTAAAACGGTCAATATAGAAAACGAGAATACTCGCCAAAAGTAATTTTTTACTTGCACCGAGATAATCGCTGTACATGTTTAAGCCTTCGTTATGGTACTCGTAGACCATATACCAGGCAAAGTTTAGTAATCCGATAAGAAGTATGGGAAGTGCTATTGAGAATGGTTTTAGCGTAATTTTTTTGTACTCAAACGCTAAACCGAGGATAGCGATATAAATTGCAATATAGAAAAACTCACGTTGCTTCCCTGAATTGACTAATGCAAGCATCAAAGAGATGAAACTCAGAAAAAGTGTCAGTTGATAAAGTCGAAGTTTTATTTTTTCCATAATGCCTTAATAACCCTTTTCTTATAACTAAACCGAATATGAGTGTCCATAAAGAACGAAAGCGAATAAAGCTGGCTTACCCGAGTTTTTACTAAATGTAAGTGCGGTGTCGAGAGATACTTTTTATGGTTACTGTATATATCAAACCAGTGACAATTGATGAGATGTTTAAAACTGCGCGGGAAGGTTTCTTCCATGCGAAGCGTGCAATCAACAAGTGAGGTGATTTTGCTGACGTCAAGATCGCTGGATAAGCTTCCATGACGTTTGATGTAATAATAATGCCCCTGACGCTGATAAAATATTTTATGCGCTTGCATAATCATTCCGGGGAACACAGCGAAATCTTCGTAACAGACCATCGAAGGTATAGGGTTAGCTTTATACAGGTCTTTGTGAATAAATTGGCCGATCAGATGTGCCTGGAAGTCTTTATGTCGCAAAAAACGGGAGATCGCGTCTTGTTGCGAGATTGCCACAGGGTCGAAACCCTGCCAGGTTGAGGTGATCTTTTGAATATCACGAATTTCACATAAGCGCGTCAGTAGCATATCTGGACGCTGTGCTTGCAGAAAATCCACGGCATCCCGAATGCTGCCCGGTTTTAGCCGGTCATCGCTGTCCAGCATCGTAATATAGTCCCCTGATGCCAGCGCAACAGCACTGTTTCGGACCTGACCCACGTTACGGTAATCTACACATCGCGTTGTTGCATGAGGTAATTGTGGTAACCACGCTTCAATAATATCCTGTGTGCCATCATCTGAGCTGTCATTAAAGATGATGATCTCAACAGCATCGCCTGCACTACCAATCGCATTCTGCAGGCTTTCTAAAGTGGCATGAAGGGTATCTTCGGCATTATGCGCGGCAATAATGATGCTTAGAAAAGCCATACAAATTAGTTTCCCTGGGCATCAGTGAGAGATGTGATTGTGTTAGCTTTTGGTAATTCGCGAATAAAATCTTTAAGCTCACGTAGTGATTCGTCTGTCACAGCGAAAAGTTCTTCCCGATCTTGTGAGAAATAGTAGCGTGTTTCAAATACATACGAGCAAACATGCGCATCATTCCCAATCAGCAATACTTTGCCAAGCGGACGTTGTTCATAATGGCAGCAAGGGCCAAACAGCAACACCACCGGGACGCCCACCGCATCGGCAATGTAGATATTCCCTGAATCTGACGCAATATAACAATCCATTTTGGATATCGCCCACGGTAGCTCTTCAAGCGATATTTTGCCAATGAGGTTGATAAAATTGGGAATTTCACCGTAAGCGCGGGTGATGTCATCCATCCATGGCTGTTCGTTCGGTGCGCCAAAAACATAAAACTCGCAGGGCAGGTCGGCAAGATGATCGACAATACGTTTCCAGATTGCCGGGGGAACCGTCTTTGCTTTGTTACCGGCAGAAATGCTGATACCAATTCGGATAACCCCGGGTTTATCGAGAATTTGTGGGTAAACCGCAGGCTTGAACAGGGGCTTTGTGGCGTGCTTGGGTGCGTCCTGCCAGGTGAGCGCGCGATCGGCGAGCTTGAGATAGTTAGTGACGGACAGCGTCTTTTTGCCATGCTCAACGGTACCATCAGCCGTGGCATAAAAAATTCCGTGATACCACCTGCGTGTATAAGTGCTTAAAAATTGTTTGTTTTTTGCATTACAGGCTGAAGCGAAAAAGAGATTCACACTGTTGGGCTGCAGCAGATAGACATTGTCGTAGCGATTCATGATCCGGCAGGCGAAGCAGAGCTTACGCCACAGGTTGCGCTTTTGCTGCTCCACAAAAAAGATCTCTTCGATACTGTCGTCATGCTGAGCCAATGCGTTAACGCTGCGGCTGATCAGCACATCGCTTTTTTGCAGATACGCCAGTAGAGGCGTTGCATTGATAAAGTCACCGATTTTGGCTGTCTGAATGACAAGGTTTCTGCCCGTGTCTTTGCGAAACAGCTTCCGGATGAGTTTCACCGGAAAAAGTAAAATCAGCAGAAATACATAACTCATGGGTTAAATATCCCTGTTAGAAAGCCGATGGCTGCCCTGTAAAAACGAAAAAATCGCATCTGCGGTAATGTCTCTCATCTGCTGCGTCGGACTGACCATTTGATGCTGGTTTTTACCGTACCCCCCAATCAGTCCCGGGTCGGTCGGACCGAAGAGGGTGATATTGGGGCGGTCCAGCGCTGCGGTTAAATGGCTTAATCCGGTATCCACGGATACGACGGCGTTGGCGCCTGCCAGTTGCGCGGCAACCTGAGCCAGCGTGAGTTTAGGTAACACTTCCACATTTGAAAAACCCGCGGCCAAACGCTCTGCGCGTTGCCTTTCGTGTTCTGCGCCCCACGGGAGTTTAATATGGATGCCGGTCGGTTGCATTAGCTCAATGAGTCTTCGCCAGTGTGATTCCGGCCAGTGCTTATCATCGCGCGTTGTGGCATGCAGAAAGACCAGATAGGGCGGTGTGTGCGTCTTCGCATCGCGCAAAAAATGTTGCGCAATAGCGTAATCACCCTGCGTGTCCGGTTTTGCATAGCCGAGGCTTTTCGCAAACAGCTCGCGGGTGCGCTCCACGGCGTGCTGCTGTTTCGCGATATGGTGGCGGCGATTATAGAACAGGCTCGCCAGCGGCTCGCGGGCGGTTTGCCAGTCCATACCGTGCTTTACGCCATGTGCCAGACGCGTGACCAGCGCGGCGCTTTTGACCAGACCCTGTGCGTCAATGATGGCATCGTAACGCTGCGCTTGCACCGCATCACGGAAGGCTTGACGTTCAACCTTAATCGGTGCTGAGAACCACGCTTTACGCCAGCGGCGGATAGCAACCGGGATCACGCGGTCTACTGCTTCATGCCAGGTGGGGATCTGTGCGAAGCCCTCCTCCACCACCCAGTCAAAACGAATGCCGGGAATGGCCTGCATGGCGTCGGTGAGCGACGGCAGAGTATGCAGGACATCGCCCATGGAAGAGGTTTTAACGATCAATACCCGCATCCGTTATCCTTCTTCACTCAACAGCAGCTCGTTGAGCTCTTCAAGGACACACTCGGGCGTGATGTCGATCAGGCTCTGGTGATAGCCTTCAGCCGCATCGCCTTTTCGCACCTTGTGATAACCGCTGATCAGACGTATGACGCGCGCTTTATGAGAAAGCGGTGGCGTAAAGTCAGGGCTGCTGGGGCCATACAGAGCAACCAGCGGCCGGTTGAGCGCAGCGGCGACGTGCATCAGGCCTGAGTCGTTGGTGACGACGGCTTTACAGGCGGCAAGTAAAACTACTGCCTGTTCCAGCTGGGTTTCCCCTGCCAGATTACGGCACCATGCCTGCTGTTCTGTATTCAGCGAAGCCAGAATTTCGTTACCCGCCTCGTGGTCTTTCGCCGAGCCAAACAACACGACCTGATTACCTTCATCGATCAGCTGTTTTGCCAGCTCAGCGTAATGATAATGCGGCCAGCGTTTTGCCGGGCCGAACTCTGCTCCCGGGCAGAAACCGATCATAGGGCGTTCTGATGAAATTCCAAACGCGTTGCAGGTGTGGGATTTCTCACCGTCGTTGACCTGGAGCTGGGGCCAGAGCAGCGGTTGCGGCAGATCTTTTGCGCTGCGCATCACGCCTTTGTCATAGGCCAGCGCGACGT
The DNA here is from genome assembly GCF_001750725.1 of Enterobacter ludwigii. Lineage (NCBI taxonomy): Bacteria > Pseudomonadati > Pseudomonadota > Gammaproteobacteria > Enterobacterales > Enterobacteriaceae > Enterobacter > Enterobacter ludwigii. Next base: position 3,348,741 of record NZ_CP017279.1, read on the forward strand.
AGCGCTCGACCATAAGTGGCCAGGCGTCTTTATCGAGCACGCGCGCGTCGTTCAGCAGACCGTAGCGCATTTCTCCACGCCAGCCGGTGCGATGGGGGACGCCCGCAAAGAAGGGTACAAGGGCTGATTTAAAGGAGTTAGGCAGGACATAGGCGCGGTCATAGCGCTTTTCGCGCAGGCTATGGCCGAGCTTGCGACGTTCACCAATTTCCAGCGCGCCGTGGCCGAGCGGCATTGGGATCGCCTCGTTAACTTCCGGCATACGCGATAACAACGGACGGCACCAGGCAGGTGCCATCACGTCAATTATCGCCTGGGGATAACGCGCCTTGAGCGTGCGATAGAGACTTTGCGACATCATCATGTCGCCCACCCATGACGGGCCGATCACCAGAATTTTCATACTTACGCGTCGCGGTTCAGCCAGGCCATATATTCCGTTACGCCTTCGGCAACGGTCTTGAACGGTTTGTCGTAACCCGCTGCACGCAGGTTGGTCAAATCCGCCTGCGTGAAGGCCTGGTAACGACCTTTCAGTTTGTCCGGGAACGGAATGTATTCAATGCTGCCTTTTTTGTGGTACGCCAGGGTGGCGTCCGCCACGGCCTGGAAGGATTCCGCACGGCCTGTCCCCAGGTTAAAGATACCGGAGACGCCGTTTTCCCAGAACCACAGGTTCACTGCCGCCACGTCGCCTACGTAGACGAAGTCACGCTTGAAGCCGTCACTGCCTTCAAACAGTTTCGGGCTTTCGCCATTGTTCAGCTGCGTGTTCAGGTGGAACGCGACGCTCGCCATGCTCCCTTTGTGGCCTTCGCGCGGTCCGTACACGTTGAAGTAACGGAAACCCACAATCTGGGAATTGGCTTCAGGCAGAACCTGACGCACGTATTCATCGAACAGGAATTTGGAGTAGCCATAGACGTTCAGCGGCTGCTCATATTCGCGGGATTCGATGAAGTCTGACGTACGGCCACCGTAGGTTGCTGCAGAAGAGGCGTACAGGAACGGAATTTCACGCTCCAGGCAGTAATGCAGGATCTCTTTAGAGTACTGATAGTTATTGTCCATCATGTACTTGCCGTCCCACTCGGTGGTGGAAGAGCATGCACCTTCGTGGAAGATGGCTTCGATCTCGCCGAACTCTTCACCTGCCATAATCTGGATAAGGAAGTCTTCTTTATCCATATAGTCAGCGATGTTCAGATCCACCAGGTTTACAAACTTGGTGCCGTCTTTCAGGTTGTCCACCACCAGAATGTCGGTGATGCCTTTGTCATTGAGGGCCTTAACAATGTTGCTGCCGATAAAGCCCGCGCCGCCGGTAACGATGATCATAACTGTAACCTTTGAAGTGTGGAGTCCGGGGACAATCCCGGACGCTAATGTTCTTATCATATCATTAGTATGGCTGCCCTTCAGCCATTCACCGACATAGCGCAAGGGTACACGTGATTTATGCTGCAAAAACGAGAAGAGATAATGTGTCATCTCGTCATGGCGGCCAGGGTTGGGTAATATGTGCCAAAATTTGCCGAGTCTGGAGAATTGCAATGCGTGGTGATTTTTACAAACAGTTAAACAGCGACCTCGACACCGCACGTGCGGAAGGGTTGTTCAAAGAAGAGCGTATTATCACGTCTGCTCAGCAGGCGGACATCACCGTTGCCGATGGCAGCCATGTGATCAACTTTTGTGCGAACAACTACTTAGGTCTTGCGAATCACCCTGAGCTGATTGCCGCGGCAAAACAAGGCATGGACACCCACGGTTTCGGTATGGCCTCCGTACGCTTTATCTGCGGTACGCAGGACAGCCATAAGCAGCTTGAGAAAAAGCTGGCGGACTTCCTGGGGATGGAAGATGCGATCCTGTACTCCTCGTGCTTCGACGCCAACGGTGGTCTGTTTGAGACGCTGCTCGGCGCAGAAGATGCCATTATCTCCGACGCCCTGAACCACGCTTCTATCATTGACGGTGTGCGCCTGTGTAAAGCGAAGCGCTTCCGCTACGCCAACAACGACATGGTTGAACTGGAAGCGCGCCTGAAAGAAGCGCGTGAAGCAGGCGCCCGCCATGTGCTGATCGCCACCGACGGCGTGTTCTCTATGGATGGCGTGATTGCCAACCTGAAGGGCGTGTGCGACCTGGCAGACAAATACGATGCGCTGGTGATGGTTGATGATTCACACGCCGTCGGTTTTGTTGGTGAGAACGGCCGTGGATCTCACGAATACTGTGACGTAATGGGTCGCGTGGACATTATCACCGGTACGCTGGGTAAAGCGCTCGGCGGCGCGTCAGGGGGTTATACTGCTGCGCGTAAAGAGGTGGTTGAGTGGCTGCGCCAGCGTTCCCGTCCGTACCTGTTCTCCAACTCGCTGGCGCCGGCGATCGTTGCCGCATCCATTAAAGTCCTGGAAATGGTGGAGTCTGGCGCTGAGCTGCGCGACCGTCTGTGGTCAAACGCCCGCCTGTTCCGTGAAAAAATGGGTGCCGCAGGGTTTACGCTCGCCGGTGCCGATCACGCCATTATCCCGGTGATGCTGGGCGATGCGGTTGTGGCGCAGAATTTTGCCCGCGAGCTGCAGAAAGAAGGAATTTACGTTACCGGGTTCTTCTTCCCGGTGGTACCAAAAGGCCAGGCGCGTATCCGCACCCAGATGTCTGCGGCACATTCGCCTGAACAAATTGAACGTGCGGTGGAAGCCTTTACCCGCATCGGCAAACAGCTGGGCGTAATTGCCTGAGGACGTGTGATGAAAGCGTTATCCAAACTGAAAGCGGAAGAAGGGATTTGGATGACCGACGTGCCGGAGCCGGAAGTCGGTCATAACGATCTGCTGATCAAAATTCGTAAAACCGCCATTTGCGGCACTGACGTTCATATCTACAACTGGGACCAGTGGTCGCAGAAAACCATTCCGGTACCGATGGTCGTGGGCCACGAATATGTCGGCGAAGTGGTGGGCATGGGTCAGGAAGTAAAAGGCTTCAACATTGGCGACCGCGTCTCGGGTGAAGGTCATATTACCTGTGGTCACTGCCGTAACTGCCGCGGTGGACGCACGCACCTGTGCCGCAACACAATCGGCGTGGGCGTGAACCGTCCGGGCTGCTTCGCAGAATACCTGGTGATCCCGGCGTTTAACGCGTTCAAAATCCCGGATAACATTTCTGACGATCTGGCCTCTATCTTTGATCCCTTCGGCAACGCGGTACACACGGCGCTCTCTTTCGACCTGGTCGGCGAAGATGTGCTGGTTTCCGGCGCGGGTCCCATCGGGATTATGGCTGCCGCGGTGGCGAAGCACGTTGGTGCCCGCAATGTGGTGATTACCGATGTGAACGAGTATCGCCTGTCTCTGGCGCGCAAAATGGGTGTGACCCGCGCGGTGGATGTCTCTAAAGAGAGCCTGAGCGACGTGATGGAAGAGCTGGGCATGACCGAAGGTTTTGACGTGGGTCTTGAGATGTCCGGCGCACCACCGGCGTTTCGCACCATGCTGGACACCATGAACCACGGCGGACGTATTGCGATGCTGGGCATTCCACCGTCTGATATGTCTATCGACTGGAACAAGGTTATCTTCAAGGGGCTGTTCATCAAAGGTATCTACGGCCGCGAGATGTTCGAAACCTGGTACAAGATGGCGGCACTGATCCAGTCTGGTCTGGACCTGTCTCCGATTATCACCCATCGCTTCTCCATCGATGAGTTCCAGGAAGGCTTTGACGCGATGCGCTCTGGCCAGTCCGGGAAGGTTATCCTGAGCTGGGATTAGTCATAAAAAAAGGGGCCTCAGGCCCCTTTTTTACTGGTTCTTCTTCTCTTCGTCTGTCAGGTAACGCACCTTTCGCGTGTAATCCTGACCTTTGAACTGCAGCTTATTGTCTGGTGACTCAAGATACTTCTGCCATTCGGACAGCGGGAAACCGCCGTGTGCGCCAATGACCTCTTTCGGTACCACAGCCTCTTGTCCGCCAATTTTCTTAGAGACCGGCCAGTTCATCCAGTCACCCAGATTGACCGTTTTCACATCCAGCATATCCAGAAGTGCGGCGAGCGGAAGCTGATCGGTTGGGGGCTGATTATCTTCCATTAGCTCCCAGGTATCCTGGAACAGGGTCAACCACAGCGGGCAAATGCGTCGCCACGTCTTTTGGGTTGCTGCGAGGAAAGCGCCGTTAACGTGATCGACAAGATAAGGGCGCACCGTCTCTTTGTAATAGGCGGGCACTTTCTCCGCGGGAGCGCCATCGAGTTTGGCGATCATCTTACCCTGACGGAAGCTGGAGTAGATGTGCATATCGGCCATGTTGATCTCAGGCATTTTGAGCAGATTGAGATCGGAGTCGATCATCAAAACGCCTTCACCCCGGGCCTGTAGCGGCGCATTGAGCTTCACCAGACGGCTAAGATAGATCTGCTTGTAGCGGTAACTCTCTTCTCGTTTAGGAAGCGTGAGTGTCACTACGCGAGTTTTAGGGGGAAGCACCCCGAAAGCAGATTCTGGCTGATCGCTGACAATCACGATCTCGCTGACGCCGGTGGCATAACGCTCAGCAAAAGTTGCCGACAGTAACGCCTCTTCAACAAAATCAGCGCCGGTGCAAGGAATGACGATGGAGTCAACGGCAACAAGATTGCCCGTTACCGGCAGGGAACGGTACGGAATGTTATGTCGTCCGGTAATATGACGATAGCGAGCGTTAAGGAATTTAAACATGTTCATCTCGTGTGATTATTTTGCGCCAAGTACCGCTTCGACGCCGCTAACATACTGTTCAATGGCATAGGTTCCACAGACATTCTGACGGGCAGCCAAAGCCAGGCGTGCGCGCAGATCGGCATCTTTCCAGATGCTCTCAAGATGCGCGGCAAGCTGTAAAACGTCGCCCCAGGGGAACAAGAGTCCCGTCGACCCTGGGTCAATTAATTCCGCTGTCCCGGTCACCTGCGAGCCAATGACAGGGATATTAAGCAACATGGCTTCCAGCACGACGCGAGGTAATCCTTCGCTCTGTGAGGCTAAAATAAAAGCGTCAAATGTCGCAAGGTAATCAAAGGGGGTATTCTGGAATCCCGTGAAGATGACCTGCTTCTCAATACCCAATGCGGTGGCCTGAGCAATTAATGCGTCGCGTTCGCCACCTTCACCGACTAACACCATCTTCCATTTTGCGTCAGGGTTCTTCTGACTGAACTGCGCCAGCGCCTCCAGAGTATGATGGTTTGCTTTGCGGGGGATCAGTGACCCCACGCTACCGAAAACGAAAGTATCGTCATCAATGTTCAGCCGCTGGCGCATTGCACGTCGGTCTGGCAGGGGCTGGTGGATGTCGATTGCATTGTTTACAGTTGTGCAGAGCTCAGGGCGAACCCCATTCTGAAGTAAAACACGCTCAACGCCGTGGGAGACCGCGATGATTTTTGTGGCATGGTCATTAACCAGCCTGACCAGCGGCGGCGTCATGACAGGTTCGATGCGGCAGTGCTGAATTAACCGCACATGCTGTTTTGCACCGGCTAAATACCCTTCTTCATTTGAGCCAGGCTGATTGTTCATATACAGCGTATCGAATCCGCCTTCACTGAGCAGCGTTGCAATTCTGCGAACATTGGGCCGAATACGCCAGAGCGTATCGATATGACGCGTAAAGGCCTTACGCCCCCGGCGCGAGAAGAAAAGGAGACTGCGGCCCAGCTCTTTCGCAAGTTTCGCCCATACGGGCTGCCGTGGCTGAGGGATCACAATTAAGGGAATGCCGATACTGTCCAGCACTTGGCCGATCGTTTGCCCTTCGGCACGGCTGTAATCACTGTAAAAACAGCAGGTGATATCAAACTTCTCGCGGTCAATCCGCTTCAGAAGTTCGAGCATGCTGTTGGTGCCACCGCCCCACTCTTTGCCGGTATCGAGGAGCAGTATTTTGTGTCGTTGCAGCATCGTTCTACCTTAATCGCCTCTCACAGTCTGTTGCCGGGTAATATTCCAGCCCTGCCACTGGTGCTGGAAATATTGCACCAGTGTACTCTGGCTCACGCTCTCACTAAGCACGGCAAAGAACCGCGTCGCGTAGACGGGTTCCGGCGGGCGTTTCGTTTTACACAGCGTCACACCCCTGAATGGATTGCGCGGCTGCGTTACCGGTGGCTGTGCATTGCCAGGACGCGACGTATCAACCTGTGGCTCATTCAGCAGATCGCCAGGACGAACCAGCGTAATATCAGAGGGCAATGTCGGCAGCATCTGCTGCAGAACGCGAACGGTAGACGGGTGCGGGTGGCCGATAGCAATAGCCGAGCCATTGCGTCGTGCTAGCTGTACGGCGCGATTGAACTGCCCGCGGATATCCGCGTCGTTCTGGGTGTCATCGAGGAACACCTTGCGCTTTATTACCTTCACGCCTGTACCCTGCGCGGCACGCATCGCCTGGCTGTTGCCGATGGTCATGCTGTCGAGGAAATAGAGGTTATAGCGCTCCAGCGACTGCATCACTTTGAGCATCCCGTACAGGCTGGAGGTCATCGCGCTGCCCATGTGGTTGTTCAGCCCGACGGCGTACGGCACTTTATTGTAAGCATCGCGAATGATGCGATCGATCTCATCGCTGCTCATATCAGGACGCAAAGTATCTTTTTCCAGCGGCTGCTTGCTGAGCGGTGCCATCGGCAGATGGATGAGAACCTGATGGCCGCTGTTATGCGCTTTGATCGCCATTTCACGCGCGTGCGGCGCATTCGGGAGGACGGCGACAGAGATGGCGGCCGGCATCGCCAGCACCTGATTCTCGGTGTGCGGACGATAACCGAAGTCATCAATCACTATCGCGAGTTTGCCAGCGTAGACCGGTGCTGCCAGCGCCAGTGCACTGGCGAAGGAGAGAACAATTCGACGAAATTGAAGCAAAACTTATCTTCCCAACCACGGCTGTGGATTGACCGCCTGACCCTGGCGACGAATTTCGAAATAGAGTGACGGGCGGCCCTGACCGCCACTGCTGCCCACGAGGGCGATGGGTTGGCCGGCGCGCACTTGAGTACCAACGCTGACCAGTGCGCTCTGGTTGTAGCCGTAAAGGCTCATATCGCCTTTACCGTGTTCCACCACTACCACAAGCCCGTAACCCTGCAGCCAGTCGGCCAGAATCACACGGCCATCGGCGATGGCTTTTACTTCGCTACCTTCTGACGCACCGATAACTATCCCTTTCCAACGTAGTTCACCCTGCAGCTGTTCGCCATAGCGATGCAGAATTGTACCGCGTACGGGCCAGTAAGCCTGACCACGAGGGGAGCCTAAACCGCCGGTACGTGACATCAGGGAGCGTTCGCTTTCGCTTGGCTTGTAGGTCGTACCTTTGCGTGAGGCTTCCTGCTGCTTGTCGCGTACGGCCTGCGCTTCGCGGGCCTCTTTTTCGGCGCGCGCTTTCGCCGCCGCTTCCGCGCGGGCGATACTGTTACGCAGTTTCGATTCGTTGGCGCGCATTTCGCTCAGCTGGCTTTGGCCTTGCTGAATAGAGGACTCGAGACCGGAAAGGGTTTTCTTGCGCTCGTTGCGGGCCTGCTCGAGCTTCGCTTGTTGCGCCTGCTGTTCGTAGAGCAGCGTCTGTTGCTGGCTCTGCTTCTCTTCGAGCTCGGCTTTTTGCGTGGTGACCTCTTCGCGCGTCTGTTTCAGCTGCGCGATAGTCTCCTGACGCGCCTGGTTCAGATAACCAAAGTAGGCCTGCAGACGCTGACCGCGCTGGCTCTCTTCACCGCTGAGGATCAACTGAAGGCCCGTGTGCTCACCCTGGCGGAAAGCAGCATCAAGCTGTGCGGCAAGGTTGCGTTCCTGGGCATCACGCTGGCGTTCCAGTTTGGCAATCGACGCGTTCATTTCGTCGATCTGTTTATTCAACTGGGCGAGGGTGTTTTGCGTTTCACGTAATTTACGTGCGGCAGCGGAGATGGCTTCTTCCTGCTGCTTAAGCTGAGCGAGCAGAGCAGAGCGTTGCTGCTGTTGCTGGCGTACCGCACGCTCTTTCGCGGCGATATCGGCCTGAATGGATTTCAGCTGGTCACGGTCATCCGCGTGGGCGGATGCGGCGCACAGCAATACGCCAGCGCTGAGTGCGCTGGCGCAAAGCAGAGGTCTGACTGATAACCTAAGCGGCTTCACGACCCATGTGATTGAAAAAATCGCCTTTCCCCTCATGGGGAGCGATTATTCCACGATGAACAGCGGCTTACCAGTCATCTCTTCAGGGATCTCCATGCCCATCAGCGACAACATGGTTGGCGCGATGTCGGAAAGCTTGCCGCCTTCCACTGCTTTCAGTGATTTATCACCCACATAAATCAGCGGAACAGGCAGGTTGGTGTGAGCCGTGTGCGCCTGGCCGGTTGCCGGGTCGCGCATCTGTTCTGCGTTACCGTGGTCAGCGGTGATGAGCAGCTGGCCGCCAACGGATTCAACCGCTTTCGCGACCTGCTCAACACAGTGATCCAGCGCTTCAACCGCTTTTACGGCGGCTTCCATCACGCCGGTATGACCCACCATGTCGCCGTTCGGGTAGTTACAGATGATGGTGTCGTATTTGCCGCTTTCGATTGCCGCAACCAGTTTTTCAGTCAGCTCGGCAGAGCTCATTTCTGGCTGCAGATCGTAGGTGGCCACTTTGGGTGAGTTAATCAGAATGCGATCTTCGCCTTTGAACGGCTCTTCAACACCGCCGTTAAAGAAGAAGGTGACGTGGGCATATTTCTCGGTTTCGGAGATACGCAGCTGTGTCTTGCCGTTCTTCGCCATCCACTCGCCGAAGGTATTGGCCAGTGAAGCGGGTGGATAAGCGCATGGGGCATTGATGTCAGCGGCGTATTCGGTCAGCTGAATAAAGTCGATCTTCACCACTTTCTTACGGGTGAAACCGTCGAAATCACTGTTCACGAACGCACGGGTGATTTCACGCGCGCGGTCAGCACGGAAGTTCATGAAGATCAGCGCGTCGCCGTCTTCCATGGCGGCATCAGCCTGGCCTTCAGCACGAATGACGGTTGCTTTCACGAATTCATCGTTTTCATCACGCGCGTAAGCGGCTTCCAGACCTTCCACCGCGGTCGCGAACTGGAATTCACCTTTTGCCAGCGTCATCAGGTCATAGGCCTGTTCAACGCGATCCCAACGGTTGTCGCGGTCCATTGCGTAGTAGCGCCCGATGATAGAGGCCACACGTCCTTTGCCAAGCGCGGCGAATTTGTTTTCGAAGGAGGCCAGTGAACCTTTTGCGCTGCGTGGTGGCGTATCACGACCGTCCAGGAAAGCGTGCAGATAGATTTTTTCTGCGCCGCGCTCAGCCGCCAGTTCAACCATCGCCATGATGTGATCTTCGTGGCTGTGTACGCCACCGGCGGAGAGCAGACCCATGATATGAACTGCTTTACCGGCCGCCACGGCTCTGTCCACCGCGCCGCAAAGTACTGGATTGTTGAAGAAGGTACGTTCTTTGATTTCAACGTCCAGACGCGTCAGGTCCTGATACACGATACGACCTGCACCCAGGTTTACGTGACCAACTTCGGAGTTGCCCATCTGACGATCTGGCAGACCCACTTCCAGCCCGGACGCATCAATCAGGGTGTGGGGACGTTTTGCCCACAACGCGTCCATCACCGGCGTTTTGGCGTTGAAAATGGCGTTATCCTGTTGATCTTCACGGTAGCCATAGCCATCCAGAATCACCAGTACCATAGGTTTTTTAGAAACCGACATTGCGACAACCTCATGCTCAAGAGTCAAAATTTGCGTAATTTTACTACAGCTGAATCGATCAAATAGCCGCAGAAGATCAAAGAAAGCGCAGGGGCAAGGTGCTTAGCGGACGCTTTTGAGGCAATTTTTTAGGTGGCAGGCCTCAGAAAATGGATTAGGTTATGGTCGCTGGCTGTATTTGCCACAACGCACAGGTATACTCCTGTCCTGGTTTTTTTAATCACTAAGTCGGAGTAGTTACCCTCCATGCAAGAAATTATGCAATTCGTTAGCCGCCATCCGGTTCTGAGCATCGCGTGGATTGGCCTGCTGGCTGCTGTGCTGTTCACCACATTTAAAGGCCTGACGTCTAAGATTAAGGTTATCACCCGTGGTGAAGCGACGCGTCTGATTAACAAAGAAGATGCCGTCGTGGTCGATCTGCGTCAGCGTGACGATTTCCGTAAAGGTCACATTGCTGGTGCTATCAACCTGTTACCTGCTGAAATCAAAGCGAACAACGTTGGCGAGCTTGAGAAACATAAAGCCCAGCCGATTATCGTTGTTGACGCGACCGGTATGCAGGCGCAGGAATCTGCCAGCGCGCTGCATAAAGCAGGCTTCGAAAACGTAACGGTTCTGAAAGAAGGTATTTCCGGCTGGAGCGGGGAAAATCTTCCTTTGGTTCGCGGTAAATAAGGAGTTCAGTAATGGCCAATATCGAGATCTACACCAAAGCAACGTGCCCGTTCTGCCACCGTGCAAAAGCGCTTCTGAACAGCAAAGGCGTAGCGTTCAAAGAACTGCCGATTGACGGTGACGCGATTAAACGCGAAGAGATGATCCAACGTAGTGGTCGTACGACGGTTCCGCAGATTTTTATTGATGCGCAGCACATTGGCGGCTGTGATGACTTGTATGCGCTCGATGCCCGTGGTGGACTCGATCCGCTGCTGAGCTAAGAGACTTTAGGACAATTAAAAAGGGTTTTTCCATGTCAGAACAAAACAACACCGAAATGACTTTCCAGATCCAGCGTATCTACACCAAGGATGTCTCTTTCGAAGCGCCAAATGCGCCACACGTTTTCCAGAAAGATTGGCAGCCAGAGGTTAAACTTGATCTCGATACCGCATCTACCCAACTGGCGGATGACGTGTATGAAGTCGTACTGCGTGTGACTGTTACTGCCTCTCTGGGCGAAGAGACTGCATTCCTGTGTGAAGTTCAGCAGGGCGGCATCTTCTCCATCGGCGGCATCGAAGGCAACCAGATGGCGCACTGCCTGGGTGCATACTGCCCGAACATTCTGTTCCCGTATGCTCGCGAATGCATCACCAGCCTGGTTTCTCGCGGTACATTCCCGCAACTGAACCTTGCGCCAGTTAACTTTGATGCGCTGTTCATGAACTATCTGCAGCAGCAAGCTGGCGAAGGTACTGAACAACATCAGGATGCCTGATGAGCACTCTTAATGCGTCAATGACTGTGATCGGTGCCGGCTCATACGGCACCGCTCTTGCCATCACGCTGGCAAGAAATGGTCACGAAGTGGTTCTCTGGGGCCACGACCCAAAACATATCGCGACGCTGCAACGCGACCGTTGCAACGTGGCGTTCCTCCCGGACGTTCCGTTCCCAGACTCCCTGCACCTTGAAAGTGACCTTGCGACCGCGCTGGCGGCCAGCCGCAACATTCTGATTGTGGTGCCGAGCCATGTGTTTGGCGAAGTGCTGCGTCAGATCAAGCCGCTGATGCGCCCTGATGCGCGCATTGTATGGGCCACCAAAGGGCTGGAAGCCGAAACCGGACGCCTGTTGCAGGATGTCGCCCGCGAAGCACTGGGTGATGACATCCCGCTGGCGGTTATCTCGGGGCCGACGTTTGCTAAAGAGCTGGCCGCTGGCCTGCCGACGGCGATCTCGCTGGCATCAACCGATCAGGCCTTCTCCGACGATCTTCAGCATTTGCTGCACTGCGGCAAAAGTTTCCGCGTTTACAGCAACCCCGATTTTATCGGCGTACAGCTGGGCGGTGCGGTGAAGAACGTGATTGCGATCGGCGCCGGAATGTCCGATGGGATTGGCTTTGGTGCCAACGCACGTACCGCACTGATTACGCGCGGCTTAACCGAGATGTCCCGCCTTGGCGCAGCACTGGGTGCCGATCCGACCACCTTCATGGGCATGGCGGGCCTGGGCGATCTGGTGCTGACCTGTACCGACAACCAGTCCCGTAACCGCCGCTTTGGCATGATGCTCGGTGAGGGCATGGATGTGAAAGGCGCGCAGGAGAAGATTGGTCAAGTGGTTGAAGGCTATCGCAATACCAAAGAAGTTCGCGAATTGGCGCACCGTTTTGGTGTCGAAATGCCAATAACCGAGGAAATTTATCAGGTATTGTATTGCGGAAAAAATGCGCGCGAGGCAGCATTGACCTTATTAGGTCGTTCGCGCAAGGATGAGCGCAGCAGTAACTAGTCGCAGGGATTCTTGTTAGCACTATGACCCGGCCAGCACAGAACTGGCCGGTCATTAACATGTCGTCTGGAGTAAGCAATGCCGTGTGAAGAACTGGATATCGTCTGGAACAATATTAAAGCTGAAGCCCGGGCTTTGGCTGACTGCGAGCCAATGCTGGCCAGTTTCTATCATGCGACGCTACTCAAGCACGAAAACCTCGGCAGCGCCCTGAGCTATATGCTCGCCAATAAACTGGCTTCCTCGATTATGCCCGCCATCGCCATTCGTGAAGTGGTGGAAGAGGCCTATGCCGCTGACCCTGAAATGATCGCTTCTGCTGCCTGTGATATCCAGGCCGTGCGCACGCGTGACCCGGCGGTGGACAAATACTCTACGCCGTTGCTGTATCTGAAGGGCTTTCATGCCTTGCAGGCGTATCGCATCGGCCACTGGCTGTGGAATGAAGGCCGCCGCGCGCTGGCTATCTTCCTGCAAAACCAGGTTTCCGTAACCTTCCAGGTGGATATTCACCCGGCCGCGAAAATTGGCCGCGGGATCATGCTTGACCACGCCACCGGCATTGTCGTCGGTGAAACCGCGGTGATTGAAGATGACGTTTCGATTCTGCAGTCGGTCACGTTAGGCGGTACCGGTAAAACCAGCGGCGATCGCCATCCGAAAATCCGTGAAGGGGTGATGATTGGCGCGGGCGCCAAGATCCTCGGCAACATCGAAGTGGGTCGTGGTGCGAAGATTGGCGCCGGTTCGGTTGTTCTGCAGCCTGTTCCGCCGCACACGACTGCCGCTGGCGTACCGGCACGTATTGTCGGTAAACCAGACAGCGACAAACCGTCGATGGATATGGATCAGCACTTCAACGGTATTCACCATACGTTTGAGTATGGTGACGGTATTTAACTTCTGAGAATGGCGCCCGGGTATCCCAGCTGGCGCCATGCTTCATACACCACCACCGACACCGCATTTGACAGATTCATGCTGCGGCTGTCCGGCATCATCGGAATACGAATCTTCTGCTCAGCGGGCAGGGCATCAAGAATGGTGGCCGGCAGGCCGCGCGTTTCCGGGCCAAACATCAGATAATCACCGTCCTGATAGCGCACGGCGCTATGTGCCGGCGTACCTTTGGTGGTCAGGGCGAACATGCGCTGTGGGTTTTCGCTTTCCAGAAACGCGGCGTAATCATGATGGCGAACCACGGCCGTAAATTCATGATAATCCAGCCCCGCGCGGCGCAGACGTTTGTCGTCCCACGTAAAACCCATCGGCTCGATGATATGCAGACGAAAACCGGTGTTGGCGCACAGGCGGATAATATTGCCGGTATTCGGCGGAATTTCTGGTTCGAATAAAACGATGTTAAGCATGCTGCCCCCTTAATTGCGGGGGCAGAATAGCAGAAACCGGGCCGCTTATGCGACGCCGAGATCCTGCGAGCGGCAACGCAGCATTTTGTAGAAGGTTGCCGCGGCCGCCAGCAGGGCGGGCAGGCTAAGGATCATCAAAATGCTGTCTGCCTGCCACTGCATGGAGAGAAGCTGCGCGCTGGTCATGGTGCCCGCCACGCCACCAAAGCGGCCAATGCCCTGCATCCAGGCAATGCCCGTTGCGCGACACTCGGTAGGATAAAAGGTGGCTGCCAGCGTCTGCATTCCCGATTGTGCGCCGTTCATCGCGATCCCCATCAGGAAAATCAAGCCGCCAAACAGGGCGATATGGTTATGTTCAATGCCGAGCGCCAGAATGAGCAGCATGGTCAGGACAAAGCCACCTGCGACCACTTTGTGTGCCTCCCAGCGATCCATCATCCAGCCCGCGAGAAGGATGCCTGCGGTACCGCCGAAGGTGAACAGCGAGGTGAGCCATGCGGATTCCGCGAGGGGATAGCCCATCCCCAGCATCAGTGTCGGCATCCAGCTAAGCAGGACGTAATAAATCACCAGCCCCATAAAATAGGTTACCCATAGCATCAGGGTGCCGGGCAGCCAGGGCTGTGAAAACAGCTGTGCTACGCTCCCTTTTTTGGCGGCGACCCGATCCTCTGCGAGGAAGAAACCGGTGACGCCATCGAGGGTCGTGCGGGCGAAACGGCTGGTGATATGGCGGATCTGCATCATGTCTTTCCCGCGCTGCACCAGGTATTTCACCGATTCCGGTAAAAACAGCATCAGCAGCAGCGTTAATATCAGCGGTGCTATCGCGCCGGTCAGCAGTACGCTTCGCCAGCCATGATGCGGGATAAGCCAGGATGATATCGCCCCACCGCCGGCCGCGCCCAGCGGGAAGCCGCAGTACATGGTATTAATCGCCATGGCGCGACAGCGCTGAGGGGCAAACTCTGAGATGAGGGTGATGGCGTTCGGCATGGCGGCACCCAGCCCCAGGCCCGTCAGAAACCGCCATAGCGTCAGGGTGTTAAGGCTTTGTGCCCAGGCCGTCCCCAGGCTTGAAAGGCCGAAGAACAGACAAGAAAAGACCAGTACGCGCTTGCGGCCTATCCGGTCCGATACCGGGCCTGCGACCAGCGCTCCCAGCGACAGCCCGAGCAGTGCTGCGCTCAGTACCGGTCCCAGATCCTGTTTGTGTATGCCCCATTCCGCCGACAGCGTGGGCGCAATGTAGCCCATTGCTGCGGTATCGAAACCATCGATCGCCAGCACCAAAAAGCCCAGCACGATGAGCACCCAGTGAAACCCAGAAAAGGGACTGTCGTCGATCACCTGCTGAATATCCACCTGACCTGAATATCTCATACGCTCCCCTTTGATGTGATGATGTTTTTGTGTTCTTGTATTTGCTTGTCTATACAATTGCGTGCGGCACAGGTATGTCAAATTTTCTTATCCAATATGTTACCTAGATGTTATTTTTGACAAAAAAAAGCGCCCGAGGGGAGTTCGGACGCGTGGAGAGGGGAAGGGGAATCAGACGGGCGTCAGGCTGCGTCACCCTGGGCAAGCGGTGCCAGTGCGGCGGGTAATTTACCCAACTCCTGCACCAGGGAGTCCTTGCTGATTTCGCGAATCGTTTTTGCACCGGTCAACGTCATCGCCACTTTCATCTCTTTTTCGATCAGATTGAGCAGATTCGCCACCCCTGCCTGACCAGCCGTAGCCAGTGCATAAAGATATGCGCGTCCGAGCAATACGCTGTCTGCGCCAAGGGCAATCATACGCACCACGTCAAGCCCGTTGCGGATACCGCTGTCGGCGAGGATAGCGATATCACCTTTCACCGCATCGGCAATCGCTGGCAGTGCGCGTGCGGAAGAGAGTACCCCGTCAAGCTGACGTCCGCCGTGGTTAGAGACCACAATACCGTCAGCGCCAAAACGCACGGCATCGCGGGCATCTTCCGGGTCGAGGATCCCTTTGATCACCATCGGGCCGTCCCAGAATTCGCGGATCCACTCCAGGTCTTTCCACGAGATGGACGGATCGAAATTATTCGCCAGCCAGCCGATGTAATCTTCCAGCCCGGTGGGTTTACCGAGATAGGCCGAGATATTCCCCAGATCGTGCGGGCGACCATTCACACCGACATCCCAGGCCCATTGCGGGTGCGTTACTGCCTGCCAGTAGCGACGCAGGGCAGCATTTGGGCCGCTCATCCCGGAGTGGGCATCACGGTAACGGGCGCCAGGCGTCGGCATATCAACGGTAAAGACCAGCGTTGAACAGCCCGCGGCTTTGGCACGCTCCAGCGCGTTGCGCATAAAGCCGCGATCGCGCAGGACGTACAGCTGGAACCACATCGGACGCTGGAGGGTCGGGGCCACTTCTTCAATCGGGCAGACGGAGACGGTGGAGAGGGTAAACGGAATACCTTTGGCATCCGCCGCCGCTGCCGCCTGGACTTCACCCCGGCGGGCGTACATGCCGCACAAACCGACTGGCGCAAGGGCCACCGGCATGGAAAGCGTTTCGTTAAACAGCGTTGTCTCAAGACTCAGCTCAGACATATCTTTCAGCACGCGCTGGCGCAGCGCCACTTCCGACAGATCTTCCACGTTGCGGCGCAGGGTGTATTCGGCATATGCCCCACCGTCGATATAGTGGAACAGGAACGGCGGCAAAATGCGCTGCGCTGCGGCGCGATAGTCACTGGCTGCTGAAATAATCATGCTTTGTTCTCCCTGGAAATATCACTGTCGCCAGGCAGACGAGTAATACGCGCCTGTCGGGCCTGATCTTCATCGAATCGTTTAATGGTGGTGTGCACGAACCCCAGATGCGCCATCATCGCTTTGCGCGCGGCCTCTGCATCCCCGGCCAGAATGGCGTTGAGTACCGCCTCGTGCTGTTCGGTCAGTTGGGCAAATACCGGCGGGACCAGATACATACGCTGGCGGCTCTGCTTCACGGAGGATTGCAACAGGTCGAAGAAACCGCGCATGGTCTGGAGCAGAACGACGTTGTGCGATGCTTCGGCAATCGCCAGATGAAACCGCACGTCCGCCTGCGAGGCGATGTCCGGGTCGCTGCTTTGGGTGGCGTCAAAGCAGGCTTTGAGCTTCTCTTTGTCGGCTTCAGTGGCCCGCATGGCCGCATGCCAGGCGGTACTGGTTTCGATGGCGTGCCGCGCTTCAATGATGTCGAAGCTGTAGTCCGGGTCGTTTTCCATCAGTGTTTTAAGCGGCTGCACGATGTTTTGCTCAGACCAGTCATCGTGCTGCCAGCGGACAAAGGTGCCGCCGCCCCGACGGCTTACCAGTACCCTTTCGCTGACCAGCGTCGCCAGCGCCTCACGCAGTGAATTACGAGATACACCCAGTTGGGCGGCGAGCTGGCGCTCGGCGGGCAATTTCATGCCCGCTTCCAGCTGTTGTTCTTCAATCAGCGCCCGTACGCGAGAGGCAATCTCGTCGGACAGGCGTCTGGGCATGACTATCATGGGATCATCCAGGTTAAGACATAGGCCTGCAGGGTCGTGATCACCCCGACCATACAGGTGAATATCAGGCTGTGTTTCACGGTAAAGCGGAACAGGTCCGACTCTTTACCGACCAGTCCCACCGCCGCACAGGCAATGGCGATGGATTGCGGTGAGATCATCTTGCCGGTCACGCCGCCGGTAGTATTGGCGGCCACCAGAAGGATGTCCGACACGCCAATCTGCTGGGCTGCCGTCGCCTGCAGGGCCGCAAACAGGGCGTTAGATGAGGTATCTGAACCGGTCAGGAACACCCCCAGCCAGCCGAGGAACGGCGAGAAGAACGTGAAGGCGTGGCCGGTATGCGCCAGCGCAAGCGCCAGTGTCGATGACAGGCCGGAATAGTTCGAGATAAACGCGAACGCCAGCACCATGCCGATGGAGTAGATCGGCAGCATCAGTTCCTTAATGGTAGCCGCAAAAGTCTGTACTGCAGCCGCTGGCTTCATGCGTAACCACACCACAGACAGGATAGCGGCAAACAGGATTGCGGTGCCGGTTGCCGAGAACCAGTCAAATTTATACACCGCGGCATACGGCGTGGCGGCGTGCACCACGGGCGGCATACGGGCGACCATCTTGTCGAGGAACGGCACGGAGATGTTAATGACCATCTCATACAGTGCGCCGCCCGGTGCGAACAGGGCCTTAAACGGTGGAATACTCCAGAGCGTAACCGTGGCGGTCAGGAACAGGAACGGAGACCATGCGCGAATGATTTGTCCCGCGGTATAACCGGTACGTGCCAGGGTTTGATCGACGTGTGAAGCACCCATATCGGCGAAACGGAAGATGCGTACTGGCTGCCAGCGTTTCAGGAACAGCGTCAGGCAGACCAGCGACACCAGTGAAGAGATAATGTCCGGCAATTCGGGGCCGAGGAAATTCGAGCTGAGATACTGGGCAATGGCAAACGAGCCGCCAGCGACGACCACCGCAGGCCATGTCTCTTTCACGCCGCGCCAGCCATCCATAATCGCCATGATCCAGAACAGCACGATGATGGTCAGGAACGGCAGCTGACGGCCAACCATCTGGCCAATTTCAAAGCTGTCCAGACCGGTGACCTGCCCGGCGACCAGAATCGGGATCCCCATCGCACCAAACGCCACCGGCGCGGTGTTAACGATCAGACAAAGACCTGCGGCGTAAAGCGGGTTGAACCCCAGCCCGACTAACAGCGCCGCGGTGATGGCAACCGGTGCGCCAAACCCGGCCGCCCCTTCCAGAAAAGCCCCGAAGGAGAAACCGACAATCAGCATCTGCAGACGCTGGTCCGGGGTAATGGAAAGTATCGATGAGCGGATAATGTCGAACTGCCCGGTTTTCACCGAGATTTTGTAGACAAAGACCGCCGCGATGATGATCCACGCAATCGGCCACAGGCCGTAGAAGAAACCATAGACGACGGAGGCCAGCGCGCGATCGACCGGCATTTTATAGAAGAACAGTGCCACCATCAGCGCGATGGCAACGGTGTACGTCGCGGCCAGGTATCCCTTCAGCTTGAGCTTAATCAGCGCAAAGAAGAAGAACAGGATCGGAAGCGATGCGATCAGGCTCGACAGCCAGATATTGCCAGCCGGATCGTAGTTTTGTTGCCAGAGGCTCATGCAGGTCTCCTGAGGACCAGACAGTCTGCGTAGCGGGTGAGTCTCCGCTCATCTCTGCGTCACAAACTGTGTAAAAGTGGTCCTGCCAATATTGTGTTGTAGGGTGAATGACAATAAATGGTTAACCAGTTGTTATGAGTCGGCAATGATTTTGTGAGGGAAATTAGTGGAATTGTGAACCAGGAAAGTGATTAACGGGAGATTGGTTGGGCCAATTTTAAGCGGTGAGGGGGGCGATGCGGTGTGGTTTTCGCCCTCTCGCCTGGGAGAGAGGGCGGGGGACGATCAAAACGCGGTCTTACAAAAACCCGTCATCTCTTTCAGACCCATTTCGCGACCAAGCTCGGTCATGGGATGAACCACCACCAGGCCACGGACGCTTTTCTTCAGCTTGCCCATGTCGGCCTGCTCTTTTTTAGTGATGGCGCGACGGTGCGGCATGCTCAACAGCTTTTGGGCTTCGTTGCTCAGCTTCTGGCCTTTGACTTCGCGCAGACGCTCGATTTCCGCTTCAAGCTTCTCACTCTCTTTCTCCAGCTCGGCATACTTCTCGGCGGACTCAACCAGTGAGAGACCAGCCATCTGGTGGCGGATCAGATCCAGGCGGTCGCTCAGGCGTTTAATTTCGTTCTTTTCGACTTCTTTCATGACAAATAACTCTGAAAACGGGGAATTTACAGGGAAGGATACACCAATGTGAGCAGGCTTACTTCTGAAACGCTTTTTTTAAGCTGATTCGGGAAATCAGCTCAGTCAGGGAAAGGACCATTGTGGAACGGACAACCTGTTGATAACGCAGCTTTTGCATCGCGTACAGCTCAGGGTCACTGTTATCAAAATGGGGAGCAGGGGGAAGCGCGGAGACGCAGTGTAGCTCGCCGAAGGGGCCAAGGATCTCATCATCGGTAAAGGTGTACTCATTACCGTCATGATTTAACTCTTCGCGCAGCGCCATCAGCAGCTCGGCATCTTCATACTCTTGTCGGTTCAACACGCCAAGACCATAAATCAGCTTCAGACGTACCGATAAATCGCCCAGCGGTCCGTCTCCGTCCAGTAACGGTTCTACAGCATATTTTACCGCGTAGTCGTCTTTGCGAAACACCTGAAGTACCAGAATATTCACCGCCTCGGTTAGCAACTCGACGGCGGCAATCAGGAAACTTCGTACGGTTTTGCCAGCATTCAGACGCTCAAGCACACGATTTTCAAAGGCCTGGGTTTGTTCCATTATTGCCTGCATATCTGACAATCTGTTATTTGGGCGCAGGCTATCCTGCGCCGCACTCTGCATCATTTGATTGCGTTGTAAGCGTTCACCGCCTCCACAACCACGTCGCTGTTGGCATCCAGACCAGAGATCTGCGCCAGCGCACCCTGCGGGCCTTTATCGTTAATCAGCTGAGCCAGCTCCTGCGCCTGTGGATCCTGCTCGCTGCGGTAATGCATCGCGGCGGCAATCCCTTTCACCAGGTTGGCGTGCGCAAGACCATACTCCAGCGTGCCCAGCAGCGGTTTAATCAGGCGATCGCCCGCGCTCAGTTTACGCAGTGGCTGACGGCCTACGCGCTCAACGTCATCTTTCAGATACGGGTTTTCAAAACGACCGAGGATTTTCTGGATGTATGCTGCATGTTTCTCAGCATCAAAACCGTAGCGTTTGATCAGCACCGCGCCGCTCTCTTCCATTGCCCCTTTAACCACCGCACGGATGCTCTCATCGAGGATCGCGTCACGAATGGTCTGATGACCGGCCAATTTTCCGAGGTACGCGGTTATAGCATGCCCGGTGTTCAGCGTGAAGAGTTTACGTTCGACAAAGGCCATCAGGTTATCGGTTAATTCCATCCCCGGAATGGTTGGCAGTGCGCCTTTAAACTGGGTTTTATCGACGATCCACTCGCTGAAGGTTTCCACGGTCACTTCCAGCGGATCGTGGGTGGCGGATTCTGATGGCGGAACGATACGGTCAACGGCGGAATCCACAAAGCCGACGTGCGCTTCCACCCAGGCTTTATCTTCGTCCGCGACGGCGGCGAGCACATGGCCTTTCAGCTGCGTGGTGCCGCGCACCATGTTTTCACAGGCGATGATGTTCAGCGGTGTGTCGATGCCCTGCGCTTTACGTTTTGCCAGGCCTTTCGCCACCGCAGGGGCAATGCGCTCAAGCACCACCGGGCCAACGGCCGTGGTCACCAGATCGACACTGGCGATGAGGTCGATAACGTCTTCGCCAATGCTGCTTACCGCATTAACGCCAGACACCGTCTCAACCTGCTCGTTTTCGCCTACCACGTGTACCTGATAGCTATGACGGGCATTCAGGGCATCCAGGACTACCTGATTCACATCGGCGAATGTCAGCGTAATCCCTGCGTCTGCCAGCAGTTTACCGATAAAGCCACGACCGATATTACCTGCGCCAAAATGTAATGCTTTCATAGTATTAACCTTAATCAATGTTTTTACCCGAGAGGGCTGGGGTGAGGCTTTGCCCTCACCCTAACCCTCTCCCCACAGGGGGAGAGGGAAGAGGTTCCGTTACTTGTTCAACAGCGCCAGCACTTCTTCCACGCTGGTGGTGTTGGCCAGACGTTCAATGACAGAGTCGTCATCCAGCGCGTTGGTCAGGCTGGTAATCACCTGGATGTGCTCGTTGTTGCGAGCGGCGATACCAATCACCAGGCGGGCGATGTCGTCTTCTTCTTCACCGAAGCGTACACCATCCGGATACTGGCAGAACACCACGCCGGTTTTCAGTACGCGGTCTTTCGCTTCAACCGTACCGTGTGGAACCGCAATGGATTCACCCAGATAGGTTGGGGTCAGCTTTTCACGCTCCAGCATCGCGTCAACGTATTCAGGCTGCACGTAGCCGCCTTTCACCAGCTGTTCACCGGCAAAGCGAATCGCCTCTTCCTTGTGGGACGCCGTGCGGCCCAGGAAGATGTTTTCTGCGCCCAGGCGGAACAGGTGGCTGTCGTTCGCGTCAAAGCTGTCTTTCAGGCTGTCGCGGACTTTGACTTCGTTATCTTCATGACGCTGCGCGGCCACCAGACGTTCGGTCAGGTTGGTGTACAGGCCGCTGTCCAGGAAGTTGGTCAGCGAAATGTGCTGTGCCTGAGGAACCTGACG
Organism: Enterobacter ludwigii; assembly: GCF_001750725.1. Lineage (NCBI taxonomy): Bacteria > Pseudomonadati > Pseudomonadota > Gammaproteobacteria > Enterobacterales > Enterobacteriaceae > Enterobacter > Enterobacter ludwigii. The sequence goes on from NZ_CP017279.1 coordinate 3,370,639, forward strand.
CATCGCACGTTCGGTCAGATCGCGGTGCGTAATCACCAGGTCAACATCTGCAGGCAGGCTGTTGATGGCGCTGTTGGTGACGGAGATGTTGGTCAGACCCGCATCCTGCACTTTCTTACGCAGCACGCCGGCACCCATGGCGCTGGAACCCATACCTGCATCACAGGCCACGATGATTTTACGTACGTGGCTCAGGTCGTTAGAGACATCGCCCGCCGCCAGCGGCGTTGCGCCTTTTGATTCGGCTTTCATGTCATGCATACGACGGGTTGCCGCTTCGATATCGTCATCTTCTTTCACTTTGCTGGTTTTCAGCAGGATAGAAGAGACCACGAAGGAGACGGCCATTGCCGCACAGATGGCTGCGATGTTAGCGAAATAGGCACCTTTCGGGGTCATCGCCAGGACCGCCAGGATGGAGCCTGGAGAGGCCGGAGAAACCAGACCACCGCCCAGCACGCTCAGGGTGAACACGCCCGTCATACCGCCGAGGATAACGGCCAGGATCAGACGTGGGTTCATCAGCACGTAAGGGAAGTAAATTTCGTGGATACCGCCCAGGAAGTGGATGATAGCCGCGCCGCCCGCAGACTGTTTCGCACTGCCGCGACCAAAGAACATGTACGCCAGCAGAACACCCATGCCCGGGCCCGGGTTGGCTTCAATCAGGAAGAAGATGGACTTGCCGAGGTCATGAGACTGCTGAATACCCAGCGGTGAGAAGATACCGTGGTTAATGGCGTTGTTGAGGAACAGGATTTTCGCCGGTTCAACAAAGATAGACGCCAGCGGCAGCATGTCGTGCGCAACCATGAAGTTAACGCCTGCCGCCAGAACTTTGGACAGCACTTCAACCGCAGGGCCAATGCCGAGGAACGCCAGAATCGCGAGGATCATACCGATGATGCCCGCAGAGAAGTTGTTCACCAGCATTTCGAAGCCGGATTTGATCTTGCCATCAACCCAGACGTCGAATTTCTTAATTGCCCAGCCGCCCAGAGGGCCCGCAATCATTGCACCGAGGAACATCGGCATATCCGCACCGACGATAACCCCCATCGTCGTGATGGCACCCACAACGCCACCACGGTCTCCACCCACCAGACGACCACCGGTAAACCCGATAAGCAGCGGCAGCAGGTAGGTAATCATTGGGCCAACAAGTTTCGCCAGCGTTTCGTTAGGCAACCACCCTGTCGGAATGAACAACGCAGTGATGATACCCCACGCGATAAACGCGCCGATATTTGGCATCACCATATTGCTGAGGAAACGACCAAAGCTTTGAACTTTGATCTTGAAATCGGATGACATAAAACACCCCTTCTTCTGTTTACGCTTAGGCTTGCGGCCCGAGGTTTATTGTTAATGAGGCGGCAGAGGTAGCCGGGCCCTGTTCTGATGCTGTGAAATCTGGCACTGAATCGTTCAACTGTCCAGACGACGGAAATTTGTGTGATATGAATCACGTAAATGTAGGGGGTGCAGACATGAATGAAGTGATCTTCGTCACAAAAATGGTGGATAAAAAAAATACGATGGCGATAAATAAAGCAAAAACCACCCACTTCTGTGATGTAAATCACATTTGATTGTCGTGAGTTTGTTTCTGGATTGTGACTAATTTCACAAAAAATTTTTATGCAGAATTCTCCGGATGTGATCGGCGACAAATTCTGCCTGGCGATTCAACGCCAGGATGTCATGAAGTCACACATAAAGCTAAAAAATGACTTTTCATGTGTGGTATGGCGAAAAGCAATAAGGTACGTTACGCTCATATTGTAAGGTTAAGTCTATTATTATTCAGGATATATTTTGACACGCTTATAAACTTGCATGGAGATATTATAAAAAACGATACTCCCCGGCTCTGAAATATAAGTACACCTCGTATTTATAAAAAATTAATTAGGTTGCGTACCGTTTTATTAATTTAATGAGTTGACGTTGTTTAAGTGAGGAGAATATGTTTCTCAACTATTTTGCGCTGGGCGTATTGATTTTTGTATTTCTGGTTCTTTTTTACGGAATCATCGCCATCCATGATATTCCTTATAATATGGCCAAAAAACGGAATCATCCCCATGCGGATGCCATTCATACGGCGGGATGGATTAGCCTGTTTACGCTCCATGCGATTTGGCCGTTCCTGTGGATTTGGGCCACGTTGTACCGCGAAGATCGCGGCTGGGGGATGCAGAACCACATCTCAAAACCTGATGAGGTACCGGGTATGGATGCTCTGACTAAACGTGTGGCCGAATTAGAACAAAAACTGGCAGCGGTACCTCCCACGGCTGACAAGAATACGCTGGAGCACTAATCATGGATCTGCTGATTATTTTGACCTATGTGGCCTTTGCCTGGGCCATTTTTAAAATATTCCGTATTCCGGTAAACCAGTGGACCCTCGCGACCGCAACATTAGGTGGGGTGTTTATTGTCGCCGGGCTTATCCTGTTGATGAACTATAACCATCCCTATACCTTTACGGCGCAAAAAGCGGTTATTTCCATTCCGATTACGCCGCAGGTTACTGGGGTAGTGAGTGAAGTTACCGATAAAAATAACCAGCTAATTAAAAAAGGCGAAGTGTTATTTAAACTTGATCCGGGCCGCTATCAGGCGCGCGTCGACAGACTGCAGGCCGACCTGGTCACCGCCACTCACAATATCGACAATCTCAAAGCGCAGCTTGCGGAAGCGGTCGCCAATACCACGCGCGTGTCCGCTGAACGTGATCGCCTGTATAAAGATTACCAGCGCTACCTGAAAGGCAGCCGCGCAAAGGTTAACCCGTTCTCTGAAAGCGATATCGACAACGCACGGCAAAACTATCTGGCGCAGGATGCGCTGGTAAAAGGCTCGGTGGCTGAACAGACGCAAATACAAAGTCAGTTAGACAGTATGGTCAACGGTGAGCAATCCCAGGTTGCTTCCCTGCGTGCTCAGCTTGCTGAAGCGAAATACAACCTGGATCAGACCGTAGTGCGTGCGCCGAGCAATGGCTATATCACGCAGGTGCTGATTCGTCCGGGGACCTATGCTGCCGCGCTGCCGCTGCGCCCGGTCATGGTCTTTATTCCTGAACAGAAACGCCAGATTGTGGCCCAGTTCCGTCAGAACTCGCTGCTGCGTCTGAAGCCGGGCGACGAAGCGGAAGTGGTCTTCAACGCGCTGCCGGGCCAGGTCTTCTCCGGCAAGCTCACCAGCATTCTGCCGGTGGTGCCGGGGGGGTCATACCAGGCGCAGGGTGCGCTGCAGTCGCTGACCGTGATCCCTGGCACCGATGGCGTATTAGGCACTATCGAGCTGGAACCGAATGCTGATGTCGATGCACTGCCCGACGGCATTTATGCTCAGGTGGCGGTCTATTCGGATCACTTTGCTCACGTCTCGGTAATGCGTAAGGTGCTGCTGCGTATGACCAGCTGGATGCACTACCTCTATCTCGATCACTAACCCCTTCAGGGCAGGAATGCGACACGCATACCTGCCCTTTTTTCATCGCTTGATCCATACTGACTTTTTTCGGCATCAAGGATCAGGCAATGAAACTTATCGGCAGCTACACCAGTCCCTTCGTGCGAAAAATCTCGATTCTCCTGCTGGAGAAAGGGATTGAATTCGAGTTCGTCAATGAACAGCCTTATCACGCTGAAAACGGTGTGGCACAGTACAACCCGCTGGGAAAAGTGCCGGCGCTGGTAACAGACGAAGGCCAGTACTGGTTTGATTCCCCCATTATTGCGGAGTACATCGAGCTGCTCGGCGTAGCCCCGGCGATGTTACCGGCCGATCCAAACGCGGCGCTGGCAATGAAGCAAATTGAAGCGCTGGCCGACGGTGTTATGGATGCGGCGTTAACGTCCGTGCGCGAGCAGGCAAGACCCGCCGCCCAGCAGTCTGAAACGGAACTGTTACGCCAGCGTGAAAAAATCAGCCGCAGCCTGGACTGGTGCGAACAGCTTATCCGGGAGGGAAAAATTCAACCCGATAGCCTGAACCTGGCAACGATAGCCATTGCCTGTGCCATCGGTTATCTCAATTTCCGCCGCGTTTCTCCCGGCTGGTGCGTTGACCGTCCGTTGCTGGTGAAGCTTGCAGAAACGCTCTTTCAGCGCGAGAGCTTTGCCCGTACCGAACCGCCAAAGGCTTGATGCGGGTTATAACACTTCGCAGCAGGAGGCGGTACAATCCCTTCTTATGTTGACTCCCTCTCCCGTCGGGAGGGGGGATGATATTTACTCGCCAGGCGCTTTCATGACAACTCATCACTCCCTGTACAGCCAGATCCCTGCAACCGACCGTCTTCTTCGCGAGCCGCGCGTGCATGCTGCCGTTGCGCGGTTCGGCCATACCGCGACGGTTGAAATATTACGTCTGCTTCAGGACGAAGCCCGCAGCCATATTCAGACAGAAAATGCATTGCCGGACTGGTGTGCGGCGTGGGGGCAGGAAGTGGAGCTGAGGCTCGAGGAGAAAGCACAAAGCGCGTTACGCCCGGTCATCAACCTGACGGGAACCGTGCTGCACACCAACCTTGGTCGCGCTCAACAGGCAGAAGAGGCCGTCGCTGCGGTCGTGCAGGCCATGCGTTCCCCCGTGACGCTTGAGTACGATCTGGACGGCGCAGGGCGCGGACATCGCGATCGGGCGCTGGCGGACCTGCTCTGCGAGCTGACCGGCGCGGAAGATGCCTGCATCGTGAATAACAACGCGGCGGCGGTACTGTTAATGCTGGCAGCGACCGCCAGCGGTAAAGAGGTGGTGGTTTCCCGTGGCGAGCTGGTCGAGATTGGCGGTGCGTTTCGCATTCCGGATGTTATGCGCCAGGCGGGTTGTACCCTGCATGAAGTGGGCACCACCAACCGCACGCATGCAAAAGATTATCGCGCGGCAGTGAATGAAAATACCGGGCTGCTGATGAAGGTCCACACCAGTAATTATCAGATAGCCGGATTCACCAAAACCGTTGAAGAGGCGGAGCTGGCGGAGCTGGGCCGTGAGCTGGGTGTGCCGGTGGTGGCCGACCTCGGTAGCGGTTCGCTGGTCGATCTGAGCCAGTACGGTCTGCCAAAAGAGCCCATGCCGCAGGAGATGATTGCGGCGGGCGTCAGTCTCGTGAGTTTCTCCGGCGACAAACTGCTTGGCGGCCCGCAGGCGGGGATTATCGTGGGTAAACGTGCGCTTATTGCGAAGCTGCAGCAGCACCCGCTCAAACGTGCACTGCGAGCCGATAAAATGACGCTTGCTGCGCTGGAAGCGACGCTGCGCCTTTATCTCCACCCGGAAAAACTGGCTGAACGTCTGCCCACGCTGCGCCTGCTGGCCCGTGATGCCGCCTCAATTCGCGCCCAGGGTGAGCTGCTCTTGCCACACGTTGCGCCGCACTACCCCGATTTTGACGTGCGCCTTGAAGTTTGTCAGTCGCAGATCGGCAGCGGTTCACTGCCGGTGGACAGGCTGCCCAGCGCGGCGCTCACGTTTACACCCCGTGACGGGCGCGGCAGCCAGCTTGACGCTTTGTCGGCGCGCTGGCGTGCCTTGCCAGCACCGATTATCGGGCGCATTTACGATGGCCGAATGTGGCTGGATCTACGCTGTCTTGAAGATGAAGCGCGATTTCTGGAGATGCTGTTGAAATGATTATTGCCACCGCCGGTCACGTCGACCACGGAAAAACCACCTTATTACAGGCCCTGACCGGGGTGAATGCCGATCGTCTGCCGGAAGAGAAAAAACGCGGCATGACCATCGATCTGGGCTATGCCTACTGGCCTCAGCCTGATGGCCGGGTGCTGGGTTTTATTGATGTACCGGGACACGAGAAGTTTCTTTCTAACATGCTGGCGGGCGTCGGTGGCATCGATCATGCTCTGCTGGTGGTGGCCTGTGATGACGGCGTGATGGCGCAAACGCGTGAACATCTGGCAATTTTACAGCTGACGGGCAACCCGCAGCTGACCGTTGCGCTGACCAAAGCTGACCGCGTCGATGAGGCGCGACTCAACGCGGTGCGTGAAACCGTGCAGGCGACCTTGCGGGAGTATGGATTTGCCGATGCGCCATTGTTCGTCACCGTGGCGACAGAAGGGCGCGGTATTGACGAACTTCGCCACCATTTGCAGCGGCTTACTTCACGCGAGCATGCCAGCCATCATCGTTTCCGTCTGGCGATCGACCGGGCCTTTACCGTTAAAGGCGCGGGGCTGGTGGTCACCGGTACCGCGCTGAGCGGTGAAGTGAACGTGGGCGATACCTTATGGCTCACGGGAGCCAACGCCCCGATGCGTGTGCGCGGTTTGCATGCGCAGAACCAGCCCGTAGAGCATGCCCATGCCGGGCAGCGGATCGCGCTCAATATTGCGGGCGATGCGGAAAAAGAGAAGCTTAACCGTGGCGACTGGCTGCTGGCCGGTGTACCGCCAGAGCCTTCTGAGCGGGCGATCGTCGCCCTGCAGACGCATGTGCCGCTGACCCAATGGCAGCCGCTGCATATCCACCAAGCGGCCAGCCATATCACCGGGCGCGTGTCACTGCTGGAAAACGACCTTGCCGAACTGGTTTTCGATTCGCCACTGTGGCTCGCGGATAATGACCGTCTGGTACTGCGTGACATTTCGGCCCGGGAGACGCTGGCCGGGGCGCGGGTAGTAGCGCTCAACCCGCCGCGTCGCGGCAAGCGCAAGCCGGAGTATCTGCAATGGCTGGGAGCGCTGGCGCAGGCCGCGGATGATAAAGCCGCGTTGCTTGTTCATCTTGAGCGCGGTGCCGTCAATCTGAGCGATTTCGCATGGGCTCGTCAGCTCAGCGCGGAAGGATTACGCCTGCTGACCCAGGAGCCCGGTTTTATTCAGGCGGGTAACAATTTACTGAATGCCCCGGTCGCAGCATGCTGGCAGCGCAAGGTACTGACCACGCTCGCCACTTACCATGAACAGCATCAGGATGAACCCGGCCCGGGACGTGAACGCCTGCGACGCATGGCGTTGCCGATGGAATACGATGCGCTGGTGCTGCTGCTGATTGAAAACATGCGCGAAAGTGGGCTGATAAAAAGCCACCACGGCTGGCTGCATCTGCCGGATCACAAAGCCGGGTTCAACGCCGGGCAAGAGGCGATATGGCAGAAAGTGGCCCCGCTGTTTGGCGACGAGCCGTGGTGGGTTCGCGATCTCTCACGTGAAACGAATACCGACGAACAGGTGATGCGCCAGGTGTTGCGCCATGCGGCGCAGCAGGGATTAATCGTCGCGATCGTGAAAGATCGTTATTACCGTAACGATCGCATTGTGGCGTTTGCTAACCTGATCCGCGAGCTGGATCAGGCGCGAGGCACGACCTGCGCAGCAGATTTCCGTGATCGGCTGAACGTCGGGCGCAAGCTGGCGATTCAGATCCTGGAATATTTCAACCGCATCGGTTTTACCCGTCGTCGTGGCAACGATCATTTATTGCGGGATTCGTTATTATTTCCTGAAACTCCGTGACCCCCGTCGTAAACACCGTTACCGGCTGGCGAGAAAATCGCCAGCCGGAACTACCCTTGTTGTACACCAACAGCAAGGAGACGGTCATGACAAACAATCCTCCCTCATCGCGTATCCAGCCTGGCGAGTATGGTTTTCCCCTCAAGCTGAAGCCCCGTTATGAAAACTTTATCGGCGGCGACTGGGTTGCACCCGTCGACGGCGAATACTATTCCAATCTGACGCCCGTTACCGGCCAGCCGCTGTGTGAGATAGCCAGCTCCGGCAAGGGGGATATCGACCTGGCGCTGGACGCCGCGCAAAAAGCCAAAGACAAATGGGGGCATACCTCTGTTCAGGACAGAGCGGCAATATTGTTCAAAATCGCTGACCGGATGGAACAGAATCTGGAGCTACTGGCAACGGCGGAAACCTGGGATAACGGCAAGCCAATCCGTGAAACGATGGCGGCAGACGTGCCGCTGGCCATTGACCACTTCCGCTATTTTGCCTCCTGTATTCGCGCTCAGGAGGGCGGAATTAGCGAGGTAGACAGCGACACCGTGGCGTACCACTTCCACGAACCGCTGGGGGTGGTGGGGCAGATCATTCCGTGGAACTTCCCGTTGCTGATGGCGAGCTGGAAAATGGCGCCCGCGCTGGCGGCGGGTAACTGCATTGTGCTCAAACCGGCCCGCCTGACCCCGCTGTCAGTTCTGCTGCTGATGGAAGTCATTGGCGACCTTCTCCCGCCAGGCGTGATTAACGTGGTGAACGGGGCGGGGGGTGAGATAGGGGAATATCTGGCGACCTCAAAACGGATCGCCAAAGTCGCGTTTACCGGGTCGACGGAAGTGGGTCAGCAGATCATGCAGTACGCGACCCAGAACATCATTCCAGTGACCCTGGAGCTGGGCGGTAAATCGCCGAACATTTTCTTCGCCGACGTCATGGAGGAAGAGGATGCCTTCTTCGATAAAGCCCTGGAAGGCTTTGCGCTGTTTGCTTTTAACCAGGGTGAAGTCTGTACCTGCCCAAGCCGCGCGCTGGTGCAGGAGTCTATCTATGAGCGCTTTATGGAGCGAGCCATTCGCCGCGTCGAGTCTATCCGCAGCGGTAACCCGCTTGATAACGTGACCCAGATGGGCGCGCAGGTCTCGCACGGGCAGATGGACACTATCCTCAACTACATTGATATCGGCAAGAAAGAAGGGGCGGATGTCCTGACCGGCGGTCGGCGTAAAATGCTGGGCGGCGATCTGCAGGACGGGTATTACCTGGAGCCGACGATCCTGTTCGGCAAAAACAACATGCGCGTCTTCCAGGAGGAAATTTTCGGACCGGTGCTGGCCGTCACCACCTTCAAAACGATGGAAGAGGCGCTGGAGATTGCTAACGATACGCCGTATGGCCTCGGGGCTGGCGTCTGGAGCCGCAACGGTAATCTGGCTTACAAAATGGGGCGGGGCATTCAGGCCGGGCGTGTGTGGACCAACTGCTACCACGCTTATCCGGCGCACGCGGCCTTTGGGGGCTATAAGCAATCGGGCATCGGGCGTGAAACCCACAAGATGATGCTGGAGCATTATCAGCAGACGAAATGCCTGCTGGTGAGTTATTCCGATAAACCACTGGGGCTGTTCTAACCCTCCAGCTCAGGCTGCCCCTGGGCAGCCTGAGCAATTTGCTGACGCAGGCAGTTCAGTACGCCGTCCAGAATGTACTGCACGCGCCAGGGCTGGTATTCACGTTTGCGGAATATCGCCGTCAGGTCGAGCCACCACTCTTCCTGATGGGGGAAGCAGGGAACCAGAGAACCACTCTTAAGCTCTTTTTTCAGGCTTTCTTTCGGCGCAAAAACAATACCGAGATTATTTCGTGCCAGTTCCAGTGCCGTCTGCGTATTGTCGCAAATATAATTTCCGGTCACTCTGTAATCATATACGGTCTCGCTGCCGTGGACGCGAAAACGCCAGATGTTCGCCTCATCCACCAGCATCGAGTCTATTAAAATACAGGAGTGATTCATTAAATCTTCAGGTCCGGTTAAGGGGTGGTTTTTCAAATATTCTTCTGTGGCAAATGCCGTGACGGAATATTTCGTTAACACACTGGCGACCAGACTTTCATCTTTCGGTTGAGCATAGGTAATGAGAATATCGCAATCATCGGGGAACGAGACCCCTTCGGAATATTCATTACGATCCAGGTTGTACGTTTTTAACGAGATGCGGATATCACCGATGTCCTCAATCTGATGGATCACGTGTCGCGCCAGATACATCACGATACCCGTTGGGGCGTAAATGGTCACTTTTCCGCGCTTCTCATGCTTATAATCAGCAATGAAATTAATGAGCTGGCTATTTTTATCCAGCGTGGCGTCAATGTAGGGGAGTAACGCTTCGCCAAACTGGGTTAGCGCCAGCTGACGGGTCGTGCGCTCAAATACCTTAAGACCGACACGCGTTTCAAAGTCAGAAAGGTATTTACTGACGTTAGCCTGTGCCATGCCCAGCAGGGCTGCGGCATCGCCAATACTGTGGGTGGCTGCGATGACGGAAATAATTTTTAACTCGCGTGGTTTTAGCTGGAACTTATTCATCATGCGCACCCATCTATATGTTTTTATATATAATATTATATAAACTGCAGCGTTGCATTGGCAAATTTGTAACCATTATTATTCGCCTCGCTTGTTTGGCGTCTAAATGGATTACATGTAATGACTATTAAATACAATTTACTCATCGCAGCCACGTTATTTACAACATCATCTGCAATGGCTGGTGACTTTTCACTTGGGGCGGGGGCTGTATTTAATGAGTCGCCTTATAAAGGATATAACGAAAATACCACGGCGGTACCGTTAATTAGCTATGAAGGCGACCGGTTTTATATTCGCCAGACCACCGGCGGATGGATCCTGTGGAAAGACGAAAAAAATGAATTCAGCATGACCGCATCGTGGATGCCACTGCGATTTGATCCTGAAGATAACGACGACGCTCAGATGAAACACCTCGATGAGCGTAAAGCATCAGCGTTTCTCGGCGGGGCGTACTACCGCCATGAACACTGGGGCTCGCTGAAAGTGGCGGTCTCGGGTGATGCGATGGATGAGAGCGGCGGCGTGATCGGTGAAATCTCATACTTCCGTCCGGTTCGGATGGAACGTCTGACGCTGACGCCATCGGTAGGTATTTTCTACAGCGACGAAAGCTATAACGATTACTACTACGGTGTATCCGGCAATGAGTCTCGCCGCTCAGGCCTCAATGAATACACCGCAGGTGATAGCTGGACGCCGTATGTGGGTCTCGCGGCTAAATATCAGTTAACCCAGAATCTGTTTATCAACGCCAGCGCGGTCTATACCGTGTTACCTGACGACGTGAAGAACAGTCCGATGATCGACCGCGAAGACAGTTTCGCGCTGATGACCGGCATGTCCTGGCGTTTCTGATCTAAAGCCGGGTGGCGATTGCCTTACCCGGCCTCGGTTTTTATCTCCCGCGCCTGTGGGAGTGGGTTGGGGTGAGGCTGACAGGACAGATGCCTTCAGGCCTCATCCACCCAAATCCGCATTTCCCCTTCTCCCCGGTTTGCCCAGCTGAACCACGGAATAAAGGTCAACGTCCGGGGCTGGCGCTGCACCGGGGCGCGATCGTACTGCCACAGTGCCTGCGTGCCTTTCTCATCAGCGTGACGCGCGATGCCCTCCGCCTGAATCAGTATCTTGTGCGCAAAGATCCCTTTTCCTTCAAAGACCCGAAATTCGCTCTGCTCAGGCAGGGAGAGGTTATGCAGGTTCGCGCCATTGTCGGCCTCTTCCAGGCAGTAGACCAGCGGGCCACGCTGCAGCGCGACTTTGCCGGCCTGCTGGCGTACCAGCGGGTTACCGTACACGCGGCGGACCGGCATGGGTAAGGTCAGCGTAAGGGTATCTCCCTCCTGCCAGCGGCGGGTGAGGTACAGATACCCCCGGGAGACATCACCCGTGATCCTTTCGCCGTTCAGTGACACGGCCGGGCTTGTGCACCAGTCTGGTAAACGTAGTGCCAGCGTGTGTGTCACCGGGACAGGTGAGGTGATCTCGATGTTGACCTCTTCCTGCCACGGATAATTACCGCTAATCCGTAGCTGTAAGGTGCCCTCATCTACCGGTATGGCGACGTCGTTCCCCACATAGAGGTTGATAAAGAGCGCGTCCTGACGAACGGTATAGAGATAGTGGCCCAGCGAAGTGAGCACGCGGGCGATATTGGGCGGGCAACAGGCGCAGCCGAACCAGCGCTGGCGAACCGGCTTAACGTGGTCGTAGACATGATTAAATGCCAGTGTTTTAGGGTGTACCTCCAGCGGGTTCACATAGAAGAAATGTTTACCGTCCAGCGCCATGCCGCCCAGTACCGTGTTGTATAAGGCACGCTCCATCACGTCGGCGTACTGGCTGTCCGCTTCCATCTCCAGCATCCGGCGGGCAAACATCATCAGGCCAATGGAGGCGCAGCTTTCGGCATATACCGTATCGTTAGGCAAATCGTAATCGCTGCTGAAGGCTTCGCCACTGCTTTGCGAGCCGATCCCGCCGGTAATATAGAGCTGTCGCTGGGCCATGTTATTCCACAGCCGCAGGCAGTCCTGGCGTCTATCCTCGTCATGACTCAGGCGAGCAAGATGCGCCATGCCCGCCATCAGATAGACAAATCGAACCGCGTGGCCGATGGCGGTGTGTTGTTCGGCAAGCGGTTGATGCGCCTGGCTATAGGCTTTGTCCTTGACCATCCACGCCGGGCCGTACGTGTTCCAGTACGATGTCCGGCCCCGTTTCTCATATTCGATATCGTAGAAATGAGGCTGTGTGCCGCGCGTGTCGATAAAATATTTCACAAGGGCCAGGTAACGCGGTTCCTGAGTGACGTCGTAAAGCCGCATAAGCGCGAGCTCAATTTCCGGATGGCCCGGATAACCGTGAAGCTGCTCCTCGCCGGGGCCAAAGACCCGGTCGATATGGTCCGCCAGTTTGCATACCACCTCCAGCAGACGGCGTTTTCCGGTCCCCTGAAAATAGGCCACGCCAGCTTCAATCATATGTCCGGCGCAATACAATTCGTGGCATTCGGCGAGATTCGTCCAGCGCTCACCGGGTGCTTTCACCGTGAAGTAGGTGTTGAGATAGCCATCGTCACACTGCGCCGCCGCAATCAGCTCAATCACCTCATCGGCGGTTTTTTCACGTTTCGAGTCGGGCTTCTGGCACAACGACCACGCGACGGCTTCCAGCCATTTCGCCACGTCGCTGTCCTGAAACACCATTCCATAGAACTCCCCCTGTTCCAGCCCAGCCGCAATGCGGAAGTTGGTGATGGCGTGACTCGGTTCGGCTTCGGTAACGCGATCGTTTAGCGCATCCCACTGGTAGGGGATCACCACATCACGCACCAGCCGCTGATACTGGCCGAGAAACGGGTCGTTGATGTTCAGTGTGTGCAGGTCGGCTTCCATTATGGACATGTCATTCTCCTCAGGACGATACGTGACGCTGGCGCAGATCGGTGGCAATGCGCGACATCATGGGATTGTTGAGTCTGCACCAGCGGATTGAGACCGCCAGCAGCAGGTGGAAAAGGGCGGGGAGCAGTGTCTCCATCGCAGTAATTCCCTGTAACGAGGCTGGCGTCTGGTTGCCCGCGCCCGGCTGGTAGGCGACGGCGATAAACACCAGGCTGATGATCCCGGCGCTGGACGCCCAGGCGAGCTTGATGAAAAACAGATTGAAAGCGAAGTTCATGCCAGATGAACGTACCCCGTTTTTCCACTCACCATAGTCATCTGCAAATGCCATCAGCGAGAAGTGCAGGGGCAGGGTAAAACCGAGAATGACACCGTTACTCAGAATAACGATCAGCCAGAGCATCTGATGAGCCGGACCGCCTGGCAGAAACCACATTCCCGCCGCGAGCGCGGCCAGCACGAGGTTGGTGTAGTAATAGAGTTTGACGGTATCAATCCGGCGAGAAAGGGGATTCACGATCACCGCGCCGAGAATGGCGGCAAAGGTCACCATCGTGAAGAACAGCGAGGTATAAGCGGTACTGCCCTGGAGCACGTAGGTGATGAAGTACATGTAGCCGCCGCCACGGATGTTGAAGACGTTGATCAGCAGGAATGACATCACCAGCATCAGCAGGAGCTGATCGTTGTTGCGCAGGCCGGCCAGATGCTCGCGTAAGGTGAATTTGCCCATCAGCGCCAGCGGGACGCGCTCACGCACCCAGAAGAAGCAGCAGAGGAACATCACCACGGCGATGGCGCACAACACCCCAACGCCGAGCTGATAGCCTCGCGCGGCGTTGCCCTCGCCCAGCGCTGCGACCAGCCACGGCAGGCCAACAGAGACCAAAAAGCCCGCCACACCGCACAGCACAAAGCGCCATGACTGACAGGAGATGACCTCGCTGTGGCGGGTGGTCATGGTGTTGATCAGCGCGCAGTAGGGCACGTTGATGGCGGTATAGCCCACTGACAACAGCAGATAGGTACCAAACGCCCAGGCGATTTTCACCCCCATGCTGGCGTCAGGCACGGTGAAGGTCAGTACACCGATAACCCCGACAGGAAGCGCCACCCACAGCTGCCACGGGCGAAAACGCCCCCAACGGCTTTGTGTTCGGTCGGCAATCACCCCCATCACCGGATCGGAAATGGCGTCAAACACGCGCAGGGCAATAAACAGCGTGCCAACGAGCGCAGGCGTCAGACCAAAAACGTCGGTGTAGAAGAAGGTAAGAAAATTCATGATCAGGCAGGTAATGACCGTGCCACCCGCGTCACCCAGGCCGTAGCCAATTTTTTCGCGGACTGACAGGCGGTCATCCATTGCCCCTTGTACGACCTGTGATTCTGTAATCGGTGTGGAAGTCATGAGGTAACTCCTCGGTAATCGATTTTTATCGTATTTATGCAAGGTACCCTATTCATTCTGCACCGAACGCTCAGGCCAACAAGGGAAGGGAAAAGTATAAAAAGGTGACGATTCCGACCTGATGATAAATTTGTGATTTCGATCGGGAAGGCAGGAAGATATTCATTAATAATCAAAGCATAAGATGAATATTAATGGCAATCAGAGCGGAATGGTGAATATCCATGCTTGAATTATCCATAGCGCTTCCGATTAAAGTGCAAAATGGTGGGCTCTTTATTTCCCGGGGCGTGGGCCGGCATCCGGCGCGCAAATTAACCTCGTGGGAGATTATCTTCGTTGAAAAAGGGACATTAACGATCCAGGAAGAAAACACGCTCTTTGAGGTGAAAGCGGGAGAGAGCTTACTGCTCTGGCCGGCGCGTCGACACGTGGGGACAGAAGATTTCCCGGCGGACCTGCGGTTCTACTGGCTGCATTTTGAGGTCGAAGCACAATCGTCGCCTTTGCCACATGCTTTTCCGGTGGCCATTGAACAACATTGCTGCGTGCGCGATGCTCAATATGTGATTGCGCTATTCCGGCAATTCCTGAGTGAGCAGGAAAAATTACAGCGAAGCGTGGCGCTGGAAATGATTTTGCTGCTGATTTTACAGCAAGTGTCGATCTCCTCAGGTTATGAAGACAGAGCCGATGAAGCCGGCGCGGCCATGGCATGGAAGGCAAAACAGCTTATTCGCACGCAGTTTCATCTGCCGCTTTCCACATCGCAACTGGCAAAAGCCTTGCACTGCAATGCCGATTATCTGGGACGCGTATTTCGCCGGACCTTTCACTTAACCCTGACGGAAGCGATCCATCGCCAGCGCGTCAGGGCGGCAGAAAAGCTGTTGCTGAACGACTCCGCGTCCCTGACCGAAGTGGCAACCCGCTGCGGTTTTAATGATGTCGGGTATTTCCGGCAGATATTTTCAAAGCATACCGGCTTAACGCCCGCCGTCTGGAAACGGCGGTACTGTAAGGAGCATATTAATTCCGGGTGATCACTGCCCGTAGTAGGCATTTGCTCCATGCTTGCGCAGGTAATGTTTATCGAGCAATTCCTGCTGCATCGTCGGTAGCTGTGGCGCAAGCTGGCGTGAAAACAGCCCCATAAAGGCGCACTCTTCCAGCACCACAGCGTTATGTACCGCATCGGCCGCATTTTTTCCCCAGGTGAACGGGCCGTGAGAATGGACCAGCACCGCCGGGATCTGCATCGGGTTTACGTCGCGCTCCTCAAAGGTTTTGATGATCACTTCACCGGTCTGGTATTCGTATTCACCCGCAATTTCAGCCGGGGTCATCAACCGCGTGCAGGGGATCGCACCATAAAAATAGTCAGCGTGCGTGGTACCCCATGCCGGTAAATCCTGCCCTGCCTGCGCCCAGACAGTGGCGTGGCGGGAATGGGTATGCACAATGCCGCCAATTTCAGGGTAACGGCGATACAGCGCCAGGTGGGTTGGCGTGTCGGAAGAGGGTTTTTTAACCCCCTCGACCACCTGGCCCGTGGCAATGTCCACCACCACCATATCCTCTGCGGACATTACGTCATACTCCACGCCGGAGGGTTTAATCACCATCAGGCCGCGTTCACGATCCACCGCACTGACGTTGCCCCAGGTGAAAGTCACCAGCTGGTGGGCGGGCAGCGCCAGGTTTGCCGCCAGGACCTCGGCTTTGAGTTGTTCTAACATGTCATCCCTCCTTCCTGCATCCGGGCTTCAATCCAGCGGCGTGCCTGGATGATTTCCAGTACCGGCTCTTTGGCTTTTTCAGTCCACATTTCAATCAGAAATGCGCCGCGATAATTGAGCTGATTCAGCGTGTTAAATATGCCCACGAAATCGACGCACCCCTCACCGAACGGTACGTCACGAAACTGTCCGGGGCTTTGTTCAGTCACGGGCTGGGTATCTTTCAGGTGGATGGCGGCGATGCGATCGATGCCCAGCGTCAGCTCGGCGGCCACATCGTTACCCCACGCGCTCAGGTTGCCGACGTCCGGATAAACGCTGAACCATGGTGAAGCGAGCATTTCGTCCCACTTTTTCCATTTGCTGATGGAGTTCATAAACGCGGTATCCATGATCTCCACTGCCAGCATGACCTGCGCGGCGGCGGCCTGCTCCACGGCCCATGCCAGCCCTTCGGCAAAGCGTTGCCGGGTACCTTCGTCATGTTCTTCGTAATAGACGTCATACCCGGCAAGCTGGATGGTGCGAATACCGAGATCGCGCGCCAGACGGATGGCTTTGGTCATGATGGCGCGTGCGCGCTCGCGGACGGTCTCGTCCCGGCTACCAAACGGGAAGCGGCGGTGGGCAGACAGACACATCGACGGGATCGCGACCCCGGTTTCCAGCATCGCCTCAACCAGAGAGGCGCGCTGCGCGGTGTTCCATTCAAGGCGGGACAAACGCTCATCAGTTTCATCGATCGACATCTCGACAAAATCAAATCCGCAGCTTTTTGCCAGCACCAGGCGCTCTGGCCAGGTGAGCGTTTTCGGCAGCGCTTTTTCGTAGATACCTAACGGATGCTGACGCATGGTGACTCCCCCCAGATGTCGCGGATGTGTGAATGGAATGCATGGGCCACCTGCGGTGGGTTAGCAGTGCCTGTCAGTGCCCGTCCGGCAATAAACGCTTTCACATTGATCTGCTTAAACAGCGGCAGGTCGGCGGGGGTAATGCCGCCGGTGATCGAGAGCTGCAGGCCGATATCCGAGAGGGCTTTCATGCTGGCGAGATCCGCCTCGCCCCACTGCTGGCCGCTGGCCTGTGCGTCGCGCCCACGGTGATAAATGGCCTGTGTGACCCCGATACGGTGCCATTCACGCGCATCATCCAGCGTCCAGTGACCAAACAGCTCCATCTGAATTTCCCCGCCGCAGCGCAGAGCCACCTCGTGACCCTTCTCGACGGTTGCCAGCGGCGCGGCGCAGATGATGGTCATCCAGTTCGCGCCTGCGCCAAACGCCTGTTCAGCCAGCGTTTCTCCGGCATCGGCCACTTTCCAGTCAGCCACGATCGTTTTTTTCGGACACTGCTGGCGCAGTGCGCGCACGGCATTAAGCCCTTCGGTGAGACACAAAATGGTGCCTGCTTCGATAATATCGACGTGATCCGCAAGCCGCTCGACGTCGCGCTGTGCGGCCTGAAGTGAGGTATGGTCGAGCGCCAGCTGCAGTAATGGTCGGCTCATAGGTCGTGCTCCTTAACATGGGCGTGATAGCCCTGTAGTGCTGAAATCAGTAGCTGGTAGCGCTGATACTTGCGCTGGTAGGCCGCATGGGCATGCTTGTCGGGTGTGATGACGCGAATGTGATGTCTGACAGCCTGCTGCGCGGTGCGGAAATCGGGATAAACGCCGGTACCCACCAGCGCGGCCAGCGCCGCGCCGGAACAGCCGGTCTCTTCGACCTGCGGCAGTTCTATTGCCAGACCGCTGACGTCCGCGAGCATTTGCATCCACACATCCGAATGGGCAGGGCCGCCGGTTACGCGCAATGCCTGCACGTGCGTGAAGCGCGCTAGCATGCGGTTAAGATGGGTCATGTGGCTGAAGACCACACCTTCATAGACCGCCTGCAACAGATGCGCGCGGGTGTGCAGGGCCTGCATGCCGTAAAACCCGCAGGTCATCTCCAGCCCGGCGTTGCTGCCATAGAGGAACGGCAGGAAGAGCAGATCGCTTCCGGCTTTCGGCAGGCTGGCCACGGCCTGGTTGATCGCATCGAATGACATGTTGCCCCACTGTGTGGTCAGCCATTCGAGGTTACCGGACGAGGTGGGGCTGGCTTCGTGAACGATGTAGTGCTGCGGATGAACGTAGCGCCCATACACATAGGGATACGGCTCGTTATGGCCTATACCGTTGGCGATCCCGCTGGTGACAGCCCAGGTGCCCATCACGGCGTTGAGCGTGCTGTCGTCATGTAACCCGGCGCAGATCGCGGTGGAAACCACATCAAACAGCCCCCCCACAACGGGTGTACCCGCTGCGAGACCGGTCAGGGCGGCGGCCTGAGCGGTGATTTCCCCGCAAATTTCTGCTGAACCGACGATCGGCGGCAGTGCGCCGTCAATTTCATCGATGCCGAGCCAGCGTGTGAGCTGCGGATCGTACTGCCCGGTGTTCATGTTGTAGAGATTGGATTCAGAGATGTTGCTCTCTTCACACCCTTTAACGCCGGTGAGGCACCAGCGCAGGTAGTCGTGCGCCATCATCACACAGCCAATCTGCTGATAACGGTGCGGTTCATTCTCTTTCACCCAGCGCAGGAGGGAGGCGGGATGCCCCGTCCATAGCGTCTGGCGCGTATGCGGATAAAGCTTTTCAGGAATACCGTCCTGCTGCCAGCGCTGTACAATCTCCAGCGCCCGGCGGTCAGAGGAGAGCATGGCGTTGCCGAGCGGCTGGTCATACTTGTCCAGTAAAAACAGTCCTTTACCCTGAGCCGATATCCCGACGCCTTTGATTTGTGCGCCGCCAATGTCGGCATTTTTAAGCAGCAGGGCGACGGTGGCGTGGCACTGCTGCCAGAGTTGGTGCATATCCCGCTCAGCGTGGCCTGCGTGTGGGCTGAGTGTGGCAACCGAGCGGCGCTCAATACAGACTTCCTGGCCCTGGCGGGTGTACAGACCGGCTTTTAGATACGTTCCGCCACAATCGATACCCAGCCAGAAGGGCTCTTTTTCACTCATCGTTGACTCTCTTGTCTTACGCCCTCTCTTCAGGAGAGGGCGGGGGGGATCAGGCTGCGTGCTTATGCGGATTCACGCCGGGGTTGGGTTCCGCTCCGGCATCGCATTTCGCCGGTAGCATCAGGGCGAGCAGCGAGGCCAGCGCCAGCGAAACCGCGAGGCAGTACACCCCGGCATCTTTGCTGTAGAGGGTGATCAGCACGCCCACCGCGTAAGGGCCGCAGAACCCACCGAGGTTACCCAGGGCGTTAATCACGCCGCGAGCGCCACCGGCCATCTCTGCGCTGAACAGGCGCGCCGGGATCGTCCAGAACACACCCGCAGCGGACTGCAGGAAGAAGCCACAGCCCACCAGCGCGGCATAGGCCAGCCAGATGTTCTCTTTCAACGCCACGGAGAGGAACATGCAGAGCGCGAAGCCAATCAGCGGCAGGGAGACGAACAGCTTGCGCTTGCCGGTACGGTCAGACAGTGAGGAGAACAGGAACATGCCCGCAATGGCGCCGACATAAGGCAGGATGGCGAGCATTCCCACCTGGCCGATGCTGGTATGCGTCAGCTCTTTGAGAATGGTCGGTAGCCAGAGGGTGTAACCGTAAATCCCGGTCTGGTAGAAGAAGTTCAGGGCAATCAGCTGCCACATGGTTTTGTCGGACAGAACAGCACTCAGCGAGGCATTTTTCACCGCTTTTCCGGCAATAGCCTGCTGTTCTGCGGCCAGCGTTTGTATCAGATAATTTTTCTCGGCCTCGGAGATCCAGCGAGCCTCCTGCGGGCGGTCGTAGACGGTGAACACCCAGAGCACCAGCACCACAATGGACATCAGCCCTTCAATGATGAACAGCCAGCGCCAGTCGAGTGCGGTGATAATCCAGCCCGACAGGGGCGCGGTGATGATCCCCGCAATGGGAACAAACATGATGACAATCGCATTGGCGCGGCCGCGTTCGGCGTCCGGGAACCAGTTACTGATCATCGTGAGCACCACAGGCAGCATCCCGCCTTCTGCCACACCGAGTAAGAAGCGCAGTGCCAGCAGTTGATACTGATTGGTCACAACGCCGGTCAGGACCGAAATCACCGCCCAGGCAACCAGTGACCAGCCAATAAACTTCTTACCGCTGCCATGCACGGCGATCTTGCCGCCGGGCACCTGCAGGAACAGATAACCGATAAAGAAGATCCCACCCGCCAGGCCTGCCATGGTGGCAGAGATACCTAACTCTTCATCCATACCGCCTGGCATCGCAAATGCAATATTCACGCGGTCCATATATGAAATAATACAGGCGATAAGAATAGGCGGAATGATTCTTAACCAGCGCTGGCGCGGAATATCCGCTTGTAGAGCATGAGTAGAAATATTCATATTTAATATCTCAGTGAATGTAACCGGAATAAGATTTTTATTGTTATTGCGTTGCTTTTTTCATTTCACTAATGCCGTCGCGCAAAATAGCGATACGATGGCTGACGTTAGCATTAGCATTTATTTCCAGTAATTTAATACCGGAGAATTTCAATGTTGCGGCGCTCGCCGCAGTAAAAAGTGCTTTTACCTGTTCGGTGGTCATTAAACTGTCGGTACAGAACGGGGAAAATGGCGCATGCAGATCCTGCCATTCGCCGTACGCTCCGCGAGCGGAGGTCCCGGAGAACATCAGTGCGCCCAGCTTCCCGGCCTCAAGTGCGGCTTTAACATGTTCAGGCGGCAGCGCGGTATTGCGTCCTTCGATAGCCGACCGCGCCCAGTTGATGCATACGCTGATATCCGTTTCTTTCACCACCTCAAGCACCTGCGCTAAGGGCAAAAACCCCTTGCGTGGCGCGGGGCCGGTCATTGCATCGCAGTGTTCAAGCACCAGGTCGCATGACCAGTCCCATGAGGTGATTTCGCGTACAGAACGGGAAAACGCAGCGGTAGCTTGTTCAACAGACGGGTTTCCCGCCTGCGGCGCGGCTTGCATCTCCAGAGCGATAATTTTGCCTGGAAAGCGAGTATTGATGGCATCAATCTTTCGCAGCAGATGGCGGTAATAGTCAACGCAGGCTTTGCGCTGTTCTTCATCGGCAGAGGCCAGGCCAAACGCGCCATTTGTGCCGCGGCGGCGCATGGTTTCCATCACCGCGGTAACCACCATTTGCCAGTCCCCCGGCGTATGGCGGAACAGCCATTCGTCACCCAACGGATGGAGATCCTCAAGACACGGTTGCTCCAGCCCGCGAATGTCTGGCGTGTCGGAAAGCGCTCGCCAGAAGTCCTGCTCTTCTTGTTCCCCTTGCTGATGAAACGAGGGTGCGCAGGGATACGCACCAATTATAAAACCGGTGTTAGTCATTTCGCATTCCCAATAGAGTTCAGAAAATTAATCTATTTCGCTGATTGCTACTTTCACCACAATTTTACGAATTGCCGATACCTTATTTTTAATACAGGCAGGACGGTGAACATCCTGCGGAAAAAATATGGCGTACGTGCCGGGCGTCATTTCTATAAATGATTCATTTTCGCTGCCGTGATAAAAAATAATATCCCGCTGTTCCAGCAGTGATTCGCTTATTTCGTTATTGCCGGTATCAATGGCGACACCGATTTTCTCTTCACCCCATGCCAGAAACTGTATGTCCAGATAGCGACGGTGCACTTCGGGACGGTTCTCATCCCACGTCCGGGTGGTGAGGTCGAGCACCTGAGCAAAAATGTTACGTCCGTCAATGTCCACCACGCCAGGTGCCAGCGCCGTGAAATCCGTGGTGCGCAGAAAATCGAGTGCTTTCTCTATCGCCCGCGGCAGGCGACACGGATTTGGCTGCGAAATATGTCCTAAAATCATGACCCACTCCTTACAGAGACTGGATTTTCGCCCACACGCTGTCGTCAATGGTGATGCCGTTGCGGCGGTTCTCTTCGAGCAGACGTGTGAATTCATGACCCGGCAGTCGAACCGCGACGTTTTCATCAGCCCGCTCGGCGTTGATGATAAAGTCCATGATGCGCTGCAGTTTGGCATCGCGGGTGGGTCCGTCGATCAAACGATCGACCTCGATGGCGATAAAGATTTGTGACACGCCATATTCGTCGCTGTTGTCCTGGGTCACTTCCGCAACGGAGGATCCGTTGGAGAGCAGGGTTGCGATCATGTCGAGGACGATGGATAAGCCCGATCCTTTCCAGTAGCCCATCGGCAGAATGCGGCGGTTTTTCTCGATCACACCAGGTTCTCTGGTGAGGTGCCCTTCATCATCAAAGCCCCCATCCACCGGCAACGTGCGTCCGGCCAGGCGATTCACTTCCAGCATGCCGTAGGAGAACATTGACATCGACATATCGACCATTGTGATCGGCGTAGACGGAATCGCCACGATCAGAGGGTTAGTGCCGATGCAGCACGCTTTTGAGCCCCAGGCTGGCATGACGGCAATGGAGTTAGTCCAGCAGATCCCGATGTACCCCTTCTCTGCGGCCTGCCAGCCGTAGCTGCCGCCGCGCATCCAGTGGTTGGCGTTTCGCAGTGCCACCAGGCCGATACCGTGGTCGGCGGCCAGTTCGGTGGCGCGATCCATCATCTTTTTCGCCGTCAGGTTGCCAATGGAACGTCGGGCATCCCACTGTTCGATGGCACCCAGCGAGGTCACCCGTGTTGGCTGGGCATCAGGAATGATGTCGCCGGCATCAAGCTGCTGAATGAAACGAGGGAAGCGGTTAACCCCGTGTGAATAGACGCCCGATTCCGTGGTGCGGGCAAACATCTCCGCGCAGGCGTCGGCGGTGTCCGCTTTTACGCCGCGATCGACCAGGACCCGCCTGAACGCCGCTTTTAACTCTTCAAAGGTCACTTTCATCCCTGTTCTCCTGTTTTTGTCGGGGCAAGTGCGAGTGCTTTTTTATCGCTAAATTTCACTATGCGAAATATGATTTCAAATATAGCGATCAAATTTTGCCAGATCAACGACATTCATGATTTTCAAAATCGATTAAAATCAACTGGTTGTGTTTTTTCTGTTGAGATCGTGAACTGAACCACACTTTGCGCTACCATCAGGACGCGATAAAAAGGAGCCATTGGATGAGCACGAAAGAGAGCGAAATGACGCAAGAAAAAGAGAGGCCAGCAGGTAGCCAGAGCTTGTTTCGCGGCCTGATGCTGATTGAGATCCTCAGCAACTACCCGAACGGGTGTCCGTTGGCCCATTTATCGGAACTGGCAGGGCTGAATAAAAGCACCGTGCACCGCTTACTGCAGGGATTACAGTCGTGCGGGTACGTTACCCCGGCGCCTGCGGCGGGCAGCTACCGCCTGACCACCAAATTTATCGCCGTCGGGCAAAAGGCGCTGTCGTCGCTGAATATCATTCACGTGGCGGCCCCGCACCTTGAGACGCTGAATATCGCCACCGGTGAGACGGTGAACTTCTCAAGCCGCGAGGACGATCACGCCATTCTGATTTATAAGCTGGAGCCCACAACCGGTATGCTGCGCACGCGTGCTTACATCGGTCAGCATATGCCGCTCTATTGTTCGGCGATGGGCAAAATCTACATGGCGTTTGGTCATCAGGACTATGTGGCGAGCTACTGGCAGAGCCATCAGGAGCAGATCCAGCCGCTCACCCGCAACACGATTACCGAACTGAGCGCGATGTATGACGAGCTGGCGGAAATCCGCGAGCACAGCATGGCGATGGATAAAGAAGAGAACGAGCTGGGCGTCTCCTGTCTTGCCGTACCGGTGTTTGATATTCATGGCCGCGTGCCGTACGCGATCTCCATTTCGCTCTCGACGTCCCGCATGAAGCAAATTGGTGAAAAAAACCTGCTGAAACCGCTGCGGGAAACGGCAGAGGCTATCTCAAAAGAGTTGGGTTTTAACGTGCGCGGAGCGTGACAGATGAACCGATTTATCCTGGCTGATACGGAAAAATGCATTGGCTGCCGTACCTGCGAAGTGGCCTGCGTGGTGTCGCATCAGGGAATGCTTTCTGCAGGCGCGTTTGCGCCCCGCATTCGGGTGGTCAAAGGCGGCGCATTCACTACGGCTGTGGGCTGCCATCAGTGTGAAGATGCCCCTTGTGCCACTGTTTGTCCGACACAGGCTATTCGCCACACCGCGGGTGCCTGGCGGGTGGAGCCGGCGCGCTGTATTGGCTGTAAAAGTTGTGTGGTAGCGTGCCCGTTTGGGGCGATGCAGGTTCAGCGAGTGGGGAACCGCGTTCAGGCGGTGAAATGTGATATGTGCGCAGATCGCGAGGCTGGACCCGCCTGTGTGGAGGCGTGCCCAACCCACGCGCTGCGCTGCGTTGACCCCGCCAGATTACGCACCGAACGGCTGCATAATCTGGCGTAACGCGTTACTGGCTATCTTCGCGCCAGGCGTACTCAATCTCTTCGGCGAGAATTTTCACGCCCGCTTCGATTTTCTCCGGATCGGGCACGTAGTTCATGCGCATGCACTGATGCGTATGCGGCCACGGCTTATCCAGACCCGGGAAGAAGTAATCACCCGGTACCATCAACACGCCGCGCTTTTTCAGGCGCTGGTAGAGAAGCTCGGTGGTGATCGGCAGATCCTTAAACCACAGCCACAGGAAAATTGCCCCTTCAGGTTTGTGGATCAGGCAGCGTTCTTCCGGTAAGTAGCGGCGAAGAATGGCGATCGTTTCCTGTACCCGCTGGTAATAGAACGGCTTGATAACCTCGTTCGACAGGCGCAGCAGGTCATTACGTTTGATCATTTCACACATCATCGCCGGGCCGATTCCCCCCGGGGAAAGGCTGATAATGCCGTTCATGTTGGTAATGGCGGTGATGATTTTTTCATTGGCGATGATGATCCCGCAACGGCTGCCCGGCAGACCCAGCTTGGAAAGGCTCATACACAGGACGATGTTCGGGTTCCACAGCGGACGTGCTTCGCTGAAGATGATCCCCGGGAACGGCACGCCATAAGCATTATCAATCACCAGCGGGATGTCGTGCTGATTCGCCAGCGCATCCAGCTTCATCAGTTCGTCGTCGGTGATGACGTTGCCCGTTGGGTTGGTTGGACGTGATACGCAGATCATGCCCGTCTCTTCACCAATATGCAGATGTTCAAAGTCGACATGATATTTGAACTGGCCTTCTGGCAGCAGCTCAATATTCGGGCGCGCCGAGACGAACAGATCCTCTTCGAGGCCGGAATCGGCATAGCCGATGTACTCTGGCGCCAGCGGGAACAGCACTTTTTTGGTGGTGCCGTCGGCGCGACGGCCTGCGAAAAGATTAAACAAGTAGAAAAATGCGCTCTGACTGCCGTTTGTCAGTGCAATATTCTGTGGTTCGATATCCCAACCCAGCTCTTTGCGCAGCATTTCAGCGAGCAGCGTCAGCAGTTCGGTTTTACCCTGCGGGCCGTCGTAGTTGCAAAGCGCATCGGTTGCTTTCCCGCTTTCCAGCATCTGAGCCAGCAGCGTCTGAAAATAGGTGTTCATCTCCGGGATTTGAGCCGGGTTTCCGCCGCCGAGCATGATGGCGCCTGGTGTGCGCAGCCCGTCGTTGAGGTCCTCCATCAGGCGAGTAATGCCTGAATGGCGGGTGAATTTGTCGCCGAAAAGTGAAAACGTCATAGCAGGTGATCTGTCGAGCTTATTTTGAAAGTGGGTAACCATAACGCTAGCACCGTGCTGGTGCAAATCGAGAGATGCGGTCGGGATTGTTGTTTTATGTGGCGGGAAGGTATTTAGGTAGTGGATTGTTCTGGTGAAATATCCCTCTCCCGGAGGGGGAGAGGGAACCGGTTGGCGTCGTTATTGATTACCCGCCCACACCACCATGACCTTATCGCCATTGTGCTCGCGAACGAAGCCGTAGCCTTCTTTCAGCGACAGCGTGGTTTGTTTGCCTTCACCTATTGCGGGATGACGGGCGCGGAACTGGCCCAGAACCTGCCAGTGGGCGACGGTTAAGGCCTGCTTGCCCGTCACGTCCTGCCAGTTCATATCCGAGCGGGTGCCCTGTAATGGATCAGACCCTGTCGGTCCGAATGGCCGCTCGGATTCATCGCCGTAGTAAATTTGTACGCTGCCCGGTGCGAGCAGGAGCAGCTCTGCGGCACGCTGGCCGCCTTCACGGAAAAGGCGTGTGTCATGCGACGAGAGATAGCTCAGGACATTGAAGCTTTGCAGTTTTTCCGCCATCTGCTGCCAGGTCAGGTCGATGTCCGCCAGACAACCGACCGCTTTTGCTGCCTGCTCCTGATAATCAAAGTTGATCATCGCGTCAAACCCGTGGCGGTAATAATCGCTTTGCATCACGCCGTGGCCCCATGACTCGCCGGTCATCCAGAACGGGGTATTGTCGAGTTTTTTGTCGGGGTTCGCGCCTTTCCAGGCTGCCAGCGCCTGGCTGGCCTGATCTTTCAACTGCTGCCAGGCCTCGAGTTCCACGTGTTTTGCCGTATCCACCCGGAAACCGTCAATGCCATAGTCACGTACCCACTGGCTGAGCCAGTGGGTCAGGTAATCACGCGGGGTGTAGCCCGAAATGGCCTTCGCGTGGGTATCAGGTTTATGTTGGTAGAAGTTGGGTAAACCGGAAGGGGTCGTCGACTCCGTTTTCAGGTCCGGCAGGAATGCCAGCGACAGGGTTAAATCGTCGAAGCCGGGATTGTCATAATCACCAATGTCGGTGCGGATCCACTTTTTACCCCACCATTTTTCCCAGGCGGCTTTGTCGCTGAAGTTGATGTAATCGTTGAAGCTGTGCCAGCTTTGGCCTGCTCCCGGCTTCCAGTCCGTCCAGTGCTCGCCCAGCGTTTTTTTCAGTTCTTCACCCTGCAGATAAAGGGCCCCGAACTGGAACGCCTGCATGTCTGCGAGCGTCGCGTAACCCGTGTGGTTCATGACGATATCAAACAAGATGCGGATCCCGCGTTTATGCGCTTCATCGACAAGGTGGCGTAAATCATCTTCGGTGCCCATGTTGGCATCAAGCGTGGTCCAGTCCTGGGTGTAGTAGCCATGATAGGCGTAGTGGGGGAAGTCACCTTTGGTGCCACCGCCAACCCAGCCGTGGATCTGCTCCAGCGGGGAGCTTATCCAGAGCGCATTCACGCCCAGCTGCTGTAAATAATCGAGCCGGGTTGTAAGCCCCTTGAGATCGCCACCGTGGAAGGTGCCGATCTCCTGCATGCCATCTTTGTGGCGTCCATAGCTGTTATCGTTAGAGGGATCGCCGTTGACAAAGCGGTCAGTCAGCACGAAATAGACGGTGGCGTTTTGCCAGCTAAAGGGCGCGGGTTTGTCGGTCTCAGCGCGTTCAAGCAGCAGCAGACCGTTGCTGTTGGCGGCGGGTTGCAGGGTGATTTTTCCATTCTGCACTGTTGCAGTCTTTTTGCTGTAGAAATCACGGACCACCGATCCTTCCGGGAAATCGTTGCCAACTTCAAGCGTCAGGGGCTTACCGTCCCACTTCGGACACTGGCGGGTAACGTTTGCAACCGACGGTTCCGCTGTGCTCTGAATAGTCAGCATCAGTGTAGGCGTACCGGAGCGGGTATCGACACGCATCTGATACTCGCCGTCGCGGAACAGTCGCCACTGCGGCGGCGTGCCGTCACATTTTTTA
Organism: Enterobacter ludwigii; assembly: GCF_001750725.1. Lineage (NCBI taxonomy): Bacteria > Pseudomonadati > Pseudomonadota > Gammaproteobacteria > Enterobacterales > Enterobacteriaceae > Enterobacter > Enterobacter ludwigii. The sequence goes on from NZ_CP017279.1 coordinate 3,398,398, forward strand.
AGCGACAGCATCTCATTGAGTTTTATTGCATCCGTTGGCTGCCAGCACGTGTTGTCAAAACTCAGCGTAAGAGGGCGAGTACCCTTCGCAAGCTTTGCCTGGCTGGTGAATATCCCGGTACCTTCGGCGCTAAAGGTGTTGAAACCCGGTGATGACCAGTCAGCATGAGCCAGTGCGGGTAACATCAGAAAAGCTAATGCGGTGCGTTTCATTCCATTTTCCTGTCGCGGCATTTTTGACCAGTGTGCCATCAGGTGTGGGGTAAAAACTCATCCCCCGGGGCTTTCTGCAAGGATGACGCGTGAGGATGAGTGATCCCGCGCAAAATTAGGAAGTTATCTGCGAGTTCGCGCACAATTTTTCAGAATTGATGCTTATGTGAGCAGGTTTCAGGTGACATAGTTTCGGAATTGGACTATTTCTATACGTGCTCTTGCAGTCTATTTTTGTTATGATTTGAGATTCCGCTCTCAAATTTGTGAAAAAAATAAGGTGTTGGAATGTTTATATCCGACCAGGAGACCTAATGATATCGACTCCCATTCGACGATATGGGGCCGCGATACTCATGTTACTCACCATGGCATTTTCGGGTGAGGTGCTTGCGAAGACGCACACGGATACAACGAGTAAGAAAGCCCACGTAATAAAGACGACAAGTAGTAAGGTTAGCAGTAAACAAGAGTATTCTCGCAATAGTGCAAAGAGTAGTTCACTTCCTGATTTGCGAAAATACCCTTCCGGAACACCAAGGAAAAAAGCGTTTCTCCGGACGGTAATGCCTTACATCACAAGTCAAAACGCCGCGATTACTGCGGATCGTAACTGGTTGATTGCCAAACAGTACGACAGCCGTTGGTCGCCATCAGAACGCGCGCGCCTGAAAGATATCACCAAACGCTACAAGGTGAGCTGGAACGGTAACACGCGCCGTGTGCCGTGGAACTCTCTCTTAGAGCGTGTCGACATTATCCCGGGGAGCATGGTTGCGACCATGGCTGCAGCCGAAAGTGGCTGGGGTACCTCGAAACTGGCGCGTAATAACAACAACCTGTTTGGTATGAAATGTATCAAGGGTCGTTGTAACAATGCACCAGGTAAGGTGAAAGGTTATTCTCAGTTTGAATCAGTGAAAGATTCTGTGAATGCCTACGTGGTGAATCTGAACACGCATCCGGCCTACTCATCGTTCCGTAAATCGCGCGCTCAGCTGCGTAAAGCGGATCAGGAAGTGACGGCCAGCACGATGATCCACAAGCTGAAAGGTTATTCGACCAAGGGACAGAGCTATAACAACTATCTGTTCGCGATGTACCAGGATAACCAGCGCTTAATCGCCGCACATATGTAATTCAAAAAAACGCCTTCCATCGGAAGGCGTTTTCTTTTCTCTTTTTTCTACATCATCACTTCGCTGTGACGCTCCCGGTACTCTTTTGGCGTACTTTCATACTCCTTTCGGAACACGGAATAAAAATATTGCAGCGACGGGTAACCGCACATCTGTGAGATTTCGTTGATCGACAATGAGGTGGAGATCAGCAGGCTGCGTGCTTTCTCCAGTTTCTCGGCGTGGATGACCGCATGAATGGTTTCGCCCACTTCCTCTTTAAACCGCTTCTCCAGATTCGAACGGGAAATACCCACCGAGTCCAGCACCTGATCGACCTTAATCCCTTTGCAGGCGTTGTTGCGAATGTAGTGCATGGCCTGAATAACTGCCGGGTCGCTTAAGGAGCGGTAATCCGTTGAACGGCGTTCGACTACGCGAACTGGGGGAACCAGTAAGCGCTGAAGCGGCAACGCTTCTTTATCCAGCAGACGATGCAGTAACTTCGCCGCCTGATAGCCCATCTGCCGCGTACCCTGTGCCACGGACGAGAGCGCCACGCGAGAGAGGTAACGCGTCAGCTCCTCGTTATCGATGCCAATGACGCACAGTTTTTCCGGCACCGGAATGTGTAAATGTTCGCAGACCTGCAAGACGTGGCGGGCACGAGCATCCGTAACGGCAATGATGCCGGTTTGCGGCGGCAGAGTTTGCAGCCAGTCCGCCAGTCGGTTTTGCGCGTGCTGCCAGTTTTCCGGCGCGGTCTCCAGCCCCTGATAAACCACGCCGCGGTACTTCTCCTGCGCGACAAGCTGGCAGAAAGCATGTTCACGCTCAACTGCCCAGCGCTTGCCGCTGGTTGACGGTAAACCATAAAACGCGAAGCGATGGACGCCTTTCTCTTTCAAATGCAGGAAGGCGGTCTCAACCAGCGCATGGTTATCGGTGGCGATATAGTGGACCGGCGGATAGTGCTCGGGCGCATGGTAAGAGCCGCCGACGCCGACAATCGGAACGTCGACGTCAGTCAGCAATTGCTCAATGACGGGGTCGTCGTAGTCAGCGATGACCCCATCGCCCAGCCACTCTTTGATGTTTTCGAGACGGGTTCGGAAATCTTCTTCGATAAAAATATCCCACTCGGATTGCGACGCCTGCAAATATTCACCAACGCCCTCCACCACCTGACGGTCGTAGGCTTTGTTGGCATTGAATAACAACGTGATGCGGTGACGCTTTTCAAACATGGCTAACTTCCCAAATAAGTCACAATATTGTTATCAGGCTCGTCGCTTGGTTGCAGAGTCCATCCAGACTGCCAGCAAAAGAATGGCCCCCTTGACGATATACTGCCAAAACGTCGGGACGTCCATCATACTCATCCCGTTATCCAACGAAGCCATGATAAATGCCCCCATCACCGCGCCTGCCACGCTGCCGACACCGCCTGCGAGGCTGGTGCCGCCAATGACACAGGCGGCGATAGCATCCAGCTCGGCGATGTTCCCGGCCGAGGGAGAACCCGCCCCCAGACGCGAGCTGAGGATCAACCCGGCGATAGCAACCATCAGGCCGTTAATGGCGAAGACGGCGAGTTTGGTGCGCTCGACGTTGATCCCTGAAAGGCGAGCAGCCTCAAGGTTGCCGCCGATGGCATAAATACGGCGACCAAACGCGGTACGCGTGGCCATAAACATCCCGGCCAGCAGCAACAGTGCCAGCAGCAATACCGGCGTCGGGACACCGCGATAGTCGTTCAGAAGCCAGATTGCGCCCAGTACAATGACCGCAGTGAGTGCCTGACGACCGACTGTGGACGTTGACGCTGGCGATGCCAGACCCAACGCCTGACGGCGCATTCGTCCACGCCACTGCCAGGCCACAAACGCCAGCAACCCAATCACACCGAACGTAAAGCCGACGCTATCGGCGAGGTAGCTCTGACCAATTTGTGACATGGCTGCGCTGGTAGGGGAGACGGTGGTGCCGTTGGTAATGCCAATTAAGATCCCGCGGAAGGCCAGCATCCCCGCCAGCGTGACAATGAACGACGGGACTTTACGGTAGGCAACCCACCAGCCGTTCCAGGCGCCCAGCAGCAGGCCCAGCACCAGCGTAACCGCAATGGTCAGCGGCAGTGGCCAGCCAAGCCAGACGTCAAAAATGGCCGCCACGCCACCAAGCAGACCCATCATCGACCCCACCGACAGGTCGATTTCCGCCGAGATAATCACGAATACCATGCCCACCGCGAGGATGCCGGTAATGGCAGTCTGACGCAGCAGGTTAGAGACGTTACGCGCGCTTAAGTACGAGCCATCGGTCATCCAGGTAAAGAACAACATGATGGCAATAATCGCCGCGATCATCACGAAAACCTGCAGGTTCAACGCTTTTAGCCCGGCAAACGCGCCGGGCGTCGGAACAGCGACTTTAATATCAGACGGATTGCTTTTCGACATGACGTTCGCTCCTTAAAGCGGCTTCCATCACCTGCTCCTGCGTCAGGTTCTGGTTAATCAGATTGGCTTTCAGTTTTCCCTCGTGCATGACCAGCACGCGATCGCTCAGGCCGAGCACTTCGGGTAACTCAGACGAGATGACAATGACGGCAATCCCTTGCTGTACAAGCTGATTAATCAGTTTGTAGATTTCGTACTTGGCGCCGATATCGATCCCACGCGTCGGCTCGTCCAGGATCAATATGCGTGGGTTGAGGAGCAGGCAGCGCGCCAGGATTGCCTTCTGCTGGTTGCCCCCGCTCAGGCGTCCAATGGCCAGTTCCGGGGAGGATGTTTTGACCTTGAGTCTGGCGAGCGACTGGAGAATGCACTGCTGCTCAGCAGCATCATCGAGGCTGCTCAGCGTACCGGAGAACCTATCGAGCGCGGCAAGCGTGATGTTTTTACCCACCGCCATGACCGGGACGATGCCATCTTTCTTGCGATCTTCCGGCACCATGGCGATACCGTGGGCAATCGCCTGCTGGCAGTTCTCGATTTTTACCGGCTGTCTGTCGATAAAAATACGGCCTTCCCAGCGACCCGGCCATACGCCAAACAGGCACTGGACGGCTTCAGTGCGCCCGGCCCCGACTAACCCCGCAATACCGAGGATTTCGCCGCTGTGAAGGGAAAATGAGACGTTATTCACGCGCTTGATGTGGCGGTTAACGGGATGCCACGCGGTGAGGTTTTCCACGCGTAACACTTCGTCACCCGTGGTGTGCGGTTCGTTTGGATAGAGCGCCGTGAGCTCGCGCCCCACCATCATGGTGATGATGTCATCTTCACTCATGCCGGCAGCTTCACGTGTGCCGATGTGCTGACCGTCGCGGATCACACAGATGGTGTCCGAAATGGCTTTTACCTCATTGAGCTTGTGCGAAATGTAGATGCACGCAATGCCGTGGTTTTGCAGATCGCGAATGATATTGAGCAGGACGGCCGTTTCCTGCTCGGTGAGGGAGGCCGTTGGCTCATCGAGGATCAGCAGCCTTACCTGTTTGTTCAGCGCCTTGGCGATTTCAACCAGCTGTTGTTGCCCGAGGCCAAGATCACCGACGCGCGTATCCGGGGAAATCGCGAGACTTACCTGGGCCAGCAGTTTTTCACAGCGTAGCGTCATGGTGTCGTAATCCAGTACGCCATGACGTGAAATTTCGGCCCCCAGAAAAATGTTCTCCAGCACGGTGAGGTGCTTCACCAGCGCCAGCTCCTGGTGGATGATAGCGATGCCTTTGCGTTCGGTATCGCGAATGTGTGTCGCCTGAATCACTTCACCGGCAAAGACAATTTCGCCTTCGTAACTGCCGTGCGGGTAGATCCCACACAACACTTTCATCAACGTCGATTTGCCCGATCCGTTTTCGCCACACAGCGAGACCACTTCGCCGGGATTGAGCCGCAGACTGACGTTGTCGACCGCTTTCACCGCGCCAAAGCGCTTGGTGATGCTTTTCATTTCAAGTAAATAAGGCATAACTGCTCCACATGACCCGAGGGAAGAACAGTACAACTCGATGCGCCCCCGCAGAGCAGGGGCGCGCTGGATTACAGTTCACTCTTCTTGTGGAAACCGTCTTTAATGACGGTGGCGTCAATGTTCTCTTTATTGACTTCAATGGGGGTGAGCAGACGAGCCGGAACATCTTTAAGCCCGTTATTCAGCGTCGCGTCTGCCTTAGGTTGCTTACCATTTCCCAGCTCCACGGCAATTTCCGCCGCTGTATTCGCAAGCTGGGTAATCGGTTTGTAGACGGTCATGGTTTGTGTGCCTGCCATGATGCGTTTGACGCCCGCGAGGTCGGCATCCTGACCCGAAATAGCCACTTTTCCTGCCAGGCCCTGGGCGCTGAGTGCCTGGATTGCGCCCCCTGCGGTGGCATCGTTGGATGCGACGACAGCATCGATTTTGTTGTTGTTGGCGGTTAAGGCGTTTTCCATGATTTTCAGCGCGTTTTCTGGCAGCCAGCCATCCGCCCACTGATCGCCGACCACTTTAATCTTACCGCTGTCGATATACGGCTTCAGGACTTTCATTTGCCCTTCGCGGAACAGCTTGGCGTTGTTATCAACCGGCGAGCCGCCCATCAGGAAATAATTGCCCTGAGGTACTTTGTCGATCAGGCTTTTAGCCTGTAATTCACCCACTTTTTCATTGTCGAACGAAATATAATAATCGATATCCGCATTATTAATCATACGGTCATAGGCTAAGACTTTTATGCCTTCTTGTTTGGCTTCTTTAACGACGTTACTTAATACCTGGCCGTTATAAGGGATAATGACCAGCACATCGACGCCGCGGTTGATCATATTCTCAATTTGCGACATTTGCGTTTCTTCGTTGCCGTTCGCGGATTGCACAAACACATTCGCGCCAAGTGATTCCGCTTTTTTCACAAAAATATCGCGATCTTTCTGCCAGCGTTCAAGGCGCAGATCGTCAATCGCCATGCCAATTTTGACTTCCTTGGCATGTCCGGCAAAGCTTGCAAGGAGGAGCGTAGTGCAGAGAGTAAGGGACAGGTTCTTTATCTTCATAATTATAGGGCCTTTTTGTAGGGGTATGTGTTGCTGAGATAAAAGAAACATTCACTGCTGGGACGCAGCAAATTTTTAACGGGGAAAGGCGGGCTGGCAATTACAGATTTTTATCTTCGCATTATGATATTTGGTTTATTTCTGAATTTATGACCGCGATCGAATTTTAAAATACGTAACGTCTTAATTACATTTGATTATGGAAGCGGGACCGAAAAATAGTTTGCCTGCGCATTATTTTGCGAGCCAGCGCACAGTTGTGCATTCTCTCAATAGCAGTGTGAAATAACGTAATTGAGCAAGCCAAAATGTCTATTCACTATTACTCCTGTATCAACGACTCGCCGCATACCCTGATTATGGAGCTCAATATGCAAGCTTATTTCGACCAACTCGATCGTGTTCGTTACGAAGGCCCGAAAACAACCAATCCTTTAGCATTTCGTCACTACAACCCGGATGAGCTGGTGCTGGGTAAGCGCATGGAAGATCATTTGCGCTTTGCCGCCTGTTACTGGCATACCTTCTGCTGGAACGGAGCCGATATGTTCGGCGTGGGTTCCTTTGACCGTCCATGGCAGCAGCCGGGTGAGGCCATCGAGCTGGCGAAGCGTAAAGCCGATGTCGCCTTTGAATTCTTCCACAAACTGAACGTGCCGTACTACTGCTTCCATGACGTGGATGTGTCGCCGGAAGGCGCCTCACTGAAAGAGTATCTGAACAATTTCGCGCAGATGGTGGATGTGCTGGCGGCTAAACAGCAGCAAAGCGGCGTGAAGCTGCTGTGGGGCACGGCCAACTGCTTTACCAACCCACGCTATGGCGCGGGTGCGGCAACCAATCCTGATCCGGAAGTGTTTAGCTGGGCGGCAACGCAGGTGGTTACCGCAATGAACGCCACGCATCAGCTGGGCGGCGAAAACTATGTGCTGTGGGGCGGTCGTGAAGGCTATGAAACCCTGCTCAACACCGACCTGCGTCAGGAGCGCGAGCAGATTGGCCGCTTTATGCAGATGGTGGTCGACCATAAACACAAAATCGGTTTCCGCGGTACGCTGCTGATCGAACCGAAGCCTCAGGAACCTACTAAGCACCAGTACGACTACGACGTTGCTACCGTGTACGGCTTCCTGAAACAGTTCGGCCTGGAAAAAGAGATCAAAGTTAACATTGAAGCCAACCATGCCACGCTGGCCGGCCACTCTTTCCATCACGAGATCGCGTCTGCTATCGCGCTGGGTATCTTCGGTTCTGTTGATGCTAACCGCGGCGATGCGCAACTGGGTTGGGATACCGACCAGTTCCCGAACAGCGTGGAAGAGAATGCGCTGGTGATGTATGAAATTATCAAAGCGGGGGGGTTCACCACCGGCGGGCTGAACTTCGATGCCAAAGTGCGCCGTCAGAGCACCGACAAATACGACCTGTTCTATGGCCATATTGGCGCAATGGATACCATGGCGTTGGCGCTGAAAGTCGCCGCCCGCATGATTGAAGACGGTGAACTGGATAAACGTGTCGCGAAGCGTTATAGCGGCTGGAACAGTGAGCTGGGTCAGCAAATTTTGAAAGGCCAGTTATCGCTTGCGGACGTCGCGAAGTACGCTGAACAACATCAACTGGCACCGCAGCATCAGAGCGGGCATCAGGAGCTGCTGGAAAACCTGGTTAATCACTACCTGTTCGATAAATAACAGCGAGTAGATAATAACGTAAGCCCGGTAAGCGTCGCGCCACCGGGCATTTCTGTTAAAGGAGTCACCGAATGTATATCGGGATTGATCTTGGCACATCGGGTGTGAAAGCCATCCTGTTAAGCGAGCAGGGCGACGTGTTAGCAACGCAGACAGAAAAGCTGCAGGTCTCACGTCCGCATCCGCTATGGTCGGAACAGGATCCGGAGCAGTGGTGGCTGGCAACGGATCGTGCAATCAAAGCGCTAGGTGAACAGCACAGTCTGCGTGACGTCAAAGCCCTCGGCATTGCCGGGCAAATGCACGGCGCGACGTTACTGGACAGTCAGCATCACGTTCTGCGACCGGCCATTCTCTGGAACGATGGTCGCTGTGCAGAAGAGTGCGCACTCCTTGAAGAGCGAGTACCCACCTCCCGCAGTATCACCGGCAACCTGATGATGCCCGGTTTTACCGCACCAAAGTTACTGTGGGTACACCGCCATGAACCGGAAATTTTCCGTCAGGTGGCGAAAGTTTTACTGCCAAAAGATTATCTGCGTTTTCGCATGACGGGTGATTTCGCCAGCGACATGTCCGACGCTGCCGGCACGATGTGGCTCGACGTGGCCAAACGTGACTGGAGCGAGGCCATGCTCGATGCCTGCCACCTGACTCGCGAACATATGCCAGCGCTCTATGAGGGCAGTGAGATAACGGGTACCTTACAGCCTGCCGTCGCAGAACGCTGGAATATGCCCGCTGTCCCGGTGGTGGCCGGTGGCGGTGACAACGCGGCGGGTGCCGTGGGGGTCGGGATGGTGGAAGCCGGGCAGGCGATGCTTTCGCTGGGAACGTCTGGCGTCTATTTTGCGGTCAGCGATGGTTATCGCAGTAATCCTGAAAGTGCCGTTCACAGTTTCTGCCATGCGCTGCCGGGAAAATGGCATCTGATGTCGGTTATGTTGAGCGCCGCCTCTTGCCTTGACTGGGCCGCGAAACTGACCGGGATGGCTGATGTTCCGGCACTGATTGCTGCTGCACAGCTGGCGGATGAAAGTGCGGGTACCGTCTGGTTTTTACCTTATCTTTCCGGCGAGCGCACGCCGCATAACAATCCGGAAGCGAAAGGGGTGTTCTTTGGGTTAACCCATCAGCATGGCCCGGCGGAACTGGCTCGTGCCGTTCTGGAAGGCGTGGGATATGCCCTGGCGGACGGAATGGACGTGGTGCATGACTGCGGTGTGACGCCGGCGAGTATCACCCTGATTGGCGGCGGTGCGCGTAGCAGCTACTGGCGCCAGATGCTGTCTGATATCAGCGGACTGCAGCTCGATTTTCGTACCGGTGGTGATGTGGGGCCTGCGCTCGGTGCAGCGCGACTGGCACAGATTGCCATGAACCCGGAAACGCCGCTTTCTCAGCTGTTACCGCAGCTTCAACTGGAACAGGCGCATCTGCCTGATGCGGCACGTCATGCGCGTTATGCGCAAAGACGCGAGGTCTTTCGCAAAATCTACCAACAGCTGCTGCCGCTGATGTCGTAAATACGGTTGTCTGTCAGAGGCACGAGGTTGTCCTTTTTTGGTCTGTGCGGGCCTTTATTTCCTTGCCAGTATGGTGTCATACCCACTGGCGAGGAGATTCAACATGTCACGTACTGCATTAATCAACATCGATACTCAGCAGTCTTTTCATCATCGTCATTACTGGCAGGAGGACGAGATTCCTGCCTTTCAGCAGGCGATGCTGGGGCTGATTGAGGGCTGCCAGGCGCGTGGCATTCCTGTCGTTGATATTTTCCATGTAGATGAAGACGGTCCGTTCACACTGCAAAGCGGCTATGTCAAACCGATGGCCTTTTTACGTCATCAGCCGGACGTGGTCTTCCAGAAACACGTCCATAATGCGTTCACGGATACCGGGCTTGACCGCTGGCTGCGTGAGCGAGACATTAATCAGCTCATCGTGTGCGGCATTCGCACGGAACAATGCTGTGAAACCACTGCGCGGGTGGCATCCGATCTGGGCTATGCTGTGACCTTTGTTAGCGAGGCAACGCTCACGTTTCCAATGACGCACAAGGGGATAACCCTGAGCGCAGAGGAACTGCGTCATCGTACCGAGACGGTACTGGCCGGGCGGTTTGCCGACATTAAAACGGTTGCGGAGACGCTGGAGTCACTGTAATGAGCATCGACGTCTGGTTTGTGATGTTGCCCGGGGTGCTGTCATTAGACATGACGGGCCCGGCAGAGACCTTTGTGCTGGCAGGGGACGCGTTTCGCCTGCATTACATTGGTCCGCAGGCAGAGGTTCCGACGTCGATTGGTCTGATGATGGGCGGTATTCAGCCGCTGCCGGAAAGCCTGCCTGAGGGCAGTTTGCTGGTGCTGCCGGGGGTAAGCGACTCCCGCTTTCAGTTTTCAACGCCGCAGGCGCAGTTGATTCAGCACTGGTTAATGCGCCTGCAGCCGCACATTCATCGTCAGGATATCACCGTCATGTGCGTCTGTTCAGGGGCGTTGCTGGCGGCAAAATCGGGCTTGCTGAATCACCGGCAGTGCACAACGCATCATGACGTTATAAGCCGTTTGCGTACGGCGGCTCCGACGGCAATCATCAAAGAAAACCGGATCTTCGTGCAGGATGAGAATATCTGGACCAGCGCCGGCATCACCTCGGGCATCGACCTGGCGCTGCATATGATTAACCGTCTGTGTGGCGCAGAAAAAGCGCTGGCCGTGGCGCGCGAAATGGTGGTCTGGTTTCGTCGCTCCGGGGACGATCCCCAGCTGTCGCCATGGTTACGCTACCGCAATCATCTTCACCCGGCCATTCATCGCGCGCAGGATGCGCTTACCACCGAGCCGCACAAAGCCTGGGCTTTACCCGAGATTGCCGCTCTGGCGCATGTCAGCCCGCGCCATTTAACGCGGCTTTTTCAGACGCATTTAGGGATAAGCGTTCGCGACTATCTGGAGCAGTTGCGTCTGGCGGTGGCTGAACAGTGGCTGTTGCAAGGGCGTGGCGTGGAACAGGCCTCACTGGCCGCGGGGTTTTCCTCCCCGCGCCAGTATCATCGTGCCCGACAGCGCAGCGTTAACTGACGAAGCGGCGGGTGTCGAACTTCTGCAGCAGCATTGACAGCAGCAGGCTCGTCATCAGCGTGACGGTGAAAATCCAGAGAATATCCAGTACCGGCCAGCTTTTGAACTCGACCCCTCTCGTTCTCAGGGCGTGGATCACCAGCGCGTGAAAACCGTATATACCGAGCGAGTGCCGGGAGATAACGCTCAACACCGGAAGAGGGCGTGCGTTCAGGGTGTTTTTGGCGAGCGTAAGCAGGGATACGGCACAGATGAAGACCATCGGGCCGCAATACAGGTACCAGGTATCGGCAAAATTGCCGCGCCATTGCAGTTCATGCAGCGTTCCACGCGAAATCACGATCACGCCGATGATAAACAGCGCTGCACATAGCCCGTTCATGCCGCGTTTTTGGGTGTCCATCATCCCGATAGCTCGCCCCAGCATGCCGTAGAGCACGTAGTAAAAGGTATCGCCGTTGATGTAGAGATTGACCGGTAACCATTCAAAACCATCAATTTTCTGCGAGACCGTATTCGGGTTGGCTATGATGCCAATGACCACCATCAGCGCCAGCAGCATTTTCCCGCTCACGGTTTTCACCTGAATCAGTGGGGAAACCAGATAGATAACGATAATGGCGAAGAAAAACCACAGATGGTAGAAGACGGGTTTTTGCAGAAGGTGTTTGAGAGATAGCCCGGCGTTAATCGAGGTGAACAGGGTGATATAGAGCAAGGCCACGGCGCTGTAGAAGCCCAGGCAGGCGGCGATGCGGATAAAATGACGCGGTTGCGCGCTACGCTCGCCAAAAAAGAGAAAGCCGGAAATCATAAAGAACAACGGCACACTGACCCGCGACGCGGAGTTAAGAATATTGGCTATATCCCAGTTAACAGGGCTGATACTGTGCGCATTGGTGACATACCAGGTCGTCGTGTGGATCATGACCACCATCAGACACGCTATTCCTCGCAGATTATCAATCCAGCTAATTTTTGACGACATCAGTTCCTCATCATCCCTTGTAAATTCAGTGTGACTGCGATTGTATTGAAGCCTCTCTCTGGAAAATTCTGAGTTTTATTGAGCAGCCTTGTTTGAAAGCCGCGAGGTTCGCAGAATGCCAGGGCATAATCTATAAAAGCTTTGCTACTAAAAATAACAGCCACTGAACAGGGCGGTAATAAAAATGATGATGAAGCGTGCGGCGTCACTCTTTCTGCTGTTTATCCTGGCAGGATGCAGTACGCCACCCTCTGCACCCGTGCAAAAAGCACAGCAGGGAAAAATCAGCCCGGAACGCTCCCTGAATATGGAGCAGTTCTGTAAGGATCAGGCTGCGCGCCGCTATAACTCGGATGCGCAGAACATTGATGTCACCGGATTTGAGCGATTCCAGGGGAGTTATGAGCTGAAAGGCCATACGTCCCGTAAAGAGGGCTTTGTCTGTTCGTTTGACGCAGACGGTCAGTTTTTACATCTCTCCATGCGCTAAGCCGCTCGCATAATCAACAGCCAGACGCCAGCGACTGCCTGGCGTGGTGGCTTATTTCCCCAATTTTCCCTAAACAAACCCGTTTCGTACTGTATATCTTGCAGGCAGCGGGTATACTGGTCCCTTCCATTTAAAACCACACGTATCCAGCACGACATACTATGCAAAAGTTTGATACCAAGACCTTCCAGGGCCTGATCCTGACCTTACAGGATTACTGGGCTCGTCAGGGCTGTACCATTGTTCAACCTTTGGACATGGAAGTAGGCGCAGGCACTTCACACCCAATGACCAGCTTACGCGCGTTGGGGCCGGAGCCAATGGCGACTGCTTATGTGCAACCTTCACGTCGTCCGACCGATGGCCGTTACGGCGAAAACCCGAACCGTCTGCAGCATTACTATCAGTTCCAGGTGGTGATTAAGCCATCGCCAGACAACATTCAGGAACTGTACCTCGGGTCACTGAAAGAGCTGGGTATGGATCCAACCATTCACGATATCCGTTTCGTGGAAGATAACTGGGAGAACCCAACGCTGGGTGCCTGGGGTCTGGGTTGGGAAGTGTGGCTGAACGGTATGGAAGTGACGCAGTTCACTTACTTCCAGCAGGTTGGCGGTCTGGAATGTAAACCGATTACCGGCGAAATCACCTACGGTCTGGAACGTCTGGCCATGTATATTCAGGGCGTAGACAGCGTTTACGACTTGGTCTGGAGCGACGGCCCGCTGGGTAAAACCACCTACGGCGACGTGTTCCATCAGAACGAAGTGGAGCAATCCACTTATAACTTCGAATACGCGGATGTGGACTTCCTGTTCACCTGCTTCGAGCAGTACGAGAAAGAAGCGCAGCAGTTGTTGGCGCTGGAGTCTCCGCTGCCGCTGCCTGCTTACGAGCGTATTCTGAAGGCCGCCCACAGCTTCAACCTGCTGGACGCCCGCAAAGCCATCTCCGTGACTGAACGTCAGCGCTACATTCTGCGTATTCGTACCCTGACCAAAGCCGTTGCAGAAGCGTACTATGCGTCCCGTGAAGCCCTTGGCTTCCCGATGTGCAACCGAAACAAATAAGAGGCGGCCATGTCTGAGAAAACTTTCCTGGTGGAAATTGGCACCGAAGAGCTGCCACCAAAAGCCCTGCGCAGCCTGGCTGAATCTTTTGCTGCGAACGTGACTGCTGAGCTGGATAACGCTGGCCTGGCACACGGTAAAATTGAATGGTTTGCTGCTCCGCGTCGTCTGGCGCTGAAAGTGGCGAACCTGGCGGCGTCTCAGCCGGATCGTGAAGTTGAAAAACGTGGCCCGGCGATTGCTCAGGCGTTTGATGCTGAAGGCAAGCCAAGCAAAGCAGCTGAAGGCTGGGCGCGTGGTTGTGGTATCACCGTCGATCAGGCTGAGCGTCTGACCACCGATAAAGGCGAGTGGCTGCTGTACCGTGCACATGTGAAAGGTGAAAGTGCGCAAGCGCTGCTGCCTGACATGATCGCCACGTCGCTGGCCAGGCTGCCGATTCCAAAACTGATGCGCTGGGGCGCAAGCGACGTGCACTTCGTGCGTCCTGTGCACACCGTGACGCTGCTGCTGGGCGATACCGTTATTCCGGCCACCATCCTGGGTGTGGCGTCCGATCGCGTGATCCGTGGGCACCGCTTCATGGGCGAGCCTGAGTTCACCATCGACAATGCTGACCAGTATCCGCAGATCCTGCTGGAGCGCGGTAAAGTTATTGCTGACTACGAACAGCGTAAAGCCAAAATCAAGGCGGATGCGGAAGACGCGGCGCGTAAGATTGGCGGTAAAGCGGATCTGAGCGACAGCCTGCTGGAAGAAGTAACCTCTCTGGTTGAATGGCCAGTGGTACTGACCGCGAAGTTCGAAGAGAAATTCCTGGCCGTGCCGGCTGAAGCGCTGGTGTACACCATGAAGGGTGACCAGAAGTACTTCCCGGTTTACGCCAACGACGGCAAGCTGCTGCCAAACTTCATCTTCGTGGCGAACATTGAATCAAAAGATCCGATCCAGATTATCTCCGGTAACGAGAAAGTGGTGCGTCCACGTTTGGCGGATGCCGAGTTCTTCTTCAACACCGACCGTAAAAAGCGTCTTGAAGATCACCTGCCACGTCTGCAGACCGTGCTGTTCCAGCAACAGCTGGGTACGCTGCGCGACAAGACTGACCGTATTGCGGAGCTGTCTGGCTGGATCGCACGTGAAATCGGTGCGGATGTGAACCACGCAACGCGCGCGGGTTTACTGTCCAAGTGCGACCTGATGACCAATATGGTGTTCGAATTTACCGACACCCAGGGTGTGATGGGGATGCACTACGCGCGTCACGACGGTGAAGCGGAAGATGTGGCCGTGGCCCTGAACGAGCAGTATCAGCCGCGCTTCGCGGGTGACGCGCTGCCGTCTAATCCGGTGGCCTGTGCGGTCGCGATTGCCGATAAGATGGACACCCTTGCAGGTATCTTTGGCATCGGCCAGCATCCAAAAGGCGACAAAGACCCGTTTGCGCTGCGTCGTGCTGCCCTGGGCGTGCTGCGTATCATCGTTGAAAAGAACCTGAACCTGGATCTGCAGACCCTGACTGAAGAAGCGGTACGTCTGTACGGTGATAAGCTGACCAACGCCAACGTGGTCGACGATGTGATCGACTTTATGCTTGGTCGCTTCCGTGCGTGGTATCAGGACGAAGGTTACACCGTCGATACCATTCAGGCGGTACTGGCACGTCGTCCAACCCGTCCGGCAGATTTCGATGCGCGTATGAAGGCGGTTTCCCACTTCCGTACGCTGGAAGCGGCATCTGCACTGGCCGCGGCTAACAAGCGTGTCTCTAACATTCTGGCGAAATCCGACGAAACGCTGAACGAGCGTGTGAACGCTGCGACGCTGAAAGAGCCAGAAGAGATCGCCCTGGCGATGCAGGTTGTGGTACTGCGTGACAAGCTGGAGCCGTATTTCGCCGAAGGCCGCTACCAGGAAGCCCTGGTGGAGCTGGCGGAACTGCGTGATGTCATCGATGCCTTCTTCGAGAAAGTGATGGTGAACGTGGAAGATAAAGAGCTGCGTATCAACCGTCTCTCTATGCTCGAAAAACTGCGTGAGCTGTTCCTGCGCGTGGCGGATATTTCGCTGCTGCAGTAACGTGCATGTGCCCGGTGACGGGCCAGCAGATGAGAAAAACCCGCTTCGGCGGGTTTTTTTATGTCTCGTTTTTTTCGTGGGCCGGATAAGCGCAGTGCAATCGCCTAAAAATTCACCTTGAAATGGTCAGCAAATTACCGTTATCCTGTTTCTCGTTATATTTCTCCCTCAGGAGCGCATCCCGAAAATGAACAAACACGACTGATGAATTTCGATCCTTGCTAAACGCGACCGCGTCGGCAGGGGATGTTTTGATTTCATTCAGGAGTGCTTATGGCTCATTTTGCGCAATCCCCTTCTTTTATTTTGCATCAGGTGACCTGTCAGTTTGCGACGGGCGATACCCTTTTTGGTCCGCTGAATCTTTCTCTGGCGCCGTCACTGTGCGCGCTGGTTGGCCGCAACGGCAGCGGTAAAACACGTCTGCTACGTTTGCTGGCAGGGTGTGATGAACCTGCCAGCGGTCATATCGAACGTTTTGCAACGCACGCTTATGTGGCACAACAGCCCGATATCTCCCCGCGAACCACGCTTGCTGAGCTGCTGGGGTATGAGGCGATTTTTGCGGCGCGTAAGCGCATCGACAGCGGTGACTACCAGCCCGATGATTTGGCGTTACTCGACGGACACTGGGATGTAGCAGAACGTCTGAGCGAGGCGTTTTTCCACGCAAAACTTCCACCATTTGACCCGGATAAATCAGCCATGGAACTCAGTGGCGGCGAGCGCATTCGCGCGTTGCTCTGTGGCGCGTTTACGTCTGATGCGGATTATCTGCTGCTGGACGAACCCACCAACCATCTTGACCGGCAGGGACGTGAGTGGTTCTACGACCAGCTCGCCCGTTATCAGGGGGGCGTGCTGGTGGCCTCCCACGACCGTGAACTGCTGGCGAAGGTACCGCGTATTCTTGAACTGAGCGCCTCGGGTCTTCGCCACTACGGTGGCAGTTATGACGACTATACGCATCAGCGGGACGCCGAACAGCAGGCAGCCCGTGCGGCACTGGAACATGCGGCAACAGAACGCAAACGCACCCGCGCGCGAATGCAAAAAGAGCATGACGAAAGCCAGCGGCGTTCGGCGAAGACGTTACGTACGGTCGATAACCTTAATATCGCCTCGTTCGAGCGGGTCAGATACAAAATGGCCGCCAAAGAGCGCATTGGCACCTGGAAAAAACAGCATGGCGATCAACATGAAGCGCTGAATGCTGCGGTGAACAAGGCCCGGGAGCGAGTTGAAGAGGAGAATCCGGTGATGTTCACGTTGCCTGGAAGCCAGATTGCTGAGGGGAAACAGGTGCTGGTGATGGAGGGGCTGGTGCTGCCGCACGTCACTCTCCCGCCGACCAACTGGCGGATGGACGGACCGATGCGCGTGGCGCTAAAAGGGCCAAACGGCTGCGGTAAATCGACGCTTTTAAAAGCCATTCTCGGCGAAGTGGCTCCGCTCTCAGGAACGTGTAAGGTATCGGTAAACTGCGCTTATCTCGATCAACATCTGTCGCAGCTCGATCTTTCGCAGTCGGTGATGGCGCATCTCAATCTGAGTCACACACCTCTGGAAGAGGGTGTGCTGCGAACCCGTTTAGCGCAGCTTCAGTTGGGCGCTGACAAAGTGGCGCTTCCGCTGGCTGAGCTGAGCGGCGGGGAACGTCTCAAGGCTGCTCTGGCCTGTGTCTTGTGGCGTGAAGACGCTACGCAGCTTTTACTGCTGGATGAACCGACCAACCATCTGGATCTGGCCTCGGTCGAGGCGATTGAAGCCGCACTGGCCGGTTTCCCCGGGGCATTGCTGGTGGTTTCTCACGATGAGGCTTTTTTGCGGGGGTTAGCATTGACGCATGAACTGGTCTGGGAAGAGGCGGGTTGGCGGTGTGCCCCCCTTTAAAACACAAGCCCCCGCAAAGGCGGGGGCGGTAACTTACTTTACTGCATCATGCTATATGCTTGCTGAGTGCAGGGTTGGCCTGAATCAGGCGCATCAGCTTTAGCTCGGTTGGGGTGGGTTTTTCGCGTTTTGACTCCCACTCCTGCACCATAGCCACGCTGACACCCATCGCTCTGGCGAATTCTTCAGTTTTTAATCCAGTCCCCTTGCGCAATTGCTCATATTCTTTAAAGGGATTGGATCTTTGTTGCAGGGCTAACGTCTGCGGTACATCTTTAAAAATAATCTGTTCCAGGCTGCTCAGCAGCTCAAGCTCAGGATCTTTATATTCCATTGAGGACTCCTCTTAAATCACATACCGGGATCAAGAACATCAGAGAGCCTGTTAAGAATAGTCCCTAATACAAACGACGGATCGTCACGGATGTGATTAATCGTGCGGTAACGATCGCTTTATGCGTTTCAGCCGTTGCCACGGTGAGACTAATTACCTGATTACGCTTATGTCGGCTTCGCCAGGTATTTTTTTGTAAATAGTAAGAAATAAAACGGCAATAGCCGTTTTGCATGAAAAGAGTATCTTGCAGGGCTGACCTGGACTATCCTTGTCAGCGTCGGGCACGCATGTGCCGGTGTGCGCTTTTTTGGGTGAAAGGAGTAATGAAATGGCGACAGGAAAGTCCTGCTCTCGCTGGTTTGCGCCTATTGCGGCGTTGTTGATGGTTGTTAGCCTGAGTGGGTGTTTTGATAAAGAAGGCGATCAGCGCAAAGCGTTTATCGATTTTCTACAGAATACGGTGATGCGCAGCGGTGAACGGTTGCCGACGCTGACTGCGGATCAGAAAAAACAGTTTGGCCCCTTCGTGTCTGATTACGCCATTCTTTATGGTTATTCACAGCAGGTGAGCCAGGCGATGGATTCCGGTATCCGTCCGGTTGTGGATAGCGTGAACGCTATTCGCGTCCCGCAGGATTACATGACGCAACGTGAACCGCTGCGCCAGTCCAACGGTGCGCTCGGCGTGCTGAGCCAACAGCTGCAGAATGCGAAAATGCAGGCGGACGCGTCACGTTCCGCGCTGAAGCAGGGCGACGATCTCAAACCGGTCTTCGACAAAGTGTATGAGAAAGTGGTGTCGAAACCTTCTGAAGCGATGCAACCGCTGATCCCAGCCGCGCAAATTTTCACGCAGCAGCTGGTTCAGGTGGGGGACTTCATCTCCCAGCAGGGCACTCAGGTGAGCTTTGTGGCCAACGGTATTCAGTTCCCGACCTCGCAGCAGGCAAGCCAGTATAATGCGCTGATTGGGCCACTGGCCTCCCAGCACCAGGCCTTTAGTCAGGCGTGGAGTGCAGCGGTCGCTGCCACAGAATAAATCGGAAAACCCCGCCTCAGGCGGGGTTTTTTATTCCGGGCGAAAATAACGCTTGTTATTCTTCTACCACATCGGTATAACTATACAGGTCGGTTTGTTACACAGACCTAAAGCAGTTTAGTAAAGCAGTCCAGATTGTTATCCATAGATACCCTTCGTAGTGACCCTTCCTTCATCGCTTAAAAATCTGTAACACAATCCATCAAGCCGGAAGGCACAATATATTTGTTAATTAAGGTAATTCTATGTCTGCTAAAATGACTGGTCTGGTAAAATGGTTCAACGCTGATAAAGGTTTCGGCTTCATCACTCCTGACGATGGCTCTAAAGACGTGTTCGTACACTTCTCTGCTATCCAGAACGAAGGCTACAAATCTCTGGATGAAGGTCAGAAAGTTTCCTTCACCATCGAAAGCGGCGCTAAAGGCCCAGCAGCTGGTAACGTTGTAAGCCTGTAAGCTTCCAACCCAGTAGCACAAATTTTAAAAACCCGCCTTCTGGCGGGTTTTTTCATTTCTATCGCTGAACCTGCGGGTTAACGCAGTTGATTTCTACCTTTCCGCTAAGGGCAGCGATCAGGTTGTCTACCGCGGTCGCGGCCATGTTGTAGCGTGTTTCATGGGTTGCTGAGCCGATGTGGGGCAGGGCCACCACGTTGGGCAATGAAAGCAACGGGGAGTCCACCGGCAGCGGTTCCTGTTCAAACACGTCAAGACCGGCAGCGTGGATCTCACCCTGTTGCAGAGCCTCAATTAACGCCTTCTCATCCACCACCGGGCCACGACCCGCGTTGATGAAAATGGCCGTTTTCTTCATTTTTTCAAACGCCTCTTTACCGATAAGATGACGGGTTTCGTCCGTCAGCGGCAGGATCAGACAGACAAAATCGGCTTCCTGCAGCAGCGTATCCAGCTCGCAGTAGCGGGCGTTAAAACGTTCTTCGGCTTCACTGTGATGACGACGCGCGTTATACAGAATCGGCATGTTAAAACCAAAATGTGCGCGCTGTGCCAGGGCCAGGCCAATACGGCCCATGCCAACGATGCCCAGCGTTTTGCCATGAACATCCACCCCAAACCAGTCCGGACCAATGCTTTTTGTCCATTCGCCAGCTTTGACGCGATCGGCCACTTCGACCACACGGCGCGCCGTGCTGAGGACCAGCGCCATCAGCGTGTCGGCCACGGTCTCCGTCAGCGCATGTGGCGTATGCATCAACAGGATCTTGCGGGCATTAAGGGCATCCACGTCGAAGTTGTCATAGCCCACGGAAACGGTAGAGGTAGCACGAAGCTTCGGCATTTTCTCCAGCAGGGCGACATCCACTTTTTCGCTTGAACCCAGCAAACCTTCGGCGCTGGCGAACGCATCGGCGTGCTGTGCCACGGTTTCCGGGCTGAGGTTCTTCACCTGGGTAACGGTGAAGTGTTCCTCAAGGCGTTTCTGCAGATCTTCCGGCAGTGCTTTATACAAAATGACGGACGGCTTCATGCTAATCTCCGTTGATTTTTAAGGATTCAGGCGTGGCGTGCGCCGACAGGTAATTGTTGATTATTAGCAGGCTTAACAATCAGAGTAAGCCACACGGAGGCGAAAAGCGCTACCCCCATAAATATGTACGATGCGGATGGGCTGCCGGTTGCTCCGTTCAGGTAACCCACAAACCAGGAGCCGCAGAACGAGCCCAGCGCCCCCATACTGTTAATCAGTGCCATCGCGCCGCCTGCCACGTTACGCGGCAGCATCTCCGGGATGATCGCAAAGAACGGTCCATAAGGGGCGTACATTGCCGCGCCCGCAATCACCAGCAGGGTGTAAGAGACCCAGAAATGGTTCGCGCCGACGGCCCAGGAACCAATGAAGGCAAAGGCAGCGATCAGCAGCAGCGGCCAGACAAACAGCTTACGGTTCTGCATTTTGTCCGATGCCCATGACGCAATGATCATGGCGATTGTGGCTGCGAGGTAAGGCACGGACGACAGCCAGCCCACTTCCACCATGCCAAGGTTTTCACCGGCATTGCGGAGAATCGATGGCAGCCACAGTACGAAACCGTACACGCCAATGCTCCAGGTGAAATACTGGGCGCAGAGCAGAATCACATTACGCGAGCGGAATGCTTCGCCGTAGTTACGCACCGCTTTCAGGCCTTGCTGTTCTTTATCCAGCTGCGCCTGCAGAGCGGCTTTTTCATCTTCGGAGAGCCATTTCGCCTGCGCAGGTTTATCTTTTACCAGCATCCACCAGCAGAATGCCCAGATAACCGCCGGCACCCCTTCGATAATGAACATTTCGCGCCAGCCGAAGGACTGGATCAGGTAGCCAGAAACCACCGACATCCACAGCACGGTGACCGGATTACCGAGGATCAGGAAAGTATTGGCTCGTGAGCGCTCGGATTTGGTAAACCAGTTGCTGATATAAATCAGCATCGCGGGCATTACCGCTGCCTCAACGACCCCAAGAATAAAGCGAATGGCTGCCAGCGCTGGAATATTATTCACCACGCCGGTCAGTGAGGCGCAGGCACCCCACAGGATCAGGCAAACGAAAATCAATTTGCGGACGCTGCGACGCTCCGCATAGATAGCGCCGGGGATCTGGAAGAAGAAGTAGCCCAGGAAGAAAAGGGCACCCAGCAACGAAGAGATACCTTTGGTGATCCCCAGGTCTTCGGTGATCCCTGCCGCGGACGCGAAACTGAAGTTGGCACGATCAAGGTACGCCAGGCTGTACGTGATAAACACGATTGGCATGATGTACCACCAGCGTTTTACTGCATTGGTCGAACTGTTCATAGGCTTGCCTCTGTTGTTGAGGTTTGTACCGCCGTTGTATGTAGGGTACACGGTGGTTTGTTTTGTTTCCCCCTGACCTACCTGAGGAGAGGGGGAGGGAAACGGAATTTATTCGTTCAGCTGTGCGCGGGTTGGTAATCCTTCACTGTCGCCCTGCACCTGGATTGCCAGCGAGCCAATTTTATTGCCGCGGGCGACGGCCTGCTGCAGCGGTTTGCCTTCCAGCAGGGCACTAATGACCCCCACGGCAAAACCATCGCCAGCGCCGACGGTATCAACCACGTTATCGACCTTCACGGCCGCGACTGCGCCTTGCTCGCCGTTAGCCGTTTTAAACCAGGCGCCATCGGCACCGGTTTTCAGCACCACCGCTTTTACCCCTTTGTTGAGGTAAAAATCGGCAATCCCTTCAGGGGTGTTTTTACCGGTCAGGATCATGCCTTCTTTCACGCCCGGCAGAACCCAGTCAGCCTGAAACGCCAGACGGTTCAGCTTCTCGACCATTTCCGCTTCGCTTTTCCACAGTACCGGGCGCAGGTTAGGATCGAATGAGATCGTTTTCCCCTGAGCCTTCATGGTGGTTGCGGCATGATCCAGTAATGCATACGAGCTGGCTGAAAGCGCAGCCGCCACGCCGCTCAGATGCAGATGGCGTGCGGAGGCGAAATAGTGGGCGTGGTAATCCTCGACTGAGAGGTGGCTCGCCGCAGACCCTTTACGGAAATACTCCACAATGGGATCGGTTCCATTTTCGACTTTCGATTTAAGTTGGAAACCGGTCGGGAAGCGTCCATCAAGGGTGACGCCGGAAGCATCAATGCCCTCTTTTTTCAGCGAATCGAGAACGAAATGGCCAAAGCTGTCATCACCCACGCGGCTGACCCAGCCGACGTTCAGACCCAGGCGCGCCAGGCCGGTCGCGACGTTCAGCTCAGCCCCCGCCACGCGTTTGATAAAGTGCTCCACCGTACTCAGGTCGCCCGTTTCGGTGGCGACAAACATCGCCATGGCTTCGCCGATAGTGATCACATCCAGCGTCTTGTGCATGGTTTACTCCTCACGCAGCAGGTTTACGTAATGACGGGTGACGGCGGTTAAATCCGCCCCTTCCAGCGGGAACTCGATACCACGCGGGGCATCGGCGGGCAGCTGACAAAGCAGATCCAGCCAGCGCGCATCGGCCCGATCCGGCGCCACGGCGCGGAAATTTTCTTTATGCGGCACGGCGGCTTTAACGTGGATATAGCTCACTGCGGAGGCCAGATGGTGCGCGGCTTCTTCCGGGGAGTCGCCCACCCACAGCCAGTTGCCCATGTCGAACGTCAGCGTGACGGGCAGCGCCATGTCCCGGCAGGCGGCTTTGAAGCGCTGCATCGGCGCAAGCTGGCCGCAGTCGGTCTGGTCGTTTTCCACCACCAGGGCCATACCGCTTTCATCGAGCAGGGCACGCAGGGCGTGAAGCGGCTGGGTGTCGCTGAAATGACCCAGCGAGACCTTGAGCCACAGCGCATTCAGGGTATTGGCTTCGCTGAGATAACGGGGCAGGTCAGGGTTGAGGGTGCCATCGGGCATAAACAGGGCCGCAGGGGCGGAGTAGCATGCCAGCAGGCCCAGCAGCTCAATGGATTCACCCAGCGCGGGCAGCGCCAGCAGCTCTTCGCTGTTGAACAGCTCGCGGCGGATCTCGACGCCGTCGGCACCCGCGCCCGCAATGACGGGCAGCATTGCCCGTTGACCACCTGCCTGTCGCACCTGTTCCGCGCCATACGCGGCGGTGACCACCATGATTTTTCTGCCCATCGTCGGACTCCATCGCAATACATCAATACTATTACGCTAGATGGAACCGGTTCCAAAGAAAAGGTCAGGATGTTGAATTTATGATCGGTATCACAAGGGAAAATTAACGGGCGGTGGAGCCGCGAACAATCAACTCGCCGGAAAATACCTGTTCGCGAACGGCATCGCTGGTGCCTTCAATACGACGAACCACTTGTTCAACAGCGGCATAGCCAATCTGCCAGGTGGGTTGTTTGAGGGTGGTGATCCCGACGCCAGCCAGTTCTGCCCACTCGAGTTCATCGAACCCCAGCAGACCGATATCGCTTCCCCAGTGCAGGCCGATGCGCTTAAGCGAGCGTGCGACCTGCAGGGTCAGCGCCCCGTTGGCAGAAATAACGGCTTTACGCATTCCGCGATGGCGGGTGTGGAACTGCCGCAGGGTATTGTCGAGCTGATCGGCTTCATGAAGTGGCGTTTCGGCATTCTCGGCAATCACGCCGGGGTAACGCTCCAGCGTGGCACGAAACGCGCTCAGTCGCTCACGACGGGTGTTGACCATGCCCAGAGGTTCGCTCAGAAACAGGATGGCTTCAAAGCCCTGTTCAATCAGATGCTCAGTGGCGGTTGTCGCCGCCTGAGTGTTATCCAGCCCGACGACATCGCAGGCGAATTCCGGGATTTTGCGGTCGATAAGAACCATCGGCAGGGAGGATTGCTGCAGACGGTTTAAGCCCTCTTCACGCATGCCCACGGCATTCACCACAATTCCTTCGACCTGATAGCTGCGCAGCAGATCCAGGTAATGCAGCTCCTGATCGACTTCGTTGTTGGTGTTACAGACCAGCGGCGTAAAGCCCTTTTCGCGACAGGCGGCTTCAATTCCGCTCAATACGTTAACGGAGTAGGGATTGGTGATATCGGCGATGATAAGCCCGATAAGACGGGTACGACCCCGTTTGAGCCCGCGCGCCATAAGGCTAGGGCGGTAGTCGAGATCGGCAATGGCTTGTTCAATACGAGCGAGCAGCGCATCGGACAGCAGGTGTTTCTCGCCGTTGAGGTAGCGTGAAATGCTGGTTTTACCGGTGTTTGCGGCTTTCGCCACGTCGCTGATTGTGGCCCGTGTTGGTTTGCTCATCGCTGAATTCCCTGAAGTGAGTGAGAACACCTTAGCGGGAAAATTAGCGATGGCAAGCGGTTCATGCCGATGTGGCGGCATGACACCCTTATCCCCCTCTCCCCCTGGAAGAGGGGGGCAGCCCTTACTGAATTGGGCTTAAGGTAATCTCAACGCGACGGTTCTGCGCTTTGCCTTCCGCCGTGCTGTTGCTGGCGATAGGGTTTGCAGGGCCCATGCCGCTGGTACGGATGCGGTTTGCTGCAACGCCCTGCGTGATCAGCGAGCTGGCCACAGAATCGGCACGCTGCTGAGACAGGCGCATATTCAGATCCTGGCTGCCGGTGCTGTCGGTATAACCGATCACATTCACCGCAGTCTTGTTGTACTCTTTCAGCACCATTGCCACGCCGGTCAGGGTGTTCGCCCCAGCAGGTTTCAGCGTTGCGCTGCTGCTGTCGAAGGTGACGTTGTTTGGCATATTCAGGATGATGTTATCGCCGCTGCGCGTGACGCTCACGCCGGTGCCTTTCATTTTGTCGCGCAGTTTTGCTTCCTGCACATCCATGTAATAACCCACGCCGCCGCCCAGGGCTGCACCTGCCGCTGCGCCAATTAACGCGCCTTTGCCGCGGTCTTTCTTGGAGGAGGAGAGTGCGCCCACACCGGCCCCTACCAGCGAGCCGAGACCCGCGCCGATGCCGGATTTACCTGCTTCGCTTTCACCGGTGTAAGGGTTTGTTGTGCAGCCAGAAACAGCCAGTGCACCGCTCACCAGAGCGGCAATAATGAATACGCGTTTTTTCATCTTATTTCCTTAATCCTTTTTATTCTTTGCCACGACGCGCGTGGCAGTTGATTATGACGTCCAGATACGGAGAAAATTCCGGGTATAACTCTGAAATTTGTGACAAACCATAAACTGCCTCACTAAGAAGGCCGTAAAACCTGCACGCAACCAGGAGCGCACGCTTGAGCACCTCAACAAAAACGATTCTGACCGCCGCCCACTGGGGGCCGATGCTGGTCGAAACCGATGGCGAAAATGTTCTGTCGTCTCGCGGGGCATTGCCAACGCAACATCCCAACTCTTTACAGACCGTCGTTCGCGATCAGGTGCACAGCAAAACGCGCGTGCGCTGGCCGATGGTGCGTAAAGGATTTCTGACGTCGCCAGACAAGCCGCAGGGGATTCGTGGTCAGGATGAGTTTGTCCGGGTGAGCTGGGATGACGCGCTGGCGCTGATCCATGCGCAGCACAAACGTATTCGCGACACGTATGGCCCGTCGTCCATTTTTGCCGGATCTTACGGCTGGCGTTCAAACGGCGTGCTGCATAAGGCTTCGACGTTACTGCAGCGCTATATGAGTCTGGCCGGGGGGTATACCGGCCATCTTGGGGATTACTCCACCGGCGCAGCGCAGGCGATCATGCCCTACGTGGTGGGCGGTAACGAAGTGTATCAGCAGCAGACCAGCTGGCCGCTGGTGCTGGAGCACACCGATGTGGTGGTGCTGTGGAGCGCCAACCCGCTCAACACCCTGAAAATCGCGTGGAATGCCAGTGACGAGCAGGGGATCCCGTATTTCGATGCGCTGCGTAAAAGCGGCAAGCGCATCATCTGCATTGACCCGATGCGCTCGGAAACCATGGACTTCTTCGGCGACAGCGCCGAGTGGATTGCCCCGCATATGGGCACCGACGTGGCGATGATGCTGGGCATTGCCCATACGCTGGTGGAGAACGGCTGGCACGATACCGGGTTCCTCGCACGCTGTACCACCGGTTTTGACAACTTCGCCGACTATCTGACGGGCAATACAGACGGTATTGCCAAAACGGCAGAGTGGGCGGCAGAGATTTGTGGGGTTCCTGCGACCAAACTGCGTGAACTGGCAGCGTTATTCCACCAAAACACCACGATGTTAATGTCCGGATGGGGGATGCAGCGCCAGCAGTTCGGTGAGCAGAAACACTGGATGCTCGTGACGCTGGCCGCCATGCTCGGGCAAATTGGTACGCCGGGCGGTGGGTTTGGTCTCTCTTATCATTTCGCCAATGGCGGCAACCCGACCCGCAAAGCGGCAGTGCTGGCTTCTCTGCAGGGCTCGGTTCAGGGCGGTGTGGATGCCGTGGATAAAATCCCGGTGGCGCGCATTGTTGAAGCCCTGGAAAACCCGGGCGGGTTTTATCAGCATAACGGTCTGGATCGCCACTTCCCGGATATCCGGTTTGTCTGGTGGGCCGGCGGCGCGAACTTTACTCATCACCAGGACACGAATCGCCTGATCCGCGCCTGGCAGAAGCCAGAACTGGTGGTTATCTCAGAATGCTTCTGGACCGCCTCAGCCAAACATGCCGATATTGTGCTGCCGGCGACCACCTCGTTTGAGCGTAACGACCTCACCATGACCGGTGACTACAGCAATCAGCATATGGTACCGATGAAGCGCGTCGTAGCGCCGCGTGATGAGGCGCGTGATGATTTTGAGGTGTTTGCTGAGCTGAGCGAGTTGTGGGAAACGGGGGGGCGCGAGCGTTTTACCGAGGGCAAAACGGATTTGCAGTGGCTGGAGACGTTCTACCAGATTGCAGGCCAGCGCGGGGCCCCGCAGGGCGTGACGCTGCCGCCATTTGCACAGTTCTGGGAAGCGAACCAGATTATTGAGATGCCGGAGAGCGAACAGAATGCGCAGTTTGTTCGCTTCGCCGATTTCCGCCGCGACCCGGAGAACCATCCGCTGAAAACCGAGAGCGGGAAGATTGTGATCTACAGCGAGCGTATCGCCCAATTTAAGTATGCCGACTGTCCGGCGCATCCAACGTGGCTTGAGCCGGACGAGTGGCACGGTAATGCCCAGCCGGAACAGCTGCAGGTGTTATCGGCCCATCCTGCCCATCGCCTGCACAGCCAGCTTAACTATTCATCACTGCGCGAGCGGTATGCGGTTGCCGGGCGAGAGCCCGTGACCCTGAACAGCGCAGATGCGCGCGCGCGTGGGATCGTTGACGGTGACGTGGTTCGCGTCTGGAATCAGCGTGGCCAGGTGCTGGCAGGGGCGGTAGTGAGCGACGGGATTAAACCTGGCGTTATCTGCATTCACCAGGGGGCATGGCCAGACCTGGAGCCGAGCGAAGGCGGTATTTGTAAAAACGGTGCAGTAAACGTTCTGACCAAAGATCTCCCCAGCTCGAAGCTGGGGAATGGCTGCGCGGGGAACACGGCGCTGGCCTGGGTCGAGAAATATCAGGGACCCGAGCTTACGCTCACGGCGTTTGATCCGCC
The DNA here is from genome assembly GCF_001750725.1 of Enterobacter ludwigii. Taxonomy (NCBI): domain Bacteria; kingdom Pseudomonadati; phylum Pseudomonadota; class Gammaproteobacteria; order Enterobacterales; family Enterobacteriaceae; genus Enterobacter; species Enterobacter ludwigii. The sequence continues at coordinate 3,426,439 of NZ_CP017279.1, forward strand.
TGCCAGCTCATGATCCACGTTGGGTGCTGAGTGTCATCCTGCCAGGCGCTGTCTTCAATGCGAAAACCCTGTGCATGATAGAAATTCACCGCCCGGACATTTTTCTGGTAGACCTCCAGGCTTAAATACGGGAAGCGCTGTTGAACATGGTTCAGCAGCGCACGCCCAATCCCCCGACCAATAAAATCAGTTGAGACAAACAGCGCGCCTACAAACTGGGACTGCATGACGCTGATAAAGCCGCGCAGCATTCCATCCTCTTCCCATACCCAGGTTTCGGCGGCGGGCAGGTAAACATCCCGCACCATACCTTCGTTCTCTTTCCAGTAGCTTGCGCTGATAAACGGGTGCGCCTCCGTGGTGCTTTCAAGCCACAGACTCAGGAGTGGCCCGGCATTATCACTTTCCCATTTGCGGATCATGGTGCCTCCCTGGATGACAGACGCAGCCGGTAACGTGGTCGTTGACCAGGCCACAGGCCTGCATAAAGGCGTAACAGATGGTGGAGCCGACAAATTTAAAGCCGCGTTTTTTCAGTGCCTTAGAGAGCGCATCCGACGCCGGGGTGGAGGCCGGGATTTCCGCGAGCGTGGCGGCCTGGGTAATTTGCGGCGTATTGTTCACAAACGTCCAGACAAATTCTGAGAACGGTTCTCCGTTTTGCTCCATCGCCAGATAAGCGCGCGCGTTACCAATGATGGCCTGGATCTTACCGCGATGGCGGATGATGCCTGCATCCTGGACCAGCCGTTCCACATCGTCCTCGGTCATGGCAGCGACGGCGACCGGATCGAACTGATGGAAAGCATTACGATAGTTTTCCCGTTTCTTAAGCACCGTAATCCATGACAAGCCCGCCTGTTGACCTTCCAGGCAGATCATCTCAAAAAGCTTTTTCCCTTCTGTCTCCGGTACGCCCCATTCCCGATCGTGATAGTCGATATAAAGCTGATCCTGGCTTACCCAACCGCAACGCTGCATCGGTTATCTCCCTTAATGAAACGGTTATCGCAAAATTTTCATTCTGTCAGGCTTGACGTGTCTACTATAAAGACAATAGTTAATACAGGGCCATATGCTCGCAAAACTCTTCCTAAACAATGACAAATATCGCCGAATTCGGCTCTCTCTGGAGTCGCTTTGATGATGATAAAAAAAATCAGTGGTCGCCATGCTGTTTCTGGCCTGGCGGGGATTTCAGCCTGTCTGTTTTTTTGTAATACAGCATTTGCCTGGCAACAGGAATATATCGTTTCAGACGCCCAAAGTAATACGGCGGAACGCTATACATGGGATGCGGATCACCAACCGCGTTATGAGGATATTCTCGCCGAGCGGATTCAGTCCTCACAAAATGCCCCCGGACTTGCGCTGAGTTTACCGTCGGGTTCCACGCCGGCAGGGGCCATGAGCGTGGGCTGGAACATTCCGGTGTCAGGGCGTATCACGACCGGTCCGGTGATGGCGTGGCGTTATGACGGCACGGCACCGATGATGATCAACGAATTTGGTGACAGCGCGACGACGCAGGGGCTTACCGACCCACTCTGGCATGCCAGCGTCAGCACGCTCGGCTGGCGCGTGGATACACAGTATGGCGAGCTTCGCCCGTGGGCGCAGATAAGCTATAACCAGCAGTTTGGTGAAAACCAGTGGAAATCCCAGTTTGGGATGCCACAGACGCCGGCACCGACACAAAGCGGCAACTGGATGGATGTAACCGTCGGAACGGATATTCCGTTTAACACGCATATGGCGGCCTATGCGTCGTTAGCACAAGGGGAATACACCACTACCGGTGAGGAGTTTATGTACACCCTGGGCGTGAGCGCTAATTTTTAAGGTTGTTACTTTTTTAAACGTGCCGATAACATCCTGAATACAATATCCGTGGGGGTTGTAGCGATAGCAGTCACTAACACGCTGTCGCTTCATTCCCCGGCAAGGTCATTCATTCCCGATTTATGGCATTTCATTCCATTCCTCCTGCATTTCATGCCGTTTTACCCCAGGCATATTAAGGTTTTGTTTATCGTTGTCCTCAGCGAATTCCCTTACTTTCTCTTGCAGGACAACTGCCATGAACACATCAACTTACAACCGTACGCGCTGGCTAACGCTTTTTGGCACCATCGTGACCCAGTTTGCGCTGGGGTCGGTCTATACCTGGAGCCTGTTTAACAGTGCGCTTTCCGATAAGCTTGGTGCACCGGTCAGCCAGGTGGCGTTCTCTTTCGGCTTGCTGAGCCTCGGGCTGGCGCTTTCATCTTCCGTCGCGGGAAAATTGCAGGAGCGATTCGGCGTGAAGCGGGTGACGATGGCATCCGGTATCCTGCTGGGCGTGGGCTTTTTCCTGACGGCGCATTCCAGCAGCCTGATGATGCTGTGGCTGAGCGCCGGGGTGCTGGTGGGACTTGCCGACGGTGCAGGTTATCTGCTGACCCTGTCAAACTGTGTCAAGTGGTTCCCGGAACGTAAAGGTTTAATTTCTGCGTTTGCCATCGGGTCCTATGGCCTGGGGAGTCTCGGTTTTAAATTTATTGATTCCCACCTGCTTGCTTCCGTGGGACTTGAAAAAACGTTCATGATCTGGGGCGCTATTGTTCTGGTCATGATCCTGTTCGGCGCCACGCTGATGAAAGATGCGCCGCAGCAGGAAGTGAAAACCGTTAACGGTGTGGTGGAGAATGATTTCACCCTCGCGCAGTCTATGCGTCAACCACAGTACTGGATGCTGGCGGTCATGTTCCTGACAGCCTGCATGAGCGGTCTGTATGTGATTGGGGTGGCGAAAGATATTGCTCAGGGAATGGTGAAACTGGATGCGGCAACAGCGGCGAATGCGGTCACCGTCATCTCCATTGCCAACCTCTCTGGCCGACTGGTGCTCGGGATTCTGTCTGACAAAATTGCCCGTATCCGCGTGATTACCATCGGGCAGGTTGTCTCGCTGGTGGGGATGGCGGCGCTGTTGTTTGCCCCACTGAACGAAGCCACGTTCTTCGCCGCAATTGCCTGTGTGGCCTTTAATTTCGGCGGCACGATTACAGTCTTCCCGTCGCTGGTCAGTGAGTTCTTTGGCCTGAACAATCTGGCGAAAAACTACGGTGTTATCTATCTGGGCTTTGGCATCGGCAGTATTTGCGGCTCGTTAATCGCCTCGCTGTTCGGTGGGTTCTATGTGACCTTCTGCGTGATATTTGCTTTGCTGATAATCTCGCTGGCCTTGTCGACCACCATTCGCCAGCCGCAGCGTGAAGTCTTTAACGAAGCACATGCCTGATTATCGCTAAGAGGCCTTTACGGCCTCTTTTTTATGGTCGTCCAAAGTATGCCTGTTCGTGTTATTTTGTAAAAAAATGCACCGATCACATTCTCTGCTGCCACTTTTCTCTCCCGCTGTGGTCTACTTAACGCGCTTGTAGACGTTTCTGATAACGGTTTCTTACGCACTTACTTACTCTGTCTGCTTTCTCATCGAGATTAAGCGGGTCTCTATACCCCTTTCCCCAGGGTTGTTTGCATGAAATACATTAGGTCTCTTACCCAGCAAAGATTGTGTCTGATGCTGGCTGTCTATATCGGTTTATTTCTGAATGGCGCGGTGTTGTTCAGAAGAGTGGAAGGTTATTTAGAACATCTCACCGTAAGAAATGGAATTTTTGCCGCAATTGAAGTGTTCGGTTCCGTTCTCGCCACATTCTTCCTGTTACGCCTGCTCTCACTCTTCGGCCGACGCACCTGGCAAATTTTGGCCTCACTGGTGGTAATTATTTCCGCCGCTGCCAGTTATTACATGACCTTTATGAATGTCGTTATTGGCTACGGCATCGTCGCGTCGGTAATGACAACGGATATCGACCTCTCGAAAGAGGTGGTCGGAAAAGGGTTTATCGTCTGGACGGTATTAACCTGCCTGATCCCGCTCTTCTTTATCTGGAGTAATACCTGCCGCTATACGTTGCTGCGCCAGCTCCGCACCCGTGGGCAGCGAATCAGGAATATCGCCGTCGTTGTGCTGGCGGCCTTGCTGGTATGGGCACCCATCCGCTTGATGGAAAAACAGCAAAAACGAATCGAAAAAGCGACGGGCGTGGATATGCCAAGCTATGGCGGCGTGGTAGCAAACTCCTACCTGCCCTCCAACTGGATTTCAGCGCTGGGTCTTTATGCCTGGGCGCAGGCGGATGAATCAAGTGATGTGAAATCGCTCATCAACCCAATGAAAAAATTCAGTTACGAAGCGCCGGGTAACCAACTCGATGATACCTATGTTGTCTTTGTTATTGGTGAAACGACGCGCTGGGATCATATGGGCATCCTCGGTTATGACCGGGATACCACGCCAAAACTGGCGCAGGAAAAGAACCTGGTGGCTTACCGGGGGTATTCTTGCGATACCGCAACCAAGCTCTCGCTGCGTTGTATGTTTGTTCGTGAAGGCGGTGCCAGTGATAACCCACAGCGTACCCTGAAAGAGCAGAACGTATTTGCGGTACTGAAGCAGCTCGGTTTCAGCTCCGATTTATTCGCGATGCAAAGTGAGATGTGGTTCTACACCAACACGCTGGCGGACAACATCTCGTATCGCGAGCAGATTGGCGCCGAACCACGTAACCGCGGCAAGAACGTGGATGACATGTTGCTCCTTGAGGAGATGTCACAGTCCCTGAAGAGCCATCCGCAGGGTAAACATCTGGTTATCCTGCATACTAAAGGCTCCCATTACAGCTATTACCAGCGTTACACGCGTGATTTTGCGAAGTGGCAGCCGGAGTGTGTAGGTATCAATAAAGACTGCAGCAAGCAGGAACTGATCAATGCCTATGATAACTCGGTTCTGTATGTGGATACGTTCCTGAGCCGGGTGATTGACCAGCTTCGTGATAAGAAAGCGATTGTTATTTATGCTGCTGACCACGGAGAGTCAATCAACGAGAAAGAGCATTTGCACGGTACGCCGCGCAAGCTGGCACCGCCTGAGCAATTCCGTGTACCGATGATCATGTGGATGTCGGACAAGTACCTGGAAGACCCGGAGAAAGCGAAGATGTTTGCCCACCTGAAAAAAGAGGCAGACATGAAGGTGCCGCGTCGTCATGTTGAGCTGTACGACACCATTTTGGGTTGCCTGGGTTATACCTCTCCTGACGGCGGTATCAACGAAAATAACAACTGGTGCAAACTCCCTGATAGCAAGGCGAAAGCCGCGCAGTAACGCGTCTGGCGAGAATATCGCCAGTTGAAGGGCTTTTTTAATTTAAGGGATTGACGGGGGCGCACCTCAGCAGTAAGATGCGCTCCGCATTCGGCGAGTAGCGCAGCTTGGTAGCGCAACTGGTTTGGGACCAGTGGGTCGGAGGTTCGAATCCTCTCTCGCCGACCACATTTAAAAAAGGGCTAACCGCAAGGTTAGCCCTTTTTGCATTAGCAGCTTACTCATCCTGATTCACCAAAACGCCCCTTATCCCGCCTTCTTCCTGTCTGTTAACGATTTTGTGACATAATCCATTGTATTTTTTTATATATAGATTGATCTTTTTTCGCGTTGCTTATGGATAACCTCAGCATTTTTCGCTGTGCGTTTTAACGTTCGCGGTATTTAGTGCTCAGATAATCACCGTTCTGCAAGAAAATTTACCCGATCTGAATAAAAGTTAATCACTGATTGTTGCGAAATATGAAGATAATTGTGCTGCAACATAGCGAGTAGCATAAATTTCCCTGCTGAAAACTGGCATGCATAGTTTTTTTAATCTTTGTTTGCGGTTTCTCACACTCAGCGTAAATCCCCGTCACCTGTATTGACGTTTTCACATTCTGTTGACAGATTGTAGGGCATGAGGGGCATTTCAGGGACGATCTGCGCTGCAACTCAAACGCTCTTCTGAAAGGATTCTCCATCCCTTAAACGCCTTCGGGCATCACCGACCGGACCGGGTAAAAAATAAATAAAGGTCTGGCGGCGTAACACAACAAAGCAAAACATCACATTGGAGCAGAATAATGAGTATTTCCTTGAAGAAGTCAGGGATGCTGAAGCTTGGTCTGAGCCTGGTGGCTATGACCGTGGCAGCAAGCGTACAGGCAAAAACCCTGGTTTACTGTTCTGAAGGCTCGCCGGAAGGCTTTAACCCACAGCTCTTTACCTCTGGTACGACTTACGACGCAAGCTCTGTGCCTATCTATAACCGTCTGGTTGAATTCAAAACCGGTACCACGGAAGTGATCCCAGGTCTGGCGGAGAAGTGGGACGTCAGCGAAGACGGTAAGACCTATACCTTCCACCTGCGCCAGGGCGTGAAGTGGCAGGACAATAAAGAATTCAAACCAACGCGCGATTTTAATGCCGATGACGTTGTGTTCTCCTTCGACCGTCAGAAAAATGCTCAGAACCCGTATCACAAAGTGTCTGGCGGCAGCTATGAATACTTCGAAGGGATGGGCCTGCAGGACCTGATCGCTGAAGTGAAAAAAGTGGACGATAAAACCGTTCAGTTCGTGCTGACGCGTCCGGAAGCACCATTCCTGGCTGACCTGGCCATGGACTTCGCCTCTATTCTGTCTAAAGAGTACGCGGACAACATGCTGAAAGCCGGCACCCCGGAGAAAGTGGACCTGAACCCAATCGGTACCGGTCCGTTCCAGCTTCTGCAGTACCAGAAAGATTCCCGTATTCTGTATAAAGCCTTCCCGGGCTTCTGGGGCACCAAGCCGCAGATCGACCGTCTGGTCTTCTCCATCACGCCTGATGCTTCTGTGCGTTACGCAAAACTGCAGAAAAACGAATGCCAGGTCATGCCATACCCGAACCCGGCTGACATCGCGCGCATGAAGCAGGATAAAAACATCAACCTGCTGGAGCAGGCTGGTCTGAACGTGGGTTACCTCTCCTTCAACACCGAGAAGAAACCGTTTGATGACGTGAAAGTCCGTCAGGCGCTGACCTACGCAGTGAATAAAGAAGCGATCATTAAAGCGGTCTATCAGGGCGCGGGTGTTGCCGCCAAGAACCTGATCCCACCAACCATGTGGGGCTATAACGACGACGTTAAAGACTACACCTACGATCCTGAGAAAGCGAAAGCGCTGCTGAAAGAAGCAGGCCAGGAGAAAGGCTTTACCGTTGAGCTGTGGGCGATGCCAGTACAGCGTCCGTATAACCCGAACGCACGCCGTATGGCTGAAATGGTTCAGGCTGACTGGGCTAAAGTGGGCGTTCAGGCCAAGATTGTGACCTACGAGTGGGGCGAGTATCTGAAGCGTGCCAAAGCGGGTGAGCATCAGGCGGTGATGATGGGCTGGACCGGTGACAATGGGGATCCGGACAACTTCTTCGCTACCCTGTTCAGCTGTGCAGCTGCGAAAGACGGTTCTAACTACTCTCGCTGGTGCTACAAGCCGTTTGAAGACCTGATCCAGCCGGCGCGTGCGACCGACGATCACAACAAACGTATCGAGTTGTACAAACAGGCTCAGGTTGTGATGCACGATCAGGCTCCGGCTCTGATTGTGGCTCACTCCACCGTGTACGAACCAGTGCGTAAAGAAGTGAAGGGCTACGTGGTTGATCCACTGGGCAAACACCACTTCGAAAACGTCTCTGTTGAATAATAAGTAGGGTGTTCTCCCTCTCCTTCACGGAGAGGGCAGGGGTGAGGGCGTGCATGCATTCCCTCACCCTAATCCTCTCCTGAAGAGAGAGGGAATTTACATTTGTGAGCAATACAGACGTCACGCCAACTGGTTGTACGTCATCAGAGAGAATCCGGGTTATGTTGCAGTTCATCCTCCGACGTCTGGGACTTGTTATCCCCACGTTTATCGGTATCACCCTTCTCACTTTTGCCTTCGTCCATATGATCCCCGGCGACCCGGTAATGATTATGGCGGGCGAGCGTGGTATTTCACCTGAACGCCATGCACAGCTGCTGGCTGAGCTTGGCCTGAACAAACCACTGTGGCAGCAATACCTCAACTATATCTGGGGCGTGTTGCACGGTGATTTAGGGATTTCGCTGAAAAGCCGTCTTCCGGTGTGGGACGAGTTCGTGCCGCGTTTTAAAGCGACACTGGAGCTTGGTGTCTGCGCCATGATTTTCGCCACTGCGGTGGGTATCCCTGTTGGGGTCCTGGCTGCCGTGAAACGTGGCTCTATTTTCGACCATACGGCTGTTGGCCTGGCGCTGACGGGTTACTCCATGCCTATCTTCTGGTGGGGCATGATGCTGATCATGCTGGTCTCGGTGCAGCTAAACCTGACGCCGGTCTCCGGACGCGTCAGCGATATGGTCTTCCTGGATGATACGAATCCTCTGACCGGTTTCATGCTGATCGATACGGCTATCTGGGGCGAAGAGGGTAACTTCATTGATGCGGTGGCACATATGATCCTGCCTGCGATGGTGCTCGGCACCATTCCTCTGGCGGTTATCGTGCGTATGACCCGTTCTTCAATGCTGGAAGTGTTGGGTGAGGATTACATTCGCACCGCACGCGCCAAAGGTCTGACGCGTATGCGCGTCATTATCGTTCACGCCCTGCGTAACGCCATGCTGCCGGTGGTGACTGTTATTGGTCTGCAGGTGGGGACGTTGCTGGCGGGGGCGATCCTGACCGAAACCATCTTCTCATGGCCGGGCCTCGGACGCTGGCTGATTGACGCACTGCAACGCCGTGATTATCCGGTAGTGCAGGGCGGGGTATTGCTGGTCGCGACGATGATTATTCTCGTCAACCTGCTGGTCGATTTGCTCTACGGCGTGGTGAACCCGCGTATTCGTCATAAGAAGTAAGGGGCCATCATGTCACACATTTCTGAAAATAAAGTGGTTACTGCACCGGTTCCCATGACGCCGCTGCAGGAATTCTGGCACTACTTCAAGCGCAACAAAGGCGCGGTGGTGGGGCTGGTTTATGTCTCTGTCATGATCCTGATTGCGGTGTTTGCCAACGTGCTTGCACCGTATAACCCGGCGGATCAGTTCCGTGATGCGTTGCTGGCACCGCCAGCATGGCAGGACGGCGGTAGCCTGTCGCACCTGCTGGGTACCGATGACGTGGGCCGCGATGTGCTGTCGCGTCTGATGTACGGTGCGCGTCTGTCGCTGCTGGTCGGCTGCCTGGTGGTCGTGTTGTCGCTGGTTATGGGGATCGTACTCGGTCTGGTTGCTGGCTACTTCGGCGGCATTATCGATAACATCATCATGCGTATCGTCGATATCATGCTGGCGCTGCCCAGCTTGCTGTTGGCGCTGGTACTGGTGGCGATTTTTGGTCCGTCGATCAGTAACGCCGCGCTGGCATTAACCTTCGTGGCGCTTCCCCACTATGTGCGACTCACGCGTGCGGCGGTGCTGGTGGAAGTAAACCGCGACTACGTAACGGCCTCCCGCGTGGCGGGTGCTGGCGCGATGCGTCAAATGTTCGTCAACATCTTCCCGAACTGCCTGGCGCCGCTGATTGTTCAGGCGTCACTCGGTTTCTCTAACGCCATTCTTGATATGGCCGCTCTTGGCTTCCTGGGCATGGGTGCGCAGCCGCCAACACCGGAGTGGGGCACCATGCTCTCCGATGTGTTGCAGTTCGCCCAAAGCGCCTGGTGGGTTGTGACCTTCCCGGGTCTGGCAATCCTGCTGACGGTGCTGGCATTTAACCTGATGGGTGATGGCCTGCGTGATGCACTTGATCCCAAACTGAAGCAGTAAGAGGCACGAGATGGCGTTATTAAATGTAGATAAATTATCGGTGCACTTCGGTGACGAAGGCACTCCGTTTCGCGCCGTGGACCGCATCAGCTACAGCGTAAATCAGGGCGAAGTGGTCGGCATTGTGGGTGAGTCGGGTTCCGGTAAGTCGGTCAGTTCACTGGCCATCATGGGGCTGATTGATTATCCCGGCCGCGTCATGGCCGAAAGTCTGGAGTTTAACGGTCAGGACCTGCAGCGTATCTCCGAAAAGCAGCGCCGCCAGCTGGTCGGTGCGGAAGTGGCGATGATCTTCCAGGACCCAATGACCAGTCTGAACCCTTGTTACACCGTGGGATTCCAGATTATGGAAGCCATCAAGGTGCACCAGGGCGGGAATAAGAAGACCCGGCGTCAGCGTGCGATCGATCTGCTAAATCAGGTCGGTATCCCTGACCCGGCATCGCGTCTGGACGTTTACCCGCACCAGCTCTCCGGTGGGATGAGCCAGCGTGTGATGATCGCCATGGCGATTGCCTGTCGGCCAAAACTGCTGATTGCGGATGAACCGACAACGGCGCTGGACGTGACTATCCAGGCGCAGATCATCGAGCTACTGCTGGAACTGCAGCAGAAAGAGAACATGGCGCTGGTGCTGATTACGCATGACCTGGCGCTGGTGGCCGAAGCGGCGCACAAAATTATCGTGATGTATGCAGGTCAGGTGGTCGAGACTGGACATTCGCACGATATTTTCCGCGCGCCGCGTCACCCGTATACGCAGGCGCTTTTGCGTGCGCTGCCGGAGTTTGCCCAGGACAAAGCGCGCCTGGCATCACTTCCGGGCGTCGTACCGGGTAAATATGACCGACCGCAGGGCTGCCTGCTTAATCCGCGTTGTCCGTATGCTACAGACAAATGTCGTGCAGAAGAGCCAGAGCTCAACCTGCTTGCTGACGGTCGTCAGTCGAAATGCCACTACCCACTCGATGATGCCGGGAGGCCAACACTATGAGTACGCAACAGGCCACCAAGCAACAACCGCTGTTGCAGGCTATCGACCTGAAAAAATACTATCCGGTGAAGAAGGGGCTGTTTGCGCCTGAACGCCTGGTGAAAGCGCTGGATGGCGTCTCCTTTACCCTTGAACGCGGCAAAACGCTGGCGGTGGTCGGTGAGTCAGGCTGTGGCAAATCGACGCTGGGTCGTTTGCTGACGATGATTGAAGTCCCCACCGGCGGTGAGCTCTATTATCAGGGACAGGACCTGCTCAAGCACGATCCGCAGGCGCAGAAACTGCGCCGTCAGAAAATCCAGATTGTGTTCCAGAACCCGTACGGATCGTTGAATCCGCGTAAAAAAGTGGGACAGATTCTGGAAGAGCCCCTGCTGATTAACAGCAATCTGAACAAAGAGCAGCGTCGTGAAAAAGCGCTGGCGATGATGGCGAAAGTGGGCCTGAAGACCGAGCATTACGATCGTTATCCGCATATGTTCTCTGGCGGCCAGCGCCAGCGTATCGCAATTGCGCGTGGTTTGATGCTCGACCCTGACGTGGTCATCGCCGATGAGCCGGTATCTGCCCTCGACGTTTCTGTGCGTGCGCAGGTGTTGAACCTGATGATGGATCTGCAGCAGGACATGGGGCTGTCGTACGTGTTTATTTCGCACGACCTGTCGGTTGTGGAGCACATTGCCGACGAAGTGATGGTGATGTATCTGGGGCGCTGCGTGGAGAAGGGGACAAAAGAGCAGATCTTTACTCATCCTCGTCACCCGTACACCCAGGCGCTGCTGTCTGCGACCCCGCGCCTGAACCCTGACGATCGTCGCGAGCGCATCAAGCTGACGGGTGAATTGCCCAGCCCGCTGAATCCGCCTCCAGGCTGTGCATTCAACGCCCGCTGCAGTCGCCGCTTTGGCCCGTGCACCCAGTTGCAGCCACAGCTCAAGGATTATGGCGGTCAGCTGGTTGCCTGCTTCGCGGTCGATCAGGATGAGAATGGCGAAAAGCCGGTGGCGTAATCCATCAATAAAAAAACCGGCGCTAAGCCGGTTTTTTTATGTCTGCGTGATTACTTGCGCAGACGGATCTGGTCGACAGCGTGTTTCTCACTCTTGGTAAGGATCAGGCTGGCGCGCTCACGTGTGGGCAGGATGTTCTCTTTCAGGTTCACGTAGTTGATCTCATTCCACAGCCCTCGCGCCACATTAATGGCTTCTTCTTCAGAAAGCTGGGCGTAGTGGTGGAAATAGGAGTCAGGGTCGGTGAACGCGCCTTCACGGAACTTCAGGAAGCGGTTGATATACCAGTTCTGCAGCAGGTCTTCCGGCGCATCGACATAAATAGAGAAATCGACGAAGTCAGAGACAAACACATGATGGGGATCGTGAGGATAATCCATCCCGCTTTGCAGGACGTTTAACCCTTCGAGGATCAGGATATCCGGCTGAACCACCGTTTTGTCTCCACCCGGGATGCGATCGTAGATCAGGTGCGAATATACCGGAGCAGTGACGTTAGGCGCGCCCGATTTCAGGTCAGAGACAAATTTCACCAGACGGTGCATATCATAAGAGAGCGGGAAGCCCTTCTTCTTCATTAGCCCGCGTTCCTTTAACACCTCATTCGGGTGCAGGAAACCGTCAGTGGTGATGAGCTCCACGCTGCGGTGTTCTGGCCAGCGGCTCAGTAACGCCTGCAATACACGTGCGGTGGTGCTTTTACCGACGGCCACGCTGCCTGCAATGCTGATGATATAAGGAATGCGTTGGCCGTTCGTCCCGAGGAACTGCTCCAGCACCGCCTGACGGCGCAGGTTGGAGCTGATATAGAAGTTAAGCAAGCGCGAGAGTGGTAAATAGATTTCTGCCACTTCTTCCAGCGACAGATCTTCGTTTATCCCCTTTAACCGTGCGATTTCGCCTTCCGTCAGCGTCATCGGGACGGAGTCACGCAGTGCAGCCCACTGGCTACGGTTAAACTGAAGATAAGGTGTCATTAACGTTTGCTCTTTTTTGCTCATAAGCATGCTTCAGTGAGCCAGCACAACACAGCGCGTCCGGGCTCAACGTAGTTAATTTTGGACAATGGGCAGGAGGTTAACACCAGATGACAGGAATAATAAGAAAAAATATGGGGAAGCGATGCTTTACGCGGGAGCCATCACGATACGGTATAAGTGGTGTAAATCGGGCGCCGATGTTGAATTTTTGACCTTGAGTGGATGAATTTACAGCGGTTAACCCTGGTTTCGAATAAAATGTGAGCGAAAGAACGTTTTATGCAATTTTTTAGTTGCATGACTGCGCATGTCTCCATAGAATGCGCGCTACTTGATGCCGACTTAGCTCAGTAGGTAGAGCAACTGACTTGTAATCAGTAGGTCACCAGTTCGATTCCGGTAGTCGGCACCATCAAGTCCGGTGGGGTTCCCGAGCGGCCAAAGGGAGCAGACTGTAAATCTGCCGTCACAGACTTCGAAGGTTCGAATCCTTCCCCCACCACCACTTTCTGGCAGCGTTAAGCCGCCGGAGCTGGTTTGAAAATTGAATCAGCTCGAACCTAAAAAGAGAGAAATCTCTTTTTTTGTTACAGAAAGAACTGGGTAGCCGAGTTTCAGGATGCGGGCATCGTATAATGGCTATTACCTCAGCCTTCCAAGCTGATGATGCGGGTTCGATTCCCGCTGCCCGCTCCAATACGTGCTGATATGGCTCAGTTGGTAGAGCGCACCCTTGGTAAGGGTGAGGTCCCCAGTTCGACTCTGGGTATCAGCACCACTTCACTTCTCCTTCCCGTTTCTCTCTGTTTCAATTTTACTGTATTCAACAATTCAGGCATTTCGCCTGGTTGATGTGGTGATATCACCGATTTATCCGTGTCTTAGAGGGACAATCGATGTCTAAAGAAAAGTTTGAACGTACAAAACCGCACGTTAACGTCGGTACTATCGGCCACGTTGACCATGGTAAAACAACGCTGACCGCTGCAATCACTACCGTTCTGGCTAAAACCTACGGTGGTTCTGCTCGTGCATTCGACCAGATCGATAACGCACCAGAAGAAAAAGCTCGTGGTATCACCATCAACACCTCTCACGTTGAGTACGACACCCCGACTCGCCACTACGCACACGTAGACTGCCCAGGCCACGCCGACTATGTTAAAAACATGATCACCGGTGCTGCGCAGATGGACGGCGCGATCCTGGTTGTTGCTGCGACTGACGGCCCAATGCCTCAGACTCGTGAGCACATCCTGCTGGGTCGCCAGGTAGGCGTTCCTTACATCATCGTGTTCCTGAACAAATGTGACATGGTTGATGACGAAGAGCTGCTGGAACTGGTAGAGATGGAAGTTCGTGAACTGCTGTCTCAGTACGATTTCCCAGGCGACGACACTCCAATCGTTCGTGGTTCCGCGCTGAAAGCGCTGGAAGGCGACGCTGAGTGGGAAGCGAAAATCATCGAACTGGCTGGCTTCCTGGATTCTTACATCCCAGAACCAGAGCGTGCGATCGACAAGCCGTTCCTGCTGCCAATCGAAGACGTATTCTCCATCTCCGGTCGTGGTACCGTTGTTACCGGTCGTGTTGAGCGCGGTATCATCAAAGTTGGCGAAGAAGTTGAAATCGTTGGTATCAAAGAGACTGCTAAGTCTACCTGTACTGGCGTTGAAATGTTCCGCAAACTGCTGGACGAAGGCCGTGCTGGTGAGAACGTAGGTGTTCTGCTGCGTGGTATCAAACGTGAAGAAATCGAACGTGGTCAGGTACTGGCTAAGCCAGGCTCAATCAAGCCACACACCAAGTTCGAATCTGAAGTGTACATCCTGTCCAAAGACGAAGGCGGCCGTCATACTCCGTTCTTCAAAGGCTACCGTCCACAGTTCTACTTCCGTACAACTGACGTGACCGGTACTATCGAACTGCCAGAAGGCGTTGAGATGGTAATGCCAGGCGACAACATCAAGATGGTTGTGACGCTGATCCACCCAATCGCGATGGACGACGGTCTGCGTTTCGCAATCCGTGAAGGTGGCCGTACCGTTGGCGCGGGCGTGGTTGCTAAAGTTCTCGGCTAATTGCTGATAACATTTGACGCAATGCGCAATAAAAGGGCATCATTTGATGCCCTTTTTGCACGCTTTCAGATCAGAACCTGGCTCATCAGTGATTAAATTTGTCATAATCATTGCTGAGACAGGCTCTGCAGAGAGCGTATAATCCGAAAAGCGAATTAGCATTTCGATTTGGTTTGCCTCGCAATCGCGGGGTGAAAATGTTTGTAGAATACTTCTGACAGGTTGGTTTATGAGTGCGAATACCGAAGCTCAAGGGAGCGGGCGCGGCCTGGAAGCGATGAAATGGGTAGTCGTAGCCGTGCTGCTGATTGTAGCGATTGTCGGCAACTACCTTTATCGTGACATGATGCTGCCGCTACGCGCGCTTGCAGTGGTAATTCTGATTGCTGCAGCGGGTGGTGTCGCGCTGTTGACGACAAAAGGCAAAGCGACTGTCGCTTTTGCTCGCGAAGCGCGTACCGAAGTCCGCAAGGTAATTTGGCCGACTCGCCAGGAAACATTGCACACCACGCTGATCGTAGCGGCGGTTACCGCTGTAATGTCACTGATCCTGTGGGGACTGGATGGTATTCTGGTTCGCCTGGTATCCTTTATCACTGGCCTGAGGTTCTGAGATGTCTGAAGCCCCTAAAAAGCGCTGGTACGTCGTTCAGGCGTTTTCCGGTTTTGAAGGCCGCGTAGCAACGTCGCTGCGTGAGCATATCAAATTACACAACATGGAAGAGTTATTTGGCGAAGTTATGGTTCCGACCGAAGAAGTGGTCGAGATCCGTGGCGGCCAACGTCGCAAAAGCGAGCGTAAATTCTTCCCGGGTTACGTGCTGGTTCAGATGGTTATGAACGACGCGAGCTGGCACCTGGTGCGCAGCGTACCGCGCGTGATGGGCTTTATCGGCGGCACGTCTGACCGTCCGGCGCCAATCAGCGACAAAGAAGTTGATGCGATTATGAACCGCCTGCAGCAGGTGGGTGATAAGCCGCGTCCGAAAACGCTGTTTGAGCCGGGTGAAATGGTTCGTGTTAATGACGGTCCGTTTGCTGACTTTAATGGCGTGGTTGAAGAAGTGGACTACGAGAAGTCCCGCCTGAAAGTGTCCGTTTCTATCTTCGGTCGTGCGACCCCGGTAGAACTGGACTTTGCCCAGGTCGAAAAAGCCTAAGCAGCGATCAAAAAAGCGACGATTTAATCGTTGCACAAGGCGCGAGATTGGAATACAATTTCGCGCCTTTTGTTTTTATGGGCTACGGCCTGTAAAACGATTTTATTCACGGGGAGCCTCCTTGAGGCGTTATCACCCAATCAGAGGATTTTAGAATGGCTAAGAAAGTACAAGCCTACGTCAAGCTGCAGGTTGCAGCAGGTATGGCGAACCCAAGTCCACCAGTTGGTCCAGCTCTGGGTCAGCAGGGTGTGAACATCATGGAATTCTGTAAAGCGTTCAACGCCAAAACCGAATCCATGGAAAAAGGTCTGCCAATCCCAGTTGTTATCACTGTATACGCTGACCGTTCTTTCACTTTCGTTACCAAAACCCCTCCAGCAGCAGTTCTGCTGAAGAAAGCGGCGGGTATCAAGTCTGGTTCCGGTAAACCGAACAAAGACAAAGTGGGTAAAATTTCCCGCGCTCAGCTGCAGGAAATCGCGCAGACCAAAGCTGCCGACATGACTGGTGCCGACATTGAAGCGATGACTCGCTCAATCGAAGGTACTGCACGTTCCATGGGCCTGGTAGTGGAGGACTAAGAAATGGCTAAACTGACCAAGCGCATGTCCGTGATCCGTGACAAAGTTGATGCGACCAAACAGTACGACATCAACGAAGCTATCGCTCTGCTGAAAGAACTGGCTACCGCTAAGTTCGTTGAAAGCGTTGACGTTGCTGTTAACCTGGGCATCGATGCTCGTAAATCTGATCAGAACGTTCGTGGTGCAACTGTACTGCCACATGGTACTGGCCGTTCCGTACGCGTAGCTGTATTTGCTCAGGGTGCAAACGCTGAAGCGGCTAAAGCTGCCGGCGCTGAACTGGTAGGTATGGAAGATCTGGCTGACCAGATCAAGAAAGGCGAAATGAACTTTGACGTTGTTATTGCTTCTCCAGATGCAATGCGCGTTGTTGGCCAGCTGGGCCAGGTTCTGGGTCCACGCGGCCTGATGCCAAACCCGAAAGTGGGTACTGTAACCCCTAACGTTGCTGAAGCTGTTAAGAACGCTAAAGCAGGTCAGGTTCGTTATCGTAACGACAAAAACGGCATCATCCACACCACCATCGGTAAAGTGGACTTTGACGCTGACAAACTGAAAGAAAACCTGGAAGCTCTGCTGGTTGCGCTGAAAAAAGCAAAACCAACTCAGGCGAAAGGCGTGTACATCAAGAAAGTTAGCATCTCCACCACCATGGGTGCAGGTGTTGCAGTTGACCAGGCTGGCCTGAGCGCTGCTGCAAACTAATGCCTTTACGTGGGCGGTGATTTTGTCTACAATCTTACCCCCACGTTTGCTAACAAAAGTTAGCGGCTAAAAGATTTGTTCGTTGGAGCCTGGCCTAATCCAGGCCTCCGTCGAAGACCGCAGGTGTTTCGCAAGAAACTTAATGCCCTGCGTAGACGGTGACAGAACGCTAAGATTATTTTTGGATACTCTGGCTTGTTTCTGCTCACCGTATTAAGACGCTCTTTCCGTTGGGGAGAGTGAAGTGAGTTCCGGAACATGAGTTCCGGCAAACATCCAGGAGCAAAGCTAATGGCTTTAAATCTTCAAGACAAACAAGCGATTGTTGCTGAAGTCAGCGAAGTAGCCAAAGGCGCGCTGTCTGCAGTAGTTGCGGATTCCCGTGGCGTTACTGTAGACAAAATGACTGAACTGCGTAAAGCAGGTCGTGAAGCTGGCGTATACATGCGTGTTGTTCGTAACACCCTGCTGCGTCGCGTAGTTGAAGGTACTCCTTTCGAGTGCCTGAAAGACACGTTTGTTGGTCCGACCCTTATTGCATACTCTATGGAACACCCGGGCGCTGCTGCTCGTCTGTTCAAAGAGTTCGCGAAAGCGAATGCAAAATTTGAGGTCAAAGCTGCAGCCTTTGAAGGTGAGTTGATCCCGGCATCGCAAATCGATCGCCTGGCAACCCTGCCGACCTACGAAGAAGCAATTGCACGCCTGATGGCAACCATGAAAGAAGCTTCGGCTGGCAAACTGGTTCGCACTCTGGCTGCTGTTCGCGATGCAAAAGAAGCTGCTTAATCGCAGTTATCTTTATAAAGCATTTGCTTACGTATAAACTTATTCTGATTTTCAGGAACAATTTAAATGTCTATCACTAAAGATCAAATCATTGAAGCAGTTGCAGCTATGTCCGTAATGGACGTTGTAGAACTGATCTCTGCAATGGAAGAAAAATTCGGTGTTTCCGCTGCTGCTGCTGTAGCTGTAGCTGCTGGCCCGGTTGAAGCTGCTGAAGAAAAAACTGAATTCGACGTAATTCTGAAAGCTGCTGGCGCTAACAAAGTTGCTGTTATCAAAGCAGTACGTGGCGCAACTGGCCTGGGTCTGAAAGAAGCTAAAGACCTGGTAGAAGCTGCTCCAGCTGCGCTGAAAGAAGGCGTGAGCAAAGACGACGCAGAAGCACTGAAAAAATCTCTGGAAGAAGCTGGCGCTGAAGTTGAAGTTAAATAAGCCAACTTTTCTGGTTGCAGCCTAAGTCATTAGGCTGATGGCTGGTGACTTTTTAGTCACCAGCCTTTTTGCGCTGTAAGGCATCAGTAGCATTTCACACTGTTTGACTACTGGTTGTCCTGACAATGCATGTTTCTATCGACGACTTAATATATTGCGACAGGGTGCGCGCTCTGTGTAAATCGCGACGAAATGATTTAAGCGTGATAGCAACAGGTATTGCGGAAAGTATTCAATTTTCCGGTCCACAAAATGGTGTTGCACAAACTGTCCCTTCGTCGGACAGATGGGTCGACTTGTCAGCGAGCTGAGGAACCCTATGGTTTACTCCTATACCGAGAAAAAACGTATTCGTAAGGATTTTGGTAAACGTCCACAAGTTCTGGACATTCCATATCTCCTTTCTATCCAGCTTGACTCGTTCCAGAAGTTTATCGAGCAAGATCCTGAAGGGCAGTACGGCCTGGAAGCAGCCTTCCGTTCCGTGTTCCCGATTCAGAGCTACAGCGGTAACTCCGAGCTGCAGTACGTCAGCTACCGCCTTGGCGAACCGGTGTTTGACGTTCAGGAATGTCAGATCCGTGGCGTGACCTATTCCGCACCGCTGCGCGTAAAACTGCGTCTGGTGATCTATGAGCGCGAAGCGCCAGAAGGCACCGTAAAAGACATTAAAGAACAAGAAGTCTACATGGGTGAAATTCCACTCATGACAGACAACGGTACTTTCGTCATCAACGGTACTGAGCGTGTTATCGTTTCCCAGCTGCATCGTAGCCCGGGTGTCTTCTTCGACAGCGATAAAGGTAAAACACACTCATCCGGTAAAGTACTGTATAACGCGCGTATCATTCCTTACCGTGGTTCCTGGCTGGACTTCGAGTTCGATCCTAAAGACAACCTGTTTGTCCGTATCGACCGTCGTCGTAAACTGCCTGCGACCATCATTTTGCGTGCGCTGCAATACACCACTGAACAGATCCTGGACCTGTTCTTTGAGAAAGTAATCTTTGAAATCCGCGACAACAAGTTGCAGATGGAGCTGGTGCCAGAGCGTCTGCGTGGTGAGACCGCGTCGTTCGACATCGAAGCCGACGGCAAAGTGTATGTGGAAAAAGGCCGCCGTATTACCGCGCGCCACATCCGTCAGCTGGAAAAAGATGATATCAAACTCATCGAAGTTCCGGTTGAATACATTGCTGGAAAAGTAGCCGCGAAAGATTACGTTGATGAATCAACTGGCGAGCTGATCTGCCCGGCGAACATGGAGCTGAGCCTGGATCTGCTGGCTAAGCTGAGCCAGTCTGGCCACAAACGCATCGAAACGCTGTTCACCAACGATCTGGACCACGGTCCTTATATCTCTGAGACTATCCGCGTCGATCCAACGACCGATCGTCTGAGCGCGCTGGTAGAAATCTACCGCATGATGCGCCCTGGTGAACCACCGACTCGCGAAGCGGCTGAAAGCCTGTTCGAGAACCTGTTCTTCTCCGAAGACCGCTACGATCTGTCCGCGGTTGGTCGTATGAAGTTCAACCGTTCTCTGCTGCGTGATGAGATCGAAGGTTCCGGTATCCTGAGCAAAGACGACATCATCGAAGTGATGAAGAAGCTCATCGATATCCGTAACGGCAAAGGCGAAGTGGACGATATCGACCACCTCGGCAACCGTCGTATCCGTTCCGTAGGCGAAATGGCGGAAAACCAGTTCCGCGTTGGCCTGGTACGTGTTGAGCGTGCGGTGAAAGAGCGTCTGTCTCTGGGCGATCTGGATACCCTGATGCCTCAGGATATGATCAACGCCAAGCCGATTTCTGCAGCAGTGAAAGAGTTCTTCGGTTCCAGCCAGCTGTCTCAGTTCATGGACCAGAACAACCCGCTGTCTGAGATCACGCACAAACGTCGTATCTCTGCACTCGGCCCAGGCGGTCTGACCCGTGAACGTGCAGGCTTCGAAGTTCGAGACGTACACCCGACTCACTACGGTCGCGTATGTCCAATCGAAACGCCTGAAGGTCCAAACATCGGTCTGATCAACTCCCTGTCCGTGTACGCACAGACTAACGAATACGGTTTCCTTGAGACGCCGTACCGTAAAGTGACCGACGGTGTTGTAACTGACGAAATTCACTACCTGTCTGCTATCGAAGAAGGCAACTACGTTATCGCTCAGGCGAACTCCAACCTGGATGACGAAGGCCACTTTGTAGAAGATCTGGTTACCTGCCGTAGCAAAGGCGAATCCAGCTTGTTCAGCCGCGACCAGGTTGACTACATGGACGTATCCACCCAGCAGGTGGTATCCGTCGGTGCGTCCCTGATCCCGTTCCTGGAACACGATGACGCCAACCGTGCATTGATGGGTGCGAACATGCAACGTCAGGCCGTTCCAACTCTGCGTGCTGATAAGCCGCTGGTTGGTACCGGTATGGAACGTGCTGTTGCCGTTGACTCCGGTGTTACTGCGGTGGCTAAACGTGGCGGTACTGTTCAGTACGTGGATGCTTCCCGTATCGTTATCAAAGTTAACGAAGACGAGATGTACCCGGGCGAAGCAGGTATCGACATTTATAACCTGACCAAATACACCCGTTCTAACCAGAACACCTGTATCAACCAGATGCCTTGTGTGTCTCTGGGTGAGCCCGTTGAGCGCGGCGACGTGCTGGCAGACGGTCCGTCCACTGACCTCGGTGAACTGGCGCTCGGTCAGAACATGCGCGTAGCGTTCATGCCGTGGAACGGTTACAACTTCGAAGACTCCATCCTCGTCTCCGAGCGTGTGGTTCAGGAAGATCGTTTCACTACCATCCACATTCAGGAACTGGCATGTGTGTCCCGTGACACCAAGCTGGGGCCAGAAGAGATCACCGCTGACATCCCTAACGTGGGTGAAGCTGCGCTCTCCAAACTGGATGAATCCGGTATCGTTTACATCGGTGCAGAAGTGACCGGCGGCGACATTCTGGTTGGTAAGGTAACGCCGAAAGGTGAAACCCAGCTGACGCCAGAAGAGAAACTGCTGCGTGCTATCTTCGGTGAGAAAGCGTCTGACGTTAAAGACTCTTCTCTGCGTGTACCAAACGGTGTTTCCGGTACGGTTATCGATGTTCAGGTCTTCACCCGTGACGGCGTTGAAAAAGATAAGCGTGCACTGGAAATCGAAGAGATGCAGCTCAAACAGGCTAAGAAAGACCTGTCTGAAGAACTGCAGATCCTCGAAGCGGGTCTGTTCAGCCGTATCTATGCGGTGCTGGTTGCCGGTGGCGTTGAAGCTGAGAAGCTCGACAAACTGCCACGCGATCGCTGGCTGGAACTGGGCCTGACCGACGAAGAGAAACAAAATCAGCTGGAACAGCTGGCTGAGCAGTATGACGAACTGAAACACGAGTTCGAGAAAAAACTCGAAGCGAAACGCCGTAAAATCACTCAGGGCGACGATCTGGCACCAGGCGTGCTGAAGATTGTTAAGGTGTATCTGGCTGTTAAACGTCAGATCCAGCCTGGTGATAAGATGGCAGGTCGTCACGGTAACAAGGGTGTTATCTCTAAGATCAACCCGATCGAAGATATGCCGCACGATGCTAACGGTACGCCGGTAGATATCGTACTGAACCCACTGGGCGTACCGTCTCGTATGAACATCGGTCAGATTCTGGAAACCCACCTGGGTATGGCTGCGAAAGGTATCGGCGATAAGATCAACGCCATGCTGAAACAGCAGGAAGAAGTCGCGAAACTGCGCGAATTCATCCAGCGTGCCTACGATCTGGGTACCGACGTTCGTCAGAAAGTCGACCTGAGCACCTTCAGCGATGAAGAAGTGCTGCGTCTGGCAGAGAACCTGCGCAAAGGTATGCCGATTGCAACGCCGGTATTCGACGGTGCAAAAGAAGCTGAAATCAAAGAGCTGCTGCAACTGGGTGGTCTGCCAACGTCTGGTCAGATTACGCTGTTTGATGGCCGTACCGGTGAACAGTTCGAGCGTCCGGTAACCGTAGGTTACATGTACATGCTGAAACTGAACCACCTGGTCGACGACAAGATGCACGCTCGTTCTACCGGTTCTTACAGCCTGGTTACTCAGCAGCCGCTGGGTGGTAAGGCGCAGTTCGGTGGTCAGCGCTTCGGGGAGATGGAAGTGTGGGCGCTGGAAGCATACGGCGCAGCATACACCCTGCAGGAAATGCTCACCGTTAAGTCTGATGACGTGAACGGTCGTACCAAGATGTATAAAAACATCGTGGACGGCAATCATCAGATGGAACCGGGCATGCCAGAGTCCTTCAACGTACTGTTGAAAGAGATTCGTTCGCTGGGTATCAACATCGAACTGGAAGACGAGTAATTCTCGCTCAAACAGGTCACTGGTGTCGGGCTAACCCCCGACACCAGATTGTGCTAACTCCGACGGGAGCAAATCCGTGAAAGATTTATTAAAGTTTCTGAAAGCGCAGACTAAAACCGAAGAGTTTGATGCGATCAAAATTGCTCTGGCTTCGCCAGACATGATCCGTTCATGGTCTTTCGGTGAAGTTAAAAAGCCGGAAACCATCAACTACCGTACGTTCAAGCCTGAGCGTGACGGCCTTTTCTGTGCACGAATTTTCGGGCCAGTAAAAGACTACGAGTGCCTGTGCGGTAAGTACAAGCGCCTGAAACACCGTGGTGTGATCTGTGAGAAGTGCGGCGTTGAAGTGACCCAGACCAAAGTGCGCCGTGAGCGCATGGGCCACATCGAACTGGCATCTCCAACTGCGCACATCTGGTTCCTGAAATCTCTGCCGTCCCGTATCGGCCTGCTGCTGGATATGCCGCTGCGCGATATCGAACGTGTTCTGTACTTCGAATCTTATGTGGTTATCGAAGGCGGTATGACGAACCTGGAACGCCACCAGATTCTGACCGAAGAACAGTATCTGGACGCGCTGGAAGAGTTCGGTGACGAATTCGACGCGAAGATGGGTGCGGAAGCTATTCAGGCCCTGCTGAAAAGCATGGACCTGGAGCAAGAGTGCGAGCAGCTGCGTGAAGAGCTGAACGAAACCAACTCCGAAACCAAGCGTAAAAAGCTGACCAAGCGTATCAAACTGCTGGAAGCGTTCGTTCAGTCTGGTAACAAACCAGAGTGGATGATCCTGACCGTTCTGCCGGTTCTGCCGCCAGATCTGCGTCCGCTGGTTCCGCTGGATGGTGGTCGTTTCGCAACGTCGGATCTGAACGATCTGTATCGTCGCGTTATCAACCGTAACAACCGTCTGAAACGTCTGCTGGATCTGGCTGCGCCGGACATCATCGTACGTAACGAAAAACGTATGCTGCAGGAAGCGGTAGATGCCCTGCTGGATAACGGTCGTCGCGGTCGTGCGATCACCGGTTCTAACAAACGTCCTCTGAAATCTTTGGCCGATATGATCAAAGGTAAACAGGGTCGTTTCCGTCAGAACCTGCTCGGTAAGCGTGTTGACTACTCCGGTCGTTCTGTTATCACCGTAGGTCCATACCTGCGTCTGCATCAGTGCGGTCTGCCGAAGAAAATGGCACTGGAGCTGTTCAAACCGTTCATCTACGGCAAGCTGGAACTGCGTGGCCTGGCCACCACCATCAAAGCCGCTAAGAAAATGGTTGAGCGTGAAGAAGCTGTCGTTTGGGATATCCTGGACGAAGTTATCCGCGAACACCCGGTACTGCTGAACCGTGCACCAACACTGCACCGTCTGGGTATCCAGGCATTTGAACCGGTACTGATCGAAGGTAAAGCTATCCAGCTGCACCCGCTGGTTTGTGCGGCATATAACGCCGACTTCGATGGTGACCAGATGGCTGTTCACGTACCGCTGACGCTGGAAGCCCAGCTCGAAGCGCGTGCGCTGATGATGTCTACTAACAACATCCTGTCTCCAGCGAACGGTGAACCAATCATCGTTCCTTCTCAGGACGTTGTATTGGGTCTGTACTACATGACCCGCGACTGTGTTAACGCCAAAGGCGAAGGCATGGTGCTGACTGGCCCTAAAGAAGCTGAGCGTATCTATCGCGCTGGCCTGGCCTCTCTGCATGCGCGTGTCAAAGTGCGTATCACTGAATATGAAAAAGATGCTAACGGCGAATTCGTTGCGAAAACCAGCCTGAAAGACACGACCGTTGGCCGTGCCATTCTGTGGATGATCGTACCGAAAGGTCTGCCTTTCTCCATCGTCAACCAGGCGCTGGGTAAGAAAGCGATCTCCAAAATGCTGAACACCTGTTACCGCATTCTGGGTCTGAAGCCGACGGTTATCTTCGCTGACCAGACAATGTACACCGGCTTTGCATATGCAGCGCGTTCAGGTGCATCTGTTGGTATCGATGACATGGTTATCCCAGAGAAGAAACACGAGATCATCTCTGAAGCGGAAGCCGAAGTTGCTGAGATCCAGGAGCAGTTCCAGTCTGGTCTGGTTACCGCGGGCGAACGCTATAACAAAGTTATCGATATCTGGGCTGCGGCGAACGATCGTGTATCCAAAGCGATGATGGATAACCTGCAAACCGAAACCGTGATTAACCGTGACGGCGTAGAAGAGCAGCAGGTTTCCTTCAACAGCATTTACATGATGGCCGACTCCGGTGCGCGTGGTTCTGCAGCACAGATTCGTCAGCTGGCAGGTATGCGTGGTCTGATGGCGAAGCCAGATGGCTCCATCATCGAAACGCCAATCACCGCGAACTTCCGTGAAGGTCTGAACGTACTCCAGTACTTCATCTCTACTCACGGTGCGCGTAAAGGTCTGGCGGATACCGCACTGAAAACAGCGAACTCCGGTTATCTGACGCGTCGTCTGGTTGACGTTGCGCAGGACCTGGTTGTGACCGAAGACGATTGTGGCACCCTCGAAGGTATCACCATGACCCCGGTTATCGAGGGTGGTGATGTTAAAGAGCCGCTGCGCGATCGCGTACTGGGTCGTGTAACCGCGGAAGACATTCTGAAGCCGGGTACCGCAGACATTCTGGTTCCACGCAACACGCTGCTGCACGAACAGTGGTGTGACCTGCTGGAAGCGAACTCTGTTGACTCTGTGAAAGTTCGTTCCGTTGTATCTTGTGACACCGATTTCGGTGTATGTGCGCACTGCTATGGTCGTGACCTGGCGCGTGGCCACATCATCAACAAAGGTGAAGCAATCGGTGTTATCGCGGCACAGTCCATCGGTGAACCGGGTACACAGCTGACGATGCGTACGTTCCACATCGGTGGTGCGGCATCTCGTGCGGCTGCTGAATCCAGCATCCAGGTGAAAAACAAAGGTAGCATCAAGCTCAGCAACGCGAAGTCTGTTGTTAACTCCGCAGGCAAGCTGGTTGTGACCTCTCGTAACACCGAGCTGAAGCTGATCGACGAATTCGGTCGTACCAAAGAGAGCTATAAAGTGCCTTACGGTGCTGTTATGGCGAAAGGTGATGGCGAGCAGGTTGCCGGCGGTGAAACCGTTGCAAACTGGGATCCACACACCATGCCGGTTATCACCGAAGTAAGTGGTTTCATCCGCTTCACTGACATGATCGACGGCCAGACCATTACTCGTCAGACCGACGAGCTGACCGGTCTGTCTTCTCTGGTCGTTCTGGACTCTGCTGAGCGTACTGCCGGTGGTAAAGATCTACGTCCTGCACTGAAAATCGTTGATGCTCAGGGTAACGACGTTCTGATCCCTGGTACCGATATGCCTGCGCAGTACTTCCTGCCGGGTAAAGCGATTGTACAGCTGGAAGATGGCGTACAGATCAGTTCTGGTGACACCCTGGCGCGTATTCCTCAGGAATCCGGCGGTACCAAGGACATCACCGGTGGTCTGCCACGCGTTGCGGATCTGTTTGAAGCACGTCGTCCGAAAGAGCCTGCAATCCTGGCTGAAATCAGCGGTATCATCTCCTTCGGTAAAGAGACCAAAGGTAAACGCCGTCTGGTTATCACCCCAGTAGATGGCAGCGAGCCGTACGAAGAGATGATTCCTAAGTGGCGTCAGCTCAACGTGTTCGAAGGTGAACGTGTAGAACGTGGTGACGTGGTTTCCGACGGTCCAGAAGCGCCGCACGACATCCTGCGTCTGCGTGGTGTGCATGCTGTTACTCGTTACATCGTTAACGAAGTACAGGACGTATACCGTCTGCAGGGCGTTAAGATTAACGATAAACACATCGAAGTTATCGTTCGTCAGATGCTGCGTAAAGCAACCATCGATAGCGCGGGCAGCTCTGAGTTCCTGGAAGGCGAGCAGGTTGAATACTCACGCGTCAAGATCGCTAACCGCGATCTGGAAGCGAACGGCAAAATCGCTGCGACCTTCTCGCGCGATCTGCTGGGTATCACCAAAGCGTCTCTGGCAACCGAGTCCTTTATCTCTGCAGCATCGTTCCAGGAGACCACGCGTGTCCTGACCGAAGCCGCTGTAGCAGGTAAGCGTGATGAACTGCGCGGTCTGAAAGAGAACGTTATCGTGGGTCGTCTGATCCCGGCTGGTACCGGTTATGCGTACCATCAGGATCGTATGCGTCGTCGTGCTGCAGGCGAACTGCCAGCTGCACCGCAGGTAACTGCTGAAGATGCATCCGCGAGCCTGGCAGAGCTGCTGAACGCAGGTCTGGGTGGTTCTGACAACGAGTAATCGTTGATTCAGCAAATAAAAAACCCGCTTCGGCGGGTTTTTTTATGTCTGCATATTTTTCAGTTTATCAGCGGTAGCCGACGATACAGCTCAATCATATCGCCCGCCAGGTCCTGAATGACCATCGCGTTCATCAGGTGATCCTGAGAGTGGACGGTGATCAGGTTAACCGGCAGCTTTCCGGTCCCTTCATCAAGACCAATCAGCTGCGTCTGGATGGTGTGGGCATGTTTCACGTATTCACGCGACTCTTCCATCGCCTTTTCGGCTTCGTCAAAGTCACCTTTACGGGCCATCTGCAACGCCGTAAGGGCAGCACTGCGCGCTGCTCCCGCGTTGACCAGCAGTTCCATGATCGTTGTTTCTAAATCTTCCACGGGTCACTCCAGTAATTTAAGCGCTTTTTCCAGGACGACATCACCTTTCATCATGCCGTAATCCATCATGTCGATCACCGCGACCTTTTTACCCAGCGGATCGGCCTGCGCCTGAAGTTTAGCCTGCTCGTATTTAACCTGTGGCCCCAGCAATACGATGTCAGCCGTCGCGATATTATCTTTAAACTCCGCAACCGGAACGGCCTTAATGGTGACTTCAACCCCTTTTTTCTGCGCGGCGTCTTTCATACGTTGAACCAGCATGCTGGTTGACATTCCCGCTGCACAGCATAAAACGATGTTCTTCATAATCAGCCTCGATCTACATGTGTTTATTGATAATTATCCCGTGCAGACCGCTTCAACAACCGCTTTACCGCGATTGTGTGTCAGGCATCACAAAGAAATGGGTGATTTTCTGAAACCGGTTACAATTTTGCATGAAAGCGCACGCTGCCCGTCGAAACGGACAGCGTGGGAGGGAAGAAATTAACGGATGGAGGTCTGAAGGATGCGGTTTTTACCCTGCTGTTTTGCGCTGTAAAGTGCGTTATCCACGCTCCCGACAAATTGCTCCAGCGGTTCGAAATGCCATTCCCCCAGGCCTGCACTGAACGTGACCTGCAGGTTTTCTTCCCGCCAGACGCGTTTTTCAATGGTGGTACGCCACGCTTCCAGCAACGAGATTGCATCAGCAATTTGCGCAGCCTGGAAGACCACCGCAAACTCTTCTCCACCGTACCGGTACACTGAGATGTGGTGCGGTTGCATGATCTGGATCCCTTCACGTGCCACGTTACGCAGGACAATATCGCCGCTAAGGTGGCCCCAGGTATCGTTGATTGATTTGAAGTTATCGATGTCCACCAGCGCCAGTGCGAAAGGCTGTTGAGCCGCCATTAACTCTTCCACATCGGTATCGAACGCGCGGCGGTTTTTGCAGCCTGTTAGCGCATCGTGGGTTGCCTGGCGGACATATGCCATTTCACGCTCTTTATTCGACTGGATGGTATGACTCAGCATCGCTTCCAGACGCGGAGCCTGGCTGACGTCGCCAGTTTTGATGGCGTTGATAATATGCATCAGCACGGTACGCGAGGCATGGCGAAGGTACAAACCGAAGAGAATGATAATAATCGCCGCCAGTGCAAATCCCCAGCCAACGATAGTGGTTTCGTGGCGGGTAATATCCGTCAGGGTCGCGCCAGAGACCCGGTAGATGACAAACCAATCCGGGTTAGTGAAGGAGTAGTAGTAATACCAGGTTTTACTTTTCCGGTCGTATAAATGACCCTCGCCGCTGGTCATTTTGTCCATCAGCGCTTCGCTCACGTATTTTTTGAACAGCGCGCCCGTATCAGGATGAAGCACCACGGTTCCGTCGCGCTCGACGACGAAGAATTCCCCTTGTACAGGAGCCACCATCTGTCGAAGGGTATACCCCATCGACGCCAAATCAAGATGAAAGGCGAGCGTTCCCTTGAGTCTGCCTTCTGTTGAAATCAACGGCTTATAAAGCGTGACCGTTGGATGCCCGGTAAAGTAGTCCATATAAGGGTGGGTATAATGGCTGAAAATACTGGCTTCCGCGTGGGCGACAAACCACGGGCGCGTCCGCGGATCGACGTTTTTACTCTTTTCCGTGGGAGGCGCTTCTGGAGCGTGCAAATAATGCCCCTCCGTGTCGGCCAGCGAGATGGATGACACGGTCGGCATCAGGTTTTGCAAATGCATCAACATCTGCAACCCTTGCGTCGGGTTGACGTTCAGCGTCTCATTCAGTATCTCGTTGCGGGAAAAGTACATCGCAGAACGACCAAGAATATAGTCGTTTTCACGCAACATTGATTCGGTATAGTTAACCGCCAGATTATGCGTGAAATTACCATTAATTTTATGATAATCCTCAAGAAAATCCTTTCTTTGCGAAAGCGTAACCACGACAGCGATCAGTGCAAAACTGCACAGTATCCCTGCGAAGCTGGCTATTATTGGCCGGGTAAAAGAGAGTTTTTTGCTGTGAAGTGCCATGAGTTGTACATCATTCCTGAGGGTGAATGCTTTTCGTCTGCCGATATCCTCTCAGCATAGTCGCAGTCCTGCGGTTAGCTGTTAATTATACGGAACACGATTTCAGACGAGATGATTTATCTTAAGAATGGCTAAGAAATTACTCATAAAATCAGAAATTCAGTGTGCACGATAAGTCAGAGGCAGGGCGAAACGAGGAAGAAGCTTTTCGCCCTGGTCAGCGTCCGTTGCTGACCACATGACAATAAAAAACCGGACGATAGCTGACAATCATCCGGTTGTGACTCTCCGTGCCGCCTCGTTTTATTTCTGCGGAGTTGCAGTATGTTTCAGCGTAATTGCGAGGCTCTTCCCAGCCAGCTGTCCCAGTCTTTCCAGACCGGCTGCAGCCCCTGCGCGCTCAGGGCCGCGGCGACCGCTTCCGGACGTCGTCCATCATGCGGGGCAAACTGCTCCAGTTCAGGGTGATCATCGGCGTAACCGCCCGGCTGTGTTTTGGAAAATGCGCTCACGTTGTTTATCGCAAGCGGGATCACGCGGTCGCGGAACGCCGGTGATTCACGTGTTGAGAGCGATAATTCAACCTCCGGGGCAAGCAGGCGAAACGCGCAGATCGTTTGTACCAGCTGGCGCTCATCCATGAGTGAGGCCGGTTCAATCCCGCCAGCACACGGGCGCAGCCGGGGGAAGGAGATGGAGTAGCGGCTCTGCCAGTAGTGCTGCTGAAGCCACAACAGATGTTCCGCCACCATATAACAATCCACGCGCCAGCTATCGGAAAGCCCAATCAGCGCACCAAGGCCAATTTTGTCGATCCCGGCACGTCCGAGCCTGTCCGGCGTTTCAAGGCGGAAGAAGAAGTCCTGTTTCTTGCCCTTCAGGTGATGCCGGGCGTAGGTCGCTTCGTGGTACGTTTCCTGATAGACCATCACTCCATCCAGTCCGAGCGTTTTGAGCTCCGCATACTCATCCTGCGACAGGGGCTGCACTTCCATCTGCAACGAGGCGAACTGACGACGAATGGCAGGAAGGTGCTGGCGGAAGTAGTCCATCCCGACTTTGCCCTGGTGCTCACCGGTGACCAGCAGGAGATGCTCGAAGCCCATTTCCCGGATGGCCGCACACTCGCGCGCGATTTCCTCCTCATCAAGCGTCTTACGCTTAATGCGGTTGCTCATGGAGAAGCCGCAGTAGGTACAGTCATTGGCGCACAGGTTTGAGAGATAGAGCGGGACGTAAAAGCTCACCGTGTTGCCAAAGCGCTGTCGGGTGAGACGCTGGGCGCGCTGGGCCATCGGCTCCAGATAAGCACTGGCCGCAGGGGAGAGCAGGGCCATTAAATCGTCGCGGGTCAGATGGCGCGCATTCAGTGCGCGCTCGACGTCGACCGGCGTTTTGCTGTTGATGCGCAGGGCAATGTCGTCCCAGTTAAGCTGCCGCCAGCGGTCGGTAAAGGTGGTCATGAGATTGCCTCCAGAAAACCGGTCAGCGGGCTGGTGGCCTGCGCCTGAAAACTGCGCGAGCCAGGGCCTGATTGCCGTGCCAGCAGGCCAGCCTCCACCGCCATGCGAAACGCGCGCGCCATCATGACCGGATCGTCGGCAACCGCGATGGCCGTGTTCACCAGCACCGCGTCCGCCCCCATTTCCAGCGCCTGCGCGGCATGGCTTGGTACGCCAATACCCGCATCCACCACCACCGGCACGGTGGCCTGCTCAATGATGATCTCCAGCATTGCCCGGGTTTCCAGCCCCTGGTTGGAGCCAATAGGTGCGCCCAGCGGCATAACGGCGGCGCAGCCAACGTCTTCCAGCCGTTTGCAGAGTACCGGATCGGCACCGCAGTAAGGCAGAACGATGAACCCTTGTTGTACCAGCTTTTCCGCCGCTTTCAGCGTCTCGATCGGGTCGGGCAACAGCCAGCGAGCATCCGGGTGAATTTCCAGCTTCAGCCAGCGTGTGCCGAGCGCTTCACGCGCAAGTTGAGCGGCGAAAATGGCCTCTTCGGCCGTTTTCGCGCCGGAAGTATTTGGCAGTAGCGTGACGCCAGCTTCCAGTAAAGGCGCCAGAATGGCATCACTGTGATGGCGCAGATCCACGCGCTTTAACGCCAGCGTGACCAGCTGGCTGCCGCTTTCACGGATGGCATCGACCATCAGCTGGGGTGATGCGAATTTCCCGGTTCCGGTAAACAGATGTGAATCAAAGACTTTATCGGCAATACGTAACATCTCAGCCCCCTGCGATAACCTGAAACAGCAGGATCTGGTCGCCTTCACTGACCTGCTGATGTTCCCACTGCTCGCGCGGCAGGATCTGTTGATTGAGCGCCAGCGCCGTTCCCGGCTTGAGCTGGCGAAGCTTATCGAGCAGCACGGTAACGGTGAGCCCGTCCTCGCATTTCATCGGCTCATCGTTAAAGAGAATGCGCATTGCCGCCTCCACATACCGGGCAGTGGCTGGCGCGGTGTAACGCCAGATGACGCCAGCCGCTGGAGCGGGCGTCAAATAACCGCAACGTGTTGCGCTCGGTCTCCATTCCGCTGAGCAGCTTGATGGCCTCGAGCGCCTGCAGGGTACCCATCACCCCCACAACCGGGCCAAGAATGCCCGCGGTGCGACAGTTACGCTCTGGCTCAGCATCGTCTGGCCACAGACAGCGATAGCAGCCCTGCGCCCACGGCGGTGTCAGGACCATCATCTGCCCGCCGAATCCCACCGCGCTGGCGGTGATAAGCGGCGTATTTTTTGCGACACAGGCGGCGTTGATCGCCTGGCGGGTTGCCATATTGTCGGTGCAGTCCAGCACCACGTCGGCCAGGGCGACTTCTCGGAGCAGATTGTCGCCGCTGAGCCGCTCCTGACACGCAATGAGCTCAATATCCGGGTTCAGCTGGTTCAGGCGCTGGCGGGTAATGTGTACTTTGGGCTGGTTGATATCCTCGGTGGTAAAGAGGATTTGACGCTGCAGGTTGCTAAGATGCACCTCGTCGTCATCGGCCAGTACCAGCGTGCCCACGCCTGCACCGGCCAGATAGAGCGCGGCAGGCGCGCCTAATCCGCCCAGCCCGACAATCAAAACCCGGCTGGCGAGCAGCTTTTGCTGCCCGTCGATGGCGATATCCTCCAGCAGGATCTGGCGGCTATAGCGCATAAAGTCACGATCATTCATCGCCTGCTCCTGCCAGTTGTAAGAGCTGCCGGGTGGCGGCCTGCCAGTCTGCGGCCTGGGTGATGGCACTGACGACGGCGATACTGCCGACACCGGTATCCAGCACGGCCGGCGCGCGTTCAAGGCTAATCCCGCCGATGGCCACGGTCGGGTACTGCGCAAGACGCTTCACGTGAGCCGCCAGCTGTGCCAGCCCTTGTGGCGCGGAGGGCATCTGTTTAGTTTGCGTCGGGAAGACGTGTCCAAGCGCAATGTACGAAGGGCGTGCCGCCAGCGCCACGTCAATCTCCATATCGTCATGGGTCGAGACACCCAAGCGCAAACCGGCTTCCCGGATGGCATTCAGGTCTGTGGTCTCCAGATCCTCCTGACCCAGATGCACGCCGTAGGCCTGGTGCTTTATCGCCAGTCGCCAGTAGTCGTTGATAAACAGGCGGGCGTTATACCGACGCCCCAGCGCGATGGCGGCAGCGACATCGTTCTCCACCTCCTCATCGCGTTTATCTTTGATGCGTAGCTGCAGCGTGCGTACACCTGCCTCCAGCAGGCGGGCAATCCACTCCACGCTGTCCACCACCGGGTAGAGCCCCAAACGAAAGGGCACGGGTGGGAAATCGGGCTGGTACATTACGCCTCCTCTTTTTTGAGGTAGATTTCGCCGCCTTTCGCGCGGAAGGTTTCTGACATATCCGCCATGCCCACTTCAATGGTTTGCGCGGCGGCGTAGTCACGCACTTCCTGGCTGATCTTCATTGAGCAGAATTTTGGCCCACACATGGAGCAGAAATGGGCCACTTTGCCGGACTCCTGCGGCAGGGTTTCGTCGTGATAGGCGCGGGCGGTAAACGGGTCGAGCGCGAGGTTAAACTGATCTTCCCAGCGGAATTCAAAGCGGGCCTTCGACATCGCGTTATCGCGAATTTGCGCGCCCGGATGGCCTTTCGCCAGGTCCGCAGCGTGGGCGGCAATTTTGTAGGTGATAAGCCCCTGCTTCACGTCCTCTTTGTTGGGCAGACCGAGGTGCTCTTTTGGCGTCACATAGCAGAGCATGGCGCAACCGAACCAGCCGATCATCGCCGCACCAATTCCGGAGGTGAAGTGGTCGTAACCCGGGGCAATATCGGTGGTCAACGGCCCCAGGGTATAGAATGGTGCTTCATGGCAGTGCTCCAGTTCTTCCGTCATATTGCGGCGGATCATCTGCATGGGGACATGGCCCGGGCCTTCAATCATCACCTGCACGTCATACTCCCAGGCGATTTTGGTCAGCTCGCCCAGCGTGTGCAGTTCGGCAAACTGCGCTTCGTCGTTGGCATCACGAATGGAACCAGGGCGCAGGCCGTCGCCCAGCGACAGCGAGACGTCGTAAGCGGCACAGATTTCGCAGATCTCGCGGAAGTGTTCGTAGAGGAAGTTTTCCTGATGATGAGACAGACACCACTTCGCCATGATTGAGCCCCCGCGCGAGACAATGCCGGTCAGACGCTTCGCGGTCATCGGCACGTAGCGCAGCAGCACCCCCGCGTGGATGGTGAAGTAGTCTACACCCTGTTCAGCCTGCTCCAGCAGCGTGTCGCGGAACGCTTCCCAGGTGAGGTTTTCAGCGATACCGTTCACTTTCTCCAGCGCCTGATAGACCGGCACCGTTCCGATAGGCACCGGGCTGTTACGCAGGATCCACTCGCGGGTTTCGTGGATATAACGCCCGGTGGAGAGATCCATTACCGTGTCCGCGCCCCAGCGCGTTGACCAGACCAGCTTCTCGACCTCTTCTTCGATGGAGGAGGTGACCGCGGAATTACCGATATTGGCGTTGACCTTCACCAGGAAGTTGCGGCCGATAATCATCGGTTCGGATTCCGGGTGATTGATGTTGGCGGGGATAATCGCGCGGCCAGCGGCCACTTCATCGCGTACAAACTCCGGGGTGATGTTTTCCGGCAGGCGGGCACCGAAACCTTCGCCCGGATGCTGGTGGCGCAGCACTTCGCTACGGATGCGCTCACGGCCCATGTTTTCACGGATAGCGATAAACTCCATCTCCGGGGTGACGATCCCCTGACGCGCATAGTGCAGCTGGGTAACGCATTTGCCCGCTTTCGCACGTTTCGGCGTCAGCAGGCCCGCGAAGCGCAGTTCATCCAGGCCATCGTCGGCCAGACGCTCTTTGGTGTAGGCAGAGCTGCGAACCGTCAGTTCTTCGCAGTCGTTACGCGCGTCAATCCAGCGCTGGCGCAGTTTTACCAGACCCTGCTGCACGTTAATGGCCACATCAGGATCGCCGTACGGGCCAGACGTGTCGTAGACCGGCACGGCTTCGTTGTCTTCATACTGCGGGTTTTCTTTGCTGCCGCCAAGAAGCGTCGGGCTAAGCTGGATTTCGCGCATCGGAACGCGGATATCCGCCTGAGAGCCGGTGATGTAAATACGCTTAGAGTTCGGGAAAGCGGTGCCTTCCAGGGTGTCGATGAAGTGTTGGGCGTGTGCGCGCTGTTCGCGGCGGGTCAGTTTAGTAGTAGACATAGCTCATTCCAAAAGTGAAGGACATGGCTTGTCAGACGACGGATGAAGCAAGAGGAGATCGCCCGGGGGCGATACTACAGCAGTTTTACTCTTGTTCCCTTCGCAGGTATTAGCCTGATCAGGTTCCGCGGATCCCGAATTAACGGTCTCAGCCCGTGCTTTCACACTGGGCACTCCGACAAGAAATTTACACGCCATCGTTCACGCTATCGCATGAATGATTTCGTGTAATACCCCCCTCCTGAGAGGGGCGAATGTTTGTAAACTACTCGTTAACGATTAAGAACTCAAGCAGGCCGCGCGATGTTATCTTCGTTGCTGGCCTTAGAATCGTTATCCAGCACGAGGGCGATCAGCTTATCTTCCAGCGAGAATCGCTCTTCCAGCGCTTCGCCGAGATCGGACAGCGCCTGTTGAAACTCAAGGTAGTTGTCGTGATCGATGGCGTTCTCGAGGGTGGAATCGTAGTAATTCATGATCTGCTGGGTATTGGCTTCCAGCAGCGGGTAGAGTTTGGATGCCGTTAAATACGGGCTAGTGCCTTCCATTTCGCGGATAATGCGTTCATAAATATTGAAATGGCCGTCGGACAGGTAGTCGACCAGGCTCTGACAAAAATCATCCAGCGCTTTTTCATTCAGCCGCATAAACGATTCTTTGCCAGGCTTAATACCGACCAGATTGTAATAAGCCACGAGTAGATGCTTGCGCACATGTAGCCAGCGATCCACCAGTTTGTTACTTCCTCTAACGCGCTCAGTCAGGCTTTCTAGCTGGTTTAACATGTTCGACTCCGCAAGGTTTAGAATTGATTCTGCTTATCCAAAATGTAACCACAATGCTAACAACATGTCAGTGAAGCGAAGGTAGTGCAATAGATATGGATCGTATTATTGAAAAATCAGATCTGGGTTGGTGGATTGTCAGTCACGAACAAAAATTATGGCTGCCCGGTGGGGAAATACCCTATGGCACTGCCGATCGTTTCGATCTCGTTGGTCAGCCTGCGCTGAAGATCGGCGAGTGGCAAGGGGAGCCGGTGTGGTTGATCCAGCAGCCTCGCCGCCAGGACATGGGATCAGTTCGTCAGGTGCTGGATCTTGATGTGGGCCTGTTCCAGCTGGCAGGCCGTGGCGTGCAGCTGGCCGAGTTTTACCGATCGCATAAATACTGCGGCTACTGCGGGCATACCATGCACCCGAGCAAAACCGAGTGGGCCATGCTCTGCAGCCACTGCCGTGAACGCTATTATCCGCAGATTGCGCCGTGCATTATCGTCGCTATCCGGCGTGACGATTCCATTCTGCTGGCGCAACATACCCGCCATCGCAACGGCATTCATACTGTTCTTGCCGGGTTCGTTGAAGTGGGCGAAACGCTGGAGCAGGCGGTGGCGCGTGAAGTGATGGAAGAGAGCGGGATCCGGGTGAAGAACCTGCGTTACGTAACGTCTCAGCCGTGGCCGTTCCCGCAGTCGCTGATGACGGCGTTTATGGCCGAATACGATAGCGGTGAGATTGTTATCGACCAGAAAGAGCTGCTGGACGCGAACTGGTACCGTTATGACGATTTGCCACTGTTACCCCCGCCGGGAACGGTAGCCCGTCGGCTGATAGAAGATACCGTGGCAATGTGTCGGGCCGAGTATGAGTAGTGTTACACTCACGGACTGACGCAATAAGGAACTGCAAAATGACCGAACTGAAGAACGATCGTTATCTGCGTGCGCTGCTGCGCCAGCCCGTTGATGTCACCCCGGTGTGGATGATGCGCCAGGCGGGGCGCTATCTGCCAGAGTACAAAGCCACGCGTGCGCAGGCGGGTGATTTTATGTCGCTGTGCAAAAATGCCGAGCTGGCCTGCGAAGTGACGCTCCAGCCGCTGCGCCGCTACCCGCTGGATGCCGCTATTCTCTTTTCGGACATTCTGACCATTCCGGATGCCATGGGCCTTGGGCTCTATTTCGAAACCGGTGAAGGTCCGCGTTTCACCTCCCCGATCAAAAGCAAAGCCGACGTTGATAAGCTGCCGGTACCGGATCCTGAGCAGGAGCTGGGGTACGTGATGAACGCCGTGCGCACAATTCGCCGTGAACTGAAAGGCGAAGTGCCGCTGATTGGCTTCTCAGGCAGCCCGTGGACGCTGGCGACCTATATGGTGGAAGGTGGCAGCAGCAAAGCCTTTACCGTCATTAAAAAGATGATGTACGCGGAGCCACAGGCGCTGCATACGCTGCTCGACAAGCTGGCGAAGAGCGTCACACTCTATCTTAACGCGCAGATTAAAGCAGGCGCGCAGTCGGTGATGATTTTCGATACCTGGGGCGGCGTGCTGACCGGGCGCGATTACCAGCAGTTCTCGCTGTATTACATGCATAAAATCGTCGATGGCCTGCTGCGTGAAAACGAAGGTCGCCGGGTGCCGGTGACGCTGTTCACTAAAGGCGGCGGACAGTGGCTGGAAGCCATGGCCGCAACCGGCTGTGACGCGCTGGGTCTCGACTGGACAACCGATATTGCCGATGCGCGCCGTCGCGTGGGTGACAAAGTGGCGCTGCAGGGCAACATGGACCCGTCTATGCTCTATGCTCAGCCTGCCCGTATTGAGGAAGAGGTGGCCTCCATTCTTGCTGGTTTCGGCCAGGGCGAAGGACACGTGTTCAACCTCGGGCACGGTATTCATCAGGATGTACCGCCAGAACACGCTGGCGCGTTTGTGGAGGCGGTGCACCGACTTTCTGCACATTATCATCAGTAAGGAGTGGTTATGGATCTCGCGTCATTACGCGCTCAACAGATAGAACTGGCCTCATCCGTGATCCGCGAGGATCGTCTGGACACAGACCCGCCGCAGTACATTGGCGGAGCAGATGTGGGGTTTGAGCAGGGAGGTGAAGTGACGCGGGCGGCAATGGTGCTGCTGAAATATCCCTCGCTGGAACTGGTGGAGTACAAGGTGGCGCGTATCGCCACCACCATGCCGTACATTCCTGGCTTTCTCTCATTCCGTGAATATCCCGCGCTGCTGGCAGCGTGGGAGCAACTCTCGCAAAAACCCGACCTGCTGTTTGTCGACGGCCATGGTATCTCTCATCCGCGCCGCTTAGGCGTCGCCAGCCACTTTGGGCTGCTGGTGGATGTCCCTACTATCGGTGTGGCTAAAAAACGCCTGTGCGGTGCGTTTGAGCCGCTCTCCGCCGAGCCAGGCGCGCTGGCACCTCTCATCGATAAGGGTGAGCAACTGGCGTGGGTCTGGCGCAGTAAAGCGCGTTGTAACCCCCTGTTTATCGCCACCGGGCATCGGGTAAGCACGGACAGTGCGCTGGCCTGGGTGCAACGCTGCATGAAAGGGTATCGCTTACCGGAGCCCACCCGCTGGGCTGATGCGGTAGCGTCAGGGCGTCCGGCTTTTACGCGTTGGCAAGAAATTCAGTGATGATTCAGGTAAACTGCGGCTAATTTTCGATTCGAGACCTCATCATGCTACAAAACCCGATTCATCTGCGCCTTGAGAAGCTGGAAAGCTGGCAGCACGTGACTTTTATGGCTTGCCTGTGCGAGCGCATGTATCCCAACTATGCCGCGTTCTGCAAGCAGACAGGCTTTGGTGAAGGGCAGATTTATCGCCGCATCCTGGATTTAATCTGGGAGACGCTGACGGTCAAAGACGCTAAGGTGAACTTCGACTCTCAGCTTGAAAAGCTTGAAGAGGCGATCCCGGCGGCGGATGACTACGACCTGTATGGGGTCTATCCGGCCATTGATGCCTGCGTGGCATTAAGCGAGCTGATTCATTCCCGTCTGAGCGGTGAAACGCTGGAGCATGCTATCGAAGTCAGCAAGGCATCCATTACGACCGTCGCGATGCTGGAAATGACCCAGGAAGGTCGGGAAATGACCGACGAAGAGCTGCGAGTGAACCCCGCTGTTGAGCAGGAATGGGATATCCAGTGGGAAATTTTCCGCCTGCTGGCAGAGTGTGAAGAACGCGATATTGAGCTGATAAAAGGGCTCCGTGCGGACTTACGTGAGGCTGGTGAGAGCAATATTGGTATAATTTTTAACCAATGAGACAACAAAACTTGATATAACGCTCGTTTTGTCGCTCCTCGACTCTTCCCTTTCGCCCCTTGTCTGGTCTACATTTGGGGGGCGAAAAAAAGTGGCTATCGGTGCGTGTATGCAGGAGAGTGCTTTTTTGGCATTTTCGTCGCACTCGATGCTTAGCAAGCGATAAACACATTGAAAGGATAACTTATGAACAAGACTCAACTGATTGATGTAATTGCGGACAAGGCTGATCTGTCTAAAGTGCAGGCTAAAGCTGCTCTGGAATCTACCCTGGCTGCTATTACTGAGTCTCTGAAAGAAGGTGATGCTGTACAACTGGTTGGTTTCGGTACCTTCAAAGTGAACCACCGCGCTGAGCGTACTGGCCGCAACCCGCAGACCGGTAAAGAAATCAAAATCGCCGCAGCTAACGTGCCGGCATTTGTTTCTGGTAAAGCACTGAAAGACGCTGTTAAGTAAGACGCGTGGCAGTGAACAGTTTTAACGAAGGGGCGGCAACGCCCCTTTTGTCTGTCTGGCGTGGTCTCTTCGCGCTGGCGAGCGTGATGTTTCTGTCCGCCTGTAGCCACGACACCTCTCTGCCACCGTTTACCGCCAGCGGCTACGCTGACAACCAGGGTGCGGTGAGGATCTGGCGCAAAGATTCTGGCGGCGAAGTGCATCTGCTTTCTGCTTTCAGTCCGTGGCATAACGGCAATACGTCGACCGCGGAGTATCGCTGGCAGGGCGATGACCTGTCGCTGATAGAACTGAATGTCTACAGCAAGACCCCCGAACATGTGAAAGTGCGTTTTGATGACCATGGCGAGCTGAGCTTTATGCAGCGGGAAGTCAGCGGTCAAAAACAGCAGCTTTCCAGCGATCAAGTCGCACTCTATCGTTATCGTGCCGAACAAATCCGCCAGACCAGCGATGCGCTGCGTCAGGGACGCGTTGTGCTGCGCCAGGGGCGCTGGCATGCCGATGGCACGGTAACAACCTGCGAAGGGCAAACCGTTAAGCCTGAGCTTGAAGCCTGGGCAACCGAACATATTGAGCGCCGTCAGCGGCATTCATCCATGGAAGTGAGTGTGGCGTGGCTGGAAGCGCCGGAAGGTTCTCAACTGCTGCTGGTCGCGAACGAAGACTTCTGCACCTGGCAGCCGACAGAAAAGAGTTTTTGAGTGACGTCCCCTCTCCCTGACGGGAGAGGGGCTGGCTGAAGAATTACTCGCCCTGCTCACGCGCAATTGCGCGATAGCCGATATCCTGGCGGCTAAAGCTACCGTTCCAGTGAATATCTGCCATCAGCGCATAGGCACGCTTCTGTGCTTCTGCAACGGTGTGACCCAGCGCGGTCGCACACAGTACACGGCCGCCATTGGTCAGCACGCGATCGTCGTCAGACAGCTTCGTGCCGGCGTGGAATACCTTCGCGCCTTCCAATTCTTCCAGCGGTAAACCGTGGATCTCATCACCGGTATTGTAATTGCCCGGATAACCGCCTGCAGCAATCACCACGCCCAGAGAAGCACGTTCA
The DNA here is from genome assembly GCF_001750725.1 of Enterobacter ludwigii. Taxonomy (NCBI): domain Bacteria; kingdom Pseudomonadati; phylum Pseudomonadota; class Gammaproteobacteria; order Enterobacterales; family Enterobacteriaceae; genus Enterobacter; species Enterobacter ludwigii. The sequence goes on from NZ_CP017279.1 coordinate 3,467,223, forward strand.
TCCCACTCAGACGTTTTCTCATCCAGCTTACCTTCACAGGCGGCAAGACACAGTTCCACCAGGTCAGATTTCATGCGCAGCATGATTGGCTGTGTTTCCGGATCGCCGAAGCGGCAGTTGAACTCAATCACCTTCGGATTGCCCTGCTTGTCGATCATCAGGCCTGCATAGAGGAAACCGGTGTAAGTATTACCTTCAGCAGCCATGCCTTTGACGGTTGGCCAGATAATGCGGTCCATGGTGCGCTGATGCACTTCGTCAGTGACCACAGGGGCAGGGGAGTAAGCGCCCATACCGCCGGTGTTCGGCCCGGTATCTGCATTGCCAACGCGTTTATGATCCTGGCTGGTGGCCATCGGCAGAACATGCTCGCCGTCGACCATCACGATAAAGCTCGCCTCTTCACCGTCAAGGAACTCTTCAATCACGATGCGATGGCCCGCATCGCCAAAGGCGTTGCCTGCCAGCATATCCTGAACCGCGGCTTCGGCTTCCTCGAGTGTCATCGCCACGATAACGCCTTTACCGGCGGCCAGACCGTCGGCTTTGATAACGATAGGCGCACCTTTTTCACGTAAGTAAGCCAGGGCTGGCTCTACTTCGGTGAAATTCTGATATTCCGCCGTCGGGATGTTATGACGTGCAAGGAAATCTTTGGTGAAGGCTTTCGAACCTTCCAGCTGTGCAGCCCCTTCCGTTGGGCCGAAGATTTGCAGGCCAGCAGCCCGGAAGGCGTCAACGACGCCAATCACCAGCGGCGCTTCCGGACCCACGATGGTCAGATCGATTTTCTCCTGCTGAGCAAAGCTCAACAGGGCCGGGATATCGGTCACGCCGATAGCGACGTTCTGTAACGTGGGTTCCAGCGCAGTACCGGCATTACCCGGTGCCACAAAGACGGTTTTCACCTGCGGCGACTGGGCCGCTTTCCACGCCAGAGCGTGCTCGCGCCCGCCATTACCAATGACTAATACTTTCATTTTCTGCTCCGTGGATTAATGGCGGAAGTGACGCATGTCGGTGAAGATCATCGTAATACCGTGTTCGTCAGCAGCGGCAATGACTTCGTCGTCACGGATTGAGCCGCCAGGCTGGATAACACAGGTAATGCCCACTGCCGCAGCAGCGTCGATACCGTCACGGAACGGGAAGAAGGCGTCAGAGGCCATTGCCGAGCCTTTCACTTCCAGACCTTCATCGGCTGCTTTGATACCCGCAATTTTCGCGGAGTAAACGCGGCTCATCTGGCCTGCGCCTATTCCGATGGTCATGTTCTCTTTTGCATAGACAATCGCGTTGGATTTCACGAACTTCGCAACCTTCCAGCAGAACAGCGCGTCACGCAGTTCCTGCTCGGTAGGCTGGCGTTTCGTCACGACGCGCAGATCGCCCGCGGTGACCATGCCCAGATCGCGATCCTGAACCAGCAGACCGCCGTTCACGCGTTTGAAGTCCAGACCCGGTACGCGCTCAGCCCACTGGCCGCACACCAGTACGCGCACGTTCTGTTTTGCCGCGGTGATTTTCAGGGCTTCGTCGGATGCAGAAGGAGCGATGATCACTTCGACAAACTGACGGGAGATGATGGCCTGTGCTGTGTCAGCGTCCAGCTCGCGGTTGAAGGCGATAATGCCGCCGAATGCAGAGGTTGGGTCGGTTTTATACGCGCGATCATAGGCGTCGAGAATGGAGGTGCTTACCGCTACGCCACATGGGTTCGCGTGCTTCACGATTACGCAGGCGGGTTCACTGAACGCTTTCACGCACTCGAGCGCTGCATCGGTGTCAGCGATGTTGTTATAGGAGAGTGCCTTGCCCTGAACCTGCTGTGCGGTCGCAACAGAGGCTTCTTTTACCTCTTCTTCTATATAGAAGGCAGCCTGCTGGTGGCTGTTCTCACCGTAACGCATATCCTGCTTCTTAATGAAGTTCAGGTTCAGCGTACGCGGGAAGCGGCCGGAAGGTTCAGTGCTTTCGCCATGATAAGCAGGCACCAGGCTACCGAAGTAGTTGGCGATCATGCTGTCGTACGCGGCGGTGTGCTCGAATGCTTTGATGGCGAGGTCGAAACGCGTCTCCAGCGTCAGCGACCCTTCGTTGGCATCCATCTCATTAATAATGGTGTTGTAGTCGCTGCTCTTCACCACGATGGCAACATCTTTATGGTTCTTAGCCGCTGAGCGCACCATGGTTGGGCCGCCGATATCAATGTTTTCGACGGCGTCTTCCAGAGAGCAGCCTTCGCGGGCAACGGTCTGTGCGAACGGGTAGAGGTTAACGACGACCATGTCGATTGGCGCGATATCATGCTTTTCCATAATGCCGTCGTCCTGGCCGCGACGACCAAGAATACCGCCGTGGACCTTCGGGTGCAGGGTCTTGACGCGTCCATCCATCATTTCCGGAAAACCGGTGTAATCGGACACTTCGGTTACCGGCAGACCTTTCTCTGCTAACAGGCGAGCGGTACCACCTGTAGAAAGCAGCTCCACACCGCGTGCAGAAAGTGCCTGAGCGAATTCGACGATACCGGCTTTATCAGAAACACTGAGCAGAGCGCGGCGGACTGGACGACGTTGTTGCATGGTAAATCCCCTGGATTTCACGATTACAGAGAGCGTTAGATGAATTTTCCAGCGAAAAACTCATCTAACACACCTGACGAGGCATCCTTGTTAAGCGCGAGCATTTTAACGAAAACGTTTGCGCAACGCTCGCGAATTTTCACTTTTTCGCATCCCTGTGGATAAGTCTGTGTGTAAAAGGGTATAAGGCGGGGTTTTGCTGGGGAATGCAGCAGTCAGTCATTTTTCTGTCATTTAGCGGTTGCGGCCTGCAGAGAACTCCCTATAATGCGCCTCCATCGACACGGCGGATGTGAATCACTTCACAGATAACCCGGTCGGTTGAAGAGAAAAAATCCTGAACTTCAGGGTTGACTCTGAAAGAGGAAAGCGTAATATACGCCACCTCGCGACGGTGAGCTGTAAGCCGCGTCGCAACTGCTCTTTAACAATTTATCAGACAATCTGTGTGGGCACTCAAAGTGACATGGATTCTTAATGTCTTCGGACACTAAATGAATACCAAAGTCTCTGAGTGAACATACGTAATTCATTACGAAGTTTAATTCACGAGCATCAAACTTAAATTGAAGAGTTTGATCATGGCTCAGATTGAACGCTGGCGGCAGGCCTAACACATGCAAGTCGAACGGTAGCACAGAGAGCTTGCTCTCGGGTGACGAGTGGCGGACGGGTGAGTAATGTCTGGGAAACTGCCTGATGGAGGGGGATAACTACTGGAAACGGTAGCTAATACCGCATAACGTCGCAAGACCAAAGAGGGGGACCTTCGGGCCTCTTGCCATCAGATGTGCCCAGATGGGATTAGCTAGTAGGTGGGGTAACGGCTCACCTAGGCGACGATCCCTAGCTGGTCTGAGAGGATGACCAGCCACACTGGAACTGAGACACGGTCCAGACTCCTACGGGAGGCAGCAGTGGGGAATATTGCACAATGGGCGCAAGCCTGATGCAGCCATGCCGCGTGTATGAAGAAGGCCTTCGGGTTGTAAAGTACTTTCAGCGGGGAGGAAGGTGTTGTGGTTAATAACCGCAGCAATTGACGTTACCCGCAGAAGAAGCACCGGCTAACTCCGTGCCAGCAGCCGCGGTAATACGGAGGGTGCAAGCGTTAATCGGAATTACTGGGCGTAAAGCGCACGCAGGCGGTCTGTCAAGTCGGATGTGAAATCCCCGGGCTCAACCTGGGAACTGCATTCGAAACTGGCAGGCTAGAGTCTTGTAGAGGGGGGTAGAATTCCAGGTGTAGCGGTGAAATGCGTAGAGATCTGGAGGAATACCGGTGGCGAAGGCGGCCCCCTGGACAAAGACTGACGCTCAGGTGCGAAAGCGTGGGGAGCAAACAGGATTAGATACCCTGGTAGTCCACGCCGTAAACGATGTCGACTTGGAGGTTGTGCCCTTGAGGCGTGGCTTCCGGAGCTAACGCGTTAAGTCGACCGCCTGGGGAGTACGGCCGCAAGGTTAAAACTCAAATGAATTGACGGGGGCCCGCACAAGCGGTGGAGCATGTGGTTTAATTCGATGCAACGCGAAGAACCTTACCTACTCTTGACATCCAGAGAACTTAGCAGAGATGCTTTGGTGCCTTCGGGAACTCTGAGACAGGTGCTGCATGGCTGTCGTCAGCTCGTGTTGTGAAATGTTGGGTTAAGTCCCGCAACGAGCGCAACCCTTATCCTTTGTTGCCAGCGGTCCGGCCGGGAACTCAAAGGAGACTGCCAGTGATAAACTGGAGGAAGGTGGGGATGACGTCAAGTCATCATGGCCCTTACGAGTAGGGCTACACACGTGCTACAATGGCGCATACAAAGAGAAGCGAACTCGCGAGAGCAAGCGGATCTCATAAAGTGCGTCGTAGTCCGGATTGGAGTCTGCAACTCGACTCCATGAAGTCGGAATCGCTAGTAATCGTAGATCAGAATGCTACGGTGAATACGTTCCCGGGCCTTGTACACACCGCCCGTCACACCATGGGAGTGGGTTGCAAAAGAAGTAGGTAGCTTAACCTTCGGGAGGGCGCTTACCACTTTGTGATTCATGACTGGGGTGAAGTCGTAACAAGGTAACCGTAGGGGAACCTGCGGTTGGATCACCTCCTTACCTTAAAGAACCTGCCTTTGTAGTGTCCACACAGATTGTCTGATGAAAAGTAAATAGCAAGGCGTCTTGCGATTGAGACTTCAGTGTCCCCTTCGTCTAGAGGCCCAGGACACCGCCCTTTCACGGCGGTAACAGGGGTTCGAATCCCCTAGGGGACGCCACTTGCTGGTTCGTGAGTGAAAGTCACCTGCCGACATATCTCAAAACTCATCTTCGGGTGACGTTTGAGATATTTGCTCTTTAAAAATCTGGATCAAGCTGAAAATTGAAACGACACACATGTTATGTGTGTTCGAGTCTCTCAAATTTTCGCAAACCGGTGATGAATCGAAAGAAACATCTTCGGGTTGTGAGGTTAAGCGACTAAGCGTACACGGTGGATGCCCTGGCAGTCAGAGGCGATGAAGGACGTGCTAATCTGCGAAAAGCGCCGGCGAGGTGATATGAACCTTTGACCCGGCGATGTCCGAATGGGGAAACCCAGTGTGTTCCGACACACTATCGTTAACTGAATACATAGGTTAACGAGGCGAACCGGGGGAACTGAAACATCTAAGTACCCCGAGGAAAAGAAATCAACCGAGATTCCCCCAGTAGCGGCGAGCGAACGGGGAGCAGCCCAGAGTCTGAATCAGCTTGTGTGTTAGTGGAAGCGTCTGGAAAGTCGCACGGTACAGGGTGAAAGTCCCGTACACGAAAGCACACAGGCTGTGAACTCGAAGAGTAGGGCGGGACACGTGGTATCCTGTCTGAATATGGGGGGACCATCCTCCAAGGCTAAATACTCCTGACTGACCGATAGTGAACCAGTACCGTGAGGGAAAGGCGAAAAGAACCCCGGCGAGGGGAGTGAAAAAGAACCTGAAACCGTGTACGTACAAGCAGTGGGAGCCTCTTTTATGGGGTGACTGCGTACCTTTTGTATAATGGGTCAGCGACTTATATTCTGTAGCAAGGTTAACCGTATAGGGGAGCCGAAGGGAAACCGAGTCTTAACTGGGCGTTAAGTTGCAGGGTATAGACCCGAAACCCGGTGATCTAGCCATGGGCAGGTTGAAGGTTGGGTAACACTAACTGGAGGACCGAACCGACTAATGTTGAAAAATTAGCGGATGACTTGTGGCTGGGGGTGAAAGGCCAATCAAACCGGGAGATAGCTGGTTCTCCCCGAAAGCTATTTAGGTAGCGCCTCGTGAACTCATCTTCGGGGGTAGAGCACTGTTTCGGCTAGGGGGCCATCCCGGCTTACCAACCCGATGCAAACTACGAATACCGAAGAATGTTATCACGGGAGACACACGGCGGGTGCTAACGTCCGTCGTGAAGAGGGAAACAACCCAGACCGCCAGCTAAGGTCCCAAAGTCATGGTTAAGTGGGAAACGATGTGGGAAGGCACAGACAGCCAGGATGTTGGCTTAGAAGCAGCCATCATTTAAAGAAAGCGTAATAGCTCACTGGTCGAGTCGGCCTGCGCGGAAGATGTAACGGGGCTAAACCATGCACCGAAGCTGCGGCAGCGACGCTTATGCGTTGTTGGGTAGGGGAGCGTTCTGTAAGCCGTTGAAGGTGTCCTGTGAGGGGTGCTGGAGGTATCAGAAGTGCGAATGCTGACATAAGTAACGATAAAGCGGGTGAAAAGCCCGCTCGCCGGAAGACCAAGGGTTCCTGTCCAACGTTAATCGGGGCAGGGTGAGTCGACCCCTAAGGCGAGGCCGAAAGGCGTAGTCGATGGGAAACAGGTTAATATTCCTGTACTTGGTGTTACTGCGAAGGGGGGACGGAGAAGGCTATGTTAGCCGGGCGACGGTTGTCCCGGTTTAAGCATGTAGGCGGAGGTTCCAGGTAAATCCGGTTCCTTGTTAACGCTGAGGTGTGATGACGAGGCACTACGGTGCTGAAGTAACAAATGCCCTGCTTCCAGGAAAAGCCTCTAAGCATCAGGTAACATCAAATCGTACCCCAAACCGACACAGGTGGTCAGGTAGAGAATACCAAGGCGCTTGAGAGAACTCGGGTGAAGGAACTAGGCAAAATGGTGCCGTAACTTCGGGAGAAGGCACGCTGATATGTAGGTGAAGCCCCTGCGGGTGGAGCTGAAATCAGTCGAAGATACCAGCTGGCTGCAACTGTTTATTAAAAACACAGCACTGTGCAAACACGAAAGTGGACGTATACGGTGTGACGCCTGCCCGGTGCCGGAAGGTTAATTGATGGGGTTAGCGGTAACGCGAAGCTCTTGATCGAAGCCCCGGTAAACGGCGGCCGTAACTATAACGGTCCTAAGGTAGCGAAATTCCTTGTCGGGTAAGTTCCGACCTGCACGAATGGCGTAATGATGGCCAGGCTGTCTCCACCCGAGACTCAGTGAAATTGAACTCGCTGTGAAGATGCAGTGTACCCGCGGCAAGACGGAAAGACCCCGTGAACCTTTACTATAGCTTGACACTGAACACTGGTCCTTGATGTGTAGGATAGGTGGGAGGCTTTGAAGCGTGGACGCCAGTCTGCGTGGAGCCAACCTTGAAATACCACCCTTTAATGGCTGGTGTTCTAACGTAGACCCGTAATCCGGGTTGCGGACAGTGTCTGGTGGGTAGTTTGACTGGGGCGGTCTCCTCCCAAAGAGTAACGGAGGAGCACGAAGGTTAGCTAATCCTGGTCGGACATCAGGAGGTTAGTGCAATGGCATAAGCTAGCTTGACTGCGAGAGTGACGGCTCGAGCAGGTGCGAAAGCAGGTCATAGTGATCCGGTGGTTCTGAATGGAAGGGCCATCGCTCAACGGATAAAAGGTACTCCGGGGATAACAGGCTGATACCGCCCAAGAGTTCATATCGACGGCGGTGTTTGGCACCTCGATGTCGGCTCATCACATCCTGGGGCTGAAGTAGGTCCCAAGGGTATGGCTGTTCGCCATTTAAAGTGGTACGCGAGCTGGGTTTAGAACGTCGTGAGACAGTTCGGTCCCTATCTGCCGTGGGCGCTGGAGAATTGAGGGGGGCTGCTCCTAGTACGAGAGGACCGGAGTGGACGCATCACTGGTGTTCGGGTTGTCATGCCAATGGCACTGCCCGGTAGCTAAATGCGGAAGAGATAAGTGCTGAAAGCATCTAAGCACGAAACTTGCCCCGAGATGAGTTCTCCCTGAGACTTTAAGTCTCCTGAAGGAACGTTGAAGACTACGACGTTGATAGGTCGGGTGTGTAAGCGCAGCGATGCGTTGAGCTAACCGATACTAATGAACCGTGAGGCTTAACCTTACAACGCCGAAGATGTTTTGGCGATGAGAGACGATTTTCAGCTGATACAGATAACAGAATTTGCCTGGCGGCTTTAGCGCGGTGGTCCCACCTGACCCCATGCCGAACTCAGAAGTGAAACGCCGTAGCGCCGATGGTAGTGTGGGGTCTCCCCATGTGAGAGTAGGGAACTGCCAGGCATCAATTAAAAGAACCCCGTACCGTATGGTGCGGGGTTTTTTGCTTTGGGGCGCGAAATACACATCTGAATTCCCCAAAGAGTGCCGCCAGACAAGGCGAAGCCACGATACGGTAACCCCAAACACCATCATCTCCCTTCAGGATCCCCCAAACACTTCAGATCAGTACGGAATTTAGCGTGCACAGGACCACTTTAAGCGCCATGAAATACTGCAGGAACAGGTTTACGAGGATGTGACCAGAGAGTGGTTACAGGAGAGTTCATCAGACGCAGAAAAGCAAAAACCCAGCCATAGGCTGGGTTCTTTAAATAGTGGTGCCCGGACTCGGAATCGAACCAAGGACACGGGGATTTTCAATCCCCTGCTCTACCGACTGAGCTATCCGGGCAACGGAGCGCATTAAACCGCAATCGCGCCTGATCGTCAACACTATTTCGGGAAAAGCCGTTCAACTGCTTAACTTTGCGGCAATCTGACGGTTTACGCGCCGAACAGGTCAAATTCTTCAGACAGATTACGTCAGCGCACCACCCATACGACACTGCGCAAAACGCAGGATATCTTCGGCCAGACGGTGTGCTGTATCCACATCGGCCTGGCTACGGTTTACCAGCATGCGGCTCAGGCAACCTTCCAGTACCAGCTCCATCTGCTTAGCGACCATCGCCGGGTCATCCACTTCGAGCGTGGTCAGCAGTTCGTGCGTGAAATCATGCGCCGCCCGCTTTTGCTGATCCGCCAGTTGATGGATAGGATGGCCGGGGTCAGGGTAAAAGGTGCAGGCGGCAATAAACAGGCAACCCGGATAACGGTTGTTGCTTACGCATTCACTCAGGGCGGTATAACGCGCCAGCAGCTTTTGCTCCGCAGTCAGTTCTTCATTTAACATCAGCTGTCTGCGCCAGACATCAACCTGCTGGCTGAGATAACGCAGGGCATCGTAAAGCAGCGCCTCTTTATCCGGCCAGAAGCGCATGAGTTCATCCAGAGGATAATCAATACGGTCGGCTACCATCTCAAGCGTGGTGCTGGCGATCCCTTGAATCTCAAGTAATTGCAGGGCTTGTCCCAGTACGTCTTCGCGTTGCACGGTTATCTCCTCCGTTATTCCCAACGGTTTGTCCCGTTTCAAGTGTTGTTTACGGTTGGCGATTGCGCAAATGCGCGCTGAATGCCGTCGCGTCCATAAACCCGGTTACACGCTGTGCGGGCTGCTCCTGGCCCTGTTCATTGAAGAACAGAATGGTTGGCAGACCCAGCACGTTAAGTTGCTTCAGCAGTGCCTTATCCGCTGTACTGTTGGCGGTGACGTTCGCCTGGAGCAGAACCGTCTCTTTCAGTGCACTTTGCACCTGCGGATCGCTAAACGTGTACTTTTCAAATTCTTTACAGGCGACACACCAGTCCGCATACAGATCCAGCATGACCGGTTTGCCTTTCGCCTGTGCCAGCGCGCTGTTGAGTTCATCCACGTTCTTTATCTGGATGAAGTTCAAATGCGTCTGCGTTTGTCCCGCGGGTGTGCCAAATGCCCAGTCCTGCAGTGGCCGTACGCTCACCAGCGCGGCGGCGAGCAGGAGGATTTGCACCAGACGCATCCACGGCTTTTTCGCTGCCAGGCTTGTGATAAACGCCCAACAGAAGAAGGCAACACCGAGCATTGCCCACAGGCGCATCCCCCAGACGTCGCCGATAATACGCTCGAGCAAGAACACCGGCAGCGCCAGAATGACAAAACCAAACGCGGTTTTCACCGTCTCCATCCACGGGCCGCTCTTGGGCAGCAGACGGTTGCCAAATACCGTTACCAGAATCAATGGCAGACCCATTCCCAGCGCGTAGAGATACAACGTACCACCGCCGAGCCACATGTTACCGCTCTGGGCAATATACAGCAGGATTGCGCTCAGTGGCGCGGTAGTGCACGGTGAGCAAATCAACCCGGCGATGGCACCCATCACGAACACGCCGCCCGGGGAGCCACCCTGCTGACGGTTACTCATCAGCGTTAAGCGAGTCTGCAACGCGGACGGCAGCTGTAAGCTGAACAAACCAAACATCGACAGCGCCAGCAGAATAAATACGATCGACAGGCCAGCCAGCACATAAGGGTGCTGAAGTGCAGCCTGGAACTGCAGTCCGGCAGCAGCAACCACGAGGCCCAGTGCGGTGTAGGTCAACGCCATACCCTGCACGTAGATAAAGGCCAGCAGCAGGGCGCGTGTGGTTGAAAGACGTTGCTTGCCGCCGAGGACAATCCCGGAGATAAGCGGATACATGGGCAGCACGCACGGCGTGAAGGCGATGCCGATACCAATCAGTAAAGCCCACAAGGCGGAGAAGGGCAGTGCTGTGTGACCGTCGTCCTTCATTCCGGCGCTCTCATCTGCGGGAGGCGCAGGCATACTGTCGGCCGCTTTAACTTCGCTCAGCGGAATGACTTTGGTTTCCGGCGGATAGCAGAAGCCCGCGTCGGCACAGCCCTGATACGTGACGGTCACGGTGGCGCCTTTATCGGCCTGATTGACCGCCACGGGCACGCTTAACCGCTGGCGATAGATTTCACTTTTGCCGAAAAACTCGTCTTCATGCCACTCGCCCGCAGGCATCTGAAGTGGGCCTACCTTTGCCTGAGCAGGCGTGATGCTGACCTGCTTGCGATAGAGGTAATACCCCTCTTTTATCTGCCAGGTAAGATTCAGGTCATGCTGATCTTGTTGAAAATCGAAAACAAATGCCTGGTCGGCAGAAATAACGTTCGAACGGCCGGGAGCGTCAAATAACCCGGCAAAAACTGATGTGCTGCACAGCAGCAGGATCAGCGTAAGGAAGCGTTGAGCCATGAGAGATAATCGTTGTCGCCGTGGACCACTGGCAATACCAGCAGTTCGGGGGTTTGATAAGGATGATGAGATTTGAGGCAGTCCAGGAGTGCCTGCTGGTTCGCCAGATTGGTTTTGAGCAACATCTGGACTTCGTACTCCTGCTCCAGTTTACCTTCCCAGTAGTAAAGGGAGGTGGCGCCAGGAAGGAGCGTCACGCAGGCTGCCAGTTTTTCGGCCAGCACTTTGGCGGCGAGATCCTGGGCAGAGGCTTCATCAGGGGCGGTACAAAGGACAACAACAGCATCAGGCGTGTTCACAAGTCGACCTCCTCATCACGAAAGTCTTCACTATATCACGCAAGGCTATTGGTCATTAATGAAACGGGCCGCAGAGCGGCCCGTTTTTAACTATTTTTACAACCCATCATTGTTTACAGCACGATGCCGCCAATGATAAAGCCGAGGATCACGCACAGCGAGATAGCCACCACGCCCGGGATCAGGAACGCATGGTTAAACACGTACTTACCGATGCGAGTCGAGCCAGTGTCATCCATCTCAACCGCCGCCAGCAGGGTTGGGTAGGTGGGTAAAACGAACAGTGCAGAAACGGCAGCAAACGAGGCAATAGCCGTCAGCGGGGTAACACCCAGCATCAGCGCCGCAGGCATCAGGGCTTTGGTGGTGGCCGCCTGAGAGTAAAGCAGGGTTGCGGCAAAGAACAGCACCACAGCCAGGAGCCACGGATAGTTGTGCAGCAGGTCGCCCGCAACGGTCTGGATATCGCTGATGTGAGCTTTCACGAAGGTATCACCAAGCCAGGCCACACCCAGTACACACACGCAGGCGCTCATACCGGATTTAAAGGTGCTGGCGTTGAGCACTTCGCTGGTGTCGATTTTACAGGTGATGCTGATCAGCGTAGCGATAGTCAGCATGAATACCACAATCGCTTCGTTACGCGGCAGGACCGGGTTTTGGATCAGACCCACGGTGTCACTGATGGCGGTTGCGTAGAACATGACCGCAACGATACCGATCAGGAACAGCAAGACAGAGCGTTTTGCATGCGGCTTCAGTTCGAAGACCTGGCTACCACGCAGTTTCACTTCACCTTTTGCCAGACGCTCCTGATAAACCGGATCGTCTTTCAGTTCGGCGCCGAGGAAGTTACACAGCACGGCGGTGATCATCACTGCAATCAGCGTCACCGGAATACAGATGGCCAGCAGCGTCAGGTAACTCACGCCCATAGGCTCAAGGATACCGGCGAAGAAGACCACCGCAGCGGAGATAGGTGATGCGGTAATCGCAATCTGGGACGCGACCACGGCAATCGAGAGTGGACGAGACGGACGGATGCCCTGCTCTTTCGCCACTTCGGTAATGACCGGCAGCGTGGAGAAGGCGGTGTGGCCAGTACCGGCGAGAATGGTCATAAACCACGTCACCAGCGGGGCAAGGAAGGTAATGTATTTTGGATGGCGGCGTAACATACGCTCCGCCAGGCTCACCAGGTAGTCCATACCGCCTGCCACCTGCATGGCTGCGATAGCGGCAATAACCGCCATGATGATTTCGATAACGTCAAAAGGGATTGCGCCGGGTTTAATCTGAAAGATAAGGGTAAGTACGAGCACCCCGAGACCGCCGGCAAAACCAATGCCGATACCCCCGAGTCTTGCTCCCAAATAAATCGCCAACAGGACGATGACGAGTTCTGCTCCAAACATAAGGACCTGCCTTGCTTATTAACAAGTTGATATTGAATTGTTGTATTTTGGTAACGCCTATAAAGAAAAAAGGCACGTCACAAGTGACGTGCCTTAAGGAAGCCTAGCCTGAACTGCTACTGTTCGCTTTCATCGGTATATCGTTTCGCTTTGTATGCCGGGTGCATCAGGTTCTGGGCCGAGAAGATATCGTCCAGCTCGGCTTCGGTCAACAGTCCACGCTCCAGAACGACTTCACGCACGCTCTTACCTGTTTCGGCGCAAATCTTACCGACGATGTCGCCGTTATGGTGGCCGATGAACGGGTTGAGGTAGGTGACGATGCCGATGGAGTTGTAGACATACCCTTCACAAACTTCTTTGTTTGCGGTGATGCCGTTAACGCATTTCTCCAGCAGGTTATAGCAGGCGTTGGTCAGAATGTGGATGGATTCAAACATTGCCTGGCCGATGACCGGCTCCATGACGTTCAGCTGCAGCTGGCCAGCTTCAGAGGCCATGGTCACGGTTGTATCGTTACCGATGACTTTAAAGCAGACCTGGTTCACCACTTCTGGCACTACCGGGTTCACTTTCGCCGGCATGATGGACGAACCGGCCTGCAGCTCTGGCAGGTTGATTTCATTCAGGCCAGCGCGCGGACCGGAAGAGAGCAAGCGCAGGTCATTACAGATTTTGGAGAGTTTCACCGCCAGACGTTTCAGGGCGCTGTGAACCATAACGTACGCGCCGCAGTCGGAGGTGGCTTCAATCAGATCTTCCGCAGGCACAACCGGCAGGTTAGAGACTTCAGCCAGCTTCTGTACCGCCAGCTGCTGGTAACCGTCCGGCGTATTCAGACGTGTGCCGATGGCGGTTGCGCCCAGGTTCACTTCCAGCAGCAGCTCGGAGGTGCGCAGCAGGTTTTTAGTTTCTTCGTTAAGCAGCACGTTAAACGCGTGGAATTCCTGACCGAGGGTCATCGGAACCGCGTCCTGCAGCTGGGTACGACCCATTTTCAGGATGTCCTGGAACTCAACGGCTTTGCGCTGGAAGCCATCACCCAGCTGATTAATGGCGTCCACCAGTTTCACCACGGAGGCATACACCGCGATACGGAAGCCGGTTGGGTAGGCGTCGTTAGTGGACTGACATTTATTAACGTGGTCGTTCGGATTCAAATACTGGTATTCACCTTTCTGATGACCCATCAGCTCCAGGCCGATGTTTGCCAGTACTTCGTTGGTGTTCATGTTAACGGAGGTGCCCGCGCCGCCCTGATAGACATCGACCGGGAACTGATCCATGCATTTGCCGTTGTTCAGCACTTCATCGCAGGCAGCGATAATCGCATTTGCCGCGCTTTTCGGAATGGTTTGCAGCTCTTTATTGGCCAGTGCTGCGGCTTTTTTCACCATCACCATGCCACGTACAAATTCAGGGATGTCGCTGATTTTGTTGTTGCTGATGTAGAAGTTTTCAATCGCTCTCAGAGTGTGAACACCATAGTAGGCATCCGCTGGAACTTCCCTGGTACCCAACAAGTCTTCTTCGATACGAATGTTGTTTAACATGTGAACCTTCTTTTCAAGCTGCCGATGGATTGTACTAAACACACAGTATTTATGTGGTTTTGAATATTTTCTGACCGACGATTATTCCCTCAATCAGCCAGATGTTCGAGATCATATGCTGATGATAGCGAATTGCCGTAATCTGGATCACTTATTATCGACCCGATTCCATGATAATTATTAATCTGTGAAATGAGTCACCGCTTTAAAATTTCCAGAAAAAATATCCGTGCAAACCGATTGAATTTTGGCTAACCGTCACCATTTCTTACAGACGCGTTTCGCGAACACATTCAGACAGGGGCCTGAGGGCACCTGCCACACAGGAGATGCCAGTGCGCTGGGTACCATTTATTGCTTTCTTTCTCTATGTTTACATCGAGATTTCAATTTTTATCCAGGTCGCCCATGTACTGGGTGTCCTGTTAACGCTGATTCTGGTGATTTTCACTTCGGTGATCGGCATGTCGCTGGTGCGTAATCAGGGTTTCAAAAATTTCCTGATAATGCAGCAGAAGATGGCCGCAGGCGAAAGCCCGGCCGCAGAGATGATCAAAAGCGTCTCGCTGATTATTGCTGGCTTGCTGCTGATCCTGCCGGGGTTCTTCACCGACTTCCTCGGCCTGCTGCTGCTTCTGCCACCGGTGCAAAAACACCTGACCATGAAGCTACTGCCGCATCTGCGTTTTAGCCGTATGCCGGGCGGTGGATTCAGTACAGGGCCGGGGGATACTTTCGAAGGGGAGTATCAGCGTAAAGATGAACAGCGCGACCGTTTAGACCATAAAGACGATCGGTAAAAGAGGCCAGGCCCGGTAAGCGAATCGCTACCGGGCGTTGTTTTACAGGGTGCCGCGTTTCGGTAAAAACAGCCACAGCCCCGCCAGCATGCTAATCGCATACAGGCTTTTCCACCCCACCATCGCCATCAACAGCAGGCAAAGCACGCCACCAACCACTGCCAGCGCTTTATAGCGACCTTTCAGCAGACGACAACCCGCCAGCATGCACAGCAGGTAGATCATGATGAAAATCCCGTTGGCGTACACGATCAGGGCATCAAGATTGATATTCAGCCCGTAAATACATAGCGAACTCAAGACGCAGCAGCCCAGCACGGTATTAAGCGCATTCAACGGCAGCTGACGTTTAGACAGGTGCGCAAGGCGGCTCTCTGGTTTATCAAGCGCCTGCGACCACACCAGACGCGCAAAGCTCTGGATGTAGATATTGAGGCTGGCGAAACAAGCCAGATAGCCAATAACACAGGCGACCCACAGCGCTTTCAGACCAAACAGTTGCACCACAATGCCCGGCAGCGAGGCAGCGGCCGCTTTATCCGCGGCGAACGCGTTGAAATGCAGTACCAGCACGGTACAGGCCCAGTAAACGGTACCTGCTAACAGCAGGCCAATCATCAGGGCGCGCGGGAAATCCCGTTCCGGTTGTTTAAACTCAGAGGCCAGATGGGCGAACGCCTCCAGCCCGACAAAACACCAGAACATTACCGATAGCGCAGCGAACAGCTGCGAATGGTTGACCTCACTTACCGCGGGGAAGGGGATCTCCTTCAGCGTAATATCCCCTTTCCACCAGATGGCGACAATGAGGGCCACAATCAGTATTGCAACGACGGTTTGCAGGTTGGCACTCGAGCTGGCACCCCGTGAGCCGACCCACCAGACGATGGCCAGCGTACCCAGCTCGGCCAGCAGCAGTTGCTCGTTATGCCAGCCAAACAGCGCCTGGCCAAAACCGGTCGCGATATGCAACGCTGCCGGTAGACCGACCGGAATAACAGAAAGAAACAGCCAGCCGGTGACCCGCTCCAGTCGCGGACCAAACGCCATACCGACAAAGTGCGCTACGCCGCCCGCGCTGGGGAAATGCCGTCCGAGGATGGCAAACACGACCGCGACCGGAAACACCAGCACAATCAGCACTGGCCACGCCCACAGGCTATTATTGCCGGCCACCAGAGCTGCCAGCGCGGGTACCGCAAACACACCCGTACCTAACAAGGAGGTCGACAGCAGACCCACGCCCTGCGCCAGTCCCAACTCCTGTTTTAGTCCACTCATTGACATCGCCCTGCCACGATCAAAAGAGAGGCGATGGTAACACTTTCGCAAATTTTTTTTCGTCTGCCCCTTGAAGGGGGAAAAAGCTATCCCCATCTCTCAGGGCACTAGTCGGAAAACCGCGTGCGGACCGGCGTCATCCATAACTGATAATGACTTTCTCAAAGGAGAGCTATCAATGAGTATTCGTCCGTTACATGATCGTGTGATCGTCAAACGTAAAGAAGTTGAAACCAAGTCTGCTGGCGGCATCGTTCTGACTGGTTCTGCAGCAGCAAAATCAACGCGTGGCGAAATCATCGCTGTCGGTAAGGGCCGCATTCTGGAAAACGGAACTGTGCAGCCACTGGACGTTAAAGTTGGTGACATCGTAATTTTCAACGATGGCTACGGCGTGAAATCCGAGAAGATCGACAATGAAGAAGTGTTGATCATGTCCGAAAGCGACATTCTGGCAATTGTTGAAGCGTAATTTTACGCACGAGAATTTGAGGAAATAAGAACATGGCAGCTAAAGACGTAAAATTCGGTAACGACGCTCGTGTAAAAATGCTCCGCGGCGTAAACGTACTGGCAGATGCAGTTAAAGTGACCCTGGGCCCGAAAGGCCGTAATGTAGTGCTGGATAAATCCTTCGGCGCGCCAACCATCACTAAAGACGGTGTTTCAGTAGCACGTGAAATCGAGCTGGAAGACAAGTTCGAAAACATGGGCGCGCAGATGGTGAAAGAAGTTGCCTCTAAAGCGAACGACGCTGCAGGCGACGGTACCACCACCGCAACCGTACTGGCACAGGCTATCATCACCGAAGGTCTGAAAGCCGTTGCTGCGGGTATGAACCCAATGGATCTGAAGCGCGGTATCGACAAAGCGGTTACTGCGGCGGTTGAAGAGCTGAAAGCGCTGTCCGTTCCATGCTCCGACTCTAAAGCGATTGCTCAGGTTGGTACTATCTCCGCTAACTCCGACGAAACCGTAGGTAAACTGATCGCGGAAGCGATGGACAAAGTCGGTAAAGAAGGCGTGATCACCGTTGAAGACGGTACCGGTCTGGAAGACGAACTGGACGTGGTTGAAGGTATGCAGTTCGACCGCGGTTACCTGTCCCCATACTTCATCAACAAGCCAGAAACGGGCGCTGTTGAGCTGGAAAGCCCATTCATCCTGCTGGCTGATAAGAAAATCTCCAACATCCGTGAAATGCTGCCAGTGCTGGAAGCCGTTGCGAAAGCAGGCAAGCCGCTGGTTATCATTGCTGAAGACGTTGAAGGTGAAGCACTGGCGACCCTGGTGGTTAACACCATGCGTGGCATCGTGAAAGTGGCTGCGGTTAAAGCACCTGGCTTCGGCGACCGCCGTAAAGCGATGCTGCAGGATATCGCTACCCTGACTGGCGGTACCGTAATCTCTGAAGAGATCGGTATGGAGCTGGAAAAAGCGACCCTGGAAGACCTGGGCCAGGCTAAACGCGTTGTGATCAACAAAGACACCACCACCATCATCGATGGCGTGGGTGAAGAAGCGGCTATTCAGGGCCGTGTTGCTCAGATCCGTAAGCAGATTGAAGAAGCAACCTCTGATTACGACCGTGAAAAACTGCAGGAGCGCGTAGCGAAACTGGCAGGCGGCGTGGCAGTAATCAAAGTGGGCGCGGCAACTGAAGTTGAAATGAAAGAGAAGAAAGCACGCGTTGACGATGCTCTGCACGCGACCCGTGCAGCAGTAGAAGAAGGCGTGGTAGCTGGTGGTGGTGTCGCGCTGGTGCGTGTTGCCGCTAAACTGGCTGGCCTGACTGCTCAGAACGAAGATCAGAACGTGGGTATCAAAGTTGCGCTGCGCGCAATGGAAGCACCACTGCGTCAGATCGTTTCCAACGCCGGTGAAGAGCCATCCGTGGTTGCGAACATGGTGAAAGCGGGCGAAGGTAACTACGGTTACAACGCTGCAACTGAAGAATACGGCAACATGATCGACTTCGGTATCCTGGATCCAACCAAAGTGACCCGTTCTGCACTGCAGTACGCGGCCTCTGTAGCGGGTCTGATGATCACTACCGAGTGCATGGTGACCGACATGCCTAAAGGCGACGCACCTGACTTAGGTGCTGCGGGTATGGGCGGCATGGGTGGTATGGGCGGCATGATGTAATCGTGCGCTTTACCGCTTAGAATGAGAAAAACCCCCGGGCAGAAATGCTCGGGGGTTTTTCTTTTGGTCATCTTTTTAGTATAAGGTTTACACACGGACAACATCTGCTGTCCAGCTTATTGAAAACGAGGAATAACATGCGCGTAAAAGTCTGTGCAGGGATCGTAGGAGCAGCATTGCTGCTGGCGGGTTGTAGCTCCAGCAATGAGCTGTCTGCTGCAGGTCAGGGCGTTCGCTTTGTTGAAGATAAGCCGGGTAACGAGTGCCAGTTTTTAGGCACGGCAACCGGTGAGCAAAGCAACTGGATGTCGGGTCAGCATGGTGAAGAAGGTGGATCTATGCGCGGTGCCGCTAACGCGCTGCGTAACCAGGCTGCAGAGATGGGTGGCAACGTGATTTATGGTGTGAGCAGCCCGTCGCAAGGGATGTTGTCCAGCTTCGTGCCAACGGCCAGCCAGATGAATGGCCAGGTCTATAAGTGCCCTAACTGATCTACATTGCTGATGGCGCTGCGCCCAACCCCACCGGGCGGATAAGCGTAGCGCCACCTGCCATTATTGTTGCCGCAGTTGCAAATCCAGCGGCGTCTTACTCGGCTCACCGCCAATCTCTCGCGCCAGCTTCGGCACCATATAGCCTGAAACCAGCGTTAACAGTTCGCGCATAATCTGCCGGGCCTCATCATCCGTGACCATGAAATGCGCCGCGCCTTGCACACGATCCAGTACGTGCAGGTAGTAGGGCATCACGCCCGCATCGAATAACGCATTACTGAGCTCCGCCAGAACCCGGGCATTATCATTCACACCGCGCAGCAACACGCTCTGGTTCAACAGCGTCACACCCGCTTTGCGCAGACGCGCCATCGCCGCACGGAATGCCTCGTCGATTTCATTCGCATGGTTGATATGGTTCACCAGCAGAACCTGTAAACGAGACTGCTCAAGGCGAGATACCAGACCGTCCGTAATACGTGCCGGAATAACAATCGGTAAACGGCTGTGGATGCGCAAACGCTTAATGTGTGGAATGGCTTCAAGCTGGGTCAACAGCCAGTCCAGCTCATGATCTTTTGCCATCAGCGGATCGCCACCTGAAAAAATGATCTCATCCAGTTCCGGATGGGCGGCGATATAGTCCAGGGCGACCTGCCAGTTGCGTTTATTACCCTGATTTTCGGCATACGGGAAGTGGCGACGGAAACAATAACGGCAGTTTACCGCGCAGCCGCCTTTCACCAGCAGAAGAGCACGGTTGAGATATTTGTGCAGTAAACCCGGTACCACACTGTTCTGCTCTTCCAGAGGATCGGTGCTGTATCCTGGCGCCGATATAAACTCTTCCTGCGTAGTAAGCGTTTGTTTTAATAATGGATCGTCAGGGTTTCCTTTCTCCATACGGGCAACAAACGCGCGGGGAACACGCAGGGCAAAAAGTCGCTTAGCCTCGCGGCCTGCAAGCAACTCTGGGTGCTGATCGAGGTCTAACAGACGCAGCAATTCATCAGGACTGGTGATTACATCGGCAAGTTGCGATAACCAATCTTCTCTGGACGGGGTGTTTAGGGTTACAATATGCGCCATTTTGTGGCTTAGCTACCAGTTAACAAATTTAGAGGGCCTTATGGCAACGTACTATAGCAACGATTTTCGTGCTGGTCTTAAAATCATGATGGACGGCGAACCGTACGCGGTTGAAGCCAGCGAATTCGTTAAACCAGGTAAAGGCCAGGCATTCGCGCGCGTTAAGCTGCGTCGCCTGCTGACCGGTACCCGTGTTGAGAAAACCTTCAAGTCTACTGACTCCGCTGAAGGCGCTGATGTTGTCGATATGAACCTGACTTACCTGTACAACGACGGTGAGTTCTGGCACTTCATGAACAACGAAACGTTCGAGCAGCTGTCTGCGGATGCTAAAGCGATTGGCGATAGCGAAAAATGGCTGCTGGACCAGGCTGAGTGCATCGTGACCCTGTGGAACGGCCAGCCTATCGCTGTTACCCCACCAAACTTCGTAGAGCTGGAAATCGTTGAAACCGACCCAGGTCTGAAAGGTGATACCGCAGGTACTGGCGGCAAGCCAGCTACCCTGTCCACCGGTGCAGTGGTTAAAGTTCCACTGTTTGTACAGACTGGTGAAGTGATCAAAGTAGATACCCGCTCCGGCGAATACGTATCTCGCGTGAAGTAATTTACGTCAAGACTGAAGGCGCAGCGCCCGCTGCGCCTGTTTTTTGCAGGCAGGGATGATGAACCGTACCGTTAAAATTCTGCTTCTGTTAGCGCTGTCCAGCGCGTTGCTTTCCGGCTGTAACACCACGCGTGGAATGGGGGAAGATATCCAGGATCTCGGCCATATCATTTCTCACGCGGCCAGTTAACCCCGTCTAATTTTCCTAAAAATGCGTCCTTTTCCGTCAAACGACGGGATATTGTCTATTCTTAAGTTGCTATACACAAAACAACTTTGGCTATAAAAGGAAGATATTATGGTTAAGAAGACAATTGCAGCGATCTTTTCAGTCCTGGTACTTTCTTCAGTATTAACAGCCTGTAATACCACGCGTGGCGTTGGTCAGGATATTTCTGAAGGTGGTAGCGCAATCTCTGGTGCGGCAAGTAAAGCACAGCAGTAATTGAATAAACGGTACGGAACCAGACGGGTTTCGTACCGTCAGCTTTCTGATTCCTGCAGGGATAAAAACGGTGAATAACGCGTATCCATATGCAATTTCATGCGGATATTCCGTTTATAGGTATAGACCGTTTTACCGTTAATACTCAGGTGAGCCGCAATTTTCTGATTGCTGGCACCCTCCATCCACAACGTCAGCACTTTCTCCTCCTGGCGCGTCAGCAAAGGCGCGGTTACCTTTGGCTTTTCACTGTTCGCGTGCGAAATTAGTGCGTCTTGGATAACTGTCCCCAGTTGTTCAAGACGGGCATTTTTCAACAGCGATGACCAGACCGGGAATTGCTTCAGCCAGGCGGTCATTTCACTATCCTCACCCGATTGCAGCAAAATAAAGGGCACTCTTTCGCTGGCGTTCAGCAAAGATGAGAGGGACTGAAAGGGATGTACATCTTGTCTGAACCCATGCAGGTCAGCAATAACCAGCGTCGGTTTCCATTGCAGAATGTGCTCTCTGGCGAGGAAAAGATTATTCAGGCCGGTCACAACGACGTTTTCCGGAAATAAACCGGAATGATTGAGCCATGCTTCAAACCCGGTGCGGGTGAAGTGACAACGGTCAATCAAAAGAATTTTGAACATATTATATTCGCAGTCGGCTAGTGGTTTGGCTTCCTGCCATCAGAAAGCACATCATCATAGAGAAGTCGGATGAGTGATAAATGCCTGAACTGCGCGGCATACTGCGGCTATTTCTTGCCTTAACATGTTCAGCACAAAAGGATTGAAAAAAAATCGCACGCTAACCAAAATATGAGGCGTAATCTTTGCCTTGCGGGACGACCCGTAAGCGCTTCCTTCATCGGGGACGGCCCCAACTTGCATTTAAGTTAAGGAGCCTGAAATGTCCTGGATCATTCTTGTTATTGCTGGCCTGCTCGAAGTTGTATGGGCGATAGGTCTGAAGTACACCCACGGTTTTACCCGCCTGACACCCAGCGTTATTACCATCACCGCGATGATTGTGAGTATCGTTTTGCTCTCGTGGGCGATGCGTTCTTTACCGGTGGGGACAGCGTATGCCGTCTGGACGGGAATTGGCGCCGTGGGGGCAGCCATCACGGGGATCCTGCTGTTGGGGGAGTCAGCGAGTCTGGCGCGTATCGCCAGCCTCGCCCTGATTGTGGCCGGTATTATTGGGTTGAAGCTCAGCACCCATTAATGGGGTTGTTCTACCCAGATGAGTTTCGACACATCAAACCCTTGCCGGGTCGCGACGTCCAGCATCTGCTGTTTCATCTCAGGTGAAAGGGTTGGGGTGCGAGAGAGGATCCACAGATAGTTGCGATCCGGCCCGCAGACCAGCGCGTGACGGTACTCTCTGTCGAGCGCGATCACGTTATATCCGCCATAGAACGGGCCGAAGAAGGAGACTTTGAGCGCGGCCCGTCGCGGGTCGCCGGTAAAGTACGCTTGTCCAATCGACTGCTGCCACATTTCACGGTCCGGATTATAGCCCCGATTGATAACCTGAATACCGCCGTCATCCATCGGGCTGTAATTTGCTGTGACCTTCTCTAAACCCCGTTCAAAACGGTGGTCAAGGCGCGCAATTTCATACCATGTTCCAAGAAAACGTTGTGCGTCGAAATTGCTGACAACGGTGACGCCGGGAGGGGGAGTAGGGGAGCTGCAGGCAACCACTAAAAACGCGGCTGTCACTGCGGCGATAACAGGCAAAATGCGCATAGGAGTTTCCTTACTGTTTTTTGTTAAGTGTAGATGACAGCAAGGAAAATGCGGGAATTTTGCAGGCCGGGTGGGCATCAGCATCACCCGGCAAGATTTTACTGCAGAGCGCTCAGAATACGGTATGCCGCTTCCACGCGTGCCGGGTTCGGGTAGCTCTTGTTCGCCAGCATAACGATGCCGAGTTCCTTCTCAGGAATAAATGCCACGTAGCTGCCAAATCCGCCCGTCGAGCCTGTTTTATGTACCCATGACGCTTTTACCGGTGGAGCCGGAGGGTTCACTTCTGCCACGGGCAACGGTGCAAGCGCTACCTTGTTGTCGCTGCCCTCCACCACGGTTTTGGCTTCTACCGGCCAGTTGAGCATCTCCCAGCCCAGGCCCTGGTACATCGAGCCTGTGCGCCAGTAGCGAGACTGTGCAAGCACCATGCCCTGCTTCAGTGAGGCATCCTGTACCCCATCGGGGGCCATGTTAGCCACCACCCAGCTCGCCATATCCTTCACGTTGGTTTTCACGCCATATGCTTCGGCATCGAGCATGCCCGGCGAAACGTGAACCGCTTTACCGTCACGATAACCCCAGGCGTAATGCTGTTCTTCTGCCTTCGGAACGTTAATCCACGTATGGTTCAGGTTAAGCGGCTTCAGGACCCGCTCCGTCATCGCCTGCTCAAAGCGCATGCCAGAAGGTTTCACTGCCAGAGCCCCAAACAGACCGATGCTGGCATTCGCATAAAGACGCGTGGTTCCTGGCGCCCACTGTGGTTGCCAGGACTGGTAAAAACGCAGCAGCGAGGCATTATCGGTAACCTCATCGGGCACCTGTAACGGCAGGCCACCGGCAGTATAGGTTGCCAGGTCCAGCATGCGAACGCCCTGCCACTGTTTGCCGGTCAGTTCAGGCCAGTATTTGGTCACCGGATCGCCCAGCGACATTTCACCGCGAGCAATAGCATCGCCACCCAGAACGCCGGTGAAGGTTTTGCTGATTGAGCCCAGCTCAAACAGCGTTTGTGCAGTGACGGGTGTGTTCGCGGCGACATCGGCCTTGCCGAAGGTGAAGTAGTGCGGCTGGCCCTGATAGATCACGGCGACCGCCATACCCGGAATAGACTGCGCTTTCATCAGGGGCGTAACGGTACGTTCCACGACCTTCGCCAGCTGTGTTTCTGACAGAGGTGCGGCTAATGTAGCGCAGGAGATGCTGAGCAGCAGGGCGCAGCACAGGGATTTTTTCATCATCAGTTATCTTCCGTAATAGCGAGTCAAGGGAGTGTCTGGGCCCGTCAGACATACCCAGTCTGTTGGATTTGACTGTGGCTGACAAACGGTTAAATTTAGCATTAGCTGTTAATTTTTCTAACGGATGGGTCGATGACACGCAGCTATTTACCGCTTAATTCGCTTCGTGCCTTCGAAGCCGCTGCAAGGCACCTCAGTTTTACTAATGCTGCCATTGAGCTGAATGTCACCCATTCAGCCATCAGTCAGCACGTTAAGACGCTGGAACAGCATCTGAACTGTCAGCTGTTTGTCCGGGTTTCGCGCGGATTGATGCTGACGACAGAGGGCGAGAATCTGCTGCCGGTGCTGAACGATTCGTTTGATCGTATCGCCGGCATGCTGGATCGCTTTGCCAGTCATCGCGCGCTGGAGAAGCTTAAAATTGGCGTGGTGGGGACTTTTGCGACCGGGGTGTTGTTCGCGCAGCTGGATGATTTCCGTCGCCGCTATCCGCATATCGATCTGCATCTTTCGACCCATAATAACCGAGTCGATCCGGCCGCCGAAGGGCTTGATTACACGATCCGCTACGGTGGAGGGGCGTGGCATGGCACTGAAGCGACGTTTCTGTGTTCTGCGCCGCTGGCTCCGCTGTGCACGCCTGAAATTGCCGTCGGGCTACAAGCACCGGCGGACATACTAAAATTTACGCTGCTGCGCTCCTACCGACGCGACGAATGGTCGGCGTGGATGCAGGCCGCGGGCGAACTCCCGCCGTCACCAACGCATCGGGTGATGGTGTTTGATTCATCCGTTACCATGCTGGAAGCCGCGCAGGCCGGCGTGGGAATTGCTATCGCGCCTGTGAGTATGTTCACTCATCTGCTGAACAGCGAACGTATCATTCAGCCGTTTGCGACACAGATTGAGCTGGGCAGTTACTGGTTAACCCGATTGCAGTCACGGACAGAAACCCCTGCAATGCGTGAGTTTGCACAGTGGCTGGTGGGGAAAATGCAGAAATGACAGGCCCGCCGGGATGCGGGCCTGATGTATCAGATAGTAACCACGGCAATCAGCGTAACCACCGTCAGGATGGTTGCCAGACCGTAGAACACCCATTTCCCGCTCGGGACATGGATTTTCAGGTCATGCATCGCGTGGTGAATACGGTGCAGGCCACACCACAGCGGCAGGACGATCATCAGGAAGATGAACACACGGCCAATAAAGCTGCTGGCAAAGGCCAGTACTCGCTCGTAACCCAGCGCATCGCCCGGAAACAGCCCCAGTGGCAGCATAATACCGACCAGCAGGATGATGACCGGCGCGATGATGGCGCTCCACATCCCCCCTGCGCCAAACAGTCCCCAGAAGACCGGCTCGTCAGAACGTTTTGGATTTGGATTAATCACAGTAGTCTCCTTACCAGAACAGTGCGACAAACAGAATGACCACAGTGACGAGGGTCGTCACTCCCCATAGCCCTTTAATGACAGGCTCTGGCCCCATTTTCTCGTCTTTAATGATGATGTTCGCCGCTTTTGGCGCCAGTTCAAACCAGGTTTTGGTATGAAGCAGCGCTGCCGCGAGCACAATCAGGTTCAGGATCACGATGATGGGGTTTTGCAGGAAGCCGACAAAGCTGGCCCAGGTTTCAGGGCCATGTTTGAGGGCATAAACGCCGTACATCAGCTCCAGGCTGAACCAGACCGCCGGCACCGCGGTGCCTTCACGCAGCATATAGAAGCGATAAAACGGCAGTTTCTTCCACCAGGTGGACGGCATTGGCCGCACGTAGGCTTTGCGTTTAGTCGTCATTATGCACTCCTTAGCGTGGTTTCAGGGTGGCGATAAGAAAGTCTTTCGAGCTTTCCACTTTACCCTGCTGAATAGCGGCGGCCGGGTCGACGTGCTTCGGACAGACTTCGGAGCAGTAGCCCACAAAAGTACAGCTCCAGACGCCGTTCTGGCTGTTAAGCTGCGCCATACGTTCTTTTTTACCGTGGTCGCGGCTGTCCTCGTTATAGCGGTGCGCCAGGGTAATGGCCGCCGGGCCAATAAACTCTGGATTCAGGCCAAACTGTGGACACGCGGCGTAGCACAGACCACAGTTGATGCAGCCGGAGAACTGATGGTATTTCGCCATCTGAGCTGGCGTCTGGGTGTTCGTCCCCTGATCCGGCGTACGTGGATTGCCGATGATGTACGGCTTAATCGCTTCCAGACTTTCGATAAAGTGGGTCATATCGACCACCAGATCGCGTTCAATCGGGAAGTT
Source organism: Enterobacter ludwigii (assembly GCF_001750725.1). Taxonomy (NCBI): domain Bacteria; kingdom Pseudomonadati; phylum Pseudomonadota; class Gammaproteobacteria; order Enterobacterales; family Enterobacteriaceae; genus Enterobacter; species Enterobacter ludwigii. The sequence continues at coordinate 3,493,579 of NZ_CP017279.1, forward strand.
ACCCAACGCTTCTACTTTGATGCCTTTGGTGTATTCACGCAGGAAAGTTTTACAGGCCAGTTTCGGCACCTTGTTGACCATCATGCCGCAGGAGCCGCAGATTGCCATACGGCACGACCAGCGGTAGCTCAGGTCCGGCGCAAGGTTATCTTTGATATAGCCGAGCGCATCCAGCAGAGAGGTTTGCTCGTCATAAGGGACTTCATAGAATGCGCTGTGCGGTGCGGTGTCCACTTCCGGATTGTAGCGCACCACTTCGATTTTCAGTTTCTGCATCTCAGCCATTCGCCTTCTCCTTCTTCTCGGCGGCTTCTGCTTCTGCGCCATACACGCGTTTAGCCGGTGGCAACGTCGTGATTTTCACGTCGCTGTAGTCCAGACGGGTGGTGCCATCCGCATCGCGCCAGGCGAGAGTGTGTTTCAGGAAATTGACGTCATCACGTTCGGTGCAGCCTTCATCAAGACGCTGATGCGCGCCGCGTGACTCTTTACGTGCCAGCGCAGAGTGCGCCATACATTCCGCCACGTTCAGGCCGTGACCCAACTCGATGGTATAGAGCAGGTCTGTGTTGAACACGCTGGAGGTATCGGTAATGCGCACGCGCTTGAAGCGCTCCTGCAGCTCTGCCAGCTTATCCACGGTTTTTTGCATCAGTTCAGGGGTACGGTAGATACCGCAGCCTTCTTCCATCGACAGGCCCATCTCGTCGCGGATTTTCGACCAGTTTTCATTTCCTTCCTGGTTCACCAGGCTCTTCAGCCGTTTTTCGACGTCAACGACCTGGGCATCCAGCGCCGCGCTGTTCGCCTCGCCGGCGGTGGCAGCACGCTCCATCGCGCGTTCGCCCGCCATGCGGCCAAAGACCACCAGCTCCGCCAGTGAGTTTGACCCCAGACGGTTAGCACCGTGCAGGCCGACAGAGGAGCACTCGCCCACGGCAAACAGCCCTTTAATGCGGGTTTCGCACTGCTGATCGGTTTCGATACCGCCCATGGTGTAGTGGGCCGTTGGACGTACCGGAATCGGCTCTTTCACCGGATCGACGCCAACGTAGGCTTTTGCCAGTTCGCAAATGAACGGCAGACGTTCCAGCAGTTTCTTCTCGCCAAGATGACGCAGGTCGAGGTAGACCACATCGCCGCGTGGCGTGGAGATGGTGTTGCCTTTGCGCCACTCGTGCCAGAAGGCCTGAGATACTTTGTCGCGCGGGCCCAGTTCCATGTATTTGTTTTTCGGCTCGCCGAGCGGGGTTTCCGGGCCCATGCCGTAATCCTGCAGATAGCGGTAGCCATTTTTATTGACCAGGATCCCGCCTTCACCACGGCAGCCTTCCGTCATCAGAATGCCGGAGCCCGGCAGGCCAGTAGGGTGATACTGCACGAACTCCATATCCCGCAGCGGCACGCCGTGGCTAAGCGCCATGCCCATGCCGTCACCGGTGACGATACCGCCGTTGGTGTTGTAGCGGTAAACACGCCCCGCACCGCCGGTAGCCATTACCACTGCGTTGGCGCGGATCTGGACGAGGGTGCCTTCCATCATGTTCATCGCCACCAGACCGCGCGCCTGACCATCATCAACCAGAATGTCGAGGACGAAATGTTCGTCAAAGCGCTGAATCTGTGGGAACTGAAGGGAGGTCTGGAACAGGGTGTGCAACATGTGGAAGCCGGTTTTATCGGCGGCGAACCAGGTGCGTTCGATCTTCATCCCGCCGAAGCGGCGAACGTTGACGCTGCCGTCCGGACGACGGCTCCACGGACATCCCCACTGTTCAAGCTGGGTCATCTCCGTAGGACAATGGTGTACAAAGTAGTCAACGACATCCTGCTCGCAAAGCCAGTCGCCCCCTGCAACCGTGTCGTGGAAATGGTATTCGAAGCTGTCATGATCCTGCGCAACGGCGGCGGATCCTCCTTCTGCGGCAACCGTATGGCTGCGCATCGGATAGACTTTTGAAATCAATGCGATTTTAGCGTTGGGATTAGCTTGTGCTGCAGCAATCGCAGCACGTAATCCAGCCCCGCCAGCGCCTATAACGGCAAGATCGGCTTGAAAAGTTTGCACGACATTCCTCCAGATTTTTGTTATTTCGCAACGCGATAAACTAAAGGTAGTTCACCCGTCCAAAAGGACGATTGCGAAAGCGTTTCCACTGCTCCTTTATGGGTAAAGCAGTATAACCGCGTGTATGTCAGGGAAATTTGACGTGTTCGATTTTTTTGCTGTTCTGTGCGGCGATTTATCGCGGTGAGTAATGAATTTCGTCGCGCAATTGTTCGCCTAAATGAAATGCGCTTTTTTACTGCGCAAAATTTGTCTCCGTCCCTGGTAACGAGTAGACTTCGTGCCCTTGTCTGAAATCGGAGAAAAACTCATGAGCGAAACGGCCACCTGGCAGCCGAGCGCATCCATCCCCAACCTGCTAAAACGCGCTGCAATTATGGCGGAGATCCGCCGCTTCTTTGCCGACCGCGGCGTCCTTGAGGTGGAAACCCCGTGCATGAGTCAGGCAACGGTAACGGATATTCATCTGGTCCCGTTTGAAACCCGTTTTGTTGGTCCTGGCCACTCACAGGGCATGAATTTGTATCTGATGACCAGTCCGGAATACCACATGAAACGCCTGCTGGCGGCAGGGTGTGGCCCGGTCTATCAGCTGTGCCGCAGTTTCCGTAATGAAGAGATGGGGCGTCACCACAATCCGGAATTCACCATGCTGGAGTGGTACCGTCCGCATTATGATATGTACCGCCTGATGAACGAGGTGGACGATCTGCTGCAGCAGGTGCTGGAGTGCTCAGAAGCGGAAACGCTCTCTTATCAGCAGGTTTTCCAGCGTTACCTGGAAATTGATCCGCTCTCTGCGGATAAAGCGCAGCTGCGCGAAGTGGCGGCAAAACTGGATCTGAGCAACGTGGCAGATACCGAAGAAGACCGCGACACGCTGCTGCAACTGCTCTTCACCTTTGGCGTTGAACCGCAAATTGGCAAAGACCGGCCGACGTTTGTATATCACTTCCCGGCAAGCCAGGCTTCGCTGGCGCAGATCAGCACCGAAGATCACCGCGTGGCGGAGCGTTTTGAGGTCTATTACAAAGGTATCGAGCTGGCGAACGGCTTCCACGAACTGACCGACGCACGCGAACAGCAGCAGCGTTTTGAGCAGGATAACCGCAAGCGCGCGGCACGTGGTCTGCCGCAGCAGCCGATTGATACCCATCTGCTGGAAGCATTGAAGGCGGGCCTGCCGGACTGCTCCGGCGTGGCGCTGGGCGTTGATCGTCTGGTGATGCTGGCGCTGGGTGCAGAACAGCTGGGCGAAGTGATCGCGTTTACGGTCGATCGCGCATAACGCATCGCATTGCCGGGTAGCGCTGTCGCTTACCCGGCTCACCTCTGATGTCAATTAACCTTTCCATTTCCGCACGACAACATTAAAAACTGCCACATTCTCTGTACGCAGGTCTTTTTCTTAATTTGCCCCTAATAGCCACAATATTAGTCTGGTCTTCTGCTACCATCCGCGCAGTTTAACTTCCTTTGGATGGCGCTATGTCCCAGTCACTTAAAAAGATGACCCTCACCGGGCTCATCCTGATGATTTTTACCTCCGTCTTTGGCTTTGCCAACAGCCCGTCGGCTTTCTATCTGATGGGCTACAGCGCAACGCCGTTCTACATCGTCTCGGCCCTGTTTTTCTTCATACCGTTTGCGCTGATGATGGCGGAAATGGGGGCGGCCTACCGCAAAGAAGAGGGCGGGATCTATTCCTGGATGAACAACAGCATCGGCCCGCGCTACGCGTTTATCGGCACGTTTATGTGGTTCTCCTCGTATGTGGTCTGGATGGTCAGTACGGCGGCCAAGGTCTGGGTACCGTTTTCGACGTTTGTTTTCGGTAGCGATCACACTCAGGTCTGGTCTTTGGCCGGTCTGAGCTCCACGCAGGTGGTCGGGATTCTGGCCGTCTGCTGGATGGTGGTTGTAACGCTGGTGGCGTCTAAGGGCATCAACAAAATTGCCCGCATTACCGCCGTGGGCGGGATCTCGGTGATGTGCCTGAATCTGGTGCTGCTGGTGGTCAGCATTGCCATTCTGTGCCTGAACGGCGGACATTTCGCTCAGGAGGTGAACTTCGTTTCCTCGCCCAACCCGAGCTATCAGTCCGGGCTCGCTATGCTCTCCTTTGTGGTGTTTGCCATTTTTGCGTACGGCGGTATTGAGGCGGTGGGCGGTCTGGTCGACAAGACCGAGAACCCGGAAAAGAACTTTGCGAAAGGCATTATTTTTGCCGCGATAGTTATCTCCATTGGTTATTCACTGGCAATTTTCCTCTGGGGCGTCAGCACCAACTGGCAGCAGGTACTCAGCAACAACACCACTAACCTGGGCAACATTACCTATGTGCTGATGAAAAGCCTGGGGATGACGCTGGGACAAGCGATGAATCTGACACCGGAAGCGGCGGCAACGATGGGCGTCTGGTTTGCACGCATCACCGGCTTGTCCATGTTCCTTGCCTATACCGGCGCGTTTTTCACGCTGATTTACTCTCCGTTGAAAGCGATAATTCAGGGCACGCCAAAAGCGCTGTGGCCTGCACGCATGACGCAACTGAATACCGCAGGTATGCCCGCCAACGCCATGTGGATGCAGTGCCTGCTGGTCAGCGTGTTCATTTTGCTGGTGTCGTTTGGTGGGGATACCGCGTCAGCGTTTTATAACAAGCTGACCCTGATGGCGAACGTGTCGATGACGCTGCCTTATCTCTTTCTGAGCCTGGCCTTCCCGTTCTTTAAGGCGAAGCAGGATCTTGAGCGTCCGTTTGTGATTTTCAAAACGCGCGCCGCCACGCTGCTGGCAACCACGGTGGTGGTGCTGGTAGTGGCATTCGCCAACATCTTTACCGTTATTCAGCCGGTGATTGAGGCGAATGACTGGAGTAGCGCACTGTGGATGGTGGGCGGCCCAGTCTTCTTCTCACTGCTGGCGATGGGGATTTATGAGAATTACCGCCGACGTTCTGTGGCGTTGCTGACGGAAGTGGCGTAGCGGTTAAACATTCCCCTCCCGGAAGGGAGGGGAGAAGGGTTACAGACTTCCTGCCGGGCGTGTGCGCGCCGCTGACGTTAACGTTCTTCCCGTTTTACGCCCGTCCAGGCTTTCCAGACGCATCTGGAACGGTGGGAACGGCATATCAATGCCGTGCTCACGGAACCCTGCCAGAATCAGCTGGTGGATCTCATGACGCAGTGGCATACGGTGTCCCATTTCGGCGGCGTAAATACGCAGTTCGAAAATCTGGATCCCCTGTTGTAAATCCACCAGGAACACTTCCGGCGCCGGGTTGTCGATCACAAATGAACAGCGCTCCGCGGCGGTGTAGAGGATCTGAGTGACCTCTTCGCTGTTGGCATCCGACGGCGCAGGTACCGTCAGCACCACACGCGTGACGGAGTCTGACAGCGACCAGTTGATAAACTGCTCGGTAATAAACGCCTTGTTCGGCACGATGATCTCTTTACGGTCCCAGTCGCTGATCGTGGTGGCGCGCGTGTTGATCCTGGTGATGCTGCCGGTCAAGTCGCGGATCGTTACCGTATCGCCAATACGAATCGGTTTTTCGAACAGAATAATCAGGCCAGAGATAAAGTTGGCGAAGATCTCCTGTAAGCCAAACCCTAACCCCACACCAAGTGCCGCCACCAGCCACTGCAGTTTCGACCATTCAATGCCAATCATTGAGAAGCCGACCAGCCCGCCAAACAGCATGATCAGATATTTGGTGATGGTGGTAATTGCGTATCCCGTCCCCGGGGTTAAATCGAGATGCTGCAGCAGGGCCAGCTCCAGCAGCGCCGGGAAGTTACGCACCAGTTGGGTGGTGATGATCAACACCAGAATGGCAATCAACACCGCGCCTAAGGTAATCGGCTCCAGGCTCTCCACACCTTGTACCGTGGACGTTACGTCCCACAGAGAGATGTTTTCCAGGAAGCCAAACGCGGAGTGAATTTCCGACCACAGGAAGATCACCGACAGCAGGGCAATCAGCATCAGGATGGAGCGTACCAGTCGCAGGGATTGGGTACTGATGGCATCCAGATCCAGCTCGACTTCGTCAGCTTCCGTCGTGCCTTCTGTGCTGTTGACATGGTTTGGCTCTTCCTCGCCACGCGCACGCTGGGCGAGGATCTCTGCCCGCCGGTGCTTGGCACGGTCGAACGCCAGGCGGCGGCGCTGGATCAGCATCCAGCGGCGTATCACGTGATACACCACCAGAAGCAGGAACCAAATCGCCACCGAGGTTTCAAGCCTCGCCAGCAGCGCCTTGGCGGTCGCCAGGTAACCCACCGTCGCTGCCAGCATGGCAATCAGCGGTGCGCTCAGCAGCAGGTTCCAGAGCAGCCGGTTGAACATGTTGTCGCCGTTACCGGATTTATCCAGATAGAGCGGGATACCGGCGCGTTTCAGGCTGAGCGTGACAATTGCCAGCGCCCCGCATATCAGCATAAAGCAGAGGCGGCCCAGCGACCCTGAGAATTCCCGGTCGTTGAGTTTATCGAACATGATCAGCGCCATAATCAGCGGCACAATCAGTCCGATGCTCATCAGGTAGTAACGCATGGCGCGTGCAACGCGATTACGCGGCCAGCCGAAGTGAGCGATGAACAAACCGTTGGGCCGCGCGAACGTGGCGCAAATCATTACCACCCACAGCAGTGGCACCGTGGCAGTGACGCCATCGCCAATGGCCACCGCGAGCGGGTAGGGCCAGGCTTCCCGCAGGCCATATCCAAGCGTCATCCACAGGACCGGTAGCGGTGAGGCGACGAGAATCGACCAGAAGACGGTGCGTAACGTCAGCCAGAAGTGATCCTGCGTAACTTTCCCCACCCGGGCGCTGGAGCGTTCCAGGAATCGGGTGAAATACCGGCGTGAGTAAATGCTGAAGCCCACCAGAATCAGTGCGGCCAGCAGCGGGAAAATGGTCTCTTTACTGGTGAGCATCATCACGCTGGCCTGGCCCAGCTGGCTGAAGGTATCCAGCGAAATAAGGCGGCGCAGATCCTGAACAATCTCAATCGGCCACGAGAAGGTCATCGGCCGCACGTCGGAGGTCCAGAAGAGATAACGGTGCGTTGCCTCATTCACCTCTTTCAGCGCATCTTCCAGTTGGCTATTAGAGACCTTCAGCTTGGTCAGTTCCAGAATCAGCGTATCCCCGCCCTGGAGCAGGGAGTTCAGCAGTTCACGCTGGGTACGCAACTGGGCTTCCAGAATGCGGTTCTGCTCGCTGGTCAGCGGCTGTCCGTCAGCCTGACGGATCTGGCGGATTTGCGGCTGTTTGTTGAGCAGATCCTCAAAGTGCAGTCGCTGCACGCGCAGCTGAGCCATTTCGGTATCCAGCTGCTGCGGTTTGGGCATTTCCGGCAGGCGTGAGACCTGCGCGCGTAACGCTTCACCCAGCAGGTTTGATGACCCTAGCCATTGGGACTGCTCACGCAACGTGTTAAGCGCCTGGCGGACCTGCAGGGTTTGATTGGTAGCCTGACGCTGTTGCGAGGCCACCAGATCCATACGCTGCGCCTGTTGGTTCAGCGCCGCAGAGAGCTCGCGGTTGACCTTAAACTGCTCAACGATGCCGCTGGGCAGGTTCGCGCTGTTTTCCGCCAGCAGTTCGGTGCTTTCAAGCGCACGCTCGGCTTCGCGCTGTCGCTGGCTGTTAAGCTGATTACGCAGGGCCTGCAGATATGCATCCAGCTGTTCGCTCTGCTTCTGCGCCAGCTCAGAGCGCATCCGCGACAGCTCCTGGCGGTTATTGGCGGACAGCTGCGCCAGCTCCAGTTCATCGACAAGGGCTTTGAGGCGAGCAGATTCGGCCTGCAGCCCCAGATTCTGCGCCTGCGCTTGCGGCGTGTTGCCGCTTTGCGTGCCAACGCGACGCTCAACTTCATTAAGCTGGCGGCGGGCATCGGTTTGCTGCTGGGGAAGCTGGCTGAGCGAGTCGGCAATTTCACGCGCCCGCTCCTGCTCCTGCTGAGCCAGACGGCTCTTTTCCAGAAGCTGGCTGCTGACCTGGAGGATCTCCTGATTCAGCGCATCAGAAGACATGTCCGCCGGTATATCGCGCGGTTCATCACGCAGATTACTGAGCTGCGAGCGCAGCGTTTGCGAGAGTTTGGGGAAGTTGTCGATAACCTGCTGATATTGCTGCGCACGCTCAAGGGAGCCTTTTCGCTCCGCGAGCGCGTTCAGGGCGGACTGGAGCGACTCAACGGTCTCTGGCTGAGCGGGTTTTGCCGCTTTTGCCTGCTCCAGTTCCTGGGTTATCTGTTTTGCGTCGGGGGCTGTCGCTGCGTACGCCCCCATGCTGAGGCACCAGGCCATCAGTAGAACGATAATCGGGCGCACGTCAGCGATCCTTCTGTTATTAGCCTTCGTCTTTTTTGTCGTCAACCAGCGGGCTGGCGTCGTGCTCGGCGTCGATCTCTTCTTGGGACAACGGTGCAGGTTCTGCCACCGGCGTTACGAAGGTTTCGGTAGAGACGGCCAGCGGCTGACCCAGTTTGGTGACCGACAGGCTTTCAAGCTGTTCGGCCAGCTTAACTTTACCCGGTGCAAACAGGTTGATAACGGTTGAGCCCAGCTTGAAGCGACCCATCTCCTGACCTTTCAGCAGGGCGACAGAGCCTTCTTCTTCACCGGCAGGCCAGGTCCAGCGCTTGATCACGCCTTCACGTGGTGGGGTGATGGTGCCAGCCCAGACGGTTTCAATGCTGCCGACAATGGTCGCGCCCACCAGAATCTGCGCCATAGGGCCGAATTCAGTATCAAACAGGCAGATGACGCGTTCGTTACGGGCGAACAGGTTAGGTACGTTCTGCGCCGTGAGGTGGTTCACGGAGAACAGATCGCCCGGAACGTAGATCATTTCACGCAGGATGCCGTTGCACGGCATGTGCACGCGGTGATAGTCGCGCGGTGAGAGATAGGTGGTCGCGAAGGTCCCGTTACGGAACAGATCCGCCATCAGGTAGTTACCTGCCAGCAACGCTTCCAGGCTGTAGTTATGACCTTTCGCCTGCAGGATTTTGTCGTCTTCGATGTGACCCAGTTGGCTAATCACGCCATCTGCAGGCATCACCAGCACGTTAGGGTCCGTATTCAGCGGGCGCACGTCGTCGCGCAGTGGGCGGACGAAAAACTCGTTGAAGGTGCGGTAGCTGGCGGTATCCGGCTTCTGCGCCTCTTTCATGTCGACCTTGTAATATTTTACGAAAAGGTCGATGACCAGTTTGGTCAGCCAGCCCGCTCGTTTGCTCGCGCCCCAGCCCGCCAGGCGAGTGAGCCACAGTTTCGGCAGAATGTATTGAAGCGAAAGTTTAAATGAGTTTAACAAGGTAGCCTCCAGGCCATTGTTTTGTCGTTCCTGATCCGGCCGCAAAGCGCCGGAACCTGAAAAAAGGGGACGATTTTAGCGATGCTTAGCTTAGTTGTCAGTTATCAGAATCAGAAAAGTTTTTACGCGTTTTTACCTGATCCATGCTCTCGAGAATGCGGTGGTAGTTTTCAAAGCGGGTCTCCGCTATTTCGCCTTTCTCGACCGCTTCACGGATAGCGCAGCCCGGGTCATTGTCATGTTTACAGTCGCGGTATTTGCAAGCACCTAAATAATCATGGAATTCGACAAATCCGTTGAAGATTTGTTCCGGCTCAAGGTGCCACAAACCGAATTCACGCACGCCCGGGGAGTCAATGACATCACCGCCGTGCGGGAAGTGATACAGGCGTGACGCGGTTGTGGTGTGCTGGCCCAGGCCAGAAACATCAGACACATCGTTGGTCACGATCTCTTGCTGGAGGCCGAGAAGGTTGTTCAGCAGGCTCGATTTGCCCACACCGGACTGTCCCGCAAAGATGCTGATGCGATCGGTAAGCGCCTCTTCAAGCGGTTTCAGACCATCTTTGGTATAGCTGGAAACCATCAGAACGCGATACCCGATGTTACGGTAGATATCCATCTGCTCGTTGACGAAGTTCATACCGTCTTCATCGAGCAGATCGATTTTGTTGAGTACGATGATCGGTTCAACCTGCAGCGTTTCACAGGCGACAAGGTATCGGTCGATAATATTGAGCGAAAGTTCGGGCAAAATCGCCGAGACGATAACGATCTGGTTAATGTTGGCTGCGATAGGTTTAACCCCGTCGTAGAAATCGGGACGGGTCAGTACCGACGTACGCGCGTGGACCGCCTCAACGATGCCTTTTACCGTGACGCCTTCCGCCGCTTCTTTACCCGGGCGCCAGACCACGCGATCGCCGGTCACCAGAGAACGAATCGTCCGGCGGATGTTGCAGCGGTGAATCTCACCGTTGGCGGATTCCACGTCGGCGTGCATACCGAAACGGCTGATGACGATGCCTTCCATCGGTTCGCCAAACAGGTTGTCGTCGTAATCGACCTTCTCCGAAGTGGTTTTAAGACGGCGCTGGTGATTGGCATTCACACGGCGCTGCTGCCCTTTGGAGAGTTTATTTTTACTCAATCGCGCTGGCTCCTGGTCGCCCGTAAGGGGCAAAACCTCTATGATACACTCTAATTAATACTAGTTAACCTGCTACAGCCGGTTATGCGAGAAGGGTGGAAAATAACATGAGCGCGGATGAAAACAACCTGATTTGGATCGATCTTGAAATGACCGGGCTGGATCCCGAGCGCGATCGCATTATTGAGATTGCAACCCTGGTGACCGATGCCAACCTGAATATTCTGGCGGAAGGGCCGACTATCGCGGTTCATCAGTCCGACGACCAGCTTGCGTTAATGGATGAGTGGAACGTGCGCACCCATACGGGGAGCGGGCTGGTGGAGCGCGTTAAGGCCAGCACCATGGGCGATCGCGAGGCGGAGCTGGCAACGCTTGAGTTTCTGAAACAGTGGGTTCCGGCGGGCAAATCACCTATCTGTGGTAACAGCATCGGTCAGGATCGCCGTTTTCTGTTTAAGTACATGCCGGAGCTGGAGTCTTACTTCCATTACCGCTATTTGGATGTGAGCACCCTGAAAGAGCTGGCGCGTCGCTGGAAACCGGAAATCCTGGATGGCTTTAAAAAGCAGGGAACGCATCAGGCCATGGACGATATCCGTGAGTCCGTGGCCGAACTGGCGTATTATCGCGAGAACTTTATTAAGCTGTAATTCAGGCGGTTGCCGGGGGCGTTGCGCGTTACCCGGCCTACAGAACGCATGAATGGTGTAAAAACGTGCAAAGCGATGAATATTCCATCACTTGAACTGAATTTCACAAAAAACGCTTTTAGGGGGGTTGCAGCTAAACGGATTTCTCGTATAATGCGCCTCCCGTAACGACAGAGAAATACACGTTACGACAGCAACAAAAGCAGTGCAAATTTGCGGGAATAGCTCAGTTGGTAGAGCACGACCTTGCCAAGGTCGGGGTCGCGAGTTCGAGTCTCGTTTCCCGCTCCAAAATTTGAAGGTGCTTCTAAAGCACAGACCACCCAAGCGGGAATAGCTCAGTTGGTAGAGCACGACCTTGCCAAGGTCGGGGTCGCGAGTTCGAGTCTCGTTTCCCGCTCCAAAATTTGAAAGTGCTTCCACAGCACGGACCACCCAAGCGGGAATAGCTCAGTTGGTAGAGCACGACCTTGCCAAGGTCGGGGTCGCGAGTTCGAGTCTCGTTTCCCGCTCCAAATTCTTATCATCTCCAGATTATCCACAGCGGAATGCTTCGTTGGGGACGTTTTCTATTGCATCTGAAATACTCTTGTGAACAGAGTTATCCACAGAAGCCCTACTCAGTTACAGACCAGAAGAAAATTAGCAGGGTGAATAATATCTTCGTAACGTACTGAATTTAATGAAGTAAATTTCATTTCAAAATGTTATTTAGATCACTTGACCTCATTGCCAGCCCCGATGGCGCTTGAGTTTTTATTTTTATTCACAGGCTGTGAATATATCAAGCATCCCGTACAAGCCCTTTTTCAATCACTCTCACCAGCCGTTGTTTCTTCGGCAGTTGCACCTCGACAACGCAGGCATTGCGCTTCTCGATTTGCTGCGCAATCGCCCATTCTATGTGTTCATCAAGAAGTGGGTGCTCACCTCTGCGACTTTCGAGCGCCTGAATAGTGGCTTCATCCCAGGGCGCATTACCCAGCGCAACGGCGACATTTCGTAACCAGCGCAGATGCCCAATACGCCGAATGGCGGATCCTTCGGTGACTTTCAGGAACCAGGCCTCACTCCAGGCGAAGAGCTCGATAAGCTGAGGCGCATGAAGCGCTTTACGAGGACTGAAATCGTCTTCATCCGTAAGCTGCGAGTAACGATTCCAGGGGCAGATCAGCTGGCAGTCATCGCAGCCGTAGATACGGTTCCCGATAAGCGGACGGAATTCTTCCGGTATCGCCCCTTCGAGTTCAATGGTGAGATAGGAGATGCAGCGGCGCGCATCCACCGTATAAGGCTCAACGATGGCACCCGTCGGGCAAATGGTCATGCAGGCCACGCAGCGCCCGCAACCTTCCTCTACCGGACCATCTACCGGCAGCGGCAAATCTATGAGCAGTTCACCGAGGAAAAAGAACGATCCGGCGTCTCGGCTAAGGATAAGTGAGTGCTTACCTGTCCAGCCAAGCCCGGCTTTTTCTGCTATCGGGCGCTCAAGAACAGGCGCAGAGTCTACAAACGGTCTAAAATTCAGCGACACACAGTGCTGCTGAATAGTTTCCCCAAGTTTTTTTAAACGGTTACGCAGAAGCTTATGGTAATCACGGCCCAGGGCGTACCGGCTGACGTAACCGAGAGCGGGATTTTTTAACGTGCGAGCAAACGCCGCGTTGGCGGGCAGGTAGTTCATGCGTACGCTGATGACGCGTAATGTACCGGGTAACAGCTCGTGTGGGCGGGCACGCATCATGCCATGACGCGCCATCCACTCCATTTCGCCATGGTATTGTTTATCCAGCCATGCCTGCAGTTTCGGCTCGCTGGCGGAAAGGTCGGTATCGGTGATACCCACCTTCTGGAAGCCAAGCTCAGCACCCCACTGTTTAATTTTTTGCGCTAATTCATTGAGATCGAGGGGCTGTGACATGACGGACCATACTGTGAAGAAAAACCCCGAAAGTATACCACATTCCATCTGGCATGCGGATGACCTCCGGCACGCCGAAAAAGAGGCCGCAGACAGCCTCGGCATTACCCTGTATGAACTGATGCAACGCGCGGGCGAAGCGGCGTTTAACGTTACCCGCACGGCTTACCCTGAATCGTCGCATTGGCTGATTTTATGCGGACACGGCAATAACGGCGGTGACGGTTATGTCGTCGCCCGACTGGCGGTTGCCGCCGGGATCCACGTGACGTTGCTGGCGCTGGAGAGCGATAAACCGCTGCCAGAAGAGGCCAGTGCGGCGCGGGAAGCCTGGCTGAACGCGGGCGGTGTTATTCATGCCACCGATATCGTCTGGCCGGAAGAGATTGATGTGATTATTGATGGCCTGCTGGGCACCGGACTACGCAGTGCGCCGCGCGACCCGGTTGCCACCCTGATTGCACGTGCCAATGCCCACAGCGCGCCGGTGGTGGCCCTGGATATACCTTCTGGCCTGATGGCGCAAACCGGCACGACGCCGGGCGCGGTGATTCAGGCCGCGCACACCGTTGCCTTTATCGCCCTGAAACCGGGGCTGCTTACCGGTAAAGCGCGGGATGTCACGGGAACGTTGCACCATAACGCACTGGGGCTGGAGAGCTGGCTTGCCGGACAGGAAACCCACGTTTCGCGCGTTGATGCTTCGCTGCTGGCACAGTGGCTACCGCCGCGCCGCCCGACGTCCCATAAAGGCGATCACGGCAGGCTGGTGATCATTGGAGGTGACCACGGCACGGCGGGGGCTATCCGCATGACGGGGGAAGCGGCATTGCGTTGTGGTGCCGGTTTAGTGCGGGTGCTGACGCGCATCGAAAATAGTGCGCCAATTATTACGGCCCGTCCGGAGCTGATGGTGCATGAATTGACGCCGCAGTCGCTTGAAGAGAGTCTCGAATGGGCGGATGTCGTGGTCATTGGCCCGGGGCTTGGGCAGCAGGCCTGGGGGAAACAGGCCCTGCAGAAGGTCGAGAATTTTCGTAAACCGATGCTGTGGGATGCCGACGCGCTGAACCTTCTGGCAATCAATCCTGATAAGCGTCACAATCGCATTCTGACGCCGCACCCCGGCGAAGCCGCGCGCCTGCTTAACTGCAGCGTGGCAGAAATTGAAAGCGATCGCTTACTTTCTGCCCGGCGTCTGGTAAAACGTTACGGAGGTGTTGCCGTTCTGAAAGGGGCAGGAACCGTTGTCGCCAGCGACGAGGCACTGGGCATTGTCGATGCCGGAAATGCGGGCATGGCGAGCGGCGGAATGGGCGATGTGCTTTCCGGCATCATTGGCGCATTGCTTGGACAGAAACTTCCCCTTTATGATGCAGCCTGCGCTGGCTGTGTGGCCCATGGTGTCGCGGCGGATAAGCTGGCGGCACGTTACGGTACACGCGGAATGCTGGCCACCGATCTTTTTTGCACGCTACGGCGTGTTGTTAACCCGGATGTGATTGACGTAGAAAATGACTAATCGAGCGATTTCTTTACCTGATGAACAAGCCACTTTAGATCTTGGCAAACGCGTGGCACAGGCCTGTCAGGGGGCAACCGTCATTTATCTGTATGGTGATTTAGGTGCGGGTAAAACCACCTTCAGCCGGGGTTTTCTGCAGGCGTTAGGCCATAAAGGCAATGTGAAAAGCCCAACCTACACGCTGGTAGAACCGTACACCCTTGAAAATCTCATGGTGTACCACTTTGATTTATACCGCCTTGCGGATCCCGAGGAGCTGGAATTTATGGGGATCCGTGATTATTTTGCCAATGATGCCATCTGCCTGGTGGAGTGGCCGCAACAAGGTGCGGGTGTGTTGCCTGACCCGGATGTCGAAATTCACTTAGATTACCAGGCACAAGGGCGTGAGGCACGCATCAGTGCTGTTTCCTCATCAGGTAGTTCCTTACTGGCGCGTCTGGCCGGTTAAGCGTAGGGATGACGGGATGATTAGTCGCGTTAAAGGTTGGTTATTGGCTGCCACGGTGCTGCTGTGCGCGCAGGCCGGGGCGGCAAGCCTCTCGGATATTCAGGTGTCGAACGGCGAAAGCCAGGCCAGGATCACGTTCAGCTTTATGGGCGATCCGGAATATGCTTTTTCACAGCCAGACAGCCACAGCGTGGCGCTGGATATCAAACAAACCGGGGTTATCCAGGGGTTACCGCTCCAGTTCAGCGGCAATAATCTGGTTAAAAGCATTCGTTCCGGCTCGCCAAAAGATAGCCAGTCATTGCGTCTGGTGGTCGACCTAACCGAAAAGGGTAAAACCAGAGCGGTTAAGCAGCAAAACGGTGCGAATTATACGGTGGTCTTTACCATCAACGCTGACGCCCCTCCGCCGCCTCCGCCTCCACCGGTGTTGGCGAAACGCGTGGAAGAGCCGGTTTATACCCCGCGCCCATCTGAACCGGCACGTAATCCGTTTAAAACGGACAGCGACCGCATTACCAGCGTTACCAGCAGCAATACCGTGACGCGGCCGGCGGCCAGCGCACGTCGCGCGGTCAGCGGTGATAAAGTGATTATCGCCATTGATGCGGGGCACGGCGGTCAGGATCCCGGCGCAATTGGCCCGGGCGGTACGCGGGAGAAAAATGTCACCATCGCGGTTGCCCGTAAGCTGCGGACGCTGCTAAATGACGACCCTATGTTTAAAGGCGTGCTGACGCGCGACGGCGATTACTTTATCTCGGTGATGGGCCGCTCGGATGTGGCACGTAAGCAAAATGCCAATTTCCTGGTGTCCATTCATGCAGATGCCGCGCCAAACCGTAACGCCACGGGAGCCTCAGTGTGGGTGCTGTCAAACCGTCGGGCGAACAGTGAAATGGCAAACTGGCTTGAAGAGCACGAGAAACAGTCCGAACTGTTAGGTGGCGCGGGTGATGTGCTGGCAAACAGCCAGGCCGATCCGTATCTCAGCCAGGCGGTGCTGGATTTACAATTCGGTCATTCCCAGCGCGTCGGGTATGATGTCGCCACAAATGTATTGAATCAGCTGCAGGGCATCGGGTCATTGCACAAGCGCCGTCCGGAGCATGCGAGCCTGGGCGTTCTGCGATCGCCGGATATTCCATCGATTCTGGTGGAAACAGGCTTTATCAGTAATAACGCTGAAGAACGCCTGCTGGGCAGCGACAGCTATCAGCAGCAAATTGCCGAAGCGATCTATAACGGTCTGCGTAAATACTTTGATGCGCATCCGCTGCAGTCCGCGCCACAGGGCGGTGCCGCCCAGACGGCCAGCGCAGCGCAGCCAGGTGAGATGACCGCGACCAATTAAGGAGAATTCATGCCGATTCAGGTTCTACCGCCGCAGCTCGCGAACCAAATCGCCGCCGGTGAGGTGGTGGAGCGCCCTGCATCGGTGGTGAAGGAGCTGGTAGAAAACAGCCTTGATGCGGGGGCCACCCGCATTGATATTGATATCGAACGCGGCGGCGCAAAGCTGATTCGCATTCGTGACAACGGCTGTGGAATTAAAAAAGACGAGCTGGCGTTAGCGCTGGCGCGTCATGCCACCAGTAAAATTGCCTCTCTTGATGACCTGGAAGCGATCATTAGCCTCGGTTTTCGCGGGGAAGCGCTGGCCAGTATCAGCTCCGTTTCCCGCCTCACGCTCACCTCCCGTACCGCTGAACAGCAGGAAGCCTGGCAGGCGTACGCCGAAGGGCGTGATATGGACGTGACGATTAAACCAGCGGCGCATCCGGTCGGTACGACGCTGGAAGTGCTGGATCTGTTTTATAACACCCCCGCCCGACGCAAGTTTATGCGTACCGAAAAAACCGAGTTTGGGCATATCGATGAGATCATTCGTCGCATTGCCCTGGCGCGGTTTGACGTGACCATTAACCTTAGCCATAACGGCAAAGTCATGCGCCAGTACCGCGCCGTGGCGGAAGGTGGGCAAAAAGAGCGCCGCTTGGGCGCTATCTGCGGCGTACCGTTTCTCGAGCACGCGCTGGCCATTGAGTGGCAGCATGGCGATTTGGCCATGCGCGGCTGGGTGGCTGACCCCAACGCGAGCAGCGCCGCCTTCGCTGAGATCCAGTATTGCTACGTGAACGGTCGTATGATGCGTGACCGCCTCATCAATCACGCCATTCGTCAGGCCTGTGAAGATAAACTGGGTGCAGATCAGCAACCGGCGTTTGTGCTCTATCTAGAAATCGATCCACACCAGGTGGACGTTAACGTCCATCCTGCCAAGCATGAAGTGCGGTTCCACCAGTCACGTCTGGTGCATGATTTTATCTATCAGGGCGTGCTGAGCGTATTGCAACAGCAGGCTGAACCGACGCTGCCGTTGGAAAAAGAAGAACCCGCCCCGCGCGCGTTTCCGGAAAACCGTGTTGCAGCGGGCCGGAACCATTTTGCTGAACCTGCCGTGGCGCGTGAGCCGGATGCCCCGCGTTTCTCTGCTGCGGGTAGCACACCGCGCCCAACGGGAGCGAACTATCCAAACGCCCAACCTGGCTATCAAAAACAGCAGGGAGCGTTGTACCGGAAATTGCTGGAAACCCCCGCGGTGGAGCGCAAAGCGCCTGTCGCGGTGCCAGCGCCTTCACTGGACGGCCACAGCCAGAGTTTTGGCCGGGTTCTGACGATTATTGCCCCGGATATGGCGCTGCTGGAGCGCGAAGGCCACGTGATGCTTCTGGCATTGCCAGTGGCGGAACGCTGGCTTAAACAAGTGCAGCTTACGCCGGGTGAAAACGCGGCCTG
Source organism: Enterobacter ludwigii (assembly GCF_001750725.1). Classification (NCBI taxonomy): domain Bacteria; kingdom Pseudomonadati; phylum Pseudomonadota; class Gammaproteobacteria; order Enterobacterales; family Enterobacteriaceae; genus Enterobacter; species Enterobacter ludwigii. Next base: position 3,511,488 of record NZ_CP017279.1, read on the forward strand.
TGCACAACCGCTGCTGATCCCCGTTCGGCTAAAAATATCCCCTGAAGAAACAGGGGTACTGCGTCGCGCAGAGGCCCTGTTGGCGCAGATGGGCATTGAAATGGTGCTCGAACCACAACATGTGACGATTCGCGCAGTGCCTTTACCCTTACGCCAACAAAATTTACAAAACTTGATTCCTGAACTGATAGGCTACCTGGCGCAGCAAACGTCGTTTGATGCCGCCAACACCGCGCAGTGGATCGCCCGCCATCTGGCAAGCGAACATGCGCCGTGGAGTATGGCGCAGGCCATTAGCGTGCTGGCGGAGGTTGAACGCCTTTGTCCGCATCTGGTGAAGACACCGCCAGGTGGGTTATTACAACCTGTTGATTTACAAACGGCGATGAATGCCCTGAAACATGATTGACGTAAGCAAGGCGAGCCTGCCAAAGGCGATTTTTTTAATGGGCCCCACGGCCTCCGGCAAAACGGCACTGGCCATTGAGTTGCGTAAAGTTTTGCCTGTAGAGTTGATTAGTGTCGATTCTGCCCTTATCTACCGAGGGATGGACATCGGCACGGCGAAGCCTGACGCAGACGAACTGCGTGCGGCACCGCATCGTTTGCTGGATATTCTCGACCCGGCTCAGGCATACTCCGCAGCGGATTTCCGCCGCGATGCATTAGCCGAGATGGCCGAGATAACGGCGGCGGGACGTATACCGCTGTTGGTTGGCGGAACCATGCTTTATTTCAAGGCGTTGCTGGAGGGGCTTTCACCTCTGCCATCAGCGGATCCGGAAGTAAGAGCAAAAATTGAGCAGCAGGCGGCAGAGCAGGGATGGGACGTTTTGCATAAGCAACTGGCCGAGATTGACCCGGTTGCCGCAGCACGGATCCATCCAAATGATCCGCAAAGGCTTTCCCGGGCACTGGAAGTTTTTTTCATTTCGGGTAAAACTTTAACGGAACTGACGCAAACGTCAGGAGACGCTCTGCCGTATCAGGTGCATCAGTTCGCCATCGCCCCGGCGAGCCGTGAACTGCTCCATCAACGAATTGAGCAGCGTTTTCATCAGATGTTAGCTTCAGATTTTGAAGCAGAAGTGCGGGCGCTATTTGCCCGTGGAGATTTGCATACGGATATGCCTTCCGTTCGTTGTGTGGGATACCGCCAGATGTGGTCATATCTTGAAGGCGAGATTTCATATGATGAAATGGTTTATCGAGGTGTTTGCGCCACGAGACAGTTAGCGAAGCGCCAGATCACCTGGTTGCGCGGTTGGGACGGTGTTCACTGGTTAGACAGTGAAAAACCGCAACAGGCGTTAAACGAAGTGATTGAGGTTGTTGGTGATATCGCTCACTGAATGTGTACAATTGAGTCGTATCGTGCGCAATTTTTCAGAATCGCAAGGTTCTAAGTACAAAACAAGCATATAAGGAAAAGATAGAATGGCTAAGGGGCAATCTTTACAAGATCCGTTCCTGAACGCATTGCGTCGGGAACGTGTTCCAGTTTCTATTTATTTGGTGAATGGTATTAAGCTGCAAGGTCAGATTGAATCTTTCGATCAGTTCGTGATCCTGTTGAAAAACACGGTCAGTCAGATGGTCTATAAGCACGCTATTTCTACAGTTGTTCCGTCTCGTCCGGTATCCCATCACAGCAATAACACTGGCGGCGGCACGGGTAGTAACTACCATCATGGCAGCAGCGCGCAGGGTTCTTCTTCTCCTGCGCAGGACAGCGAAGATACCGAATAAGGTTTCGGGCTGTTATCCACACGGGGAGCCAGGGATCCTGCGTTCCCCGCTGATCTTTTTTGAGGAATTTACGCTTGTTTGACCGTTATGATGCCGGTGAGCAGGCGGTGCTGGTACACATCTATTTTACGCAAGACAAAGATATGGAAGACCTCCAGGAGTTTGAATCTCTGGTCTCTTCCGCCGGTGTCGAAGCAATGCAGGTGATTACCGGTAGCCGTAAAGCGCCGCACCCAAAGTATTTTGTTGGTGAAGGTAAAGCAGTTGAAATTGCGGATGCCGTAAAAGCAACCGGCGCGTCAGTCGTGTTGTTTGATCATGCGCTGTCTCCGGCTCAGGAACGTAACCTGGAACGTCTTTGCGAATGCCGTGTTATCGATCGCACGGGTTTGATTTTAGATATTTTCGCTCAACGTGCGCGTACTCACGAAGGTAAGCTGCAGGTTGAGCTGGCGCAGTTGCGCCATCTGGCAACGCGGCTTGTGCGTGGCTGGACCCACCTTGAAAGACAAAAGGGCGGGATTGGTTTGCGCGGTCCGGGTGAGACCCAGCTTGAAACCGACCGCCGTCTGTTGCGTGGCCGTATTACCCAGATCCTTTCACGTCTGGAACGCGTTGAAAAACAGCGTGAGCAAGGACGTCGGGCGCGATCGAAAGCTGACATCCCGACGGTGTCGCTGGTGGGGTATACCAACGCCGGTAAATCCACCCTGTTTAACCAGATTACTGAGGCCCAGGTTTATGCCGCAGACCAGCTGTTTGCGACCCTGGACCCCACATTGCGTCGTATTGACGTCGCCGACGTCGGTGAAACGGTGCTGGCGGATACCGTAGGGTTTATCCGTCACCTGCCGCATGACCTGGTGGCTGCGTTTAAAGCCACCCTGCAGGAGACGCGTCAGGCGACCCTGCTGCTGCACGTCATTGATGCTGCAGACGTTCGCTTGCAGGAGAACATCGACGCGGTAAACGTGGTGCTCGACGAGATCGACGCCGACGACATCCCAACGCTGTTGGTGATGAACAAGATCGATATGCTGGAGGATTTTGAGCCGCGTATCGACCGAGATGAAGAGAACAAACCGATTCGGGTCTGGCTTTCCGCTCAGACCGGTATTGGTGTGCCACTGCTTTTCCAGGCTTTGACAGAACGTCTTTCCGGTGAGGTAGCCCAGCACACGCTGCGATTGCCGCCACAGGAAGGCAGGCTGCGCAGCCGGTTTTATCAGCTTCAGGCGATAGAAAAAGAGTGGATGGAGGATGACGGCAGCGTGGGGATGCAGGTGCGTTTGCCGATCGTTGACTGGCGTCGCCTCTGTAAACAAGAACCTGCGCTGGTCGACTATATCGTCTGATCAGAAAGGGGATGCCTGAATAATTCGCCCTTGCATAACAAATATGGAGCATATACATGGCGTGGAATCAGCCCGGTAATAACGGACAAGACCGCGACCCGTGGGGAAGCAGCAATAATCAAGGCGGCAACTCTGGGGGAAATGGCAACAAAGGTGGTCGCGAGCAGGGGCCGCCGGATCTGGATGATATCTTCCGCAAGCTAAGCAAGAAGCTTGGTGGCCTTGGCGGAGGTAAAGGTTCTGGCTCTGGTGGGGGTTCCACTCAGGGGCCGCGCCCGCAGTTAGGGGGCCGCGTGGTGGGCATTGTTGCCGCTGCCGTGGTGATCATCTGGGCTGCCAGCGGGTTCTACACCATTAAAGAAGCGGAACGCGGTGTGGTCACCCGTTTCGGGAAGTTCAGCCATCTGGTTGAGCCAGGTCTGAACTGGAAACCGACTTTCATTGACGACGTGACCGCGGTGAACGTGGAGTCTGTGCGTGAACTGGCGGCCTCCGGCGTGATGCTGACCTCCGACGAGAACGTTGTGCGCGTTGAGATGAACGTCCAGTACCGCGTCACCGATCCGCAGCACTACCTGTTTAGCGTGACCAGTGCAGATGACAGTCTGCGCCAGGCCACAGACAGTGCGCTGCGCGGTGTGATCGGTAAATACACCATGGACCGCATTCTGACCGAAGGTCGTACCGTTATTCGTAGCGATACCCAGCGTGAGCTGGAAGAGACCATTCGCCCGTACAACATGGGTATCACCCTGCTGGACGTCAACTTCCAGGCTGCTCGTCCGCCGGAAGAGGTGAAGGCCGCGTTTGATGACGCGATTGCCGCCCGTGAAAACGAACAACAGTACATCCGTGAAGCGGAAGCGTACACCAACGAAGTTCAGCCACGTGCTAACGGTCAGGCGCAGCGTATTCTTGAAGAAGCGCGTGCGTATAAAACTCAGACCGTCCTGGAAGCTCAGGGTGAAGTGGCGCGTTTCGCGAAGATTTTGCCAGAATATAAAGCGGCTCCGGAGATTACCCGTGAACGTCTTTATATTGAGACCATGGAAAAAGTGCTGAGCCATACGCGTAAGGTACTGGTTAACGACAGCAAAGGTGGAAACCTGATGGTACTGCCGTTGGATCAGATGCTGAAAGGCGGTTCGGCGCCGGCGGCAAAGGCGGATACCAGCGGTGCCAACAACCTGCTGCGTCTGCCACCTGCGGCATCCGGTAGCTCAAGCGCCACAACCACGCCTTCTTCGAACGATGGTGACATTATGGACCAACGCCGTGCTAACGCGCAGCGTAACGACTACCAGCGTCAGGGGGAATAAGGATGCGTAAGTCAGTTATTGCGATCATCATCATCGTATTGGTCGTGCTTTATACCTCTATCTTTGTGGTGAAAGAGGGCGAGCGTGGAATTACCCTGCGTTTTGGTAAAGTTCTGCGCGACAGCGAGAACAAGCCGCTGGTGTTTGAGCCGGGCCTGCACTTTAAAATGCCACTGATTGAATCGGTGAAAACGCTCGACGCCCGTATCCAGACCATGGATAACCAGGCCGACCGTTTCGTGACTAAAGAGAAGAAAGACCTGATCGTTGATTCCTACATCAAATGGCGTATCAGTGATTTCAGCCGCTACTACCTGGCAACGGGCGGTGGCGACGTTTCTCAGGCGGAAGTGCTGTTGAAACGTAAGTTCTCTGACCGTCTGCGCTCTGAGATTGGTCGTCTGGATGTGAAAGACATCGTCACCGACTCCCGTGGTCGTCTGACGCTGGAAGTGCGTGATGCGCTGAACTCCGGTTCTGCAGGAACCGAAGACGAAGTCACCACCCCGGCAGCGGATGATGCCATTGCCAAAGCGGCAGAACGCGTTCAGGCTGAAACCAACGGCAAAGTGCCGGTGATCAACCCGAACAGTATGGCTGCTCTGGGTATCGAAGTGGTCGACGTCCGTATCAAGCAGATCAACCTGCCAGCGGAAGTGTCCGAGGCGATTTACAACCGTATGCGCGCCGAGCGTGAAGCGGTAGCCCGTCGTCATCGTTCACAAGGTCAGGAAGAGGCGGAGAAACTGCGTGCGGCAGCGGATTACGAAGTGACCAAGACGCTGGCAGAATCTGAGCGTCAGGGCCGTATTCTGCGCGGTGAAGGGGATGCCGAAGCGGCAAAACTGTTTGCCGATGCCTTCAGCCAGGATCCCGACTTCTACGCCTTTATCCGTAGCCTGCGTGCTTACGAGAACAGCTTCCAGAGCAACCAGGATGTGATGGTGCTCAGCCCGGACAGCGATTTCTTCCGTTACATGAAGACGCCGGCTAACGCAACGCGATAAACTCAGGCCAGTTTGAGTATTCAAACCACCGCTCTCAACGGAGCGGTGGTTTTCTTTTATAAGGATGAAAAATGAATTCAACGATTTGGCTTGCGCTGGCCCTGGTTCTGGTGCTGGAAGGCCTTGGACCGATGCTTTATCCGCGTGCATGGCGTCGGATGATAGCCTCTCTGAGCCAGTTGCCGGATAATATTTTGCGTCGATTTGGGGGCGGACTTGTGGTTGCCGGCATCGTTATCTACTACATGTTGAGGAAAACGATTGGCTGATCAAAAAGTAATCTGGTTTGGCGTATTTTGAGGTCAAAAAGTGCTGTATATCTGAAAAAGCGATGGTAGAATCCATTTTTAAGCAAACGGTGATTTTGAAAAAAATGGGTAACAACGTCGTCGTACTGGGCACCCAATGGGGTGACGAAGGTAAAGGGAAGATTGTTGATCTTCTGACTGAACGGGCTAAATATGTTGTACGCTACCAGGGCGGTCACAACGCAGGCCATACTCTCGTAATCAACGGTGAAAAAACCGTCCTCCATCTTATTCCATCAGGCATTCTTCGCGAAAACGTCACCAGCATCATCGGTAACGGCGTTGTGCTGTCTCCGGCTGCTCTGATGAAAGAGATGAAAGGTCTGGAAGACCGTGGTATCCCCGTTCGCGAGCGTCTGCTGCTCTCCGAAGCCTGCCCGCTGATCCTTGATTATCACGTGGCGCTGGACGTAGCGCGCGAAAAAGCGCGTGGCGCGAAAGCGATTGGCACGACCGGTCGTGGTATCGGCCCGGCTTATGAAGACAAAGTTGCTCGTCGCGGTCTGCGCGTGGGCGATCTGTTTGATAAAGAGACGTTCGCTGAAAAACTGAAAGAAGTGATGGAATATCACAACTTCCAGCTGGTGAACTTCTATAAAGCTAACGCTGTTGACTACCAGAAAGTGCTGGATGACGTCATGGCGATTGCTGACATTCTGACCGGTATGGTTGTTGATGTGTCCGATCTGCTGGACCAGGCGCGCAAGCGTGGCGATTTCGTCATGTTCGAAGGTGCGCAGGGTACGCTGCTGGACATCGACCACGGTACCTATCCGTACGTCACCTCCTCTAACACCACCGCAGGTGGCGTTGCGACCGGTTCTGGTCTGGGTCCACGTTATGTGGATTACGTTCTGGGCATCATCAAAGCTTACTCCACTCGCGTGGGTGCGGGTCCATTCCCGACTGAGCTGTTTGATGAAACCGGCGAGTTCCTGTGCAAGCAGGGTAACGAGTTTGGCGCGACCACCGGTCGTCGTCGTCGTACCGGCTGGCTGGACGTGGTAGCCGTGCGTCGCGCAGTACAGATTAACTCCCTGTCTGGTTTCTGCCTGACCAAACTGGACGTGCTGGACGGTCTGAAAGAGGTGAAACTCTGCGTAGGCTACCGTATGCCTGATGGTCGCGAAGTGACCACCACTCCGCTGGCTGCGGATGACTGGAAAGGCATCGAGCCAATCTACGAAACCATGCCAGGCTGGTCTGAAACGACGTTCGGTGTGAAAGAGCGTAGCGGTCTGCCACAGGCAGCACTGAATTACATCAAGCGTATTGAAGAACTGACCGAAGTGCCGATCGACATTATCTCTACCGGCCCTGATCGTACTGAAACGATGATCCTGCGCGACCCGTTCGACGCATAATCTTCGTGACTGCTGGCCTGCGGGACAACCCGCAGGCTGGATACGCGTCGCGCCATCCGGCGAACGCTCCTCGATCTCCGCTTTTTCGCCCCGTCTGTCAAATAAATTAGCCGCTTACTATCTGGCTGGTTTATCATCATTAATGAATATCTGTGCGGTTTATCCGCGTTTTCCCTTTTTCCTGAGGTTGATGTGCAGTTAACAAGTTTCACCGATTACGGCTTACGCGCGCTGATTTACATGGCGTCGTTACCCGATGGGAAAATGACCAGTATCTCTGAGGTTACAGAGGTATACGGTGTGTCCCGTAATCATATGGTCAAAATAATCAATCAACTTAGTCGTGCCGGATACGTTGCTGCCGTCCGCGGGAAGAATGGTGGGATCCGTCTCGGTAAACCGGCGCAGAGTATTCGTGTTGGGGATGTGGTACGTGAACTGGAGCCGTTGTCTCTGGTGAACTGCAGCAGCGCGTTCTGCCACATTACGCCCGCTTGTCGCCTTAAACAGGCACTTTCTCTGGCCGTGCAAAGTTTTCTCAAGGAACTGGATAACTACACGCTGGCCGATTTGGTTGAAGAGAATCAACCACTTTATAAATTATTGCTGGTGGAATGAAGAAAATTTCCACCGGAGCTGACAACGGAGGAACCGATATGTCACATGATCCTTTCCAGGAACGCGAAGCCGAAAAATACGCGAATCCTATCCCCAGCCGCGAGTTCATCATTGAACACTTAACAAAACGCGAAAAACCCGCCAATCGTGAAGAACTTGCCGTTGAATTAAACATTGAAGGTGAAGAGCAAATTGAAGCCCTTCGCCGCCGCCTGCGCGCGATGGAGCGCGACGGGCAACTGGTCTTTACCCGCCGTCAGTGCTATGCGCTTCCCGAACGTCTTGACCTGCTGAAAGGCACCGTTATCGGCCACCGTGATGGCTATGGCTTCCTGCGCGTAGAAGGCCGTAAAGACGATCTTTATCTTTCCTCTGAACAGATGAAGATGTGCATTCACGGTGACCAGATCCTGGCGCAACCGCTGGGCGCGGACCGTAAAGGCCGCCGCGAAGCGCGCGTGGTGCGTGTCCTGGTCCCTAAAACAAGCCAGATTGTTGGCCGCTACTTTACCGATGCAGGCGTGGGCTTTGTGGTGCCGGACGACAGCCGCCTGAGCTTCGATATCCTGATCCCGCCTGAAGAGGTGATGGGCGCCCGTATGGGCTTTGTGGTGGTGGTTGAACTCACCCAGCGTCCTACCCGACGCACCAAGGCGGTCGGGAAAATCGTCGAAGTGTTAGGCGATAACATGGGCACCGGCATGGCCGTTGATATGGCGCTGCGTACTCATGAAATTCCTTACGTCTGGCCGAAAGCGGTTGAAGAGCAGGTTGTCGGCCTGAAAGAAGACGTGCCGGAAGAGTCCAAAGTGGGCCGCGTGGATTTGCGCGATCTGCCGCTGGTGACTATTGATGGTGAAGATGCCCGCGACTTCGATGATGCCGTTTATTGCGAGAAAAAACGCGGCGGCGGCTGGCGTCTGTGGGTTGCCATCGCTGACGTAAGCTATTACGTGCGCCCGCATACTCCGCTGGATAACGAAGCGCGCAGCCGTGGAACGTCGGTCTACTTCCCGTCGCAGGTAATCCCGATGCTGCCGGAAGTCTTGTCTAACGGCCTGTGCTCCCTGAACCCGCAGGTTGACCGCCTTTGCATGGTCTGCGAGATGACCATCTCCACCAAAGGGCGCTTAACGGGTTACAAATTCTACGAAGCGGTAATGAGCTCCCATGCGCGCCTGACCTACACCAAGGTCTGGCATATGCTGCAGGGCGATCAGGATCTGCGTGAGCAGTATGCGCCGCTGGTGAAACACATCGAAGAGCTGCATAACCTCTACAAAACGCTGGATCAGGCGCGTGAAGAGCGCGGCGGGATCTCGTTTGAGAGCGAAGAGGCGAAGTTCATCTTTAACGCTGAACGCCGCATTGAACGTATTGAGCAGACCCAGCGTAACGATGCCCATAAGCTGATTGAAGAGTGTATGATTCTGGCAAACATCTCGGCGGCACGTTTTGTTGAGAAAGCCAAAGAACCTGCGCTGTTCCGTATTCACGATAAACCGTCGACCGAAGCCATCACTGCGTTCCGCTCCGTGCTGGCTGAACTGGGTCTGGAACTGCCTGGCGGTAACAAGCCAGAGCCGCGTGATTACGCTGAATTGCTGGAGTCGATTGGCGATCGCCCGGATGCAGAAATGCTGCAGACCATGCTGCTGCGTTCCATGAAGCAGGCGATTTACGATCCGGAAAACCGCGGTCACTTCGGCCTGGCGCTGCAGTCTTATGCCCACTTTACCTCGCCGATCCGTCGTTATCCGGACCTTTCCCTGCACCGCGCGATCAAGTATCTGCTGGCGCAGGAGCAGGGTCATAAAGGTAATACGACCGAAACCGGTGGCTACCATTATTCAATGGAAGAGATGCTGCAACTCGGTCAGCACTGTTCCATGGCCGAACGTCGTGCAGATGAAGCGACGCGCGACGTGGCAGACTGGCTGAAGTGTGACTTTATGCTGGACCAGGTGGGTAACGTCTTTAAAGGCGTGATTGCCAGCGTCACCGGCTTTGGTTTCTTCGTCCGTCTGGATGAACTGTTTATCGACGGTCTGGTGCATGTCTCCAGCCTGGATAACGACTACTACCGTTTCGACCAGGTCGGGCAGCGCCTGATTGGTGAATCTGGCGGCCAGACCTATCGTCTTGGCGATCGCGTGGAAGTGAAGGTCGAAGCCGTTAATATGGACGACCGTAAAATCGACTTTAGCCTGATCTCCAGCGAGCGTGCCCCGCGTAATGTGGGTAAAACGGCGCGTGAAAAGACGAAAAAAGGGGGCAACGGCAACACCGGTGGCAAACGTCGTCAGGCGGGTAAGAAGGTAAACTTCGAGCCAGACAGCGCGTTCCGCGGTGAGAAGAAACAGAAGCCGAAGGCCGCAAAGAAAGAGGCCCGGAAGGCGAAAAAGCCGTCCACCAAAACGCAGAAAATCGCGGCTGCCACCAGGGCAAAGCGCGCAGCGAAGAAACAGCAGGCGGAGTAATTCTCCCCCTCAACCTGACCCTCTCTCCTGCGGAGAGAGGGAAAAGAAAAGACAGAACGAGAACCATCAATGAGTGAAATGATTTACGGCATCCACGCGGTGCAGGCCCTGCTGGAGCGCGCACCGGAGCGTTTTCAGGAAGTGTTTATTCTGAAAGGGCGTGAAGACAAACGTCTGATGCCGCTGATCCACGCCCTGGAAGCACAAGGTGTCGTGATCCAGCTGGCGAACCGCCAGTTCCTGGATGAGAAAAGTGAAGGTGCCGTTCACCAGGGCATTATTGCCCGCGTTAAGCCAGGCCGTCAGTATCAGGAAAACGATCTGCCGGATCTTATCGCCGGGCTGGAAAATCCATTCTTCTTGATCCTTGACGGCGTGACCGACCCGCACAACCTTGGCGCATGTCTGCGAAGCGCAGATGCGGCAGGTGTTCATGCCGTTATCGTGCCGAGGGATCGCTCTGCACAGCTTAACGCGACGGCGAAGAAAGTGGCCTGTGGCGCAGCGGAAAACGTACCGCTGATCCGCGTCACCAACCTGGCGCGCACCATGCGTATGCTGCAGGAAGAGAATATCTGGATCGTCGGTACCGCGGGTGAAGCTGATCATACTCTTTATCAGAGCAAGATGACCGGCCGTCTGGCACTGGTAATGGGTGCCGAGGGCGAAGGTATGCGCCGTCTGACCCGTGAGCATTGCGATGAGCTGATCAGCATTCCAATGGCGGGCAGCGTGTCGTCTCTGAACGTCTCCGTGGCAACAGGTATCTGCCTGTTTGAAGCGGTACGTCAGCGCGGGGAATAAACAGCAAGGCCGTCCTGAGGACGGCCTTTCATATTTTCTGTGGGAGGGTCACCAGACGGTGAAAAACTCACTCCTCCAGTGACCGCAAATGGTCATCCTTCCTGAGCGTCATTAGCGCGAAGATACTCACTACCGCCGTCGCCATGACGTAATAAGCCGGAATATCCAGGTTGCCCGTCTCTTTAATCAGCCCGGTAATAATCAACCCCGCGCAGCCCGAGAAAAGGGCGTTCGACAGGGAATAAGCCAGCCCAAGCCCGGTATACCGTACGCGCGTCGGGAACATCTCTGAGAGCATCGCCGGCCCGGGGCCTGCCAGCATCCCCACCAGACCACCCGCAATCAGCACCACCAGCGCTTTGATGGCCAGCGTGCTGGACTCCGCCTGTAAAACCTTCAGCAGCGGCAGGGCAAGGAGCAGCAGCAACGTGGTGGCGACGATCATCACCGTGCGGCGTCCGATTTTGTCGCTCAGGATCCCGGATGGAATAATCGTCAGCGCAAAACCGATATTCGAAATCACCGCAATCAACAGCGCCTGGTTAAACCCGGTATGCAGCGCCGACTGCAGATAGGTGGGCATAATCACCAGATAGGTATAACCTGCCGCTGACCAGACCATCACCCGGCCAATGCCCATCGCAATGGCGTTGAGCGTGGCGACGGTATCAGCCTGAGCGGCAACCGGCTTTTCCTGCTGCTGCACAAAGCTTGGCGTCTCTTCCATACTCACCCGCAGCCACAGCGCCACCACGCCCATCGGTAATGCCAGGAAGAACGGGATGCGCCAGCCCCAGTCATGCAGGGCTTCCGGTGTCAGAAGGGCGGAGAGCAGTGCGACAATGCCAGCGCCTGCTAACAGGCCCAGCGCGACGGTAAATGACTGCCATGCACCGTAGAGGCCCCGCTTGCCGCGTGGGGCAAATTCGGTCATCAGCGAGACGGCGCCACCATACTCACCACCGGCGAACAATCCCTGCAGGATGCGCAGCAGCGTGATAATCAGCGGGGCGGCAATACCGATGCTGGCATAGACCGGCACAATACCGATTGCGGCGGTGGCCAGCGTCATCAGCACCAGTACAATAATCAGCGTCGGTTTTCGGCCTATCCGGTCACCTATTCTGCCAAACACCACCGCGCCCAGCGGGCGGAAGAAGAAGGCGATGGCAAAGGAAGCGTAGGTGAGGATCAGGCTGGTCAGCCCCGCGTCCCCCTCAAGCTGGAAGAAGTTCTTCGCAATTACGGTCGCCAGAAAACCATAGACCGCAAACTCATACCACTCGATAAAGTTACCAATGGAGCCTGCAATTAATGCACGCTTGTGCGCGTCCGGTTGCATAACGTTCCTCACTGAAAGGGGGTAAGAATAAATTATTCAACAAAAGCGAATGCGCGAAATAGTTTATTCTTATGTTCTGTGAGCTATTTCACGAATGATATCAGCGGGATCGTCATCGTGTGACCTCACTCCCATGCAGCGTGCACGTGGCCTGTCCATACTTATCTTCATTGCCACTGAAGGAGGGAGACAGCATGCACTGGCAGACCCATACCGTTTTTAATCAACCTGCACCGCTCTCAAACAGCAACCTTTTCCTCTCTGATTGCGCTCTGCGTGACGCGGTTGTTCGCGAAGGCGCCGAGTGGGATATCGAGCTTCTTGCCAGCATCGGCCAGCAGTTAGGAACCGCGGAATCGCTGGAACTGGGCAGGCTGGCGAACGTTAATCCACCGGAGTTATTACGCTATGACGCCACCGGGGAGCGACTGGATGATGTTCGCTTTCATCCCGCATGGCACCTCTTAATGCAGGGACTTTGCGCCAACCGTGTCCATAACCTGGCGTGGGAAGAGGAGGCGCGCAAAGGCGCGTTTGTCGCCAGAGCTGCACGTTTTGTCCTGCACGCTCAGGTAGAAGCGGGCACGCTTTGCCCTGTCACCATGACCTTTGCTGCTACACCGCTGCTGCAACAGGCGCTGCCCGAGCCGTTCCGTGACTGGATCACGCCGTTAATGAGCGATCGTTACGATCCTCATCTTGCGCCGGGGGCGCAAAAGCGTGGCCTGCTGATTGGCATGGGGATGACAGAAAAACAGGGCGGCTCGGACGTACTCAGCAATACCACCAAAGCGGAAAAGTGCAGTGACGGCAGCTACCGGCTTATCGGGCATAAATGGTTTTTCTCTGTGCCGCAAAGCGATGCGCATCTGGTGCTGGCCCAGGCGAAAGGGGGGCTGTCCTGCTTTTTTGTTCCACGCTTTTTGCCTGACGGGCAACGCAATGCCGTACGTCTGGAGCGGCTAAAAGAGAAGCTCGGCAACCGCTCTAACGCCAGCAGCGAAGCGGAGTTCCTGGATGCGTCCGGCTGGCTGCTGGGGGAAGAAGGAGAAGGGGTACGCCAGATCCTCCGAATGGGCGGGCTGACGCGGTTTGACTGCGCGCTGGGCAGCCATGGGCTGATGCGTCGGGCTTTATCCGTGGCGCTTTACCATGCGCATCAACGCCAGACGTTTGGTAAAAACCTTATCGACCAGCCGCTCATGCGCGATGTGCTGAGCCGCATGGCGCTGATGCTGGAGGGCCAGACGGCACTGTTGTTCCGTCTGGCCCGGGCGTGGGACAGGCGTGCCGATCCTCAGGAGGCCGCCTGGGCACGGCTTTTCACCCCCGCGGCGAAATACAGCGTCTGCAAAGCGGGTATCCCGTTTGCGGCGGAAGCCATGGAAGTGCTCGGCGGCACAGGCTACTGCGAGGAGAGTGAGCTTCCCCGTTTGTACCGTGAGATGCCCGTGAACAGCATCTGGGAAGGGTCCGGCAATATTATGTGCCTGGACGTTCTGCGTGTACTGACGAAGCAATCCGGCATCCTCGACCTGCTTGTGGATGATTTTGCCCAGGTAAAAGGGCAGGACAGGCACTTCGATCGCAGCTGGCGTCAGCTTCAGCAAAAACTGCGAAAACCGCAGGAGGCGCAGGGGCGGGAGATCACGCAACAGCTTTTCCTGCTGGGGGCCGGAAGTCAGATGCTGCGGCACGCATCGCCACCCGTGGCGCAGGCGTGGTGCCGCATGATGCTTGATACCCGCGGCGGTACGCTGATGAGCGAGCAGGTGCAAAATGACCTGCTGTTGCGTGCCACGGGCAGGGTTGGCTAACTCTTTAGCTGGAACAGGCTCACCAGTTGGGTGAGGTGTGAGCCTTTCTCACGCAGCGTGTGTGCGGTTTGTTCGCTGCGTAGGACGCGGTCGGCGTTGATGTGCGACGCTTCGCCAATGTGGGTCATGGCCAGATTAACCTGGCCTATTCCCGCGGATTGCTCGCGGGACGCATGGTTAATCTCCGTGACCAGCTTGTTGATGTTATCGATATGCACGATGATGGAATCCATCGCCAGACGCGTTTGTTCAGACAGCGCATGGCCTTCGCTGACTTTTCTAAGCGTATCACCGATGAGCTGTTCAATCTCCTTCACCGCGTTGGCGCTGCGTCCTGCCAGCGCGCGTACTTCCTGCGCCACCACCGCAAAACCTTTTCCGTGCTCGCCTGCGCGGGCTGCTTCAACCGCTGCGTTAAGCGCCAGAATGTTGGTCTGAAACGCGATGGATTCAATCACGCGCGTGATGTCTTCGATTCGCTTTGATGCTTCGCGAATATCATCCATGGTAGCGACAGCGTGGGTGACCGTCTCACCACCCTGGTGTACCGCGCGCGACGTTTCGCCTACCAGTTGCTGCGTTTGTTCCATGTTGGCGGCATTTTGCTGCACGGTCGCGGCCAGTTGCTCCATGCTGGCAGACGTCTCTTCTACACTGCTGGCCTGCTTGTTAATCTGCCCGGAGATTTCTTCGCTATCGGATGCCAGCGCGTTGGTGCCCATATGGATCTCCGCTGCGGCCTCGCGCACCTGAAGAACAATTTTCTGCAGTCCCCCTCCGATACCGTTAATGGCATCGATGAGCTGACCGACCTCATCCTGGCGGGTCACGGGCAGGCTGGAGCGCAGATCGCCTGCGGCATACTGTCGGGCCAGGTGGATCACATTGCGCAATGGGCGTGTCAGTATGCGTCGTATAATGACCACAAACAGACCCGCGAAGAGCACTGACAGCACCACCCCTGCCAGCAGGAAGCGGTCGCGCATGGCGGTCACGCTTGAGAGCAGTACCGATTTATCCACTTCGCCGACAATGGCCCAGTTCCAGCCTGGCAGCGGCGTATACGCCATGGTCAGCGTGCGACCATCGGCACTGACGCGCTCCAGCGTGCCGGATTTATCACTCAACAGCTGTTGCTGGATAGCGCTATCCCACTCCGGTACTTTTCCCTCCGCGCTGGTGTGGAACAGATACTGCCCGCGCGTTTTGCCGTGGCTGCGGTCCAGAACAAAGAAGTGACCGCTCTCGCCCAGTCGACGGTTGAGGATTTTCTCGCGCATGACGTTCCAGGAGTGAGTGATGTCCACACCAACAAAGATGATTGCAATGACCTGGCCGTCCGCGTTTTTAACCGGCTGGTATTGGGTGATGTAGCGCTTGCCGAACAGCAGCGCCAGACCGCGATAAACCTCGCCCCGGGTGACGGCGGCAAAGGCCGGGCTGGTGGTATCCAGAACGGTGCCCATTGCCCGCTCGCCGTTCTCTTTGCGCAGCGATGTGGCGACGCGCACAAAGTCGTTACCGCTACGCACAAACAGGGTAGAAATTGCCCCTGTCCGGCTCAGAAAATCGTCTGAAAGGGAATTGTTTTCATGCAGTCCGGTTTCCCCTCCTTTCAGGAGCGGAACGTTAATCCCGTTAATCGTCTGGGTTTGAGTGTTATCAACGCTCAGTGGCTGGGGCAAAAAGGAGGTAAACAGCCGGGTATAACTCTCGACCTCTTCACTCAGGCTGGTGTTAAACATCTGCACCATATCGACCATGCCGGTGGACTGATTATGCAGGTCTTCTATCGCGAGGGCTTCAAGCTGCTGGCTGGCTTTTTGGCTGAGCAGAAAAGTGAAAAACAGAAACAGGATGGCGACACTGGCACCGGTAAGCAGCGACAGCTTTGCACCCAGACCTGCACGACGGAAAAAGTTGATCATAAATTGCTCATCATTGAAAAGGTATGGCTTTTCAACGGCACAGCAGAGATAACGTTTACTGTTTTAGTGTAACAAAATGTTATTTAATTGTTTTTAATTGGTTTGCTAAAAGATAAAAAATTTGCAAAAACGAAAAGCCACTAAAAGTAAGTGGCTTTTATCGGAGGGTGGATTACGCGTAGAGAATGGCCTGTACCCGCCAGTGATCGATGTACTGATCTTCCTGCATCTGGATAATGCGATACCATGAAGCACCCTGCTCATCGGCCTTTAATGCAACGACACGTTCAACGTCCTGCGGGCTCCCCGAAATATTATTCACGGAGATCTGGCCAATTTCATTCAGGCCAGTCACACAATCAGCACTGGCAAATTCAGCTGACTGCGCGGTTGTGCTCACAAGACCTGCTGAGAGCAACAGTGTGGTCAAAGCAAGAGTTCGTTTCATCGTCAGCTCCATTTCACATGTCTCCGGTATCCGCCGGGCAATCCTTCGCGAATAAACTCACTTCCATTGTTGCGGGCATGGAGTTTATTGTGGACAGGAAAGTGTCTATGGACGCAAAGCAGTGTAAATGTCGTTCAAATGAAGACGATCATTGACGATACAGAATGGCCTGTGAGTACCACTGTCCCGTAATGATGGTTTCGTCGATCATAATGATGACGTAATAATCTGCTTTGGCGGCGACGGCTTGTGCCTTTATTGCTTCTTCCGCGTCATCCGGGGAGCCGCGAACCAGCGCAGAGACGGTACCCATACGCTGTAATCCTTCCGTCTGATTACGACGGATTTCCTGCGGGTGATCGGCGACCGGGGGAGCGGGTTGTGGCGTTCCCTGCAGCGCGCTACAGCCACTGAGCAGTAACATCAGCAATAAAGCAGCAAACCTGCGCATAAACATATCTCGTTTCCTGATAGCCAAAGTGTAGTTGTCTGTGAATTTAGTTTTGGGGGAATGTTCCCGAAGTGTTAGCTGGGGCGTAATTTTCGAATGAAAATAGCGTGAAATCGTAACCCAGTTCTCAACATTATGAATCATTCATCATTACAGGGTCGACAATGATTGAAATTGAAATACGCCATCTGGGTGATCGTGAAATATTACACGCAACACCCGCCGGAAAACGTGAGGAACCACTGCCTGTTATAGTGTTTTATCATGGATTTACCTCATCGAAGCTGGTCTACAGCTATTTTACGGTGGCACTCGCGCAGGCCGGTTTTCGTGTGGTCATGCCGGATGCACCTGACCACGGCGCACGTTTTACCGGCAACGAACAGGCGCGACTTGGGCAGTTCTGGCACATTTTGCATGGTAGCCTGACCGAGTTTGCCGGGCTGCGCGATGCGCTTTACCAGGCAGGGCTGGTGGCTGATAATCGGCTGGCCGTGGCTGGGGCATCGATGGGCGGGATGGCGGCGCTGGGGATCATGACGCACCATCCAGAAGTGAAGTCAGTGGCTTGTCTGATGGGCTCGGGCTACTTTACCTCACTGGCGAAGACGCTTTTTCCACCTCAGGCACTCACAGAGGTTGAGGCGGCGCTTGCAGAGTGGGAGGTTACCCGGGCGTTACCGCGTCTGGCCGATCGTCCTTTGCTGTTATGGCATGGTGATGCGGACGATGTGGTTCCACCCGGAGAAACGTTCCGGCTTCAGCAGGCGCTACAGCACGAGGGGCTGGATGGCAACCTGACCTGCCTGTGGGAAGCGGGCGTTCGCCACCGCATTACGCCAACGGCGCTGGACGCCACGGTGGACTTCTTCCGCCAGCACCTTTAAACGCACAGGACGTTGACACCCTGATCTTTCAGTTTCTGGAGGATCTCAGGGTTGGCACCTTTGCCGGTGATCACCATGTCTATCTGTTCAGCACGGCTGAACAGCATTCCTGCGCGTTCGCCCACTTTACTGCTGTCGACCAGCACAACGAGCTTGCCCACCACGTTAAGCATGTTTTGTTCTGCCATGGCGGTCAACATATCGGTTTTGTAGAGGCCATCCGCGGTCAGGCCTTTGCCACTGGTAAACATCCAGTGTCCGGCATAAAGACTGTTTTCGCTGTCCTGCGGGCTGAGTGTGATGGACTGGCTCTTGTTGTACTGGCCGCCCATGATGACCACGCTTTCATGCTCCTGATCGATAAGATAGTTGGCGAGCGGCAAGTAGTTCGTGATGATTTGTACCGGCTTTCCGCACATCTCCCGACCTAACAGAAACGCCGTGGAGCCGCAGTTGATCACCACGCTCTCGCCGGGGTTCACCAGCTGCGATGCCGCTCTGGCAATACGGACTTTTTCATCATGATTTTGCGCCTGATGAATGTTCATCGGCGTCCAGCGTGGACGCTGCTGGCTAATCGCTTCCGCACCGTTGCGGACTTTTTTCAGCTTACCGCTTTCATCCAGCTTATTAATATCCCGCCGCGCTGTTGCCGGGGAAATCCCTAAACGTTCGATCACTTTCTCAACGGTGACAAACCCTGTTTGCGCCAGGAGTTCCAGTAATATTTGATGCCGTTGCGCTTCCGTCATGAGCTATTCCGATAAGAATTGATTTTAAAAGATGATATTTGAAATAGCGTGAAATTACTAAAAGAAATATGAAACCGCCAGACACTCGGGTCTGGCGATGGGCCTTAATAATCAGAGGAATGACTTGAACGGCAGGTCTGGCTCAAGAGTAAAGCAATCATCAAAGCCACGTGGGTAGTGATACTCGAGATTGTCTTTGTCCAGCGGCCAGGTGAACTTGCCTCCTACCTGCCAGATGAACGGCTTAAAGCCATACTTCAGGCGATCTTTTTTCATTTCCCACAGTACGCGTATCTCCTGCGGGTCGGCCTGGAAGTTTGACCAGATATCGTGGTGGAAAGGGATCACTACTTTGGTGTTCAGCGCTTCCGCCATGCGCAGCATATCGGCGCTGGTCATTTTATCTGTAATGCCGCGTGGGTTCTCCCCGTATGAGCCGAGCGCCACATCAATCTGATGCTCATTGCCGTGCTTTGCATAGTAGTTTGAGTAGTGAGAGTCACCGCTGTGGTACAGGGAACCGCCGGGCGTTTTAAACAGGTAGTTCACCGCACGTTCGTCCATACCGTCTGGCAGTACGCCTGCGGCTTTCTGATCGGCCGGAAGGGTAATCAGTGCAGTGCGGTCAAAGGCATCCAGCGCGTGGATCTCAACGTCTTTAATTTTGACCACATCGCCCGGTTTCATGACGATGCAGCGCTCTTTCGGTACGCCCCAGCCGATCCATAAATCCACGCAGGTTTGCGGCCCGATGAACGGTACGTCATCGGCACAGTTTTGCATGACCGCTGCCGCCACGTTGACATCAATATGATCGTTATGATCGTGCGTAGAGAGAACGGCATCGATCTGGCGAATGGCGAACGGATCAAGAACAAACGGTGTGGTACGCAGGTTTGGCTGAAGTTTTTCCACGCCCGCCATGCGTTGCATCTGATGGCCTTTTTTCATCAGCGGGTTACCGTGACTCTGTTTGCCGGTGCCGCACCAGAAATCGACACAAATATTCGCGCCACCTTCTGATTTCAGCCAGATCCCCGTGCACCCCAGCCACCACATTGCAAAGGTACCAGGAGCAACCTGTTCCTGCTCAATCTCTTCATTCAGCCAGCTACCCCATTCCGGGAAAGTGCTCAGAATCCATGATTCACGGGTAATGGTGTTCACTTTACTCATCGTTTTGACTCCTGGTTTAATCAAAAGTAATCAACTGGTGATTTGTTGTGATTAATGCTGGCACCATTTCACGCGCATTGCAACGATCAAAATGTGTAATTTTATCTGCCTGACGTCACGGACGCTCTTCTCGCTTCTTGTTATCTTTTACCGTATTAATCATTAATTGCATGAATTATATGGAAATAATTCTATGTGGCATGCCGAAGTGAAAATCATTACTAACACCAGGGAAATAATTTGCGTGATGCGTCACAAATAATCAGATTTAATCTTGTGATGATTATTTGTGATTAATAGAGTGTTGTCACCAACCGCACAGGGATTGCCCCTCGTGTTCTCATTTCTGGAGAGAGTTATGGAGATCCTCTACAACGTCTTTACCGTGTTCTTTAATCAGGTAATGACTAATGCCCCGCTGTTGTTGGGCATCGTGACGTGCCTTGGCTATATCCTGCTGCGTAAAAGCGTCAGCGTTATTATTAAAGGCACCATTAAAACCATCATCGGTTTCATGCTGTTGCAGGCGGGTTCAGGCATTTTGACCGGCACCTTCAAGCCGGTAGTGGCCAAAATGTCGGAAGTCTATGGCATCAACGGCGCCATCTCTGACACCTACGCCTCGATGATGGCCACCATCGATCGCATGGGCGATGCCTACAGCTGGGTAGGGTATGCGGTCCTGCTCGCGCTGGCGCTGAACATCATTTACGTTCTGTTGCGCCGCATTACCGGTATTCGCACCATCATGCTGACTGGCCATATCATGTTCCAGCAGGCAGGGCTGATTGCGGTTTCCTTCTTTATCTTTGGCTACCCAATGTGGACGACCATTATCTGCACCGCGGTGCTGGTCTCGCTCTACTGGGGTATCACCTCCAACATGATGTACAAGCCCACGCAGGACGTCACCGACGGTTGCGGCTTCTCCATCGGCCACCAGCAGCAGTTTGCCTCCTGGATTGCCTATAAAGTCGCGCCGTATCTGGGCAAAAAAGAAGAGAGCGTGGAAGATCTTAAACTGCCGGGCTGGCTGAATATTTTCCACGACAATATCGTTTCTACGGCGATTGTGATGACCCTCTTCTTCGGTGCCATTCTGCTCTCCTTTGGCATTGACGTCGTACAGGCGATGGCGGGTAAAACCCACTGGACTGTCTATATCCTGCAAACAGGTTTCTCTTTCGCGGTGGCGATTTTCATTATCACCCAGGGCGTGCGTATGTTCGTTGCCGAGCTGTCCGAAGCCTTCAACGGTATCTCTCAGCGTCTGATTCCCGGTGCGGTACTGGCGATTGACTGCGCGGCTATCTACAGCTTCGCGCCAAACGCGGTGGTCTGGGGCTTCATGTGGGGCACCATCGGCCAGCTGATTGCGGTGGGTATCCTGGTGGGCTGCGGCTCTTCCATTCTGATCATTCCTGGCTTTATCCCGATGTTCTTCTCCAACGCCACCATCGGCGTCTTTGCGAACCACTTTGGTGGCTGGCGAGCGGCGCTCAAGATCTGCCTGGTGATGGGGATGGTGGAAATCTTCGGGTGTGTGTGGGCGGTCAAGCTCACCGGTATGAGCGCCTGGATGGGCATGGCCGACTGGTCAATTCTGGCACCACCGATGATGCAGGGCTTCGCCTCCGTTGGCCTGATCTTTATGGCTGTCATCATCCTCATTGCTCTGGCTTATATGTTCTTCGCTGGTCGCACTCTGCGGGCTGAAGAAGATGCAGAAAAACAAACAGCAGAAGTTTCTGCTCATTAAGGAGTTTCGATTATGACCGTACGTATCCTGGCTGTGTGTGGCAATGGGCAAGGGAGTTCCATGATCATGAAGATGAAAGTGGACCAGTTTTTAACCCAGTCAAACATCGACCACACGGTGAACAGCTGCGCAGTGGGCGAATACAAAAGTGAACTGAACGGCGCGGACATCATCATCGCCTCTACCCACATCGCCGGTGAGATCACCGTGACAGGCAACAAATATGTGGTAGGCGTGCGCAACATGCTGTCGCCAGCCGACTTTGGGCCAAAGCTGCTGGAAGTGATCAACGCGCATTTCCCACAAGATGTGAAGTAAGGACGCAACATGAAACTACGTGATTCGCTGGCAGAGAACAGCTCCATCCTTTTACAGGCCGACGCCAGCACCTGGCAGGAGGCGGTGAAACTTAGCGTAGATCTGCTGGTAAAAGCCGATGTTGTCGAGCCGCGTTATTACCAGGCCATTCTGGATGGCGTTGCAGAGCACGGCCCTTACTTCGTGATTGCACCAGGGCTGGCGATGCCGCATGGCCGCCCGGAAGAGGGTGTTAAAAAAACCGGCTTTGCGCTGGTTACGCTGAAAACACCACTGGCTTTCAACCACGAAGATAACGACCCGGTCGACATCCTCATCACCATGGCGGCTGTTGATGCCAACACCCACCAGGAGGTGGGCATTATGCAGATCGTGAATCTGTTTGATGATGAGGCCAACTTCGACCGTTTACGCGCCTGCCGCACCGAGCAGGATGTGCTGGATTTAATTGATAACGCCACTGCGGCGGCAGTTTAAGAGGGAATTGAAAATGTCATTACCAATGTTGCAGGTCGCGCTGGATAACCAGACGCTGTCTCACGCTTACGAAACCACCCGCCTGATTGCGGAAGAAGTGGACATCATTGAAGTCGGTACCATTCTATGCGTGGGCGAAGGCGTTCGCGCCGTCCGCGACCTGAAGGCGCTGTATCCGCATAAAATCGTGCTGGCGGATGCCAAGATTGCCGATGCGGGCAAAATTCTTTCCCGTATGTGTTTTGAAGCCAATGCCGACTGGGTCACCGTTATTTGCTGTGCGGATATCAACACGGCTAAAGGTGCGCTGGATGTGGCAAAAGAGTTCAACGGTGATGTGCAGATTGAGCTGACCGGGTTCTGGACCTGGGAGCAGGCGCAGGAGTGGCGTGACGCGGGCATTCAACAGGTGGTTTATCACCGCAGCCGTGATGCGCAGGCCGCTGGGGTAGCGTGGGGGGAAGCGGATATCAGCGCGATTAAGCGTCTGGCCGATATGGGCTTCAAAGTGACCGTGACCGGAGGCCTGGCGCTGGAAGATCTGCCGCTGTTCAAAGGTATCCCAATTCATGTCTTTATCGCAGGCCGTAGCATCCGTGATGCCGCCTCTCCGGTAGAAGCCGCGCGTCAGTTCAAACGCTCAATCGCTCAGCTTTGGGGCTAAGGAGCGGGTATGTTGTCTAAACAAGTCCCGCTCGGCATCTATGAAAAGGCACTCCCTGCGGGGGAGTGCTGGCTGGAGCGGCTGCAACTGGCGAAACAACTCAGCTTCGATTTTGTTGAAATGTCAGTGGATGAGACGGACGAACGCCTGTCTCGCCTGGACTGGAGCCGCGAACAGCGTCTGGCACTGGTTAGCGCCATTGCTGAAACGGGGGTACGTGTGCCTTCCCTGTGCCTCAGCGCCCATCGTCGTTTTCCGCTTGGCAGTGAAGATGATGCTGTGCGTGCTCAGGGGCTGGAGATCATGCGTAAAGCCATTCGCTTTGCCCAGGATGTCGGCATCCGTGTGATCCAGCTGGCGGGGTATGACGTTTACTATCAGGACGCCAATAATGAAACGCGCCGTCGTTTTCGTGACGGCCTGAAAGAGAGCGTCGACATGGCCAGCCGTGCTCAGGTGACGCTGGCGATGGAGATCATGGATTATCCGTTAATGAACTCCATCAGCAAGGCGCTGGGTTACGCGCACTACCTGAATAATCCGTGGTTCCAGCTCTACCCTGATATCGGCAATCTGTCAGCCTGGGATAACGACGTGCAGATGGAACTGCAGGCGGGTATTGGTCATATCGTGGCGGTTCATGTCAAAGATACCCGGCCTGGTGTATTCAAAAATGTTCCGTTCGGCACCGGGGTGGTGGATTTCGAACGGTGCTTCCAGACGCTCAAACAGACAGGGTATTGCGGGCCTTACCTGATTGAGATGTGGAGTGAAACGTCGGACGACCCGGCAGCCGAAGTGGCGAAGGCGCGGGACTGGGTCCGTGAACGTATGGCGCGGGCTGGGTTGATGGAGGCTGAGCATGCATAAGCTTAAGCAGCAGGTCTTTGAGGCCAATATGGATCTACCTCGCTACGGTCTGGTGACGTTTACCTGGGGTAACGTCAGCGCCATTGACCGTGAGCAGGGGCGGGTCGTGATTAAGCCCAGCGGTGTGCCCTATGAATCCATGACCGCCGACGACATGGTGGTTGTCGATCTCCATGGCAACGTGGTTGACGGAAAGTGGCGTCCTTCTTCTGATACCGCCACCCATCTGGCACTGTATCAGCGTTATCCCTCCCTGGGCGGCGTTGTACATACACACTCGACCCATGCCACGGCCTGGGCGCAGGCAGGGCTGCCCATTCCGGCTCTTGGCACCACGCATGCAGACTACTTCTTTGGCGATATTCCCTGCACGCGGGCATTAACGCAGGCCGAAGTGGAAGGGGAGTATGAACTCAACACCGGTCGCGTCATTATCGACACGCTGGCTGAGCGTGAGCCGCTGCATACGCCGGGTATTGTGGTGTATCAGCACGGTCCATTCTCGTGGGGAAAAGACGCTCACGATGCCGTGCATAACGCGGTGGTGATGGAGGAAGTGGCGCGAATGGCGTGGATCGCCCGCGGCATCAATCCGCAGCTTCAGGGCATTGATGATTACCTTATGAATAAACATTTCATGCGTAAACATGGGCCCAACGCCTATTACGGGCAGAAGTGAATAAGTGCTCTGGAATACCGAAAAACAGTTGTAACCGGTGGTATTTCAGAGCCATTAGCAAAAAAAAGCCCCCGGGCAGGGGGCAAGTTAAACTATGGCTATGTTCTCTTTGTTGGCTTTCCTGGTGCTAGCGTTAAAGCGTTATCGGTAGATATCTGCACTGGCGTGCATATTGCCGTTGCTGCCGGGCTCACGCATCAGTATGACGTGATAATATTGTGCACCCTGAGCATCGGTCTCTTGATTGAGTGCCTGATCTGCTTCACTTTCAGTGGCGAAATTATGATTGATGTAGATTACGCCTAAGCTCTGCACATCATCCATGTTTTGGGCCTGCCGGCCGTCTATCTTGATGGCTGCCATCGCGTTTGCACTGAGCAAAAGTGCAGCCATTACGGCAAATGCGATTTTTTTCATGATATGCGCTCCACGACTGCGTGCTGTGAAAGGGGGTGTTGCTCTCCTTTTATAAATAAGGTCTCTGATTAAAGTGTAATCATTTATCCGGCGGGGATGCGTGACCATTTCTGATGCTGTTGTTCAAAAAAACAACGCTTCCTGATGTGATTAATTTTAAATCACCCACTTAGACCAGCTTTACGCTTTGTGCGAATTATTTGTGCAATCAGCTTGAGTTTCCAGGGGCGCGCAAGTATTATGACGCGTCAATTTTTCAGCCGACCTTTAACACGTTCCTTGCCTCCCCGGGCCTCGGCTGACCCAGACAGGAGGCTGAATAATCCGTAAGGAGCAATTCGATGCGTCATTACGAAATCGTTTTTATGGTCCATCCTGACCAGAGCGAACAGGTTCCGGGCATGATCGAGCGCTACTCTGCTGCCATCACTGGTGCAGAAGGTACGATCCACCGTCTGGAAGACTGGGGCCGCCGTCAGCTGGCTTACCCGATCAACAAACTGCACAAAGCACACTACGTTCTGATGAACGTTGAAGCGCCGCAGGAAGTGATCGATGAGCTGGAAACTACCTTCCGCTTCAACGATGCCGTTATCCGCAGCATGGTTATGCGTACCAAAAACGCAGTGACCGAAGCATCTCCGATGGTTAAAGCGAAAGACGAGCGCCGTGAGCGTCGCGATGATTTCGCAAACGAAACCGCAGATGATTCTGATGCTGGGGATTCTGAAGAGTAATTTCTGATGACCAACCGTCTGGTGTTGTCCGGTACCGTGTGCAGGACCCCCCTTCGTAAGGTCAGTCCATCAGGAATTCCGCATTGCCAGTTCGTGCTTGAGCATCGTTCTGTGCAAGAGGAAGCCGGCTTTCACCGGCAGGCGTGGTGCCAAATGCCCGTTATTATTAGCGGACACGAAAACCAGGCCATTACTCACAGTTTAACGGTCGGTAGCGCAGTAATCGTTCAGGGGTTCATTTCTTGCCACAAGGCAAAGAACGGCCTGAGCAAAATGGTTCTGCATGCCGAGCAGATTGATTTGATAGATTCTGGAGACTAGCCATATGGCACGTTATTTCCGTCGTCGCAAGTTCTGCCGTTTCACCGCGGAAGGCGTTCAAGAGATCGACTATAAAGATATCGCAACGCTGAAAAACTACATCACCGAAAGCGGTAAGATTGTCCCAAGCCGTATCACCGGTACTCGTGCAAAATACCAGCGTCAGCTGGCTCGCGCTATCAAACGCGCTCGCTACCTGTCCCTGCTGCCGTACACTGATCGTCATCAGTAATCGGGCACGGTCCATTAATACGACTTTAAGAGGATAAGGTAATGCAAGTTATTCTGCTTGATAAAGTAGCAAACCTGGGCAGCCTGGGTGATCAGGTAAACGTTAAAGCGGGCTACGCTCGTAACTTCCTGGTTCCACAGGGTAAAGCTGTTCCAGCTACCAAGAAAAACGTAGAGTTTTTCGAAGCACGTCGCGCTGAACTGGAAGCCAAACTGGCTGACGTTCTGGCGGCTGCTAATGCTCGCGCTGAGTCAATCAACGCACTGGGCACTGTTACCATCGTTTCCAAAGCTGGCGACGAAGGTAAACTGTTCGGTTCCATCGGTACCCGCGATATCGCTGATGCAGTAACTGCAGCTGGCGTTAAAGTGGCTAAGAGCGAAGTTCGTCTGCCGAACGGTGTTCTGCGTACCACTGGTGAGCACGAAGTGGACTTCCAGGTTCACAGCGAAGTGTTCGCTAAACTGGTTGTTAACGTTGTAGCTGAGTAATTTTACTCTGCTCACGTCGAAGCGCCGGCCTTGTGCCGGCGTTTTGCTTTTTTAAGGGACCAGGCTCGCGCTTTAGTGCTTGTAGGGTCGCTATTCCTGGCGCATTCTCTGATAATAAAATGAAACGCAATTTTATTTATGAGATTCGACATGGAAACCGCTCTGCCCACGCCCGTATTTGCCCGTCGAAAGGTGGCCTATGCCTGCGCCACGCTCTGCTGTCTGCTTTGGGGTAGCTCTTACCCGGCCATAAAAAGCGGCTATGAACTCTTCCAGATTGCCACCGATGATATTCCCTCAAAGGTCGTGTTCGCCGGTTACCGTTTTCTGTTTGCGGGTGTGCTGCTGCTTCTCTTTGCGTTAGCACAGCGCAAGCCCATCGGCAGGTTCACGCCCGGGCAGTTTGGGCAATTGACCGTCCTGGGACTGACGCAGACGAGCATTCAGTACACCTTCTTTTATATCGGACTGGCCTACACGACAGGTGTGAACGGCTCGATCATGAACGCCACCGGCACTTTCTTCAGCGTGCTGCTGGCGCACTTCATCTACCACAACGACAAGCTCAGCTATAACAAAACGCTTGGCTGTATTCTGGGCTTTGCCGGAGTGATGCTGGTTAACTTCCACGGCGGGTTAAGCGAATTCAGCTTCGTCTGGAAGGGCGACGGGTTTGTGGTGCTGGCAGCCTTTATCCTTTCTGCCGCCACGCTTTACGGAAAACGCATCTCCCAGACCGTCGACCCGACAGTAATGACCGGCTGGCAGCTGGCTATCGGCGGCGCGGCGCTGGTGGCGGGTGGCTATCTCACGGGAGGGACGCTGGAAGTGCATAGCATGACGGCCGTCGCGGTGCTGGGGTATCTGACGTTACTCTCTTCGGTAGCGTTCGCCCTCTGGAGCGCGCTGCTGAAAGTGAACCGCGTAAGTATGATTGCCCCGTTCAACTTTGTGATCCCCGTTGCCGGGACGGTGCTGTCCGCCATTTTCCTCGGTGAAAACATTCTGGACATCAAATATGCGATTGCGCTGGTGCTGGTCTGCTCGGGGATCTGGTGGGTCAATAAGCGGAGTCACTAAGAAGGGCATTGCCGGGGGGCTGGCTCGCCTTACCCGGCCGGAACATTAACGTGCTCTGATAAAACTGCCGTCAGGCTGGCGGGTAAACAGCACCTGCTGGCCATTTCCCGTATCAATCGTGAGCCCGGTGACGACGCCGCTGGCATTCTGACGTATCTGCACCAGCTGGCCGTTCTGCAAATTACTGAGCGGCTTGCCCGCGCCTTCCACCTGCGCCATGGCATACACATCGGTTGGCGGCAGATTGTGGTCGCGGAACAGCTGCGCAAGGGTTTTACCTGGCTCTACGCGATAGGAACGCCACTGCTGCTCAATGCCGGTTGGCTGCTGAGCCTGTGGCTCTGCCGGGGCCGCTGCCTGTTCCTGTGGCTGTTCATCCTGAATGGGTTCCGGTTCAACAGGCGCAACCTGTCCCGGATCGTTCGACGGGGTGACCAGTTGCGTCTGCACAGGCTGGGTGTCCGGCTGCGGTCGCGTTTGCGACTGAATATCCAGCTGGGCATTGCGGGTCACCGTCGCGGTGTCGGCGTCATCGCCACCGGAAGGAAGCAGGAAACCCACGATCACCATCAGCGCGCCAATGATGATCCCTCTGCGATGCAGAGGCGGCAGCGGGTCCATGATGCGAAAATTGTCCGGCGCCTGCCAGATTTTCGCCAGGGTAGGTTTCAGTTCAAATCGCCCGGGCATGGCTCTCCTCCTGCTCCGCGTCTTTTTTATCCTGTGCTCCGAAGTATAGTTTGCTAACTGCCTGAACGGCGTAGCAAACCCGACATCCGTGACATTCGTTCGGGATTAATCCTGGTTCTCTCTATTGTTTCTGTTTCGTCGCGGTTTGTCACCTTAACTTCAGACAAAGTTTTACCCATAAGGGCATGGCTGATATGCTGCCCGCTACTTTAAATGTGATGGAAGGAAAACCCATGACCACCCCGACTTTTGACACTATCGAAGCGCAGGCAAGTTACGGTATCGGCTTGCAGGTAGGACAGCAGCTGAGCGAATCCGGCCTGGAAGGTCTGTTACCCGAAGCGCTGGTGGCGGGTATCGCTGATGCGCTGGAAGGCAACAACCCGGCAGTTCCGGTTGATGTTGTGCACCGTGCGCTGCGTGAAATCCACGAACGTGCTGACGCCGTGCGTCGCGCGCGTTTCGAAGAGATGGCTGCAGAAGGCGTGAAATATCTGGAAGAGAACCGTGAGCGTGAAGGCGTGAACAGCACCGAGTCTGGCCTGCAGTTCCGCGTGATCAATCAGGGCGACGGCGCAATCCCGGCGCGTACTGACCACGTTCGCGTGCACTACACCGGTAAACTGATCGACGGTACGGTGTTCGACAGCTCTGTAGCACGTGGCGAACCGGCTGAATTCCCGGTTAACGGCGTTATCGCGGGCTGGATCGAAGCGCTGACCCTGATGCCAGTGGGTTCCAAATGGGAACTGACTATCCCGCACAACCTGGCGTACGGCGAGCGTGGCGCTGGTGCGTCCATCCCGCCATTCAGCACCCTGGTGTTTGAAGTCGAGCTGCTGGAAATTCTGTAATCAGCTTTTCTTATTTCCTCTCTTCTTCGGGGGAGAGGAATATAGTGATAAAACCTATAGTTACGACGGAATCAACATTTTATCTTGCAAACGAAACTGTTGCGTGTATTTTTGTGAGCTGTTTCGCGTTGTATGAGTGATATGACACTCACTTTAAACATATTATTAACATAATATCCAAATCATAGTATTCATCCCGCCGATTCTTACCTAATATCGATGAGTCCTTTCATGGGGACCGTTATTTTTTTGACGTATTTAAAGGCCAGAAGAGCCTTAACAACACAGACAGGCATAAACAGGAAAATATCACATGGTAGATCAGGTTAAAGTCGTCGCCGACGAAGAGGCGTCGTCTGAACAGTCGCTACGGCGCAATCTCACAAACCGTCATATTCAGCTCATTGCCATTGGGGGTGCCATCGGTACCGGGCTGTTTATGGGGTCAGGTAAAACCATCAGTCTTGCCGGGCCGTCGATCATTTTCGTTTATATGATCATCGGTTTTATGCTCTTCTTCGTGATGCGTGCAATGGGTGAATTGCTGCTCTCGAACCTCGAATACAAGTCCTTTAGCGATTTCGCTTCCGACCTGCTTGGCCCCTGGGCGGGCTATTTCACCGGCTGGACCTACTGGTTCTGCTGGGTGGTGACCGGCATGGCGGATGTGGTCGCCATCACGGCCTACGCGCAGTTCTGGTTCCCTGGGTTATCGGACTGGGTGGCCTCGCTGGCGGTGATTGTTCTGCTGCTGAGCCTTAACCTCGCCACCGTTAAAATGTTCGGTGAGATGGAGTTCTGGTTTGCGATGATCAAAATCGTGGCGATTATCGCCCTGATTGTTGTCGGCCTGGTGATGGTACTGACGCACTTCCAGTCTCCAACCGGCGTTCAGGCTTCGTTCGCGCATCTGTGGAATGACGGCGGCTGGTTCCCGAAAGGCATCAGTGGCTTCTTTGCCGGTTTCCAGATTGCGGTGTTTGCCTTTGTGGGGATTGAGCTGGTCGGTACCACGGCGGCGGAAACTAAAGATCCGGAGAAATCCCTGCCGCGCGCGATTAACTCCATCCCGATTCGTATCATTATGTTCTACGTGTTCGCGCTGATTATCATCATGTCCGTGACGCCGTGGAGCTCCGTTGTACCGACCAAGAGCCCGTTCGTTGAGCTGTTTGTGCTGGTTGGACTGCCTGCGGCGGCAAGCCTGATTAACTTCGTGGTGCTGACCTCCGCGGCCTCTTCGGCCAACAGTGGGGTGTTCTCTACCAGCCGTATGCTGTTTGGTCTGGCACAGGAAGGGGTTGCGCCACGCGCGTTTG
Source organism: Enterobacter ludwigii (assembly GCF_001750725.1). Classification (NCBI taxonomy): domain Bacteria; kingdom Pseudomonadati; phylum Pseudomonadota; class Gammaproteobacteria; order Enterobacterales; family Enterobacteriaceae; genus Enterobacter; species Enterobacter ludwigii. Next base: position 3,542,201 of record NZ_CP017279.1, read on the forward strand.
CCAAACTGTCTAAGCGTGCGGTGCCGGCGAAAGGGCTGACCTTCTCCTGTATCTGCCTGCTGGGCGGTGTGGTGATGCTCTATGTGAACCCGAGTGTGATCGGTGCGTTTACCATGATCACCACGGTCTCTGCGATCCTGTTCATGTTCGTCTGGACCATCATCCTGTGTTCTTACCTGGTGTACCGCAAACAGCGTCCGCACCTGCATGAAAAATCGATCTACAAAATGCCGCTGGGCAAGCTGATGTGCTGGGTGTGCATGGCGTTCTTCGTCTTCGTGCTGGTTCTGCTGACGCTGGAAGACGATACCCGTCAGGCGTTAATCGTCACGCCACTGTGGTTCATCGCGCTGGGGCTGGGATGGTTATTTATCGGTAAGAAACGTATGGCAGGCATGCGTTAATAAAAAAGGCCACAGATGCTGTGGCCGAATGATAACCTCAGGAAGGCGCTCTCGGGCGCCTTTTTTTATTCACCTGCGAGGGCACGCGGGAACAGGACATTGTTCTCAAGACTGATGTGCTCCATCAGGTCGTCGATCATCTCGTTAATGCCGTTGTACATCGCTTTCCACGTGGTGCACGCCTCTGGTGGCGGTGTAACGTTATGGGTAGTGTGTTTAATCACTTCCAGCAGTTCGCCTGCATCATCATGTTCGCTTTCCATGACGCTGATGGGCCCCATCGCCTGGCCGCCCATACCCTGTTTGATTATCGGGAAGAGGATTTGCTCCTCTTTCATCATGTGGCTGGAAAGCTCTTCGTGAAGCAGGGTCAGGTATTTCGCCAGACCGCGCGGTACGGAAGGTTTGTCGGCGTGAACGCGCTCCACTTTTGTCGCCTGCAGGATCAGTTCAGGCAGTTGTTCACGGTGACGGTCGTGAAAACGCACAATGATATGGTCGATGATGTCGGCAAGGGCTGCAGTGCGCCAGTCTTTCTCAATAGGCTGCTCAGCCAGTTGCGCCAGCTCCGCTTCAATGAGCCCCACATCCAGCTCTTTACGCGAGGCGGCACGTGCCAGGGTTTGCTTACCGCCACAGCAGTAATCCATATCGTATTTACGAAACAGCGCGGACGCGCGCGGGATGGAGAGCGCCAGCTCGCCAAGGGGTTGGTCGCGGAAGGCCATAGCAGTTACCTCATCATCAATAATATAAAGTGCATTTTAAATGCATCTTTAAGGCGACGCTATAACCCTTTAGAGGGAAGGGGCAAAGTGAGAACCAGATCACAAAAAATAATGACTTTTAACTTGCTGAATGAATGCAGGAAATTACTTTAGAAAGTTTTTTAACGTGGGGAAACAGTAAACAACTCGCCGTGCCTGCCGATATATCCACGTCAGACAAACCTGCATATAAAAAAGGCAACGCATGTTTAAACGTATAAAAGTCATTACCCTTCTTATTTCGGTGCTGCTTGTGCTCGGCATCATGCAAGTCATTTCCGCCGGCATTTTTATCAACGCGCTGAATAACGACAAAGATAACTTCACCGTCTCGCAGCTCTCAAGCCAGAATGTCGCCGAGTTTACCGATGCATGGATCAGCCTCAACCAGGCCCGCGTGACCCTGAACCGCGGCATGCTGCGTCTGCAAAGCAGCATGGCGTCTCAGATTAACGGCGGCCAGTTGAATGAACTGGTGAACACGGCGAAGAACCTGCTGGCGGATGCGCAGTCCCATTACGATAAATACTACGCTTTGCCTAATACTCCGGGTCTGGACGAGAATCTGGCTAACCGTCTGGAAGAGCAGTACCGTATTTACTCCGCCACGCTGACGCAAATGAACGTCCTGCTGGGCCAGGGCAATCTGGAAGATATGTTCAAGCAGAATGCGGAGCAGAAACAGACCGCGATGCAGAACGTGTACCGTGAATGGCGTGAAGCGCAGGCCGTCCTCACGGACAGAGGGATTAAAGATAACGAAAACGATTATAAACGTATCCTGTGGATCCTCTCTGCGGTCATGCTGCTGGTGATTGCCGTGATCGTCTCCAGCTGGATTGCGATGCGCCGCGTTCTGCTGCTGCCGTTGCAGGATGTGATTGGCCATATCCGCGCCATTGCCGCAGGGGATTTGACCCAGCCGATTCAGGCAGAGGGTAAGAATGAAATGGCAATCCTGGCGCGCAACGTTCAGGAGATGCAAACCTCGCTGGCAAACACGGTGGGCGTGGTGCGTGAAGGTGCAGACACCATTTACACCGGTGCAGGGGAAATCTCTGCGGGCAGCAACGACCTCTCTTCCCGTACCGAGCAGCAGGCCGCCTCTCTGGAAGAGACGGCTGCCAGCATGGAACAACTGACCGCCACGGTAAAACAAAACGCCGATAACGCACGTCAGGCTTCCCGTCTGGCGCTCGATGCCTCCTCAACCGCGAAGAAGGGCGGTAACGTGGTGGAGGGTGTGGTGCGCACCATGGACGACATTGCGACCAGTTCCAGCAAAATTGCGCAAATTACCAACGTAATCGACGGCATTGCCTTCCAGACCAACATCCTGGCGCTGAACGCGGCGGTGGAAGCCGCGCGTGCAGGCGAGCAGGGCCGTGGCTTTGCGGTGGTCGCAGGTGAGGTGCGTACCCTGGCCCAGCGTAGCGCTCAGGCGGCAAAAGAGATTAAAGCGCTGATCGATGATTCCGGCGAGCGCGTGAATGCCGGCTCACAGCTGGTAAACGAAGCCGGGGCGACGATGGCGGAGATCGTGAATGCGGTCACCCGCGTGACCGACATCATGGGCGAGATTGCCTCTGCCTCTGACGAGCAGAGCCGCGGTATCGATCAGGTAGGTCAGGCGGTGGCCGAGATGGATCGCGTGACCCAGCAGAACGCCTCGCTGGTAGAGGAGTCTGCGGCAGCGGCGGCCGCGCTGGAAGATCAGGCGGCACGCCTGAACGAAGCGGTGGCGGTGTTTAAAATTACCCGCAACCCGGTGGTCAACGCCGCGCCGGTGAAAAGCTACACTCCAGCGGCTAAACCTGTCGCGGCGACGTCTGAAGCGAACTGGGAAACGTTTTAACTCTCTGAAGCCGGAACGACCATCGGTTTTTCCGGCTTTGCTCTCACCGCCATCACGACCCCAACGACCAGCAATATAATCCCGCAGGCGGTTAACAGCGGCGGTACGCTCTGGCGCATCAGGAAGGTGTAAAGCAGCCCGGCCAGCATTTCGAATACAATCAACGGCCCTAAAATCACCGTCGGCAGCTTCTGGCTGGCGATATTCCAGCACAGCGCACCCACCCACGAGCAGAGCACCGCAATCGCCAGCATCAGCCCGACAAAGACCCACGGTCTCGGCCCGAACGGTTGAGCGAAATCCGGTTGCTGATGGCCTAACCAGAGACAGGCCCCCACATAGCCCATAAGCGAAACCGGGAGCGTGACCAACGCCTGAGCCGTCGCCCACATCATCGGGTGTTTATCCGGGTTTTCCCGCAGCCAGCGCGCATTGCGCAGGGCATACCACGCCCAGCACACCACGGAAACGAATGCCAGCAGGATGCCAGAACCGTAACGCAACAGTGAGAAGTTCTCCAGCCCATGCTGCAGCTCGGCAATGTTGACGCAGACCAGCCCCACGGCGGTACACACCAACGCTGGTACCATTTTTGACCACGCCAGTTTCCCGTCGCGGTGGCTGTAAAGCAGGTTAGCGAAGACCGGGATCACCACGGGCAGCGTGCCGATAATCATGGTAGATACCGGTGCCCCGGTTCGCTGAATGGCGCTCGCCAGGCAAACATAATAGATAAGGTTGCCCATCATGGTCAGCGCCAGCGCGGTGAACCAGTCCTGCCGGCCGAGCTGACGCAAACGTGCACGACCGAGCCACGCCAGCGGGAGAGCAATCAGTCCCAGTGCCAGATAACGTCCGGTCGACTGCAGTATTGCCGGGTACTCCGGCACGATCAGCGGGCCGACAAAAATCAGTCCCCACATCAGACCCGCAAGCAGGGCATACAACACACCACTAATCATTTTTCCATCCACATCGGTTTATTCTGCGTTCAGTGTAGGAGGGGGAAGGGCGCGCGTATTGTATGAGGTTGCGCATCAGCGCTTAACGACCTGTTTCTGGTAGCGCACGGGGGTAATGCCATAGCGGCGGGTAAAGGCGCGAGTCAAATGGGACTGATCGGTCAGCCCGGTCGCGGTGGCGACTTCGGCGGCGGGCATGCCGTGTGTGAGAAACGCTTTGGCGCGCCACAGGCGGATAGCCATCAGCATCTGATGCGGAGTGACATGGAAATGCGCCTTGAACTGGCGCTGAAAATGGTAGGGGCTGAGTGAGACTACGTTGGCCAGCTCGTCCAGCGTCAGGGCGTGCATGTAGTTGTCGTGCATATACTCACGAACCCGTTCGAACCGGTGTGCACCTTCCCGGGTAACCGGCGCGTGGCGGGCTAACGGCTGGAAGGTCTCGATCAGATCCAGCAGCAAGCCTTTTTGCGCCAGCGGGTCGTCCGTATGCCACAGGCCATAGATAAGCCTGCCGATTTGCTGTGAGCGCAGCGGGTCATGGCGGGTTACGTCGCTAAACCACCAGTGGCGAAGACCGGTTACCTCTTCCAGCAGATCGGGTTCAATGTAAACCATCCGGTAGCGCCAGCCGCCATCCGTCGCCGATTCCCCGGTGTGGATCTCGTCCGGGTTCATGGTCACGACGGATTTTTCCGCCGCGAGATGCTGAGTACCGCGATAGCGAAAGCGTTCGGCACCGGTTTCAATGGTGCCGATGCCGAAGGCTTCATGCGTATGAGGCTCAAAGGCGTAGTCAGAAATATGCGCGTGATAAAGCTCCAGGCCCGGCAAATGCGCCAGATGGCGAAAGCGCGCGCTGTCTCTCTCATCAATGAACTGTTCCGGTACGCCCTGCACGGTGAACCTCCTCATGAGTCATCTCTCCATTATCAGAGATGACCCGAGGGGATGCTACAAAAAATAACCATTTTGCAACATTTACAGGATGGCTTTAATGCTCTCTGAAAGCGGTGTGGTTGGACGCCCGATCAGTTTGCTCAGCGTATGGCTGTCGTCAAACAGACCGCCTTTAGACGCGCCCACATCGGAGTCTGCCAGCATATCCGCCAGCCCGGCAGGCAGGCCAACGCCCTTCAGCGCCGCGGCAAAATCCGCCTCGCTCATGTTCTGATACGTCACGTTTTTGCCGCTCTGTTTGCTGAGTTCGGCTGCCAGTTCGCTCAGCGTCCAGGCGTGGTCGCCGGCCAGCTCGTATACGTTGCCTGCATGGCCGTCCCCGGAGATGACTTTTGCCGCGGCAGCCGCGTAATCCGCACGGGTGGCCGAGGCGATTTTGCCTTCACCGGCCGCGCCAATAAATACGCCGTGCTCCAGCGCGGGCGGTGCGCTCGCCAGATAGTTTTCGGTGTACCAGCCGTTACGCAGCAGGGCGTAAGGGATGCCGGACTCTGCCAGCGCCTTCTCCGTCGTGACGTGTTCAACGTGCAGACCCAGCGGCGATTTATCCGCATGCAGCAGGCTGGTATAGGCGATGAATTTCACGCCAGCGGCTTTGGCAGCATTAATGACGTTCTGATGTTGGGTGGCGCGCTGACCCACTTCGCTGGAGGAGATCAGCAGCAGCTTATCTATGCCCTTAAGCGCGGAGGTCATTGTGCTTTCGTCAGCGTAATCCCCCTGACGAACGGTAATTCCCTGCTGGCTCAGGGCTTCAGCTTTTGCCGGATTGCGGACAATCGCCACAATCTGGTTTGCCGGTACGGTGTTTAACAGCTGTTCGATAACGAGCTGGCCAAGCTGGCCGGTTGCGCCGGTAATTGCGATCATGATGAATCCTCTTCGTGTTTGTCTGGTGTTGTGGCACACTAGCACCATAGCTAACTTTTAGTAAGTACGTACATAAAGGTAAGTATGAAAACAACGATACCGACACTCAGCGAACAAATGCGCGATGGCAACCTCTTCGCGGAACAGTGTCCTTCCAGAGAGGTTCTCAAACATGTCACCAGCCGCTGGGGCGTGCTGATTCTGGTGGCCCTGCGGCAGGGAACCCACCGTTTCAGCGACCTGCGCCGAAAAATGGGAGGCGTCAGCGAAAAGATGCTGGCCCAGTCGCTACAGGCGCTGGAACAGGACGGGTTTGTTAATCGCGTCTCGTATCCGGTTGTACCACCGCACGTTGAGTATAGCCTGACGCTGTTAGGGACAGAGGTGAGTGAGAAAGTGGCCGCGCTGGCGGACTGGATAGAAGTGCATACGCCGCAGGTGATGGCGAACCGGGAAGAACGCGCGGCGTAAAGGCAGGCCGGGTAAGGCGAAGCCGCTACCCGGCACACACCGCGTTACTTGCTTAAATCCACCTGATAAATGGCGAAGCCAATATCATCCGTTGCAACTTTCTTCATCGGATAGTGGGCTTTATCGTTAATAAACGCCGCCGCTTTATCGGACGGTGAAGTTTCAAAACGGATGTCCAGCGGCGTGTCGCTGTGAATGGGAGCCAGGCGCCAGTTGTTGTCCACTGCCGGATGAATGCCCCCCGCTTTTTTGGACTCCGCGCTGATCCACGCCGCCAGCACCGAGCGGTTCTCGTCCGGTGAGGCAAAGGCAATATGGCTATCTCCCGTGCCGGCAAACTTGCCGCCGTAGGCGCGGTAGTTATTGGTTACCACCAGGAAGGTGGCATTCGGGTCGATGGCTTTGCCCTTAAAGGTCAGGTTTTTGATGCGCTCGGCCTGCGGGTTAATGACCTGGCATTCACCGTCATATTTTGCAGGCTGGGTAACATCAATCTGATACTCTACGCCGTCAATCACGTCAAAGTTATAGGTCCGGAACCCGTCCCAGTTAATCAGCGACTGCGGCTTGCTGCTGTGCGGATCAATCTGATTAAACTGCCCGGCGGAGCACTCCAGCCACGCTTTCACCTCTTTGCCCGTCGCTTTGACCACCACCAGGGTGTTCGGATAGAGGTAGAGATCGGCGGCGTTACGGAAGGTCAGCTGGCCCTTTTCGACTTCAACGTAGCTTGCCGGGTCATTCTTACGCCCGCCCACTTTGAACGGTGCCGCGGCCGACAGCACCGGCAGTTTTGCCAGGTCCGGGTCGCCCTGAATAACGTGTTCGACATAGGCTTTTTGCGCCATGTTAACCACCTGAACAGTCGGGTCATCCTGCACCAGCGCCAGGTAGCTGTACATGTTATCCGCCGATTTACCGATCGGCTTGCTGACGAAGTCGCGGGTGGCGTCGTGATCGTGCTTCAGCACGTCGACCAGTTTTTTATCTTCGGCGGCCAGTGATTTTTTAGCCGCAGCGTCGTAAATCGGGCGCGCCTCTGCTTTTGACTGAGTGACCTTCCAGTCGCCGCCGTCGTTATTGAGGACCAGATCCACCACACCAAGGTGATCGCCCCACATGCCCGGCATCACCGACGGCACGCCATTGAGCGTCCCTTTCTCGATGTCTGCACCCTTAATGTTGGCAAAGTCCTTACCCGGGAAGACCGCGTGGGCGTGGCCGAACAGAATCGCATCGACGCCCGGGACTTCACTCAGATAATAAACGGAGTTTTCCGCCATGGCCTGATACGGATCGGCGGAGAGTCCCGAGTGCGCAACCACCACCACCAGATCTGCGCCTTTTTCGCGCATTTCCGGCACGTATTTGCGCGCAGTTTCGGTAATATCGTTAACGGTCACTTTACCGTCGAGGTTGGCTTTATCCCAGATCATGATTTGCGGCGGTACAAAGCCGATATAGCCGATTTTAAGCGTCTGTTTTTTACCGTCCTGATCGACAACCTCGGTCTCTTTAATCAGATAGGGGGTAAAGAGCGGCTTCTGCGTCTTAACGTCGATGATATTGGCGTTAACGTACGGGAATTTCGCGCCAGCCAGCGCATCGTGCAGGTACTTCAGGCCGTAGTTAAATTCGTGGTTGCCCAGGTTGCCGACGGTATAGTCCAGGGTGTTCATCGCTTTATACACCGGGTGGATCTCGCCTTTCTTCAGCCCCTTCGCCGCCATATAGTCCCCGAGCGGGCTACCCTGAATGAGATCGCCGTTGTCGACCAGTACGCTGTTTTTAACTTCATTGCGGGCGGCAGCGATCAAACTTGCCGTGCGTACCAGTCCGAATTTTTCCGTCGGGGTATCTTTGTAGTAATCGAAGTCCATCATGTTGCTGTGCAGGTCGGTAGTTTCCAGAATTCGCAGGTCTACCGTCGCCGCCTGTACGCTCACTGCAATCAGCGTCGCCAGGAGCGTTGCGCTAAACTTAATCATCAGAGGAGTCCTTTTTTCGATCCAGGCCACAAAAGAGTATGTATCTATAGCGTGTTGCTTACAGAAATGTGAATCCTGACAGAAAAAAGCGCCATGAAACCAGAATTGCTTCACAGATAGCGGAATTGTTCCCATTACGATATAACTAAAACAAAGAGTTAACCCCACTGCGTTAACAAAGAGGTGGAGAATGTTAGATAAGATTTGTCAGCTCGCACGGGATGCGGGAGATGCCATCATGCAGGTGTATGACGGTGCAAAACCGATGGAGGTCGTCAGCAAGGCAGATGACTCTCCGGTCACCGCGGCAGATATCGCGGCTCACAAGGTGATCCTGCAAGGGCTGCAGGCCTTAACGCCGGATATCCCGGTCCTGTCAGAAGAAGCGCCGCAGAGCTGGGACGAACGTCAGCACTGGCAGCGTTACTGGCTGGTGGACCCCCTCGACGGCACCAAAGAGTTTATCAAGCGTAACGGTGAGTTCACCGTCAACATCGCGCTGATTGAAAAAGGCAAAGCGGTGCTTGGGGTGGTATACGCGCCGGTGATGAAAGTCATGTACAGCGCTGCAGACGGTAAGGCGTGGAAGGAAGAGTGCGGCGTGCGTAAGCAGATTCAGGTGCGCGATGCGCGTCCACCGCTGGTGGTGATCAGCCGGTCGCACAGCGACAGCGAACTGCAGGAATATCTGCAACAGCTGGGTGAACACCAGACGACCTCGATTGGTTCATCACTGAAATTCTGTCTGGTGGCGGAAGGTCATGCTCAGCTCTACCCTCGCTTTGGGCCAACGAACGTCTGGGATACCGCGGCAGGGCATGCGGTCGCCACGGCCGCCGGGGCACATGTTCATGACTGGCAGGGTAAGCCGCTGGACTACACCCCGCGCGAATCCTTCCTTAACCCCGGCTTCCGCGTCTCTATTTATTGAGCCAGCAGTTTGTGCAGCAGGGCGACAACCTGCTGCACCTCTTCCTGGGTTAATGCCCCGTCTTTCACCCATTGCACGCGGCCGTCTTTATCCAGCACGATGATTGCGGAACTCTCTTCCTCCAGCTGCCACGCCTTACGCGTCACGCCGTTGCTATCGACAATAAACTGCGACCACGGATAGAGTTTTTTATTGCTCTCAAGGCTTGAACGCACAAACATGCCGGAGCCAGGAATGGCATCGTCAGTATTAACAATCGTGGTGGTCTGGTAGCGGTCGTGTGGGAATTTTGCGGCCTTGATCGCTTCCACCAGGTTGGCATTTTTCTCTTTTGCGGATGTACGACCGGCAATATGTTGTACAACTCTCACTTTGCCTGCGAGCTGCGCGCTATTCCACGCTTTGTAGCTAAACTTATCATTGTCGAGAATCAATTCTCCCCGGTCAGCAATGCCGACTGGTGGTACTCGTTGTCCTTTTTCAATCGCGTGAGCGCTAGCCCACAGGGGCAGAAGCAGGCAGGCTGCTGCAAGGATAGTACGTAGGGTCATGGTGTTTCCTTATTGTTTGCAGGTGATCCGACCACTTGGTCATACGCTTTTAATCATAAGTGCGATCAATGTGGTTTTCCCGCAATCCCGATGCCAGTTTGCGGGTGAACGCACATATCCATGAAAAAACGACGGCTTATACTGCCCTGAGTGAAGCTTTGCAAAGATTATTCTGAATAATTGTAATCAAACGGTAAATAAACTTATGCATACTGGGTAACACCGTAGTTCTGGTCTATAGTCTTTGGGCAACAAAATTTGCGCTCAGGACAGTCGGGCCGATTGTGGCACCGCAAGAGCGTATGATTCGCAGGAGATACAAGAATGAAAATTTTCCAACGCTACAACCCGCTTCAGGTGGCGAAGTACGTGAAGATCCTGTTCCGTGGACGGTTGTATATCAAGGATGTTGGCGCTTTTGAGTTTGATAAGGGCAAGATCCTTATCCCAAAAGTGAAGGACAAGCAGCACCTGTCTGTGATGTCTGAAGTCAACCGTCAGGTTATGCGTCTGCAAACTGAGATGGCTTAACCAACGTGCTATGCAGTAGTTAAAAACGCAGTTGATAAAAAAACGGCTCCCGATGGGAGCCGTTGATGTTTATGGGCCTTACGCCGACACTTTCTCTTCTGCATCAGGCATCCGCGGCACCAGCACGGTCGGTTTATTATCGATACGCGTCACCAGCAGCTGGTCGATGCGGTAGTTATCAATATCCACCACTTCAAACTTGTAGCCAGAGAACTTCACCGAGTCGGTACGTTTCGGGATTTTTCGCAGCATAAACATCATAAAGCCGCCAATGGTCTCGTAATTACCTGACTGCGGGAACTCGTCGATATCCAGCACGCGCATGACATCGTCAATCGGCGTACCGCCGTCGATAAGCCATGAGTTCTCGTCACGCTGAACAATCTGCTCTTCCAGACCCTGGCCAACCAGGTCGCCCATCAGCGTGGTCATCACATCGTTGAGGGTGATGATGCCCACCACCAGCGCGTATTCGTTCATGATAACGGCAAAATCTTCACCGGCCGTTTTGAAACTTTCCAGCGCTTCAGAGAGGGTGAGGGTATCCGGAACAATCAGGGTATTGCGGATCTGAACGCCGCTGTTGAGCGCCAGGCTCTGGTTGGCCAGCACGCGGTTCAGCAGGTCTTTCGAGTCCACATAACCGATGATGTGGTCGATATCTTCATTACAGACCAGGAACTTAGAGTGCGGGTGCTCGGCCACCTTTTGCTTCAGGCTCTGCTCGTCTTCGTGCAGGTCGAACCAAATCACGTTTTCGCGTCCGGTCATGGATGACGGTACGGTACGGGATTCCAGCTCAAACACGTTCTCAATCAACTCGTGCTCCTGCTTGCGCAGCACGCCCGCCAGGGCACCCGCTTCGAAGACCGCATAGATATCATCAGAGGTGATATCGTCTTTTCGCACCATCGGAATTTTAAACAGGCGGAAAATGCTGTTGGCCAGGCCGTTGAAGAACCACACCAGCGGACGGAACAGGAACAGGCAGAAGCGCATCGGGTTGATGATGCGCAAAGCCACAGCTTCTGGCGCAATCATACCGATGCGTTTCGGGGTCAGATCAGCGAAGAGGATGAACAGGCCAGTCACCAGCGAGAAGGAGAGAATAAAACTCAGTTGCTCGGAGAGTTCAGGTGAAAAGTAGCGTGCGAAGAGGCCATGAAACACCGGTGAAAATGCTGCATCCCCCACGATACCGCCCAGGATGGCGACCGCGTTCAGGCCAATCTGCACCACGGTGAAAAACATTCCCGGGTTTTCCTGCATTTTGAGTATGCGTGATGCGTTAACGTTGCCTTCGTCAGCAAGCAGTTTCAGTTTGATTTTACGGGAGGCGGCCAGCGAGATCTCGGATATCGAGAAAAATGCACTGACGGCAATGAGACAAAGTATCACTAAAATACTGTTTAACATAGTTTATCCGGCTTCAGCCAGATCCTCGGAAGGGAAGTTAATTACATTTGTGTGAAGACACATAGAACGTCAGCTCGTAGCGTTGAGCTGATTATTTCAGCGGGTAGTATAGCGTAAAGGCGTGTAAATCTGCCAGAGGTCACATTTTGGCATAAAACCGGCCGGACAGCGAAGCGCTGTCCGGTACGTACGGCTATTTTACTGCGGATAAACTGGCGTTTCCTGCCGCCCGGCGCGTGGCATCCCCTCCCCACACCTGGTCATACTCATAGCCGGTGAGCTGTTTGATCACCACGCGGGTGTTGGCGTCGCAGTCGCGATAATCTCCGCCCAGCTTGCGGCGCGCAATCTCCTTCAGCAGCAGCTTGTGCGTCTCGCGGGTCAGTTTAAATTTGTAGGTCGTGAAGAAGCTCACGGCCAGAAGGGCCGCCGTCGCGAAAATCAGCAGGCCGATAATGGCCCCCAGCGCGCTTTCAGGCTGTGCGCCGCTGCCCTTCACAAACCCTGACTCCTGCAGCACCAGGCCGATGATCATAATGGCAATTGCCACGGTGCTTTTGCGGGTCAATACCATCACGCCGGCAAAAATCCCTTCGCGGCGCTGCTGCGTTACAATCTCATCAATATCAGGGATGAAACTGTAGATATTCCACGGGATGTAATAAAGACCAGAGCGGGCGGCACCGAGCAGGATAAAGACCCCCGAGAACAGCAGCGTTGGCACCTGCGTTTTGGTGAGGTAGACCGTAAACAGGAATACCAGCACGGCGAAGATACAGCCATAGGAGAGGCGTAGCGCGGCGGACGGCGTGATATTCAGCCGGTTCAAAAGCAGCATAAATCCGTACGTGCCTGGTACCGAGGCAAAGGCGGCAATGCTCAGCCAGCCCGACACGGCCGCCGCATCCTGGCTCAGACAATAAACGACATAATAGGTAAAGACCGAGCCGAAGACGTCCATCGCAGTAAACGAGAAGATATAAATAATGATATGCAGGCGGAATGCGCGGATGCGAAAGGACGAAAAGAGGTCCAGTACCAGATATTTCAGATGATTGGCTACCCCGCTGCTGCGCTGGTTATCTATCTTAAAATCGGACTCCTGATGCACATCTTTCGCTTCCCAGGTGGTGTACCACGTAATAAACACCGCAAGGCAAAAAACGCAGGAAAATATCAGGCCGGTGAGCGTATAGGTAAACGGATTGTCTTTCCCGGTGAACTGCATAATGACACCGGGGACGGAAACGGCAAGGAACCCCCCAAGCTGGGAGCAGATCATGCGCACCCCTGAAAGTCGGCTGCGCTCTTCGTAGCGGTTCGTCATTTCTGCGGCCAGCGTCTCCCAAGGCACCAGCACCATCGCCGACAGCAGTTCAATCGAGAGATAGGTTCCCAGGTAATACCAGTACCCCATATCCGTCAGCCATAACAGGGCATACAAAAACATTAATGGGGAACTCAGTAATAAAAAGAAACGGCGACGGCCAAATTTACGGCCGAGCCAGGTACCCGCAAAATTATCAGTGATATAACCCATGATCGGGCTTAACAACGCATCAATGACGCGGGCGATAGCAAATATAGAGCCCGCTTCAATAACAGACAGCCCGCAATAGGTCGTGTAAAAAAATAACAGCCAGGTGCCGATAATGGCGAAAGCGCCTCCGCCAAACAGATCGGTTATGCCGTAGCCAAGCGCCACGCCATAACCAACTCTACGTTCAGTTGGTTTGACCATAATAATATCCAGTGTAGGGTAATGATTAACCCGTTTTACGGGGCGTATTTTTATTAACGTCTGGAATTCAAATTACGTTCTGGTTGTTGATATTTATCCATTGTCTTGTTTGAGATGACCGATAAATAGCCTCCACAAGGGTGAGTGATTTTCCGGCGGTACGGATATCGATATAGTCTCTGTTTTCCGGATGATGAACGGCAGTATAAAACCGGCGGATCGCCTGCTGATGACCCAGCCCCCAGTAGCTTTTTACCGTGCCGTCGGGGGAATCATCGCTTGCCAGTTTTAACCGCTCACCCGGCGTGACGCGCCAGAGAGTGTTGTCATTCAGCAGCAGCGAGCCGCGTTCACAGTGGATCTCCAGCAGGAGAGGGGCGTCCGTGGTGTGGCAATTGCTGGCATAAAACAGGCCGCGGGCGCCGTTGGCGAAGTGTAGTGTGGCCATTGCGCTGTCTTCGCCTTCGGTCACCTCTGCCAGCTCACCGCTATCCACCACACCTTTCACTCGCGTCACGCCTTCACCGAACCACTGCATCAGGTCGAGCGTATGGATTGCCTGGTTGATCAGCAGACTCCCGCCTTCTGTTGCCAGCCGACCGCGCCAGGGGCTTTGCGTGTAGTAAGCGCCCGCGCGTGACCATGTGAGTACTGCCCTGATGCTGAGCATTTTCCCCAGCTGTCCATGGCCTAACTCCTGCCGAATACGCTGGCTGGTGGGGTTGAGCCGGTTCTGATAGCACACGCCGAGCAGGCTCTGAGCCCGATCGGCGGCACGGGTGATATCAATGAGTTCACGGGTGTTCATGCCCACCGGCTTTTCGCAAAAAACATGCTTCCCGGCGGCAAGTGCCGCCAGAATCATCTCTTTATGCTCGAAATGGGGCGTACAGATGTGTACCACGTCGATGGCATCATGCAGCAGCATTTCCCGGTAATCCTGATAAAAACGGCATTGATAGTCTTTCGCCAGCGCCAGTCCTTTAACGCTGTCGATGTCGACCAGCGCACGCAGTGCGACGTTGGGTATCTGGCGCAGGGCATTGACATGGCAGCCATGAATCGCCCCGCCGCCGATGATAGCGGTATTCAGGATAGTCATCTTCGGCTCCCCTTAACCCGCCGCGTTGGCGAGCATTTGAGCCTTCACGCAGAGCTCCGCAGCCTTGAAGGCGTGCGCCTGCGTCATGGCATTTTCAGTCCGATGGAGACAGTCGAGGATCAGTTCGCCAAAGAACGGGAATCCGACCTGGCCTGCCACCGGATAACGGAACTCCCCCTCTTTATTGACGAGATAAACCACATCCTGCTCGCCACGGGTTAAATCGACGTATTTGCGGATTTCGATGTAACCCTCGGTGCCGAGCAGCGTCAGTCGTCCGTCACCCCATGTGGACAGCCCGTCCGGGGTAAACCAGTCGCAGCGGAAGTAGCCGCTGGCGCCGTTTTCGCCTTTGAGCATTGCGTCGCCAAAATCTTCAAAGGCGGGGTACTGCGGGTGTTTAACGTTCCGGACCTGGCTTGCTATCACGGTGGCATCGCGGTTGCCGGTGTAAAAAAGGAACTGCTCAATCTGATGGCTGCCGATGTCACACAGGATGCCGCCGAAGTATCGCCGATCGTAAAACCAGTCTGGCCTTCCTTCGCCTTCACGGTGTGGGCCTGTCCCCAGCGTTTGTACCACGTCGCCGATGGCACCTTGCTTTACCAGTTGACCGGCAAAGACAGCACTCTCAACATGCAGACGTTCGCTGTAGTAAACCGCGTATTTCTTACCGGTTTTTTCAACCATCGCTTTGGCATCTGCCAGCTGTTCAAGGGTGGTGAGCGGCGCTTTGTCGGTAAAGTAATCCTTCCCCGCCGCCATCGATTTCAGCCCCAGCGCACAGCGCTCAGAGGGGATGGCGGCGCCTGCCACCAGACGCACCTCGTTATCGGCGAGGATCGCCTCCAGCGAATCCGCCACTCTGGCCTGCGGATACTGCTGGATAAATTTATCCACTCTGGACGGATCGGGATCGTAAACCCATTTCAGCGTGGCGCCGGCTTCAATCAGCCCGTTACACATTCCATAAATATGCCCGTGGTCGAGCGCGGCAGCGGCAAAGACAAACTCACCTTCCCGGACAACGGGCTGAGGTTTGCCGACTGGCGCGTAGTTCATTCCGTCATGTTTATTCATCTTCAGATTCCTCGATCCAGATCTTTACCCAGGGGGATAGCGCCCACTTCGCTGAAGTTGGCCACGCTTGTGGATTTCTCATGAAAACGGGGGGCGAGGGTGTTAATCCCGCCGGTACGGTAAAACGGATCGTCACGTGGAATGGGGAGCGAGACCACGGTGCGGGTGATGGCAGATTTATAAATTGCGGTAATCAACTCCAGCGAGCGTTTTCCCTGTAATCCATCCACCAGCGGAGCCGTGCCGCGTTCAATACTCAGCAGCAGGTCGTTAATCTGCCCGGTATGCAACGTCCACGCGAGTGCTGGTGTCTGCGCAAAAACAGCGTTGAGCTGTGCTTCCCGCTGCTGGTCGTGAGTTTCCTGAGGAAAACCGTTATCGGCACTCACGCTGGCACAGGCTTGCCAGGGGGCAGAGATGCGCGCGCGATCGCCCTGGATGACGATCTTCTGATCTTCGCCGTGATGCACCACCGAGGCGGTAAGCTGCGTGAGTGCGCCGCTGGGATATTTGAATATTGCGGCGCTGAGGTCTTCCACTTCGGCATTGTCATGCGCCACGTTGGTCATCATCGCCACCACCTCGGATGGAAACCCGAGCATCCACTGAATAGCGTCGATATGGTGAACCGCGTGATTGAGCGTGCAGCCGCCCCCCTCTTTTTCCCAGGTGCCACGCCACCATAGATCGTAATAGCAGTGGCCGCGCCACCAGAACGAATCCACCTGCGCATGGCAGATTTTGCCCGCGAGGCCGGAATCCAGCGCTGCTTTTAAGCGCCAGAAGGCATCGGTAAAACGATTTTGCGCAATGATGGAGAGCGTTTTGCCGCTGGCCTGCTGAGCCGCAATCATCGCGTCGCACTCCTCAAGCGAGGCGGCCATCGGCTTTTCACACAGCACATGGCACCCGGCCTCCAGTGCATCAATGCTGATCTGTGCGTGGACATACGGCGGGGTGCAGACATCGACGATATCGACGTCTGGCTCGGATGCCAGCATCTGCTGATGGCTCTCATACACGCGGGCCTGCGTCAGGCCGTAGCGCGTTTTTTTCTCGTGCGCTTTTTCCGGGTAGATATCCACCAGCGCGACAATCCGGCAGCGCTGACCAAACTGCAAATAACCCTGAATATGGTTATGTGAGATATTGCCTGTACCTACAATGGCGATATTTAGCATCGTGTCGTCTCCGGAGTTACCAGGTGCCTGAGGCATCAAGCGTCACGTTTATGGCCTCTTTAGCAACTGAGGTGCTGATGCGTTGCTGGAGCAGGCGCAAGTAGTGTTTCTCGTTGATCGGCAGTTCGACCCAGTCGTCAGTCCAGGTGGAAAGATGCATGGCATTGGAGAGCGTCAGGCCGTGGATCCCGTCCAGGCCCGGCGCAATCAGCGGTTCACCGCGTAGGATGGCGGTGCAGAAGTTTGCGGTAATGACATGATGTTCGCTGCATTCGGCGGCGACAGGAATGTCGACCTCCCAGCATTCAGGCTCCCCAAAACCGTTTTGCCAGCGGGCGTTAAAGTCGGTTTCGGACTCACGTAGCCGCCAGTAGCGAAGCCGCCCCTCTTCGACGACCACTTTGCCGCGATCCCCGACGATCTCCAGGCGATTTGTCCCCGGCGTTTCTGCCACGGTAGTGATAAATACACCGGTAGCCCCACCGGCATACTCGGCATAGGCGGTGACCTCGTCTTCCACTTCAATGTCACGATGTTTGCCGAACTGGCAAAACGCGCGCAGGCGGACCGGCATGCCCACCAGCCACTGCCAGAGATCGAGCTGATGCGGATCCTGGTTGAGCAAGACGCCGCCGCCTTCTCCTTTCCAGGTCGCGCGCCAGCCGCCGGAGTTGTAGTAGCTCTGCGAGCGGTACCAGTTGGTGATTATCCAGTTAGAACGGCGGATCTCGCCCAGCTCGCCGCTGTCGATAAGATCCTTAACCTTCCGGTAGAGCGGGTTTGGTCGCTGGTTGTACATGATGCCAAACACCACGTCGCACTCGCGCGCGCAGGCGTTCATCTCCTGCACCTGCGCCGTATAAACGCCTGCCGGTTTTTCACACAGGGTATGAATGCCGTTACGCATCGCCAGCATCGACAGGCGCGGATGTTCGTAATGGGGCGTGGCGACAATCACCGCGTCGATAAGCCCGCTCTGGATCATCTCCTGGGCATCACTGAACAGGGGAATGGCCCCCACCAGCTGGCGAATGGCCGGGTGTTTTTCCGGTGCATTGTCACAAACCGCCGTCAGGCAGGCGTCATTGACCGTACCCGCGAGTAAATAACGTGCGTGGACCGTACCGATATTACCTATACCAATAATGCCAAAACGTACCTTCTCCATGTCACACCTTAATTTCAGTTGAAAAGAAGTGATGACCGGAAAATAGGAAAGGCGAGGCGTAGCGACAATGTGTTTTTGTGAGAATACTCGCAAGGTGAATAAGTAATCTCCAGGCTTTCTGAAATTTGGTTTTAAAATCAAAAGGCTGTTTCTGCAAATATTTGCAAAAACTGATTGAGAGCGAGGTCACACTATGCCGGGCAGGTTAAAAATGGAGGAGATCGCGGCCCTCACGGGATATTCCGTTAGCACGGTGTCGAGGGTATTAAGCGGCAAGTCATATACCAGCGATAAAGCCCGGGATGCGATCGTTCGCACCGCACGAGAGCTGGGCGTGCTTGAGTCCATGGCCAGTGGACGGCTGTTGATTAACGGTATTGCCGTTTTTGCTCCGGAAAGAACCTTTCAGGGGCGCGGCGATATTTTTTATCTTGAGGTGACCAAAGGGATTGCTGAGGCCTGCTCGCCACACAATGTGTGGGTCAGCTGTTGCGGATTAGAAGAACAACACGCCGATGTAAAATTATTTATGGAAAAGGCCAGCCAGAAGAACATCAACGCGATAATTATTATTGGTACTGATGATGCCACCATATTTAAACTGGCCAGCACGCTCAATAAACCCTGCGTCTTAATTAATTCCGTGGACCGGGAGCGGGTACTGGATTCGGTATCACCCGATCACCGGGCGATCGGCTTCACTGCCATGCAGTATCTCTTTGAACAGGGGCACCGGCGGGTCCTGACGCTGACCTGCCTTCGGCGAGATACGCTTTATGCTCGTCTGGATGGCATTAAAGAGGCGTATCGCCATTTTCACGTTGCCTTTGAGCCGCAGCGTGATTTACTCGTGACGGAATGGTTTACCGCAGACGAAGCCGAGCGGGCGCTGGATGAGTGGCTGCTGAGTCATGACAGAGCGCAGTGGCCAGAGGTGATTTTCCCGAACAGCACCAGCATGACCGAAGGTGTGGTGAGGGCATTAACCCGCCACGGGCTGCGCGTTCCGGAAGACATCTCTCTGATTACCACCGATTTTGCCTGGAATTTAGCGCACCGGTTGGAAAAACCGGTCACGGGGGTCACGGTGCCCTGCCGCGAACTGGGGATTGAGGCCGTGCACCTGCTGCAGACCCGCCTTAACAGGCCGCAGGCACCGGTTTTTAACCTGCTGTTGCAGGGAAAAGTCATGAATTATGGGTCGGTCAGTAACGCCACGCGCCACGCGGCTCGCGTGGCGCTAGACCAGTAATCAGGCCAGCTGTGGCGGCAGGCAGACGCCGATACCCCCGATACCGCAGTAGCCGTACGGGTTTTTATGCAGGTACTGCTGGTGGTCGTCTTCCGCATAGTAGAACGGTTTGGCAGAGGCGATTTCCGTGGTGACCTCGCGGTTGTCACCGGCATCGTGCATCGCTTTCTGGAAGCGCTCAAGGCTTGCGCGGGCGGCCGTCTCCTGCTCAGGAGTGAGAGGGTAGATAGCCGAGCGGTACTGGGTGCCGTGGTCGTTACCCTGACGCATGCCCTGGGCCGGGTCGTGGTTTTCCCAGAACACCTGCAGAAGTTGCTCATAGCTAATGACGGCAGGGTCATACACCACGCGCACGGCTTCGGCATGACCGGTCTCGCCAGAGCACACTTCGCGGTAGGTTGGGTTTGGCGTATACCCCCCCGTGTAGCCCGCCGCGGTGCTGTAAACGCCGGGGAGTTGCCAGAAGAGGCGTTCTACGCCCCAGAAGCAGCCCATGGCGAACAGGGCGATTTCCATTCCATCAGGAACGTTTGTCATTGAATGGCCATTCACGGCGTGTAAGGTCGCCACAGGCATAGGGGTGTTGCGTCCCGGTAATGCATCAGCTTGTGAAACAAGATGCTTTTTGTCGAATAAACTCACGATGGGGGCCTCCCGGGCTGCGATGTTTCGGTTAAGGTTGTCACGAAGCGTTTAATTGAACACAATAAATGCGCTGAATGAGTCTAGATTTAATCATAAGAAATATTTGGGTGTTACACCCGTTTTCAACCCGTGATGTGGGTTTTTGGCTAACAGGCCGTATTTTGCCGCGGAGCGGCACTTCATTTGCTTCCAGGGTGGAAAAAGGGATATTCAGGAGAAAACGTGACAAAAATCCGCCAGTTATGTTTGGTCAGTTTATTGCTGACAAGCGGGGTTGCCAGCGCGGCGAATGTCCGTTTGCAGGTTGAGGGGTTATCCGGGGCGCTGGAAAAAAACGTGCGTGCGCAGCTGTCGACCATCGAGAGCGACGAAGTGACGCCGGACCGGCGTTTTCGCGCGCGCGTGGATGATGCGATCCGCGAAGGGCTGAAAGCGCTGGGTTATTACGAACCCACCATTGATTTCGATCTCCGTCCGCCGCCAAAGAAGGGGCGACAGGTGCTTATTGCCCGCGTTTCACCGGGTGAGCCGGTCTTGATCGGCGGCACTAACGTCATTCTGCGCGGCGGCGCGCGTACGGACCGGGATTACCTGGATCTGCTCAGCACGCGGCCGAAAAACGGTACCGTGCTGAACCACGGTGACTACGACCATTTCAAAAAAGAGCTGACGAGCGTCTCCCTGCGTAAGGGTTACTTTGACAGCCAGTTCGACAAAAGCCAGCTGGGCATTGCGCTCGACAGGCACCAGGCCTTCTGGGATATCGATTATGACAGCGGCGAACGTTATCGTTTCGGCGATGTGACCTTCGAAGGCTCACAAATTCGTGAAGAGTATCTGCAAAACCTCGTGCCTTTCAAAAAAGGCGATTACTACCAGTCGCGTGATCTGGCGGAGCTGAACCGCCGCCTCTCCGCCACCGGGTGGTTTAACTCGGTGGTTGTCGCGCCGGAGTTTGATAAATCGCGCAAAACCAAGGTGTTGCCGCTGCATGGCGTTGTTTCGCCGCGCACCGAGAACACCATTGAGACCGGTGTTGGTTATTCGACCGACGTCGGTCCGCGCGTGAAAGCCACGTGGAAAAAGCCGTGGATGAACTCATACGGCCACAGCCTGACCACCAGCGCCAGTATCTCGGCGCCGGAACAACAGCTCGATTTCAGCTACAAAATGCCGCTGCTGAAAAACCCGCTTGAACAGTATTACCTTGTTCAGGGCGGTTTTAAGCGTACCGACCTGAATGATACCGAGGCAGATTCCACCACGCTTGCGGTATCGCGATACTGGGACCTCTCCAGCGGCTGGCAGCGCGCCATTAACCTGCGCTGGAGTCTGGACCACTTTACCCAGGCCAACGTCACCAACACCACCATGCTGCTCTACCCGGGGGTGATGATCAGCCGTACCCGCTCGCGCGGCGGCCTGATGCCAACCTGGGGCGATTCCCAGCGTTATTCCATCGATTACTCCAACACCATGTGGGGCTCCGATGTGGATTTCTCGGTAATTCAGGCGCAAAACGTCTGGATCCGCACGCTGTATGACAAACACCGCTTCGTGATGCGCGGCAACCTCGGCTGGATTGAAACCGGCGACTTCGACAAAGTTCCGCCGGATCTGCGCTTCTTCGCCGGTGGCGACCGCAGTATTCGCGGTTACAAATACAAATCCATCGCGCCGAAAGATGATGACGGCAAGCTGATTGGTGCCTCCAAGCTGGCTACCGGCTCGCTGGAGTACCAGTACAACGTCAGCGGAAAATGGTGGGGCGCGATGTTTGTCGACGGCGGCGAAGCGGTAAGCGATATCCGCCGCAGCGACTTTAAAACCGGCGCGGGCGTGGGCGTACGCTGGCAGTCTCCCGTCGGGCCAATCAAGCTCGATTTCGCCGTGCCGGTGGGTGATAAAGAAGAACACGGTTTACAGTTTTACATCGGTCTGGGGCCTGAATTATGAGTTTATGGAAGAAGATAAGCCTCGGGGTGCTGATTTTTATCGTACTGCTGCTCGGTACGGTGGCGTTTCTGGTCGGAACGACGTCTGGCCTGCATCTGCTGTTTAACGCGGCTAACCGCTGGGTTCCTGGGCTGGAAATTGGCCAGGTGACAGGCGGCTGGCGCGATCTGCGTCTGAAAAACATCCGCTACGAGCAGCCTGGCGTGGCGGTAAACGCGGGGGAATTTCATCTCGCGGTGAAGCTGGGCTGCCTGCGGGACAGCAAGCTGTGCGTTAACGATCTGTCGCTGAAAGACGTGAACGTGGCGATAGATTCGAAGAAAATGCCGAAATCGGCACCCGTTGAGGAAGAGGATAGCGGCCCGCTGAATCTCTCCACACCGTATCCGATTGCCCTCTATCGGGTGGCGCTGGATAACGTCAATGTCAAAATCGACGACACCACCGTCTCCGTCATGGATTTCACCTCCGGCCTGCGCTGGCAGGAGAAAAACCTCACCCTGACGCCAACCTCCCTTCAGGGGCTGCTGATTGCGCTGCCGAAAGTGGCGGACGTGGCGCAGGAAGAAATTGTCGAACCGAAGATCCAGAACCCGCAGCCGGAAGAGAAACCGCTGGGCGAAACGCTGAAAGATCTCTTCTCTAAACCTGTGCTGCCGGAGATGACGGACGTTCATCTGCCGCTGAACCTGAATATCGAAGAGTTTAAAGGCGAGCAGCTGCGTCTCACCGGCGATACCGATCTGACGGTCTTCCACATGCTGCTTAAAGTCAGCAGCATCGACGGCAACATGAAGCTCGACGCGCTGGATATCGACACCAACCAGGGCTCGGTTAACGCGTCAGGGAATGCCCTGCTGCGCGACAACTGGCCGGTGGATATCACCCTGAACAGTTCGCTCAACATCGACCCGCTGAAAGGCGAAAAAGTGAAGGTCAAAGTGGGCGGGGCGCTGCGCGATAAACTGGATGTCGGCGTTAACCTCTCCGGCCCGGTGGATATGGATCTGCGCGCGCAAACGCAGCTGGCGGAAGCGGGGCTGCCGCTCAACCTTGAGGTTGTCAGTAAGCAGCTCTACTGGCCGTTCACCGGCGAAAAACAGTTCCAGGCCGATGACCTGAAGCTCAAGCTGAGCGGCAAAATGACCGATTACACCCTGTCGTTCCGCACGGCGGTGAAGGGGCAAGGTGTTCCGCCTGCGACGATTACGCTGGATGCTAAAGGCAACGAGCAGCAGGTGAATCTCGACAAACTGACCGTTGCGGCGCTGGAAGGCAAAACGGAACTCACCGCGCTGCTCGACTGGCAGCAGGCGATCAGCTGGCGCGGCGAGCTGAAGCTGACGGGGATCAACACGGCCAAAGAGGTGCCGGACTGGCCATCAAAACTGGACGGTCTGATCAAAACCCGCGGCAGCCTGTATGGCGGTACGTGGCAGATGGACGTGCCGGAAATCAAGCTTACCGGTAACGTGAAGCAGAATAAGGTCAACGTTGAAGGCTCGCTGAAGGGCAACAGCTATCTGCAGTGGGTGATCCCGGGTCTGCACGTGGCGCTGGGCCGTAACACGGCGGATATCAAAGGCGAGCTGGGGGTGAAAGATCTTAATCTGGAGGCCACCATTGATGCGCCAAATCTGGATAACGCCCTGCCAGGGCTGGGCGGCACGGCGAAAGGGTTAGTGAAGGTGCGCGGCACGGTAGAGGCTCCGCAGCTGCTGGCCGATATCACCGCCAGCAACCTGCGCTGGCAGGCGCTGACCGTTGCGCGGGTTCGCATCGAAGGGGATGTGAAATCCACCGATCAGATTGGCGGTAACCTGAACCTGCGCGTGGAGCGCATTTCTCAGCCCGACGTGAACATTAATCTGGTCACTCTGGATGCCAAAGGTAACGAAAAACAGCACGATCTCCAGCTTAAGGTGCAGGGCGAGCCGGTATCCGGTCAGCTTCATCTGACCGGAAGCTTTGATCGCAAACAGGCGCGCTGGAAAGGGACGCTGGACAATACCCGCTTCAACACCCCGGTAGGGCCGCTGGCACTGTCCCGCTCTATCGCGCTGGACTACCGCAACGCCGAACAAAAGATCAGTATCGGACCGCACTGCTGGACCAACCCGAATGCGGAACTGTGCGTGCCGCAGACCATTGATGCGGGGGCTGAAGGGCGTGCGCAGATCAACCTTAATCGCTTCGACCTGGCGATGCTAAAACCGTTTATGCCGGAGACGACTCAGGCCAGCGGCGTCTTTAGCGGGAAAGCCGATGTCGCGTGGGACACGACCAAAGAGGGGCTGCCGCAGGGTAGCGTGACGCTCTCTGGTCGTAACGTGAAGGTGATACAGGAGGTGAACGACGCACCGCTGCCGGTGGCGTTTGATACCCTCAACCTGAGTGCCGATCTGCATAACAACCGCGCGGAGCTGGGGTGGCTTATCCGTCTGACCAATAACGGTCAGTTTGACGGGCAGGTGCAGATTACCGATCCGCAAGGACGCCGTAATCTCGCCGGTAACGTTAATATCCGCAACTTCAACCTGGCGATGGCCAACCCGATTTTCTCACGCGGAGAAAAAGCGGAGGGGATGCTCAGCGCGAACCTGCGCCTGGCGGGCAATGCGCAAAGCCCGCAGCTGTTTGGCCAGATGCAGCTTAACGGCGTGGATATCGACGGCAACTTTATGCCGTTTGATATGCAGCCAAGCCAGATTGCGATGAACTTCAACGGCATGAGCTCGACCCTCGCCGGGGTGGTGCGTACCCAGCAGGGGCAAATCAACCTCAGCGGCGACGCCGACTGGAGCCAGCTTGATAACTGGCGGGCCCGTGTTGCGGCCAAAGGCAGCAAGGTGCGGATCACCGTACCGCCGATGGTACGTCTGGACGTATCCCCGGATATTGTCTTTGAAGCCACCCCAAGCCTCTTCACGCTGGACGGCAACGTGGACGTACCGTGGGCACGCATCGTGGTGCACGAGGTGCCTGAGAGCGCGGTGGGCGTCTCCAGTGACGAAGTCATGCTCAATGAAAATCTCAAACCCGTTGAGCAGAAGAGCGCCGGTATTCCGATCAACAGTAACCTCACCGTTCACGTCGGCAATAACGTGCGTCTGGATGCGTTTGGGCTGAAGGCGAGACTGACAGGGGATCTGAAAGTCGCGCAGGACAAGCAGGGGCTGGGGCTGAACGGCCAAATCAATATTCCTGAAGGGCGCTTCCATGCCTATGGTCAGGATCTGATTGTGCGTAAAGGTGAACTGCTGTTCTCCGGCCCGCCGGATCAGCCACTGCTCAATATCGAAGCGATTCGTAACCCGGAAGCCACCGAAAACGACGTTATTGCGGGTGTTCGCGTTACCGGCTCTGCTGATGAACCGAAGGCGGAGATCTTCTCCGACCCGGCAATGTCCCAACAGGAAGCCCTGTCTTACCTGCTGCGTGGGCAAGGACTGGAGAGCGGCCAGAGCGACAGTGCAGCGATGACCTCGATGTTAGTGGGTCTGGGGGTTGCACAAAGTGGGCAGGTTGTGGGTAAAATCGGCGAGACGTTCGGCGTAAGCAATCTGGCACTGGACACCCAGGGCGTGGGTGACTCCTCGCAAGTGGTGGTCAGTGGCTATGTACTGCCGGGTCTGCAGGTAAAATATGGCGTGGGGATCTTTGACTCACTGGCAACACTCACGTTACGCTATCGCCTTATGCCTAAGCTATATCTGGAAGCAGTGTCCGGCGTAGACCAGGCACTTGATCTGCTCTATCAGTTTGAGTTTTAGCAATGCGAATATTTGTCTACGGCAGTTTACGAACCAAGCAAGGCAACAGTCACTGGATGACCAATGCCCTGCTGCTGGGGAATTACAATATCGAGAACTACCAGTTGTATAGCCTGGGCCACTATCCAGGCGCGGTTCCTGGGGAAGGAACAGTACAGGGTGAAGTTTATCGTATTGATAATGCTACTCTTGCCGAACTTGATGCCTTGCGCACCAGGGGCGGTGAATACGCTCGCCAGTTGATCCAGACGCCGTATGGAAGTGCGTGGATGTACGTCTACCAGCGTCCGGTCGAGGGGTTAAAGCGGATTGTAAGCGGTAACTGGTTAGACAGAGACCAGTACTGAAAAAAACAACGCCACCGTCAGGTGGCGTTGTTTTTTATGGGCTTAGCTCTCTTCTGTGCTTCGGCGTCGGGTCAAAAACAGCGGAACAAAAAGCATGATGTACGGAGCAACCAGCCATATCAGACACAGGGCGCGTGAAAAGCCGTAGTAGTTGATGCACCGCGTATTGCTTGAAATGACGGGAATAAAAAACAGTAAAAACAGCAAAATGGCATAATCGCTACGGTAGGGGATCCATAAATAAAACAAAAACCAGGCGAGCTGGAATGTCATGATGCAGAGATACTGCCATTTGCTGTCTTTGCCGTAACAGTCAAACGCCTTTATGTAGCCCATCTTTATGCTGTGAAGAAAGAAACGTAGCATGTAAAACGCTCACGATTGCGACGGTCAGGAGTGTGCTGGCCAGCAACGCAATTAAAAAATAGCTATGGGTGATATTAGTAGCACCTGAGCTCAGGGTATGCCATTTACTCTACCCGCCGTACATTGCAACAAAAAGGGTAGACACACCTGTCTTCATAAAGCCCTGAAGCAGACACGAAACGGGCATATTCGTCGGTAATTGTTTTAACGCAGCGAGTAGGGCAAATGCAGGCTATTAATAGCGTTAGATGATATCAAAGACCTATCTCGGTAAATATCAGGTCATCACTCTCATAATACCCTGCAAGCTCTTCAAACAGGTCGGCTCTGCCGGGGACAAAACCTGGGGTCACAAGCTCATATATTCTGCTGGTTCCTTGAGATGTTACCCGCTATACCGTATTTAGCGTGCCAGTATCGCGTCAGACGCAAGGTACAAAAAAGCCCCGACTCGCGGGGCCTTATTATTCAGCGGTAAGAATTACTTCTTCGCAGCGCGTTCGAAAGAGGAGATGATTTCCGCTTTCGCTGCTTCTGCGTTTTCCCAGCCGTCAACTTTAACCCACTTGCCTTTTTCGAGGTCTTTGTAGTGCTCGAAGAAGTGAGTGATCTGCGCTTTCAGCAGTTCTGGCAGGTCGTTCACATCTTTGATGTGATCGTACTCTTTGCTCAGTTTGGTGTGCGGAACAGCAACCAGTTTCGCATCTTCACCAGATTCGTCGGTCATTTTCAGCACGCCAACAGGACGGCAGCGAATGACTGCGCCTGGCTGCAGTGGGTATGGCGTTGGGACCAGTACGTCAACTGGGTCACCGTCCAGAGACAGGGTGTGGTTGATGTAACCGTAGTTGCATGGGTAGAACATGGCGGTAGACATGAAACGGTCTACAAACAGCGCACCGCTCTCTTTGTCCACTTCGTATTTGATAGGATCTGCGTTAGCCGGGATTTCGATAACTACGTAGATGTCTTCTGGCAGTTCTTTACCCGCAGGGACGTTGAGTAAGCTCATGTCTGTGTCCTTTAAAATGGATGGTAAACAAGTGGCAGGTATTATAGCCAACTGGCGCTGAATGTCTCCGCCTGTTTTCGTCTTCTCTCCACGTTCTCCCCACTTTTCAGACCGATTCCATGACAGGAAAATCCATAAACTCAGCCGCTTTTTTAATGGTGAAATGAAAGCGATTACAAACTTGTGATTAACGTTTTATTCACTTTTCTGAAGTGTGATGTAACGCAATTCGTTACATATTTCATTGGCTATAGTCATTTCGCAGAACATCTTTTAACCAACAATAAACACCCCTACGAGGACGTTCATATGTGGAAGCGCTTACTTCTTGTCACAGCAGTTTCGGCAGCCATGTCGTCTATGGCGATGGCCGCCCCTTTAACCGTAGGTTTTTCCCAGGTCGGCTCTGAATCCGGCTGGCGAGCGGCAGAAACCAACGTTGCGAAAAGCGAGGCCCAGAAACGCGGTATCACCCTGAAAATCGCCGATGCGCAGCAAAAACAGGAAAACCAGATCAAAGCCGTGCGGTCATTTATCGCCCAGGGCGTTGATGCCATCTTTATTGCGCCGGTCGTGGCCACAGGCTGGGAGCCGGTCCTGAAGGAAGCGAAAGACGCTGAGATCCCGGTTGTTTTGCTCGATCGTTCCATTGATGTAAAAGACAAATCTCTCTATATGACCACCGTCACCGCCAACAACGTTCTCGAGGGCCAATTAATTGGTGACTGGCTGGTGAAACAGGTAGATGGCAAGCCGTGTAACGTCGTTGAGTTGCAGGGGACCGTCGGGGCGAGCGTGGCCATCGATCGTAAGAAAGGCTTCGCGGAAGCCATCGCCAAAGCGCCAAACATTAAGATTATCCGCTCTCAGTCCGGCGACTTTACCCGCAGTAAAGGTAAAGAGGTCATGGAGAGCTTTATCAAGGCTGAAAACAACGGCAAGAACATTTGCATGGTTTACGCCCACAACGATGACATGGTGATCGGGGCTATCCAGGCCATCAAAGAAGCGGGGCTGAAGCCGGGCAAAGATATCCTCACCGGCTCTATCGATGGCGTACCGGATATCTATAAAGCGATGATGGACGGCGAAGCGAACGCCAGCGTGGAGCTGACGCCAAACATGGCTGGCCCGGCATTCGATGCGCTGGAGAAATTCAAGAAAGACGGCACCCTGCCTGAAAAAGTGACGATCACCAAATCGACGCTCTACCTGCCTGACACCGCGAAAGAAGAGTTAGAGAAGAAGAAAAATATGGGCTACTAAGGCCTTTTCCCTCGCCCCTTACCCCACTCCTCTCCCCTGAGGGGAGAGGGTATACAAGGGCGGGTAGACTGGCATGAACATTTCCCTCTCCCCAACCGGGAGAGGGCGAGGGTGAGGGGGAAACATGACCGACACACAACACCAGGAAATCCTCCGCACAGAGGGCTTAAGCAAGTTTTTCCCCGGTGTAAAAGCGCTGGATAACGTTGATTTTAGCCTGCGACGCGGTGAGATTATGGCGCTGCTGGGAGAGAACGGTGCGGGAAAATCGACGCTGATTAAGGCACTTACCGGCGTTTACCATGCCGATCGCGGCACAATCTGGCTAGAAGGCAACGCCATTTCGCCAAAAAACACCGCCCATGCACAACAGCTGGGGATTGGGACGGTTTACCAGGAAGTGAACCTGCTGCCGAATATGTCGGTGGCGGATAACCTGTTTATCGGCCGTGAGCCAAGACGCTTCGGCCTGCTGCGACGCAAAGAGATGGAAGCGCGGGCCACCAGGCTGATGGAATCCTATGGCTTCTCCCTGGACGTTCGCGAACCGCTGAACCGTTTTTCCGTCGCGATGCAGCAAATTGTCGCGATTTGCCGGGCGATCGATCTCTCCGCGAAAGTGCTGATCCTTGATGAGCCTACCGCGAGCCTTGATACCCAGGAAGTTGAAATGCTCTTTACCCTGATGCGCCAGCTGCGCGATCAGGGGGTAAGCCTGATCTTCGTCACCCACTTCCTCGATCAGGTGTATGAGGTCAGCGATCGCATCACGGTGCTGCGCAACGGCAGCTTTGTCGGCTGCCGCGAAACCCGCGAGCTGCCGCAGATAGAACTGGTCAAAATGATGCTGGGCCGCGAGCTGGAAACCAACGCGCTTCAGCGTGCAGGCCGCACGCTGCTCAGCGAGAAACCGGTCGCGGCCTTCAGCGATTTTGGCAAAAAAGGGGTGATCTCGCCCTTTAATCTGGACGTGCGGCCCGGTGAAATTGTTGGGCTGGCGGGCCTGCTGGGTTCCGGGCGCACCGAAACCGCCGAGGTGATCTTCGGGATCAAACCTGCGGACAGCGGCAGCGCGCTGATCAAAGGTAAACCGCAGCCCCTGCGATCGCCGCATCAGGCCTCCTGCCTGGGCGTGGGCTTCTGCCCGGAAGACAGGAAAACCGATGGCATAATTGCCGCCGCCTCGGTGCGGGAAAATATCATTCTGGCTCTGCAGGCGCAGCGCGGATGGCTACGCCCCATCCCGCGGAAAGAACAAAACGCCATTGCCGAGCGATTTATCCGTCAGCTCGGTATACGTACGCCGAGCGCTGAACAGCCCATTGAATTTCTCTCCGGTGGCAACCAGCAGAAGGTATTGCTGTCACGCTGGCTGCTGACTAAACCCCAGTTTCTGATCCTCGATGAACCGACGCGCGGTATCGACGTCGGGGCACATGCCGAAATTATCCGGCTTATCGAAACGCTGTGTGCAGACGGTCTGGCGCTGCTGGTTATCTCATCCGAGCTGGAAGAGCTGGTGGGGTATGCCGATCGCGTCATCATCATGCGCGATCGTAAGCAGGTGGCAGAGATCCCGCTGGATAAACTGTCCGTTCCGGCAATCATGAATGCCATCGCGGCGTAAGGAGTTAATCGTGATGCCCCGTTCGCTTCCGCAAACCGGTGCAACCAGGCGCCGCTTCACCTGGCCTACCGGCACGCCGCAAATTATCGCGTTGCTACTGGTGCTGCTGATCGATAGCCTGGTCGCCCCGCATTTCTTTCAGATTATCGTGCAGGATGGCCGGCTGTTTGGCAGTCCGATAGACATTTTAAACCGTGCCGCCCCGGTGGCGCTTCTGGCCATTGGTATGACGCTGGTGATCGCCACCGGCGGGATTGACCTCTCCGTCGGTGCGGTGATGGCCATCGCCGGCGCCACGGCAGCGTCCATGACCGTCGCCGGGCACAGCCTGCCGGTGGTGCTGCTGGCTGCATTAGGTACCGGGGTGCTGGCCGGACTGTGGAACGGCATTCTGGTGGCGGTCCTGAAAATTCAGCCGTTTGTCGCCACTCTCATCCTGATGGTGGCCGGACGCGGTGTGGCACAGCTTATCACCTCGGGTCAGATTGTGACCTTTAACTCCCCCGGCCTGGCATGGCTTGGCAGCGGTAAACTGTTCTTCTTCCCGACGCCGATCGTTATTGCGCTGGTCACATTAGTCGTGTTCTGGCTCTTTACCCGTAAAACGGCGCTGGGCATGTTCATTGAAGCGGTCGGAATTAACATCCGTGCGGCGCGAAACGCCGGGGTTAATACGCGGCTGATGGTCATGCTGACCTACGTGCTGAGCGGCATTTGCGCCGCCATTGCCGGGGTGATCGTCGCGGCGGACATCCGTGGTGCGGATGCCAACAACGCCGGGTTATGGCTGGAGCTGGATGCGATCCTGGCGGTGGTTATCGGTGGCGGATCGCTGATGGGCGGGCGGTTTAATCTGCTGCTCTCGGTGATCGGCGCGCTGATTATTCAGGGTATGAATACCGGGATCCTGCTCTCCGGTTTTCAGCCGGAACTCAACCAGGTGGTGAAAGCGGTGGTCGTGCTCTGCGTGCTGATCGTCCAGTCGCCGCGCTTTGTCAGCATCATTAAAGGGATCCGTGGCCATGATAAAACGTAATTTACCGTTAATGATCACCCTGGGCGTGTTTGTGCTGGGTTATCTCTACTGCCTGACGCAATTCCCGGGCTTTGCCTCTACCCGGGTGATTTGCAACATTCTGACGGATAACGCCTTTTTAGGCATTATCGCCGTTGGCATGACCTTTGTGATCCTCTCCGGTGGGATCGATCTCTCGGTTGGGTCGGTGATCGCTTTCACGGGTGTATTCCTCGCAAAAGCGATCGGTTTCTGGGGGATCTCGCCGCTGCTGGCCTTCCCGCTGGTGCTGGTGATGGGCTGCGCGTTTGGCGCCTTTATGGGGCTTTTGATCGACGCGCTGAAAATTCCGGCCTTTATTATCACCCTCGCCGGCATGTTCTTCCTGCGCGGCGTGAGCTACCTGGTCTCGGAAGAATCGATTCCGATTAACCATCCTGTCTACGACACGCTCTCCAGCCTGGCGTGGAAAATCCCCGGGGGCGGTCGTCTGAGCGCGATGGGGTTGCTGATGCTGGGCGTGGTGGTGGTGGGGATCTTCCTTGCCCACCGTACCCGGTTTGGTAATCAGGTCTATGCCATTGGCGGCAGTGCCACCTCGGCAAACCTGATGGGGATCTCCACCCGCAGCACCACAATCCGCATCTATATGCTCTCGACCGGACTGGCGACGCTGGCGGGGATCGTCTTCTCGATTTATACCCAGGCGGGTTATGCCCTGGCAGGCGTCGGGGTGGAACTTGATGCCATCGCCTCGGTGGTGATTGGCGGCACGTTGCTCAGCGGCGGCGTTGGCACGGTGCTGGGGACGCTGTTCGGCGTGGCGATCCAGGGACTGATCCAGACCTATATCAACTTTGACGGCACGCTCAGTTCATGGTGGACCAAGATCGCCATTGGCATTCTGTTGTTTATTTTTATCGCCCTGCAGCGCGGCCTGACGGTGCTCTGGGAGAACCTACAAAGCTCGCCTGTTACCCGTGTAAACACTTCAGTAACAGAGACATAACACGCTGAATTTGCTTAAAGTCTAAACATTTTCCGGTAGCGGCCGATACTCTTTTTTTATGCCCAGAAATATCTCGCTACCGGAAATAATATCATGCTTAAAACGCTATCGATTCGTACCGGCTTGCTCTCTTTACTGGCCGTTATGACCCTTCTGCTGCTGATTGTCAGCGGCATTGGCATTTATGCCCTCACACAGAGTTCTTCTTCACTCCAGCGCATCAACCACCTTCAGGGTGAGCAGATGGTGCAGCTTAATTCTGGCTATACCCTGATCCTGCGCGCGCGTAATGAAGCGGGTCAGGCGGTCCGGATGATGGAAATCGGCATGATGGATGACGCGGCCAAATCGGTGAAAAACATCAATCAGGAGATTGCCCAGGCCCGTAAAACGCTGAAAGGCGTGATCGACGGCGGGGTGGCGGATGAACAGGGACAAAAACTGCTGGATAAGGTGGCCGCGAGCCTGGCGACCTATAACCAGCAGGGGATCGACCCGATGCTGAAAGCCCTGAACGATCAGAGCGCAGACAGCTATTACGATCTGCTGGAGAACACGCTGATCCCGGTGGCGGCGCAGTTTGATAATGATATGCAGGTCTTTCAGAAATGGAGCGAAGCGCGCGGGAAAGCGGAAGTGAAGGCCGTGCAGTCGAGCAAAAACCGGGTACTGATCCTGATCGTGGTGGCCGCGCTGCTGACGGCTGGCATTATTGTGCTGGCGTGGCTGGTACTGCGTCACATGCTGCTCAAACCGCTTTCGGCCTCCATTGCTCAGCTGGAGAACGTGGCGGCGGGCGATTTAACCCATACGCTGAATGACCCGGCGAGCCAGGAGTTTAACCGCCTGAACGCGGCCATTGAGGGGATGCGGCAGTCTTTGATGAACTCGGTTTTACGGGTACGTGATGCCAGCTCGCAAATTGATACCGGCAGCCGCGAGCTGACGGCGGGGAACATGGATCTTGCCCAGCGCACGGAATCCACCGCGACATCGCTTGAGCAGACGGCCGCCAGCATGGAAGAGATCACCGCCACGGTGAAACTCAATGCAGACAACGCCGAGCAGGCGCACCAGCTGGCGAAATCCGTGTCTGACACCGCCGATCACGGCAGCGAAATGGTCTGCTACGTCATTGAAAAAATGCGTGATATCGCCGGCAGTTCGGCACGCATCGCCGATATTCTGAGCGTCATTGACGGCATTGCCTTCCAGACCAATATTCTGGCGCTGAACGCCTCGGTGGAAGCGGCGCGCGCGGGTGAGCAGGGGCGCGGGTTTGCCGTTGTCGCCGGTGAAGTGCGAAACCTCGCCAGCCGCAGCGCTGACGCAGCAAAAGAGATCCGTTCGCTTATCAGTGATTCTCAGACCCATGTAAACGAAGGCAGCGAGCTGGCGCAGCAGGCTGGCGAAACGATGGATGAGATCGCAACAGAAGTACTGCGCATGACCAAACTGATGCGCGAGATTGCGACCGCGTCCCAGGAGCAGAGTCGCGGCATTGAGCAGGTGAATATTGCCGTGAATCAGATGGACGAAACCGCGCAGCAGAATGCGGCGCTGGTCCAGCAATCTTCTGCCGCGACGCGCTCGCTGGAAGAGCAATCGCGTCAGCTGATGGACGCCATGGCATCATTTAAACTGACGGCTCAGACAGCGGCATAATATTTTCCCGCCCCGGCGCATTCTGTGTCGGGGTTTTATGTGTCGCTGAATTTAATGCGCCAATATTATCGTGAATGTCGCCCATTAATATTTCCAGAGACTGGGTTAATGCTAATGCATTTTCAGTCGGCTCGAGATATAACCCTTTGCGGAAAAATAGCGGCTCGTCAAACAGCTGATTAAAGCGTTTTAATGCCAGACTCACCGCGGGGCGCGACATCTCCAGACGTACAGAGGCTTTTGCCATACTGCCGCAGCGGAC
The DNA here is from genome assembly GCF_001750725.1 of Enterobacter ludwigii. Taxonomy (NCBI): domain Bacteria; kingdom Pseudomonadati; phylum Pseudomonadota; class Gammaproteobacteria; order Enterobacterales; family Enterobacteriaceae; genus Enterobacter; species Enterobacter ludwigii. The sequence goes on from NZ_CP017279.1 coordinate 3,576,374, forward strand.
CACTTCAATAAAAACAGGGATAAGATTTAAATCAATGCCGGTATTAGCACGGGAATAATTTTTCATGACGATTAGGCTCCAGGAAATATTTGTCAAACTGTTATGGAAATAATGCAGGAGCAAAACCGAATATTAAAGCGTGTTTTTTATAAACACTTATACGGTAAAATATATAAATGAAGCGGGGAGCCTGAAGGGCTCCCCGTGTTATGGGTTATGCGTCCGGATACTCACGGATAAAACGTTCAACGTCATCAACCATATGGGTGTTGCCGACAAAGAACGAACGACGCTGGTGCAGGCTTTCCGGCACGATGTCCAGAATACGCTCTTTACCGTCGCTCGCCTTGCCGCCAGCCTGTTCGGCCAGGAACGCCATTGGGTTGCATTCATACAGCAGACGCAGCTTGCCGTCAGGGTGGCTTGCCGTGCTTGGGTAGAGGTAGATACCGCCTTTCAGCAGGTTGCGGTGGAAGTCAGCAACCAGCGAGCCGATATAGCGGGACGTGTACGGGCGCTGAGTGGCTTTATCTTCTTCCTGGCAGAACTTGATGTATTTCTTCACGCCGTTCGGGAATCGGATGTAGTTGCCTTCGTTGATGGAGTAGGTGTTGCCCTTCTCCGGGAAGCGCATACGTTCCTGGCTCAGGCAGAAAACGCCCAGCGAGGGATCGTAAGTAAAGGCGTGAACGCCGCAGCCCGTGGTGTACACCAGCATGGTGGAGGAGCCATAAACGACGTAACCGGCTGCCACCTGGTTACTGCCCGGCTGCAGGAAATCTTCCTCTGTCACCGGCGTGCCAACAGGCGTGACGCGGCGGTAGATGGAGAAAATGGTACCGACAGAAACGTTAACGTCGATGTTAGAGGAACCGTCCAGCGGATCCATCAGCACAACGTATTTAGCGTGTTCACACCCTTCGAAAACGACAATTTCATCTTCTTCTTCGGAGGCGATACCCGCCACGATGTCGCGCGCGCGCAGTGCAGCTTTCAGTTTTTCATTTGCGAACAGATCGAGTTTCTGTTGAACCTCGCCCTGAACGTTCTCGGCACCGCTGGCACCCAGGATATCGACCAGACCGGCCTTGTTGATATCACGGTGGATGATCTTAGCGCCCAGCTTTATTGCCGACAGCAAAGCAGTGAGTTCACCCGTAGCATGAGAAAACTCGTGCTGCTTTTCGACAATAAATTCACCTAACGTTTTCATAACACTTTCCCTGCATCTTTGTGAGTAGAGCGATTGTATGTTCACTAAAACGACTAAAGCCCAACAATCTTAACAAACATTCAAATATTAGCGCAGAGGTGAATCGCGCCAGCAATATACGGATTTACCTGAAATGCGTTTCGCTGTCGCTGACATGTGAGTAAAATGTGCGCCACATTGAAGAAGGATAGTGACGTATGCGCATTCATATATTGGGGATTTGTGGCACTTTCATGGGCGGACTGGCAATGCTGGCGCGCTCTCTGGGCCATGAAGTGACAGGTTCGGACGCCAATGTGTATCCGCCGATGAGCACGCTTCTGGAGAAACAGGGCATCTCTCTGATTCAGGGATACGATGCCAGCCAGCTGGATCCTGAGCCGGATCTGGTGATCATTGGCAACGCCATGACCCGCGGTAATCCGTGCGTTGAGGCGGTTCTGGAACGCAACATTCCGTTCATGTCTGGCCCGCAGTGGCTGCATGATTTCGTGCTGCGCGACCGTTGGGTCGTTGCCGTAGCCGGAACGCATGGCAAAACCACGACCGCCGGAATGGCGACCTGGATCCTCGAAGCCTGTGGTTATAAGCCAGGTTTTGTAATCGGGGGTGTACCGGGTAATTTCGATGTTTCTGCGCGTCTGGGTGACAGCCCGTTCTTCGTGATCGAAGCCGACGAGTATGACTGCGCGTTCTTCGACAAGCGCTCCAAGTTCGTGCACTACTGCCCGCGGACGCTGATCCTCAACAACCTTGAGTTCGATCACGCCGATATTTTTGACGATCTGAAAGCGATTCAGAAACAGTTCCACCATCTGGTGCGCATCGTTCCGGGTCAGGGCCGCATCATCCTGCCGGAAAACGACATCAACCTGAAGCAAACCCTGGCGATGGGATGCTGGAGCGAGCAGGAGCTGGTGGGCGAGCAGGGACACTGGCAGGCGAAAAAACTCAACGCGGATGCCTCCGAGTGGGAAGTGCTGCTCGACGGTGAGAAAGTGGGTGAGGTGAAGTGGGGCCTGGTGGGCGAGCACAACATGCACAACGGCCTGATGGCGATTGCCGCGGCACGTCATGTGGGCGTTCAGCCTGCGGATGCGGCGGATGCGTTAGGCTCGTTCATTAACGCCCGTCGTCGTCTGGAGCTGCGCGGTGAAGCCCACGGCGTCACGGTGTATGACGATTTTGCGCATCACCCGACCGCCATTCTGGCGACGCTTGCAGCTTTACGCGGCAAAGTCGGCGGGACCGCCCGCATTCTGGCGGTGCTGGAACCGCGTTCGAACACCATGAAAATGGGCATCTGCAAAGACGATCTTGCGCCATCCTTAGGGCGTGCCGATGAAGTCTTCCTGCTGCAGCCGCAGCATATTCCGTGGCAGGTGGCCGAAGTGGCCGATGCCTGCATTCAGCCTGCGCACTGGAGTGCGGATGTGGATGCGCTGGCGGATATGGTGGTGAAAGCCGCACAGCCTGGCGATCACATTCTGGTGATGAGCAACGGCGGTTTTGGCGGGATCCATCAGAAGCTGCTGGACGGTCTGGCGAAGAAAGCGCAGGCGGTCGCAGAGTAAAAAAAAGCCCGGTAGCGTTCACGCTTACCGGGCTTTTTCTCCCTCGCCCACAGGGAGAGGGGCGGGGTTAAGGGCACTCAACGATGCTGTGCTTACTCTTCGTTTTCAGACAGCTCACGCAGATACTGGAAAATCAGGCGTGCAGACTTCGGCGGCTTGTTCGCTTCTTTCTCTTTCTGGGCATTGCGGATCAACGAACGCAGCTGCTGGCGATCGGCATCCGGCCACAGGTTCAGTACTTCCGGTACCGCATCATCACCTTGTTCAATCAGACGATCGCGGATCTGCTCAAGCTTATGGAACAGCGCAACCTGCTGGTTGTGGCGGTTTTTCAGTTTGTCCAGCGCCTGGCGGATCGGTTCAACGTCACGCTGACGCAGCATTTTACCGATAAGCTGAAGCTGACGGCGACGGCCTTCTTTCTTGATTTTCTGTGCCAGTTCAATGGCATCGCGCAGATCCTGGTCGAGCGGGAGTTTATCCAGCGCGTTTTTACCCAGTTCTACCATTTCCGCGCCAAGCTGTTTTAACTCTTCGGCGTCACGTTTAATTTCACTTTTACTGACCCAGATGATCTCATCATCTTCGTCTTCGATGTCATCACCGGGAACGTCGTCGAGCCAGTCTTCGGGCTGCTTAGTCATGTCAGGCTCCTTAAAAAAGAGGCTAATGTTACCAGTTAAGACGCGCACTGAAAAACGGTTCTCTGTTAGACTTCAATTAACTCTCTCTTACAGTATGGCATTTGCGATGAAAGTAACCTCACAAGTTGAAGCGCAGCGTAAGATTCTGGAAGAAGCCGTCTCCACCGCGCTGACGCTCGCTTCAGGTAAATCAGATGGCGCCGAAGTGGCGGTAAGCAAAACCACCGGCATCAGCGTCAGCACCCGCTACGGCGAAGTGGAAAATGTAGAATTCAACAGCGATGGCGCCCTGGGGATCACGGTTTATCACCAGAATCGCAAAGGCAGCGCATCATCGACCGATCTCAGCCCGGATGCCATTGCCCGTACGGTGCAGGCTGCGCTGGATATTGCGCGTTACACCTCGCCCGATCCTTACGCCGGCGTTGCCGACAAAGAGCTGCTGGCATTCGATGCCCCGGATCTCGATCTTTTCCACCCGGCGGAAGTGACGCCGGACGAAGCGATCGAACTGGCTGCCCGTGCCGAGCAGGCGTCCCTGCAGGCCGATAAACGCATCACCAATACCGAAGGCGGAAGTTTTAACAGCCACTACGGTATCAAAGTGTTTGGTAACAGCCACGGGATGCTGCAGGGCTACTGCTCAACGCGCCATTCGCTCTCCAGCTGCGTTATCGCTGAAGAGAATGGGGATATGGAGCGTGATTACGCCTACACCATCGGTCGCGCGCTGGGCGATTTGCAGTCTCCTGAGTGGGTTGGCGCAGAATGCGCGCAGCGCACGCTGTCCCGTCTGTCGCCACGTAAACTTTCCACCATGAAAGCCCCGGTCATTTTTGCCAATGAAGTGGCGACCGGCCTGTTTGGCCACCTGGTGGGGGCAATTGCCGGGGGCTCCGTTTACCGTAAATCGACGTTCTTGCTCGACTCGCTGGGCAAGCAGATCCTGCCGGAATGGTTGACCATTGAAGAGCATCCGCACCTGCTGAAAGGGCTGGCCTCGACGCCGTTCGACAGCGAAGGTGTTCGCACCGAGCGCCGCGATATCATCAAAGACGGCATTCTGACGCAGTGGCTGCTGACCAACTACTCCGCGCGCAAGCTGGGGCTGAAAAGCACCGGTCACGCGGGCGGCATTCACAACTGGCGAATCGCGGGTCAGGGCCTGAGCTTTGAGCAGATGCTTAAAGAGATGGGCACCGGTCTGGTCGTCACAGAGTTAATGGGCCAGGGCGTAAGCGGCATTACCGGCGATTACTCGCGCGGCGCGGCGGGCTTCTGGGTTGAGAACGGTGAAATTCAGTATCCGGTAAGCGAAATTACCATCGCCGGCAACCTGAAAGACATGTGGCGCAATATTGTTACTGTCGGTAACGATATTGAAACACGTAGCAATATACAGTGTGGTTCAGTCCTCTTACCGGAGATGAAAATCGCCGGGCAGTAATACCCGTAAAGGCGTTTTAATAATAAAAAAGGAAGTGAGCAATGCGTAAACACCTGTTAGCGATCGTCGCAGCGTCAACGCTGGTTCTTGGTTCTTCTGCGTTTGCTGCCGATCTTGAAGACGACATGGGCATCCTCAGTGAAAACCTGAAGGTGGTGCAGAAAACGGACAATGCGGCGGAAATGAAAGGCGCATTGACCAAAATGCGTGAAGCGGCACTGGACGCGCAGAAATCCACGCCGCCAAAGCTGGAAAACAAAGCGGCAGACAGCGCTGAGATGAAAGACTACCGCCACGGCTTTGACGTGCTGGTCGGTCAGATTGACGGTGCACTGAAGCTTGCCAACGAAGGCAAAGTGAAGGAAGCCCAGGCGGCAGCCGACCAGTTTGTGACCACGCGTAATACCTATCACAAAAAGTATCGTTAATTCTCGCTACGCGCTTTCCCCGTGCGGGGGCGGTTAATCGCCCCCGCATGTTTGCTTTCCGGGCATAAGAAAACCTTATCCACCTCACATATTTGCACGCCTGCCCATAATCTTTTTCGCTCCCACGCCCCCTTAATTGCCGTCAGATAGCGTGATATTCATCACGTAAATACAGTGATTTATCTATATTCAGCATATTTATGTGGCACAGATCACTGCCGGTGCTCGCCTTTCCACTTCGAAGTGGAAAACAACTCGCTACAAACAATTCCCCCCCAACGTTAGTTTTATTCCAGAGCCATTAACGGGGTAAGACGAGTGATTAACGGAGCGGTAATGAACGACGTTGGAGATCAGGCGGTGCAAACAGAGCAGCTCGCTAACACCATGCTGGCGCAGGTGTATGCCCTGCTGGCCCGGCACAACATCATCCCCAACGCAGTACAGGAACAGATGCTCACCTCCCACGTTCGCGCGATGGCGCACCGGTCCGTGACCGGCGAGCCGCTGCCGGAGGTTGAAGCCGAGCTGTTCGACGAAATTTCTCCCGATTCAATGCGGCTTGCCCGTGAAGTGGTCGCGCAGTTTGGCAACCTTCCTGATGAAGAGGCCTGGCTGCTTTCCGTTCACTTCGAAGTCGCGAAAGACAACCTTTAAGGAGCAACACATGGAACAGATTACAGTCGTGATTGGCGATCGCCTGGGTAAAGGTCAGAAAGTGGCGGCAGGCGTTGAAAAAGCCGGTGGACGCGCGGTTGTCGTGCCGGGTGTGGCGGCAGACATGAAGCTCGGTGACGTGATGAAAGCGGAAAATGCCACCTTCGGCATCTCCTTCTGCGGCAGCGGCGGCGCGGGTGCCATCACCGCACAAACCAAATATGGCTACAAAGCCAAATACGGCATGCGTTCAGTGGATGAAGGCGTCACCGCCATCAATGAAGGCTGCAATGTGCTGGGCTTTGGCTTTATGGATAAAGAAGAGCTGGGCGAGCGTCTGGTTCAGGCGTGGCAGAAGAAACACGGCGCATAAGCATGAAAGAACAGTTCACAACCACGGTGAGGGTGAAGGGCAAAGGCGACGCTAAAGCGCGCGCCTTCGCTGATGCGCTCAACCACGTTCAGGCCGCGGTGATGAAAGCCTCACCGCATATCTTACTGCGTATTGAGCCACAGGATGTGCAGGTCGTTCAGGCGCAAGAAGCGGTGCGTAAAGAAGCTTTTCTGTTCTTCTTTCTGCGCCGGGAAAGACGCACCTACAGCGTGGAGCTGGATGTGACCGTCAACGTGACTGCCATCAATCTCGACCAGGTGGATTTCGTCACGCAACGCTGATTATTCATAAAAGGGCAGACTGATGTTCTTAATTATATTAATAAAATCGCTCATCATTGGCGGCCTGGTTGGCGTCGGTGTGGGGGCCGGGGCTGCACGCATGTTTCATGCGCCTACCACTCAGGGTATGGGCGCGTTTCGTACGTTGGGGGAACTGAACTCCTGTGAAGGGGATCCGGCTTCTCACTTCTCCTTTGGGTTAGGCTTCTTCTTTAACGCCTGGGCCTCTTCCGTGGCTGCAGGTGCATTCACACAGGACGTTGACCACCGTATCATCCCGAACTGGGGTGCTGCAGCACTGATGATTAAAAACCGTAACGTCGGCGAAACGCTGCACGATCCGCGCAAAATGGCAATTGCCTGCGGCGTGATCGGCATGATTGTCGTCACCTTCCTTAACCTCACCGCCTCTTCTGTTCCGGCTGCGCTTCAGGTAACCGCCGTGAAGGTGCTGGTGCCTGCAGCAAACCTGCTGGTCAACACCGTGATGCCGGTGATCTTCTGGCTGGCCGCCATCGATGCGGGTAAAAAATCGGGCTTCTGGGCCACCATTTTTGGCGGCGCGGCGCAGCTGATCATGGGTAACGCCGTACCGGGTCTGGTGCTGGGTATCCTGATCGGTAAGGGCGTTGAAGAGAGCGGATGGAACCACGTCACCAAAGTGATGATGGCGGCCATCGTGGCGCTGTTCGTGCTGAGCGGTTTCTTCCGTGGCTTCGACATGAAGATGATCGAATCCTTCCATCTGACCGTGCCGAACTGGCTCGACATGATCCACAACGCGCTCAGCGGTAAATAACAGGAGCCTCGACATGGAACAGAATAAAGGTTTTTGGTATGCCGACTGGTCGTTCCCGATCTTCGTTGGCCTGCTCTCTTCCGGTGTTTTCGCCGGGACGCATATGTACTACCTCTACGGCATCGGCGCGTTCAACGAAGTGGCCTTCGTGGCGATGCTGAAAGCGGGGATGGATACCGGCGTTTACGGCGCGGTGGCGGCGTTCGGTGCCAGCTTCCTGTTCGCCCGTATTATCGAAGGGTCGCTGGTCGGTATCCTTGATATCGGCGGGGCGATCCAGACCGGGGTGGGTCTCGGGGTTCCGGCGCTGCTGCTGGGCGCGGGCATCATGTTCCCGGTGACCAACTTTATTGCCGCGCTGATCACCGGCCTGGTGATTGGCCTGGCAATTGGCTACGTCATCATCCTGGCGCGTAAGTTCACCATCAATCAGAGCAACTCCACCTACGGGGCGGACGTGATGATGGGCGCCGGTAACGCCTCCGGTCGTTTCCTCGGGCCGTTGATTATCCTCAGCGCCATGACCGCCTCCATTCCTATTGGTGTCGGCTCTCTGGTGGGTGCGCTGCTGTTCTATATCTGGCAGAAGCCGATTACCGGTGGCGCCATTCTCGGTGCAATGATTCTGGGCTGGCTGTTCCCGGTCGCCCTTTAATGCCCGCGGGCGCTCCGGCGCCCGCCTTATCAGGAGATCCTCATGTTCGATTTACTCCTGCGCCGTGCGCGCCTCACCGACGATACCCTGACCGATATCGCCATTCAGGACGGAAAAATCGCGGCGGTGGGCGACATTACCGCGCCCGCCCGCAAAACGGTTGAGTTGAACGGTGAAGTGTTCGTCAGCGCAGGCTGGATTGACTCCCACGTTCACTGCTACCCGAACTCCCCTATTTATCACGACGAGCCGGACAGCGTGGGCATCGCCACCGGCGTGACCTCAGTGGTGGATGCCGGCAGTACCGGCGCGGATGACGTGGACGATTTTTATGAAATCACCCGTAAAGCCTCAACCGACGTTTATGCCTTACTGAACATCTCCCGCGTGGGGCTGATTGCCCAGAACGAACTGGCCAATATGGCCAACATTGATGCGAAGGCCGTGAAGCAGGCCGTCACGCGCTACCCGGATTTTATCGTTGGCCTGAAAGCGCGCATGAGCAGCAGCGTGGTCGGCGAAAACGGCATTACGCCGCTTGAGCACGCGAAAGCCATCCAGAAAGAGAACGGCGACCTGCCGCTGATGGTGCACATCGGCAACAACCCGCCCAACCTCGATGAAATTGCCGACCTGCTCAGCTCAGGCGACATCATCACCCACTGCTACAACGGCAAGCCGAACCGCATTCTGACGCCATCCGGTGAACTGCGTGCGTCCATCACCTCCGCCCTGAAACGCGGTGTGCGCCTGGACGTCGGACACGGTACGGCGAGCTTTAGCTTTGAGGTGGCGAGACGCGCCATTGCGATGGGCATTCTGCCACACACCATCAGCTCGGATATTTACTGCCGCAACCGCATTAACGGCCCGGTAGGGTCGCTGGCAAGCGTGATGTCGAAGTTTCTCGCCATCGGCATGTCGCTGCCGCAGGTGATTGAGTGCGTCACCGCGAACGCCGCCGACGGGCTGCGTCTGACGCACAAAGGCCGTATTCAGCCAGGCCTCGATGCCGACCTGACGCTGTTCACGATAAAACGCCAGCCAACGCTGCTGGTGGATGCTGAAAATGACAGCCTGCAGGCTGAACACATTCTGGTGCCGCTTGCCGCCATCCGCGCAGGCAAGGGCTACATGACCGAACAAGGGAGCACAGAACATGCCTTCGATTTATGAGAAGTATCACTTAAAGCAAGTCATCAACACCTCAGGCCGTATGACGGCGCTGGGTGTTTCCACGCCGCGCCCGGACGTGGTGCAGGCGGCGATGGATGGCATGAATCACTATTTCGAGATGAAGGATCTGGTCAACAAAACCGGCGAATACATCGCAAAGCTGCTGGATGTGGAAGGGGCGACGGTGGTCTCCTGCGCGTCAGCGGGCATCGCCCAGTCCGTGGCGGCGGTGCTGGTCAAAAACAGCGACTGGCTGCTGGAGAACCTGCACGTCACCCCAATTGAGAACAACGAAATCGTGCTGCCGAAAGGCCATAACGTTAACTTTGGCGCACCGGTAGGCACCATGGTGGCGCTGGGCGGCGGCAAGCTGGTGGAAGCGGGCTACGCGAACGAATGCTCCGCCGATCAGCTGGCGGCGGCCATCACGCCGCGTACCGCGGCCATCCTTTACATCAAGTCTCACCACTGCGTGCAGAAAAGCATGCTCAGCGTAGAGCAGGCGGCAGTGGTGGCGCGTAAGCACGATCTGCCGCTGATCGTGGATGCGGCCGCGGAAGAGGATCTTCACGTTTACTATCGCTCCGGTGCCGATCTGGTTATCTACAGCGGTGCGAAAGCGATTGAAGGGCCAACCAGCGGGCTGGTGATCGGCAAAACGCAGTATGTTGAGTGGGTGAAACGCCAGACGGCGGGGATTGGCCGCGCAATGAAAGTGGGTAAAGAGGGGATCCTCGGCCTTACCTGTGCCATCGAACACTACCTGACGGCGACCAAAGAGAGCGGCGAAGAGATGGTGGCGAAGATGACGCCCTTTATTGACGCGCTTAATACCCTTAACGGCGTGACGGCACGCGTGGTCTGGGACAGTGCCGGTCGCGATATCGCCCGTACCGAGATTAAGTTTGATGAAGCCACCACCGGTGTTGGCACCGGCGACCTGGTGACCGCGCTGAAGCAAGGCGAGTACGCCATTTACTTCCGTGGCTACAAGGCCAACGAAGGGATTATCGAAGCGGACGTGCGCAGCGTGAATGCCGATCAGCTGAACATTGTTTATCGCCGCATGAGTGAAGTGTTAGGACAGGAGAAAAAGGCATGAAACTGACCCCCAACTTTTACCGTGACCGCGTCTGCCTGAACGTGCTGGCAGGATCGAAAGCCAACGCCAGCGCCATTTACGAGGCGGCGGAAGGCCACGTGCTGGTGGGCGTGCTCTCCAAAAATTACCCGGATGTCGCCAGTGCGGTTGCCGATATGCGCGACTACGCTCAGCTTATCGATAATGCGCTCTCTGTGGGCCTCGGCGCAGGCGATCCGAACCAGTCCGGGATGGTCAGTGAGATCGCCCGTCAGGTGCAGCCGCAGCACGTTAACCAGGTGTTCACCGGCGTGGCAACCAGCCGTGCGCTGCTGGGGCAGAGTGAATCCGTGGTCAACGGCCTGGTCTCTCCGACCGGCACCGTTGGCAAGGTGAAAATCTCCACCGGTCCGCTGAGCAGCACGGCGCCGGACGGCATTGTGCCGGTTGAAACCGCGATTGCCCTGCTGAAAGATTTTGGCGGCAGCTCCATCAAATACTTCCCGATGGGAGGCCTGGCGTGTCGGGACGAATACCAGGCAGTGGCGGAAGCCTGCGCCCGTCACGATTTCTGGCTGGAGCCGACCGGTGGGATCGATCTGGAGAACTATGAAGCGATCCTGCTGATCGCCCTTGATGCGGGCGTGAGTAAAATCATTCCGCATATCTACAGCTCGATTATCGACAAAGCCAGCGGCGACACGCGTCCGGAAGATGTGCGTACGCTGCTGGAGATGACGAAGAAGCTGGCTAAGTAGTCTTTACCCCTCACCCCGGCCCTCTCCCCTTTGGGGAGAGGGTGTAATCGTCCCCTCTCCCCAAAGGGGAGAGGGTTAGGGTGAGGGGCACAAACCGCACAAAACCAAAGGAGCCACCATGCACACCCGCAATCTGCTCGTCGCTTCACTCTCGTTACTCGCTACCACCGCCATCGCCCAGACGCAGTACGCCTGGGTCGGGACGTACAACCCCAACGGCGAGGGGCTGTACCGCTTTACCCTCGACCCGCAAACCGGTGCGCTCGCGAATAAAACGCTGGTCAGCACGTTGCCAAACGCCGCGCAGCTCACCGTCTCGCAGGATGGTAAGACGCTCTATCTGGCGAGCGAAGTGGAGCAGGGCGTGGTGCAGGCGCTGCGCGTGGGCGATAACGGCGAACTGAGCGAGCTTAATCAGGTGGCGTCCGGCGGAGCGGGGCCGGTCTATCTCTCCCTGACGCCAAAGGGTCACCACCTGCTGGTGGCGAACTACGTCAGCGGCTCGATTGCTGTTCTGCCCGTTAATGCAGACGGCAGTCTGGGGGAGGCCACGGACACGCATCAGGATCGGGGAGAGCCGGGCGCGGCGAAACCGGTGGCGGCGGTGGAAGGCAGTTTTGCCATTAGCGATCACAATGGCCCTCATGCGCACATGATCGCCGCCGATCCGCGCGGGAAATACGTTTTTTCTACCGATCTGGGTCTGGATCGTATCTACCAGTACCGTTTTGACGATCAAACAGGCAAGCTGACGCCGAACGATCCGCCGTTTATCAGTACCTCCTCGAAAGGGGCCGGTCCGCGGCATTTCGTCTTTACGCCGAAAGGCGATGCGTTATGGCTGATTAACGAAGAGGCATCCACGCTCACGCACTATACGCTGGATGCCCGGGGCAGGCTGCAGGAGGGGAAAACCCTCTCCGCCCTGCCACACGGCTATAAAGGCACCAGCTTTGCCGCCGGGCTGGCGCTCAGTGCCGATGGCAAACAGCTGTATGTGGCTAACCGTTTGCATAACAGCATCGGGCACTTTACCGTAACAGCGGATGGCACGCTGACGCATCAGGACGATGTGTGGACGCGTGGTGATTACCCGCGCACCCTGACGCTCGACAAACAGGGGCGCTGGCTGTACGTCATGAATCAGCGCAGCGACAACATTACCCGTTTTCGCGTGGCGCAGGACGGCAAACTCAGCGCCGAGCCGGACTATACCCCGGTCGGCAGCCCATCCCAGATGGTCATTTCACCCTAAGCCGTAAGAGGACAACCCCGTGCGATTTCCGAACCAACGTTTAGCGCAACTTTTCGATCTGTTGCAAAACGAGACGCTGCCGCAGGACGAACTGGCGCAGCGGCTGTCGGTCTCCACGCGAACCGTCCGCGCTGATATCACCGCCCTGAACGCGCTGCTGGCGAGCCACGGTGCGCAGTTTATTCTCAGCCGCGGCAATGGCTATCAGCTCAAAATTGACGATGCAGAACGCTATCAGCAGCTTCAGTCCTCACACCCGCGCGCGCTGCGCATTCCCCGCACCGGGCCGGAGCGCGTGCACTATCTGGTGGTCCGTTTTCTTACCTCCGCGTTTTCGCTCAAGCTGGAGGATCTGGCGGATGAGTGGTTTGTCAGCCGTGCGACGCTGCAAAGTGACATGGTGGAAGTGCGCGAGTGGTTCCACCGCTATAACCTGACGCTGGAAACCCGACCGCGCCACGGCATGAAGCTGTTTGGCAGCGAGATGGCGACCCGCGCCTGTCTCACCGATCTGCTCTGGGAGCTGGCGCAGCAGGATAGCCTGAACCCGCTGGTGACCGACGTTGCGCTCAATGCGGGGGTGGCGGAGCAGATGGTTCCCGTGCTGCACGATGCGCTGACGCGGCATCACATTCGTCTGACTGACGAGGGCGAGCTGTTCCTGCGCCTGTACTGTGCGGTGTCGGTGCGTCGCATCAGCGAGGGCTATCCGCTGCCGGAATTTCACGCAGAAGATGTGGCCGAGAATGTCCGTGAGGCGGCGAAAGACATCGCTGTGACCATTCAACAGCTGGCGGATAAAGCGCTTTCGCCTTCAGAAGAGAGCTGGCTCTGCGTTCACATCGCGGCACGTCAGATCCAGGAGATTGCCCCCAGTGCCATCAATGCCGATGACGACGAAGCGCTGGTCAATTACATCCTGCGCTACATCAATACCCACTATAACTACAACCTGCTCAGCGACGAGCAACTGCATGCGGATTTGCTCACCCACATCAAAACCATGATCACCCGCGTGCGCTATCAAATCATGATCCCGAATCCGCTTTTGGATAACATCAAGCAGCACTACCCGATGGCGTGGGATATGACCCTCGCGGCAGTGTCGAGCTGGGGGAAATACACGCCGTATGTGATCAGCGAAAACGAGATCGGTTTCCTGGTGCTGCATATCGGCGTCGGGCTGGAGCGCCACTACAACATCGGCTACCAGCGCCAGCCGCGGGTGCTGTTAGTTTGCGATGCCGGGAATGCGATGGTCCGGATGATTGAAGCGGTGCTGCAGCGCAAATATCCGCAGATTGAGGTGACCCGCACGCTCACGCTGCGCGAGTATGAGCTGGCGGAACCGATCGGCGAAGACTTTGTTATCTCGACCGCCCGGGTGAGCGAAAAGTCTAAACCGGTGGTGATGATCGCCCCGTTCCCGACGGACTACCAGCTTGAGCAGATAGGTAAGCTGGTGCTGGTGGACCGAACCCGCCCGTGGATGCTGGATAAATACTTCGATGCCGCCCATTTTCGCATTATCGACAGGCCGATTGACCAGCAAACGCTGTTCCGGGAGCTGTGCGAGCAGCTCGAAGAAGAGGGGTTTGTTGGCGCGGAGTTTCTGGATTCGGTGGTTGAGCGAGAGGCCATCGTCAGCACCATGCTGGGCGACGGCATTGCGCTGCCGCACTCCCTCGGGCTACTGGCACAAAAAACGGTGGTTTATACCGTGCTGGCACCACAGGGTATTGCCTGGGGGGATGAAACCGCCCACGTGATTTTCCTGCTCGCCATCAGCAAGCGCGAGTACGAAGAGGCGATGGCGATTTACGATATTTTCGTGACTTTCCTGCGTGAGCGCGCCATGTCACGGCTGTGCAGTTGCAATGATTTCGCCGGGTTTAAAGCGGTGGCGATGGAGAGTGTGAGCCGGTTTTGAGAGACGTTATCCAGAATTCGATGTAATGCAAATGTAATGCTAAAATGCATTACGCATTCGATTTCACTGGAGGCATAATGGCCACGCTGAACGTCCGTCTGGATGACAAACTCAAAAACGAGGCTTATGCCGTGCTTGAAAAACTCAATATCACGCCAACGGAAGCCGTTCGGTTACTGTTTCAGTACGTTGCGGAGACGGGGCGTATGCCGGTGAAAACGGTCACTGTTAGCGACAGTGAAGATGAACTCATACAGACAGTCCGGGAGCGGCTGGCTAATCCGCAAAAAGGAATTAAGGTTAGGCTGGATGACTTATGAACTCGTATTTGATCCGAGGGCGTTCAAGGAGTGGACCAGGCTGGGTGATACCGTAAAAAATCAGTTTAAGAAGAAGCTTGCGAACGTGTTGGTGAACCCCAGGGTTGAATCGGCTCGCCTGTATGGCCTGCCTGATTGCGACAAGATAAAACTCAGATCCCAGGGTTATAGTTTGGTCTATCAGGTTCATGACAACGTTGTGACGGTATGTGTTATTACTATCGGTAAGAGAGAGAAATCAGCCGTTTATCATGACGCAAACAAACGGCTTTAGCGATCACCGCAAATGATGCACAACCTGGTTGCTACTGCCGCGCCAGATCAGCGCAGGGTCTTTTAAATCCTGCACAAACTTGCCGTCAACCAGCACGTTAATCAAATCCACCACTTCCCTCTGTTCAGCATTCAGTTCTTCAAGCTTATAACCCGTCCAGACCCAGATATCCTTGCCTGCACATTCGCGGCGAATGCGTTTTATCAGCTTCAGAATGTCCGGCACGTTTTGCGGGTGAAGCGGGTCGCCACCGGAGAGTGAAATCCCCTGGCGATGAATGCGCGTGTCGTTGAGATCGTGGATGATCCGCTGTTCCATTTCCGCGGTGAACGGCAGGCCTGAATTTACGCGCCAGGTGCTTTTGTTGTAACAGCCGGGGCATTCATGGACGCAGCCTGAGACAAACAGGGTGCAGCGGGTGCCGGGGCCGTTGACGATGTCGACGGGATAGTATTGATGATATCGCATAAGAAGATGTCCAGAGTGTGTGTGCGCGGGTGCCCTCACCCCAGCCCTCTTCCACAGGGAGAGGGGGAAAACGTAGGTGCGCGTTCGGTTCCCTCTCCCTGAGGGAGAGGGGTAGGGTGAGGGGAAACCCCCGACGCCTTAACCGATCTGCCCATTCCCCAAATGCTTCACGCGTCGCTTAACCTCTTCCTGCTTACCGGCGTTAAACGGACGCGCATCGGGACTTCCGAGATAGCCACACACGCGGCGGGTCACCGAGACGCGAGCCGCATCGTGGTTACCGCATTTCGGGCAGGTGAAGCCTTTGCTGGTGCACTCAAACTCACCGGTAAAGCCACACTCGTAGCACTCGTCAATCGGGGTGTTGGTCCCGTAATACGGCACGTGCTGATAGCTGTAATCCCAGACATCTTCCAGCGCCTTCAGGTTGTGCTGAATGTTAGGATACTCGCCGTAGCAGATGAAGCCACCGTTCGCGACGGGCGGATACGCGGCTTCAAAGTCGATCTTGTCGTAAGGGTTCACCTTCTTCTCCACGTCGAGGTGGAAGCTGTTGGTGTAGTACCCTTTGTCGGTTACCCCTTCGACAATGCCAAATTCAGCGGTATCCAGGCGGCAGAAACGGTCACACAGGTTTTCACTCGGGGTGCTGTACAGGCTGAAGCCGTAGCCGGTTTCGTCTTTCCACTGGTCAACCGCATCGCGCAGGCGCTGAACAATGGCGACACCTTTTTCACGCAGGGCGTCGCTGTCATACATGTGCTGGTTGCCGAACAGCGCGTTGATCGTTTCGTGAATACCGATGTAGCCCAGAGAAATCGACGCGCGACCATTTTTGAAGATCTCCGACACGTCATCGTCCGCCTTCAGGCGCACGCCGCAGGCCCCTTCCATATACAGGATGGGCGCAACGCGGGCTTTCACCCCTTCCAGACGCGCGATACGGGTCATGAGGGCCTTTCGTGCGAGCTGCAGACGTTCGTCCAGTAGCGCCCAGAAGGCCGCTTCGTCGCCTTTGGCTTCGAGGGCGATACGCGGCAGGTTGAGGCTGATCACGCCGAGGTTGTTACGGCCGTCGTGAACCTGTTCGCCGTTTTCGTCTTCATACACGCCGAGGAAGCTGCGGCAGCCCATCGGCGTTTTAAACGAGCCGGTCACTTTGACTACCTGGTCGTAGTTCAGGATGTCCGGGTACATGCGCTTGCTCGCACACTCCAGCGCCAGCTGTTTGATGTCGTAGTTAGGATCGCCAAACTTGTGGTTCAGGCCGTCGCGGATAGCGAACACCAGTTTCGGGAACACCGCTGTCTTACGGTTTTTACCAAGCCCGGAGATACGGTTGCGCAGGATAGATTGCTGAATCAGGCGTGATTCCCAGCTGGTACCCAGACCAAAACCGAAGGTCACAAACGGCGTCTGACCGTTGGCGGTATGCAGGGTGTTCACCTCGTATTCCAGCGACTGGAACGCGTCGTAGCACTCTTTTTCGGTACGGGAGTGCGCGTAGCCCTCGGCGTCCGGGATTTGCCATTCTTCAGCGGTTTGACGGTGTTTATTGAAGCTTGCCGTGACGAACGGTGCCAGTACTTCATCAATGCGGTTAATGGTGGTGCCGCCGTAAATATGGCTGGCGACCTGAGCGATAATCTGCGCTGTGACCGCAGTGGCCGTGGAGATCGATTTTGGCGGCTCAATCTCGGCATTACCCATTTTAAAACCGTGGGTCAGCATGCCTTTCAGGTCGATGAGCATGCAGTTGAACATCGGGAAGAAGGGCGAGTAATCGAGATCGTGATAGTGGATCTCACCGCGCTCATGCGCCGAGACCACGTCGCGCGGCAGCAGGTGCTGACGGGCATAGTGTTTGGCAACAATACCGGCCAGCAGGTCGCGCTGGGTGGGGATCACTTTGCTGTCTTTGTTGGCATTTTCATTCAGCAGGGCGGAGTTGGTCTGCTCCACCAGGCCACGAATCTCCTGATTAAGACGACCGCGTTTCTCACGCTGAACGTCCCGATCGTGGCGGTATTCGATATAGGCGCGGGCTAACTGCTTGTAGGGGCCCGCCATCAACTGGTTTTCAACCGCGGTCTGGATCTCATTGATATCGACCTGGCTGCGTTCGTTCATCTGGCTGCTAACGACTTCTGCGACGGTGGCGCAGTAATCTGCGTCATCGACACCCGCTGCTTTAGCTGCACGCAGAATGGCTTCCTGGATGCGCTCTGATTTAAACGGCACTTTACAGCCATCACGTTTCATCACATGCGGTGTCATGATCACTCCATTTTTAAAAACAGGTTATCCACAAAGGTGGAGAAGTGTTCACCGGGCGTATTGTCAGCCAGGCCAGAGACTTCCCTCGTTCCCAACGCGTGTTATCCACAATTCCGGAGAGCTGAGTCGCCGTCTTGTTGTTGGAATAGTAGACGATAAATACAATATGTTGGGTCGGCGTGCATTTTAAGTTCTACATATAGTGATTTGCATCAAACATGTTTGCGATTTATTTGATTCAGAACAAAGTAAAAAGACGAGAGTACAAACGACGGGCACTCCAGCGTTTGTAAGGACGAGAGGGAAAATTCTGATTAATTATTCAACAAAAACAAGCGCTCAGCAGCATGTGCCGAGCGCCGGTCGGTTAACTCACCCCGCATGCCCAGTTCAGTCCGGCCTGGAGAAAGGCTGCCGCCGCAATACTCCCGAGTATCAGCGGGATAACAAGTGAGCGCCCGGGTTCGGCGTCCGCGTTTTGTGGCGTTTCTCTGCGCAACGCGGACAGCGCTTCTTCGCCGGTGCGCGCCGCCAGAAGCGCGTTACGCACCCGCTCTTCCGCCAGCGAACTGGTCAGCGTCGTCAGCAGCTGCATATGCGTACTGCCGGCCTCGGCGTGTGGAATGGCGAGCAGAAAAACCATCCTGACCGCTTCATCGCCTTCCAGCCCCGGCCAGATAACCGGCTCATCAAAAAGCGCCAGGCAAAACGCCGCCTGCTGCACCGCGTCTGATTTACCGTGCGGAACGGCCAGCGCTTCGCCCAGCGCGGTGGGACCTTCACTTTCGCGGTGTAAGACGCTCTGGATAAAGGCGTCTTTATCGGTGATGACGTTTCGCCCGACAAGCGGTTCGGAGAGCCAGCGGATCAGCGCTTCAGGCGTGCGGCAGGGTGGGTTAATAAACACCAGTTCGGGGTGCGTGAGTTCAAGCAAGTTCATGTTAAGCCTCAATCAAAAAATCACAGGTCGCAGAAGGGGGGATCATCGTCACCGATGGTACGTGTTCTTCCAGATAATTGAGCTGGGGACGCTCTGCCAGGCCAGCCGGAACAGGGACAGGCTGCGTCCCGGCGTTGAACACGCGGGCGATCGTGCCAGGCGATCGTTGCGCATGAGGCAGGGCTGAAAGAACGAGCGGTTCCGGTAAGGCGAATAACGAAAATTCTGCCGGCAGCGTGCGTTCGGGCAGGCGCAGCGAAAAACGCTCAAGCCGGTTATCGAGGGTATGCAGCGTTTGCCGTTGATAGGTGAAGGGGTGACCCGTCGCCTGATTCTCCAGCTGGCGCAGCGTCAGATGGTCTGCGTTATCGGCCAGCGCCACGGTGAAGGAAAAGTGCAGCGGTTTGAGCAGCTGCGCATCGGGCGTATCGACCACCGTATTGTTAATGCCAGATGCCCGGCCGGGTCGCCAGTCAAGATCGCTGCGCCCCAGTACGCCGGTTGATTTGAATAAGGTCAGGGCAATGACTGCCGGATCGCGTCCAATAACCTGAAACTCTTTCATGCCGCGGCTATTCACGACCAGCGCTTTGCCCGCTTGCGCGATAGCGATAATGCCCTCGCTGGTTTCGATATCCACGGGCTTCTCACGATAGCGCTCCTGCCAGTGAGTCTCGTCGTACCCCGTTTCGCGCTCGATTATTGAGAACGGCTGCGAGGCGAGGGAGTGACGGGTGCAAATATCGCTGTTGATCAGTAAACGCAGCCGGTGATCGCAGTGGCTGTTTACCAGCGAGCTATCAACATGCAGGTTCGGATCGTCGTGACGTAACTCGCACACTATGCGCATTGATAACGGCGCGCGGGTATTTTCCCGGCGTCCAGCGAGATCCGGCGGCAGCGACATGATCGCCTCAAGCACCATCGTTTGGCAAAGAGGGGTTTTGCTGCAGTCGATCATCGTGAAATGCGCGCAGCGCGTCGGTTCATCGCCCGGGAGCGGCGAGAAATCATAGCTGTCTCCGGCATCCGCGCAGTCTTCAAGACTGAATAACGACGTGATGCGCCTGGCGTTGCGCTTGTCTTCAAGCACCAGCGTACCGGCCTCCAGCGTCAGTCGATAAACCGTATTCTCTATCGCCTCTCCTTTCGCGGCGCAGGTCCTGGCAAACGGAGCCGGCGTGTCTTTTAGGTTGACGGTGATATAGCCCACCGGCGGCAGGAGAGGCGTCTGCAGAACAACATGCCAGCGGAAATAAGGCGGAAGGTGCGTTTCGCGTTCACCCTCACAGGTGAGGGAGATGGCCGTTCCTCCGGGTAACGTCTCGCATTCCAGAACGTCGAAGGGCAGCGGCTGGCCCTGATACGTCAGGGTGATATTGTCGGCCCGACTGTACAGGGTGGTGTGGATCACGCAGCGGGTCGGGGTGGCCAGCGGGTTGAAAATGAGCAGGTCCCCCTCCTGACAGCATGCGGCGGCCAGTGACTTCACCACCAGATTCCACAGGCTGTGACAAAGCTGCTCTGTCTGCTCGAGTCGATGAAGAATGTCGCGGTTAGTGGCATCGCTGTTGCAGCCGCCCATGGAGTCGTGGGCATGGCTTCGCAGAAGCTTCTTCCAGAGGGTGTCCACAATCGGGAGCGTGACCGGAATGCCCTGATGACGCGCCATGGCGATGGTGGGCTCCAGCTGTCGCAGGATGAACTGCTCGATGTCGGCATTTTTCTTTTTGATATCGTAACGCACAGACCCGATCGTTTTGTGAATGCGGGTGTAGCGCGGCGATTTCAGCTCACCTTCCCATAACGCCAGCTGTTCCCGTTTTGTGCGCAGCAGATCGACGTACTGCTCCAGCGAGCTGAGAACGTAACGGTCCTTCGTGGGAGAGTGCGCGCTGGCAGCCTGCAGGATATGCGGCAGCGCCGGGTCGATGCTGACCTGATCGCCGCCGCAGGGCAGGAGCAGGTCGTCAATCTGCGACCGTGAACGCAGCAGATCCACCATCGGGTAGATCTTGCCGTGCAGATGGCTGGCCTCCGCGCGCATATTCTTGGCCGCACCATACCCCAGCGCCATTGCACAGGCGATGATGGTTGCACCTGACGGCGCGCGCCAGAGAAACTGGCTGTTTTTGGCCTGAGTGTCGTGGTCGACACCGCGCCAGAAAACGATATTATCGATATTGCAGCCCTGCAAAATCGTGGGCATCTGCGCGTTATGCCCAAAGGTATCCGGCAGATAACCGACCTGCATGGCATGCCCCAGCGCCCGAGCGGCGAAGATACCGTACTTGAGGTTGCGGATAATCGATTCGCCGTGAACGTTGTAGGTATCCGTCTGGGTGAACCACGGCCCGACAAACACGCTTTTCTCCCTGACCAGTTTTTCCAGCCGGGGCCGGTAATCGGGATTGATGGCGAGAAAGTCATCCACCACCGCCATCTGCCCGTCAAGGTGATAGCACTGCCAGGCCGGATCCTGCTCCAGCGTCTCGATGACCTCCGCAAAGTTGTATGACGCCAGCACCATGCTGTCCTGGCGGGTGAAATACCACTCCTGATCCCAGTGGGTATGGGCTATGACGTGGATCTGGCTCATTGCGCTCTCCTTATCTGGCGTTCTTTGGGCTGAGATAAAGCACGCCCAGGGCGCAAATCAGTGCGCCAATAAAGACGCTTGCCAGGTACCCGACCACATTGGTCGCCAGCGGCCAGCCCCAGATAGCCGGAAGGGGCAACGTCTGCTTCACGCCGAGGGCAATCGCCACCAGCGCACCCGCGACGGCTCCTGTCATGAACACGGGGATCAGGCGTGGGTTTTTCAGGATGAACGGGATAGCGCCTTCTGAAATACCGATAAAGCCCAGCAATAACGAAGTGCTGCCAACGGTTTTCTCTTCACGGCTGAACACATCCGGCAGGCCAAAACGCCCATTGAGGAACGCGGCGAGGCCTACCCCAATAGAAGGAATCACGATGGAGAGCTCGCGGGCGGTTAAATCAAAAGTCTCGCTCATGCCGTTCAGGCCGAGCGCGACCGATCCTGCCGCCTTGTTGACCGGGCCGCCGAGATCGAACGCGGTACCCGCGGCGATCATGGCCGAATAGAAGCCGCGTCCGGTATCACCCGCCGAGGTAAAAAAGACCACCATCAGCTGGTTAAGCGAACCAAAAATCGGGTTGATCAGATATTCCATTACCATCACCAGCGTAATACCGGTGATCAGCGGAACGACCAACATGGTTTTAAGGGTAGTAAGCTGCTGTCGGACGTGAATTGCATCATTCAGCCAGCGCACCAGATAGCCGACAAAAAAGCCGATGCCAATTGCGCCGAAAAAGCCGGAGGGCATAAAGCCTTCAATATCAAAGAAGCGTTTGTAGACCTCATCTGACATGATGCCGCCGATCAGTCCGGGGATCAGCGCCGGTTTACCGGCAATGGAAAAGGCCAGGTACATCGCAAAGACCGGATACATGAACTTGATGGTCATAAAGCCCATTTTATCCAGCACGCTGAACGGCGAATGCTCAATGTTTATAAACTGCCCGGTAATTTTGGCCGTCGCCATCATCAGGCCGCCCATTACCACGACCGGTAACATATAGCTGATGGCCGCCATGATATGGCCGATAAAAATCTGGTAAGCCGAACGCTGAATGGCGTCTTCGTCCGCCACAGTGGTGACGTTTTTCTGCATGGCCAGCGCCTGACGCAGGTAGCGGTCGGTATTTTTAATCAGCTCTTGCGTGCGGATCTGAAGGTGAGGAACGTGTTCAAAACGTTCTGCATCCTGAATGGGAATGTCGGTTGCAAGAATAATGGCCGTGGCGGAGGCAATATCCTGTTTCGTTAATCTGTTTTTTACGCCGTCGCTGCCCTGCGTTTCGACCTTGACCTCAATATTATGCTCTTTTGCCCATGCAATAATTTTACTTGCCGCCATAAACGTGTGCGCGATCCCTGTAGGACAAGCCGTTACAGCGATAATTTTTTGATTCATCATTGTAATAATTCCCTGGGTGTGAAAATAGCGAAAGTATAAAGAGAACTTAAAACAGTGTTTAAGGTTTGCTAATACTAATTACGTATCGTCATACGCTATGTTGCAATATGTGAAGCGCCTTCCAGAGACTATTTCGCTATTCTGCTAATATCATGTTGGGTTTTAACAGGACGTAATAAATGAATTCATTTCAGGGAAGTGAACGGTTGATATTTGAATACATTCAGCACCACGCACGCAATATTTCTGATATATCGGCAAAAGAGATTGCGCGTGATACTTTTACGACAACCACCTCGGTTAATCGTGTCTGTAAGAAAATGGGCTATAAAAGTTATACCGAGCTTCGCTATCGGTTTTTACGCGACCATTTTACGTCTGTCCCTGCCGAGCCTGCGATGGGGCCGCAGGCAGACGATATCGTGGTGGACGTGTCCCGGTTACTGACCCATTCCAGCCATATCTATTTATATGCACGCGGGGCATCTATCACCAGCCTCAACTACCTGTCGCGTTTTTTGTCACTGGCGAGCCTGCCGCACCTGATTCTGAATGATATGCACCAGTTGACCCGGGTATCGAAGGGCACGCTGGTGTTGATCAGTAAATCCGGGGAGACGCAGTCGCTGATAGAAATGGCGCGTAACGCGCTGCGTAAGGGGCTAAAGATTATTGCGATTACCCGTCAGGGTTCGACGCTGGCCGGGCTTTCTACGCTGTGCTGGCCGTTGTCGATTGATATGAATGCCGTCTCGTTATATCAGCGAGAGGGGCAGCTGGACCTGTTAAGCGCCGTCGATCGTATCGGCTGCAGGCTTCTGCAGCACGATACGGAGTAGGCAGGCCGTCAGAGCTGTTTCACGATACCCAGACGAATGGCGTAATCATTTTCATGATTGCCATCCTGAGTGAGGTAGGTTTTATCCAGCGACACCAGTTCGACGTAAGGCGTCCAGCCGTCGTCGAGCTTGTAGTTGAACGCTACGGTGTGCTCCCAGTAGGTATCATCCCCGGTTCCCTGATCGACATTATCCTGCCAGCGGAAGCGCGGGTTATAGGACATGCCGAATTTCCCGATGTTGTACGCGAACCACAGGTCGAACTGGTGTGATTCGCGGCGGGTGTAGCCGCTGCCGTCCAGGCGTTTGTCGCTGTGCGCATCGTTAACGGTGTTATAGCGGTAGCGGGCAGACAGGTTCAGGCCGTTATCGAATGCTTTCCAGCCCTGGATGAAGGGGCGGTAATGCGTATTGCTGGCGGTAAAGACGGTCACCATCCCTGGTGCGATGGCGAACCCATTTCCCAGATCAAAACGCCAGCGCGTTTCGATTTCCTGTGCTGCCTCCGTTAATCCTTTTTCGTCCGGATTATATCGGTCGGTATCACCAAAGAACGTATCGTTATGGTTTTGCGCCGCTTCGACGGAGAAGTAAAAACCGTTATCAGCCTGATGCATCACTTTAATACGTGAATCATTTACGTCTGAGCGCGTATTATGACCAAAGCGAAGATCGACGGAGGTATTTCCGCACCATCCCTGGGTACTTAATAATAATGCGCTAATACATGTTGCTTTAATAATTGTCTTTTTCATAATGTCCTGCCGAGGTTATTTAAATGGCAGGGCTATTCTTATTTTGGCACACCGTGAAGTAAAAGTTATCGTCGTACATTTAGCGTATCGCTAAACATAAAAAAAGAGATACAGCAGGCTGTATCTCTTGAGGGTTATTCCTGTATCCACCAGATGGCTTCAAACGGGCGCAACAGCAGGTTGTCGGGCTGAGGGGGAGCATCCGCATAGTTGCTCAGTGCGACCCGCCAGGCTCCCTGTACTGACGCGGGAACCCATTGCTGGCGCTCACGGCTCAGGTTTGCCACCACCATCAGCGTCTGGCCCTGCGACCGCCGGCGATAGCACCACAGGGAAGGGTGGTCAGGCAGCAGATCTTCATAATCTCCCCACGTCAGCACCGGCAGGGTTTTGCGCAGGCGAATCAGCGTCTGGTAGGTGTAAAACACAGAATCAGTATCGTCCAGTGCCGCACGGGCATTGACCGTCTCGTAGTTGTCGCAAACGCCAATCCACGGCTCACCCTCGGTAAAGCCCGCACTGTGTGTGGCATCCCACTGCATTGGCGTGCGGCCATTATCGCGGGATTTACTCGCCAGAATAGCCAGCAATTCTTCAGGGGCGCGACCGTTGGCCCGCAGTTCAGCGAACATATTAAGGCTTTCAACGTCGCGGTAATCGGTTATACGGCTGAAGTGCGGGTTGGTCATACCCAGCTCTTCGCCCTGATAAATATACGGGGTGCCCTGCATTCCGTGCAGCACCATACCGAGCATTTTCGCGGCGTGGGGACGGTACTCCCCTTCATCGCCAAAGCGCGACACAATGCGCGGCTGATCGTGGTTACACCAGAACAGCGCGTTCCAGGCTTTGTTGTGCATGCCCTGCTGCCAGTGGCGGAAGAGGGTTTTCAGCGCCACGAAGTCCGGCCTGGCCAGGGTCCACTTTTCGCCGCCGGGGTAATCCACTTTCAGGTGGTGGAAGTTGAAGGTCATCGACAGCTCGCGCCCGTCGAGAGAGGCGTATTGCTGACAGTTTTCCAGCGAGGTCGACGACATCTCGCCTACCGTCATCAGGTTTCGCGGGGTAAAGACGTCGCGGCTCATCTCCTGAAGATACTCATGAATGCGCGGTCCGTCGGTATAGAAGCGACGGCCATCGCCCACGGCGTCATCCGGGAAATCCTGGTCTTTGGAAATCAGGTTAATCACATCGAGGCGTAAACCGTCCACGCCACGGTCGGCCCAGAACTCGCACACCTTTTTCAGTTCGGCGCGCACCTGCGGGTTTTCCCAGTTGAGGTCCGCCTGCTCGGGGGCGAACAGGTGCAGATAGTACTGCTCGCTCTCGGCGTGCCAGCGCCAGGCGTTGCCGCCAAATTTGGAGCGCCAGTTATTGGGCAGTTGTTCCGGCGTACCGTCGCGCCAGATGTAGAACTGGCGATACGGGCTCTCTTTATTCAGCGATTCCCGGAACCAGGCGTGCTGCGTTGAGGTGTGATTGAACACCATATCCAGCACGATACGAATGCCGCGTTGATGGGCCTGCGCGACCAGCTCGTCAAAATCATCCAGCGTGCCGTAGGCCGGGTCGATGGCGGTGTAATTCGCCACGTCGTATCCGTTATCTACCTGCGGGGAAATATAAAACGGCGTCAGCCAGATGGCGTCGATGCCGAGGGTTTGCAGGTAGTCCAGCCGCTGCGTGACGCCGCGTAAATCGCCGGTGCCGCTGCCCGTCGTGTCCTGAAAACTTTTTGGATAGATCTGGTAGATAACGCCGTTCTGCCACCAGTGAGGAAGGGTATTCATAATGCGTTCCTGCAAATGCGAAGGGGCGCAACTGCGCCCCGAAAGATGAAGTTAAACAATCTGCAGCGCGCCCTGACGGTACTTACGCTGGTAAACCACGGTGGTGAGAGCCATTGGAACGACAATCGCGATGACCATCGCCAGGGAAAACACCTGCCAGAAAGCGGGCTGGATGGAGAGAATACCAGGCAGACCGCCGACACCGATCCCGTTCGCCATCACACCGTACAGACCGCATACCAGGCCTGCCAGACCGGAGCCGATCATCGCGCACAGCATCGGGAAGCGGTATTTCAGGTTGATACCGTACATCGCCGGTTCGGTGACGCCGAGGTAGGCGGAGATGGCGGCCGGAACAGAAATCTCACGCTCGTTATGCTTGCGGCTGACCAGGATAATGCCCGTGACCGCCGAGGCCTGCGCAATGTTAGACAGCGCGATGATAGGCCAGACCGGCGTACCGCCCAGGCTCTGAATCATCTGCATATCAATCGCCAGCGTGGTCTGGTGCACGCCGGTGATCACCAGCGGGGCGTACAGGAAGCCAAACAGCATGGCACCAATCGGCGCGAAGCTGCCGGTCATCAGGTGACGTACCGCGAAGGCAACGCCGTCGCCAATCATGCGGCCAAACGGACCGATAAACGCATGGGCAAGGAAGACGGCCAGAATAAGGGAGCAGACCGGCACCACCACCAGATAGAGGTAATCCGGTACGATGCGTTTCAGGCGCGTTTCAATAAAGCCCAGCGTCAGACCGGCCAGCAAGGCTGGGATCACCTGCGCCTGATAGCCCACTTTCGCGATGGTGAACAGACCGAAGTTCCACACCTCAGGCACCTGCTGACCAAGTAAGTAAGCGTTCATTAACTGTGGAGAGACCAGCGTGACGCCCAGCACGATACCCAGAATCGGCGTGCCGCCCATTTTGCGCACCGCTGACCAGCAAATCCCGACCGGCAGATAGAAGAAGATCGCTTCGCCAATCAGCCACAGGAAGTCGTAAACGGTTTTCAGCGCCGGGTACATCTGCGCCAGGGTTTTGCCGTCGCTCATCGGCACATCACCGATAACGTTGCGGAAGCCCAGAATCAGACCCCCGCTGATCAGCGCCGGGAGCAGCGGGAAGAAAATCTCCGCGAAGTGGGAAATTAACTGCTCGTGCCATTTCATATTCTGGCGTGCAGCTTTCTTGGCTTGCTCTTTGTCGGCTGAACTGTGCCCGGTTGTCGCCAGCAGAGCCTGATAGTAATCGCCCACTTCGGTACCGATGACGACCTGGAACTGACCGGCGTTGGTGAAGCAGCCTTTAACCATGGAAAGCGCTTCAATGGCTTTCGGATCGGCTTTGGCCGGATCGTTCAGCACGAAGCGCAGGCGGGTAATGCAATGGCTGACGGTCGCGATATTTTCACGGCCGCCTACCAGGACAATCAACTGGTCGATATCTTCTTGTTTGACTTTACTCATCATGAAACCTCATGACCGATGGTGAGGGGGGTAATGACCTGAGCGCAAGCCTACTCCTTCAGCGTGACGGCGAAAATGGGAACGTTCCCGAAATTGGGCGAAGATCACAATAAACTGATAAACGAGGGTTATGAAAGGTGGGCAGGAATCACGATCTGACGCGGCTCAGCACGTCCGTTAATTTGCTCGATCAGCTGTGCAGCGGCCTGCCTGCCTGACTCGGCGTAGCCCGGATCGACGGTGATAATCTCCGGGTGCAGAAACTTCATCAGCGGCGTACTGCCTACGCTCGCGATCTGCAGTCCCTCTATGCGTTGCTCCTGAAGATATTTACTCGCGCCCAGCGCCAGGGTATCGGTGGCGCATACCAGCGCCGTGGTCTGCGGGGTCAGCACGCTGGCGACCTGCTCGTAGCCCTGTTTCATTCCCAGACCCGGCAGAGACGCGACGGCGGAAAGGTTGTGCTGTTTACAGAAGGTCAGGTAGGCCTCGTGACGCCGTTTGCCGGTGGTAACGTCCGCATGCGGTACGCCGAGGTAGCTGATATGGCGATGGCCTTTATCGTACAGACGCTGCATCAGGGTAATAATCGCCCCCTCATCGTCGTAACAGACGGAGGCAAAACCGTGGGCATCGCGCGCCAGCATCACCATCGACGCCTGCCAGGGCTTCAGCATCTCCTCTTTGATGCCGGTAAAACCGAACAGCACCACGCCGTCAATGTTGCGCCGCTGGAGCATACCCAGATGCTCTTCAACCAGCTGCGTGGAGAACTGGCTCTCCATCATGATTGGGTCGTAGCCCTGCTCATAAAAGGCGGGCAGCATGGTCTGAACGGCGAGGTTCTCGGACAGGGAATCCAGACGCGAGACGATAATGGCAACCACTTTGTCACTTTGCCCGCGCATGGCGCGCGCAGAGCGGGAAGGGGAAAAACCGTGCTGATTCATTACCGCCTCGACGCGCTCGCGGGTGCGTTCGCTGACACCGCTCTCATTGTTGAGCACACGCGATACGGTGGATTTCCCCACGCCGCTTAAACGCGCGATGTCTTTTATCGTAAGGCGGTTCTGCATGCTGTATTCCCTGTAACAATGACAACGTGGTCAGTAGAGCCTAATGCTATAGCGTGTTTTCGCTATGGGCAAAGTCTGGTTTACGTTCGGTTTATTTGCGGGGGAGTATAATACCGCCCGAATCGCCGCAAACGGTACGGTTAAATCCTTATACTGCGCGGCGGCACCCTACTTTTTTACTTACCGGAGGTGACATGGATCCCGATCCCACGCTTCTCCTGAACGGGAGCGTTCTTTCTTTCCGGTAAGCCAGCCTTTGTGCTGTCTCACCGGTATGTGAGGCAGCAACGTCCTGCACGTTCCTGCTTAAAACATTAAGTGCCTGTCAGGTACGGCCTTGCCACGCCTGCAGGAAATACTGTGTCCGCGTTTGCGGGCGCGGGGGAATGACTATGTTTAAAAATATCACCCGGCAGCTGCAGGCGATGCTGAGCCGCCACCTGCCACATCGTCTTGTTCAGCGCGACCCGCTGCCAAATGCCAAAAATATGGCCTCTGCAGCGATCCCTGCTTCCCTGAGCCAACGCTGCCTGAACGTGGCGGCGATGGATGAAAACGAAGTCTGGCGTGCCTTTGGCGGGCATCCGGAGGGGCTGAACGCGGCGGAAGTGGAAAAAATCCGTGCCGTACATGGCGATAACCAAATTCCGGCGCAAAAACCGGCGCCGTGGTGGATGCATCTGTGGACCTGCTACCGTAACCCGTTCAACCTGCTGCTGACCGTGCTTGGCATTATCTCCTATGCCACCGAAGATCTGTTTGCCGCCGGGGTTATCGCCCTGATGGTGGGGATCTCCACGCTGCTGAACTTTATTCAGGAGGCCCGCTCTACCCGCGCGGCAGACGCCCTGAAAGCGATGGTAAGCAACACCGCAACCGTCTCGCGCGTCATTAACGATCTCGGGGAGAACGCCTGGGTTGAGCTGCCCATCGACCAGCTGGTGCCGGGCGATCTGGTGAAGCTGGCGGCCGGCGACATGATCCCGGCGGATTTACGTATTCTTCAGGCGCGGGATCTGTTCGTGGCGCAGGCCTCGCTGACCGGCGAATCTCTGCCGGTGGAAAAAGTGGCGCGCACCCGCGACCCGCAGCAGATGAACCCGCTCGAGTGTGACACCCTCTGCTTTATGGGCACTACGGTGGTCAGCGGCACGGCGCAGGCAATGGTCATCGCTACCGCCGGCAACACCTGGTTTGGACAGCTGGCCGGGCGCGTGAGCGAGCAGGAGAGCGAACCGAATGCCTTCCAGAAGGGGATTGGCCGCGTCAGCATGCTGCTGATCCGCTTTATGATGGTGATGACGCCGATTGTGCTGCTGATCAACGGCTATACCAAGGGCGACTGGTGGGAAGCGGCGCTGTTTGCGCTCTCCGTCGCCGTGGGGTTAACGCCTGAAATGCTGCCGATGATTGTCACCTCCACGCTGGCGCGCGGGGCGGTCAAACTGTCAAAACAGAAAGTGATCGTCAAACACCTGGATGCCATTCAAAACTTTGGTGCGATGGACATTCTCTGCACCGATAAAACCGGCACGCTGACCCAGGACAAAATTGTGCTGGAGAACCACACCGATATCGCCGGCAAAACCAGCGATCGCGTGCTGCACAGCGCCTGGCTGAACAGCCACTACCAGACCGGGCTGAAAAACCTGCTCGACGTCGCCGTGCTCGAAGGCGTGGATGAAGAATCTGCCCGCACGCTCTCCGGGCGCTGGCAGAAAGTGGATGAGATCCCGTTCGACTTCGAGCGCCGCCGCATGTCGGTGGTGGTGAGCGAGCATCCGGACGTGCATCAGCTGATCTGCAAAGGCGCATTGCAGGAGATCCTCAATGTCTCAACCCAGGTGCGCTATAACGGCGACATTGTGCCGCTGGATGAAACCATGCTGCGCCGTATCAAGCGCGTCACCGATAACCTGAACCGTCAGGGGCTGCGCGTGGTGGCGGTGGCAAGCAAATTCCTGCCTGCACGCGAAGGGGACTATCAGCGTATCGACGAATCCGATCTGATCCTCGAGGGTTATATCGCATTCCTCGATCCGCCGAAAGAGACCACCGCGCCTGCGCTGAAAGCGTTAAAGGCCAGCGGCATCACCGTGAAAATCCTTACCGGCGACAGCGAGCTGGTGGCCGCCAAAGTGTGTCATGAAGTGGGGCTGGATGCGGGTGACGTCGTTGTGGGAAGTGATATTGAGCCCCTCTCCGATGATGCGCTGGCGACGCTTGCGCAGCGCACCACGCTGTTCGCCCGGCTGACACCCATGCACAAGGAGCGCATTGTCACCCTGCTGCGCCGGGAAGGGCATGTGGTGGGCTTTATGGGCGACGGCATTAACGATGCGCCCGCCCTGCGTGCGGCGGATATTGGTATCTCCGTAGACGGTGCGGTGGACATTGCCCGTGAAGCGGCAGATATCATTCTGCTGGAAAAGAGCCTGATGGTGCTGGAGGAGGGCGTTATCGAGGGACGTCGTACCTTCGCCAACATGCTGAAGTACATCAAGATGACCGCCAGTTCCAACTTCGGTAACGTTTTCAGCGTGCTGGTGGCGAGTGCGTTTCTGCCGTTCCTGCCGATGCTGCCGCTGCACCTGCTGATCCAGAACCTGATGTACGATGTCTCTCAGGTCGCCATCCCGTTTGATAACGTGGACGACGAGCAGATCCAGAAGCCGCAGCGCTGGAACCCGTCCGATCTGGGGCGCTTTATGCTGTTCTTTGGCCCGATCAGCTCCATCTTCGACATTCTGACCTTCTGCCTGATGTGGTTTGTATTCCATGCCAACACGCCGGAACACCAGACGCTGTTCCAGTCCGGCTGGTTCGTGGTAGGGCTGCTGTCGCAAACGCTGATTGTGCATATGATCCGTACGCGTCGCATTCCGTTCATCCAGAGCCGGGCCGCGTGGCCGCTGATTGTCATGACCGGCATCGTGATGGCGCTCGGCATTGCACTGCCGTTCTCGCCGCTGGCCAGCTACCTCCAGCTGCAGGCGCTGCCGCTGAGCTACTTCCCGTGGCTGGTGGCGATCCTCGCGGGCTATATGGTGCTGACGCAGATGGTCAAAGGCTTCTATAGCCGTCGGTATGGGTGGCAGTGATTTCCCCCCTCTCCCGGCACGGGAGAGGGTACGTTTCCTCCCAAATTCAACAACCTGTGATCTCCGTCAGCGCATTCGCTTGACGACAAAATGAGCGCATGTTAACTGAATGTTTTGCCTTTATTTGGCCCGTCAGATAAGGAACATTCATGTTACGGTACAGTCTCTTAACCGCCGGGCTGATGCTCGGCGCGTCAGCGTTTGCCGCTCCGGCAGGCGACCTTCCCCTGATGCCCTGGCCTGCGAAGGTTGAACGTCCAACGACGCAGGGCGCACTGGTACTCAACAACACCCTTTCCGTCAGCGTTACCGGAGATGACCTCGGCGACGCGGTCAACCGTCTGCGCCAGCGCATCGCCCTGCAAACCGGCTGGACGCTACAGCCGCAGGTCGTTAAACCGGACAAGCCCACTATCCGCATTGCCATTACCAAAAAAGTGAAGCCGCAGCCGCTGCCAGACAGCGATGAGCGCTATACGCTCACGGTCGATGCCAGTGGCGTGGATATCACTGCCAACACCCGTTTTGGCGCGCTGCGCGCCATGGAAACCCTGCTGCAGCTGATACAAAACGGGGCGGAAAACACCTCTCTGCCGTGGGTCACTATTGAGGATTCCCCCCGCTTCCCGTGGCGTGGGCTGCTGCTTGACTCGGCACGACACTTTATCCCGCTGCCGGATATCAAACGGCAGATTGACGGTATGGCGGCGGCAAAACTCAACGTGCTGCACTGGCACTTGACCGACGATCAGGGCTGGCGCTTCAGCTCGACACGCTATCCAAAGCTCACGCAGCTCGCCAGCGACGGGCTGTTTTACACGCCGGAACAGATGCGCGACGTTGTGCGCTATGCCACCGAACGCGGCATCCGCGTGGTGCCGGAGATCGACATGCCGGGCCACGCCTCGGCGATTGCCGTGGCCTACCCGGAACTGATGAGCGCGCCGGGACCGTATGAGATGGCGCGCCACTGGGGCGTGCTGAAACCGGTCCTGGATCCGACAAAAGCGGCGACCTATCAGTTTGCGGAGGCGATGGTCAGTGAACTGGCGGCGATCTTCCCCGATCCGTATCTGCATATCGGTGGCGATGAGGTGGATGACACCCAGTGGAAAGCGAACGCCGCCATTCAGCAGTTTATGCGCGACAACACACTGGCAGACAGCCACGCCCTACAGGCCTATTTCAACCGCAAGCTGGAAAATATCCTCGAAAAACACCACCGGCAGATGGTGGGCTGGGATGAGATTGCTCATCCTGATCTGCCAAAAAGCATCTTGATCCAGTCCTGGCAGGGCCAGGACGCGCTGGGGCAGGTGGCGCAAAATGGCTATAAAGGCATTCTCTCGACCGGCTTTTACCTCGATCAGCCCCAGTCCACCGCCTATCACTACCGCAATGAAATTGTGCCGCAGGGGTTAAACGGCGAGGATGTGATTGGCGACACCGACAGCGCTCAAAGCTGGTCATTCACCATGCCGCGTCTGAAAGGCAAGCCGGTGGAGGGGAGCTTCACCCTGGTGAAAGGGGATTCCGGCTGGCGTGGATTTATTGATTTCGCCGGGAAATCCCGTCGTGCGGTACAGGATATTGCGTGGCGCGACGACAATCAGGTGACGTTTACCGTCGATACCTGGATGGGCGAAACGCGTCCGGTGGTGTCGGTGGACAACGATAAGCTGAGCGGCTATTTCCTGGTGGGCAATGCCCGCTATCCCATTGACGGCAAGCGCCTGGACGATATCCCCAAAGGCATCCCGCCGGTGGTACCGGACGCCGCTCATCAGGTGAATCTGCTCGGCGGGGAAGCCGCGCTGTGGGCGGAAAACGTGGTCGCACCGGTGCTGGATATCCGCCTGTGGCCGCGCACCTTTGCGGTGGCGGAGCGGTTATGGTCCGCGCAGGACGTTAACGATGTCGACAATATGTACACCCGCCTGCTGGCGATGGACAGCTGGTCGACGGTCTCGGTCGGGCTGCAGCAGCATACTCAGCAGCAGGTGCAGTTCACGCGCCTGGCGAATAACGCCGATACCCTTCCGCTGCAAATCCTCGCGCAGGCAATCGAGCCGGCGCAGTATTACACCCGTCAGCACCTTAAGTTCCAGGCCGGAAATTACCATCAGTTCGAACCGCTCAACCGGTTTGCGGATGCGCTCAACGCCGAAAGTGCCACGGTGCGCCAGATGAACAAATGGGCTGACCGCCTGGTCAGCGACGCGGAAGACACGGAAAGCGCCGACGCGCTGCGCCACGTCTTCAACCGCTGGCAAAGCAACACCAGCGATGCGCTGGCATTAAGTGAAAACAGCTACGCACTGAAGGCGATTAAACCGGTCATTCAGGAGGTGGATAAGCTGGCCTCGATTGGCCTGCGGCTGACGGATCTGGTGGCGCGTCAGGGGACGCTGGATGATAACGAGATTGCCTCTATTCAGGGCGAGTTGGATAACGCGGCGAAAATACAGGATGAAGTGGTGATTGCGGCGGTGTATCCGCTGGAAACGCTGCTACGGGCGACGCGGAATCAGTAGCAAAACGCCCGGTAGCGCGTTGCCTGCCGGGCGCAAAGGCAGCCTCGGCTGCCCCTGGCTGAAACTTAGCGACGTACGGCGATCGCTTCGATTTCAATTTTCACGTCTTTAGGCAGACGCGCAACTTCCACACAGGAGCGTGCAGGGAAAGTGGCGTTGTGCTCAGTGAAGAACGCTTCGTACGTGGCGTTAACGGTCGCGAAATCGTTCAGATCTTTCACGAACACAGTGGTTTTCACGATGTCGCCCACTTTCAGACCCGCAGACTCCACGATAGCCTGTACGTTTTCCAGCGACTGACGCGCCTGCGCCGCCACGTCTTCTGGCACTTCACCCGTTTTTGGGTTCACCGGGATCTGGCCAGAGGTAATAATCATGCTACCCAGATCAACGCCCTGAACGTATGGGCCGATAGCCGCTGGTGCATTTTCCGTCGCGAGTACTTTGGTCATGATTTCTCCAGAATAACAGCTGATTAAATGTTCCCGGCCATTATAGGGAGGCCGGGATCCTTTACCAACCTCAATTAGTTGGCCAGCACCACATAATGAGAAAACTCTTTTTCGCAGTATTTGCATTTGAGTGCGATGTCATCGGCACGTTTTTTCACTGCAAAACTGGACGAAACCGGCTCAGCATGACTGATGCAGTTGCTGTTCGGGCAGACCAGCACATTTTCAATGCGATCCGGCAGATTAGGACGGGATTTACCGACCACTTCGTACTCGTCGATGCGGTTCACGGTGGCATCCGGCGCGTACAGAGAGAGCTGGTTAACCTGCTCGTCGGTCAGGAAAGTGTTTTCAATCTTGATCAGGTCTTTGCGGCCCATTTCACCCGACGGCAGGTTCAGGCCGATGGTGATGCGCTGGTCGGTTTCGGTCAGCTTGAACAGCGTCAGCAGCTT
This sequence comes from Enterobacter ludwigii, assembly GCF_001750725.1. Classification (NCBI taxonomy): domain Bacteria; kingdom Pseudomonadati; phylum Pseudomonadota; class Gammaproteobacteria; order Enterobacterales; family Enterobacteriaceae; genus Enterobacter; species Enterobacter ludwigii. The sequence goes on from NZ_CP017279.1 coordinate 3,611,424, forward strand.
AAAGCCGATCTGGGCAGGGATGTGGTCAATCACGGTGCCACGTTTGATGGCTTCAACCTGGAGTTTGTTATCGTGTGTCATTGTCATTTCCCCTTACAGAGCCAATTCGCGATTCAGAACCAGTGCCAGTAACGCCTGGCGGGCGAAGATGCCGTTTCCGGCCTGCTGGAAGTACCAGGCGTGCGGCGTTTTATCCACGTCGGTGGTGATCTCATCGATACGTGGCAGCGGGTGCAGCACCTTCATATTCTCGCGTGCGCCGTCGAGGTCGCTGGCGCGCAGCACAAACTGTGCCTTCACGTTGGCGTATTCAGACGGATCCAGACGCTCTTTTTGCACGCGGGTCATATACAGAATATCAACGTTGCCCATCACCTCTTCGATGCTGGCATGCAGACTCCACGGGATCCCTTTTTCGTCCAGCATGTCGAGGATGTACTGCGGCATTGCCAGCGCGTCCGGCGCGATGAAGAAGAAGTGGTTGCCGTTAAATTTCGCCAGCGCCTGGGTCAGCGAGTGAACGGTGCGGCCATATTTCAGGTCACCCACCATGGCGATGTTCAGGTTTTCCAGACGGCCCTGCGTTTCCTGAATGGTGAACAGATCCAGCAGGGTCTGCGTCGGATGCTGGTTGGCCCCGTCTCCGGCGTTCAGCACCGGAATACCGCCGGAAAATTCGGTCGCCAGACGCGCCGCGCCTTCCTGCGGGTGGCGCATCACAATCGCGTCAACGTAGGTACTGATAACTGAAATGGTATCCGCCAGCGTTTCGCCTTTTTTACCCAGCGAGGTGTTGCTGCTGTCTGAAAACCCCACCACGCTCGCGCCGAGGCGGTGCATGGAGGTTTCGAAGGAGAGGCGGGTGCGGGTCGACGCTTCGAAGAAGCAGCTCGCAATCACCTTGTGCTTCAGCAGTTCCGGTTGCGGATTTGCCTTCAGTTTTGCCGCGGTTTCCAGAACCAGTTCCAGCTCTTCGCGGCTGAGGTCGTTTATGGAAATGATGTGTTTTTGATAAAGCGGATTCATGTTTATCTCCTGACGCCGGGCAAAAAAAAGCCCCTCAAATGAGGGGCTCTGGGAATAGATTGTGCAACGGGAAGAAAAACGGCAGGCCAGCGTCTGATTTCAGACGCGGTAAGACGTTATGTCGTACACGCTTGACCATGCTTCCTCCCGGCAAATTGTCGGGCATTATACGCAGCTCGATTTTCGGATCAAGGGGTTTAATGCACACTTTACTCAATGCAAACGGTTCTTTATGAATATTAATTCGTTCTGAGTAAATAATTAATTTGTTTATGCACCAGCGCAGTACGCTTCACCACCCGGGGAGCGACCCAGACGATACTGCTTCCGGCAACCACACCTAAAATTTCCGGTAACTGGTGATAATCCAGAATTCGCGCCACCGCACGGCCATATCCGGCCACGGTATGAACAAGGATAAATTCGCTATTATGCTCCACGCTCACCACCATTTCGGAAACGGTACGCGCGGCATCGGGGGCAGGGCGCAACTGAGGATTCAACGAATAAATCTTTAGCCCTTTGGCATTTCGAATTTTTATGACACCGAGCAATTTCAGCAGACGCGAAACGGTCGACTGGCTGATGCTGTCAAACCCTCTCTCCTGCAAATCGCGGCGGATTTCTTCCTGGGAGAGATAACTCTTTTCGGCGATCAGCTGCTGGCACACCGTTAGCTGCAGTTGTTCTCTGGGAGAGCAGTCTTCGTAATCCATCATATTTCCCATATCAGTTCCCGACATAACCGGTGGCACCGCACCGGTCCGTAGGCCGGACAGGCGCAGTGCCAGCCGGCAAATTACAACAAGGCACCCAGGCTTAACGCCACCATAATCACCACCGTCAGGATCGCCAGCAGCGGCGCAACCCATTTCAGGTAACGCACGTAAGGCACACGGGCAATCGCCAGACCGCCCATCACAACCGCTGAGGTCGGAGTGACCAGGTTAACGATGCCGGAGGCCGACTGGTAAGCCGTAACCACCAGGTCGCGGTTGACGTTAGCGAAATCAGCAAGGGGTGCCATGATCGGCATCGTCAGAACGGCCAGGCCGGACGAAGAAGGCACAAGAAACGACAGCACGACCTCAAGCCAGTACATCACGTTGATAAACGCCACCGTGGACAACCCGCTGACCAGCCCTTCCGCGCTGTGCAAAATGGTGTGGGTAATCATGCCCTTATCCATAATGACTACGATACCGCGCGCAATGCCGATAATCAGCGCGACGCCCAGCAAATCTCGCGCGCCGTTGATAAACGTCGAGGTCAGCTCCTCTTCGCTCATGCGGGCAATCAGCCCGACGATAATGGCGCTGGCCAAAAATACCGCCGAGATCTCCGCCATCCACCAGCCCAGCACCGCTACGCCGTAGATCATCACCGCGAAGGCGAGGGCGAAGATCAGCAGAATGATTTTGCGCACCGGGGTAAATTCCAGCGACTGCTCGCCTTTATTGCCGAGGAAGTGGGCGAGGTTCTCTTCCTGCTTGTCTGCGACGATAGAGCATGACGGATCCAGCCGCACTTTACGGGCATAGCGCATCACCCATGCCACGCAAATGATCCAGCCGATCACCAGCAGCGCCACGCGCAGGGCGATACCGTTGGTAAACGGGATCCCGGCGGCGTTAGCGGCGATCACCGTGGCAAACGGGTTGATGGTGGAGCCGAGCGTGCCGATCCCCGCCCCGAGCAGCACGGTGGATGCGGCGACAACCGGATCGAAACGGGCGGCCAGCATTACCGGGACCAGCAGGGTATAGAAGGGCAGGGACTCTTCGGCCATGCCGTAAATGGTGCCGCCAGCCGCGAACAGCGCCATCAGGATCGGGATCATCCACTCTTCACGTCCGCGAAGGCGGGTGGTTACGCGCTCGATCCCGGCGTCGATCGCCCCGGTTTTGGTGACGATCCCGAGAAATCCCCCGATGATCAGGATAAACAGCGCGACGTCGATCGCCCCGGCCTGGCCGGAAACGGGATCGTACAGCCCGGCAATGGGGGCCATCAGTACGGAAACCAGCCCCTGCGGATGCGCCGCCACGTGCGCGTACGTTCCGGCAATCGGCACTTCTTTACCGAGGGTTTCATTCATTGCCATCTGATACTGGCCGGCAGGCACGACCCAGCTCAGTGCCGCCACAACGGCAATCAGAAAAAAGAGAATGGTGTAAGCGGAGGGAAACTTGAACTTGCCCATGATGTTCTCCTGTACCCGGCGCACCCCGTGGCGCGCCGGGCGGTGATTAGTCGCCGAGTGTCGCCACCATGACCGCTTTAATGGTGTGCATGCGGTTCTCTGCTTCGTCAAAGACGATTGAGTTCGGTGATTCGAAGACCTCTTCCGTCACCTCCAGCCCTTTCAGACCGTAGGCCATCTCGATTTCACGGCCGACTTTGGTGTGTTCGTTGTGGAACGCCGGCAGGCAGTGCATGAACTTGACGTTCGGGTTGCCGGTGGCTTTCATCACCTGGGCGTTAATCTGGTAAGGCTTCATCAGGCTGACGCGCTCGGCCCAGGCCTCTTTCGGCTCGCCCATCGAGACCCACACGTCGGTGTAGAGGAAATCGGCACCGTGTACGCCTTCCTCCACGTCGTCGGTGAGCGTGATGCGTGCGCCGGTCTCTTTGGCGATGGCGCGGCACTGCTCAACCAGCCCGGCTTCCGGCCAGAACGATTTCGGTGCGACGAGGCGGATATCCATCCCCATTTTGGCGGCACCGACCATCAGGGAGTTGCCCATGTTGTTCCGCGCGTCGCCAAGGTAGGCAAAGCTCAGATCCGGCAGGGTTTTGCCCGGAGCATGCTCCAGCATGGTCATCAGGTCGGCGAGGATCTGCGTGGGGTGAAACTCGTCGGTCAGGCCGTTCCACACCGGCACGCCCGCATACTCGCCCAGCTCTTCCACGATGGCCTGGCCGTAGCCGCGATACTCGATGCCGTCGTACATCCGCCCCAGCACGCGGGCGGTGTCTTTCATCGACTCCTTGTGGCCAATCTGCGAGCCGCTTGGGCCGAGGTAGGTCACCTGTGCGCCCTGGTCAAAGGCTCCGACTTCAAAGGCGCAGCGGGTGCGCGTGGACGTTTTTTCAAAAATCAGGGCGATGTTTTTCCCGACCAGGGTTTGTTTTTCACGTCCGGCTTTTTTGGCGGCTTTGAGTTCGATGGCCAGGTCGATCAGGTACTGGATTTCTGCCGGGGTGTAGTCCAGCAGTTTGAGGAAATTACGGTTTTTCAGATTGATGGTCATTGGGTCGTCCCTTTTAAAATGGTGTTGTCTGGTGCCCTCACCCCGACCCTCGCCCACAGGGAGAGAGGGAAGGTGAGGGGAAAATACGGTTCAGTGGCGAATCAACGTGCCTTTCTCGCCCGCCAGAATGTCTGCCCCGTCGGCCAGCGCGCCGATCCCGGCGATGCCGTTGCAGGCCTCGACAAACTCGCGGCAGGCGGCCACTTTTGGCCCCATCGAACCGGCGTCAAACTGCATGCCCCTGAGCAGTTCCGGCGTGACCTGTGCCAGCGGACGCTGGGTTGGTTTGCCCCAGTCGAGGTACACCGCGTCGGCATCGGTCAGGATCAGCAGGGCATCGGCTTCAATCTGGCGCGCCAGCAGGGCGGCAGAGAGGTCTTTGTCGATCACCGCTTCAATGCCGTGATACCCATTGGCGTTTTCCACCACCGGCACGCCGCCGCCGCCGTTGCAGATCACCAGGTGATCGCGCTGTATCAGTGCCGTGATGGCGTCGCTCTCAACGATGCGTTTCGGCTGTGGAGAGGGAACCACCCGGCGGAAATAGCTGCCGTCGGCCTTGAACACCCAGCCTTTCTCCGCCTGCAGCGTGTTTGCCTGGGCTTCGCTGTAGACCGGGCCGATGTATTTGGTCGGGTTAGTAAATGCCGGATCGGCGGCGTCCACTTCCACCTGGGTGAGCAGGACGCTCACCTCACGCTGGGGCAGGTTGTTTTTCAGCGCCTGCTGGAGCATGTAGCCGATCATTCCCTGACTTTCAGCGCCGAGGATGTCCAGCGGGTAGGGCGTGACTTTGTCGTACGCGCTGTTTTGCAGCGCCAGCAGCCCAACCTGCGGCCCGTTGCCGTGAACCAGTACCACGCGCCACTGTTCCGTCAGCCCGGCGATGGTGCGGGCCGCTAGCTCGATGTTCTGGCGCTGGATCTCCGCTTCCAGAGGCTCGCCGCGTTTCAGCAATGCGTTACCGCCAAGCGCCACAACCAGAGTGGGTTTTCGTTCCATGATGGCTCCTTTAAATTCCGTCGCGTTCCAGTGGGCAGCTCATGCAGCGCGCGCCGCCGCGGCCGCGTCCCAGTTCGTCACCCGGGATAGGCAGCACGGTGATACCCGCTTTGTCATATTTCTCGTTGGTCCAGACGTTACGCTCGTAGCCAATCACCACGCCCGGGCGGATGGTCAGCACGTTATTCGCGTCATTCCACTGTTCGCGTTCGGCTTCAAAGGCGTCGCCGCCGGTGGTGATCAGGCGTACCTGATTAATGCCGAGTGCTTTTTCAATGGCGTGCAGCAGATCCGTTTCCTGGGTGCGCAGCAGGCCACCGCGGCCGTCCGGGGTGAGCGTCCAGCACTGAGCGTCTTTGCGCACCACTTCCGGGTAGACGGAGAAGGTGTCCACGTCGATGTGGGTCATGACGGTATCGAGGTGCATGCAGGAGCGGTGTTTTGGCAGTTCCACAGCGATGACGCGCTCGGCCTGGCGGTGTTTGAAAAGGCTATTGGCGAGGAACTCAACCCCCTGCGGCGTGGTGCGTTCAGACATGCCGATTAACACTGCGCCGCGGCCAATGACTAATACGTCACCGCCCTCTAACGTGGCGTGGTCGTAATTAATGTTTTCATCGCCGAAATACTTAATAAAATCGCCATCGGCAAACGCAGGGTGCCAGCGATATATGGCCCGGAGATTATTGGTTTCACGCTGGCGGGCCGCTTTGGCCATCGGGTTAATTGACACGCCGTTATAAATCCAGCACGAGGTATCGCGGGTAAATAAATGGTTAGGCAGTGGCTTCATAATAAAATCATTTGCCGTGTGGGTATCCACCACCATATTTTTAAAGGCCGCCGGAATTTCACCGTAGGTTAATCCGCCGCTTAATCTGCGTGCCAGTTCGCGGTGTGGCATATCTGCCAGCCAGCCGCGCACGTCGCCGGCAAAGGTTGGCCCGAGGCGATAGTCAGAGATTTGCGTCTCCAGCAGCCAGGTTTTGGCCTCCGCAATATCAAGCGTTTGCGTGAGAAGGTCGGTCAACAGCAGGACTTCCACACCCTGTTCGCGCAGGGTGTTAGCGAAGATGTCATGCTCTTCACCCGCCCGCTCAACCGAGAGCACATCATCGAATAGCAGCTCCTGGCAGTTCGATGGCGTTAAACGTTTCAGACTTAAATTTGGGCGGTGCAGCATAACGCTACGCAATTGACCAATTTCAGAACCGACGTAATGCTTTTCCATAATTATTCCTTTAACTGTTTTTCAGAATAAAAAGGGCATGCGCCATGTGATGTCTTTATTTACATGGCGGCTAAGCTCAATTGATTTCGAGATTTATAGTAGGCGCTTAAATAATGAATATTGTGACGTCGCTCACGTGAAAATGGCTATTAAGGAGTTTGTTTTCATTTGCATGATTCGTATCAGATAATGATTAATTTGATTATATTTGCGGGTGAATAGCTAAGCAGGATCCGTTGGCATTATTTGGAGTTGTTATTATTTTGTAGAATTTAATGTTTTGACATATTTAGTTATGCTATTGATTTTGAAGATAATTAAATGGCGAGCAGAATGACTATGCACTATTATCCATTAACTATTTTTGGCTTAAGAAAAATCAATAAATAATTATGGGATTTAATAGCAAATTACCAAATTGATAAAGTGTGAAGTCACAGAGAGTTTTGCTATGAAGCGTATACGATCAGTAAGTTAGCATCACGGCCTGAAAGCGGAGGGCTGAGGTTATGCATAAAGACTGCATAAATGCCTGTGAGCGATTAACAGTGGAGTAACACATTTCCCGATAAACATGCGCTCGCGCAAAACTCATCGAAAAAGCGGTGGTAGGACAGTCTGAATTCTCGTATAAAAGATTAAAATGAAACGCTGTTTTATATTGAGGGTTTATTTATGATCGCTGGCAACATCCATCATCTGCAGTCCTGGCTACCTGAAGAACTGCGTCAGGCTATCGAGTACGTCAAGGCGCACGTTACCGATGCTACCCCCTGCGGCAAACACGACATCGACGGCAACAGCCTGTTTTATCTGGTGTCTGAAGATATGACCCAGCCGTTTGCCGAGCGCCGTGCTGAGTATCACGCACGCTATCTGGATATTCAGATAATCATGAAAGGCCAGGAGGGGATGACCTTCAGTACCCTGCCGCACGGTACGCCGGACACCGACTGGCTGGCGGATAAAGACATCGCGTTTTTGCCCGAGGGCGGGCAGGAGAAAACGGTGGTGTTAAGTGAAGGTGATTTTGTGGTGTTCTATCCGGGTGAAGTGCACAAGCCGCTGTGCGCGGTGGGCGCGCCTGCGAAGGTGCGTAAAGTGGTGGTGAAAATGCTGGTGGGGTAAGCCCTGTTAGCGTAAGAGAAGGGTGAAATGTTCCCTCTTCCGGTGGGAGAGGGTGAAAGCATCAGGCCGCAGCCCGTCATTATGTGATCCAGCTTATATTTTCCGCACTCCCTCATCGCCTCCCATTTACCTGCGCTTTTTCTGCGTCATAGTATGATCGTTAAATTAATGAACGCTGTTCTATAATGTAGAACAAAATAATTCAGCAAGGAGATCTCATGCCGCAGACCGCGTTGTTCACGGGAATCATTCCCCCTGTCTCCACCATCTTTACCGCCGATGGACAGCTTGATAAACACGGCACCGCCGCGTTGATCGACGACCTGATCGCCGCAGGCGTCGATGGCCTGTTCTTTTTGGGCAGCGGCGGCGAGTTCTCCCAGCTAAACGCCGAAGAGCGTAAAACCATTGCCCGGTTTGCTATCGATCATGTCGATCGCCGGGTGCCGGTGCTGATTGGCACCGGTGGCACCAATGCCCGGGAAACCCTTGAACTGAGCCAGCATGCGCAGCAGGCCGGCGCCGACGGGATCGTGGTGATCAACCCGTACTACTGGAAAGTGTCCGAAGCGAATCTGATCCGCTATTTCGAACAGGTGGCAGACAGCGTCACGCTGCCGGTAATGCTGTATAACTTCCCGGCGCTGACCGGGCAGGATCTGACTCCGGCGCTGGTCAAAACCCTGGCCGACTCGCGGAGCAATATTGTCGGCATCAAAGACACGATCGATTCCGTCGCCCATCTGCGCAGCATGATCCACACCGTCAAATCTGCCCATCCGCACTTCACGGTGCTGTGCGGCTATGACGATCATCTGTTTAATACGTTGCTCCTGGGGGGCGATGGCGCGATCTCGGCCAGCGGTAACTTTGCTCCGCAGGTATCGGTGAATCTGCTGAAGGCCTGGCGTGACCAGGAGGTGGCGAAGGCGGCCGAATACCACCAGGTCCTGCTGCAAATACCGCAGATGTATCAGCTTGATACGCCGTTTGTGAACGTCATTAAAGAGGCGATTGTGCTGTGCGGCCGCCCGATCTCCACGTACGTGCTGCCGCCCGCGTCACCACTGGATGAACCGCGTAAGGCGCAGCTGAAAACCCTGTTGCAACAGCTCAAGCTCTGCTGAGCCGGAAGACGACGATGACCATTGAGAAAATTTTTACCCCACAGGACGATGCGTTTTATGCCGTCATCACCCATGCGGCCGGGCCGCAGGGGGCACTGCCGCTGACCCCGCAAATGCTTATGGAATCCCCCAGCGGTAACCTGTTTGGTATGACGCAAAACGCCGGTATGGGCTGGGACGCCAACAAGCTGACCGGCAAAGAGGTGCTGATTATCGGTACGCAGGGCGGTATTCGCGCCGGGGACGGGCGACCTGTTGCGCTGGGCTACCACACCGGGCACTGGGAGATTGGCATGCAGATGCAGGCGGCGGCGAAGGAGATCACCCGTAATGGTGGGATCCCGTTTGCGGCCTTCGTCAGCGATCCGTGCGACGGACGCTCTCAGGGCACCCACGGCATGTTCGACTCCTTGCCGTACCGTAATGACGCGGCGATCGTGTTTCGTCGTCTGATCCGCTCCCTGCCGACGCGGCGCGCGGTGATCGGCGTGGCAACCTGCGATAAAGGGCTGCCCGCGACCATGATTGCGCTGGCCTCCATGCATGATCTGCCAACCATTCTGGTGCCGGGTGGGGCGACGCTGCCGCCGACCGTGGGGGAAGACGCCGGAAAAGTGCAGACCATTGGTGCGCGTTTCGCTAACCATGAGCTGTCGCTGCAGGAGGCCGCTGAGCTGGGGTGCCGCGCCTGCGCATCACCCGGCGGCGGCTGTCAGTTTCTCGGCACCGCGGGAACGTCACAGGTGGTGGCCGAAGCGCTGGGTCTGGCGCTGCCGCACTCCGCGCTCGCCCCGTCCGGGCAGGCCGTGTGGCTGGAGATTGCCCGTCAGTCTGCGCGGGCGGTGAGCGAGCTGGATAACCGTGGGATCACGACCCGCGATATCCTGACCGACAAAGCCATTGAAAACGCCATGGTGCTTCACGCGGCGTTTGGCGGCTCCACCAACCTGCTGCTGCACATCCCGGCGATTGCCCATGCGGCGGGCTGCACCATTCCGGATGTGGCGCACTGGACGCGCATCAACCGTAAGGTTCCGCGTCTGGTGAGCGTGCTGCCAAACGGCCCGGACTACCACCCGACGGTGCGTGCTTTCCTGGCGGGCGGCGTGCCGGAGGTGATGCTCCATCTGCGCAAGCTGGGGCTGCTGCATGAAGATGCCATGACCGTTACCGGCCAGACGGTCGGGGAGAACCTCGACTGGTGGGAAAACTCAGCGCGTCGGGCGCGTTTTCGTCAGTGCCTGCGCGAGCAGGATGGCGTCGATCCGGATGACGTGATCCTGCCGCCTGAACGCGCCCACGCGAAAGGCCTGACCTCGACGGTCTGCTTCCCGACCGGCAATATCGCGCCCGAAGGGTCGGTGATCAAAGCCACGGCCATCGATCCGTCTGTTGTGGATGACGATGGCGTTTACCGCCATACCGGCCGGGTGCGGGTGTTTGTCTCTGAAGCGCAGGCCATCAAGGCCATCAAGCAGGAGGCAATCCAGCAGGGCGATATTATGGTGGTGATTGGCGGAGGCCCGTCCGGCACCGGCATGGAAGAGACCTACCAGCTAACCTCTGCGCTGAAACATATCTCGTGGGGCAAGACGGTATCGCTGATCACCGATGCGCGCTTCTCGGGGGTATCAACCGGGGCGTGCTTCGGCCATGTGTCGCCGGAAGCGCTGGCAGGTGGCCCCATCGGCAAGCTGCGCGACAACGATATCATTGAGATCAGCGTCGACCGCCTGTCCTTAACGGGCAGCGTTAACTTTATCGGCACGGTGGAACAGCCGCTGACGCCGGACGAGGGGGCGCGCGTGCTGGCGTCGCGTCCGGTGCATCCTGACCTGCACGCCCATGCATTTTTACCGGACGATACCCGCCTGTGGGCGGCTCTGCAGTCGGTGAGCGGCGGCACCTGGAAAGGGTGTATTTATGACACCGATAAAATCATCGAGGTAATTAACGCCGGTAAAAAAGCGCTCGGTCTTTAATTATATTTCTGGCTCTTGTCGTCTACGGGAAATATTCCGCGGACGGCTTTTGCATGTCTGTTTTTTATTATTCTGAAAATAATGTAATTACATGAAAAACAAAGTCTTTAAATGATATCAGGATGTCGAGTGGCGTCACAAAAGCAAAATATCATAATTCAGAAATAAGATATGACCATTGTCGGTTAATTGAACACTTAATTACACTCTATTAACACGATGTTGTGAATTCAGCACACGAAATAAGGGTGTATTCCTGATGATGCACCGGGCATTTATTTGCCTGAATCAGGACCCTGGCGTTTGCACTGTTCCACGTACTGCCGTTGGGGGTAATGATGCAATTAACCATGAAAGATAAAATTGGCTACGGGCTGGGTGACACCGCCTGCGGCTTTGTCTGGCAGGCCACCATGTTCCTGCTGGCCTATTTCTATACCGACGTGTTTGGCCTGTCGGCGGGCATTATGGGGACGCTGTTTTTAGTTTCCCGCGTGCTGGATGCCGTCACCGATCCGCTGATGGGGCTGCTGGTTGACCGCACCCGCACGCGTCACGGCCAGTTCCGCCCGTTCCTGCTGTGGGGCGCGATCCCGTTTGGGATTGTCTGCGTGCTGACCTTCTACACGCCGGACTTCTCCGCGCAGGGTAAAATCATCTACGCCTGCATAACCTACATTCTGCTGACCCTGGTTTACACCTTCGTTAACGTCCCTTACTGCGCCATGCCGGGCGTCATCACCGCTGACCCGAAAGAGCGCCACGCGCTGCAGTCCTGGCGCTTTTTTCTCGCGGCGGCGGGATCGCTGGCCATCAGTGGCATTGCGCTGCCGCTGGTGAGCATCATTGGTAAAGGCGATGAGCAGGTTGGCTATTTCGGCGCCATGTGCGTGCTGGGGCTGAGTGGCGTGGTTCTGCTCTACGTCTGCTTCTTCACCACCAAAGAGCGCTACACCTTTGAGGTGCAGCCGGGGTCGTCGGTGTCGAAAGACCTCAAACTTCTGTTTGGCAATACCCAGTGGCGCATTATGTGTGCGTTCAAGATGATGGCGACCTGCTCCAACGTGGTCCGCGGCGGGGCGACGCTCTACTTCGTGAAATACGTCATGGATCACCCGGAGATGGCGACGCAGTTTCTGCTTTACGGCAGCCTCGCCACCATGTTTGGTTCGCTCTGCTCATCCCGCCTGCTGGGGCGCTTTGACCGGGTGACCGCCTTCAAGTGGATTATCGTGGCCTACTCCCTGATCAGCCTGCTGATTTTCTTCATCCCGGCCGAACATATCGCCCTGATTTTCGCCCTTAACATTCTGTTCCTGTTCGTCTTTAACACCACCACGCCTCTGCAGTGGCTGATGGCCTCTGACGTGGTGGATTACGAGGAGAGCCGCAGCGGTCGCCGCCTCGACGGGCTGGTGTTCTCCACCTATCTGTTCAGCCTGAAGATCGGTCTGGCGATTGGCGGCGCGGTGGTGGGCTGGATCCTGGCGTATGTGAACTACTCCGCCAGCAGCAGCGTGCAGCCGGTCGAAGTGCTGACCACCATTAAAATTCTGTTCTGCGTGGTGCCGGTGGTGCTCTACGTGGGCATGTTCATCATGCTGTCGTTCTACAAACTCACCGACGCCCGCGTGGCGGCCATCAGCCAGCAGCTGATTAAGCACCGTGCAACGCAGGGTGACGCCATGCCCGACGCTGCGACAGCCGCATCCCATTAACAGGAGGCAACATGACAACGATAACAAACCCGATCCTCACCGGCTTCAACCCGGATCCGTCCCTGTGCCGTCAGGGGGAGGATTACTACATCGCCACCTCGACGTTTGAATGGTTTCCGGGCGTGCGCATCTACCACTCCCGCGACATGAAGAACTGGTCGCTGGTCAGCACGCCGCTGGACAGGGTGTCGATGCTGGACATGAAGGGCAACCCGGACTCCGGCGGCATCTGGGCGCCGTGCCTGAGCTACGCCGATGGCCAATTCTGGCTGCTGTACACCGACGTGAAAATTGTCGATTCGCCGTGGAAAAATGGCCGTAACTTCCTCGTCACTGCGCCCTCCATCGAGGGGCCGTGGAGCGAACCGATCCCGATGGGCAACGGAGGGTTTGACCCGTCGCTGTTCCACGACGACGATGGCCGTAAATACTATCTCTACCGCCCGTGGGGGCCGCGCCATCACAGCAATCCGCATAACACCATCGTGATGCAGGAGTTTGACCCGCAGACCGGCACCCTTTCGCCCGAGCGCAAAACCCTGTTTACCGGCACGCCGCTCTGCTACACCGAAGGGGCGCACCTTTATCGTAAAGAGGGCTGGTACTACCTGATGGTCGCCGAAGGCGGCACCAGCTATGAACACGCGGTGGTGGTGCTGCGCTCAAAAACGCTCGACGGGCCGTACGAATTGCATCCGGACGTGACGATGATGACCAGCTGGCATCTGCCGGAGAACCCGCTGCAGAAGAGCGGCCACGGCTCGCTGCTGCAGACCCACACCGGGGAGTGGTATATGGCCTACCTCACCAGCCGACCGCTGCGCCTGCCGGGTATACCGCTGCTGGCCTCGGGCGGGCGCGGCTACTGCCCGCTGGGACGCGAGACCGGCATTGCGCGCATCGAATGGCGCGACGGCTGGCCGTACGTTGAAGGCGGCAAACACGCGCAGCTGACCGTCCCCGGCCCGCAGATAGCGGAGCAGCCCGCCGCCTCCCGGGACCGCTGGCGGGAGGATTTCGACGGCAGCACGCTTGACCCGGAGCTGCAGACCCTGCGCATTCCGTTCGACGACACCCTCGGCTCGCTCAGCGTGCGCCCGGGGTATTTGCGGCTTTACGGCAACGACTCGCTTAACTCGACCTTTACCCAGTCGACCGTGGCACGCCGCTGGCAGCACTTCGCCTTCCGGGCAGAGACGCGCATGCAGTTCTCGCCGGTTCACTTCCAGCAGAGCGCCGGGCTGACCTGCTACTACAACAGTAAAAACTGGAGCTACTGCTTTGTGGACTACGAGGAGGGGCAGGGCAGAACGATCAAAGTGATCCAGCTTGACCACAACGTGCCGTCGTGGCCGCTGCATGAACAGCCGATCCCGGTACCGGACAGCGCAGAGAGCATCTGGTTACGGGTTGACGTCGACACCCTGGTTTACCGCTACAGCTACTCGTTTGACGGTGAGGCGTGGCACACCGTGCCGGTGACGTATGAAGCGTGGAAACTGTCGGATGACTACATCGGCGGCCGCGGCTTCTTTACCGGCGCGTTTGTCGGCCTGCACTGCGAAGACATCAGCGGTGACGGCTGCCACGCTGACTTTGATTACTTCACCTACGAACCGGCCGCGAAATAGCGGCTCAGGCCGGGTAACCCAGCGCGCGTGAGAGCTGGAGCCCGGCCTGCTGAAGCTGCTCGCGGAAGCTGGCCAGTTCGGCGTCATCCACCCGCGACGTCAGCGTCGACAGACTCAGGGCGGCAATCACGCGGGATTCATGGTTCCACACCGGTACCGCCACGCAGCGCACGCCCTGCTCGTTCTCTTCGCGGTCGAAGGCATAACCCTGCTCGCGGGTCTTGGCGAGGGCCTCCAGCAACGCGTCGCGGGAGGCAAGGGTGGAAGGGGTATAAGTGGTGTACTGATAGCCCTCAAGCAGGGCGTTCAGCTCGGCCTCGCCAAGCCAGGCAATCAACACCTTGCCGATGGCGGTGGCGTGAACCGGCAGCCGACGACCAATGCGCGAATAGGCGATAGCCGCCAGCTTGCCTTCAATCTTCTCGATATAAACGCCTTCACGACCGTCCAGGATCCCCAGATGGGTGGTCTGCCCGGTACGCTGCGACAGCTCCGTCAGCCAGCCTTTCGCCTTCTGGCGAATATCGATTGAGCCCACCACAAAATGGCCGCGCTCAACCAGCTTCATGCCGAGGCGATATTTACCGTTTTCCGGATTCTGATCGATATAGCCGTGAAGCTGCAGGGTTTTCAGCAGCGAGTGGAGGGTACTTTTGCTCAGCCCCATCAGTTTGCTGATGTCGGTGATCTTAAGCTCGGTGGCCTGCTCGTTAAACAGGTCGAGGATCTGCAACGCACGTTCAACAGACTGAATAATCGGCATAATGCTGGTATGTCCACGCAGGAATTAAGGCGAAAACGTACCTTTTTCAGGCGGAAAAATCAATGAAGTGGCGCCGGTTTACGCCCTCTCCCGGTGGAAGAGGGCCGGGGTGAGGGCACAAGACTACAGAGGATCACTCCCCAAGCGTTGCCACCATCACCGCCTTAATGGTATGCATCCGGTTTTCTGCCTGGTCAAACACAATGCTCGCCGCCGATTCAAACACCTCGTCCGTCACTTCCATTCCGCCGTGCAGATCGAACTCTTTCGCCATCTGCTTACCCAGCGTGGTCTGGTCGTCATGGAACGCCGGCAGACAGTGCAGGAACTTCACGCCCGGGTTACCGGTCAGCGCCATCATCTGCGCGTTCACCTGATACCCGCGCAACAGGGCAATCCGCTCGGCCCACTTCTCTTTGGCCTCGCCCATCGACACCCACACATCGGTATAGATGAAGTCCGCCCCTTTCACGCCGGCCGCGACCTCTTCCGTCAGGGTGATCTTCCCGCCATTCTTCTCCGCCAGCGCGCTGCACTCCGCCACCAGGCGCTCTTCCGGCCAGCAGGCTTTCGGTGCCACCAGACGCAGATCCAGCCCGGTTAACGCTGCCGCTTCCAGCATCGAGTTACCCATGTTGTTACGCGCATCGCCCGCATAAACCAGCGTCATCTCGTTAAACGCTTTGCCCGGCAGGTGCTCCTGCATGGTCAGCAGGTCCGCCAGCAATTGCGTTGGGTGGAACTCGTTGGTCAGCCCGTTCCACACCGGCACGCCCGCATACTGCGCCAGCGTTTCGACCACGTCCTGACCGTGACCGCGATACTGAATGCCATCGTACATCCGCCCGAGTACCCGCGCGGTGTCCTTAATTGATTCTTTATGCCCAATCTGGCTGCCGCTCGGCCCTAAATACGTGACGCGCGCGCCCTGGTCAAATGCGGCAACTTCGAAAGAGCATCGTGTACGGGTTGAGTCTTTTTCGAAGATGAGCGCGATGTTTTTGCCAGTAAGCTTTTGTACTTCCTTACCCTTTTTTTTATCGGCTTTAAGCTGAGCGGCAAGGGTCAGCAGGGAATTGAGCTGTGCAGGGGTAAAATCGAGCAATTTCAGAAAGTGTTTCTTGTACAGATCAGACATTTTATCCTCACATGGCAAACGCCACTTATTGAATTAAAATTCACTTTATATGTCTAATTATTCATTTGCAACCCCGTTTCACAAATCTTTCCAACAAAGGTGGAGGCAAACCCGTCCGTGTGTGAAAATAGAAGTATCTGCCGCACTTTAAAGAGGAATGAGCCATGGCAAACCCGGAACACCTGGAAGAGCAACGCGAAGAGACGCGCCTGATTATCGAAGAACTGCTGGAAGACGGTAGCGATCCGGACGCGCTGTACACCATCGAGCACCATTTCTCTGCTGACGATTTCGACGCGCTGGAAAAACTGGCGGTAGAAGCTTTCAAACTGGGTTACGAAGTGACCGAGCCGGAAGAGCTGGAAGTGGAAGAGGGCGACACCGTCATCTGCTGCGATATTCTGAGCGAAGGTGCACTGAAAGCTGAACTGATCGACGCTCAGGTCGAACAGCTGATGAACCTGGCCGAGAAGTTTGAAGTGGAATACGACGGCTGGGGAACCTACTTCGAAGATCCGAACGGTGAAGACGGCGAAGAAGGCGACGACGAAGATTTCATCGACGAAGACGACGACGGCGTGCGTCACTAAGCGTTTCAGGCGGTGGCGCGTGCCACCGCTTTTTCAAGGCAGAACCATGGATTACCCGCAGATACTCGCCCCCGTTCTTACCTTCCTCCAGTGCCCGACCCCACCAGCATGGATTGATCACGCCCGCGACCCGGCGAACCTGCCGCTGCTGCTCACCGACCACATGGTGTGCGAGCTCAAGGCCGCCCAGACCGCGCTGCTGCTGGTGCGCAAATACGTCGCCGATGAAAGCGGTGCCGACGCGCTGCTCGACTGGCTCAGACCCTACGAAGCGTTCACCTTCCGCGAAGGCCCGGAACCGGATTTTGTGGCCCTGCACAAGCAGATTGGCAAAAGCGTCATGCCCAAAACCGACGACCCGTGGGGCCAGGCGCTTATCGACAGCATGGTGCTGCTGATCAAAGAAGAGCTGCACCACTTCTGGCAGGTGCGCGAGGCGATGCTGGCGCGCGACATTCCGTACGTCAAAATCACCGCCAGCCGCTACGCCAAAGGGATGCTGAAAGCGGTGCGCACGCACGAACCGCTGACGCTTATCGACAAGCTCATCTGCGGTGCCTACATCGAAGCCCGCTCCTGCGAGCGTTTCGCCGCGCTGGCCCCGTTCCTCGACGACGACCTGCAGAAGTTCTATCTCTCGCTGCTGCGCTCGGAAGCGCGCCACTATCAGGACTACCTGACGCTTGCCCAACAGGTGAGCGACGACGATATCTCACCGCGCATACAGCTTTTTGGCGAAATTGAAGCCACACTTATCTCGACACCGGACAATGAGTTTCGCTTTCACAGCGGCGTGCCGGTGTAAACCGGCATAGCGAAAAGAAAAGGATGCGAGATGAATAAAACGTGGATCCGTATAGTCGTGGTGACTCTCCTGGCCGCCGTCGTGGCGTTCTGGGTCTACTTCGACAAACAACGCCAGCACACCCCCGACCAGCAGCTTGATACCACCCTCAACGCAATGCCCGCCTGGCAGGTGATCAAAGAGCAGGAGCCTGTGCTTCATCAGCGCATTCTTGACCAGATGGCGGCCCTGCAAAAAGCCGGCGAGCCGGAACAGAAGATTATCGACACCATCCAGCCGCAGATCCTGCATCTGCAGATGTCGCGCCTGCAAAACGCGCCGGACGCTAACGTGGTGAACTATATGACGATCAACATGGAGCAGACCGCCGCCATTCAGAAGGTGAGCGACGACGCCTGTTTCCGTTTCCTCTACCCGGCGGTAAAAGGGGGCATCAACCCGATGCGCATGCTGGATAAAGACCTGATGACGCGGCGCATGCAGGCCGACGCCGACATGATGCGCGCGGCCTACGGCAAAAATCGCCACACCGTGACCCCGGAAGAACGCGAAGCCGCGGTGACGGATGTCCGCCCGATTATGAAAACGCTGGCCGATAAGTACGGCGAGGACATCCAGCTGCTGCAGATGCCGGAGAAGGCGGTGGGCAAAGAGAAGCTCTCCTGCGACATGGTGCAGGAGATGTGGGCGAAGGTGCTGGCGCTGCCAGAGCAGAAGGCGGCAGGCGTGATTCGGCTGGCGGTTTCCGAGGTAGAATGACAGGGCGCTGGTTTTTTGGGCACTTAGCGTAGGTTTAGCGCGTCGCCGCTTGCATGGCGGCGCGCGACAGGTATAATCCACAACGTTTCCGCATCCCCTTCAGTGCCGAAGTGGCGAAATCGGTAGACGCAGTTGATTCAAAATCAACCGTAGAAATACGTGCCGGTTCGAGTCCGGCCTTCGGCACCATCGGAACATCAATAGACGTCAACGGACGTCTTTTTTTGTGCCCGAAATCCAGTATCCGCAAGGCTTTCCTCGCTTTTTCACTCAACCTAAGTCAACCTGATTCAATCTACATCAACTAACTGATGCGGGTACAACTGCGGGTATATCGCGGTTCGATAATGTTTGTACCCACACAGAACCCTTGAAAGGATACTCATCATGGCTCTGAGTGATGTGAAGGTTCGTTCGGCTAAGCCTGAAGCAAAAGCCTATAAACTGACTGACGGTGAAGGCATGGTTCTGCTGGTTCACCCTAACGGTTCTAAATACTGGCGGCTTCGTTATCGCTTTGGCGGTAAAGAGAAGATGCTGGCGCTGGGGAAATACCCTGAAGTCTCACTGGCGGATGCCAGGGCACGCCGGGATGAAGCCCGCAAACTATTAGCTAATGGCGTCGATCCTAGTGAGAACAAGAAAGCCGTTAAGGTAGAGCTGGAGCAAGAGGCGATAACGTTTGAAGTGGTCGCCAGAGACTGGCATGCCAGCAATCAAAAGTGGTCGGCATCGCATAGCGCTCGTGTATTGAAAAGCTTGGAAGACAATTTATTTGCTTCAGTTGGGAAGCGAAATATCAAAGATATTGGTACTCGTGACTTACTGGTCCCAATTAAAGCAGTGGAAAAGTCAGGACGCCTTGAAGTGGCTGCGCGTCTTCAACAGCGAACAACGGCAATAATGCGCTTTGCGGTACAGAACGGCTTAATTGATTACAATCCTGCACAAGAGATCACTGGTGCGATCGCAACAGCTAAACGAAAGCATCGCGCTGCGCTAGATCTCAATCGCATTCCTGAGTTACTCCATCGCATTGATAACTACACCGGCAGACCATTAACGCGGTTAGCTGTGGATTTGACGTTACTGGTTTTCATCCGTTCGAGCGAGTTACGTTTTGCTCGCTGGACAGAAGTGGATTTTGAAACGGCTATGTGGACGATTCCGGGCGAGCGTGAGCCACTGGAAGGAGTTAAGCATTCTCAACGTGGTTCGAAGATGCGTACTCCACATCTTGTTCCTTTGTCGCGACAAGCTCTCGCTATCTTGCAAAAGATCAAAAGCATGAGTGGAAACCGTGAGCTGATCTTTGTGGGCGATCACGATCCGCGTAAACCTATGAGTGAAAACACGGTGAACAAGGCGCTGAGAGTGATGGGTTATGACACGAAAACGGAAGTATGTGGGCATGGTTTCAGGACGATGGCGTGTAGCTCGTTGATCGAGTCGGGATTATGGTCGAGGGATGCGGTAGAGCGGCAGATGAGTCACCAAGAGCGTAGCTCTGTGCGAGCAGCTTACATCCACAAGGCGGAGCATCTGGGAGAGCGCAGGTTAATGCTGCAGTGGTGGGCGGATTATCTGGATGCGAATCGGGAGAAGGGGATTACGCCGTTTGACTATGCGAAAATTAATCGGGGTAATGGTGGATAAATAGTTGGGCTGAAGTGGGAAGCATCTCTGGTTGCAGCAATTGACTGCAATATATGTATTAGCTCAAACTTAGCCTAACAACTTTATATGTTGAAACCAGTAAAACCTGACTGTCAGGTTTGTGTAAAAAACAGGAATACGGTATGCATGCTTACTTAGAGGGGCCTGAAGTAATAGGGAGCTCACAGCTTGTTGTGAGCTCAGCTTCGTATTC
The DNA here is from genome assembly GCF_001750725.1 of Enterobacter ludwigii. NCBI lineage: Bacteria > Pseudomonadati > Pseudomonadota > Gammaproteobacteria > Enterobacterales > Enterobacteriaceae > Enterobacter > Enterobacter ludwigii. The sequence goes on from NZ_CP017279.1 coordinate 3,631,448, forward strand.
ACGATATATGGTGTTTGTTAAGATTGCTATTATTTTAGAGGCCATATCTTTCTGGTTTTTAAGAAACTATCGTCAACAGTGTAACTATAAAAATGTTCATTCAGACCAAAAAAACCTTCGATATTATATTTATAGCAAGCGATCTGAGAAAGCTCAGATAAAATTGTTGCAAGCCATCGAGCGATAGTTAGAGAATAGTATCTTCCCCACTTTTGTACGATAACGTTTTGGCCAGTACGTGTTGAGGAAGACTTAACATCTTGCATAATATTTCCGGTCTCATCTGTATGCAATACCATTGTAAAACGTGACATCATAGCATCGATTAATTCAGCATCCCCTTCAACACGTCTTTGAGCAGTTGTACCGTAATAATGTTTTTCTAGTATGCACTCAGCTACTTCTCCCCACCACTTGTTAATAGGTTCATCACTGGTTAAAGAGGGGTTACCTAATGAAGCAAAATTTGCATACCTACCTCTCCGAGCATCAGCAAATGAATCTAAACATTCAAGTATCTTGTGAGGAATTTTTCCTGTAGGCATTTTATATTCAAGTAATAGTTCCATTTTTTTGGAAATATTCTCAACCTCATTGGTCAAGTCGATTAGTTTGTGTCCAAATTTTCTCACAACTTTCTCATCAGGCATTCTTCCTTGGTTCTCAATAGCATAATGCGCAACCAATATTAACTTTGAAAGCCTTTCTAACCCAACTGAAAGTCCAAAGAACGCAGTGTAATATTCTCCCATCTTGTCAGCGTAATTGGCCCTACCTATAGCTGTTGCACCTGATCCAATGAGATTACAGACTAATGATGCTTCTCGGCCTAGAGCATGCCATTCAGGTACTTCCCATGGGTTTCTACTCACTTTGCTATTTTCCTTTTATAATCAACTGAGATTTTTTTGAGACTAAAATTCACCGTAATCCTCGGCGGATAGAACTCATCAGTTGCTATACCGTCCAATGATTCGAGATAACCTCAGCCTGTTTTAAAATCAGCTCCACCGTACCCGGTGTTTTATCCGGCGGATACTTATATTTGCGTAGTGTCTGGCGCACCAGAATACGTAACCTCGCACGCACGCTTTCTCGTACCTGCCAGTCTACAGTTGTGGATTGACGCAATTTTAACGTGACTTCGATAGCCAGTTTCTTAAGGACATCATCACCCAGCTCTCGTACCGCGCTTTCGTTTTCCGCCAGTGCATCGTAGAACGCAATTTCGTCCGGGTTTAGCCCCAGCGCTTCATCACGCGCCATCGCTTCCTGGAACGCTTTCGCCATCTGGATAAGCTCTTCAATCACCTGCGCGGTTTCAATCGCCCGGTTATTGTATTTCAGCAAAACGGCTTTCAGGCGGTCAGAGTATTTTTTCTGCTGCACCACGTTATTACCAGAACGAGCATGGATGCCGTCATTTAGCAGTTTTTCCAGCAGTTCCACCGCCAGATTACGCTGTGGCATTTCCCGCACTTCTTCCAGGAACTCATCCGACAGCAGCCCAATATTGGGTTTATCTAACCCCGCCAGAGCAAACACATCCTCAACGCCGGTTGCAACAACGGCGTTATCGAGAATCTTGCTCAACAGGGAGTTTTTTTCTGACTGGCTAAATTTTGCCTTCGGATCAAGTTTGATAAGCCCCACTCTGACGGCAGAAAGAAACGCGAACTCCTCCTGTAAGGGCTCAGCTTCATCAAGGGTGTTACAGAGCGACCAGGCTTTGCTCATCGCCAGTGAAACGTCGAGGTAGCGTTTTTTACCGTCATCCAGACCCAAAATGTAGTTCACGGCATCGCGTAAAAATGCTAATGGATCGCGAGAAAAGCCTTCGTAGCTAAAGCCGGGTTTTCCTGCTGAGGGTGCGAACATCCCATGAATGACATCGATTTTTTCCAACAGAATGGCTAAGGCTTCCCGCGCATCTACCGTGGTCTGCCCTTTCCCTTTCGAGTCAGTGTACGTTTTCAGAGCCTGCTTCAGCTCGTTGGCAATGCCAATGTAATCCACCACCAGCCCGCCGGGTTTATCCCGGAACACGCGGTTAACGCGCGCAATGGCCTGCATCAGGTTATGGCCGCGCATCGGTTTATCGATATACATGGTGTGGCAACACGGCGCATCAAACCCGGTCAGCCACATATCGCGGACAATCACCAACTTCAGCGGATCGTTCAAATCTTTAAAACGGGCTTCAAGACGCTTTTTGGTCTGCTTGTTGTATATATGCGGCTGGAGATGGTCTTTATCAGATGCCGAGCCCGTCATGATGACTTTGATGGCACCTTGTTCGACATCTGTACTGTGCCAGTCCGGACGGATTGCGACGATGGCATCATAGAGCTTCACACAGATATCACGGCTCATGGCGACAATCATCGCTTTACCGTTCATGGCCGCGTTGCGCGTTTCAAAATGCTGAACCAGATCCGCAGCTACCTGTTTGATACGTGGCTCAGATCCCACCAGTTTTTCCAGACGGCTCCAGTCACCTTTGGTTTTCTCTTGCTGGTCCGTCTCTTCATCTTCCACCAGCTCATCTACCTGGTCGGAGAGCGTTTCCAGTTCCTCATGATTCAGATCGAGTTTTGCCAGACGGGATTCGTAGTAGATAGGTACTGTCGCGCCATCATCCACCGCATCCTGAATGTCGTATATCGAGACGTAATCACCGAACACGGCACGGGTATCTTTATCTTCCGAGGCAATCGGCGTGCCGGTAAAGCCCATAAACGACGCATTCGGCAGCGCATCGCGCATGTGCTTAGCGTAGCCGTATTTATAGGCGCCAGTTTGCCTGTCCAGCGTGGCGCTCAGGCCATACTGGCTACGGTGCGCTTCATCAGAAATCACCACGATATTGCTGCGTTGGTTGAGCGCCGGATGACTCTGCTCTCCGTCCAGCGGCGCAAACTTCTGCACGGTGGTAAAGATGATGCCGCCGGATTCACGAGCATTAAGCAGCTCGCGCAATTCATCGCGATCGTTGGCCTGTAATGGCGTCTGCTTGAGTAAATCCTGTGCCTGGCAGAAGGTGGCGTATAACTGTCCGTCGAGATCGTTACGATCCGTCACCATCACAATCGTCGGGTTGTTCATCTCCGCCTGTTGCAGCAGTTTCCCGGCATAGCAGCACATGGAGATACTTTTGCCGGAACCCTGGGTATGCCAGACGACCCCCGCTTTTTTACTACCGGGCTGAATATTGCTGTGCAACGGCAGGTGTTTACCGGTCGAGGCCACAATCGTTGCCGTCACCGCTTCACGCACTGCATGGAACTGGTGATAGGCGGCAATCTTCTTAATCAACCGTTTGCCGTCATTCTCAAACAGGACAAAATAGCGGATATAATCGAGCAATAATTCACGGTTAAAGAAGCCCTGCACCACAGTTTTAAGTTGCCAGTCAAACTGCGGTTTGTCGTTTTCGTTCGCCACGGTTTTCCACGGCAGAAAGCGCTCTTCATCCGCCGTGAGAGAGCCAACGCGCGCGTTCTGCCCATCGCTCACCACCAGCGCTTCGTTGCAAATAAATAGATCGCTGAGTTCGTTTTTATAGGTCTGTAACTGGTTAAACGCCGCCCAGATATCGGCATTAGCATCAATGGGGCTTTTTAGTTCGATCACCGCCACCGGCAGGCCGTTGATATAGCCAATGACATCCGGGCGACGTACCTGCTTTATTCCCTGAATGGCGACCTGGTTCACCACCATAAAGCGGTTGTTATCTGGATGGTTGAAATCCATTAACAGCGCGTTATCGTGAATCACCTTGCCTTCATGCTTATATTCAACGGGTACGCCATTGAGCAGCAGGTGATGAAAGGCTTTATTGCTGACGACCAGATCCGGGCTGTGCGCATGGGCGATACGCTGTATCACCTCTTCCAGCACGGAAACAGGGAGATGGGGGTTGATGGTTTGTAGCTGTTCCAGCATGACCGGGCGCAGAAACACATCGTGAAATGAGGCTCGTAACGGGTTATCACCATCCGGTGCGATATCCGGCCCGTGTAGCACATCCCAGCCCTGTTCAGCAAACCATTGCAGGCATTGCTGTTCTAAATCGTCTTCGCTTAGCATCAGGCTTCCTCGCTGATTATTTGTTCTGCTTCCGGCAGGGTAATTTCACCCGAGAGAAGTTTGGGGAGAAGGGTGTCTCGGAGCGACTCTAGGCACATATTTTGAGCTAAATGAACACCAATCTGTTCGTAGATACTGGTTAGTATTTTCTCTAGTCTTTGCCATAGCGCCGTTATAGGTGCCACAATAACCAACCTCATTATGTCTTTAGGATAAACATGAGGTTGGGCTGCACCTTGTTGCATATGGGTAATTTCTTTTTGTCTAGTTTTAAGTAAAGTATAAAAACAATATACAAATTGTGTTTGGGTTTTATTTATATATGAACAGTCCGAAGCCCAAATATCACAATGATATAAATTAACAAAACCAGCATTGGCTCCTGAAGCGCTTATGGTTATTACAGGGCCAGTAACATTACATTTACTATGGTAGTAAGCTGGTGCCAAACCTCCAGCAACGACAGGAATATCACCCTCCGCTATAGTTTTTTTTGTTATATTTTTTCCTTTCTTGGGTTCAAGGACTGCCCCTAGAGTTTCTGATACCCATCCCATCGGAATCTCCCCCAGCTCACTGTCCTGCATCGCTGATGGAAACAGCTCTGCCGTGGCTTTTAACTCGGCATATTGCTCAGGGTGTTCACGCTCAAAAACCACCAACGCATCAGAATCTTTCCCGGAAATCACCGTCATGGCGGCGAGCGTCGCGTCTTCCTGCGAACCACCCGCTTCCAGCACCGCGATTTTGGCTTTTATCGGTTCAAAATCGACAAACCAGCTTTTGAACAGGGCTTGTGCCATTTGTTCGAGGGTTTGGTTGATTTTTTTGTTGCTAATTATTTTAGCATCCAAAGAGGATAAAATATTGCTAATTTTTTTCTGATGTTCAAGTTTGGGAGCATGAAACTCAATTCTTTCGAACAATGACTTTTTTAAAATTGGAGTTCTTGTCGCTGTTGCACCGAGATTGAATATCTCCGTTCTTTTCTCACTAAGTGTATAGTATAAAAAATCCACATCAATCAAATCACCATTTGGAATAATTGTATTGATTTGTTGGTTTGTAACGGCTGTATTTCTGACAATTGCGGCCTTTCCCATTTGCCATCCAATGCAAGAAACAACTATCCCACATTCAAATTTCTGTTTTGCAAGTTTAGCTTCCCCCACATCAGATAAGGTTCTTTGGGTTAGTTCAATGTATTTGTTATCTCCCATATCTGTTGGGGTAACAAAGAGTACTTCACCACCAAAGTATTTATCTAAGGTTCCAGGAGGCGTTTTCCCTGTAATAACTTTCTTTGACACGTCAGCGATAGTATATTTTTTCCACTCAAAACTCATAACCCAGCCCCCCCAGATTCGCCTTAATCTGTGCTTCCAGGTTCGCGCTCTCTTCCAACTGATCTTTCAGTTGCGCCGTCAGTCGTGCCATCTTCTCGGCAAAGGGCTCATCATCTTCGTCCTGCTCGGCAGCACCGACATAGCGCCCTGGGGTCAGGACAAAGTCATTTTTCTTTATATCTTCCAGCGTTGCGGCGAAGCAGAATCCCGCTTCATCTTCATAGTCTTTATCCGTCTGCCATGCATGGAAGGTATCAGCAATTCTGGCGATATCCTCGCGGGTAAAGTCACGCAGCACGCGGTCTTTCATATAGCCAATCTGACGCGCGTCGATAAACAACACTTCGCCTTTACGGTGTGCTTTGCCATTGCCACCGGATTTATCTTTGGTCAGGAACCAGATACAGGCAGGGATTTGGGTGTTGGTAAACAGTTGCCCAGGCAGCGCCACCATACATTCCACCAGATCCGCTTCAATCAGGTTGCGGCGGATTTCGCCTTCGTTGTTGGTGTTGGAACTCATCGAACCGTTCGCCAGCAGCAGCGCCATCGAGCCTTTTGGCGTGAGGTGGTGGATCATGTGCTGCATCCACGCAAAGTTGGCGTTGCCCTGCGGCGGTGTTCCATATTTCCAGCGCACGTCTTTTTCCAGCTTCGCGTTCCACCACTCCTTCATGTTGAACGGCGGGTTTGCCATCACGAAGTCAGCGCGCAGATCCGGATGCTGATCGTCCAGCAGGGTATCGGCGTTTTTGCTGCCGAAGTTAAAGTCGATACCCCGGATCGCCATATTCATTGCCGCCAGCTTCCAGGTGGTCGGGTTCGACTCCTGGCCGTAAACAGAGATATTGCGCTTCTGCTCGGCGGCATTGTACTGCTTCTCGCCCGCGTGCTCTTCAATAAAGCGGTCGCTGGAAACAAAGAACCCGCCGGAACCCATCGCCGGGTCATACACGCGCCCGTTGTAAGGTTGCAGCATTTCAACAATCAGGGTGACGATACTTTTTGGCGTGTAATACTGGCCGCCCTGCTTACCTTCCGCCAGTGCGAACTGACCGAGGAAATATTCGTATACATGGCCAAGAATATCTTTGCTCTTTAAACTCAGCTTCTCACCGTTATATTCCGGGTTGCTGAAGTTGGCATCAGAGAAGGTGTTAATCAGCCCGGTCAGTACCTCATTGCCCAACTGGTACTGGCTAATGCGGTTCAGGATGCCTTTCAGTTTCGGGTTAGTTTTTTCGATTTCATCCAGCGCGTTGTCCACCAGCCAGGAGACGGAGCGCAGCTTCACATCCTGCCCGGTGGTTTCATCCACCCACAGCACTGTACCGGTCGGCAAAATCGCTTTCGTTTTCAGCGTATCCCAGCGTGCGGCTTTCGGCACCCAGAAGATGTTCTTCTCGGTGTAGTAATCCTCGACTTCCAGTTCATCAACAATCGCCTGCGCGTAATCTTCGTCGGAGTCGTAATCATCGCGCGACATGGCGTAGATGTTGTCCGGGTTGCCGACATCGCGGAACAATGTGATCAGTTCTTGCTGGCGAGCCTCAAAAGCATCGGAGACATACTTCAGAAAGATAAGCCCTAACACTACATGCTTGTAGTTGGCGGCATCCATGTTGGCGCGCAGCTTGTCAGCCGCCTTCCAGAATTTGTTATCCAGCTCGTTTAGGAATAGCTGTTCAGCGTTGTTCATGAAAATCCTCGGGGTAGTTCGTAGCGAAAAGCAGCCATGCTTTATCGCAAATTCAGTTTTGGAATGCAGTTCGCAAAATGATACCCGGAACGAAGGCGATTACAAACGACACGGCTTCAAGAAGTTTGCTTTTGCAGGGTAAAAAAGAGGAAACTAGATCACCGTCTCGCTTGCTTATTCTTAAAGAAATGGGACGTTGCCCGTCTGCAAGCCACTTAGAAAAGAACCCCCTCACTTCTGCAATCTATCTGTATTAATGTAAAGCATCTCGACTAGTTCTTTCGCATTTTGACTGTAGTGCAAGGCCCTATGGCAATTGGGACAAAGTGCAACGCAGTTGCTTGTGGTATCAGCACCTCCTGAAGATAGAGGTATCACGTGATGTACTTCCAGGTATGGGCTACCATCGTTTAAATAAAACGGTGCCTTTGCACCACAGTTTTCACAAACACCCTTACTTTGCTGCAAGATCCAAGCTTTCACCGCAGGATCTCTAACATAGACCTTTTGAAGTCGCTCTACCGCGCCTGGTACTTTATATCCTTTGGGCTTACTCAGAGGTTTTTTTATTAATTTGCTAACTCTTGTATTCAGAACGTTCTCATCATCTGTAGGTTGCAAGAGATCTGATGATTCTCCATGTATTATTGGTTTCCAAAATTCGCCACTGTTGACTTTAGGAACACTTATCATTATTCGTTTGGTCCTGTTACCAGAAGGAACTTCTTTTCTACCTGTGCTACTGAAATGAGCTTGATAACTACACATTTCTTGGCGAATATCTCGAGGGCTATTACCTACTAGAGAAAAGTATTCACCTGGATGGATTTTTCTTTCAGCTATGGACGGCATATGCTTTCTAGCTGTCGATGAGGCAAGATATACAACGACATTATCTACATCGGAATTGATCAGTCGCTCAATGATACAATCGAGGGCAATATTGTAGTCTTTGTTTCTGTGTGCTGGTCCCCAAGACTCAAGGATTAGGCCATAAACCCCATCTTCTTCATCTACTGTGCACTCTGCGTTCAGTTCAGTACCGTTTTTATCAAAAACAAGCATTATAATGATCTTATGTGAGGGTTTTCTATAAAACTACTATCTATCTATATAAATACGCAACGTTTTATTAAAATTTGTCCGGTCCATCATTCTTTTAAGAACGTTTTCATTTTTTCCAAAAGGATATCTGTTTCTTTAAGTTCGCACTCCCAAACCACCAACTTCTGCCAACCCATTTCATGTAGTTTTGATAAATGCAAAGTATCTCTGACTTTGTTTTTCCCCAACCTAACAAACCAGTATTCCTGGTTTGACTTTGGCATACGATTTCGCTGACATCCCTCATGACCATGTCAAAAACAGCCATGCACGAAGATAACTTTACGCTTTCCCCAAAACACTAAATCTGGCTTGCCCGGCAATCGCGGATCGCATAAACGATAACGAAATCCAGCATGATAGACGAGACGTCTAACGATTCTTTCTGAATTGCTATCTCTCCCCTTAACCTTGGACATAACATAGCTTCGTTTAGCAGGAGAAACCGTATCCATCGTAAACCTCGCTATGTTATGTCGTCGCTTAAATGCGCTTTCGCATCGAAAGCGTCTTCGGCTAAAAACACCAGCCAGTAACAATACCCGTACCCATGAGGCGTACGTCCGGATACGTGAATGCCTTATTCAGGCTGTACGAGATGTGCATCCTGAGCATGATGAAGTTGATGAACAACTGCCATATATTTACGAGTTTCTGAAAAGATTCAATAAGGTTATTTCGCTTAACTATGATCTGATCGTTTACTGGACAATGACATATGGTTTAGATATCAACGATCATCATCGATTTAAGGACTGCTTTCTTGCCAGAGGTCGTTTTGAGCAGGATTGGCAACGGTTAAGAGGAATGCTTGGAAATGAACAATCTAACACGCTTGTTTTTTACCCACATGGCAGCCTCATATTGTGTCGAAATCGTATCGAACAGGAGAGTAAAATTCATATTCAGAATGCGGGCTTACTTGAATCGATTCTGAAACGTTGGCAAAGCGAGGAGGTCGTTCCGCTGTTTGTGAGCGAAGGAACGCATGAACAAAAAGTAAACTCTATTCAGAGCAGTTTCTATCTTTCAACGGTTTACCGGGAAGTTCTCGTCGAACAGTGTGAAAATCTTGTGATTCTAGGCTGGGGCATAGGCGAACATGATGTACATCTGCTAAAACGAATGGCTGGAGCGGGCATAAAGCGAGTCGCGGTATCCGTTTTCAGAAAAGACCAGGCGTATTGCAATAGAGCCAATCAATTAATCAAAGATAATCTTGGGCAAAATATTCTGATAGAGTTTTTTGACAGTGAAAGTCCGAGCTGCTGGAATAAGCCACCCGAAATTTGATGCAGGGACCCTAACCCTAACTAGCAACGACGTAGCGACATGGCTAAAGTGGCGCGTTACTAGACTGTGTTCCTTATATAGATTTAAGTAGATTAAAATTATTATTTTTCAACTGGATATTTCAAACATTCGTTATGAGCATCTCGACATGGAATAGGAGCTGATTTTGTAAGTATCCCACCTAACCGGACAAGCCACTCTTGTCCTACAGGGGCTGCTAACGCATATACTTCAATAAGAGACTTACTCGTCAGGTTATTCTCAACAACAACTCTCTGACGTGGATTGCATAAGCACTATGGAATCCTTGCCCGTAATGCGGCCTGTGATCCGGCGCATCTTCATCCGCGCCTCCCAGACTAAGGGCAAGCGCATGCAACTGTCTGATATCTGATATGTCCAATAGAACGGGCGTTCAGCGCCGCCATCGTGCCATTACCAACCCCGGCGGGTTGTCTGTCAAAGGGCCTGCCGACGCACAATCCGATGGTATGATTTTCGCTGAACGTCCCCAAGATGCGCCTTCTTCATTCCGGCCTACCTTTGGATGTGCAAGCAATTCCATCAACGGATCGTAGAACGTGATGGCGCGTGGCAGATCGCCGGGCATAATGTAAGAAAACATCGTCTCTCCTTTATGGAATCAGGGGAGTGAAGATAGTCTGCCTAAATTATTAAGGCTTTGTTCTTCACTCGTCTGCTTTATGAGCCCAGGCGGGCATTGCCGTCAGATAACGTTTTGAACGCTTCTGTGCTTCTTCCGGGCCGACTTTTTGCCAGGAATCAAGGAAGTTGGCTAAGCCTGATACCGCTTCTTCCCAGGGTTTAAGATTGCCGTTGCTGTCACAGCAGTACGCGCAATATTGATCGCTGGCACTGTGTGCATCGGGTGCAGACATCGGCATTCCGCAAGCCTGACAGAACTTTTCATGTTGTGACATATGATGCTCCTTATGGTGACATCCTGGTTAATAAACATACACAATCTGTATTGTTCAGGTGATGCATCAGATCAAAGCAAAGGCGAAGCCCCGGTATCTCCAGTCAGAAATACCGGGGCTTGTTGTTACCTGGCGATAAGCGCGAACACGCCCCAGCCAAAGTATTCCCGCGCGTACGTTACGTGGCGTTTCGGCGAGATGTTTAGCTCGGCCCTGACTTCGGCGGCGAAGTCGTCGTCAGGATTAGCCTCCAGCCAGCGGCGCATGGTCAGCCATTTCGCGGCCTCATACCGGTCCCAGCCTTCCTGATCTGCCAGTACCATTTCCACCACGTCATAGCCGAGATCGTCGAACGCGCCGATAAGCCCCGGCAGCGTCAGGAAATCAGCCAGTGAGCTGACGCCACAGGCCTGCGCTATCTCGTCCGTTGCCGGAAGCTGACGCCAGTAGGGCTCACCGATGAGCATGATCCCGCCCGGTTTCAGGCTCTGCGCCAGCAGTTCGACCGTCCCGGCAAACCCACCGGAAATCCATGTCGCGCCGACGCAGGCTGCCACGTCACATTTTTCATTGGCGACGTAACCGGCCGCATCATTATGAATAAAATGTACGCGTTCACTGACGCCGAGTTCTTCCGCGCGGCGTCTGGCCTGCGCGGTGAAGAGCGAACTCATGTCGATGCCAGTCCCCGTAATGCCATGATCCCGGGCCCAGGTGCAGAGCATCTCGCCCGAGCCGCTGCCGAGGTCCAGAATGCGGGTCTCCGGTTTTATGCGCAGCACGCGGCCCAGCGTGGCGTACTTCTCTTCGGTGAACGGGTTGTGGATGCGGTGTTCGCTTTCACTGATGGTAAAAATACGTGGGATATCCAATGTGGAATTCCTTTTATTGCGTTGAGTATTAAGAGGAAGTTCCTCTGAGGTTTTTGCTTTTTCGGCCAGCAGAGCAAACAGCTTTCCTTCAAATGTCTCGCTGACTGGCCAGTCGTGGCTTTCAGGAGGAGGAAGCAGGGTAAAACCGACATTACCGAGCAGGCTGATGTACTCGTCATCGCGCCAGGCCGTCATCTGGCTGCCGAAACGGGTGGTGTGACCGTTTGCTTCTATGGTCCAGAACTGCGTTGAGCTGGTCTGGGCTTCTTCATCCCAGCCATGTTCCGTCAGCAGCAGGTGAGGGACGCCCAGAAACAGCCCGTCCGGACAGCGTTGCCAGCTCGGTTCAGCCATTCCCTGACGTTTAACTTCCTCGAAAGTATGGACTTCAGTGAGCAGCCTGCCACCCGGCTCCAGCCACAGCGCGCAGCGGCTGACGAGTGAGCGCGCATCTGCCGTGCTGAACACATTCAGTTCCCCGAACGTCATCATGATGAAATCGAACGATTTATCTGGCCAATATGCGCGGATATCCTGCTGAACATAGTCGATGTTCAATCCGGCATTCTGCGCCTGCTGACGGGCCCAGCTCACGGATGCCGGTGAGAAATCCACGCCGGTGCAGTGAAATCCGCGCTCCGCTAAGCGGTGGGTATAAAAACCGGGGCCGCAGCCGAGATCGAGGATATGTGCGCCAGGGGATAACTGGCTGGCGATCCACTCGACCTGCCGCTCAATGACCTCCTGCCTGCGGCTGGCCCAGTCGTGGTCCTGCGACAAATGGTTCGCCAGCATGCGCTGGCTGAAGGCCGGTTCGTCCCAGGGGATTTTGCTCTCCTCCGCTGACAGCCGGATGTGCCGGGAAGCGGAAATAAGGGTGCTGATATCCATCATGCTCTCCTTAGCGGTTATCAAGCTGTGCGCGAACGTTATTCAGCCCGGTGGTGTTGATGCGGTAGGGCTGGCTGTTGACGGACTTGATCAGTTTTTTGGTTTTGAGTTTTTTGAAGGTGGCGAGGGTGCAGTCGATGAGCAACAGGCCTTCGCGGGTGTAGCATTCAACGGCGGTGACGCGGCCAGACGCATCGCGAACGTGCGCAATACGGCCACCTTTGGCGAGAACGTGTAAGGTACGTTGTTCCTGACGGGATAAATTCATACTGGAAAACCTGTTTAATCATCATGTGCAAAACGTGCAAACACACCGCGGTGTCCGCATTCGATTTCGGCGCATTGATAATCAGTCCGGCCTGAAAAGGTCGGGAAGCTGATTATCGGATGATTACATTCTCCAGCATCAAAGCCTCGGGTTGAGTTGAAAGGTATTTACGGGGTGAATGATAACACCTAATTTTAGTAAGTGAATACCCAAGGATGAAAAGTGTGATCCCGATGGGAGCCTGTCAGGGCTCCCTTATTGAATCGCCTTGCCTTCTTAGCCGTAAAGCGCCGCCTTGCCGATGGAGGAGAATAAATCCATCTTCTGGATCACAATCTCTTTCGCTGCATCCATTGGCTTAAGGTATAGAGCGTTAGGTTCATGACTTCCTGATTTCAGTTCTTCTTCCAGTGCAATATAGAATGCTTTTTTCATATCGCTGGAAATGTTGATTTTGCTGACACCGTGCTGGACAGATTCTGCCACCTCAGCATCTTTGTTACCTGAACCACCGTGCAGAACCAGAGGAATGCTCAGTCGCTGCTTAATGGCTTTCAGTCTCTCGATATCCAGTTTCGGCTGTTTTCCTGCCGGGTATAATCCGTGTGAGGTTCCAATCGCAACCGCTAGCGTGTCGACTCCTGTCTCTCTCACAAACTGTTCAGCCTGCTGTGGATCGGTATAAAGGATTTCAGCGTGTCCGCCTTCGCTGCTGCCCTCAGCCACACCTATCGTGCCGAGTTCCGCTTCAACAGATACGCCCGCAGCATGGGCCACTTCGGTAATATGGCGGGTGATCGCAATGTTTTCCTCAAATGGAAGGGCTGAGGCGTCGATCATGACAGATGTATAGCCGGTGCGAATGGCCCGCATAACCTGTTCCAGTGTCTGCCCGTGGTCCAGATGGATGACGACGGGCACCGTTGCCTTAATCGCCAGTTCGCGAAGATAGTAAATAAAATCATCCCCGGTAAATTCATGCTCATCAGGATGCACTTCAAGAATGACGGGTGAACGAAGTTTTTCTGCAACCTCAATGACGAGCCTGGCAAACTCGGCAGAGGCAATATTGAATGCGCCAACGCCAAATTTATTTTGCTGAGCTATGGATAAAACGTCTTTCATATTCATAAGCATGGTTACATCTCCTGTACAGTTTCAGGGCTGTCTTTCTTAATAAAACGAAGAATAAGGGCCGTCAGTAATGCGCCTGCAGCAATAGCAGCGATATAGCTGACAACATGGGTGATCACATTCGGAATAAACATGACAAATACGCCACCGTGCGGGGCTCTTGATGCACATCCCAGCGCCATAGAGAGGGCCCCTGCAAGCCCGGACCCTGCAACAATGGCAGGGATGACACGTAGCGGATCAGCTACTGCGTAAGGGATTGCACCTTCCGTGATAAAAGACAGGCCAAGAACATAGGTGACTTTGCCGGTGTCTCTTTCCTGACGGGTAAACTTACGACCAAACAGCGTGGTGGCGAGCGCAATGCCTAACGGCGGTACCATGCCAGCAGCCATGCAGGCGGCAATCGGTTCATAGATACCTGTCGACATTAGGCCAATAGCAAACATACAGACGGTTTTATTCAGCGGTCCTCCCATGTCGAAGGCCACCATCATGCCTATCATAAGTCCCATGATGGCTGCGTTGGTATTCCCGAGGTTCTGAAGAAATAAGGTTAGCGAGTCGAGAAGAAACTTAATGGGCTCGCCAATGACTAACACCATCAACGCACCGGTAATAAAAACGCTCAGTAACGGGACGATCAGTATCGGCTTCAGGCCTGCCACGGACTTAGGGAGATTGATATATTTCACAATCAGCAGCGTGATATATCCCGCCAGGAATCCGGCCAGTAGTGCTCCGAGAAATCCCGAACCCGTTTGTATCGCCATCATGCCGCCAACGGCCCCGGAAACCATGCCCATATTGCCGCTAATTGATTTACTGATGCCAAGTGAAAGAATGGGCAGCATCAGGGCAAAAGCGGCACCCCCACCGATATCAGAAAGCATTTTTGCAACAGGGCTGAAATTTGGATCGCCAGGTGTTGCAGCGGTAATGCCAAATGAGAAACTCAGGGCAATCAGAATGCCACCGGCAACCACGAACGGAATCATCAAGTTAACGCCGGTAATAAGATGAATATAAATCTGGGAAACGAGAGATTTATCCGTATCTTTTTGTGACTGCTTTTCCGAAATATCTGACGCAAGATACCGTTCAGGCTGTAATTTTCCAGAAACAATATCATCCAGTAACCCAGATGCATCTTTCGCTGCACGCGTTACCGAGACGCGGATAATGTTTTTATTATTAAAGCGCGAGAGATCAATAACCTTATCAGCGGCGATTAAAACTACGTCCGCCTGCCTGATATCATCATCTGTAAAAATATACTCACTTTCAACAGCGCCATGCGTTTCAACAAGTAAGGGAATGCTTTTTTTACAGGCGTTCTTTTTGAGGTTTGCTTCAGCAAGGTATGTGTGTGCAACGCCAGTTGGACAGGCGGTAATTGCAATGATTTTCATTTTATTCTCCTTGTAAGGATGCTACTCCCCGGTATTGCTGAGAATTAACCGGTACAGTTCCTCTTGTGAGCTGGCATTAAGTAATTTGTCGACGACGTCATCATCTCCTAATGCAATTGATATACGGGCCAGCACTTTTATGTGTCCCGCTCCGCTGTCGACGTCTTTCACGGCAAACAGAATCACCAGTTTGACATCGGAACTATCCATGGTTTCCCAGTCAACAGTCTCCTTTAGCCTGGCAACAGCAATTCTTGTTTCTTTAACCCACTGAGATTTTCCATGTGGAATAGCAATCTGATTTTCGAAACCCGTTGACCCCAGTGCTTCTCTTGCAAGCACGTCAGCGATAAAACCTTGTTTATTATCGATTACACCTTCTTCGCATAGCGACTGCGTCAGTTGCTCAATGACATCCATTTTACTGTTCGCCTGCATATCAGTTATCACGCAGGCTTTGCTTAATAGATCACTTAAAACAATTTTATCTAACATGCTATTTCTCCTGAGAGTTGCGTTCGGTGAATAATGTTTCCGTCACGCGAATAATATCTTTTGCTGAAAAAAGAGCGGATACATATGCCACAGGGATCATCATTTCTTCTATCCTCACCGTTGAAATGATTAAGTCACATTTCTTTTCAGATAATGTTTTTTTAAGCCTGCTTCCAGGCACAATGTCGACAATCTCCCAGTCCGGGAATGCTTTGGTGATCCGGCTATACAGAAGCTGCGATGTGCCGACTCCACTTGAACAGACAAGGATAATTTTTTTGTTCTCTTTAACCTTTTCTATTGCTGCCTGAATATAAACGCTTAAATAAGCAACTTCATCCTCTGAAGGGGGGTCGTGTTTATCATAGTTATTTATTTTTATAGTGGCGCTTCTGACAGCAGCGAAAACATCTGAGAGTTCTTTTTTTATTTCATCAAGAAGAGGGTTGTGAATAATTATCCGGTAAGTTAGTCGATTTAGCATCGGCTTAATATGCATGACCAGAGAGTTCAACAGTGTTTTGTCTGATATTAAATCACATTTAAGCGACTGAGAGATGTCACTTGTCAGATTTATGGCATAACTTACCGCCTCTTTATCCTGAAAATCGTTATCTGGAAGGTTGGTTAAGGTCGTATCTTTTCCAGATGAAATCAGATACTGATAGATGTAGTTAATTTCAATCTCTGGAAAGGAAAATGTATACTTTCCCTCTAGCCATGATATTGCTTTAACTGCAACTTTCCATTCTTTATTATCATGAACTGGAACCTTCTCGTTATCGGTATGAGGATGACACTTCTCCATTCGTCTGATGGTGACCAGTAAATGTGAAAAAAGATTGGTGTAGTAAGGTTCACTGATTGCACATGCTAATTCATCTTCTATGAAGGTGATGAGGTTGATACAGTTCGCGACGTTTTCTTTACCAAACTCTTTTATGAGTTGTACACGAGAAAATCTGTCGATTCGACTATCGGTCATCTGATAATTACATAATACGCTATGTGTTATGATCTCCTTGAGAGCCATGCGAATATCATAGTCATTACCTTCAACATACGTTCCCGTATGATTCTTTATCATCACAAGTGAAAAACTGCCCAGCCATTTATCAATTTTATTTAAATCCTCTACGATTGAGGAGCGGCTGATGAAATACTTGTCTGACAAAAAAGTAATGGATAATGGCGTGGGTGAGTGCGTCAGCAAATCAGTGATGATGCCAATGAGTCTTTTGCTTTTTAATATGTTAGCAACATGTTCGTCTGGAGATGTAACTGGCAAAGACACTATTTCACTTGCATCCAGCCTCATGCCCAGGCCAGGTCTGCAGAGTATGTGATTGCCTTTATCAGCGAAAAAGTCGTTGATAGCATCAACATCTCTTCTGAGCGTGCTCACTGAGATATGAAGGATTTTCGCGGCCTGAGCCGTGCTTAGCCAACCATCTTCCTGAGCTAATTGATTTACCAGCGATATTTGTCTTTTGCTCAGCACTTTCATTATCCACTCCTTCGAAGAAATGTTGGCGCTTCAATGATGTTAGTTATAACGACTCTCATGATGCGAGGAAATACCATGAAATGAACGCATGTATACCATCACAATGAACAGCTCGTTATTCGGGAGAGGCGTGATTATACGTGGGCGTTTGTAAGTTAATGTCCCTAAGAGAAAAGAACAGGGTAGTTAACTGGTTTAATGGATGGGGATATTAATAGCGTGAGCTTGATGTTAATTCTATTTTCAAAAAAAACACAATTTGGAGACGAAGTTAAATGAGTCATATACAGAAAATTTCATAGCAAGATTTGTCTTTTGAAGTCATCTTTTTCTAAGGAATGCTCTGGTTGATATGTCATTCAGTTGAAGATTTTTCTGAAATGTTTAAAAAGAAACAGAGGGCAGGGGATTGCCCTCTGTTTGTGTTGTGACTCTTAATTAAGGCGCAGTACTGAAAAACTCCCCAAACTTCACTGCCAGCCAGCCAACCGGTGTGGTCGCCCCCCCGACAATATTGGTAATTTCAGACATTCCCTCCGGCACCGGAATGTTGGAGTTAACCGCCGCCTGAGTGTATTCCTTAGAAATGTCCGTTCCGACGTACAAAATGCAGCTGACGATCAGCGTGCCGCTAATGAACATGCGGAACATATTGCGTTTACAGAATGGCGTGACCATCGCCAGCAGGAACATCAATGAAGCGAGGTCGACAAATGGCAGAACGCGGTTACCGGGCAGAATGATAGACAGCACTACGGCCATCGGGATCAACAGCAGTCCGGTGGCCAGGACTGAAGGTTCGCCAATCAATAACGCGGTATCCATGCCGATATAAAAGTCACGGTCAGGGAATTTGGCCTTCAATTTTGCTTCTGCGGCATCACGGACGATAAGCAATCCCTGCACCAGTATTTCAATCATTTTTGGCAACAGCAGCATCGCCGCGGAGACCTTGATTGCCAGCGAAACGGCAGCCGAAACGTCATACCCGGCAAGGAATGCCAGCAGCAATCCCAGTACGAAACCCAGCGTTAACGGCTCACCAAATACACCGAACTTTTTATTAATGCTTTCCGGATCAAAATTAATTTTATTGATAAGCGGAATCTTATCAATAATGTAATTACAGGCTATGCCAAAGGGGACGTAGGCTATACAGGTAAGGTGAGGGAAAGAAATCCCTTTTAGATTATAATTTTTTTGTAAATACGGGGCGGTTAAATCTGCTGCCAGTAACGTTAAGACAAAAATACCAAATGTTATGCCAACAGAAAGCCAGTAGTTACCGGTTCCGGCATACACGACCGAGCCCATGATCAGGAATATCCAGTAGTTGAAGATATCGATATTCACCGTTTTGGTTAATTTGAGCAGTAGCATGGCCAGATTGATGACAATAAAACCGACCACGACAGGCAGCATCAGCGGAGAGCCCCAGCCAATCGTTGAAGCGGTCGGCCACCCGGTGTCGACGACATTCAGTTGCAGGCCGATGCGCTCGACCATTGCCTGTGATGCAGGGCCAATGTTCGTCAGCAGCAGGCCAATTACCAGGCCGACGCCTTCGAACCCAATACCGACCAGCATCCCCGCTTTAAATGCCGTACCGATTTTTACCCCAAAGCAAAGTGCGATAATAAAGAATATTACTGGCATCATGACTGATGCCCCCAGACTAATAATGCTGTTGATAATATCCATAATGATTCCTTAACAAGGCGGCCGAATTGGGCGCGAGCGAAGCCGAGCCCAATGGGCTGTATAAAAACCTTAAAGGTCTTTTTTATATTTAACTGAGTTTCTTCAGCAAGATCTCAGCAAATAGTTTGGGTGAATTACTGAAGGCGTCGAGCGTACTGCCCGCAATATGCGGGGTGATGGTGACGTTATTCAGTAAATAAAACGCGCTGTCGTCAGGTAACGGCTCATCGTCGAAAGTATCCAGCGCCGCCCCCATGATTTTTCCGGTCTGTAGAGCGTCAATCAGATCGCGTTCATTGATTAGCCCGGAGCGCGCGGTATTAACAATAATGGCGCTGCTTTTCATTAACCCGAAATGGTGTGCGTTGATCAGGTTTTCGGTTTCCGGCGTCATACGGGCATGGAGTGAGACAACGTCAGCCCGTGTTACCAGCTCGTCAAGGGTATCGACTTTCTCATAGCGTTCGTGGCCGGAGACGTACTTATCATAAAAGATAATTTCCGTGCCGAAGGCGCTAAGAAAACCCGCGACGAGTTGAGCAATATGACCCAGGCCAACCAGACCGACAACCTTACCGCCAAGCTCTGGAATAGCCTGATGATTCGGGCTGTCTTTACGCCAGAACTTATCGCGTAACGCATCATGAGAACGGGCAATATTGCGCATTTCGGCCAGCATCATCCCGACCGTAAATTCCGCCACGCTGCGGGCATTGCGCCCCGGCGTGTTCATTACCTCAATTCCCCGGGCCAGTGCGACCTGCTGGTTGACGTTTTCAACGCCCCCTCGCAATACCCCGATGTATTTGAGCTTTGGCAGTTTATCCAGCACTGCCGTATTGACCGGAGCAAACTGGGTTATCAGGATTTCAACGTCGTCAGCACCCTCGAGTAAGGCTGCGGGTAACGTAACCGCTTCTGCGCCTTCCTGCTCGACCCGCAGATTATCCTCCTGCAATTTTTCGATCGAATCATGCGACCATTCACGAACTTCAACGTCGATACCTTTATCCCTGAGCGCATTAAGACCTGCTTCCATCATCGCTTTGTTGATAAAAAGATCGGCAATTGCCAGACATTTCATAGTGATTCTCCATAGATTAACGCATCAACATACCGCCGGTGACATCCACAGTTGCTCCCGTCATATAGCTGGTTTTAGGAGAAACCATGAAGACCCCGATGTCGGCAATTTCATTTGGCTGAGCTACCCGACCTACTGGAATCCGGCTGACGTAATAGGCTGGGTCCTGTTCAATATTTTTACGGATCATCGCGGTGTCCATAATCCCGACAGCGATGTTGTTCACGTTGATATTTTGTTTTGCTACCTCTCTTGCCAGCGAGATAGAGAAAGCTACCAGGCCCGCTTTACTGGCCGCGTAATGGGCATGGCCGGTTGTGGATCCATGGAATGCAGCCTGTGAGGTAATATTCAAAATGCTGCCTGCCTGATCTTGTTGCAGGCAGTGATTCACAAACAATTGGCTTAAATGGAATACCGCTTTCAGGTTCACATTCATTACCAAGTCCCAGTCTTGTGGGGTTATCTCGGCAACGTAACCACTGAGCCAGATACCGGCGTTATTGACCAGAATGTCGGCCTTTCCCATCTGCTCAATGCAGGCCGCAAAGAGATGCTCCCGGCTTTTCTCATCGGCAAGATCGGTTTTCACCGCAATAATTTTGACGTCAGTGGTGGATTTCACCTGTTCAATCAGTAATTCCGGGCACTCTTCATCACGCAGGTACGTGAAACAGATATTGACGCCTTCTTTAGCCAGGGAAAGGACAAATTCCCGGCCAAGCCCCGTGGCTCCACCGGTGACGATGGCTGTGCGGTGTTTCAGATTTAGATCCATTCATTCCTCACTTAATGCGTGATGTAGTTACTGCAGCTTTTCCATGGGGACTGCATTTCAGATAACAGGTTTTTGTAGAGCTGATATTTGTCCTGGTACACTTGCTGATGGGCCGGATTCGGCGTCACGGTACGCGCGACGCGCACCATTTCATTGGACGCGGCGAAGACATCATCAAACCAGCCAATCATGACAGCGGCTGTCATTGCGGTTCCGAGTGTGCCGTGCTCTTTAACATCGACAATCTCAAGCGTGCACTGGAAGATATCGGCAAAGACCTGTAGCCAGACCGGCGAGTTGGTGACCCCCCCAGCAATTCGTATGGTGCGACTCAAATCCGGATTGATGTTTCGTAAACGTTCGGTGTGATAGAGATGGCTGAACGCCACACCTTCGTAAATCGCGCGCAGGAAATGCGCTTTTTTATGGAAACTGTTCACCCCAATAAAGCCTGCTGAGGCATCGGGAATGGTGTTAGAGCCAAATACGAAAGGAAAGAACAGCAGATGGCTTTCTTCTGGCGTCGTGGATAAGACCAGCGAGTTACACAACTCATAGACGGAAGATCCCTGAGCAGCAGCGGTTTCCCGGTCGTTCTCCATGAAATTATTGATAAACCATTCAAGATTGCTGGCAGAGGTCGGGCTGGCTTCGGTTATCAGCCATTTACCGTCGATCGGGTAAATCGACGTCATAAACAGATCTTTGTCGATAACCGGATGGTCAGTCACATATTCATTGATGCTCCAGGTTCCGGTGATGATAGCCAGCTTATTGAGGGTATTAATCCCGGAGGCGACAGACGAGGCGGAAATGTCGAACACGCCGCCAGAGACGGGGGTGCCTGCGCATAAGCCTGTCTGACGGGCGACTTCATCGGTTATCCGACCGCAGCAGTCCGTGGACAGTTTGACGGGGGGCAATTTCGCGCGCAGGTCAGCAAGCCCCCACCATGCCAGTAGTTCATCGTCATACTTGCGGTCACGTACGTTAATCAGGTTGGTCCCGGAGAGGTCAGTAAGCTCAAGATAAGCCTCTCCGGTCAGGTAGAAGCGGATCAGGTCTTTTACCATAAAAATGGTATGTGCTTTCTGCAGCACCTCCGGCTCGTTATCCTTCAGCCAAGCCAGCAGAGCAATGGGTTGTCCGGCCCAGATTGACTGCATGGTTTTAGGCAGGATGTCGGTCAAAAACTCGGGTGAGTTTTGCCACTTTTCTACGTACTCTTTTGCCCGACTGTCGGTTGAGATAATGCCGTTGCGGACCGGGTTGCCAGCTTCATCTACCAGATACAAACCGTTCCCATGTCCGGTGACGGCGATTCCTTTGATTTTACTGGCGTCGATCCCTGATTGCTCAATCGCTTTTTTGATGACCTCGATGTTAGCCGCCCACAGCTCGGTAATATCGCGTTCGGTATGAAATTCCCTGGGTGTCAGCATCTGGGTGGATTTTGACGCGATAGAAACCACGCTGCCGTTGCGATCGTAGATAGCCGCCTTAGTGACTGTCCCGCCATTATCGATACCCATTACATATTCATCTTTCATTACCGTGGACTCCTTATTGGTTACCATAAACCCGGCTCGCTGGTGGTTATTCCTTTAAACCCGGCATGGAATATTTTATCTACAAGGTATTTCCGCTTTACAAAGCCTCCGGCGATGAATATCACGTCAAAGCCATTTAAATTTCGGCTAATCAATTCCAGGCACTGGCAGGCATATTCAGCAGGTAAGATTTCTATTGCATCCGGCGGGTTATGTTTAACGATGTCGATAGACTGATCCAGCGATCGAGAATCGATAAGTAACACCCGAAAAATAGTCAATAACCCCTCTTTTTTTGCATAGCGCAGGGCGGAGAGATTGGAAGAAATAACACCATCAACTTTATAATAACTTTTCAGTAAATTGATCCCAGCCTGATCGGGTTTAAACCCGCCGAGTAACTCCAGATGGACCAGAACCTTCTTACCACTTTGATGACATTTGCCTATCAGTGATTGCAGATTGCCGATATTGGCCTCTGACAACAGAACATATTCCGATGCACAGGATAATGCCTTGTCAAAATGCTTATACTTTCTAACTGAAGGAATGATGGTGTTATTTAAAAACATATTAGTATCCGATGTTATTTAGCCATATAGAGGCTGTATGCTTCTTCCGCAGAGGCATTTTCGTGGACGATAGCATTCAGGCCTGCGACCACTCTGTCTGGTCGCGGGTCCTGAGTGATATTTCGACCCACTGCCACCCCTTTAGCCCCAACCTGCATACAGTGCAGAACAAACTTGAAGTAACCATCAATGCCGGTTTTTGGGCCCCCAAGTGCAAGGACGGGAACGCCTGCCGCTTCGACGATCAAGCGGTCTTCCGCTGTACCTGTAAAACGTGTTTTGATGACATCGGCCCCCAGTTCCACTGCGGCGCGAGCCGAGGCGGCGATAATTGCCGGGTTGTTCGAGTCGTCGCTGGTCACGGGGTAGCCATAGGGAAGTGATTCGACAATTAGCGGCACGTTCCAGCGGTCTGCGGCCTGTGCCAGTTGCATTGCCATGATGTGCGTTTTTTCTTCGTTGAAGGCACCCGGGAAGGTCATGCAGACGACACCTTCAGCGCCGACTTTTAATGCATCTTCAACGGTAAACATCGGGGTAGTATCGGGAACGGTATTATCAAAAATACTGACTGTACTATCGACGCGTAATACAACAGGAACCGAATTTAATGGCTCACGAAAATTTTTCAGCATGCCGTACGTGACCAACGCACAATCCAGCCCTTGCTCAACCAATGCCGGCAGTTGGTTTATCGTATTATCAATACCATTTGTTTTCGTGGAAAAATAGTAACCATCCAGCGCTAATGTCACTGATTTACCATCTTTTGCAAAAATCTTTGAGAGACGGCGTTCTTTAGACATTTATTTACTCCTTAACAAGATAAAAAAACAAAAAAAGCCCTCAGAGACTCACGTCTCTGAGGGCTTTCTATTCACATACCCTTGCGATAATGGTTCAGAAATCTAAATCATTATCAGTTAATTTGTTTTGCAATTTGAGAGGGGTTTAAACTTTGTTTATATTTAAATCCGTTCTCTTGCGTGCTTAAATAACTAACATGCTCAGGATTAGCTTGTCTAGTTTGAGTGCCAAAATTGAGAAGCTGATCACGTCAATTTTTTATTTTTGTAAAAATCAACGGGGCAACGATTTTAAACAACCAGTTGAAATCGAACAATTAATGATTCTTTCGAAAGATCGCTAGTGGTTGAGACATTTTAGCCCTGCAGGTCTTCGATATCACATCCGTTACTCCACCAAATCGTAGAACACAAACGCCAGTTTATTACCATCCGGATCGCGTACATAGGCACTATAGAACCCGTCACCGTACTGGGGGCGATATCCCGGCCCCCCTTCATTCGTACCGCCAAGCGACAGAGCGAGAGTGTGCGCCTGCTGTACCTGTTCTACGGACACAGCATTCAATGCCACCATGGTCCCATTACCCACGGACGCCGGTTGTTTATCAAATGGTCGGCCCACGCAAAGGCCAGTCGTGGTATTCGCACTAAATGTGCCCCAGGACGCGCCTTCTTCATTCCGGCCTGCCTTTGGATACCCAAGCAATTCCATCAACGGATCGTAGAATTGGATGGCGCGTGGCAGATCGCTAGTACCCAGCATCACGTAAGAAAACATAACCCCTCCTTACTTACATTTGTATTATTGTTCCTGACAGCCTGCCGGTGATACTGACTGGCTCTGATGCTGCCCACGTAGTTTAAGCAGGCGGGCAACTGATATGATGACGGCTATACCGGCCAGCAGCGCCGCGCCGTGGATAGCAATCCTGCCGCCGGCATGGAAGTAAACCCAGCGGGTTATTTCAATGCTAAGGGCAATTATGCCGAGCGCCAGAATATTTAGCGTGGCAGAAACGGTGCCCTTTGGCAGGTTATGAGAAAAGAGCGTGAAGCGAAACAGCACCGGATAGAGCAGTCCAATACCCAGGGCATAAAAGCTCGTTCCCAGTACTGACCATAGCCAGACGTGTGGCCATAGCAGATTGCCGACCAGCAAAGTCAGCAAGCCAGCAAGCTGTATCGGGACAGTCCCCCAGATAAAACGCGGTGAAGTCGGGTCTTTGATAAAATTCGCTACGATCGCACTGGCGATAATGATCCCACTAAACACGGGCACCTGTGTCCAGGCATAGGTTCCGGGAGACATACCCCCGTGCTCAATCAGGATCACGGGTGAGAGCGCCACCCAGGTGATGATGGGCAGGTTGCCAAAAGCAACTGCCAGTGAGCCGGTCAGCACCAAGGGATGGCGAAATGCCGCAATGAAATCTGACAGTACTTCACCCGGTTTGAATTCTCTTCCCTGAGATATAACTGTTTCCGGCATTTTGAGCAGTAGTAAAAACCATGCTACCAGACCAAACACACCGATGATGGCAAAGAGCAGTTTCCAGTGAATGAACGCCATCAGCGCAGCGCCGGCCACAGGCCCGATAACTGGGGCGAGCAGAACAATAGAGGTCAGCGTAGCCATGATTCTGATGGAATCCATTTCACCAAACGCCTCCTGAATTGAGACGTAACCAACGGTTGAGATAAAACAGATGCTGGTGCCCTGAATGAAGCGGGCGACGAAGTATTGTTCGATCGAGGTGACAAACAGCATGCTTAGACTGGCAAGGGCAAAGATCATTGCACCAGTGAGCAGGACAGGGCGGCGGCCAATCCGGTCGGAGAGTGGCCCCAGGAGCCACTGTAGCGCCAGTCCGCCTGCCATATACAAACTGACTGATGCTGGAGCCAGCGTCACATCCGCCTGTAGCTCATTTATAATGCTAATGACGCCCGGCTGAATAAGGTCCGTTGTCAGGTAGGCTGAAAAATCGTAGATGATCATCGCCAGTGGAAATAATAGAACGCTGCCATACCTGCTAAGGCGTCCCGAAAATGGCTTCATAAACGGGTTCTCCGTTTTCTGTAATCCTTTGATTTTAATCAACTCAGATCGTGCAGTTCTTTATCCATCGCAGGAGTCAGTCTGAGATCAAGAAATTCTACCTCCAACCCCTGGCGTTGAGGTGTACAACACATGACGCCCGTTTTTACTGGGCCCGTGGGAAAATGACATAAGCGAAGTAATGGCCAGTGCTGTCCATCTGAGGAATACTGCAATCGTAACGCATCTTTCTTACGGGTCAGACGCAGCCAGAATTCCTTCGGATCCCCAGGAAAGAGTCCTGTGGCCCAGTCCGAATTTCCCCGCGTGAGTACACTCCCGATTGCAGGTGCTCCATCGTTAAATTCGATGCCAGCTTTGAGCCAGTGCTGTTCGTCAGAGAGCATCATAATTCCGGCCTGGTCATAGAGTGTGGTGAAGTCTGCGCGGATCCTGACCTGAAAAGTAAAATCACCTGTTACATCAGTAGCGTAGATGTGGCCGGTAAAACGCTCAAACCCGTACCAGGTACGGCACCAGAAATCAGTATGCTCATCTGTGATTACCGACAGGGCGTTATTTTCGTAGCACCATACGGCGGGCTCATTGATCCATTCAAACCTGCAACTCATCATTGTTCTCCTGTCATGCGGAACGCAGCATAACGATAGTTTAAAATGTCAGTTCCATTTCAAACTGGCATAACGGTTCAGCCTGATAACCCGCCGCAGTAAATAATGGTGCCAGCGTTTCTGGGATCGCGGCTGATGTACCTATGCCAGGCCATCTGGCATTGATTTTCTTAAGCATTGTTTTAGCCCGTCCCTGGTAACGATACGCCGGTTCCACAAACAAACAGCGGAGCTGAGGTTGTCCCATGAACTCGGCGACAGCACACCATGCATGTTCGTTATCCCTGAGGATGTCGCAGGGAATAGACAAGAGCTGCAGGGGACTGGCCAGCCAGGGAAGATCATCATCTGGTGCAGACCAGACGGTATGCAGGAAGTCATCAACAGACTTGGATTCCATAGCCCCTGAAGATATTTCCAGTTGAGACTGTGGATCTCCCCGGTATTTGCACAGATGTCGGCGAACCTGAAAACCGAGCGCGTGATAGAGAGCGATGGCCCGGGTATTTTCGCGCATCACTTCCAGCCTCACGCTGGAAAACTTTTTCTCTTTTAAGGAGGTAAACAGAGGAGTAATCATCTGTTTTGCCAGTCCCTGGCTCCGGTACTCGGGTAACACACCAAATGCGGCCAGACGCGCTTTGTCCATTCTGCGGGTTACGATGGCTATTGCCGCCGGGTTATCATTGACCAGCCAGACAAACGAGTCTTCAAGACTGAGTCCTTCGGAAATGAAACGTAAGGCAAATATTTCTGGTGGCAACGCAAACGGTGTCAATGATTCACTAAAGCTGTCTGCAAGAATACGGCTCAACTCCGTAATGCTGCATTCAAGGGCTGATACCGGAATAACGGTCATAGATAAAGCTCTCCATTGCGGTTACCGGGAGCTACAGGGGGAAAATATGCTCCCTGTTTTCTCAGACAGTGAAGCTGATTTCTACAGAGCGGGCACTGCGATCACCCTCACCATGGTAAACAGCTTCGATGTTGTTAGCGTCCGGATCCAGAACAAAAGCGGCATAGTATCCGGGATGATAGGTTCGTTCGGCAGGTGCGCCGTTATCACGTCCGCCATGATTTAGTGCTGCATGGTAAAACGCGTTCACCGATTCACGGTCTGTGGCCTGAAAGGCCAGATGGTGCCGTCCTGTAGGCACCCCTCCAGACTCCGAACTTTTTACGGACGAAATGACCAGTTCGTCAGCCCAGATATAATCGTCATCGGTGATAACCACGGGGATCTTAAGTTCCGCCAGAACAGCAGTGTAAAACGCTTTGCTTGCGTCAAAGTTGTTTACCACGAGCTGGATATGGTCGATAAGTCTGCCACGATGTAGCGTATAGTTATCCATGGTTCATTTCCTTATTCAGATTCTGTCAGTCAGGTCTGTACCTGTGAAACTCAACAGATGCACAACTCTACGTTATGCTTGTGTTGTTGAAAAAAAGTACGTTAAGTTTTGTGCGCTGCACCCGACAGGTATCAGAAAATCATTCCAGATTTGGTCTTGTACAGGAATTGCTATTCGCTTATGACCAGGCTCTCAATTGCCAGTTGAAAGATAAATAGCAGGGATGAGATAAGAGCAAGCCATTTTACGGGGCGTAGTTTACGTTCAGGTATAGAGAGCGTGTGGAGTATGGCATGACGCTTCATTTTATTTAGTGGCATGCTGCCTCCTGAAAAAGAGCCGCCTGCTCAGGCTGCTAAACAATGAAAAAAGAATTATTCCACAAACAGGGCACTTATGAGCAAGGTTAGTTGCCATGGAGCTAACGTAACGGTTAAGGCGGTAAGAACAAGCCACAAGCGGCTAAACGTTTTCCTTCCGAGTTGACAGTTTCCTGCTGGGGAGCTGTTCGTTTGTTAGCCAGAACAGGTTAACGAATAAAATCAGTATATCCATATTAAATAAATGGTTGTTTAGCGTTTATTTAAATAATGCCATTCGAATAATACACACTCAAATAATAAACAATGTGGAACTATCCAGTACCGCTAATTGATAGGCGCTCATGAGAACTGGAGAGATAATTGCTTCTGATGAGCCATAAATGCAATTACATCCCGGTCAGGGAATTCCCGGGTTTAAGTAGCGTGATTAACCACCATAAATATTGATTGAACTCATTTACCCGATTAGCGCCATTTTGATAGTCTCGACTTATCTCGTTGACTATCTATAGGATTTTTGCGTTGGAAATCTTTTTTTAACCCACTGAAAAATATCTCTTAAATATTTTTCATACATAAAAATTTATGGTCCGTTCAGTACGGATCCGATTTTGTATGGGTTAAAAAAGGTACGTTATGAAAGTTACATGGACCGTCACGCCTGTGGGGTATCAGCGCATCGCGAAGCGATGCCCTTCATGCAACATTAAACGGGACTTCACGCCATCAGGTGCATTTCGGATTAATTCGCAAAAGAAGGTGCTGGACGTGTGGAGTATCTATAAATGCACACACTGTGATTACACCTGGAATATTTCCCTGTTTTCTCGTCTGCACGTCAGCAAAATTGACCGCCAGCTTTATCATCGGCTGATGAGCAACGATGCCGCCACGGTTCAACATTTTGCCTGTGATATCGCGACGCTGAAGCGGAACAACGCCGAGCTATCGGGTCGGCCTGATTTTACCGTTCAGGAGCGCTGGCCGGTAAGCATCACTGCCCACCAGCGGGTCCGCGTTAGTGTCAGGATTTCCCGTTCATTTCAGGTCAGCTTGTTGTCGATTTTGAAGCAGCAGCTCATGCTGAGCGCTGGTGAAATTCAGAGAAGGGTTGCAGCAGGGCATATAAGTGGCGTTACGCTGAAGTTGCTTAAATCGAGAAAGCTGAAGGCCGCGGAATATAAATTCCAGCTGTCTGCGGAAACGCTGTTCGCACGGCGCAAGATCGTTCTGACGCGTCGTTAAAAATAAGAGTCTCACCCCAGGGTTACCTGCGCCAGTATGGTAACGGCTTAAGGGATTAATGGGCATACCAGGGAAAGGTGAGCCTCTGCTTTTCATGCCCCGAGCCAAGAACCGGCTCGGGCAGGAGTGATAAAAATATCGTGCGGAGGGTATGAGCGTCCGTCTGGCGTGTATTGGTGTGG
Source organism: Enterobacter ludwigii (assembly GCF_001750725.1). Classification (NCBI taxonomy): domain Bacteria; kingdom Pseudomonadati; phylum Pseudomonadota; class Gammaproteobacteria; order Enterobacterales; family Enterobacteriaceae; genus Enterobacter; species Enterobacter ludwigii. Next base: position 3,660,768 of record NZ_CP017279.1, read on the forward strand.
GGAGCCAAGAGTGAGGCGGCCTGGTTTACCTGGCCGCGGGCATAGGGAGGGAGCAGCGTAAATGACGATTGCTTAACCGCTAGCTCAAAATGATTCTCGCAGCAGCCGGGGACTATCGACCAAAACTTTCTCACGGTGGCTTTCGCCGTTAATAATGTGCAGCGTACTTAAGCGCCCAATCTCATAGTGCGGAAGCTGGACCGTGGATAGCGGAGGTAAAAACAAATTACCGATCCCTACGAGGTTGTCGTACCCAAGAACCGCAATATCCTGTGGGATGCGGATCCCTCGCGTCAACAGCGTCTGATAGACCATAAACGCAATGCGGTCATTACCACAGATCACCGAATCAAACTGCGGCTGCCCCCGCTCCAGATACGCCAGCAAAATGTCAGGAATATCACGGTAGTGCTCATCGCCATACTGCATATAGCAGTGCTCAAGCGTATCGGGATTGATATTGGCTTCCCGGCAGGCGCGGTCCAGCCCCTTACGGCGGCGAAGCGTCGCCAGATGATTGACAGGTAAATGCAGGCAAAGGGGGCGGCGGTATCCCGCCGCTAACAGCGCCTGTACAGCGGTATACTGCCCTTGTTCATCGTCAGGAATATAGCTGGCAACCGGTTCTCCCGTGTTCTCGCAGTTGGCCAGCACGCAGGGGTGCTCCAGTAATCTGGGCGAGATGTTCACCTCGCGCAGTCCCATGGTGGTGAAAATGATCCCCCCGGGCCGGTGCGCGAGCAGCAGGTCGACAATATCGTCAGGATTATCATCGGTAAACATGTTAACCACGAAGCTATTCCAGCCATACGCGCGGGCCGTTTCCTCGATAGACAGCGTTATCTCAACCGAAAACGGGGTAGTGACGGTATCCAGCGCAAGCACGCCAATCGTTTTATTCCTGGAGCCGACGCGACGAACCTGCCGGGCAGAGAGGTCCGGCACATAGTTTAGCTGTAAGATAGCCTCCTGCACCCTGGACAGGGTTTCAGGCTTCACGCGTTTCGGATCGTTAAGCACCCGCGACACGGTCATTAGCGATACGTTGGCCACTCTGGCCACATCTTTTAAAGACGCCATAGCCTTCCATTAATCAAACTAAGTATCCAATCCTGATTTGCACGCAATCCACCGCTTAGCGGGCTGTGAGCACCTGTAAAAATTCTATTCTAGGCGTTGAACCCCGGGGAGTTGCAAGCCACGAAAATAAATTTGATCTTGATCTCAATGCATATATGTTAACGTTAACTTTTGTGATTAACATCGAATATCAACGCGAAATCAAGTGTAGAACAAAAATGTTAACGTTACCATCTCAGCATATCATTCCTCTGAGATTACGTTGATGAAAAAAAGGCCTTCCCAAAGCTATCTGCTGCTTAGCGCTCTGCTGTTCTTTTTCTTTGTGACCTGGTCCTCATCAAGCTCACTCCTTTCCATCTGGCTGCATCAGGAAGTGGGGCTGAAAGCGTCGGAAACCGGCATTATCTTTTCCGTGTTATCCGTATCCGCGCTCTTCGCTCAGGTTTGCTACGGCTTTATTCAGGACCGGCTTGGCCTGCGTAAACATTTGCTCTGGTGCATTACGGCGCTGCTCATTCTCTCCGGCCCCGCCTACCTGCTTTTTAGCTATTTGCTGAGCATTAATATTCTGCTGGGCAGCGTATTCGGCGGCTTGTTTATCGGGCTGACCTTTAACGGCGGCATCGGCGTTCTGGAGTCCTATACCGAGCGCGTTGCGCGGCAGAGTACCTTTGAGTTTGGTCGGGCCCGCATGTGGGGGTCGCTGGGCTGGGCTGTCGCCACGTTTTTTGCCGGGCTGCTGTTTAATATCAACCCTGACCTTAACTTTCTGGTGGCCTCTTGCTCAGGGGTCATCTTCTTCTGCCTGCTGGCCCGCTTAAAGATCGCGGCTCCGGCAAGCATGGAAAAGCTTGAGATAGGCGCTAAAAAGGTCTCCCTGGATGATGCCCTGCGTCTGCTCACTCTGCCGCGCTTCTGGGCGCTAATATTCTTCGTGGTCGGCACCTGTATTTACGGCGTCTACGATCAGCAATTCCCGGTCTACTTCTCTTCACAGTTCCCGACGCTGAAAGAAGGCAACGAGATGTTCGGCTACCTGAACTCCTTCCAGGTCTTTCTGGAGGCCGCGGGCATGTTTTGCGCGCCCTGGCTGGTTAACCGCGTTGGCGCCAAAAATGGCCTGATATTCGCAGGGATGGTAATGGCGCTGCGCATGATCGCTTCCGGGCTGGTGGAAGGGCCACTGCTCATTTCGATTACCAAGCTGCTCCACGCCGTCGAACTGCCGATACTGCTGGTCGCCATTTTTAAATACAACAGCCTGAACTTCGACAAGCGCCTGTCCTCCACCATTTATCTGGTGGGATTCGCCTGCACCAGCTCAATTATTGGCACCGTATTATCCCCGCTGGCGGGCTTTAGCTATGAGAAGTTTGGCTTCGCCCAGTCCTATCTGATCATGGGCATTATGGTGTTCTGCACCACGTTTATTTCCATTTTCCTATTGCGCTCAAATAAGTCCTCATCTGAGCCAACCTTTCTGCAGCAAAAAGCTGTGTAATGTACCGAGAGTAAAGACGATGACATCCTTATTAGAACTGGCTGAACGGACGCTTGAAAAAGCACAATCCGCTATTAATTCGCGCTGGTATCCGCGCTATCACCTTGCCGCTCGCGCAGGCTGGATGAACGATCCTAACGGCCTGGTATGGTTTGACGGTTGGTATCACGCGTTTTATCAACATCACCCTTATTCCCCTGAATGGGGGCCGATGCACTGGGGGCATGCCCGCAGCAAGGATCTGGTGCACTGGGAACATCTGTCGGTCGCGCTGGCTCCCGAAGGCCCGGCGGATAAAGACGGCTGCTTCTCCGGCTCCGCCGTGGTGGACGGCGATACCCTGGCGCTGATTTATACCGGACATAAGTTTCACGGTTCGCCAGACACCGACGACAATCTCTACCAGGTGCAGTGTCTGGCAACCAGCCGTGACGGCATCCATTTTGAACGGCATGGCCTGGTGATTGATACCCCGCCAGGGCTGCACCATTTTCGCGATCCGAAGGTGTGGCGCGAAGGTGAGTTCTGGTACATGGTTGTCGGTTCCCGCGTGGAGAATACCGGCCAGGTGCGCCTGTACCGCTCCACCGATCTCCGCGAATGGCACGACGAAGGCGTGTTTGCCGAGGCCGAAGACGGCAAGGGTTTTATGTGGGAATGCCCGGATTTCTTTACCCTGGGAGGGAAGCGCGTCCTGATGTTCTCCCCACAGGGCATGGCGGCGGAAGGGTATCACCATCGCAACCTCTTCCAGAGTGGCTACCTGCTCGGGGAGTGGCAGCCAGGCCAACCGTTTAGCCATAACGGACAGTTTATTGAGCTGGACCACGGCCACGACTTTTATGCTCCGCAAAGTTTCCTGACCCCGGATGGTCGCCGCATCGTCATCGGCTGGCTGGATATGTGGGAATCGCCGATGCCAGAACGGCAGGATGGCTGGGCCGGTATGCTCTCTCTGCCGCGCGAATTAAGCCTTACCGACGATCGTCGTCTGAGGATGAAGCCCGCCGAGGAGGTCACCGCCCTGCGCGGCAGCTATTATCCGATGCCGGTTCGCTGCCTGAATAATCAGCAAGTCCCCGTCGCGGCAGATGCCGAAGCGGTCGAAGTGCAGCTGGTATGGGATCTGAGCGCCTCTACGGCCGAACGGTTTGGCATGGCATTGGGCGACGGGCTGAGAATATATGTCGACGATCAGGCGAGGCGTCTGGTGCTGGAGCGTCGCTATCCGGAGTATTCGCTTGAAGGCACGCGCAGCATTCCGCTGCCAGCGGATAACCTACTGTCACTGCGCATCTTTATTGACCGCTCATCAGTGGAGGTTTTTGTTAACGATGGCGAAGCTTGCTTAAGCAGCCGAATTTATCCGCAGCCGGGCCAGCGCGATATTTCACTGTTTGCCAGTCATGGCGCCGCCTCATTACATGACGCCGGATACTGGTCTCTGGAGAGATAATTTCGCCGGGATCGGCTTTGCTTCTTACCCTATGAGATTTTTATTTCTGCCAGTCTCTGGCTGGCATTTTATTATCTGGAATAATGAGAGAGCGAAATGGATAAAATATTAACGCCTCACTGTCGCATTAAAGCAATAAATAAAAATATATTCGCTTCTGGAAAACAAACGTTGGCATTGATGCTGTCATTATCCGCATTTTCTGCCGTCGCTGAAGAAACCAACGGCCAGCCAGGAAGCTATACGGGCAGCTATCAAAGCTATTTCCAGGATGAACCTGACGTTCAGGAAAAGCCTTCATCGCCTGTAAAAAAGGGAAATGCGCAATCGTCCCTTAGTGCTTCTTCGTCCCCTGTTGCTGCGGGAGCAGCGGCTGAATCTATGAAGTCGACAACGCTACCCGAGGTAACGCAGAGTAAATCAGCCGGGGTAACAAAAAATCGTAAAGCGGATAATCCTGAGGACGTCAGCCTACTGCGCTTAAGGCAGGAAGATCCGCCCGTTCACTGGAACAGTATCGGCCGTAACATGGAGGCTGGCGGCCTGCACGGCAACATCGGCACGCAAATAGAAATTGACGATGTGCGCTGGAGTAATAATAAGAAAAATAGCGGTAAATTCAAACTCGCTACCATTCAGGCATTTTTAAGACACGATGAGCTGCCCAACTGGTATTTTGGCTTCTGGAACGCGAGGGAAGACAGCTATAAAGGTCAATTCAGCAATCAGGACTACGGCGGCACCAATACGATCAATGAGTTTTTTGTTGGCCATATCTTTGAAACCTGGCGGGGTAATATCGGGACGGAAGTTATGGTCGGCTCCGAAACGGCAACTAAACGCTGGAAAAACCGCTTCAAAGTCTGGCAGGACATCCGCCTGACCAACAAATGGAGCCTGGCCGGGTACGCTTACGGCGAATTCCAGCCCCAGGGGAATGAGCCGGGAAATGGCGATCTTGAACAGTACATTTTCGAAATTGAGCCAGCCATTCAATACCGCGTGAATCCGGATCTCGGCCTGTATTTACGACCATATTATTACTATAACCGTCAGGAGCGTCAAAGCTGGGGCGATATTGTTGAAGAAGAATGGAAAATCACCGCTGGGCTGTGGCGCAACTGGTATCCGCTGTTAACCTCCCTGTATTTTGGCGTCGGGCAGGACAAAATAGATAATGCCAGCAATGCCAAAGAAGTTTTTTATGACGGCCGATATAAATTTATTGGCGGCACCCTTAGCTATCCGATTTATGGCGAAGTTCGACTATATGGTGAATTCAAAGCGCAGTTCACTAAAGAAACCGGACTCTGGACATCTACCGGACACTCATGGAATCCCTTTACCGTGGTTGGCGTGAATTATAACTTCTAACATTCAGGTGTATCATGAAAAAATTAACGCTAGCGGCATCGGTCGCTCTGCTGGTGCTTTCGTTTGCAAATATGCCAGCCTGGTCGCAGCCGTCTAAAGAAACATTACAAAATAAAAGCATTAGCCATATTAAAGATTTTTTCCCACGGGTCGAAGGCTCCTTTGTTGGCGACCCGATGCCGGTCTATAACGACGGTGAATTTGATATTTTTTATCTGAACGATATCCGCGGCGGCAGCGACCTCGGGGTACACGCCATACATCTGCTGTCGAGCAGCAACTTATATGATTATCAAAACCATTCGGAAGTGATTCCCTACGTTAACGACGTGGACGATCCTGAACTGCTGCTGGGAACCGGTTCAATGATTAAAGTCGGCGATACCTGGCATGCCTGGTACACCGCACACAATGAAAACGTGTTCCCGGTTGAATCGATAATGCATGCCACCAGTAAAGATCGCCTTCACTGGGTAAAACATCCGCAGAATACTATTCTGCCGGGCGCTAGCTACCGGGGGAATGACTTCCGGGATCCGCATGTCGTTTGGGTTGAAGAAAAGAAAGAATACTGGATGTTAATTACCACCCGCAGCAACGGGCGCGGGGTGATTGCCCGCTACAGCTCAACCGATTTGGAAAACTGGCAGGACCGCGGCGTATTTTTTGATAACGACACCATTACCAGCAATGCCAATCTCGAATGCCCGACGCTAGTCTTCTTCAACGGACGCTGGTATCTCAGCTTTAGCGACCAATGGCCGTTGCGCCTGACCCAGTACCGGGTCGCCGACAATCCGGAAGGACCGTGGCAAAAAATGGATAACTATGTGGTCGATGGATCGGGTTTTTACGCGGGAAAACTGGCGCTTAAAAACGATCGCCTGTTTGTCTTCGGCTGGATCCCGACCAAAGCGGGCACCCGCGACGGCGGCAACATTGACTGGGCAGGAAATCTGGTTGCCCATGAGCTCACCTCAGATAGCAACGGGCGGCTCAACAGCATCCTTCCCCAGGAGCTTCGCACGGTGATCAATAACAACCCTGGTCCGGTAACCCCCTTAACGAGCAGTAAAACGCTAAACATAGCAACGCAGTTCGGCCCGCTGCAGTCATCTGTCTATCCGCCATTGCCCAAAAAAGGAGAGCTAAGCGCGACGATAGACGTTCCCTCTGCCGGAATGGTGATGAGCTTTGGTCTGACCGACGACAGGGTGGCTGACGCAACGCTCAACGTTGTGTTCAACAGGAGCAAGGGGAAGGTTTATTTTTTCAACGCTCCGCTGGCGTCGATTCACCAGGCCAACGCTGAATCCTGGGTGGATGTTCCGCTCGATGAAAAACTTGAGCTACGCGTTCTGATCCAGGACTCGATTGCCGTCTTTTATATCAACGATAAGGCGGCATTCAGCACCCGGATGTATTCCATGCAGAACAAGCCATGGAGCATTAGCCTGCCTCAAAGCGATAATTTTCACGCGACGCTGAAAATAAAAGAAATGATTTAACGGGATATTATTATGAAAAACCATCATGCCCTGACTGTTATTTTTGCTCTTCTGTTTCCGGCGCTGGCGAATGCAAGTATGAGCATCATGAAGGATTTGTCGGGAAAGGTTGTTGCCGTGGATCCGTGGTCATATCTGGATGAGGATGTGATGTGGACCTCAGCCCGCTCCTCTAATCCTACCGGTGGCCGCGTTCACGGACAGCTGAAAATGAAATATGCCATCGAGGATAATAACTGGCGTAACAGCCATTTCCACAGCGGGAAGGATTCACTGACTTTTGTGCAGGGGGTTATGCATCACGATGCGTTACCCGGCTGGTATCTGGCTTTCTCTGAGGGCAGAACCACCAACTATAACGGGACGTGGGAAGATCAGACTTACCTCAGCCAGAATCAGTGGACCCAGCTGATTATCGGCCATGAATATTTCTACAAACGGCTGCGCTACGGCTGGGATGTTATGGGCGGAAGCTCGTCAATTGAGGACCGCTGGCAGGGGCGCATCAAGCTGTTTACCGATCTGCGCGTCACGGACAGCCTCTCCTTCTTTAACTACCTGTACCAGCAGGTTGACCACCGCCGCAGCGGCGGTTCACAAAATGACCGTGACGTGCGTTCATTTCAGATTGAACCCGGTGTTCAATACATTATCAACAACACCACCGGGGTCTGGTTCCGCCAACAGTTCGCTTCCGCCATTTTAGACCGGGCGCAGTGGGGCGATATCGACGAAAAAAGCTGGAGCACCTCATTCGGCGTCTGGCACAACTGGGGGAGGCTATCCACAACGCTCAGCGGAGGGTACGGGCATTATAAGAAAGATAATGCCCAGCCCGAGGATGGCGAAGTATTCCAGAATACCCGCAATCGCTACCTGAAGGTGTCAGCGAATTATCCTTTGACCTCCCGCTTCACGGTGTCCGGGGAAGTTACCGGCTCGTTGATAAAGCAGAGCGGAAGCTGGGTCACTAACGGCGATGCCATCGCTACCGATTATAAGGTGATGCTGGATTATAACTTTTAACAGATAGGTTTGAATGACCGGCGGGGCATGGATACGGTTAGGCTATAGCGCAAAACCTGACGTGCCCGCAGGTCGTGTATGTATAAAATTAGTTAATTATTATTGAGGAAAAGTCATGAATATCTGGACGCTTGGCGATGCGGTGGTCGATCTTCTACCCCTTTCAGACATGCAGTATCAGGCCTGTGCAGGAGGAGCCCCGTTCAACGTTGCGGTCGGTACCGCACGCTTACGCAGCCAGAGCGGTTTTATCGGCCGGGTCGGTGACGACGACTTTGGTCATTTTTTAAAAACAACGCTGTCTGATTCAGGCGTCTCAACCGCAGGCCTTCAGCTGGATAGCCAGTACAGAACCAGCACGGTGCTGGTCTCGCTCAACGATGATGGAGAGCGCGGGTTTACGTTTTTAACCAATCCTTCCGCGGATCAGTTTTTAACGCCCGACGGACTTCCAGAATTTAACGACGATATTCTGCACTTTTGCTCGCTGGCGCTGGTCGCCGAAGTTTGCCGCACTACGTTAGCCACCGCTATCGGCAAAGTTAAGCAGCGTGGGGGATTGCTGAGTTTTGATGTGAATTTACGCGAGCAAATGTGGCTCGATAAGCGTCACATGCTCGATACTGTGCGCCAATTTTCCTCACAGGCCGACATTCTTAAACTCTCGGAGGAAGAATGGTACTGGATGACGGGCACGCACGATTTTACCCGAGCTCTTGACGCCCTTAAGGCATTCCCCGCGCAGCTAAAGTTAGTGACCTACGGCGCGCAGGGTGCCATGGTGCTCTGGCGCGACGGCGTCATCCATTTTAACGGTTATACCGTCGACAGTGTTGATACCACCGGGGCTGGCGACGCTTTTGTCGCCGGTTTGCTGGCCTGGATTGCACAAAACGGGATGCCGGAGAGCTTTGAACAGCTCCACCAGGCCGTTGCTCAGGCCGGTGCCTGCGGTGCCCTCGCGACAACCCGCAAAGGTGCGCTGACCGCTCTGCCGGATACCGACGCGCTTGATGCTTTTATTAGCCAATTTTCTCTGCCCGACTACGAGGTTAAAAACGTCTAAATACCATAGCTGCACGATCTCCATCCAGAAAACAGGGCCGGGCTAAGCTGGAATATTCGGCCTTTTTTCCACTTTATCCTGGGAGCCGCACTCACAGGAAAATCACAGTCCGGCGTCTGCCGATGCATGGTTGTATTTTTCACTGGAAGAGGAAAGGGGAATGATAGTCAGAACAGGACACGGCTGTGTTCCGCTAAAACATGCGCAAGGTTTTGCAAAACACCTTGAGAACACGGGTGTGGAGCACATACCGGGAAACAGAGGTGCATTCGTGCGCAGTGAAACCCAGGGCGACTGGCCGCATTTCTTTCTGGCAAAACGGTGGCAGGATCTGCAGTCGATCAAAGAATTTGCCGGAGAAAACTATCACATGGCGGTGACCTACCCGGACGATGAAGAGTTTGAGCTACTTTCCGAGCCTTACGTCTTTCAACATGTTGTGGAGACCGTTTCACCCCTTTAGGCTTATTTCTTGGGTAATCTCCCGGTTACCCGATTTGCTACAGCATCCTTGTTATCGTAAAGGCTACACCTTCGCTCCCTGCGGTGGGTTTAGCGGGCCGACGCCACGCTATCCATTATCAAGGGGGCATGACGGGCTTCGACCTGAACACTGGGCTAGCGTTTATTCAGATAATTTTGCGCTTCTCTAATCGAACGTCAGCATCATCAATATCCGTTTCATTACCCCAGCCGAGGTGCCTGTAAAACTGCACCGCACGGCTGTTTTTAGCGCTAGGCAATTTGATGATGTTTAAACAGCTCTGTTTCCGCGGCGCTGACCAGCCCACGTCCTATCCCCTTATTCTCATAATCAGGAACTACACATGCGGAAAACAGACAGCCTTCATCCGTTAAAATCATTGAAAACCCAACGATTTTCCCGTTATCAACCGCCACCCAGGCGCAGGGGCCTTGCGCTATCATAGCGGCTATCGTGGCCTCGGTGATCCCCATCTGCTGCATCTCTTTACGGCTGAGATGATTCTCGGTCACCGAGGTTCTGACGTCGAAAATAGCTTCCACGTCTGAGGCATGGGCAAGTCTAAACTGAATTCCCATTAGGTTTGCTTCCTGCAGGATTGAAATGGTGTGTAAGGGCCTACGCGAGTGTATTTTGTCAGCCCCGCTTACAGGAATTGACCAGTCGGCTGATTGCGCTAGGCGTAAAGGTACGATTCGGTATCCATCCAGTAGCCGGGCGTTTACCGGGACATATGAACATGCTGCTGGCGGAAGCACAAGTCTCCTACGATATAGTGCTGGAGATGGAGGAGATTAATGACGACTTCAGTGATACCGACGTGGTGCTGGTCATCGGCGCCAACGACACCGTTAACCCTGCTGCACAGGAAGATCCCGGAAGCCCCATCGCAGGTATGCCGGTACTGGAAGTGTGGAAAGCACAGCAGGTGGTGGTGTTCAAACGTTCGATGAATACTGGCTACGCAGGCGTACAGAACCCCCTGTTCTTTAGAGAAAATACCACTATGCTGTTTGGTGATGCAAAAGCGAGCATAGAGGCGATACTTGCGCAGCTCTAATTAATTGATTAGACGTACTGGATGCATTGCAGAGGGTGATGGAAGAGTACATCACCACCTGAAATTTTGCTCGAGTCAGAATCAGGGTATTACATTGAATATCAACACTGTTCGCCCGGCGCAAGATAGTTCTGACACATCGTTAAAAGTAAGAAGCTCATCCTGAGGTCGGTTGTGCCAGTAGGGTAATGGCTTAACAGAAGGACAGATTCAAGATGAGCTTCAGGTGAATTACATTGCCTGTGACATAAGCTAAAGGCAGTGATGAAACTTAGGGTAAAGTATGAATGAGCATGTGGTTCTAAAATTTCTTGATTAGCTGGATATATTTTTCGGTACATATCACATTCGGTAGTAAAGATGCATTTTTCTGCACACCTAGGATACCCAGACAGTCTTCAATAAATGAATGGGCTTATCATCATGATTTCTCATCTTGACCATCATGTTCTGACTACCCGCGCTCGGCAGGCTTGTGTCGAGTTCTATCGCGACGTGCTTGGTATGGAAGTGATTCTGTTCGGTGCAGACAGAACGGCACTTAAATTTGGGCAGCAGAAAATCAACATCCATGAATATGGCAGGGAAATCGAGCCAAAGGCACATCTGCCAGTGCCCAGATCTTTGGACTTATGCTTTATCGTCCGGTTACCAATGGCAGAACTGCTTACCCACCTCAGAACTCACAACGTTGCTATTGAAGAAGGGCCTTCAAGAAGAATTGGCGCGTGTTGGAGTATTGAGTCCGTGTATCCTCGCATAATGTGAAGCAGTTCACGCTCGTCTCGCCGCAGCAGATTATTACTGGTTGATAGCGAAACATTTATGACTCCTCGTAATGCGAAACGGTAACGTTTCTCGTGTCTCTGCAACAAGATTCCTGTGTGAGAAAACGAGGGTATCATGAATAAAAATTACTCTATGAGCTGCTTGTTCTTCCTGTTTTTCTTTATCGGCTGGGGCTGCTGCTACCCCTATCTGTCGCTGTGGCTGACCGAAACCATCGGTATCAGCTATACCGACGTTGGTCTGGTTTATTCGTTTACCGCCATCATCGCGGTTTGCGTGCAGCCGCTGTTCGGTTTTATCTCCGACAAGCTGGTCTACCGTAAACACCTGATGTGGATGCTGGCCATCATCATCACGCTGTTTGCCCCTTGGTGGATCTACGTTTTCGCCCCGCTGCTGAAGTACAACGTTATTCTCGGCGCGCTGGCGGGCGGGGTGTATATCGGGATGGCCTACGGCGCGGGCTGCGGTATCTGTGAAGCCTATATTGATAAAGTCAGCCGCGCCTCCGGCTTCGAGTTTGGCCGCGCGCGCATGTTTGGCGGTATTGGAGCAGCCATCGGCACTTTTGCCGCCGGCAAGCTCTACGGTATCGATCAGAACATGATTTTCTGGCTGGCCAGCGCCGCTGGCGCCTGCCTGCTGCTGATAGTCTGGAAAACCAAGGTGGATACCTCCGGCACAGCCGGTCAACAGCAAATGAAAACCACCCCCGTCACCTTTCACGACGCGGTGGCGCTGCTGAAGCTGAAAAAGTTCTGGTTTTTCGCCATCTATACGATCGGCGTCGGCGCGGTCTATGAAACCTACGACCAGCAGTTTGCCATCTACTACAGCCACTTCTTTGAGAGCAAAGCGCGCGGCGCGGAAGTCTTCGGCTATCTGACCACCGGGCAGATCTTCCTCGATGCGGTAGTCATGTTCTTCGCCCCGTGGTTCGTCAATAAAATCGGTCCGAAAAACGCCCTGCTGTACTGCGGCATGATCATGAGCCTGCGCATCATCGGCTCGGCCTGGGCGATTGGCCCGGTTTCCATCAGCCTGATCAAACTGCTGCACGGCTTCGAGAGTTCGGTGCTGCTGGTGGCCGCGCTGAAATATATCGCCGCCAACTTCAATCCGCTGCTTTCCGCCACCGTTTATCTGATTGGCTTCCAGTTCGCCAAGAGCTTTAGCTCTATTTTCCTCTCCACCGGGATTGGCCATATGTATCAGAGCATGGGTTTCACCAGCAGTTACATCGTGCTGGGCGGCATCGCCCTGTGCTTCACCCTGCTCTCCTTTATCACATTGGATAAGGCGCGATTTTTCGCCCTGCAGACCGCAACCACACACTAATGACACGAGGTAACCGCATGTCTGATTTATATTACGGTGTCGCTTATTACGACGAATATATGCCGGAGGATCGCCTTGCGCAGGACATCGCGTTGATGCGAGAGACAGGCATCAACGTGGTGCGCATCGCAGAATCTACCTGGAGTACGCTGGAGCCGCAGGAAGGCGAATATCATTTCTACCACATCGACCGCGTGCTGAACGCCATGCACCAGGCGGGGATCGCGGTGATTATCGGTACGCCGACCTACGCGGTACCGGCATGGCTGGTGGCGAAGCACCCTGACATTCTGGTGACCACAGCCGAAGGCCAGCAAAAGTACGGCCCGCGGCAGATTATGGACATCGTGAACCCCACTTTTCGCCGCTATGCAGAGAACATTCTCCGCACATTGATGGCCCATGTGCAGAATCATCCGGCGATTATCGGCTGGCAGTTGGATAACGAAACCAAGCACTACGACAACGTCGGGCGCTATATGCAGGAAGGCTTTGTGCGCAGCTTGCAGGAAAAATATCCCAGCCTCGATCGGTTGAACCGCGACTTCGGCCTCGACTACTGGAGCAACCGCATCGACAGCTGGGATGACTTCCCGCCGGTAGAAAACACCATCAATGCCAGCCTCGCCTGCGCGTTCTCGCGCTATCAGCGCCAGCAGGTCACTGAGTATCTGGCGTGGCAGGCAGAGATCGTGCGCGAGTACGCGCAACCGCACCAGTTCGTCACCCACAACTTTGATTTCGAATGGCGCGGCTATTCGTTTGGCGTCCAGCCGCGCGTGGACCACTTTGCTGCGGCCAAAGCGCTGGATATTGCTGGGGTCGATATTTATCACCCCAGCCAGAAGCATTTAACCGGACGAGAAATTGCCTTCGGCGGCGCCATTACCCGCGGGCTAAAAGGCGGCAATAACTACTTCGTGCTGGAAACCCAGGCGCAAGGCTTTGCCCAGTGGACGCCATTCCCCTGCCAGTTGCGGCTCCAGGCCTTTAGCCACGTGGCGTCGGGCGCGGCGATGGTCTCGTACTGGCACTGGCACTCTATCCACAATTCATTTGAAACCTACTGGAAGGGGCTGCTGAGCCATGACTTTTCCCGCAACGCGACCTGGCAGGAAGCGACCACCATCGGCGCTGATTTCGCCCGACTATCGCCTCAGCTAGCGGGGCTGCGCGCGGAAAACGACGTGGCGCTGCTGATTAACAATGAAGCCATGGATGCGCTCAATCAGTTCCGCCCCGGCGACGCGCAGGGCAACGTCTATAACGATATTTTCCGCCGCTTCCACGACGCGCTGTATGACCACAATATCGCACTGGATATCATCAACGACGTCACCGAGGTGACGTCGCGCTATAAAACACTAATCGTACCCGGCCTGTACGCCGCCGATGATGGTCTGCTCACGCGGATTAACCGCTACGTTGAGCAAGGAGGACGGGCGCTGATTGGCTTTAAGTCAGGCTTCAGCGATGAAAATGTGAAGGTGCGCAGCAGCGTGCAGCCGGGTATTCTGCACAGTGCATGTGGCGTCACCTACAGTCAGTTCACCCTGCCGGAGGACGTGACCGTTGCCGCCTGTACTTCGACCCTGGACTGCCGCGAACACAACGCCGCCGAGCTGTGGATGGAGCTGTTAACGCCTGCGCCGGGTACCCGCATGCTGCTGCGCTATCAGCATCCGGCCTGGAGCGAGTATGCGGCGGCGACCGAAGCGGACTACGGCAAAGGCCGGGCGCTGTACGTTGGCTTCCTGCCGCACAAGGCGCTGATTAGCCAGCTGTTTGACACCCTGACCGACGGGCTGGAACTCCGTTCGCGCTCGTCAGCCTACCGCTATCCGTTAATTACTAGGACCCTGCGTAACCGCGACGGCAAACGCATTCACTTCCTGTTTAACTACAGCGGCGATAGTCAAGAGATGCTCGCCGAAACCAGCGGCACCGAGCTGTTAAGCGGTAGAACGGTGACGCTCGGCGAGCCATTGCGTCTCAAAGGCTGGGAATTTAGTATCATTGAAAGTTAACGGCAACGGGCGGAGGAGTTATGGAGTTAGATATCAAAGCGTTTTTGCACTTCTCACCATTGATAAAAACCTTCACCTTCAACGCCTGGGTCGTCGCTGGCTTTACGCCTATTACTCGCGGTTCAAAGCTCGACTACTACATCAACCGCCCGCAGGGGATGAAGGGTTATATCATCAACCTGACCCTGCGCGGCCAGGCGCGCGCGAAGGCGGGAGAAGGGGCGCTGCTGTTTGGCGAAAACGAACTGCTGCTGTTTCCGCCTGGCGTGCCACACCACTACGGGCGCGATGAGCACAGCGAACATTGGGACCACCTGTGGATCTACTTTATTCCACGTCCTTACTGGGTCGACTGGCTGAAGTGGGACCACACTACCCATAGTATTGGCAAAACCACGGTCAACGATCCCCAGCAGCAGGCGCTACGCGATCTTTTTTATGAGGTTATCCATCACCACAATGATACCGCCCCGCTCGCCGAAGCGCTGGCGATGAACGCGCTTGAGAGGCTCATTTTGAGCTGCTTCCAGCTACAGCCGATCAGCAACCGCCATGCCCACGACCCGCGCATCAACGCCATCTGTGATTACCTGAACGAAAATATTGCCCAGGAGATGAAAATTGAGACGCTGGCAGCGATGGTTTTCCTGTCGCCTTCCAGACTGGCGCACCTGTTTAAGAATGAGTTAGGGCAGACCATCTACGCCTGGCGCGAGATGCAGCGGGTGAGTCGGGCAAAGTGGCTACTGCAGACCACCACGCTGCCGCTGAATAAAGTAGCGCTGTCGGTCGGCTATAGCGACCCGGTCTACTTCACGAAGGTGTTCCGCAAACACAACGGCATTCCGCCGGGGGAGTACCGCAAGCGCTATGCGGCGATGAAGGGCTAAAAACATCAACGGCTCCCATTCGGAGCCATTTTTAATCCTGCCGCATCGTGTTCATTTTTATAATAATGAATCATTGTTATGAAAAGTCTTGTGATCATAAATATTGATATCCGAAATGCATTGATGACGTGCTGCGGTGAGCGTTATAGTAATGAAATGCTGTTTGCCGCGTCGGTAAAACTTAATGACTTAGGTTTTAATGCAGCAGCACTTTCCAGCGCAGCGGCATATTCCGCCAGTGAACCTTTATTAATATCGAACAGACTTGCGTAAATGGCATTTCCTCACTGGTGTACGTGACTCAACAAAGGCCTGACGGCTTGTCTCTTTACTGACCTGTACGGGTTATCTGTCAGGAGATTCAATTCTGTTTTCTCACAGGAGCTCTGTCATAGCTGAAAAAGTTAACTTCCGGAAAAACAAACCGGAACCGACTTAATCGTGGTGGTGTTCGCGCAGCCAATAGTGTCCTGTATATTATCGCGAAGGGTAGATTACGGAAAGACGCGAGAACACAGGAATATGTGGCAAAGCGGGTAGCAGAAGGTTATTCTAAAATGGAAGCACTGCGTTGCCATAAGCACTATATTTCGTGTGAAGTCTAAACGCTGCTGCTAAATCAAAATCGGAAGATCAACAGTACCCAAATAATGACTTCACTCTTAGAAGGGCGTCCAGGGCAGCCAGTACTGCTGCGACACTAGGCAATGGGTCTGTCGAGCCAATAATCTGGCACCGAGCATGAGCCGGCGTGGCAGCTACAAGAATAATGCTTTGGCTGAATCGTTCCTCAGTTCGCTGAAAAAAGAACGGATCAGAAAACGTATCTATAATACCCAAGATCTGGCCCGGACCGATATCTTCGATTATATTTAAGTCTTCTATAATCGATCCCGGCGCCTAAGTCATCTCATCGGCGTCAGCCCGGAGGCCTTCGAACAGGCCTCGTTGTGAGGACAGAATTTTTCTTTGGGGGTAAACCCACACTTATCACTGAATAGCCTGTTTTATTTCGCAAATGTCACAGGCACAGTTAGCATATCGATATCTTTCACTTCCGTGCTGTAGATGTGCTGCTTGCACGCCGGACAGCATCGAAAACCATAATATTCATACTGGCATAGTACGCAGAAATAATATTTTTTTGAGGGCTCAGCGGAGGCTGAATCATCACGTTCCAGCATTGCATTAACTGCCTGCTCAAAGGCTGATATCGGTTTGTCCTGAGAAATAACCCGGTATTCACAACGCATTAAATTGCGTTCGTCAGCATCTTCCATGTCATGTTCGAAATAACCGCCGCTATCATGCGTCCAGTGCAGACGCAGGGGATTGTTGCAGGAGCGGCAGTACTAGGGCCCCCTTGAACGCGGAGACAGGTCCCGGATGTAAGTGACTTCGCCCTTGTGGTCAAGGCCGGTACGAATGGTGCGAAATTGCATGGTGTCAATCCTGTAATGATGTCCAGATAGCAAGCGGCAGATAACGTAGGCTCATTCGGTGCAATGTTCGGTACTGTGCTCACCGGTACGGCAACTCAGGCAAAACCGTTCACCGTTGTAGTGGCTATTGCAGCCAGAACAATGCCATTCCGCCTTGCGCACCAGCGGTAAGACATCCGGCACATAGCGACACAGCATGCGCACCCGCCTGGCTTCCTTAGGCTTAGGGAGTACATACGGACAATGGTGGCGTCCGTTCTCCGTCAGGTCTTCCCATGTGTGTTCAAACCATGGGAGGTTAGTACTCCATTCAGGGTGGAATACCAGCGCACTGCCGCAGAGATGGCAGGTGTAGCGGTCGTAAGGATGAAGCTGTGCATTGACCGCGCCCGTGAGACGCTTATTACCATCAAGCGCGATAAAAGATTTGGCGTAAATCGTCATAATATTGGTTCTTTGGCGGATGACGCGCAGGGCTAAGCCGTCCCAAGAAGAGCATCAGTGCAGGTCATACGACTGATGAAGTTAAATCAGGTGGGAGATGTGATTGCGTTCGATAGATTACTGACGGGACTGCGCGATGCGTTGCTGTAGCCAGGCTTCCACTTCGCTCTGAAGCCAGCGGGAGCTTCTGCCCAGCTTAATGGGCTTTGGGAACTCACCCAATGAAATGAGCTTGTAGAACCACTTGTCCGTAAGTCCCGTTAGCTTCGTGATGAACCGCATATCCACCAGTTGGTCATCGAGCAAAGAAATTTGTTCTGTCATGGTGCTGTCTTCCATTGTGGGATTACCCTGAGCTGGTGGTTGATCGCTCGTTACCACCAGCCCTTCCACATCAATGGGTTGATACGTAAAAAAGTGCAGAATGTAGGTTACAACGTGCGAGGACGCCCCAGTCCGCTCGGCGGCGGTACCTCACTGGCTCCGTAGTGATAGTGACCGTGTTTTTGCTCTTCTTTGGCGAGATAGCTGATAATGTAGCGCAGGTTATCGATGGCTTCGGTATCATCGTAGTTCACTGGCTTATCAATACTGACGTCATAAGTGGACTTGTATTCGCAGCGGTTGTAATAGCCTTCTCGTTGCGTTATTTCCCGCCATATTGTTCCGACTCTCTCAGCTATTGGGTAGGTAGCCTGGTTAAGGTGCCTGTCGAGATAGAACACGATATGGGCATGGCAGCCGTGGTCTACAGAGTTCTCGAGTACCCAGAAATTCCCAGCCAGATTTGTGTGTTGCAGGGTGCGCTCAATCAGTACACGAACTTCTCGCTCTGTTTCGTTCCATGAATGACGTTTATAGCGCTCTGTACCTTTCTGATAGAACAGGTCGAGTCTGAGTGCCTGTATTCGGGAGTATCGGTTCAGTAGCTGATTCAGGTGGTCATTGAGTAGAGAAAGTAGAAACCAGTTCATCGTGTATCTGGAATTAAAAGGGTAGGGTGTGTGCATTGATTTATCCTTTGTCAGGTGGAGTACAAAGGATTGGGATGAGATGTAATTTTTAAGAGAAGTGGGGATACGGCAGATAAAGGGAACCGTGTATCCAGGGGAATACAGGCAGGGTTGCTTGTTGGAGAAGGTGCTATGAACAGGGTGGTATAGAAACAGGGAGTCCCCTTTAATTATACTAAAAACCCAAATGTTCATATCTGCTGTTGAGCGATTCTAATGAGGTGAACAGAGGGGATTCATAGAGTAAAAACCACAGGAATAACGCAGTAAAATGTCAGAGTGTTATCACAATAAAATCAGCAGGATATCAGTTAAAAATCAGTCATTCTTCAGGTCTGTGACTCGCCTCCATCTACCAAAAAGATGTCCATGTTAATCTCTTTTCGGAAGCCAGAATCAGAGGGATGAGACGATGTTGCATTACGATATGATCCGCTACGAGATAATGTACTTAAAAACGCTTGATGGGTTTTTAAATACTGATCACTCGTTACTGTGCAGTACTTATGATACGCCGGATCAGTTTCGACATTTGATCTCTCAGATACTTGAACGGCATTTTTCTGGCGATCAGGACAGAATCAAAGCTGCGCGGAAAACACTTAAAGAATGGGCCGACCTGCAACTGATTGATAAAGATTATTTTGATTGTTTCAAAGGTACACCAAGAGCATCGTGGTTTGCTCACCATTATATTTTTGAATATCCAGTATTACCTGCAGGGTTGACACTTGGTGGGTTGGGGAATGACGCCGGTTGTTCAGGTGGTTTTAATTCTCTTTTAATGGACGATAATATCTTCACCAATTTTGATTTCTCTAATTTGAATATCGATTTGGATGATATTGATTGGGATCTGATAACAAATCCACAGGCCACTGCTTCGAAAAAACCGAAACGCGTTTTCTCCCGATTTTATCTGAACGCGGGAGCTTGTACCGCTCTGTACAACCCCTCCCCGGTAACTGAGCGTGAACTCATCAATGGTGTGATGAGATACATTGATGAAGCTCCATGCTCACTTGGAGATAAGATCTCTTATTTCAAAAAACTGCATGAGCGCTGGCTTGAGCAATATGATTTTTTTCTGACAGATTTTGACTGGATGTCACGTGATGATGAAACTCAGTTAGTTTATCTCTGGGACTATCTCAAAGGAAAAGGACGAATAGCGGGTTATCTTCGCCCTTATAATACGTCTATGCGTTATGACATGATTATTGCGGCTATAGATGTGTGGAACGTCCAACCTGAAGAGAAGCTGGAGTTTATTGAGAAGATGAAACATGCCTGGCAAGCGGCGAAATCTTATCGGCGATCTGCTAAATAGCGTTGTGATCTCAGTGGTTTCTTCGTCTGATTTCTCAGTGCTGTTATGAATCTGAATCGACTAGGGTTCTCTAACTACTCCCTCTTGTCCCGTTACGTACAGAGTACATAGCTGAGGTATGAAAATTAGAACGATTAATTCTGGCTCGAAGCGTGCAGGCTAGCTGATCTGAAGGTCCGCAATGAGCGAAAAACGGACTTTCAAATCCGAACCGGTTCAATTGATTAACCTTGGTTGTCAGTTAAGCCATCGTTAACATGAATCCGATCGGAAATTCCTTATCGAATTTTTTACAAATACGCAGTGGCAAGAAAGATAGATTCTGGCTCATGACAAGCAGAGTGGTTCATTTGTATAAAGAGACTTCGCCTTCAGGACGCGTTTTGAACCTGCGATGCATCCACAGGTATTGCTCAGGGGCACGGAGAATTTCACGCTCGATGATCTTGTTCATATAAGCTGCTGCGGCGACCTTGTCTTCCCCTGGATAGCCTGACAACGGATTGCTGATATACATGTGATAACCTTTTTTATCGCTACGTCGAATCATGCTAAGTGTGATCAAGTGTGCACCAGCTAGTTTTGACAGAGCATACGTTCCGTTCGTCGTGGCTGCTTTTTTTACCGAGAAAAAAGGTGCAAAAACGCTTCCTTTAGACCCATAATCCTGGTCTGGTGCAAACCAAACGGCTTCACCTGCTTTTAGCGCATGAACAAAACCTGATAAATTACGTCGATTAATCATAGCCTTATTTGAACGCATACGCCCTTTTGTCTGTACCCATTCCATTAATGGATCATTGTGTGGGCGATACGTTGCCATCATAGGATGGCATAACCCCATTACTCTTCCACACAACTCAAGGGACATAAAATGAATCCCGACAACCATTACTCCTCTTGTCGCACCGGTCAGGTTTTCAAGCCCTTCGACATCAAACCATTTTTTGACTCTCGCATCGCTCCAGAACCAAGCCATTCCTGTTTCCATCAGTCCCAGCCCGAGAGAAACAAAGTTTTTATTGACCATCTGACTCCGGGCAAACGGTGTCATCTCGGGAAAGCACAGTTCGATATTTCTAATCGTAATTCCTTCCCGACGTTTCAGAAAGGGTCTGGATATTTTTCCAAGGCCAGAACCCAGAATATGTAAAACCGGGTAAGGAAGTTGAACGAGAAGCCACAGCAGACCCAAACCAGACCAGGTAAGCCAGTGGCGAGGATGAAGTAAATTATGAGTAAAAGTCTGTGCCATAAATTTCCTTAATGCTAATGAAGGTTATAACGCAAAAGGAAAACAATGAGGCAATTCGTCTTTGGCGATACATTTTGTTTGAGGCAATTTAAATTCATCTAAATTCAGAAAAAATAATTTTGCAATGACTGGTAAAGAATTTAAAGAGTCAGGAATGAATTGTAAGCCAGCAAAGTTATTCTATTATAAATCCATGATTTTATCATTGATACTCAAGAAATTGTCTTCTTGATTCATCATCATCAAGGTACTCAAAAGAAAGAAGGCGAATTTTGGTAAGTTTATAAAACCACTCACAATCGTTTCGTTGAATAATTTCGCCTGGTTTGAAACATATCCCGGATGCCACCCGGATAATCGCATATTTACCATTACTAAACCTGACCCGGTGAATACAGAAAGGTTGACCGGCCTGCCCGTGACAGCTGCTTGACAGGATATGTCCTTCAATAAAAACAGATTTTTTAGATTTCATTATCATACCCTCGACAACTGCAGTACAGGAGGAACGTTGTCATTTTCCGACATCACTGACGTTAAGTGGCAGAAGCTGATCAGCCGCCGATACACCAGCATTCTGAAGGTCTGAACAACAGTCCGCAGGCAGGGCACTCAAGAACCGCATCTTTTCTTAGTTTACCTGCTTTCTGATCGGCTCTGTGCGCGCATACCGGGCAGGCAACATGAACCGGTCTTTCTTTAAAATACCTGAGCCCATTTGTATAAGACATAAATAATTCTCTGAGGAATATAGTAGTTATTATACGCTTTAATATAAAAATAGCTGGCATGAGTTATGTTAAGTTGTGTCTGAATCAGGATATCAGATATTGAAAATTGAACGTCTCATTTATGGTATACTACCCTTCCGTGAGAAATTTAAGATGAAATCAGAAGACACCCTTGACTGGTATCCGGCACAACTACCGCCTGTGAAAATTATTCTTGGCGAAGCCGTGCTGGCTGTGGGTAAACAGGGCCGACCGATTAATACCCGCACCTTGCTGGAATACCTTCAGGTCATGCAGGACAAACAAAAAAGGCGGGATGACAAAATCGCCATGCAGACTGCGATTAATGTTCTCAGGGATAATCAGCGCATTAACCGCAGACGTTAACGCACCTCCGGGATCAGTGTCAGTTCTGAATGATCTCAACCGTGTGGTTTTGTCCATCATCCTTCAGCGGTATTCTGTCATCAGGGAGGAGAACACCATCCAGCGTCACGCAATATTCTGCATCGCCGCGTGAAACACTAATCTGATAATGGCTTTCACCATATTGATATGCCATAGAAAAAGACGACCACTCATCCGGTAACCTGGCATGAACACTAAAGTCAGTGCCGGAACGTTTTATCCCCAGTAATTCCTCGGTAAGTAAACGCCAGGCCCAGCCTGCGGAACCGGTATACCAGCTCCACCCTGCACGTCCGATATGGGGAGCGACGCTGTAGACATCAGCACTCATGACATAAGGCTCAGCTTTATAAATCCCGACAGAGTCCGCATTCAGGGTATGATTTATAGGGCTGAGCATTGACCAGAGTTGCCAGGCGCGTTCGGCATTCCCCATTCGGGCAAAGGCCATCACTGCCCAGATGGCGCCATGCGTATACTGCCCTCCGTTTTCCCGCACGCCGGGCAGGTACCCCTGTATGTAGCCCGGATTTGGACCGTGTCCGTCGAAAGGAGGCGTTAACAGTTTGATCAGCCCTCCTTCGTTATCCACAAGGTGCTTATCCAGCGCCTGCATGGCCTTTGCGCACCGTCCCGGGCTCGCGGCGCCGGACAATACAGACCAGCTCTGCGCAATCGCATCAATCCGGCAGTCCTGTGAGGTTTTCGATCCCAGGGGAGTACCATCGTCAAAATACCCGCGGCGGTACCATTCCCCATCCCAGGCGTGGGCTTCGAGATTACTTTGCAGGCGCAGAGCCTGTGAACGGCACATCGCGGCGACGCTTTCATCCAGCCTGCGCTCCGCCAGCGCTGCAAACCGCTGCAAAATGTCGTACAGGAAGAAGCCCAGCCAGACGCTTTCACCTTTGCCTTCGATACCCACCCGGTTCATCCCGTCATTCCAGTCACCAGCCCCCATCAGCGGCAGGCCATGCTCCCCGAAGCGAAGTCCATAGTGAATAGCTTTGACGCAGTGTAACCAGAGTGTCTCTTCGGTGCCGCTGATGACCGGCGTGTCATAGACAGACTCTTCACCAGGCTGAAGCGAGCGTCCCTCCAGATAAGGAATGCGTATTTCCAGTGCATCCATATCCCCCGTCGTTTCAACATAGTGGCAAACAGCAAGCGGCAGCCAAAGATAGTCATCGGAACAGCGGGTACGCACACCGTTGCCGTGTGGCGGGTGCCACCAGTGCTGCACATCTCCCTCGATAAACTGCCGTGATGCACAGAGTATTATCTGTTCACGCATCCGGTTCGGAGCAGCGTGGCTCAGAGCCAGCGTATCCTGCAGCTGATCGCGAAAACCAAATGCACCGCCAGACTGATAGTAGCCACTCCGGGCCATAAGACGGCAGGCGACCGTCTGATACAACAGCCAGCCATTAACCAGTAAATTTACGGACGTGTCGGGGGTGTTAACTACGATTTTATCGAGCACATTGTGCCAGTGATTATGAATCCGGTTCAGCTCCTGGCGGACCGTATCCTCGTTCATGTAGCGGGCCAGCGTCTCCTGAGCACAAACATCATTCTCCTCTGCGCCGAGGATAAAAATAAACGTCCTCTGGTCCCCGTCAATTAATGTAACCGCCGATTGCACCGCTCCGCAGGGATCCAGACCGGCCCCCGTCTTACCAGAAAGCTTTTGCAGTTTCATGGCCGAAGGGGCGTGAAGGGAACCATTACGGCCAATAAACTCCCGGCGGTCCCCTGTCAGAGAACAGTCATTACCGCTGACGGCAAAAAATGCAGTTCGGCCGCCACCATTATCACCATAAAAGTTATTCGCAAGCACCCCGCAGCCGGCGGGCGTTCTGGCCACATGTGTCACAATGTGAGGGGCTGAGCGCGTTCGTGTTTCTCCGAGCGTCCACTCTACATAGCCTGTGACGGAAAGTTGACGTGTCCGTCCCGAAGAGTTACTGAGCGTCAGGAGCACCAGTTTAACCGGATCTTCTTCAGCAACCAGGACCGTCAACTCGCTGTCTATACCACTCTCACGATGGGCAAAAACGCTGTAGCCAAAACCATGGCGGGTCAGGTAATCACCGTGTCCGCGAACAGGTAAAGCCGTCGGCGACCAGCACTCCCCGCTCTCTTCATCGCGCAGGTAAAATGCCTCGCCGCTGCGATCGCTCACCGGATCGTTCTCCCACGGCGTCAACCGGTATTCATGGGCATTCTCATACCAGGTATAGGCCTGCCCTGCCTCTGAGATCACGCTGCCAAAACGGGAATTTGCCAGTATGTTCGACCAGGGAGCCGGTGTAAGCGCATTTTCCCGAAGGACGATCTGATACTCCCGCCCATCCTGAGAAAATCCACCGTACCCATTGAAATGGCATAACTGACTGGTATCAGGGCTCCAGTCCGTATGTTGATTACGCTCGCGCACAGCACGCGGAATGAATGCCCTTGCCGGCGATTTCAGGGTATGAATACGCTGGTTAAGCTGCTCAATAATACCCCCTGCGCGGTCATCAAGATAAAGACAGGCCACGCTCATCAAAAGCAACTTATCCTCAGCGGAGAGATGCTCACCGTTGCGGACAAAAAGCCCGCCCTTTTTATCCAGCAGACTGGCTTCAGACCCGGCATAAATTAACTCCATAATCTGATTTTGTAATCCCTGCTGGTAGCCGCCGGGGCTGTTATTCAGGATAACCAAATCAACATTCAACCCTTTCTGTCTCCAGTAACGATGTGCCTGAATCAGTGTGGTCACTGAGGTGATACTTTCCTCGCTGGTTATACTCAGCAGCACTATCGGCAGATCCCCTGAAATTGCCCAGCCCCACAGTCCGGACTGGCCACGCCGGTTGCGGCCGATCGCCTGTCCTTCGGCGCGCAGCTCCTGGACAGGGTAAAGCACAGCGCTGGCGAGACAATTGAACAACGTGGCATCATCTTCACTGGCGTTCATCTGGCGCAATACCACCAGACTGTGAGACCAGGCCAGTTCAAAGACGCGATCGGCGATAGGGTAATCGCGATATTTCTCCAGCAACGCCAGGCTCTGCTGACGGGTCTCGCTGATGCCATAAATGATATCAATCGTAACCGGCTGCCCCGGCTGCAGAATGATGGCGTTGCGAATTGCCAGTATCGGATCCAGCACCGAGCCCGACGTGTTGCTTAGCATCCCTCCCGTCTCTATTGCCTGGGCATTCTCAGGGTTTCTGCCACGTCCAATAAACCTTGCCCTGTCCGTTTCAAACGACACGTTATGTCGGTTATCGCCATGCACCACCATCATGTGAAACAGGCAAGGGCCCGGTTCATCCGGTGAGCGCGGGCGCCGGTGGCAAAGAATAGCGTCACGCTCAGGAGCCAGCTCAGTCTGAATAAACAAATTGCTGAATGCCGGGTGTGCCAGATCGCTGGCATCAGGTGCCAGTACCACTTCAGCATAGGTTGTCAGCTCCAGAGAGCGAGGCTTGCGACCACGATGAATCAGTGTGAGCCGTCGCAATTCAACATCATCCTCCGGAGAGATCACCACCTGAGTTTTGACGCTGAGTCCCCCGAAGCTGCATCTGAATTCTGCCCCCGCATCGGTGAACAACACTTCCTCGTCTTGTCCGCTGGTGTAGCCTGTCGGTTGCCAGGTATTGCTCCACACATCTCCCGTCTGGGTATCGCGGATGTAGCAGAATGCTCCCCAGTTATCACGGGTGGTATCACTGCGCCAGCGCGTTAGTGCAATATCCTTCCAGCGACTGTAACCACCGCCCCCCGCAGTCAACATCAGATGATAATGGCCGTTGGACAGCAGTTGAATATCCGGGGCGGGAGTATCCACGCTATAGAAAATACGGGGTTCATAGCGGACGGGTTTGACCCTGCCCTCATGAGATTCAAAATGACGGCGCGGACTGTACAGATCGACCGCATCCGGCACGCGCTCCTGTAACAGCAGACTCGCTGACCGGAATACCGTGCTGGACATAAAGCGTTCAGTCATGGGGGCGTCAAGCAGCACATGAGCCAGCGCCTGAAATGCCATACCCTGGTGATGCGCCATCCAGGACTGTACCACCGCATAGAGCTGACCGGTTGCAAGACGTGAGGGGGTATAGTCCAGCGCTTCATAAAAACCGTATTCTCCGCGTGCACCATTTTTTTGCAGCCTGAACAGGTTCTCACAGGCTCTCTGTGGGGAAACCATCAGGGCCAGCAGCGTGGCGTAAGGAGCAACAACCATGTCATCGGCAAGTCCCCTGCGCAGACCGAGCCCCGGTACGCCAAATGCCTGATACTGATAATTATGCTGAACATCAAAAGCATGATAGCCAGACTCTGAAACACCCCATGGTACCCCGCGTTCTTTCCCCCAGTGAATCTGGCGCATAACCGCCGACTGACTCATTTCATCGAGCAAGCTGCCGGGCCAGGTGGGCATCACTAGATTCGGCATCAGATATTCAAACATGGATCCGCTCCATGACATCAGGGCAGTTTCATTATCAATCGTGGTAAACAATCGACCCAGCGCGTACCAGCTTTTAAGAGGCAGCTGATTAGTCGCAATGGCAAGAAAACTGGTCAGGCGGATTTCAGACGGCAGGAGATCGTAGTGGCTCTTGTCAGGCATATTGGTGTCACAGTTATAACCGACGCTGAGCAGACTGGTTGCTTCACTGTACAGAAAGGCGAAATCCATCCGGGCATGCTCATCCAGCCGCTGTTCCAGCTCGGTGATAATATTGAGTCGCATTCGGGCCTGCTCCGCCACTGACGCCGGAGCCATTCCTGTACCGGTTAATGTCGGACGGGCAAGCTCGCTCAGCGTCGGCAGCGTCTGTTCATTCCAGGATGCAGGCAACCAGCCAAGCAACAGAGACCACTCATGGCAAAGCTGAACCAGTTGATGCTCCAGATGTCCAGCCCAGCGCATCTGAAGAGGAGATCCCTGATGACATGCGCTGGTCAGATGGTTGCACTGGGTGCGCATGCTTTTCAGTTCGCTGAAAAGCGCCTGCGGAGAGAGCGACACCGCGTTCAGGCAATGCTTGCGCAGCAGTCTCAGGCTGTCAGGTGGGTTCTTACCCCACTGTTTTTCCAGAATATCCAGCGTATCGTTCAGTCCTGCCAGTATCTGTTGGTTGCTTAAAACAGGCTGATGACGCATGGCGGACAGACCTGCACGCAGGGTCAATAAATGCCCGGCCATATTGCCGCTGTCGACGCTGGAGATATAGCGTGGACTTAGGGGGACCAGCGTACGGGTGTCATACCAGTTGTAGAGATGGCCCCGGTAGTGCTCCATTTTATCCATCGTGTCGAGCGTGAGCGACACGCGCCGGAGCACCTCTCCGCCAGGCAGGTAGCCAAAGTCCCATGCCGTCAGGTTAGCCATAAGTGAAAGACCAATATTGGTAGGAGAAGTTCGGTGTGCCACCGTCGGTTGTGGTATTTCCTGATAATTATCAGGCGGAAGCCAGTTCTCTTTTGCTGTGGCAAATGTTTCAAAAAAAGCCCAGATTTCACGGCTTGTCTGGCGTAACAGCTGTTTTTGTTCCTGGTTAGGCGAAAAAACCTTACGCACGGGCTGGCGACTCAGCCAGCTCATCAGCAGTGGTGCCACACACCATACCAAACCGATCGGTAACGCAATCCCCAGCAGCTGTGGGGCAAATTGTCCGGTCAGTATTGTCAGCGCCACGCCACCGGCAACGTTCAGCCACATCGCCTGATAAAAACGTGCAACAGTGGGTCTGGCCTGACTGCTGTCCTGGCTGTGGCTGACCCACTGGCTGAGGTGACGCCTGTTTATCCCCAGTCGCCATAGCGTCACGGCGATCGCTTTCAGCGAATATCCGGCTTCGTGCGGCAGTATCGCAAAATTAAGGCTGATACCTGACAGACGCTTTAGCGCGCCCGCCCCCACCAGTAACAGATGCGGCTTCACGCGGCGACGCAGAGGTTTATGCAGAAGGTCGTGGCTAATGCAGAGGATGGTTGGCAACAGCCATATCAGCAACAGTATGCCCAGCCAGTAAACCGGATTGGGTACCCAAAGCAGAGTGAAGAACAGCAATACCAGTAAGGAGGGGGCGACCAGACTGCGACGTAGATTATCGAGTAATTTCCAGTAAGAAAGCGCGGTCAGCGGATTCCTGCCCCGGGTTCCATCGGCTTTTCTGACGCGTGGTTTCAGCCAGTTAAGTAGTTGCCAGTCACCCCGGATCCAGCGTGAACGTCGTGCAACATCCGACAGATAATTATTAGGATACTGTTCGTACAGTAATACCTCGCTCAGCAGACCCGAACGTGCATAGCATCCTTCAAGCAGATCGTGGCTGAGTACCAGATTTTCTGGGCAGATGTTGGTAGTGGCCTGCATAAAAATATCAACATCGTAAATCCCTTTGCCCACAAACGAGCCTTCCCCAAAGAGATCCTGATAGATATCCGAAGACATCATCGAATAAGGGTTATTGCCCGGTACGCTGCTGCGCAGGGCTGCGTAACGCCCCTGACCGTTGCGTGGTATCTCCTCCGCAAGACCGGGCTGTAAAATACCGAATCCTTTGACAACCCTCTGGCGTACCGGATCATACTCAGGCGTATTCAGCGGATGCGCCATCGTCGCGACGAGTTTGTGTGCCGTATCGCGCGGGAGCACCGTATCGCTGTCCAGGGTAATGACGTATTTTATGTGACCCGGTAAAAGGTGGGCAGGCATCTCTGCAACGCTGACGAATTGCGTTCCGGGATGGCGCAACCAGCTGTTCAGTAACGCCAGTTTTCCCCGCTTGCGTTCATAGCCCATCCACGCTCCTTCCGAGGGGTTCCATTCAGGCTGGCGATGTAACAGATAAAAACGTGGTCGGCCGGAGGGGTAGCGGCGATTAAGCGCCTGCGTATCGGCGATAGCCTGTCTGAGCAGCGCGTGACTTTCCGGCGAGGGTTCATTTTCAGAATCAGCAAAATCAGTGAGCAGCGCGAACCTGAGATTTTCGTTTTCATTCCCTAACCAGCAGACTTCAAGACTGGTGAGGAGCTGGCTGAAACTTTCGTGGCTGGTCAACATGCAGGGAATGACTAACATGGTGGCACTGTCAGCGGGAATCCCGGCTGAAAAATCCATCCCCGGCAAGGGTCGAGGAACGCGAAAACGGGTGGTTGCATCACTGAGTAAATCGCTCATTAACTGAGTCAAAGCGATAATCAGAGGCAATATCACCGCGATCAACAGCCAGTCTGTGCCCTGCATGGCGGTTTCGTGCAATATTGCTGCGGTCGCTGCGGTTGTCAGCAGCGTCAGGCTTCCAATCCATGACAGCAGGGTTATTCTGTTGAAACTGTGCCGCAAGCGTAGGAGCCTTGAGGCGTCTGCCAGGAGATGAATATCCAGCGCCTGTCGACCTTCGCCCGCAAGATAATAACCAACATGATGTTCCGGTGTATCGGGCGCTTTTTCCTCTGAAAACGCCAGCACTTTCTCTGCAACCTCAGGCTCGCTGAGACCGCTGTCTCTGGCCAGAACCTCCACTACGTGCCGGTAATGATCCCGGGTATTGAAGTGCATCCGGGGATAGATGCCGGCAGGATCATTGCGTAATGTCTGTTCGACAACGCTTATCGTTTCGGCGAAATCAGCCCAGTCCGTTTCACTCAATAATCGCAGGCCCGCAATGCTGTTACTTACGGACAGCTGGCTGGCGGCAAGCTGCTGATTGAAACTATGTATGAGAACGTCAGTGGTGATCCCCTGTTCCCGAAGGCACTGATCAACCCAGGTCAGAGGTAACGACAGCGCGTTGCCATGCCCCTGCAGGCGCCGCACCAGCTCTGCGACAAACGCACTGGTTAACGGAGGCCGGGAGCGCGCCATATCGGCAACCACCATGATTAAATCACCAGGCGCACTCTCTGCGCATTCGACAATCCTTGTTATCCACGTATCGGCAAGGTTTCTGTCTTGCTGCGCTTTTATCACTTCCATACTGATACGACGAAGATTTTCAATCAGCGCCAGGCGCAGCATTCCCGGTAACGCCCAGACTTCACCCAGCGTCAGCGGCGTCACCTGTTGATAGGCAGTGAGATAGCTGGTCAGGCTGGCGGCATCCCAGCGGCCATCGCCGTGAGCAATAGCCTCTGATGCAATATGATAAATTCGTGGGCAATTCAGCGGCGATACCAGCGACGGAAGACCTTTGCCAAAGCTTTTCGGCAGATGCTGGCGGACAGTGCGGATTTGTTCCTCAATCAGATAATAATTGTCCAGCAGCCATTCACCAGCGGGCATGATACTAGTCTTTTTACCCGCGTTAAGCTCATAGCAGTTTTGGGTAATGACGGCCTCATTGTCGCCAAGCCGTTTCAGAAGATAATAAGGATGCTTATCCGGTGATACTTTATGAGTCCGCGCCAGCTTCTGGCCGTAGCGTTCCATCTGGACGGTCGAAAAGAGTTCTGACCGCGGCGAGCTTTCACCGGCAGGATCGTTCGCCGAAAACGTTATGTTTTCGGCAGCATTCATCAGTATACGGGAGCGGTTAAACCACGCTCTGGGGATCATTTTCATAGCATTGCTCTGATGCGACGTTAGCGCGCAGGAGCAGTTGCGAAATCAGTTCAGAAACGTTCTCTCAGGATGGGCGTCAGGCATCAGGGATTTAACAGCTGCCGGAATCTAACATAAGTATAGGACATGAGCTCTGTTCTGCGGTTTTGGTCGAGCTAGCGTCGGGAGATAAACAGAGCCTTACATCCGGGGCAAAGCATGGTCTGGTTGAGCCGGATTTTTGACAACGGTTGTACTGATTTTAAGCCACAAACAGGACAGGCAGCTGTGGCAGTAGACGCACTGCTGAAGAATTTCATTGCGTAATTGATAACAGACATAACCATTAACCTTTCAATGAATGAGCTTCACCGTACCACATGTGGTTAAGTTTTAATCTATCTATTTTGACACACTGAAAATCAGGAAAGATAAATGTTCGCAGCCACAGGCCCCCTGAGACCGTTTATCCGGCAAAATTCTATGCGCCTTCCACGGATGAGTAATTCTGATTCGCGGGAGTTAACGGATGAAATGTGAAGCAGAACGTCTTTTCTTCCATCAGATGGGATGATGAGGCCTTTACCACTAAGAATGTCAAAGCTTTTGACAATTCCTGTCATTTTATGGGACAAGTCAATTCCTTATTAAAAACTCGTAAAGACTATACATTGAAAATGGCATTCAGCCATTTTTATTTTCCCAACAGGACCTCTGGACGGCTAAAATATAATTTTCTTATAACGATTCCTTGTGCCTTAATGAATCCCATCAGTTCGATGCACTAATGAAAGTTAGATATTTTCCGGGCAGTTCTCATTACCAGGCGCTATCGTTGATATCCCCTCTTTTTGAGTCCATACGTTTACTATCAATACAATGATGCATAACTGGAGTCAGTATGACCTATAGAATTACAGGCCTGGTAAAATGGTTTAACGAAGACAAAGGTTTTGGCTTCATCTCTCCTCTTGATGGCAGCAAAGATATCGTTGTCCATTTTCCTAAGCTTAATGTCGACAACTTTAAAACTTTATTTGAAGGACAGAAAGTTGAATTCGCCATTCAGATCGGAGACAAAGGTCCTGCTGCTGCAAACGTAATACTTTGCGATAAATAAATCAATGTGGGTTTGCGATAACGATGAAGGATTATCCCTGAGTAGACAGACCCATAACTTAAATCAGTGGAAAATCGTTTATTCTTAATATCTGATTAGCATACTTTTCACAATTATGAGTGCGCTGACCGATGTTATGAAGTGCAGGACTAATGCATAAAAATTTTAAAAGCACAAGCTAACCGCAAGTTAAATAAGAAGTGCGTAATGGCTTTGACCTTAATGGCATCTGCCAGTTAACACCCACAAGAGAACAGGGTAATAGAATATGATTAAAGTCCTTGTTTTCTTTAATGCTGAATCCTGTAAAGTCATGACCGTTCTGGAAGGTATATCCTCTATCAGGCAGGAATATCCAAACGGTGAAGATACACATCTTCGGATTATGTCTGCAGGTTTTCCTTCCTTAACTGGCGATCATGGCATTGTTTACGTGGCTACTGACAGGGAGTTAACGTCACAGGAGATATTTGATGCGGCCAGGAAATATTTATAGCATTTTTGTTATGCTCTCTGATTCACGTTTAATTGCATGCTTACCCTATTTATCAGAATCGAACAAAAAATGAGTTAAAAAAATTTATGGCCTGCTAACAGCAGGCTTTTTTTTTACATTTGAAAAAAATACAGGTGTCTATCCCCTGTGTGCCATCTTGCCATTTGTGAAAAAACTTACTAAGCGGCGGCGCTAATTCACTAAATGTCTCTCCTGATTTAAAACTCATCAGGTATGACTGAAGCAATAAGTTATGAGGGTATAAAAAGGCTCTTCGGATGACTCCTGGCATCATCGTTTTAAGTACCTTTAAAAATGCATGGACATTTCGTAGGGGTTAGAATTTAGTTCTTGCACATTCTTCTTGATTTTGTCTTGCGATAAGAGATTTATATCAGTAGTCTAAACCTCGTTAATAACAATATGTACCAATCGGATTAAAATGCTCAGTAAGAGAAATCGGGTTGATGAGCAACCGTCGATATTGGTATTTGCTGAACAACGAAAAAATTTTTAAAGGTCTCTTTATGTCAGATGCTCTTACACAGTTAAACAATATCCGTACCTTACGCTCTCAGACTCGTGAAATGTCATTAGATGTGCTGGAAGATATTCTGGAAAAGTTTAAAATTATTCTTATAGAACGACGAGAAGAAGAGACATTACGTCTTGCAAATGAAAGTCAGCGCCGCGATAAACTGGAAACACTTCGTCAGATGATGCTTGATGAGGGTATCGACCCCTCCGAACTTATGGCTGCTATTGGCTCTCCGGGTAAGTCTAAAAGGACGCGCTCCCCCCGCCCGGCGAAGTATCGATATACTGACGAAACTGGAGAGTCAAAAACATGGTCAGGTCAGGGGCGAATGCCGAAGCGGATCTCAAATCTGATTGCTGAAGGTGGGGAATTAAAAGATTTTGAAATCAGCTAAAAAAAGCCGGGTATAACCCGGCTCTTTTTTGTATAGGCCGCAAGTTGCCTTAGAGAATAGTCGAGAAACATTTAGTTCCGTCGATGTAGCCGAGGCGCTGTTTAAAATCACAGTGCTGCTTAAGGGACAAACCGGTTATCTTGCAGATCGTTACAGCGAGCGAAAAGAGAGCCATCAGGAGCTTTCATTCCGAGTCAATCAGGACAAAAAATAACGTATGTTCTTCGTGAATCCATACTGCATGAGCTTAACAACGTCCGTTATTGGCACTCAGCAGACATCTTTTAGTTCTGCGCTGCACAATTTCCTTTACGTGTTAATCTAAAATTCCAAATAATTTCAGATAGATATTATCTCCGTGAATCCCTGCCTTCCTGACTGGAAAGCGGGTTTTTTATTTTTCACGCTGAGACTACTGTATGAATAAACCTGACGGCCTTCAGGCCTTTGAACAACCGCTCGCGTCGCTTCCGCGCATGCTTCGCCAGCTTATTCTTGAACGTATCCAGAACCTGACCCATTACGAGCCGGTGATTGGCATCATGGGCAAAAGTGGTGCTGGTAAATCCTCTCTCTGCAACGAACTTTTCCGGGGCGAGGTGTCCCCGGTGAGTGACGTGAACGCCTGTACTCGCGACGTACTGCGCTTCCGATTGCGCAGCGGTCGTCACAGTCTGGTGATTGTCGATTTACCGGGGGTAGGTGAAAACGGACTACGGGATCAAGAATACCGTGCTCTGTACTGTCGTATGCTGCCGGAGCTGGACCTGGTGCTGTGGGTCATTAAGGCCGATGATCGGGCACTAACCGTGGACGAGCAGTTCTGGCACGGTGTGATGCAACCTTACAGGCAAAAGGTACTGTTTGTGATTAACCAGGCTGACAAAATCGAACCCTGTCATGAATGGGATACTCTCACCAGCAAGCCTTCACCGCACCAACTGGGAAATCTTAAAGCGAAGCAGGCTGCAATTATGGCAATGTTTAAACCGCATCATCCGGTCTGTGTGGTGTCCGCCAGGACTGGATGGGGCATTGAGGATATGGTGGCAAACATGATGTGTTGTCTGCCTGACCGCGCCGCCAGCCCGGTGGTGACACAACTGCAAGGGAGACTCTGCACAGAGCCGGTAAAGTCGCAGGCCCGTGACAGTTTCGGTGACGCTGTGGGCCGTGTTTTCGATACGGCTGAGTCATCGTCATTCCTGCCTGCGCCATTGAAAACGGTGATTCGTAGCGTGCGTGATGCGGTGGTGTCGGTCGCACGGGCCGTCTGGGACTGGATATTCTTCTGATATCGCAATTTTCTCTGCGAATGATGAACTGGTTGTTAATGATTTGTTGATTGTGGACATGTCCTTTCCAGTGCGTTTTATCATCAATTAAATCAGGCGAAGCATCATTGTCTGTCAGACGAGCGCCCACAAGGCTGGACTGCTCATAAAAAATAGTTCCGATGTTGTCCATACCCTGTCCACTCCTTCCTTTAAAGTAATCAGTATTAATTCAGAGAGTTAACTTCTCAGGAGAAATCTTTCATGACGCTTCAGGAGCGGCGACATGACCGGCTTGCTGTCAGGTTGTCGTTGATTATCAGCCGCCTGGTGTCCGGTGAAACTCTGTTTATTCGCAAACTGGCAACTGAATTTGGGGTGTCAGAGCGCACGCTGCGTCGTGACTTTCGGGAACGTCTGATGTATCTCGACCTGGATTATTACCAGGGGCAGTGCAGTCTGCGCTCGGATATTCACAGTACGCGGCAGGAAATAGATATTCTGACCTTTGCTCACCGCACGGGGCTGGCCGGGGTTTTCCCTGGCTTTGACCGGCGACTGATCAGCAGCCTGCTGGACTGTGATGATCGACCCTGTCTGGTATGGCATCAGGACAGACCTCATCCCCCGGCAGGAAAGCTCTGCTTCTACAGGCTGGTCAGAGCTATTTCGGGATGTCAGCGCATCACCGTTCTGACTGAAGGGGAGCGTCATGAGGCCATCGCACCTTACCGGCTAATCGCTCTTGACGGTTACTGGTATCTTGTCGCTGAACATAACAGGCAATTACGTGTCTTCCGGCTGGATGAGATTCATCTGGTAAGGCCATCGCGGGAAACATTTATTCGCAGTGAGCTTCTCTATCAGCTGTCGGAGGACAAACATTTTATCTCTGCCTTACCTCATTTCCGTTTTATTCAGCAGTCGCTGAATTCATTTTCTCCATCAGAAAGTCGGGGGCAATCCGGACAAACTGATTAGAGATGGTCTCCACAATTGAATGTAAGGTTAATCTAATGAAAAAATTGAAATTAATGTCTTTACTGCCAGTCATGTTTTTTCCCTTACTTATCGCAGGTAATGCTCACGCAGCACGTCCTTATAGCGGGTTCCTGCCTGCGGCAGTGAATAATAAAAGTGGGAATATATTCTGGTGTGATGCCCACCGACAGGTCAGTAAACTGTGTACAGCGACGGAAGTGGATTCAATGGGATGGTTTATTGTTGTTCGCTCGAAACCTTCCAGAGATTGTCCGGGGGGAATATGGGGGTGGATCACTCCCAGTAAAGACGATGTGGCAACAGGGTATACCATTACGCCAGGTAAAGAATTCAATCTCACCATGAAGGATATGTGCAGTCCCGATATGAAAGTAACGTTCCGCCCGAATAAAAAGGACCCTCGTTATGACGATCTTGTCGGGATTTATGCCGGGAAAGAAGCGTTTCGCTACAAACAAATAAAATAATCCAACTGTTTTTTCATTACTTTATTGTTTTAAACAACAAAAGCTTTATTACATGATTTGAGGACAACATTATGCGACTGCCTTACGTAATATTTACATTAGCTATGCTGGCTTCTGTATCAACAGCACAGGCTATTCCCAATATGTGGACGAGTGGTTTTGGGATGGGCGTGACCG
This sequence comes from Enterobacter ludwigii, assembly GCF_001750725.1. NCBI lineage: Bacteria > Pseudomonadati > Pseudomonadota > Gammaproteobacteria > Enterobacterales > Enterobacteriaceae > Enterobacter > Enterobacter ludwigii. The sequence continues at coordinate 3,697,021 of NZ_CP017279.1, forward strand.
AATATATCATTACCAGCCCGGAGAAGGTGGTGTTTAATCTGAACTGTACTGGCAATCCGGATGCGCAGAATATTCTGCAACACGGTGTTGATCTCACTCTGCCTGATGGAACATCAGTAAGTTCTCATGACGACGGGACGGAAATAACGGTGGTCATGGATAACAGTCAGTTCTCATTACCTTCATCCCTCGGCTGGAGGAATGGCGATAATGCCTGGGTGTCATTTATTGACGCACTGGGGCAGGCAGCAAATTTCGATGTTTATGTCAGCGATAAAAAAGTAGGCACTTTCAGTCCGGGTCTGAAGAATACGCAAAAAGAGCTGTCTGACCTCAGTGAGTGCCGGACCACACACTACAGCGATTAGTTAATTACATTTCAGTCCTCTCCACCTCGCAACACACCAGCACCAGATAGCAACAGGCCATGCTCCTTCGGGAACATGGCCTTTTTGTTTTTATTTCATTATCAGATAAGGAGTTAGCTATGCGATTAGCCAGCCGCTTTGGTCGTATAAACCAGATACGCCGTGACCGGCCTCTGACCCACGAAGAGCTGATGAGTCATGTCCCCAGTGTGTTCGGGAGTGACAAGCATGAATCTCGTTCAGACAGGTACACCTACATCCCGACCATTACCATCCTCGAAAGCCTGCAGCGCGAAGGTTTTGAGCCGTTCTTTGCCTGCCAGACAAAGGTTCGCGACCAGAGCAAGCGGGAACACACCAAACACATGCTTCGCCTGCGTCGTGCCGGTCAACTGACCGGACATCAGGTGCCGGAAATCATTTTGCTCAACAGCCATGACGGCTCATCAAGCTACCAGATGCTGCCGGGGCTGTTTCGAGGCGTCTGTACCAACGGCCTGGTCTGCGGTCAGTCATTCGGAGAAGTGCGGGTACCGCATAAAGGGAATGTCGTCGAGAAGGTGATTGAAGGGGCTTACGAAGTGCTCGGTGTGTTTGACCGGGTTGAGGAGAAGCGCGATGCAATGCAGTCACTGGCACTGCCAGAACCAGCCCGTAACGCCCTGGCGAATGCCGCGCTGAAGTATCGCTTTGGTGAAGACCACCAGCCGGTCACGGTATCGCAGTTACTGACCCCTCGTCGCCGGGAGGACTACAGCGATGACCTGTGGACCGTATACCAGCGCGTGCAGGAGAACCTGATGAAAGGTGGATTGTCAGGGCGAACCGCTCAGGGGAAAAGCAGCCGCACCCGTGCTGTTACCGGTATTGATGGCGATGTGAAGCTCAATCGCGCCCTGTGGGTAATGGCAGAAAACATGCTCGATTTTTTCGGGCGTTAAACAACAGTTCCGGCATAAGGAGATAGTTTAATGAATACACATAACCTTCAGTTCGCTGAGCAGGCAGCAATTACTGCCTCAGTCGTCCCTGACGAGTTACGAATTGGTTTCTGGCCGCAGCACTTTGGCTCTATCCCGCAATGGATAACGCTTGAGCCTCAAATCTTTGCCTGGATGGACCGCCTGTGTATCGATTATCACGGCGGTATCTGGAACTTTTCGACGCTCAGTAACGGTGGCGCTTTTATGGCTCCCGAGTCAGAGCAAGATGAGAAGTGGACATTGTTCAACAGCATGAACGGCAATGGCGCAGAGCTTACCAGTGAAGCAGCAGGGATAGTCGCCTGCCTGATGGCATACAGCCACCATGCCTGTCGTACCGAATGCGACACGATGACTGAGCATTATTATCGCTTACGCGACTACGCGCTGAACCATCCGGAGTGCAGCGACATTATGCATCTTATCGACTGAGGAATACCTGACATGAATACCGCATTATCCCCGGTGTCATTACAGCCTGAACTTTTCCAACTGACGGTTATGGCCCAGCATGGTTTCCTGCTCCCCGCGACCTCCGGATTGACACCCTATGCCCAACGGACCATCCGCCGCGCTATCAACCTGCTGGATAAATATCTGCGCCAGCCTGGCATATCCTTTACCTCAAGTACGGCAGCACGTGACTGGCTTCGGTTACATCTGGCAGGACAAGAACGGGAAGTGTTTATGGTGCTCTATCTTGATAACCAGCACCGTTTATTGGAGAGTGAAACGCTATTTGCCGGTTCGATTAACCATGTCCAGGTCCATCCTCGAGAGGTAGTGAAGTCAGCGCTTCGCTTCAATGCTGCAGCTGTTGTGCTGGCGCATAACCATCCATCCGGTGATCCGGAGCCCAGTCAATGTGACCGCAACATTACGGGCAGGCTTGAAGAAGCGCTGGCACTGGTTGATGTGAACATACTCGATCATCTGGTTGTCGGTTCAGATGGCATTGTGTCGTTTGCAGAGCGAGGCTGGATATGAGGGCACTTCAATGAAATCTACTGATTCAGAGAACGATTCATTTCTCAAGTGGAGTCTGAATCGTAATGTGACACCTTGCTTTGGCGCTCGTCTGGTACAGGAGGGAAACCGACTGCACTATCTGGCTGACCGGGCCAGTATCACCGGTAAGTTCAGCGAAGCAGAATGTCTTAAGCTGGATTTGGCATTCCCGCATTTTATCAGCCAGATGGAATCGATGCTGACTACTGGTGAAATAAATCCTCGCCATGCCCACTGTGTCACCCTGTACCACAATGGTTTCACCTGCGAAGCCGATACCCTTGGCAGTTGCGGCTACGTATACATCGCCGTTTACCCCACTCATTGTTAACTACTTTCACAAGAGCAAATATGAAAACTCTACCTGCAACAACTCCGCAGGCGGCGACGCTATGTCTGTCGCCTGTGGCAGTCTGGCAAATGCTGCTTGCTCGCCTGCTGGAACAACATTATGGCCTGACGCTAAACGACACGCCGTTCAGTGATGAAAAGGTAATTCAGGAACATATCGATGCCGGTATATCTTTGGCCGATGCCGTTAATTTTCTGGTAGAAAAGTACGGGCTGGTTCGTATTGATCGCAGGGGATTCGACTGGCTAGAACAGTCCCCATATCTGCGGGCAGTCGATATTCTGCGGGCGCGACAGGCAACTGGTTTATTGAAAAGAAATCGTATTAGCGCGGCACGGTGAACATTGGGAATAGCCTTCCTGATTCACACTGCAGCTTTCCTTACTTATTTACTCATTCCAAAAAGCACCTGCCGATGCTGGTTGGTGCTTTTACTTATATGGACGAGATATCATGCAAATAGAAGCTGTAATTTTTACTGGGCACATTATCGCAAGTACAATCCGGGAATGCTGGGCCGTCGTTGTTGATGGTTTTGACGCATGCGGCGAACAAGCTTATGATCCAGCTTAATTTCTTTTCCTCATGAAGGGACGGGTATGGGCAACAGAATGTGGATGATCCGCGGTGACGGCGGCAAGCTCTATGACGATTTTCGCGATAAGCAAATTGTAGGCATCGGTTGGTCTCAGCTGGCTCCATTAGTCAAACCCGGCCTGTCCCGAGCTCAGTTACTCGCCTTATACCAGGAGGCAGATCCATTAGCAAAACTGGGAACTGCGCGTTCTGGTGCATCGCAGGTCTGGCGTTTTGTGAACGAAATCCAAAAGGGTGATTGGGTTATTACCTATTCGCCAGCCAACCGTACTTATTTGCTAGGCAAAGTTACTTCAGATTTCCAATATCATCCTGAATGGGTGGAAGAGGGGATGGGAATCGCTCGACAGGTTAAATGGAATACTCAAGAAATTGATCGCGATCGACTGTCTGTTGCTACCAAGAATACATTGGGTTCTACGCTGACGGTTTTCCAGCTTCCAGAATATGCGCTAGAAGAGCTTTTGCAGGATAAGAAACCCACTGTAGATGTGATTACACAGAATCCAATTGCGATGGATGAAGATGAGGTCGTTTCTGATCCGCTTCGCGATGTGGAGTCGTTGGCGCGTGAAGGTATTAAAGATCGAGTTAATGGACTCGATCCGAAGGAGATGGAGTATCTGGTTGCAGGAGTTTTACGCAGCATGGGATATAAAACACAGGTGTCTCCTGTGGGTCCAGATCGTGGGAAGGATATCATCGCATCACCTGATGGATTTGGATTTGAGAATCCACGTATCGTCGTTGAGGTAAAACATCGCAGGGAGCAAATGGGGAGTCAGCAGATTCGCAGCTTTATCGGCGGTCGCCATAAAGACGATCGCGGGCTTTATGTCAGTACGGGGGGCTTTACGAAAGATGCTCGCTATGAAGCCGATCGTTCGACGATACCTCTGACGCTCTGGACGCTTGATGATCTCGTCCGTGCGCTTATTGAGAACTATGAGCAAGTCGATATCGAGACCAAACTTTTGGTCCCTCTGAAGAAAACTTTCCTTCCTGCCTGAATCTTGCTTTGATAGCCATATCGGTGTTCTACTGGTATGGCTTTATAACCACTTGCAATGTCTATTTTTCGTACGGATTTTAACTTGTGGGTACAAGTGCGGGTATAACTATTTATTCCTGTTTATAAACAATATTGATATCAGTCTAATAGGTGTGCAATTCGAGTCCGGCCTTCGCACTCACCCCCTATAAACCTCCCTCCGATGCCATTCCACAAACCCTTCCCCTGGATAATTCCCTTTCACCATCGGCAGTGCTATCTGCTTCCCGGCGAAATCCCAGAACAGTCTTCCTACAATCCCATGCCCGTTACCATTTACCGCCTCTGACACCAGAACCCGCAAACTGTCATCCAGCCCAATCGATCCTTTATCAAACGCCTTATGATGAATTGCACACAGCGCCAGCCCATTCGGGATTTCACACGGCCCGCCAAACTGTTTCCACTTGATATGCGCGGCTTCAAGCGCAACGGAGGTGTTATCATGTCGCATGTTGAATCCGCAGATTGCACATTCATAGTTATAGGCGCGAAGCACATGCTGGCGAAACAACGGATCGCGAACCTTACGGATCTGTTGAATATCAAAACCCATCTCATCTGCGATCTCTTCCTGGATGCTTTCCGGGAAATGCGCCTCAAGGATCTTCTGTGCCAACGAGCCGATCAGCTTCTTGTTCTTTCTCAATAGCGCATAGTGTTCTTCATCAAAACCGCCAGCGACCTTATGTTCAACAAGCTCTTTTACCGGTGGTTGTTTGCTGCCAGTGGTGGAACAGATTTCACTGTTCTCAAGATCCCAGAATCCATCCCCTTTGAGCCGCCAGAAGGGCATGTTCGGGTAATGTTCTTTCCTGTCTGGACCAAAGCGTTCTAACAGGCTTAGCAGTTGAGCGTGTACCTCGGTACCGTAGTCAAACAGACGTGCATGCCCCTGCTGATAGTTCGCCAGCACGTACAGAAGCAATAAGGGTTTATGTGGCGCACGTTGTTCGCCCTTGCGCCAGATGGTGATGTTGGCAATTGCCTGTTCGAGTGTTTTGCTGGAAGCCATCGCGTTACGGAAGAAGGTAAATAATTGCGATGATGCTCGCAAAACCCAGACCAATCAACCCACAACGAACAAAAACATGGCCTTAGCGCACACAACACTATTTCCTGAATCCCCCTCGCAAATTCCAAATTTACCCCACGCCAAACCGCTGTATTTATATTCAGCCTGGTATAATACGCATCAGAAATAACGCCGAACGGCAGAGTGAGTTTCACAGGAATTATTTACAACGAGACGCGATATGAAGGTGCTGCAACACCCCCATACCGCTAACCACTACCAACTTACAAGGAGTTGAAAATGGCTGCGCCGAATTTTATGCCAGAGTTTACGGTTTGCAAAACAGAATCAGACGCTTTCACCGGCATGATTGAAAACCGCGAGCTGGTACGCAAAAACAGCACCCGCCGACTTCACGGCAACCAGACCAGTGCCGCGCCTGTTCACCCCCGCGCAGAAACGCCAGAAGCAAGCTCCGCCTGCTGTGAACTCTATGCCCGGATAGATAATAAATATCTTCCGCTGGGGGGAGACTGGCTAACACGAGCAGGGTTTATCAGCGGTATGCCGGTTAAAATCCGGGTGATGAAAGACTGTATTGTGATCACGCCGCAGCATACAAGAGAATTATGGGGATGCCTGGAAGGGATGAGTGTGGTGAATATCAATAAACAAAAAGTCGCTCAGTGGTTAAAAACATTTCCAGGAGCGTTAAATGATACGGGCGATATCCCGGTGATTAAACGCGGGTAAACGTGACGGAATCCGCTTTCATATTATCCTGAGGCGTCTTAATACCTGATGCGTGACGGCGGTATAGTCGTTAAGGCTATACCGCCTGTTTCAGGCTATCGGGCAATCAATGCAAACACCCCCCAGCCAAAGTACTCTCGTGTGTAGGTGACGTGGCGTTTGGGCGCAATTGTCAGCTCCGCGCGAACTTCTTGTGCAAAGTCATCGTCAGGGTTTTCCGCCAGCCAGCGACGCAGGGTCATCCATTTCGCCGCTTCGTATCTGTCCCAGCCTTCCTGATCTGCCAGGACCATTTCCACCAGGTCATAGCCCTGTGCGTCGAACGAGGCGACCAGGTCGGGCAGGGTGAGAAAGTCTGCGATGGATGAGACGCCGCAGGCCTGGGCTACCTCATCGCTCGCAGGAACCTGACGCCAGTAGGGTTCGCCGATGAGTATCATCCCGCCAGGCCGGAGGCTTTTTGCCAGCAGCGCCATTGTTCCGGCGACGCCGCCGGCAATCCAGGTGGCGCCCACGCAGGCCGCTACATCACATTTTTCATCTGCGACGTATCCGGCCGCGTCGTCATGAATAAAACGCACGCGCTCGCTGACGCCGAGTTCGTCAGCACGGCGCGTTGCCTGTTCGGTGAAAAGTCGGCTCATGTCGATGCCGGTGCCGGTAATGCCATGATCGCGCGCCCAGGTGCAGAGCATTTCCCCCGAGCCGCTGCCGAGATCGAGAATGCGTGTGCCTGGCTTCATGCGTAACACGCGGCCCAGCGTGGCGTACTTTTCCGGGGTGAATGGGTTATGAATGCGGTGTTCGCTTTCGCTGACGGTAAAAATACGTGGGATATCCATCATCCTCTCCTTAACGATTATCTGGCTGGGCACGGACGCTGTTCAGCCCGGTCGTGTTAATGCGGTAGGGCTGACCGTTGACGGACTTGATCAGCTTTTTGGTTTTGAGTTTTTTGAAGACGGCGAGCGTGCAGTCGGCGAGCAACAGCCCTTCGCGGCTGTAGCATTCAACGGCGGTGACGCGGCCTGAGCTATCGCGGACGTGCGCAATACGTCCACCTTTGGCGAGAACGTGTAAGGTACGTTGTTCCTGACGGGATAAATTCATACTGAAGAACCTGTTTAATCATCATGTGCAAAATGTGCAAACACACAGCGGTGTCCGCATTCGATTTCGGCGCATTGATAATCAGTCCGGCCTGAAAGGTCGGGGAGCTGATTATCGGATGATGACATTCTCCAGCATCAAAGCCTCGGGTTGAGTTGAGAGGTATTTACGGGGTGAATAATATCACCTGTTTATTTTAAGGGAATGGTCGGGTGGGAAAAGTGTGATCCAGGTGGAAGCTCAGGCAGCGCCATCAACGGATCGTAGAACCGGATGGCGCGATGTAAATCAGCTGAGATCGTGCAGCGCTTTATCCATGGCCGGAGCGAGACTGAAATCACTAAACTCGACGGCTAAGCCGCTGCGTTCGGGCGTGCAGCACATGACACCGACTTTCACTGGCCCCAACGGAAAATGGCATAAACGCAACAAAGGCCACGACAGCCCGTCTGCTGAGTACTGTAACCGCAACGCGTCTCCCTTGCGGGTCAGGCGAAGCCAGAACTCCCGGGGGTTACCCGGGAAGATTCCGGTTGCCCAGTCGGAGGCCTGTAACGTCAGTACGCTGCCAATGGCCGGCGCGCCATCATTGTATTCAATCCCGGCCTTGAGCCAGTGTTGCTCGTCCGACATCAGCATGATCCCCGCCTGGTCATAGAGCGTGCTGAAATCAGCGCGGATGTTAGTCTGAAACGTGAAATCACCCGCCGCGTCAGTCGCGTAGATGTGGCCCGAGAAACGCTCGAATCCGTACCACGTATGGCGCCAGAAATCGGTGTGGTCGTCTGTCACGACCGATAACGTGTTGTTCTCGCTATGCCATTCGGCAGGTTCGTTTATCCAGTAAAATTCGTTTTGCATAATGTCCCCAGGTGACTGTCAAAAGGTCGTCGGTATGCGGCCTCTCTTGCTCAACAGGATTCGCGCCTGAGCCAGGGGCTCTCGACCAGCACCTTATCCCGGTGGGTGTCGCCATTGATAATGTGCAGGGTACTTAAGCGCCCAATCTCATAATGCGGCAGCTGGACCGTGGATAACGGGGGTAAAAACAAATTTCCGATGCCGACAAGATTATCGTAGCCAAGAACAGCAATATCCTGTGGGATTCGGACCCCCTGCGTTAACAGCGTCTGATACACCATGAAGGCAATACGGTCGTAAACTTACAGGGAGTCACGGTGATGCCACAGACGGTGCCGCTGTATGATCTTACTGAACTTTCACGGCTTTTCCGTCTACCCAGACACGGCTGATGTTATTTCGCCTGGCGTTAAAGATGATTTTTTGCAGTTTATCTTCAGGCTGGTCTTCAGCAGGATGAATATAAATATCGCTTCCTGCAGCCCGGGTATCGATAACGATGGCATCGAACTGGTATCCGACCTCCAGCTTTCCTACAGGCAGCTCAAGCACGCCACCCGCACCGGCTGTCGCCAACCAGAATGCTTCCTTGAAGCTGACTGCCGAGCCTGGTCTGCCGCGGTGTTCCGGTTTGATACGGGCATCGACGCCATCATTCAGGGCTTTACTGGCGGTGATGGCATGGCGACAGGCATCAAAAACCGAGGGGCTATGGCCACCGGCAATATCGGTGCCTAACCCGACGTTCAGACCACGGTCCAGCATTGCTCGCAGAGGGAATACTGCATTGGCAAAATAGAAATTTGAAAGGGGGCAGTGCGCGACGCCAGCCCCGGTTTTCTTAATCAGGTCAGCATCGTCATCTTCAATGTGGTTTGAATGCGCGAGGATGGTTTTTTGGGTCAACAGGCCAAAATCACGCAGCGCCACGGTGTCCGTTTTCCCCAGGCGTTCTTTGACGTAACCATGTTCCCAGTCACTTTCTGAGCAATGGGTTTGCACGTGGCAGCCTGTTTCTCTCGCCACTGTGCCCAGTCTTTTCAGCAGGTCGTCCGTGCAGGAGGGAATAAACCGCGGGGTGATAACCGGGAGCACACGTTTTGCCGTATTGCCGGGTAACTCTGCGACAGCGCGAATAAATGCACGCGTTTCCGCCTCGGCCGATGCCGCCGTTTCGTCCCGATAATAGTCAGGGCACTGAGAGGGATCGTCCATCGCGACGCGGCCCACCAGGGCGCGCTGCCCCTGGGCCAGGCATATGCGGGCCAACTCGACGCTGCTTTCAGTGTGCAGGGTGGCGAAGTAGACGGCGGTGGTGGTGCCGTTCGCCAACAACGCGCTGACCAGTTCCGTATAATTTCGGCGGGCAAAATCGACGTCGGCGTATCGGGCTTCCAGCGGGAACGTGTAGTCATTCAGCCACTTCTCAAGCGGTTTATCCAGCGCCTTGCCCATCTGAGGCCACTGCGGGGCGTGGACATGCAAATCGATCAGGCCGGGCAGAAGATACTGGTCAGAAGAGAGTTCAGTGAGCTTACCCGCTTTACGGGCGGCGTCACGTACGTGCCGGAACGCGTCATCGTTATGTTGAATAATATCCACAATGGTACCGCTACCGTCGATACAGAACAGCGTGTCGGTGAAGTGAATCACATTTTCCTTTGATTTCGCCGTATAGCCCTGCGCGCTAACAACCCGTTGCCAGGGGAATGCGTGGTAGGTATTCATCTGTTTGTCCTTTTTCACGATTATGCTGAAGGGAAAATATCCCGGATGGCAGTAGGATTTTTTCAGGTCGCAGGATCCTGAACTATCCAGACCCCCGTGTTCTGCCTGATATCCGGTTTAATGGCGCCCTGGCGCTGGTTGTAGACAAAGGTGCCGGTGCTGTCGCTAAGGCAGACGAGCGTGAGGGTAAACAGCGTCGTCTGGCCCTGAAAATCCTCCTCTGCTTCCAGAACGCCTACGCTGTGTGCCAGGCCTGTTTGGCTTTTAAAAACTTCATAACGGTATTTCCCTTGCACCTTATTGCCTGTGCGCAAGATATGGCTGGTATACGTATCGTCAGTGAACTCCAGCCGGAGCAGGCTATCGGCATTAGGGTTTTGCACAGACCATAGCGGACCCGTTTTATTGATAAAGATTTTGCCGGAGAGCGTCTCCGGTACGTTGCAGGTCGCCTGAGCAAATAGCGGAAGCGCCAGCAGTGCTGAAAGTAATGTTATCCTGAGTTTCATCTTATTTGTCCATATCTTTGCCGGAGGAGAGGTAGGGTATCTTCCGTGCATTCATTTTTTATTCGTTAAAAATCCTGGCACAAAAATGAAATACATCAATAAATCGAAAGGTTAATAAGATGGCGAAAGTTGAGGCTATTAAAAAGATAGCAATGATTTATTCCGCTGGGCATGCTTTATAAGCCGAAGGGTGGATGCGGTAATGTGTCTGGCAGGGCATGATTAAGCAAAATGGCGAAATGACTGTTGTCTTATTGTCGGTTTGAATAGCTTTTTTATCGCGGCATTTTTCATATACTTCGTGTTGTGGTGAATCCCCCTGTGCGGTGGGGCATAATTTATAGGTTAACGTCATTATGCGGGCTTTGCTCACCGGGAGGCACCCGGCACCACACTGTTCTATTAAACGTTTATAAAAGAAGGTAGATATAACATCGCCACGACCCATATGAATAAGCCAGGAATTTTCAAAGGCCACGGCTCAAGGATAGCTATGCAAGCAAATGCACCTACCACGAGCAGAGGGCCTGATAACACGTTCAGGATCCCACCTAAAGTAAGTATCTTTCCTGGCAGTAATCTATTGAGTACTAATGAAATAATGTAAGCACTCATAGTAATGATGGAAAAGGCGATTGTTTTATCATGCCATGTGTCGAATTCAATCCAGCAAAGACTATAGGCAAAAATTAAATATGAGCAAAGAAGCAGGTTTATAATTGGGATGGTAAACTTACTCATATGACCCTGCCGTAGTGTTTGTTTTTTGGTTTTTCTATTGTTATTTTCTCAGTCTTGCGTGTATATCTGTGTCCGTGTCAACGATACCATAAACCCGATATCCATAATCTTGCGGTGCAGATAGCCCTCCCTTTATAAGTCCAGTCACGGTATCAGACGAGGAGATTATATTATATAATCTCCTCGCTATATCTTCTACGTCAGCCATAGTATCTCTTTAAATCTGTTATAAAGAGTAATATCAATGTGATATTAATGCAATTAAAGCAATTTATATAATCTACACAAGAAATTAAGAATTATTAGGGGCATTAATATTATCTTAAATGAGACAATAAGCGGTTTCATGCCAATCCCACGCACTCCACCGCTCAAACTAACTTAACTAAACACCGGCACCCCCAGCCCAACCTTCACCTCCTTCAGCGTCCCCTGCGTCACTCCCTGCGCCCGTTCGGTCCCGCGCTTCAGCATCGCCATCAACTCCCCTTTATCCTGCATGTACATCGCCCTCCGTTCCCGCATCGGTGCAATCAGCTCCTGCAGGCACGCCTCCAGCTCGTTCTTGCATGCCCGGTCACCCAGTCCGCCCACCTGATAATGCGCCTTCATCGCTGCCACTTTCGCTTTGTCCGGATGAAACGCGTCGAGGTAGGTAAACACCACGTTTCCCTCAATCTGCCCCGGGTCGCTCACCTTCAGGTGGTTCGGGTCGGTGTACATGGCACTGACCGCACGGTGAATCGTCTCTTCACTGGCAGAAAGGTGCAGGGTGTTGCCCAGCGATTTCGACATCTTGGCGCTGCCGTCGATGCCGGGCAGGCGACCGGTGTCGCTGAGCATCGCTTTGCAGTGGCGCAGCACCGGGGCAGGCAAGAGGCTGTTCATCTTGTGCACAATCTCATTGGTCTGCTCAATCATCGGCAGCTGGTCGTCGCCGACGGGGACGCACTCGGCTTTGAACGCAGTGATGTCCGCCGCCTGGCTGATGGGGTAGGCCATAAAACCGACCGGCAGCGAGCGGGCAAAGCCTTTCTGCGCAATCTCGTTTTTCACCGTCGGGTTACGCTCGACGCGGGCGACGGTGACGATATTCATATACAACATTGTCAGCTCGGCGAGAGCGGGCAGGGCGGACTGCAGGCAGAGTGTCGTCAGGTTCGGGTCGATGCCGGCGGCGAGGTAGTCGGCGAGCACTTCAGGGATGTTGTCGCGGATTTTTTGCGGGTTGCTGCCGTTGTCGGTCAGCCCCTGCAGGTCGGCAATCAAGACATACTGGTTATGCGTCTGCTGTAGCGCCACGCGCTGGCGCAGCGAACCGACGAAATGGCCCAGGTGCAGCGGGCCGGTTGGGCGGTCGCCGGTGAGGATGGTTTGAACGTTCATAAAGACTCCTTAATGTGCAATTGCCGAAAGGGGTCTTAGAAATGTGAAAGCCGCCTTTCGGCGGCTATCTGAAAATGGGGAAAACTACTCCGTGCCGCCTTTAAGAAGGCAGCCACCAGCGGTTTACGGTGAGCACGGCGTGGTTTATGTTCATAAAGTTACCGTACCACGTCTGGCGCAAAAAACAAAAGGGCACGTCATGCTGCAATCACTCAACCATCTGACCCTCGCGGTCAGCGACCTGCAAAAAAGCGTTACCTTCTGGCACGAGCTGCTGGGGCTGACGCTGCACGCCCGCTGGAATACCGGGGCCTATCTTACCTGCGGCGATCTGTGGGTCTGCCTGTCGTACGACGAGGCGTGCCAGTATGTGCCGCCGCAGGAGAGCGACTATACCCATTACGCGTTTACCGTTGCGACGGAAGATTTTGAACCGTTCTCGCACAAGCTGGAGCAGGCAGGCGTTACCGTCTGGAAGCAGAACAAAAGTGAGGGGGCATCGTTCTATTTTCTCGACCCGGACGGGCACAAGCTGGAGCTGCACGTGGGCAGCCTCGCCGCGCGGCTGGCGGCGTGCCGGGAGAAACCCTATGCCGGAATGGTGTTCACCTCAGACGAGGCTTGATGTCCGTACCTTCAGCCTGCCCGCCAGCGTCACATGGGTGGCGGCATCTTCCTGATTGCACAGGTACTCCACCGCCAGCCGTCCGAGTTCGCTGTAGGGGAGCTGGATACTGGTCAGCGGTGGGGTGAGTTGCTCGGAGATCTTCTGGTCGTCGTAGCCCGCCAGCAGCATATCCTGCGGGATGCGCACGCCGTTTACCGCCAGCGCCTGATAGCAGCCGATCGCCAGCCAGTCGCTGGCGCAGAAGATGGCGTCCGGGCGTTCGTCCAGCGCCAGCAGAGAGGTGGTGGCGGTAAAGGATTCGCTGAACTGCCAGTTGGTCTGGCGCACCAGACTCTCGTCACAGGCTAAACCGGCCTGCTGTAAGGCGGCCTGATAGCCGGCCAGCCGCTGGCGGGAGGCCTCCATCCAGCTCTCGCCGGTGATGTGGGCGACACGCGTTGCGCCGCAGGCGATCAGGTGTTTGGTCACCTGGAAGGCGTTGGCGTAGTCGTCCGGAATAAACGACGGCAGCAGCGGCGAACCGGGGTCGCGCTGATTGAGCAGCACCAGTGGAATGCGGGTGCAGTCCTGAAAAGCGGTCATGTCGACAAGCGTGGTAACGGGGGAGGCGAGGATGATCCCCACGCAGTTACGCTTCTCCAGCTGGCGGATAATGTTCAGCGCCAGCTCTACGTCATCACCGTAGTCGTACACCGTCAGCAGCGCTTCGTTGCGCCATGCGGCTTCCCGCGCCTGGCTGATGGCATCGATAAAGGGATCAAAGCTTTGCAGGGAACTGACCAGCAGGGCGATTTCCTCCTGGTTGCGCGGGGCGTGAATGGCAGGCAGGCGGTCATAACCGAGCTCGGTCGCCACGCCGATCACCCGCTGGCGGGTCTCGTCACTGAGCTTGATGTTACGGGACTGGTTGAGCACCAGCGATACCGTCGCCTGCGACACCCCCGCCGCCCGCGCAATATCGTTCATCGTGACTTTTGTTTTTCGCTTCATCCGTCCTCTCCCTCTCGCGACACCGCATCATACCCTAACTGTTCGCTTACGCGCCGTCGATCACGTTTCTTATTCGCGCCTGCATGAACTTTGTGAAGGCTGTCGCTTTTCGGAGCGTCATGAATTGCGCATTTATCCCGCAGCTAATATTTATTAGCTAAATATTATCAGTAAGAGGACGCGTAATGAAAGAGCAGTGGAGCAGGGAGCAGGCACAGGCGTGGTATCAGCAAAAAGGCTGGCTGTGTGGGTTTAACTATTTACCGTCGACGGCGGTGAACTGGACTGATATCTGGCAGGAAGAGACCTTCGATGCCGATACCATCGATCGCGAACTGGGCTGGGCGGCGGAGGCGGGCTACAACACCCTGCGCATCAACCTGCCGTTTATTGTCTGGGAACACGACCGCGACGGCCTGATGGCGCGCATCGACGCGTTTCTGGCGATGGCCGACAGCCACGGGTTCAGCACCATGCTGACCCTGATGGACGACTGCGGTTTCTCCGGCGATGAACCGTATCTGGGGCCGCAAAAGCCGCCGGTGCCGGGCAAGCACAACAGCCAGGCGGCAGCGAGCCCGGGGCGCGATAAAGTCTGCGATCCCGACTGCTGGCCGCAGATTGAGCGCTATATCCGCGACGTTATCCGCCAGTTCCGCGACGATGAGCGCGTACTGCTGTGGGATCTGTATAACGAGCCGGGCAACCGCGGCATTTTTGCGACCGGTACGCAGGAGGTGCAGTACGACGCGAAGCTGGAGACCTGCGCGCATGAGCTGATGAAGCTGGCGTTCCGGTGGGTGCGTGAAGAGGATCCCACTCAGCCGCTCACCGTCTGCGCGTGGCGTCTGCCGGCGGAAGAGGAGGGCGAGACGTTTTATCAGCATCCGCTGGATCAAACCGCGCTGGCACTATCCGACGTGGTGAGCTTCCACGCTTACACCAACACCGGACGTATGACCGCGATTATCCAGCAGCTGCAGGCGCTTGGGCGGCCAATCTTCTGCACCGAATGGCTGGCCCGCCACGTGGGCAGCACCCTCGAGGAGCAGCTCCCGCTGATGTACACGGCGAAGGTCGCGCCGTATCAGTGGGGGCTGGTGCGCGGTAAAACCCAGACGTGGCTGCCGTGGCCGGTGGTGATGAAGGAGTCTACGGACTATTGCCGCCTCTGGTTCCACGACGTCTTTGAGGAGAACGGTATCCCGTTCTCGCGCAGTGAAATGGCCTTAATGAAGAAGCTCCGTAAGATCGCCCCGAAAGCGCAGGGCTAATAATATCGACCCGGCGGCCTGCCGCCGGGCAACCAGGTACGCACTATGGCAATGACAATGAAAATACCGTCTCGCGAGTTGTGGTCTTATTTTGGTTATGGATTAGGTCAGTGTTTTAGCTTTGGTTTAGTGGGTTCGTTTATTAACTATTTTTACACCGACGTGCTCGGGATTTCGGCGCTGGCGGCGAGTACCATCTTCCTGATTGCCCGCGCGTGGGATGCGGTTCACGACCCGCTCTTTGCCAGCATAATGGACACCATTAACACCCGGTTCGGCAAGTTTCGCCACTTTTTGCTGATCGCCCCGTTACTCATTACCGGCGTCACGCTGCTGTCGTTCTATAAAATCGAAGCGGATATGACCACCAAAATTCTCTACGCCGGGGTGACGTACATTCTGTGGGGAACGCTGTACGCCATCTCTGATATCCCGTTCTGGTCGATGTCGTCGGTGATGACTAACGACTCCGGGCAGCGCACCCGCGCGGTGACGGCGGCCATGCTGGGGGTCAACGCCGGGATCGCCTGCGCCAACATTTTCTTCCCGAAACTGACGGCGTTCTTCGCCCAGTACAGCAACGACAAAGGCTATTTTATGGCGGCGCTGGTGATGATGCTGGTCGGCCTGCCGCTGATGCTCAACGGCTTTATGCAGATTAAGGAGCGTGTGCCGCCGAGTCCGGAAAAGGTGACGATACGTGACACCTTCCATAACCTGCGCCAGAACAAGCCGCTGTTTATCGTTCTGCTGTCGTTCTTCTTCTGCGTGTTCCATAACGTGGCTGGCGGCCTCTACATCTACTTCTTTATCAACAACATGGGTGACGGCAGCCTGCAGATGGCGATCGGCGTGATGGGGATTATGGCGGCGGTAGTGTGTCTCGTCGCCCCGATGCTGACGCGCAGGATGCAGAAGCGGAAGCTGTTTATGATCCTCTGCGGGCTGGATGTCGCGGTACGCGTGGTGATGTGGTTTGTGGGCTATCAGCAGACGGCGATGCTGTTTATCCTGCTTGGCCTGAGTACGCTGTTTGTGATGATGTCCAACATTCTCACCTCGTCGATGATTGCCGACACCATTGAGTATGCGGAGTACCACACCCACAAGCGCTGTGCGGCGATCACCTTCTCCGGACAGACCTTTACCGGCAAGATGTCGGTGGCGGTCGGCGGTGGGCTAATCGGCGTGTTTCTGACGATGATCGGCTATGTCCCGCAGGCGCAAACCCAGAGTGACGGCGTGCTGTCGGGGCTGTTCTTTGGTATCTGTCTGCTGCCCGCCATCGGCTCGCTGATCCGGCTTGGGTTTATGTCGCGCTTTACCTTTACCGAGGAGAAGCATGCGGAGATTTGCCGGTTGCTGGCGGAACGTCAGCACGAGAAAGCGCAGCAACGTGAGGGCGAGGAAAATCTGGCGCGCCCGGCCACGGTGAATTAAACATTAACGCCTGCATGGCAGGCGTTATGGCTTTTACTCTCCTGTGAGCTCAATCCGGTTGCCGTCCGGGTCCGCAATCACCGCCTCATAAAACCCATCCCCGGTCATGCGGGGGGCGCTGAGCAGGGTGCCGTTTGACTGTGCCTGCGCCGCCATACGGTCCACATCAGCCTGACTGCCGACGTGAATGGCGATATGCGCCCAGCCAATAAACTCCAGATGAGCCGGGGCGTCGGGCAGGTCCGGCACCGTCATCAGTTCAAGGGTTGGCCCGCCATCCAGGGTAATAAAATGTGACGCAAAGCCCGGGCGATTTTTGCTGAGGTAGCGTTCATTACGGCGTCCGCCAAAAACCGTTTCCCAGAACTGTACCTGTGCATCAAGGTGTCGGGTCCAGAGTGCAACATGGGCAATGTTCATTGTTATCCTCGCGGTGAGTGCTGATTGACAGAGCGCGCGCAGTGCAACATTATGCGCTTTGATGCTCGGTTTTGTTATTTTAAAGGACTTATAATGCTCGATTATGCTGCTTTCCCGGAGCAACGACAAGCGCTGATCCGTCAGATCCTTCAGGAGAGCGGAAGGGTGGTGTGCACCGAACTGGCGACACAAATGAAGGTCTCCGAGCACACCATTCGCCGTGATTTACATGAGCTTAGCAAAGAGGGCTTCTGTAAAAAGGTCTACGGTGGCGCGGTACTTCAGCTGCCGGATGCGGGAACATTTAGCCGCCGTGAGCAGGAAAACAGTGCACAAAAAGCCACAATCGCGCAGAAAGCGGCAACGCTGATCAAAGCAGGTGGCTGTATCTTTATGGATACGGGCACCACCAACCTGGCGCTGGCGAAAGCCCTTCCTGCCGAACTCGGCGTGACGGTGGTGACCAACTCCCCGGCCATCGCGACCGCGCTGCTGCAACATCCGCTGTGCGAGGTGATCATCACCGGCGGGCAGATCCAGCGGGCGTCCGGCGCGACGGTGGGTGCCACGGCTGCAAGCCAGCTTGAGGGGATTATCTTTGATCAGGCCTTTATCGGTGGCTGTGCGATGGATCCTGAGATGGGGCTGACCGGCTTTGATTTTGCCGACTGTGCGTTCAAAAAAGCGGTGATCGCCCAGAGCAACCAGACCATCGTGGCGTTGACTGCTGACAAGCTTCCCGGCGTGGCGCGCTTTGTCGTGGCAAAGAGCCGGGACATTGATGTGCTGGTGGTGGACGCGAATATTAAACAGGACGTTATCGACGCGTTTGCGGCGCAGGATGTTCGCATTGTGTGCGCCTGAGGACTTTGACCGGTAAAACAGGCTACACTCTGGTTTTGAGCGCTAAATGCTGAGGACATAACAATGCACTACACACTGAAAGAAGGCGATAAGGATAAAGCGGAAGGGTCAAACGGCGCGGGCGCGCTGCAGCAAAAACTGCTCGAGTCCCGCTCGATTGTTATCTCCGGTGAGATCAACCAGGAACTGGCGCAAAAAGTCATTACCCAACTGATCCTGCTGCAAAGCGTGAGCAACGATCCGATCAAGCTGTACATCAACAGCCAGGGTGGCCACGTGGAAGCGGGTGATACCATCCATGACTTCATCAAGTTCATCCGTCCGGACGTACACATCATCGGTACCGGCTGGGTGGCGAGCGCCGGGATCACCATCTTCCTGGCGGCGAAAAAAGAGCATCGCTACTCTCTGCCCAACACCCGCTTTATGATCCACCAGCCGCTGGGTGGCGTGCGTGGTCAGGCGACGGATATTGAGATTGAAGCGCGCGAGATCATCCGCATGCTGGATCGCGTGAACAAGCTGATTGCGGACGCCACCGGCCAGCCGCTGGAAAAAGTGAAAAAAGACACCGACCGCAACTTCTGGATGTCTCCGGCAGAAGCGCTGGACTACGGCATTGTGGGTAAACTGATTACGCATTATGACGATCTGAAGCTGGATTGATCCCTCAGGGCCGGACGTTTGCGCCGGCCTTCTCCTCTCGTTTGACCCATGACAAGTTCCCCCTGGACCGTCTCCCCTATAATCGCGCCTGTTTACCCTCTCACTGGTGCTACCCATGGCGTATCAACTGAACCTGAACTGGCCGGAATTTCTTGAAAAATACTGGCAGAAACAACCCGTAGTGCTGAAAAATGCCTTCCCTGATTTTGTCGACCCGATTACCCCGGACGAACTGGCAGGGCTGGCGATGGAGCCTGAAGTCGATAGCCGTCTGGTCAGCCATTCCAACGGTAAATGGCAGGCCAGCAATGGGCCGTTTGAGCACTTCGATGGCCTGGGCGAAACCGGCTGGTCGCTGCTGGCGCAGGCGGTGAACCACTGGCACATGCCTGCAGCGGAGCTGGTGCGCCCGTTCCGCGTCTTGCCAGACTGGCGTCTGGATGACCTGATGATCTCCTTCTCTGTCCCTGGCGGCGGCGTGGGCCCGCATATCGATCAGTACGATGTGTTTATCATTCAGGGGATGGGAAGCCGCCGCTGGCGCGTGGGTGACAAGCTGCCAATGCGCCAGTTCTGCCCGCATCCGGCACTGCTGCACGTTGATCCGTTTGAGCCGATCATCGACGAAGATCTGGCCCCGGGTGATATCCTCTACATTCCACCTGGCTTCCCGCACGACGGCTTTACCCACGAAACGGCGCTCAACTACTCCGTCGGTTTCCGTGGGCCGAACGGCCGCGATCTGATCAGCAGCTTTGCCGATTACGCGCTGGAAAACGATCTGGGCGGCGAGCACTACAGCGATCCGGATCTGACCTGCCGCGAACACCCTGGACGCGTGGAACAGTACGAGCTGGATCGTATTCGCCAGATGATGATCGACATGATCAGCAAGCCTGATGATTTCACGAAATGGTTCGGTAGCTTTGTCTCGACGCCGCGCCATGAGCTGGATATTGCCACCGCAGAACCGCCGTACACGGCAGAAGAAGTGCGTGATGCATTGCAGGGTGGCGAAACGCTGTCTCGCCTGAGCGGTCTGCGCGTGTTGAATATCAACGGCAGCGTCTTCATCAACAGCGAACTGCTGGAAACGGTAGATGCAAAGGCTGCGGACGTGCTGTGTCGCTACACGGAACTCGGCCAGGCTGAGCTGGGCGAGGCGCTGAACAATCCGGCGTTTATTGACGAACTGACCGGACTGATTAACCAGGGCTACTGGTTCTTCGACGAGTAACGGCTGGCGGCGTTTAGCCAGGCTAAACGCCGCCTCGTTCAGACCAGCATATTACAGGCTTTCCAGTAATTCAGGAGCCGCTCATCGTCGCGCTCCTTCTCTGCTTTTGTTTTCATCGCCTGCGCCAGATTTTCACGCGATAGCTCGTGGCCTTTTTGCACAATGTCTAAAACCGCTTCACCAAGAGCCAGTGAAATTTCTGTACGATTATTACGAATATTACGAATCGTCATTAATGCCTCCTCGTTGGTTGCGATAATGTAATTATGAAATAAAAAATAAACTGCGAGAATAATTCATCTTATTCTTATTTTTTCATTATGCTTCGCTATGCCTCGCGGTAGTCATAATATCCTGTTGTGTCAATGATGTTTCAAAATGCTAATAAGCGCCCGTAAGCCAAATTTATGCGCTACAGTTAATTCCGTGCAACGGCCAAATAACCAAAACGGGAGAATTATTATGGTAGATAAAAACGCAATTATGGATCACGCTCAGGTTGTCGCCAGCTGCGGAACACACGTCGGTGTTGTGGACCATCTGGATGGTGAGCGCATCAAGCTTGCGAAAAGCGATCCGGAATCCGGTGGGAAGCACCACTTTATACCGCTCGGTTGGGTGGACAAAGTGGATGATAATAAAGTTGTCCTGACCAAAAACCATAAAGAGGTTTTTGCTGAGTGGCAGCAAGCATAAATATATCTCTTTAACTGAAATATATTTCTTCGCTCCGGCTCAGACCGGAGCGTAATACGTTTTATGCCCAGTGATTGCTGCCACCACCAATGAATGGTACTGTTTCGTTTGTCCTTTCCCCGATGCAGGCACCGTCATATGCTCCAGCGTGAAAATAGATCAGCGAAACGCCTGTTTTTTGTTGAGGATTTTCAGATATTCGGTGAGCGCTACGGCATCGACTACCGGTTCCCGCAGTTAAAAGATGCGCAGGTCAACAACCGCGCCGTGCTGCAGGGGAATGTGGAAGAGATGACGCTTTCATCCGGCATTTCACTGACCCACTCCAACGTTCGCGTTTTACAACCTTACGAAACCACCTCTCGCCATAGCAGCCCACTCTATATGCTGGTGGTGCTGGAAGGGGGCGTCACGATCGCGCTTAATGGCGTTGAATATGTCGTACGATCCGGCATGGCCTTCAGCTCCCGCCTTAGTGAAGAGCAGATAATGTGCGCGCGTCACGATGCCGACAGCACGCTGAAAACGCTCTCGTTTGGTCTGTTCCCACACGATGCCAGGCGCGAGACCCTGCTTGAGTCACTGCTCCAGGAATGGCAAAGCCTGAATGCGCCCACCCTGGTCTGGCACGTTCCTGAGTTTGTCCTTGCGGGGATCCAGCATGCTCAGCAGCAGGGTCTAAGCGCGTTATCCCGTCAGCTGTTGCTGGAAGGGCTGATGTATCAGCTTCTGGGCCAGGGTTTGGCGCAGCGCCAGCAATCCTTCCCGTGCCGGCCTGAGCATGCGCGTCTTGAACGCGTGCGCAGCAGGCTGGAACAGTTTCCGGAGCAGGATCATACTCTTGCGCAGCTGGCCGCCCTCGCCGCCATGAGCCCGAGCAGCCTGCGCAGCAAGTTTCGTCAACGCTACGGCTGCACCCTTTTTGATTACCTGCGTGAATGTCGGCTCGCGCTGGCGCGTCGCTATCTGCTTGAAGGCTACAGCGTGCAGCAGGCGGCGTGGATGTGTGGCTATCAGCACGCCACCAATTTCGCTACCGCGTTTCGTCGCCATTACGGTATTGCACCGGGCGACATGTGCAAACGCCGCTAACCTACTTTCTCTCTTCGCGCGAACGCAACCCGTGCGCTTTAGCACCGCGCATACGTATCCTGGCGGCGCGCATAGCTGTTTGCCCTCTCAAAAAGGTAATAATTCTTATTAACAATAAGAAATACCTTTGGAGAGGGTTATGTTTGCTAAATCACGTCTGGCACTGCTGGTGGGATGGGTTACCGGTAGCGTCGCTTTTCCTTTACTGGCGCAGGATGCCCAAAAAACGGACACCGTTGTGGTCACGTCGCAGATGCAATCTGCTGCCACCAAGCTTGAAACGCCGGATATAGAGACTCCGCAGTCGGTCTCTATCGTTACCCGTGAGCAGTTTGAAGAGCAGGGCGCGACCAGCGTGCGCCAGGCGGTGAGTTACACGCCGGGGGTTTACAGCAACCAGATTGGCGCGTCAAACCGCTTCGACTACATGGTGCTGCGCGGTTTCTCCGACGGCAGTCTGGATAACGTCTACCTCGACGGCCTGAAGATGATGGGAGACACCAACTCTCACAGCTCGCTGGTGGTGGATCCCTGGTTCCTCGACAATATCGAGGTGGTGCGTGGCCCGGCCTCCGTGCTGTACGGCCGTTCATCGCCGGGCGGTATCGTGGCGCTGACCTCCCGCAAGCCGTCGTTCGATCCGGGTGGGGAGATTAAGCTATTTGCCGGGAACAATAACCAGCGCGGGGCGATGTTCGACGTCACCGGCCCGGTTGATGATAACGACCGCGTGGCGGTGCGCCTCAGCGGGATGACCCGCTATGCCGATTCCCAGTTTGATCCGCTGAAGGAAGCGCGCTACGCGCTGATGCCGAGCCTGACCTGGCGCATCACTGATAACACGCGTCTGGATCTGATGGCCTATCTGCACCGCGATCCGGAAGGGGGGAGCCACTCCGGCCTGCCTTATGACGGCACCGTGGTGCCGCATAGCGGTAAGAAAATCACCAACACCTTCTTTGAAGGTGAGGATGATTACGACAAGTACGATCGTCGGGAAAACATGGTGGGCTACAACATTGAGCATATGTTCGACAGCGGCTGGACGGTGCGCCAGAAGCTGCGCTATCTGCACACCAAAGTGGAGCTGAATCAGGTATATGCCGCGGGCTGGCTGAACGATACCGAGCTCAACCGCGGCTATTCCGGTTCTGACGAGAAGATGAATGCCATCACGCTGGATAACCAGGTCGACGGCAGTTTCGATACCGGAGCAGTTAACCACCGCGTGCTGATCGGCCTGGATTATCAGGACCGTACCAATAACGTGACCGGCTACTACGGCGGTTTCCCGCCCATCGACGCGTTCCACCCGGTTTACGGTGCGAAACCGGATTACATCACCCAGTACAGCAAGGAAAAACATAAGCTGCGCCAGACCGGGTACTACCTGCAGGATCAGATGTCCATTGACCGCTGGCGCCTGACGCTGGGCGGGCGTTATGACCAGGTAAGCGTGTCGAACGTTGATAACGTTAACCATACCCGCAGCGACCTGGATAAGAACAACGTCAGCAGCCGCGCGGCGTTGCTGTATCTGTTTGATAACGGTGTCGCGCCGTACGTCAGCTACTCCACGGCCTTTACGCCGACCAGTTTCGCCGATGAGCAGGGCAACATTCTGGACCCGATGAAAGGCAAGCAGTGGGAAGCGGGCGTGAAGTATGAACCCGAGGGGATGAACAGCCAGTTCAGCGCCTCGGTGTTCCGCATCAACCAGAAGAATATCGCCACCAAAGAGGAGCCGACCGATCCGTACCGTTCCATCGGTGAGATCGAGTCCGAGGGCGTTGAGCTGGAAGCGGTGGGTCAACTGACCGACAGCCTGCGCATGCAGGCGGCGTACACCTATACCGACATTCGCTACAAGAAGAGCAGCCCGGAAGAGGAGGGCAAGCGCGCCGTCTATGCGCCGCGGAATATGGCCAGTGCCTGGCTCAGCTACGACGTGAAAACGGGCCCGCTGGACGGCCTGACCGTCGGCTCCGGCGTTCGTTACGTCAACGGCATTACCAGCGATCGCCAGAACACCCATACGCTGCCGTCGTATACGCTGGTGGATATGGTGGTGGGGTATGACCTGTCGAAGGTGGGGCTCACGGGCATGAGCGCGCAGCTGAACGTCAATAATCTGACCGATAAACGCTATGTGGCGGCGTGTAACTCGCTCTCCTACTGCTATTTCGGCGCGGAACGCAGTATCGTTGGCAGCGTTTCATGGACGTTTTAAGTCAGTGACAGTGCCGGGCGGCGGTGACGCCTTGCCCGGCCTGGTGGAGGAGGGCATCAGGCCGCACTACTCCTCCATCGCAATCACAATTGCCTCACCCATCTTCTTCAGCGCCTCGCGATGCTTCTCCGTTGGCGGTAACGCAACGTTGATCCGCAGGCAGTTGCGGTACTTGCCGGACGCAGAGAACAGCGACCCGGCTGCCGCCTGGATCTTCAGCCGGCACAGCTGCTTGCTGACGCACACCATGTCGACATTTTCCGGTAACTCCACCCACAGCAAAAAACTGCCCTGCGGGCGCGTCACGCAGATCTCCGCCGGAAAGTACTGCCGCACCCAGCAGGTATAGGTTTCCATATTCTGCTGATAAATCTGGCGCATACGGCGAACGTGACGATGATAATGGCCGTCGCGAATAAACGCCGCCACCGCCATCTGCGTTCCCGGCACGTTAAAGCCGCCTGCGGCGTATTTCATGTGCATCACCCGGTCGTAATAGCGCCCCGGCACAATCCAGCCGACGCGCAGGCCCGGTGCCACGGTCTTGGTAAACGAGCTGCACAGGAGTACGCGGCCATCAATGTCCATGGAGTGAATGGTGCGCGGGCGCGGGTATTCCGCCGCCAGCTCGCCGTAAATA
This sequence comes from Enterobacter ludwigii, assembly GCF_001750725.1. Lineage (NCBI taxonomy): Bacteria > Pseudomonadati > Pseudomonadota > Gammaproteobacteria > Enterobacterales > Enterobacteriaceae > Enterobacter > Enterobacter ludwigii. Next base: position 3,721,660 of record NZ_CP017279.1, read on the forward strand.
TCATCCTCCACGATCACGATATCGTGCCGCTGGGCAAGAGCCAGCACCTGCTTCTTCCGCGCTTCCGGCATGATAAAACCCAGCGGGTTATTGCAGTTGGGCACCAGGATCACCGCTTTAATGGGCCACTGCTCCAGCGCCAGCTCTAACGCTTCAATGCTGATCCCGGTTTCGGGATCGGTGGGAATTTCGATGGCTTTGATGTTGAACCCGCGCAGCATCTGCATGGTGCCGTGAAACGACGGGGATTCCACGGCCACAATATCGCCCGGTTTGCATATCGAGAGCAGGGCAATCGACAGCGCGCCGTGGCAGCCATTGGTGATGACAATCTCATTCGCGGCCACGGTAGAGCCGCCGTCCAGCATCAGCCGTGCGATCTGCTCGCGCAGCTCGAGCCGACCGTCGAGCACGTCATAGCTCAGCATCTCGCCCGGGTTGTGCTGCGCGATGCGGCTCATTTCGCGCCACAGCGGTTTCAGGCTCGGTTGATTGACGTCCGGCGAGCCGCCGCCAAAGGAGATCATCTCTTTGTCGGCACGGGCATCCAGCAGCATCATCACTTCATCCCACTGGGTGACGTCTACCGGACGCTGCACCGGACGCGTCATTGCCGGTACGGGCGGCATGGCCTTACGTTGCGAGACAAAATAGCCGGAGCGTGGCTGAGGCGTGATCAGCTGCAGATTTTCGAGGATCTGGTAGGCCTGCTGTATGGTGCTGATGCTAACGCCATGCTCCTGGCTCAGCGCGCGCACCGACGGCAGACGTTCACCGCTGCGATACAGTCCTTGTTGAATGCGTTCCGCCAGAAGGTTGGCGAGATGTTGGTAGCGCGTCATGCTGTATCCTTTGTTTTCACCATACAGATTGTAAAACCAGTACAGATTGCCGCAAAAAACGGCATGCAGATACAGTTTTAGCGGATCTGTATGTTAAACAAAAGATGTTTTTGAATCTGTATTGTACGCCCTGAATTCCACGATGATAACGCTACTGGCACAGTGAGGAGAGCATCATGGAATTTTACGAGAACCGTTCAAAACGTCCGTTTATTGTTTTTGTCTGGATCGGCAAAACGCTACGCAACTGGTACCGTATTCACCGCACCCGTCGCATCCTGAGCAAGATGAGTGACGAGCAGCTCAAGGATGTCGGGTTGTCGCGCTATGATGTGTAAGCGGGCAGGGTCGGCGCTGGCCGGGTAAGGAGAAACCCCTACCCGGCGCAACGGAGAGATTATTCGACTGATTTCACCGCGGTGTTTTCAGCGATGCGGCGCAGATATTCGTTATTCTTAAACGCAACCATGATCAGTTCGAACGTCACGCGACAGCCGATCAGGCTGAAAATCATCCCGATAAATCCGGTGATCAGATGGTCGGTAAACATGGAATACACGCCGGCAATCAAAATCACCAGCATGACGATCCAGTAGAAGAAGACCAGCACGCGTGGCGTTAATAAGTAGTCAAATCCCAGAATGGCTTTCATTTTCTTTTCCTTAGAAATATAAAAAAGGCTCAAGATTGTATCTTTATCACGTTCTTTTATGGCGTGGATAGCTATCTGATTTCAGAGTAGTAATTCCAGCGTTTCTTGTTTTGGCCTTTCAAGTAGTGCCACCGCTTCCTGATACGTGCGCACGTTGTTATAGCCCATCACCAGTCCGTAACGCTTGCCGGAGCCGCGATACCACTCCGAGAGCGCGTTAACCTGCAGCTGCTGCGCTTGCCAGCAGTGCGCGATTTCCCGGTCACAACTCCCCTTCGAAAGGAATGCCACGATGTGCATCCCACCGTCGTTTTGCTCGGTGAAAAACAGGTCGCCATACACCTCCTGTAAAGCCTTAATCATCCACTCCCGCCGGGTCTGATACAGGGCCCGCATCTTCTTAAGATGTCGGAAAAAATGGCCTTCGTTGAGAAAGGCGGTGAGGATCTTTTGCGTCAGCACCGGCTGGCCGCTGGTGACGATGTCCGCGCAGTCGGTAAAGGCCCCGAGGGTGCTGGCGGGCATCACCACGTAGCCCATGCGCAGCGACGGCATAATGGTTTTGCTGAAGGTGCCCATAAAAATGACCCGGTCGTGCCGGTCGAGGCTTTTTAGCGACGGCAGCACCTTGCGGGTGTAGTGAAATTCCCCGTCGTAGTCATCCTCAATAATCCAGGCCTCGTTCTGACTCGCCCAGTCGAGAAGCTGTTGTTTACGCGGCAGAGAGAGGGTGACCGCCAGCGGGCTCTGGTGCGACGGGGTGACGATGGCGAAGCGGGCATCGCGATGGTGGCGCAGCAGGTATTCCGTATCGATCCCGGCGCGATCGACCGGCACGGTGTGCAGGCGCGGCACGATCCGCTTGAGCAACTGCTGGCCCATAAAGTAGCCCGGATCTTCAAACACCACCTTGTCGCTGCGGCTGGCCAGCGTATCGAGGATCAGGCGCAGGCTACCGCTGTAGCCGCTGGTGATCAGCACCTGCTCGGCAGTGCAGGCGAGCCCGCGTGAAATATTAAGGTAGCTGGCAATCGCCTGGCGCAGCGGATACCAGCCCAGCACGGGCGGATTCAGCATCTCTTCCTGGCGCATGGCGCGCGTCGCCTGGCCTGAAAGCAGCAGCCATTTTTTATAGGGAAAGCTGTCGAGGGAGGGAATGCCGGGGCGCAGAAAACCTGCCCGTTCGCGCTGGCCGATCAGCGAGGCTGGAAGCGTGCCGGTGGTCTGCTCCGCAGGGGCGTGCTGCGCGGGCAGTAACAGGTCCGGATTGACCCGCGTGCCGCGTGCCCCCTGGCTTACCAGATACCCTTCGCCCGTCAGGATGGCGTAAGCGGTTTCAACGGTTTTGCGCGCCACCTTCAGCTCTTCCGCCAGCACGCGAATGGCGGGGACTTTGTCGCCAGGCTTTAGCACGCCACGCGTGATGTTGTCGCGATAGCGGGTATAAATAGCGTGATAGCCCGGCTTCATGTCCTACCTCGTTTGACGGTTTTTGTATCTTTTTACTATGTCATTATCCGCGTAGATTGTCCTCATCGCATGACATATGCCGCACAAAAAAGAGGAAAGACAATGAGCACTCGCGTCAACCACCATAAGATCACACCTGCCCTCGCCAACGCGCTGTCCAACCTGAGCATGGAAGTGGCGAAAACCTCTCTCGACCCGGCGCTGAAGCACCTGATCGACATTCGTGTCTCACAGCTGAACGGCTGTACCTTCTGCCTGGATATGCACTCGAAAGAGGCCAAAATCGCCGGAGAACGCGAGCTGCGCCTGTACCATCTGGCGGCATGGCGCGAGTCCCCTCTGTTCAGCGCCCGTGAGAAAGCGGCGCTGGCCTTCGCCGAAGCGCTGACGCAAATTAGCGTGCATGGCGTGAGCGATGCGCTCTACCGCAGCGTGGCGGAGCACTTCTCGGACGTGGAGATTTCAGAGCTGAACTTTGCCATTGTGGCGATCAACGCCTGGAACCGTCTGGGGATCACGTCCCGCATGGAGCCGGGCTCGCTGGACGCGGCTTACGGGCTGAACAAAGCTAACCTCGAATAACCCCGCGCTCACGGATCATCGCCACCAGCGCCCGTAACCCTGGCGGGACGTGGCGATGCCCCGGATAGTACAAGCGCAGCCCGGCAAACGGCTGCGTCCAGTCGTTTAACACGCTCACCAGTTCCCCGCTTTCAAGCTCTTCCCGGATATACAGTTCCGGTAAAAACCCTATCCCTAATCCCGCCTTCACGGCCCGGATCGAGGCGAAGAGATCGGACGTGGCAAAGCGCGGCGGTACCGCCAGAGCGTACTGTTCCCCGTGACGCGCCAGCTCCCAGCGGTAGATCCCACCGTGCGCCATGCGCATACCGATCCCCTGATGTAAGAGCAGATCCTCCGGCGTGTGCGGCGTGCCGTGGCGGGCAAAGTAATCCGGCGTGGCGGTGACAAGCTGGCGGATCTCACCGGTCAGCGGCACGGCGATCATGTCCTGTGGCACGGATTCTTCAAGACGGATCCCGGCGTCGTAACCTTCCGCGACGATGTCGATCATTCGTGCTTCGCTTAGCGTCTCGACGCGCATTTTCGGGTAGCGGATCATAAAGTCGATCAGCAATTGATCCAGAAAGAGCGCACCGATATGGTTCGGTACGTTTAAGCGCAGGGTGCCGGCAGGTTCGCCGGTATCACTGTGGATCTCTTCGCTGGCCTGGCGTATCGCCTGCAGGGCCGGGCCAATACGCGCCACGTAGCGCTGCCCGGCGTCGGTAAGCGCCACGCTGCGGGTCGTGCGGTTAAACAGGCGCGTCTCCAGGCGGCTCTCCAGCCCGGCGATAGCGTTACTTACCGCCGTGGCGGACATGCCCAGCTCCTGTGCCGCACCGCGAAAACTGCCGCGCCGCACCACCGCCATGACCACTTCCAGCTCTGTCAGACCCGAACGATGCATAGATTATCCTGAAAATCGAAACAACCCTTGCAGCATAGCGTGGATTATCGCAACGGAGAAGCCGTGCCAGACTGTGTCCATACAGCCTGAGGAGGTTTATATGCACAACATCGAACAGATCTTTATCAACGGCGAATTTGTTACCCCGCACGGCACCGAACGTTTTGATTTATACAATCCGGCGACGGCGCGGGTGATTGGCCAGGTTCGCCTGGCCGATGAGGTAGACGCTGAGCATGCCATCGCGGCCGCGAAAGCGGCATTTCCGGCATGGTCGCAAACCCCCCGACAGGAACGCATTGCCGCGCTGAAACGCATGCATGCCGCCGTTGCCGCCCGTCATGACGCGCTGCTGGACGCGGTGATTGAAGAGTACGGCGCGCCAGCCTCGCGCTCGGCGTGGATGGCCCGCTACCCGGCAGATGTCATTGCCCAGGCCATCGAGGCGCTGGAAGCCTTTGAGTTTGTGACCACGGCGGGGGCGGCAACGGTGCAGATGACGCCGCTTGGTGTCGCCGGGCTTATTACCCCGTGGAACAGCGACGCGGGGTTTATCTGCGGCAAACTGGCGGCTGCGCTCGCGGCGGGCTGCACGGCGGTGATTAAACCGAGCGAGATGAGCGCGCTGCAAACCCGCATTGTCACCGAGGCGCTGCGCGATGCCGGGTTACCGCCGGGCGTGTTTAACATTGTCACCGGACGGGGCGATACGGTCGGTGAGACCCTCAGCCGCCATCCGGACGTGGCGAAAATTTCGTTTACCGGTTCGACCGTTACCGGCAAAGCGATACTGCGCAACGCGGCGGAGAGTGTTAAGCGGGTGACGCTGGAGTTAGGCGGTAAATCGCCGACGATCCTGCTCGATGATGTCGATTTGGCGCAGGCTATCCCGCTGGTGGTGCAGGCCGGGTTTATGAACAGCGGGCAGGCGTGCGTGGCCGGAACGCGCATTCTGGTACCGCAGTCGCGTAAGGCGGAAATCGAAACTGCTCTGGCGCAGGCCGTCGCGGCCGTGAAATCTGGCGATCCGCGGGATAACGCGACAGAAATTGGCCCGATGGTCAGTGAAAAACAGTGGCTGCGGGTGCAGGGCTATATCCGTAAAGGCCTCGACGAGGGGGCAAACCTGCTGGTGGGGGGGGAAGGGCGTCCAGAAGGCACGCAGGACGGCTGGTTTGTGCGCCCGACGCTGTTTGCTGACGTCACTAACCAGATGGCGATTGCCCGGGAAGAGATCTTCGGCCCGGTACTGTGTGTGCTCCCTTATCAGGACGAGGCCGAAGCCGTCGCCATTGCCAACGACACCGAGTATGGCCTGAGTGCGATGGTGCTGGGCAGGGATGTCGAACGTGCGCGTCGCGTGGCGCAGCAGATTGTCGCGGGCCGCGTGCTGGTGAACACGCTGGCCCATGAGCCTAAAGCGCCGTTTGGCGGGTTCAGGCACTCCGGCGTGGGGCGTGAGATGGGCGAGTGGGGGATCCGCGCGTTTATGGAGCCGAAGTCGATTCTGGGATAACCGTTTGTCGCCCTCCCGGGAAGCGGGCGACAATACTTCGCCCTTCACCGAAGCATCCGCATTTTCTTTCCTGCATGCTCTCCGCACCCTCACAACGGAGAGACAACCATGATTGCAGTCCTTTTCGAAGCCCAGGCCGCGCCTGCCCACCAGGCGCGTTACCTGCAGCTCGCAGCCGAACTCAAGCCCCTGCTGGCGGATATCGACGGGTTTATTGATATCGAGCGTTTTCAGAGCCTGACCACCGACGGCAAAATTCTCTCCCTCTCCTGGTGGCGGGATGAAGAAGCGGTCCGCCGCTGGAAGCAGAACGTCTTTCATCAGGCGGCGCAGAGGGAGGGGCGGGAGGCCATCTTTACCTACTACCGCATTCGGGTGGCGCAGGTGGTGCGGGAATACGCCTCAGAAACCGGAGGGCGTGCGGATGTATGACGTTCATGTGAATTTCGACGCTACGCCAGGGGAACTGGCGCGATTTGGCCAGCTGCTGGGGCGCAATGGTGTGGGGCTGGAGGGCGGCGGCGTGTTTGGTACCGAAGCCCATTTCCTGGTGGAAGAGGGCGAAAAAGCCCGTCGCGTGCTGCTTGAGGGCGGGTTTAACGTCCGATCAGTCCGTAAACCGCTGATCAGAAAACTGCAGCAGGCGCGTCCCGGTGAGCTGGGCGAGATTGCCGCGGCGTTAGCGGCTCACGGTGTGTCTGTACTGACCCAGTACAGCGACCATGCGAATCACCTCATTCTGCTGACGGATAATGATAAGCTGGCGGCAGAGATCACCAGACCATGGGCAGTCAATGCTTAAGACCCGTTTACCCCCTGACAACAGCGCGCTGCTGGAGCAGGCCATGGCGGCAGTGGCCGCCGCCATGGCGGATCCGTCGCGTGTGAAAATGCTCTGTGCGCTGATGGATGGCCGGGCGTGGACCGCCACCGAGCTGAGCGCGGCGGCGGATGTCGCCCCCTCCACCGCCAGCGGGCACCTGACCCGTCTGCTGGACGGAAAGCTGATTACCTGCCTGTCACAGGGGCGGCATCGCTATTACCGCCTGGCAGGACACGACGTGGCGGAACTGGTCGAGCAGATGATGGGGCTGTCGTGGAGCCGCATCACCCCGCCGGAAACCACCGCCCCGAAAGCCCTGCGTGAAGCCCGCACCTGTTACGACCATCTGGCAGGGACGGTGGCCGTTCAAATCTATGATTTTATGCAGGCGCAGGGCTGGCTGGAGACGGACGGGTCAGCCCTGACCGTGTATGGACGCGAACAGTTCCTGACGCTCGGTATTTCATTAAGCGCCAATCCGCGCCGTAAGGCCTGCTGTGCCTGTCTTGACTGGAGCGAGCGGCGGTTTCATCTGGGGGGCGAGGCGGGCGCGGCGCTCCTCGCGTACCTGGACAGCAATGGCTGGATCCAGCGGGTGGCGGGATATCGGGACGTGGTGGTCACCGCGTCGGGAAACGTTGCCATTAAAAAACGTTTTAGCCGCTAAATTCTCCGCGGTCTGATGCCCTTTCCCACCGGGAGAGGGCATTCGTTTTTCGCAATTCCTGCTCTTTTGTCTCTCGTTTCTTGATACTTACCCTGGTAACTATTATCTTGACCGCGTGTTACGAGAGGATATCCCATGCGTGAAGAAGAACTGTTTAGCCGCAGACCGATGGGGATGCGGATGGCCATGATCGTGCGTCAGTGGCGCGCCGTGATTGACGACGCCATTCTCGAGACCGGGTTAACCCAGTCGAGCTGGACGGTGATGATGCAGCTTCAACAGCTTGGGGATAACGTCTCGGTGAGTGAACTGGCGGAGGTGCAGGGTATTGAACTGCCGCCGCTGATGCGCACGCTGACACAGCTGGAAAAACAGGGTTACCTGTTACGCACCGTATCGCCTTATGACAAGCGTATCCGGCTACTCACGCTGACGTCGGAGGGGAACGCCGTACTCAGGACGCTCTCCCGAGTGATCGAGACATTTCAGGCGCGCGTATCGCAAAACATCGCGCCGGAACATCTCGATATTTTCAGCGCCACATTGAATCAAATCGCCTGCAATTTGCGGAAAATCCGCGAAGAAGATAACAAGACCGAAAAATAATGACTCCTGAACAAAAGTTTGCCCGCTGGGTAAGGGTAAGTATTGCCTCTTTCCTGCTGATGTTTGTCTACTTTGTCGTCGCGGACATCTGGATCCCGCTGACGCCGGACTCCACCGTCATGCGCGTGGTGACACCGGTTTCTCCGCGCGTCTCCGGCTACGTGGCGGCTGTCCATGTACACAACAACAGCCAGGTGAAGCGAGGCGACCTGCTGTTTGAGCTGGATGACACGCCGTTTCGCAATAAAGTGGAAGCAGCGCAAATCGCGCTGGAGCAGGCGCGTCTCTCTAACGAACAGCTGGATGCACAGATCGCGGCCGCACAGGCCAGCCTGAAAACCGCCGTGCTGACCGCGCGTAACGACAAGGTGACCTACGATCGTTATCAGAAACTCAGCACGCTGCAGAACGTGTCGCAGGCGGATCTGGATAAAGTCCGGACCACCTGGCAGAGCAGCGAGCAGTCCGTCAGTTCGCTGCAGGCGAACATCCGTAACCTGCGCATTCAGCGCGGTGAGCGGGAAGAACACCGCAACGTCACCCTGCAGAAATACCGCAATGCGCTGGATGAAGCGGAACTGAATCTTGGCTGGACGAAGGTTTACGCCCAGGCGGACGGCACGGTCAGTAACCTGCAGCTCAGCCCCGGCTATTACGCCTCCTCCGGCTCGGCCGCGCTGGCGCTGGTGAATAATCAGGCCGATATCGTGGCCGACTTCCGCGAGAAGAGCCTGCGCCATACCCATCAGGGAACCGATGCCGCCGTGGTGTTTGACGCCTTCCCGGGACACGTCTTCCGTGCGCATGTGACCAGCAGCGATGCGGGGATCCTCGCCGGACAGGAAGCAGTGAACGGCGAGCTGTCCGAGCCAGAAACCTCCAACCGGTGGGTTCGTGATGCCCAGCGTATGCGAATCCACGTGGCGCTGGACGAGGCGCTGCCGAAGCAACTTCCGACCGGTGCGCGTGCCACCGTTCAGCTCTATAACAGCGAAGGGCCGTTTGCGCGCTTCTTCTCCGGGATGCAGATCCACCTGGTGAGCCTGCTGCACTATGTCTATTAACACTCTGGCGCGGGTGTTTACCCCGCACGGCAACATCGTCTATACGGCAAACGACTTTCGCCAGACCCTGCGCATCGTCTTTGCCGGCATGATTGCGCTGAGCATTTCGAGTTTTTACAACACTCACTACGGCGTGTTTTTCGTGGTCTACCCCATCATGCTGCTGTCACTGGTACCGGTCTTTAACCGCCACGTGGCGAAGCAATTTATCTTTAGCGCCTCGCTTAACTGCGTTGAAATGGTCATTATCATCGGCTATCTGTCGCAATGGCCGGTGATCATGACGTTAGTCGTGTTCGCCCTGTACGTCATGCGTTTTCGCTTTATGAGTAAGGGACCGCTGTTTCTGTTTGGTTCGATGGGCGTGGTCTGCCAGAGCGTGATGCTCAACTTTATGAGCTATCCCACCACCGACTGGCATACGTTGCTGTTTTCCAATATCGAAGCGAGCGTTATGGCGGTGTGCCTGAGCGCGCTGATGAATTACCTGCTGCCGGATGTAGAGCCGCGCAAGCCGCCGCCGCTGATTGAAAAAGATGACGCCCGTGTGCGCCACGAGTCGCTGCTTTCCGGGACCGTTGCCACCCTGATTTTCGTCATCTTCCAGGTAAGCGACCTGAGCGACTCACTTTCCGCGCTGATGGCCGGGGTATTGATTCTGTTTCCCATGCATTATCGCGGCGCGGTGATGAGTTCCCTCTGGCGCGTGGTCGGCGTGGTGCTGGGCTGCCTCTACATTCTGGTCGTCCAGCTTATCCTTTACGATCACAGCAGCCATATGCTGCTGATGATGCCGCTTATCGGCCTTGGGCTGGCATTTGGCGCGCGGCTGCACGTGATGGAGAAGGTCGGCGCCGGGGTCGGGTTTTCCAGCATCACCACCATCGGCATTATGTTCGGGCAGAACATGCACCCGGACAGCGACCTGGTGTTCAGCGATCTCTATCGCATAACCTCGGTGACCTTTGCGCTGGTGGCGACCCTGACAATGGTCTTTCTGGTGCATTTGATCCTCAATCGCTTTGCCCCTACGCGCTATGTGATCGCGCCGCCTGAGGCGAATTAATGCGCGAGCACGGCAGGCAATTGCGAGAGTAAAAACAGGATCAGGCCAATGGTCCCGCCCACCAGCGTGCCGTTCACACGGATGAACTGCAGGTCTTTGCCGATGTTAAGCTCAATCTGGCGCGACATATCTTTGGCATCCCAGCTCTTGACCGTGTCGCTGATATGCCGCGTGAGGAACGCGGCAAAATCCGGTGCTACGCGGTGCGCCGCCTGCTCCAGATGCTCGTTCAGCGATGCCTGCAGGCTGGCATCGTTCGACAGCGTTTCACCAAACCACAGTCCGGCGTTGGCGATGCGCTGCCTGACGCGCGAGTCCTCGCTTTGCATATCCGCTTTCAGCCACTGACGCAGGTCGGCCCACATCTCGCCCAGATAACGGTTAAACGCCTCGTCGTTCTTCAGGTAGTGCTTGATGTTATCGGCTTTGGCGGCCATTTCCGGATCGTTTTTCAGGTTGTCGATAAACTTCAGGGTGGCGCGGTCAAACGCCTGGCGGATCTGGTGCGTGCGGTCGTGGCTGATATCATCCAGCAGCGTATTCACCGCATTCGACACCATCTCCGCACTCTGATCGCCGAGCCACTCGGTAGGCAGCACCATGGCCTTGCGCGGATGCTCGGTCTTCAGCCAGTGCACAATCTGGTCGGCGATAAAGTCCCGCGTGCTGTCACGCTGGATAAGCGCGATCAGGCGGTTGATGATGGCGTCCAGCAGCACCTGATGGCGATTGTTCCGGGTCATGCTCTCCAGCATCACCGCGCTGGTTTCGGTGAAGTCGACCTTGTCGATGGCCTTGTGCACCGCCCGTTTGAGCAGCCGCTGAATGCGTCCGTCGTCGGTCAGTTCAAGAAAACCGCTCATTACCTGAATCAGATGCAGCCCGACGCGCCGGGCGTTGTCGGGCTGGCTAAACCAGGTGCCAATCATCTGTGCCGGTTCATAGCGGCGGATCAATGCCACCAGCGACTGGGTATCGAGAAACTTTTCCTGCACGAACTGACCCAGATTGTCGCCAATGCGGTCTTTGTTGCGCGGAATGATCGCCGTATGGCGTGAGATAAACGGAATGGGCACCCGGCGAAACAGCGCGACGACGGCAAACCAGTCCGCCAGTGCGCCGACCATCGCCGCCTCGGCAATGGCCTTTACGCCGCGCACCCAGAAGGTTTGCGGCAGGAACAGGGTGGTGATAAACGCCGCGGCGGCAATCAGCAGCAGCGACAGCGCCAGCAGCTTGGCGCGTTTAAGTTCAGCTATTTTTTCCATGGCTTAAGAATAGAGGGAGGCGGGAAGAAAATGCAAAAAACGCCACACGACCCACCCACCAAACGCCATCAGCACCACGCCAGCGGTTCGCTCAATCAGCCAGAGTGCACGGCTGAGCGTCCGCTGAACCACGGGCAAGCCCATCAGCGACACCAGTGCTAAATCCCAGACCAGCACCATCATTACCATCCAGACACCGCAGGTTGACTGCTGAAGCAGCGTGACATCCGGCCCTAACAGCGCCGTCATGAGCGCCAGATAAAAAAGCGCATTCTTCGGGTTTAACAGTGCCGAACCGAGCCCCAGCAGGATTTGCTTACGCAATGAGGGGCACCGCTGATGAGTCTCATTGAGCGCAAGCGTCTGCGGGCGGCTGCGCGCCAGCCGCGATCCAATCCAGAGCAGGTAGAGCGCGCCGGATAATTCGATAAGGGTGAACAGCCACGAAAACGTGCGCAGGGCACTCCAGCCGATAATCACCAGCACAATATAGAGCGCGTTACCCGCGGCGATACCGAGGCACAACCCGGCACTGCCGCGCAGCCGGTAACGCGCGGCGTAACCGACCAGCAAAAAGAAATCCGGACCGGGGCTTAACAGGGCTACAAAATGCGCCAGCGCCAGGGCGAGAAAAGCGGAAGGGAAGAACAGTTCCATCGTGACCTCCAGAGCAAAAACGGAGATCACCTTACGGCGTTACGTATCCTGATTATTGTCTGATATTGATCGGCCCGTCGCGTACTGGCGAGGCGTGGCGGCCGTGTAGCTGACGAAGGTTTTATGGAAATGGCTCTGGTCGGCAAACCCGCTCTGGTAACCGACATCGGCGAGATCATCCCCCGCACGCAGTCGCGCTTTGGCGTATTCCACGCGAGAGATGCTGAGAAAGCGTCCTGGCGTCAGGCCGGTGTCCTGTTTAAAGGTGCGGATTAATGTCTCTTTGCGCAGTGAAAATCGCCGGGCAAGGTCGTCAAGGGAAGGCGGAGCGGTGAGGTTCGACAGAAACGCCTCTTGCACCTGCTGACTCAATGAATGGGGCTTATCTGTACGGCCTGTAGAGGGGGGAAGGGCGCAAAGCAGTGCGTTCAGGGAGGCCGCGGTCATGTTCTCAACCACGTCAAGATAATGATTAAATAGCGCTTGATCGCGAATGACCTGCAGTGCCAGCGAAAGGTCAGTGTCGATATACAGCATATGGTAGCTGCGTGGTTGCCCCGCCACCGGGTTGCAGCTGTGGGGAGCATGCGCCGGGATGACGATGATGTCGCCAGGGGTCAGGATATACTCCCTGTCATGGATTGTGCAGCACGTCTGGCCTTCCAGGATCGCGCCAATAGAGAGCTGTGGGTGACAATGACGTTTATACGCCTGGGTGCTCTGCCACGTGCTGCGCAGCTCGTGGCCGCAGGCGCGATGAAAGGTCTGGCGGATGTGTCGGGTCTCGGTCATGGGGGACTCCTGTCAGGAACGTTTTTTATACCATGCCCGCGCGACATGTTGCAGTACCACGCTAAGAACCTTCCGGATATACCCAACTTTACGTCCATCGCCAGTCATATTGTCTACCCTTAATACCCTAAGCGGTAAAACAAGGAGATTCGACATGGCTTACCAGACAGTAAATCCTGCCACAAACCAGCTCATCAAAGAATATCCCTCCCATACCGACGCGGATGTTGAAGCGGCGCTGAAGGCGGCCGATGCGCTTTACCATTCGGACTGGGCAAAAGGCGACATTAACCAGCGCCTGCCGGTACTGCGTAAACTTGCGGACCTCATCGACGAACGTACGGAGGATCTGGCCAAAATTGCCAGCAAGGAGATGGGTAAGCTCATTGAGCAGAGCCGCGGTGAAGTGAAACTGTGCGCGCAAATCGCCCGCTACTACGCGGATAATGCCCAACGGTTCCTCGCCCCGGTGAAGTACGACTCCGAACTCGGGGAAGCGTGGGTCGAGCACCACCCTATTGGCGTGCTGATGGCCGTTGAGCCGTGGAACTTCCCTTATTACCAGCTGATGCGTGTCCTCGCCCCGAACCTGGCGGCCGGTAACCCGGTGATCGCCAAACACGCCAGCATCGTGCCGCACTGTGCAGAGACGTTTGCGCATCTGGTGCGTGAGGCCGGTGCACCGGAAGGGGCATGGACCAACCTGTTTATTTCGTCGGATCAGGTGGCGAACATCATCGCCGACGATCGTGTACAGGGTGCCGCGCTGACCGGTTCCGAAAAAGCGGGTAGCGTGGTCGCGGCGCAGGCGGCGAAGCACATCAAAAAATCGACCCTGGAGCTGGGCGGTAACGACGTCTTTGTGGTGCTGGATGATGCCGATCTGGAGAAGGCCGTGAAGACGGGCGTGAATGCCCGACTCAATAACGCCGGCCAGGTCTGTACGGCGGCGAAGCGTTTCATCGTGCATGAGAAGATTGCGGATGCCTTCCTCGCGAAATTCACCGAGGCGTTTAAGCAGGTGAAGATTGGCGATCCGCTGGACGAGAGCACCACCCTGGGGCCGTTGTCCTCTCAGGATGCGCTGGACACGTTGACCAGACAGGTCAACGAGGCGGTGAAAAACGGCGCGACGCTGCATTACGGTGGCAAACCGGTGCAGCGTGACGGGTGCTTCTTTGAGCCGACGATCCTGACGCATATCTCGCGCGACAACTCGGCCTACTTTGAGGAATTCTTCGGCCCGGTGGCGCAGATCTATGTGGTGAAAAATGATGACGAAGCGGTCGCACTGGCGAACGATTCCCACTATGGTCTGGGCGGCGCGGTGTTCAGCAAGGATATCGAGCGGGCGAAGAAAATGGCGTCGCGTATTGAGACCGGCATGGTGTATATCAACTGGCTCACCGATACCGCGCCAGAGCTGCCGTTTGGCGGCGTGAAGCGATCCGGTTACGGACGCGAACTGTCGGACCTGGGGATCAAAGAGTTTGTGAACCAGAAGCTGGTGGTGGTGCGTAAGTAACTCCGCGAATAAAAAACCTGCCATTCGGCAGGTTTTTTTTGGGGTTATTGCACTTCAATCTTGTCCCAGCCGCTTTTGAACATGCAGCTGTCGACTAAGGTATCCCGGCGATATTCATTCGCGTCTTCAACCGTGTAGCTCGTGGAAATATCCTTTTTCTTTTTCGATTTGTCCATTTTTTCCGAGCTCGAACCGGTCACAACATTGTCCGGGGGCAGATCAATCAGGGCCTGTGCTTCGCATTCCGTGAGCCTTTTATTCATCTCAGCGTCACTGACTCCCGGTTTCACCCATTTATACTGGACGCAACCGGTGAGCATAAGCGTGATGCTCAGAACGCAAAGCGCGGTAATGCGGTGTTTCATCAGAAGGTGACTCCACCGCCTACATATGCGCCGTCGATCAGCGTGTGGCCAGGACGACCGTCTTTGCCGTCAACGCTTACGTGACGATAACCCACTTTCAGCGTCACAGGCGTGATTGGCGTCCAGCTCACACCGCCGTTGGCTTCCACGTAGTTTTTCACGCTGTTGTTCAGACCTTCTGGTGCGGCATACCCTTCGCCAAACACGTGGATGCTGTCCGTCAGCGCAACGTTAATACCGCCACCGATAGGGAATGCCACGCCGTTATCGCCTTTTTTCGGGCCAAGGTAGATTGCTTTAGCACCGGCATTCAGCATCACCGGGCCCACTTCCAGGTTGTAACCGGCGCCAACGCCACCTGTTTGCGTGCCGTCGTCGGTGTTTTTGAGCCAGTTGCTTTCAAGGTACACGCCGGATGAGGATTTACCCATTTCCAGATTAAGGTTAGTAAAGTTTTTACCTTGCTCAATCGTGCCGCCCATAGCCAGTGCGGAACCCGACAGGACGGTCAGAGCAGAAAGAAGAAGAACATTCAGTTTTTTCATGTTTTATGCCTCGTCATTAATTTCATCTGAGGCCACCTTAACAAGCGATGTTTATGACTGCAAATGTGATTAAGGTCGTGTTTTTATGCTGTTTTTGTTAATGGCTGGCTTTTGAAATGTTGCTTTCATGTTTAGTTATCGCCGGGTCAATATGTATTACCTGGACGTTTAGGACAGGTTTAGTTTTTTGACTAAATAGACACTGAACGAGACAGAGGATAACCGTTTGACATGAATTAATTGGCTTTCTAATAATTTCCAGAAACATTTCAAATTTTACACTTCGTGGTTTAGTTTTACATTTCTGGCGGTTCACGCGCCTGCAATTGCCTGCCCGCGTATCTCTGCGGTGTCATTTTCCTGACACGTTTGTTCTTTACGTTGTTGGCTTCACTTTCTGGATACTAACAATATGAAAAGAAAAATTATTCCTGTGCTTATCGGTTGTGCGCTCTCTTTCTCTGGCCTGGCGGCGCAGCCCACGGCCGAGCACTATGTTGTCAGCTTCCCCGAAGGCACGCGCGTGAGCTACAGCGGCGCGTTTGCCGGTGCGTTCCCGAAGGGACTCCCGGTCGGGATTGGCTCTGGCCTGCTGTTTACCGGTAAACAGGGCGATACCCTGACGTTTGCGACCGTGACCGATCGCGGTCCGAATGCGGATTCGCCGAAAGTGGGGAAAGACGAAGCCAAAATCTTTGTCACGCCCGATTTCGCTCCGCTGCTGATGACGATTCGCGTACAAAATGGCAAAGCGGAGGCCGTCGATGCGCGCCCTCTGCATGACGATAAAGGCGCGATCAACGGTCTGCCGCTGCAAAGCGGCGTGATTGGCTCGACCAATGAAGTGGCGTTCAGTGACACGTTAAAGGTGCTGAAGGGCGACAATCGCGGGCTGGATACGGAAGGTATCACGCCGGACGGTAAAGGCGGTTACTGGCTGTGTGACGAATACGGTCCGTTCCTGATTAACGTCGACAGCAAAGGCAAGATCCTGGCGATTCACGGTCCGCAGGCGGCGGAAGGCGAGAAATCCATCGCGGGCGGCTTGCCGAATATTATTAAATGGCGTCAACCAAACCGGGGCTTTGAAGGCCTGACCCGTATGCCGGACGGGCGTATCATTGCCGCGGTGCAAAGCACGCTGGATATCGACGGCAAAAGCAAAAAACAGGCGCTGTTTACCCGCCTGGTGAGCTTCGACCCGGCGACCGGGAAAACCGCGATGTACGGTTATCCCATCGACAGCGAAGCCTACAGCAAAAACAGTGACGCCAAAATTGGCGATATTGTGGCGCTTGATAATCAGCACCTGCTGCTGATTGAGCAGGGCAGCGATAAAAACGATGGCATGCGCAACCTCATCTACAAGGTGGACCTCAGCAAGGCGAGCGATCTGACACGCTTCGATAAGCCGGGCGAATACCCGGAGTTTGATGACGAGAAGACGCTGGCCCAGCGCGGCATTACGCTGGCGGCTAAAACCCAGGTCGTGGATTTGCGCGCGCTTGGCTGGCAGCAGGAAAAGGCCGAAGGGTTAGCGCTGATTGACAACAACACGCTGGCGGTCGCGAACGATAACGACTTTGGCGTGAAGGTGGCGATGGAAAATCCGGTCGAGGGCAAGAAGCTCAAGGATTATCGGGTGAATTCGCAAGGTGCGCTCACGATTGATGATAAACCGGTTGCGACTACCCTCGCCGTGAAGCCGCTGGCGAAGCCGGCGTCAGAAAGCGAACTGTGGATTGTGACGCTGCCCGACGCGCTGAAATAATCTCACAGCCCTCTCCTCAACTGCGGAGAGGGCTGCGCTCGTACGGTTATTTGCGCAGTGCTGCAAACGCTGTCCGGATCTCGTCTTCCGGCAGCTGTAGCCCAATAAACACCATGACGCTTCGCGGTGTTTCATCTCCCCACGGTCTGTCCCAGTCCGCGCTGTACAGACGCTGTACGCCCTGGAACAGCAGGCGGTTCGGTTCGCCATCAATCCACAGCATCCCTTTGTAGCGCAGCAGCCTGTCGGCAAAAGAGAGCAGCAGGTTTTCCATGACGCGGGAGACGTCGCTGATATCCACCGGGTAATCCAGCTCGACCACAATCGACGAGACGTCGTTTTGCTTATCTGCCATAAAGTGGAAGCGCGGCGTTGAGGTGACATGCTCTTCCAGCATAAAGCCGTTGGTGTTGAACAGCTGCGAGAGGTCGATATCACCGTGCGTCGCGATGTAAATCGGCGCCCGCGAGTTGATACGCGTCAGGCGCTCGCGCAGTTTTTCGCTGTCGCCCGCCACGTCGGTTTTGGTCAGCAGGATGCGATCGGCGTAGCCCACCTGCGACTGGGCGAGGGTGAACTGGTTCATCTGTTCGTCGGCATGAACCGCGTCGACCAGCGCAATGACGCCGTCCAGCAGGTAGCGCTGGCAGAGGATCTCATGGGCGAAAAAGGTCTGAATAATCGGGCCGGGGTCGGCCATACCGGTGCATTCAATCACCAGGCGATCAAAATCGATTTCACCGCGATCGCGGCTGTCGAGCAGATCCAGCAGGGCATCTTCTAATTCATTCGAGCGGGTGCAGCAGATGCAGCCGTTAGTCAGGGTTTTGATCTGCGTGGCGCGATCGCCAATCAGCTGATCGTCGACCGAGACTTCGCCGAATTCGTTTTCGATCACGGCGATTTTGAAGCCGTGCTGCGCGTTCAGAATGTGGCGCAGCAGGGTGGTTTTACCGGCGCCAAGGAAACCGGTCAGCAGGGTGACGGCAATCGGGGTCATGGTCTCTCCTTTAGCAGCAGCGTACGCCGCCTTCTCCACTCCCGCCGTAGCGCGCTTCCTGACGCTCGCGGAAGAATTCGGTATAGGTCATGTACGGTTTATCCGGATGGTTGGTCTTCATATGCTCAACGTAGTTGTCATAGTCCGGAATGCCAATCAGCATTTTCGCCGCCTGACCGAGGTATTTTTTCGCTTCGCCTAAGTTACCAAACATTGTGCCTTCCAGATAGAAAAAGCCCGGCAGGGGCTGCCGGGCGTAGTTTCCCTTCACCCTAACCCTCTCCCGGAGGGAGAGGGATGCGAGGGCGGATTAGTGGTGTGAAGAGGTCTTCACGCCGCCTTCCGGTACCGGGACATACGGGGTTTCTTTATCCGTACGACCCTCGGCGTTACGCACGTTCAGCCAGGTTTTGATGCCGTAGAAGATGATGCTGTACACCACCACCAGGAACAGAATGCTCAGACCTGCGTTGGTGTAGTTGTTCACCACGATATGGTTCATGTTGGCAATCTGCTGGGCAGTGAGGTCCGCGCCGCCTGCGGCAATTTTCTCTTTGTACTGGTTAGCCATGAAGAAGAAGCCTTCCAGCTGCGGATTGGCGCTGAACAGTTTCAGACCAAGCGCCCAGGTGGTGCAAAGCAGCAGCCACAGCGCAGGGATCACGGTGACCCAGATGTATTTGGTGCGTTTCATCTTCACCAGTACAACGGTGCCAAGAACCAGGGCGACAGCGGCCAGCATCTGGTTAGAGATACCGAACAGCGGCCACAGGCTCTTCACGCCGCCCAGCGGGTCGACAACGCCCTGATACAGCAGGTAACCCCACAGACCCACGCAGCCCGCGGTTCCCAGAATACCCGCCACCAGAGAGTCGGTTTTCTTCAGGAACGGCACGAAGTTACCCAGCAGGTCCTGCAGCATAAAGCGTCCCGCACGGGTACCGGCGTCCAGCGCGGTGAGGATGAACAACGCTTCAAAGAGAATACCGAAGTGGTACCAGAAGCCCATGTCCGCCCACGGCAGCACTTTGTGGAACACGTGTGCGATACCCACTGCCAGCGTCGGTGCGCCACCGGCGCGGTTCAGGACTGACGGTTCGCCAATGTCTTTCGCGGTCTGCATGATCTGCTCAGGCGAAATCACGAAGCCCCAGGAGCTGACGGTTGCGGCAGCATGTGCGCTCGCATCTTTCAGCTGCGCCATGATCAGCGCCGCGTTATCACCGCCCATCTCATGCAGGTTTGGCATGGTAATGCCCAGGCCTGCCGGAGGGGTGTTCATCGCGAAGTAGAGACCCGGTTCGATGATGGACGCGGCAACCAGCGCCATGATCGCCACGAAAGACTCCATCAGCATTGCGCCGTAGCCAATCAGACGCGCGTCTTTTTCGTTAGCCAGCAGCTTCGGTGTGGTACCGGAAGCAATCAGGGCGTGGAAGCCAGAGACCGCACCGCAGGCAATGGTGATAAACAGGAACGGGAACAGCGCACCTTTCCACAGAGGACCGGTACCGTCGATGTACTGGGTCACTGCCGGCATTTTCAGATCCGGGTTAATCACCAGGATGCCGATTGCCAGACCGACGATAACGCCGATTTTCAGGAAGGTCGCCAGGTAGTCACGCGGTGCCAGGATCAGCCAGACCGGCAGCAGAGCGGAGACAAACGCATACCCA
This sequence comes from Enterobacter ludwigii, assembly GCF_001750725.1. Taxonomy (NCBI): domain Bacteria; kingdom Pseudomonadati; phylum Pseudomonadota; class Gammaproteobacteria; order Enterobacterales; family Enterobacteriaceae; genus Enterobacter; species Enterobacter ludwigii. The sequence goes on from NZ_CP017279.1 coordinate 3,741,436, forward strand.
ATCAGCGCGAAGGTGATGGTGGTGTCCTTGAAGGTCAGCGCCGGGCCCCAGTACGGGTCGTGCGCAATCACGCCACCGAAGTAGATGGATGCAACCAGCAGCACAATACCAATCACCGACACTTCACCCACGCGACCCGGGCGGATAAAGCGCATGTAGATACCCATGAACAGCGCAATCGGCACGGTAGAGCAGACGGTGAAGACCCCCCACGGACTTTCGGCCAGCGCTTTCACCACGATTAACGCCAGCACCGCGAGGATGATGATCATAATCAGGAAGCAGCCGAACAGTGCGATGGTCCCCGGCACGCGGCCCATCTCCTCTTTGACCATCTCACCCAGAGAGGCGCCGTTACGGCGAGAAGAGATAAACAGCACCATAAAGTCCTGCACCGCCCCGGCCAGCACTACGCCCGCGAGCAGCCACAGGGTACCAGGCAGGTAGCCCATCTGCGCGGCCAGAACCGGGCCGACCAGCGGACCCGCACCGGCGATAGCGGCAAAGTGGTGACCAAACAACACGTAGCGGTTGGTGGGCACGTAGTTGAGGCCGTCATTATTAATGACCGCCGGAGTGGCACGCGTCGGGTCGAGTTTCATGACCTTCTGCGCGATGTATAAGCTGTAGTAGCGATAAGCAACAAGATAGACGGAGACAGACGCAACGACGATCCACAGGGCGCTTACGTGTTCGCCCCGGCGTAGTGCGACAACCGCCAGACAAAAAGCGCCGAGGATCCCGAGTAACGCCCAGGGCACGTGCTTCAGTAGTTTTTTCGTATCCATAGTAAGACCTGGTTTTTTATGTAATGAAAAAGGGTCAGGGTTCGTTATGAGGAGGTATTGATTAATGCTGGAGCGATCGTGCCAGAACCACGCGCGTGTAAAGACAGGTAAATGAATGAGCGGTTGAAAGGACCAGGTGAGCGGTCAAAGAGGGCGGCGAGTGGTTCCGTCTCGCCGCCGCCGGGAGAAATTATGTGATTGAGATCACGTGGTTATCTGCTGTGCGCTCTACCGCCAGATAATTTTCCAGCGTTTTAAGCAGCTTCTCTTTTAGCCAGTTGGGCTCCAGAATTTGAATGTTCGGCAGCCAGTAGAACAGCAGCGGCAGGATCTGGTTCTCGTGTGCCGCCTGACAGCGCAGCGTGACGCCGTTGTACTGCTCACCGACAAGCTCTTGTTCCGGCAGCAGGTCGCGGCGCATAAAGTAATGTGAAATAGTATCTTTAATGAATATTTTCACTTCGAAAGTGTCTTCCGACACCCACGGATCGCGGCTTTTTTCCAGCAGCCCGAGCGCATTTTCTTCCGGCGTGAAGGTTTTTTGTTGAATATCAAACCAGCTAATCTGACTCAACGAGAAGGATTTTAGCCGGCTATTCTCGGTGGCTTGTAAATACCATATATTTTTATTGTTAATGAGTTTATAGGGATTAATCAGGCGGGTTTTACCCTTATAAACGATCTGGCATACATTACGATTCTTAATCGATTTCTCGATTTTCGATAAATAGCGACGAATATCACGTTCTACCGTGTGCTCTGCTTCGTTGCCAAGAATAAGAATATGATTTTCGTCAACGCGTGTTTCAAGTTTCTGCCAGAATTCCGTATTTCTTTCCGGGAAAAAGCTATCGGCATTCAGGAAGTTAGCAATCGTGTGATGTAATCCTTGTCCACCGGGAGATTGTGCGGAGTGGATCAGACGATACAGTCCGTTACCGGTATGTTCCACAATAGGTGAAAGCGCATTTAAATCCCGGTAGACGGTGCGCTCGGTAATTTTAAATTTTTCCATGAGCGCACTGCGGTTTACCACACCATTTAAATGTAACTCAACCAGAATATCGACCAGACGTTCAGCCGAGCGGCTCCGCGTCGATTTAGCCATAAGGTCTTCCTGTATATTAGGGTATGCGCTGAATGATGCGGGTAGCACTGACATGTATTGTCAGTATTCAGACACAGAAAATTTCTCTTATGGCTATATAACGGCGTGATTAAGCGGAAACCTTAGGAATTTTTGTGGAAATTGGCGCTGGCCGGGAAACGGCCAGCGCAGGAGGGGGTCACACTGCGGCTTCAGTCTCCATCATGACGGGGTGGAAACGGCGTTTAAAATAGATCAGGCCGTGTCCCGCTTCGCTCAGAATGATGTTTTTAATTTCAACGAGATAAACCAGATGGGTGCCGATGGTTTGCACCTGGCTAATCTCGCCTTCAAGGCTTGCCAGCGCGCCCTTCAGCACCGGTTGCCCCTGCGGACCTTTCTGCCAGCAGGAGAGGGCAAAGCGATCGTCCATTGCCATGCCGGTCATCCCGGCGAAGTGGCGGGCCATGATCTCCTGCTCATGGTTCAGCACGTTGACGCACAGCTTACCGTTACCCTGGAAAACCGGGTTCATGGCGCTGTTGGCATTGATGCAGACCATCAACGATGGCGGGGTGTCCGTGACCGAACAGACGGCGGTGGCGGTAATGCCGCAGCGTCCTGCATCGCCCTCGGTGGTGACAACATTAACCGCCGCCGACAGGCTGGCCATCGCATCGCGAAAACGCAGGCGTTGTTCTGTATGCATTGAAACCTCCCGCTGCGTTATTTCAGCAGCTTATCCAGCATGTTGATATCGGAATTATTGTGCAGGTGCGGCACCGTCCAGCCATGCTGGTCGTACTCGGACATGCAGCGGTCGACCATTGCCATCATTTTGTCCATGTTGCCAGAGCTCTGTGCCTGACGCAGACACTGCAGACGGATTTCGTCCTGGCTGCCGGAGTAGTTGATCTCATACAGCTCGTGACGACCACCAAACTCGCTGCCGATGGCATCCCACATCAGTTTCAAAATCTTAATGCGTTCCACGTGATCCATGCCGTTGGAGCCGCGCACGTATTTCGCCAGATACTGGTCGATCTGCGGATTGTTCAGGTCTCGCGCGCTGGACGGCAGATAGATCAGGCCGCTGGTGACGTTACGCTCGATGATGTTCTTGATCTTCGCATAGGCCATCGGGGCCATGACGCGGTAGGTCTGCAGCGCCGCGTGATCCGGCAGATACGCACCATTCACCCACGGTGTGGCTTCAGAACACATGGAGTCGCTCAGCGCCCAGAACATGTTGCGCCAGGCCACCACTTCCCCGAGATCCGCCTGCACGCCGCGGAACTCCAGGGTGCCGGTACACTCCAGCGATTTCTTCAGCAGCGCGGTAATGAAATCGAGCTTCACCGCCAGACGTACGCAGGCCTGCAGCGGGTACATGCGGGCAAAACCGCCTTCCATGGTCCAGCGACGGCAGCGATCGAAATCGCGGTAGATCAGCACGTTTTCCCAGGGGATCAGCACATGATCCATCACCAGGATCGCGTCGTTTTCGTCGAAACGGCTGGAGAGCGGGTAGTCGTACGGAGAGCCGGTCGCGCCTGCCACCATTTCGTAAGAGGCGCGAGAGATCAGCTTCACGCCTTCGGCGTCCATTGGCGCAACGAACATCAGCGCGAAGTCCGGGTTTTCGCCCATCACCTGCGCGGAGCCAAAACCGATCATGTTGTAGTGAGTCAGCGCCGAGTTGGTTGCCACCACTTTTGCGCCGCTAACGATGATCCCGGCGTCGGTCTCTTTTTCCAGCTTGATGTAGACGTCTTTTACTTCGTCCGCCGGTTTGTGACGGTCGATGGGGGGGTTAACGATGGCGTGGTTGAAGTAAAGCCCGGTTTCCTGAATACGGGTGTACCAGTTGCGGGCGTTCTGTTCGAACTGGCCGTAGAACGCCGGATTGGCACCGAGCGCGCAGCCAAACGCCGCCTTGTAGTCCGGGGTGCGGCCCATCCAGCCGTAGCTCAGGCGCGACCACTCGGCGATGGCGTCACGCTGTTGACGCAGGTCGTCGGCGCTTTTCGCCACGCGGAAAAACTTATGGGTATAGCCGCCGCTGCCGGTATCGGTGCCCCAGCACAGCGTGTCCTGCATGTCAGGCTTGTGCAGCGCATCGTACATCTGCGCGATGGAGGCTGCCGCATTGCGAAACGCCGGATGAGTGGTCACGTCTTTGACGCGCTCGCCGTAGATATAAATCTCACGGCCATCCTGCAGGCTTTTTAAATACTCTTCACCGGTTAACGGACGTTTGGCATCAGCGCGGAAATCTTCAGGCTTCATAGGGACCTCGTATCGGAACAGTGATGTTAAATTTATGTTTTGTTTTTGTTGTTTAATTGAAGCCTGAGCGGGGGGGAACGTGAAGGGACGATTGGGACAACGGCTGGTACTTTTCGCATATGATCGCAGAGTGTGATTTCCCTCACCCTGAACCCGGGCGAGGGTCAGGGCTGGGGTGGGGTAACAGACGACACCGGCACTTTTTGCGCCCGATACGCGCTCGGCGAACACCCCACTAACCGATTAAAAAACCGGGCAAAATAGGCCGGGTCTTTAAACCCCAGCTGCCAGGCGATTTCGCTGACCGCGCTGTCGGAGAAGAGCAGCATCCGCCTCGCTTCACGCAGCTGACGGTCAAAAATCAGCCGCTTCGGCGGGCGGTTGGCGAAGCGCCGGCAGATATCGGTCAGACGCGATTCGGTCAGGTGCAGCTCGCTGGCATATTCCGGCACCGTCCAGTGCTCATGAAAATGGACGTCAATCAACTGGGTAAAGCGCTGGAACAGTTTCAGCTCGCCGCGCATGCCGCTGGCGGCGTGATCGTCGAGCTTCGCGTTGCGCAGCAGCAGGGTGAACACCGCCTGGGCTAACAGAACCAGCGTGTGTTCGCGCCCGGGCAGTTGTTCCGTAGATTCCCGGGCAATCAGCGGCCAGTAGTGCTTCAGTGCCGCCAGTTCGTCCGGCTTATCGGCCAGCGAGAGGCAGATCCCCGGCAGGCCAAAGGCTTCCCGCGTGCCGGGGTAGAGCACTTCCAGCAGCGGCCAGATCAGATCCTCGCGCACCGTCAGAACGTGCCCGTCGCTGTCGGATTCGGTAATAAACGCGTGCGGCACCGACGGGGGCGTGAGCACAAATAGCGGAGCCTGCACCGAGTAGCGGTGATCGTCGAGCTGCAGTTCGATCTGTCCGGTATCCAGAAAGTGCATCTGAAAATACTGGTCGTGACGGTGAGCCTGCATGTCGCGGCCAAAAAAGGCCGCCATGCGGGCGAACGACTGATAGTGAACATCATCCGTTCCCAGACTTTCGTCGTACTCTTTGCTGATGTCGATATTCGCGATCGGGTTCTGGCACATAGCCGCTCCTTACGGGATTTTCTGCGCCGCCATACCTGGCTCGTGCTCAAGGCTCTCCCGCTGCGTCATCGGGATACGTGTCAGCACCAGCGCGCCGACCACCAGCAAGCCGGCAACAAACCACAACCCGGAGCTGAAGCTGCCGGTGCTGTCACGCAGAATGCCGATCAACAGCGGGCTGACGGCGGATCCGACGTTACCGATGGCATTGATCACCGCCAGTGCGACCGCCCGCGACTGCAGGCTAATAACCCGATCCGGCGTGGTCCAGAAGATCGCCATGGCGGTAAACGATCCGGTTGAGGCCATGATGATGCCAAGCAGCTGGATCAGGCTGTGGTGGGTCGCCGAGGCCAGCAGCCATCCTGCCGCCGCAAAGAGATACGGCAGAATGGTGTGCTTTTTTCGCTCTTTCAGCCTGTCGGAGCGGCGGCTCCACCAGATCATCCCGAGGATGGTGCAAAACTGCGGGATCGCCGCCAGCAGGCCAATCACAATGTTGCTGCTGCCGGTGTTGAAGCTCTGCAGGATCTGCGGCGTCCAGATATTTATCGCGCTCAGGGTGTTCGTGAGGCAGAAATAGGCCAGGGTATAGAGCAGCACGGCCGGGGTAAACACTTCGCGCAGCGTCGAACGCGGCGTGACGGGACGGGCGATGGCCGACTCCTGCTCGCGGGCGATCATTGTTTTAAGCGCCTGCTTTTCGTCGTCATCCAGCCAGCTGGCCTGATCCGGCGTGTCGTTCAGGTAGAACCACGTCACAACGCCGAGCACCACGGACGGTAGCCCCTCCAGCAGGAACAGCCATTGCCAGCCTTTCAGGTTCCACAGCCCGTCCATGGCCAGAATATAACCGGAGAGGATCGAGCCGAGCATCATGGTCACCGGCATGGCGATCATAAACAACGCATTGGCGCGGGCGCGGTGGTAAGCAGGGAACCACCAGGTGAGATAGACGAGGATCCCCGGCAGGAATCCAGCCTCGGCAATGCCCACCAGCATGCGCAGCACATAGAGCATGTGCGGGCTGGTGGCGAACATGGTGCAGGTGGAAGCGATGCCCCACACCACCATGATCCCGGCGATCCAGCGCCGGGCGCCGACCTTCGCCAGCATGATGTTGCTGGGGATCCCACATATCACGTAGGTGACGTAAAACAGGGTGGCGGCCAGGCCAAACATGGTCGAGGTGAGGCCCAGATCTTTGCCCATCGTCAGCCCGGCAAAGCCGATGTTAATGCGGTCAAGAAACGAGAAGACAAACAGGATAAAGAGAAACACGATCAAACGACGAAACAGCTTCTGAATAACGCGGTGTTCTACAGCTTTATTATCATGGGTTTGCAGGGTAGAGGTCGTCATGTTGCGCTCCACATCGTACGTTTAGTAGACGGATTTATTGTTATTTACTGACGTAACCGGGATATCGATAAAACGTGCCGCCAGCGCCTCGGCGCTGCGTGCAAGCAGGGTGGTGTCGACCCCGACGGCGACAAACAGCGCGCCAAGCTCGAGGTAGCGTTTTGCCAGCGGCTCGTTAGCCATCAGGATGCCGGGCGCTTTGCCTGCCGCACGGATCTGCGCAATGGCCTTCTCGATGGCGGCCTGGACTTCCGGGTGTTGCGGATTTCCGGCAAAGCCCATGTCGGCGCTCAAATCCGCCGGGCCAATAAACACCCCGTCCACGCCTTCCACGTCGAGGATGTGCGGCAGATTTTTCAGCGCCTCGCGCGTTTCAATCTGCACCAGCACGCACATGGCATCGTTAGCGCGCTGCAGGTAATCAGGCGTGCGGTTCCAGCGCGAGGCGCGAGCCAGCGCGCTGCCCACGCCGCGGATCCCCGCCGGTGGATAACGCGTGGCGCGCACCGCCAGCCGGGCTTCATCGGCGTTTTGTACCATCGGCACCAGCAGGGTTTGCGCCCCGACGTCCAGCAGCTGTTTGATCTGGACCGGATCGTTCCACGACGGGCGTACCACCGGCTGGCTGGCGTAAGGCGCGATCGCCTGCAGCTGGGTCAGGACGGTTTGCACGTTATTGGGCGCGTGCTCTGCGTCGATCAGCAGCCAGTCGAAACCCGCACCGGCCAGCAGCTCGGCGCTGTAACTGCTGGTCAGCCCCAGCCAGAGGCCGATTTGCGGTTTTCCGGCGCTGAGCGCCGCTTTGAAACTGTTTTCCATGGTGGTCTCCTAAACAAAACGGCAGCTGATGGAGCCCATCTTGCCGTAGTCCACGTGGAAGGTATCGCCCTTGCTGGCCGGCACCGGGCGGGTAAACGAACCGCCGAGGATGATTTGGCCAGGCTCCAGCTGAACGTCGTACGGCGCGAGTTTATTGGCAAGCCATGCCACACCGTTGGCCGGGTGGTTGAGCACGCCCGCGGCGACCCCGGTCTCTTCAATGACGCCGTTGCGGTAGAGCAGGGCGGAGATCCAGCGCAGATCCAGCTCGTCGGGCTTAATCGGGCGACCGCCAAGGATCACACCTGCGTTGGCGGCGTTATCGGAGATGGTGTCGAACACCTTGCGCGGACGCTGGGTCTCGGGATCGATGTTGTGGCAGCGGGCGTCGATCAGCTCCAGCGCGGGGATGACGTAATCCGTGGCGTTGTAGACGTCGAACAGGGTGCAGTTTGGGCCGCGCAGGGGTTTTGCCAGCACGAAGGCCAGCTCCACTTCGATGCGCGGGACGATAAAGCGGTCGGCAGGGATATCACTGCCGTCGTGGAAGAACATGTCGTCGAGCAGAGCACCGTAGTCCGGCTCGCTAATCTGCGAGCTGGCCTGCATCGCTTTGGAGGTGAGGCCAATCTTGTGGCCTTTCAGCACGCGACCTTCGGCGATTTTCAGGCTCACCCATTCGCGCTGTACGGCGTAGGCGTCATCAAGGGTGATCGTCGGGTAGTCGAGCGAGATCTGGCGGATCTGCTCCCGGGACTGCTCCGCCTGATGCAGACGATGGGCGATCAGGGTATGGGTGTGTTTATCGAGCATGGCGATTTCCTGTTGTTGCCGGGTGGCGTGCTGCTCACCCGGCTTGCGTTCAAAGCCGTTGTCGGCCCGGTAAGGGCGCTACTTAAACAAAGCGTGCACGTTGTTCTGCTTGTAATTGAGCGTCGGGTGCAGCTCGTCTATTTCAAAAGAGAGCGCCAGATAGCGCGATGCCATCAGGTCGGCGAAGTGGGTTTTAATCAGCTCAAACAGTGCCTTTCCCACCGCCTCCCGGCTCTCCAGACTGCGCCCGGCGCCAATCTTCAGCGTCATATGCACAAAGGCGTAATCATGCTTACCGTCGGCCATCTGCCAGGTGTCCAGCCAGTGCGCGCGGCTACGGATACCGCCGAGTGGGAAGATTCCCGTGGCGGCAAGCGCGTCGTTCACTTTGGCGAACAGTGCTGGCAGGTCCGCCTGCTCGCGGATGTTGTCAGTGCATTCAGCAATAAAGTGCGGCATGGTGGCTCCTTACGCGGACGCGGGCAGGGGGAAAACGGCGTTAACCTGGCCGGTGCCGGAGCTGGGGAACAGCTCGGTGAGGAACTCCACCTTGCCGTCGTATGTGTCCCAGCCGAGCATCCCCAGCAGCATCACCGTGTCGTGCATATTGCCCTCGCCGTAGCAGTAGTGGGCATACTCCGGCAGCATGCTGCAGAACTCCCTGAACTTGCCTTCACGCCACAGCTTCACCACGCGTTCGTCCATCTGACGGTCGAACTCGCGGGTGTAGCTGTTCATTCCCTCTTCGGCGCGCTGGTCGTCGATAAAACGGTGCGACAGCGAACCGCTGGCGAGCACCGCCACGGTGCCGTCGTATTTCTGAATCGCGCTGACGATGGCCTCGCCCAGCCTGCGGCTGTCGGCGAAGTCATGGACGGTGCAGAATGCGGCGATAGAGATCACTTTGAAGTGCTTATCGCTGTTCATGTAGCGCATTGGCACCAGCGTGCCGTACTCCAGCTTGAGGCTCGGGATGTTGTGCGCTTTGGCACGTACGCCGAGTTTCACCGCTTCGTCGGCGATAAGCTGGCCGAGCACCGGGTTACCGTCGTAGTCGTAGGTCATGTCGCGGATAAAATGCGGCAGCTCGTTGCTGGTGTAGATGCCGGAGAAATGATCCGCACAGTTGATGTGGTAGGCGCTGTTCACCAGCCAGTGGGTATCGAACACAATAATGGTGTCGACGCCCAGCTCCCGACAGCGCTTGCTGATTTCTTTGTGTCCGTCGATGGCGGACTGGCGGCAGCCGTGGTTTTTTCCCGGCAGTTCAGAGAGGTACATTGACGGAACGTGGGTAATTTTTGCCGCTAACGCTAACTTGCCCATACTCAGATCCCCCATTTTGGAATCGGATGGTCGCCCATGGAGATGCAGACGTTTTTCATTTCAGCGAACACCTCGAAGCTGTATTCGCCCCCTTCGCGCCCGGTACCGGAAGCCTTCACGCCGCCAAACGGCTGACGCAGATCGCGCACGTTCTGGGTGTTTACAAACACCATTCCGGCTTCGATATTGCGCGCCAGGCGCAGCACTTTGCTGACGTCCTGGGTCCAGATGTATGACGCCAGGCCGTACTCTACGTCGTTAGCCAGACGCAGCCCTTCGGCTTCGTCCTTAAACGGCAGCAGGCAGGCAACCGGCCCGAAGATCTCTTCCTGGGCCACGCGCATCCGGTTGTCGACGTCTGCCAGCACGGTCGGGCGCAGGAAGTTGCCGTTTTTCAGGTGAGCAGGGAGATCGGTGGGTTTGTCAGGGCCGCCCGCCAGCAGGGTCGCACCCTCTTCAATGCCAAGACGGATATAGCCGGAGACTTTTTCCCAGTGCTGCTGGCTGATCAGCGCGCCAACCTGAGTGTTCGGATCGGTCGGGTCACCCACGCGCAGACGGTTCGCGCGCTCGGCAAAGCGCCTGACGAATTCCGGGTAGATGCTCTGCTGAATGAAAATACGTGAGCCAGCGGTGCAACGCTCGCCGTTGATGGAGAAGATGGTGAACAGGGCGGCATCCAGCGCGCGTTCGATATCCGCATCTTCAAAAATCAGCACCGGGGATTTCCCTCCCAGCTCCATGGAGTATTTCTTCAGTCCGGCGTTTTTCATGATGTTGCGCCCGGTGGCGGTGCCGCCGGTAAAGGAGACGGCGCGCACGTCGTGGTGACGTACCAGCGCATCGCCCGCCGTTGCGCCATAGCCCTGCACCACGTTCAGCACGCCCGCCGGAATACCGGCCTCCAGCGCCAGCTCGCCCAGACGGTCGGCGGTCAGCGGGGAGAGTTCAGACATCTTCAGCACCGCGGTGTTGCCCAGCGCCAGGCACGGCGCAACCTTCCAGGTGGCGGTCATAAACGGCACGTTCCACGGCGACACCAGCGCGCAGACCCCCACCGGCTGCACCAGGGTGTAGTTGAGCATCTTGTCGTCGACCGGGTAGGTTTTACCGTTCATCTGCTGGCACACTTCGGCGAAGAACGCGAAGTTGTGCGACGCGCGTGGTATAAGCACGTTTTTGGTCTGGTGGATCGGCAGGCCGGTGTCGGCGGTCTCGAGGGCCGCAATCTCCGGAACGTGTTGATCGATAAGATCCCCGAGGCGACGCATCAGGCGTGCGCGCTCTTTCATCGGCAGGTTAGCCCACGTCGGGAATGCCTCTTTGGCCGCCGCCACGGCCTGATGAATTTCAGCCTCACCGCCGGACGCGACCTCCGCCAGCACCTCTCCGGTGGCCGGGTTAGTGGTGTGGAAGTAATCACTTCCTGCGACGTTTTTACCGTTAATCCAATGGTTTATTTTTTTCATTTTGCAGTCTCCTCACTGACAATGCGGTTCACCAGGCGGCCCACGCCCTCTACTTCCACGACCACTTCGTCGCCTGGCTGTACGTCAGACAGACCCTTTGGCGTGCCGGTGGCAATCATGTCGCCGGGCTGCAGGGTCATAAACTCGCTGAGATAGGCAATCAGGAACGGGATGCTGAAGATCAGATCGGCAGTGGTCCCTTGCTGGCGCAATTCACCGTTCACGAAGGTGCGCAGGGTTAAGTTATGCGGGTCGGGAATGGCCTCTTTCGGCACGATATGCGGGCTGAGGGGGGTTAACCCGTCGCGGCTTTTCACCCGCAGGTTCGGGCGGTAGTAGTTTTCCAGGTAGTCACGGATGGCGTAATCGTTGCAGACGGTATAGCCCGCGACATAGTCCATCGCCTCGCGCTCACTGACCTTGTGCGCCGTTTTGCCGATGACCACCACCAGCTCCGCCTCGTAGTGCATGTACTCAATGTTGTTCGGGCGGACAGAGGTCTGGTTATCGCCGGTCACGGTGTTGGGGGCTTTGATAAACACCAGCGGTTCCGTTGGCGGCGTAAATGCCAGCTCGCTGGCGTGATCGGCGTAGTTCAGACCAAGCGCGAACAGCGTGGCGTGCGGATGTGGGCCTTGCGCATGGGCGACCTCGCGTTCATCAACCACCGGGTTTTCCAGGGACGGGAAGCCTTTCGCCAGAATGCGTACGCGATCGCCCGGCTGCAGCGGGACGCGCGAGTGTGGGGTGCCGAGCAGAATGGCATCGCCCGGACTGAGGGTGGCGAACTCGCTCAGGGCGCTCAGCAGTTCGGCGGCATTGCGCTGCAGGTCAGCGGTGTTCCAGTGGTCCGCTTCCCGGCCGTTAATTTCAGTGACGATGGTCAGGTTATCAACGTGGTCGACGGCGGCCAGCTCTCCCAGCGGACAAAAGCCGTCGCGGCATTTGGCCTTGATGGCAGGGCGATAAAAACTCTCTTCCGGCAGGCTCACCTCGTTGGCAAGCGCGTAACCGGCGATGTACTCCGCCGCCTCGTCCACGGGAACGTTACGCGCCGTTTTGCCCACAACCAGCGCAACCGTGGCACCGCTTAACACGGTTTCTCCCTGCGGGAAGGGAATGGGGTCGCCCGTGCGGATCACGGTGTTATGCGGTTTGATAAACCACACGGCGGTTTTTGGTGGCGTGTGGTAGGGGGCTTTTTCAAACGCGTCGCGCCAGGCATCGCGCTGGCTCTGGTGGTTCAGCGCTACGGCAAAAACAGTACCTTTCATTCACTTACTCCTCAGGCCGGACGTCCGGCCTGTGATTTCATTAATATGTTAATGATCTGGTTGTATGCCTTTGCTGTTCATTTCGCAACCAGAAGTGAATAATTTGTGATATGAATAACAATAAATTTACATAAAGAGATTAAAGGCTATATTTATCATTGCGTTAAAAAATAAGGCTTGTTTCTGTTAGACTTTTTGTCGTAAAACGCGTTGTTTGTAAAACCAGCAGAACTGAATTGTTCATGTGTTAATGATTACCGGGAGAGGCTATGCATGATTCATTAACTATCGCCCTGTTACAGGCGCGGGAAGCGGCGATGTCTTACTTCCGCCCGATTGTGAAACGGCATAACCTGACCGAGCAGCAGTGGCGCATCGTGCGCGTACTGGCCGAACATCCGTCGATGGATTTTCACGATCTGGCGTTTCGCACCTGTATCTTGCGTCCCAGTCTGACGGGCATTCTGACGCGCATGGAGCGTGACGGTCTGGTGCTGCGCCTTAAGCCCGTAAACGATCAGCGAAAGTTGTATGTGTCGCTGACCAAAGAGGGGAACAGGCTATACGAGCGTGCCCAGGCGCAGGTGGAAGAGGCGTATCAGCAAATCGAGGCCGAATATACGCCGGCGAAGATGCAACAGCTGACAGCGCTGCTGGAAGAGTTTATTGAACTGGGGAACCGGCATATCACAGCGCGCGAAGAAGAGTAAAAACCACAAATTTAAGGATGATTTTCGTAAAGTTTTCCCTTTCCAGGCCGAAAATCCTGTTATCTGTCTGATGGAAAGCGAAAACATGTTAAACCGTATCAAGATTGTCACCAGCTTAATGCTGGTATTAGCGATATTTGGCCTTTTACAACTCACATCCGGTGGTCTTTTCTTCAATGCCCTCAAGCATGACAAAGAGAATTTCACCGTCCTGCAAACCATTCGCCAGCAACAGTCCACGCTGAACGCCAGCTGGGTTGCCCTGCTGCAAACCCGTAATACCCTGAACCGTGCGGGTATTCGCTACATGATGGATCAGAGCAATATCGGCAGCGGCGCGACCGTGAACGATCTGATGCAAATTGCGGCGGCTTCCCTGAAACAGGCAGAAAAAAACTGGGCTGAATACGAAGCCCTGCCACGCGATCCGCGTCAAAACGACGCCGACGCGACGGAGATCAAACGTAACTACGATATCTACCACGGTGCACTGGCGGAGCTGATCCAGCTGCTGGGCGCGGGCAAAATCAACGCCTTCTTCGATCAACCTACCCAGAGCTATCAGGATGGTTTTGAGAAGCAGTACGTGAACTATCTGCAGCAGAACGACAAGCTGTATCAGATGGCGGTGGAAAACAGCAATAGCTCCTACAGCCAGGCAATCTGGGTGCTGATTAGCGTACTGATTGCGGTGCTGGTGGTGATCGTGGCCGTGTGGCTGGGTATCAAGCAGGCGCTGATTTCGCCACTTACCCGTCTTATCGACAACATTCGTCATATCGCCAGCGGCGATCTGGTGAAGCGCATCGAGGTGCAGGGCGCTAACGAGATGGGTGAACTGGCCGACTCGCTGCGTCATATGCAGGGCGAGCTGGTCCGTACCGTTGGTGATGTGCGTAACGGTGCTAATGCCATCTACAGCGGCGCGAGCGAAATCGCGATGGGTAACAACGATCTCTCTTCCCGTACGGAACAGCAGGCCGCATCCCTGGAAGAGACCGCTGCCAGCATGGAGCAGCTGACGGCGACCGTTAAGCAGAACGCCGAGAACGCCCGTCAGGCGAGCAACCTGGCGCTGAGCGCATCTGAAACCGCGCAGAAGGGCGGTAAAGTGGTGGATAACGTGGTGCAAACCATGCGTGACATCGCGGGCAGTTCGCAGAAAATTGCCGACATTATCAGCGTGATCGACGGCATCGCGTTCCAGACCAACATCCTGGCACTGAACGCCGCGGTAGAAGCGGCACGTGCGGGCGAGCAGGGCCGCGGATTTGCCGTTGTTGCGGGTGAAGTCCGTAACCTGGCACAGCGCAGCGCCCAGGCAGCACGTGAGATCAAGAGCCTGATTGAAGACTCTGTTGGCCGCGTGGAAGTCGGGTCTACCCTGGTAGAAAGCGCCGGCGAAACCATGGGTGAAATCGTTAATGCGGTAACCCGCGTGACGGACATCATGGGCGAAATCGCCTCTGCGTCTGATGAGCAGAGCCGCGGTATCGATCAGGTGGGTCTGGCGGTGGCTGAGATGGATCGCGTGACCCAGCAGAACGCCTCGCTGGTGGAAGAGTCTGCCGCGGCGGCAGCGGCACTGGAAGAGCAGGCGAGCCGTCTGACTCAGGCCGTGGCCGTGTTCCGCATTCAGCAGGAGCAGATGAAAGCCCGCGAGCAGGCCTCAGCGAAAACCGCTGCAGCCCCTATGATGGCGCGTAAAGCCGCGACCACCGATGCGGGCGAAAACTGGGAAACGTTTTAATCCTGCCACAGTGCCGGGGGGCGGCTACGCCTGACCCGGCCTGTAATGGGGCGTTTTGCAGGCCGATATCAAAGAGGCAGGCGCATGGCACAGCGGGAGTCATACGCGAAACCGTGCGCCGCTTCTTCCTCTCTTTTCTGACGCAGTTCAGGCGTTAGCATCGTCACCGTTTCAAACCCGAGTCGCGCATAAAACGGCGCATTCCACGGCACCTCGCAAAAGGTGGTCAGCGTCAGCGATGTCAGCCCCAGCGTGCGGGCATGGTCTGCGACGCAGGCGATAAGTCGCCGACCTATTCCTCTTCCCTGCCACTCCCGATGAACCGAGAGTTCGACAATAAACAGCGATGACGGATGGGCTTCTGCAAGGATAAACCCGACGGGCAGGTCGTTTGCCAGCGCCAGCCAGCTTAACCCGCGTTTCGCGTAATCAAGATGATGTTCCGCGCAAATGACGTCGCCGTCTGCAAGCCAGGCCAGTTCGGGGACGTCCCGAAAACATTCGCCTGCCGCGCGCTCGATGGCGGGCAGGGCAGCAACATCTTTGGGCGTCGTCGGTCGAAAGAGAATGTTCATGGCGGAAAGTATACTCCGACCAGCCGCGCCTATTCTGAACAAATCAGGACCGGCGCATAGAAATTGCTGATCACCAGCGCGTCTTCCGGCGTGCGTTCAATCTTCAGAAGTCTTTTGTTCCCCGGCGTCAGGCCGGCGACGTACTTTTCAAAGACCCCCGGTGGCAGGGTGTCATGGCTAAAGCGCGCCACGCTTTGTATGAATATTTCATAGAGTGAACCCTCAACGTGCCGCCACGTAAACATCTCCTGGCGGGAAACATCCCAGTGATGTGGCTCGTTAACCACGTCGCCGTTAAGCGTAAGGTACCCTGTGTTGTCGGGCTGAAAGCGCAGCGTAACCTCCCCTTCAAAGGAGAAATCATGATCGTCATGTCGGGCTGAAAATGTCAGGTTTCCTGCACAGGTTCCGGACAGCGGAGGCGTGTAGACGTACCACGCCAGCGTCACGCCAATCAGCAACAGATTGAGCGCCAGAATAAGCCACACTTTTTTTTGTTTCATATCACCACTCGTAAAAGTAAAGCGTTCGGCAGGCGCTGGCTTTACCGTCCGTGAGAGAACACTGGGAAAGGACCAGACGCCCTTCGTGGCCATAGAAAAGTGTTCTCTGGATGTGCATATAGAAAATAGAGTTTTTCAGGCAGGGCAGATTACCTTCGCGCTGAAGCGTCTGCGCCAGCGCCATGGCCTTAGTGTGAAACACATCTGCCAGCGGGGCAAAGGTGTAGACCGGACAGGTGCCAATGTGGGTGAGCAGATGAGTGTCACTGTACTGGTGCGCCTGTTTCGTCAAACAGGCGCCGATGCACAGCGCCACGACCATCAGCGTGAGTACACCGCAGAATAGCCATTCTGGCTGAATGCGTCGTGAGGCCGGGACCGCCTCCTCGACGGGAAAATCGTCCTCCAGGGGCGTTACCGCGATATCAGCACTGAGCATAAAGCCCGTTTTCGGTACGGTGACGATAAACAGGGTGTCGGGCAGCAGGCTCGACAGCATTTTGCGCACAATACTGATGTATTGATTTAACGAATTGTTGGACCCCTGGAGCCCACGTTGATCCCAGACATCACTCAGAAAGGTGTCACGTTCGACGACGTTGCCGTGATGCTGAACCAGCAGCTTCATGATGGCGTTGGCGGTACAGGTGAGGATTTGTCTGTCCAGATCGGGTGCATTGATAAGAGAAACAGAACCGTCTTCGTCGTTATAGACGATGGCGTCAGCAAGCAGGTATTTCATAAGTTATTGTAATACAGAAAAAATAACAAAAAAGAAGATAAGGCTGTGCCTTGTCGGACATAACACGCTGGCTATTTTAGCGTCATTGTTACCGATAACATTGATCCAGACAAGATTTAAGGCAATTTACTCGTGCAGTCGGATTACCACGTCATCCCAACGTGGCGGGAAGGGCATAGCGAGACAGCAGCGCCAGCATCAACAGCCAGAGAATGAGACAGGGAAGATGACGCCGCATGATCTTATTTCCCGACGTGATTAGCCGTGCAGTTACAAACACGATGCCGGGTAGTCGAGCAGGAAGAGTTTGCGATGGAATTCCGCCAGGTTCTGGCAGTGAAATTTGTTCATCGCGTTACGCTTGTGGGTGTAGATCGTTTTCGGGGATTTATTCAGGATCTGCGCGATGCGAACCGGGCTGAACCCGTTGCGGAACAGCATGCAAACCCGAAGCTCCTGGCAGGTGAGCGTGGCGTTTTTTACGCTTGCGAACGGCGTGTTCTGAAAACAGCGGCTGAGCTGCGCGAGTGACAGGTTTCCCGCCACCACGTGGACACGCTCACCCCCCAGAATGATTTTAATATCGTTGACGCGGGACGCATCGGTGAATACCAGCCACCCTTTTTTGACGCGGATATTCAACATCAGTTGCCGCAGGGGCAGGATCCCCTCAGGGCTCACGTCGTTAATCCAGAAAATTTCAGGGCAGGGGTCCACACTCTGCGAGATGAACGTCTTCAGGCCCAGCCACAAGAAGGCATTGCCGCTTAAAACGATGACCTTATAGTCGGCATTCAGTGTCTGCGGCATCAGGGTTTTTTCCCCTGGTAGCGCTGGTCGTACTCCGCTGCGCTGTGCCAGGGTGGATTCGAACGTATTGCCGGTTAGCATGATAAAAAGTGGGTAACTCTCTCAGGGTGTAAGAAGTTACACATTCTGGGATATGATTTCTTTCTGGTGAATTTATAAATAGAAATGAGAGATATATGGTGTCTCTGTCTTATTTTTAATGGTTTTATAGGATTATATATTTACATAAAGCACCCGACAGAACGCCGGGCGCAGAAGGGATCAGCTCTCTTTACTGACAATTTTAATCTCTACCATCCCGATGCCGAGCTCGCGCGGTGAATGGCCAAGAATATTTCCCTCATTCGTCGGCTGCGGGTCCGGCGGAACAATCACCAGCGTATTGCTGCGGGAAGGATTATCAAAATGCAGCGTGGTGGTGGTGACGTCATTTCCCAGCGTCAGCGTTTGCTCTTTATCGCCCACACGCACCGGGATGGGACGGTTCGCGTTTGGACCATAGGCCCGGGCGGTGATCACCAGGTCGAATTTTTCCGGCAGAGGATGTGCGTACTCAATCTTCACTTCACTGCCCAGCTGCGCATTAGACCAGCGCCCCCAGGATTCCGGACGCGAGATGCCGCTGAACTGTTTGACCTCTTCCGGTGCCCCGGCCACGTTGAAGATAAAGCTGTCTGCTTTATAGCGAATATCGTTATCCACGATTTTCAGCATGTCGACATTTCGCTGATAGCGCGCGGTATCGATGACCGTATCGTTGAATGCGGTTTTGCCTTTCCATTGCGCTTTATCGACATGCTGCACGGTTTGCTCCCCGCCAAGCTGTCCCTGAGAAACGCACCAGTCGGTTGAGAGAGCCAGTGGCTGGGACCAGAGCTGGCCCATTTTGTAGCACCTGTCGACCCAGACAAAATTATCGCGAGGGGCGAAGTCGGCCAGCTGGAAACGCAGCGGCGCAGAGTATTCGCTTTCCGGCAGCGGTTCGACGCGCGTATCCGACACGCGCAGCAGCAGCGGCAGACGGAAATGGCTGCCGGAGAAGGCGATGGTGTTTTTATCCTGATCGATGGTGAAGTCTTTCATCTCTTTCGGGAAGTTCCACAGGCGGATGATGTCCGGCTTCCACGCGAGGATTTTCTCCTTCATGTTGAGGAACACTTCCGACAGTGACTGCCCCGAGAGCGTACTGCGGCCAAGGCCAATAAAGTTATCACCGCCCAGAATATCCAGCACGGTTGCGCCGTTATCCATGGAGTTGCGTTTGGTGGCGATCACGTCCTGCTGTGGTTGGTCGCCGCGCAGAATGAAGAACAGATTGCTGCGATCCTGTTTGCTGAGCTGATCCCAGGCGCTGTTTTTCATCGCCAGATGGTCAGATGAGACGACGATGACCGTGTTTTTAAAATACGGCGAGGCTTTGATTTTCTCGACCAGAGCGGCGATATGCTCCTGGCTGCAGGTTACCGCGCTGAACGACGTGTTGTTTTTGCCGTCAATCTCATAGCGTTTGCGCTTACAGGTGCGCGAGACAAACCCGTCCGGATGGTGGGTATCTACCGTCAGGGCAAAGAGGGAGAAACGCTTGCCGGCGCGGGACAGTTCCTCGAACTTTTTCCAGGTTTCGTCCAGTACCGTGTCGTCGTAAAAGCCCCAGTCGTTGCGGTAATGCGGGTCGGCAACGGTCGTTTTTAACTCTTCTGAGCCATACAGATGGTCAAAACCGTGGGATTTCAGGAACACATCTTTTCCGGCAAAGCGCAGGTTGGCCCCCTGCACGAAGTAGTTTTCGTAGCCGGAGTTTTTCAGGATATCGCCGAGGCAAACGTTCTGCGGGAAGAAGCTCGACATTGAGGCCGAGGCATTACCCTCAAAGGGGGCGAAGAGCGGGATACCGCACTGCGAGGCAACCATCCCGGCGATGGTGTAATCCGTACCGGGCAGCTGCGCGGTGTGGCTGAAATCAAGGCTTTCGTTTTTCAGCGCGCCCAGCTCCGGCGTCAGGTTCGGAAAAGCATTGTTATCAAACCAGGTGCGTTCCAGACTCTCGCCGTAGATATACACCAGGTTAAGCTTCGGGTTGGCTATTTTTTTGGACGGCTCTTTATACCAGGCCATGAAATCCGGGTCGCCGTCGCGCGACTGTGACTTTACCAGCTCGGTTATCTGATGAAATGCCGGGCTGGCATCCACGGACGCCAGCGCCAGACAGAGTGCCAGCAGGCTATAGCCGCCATGATGCGGAAGATGTCGACGGCGGCGCAGCACCCAGGCCAGGGCGCCAAAAATAATCACCAGCGCCGCAATCAGCCCAAGCCCGGGAAGAATGTATTTACCCACGCCCGCGCCCGTCAGGCTATTCGTCAGCGTGTAGAGCACCGCATCATTAATGCCGTCACCGGTAAAGTAATCGCTGGCGTATAAGGTAATGTTTAAAATAATAAAAATGCCGAGCACCACCAGCGTGGCGATAAACCACCAGGTGTTACGGCCCGCTTTGCAGGCGTAAACGCCGACAGAGGCCAGAAAAAGGACAAGGGACATTAACTCTGACAACAGTCTATCCTCATGACGCCAGGCGCTTAGCTGGCTAACTGATTATTTTTTGGGTTATACAATGTAATTGCGTTGTCGTGTAGCTGCAATTTTAGTGTCACGAAAGTGTGCTGTTGTTAGGATTTGGTTTAGAAAATCGTTTTTTTGAAGGGGGTCGCATCCTGACATACGGACGCTCAGACGGTGGCAGGCAGGAAAAAGACGGCTTTAACGCCGCGTTAAAAGAGTAACGTCTTAAACGCGGCGTGTAATGGCAATACAGGCGGGGATCAGGAGATGAAATTAACGCCTTGTTTCAGCACCAGATCGCAGGCTTTGGTTTTCACCTGTTTCGCCAGCGAGGAGTTGCCGATGGTGCTCAGGTTGAGCTGTTGACCGTTTTGCGCATTCAGCAGGCCCTGAATACCATCCATATAGTTGGTGTCCTGTTTCTGCTCCTGTGTATCCAGACCGAGTTTGCCCAGCACCTGATTTTTCACGTTTTGCGCGTCGGTCACGGAGGCCAGTTTTTGCTTCGCGCAATATTCCAGAATCCCCGCGGCGTTGTTCATTGTGCCTGCGCTCAGGCTCTGGGTGCTGTTACCCAGCAGGCCGGTAAGGGAAGAGGCTGACAGTCCGCCCTGGGTGCTGCTGCTCTCTTTGGTCAGTTCGCTCGCTGCGCTGGACAGCGAATCCTGCCAGGATGCGGCCTGTGCCGCGCCGGTAACCAGCAGGGCGCCTAATACGGTGCTGAAAAGAAACTGTTTTTTCATAATGGCTTACTCAAAAAAGGTCCGTTTTGGGGCGAAAGTGGAGTCAGTATATACCTCCGGGCCACCGGTCTTTCCTGGAAATATCTTAATACTCTTTACCGGTGACACGGCTGCGGTAACTTTCCCAGTCGAAGATGACATACAGACTGTTCCCGAGCTTCATGCGATCCATGACGCGTTCGCCCAGCAAGCGGGTCATTTCGTCGATGTTGTGGTTAGTCAGCATGCCGGTGGGGCGTTTGGAGGAAGAGCGGCGATCGACAATCTGGTTAATGATCACTTTTTCATAGCGGGATTCGGTCTGGACGCCAATCTCATCAATAACCAGTAAATCGACATTACTCAGGTCGTTAAGCAGTTGCTCTTCGCTGGTTTCGCGGTTGCTGAAGGTGTCTTTCATGGCGGACATGATATCGGCCACGGTGATGATCAGCACCGATTTCCCGCGCAGCAGCAGCTCGTTACAGATAGCGGCCGCCAGGTGGTTTTTCCCCGTGCCAGGCTTGCCGCTAAAAATGAAGCTGGCGATATTGCCGTCGAATTCATCCACGTACTGACGCGCGGCAGCGAGTGCATTCATCTGCCCGTTGGTCTCAATTTTATAGTTATCAAATGAGCAGTTCTGGTGCAGGGGGCGAATACCGGAACGGTTAAAGGTGCGCTGCATTTTCATCGCCCGGTTTTCGCGGGCCAGCGCGGCGGCGCGGATCTTACCCTGCTCCTTTTGCCACGCCAGGAGTTCTTCACCCGTCGTGAAGGCGGGCTTCACGTTGGCTGGCATCATCTTTTGCAGACGTTTCATCAGGTCGCCGACGTTCTTCATTTCGCACCTCGGAATCCATTTGGGATCTGTTTATCCGGTTCGGAAAACGCGTTGATATCACGTTTTGGCTGGCCGTTATTGCTGGCGCGATTAATTTGCAGATGACGCGCGAGCTTCTGTTGCCACTGAATATGAGTGAATACTTTGCCTTCCGCCTGCCACCACGCGGTAAACGCGGCCAGCTCTTCGGGGGTAGCCGGTTGCGTTAACGCTATGCCCCACAATGCCGCCTGCCGTTGAAAATCCGCATCAGGTTGCCAGCCCGCATACAGGGCAAATTTTCCCATGGGAACGGCCATGGGGACGTTAACCGGCTCGTCAAAGAACTGGTTATCGAGGGTTACGTCGCTCGCCGGGCGGGACAACTGCGCTTCAATCTCCAGAAGCTGTGCCAGACGTTCCGGTGTGATGGCATAAAACGCCGGAGCGTTGTCAGCAAATACCGCAACCGTGCCGCCTTCGGCGTGGGTCAGCACACCGCGGGGATCGCGCATAAAGGCATCAATACCAGCAATGCTGGTGGTCAGAATTCTGAAGGACATAACGCTTACTCTACTGATAACTACGGGCGTGATATGGGCTTATGGTAGCACAGAGAGCGGGAAGGGAAGGAGGGGTTTTCCCCGGCGGCGCGATGCCTGCCGGGGCGTCAACGGCTGGCCTGATAAGCGTAACGCCATCAGGCAGTTATCAGGCGATAATGTTCAGCGTTACGTCGATGTTACCGCGGGTCGCGTTAGAGTACGGACACACAATGTGTGCTGCATCGACCAGTTTTTTGGCTTCTGCAGGATCCATACCTTCAACGTGGATGTTCAGTTTTGCTTCGATACCAAAACCGGTTGGCAGCGGCCCAATCCCCACTTCGCCTTCAATAAAGGCCTCTTTCGGCAGGGTAAATTTGTCGCGAGCGGCTACAAACTTCATGGCACCCAGGAAGCAGGCAGAGTAGCCGGCAGCAAACAGCTGCTCAGGGTTGGTGACGTCACCGCCCATGCCGCCCATCTCTTTTGGCACGCCGAGTTTAACGTCCAGTACGCCGTCGGAAGAGGTCGCACGGCCATCACGGCCTCCGGTTGCTTTTGCTTTGGCAGTGTAGACAACTTTTTCTAAAGACATGGCAGATTCCTCATCTTACATTAATGTGCGCTATTAAATAGCGTGCGATATATATGGGTAAATAAATACGCGTAAAGTATAGCCTTACGCGCGTTGGATCTGTTGTCGCAAACGTTCCAGCTGCTGCTTAAGTGACAACATGGTCTCAGTATCACACTGGGCGGCGCATCCCACTGCATGGGGGATCCCGGAAGCCTGCTTCTCGAGATGACGTCCCGCATCGCTCAGGGTGACGGCGACCTGACGCTCGTCTTTACGTGAGCGGTGGCGGTTTATCAGCCCCGCGCTTTCCAGACGCTTCAACAGCGGCGTCAGCGTGGCAGAGTCAAGGAACAACCGTTCACCGATGTCCGACACCGTAATGTCATCCTGCTCCCACAGCACCAGCATCACCAGGTATTGCGGGTAAGTCAGGTTCAGCGGTGCCAGCAGTTGCCGGTACAGCTTGTTCAGCGCCAGATTTGCTGAATAGAGAGCAAAGCAGAGCTGGTTATCCAGCAGGAGCGCAGCGGTCGTGTCGTTCGTTTTCGCGTTCATGAGATGAATATAGATAGTGTACGATTTAATTGCAAGCTATTTTATGGGCAGGTATAGCGGAGCGCCACCTGAACGGCCATTTTGCGGTAGTGCTGGCGCTGTGCCTGTTCGTCCGCACCTTCTTCAAACAGCAGGGTGAAGGTGTAGCTGTTGGCAACGTAGTGGAAGCTGAAACTGCTGATCAAACGATGCAGATCGCGGGCTTCAACCGTCTGATTGAACAACTGCTTTTCTTTCCCACGACGGAGGATCGCTTCCAGCAGATCAAGCGCGCTGCGGTTGACCTGGCGGAGGTAGCTGGACTGCTGCATAAAACGGCCACGCTGCATGTTTTCCATGCAGATAATGCGGATGTAATCCGGGTGGTCGGCATGGTAGTCAAAGGTGGCTTCAACCAGATGAACCAGTGCTTCGACAGGGGGCATTCCCGCCAGGCTGAGCGCCTGTTCACTGGCGCGGATCTGGGTGTAAACATACTCCAGTACGAGAAGATACAGGTTCTCTTTGTTTTTGAAGTGGTAAACAACCATGCGTTTGGTGGTGCCGGCTTTCTCCGCAATTTGTTCCATGCGGGCACCGTTCAACCCGTATTCGGCAAACAGCGTGATAGCGCTCTGAAAGATTTTCTCTTTCAGGCTGGATTCTTCATTGTGCTCGGGGAGTTCGCTGCCTGGGTTAGCCACATCCTTTCCTTATCGTCACCAAACGGATTGGAGTGATTATCCTCACGGCAGCGTAATAACACAAATCTCAAACCCGTGGACGTTTGCGGTACAGCCACAGTCCGGGGATCGACAGTCCGATAGAGAGCGCACCGACAATGGACGAGGCCTTAAGAAAGTTGCTCAGAAGGAGGATCATTTGAGGTTCGGTGTAGCCGAAATGGCTGATTTTTACCGCGGAAATCATGGCCGTATAGGCAGATATGCCGGGGAACATCGGGATAACGGCGGCGACGGTGAACACCTTGGGATGCGCCAGATACCAGCGCGACCACTGAATGCCGATGCTACCGACCAGCATTGAGGCCATAAATGTTGACCATTCAATGTTGAATCCCGCCGTCATCATCACCATTCGCGAGCCATGACCAATAGCACCCAACAGCGCGCACCACGGTAGCGCGCGTTGCGGAACGTTAAAGACCATCGCAAAACCGACGGCAGGGATCGCGGCCAGCAGCATATCCTGCGCCAGCGCCAGCAGAAAATCGATCATGCCCATCCGCGTAACCCCCAGAGTGTCATGGCCATTACCACACCAATGCAGGTTGCAAGCGTCAGCAGGCTGGCAATCGCCCAGCGTGCCAGACCGGTATTGATATGACCCTTAAACATATCGGCTACGGCGTTAATCAACGGGAAGCCGGGCACCAGCAGAAGCACGCTGGCCGCCATGGCAATCGTCGGCGTGTTGGCAAACTGCGGCAGACGAAGCAGCAGGCCAGAAACCGTGGTGGCGACAAAAGCGGTAATGCAGAAATTAATTTGCGGGTGGAGTTGGCGGTGCGTCAGGAGCTGGCGCACGTACATGGCGATGCTGCTGGCGAAAAAGGTGATGACCGCGCCGTCCCAGCCGCCTTTGTTGAGCTTACAAAAACAGGCGCAGGACAGCCCGACCATTAACACCACCAGCCAGCGGGGATAACGTAAGGGCTTAATCTGGTTGAACCGTTTTTCAATGTCGTGCAGGTCGAGAAGCTTATGCTCAGCAAGAATGACGATATGCTGGACCTCGGTTACAACGTGCATATTGATGCCGCGGTCGTGGTTTTTGCGGGTGGAGGTCAGGCACTGACCGTCTTTTATGGTGGTCAACACGATAGCATTGGATGAAATGGCGCTCTCAACGCTATCCATACCCAGCGCCAGCCCCAACCGGGTGGAGAGTTCCTCGACCAGCGCGCTTTCCGCCCCGTGCTGGAGCAGAAAAAGACCGCACTGAATACAGAGCCGCGTGATGGCACGCTGCGTTGATCGATCTGCCTGCATGTCATGTCCTGAAGAGAAGGTGAATAGCTTGCCTGTTGGCCCGTCATGCTTACTTTTAGCACAAACTGCAGTGCCTCTAGCTGTGGGTCAGATCAAGATTTATGCAAACAGTTGCGGGCTGTCTGGCGGCGGGATGCGGTTTTGGGCCATAAATATGATGAATTATTAATTGAGAAATATAAGATATTTATATTTAGTTTTACTAAGTTTATATTTTAATTATTTTAAGGCCTTTATAATTAAATTTATCTGTGCTTTGTGAGATATTACCGCTGTTTTAGGCATTTCTTAAATGAAGCACACATCTCATCTTCTGCTTGTATTAATCAGTTTTACACTCAGGGACGAATACACTTATACCTTGATGCGTTTTAACGTTACTCATCATATGAAAATGGACACGGAGGGTCTATGTCGTCATTGAATGGTAAACATGGCGTCGTCATTAGCAGGATACCCGTAATGCAAAACGGGTTGGGGGGCGTGATGACACGCCATTTTGCCGATTTTGATTTAACGTTTTGCCGTTCGCTGCAGGAATTAACCCTGCTGCAGTTACGGCGTGCAGACGTCATTATCGCTGATATTTCAGGTGAATACAGGAATCCTCGGGGCACGCTCGAAGAATATTACGGTTTATTAAATCAATATCGGGATATTCACTGGATTTTTTTAGTCTCCCGACCGCTTTACCCTATTGCCGTTGAGCTGCTTATGCGTCCGGAAAGCACGTTGCTTTCTGATATGGAGCCGATAGAAGGCGTAATTAACGCCATCCGTGCAGGCAGTGAACGGGCAGAGCGGATAAGCCAGACGTTATTAACGCCCGAGCCTGCCTGTAACGATGATGAAGACGACCGCGTCATTGCGCTCACTCACTCTGAACGCAAGGTATTGCGTCTGTTAGGCAAGGGCTGGGGGATTAACCAAATTGCCACTTTGCTCAAGAAGAGCAATAAAACGATCAGTGCACAGAAAAACAGTGCGATGCGACGGTTGTCATTACGGAGTAATGCCGATCTGTACGCCTGGATCAACAGTACTCAGGGATTGAGAGAGCTGAGTTTAATGTCAGCCTATGGAGAGTTCGAGGAATGGATAAAACCGGTTCAACAAGACATATTGCCGTCATCGAAAATTGCGCGATGAGTGCCGTCGGGCTGGAGCACCTGTTTGCGCTGCCCACGCTCAGCCATTATCAACTGCACATGTTCAGTGAGTTTGACTGCTTTAAGAAGGCGCTTCCTCATGTCTCTTTTTTCTCGCTGATCTATTCACTTTCTGATGCGCGAGAAGAGCGTCGAAACTGCCTGGCATCCCTGCGGGATCTCGCATTTACGCATAATCATATTCAGCGCATCATCCTGGCGGCAGATGAAATGGAAGCGCGGTTAATCAGCCATCTTTCCCCTTCACGCCTTCACGGTGTCGTCAGTAAATCGGTGTCGCTCGACCGCCTGCAGGAGGAACTGCTGGTGTTGCTGAGTGAAACGCTGCACATCAATGACAATATGCTCAACCACTGGTACAAGAGTCAAAACAGGATGTTAAGCCCAACGGAGCGGGCGATTTTGCGGTATATGTCCTGCGGGTTTTCTATTCCTGAAATCGCCGCGCAGCTTGAGCGCAATATTAAGACCATCCGGGCGCACAAGTTTAATGCGATGGTGAAGCTTGGGGTCAATTCTGACGTGGGACTGCTTGATGCGGCAGATATTCTGACTCATCTCCCGGCCCGGGATCCGCGAACATCAGTATTAAGCCAGCCGACATTTTTATAAGCTGATATCTGTGCGCCAGACAGGCTCTGGCGCCTCATTCAGATGCAAACATCCACCCATTTTGCGGACGTCAGTTCTGCCATTCTGTCTGGTGAAATACGCACGGCACTGTGAATTGCACCCGCGGCCGGCAGCACTTCAGCATACTGCTTCAGTGAAATATCGCAATAAACCGCGAGCGGATTTTCCAGCCCAAACGGGCACACGCCGCCAACAGGATGACCCGTGATGGTCACCACTTCATCACAACTGAGCATGCGTGCTTTTGCGCCAAACGTGTCTTTCAGTTTTTTATTATCCAGACGCGCATCACCTTTCGCGACCACCAGAATGACGTCATTTTTAACCTTCAACGACAGCGTCTTGGCGATTTGTCCCGGCTCAACACGATGGGCGGCAGCAGCCAACGCAACGGTTGCGGTACTCTGGCTAAGTTCAATAACCTCTATATCCGGAGCGTTGTCGGCAAAAAACTGCTGTACAGACTGCAAACTCATTGTTTCCTCCTGACAAATATCCCGCGTAATCTGTCATAAGAATTTATGCTCTGTAAATATCTCTTCAGTAACAAATATCCCACACGGTCGATTTCTGGATCGCCTTCACATTCACAGAAACCGGTTACAGTAACCGGTTGCAGACCGTGAGTGAGAGATTAATACTGACTATGTAACGTCCCCTGTATCCAATAATAAGAGCTAAATATGAAACCATTCCGTCTGAGCAGTACCGCTGGTAAACGCGCCGGCAAGGTTGTGAAGGTGATGTATGGACCAACGTATGGCGTGAATGCGCCCGTCATAAACGTCTGAAAGGAGATCTGCTATGTCTGCCAACCATGCTGCGTTTAATCTGATATTTCGTTTTGTAGAAAATTACGTCAGCCCGATTGCCGGGCGGATCTCCTCCCAGCGTCATGTTATGGCTATTCGTGATGGCTTTATCTCCGCGATGCCGTTCATGATTGTGGGTTCATTTTTACTCGTCTTCGCGTATCCACCGTTTTCGCCTGATACCACCTGGGGTTTCGCGCGCGCCTGGCTGGACATGGCGAAGCAATTTGAAGGTCAGATCCTCACGCCGTTTGATATGACCATGGGCGTTATGTCCCTGTATATCTGCGCGGCCATTGCCTATAACCTTGGCAAACACTATGTCAAATCGCATCAGTTAGACCCGTTTATGTGCGCCATGCTGTCGCTGATGGCGTTTCTGCTGGTCGCGGCGCCGAAAACCAAAGGCACGCTTCCGGTCGACAGCCTCGGCGGGACAGGCATTTTTACCGCGATTCTGGTGGCTATCTACTGCGTTGAGATGATGCGTTTTCTCAAAGCGCATAACATCGGGATCCGTCTGCCGGACCAGGTTCCGCCGATGATCAAAAACTCCTTTGATCTGTTGATCCCGGTGCTGGTGGTGGTGTTGACGCTTTACCCGCTGAGTCTGGTGATTCAGTCTGAGTTTGGCATGCTGATCCCGCAGGCGATTATGTCTGTCTTCAAACCGCTGGTTTCCGCCGCAGACTCCCTGCCGGCAATCCTGCTGGCGGTGTTGATTGGGCATTTGCTGTGGTTCGCCGGGATCCACGGTGCCGCGATTGTCTCCGGGATGTTGCAGATGTTCTGGCTGACCAACCTGGGCGCTAACCAGACCGCGCTGGCCGCCAGCCAGCCGCTGCCGCATATTTTTATGGAAGCGTTCTGGACGTTCTTTATCGTCATCGGGGGGTCAGGTGCCACGATGGGGCTGGTGTTCTGCTACCTGCGCAGCCGCTCCGCTCATCTGCGTTCTATCGGCCGCCTGAGCGTGGTGCCAAGCCTCTTTAACATCAACGAACCCGTTATTTTCGGTACGCCAATTGTCATGAACCCGGTGTTCTTTATTCCGTTCCTGCTGGCACCCATGGTTAACGCCGTGCTGGCCTGGTCGGCGATGAAGTTCGATCTGATTGGCCGCGTGATCTCCGTTGTGCCGTGGACGGCACCTGCACCGGTAGGTGCCGCATGGGCGCTGGGCTGGGATTTCCGTGCAGCCATTCTGGTGGTGGTCCTGGCGTGCGTATCGGCCATCATCTACTTCCCGTTCTTTAAAGTGTATGAGAAGCAGCTGCTGGAGCAGGAAGCGGAAGAAGCGCAACGTAATGCGGAAGAGGAAAATCAGCAGATAGCGTGAGAAACGGGTGCCGGGTCAGCGTTAATGCGGCCCGGCAACACCTGACCTTACTTGAGCGTACAATCTCCACACTGCTGAACGTCCGGCAGGCGATAACGCTGGCAGCAGGTGCGACGAACCAGAAGCCCGTCACGAAGGACCACGGTGCGGAATAACGGGTTATCGCGACCATCGGAAAGCTGTTTTGCAAAGAAACAGGACTGGCGCAGGGCCTCGACCTTCTCATCACCGAGCAGAGGTTTCATTTCCGTCAAATACCAGTGGATTAAATACCCGGTATTGCTCCAGATAAGCTTCCCGTTGATTTCCCCCGTCTCTTCCAGCGCATCCACTACCGGGATCAGGGCGCGAGTAATGAGTTGCTCCATACGTTCCTGAGCAGAGAGGTGCTCTGCGTTCTGGTCTTCGTGGAGATCAATCCAGAAACAGGCCGCACGGCCGGTCTCGTGGAACTCGACATGAAAATATTCAGGGGAGAGTTCCAGCATGCCCTTTTGTGTGAGCAGCGCCAGCATGAGTGGGGGCACCATCAGCCCGATATACCACTGCGCCCAGAGGGAGAGCAGGGGTTTATTTTCCCGCGTAAGGGTCGGTTGATTGCGATAGATATGGTCGGAATAGGTTGCCAGCAACGACTGCAGTGTCGACGGCTGTCGCCACTCTTCCAGCGTCATGGCGTGGTGCGGGTGCGCTTCATCCAGCCTGATAAAGTCCAGCAGGTGGGCGCGGGTTTTAGCGATCTTATCCCTGATGGCATCCGCAAGCGAAACATTCCCGGTGGGGAGGCGGGCTCTCCAGAGAAGGGGTTCAACGATTTGTGCGGTATGAGTGGCCATAGTAGAGATACAAATCTAAATGATAATGATTGCCAATCCTAACTATTGCTCATACCGATGGCAAGACTTTTGTCCGCGTTATATGACGCCGCGCTTACGCGGTCTGAAGCTCTTCGCTCAGCAGGATGTTATTGCGCCCCATATGCTTTGCTTCGTAGAGGGCTTTGTCCGCTTTCTCCAGTGCGCCTTCGGCGTCTTCATCCTCAAAAATGGCAATTCCAATGCTGATGGTGACGTTTGTCGCCACGCTTTCATTGAACATATGCGGGATTTTTAAATCGTAGACTTTCTGGCGGATCCGCTCTGCCGTCTGGCGGGCATGCTCGAGAGAAATATTGGTCAGCAGAACCATAAATTCTTCCCCGCCGAAGCGCGCCACAATATCGCGTGAACGCACGGCATCACGGATGGCAGCAGAGACACGGATCAGCGCCTGGTCGCCCATCATATGGCCGTAGTGGTCGTTGTAGGCTTTAAAGTGGTCAATATCCATCAGCAGGACAAAGTGCTCGCCGTTCTCCACTGCCGGAAGATTCTCCAGCCGGCTTTGCAGTCCGCGACGGTTATAAAGGCCGGTAAGCGGGTCCATCATGCTCAGATCGGTGAGGGTCTCACGCTCCTCCAGCAAACGGGAGAGCAGTTCCTGCGCGAAGCGGTCATTACGTCTTTGCAAAATGTTATGAATCGCAATTGCTACCACAGGAAGTGCGAAAGAATAGGTCATTCTCAGCCATATATCATGATTACTTAACCACAGGCAGACAATAAAGGTGGGGAAGGAGTGCAGCGTAAATGCTTTGATATTACTGGCGAAGGCCAGCGTACCAATAAACAGTACCGTTAATAATGCCATGATCAAATAGGTCGCCTGATCGTGGGTAATTAACGAAAATTTCGAGGCCACCTGCCACGCCCATAAAATACCGAAGATCGCTGAAACGGCAGGAATATTTACCTTGCGGGTTCTCTTTTTCCAGTGCCAGACGAGCAGCCCGGTGCTGATAACAAAAATAGAAATCAGGGGGACTGATAACAGGCGAATAGAATAGAGCGGGTTTGTTACCGAGAACACAGCTGAGGTCGCGTTCAGAAATAAAAATAAACGTAACGATAATTGATATTTACTGTGGACCAAAGACCGCCAGGATTGTGATGTCATAGTAGTGCGTTTTTATTAATATTTAATTAAAACAGGTAAATAGGTGTTGTTTCGCAATGAAAGATGCAAAAAACTCAAAGAGTAATTATCAGAAAAACTTTAGGTCTAGTTAACAGGTGAGCAATTTATCACCTTAGGCATTTCCTGTCATTACAGGAAAGGTAAAGGGGGATAGTTTTTGATTAATCGTGCTGACAAATGATAACTGATATCATATGATATTGGTTATCATTATCAGTGTGAGAGGGCGAACCATGTTGAACAGGGCGCTGGGAAGTGGTTGGGGAGTGTTACTGCCGGGGGCGATTCTTGGCGGTCTGATGTTTGCCGATCTCTCCATTGATGTTTGGAAAGCGCTCATTGTGTCAGGACTGTTAGTGACGTCAGGGATGATCTGGCATAAACAGCTGCGCCACTTTGTGTTACTGCCGTCATGCGTAGCACTGGTCAGTGGAATTCTGGTGATACTGATGAGTTTGAAATAAGCGGAAAGCGAGAAGAACGTCAGAAAGGATGTAAGATAATTGGTGCGAGGGGGGGGACTTGAACCCCCACGTCCGTAAGGACACTAACACCTGAAGCTAGCGCGTCTACCAATTCCGCCACCTTCGCACAGTCATCTTACTTTTTTGATATCGCCTCGTTGGTGCGAGGGGGGGGACTTGAACCCCCACGTCCGTAAGAACACTAACACCTGAAGCTAGCGCGTCTACCAATTCCGCCACCTTCGCCCAGTGCGAGCAATATCAACGTGATTTATGGTGCGAGGGGGGGGACTTGAACCCCCACGTCCGTAAGGACACTAACACCTGAAGCTAGCGCGTCTACCAATTCCGCCACCTTCGCATACCATCGACACTGTAAAAGTATCGTAACCACGGAGGCGCATTCTAGATGTTTTCAGCTTTACGTCAACAGAAAAATGCGCACGCTGTTTTGATTGCTGCAAAAATGGCCGATGGTAGCGCCCGGTTTTGCCGGATAGCGGTTACGCGTATCCGGCCTGCCAGATAAGGAGGATTACTTCTTAGCCTGACGCGTCATCACGGTGCGGTAAACCTTAAAGCGACCCGTCTGGGCGATGACTTCATGGAAGCCAAAGGTTTCATCCAGCACTTTCGGGTACGGCAAGAAGGCGTTAGCCACGATACGCAGTTCACCCCCGCTGTTCAGATGACGTACTGCACCACGGATCAGCGTTTGCGCCGCTTCAAGGCTGGTTTCCATACCATCGTGGAATGGCGGGTTGGAGATGATCATGTCGAAACGGCCATTCACATCAGAGAAGACGTTGCTGGCAAACACGTCGCCTTCCAGGCCGTTTGCAGCAAGCGTTGCGCGGCTTGCTTCAACCGCCGGGGCGCTCACATCGCACAGGGTTAAGCGCACTTTTGGCGAATGGCTCGCCAGTACGGTCGCCAGTACACCCGCGCCACAGCCGACGTCCAGCACTTTGCCTTTCGTATGCGGCGTCAGGGTGGAGAGCAGCAGCTGGCTGCCCACGTCCAGACCGTCGCGGCTGAAGACGCCTGGCAGAGTTTTAATGGTCAGACCGTCAAGCTGATACTCATCCCAGAATTTCTCAGCATCAAAGGTCGCCTGTTTTTCCAGACGGCCGTGATACAAGCCACAGCGACGGGCGCTGTCGATTTTATTCAGCTGCGCATAGCCTTCCAGCATCTGTTCTGCGCTACGAACGCCGCTGCGGTTCTCACCGACCACAAAAATATCGCAGCCAACGGGCAGCAGAGAAAGCAGGTTCATCAGCTGGAACTGGGCTTCTGGCTTGTTCTTCGGCCAGTAGTAGATGAGCGTGTCGCAGTCGGCGATGTCGCTCTGTTCAGCGACCAGGCTAAAGCGCGCGCGGTCGTCCATCTGGCGGCTCAGTACCTGCCAGTGGTGGTAGTATTGGGTGTGGGCACGGCTTTCAGCACAGTCGAAACGTGCGGGCAGGTCATCCTGCATATCTCCGGCAAACAGAATACGGCTTTCTTCGAAATCATCACTGTGACGCAGCAAGACTTCACTTGCCGGGGTAAATGCAGACATGAATTGTTCCTCAATTAACTCAGGCGGGGATTATAGTAGGTAGATGGCGCAGTTTCGACACATTTGCTATATTTGCGCGCCTGAGAGACAGGAGTTTTCCCTATGACATCCCGACGAGACTGGCAGTTGCAGCAACTGGGCATCACCCAGTGGGCCTTGCGTCGCCCGACGGCGTTGCAGGGCGAAATCGCCATCTCCATCCCTGCGCACGTCCGGCTGGTGATGGTGGCGGAGGAACTGCCTGCCCTGAATGAACCCCTTATTGGTGATGTCCTTCGTAGCCTGGAGCTGACCACTGAACAGGTTTTACAGCTTACGCCAGACAGGGTCACCATGCTGCCATCCGACAGCCGCTGCAACAGCTGGCGTATGGGAGACATCGATGAGGTCTCCCTGGAAGGGAGCCAGATCTGCTCGCCAGCGCTGGACGAACTGAAAGCCAACCCAAAAGCGCGCAGCGCGCTATGGCAACAAATCTGCGAATATGAACACGATTTCTTCCCTCACGACGCCTGATCTGACCGCGGCGTACGCGATTGAAACGCGCGCCCATGCTTTTCCATGGAGCGAAAAAACCCTCGCCAGCAATCAGGGCGAGCGGTATCTGAATTACCGTCTGGACGTCGACGGCACGATGGCCGCTTTTGCCATCACGCAGGTCGTTCTGGACGAAGCGACGCTGTTTAATATCGCGGTTGATCCCGCGTATCAGCGCCGGGGGCTGGGAAGAGAACTGCTTGAGTATCTCATTCGCGAGCTCGAAACCCGTGACGTTTTCACCCTGTGGCTGGAGGTGCGCGCGTCGAATGTCGCCGCCATCGCACTCTATGAAAGCTTAGGCTTTAACGAGGCGACTATCCGCCGTAACTACTACCCCACCGCAGAGGGACGTGAAGACGCCATCATAATGGCTCTGCCGCTTGGATAACTAAAATAAGGTTGTAACGATGAAATGGGACTGGATTTTCTTTGATGCCGACGAAACGCTGTTTACGTTTGACTCGTTTGGCGGCCTACAGCGGATGTTTCTCGATTATAGCGTTACCTTCACCGCTGAAGACTTTCAGGACTATCAGGCGGTAAACAAACCGCTGTGGGTGGATTACCAGAACGGTGCCATCACCGCGTTACAGCTGCAGCACCAGCGCTTTGATGTCTGGGCCGAGCGGTTAAACGTCAGCCCGGGTGCGCTTAACGATGCCTTCCTTAATGCTATGGCGGATATCTGCGCGCCGTTGCAGGGCGCGGTTTCCCTGCTGGACGCCCTGAAGGGCAAGGCGAAGCTGGGCATTATTACCAACGGGTTTACCGCCCTGCAGCAGATCCGCCTTGAGCGTACGGGCCTGCGCGATCATTTTGACGCGCTGGTGATCTCTGAAGAGGTGGGCGTACCTAAGCCGGATCCGCGTATTTTTGATTATGCGCTGGAACAAGCGGGCAATCCCGATCGTGAACGAGTGCTGATGGTCGGGGACACCGCGGAGTCGGATATTCGTGGCGGGATGAACGCCGGCCTGTCGACCGTCTGGCTGAATGCACACGGTCGCACGTTGCCGGAAGGTATCCAGCCGACCTGGACCGTCACGTCATTGAACGAACTGGAGCAGCTCCTGTGTAAACAATGATTGCCTGCCCCCCATTGATGGGTAAAATAGCCGCATTTTTCGTATCCCATGATGCGCGGCCTGACGCCGCGCTTATATAGAAGATTTCATTATGACGTTGTCTCCTTATCTGCAAGAGGTGGCCAGGCGCCGTACTTTTGCCATTATCTCTCACCCGGATGCCGGTAAAACGACCATCACCGAGAAGGTGTTGCTGTTCGGACAGGCGATTCAGACTGCGGGTACCGTAAAAGGCCGTGGTTCCAACCAGCATGCAAAATCTGACTGGATGGAGATGGAAAAGCAGCGTGGTATTTCCATTACCACCTCCGTGATGCAGTTCCCGTATCATGATTGCCTGGTCAACCTGCTGGATACCCCAGGGCACGAAGACTTCTCGGAAGATACCTACCGTACGCTGACGGCGGTGGACTGCTGTCTGATGGTCATCGACGCCGCGAAAGGGGTAGAAGATCGTACCCGTAAGCTGATGGAAGTTACCCGTCTGCGTGATACGCCGATCCTCACCTTTATGAACAAACTCGACCGTGACATCCGCGACCCGATGGAGCTGATGGATGAAGTGGAAAACGAGCTGAAAATTGCCTGTGCGCCTATCACCTGGCCCATTGGCTGCGGCAAGCTGTTCAAGGGTGTCTATCACCTTTATAAAGACGAAACCTATCTTTACCAGACCGGCAAAGGCCATACCATTCAGGAAGTCCGTATCGTAAAAGGTCTGGATAACCCGGAGCTGGATGCGGCTGTGGGTGAAGAGCTGGCCGCGCAGCTGCGTGACGAGCTGGAGCTGGTTCAAGGTGCATCTCACGAATTCGACAGAGAGCTGTTCCTGAGCGGTGAAATCACCCCGGTCTTCTTTGGTACCGCGCTGGGTAACTTCGGCGTTGACCATATGCTTGATGGCCTGGTGGAGTGGGCGCCACAACCGATGTCACGTAAAACTGACACCCGTGAAGTGGAAGCGAAAGAAGAGAAGTTCACCGGTTTCGTCTTTAAAATTCAGGCCAACATGGACCCGAAACACCGTGACCGCGTCGCCTTTATGCGCGTGGTGTCCGGTAAGTATGAAAAGGGCATGAAGCTGCGTCAGGTACGTATCGGTAAAGATGTGGTGATCTCCGACGCGCTGACCTTTATGGCGGGCGACCGTTCGCACGTTGAAGAAGCCTATCCGGGCGACATCATCGGTCTGCACAACCACGGTACGATTCAGATCGGCGATACCTTCACCCAGGGTGAAATGATGAAGTTCACCGGTATTCCGAACTTCGCACCGGAACTGTTCCGTCGTATTCGCCTGCGCGATCCGCTGAAACAGAAACAGCTGCTGAAAGGGCTGGTTCAGCTTTCCGAAGAGGGCGCAGTCCAGGTGTTCCGCCCAATCGCTAACAACGATCTGATCGTAGGCGCTGTCGGTGTGCTGCAGTTCGACGTGGTCGTTGCGCGTCTGAAGAGCGAGTACAACGTGGAAGCGATCTATGAATCGGTTAACGTGGCGACCGCGCGCTGGGTAGAGTGTTCTGACGTGAAGAAATTCGAAGAATTTAAACGTAAGAACGAAGTGCAGCTGGCACTGGATGGCGGTGATAACCTGACGTATATCGCTCCAACCATGGTAAACCTGAACCTGACTCAGGAACGTTATCCTGATGTCCAGTTCCGCAAAACGCGCGAACACTGATCCCCTCTCAGAGCACGGCAATCGCCGTGCTCTTCTTTATTTCCTGTCTTATTAATCTCTTGCGGAATGTTCTTAATTCAACATTATTTCGCGTCTTTTGCTCGTTTTTTACCCAAATCTGAAAGCGGCACTGTGAGAGTGATCTATATTTAACTCAGTGTTTAACACCGGGCGTGGATGAATTAACTGTTCAATGCATGACTTTGGGTTCTCCATTTTGCCCGTGTGTTCATTCGCAATATATAAAACTAGCAATTAGGGAAGTATGTCGCCCGAATGACGGGTATACACAGGAATACATCGATGAATATGACAAGACTGAAGATTTCTAAAACTCTGCTGGCTGTGACACTGGGTAGCATCCTGGTAAGTGGTTCTGCTCTGGCTGAAACCAGCACTATGGATAAAGCGCAGTCCACCGCCGATACCGCAGGGCAAAAAATCGATAGCTCTATGAATAAAGTCGGTAATTTCATGGATGACAGCTCAATCACAGCAAAAGTGAAAGCCGCACTGGTGGATGATGAAGCTATCAAGAGCACCGATATTTCCGTTAAAACTGACAAGAAAGTTGTCACCCTGAGTGGTTTTGTAGAAAGCCAGGCCCAGGCCGAACAGGCGGTAAAAGTGGCGAAGGGTGTTGAAGGTGTAGCGTCCGTGAGCGACAAACTGCACGTTCGGGACAGCAAAAACGCGTCGGTGAAAGGGTATGCCGGAGATGCAGCCACCACCAGCGAAATCAAAGCTAAACTTTTAGCAGATGACATCGTGCCATCTCGTAAAGTGAAAGTGGAAACCACCGATGGCGTGGTTCAGCTTTCCGGTACGGTCGATTCTCAGGCGCAAAGTGAGCGCGCCGAGTCCATCGCGAAAGCGATCGATGGTGTTAAAAGCGTTAAAAACGATCTGAAAACGAAGTAAATCTGCACTATTCGCCCGTCTGGCTAACGTCAGCGGGCGAAATAAAAATGACTCTGGAAAATCGCCGGTGAGTGACCTGAGCGCGCTCACATTTAGCGGCCGACATTAACTATGGTAAAGGAGAAGCTTATGTTTCGTTGGGGCATTATATTTCTGGTTATCGCGTTAATTGCCGCCGCATTGGGCTTTGGTGGTCTGGCAGGTACAGCGGCATGGGCAGCAAAAATTGTCTTTGTCGTGGGTATTATTCTGTTCCTGGTCAGCCTGTTTACGGGTCGTCGACGTCCGTAGCAAACGCAATATTCCTTCAACAAAAAAAAGCCAGTCCTCGTGACTGGCTTTTTCTTGTTTCAGTCGCTGGTCGGGTGCGCTACTGTGTCATAACAGAAAAATGAAAACAGGAAAGCAGAGGTGGGGCAACGAATTCCCGTTACGCTCGGCAATATTGCGCCGCTGGCGTTAAAGCCGTTTCGCGCAGGCCCGCTTGCGCTGGTGTGTGAAGGTGGCGGACAGCGCGGCATTTTTACGGCCGGTGTGCTGGACGAGTTTATGCGCGCGCAATTCAACCCGTTTGACCTGTACTTCGGGACCTCTGCCGGGGCGCAAAACCTCTCTGCTTATGTCTGTAACCAGCCCGGCTACGCGCGAAAAGTGATCATGCGCTACACCACGGCGAAAGAATTTTTCAACCCGGTGCGCTTTGTGCGCGGCGGGAATTTGATTGACCTCGACTGGCTGCTGGATTCGACCTCAAGCCAGATGCCGCTGGCAATGGATACGGCGGCGCGCCTGTTCGACAGCGGAAAAGAGTTCTGGATGTGCGCCAGCCGTGGTGATGACTACACGCCGGGGTATTTCTCTCCTCAAAAAGAGAACTGGCTGGATATCATTCGCGCCTCCAGCGCCATTCCCGGTTTCTATCGTTCCGGCGCGCTGCTGGACGGCATCAGCTATCTGGACGGCGGCATCAGTGACGCGGTGCCGGTACAGGAAGCTGCGCGACGCGGGGCAAACACCATTGTGGTGATCCGCACCGTCCCGTCGCAAATGTACTATACCCCGCAGTGGTTTAAACGCATGGAGCGCTGGTTAGGCGACAGCAGCCTGCAACATCTGGTCAATATCGCGAAGCAGCATGAAACGACCTACGGCGCCATGCAGCGCTTTATTGAAAAACCGCCGGGTAAGCTGCGTATATTTGAAATTTACCCGCCCAAACCGCTGGTCAGCATGGCGCTGGGCAGCCGCGTTCCTGCGCTGCGTACCGATTACAAAACGGGGCGCCTGTGCGGGCGTTACTTCCTGGCGACAATAGGCAAACTGCTGGCTGAACAACCGCCTATACATCGTCATAAAGCCATTATTACCCCACCGGCAGTGGTGGCGAATGATGCGCTGGCGATGCCACTGGTGGATGCTCCGCAGGCGAATGACGCATTGTTAGATAATGAGGATCTGGCGTGACGTACCGGTTTATCGATACCCACTGTCATTTTGATTTTCCACCGTTTACGGGGGATGAAGAGCAAAGCATCACGCGAGCTGCACAAGCCGGCGTAGAGGCGATAATTGTGCCGGCGGTTGAAGCGGCATACTTTGAGCGGGTACTGGATCTCTCAAGGCGACACCAGGCGCTGTACGCCGCGCTCGGCCTGCATCCCATTGTGATTGAACACCATCTTGATGAGCATATCGACGCGCTGGACGCCATTGTGCAGACGGCTGGCGACAAACTTGTCGCCATCGGTGAGATCGGCCTCGATCTCTATCGCGACGATCCGCAGTTTGCGCGCCAGCAGACGATCCTTGATGCGCAGCTGCGTCTGGCGAAGCGCCACGATCTGCCGGTGATCCTTCACTCCCGTCGAACCCATGACAAACTGGCAATGCATCTGAAGCGTATCGATCTTCCGCGAAGGGGCGTTGTGCACGGTTTTTCAGGGAGCCTGCAGCAGGCGCAGCGCTTTATTGCGCTGGGCTATAAAATTGGCGTCGGGGGTACCATCACCTATCCACGCGCCAGTAAAACCCGCGATGTGATGGCGCAGCTGCCGCTCGAAGCATTATTACTGGAAACCGACGCACCGGATATGCCGCTCAGCGGTTTTCAGGGGCAGCCAAATCGCCCGGAGCAGGCCGCTCGGGTCTTTGACACGCTCTGTGAGTTGCGCGAGGAGCCGGAAGAGGTGATTGCGCATGCCCTGCTGGAGAATACCCGCGCGGTATTTGGTATCACGCTATAGATAAA
The DNA here is from genome assembly GCF_001750725.1 of Enterobacter ludwigii. Lineage (NCBI taxonomy): Bacteria > Pseudomonadati > Pseudomonadota > Gammaproteobacteria > Enterobacterales > Enterobacteriaceae > Enterobacter > Enterobacter ludwigii. The sequence continues at coordinate 3,781,076 of NZ_CP017279.1, forward strand.
GCGCCGGTCGGATTACCACAATCTGCTGTTGTTCCAGCGCCCGCGCCAGCGGCTCAATATCTTCTGGCGTGGCGCTGCGCCAGGACGCCGCCTCACCGTAAACGCCGTGAGCATGAAAGGCGTTAATGCGTACCGGGACATTGCCCAACGCGTGGATAAACGCCGTCAGTGCTTTGAGATGCTCCAGATAATCACACTGCTCCGGGATCACCAGTAATCGCAGTTCCGCCAGCCGCTGGTGGTGTGCCAGCCAGCGGATACTGTGCTTAATCTGCGGATTTTCGCGTCCGGTCAGGAAGCGATGGTGTTCGTTCCCCCAGGCCTTCAAATCCACCATTGCCCCGTCGAATACCGGCAGCAGTTTTTGCCAGCCGGTTTCCCCTAACAGACCGTTGCTGTCCACCAGGCACGTCAGGTGTTGCAGGGCGGGATCGGCTTTGATCGCCGTGAAGAGCGCCACCAGGAACGGTAGCTGCGTTGTCGCTTCACCGCCGCTCACGGTAATACCTTCAATAAAGGGTGCGGATTTAGAGAGCTGAGTGAGGATCTCGTCGACGCTAAAACGGTGCGCCATTGGCGTTGCCTGCTGCTGGCACAACTGCAGGCAGGTATCACACTGCTGACACTGACTCTCCTGCCACCAGACCCGCCCGGCCTGTATGTTCAGCGCATCGTGCGGACAGTGGGGTACGCAGTCGCCGCAGTCGTTGCAGCGTCCGATGGTCCACGGATTGTGGCAGGTTTTGCAGCGCAGGTTGCACCCCTGGAGAAACAGAGCCAGGCGGCTGCCCGGCCCGTCCACGCAGGAGAAGGGGATCACCTGACTAACTAAAGCGCATCTGCTGTTCATGGCTTATCACGCGTGGCTGGCGCTCCAGGATGCGGGTGTGTCGGGCGGCTTCTTCTCCAAGCCAGGTGGTGTTAGTGCGTGACCCTGTTTCACGGTATTTCTCCAGGTCGGACAACCGCACCATATATCCGGTCACGCGTACCAGATCGTTACCGGCCACGTTGGCGGTGAACTCCCGCATTCCCGCGTTGAACGCACCCAGACACAGTTGCACCACGGCCTGCGGGTTGCGTTTGACCGTCTCGTCCAGCGTCAGGATGTCGCTAATCCCGGCGTGATAGTGCTTGTGGTGTGGCGCCACGCTCAGCAGGTGGCTAATCGGGTCCGGCTCCTCCCCGTAAGGCAACCGCGCGCCCGGCGTCGTACCGATATCAGAGCTTATTCCGGACTGGGCATGCAGCATCGCACGCTGTTTCCAGCCGTATTTTACCGGTGTGCTTTCAACAAACGCCGCGAGCTGTTCGCTGATCCGATACCCCAGCGCGTTGGCCTGGTCGTCTTTACCGTAACGGCCCGGTGAACCCGCTTTCTCACACAGCACGTTCACCGCTTCGGCCAGGCCATACATGCCGAACATCGGCACAAAGCGGTCGGGATCAATCAGCCCCTCTTTGACGAGGAAGCTATTCTCAAAGAAGCCGGATTTTTGATACAGGAACTCGCAGCGGGCATTGATGACGGCCAGTTGCTGCTGGCAGTAGTGGGGCAACGTACGGCTAAAAAAGTCTTCGGGCGAGTCGCTGTGTTCGGCAATGGCCTTCAGGTTCAGGCGCACCAGCGTGCTGCCACCGCCTGCCAGCGGCAGGGAGTTGTAACAACTCACGATACCATAACGGCTTTTTGTGAAAATTTTATCATTCACCGGGCCGTTAGAAATATGGGGTTTGCTGCATTCACAGAGGTTTTCGGCCACCCTGAGCAGCAGCGAGTCTGGCGTGATATCGGGATCATAAATAAAGGTCAGATTCGGTGCGACCTGCTTCAGCTCTGCATCAGCGCGTAAAATCGCGCGGGTAACGGGCGTGTCCGCCGGACCAATATTGGCATGCATAAACGCATCCGGAAGCGTTCTGTCGAGATAGCGCCAGAAACGTTTTATTCGGCTATCGATTTCTTCTTGTGTTAGAATATTAACATACGGTTGCAGTAATGCATCAAGATGACCGAGGAAGACCGGCATCGATGTGACAGAAGGAACATGGTGGTACAGGATGGTCAGCAGTGAGAGCGCGTCATCCAGATCCTTTGCCCCTTCCAGTTCCAGCCATGCCGAGCCGTTGGCGAGGAATCTGGCGTAATCAGGCAGAACATAGCGCGGTTTATAAGGCGCATGGCCTTCGAACATGTCGCAGATAAATCCCTCTTCCAGCGCGGTGCGAGCGGCCTGAGGCAGCGCGGGGTAGGGAAGATGGTTCTCCGCTTCCAGCGCCAGAAAATGACGTTTTTGCTCGGGGGTCAATACCGGGCTTGTCACAATTTGCTGGCAACGTTGTTGCAGTGCGTGAGGGCTGGCGTGGGACATATTCGCTTCCTTTATGGTTCTGCGGATGATGACCGAATTGTAGGAAGTCATCCCGGGGGGACTTTTGATCCCACACCGGGTATCGCTGCTTTAATCAGCAGCGACAGCAGTAAAATTTGAAGTTCATCTCATTACAGTAATGCAAATTTGTACGCAGTTTTCATTAACTGTGATGAATGTCGAAGTGTAAGTGCGGCTGGATGTTAGAATAGTCACAGACCGCAAGGTGAAATTTATACGGCGATGCCGTTGGAGAATGTTATGACCGATTTAACTGCAAGCAGCCTGCGCGCGTTGAAACTGATGGACCTGACCACCCTGAATGATGACGACACCAATGAGAAAGTCATCGCCCTGTGCCATCAGGCGAAAACGCCCGTCGGGAACACTGCAGCCGTCTGTATCTACCCGCGCTTTATCCCCATTGCCCGTAAGACGCTGAAAGAGCAGGGCACGCCGGATGTACGCATTGCAACCGTGACTAACTTCCCGCACGGCAATGACGACATCGAGATTGCGCTGGCTGAAACCCGCGCGGCCATCGCGTACGGTGCTGACGAAGTGGACGTGGTATTCCCGTACCGTGCGCTGATCGCCGGTAACGAGCAGGTTGGTTTTGACCTGGTGAAAGCGTGTAAAGACGCTTGTGCTGCGGCAAACGTGCTGCTGAAAGTGATCATCGAAACCGGTGAGCTGAAAGAAGAAGCGCTGATCCGTAAAGCGTCTGAAATCTCCATCAACGCGGGTGCGGATTTCATCAAAACCTCTACCGGTAAAGTGCCGGTGAACGCAACGCCGGAAAGCGCGCGCATCATGATGGAAGTGATCCGTGATATGGGCGTGGAAAAAACCGTAGGCTTCAAACCTGCGGGCGGCGTGCGCACGGCTGAAGATGCGCAGCAGTTCCTGGCGATTGCCGACGAACTGTTTGGCCCGGCGTGGGCGGATTCCCGTCACTATCGCTTTGGTGCATCCAGCCTGCTGGCGAGCCTGCTGAAAGCGCTGGGTCACGGCGACGGTAAGAGCGCAAGCAGCTACTGATTTTTATCCTGCGGCGGGCCATCCGCCGCATTTAACCTGTTTTCTCGGGGGTTACCGTGTTTCTCGCACAAGAAATTATTCGTAAAAAACGTGATGGTCATGCATTAAGCGACGAAGAGATCCGCTTCTTTATCAATGGCATTCGTGATAACACCATCTCTGAAGGGCAGATTGCTGCTCTGGCGATGACCATTTTCTTCCACGATATGTCGATGCCTGAGCGTGTATCGCTGACCATGGCGATGCGAGATTCAGGAACCGTTCTGGACTGGAAAAGCCTTAACCTCAACGGCCCGATTGTGGATAAACACTCAACCGGCGGTGTAGGTGACGTGACGTCGCTGATGCTGGGCCCAATGGTGGCGGCCTGTGGTGGTTATATCCCCATGATCTCCGGGCGTGGCCTGGGACATACCGGCGGTACGCTCGACAAACTGGAAGCCATCCCGGGCTTCGATATCTTCCCGGATGACCATCGCTTCCGCGACATTATTAAAGACGTTGGTGTGGCGATTATCGGCCAGACCAGCTCTCTTGCTCCTGCCGACAAGCGCTTCTACGCGACCCGCGATATCACCGCGACCGTTGACTCTATTCCCCTGATTACCGCCTCTATCCTCGCCAAGAAACTGGCGGAAGGCCTGGATGCGCTGGTCATGGATGTGAAAGTGGGCAGCGGCGCCTTTATGCCGACCTATGAACTTTCCGCGGCGCTGGCAGAAGCCATTGTGGGCGTCTCCAACGGTGCGGGCGTGCGTACTACCGCCCTGCTGACGGACATGAACCAGGTGCTGGCGTCCAGCGCAGGCAACGCCGTGGAAGTGCGTGAAGCCGTGCAGTTCCTCACCGGTGAATACCGGAACCCGCGTCTGCTCGATGTCACCATGGCCCTGTGCGTGGAGATGCTGATCTCCGGCAAGCTCGCCAGCGATGATGCCGACGCACGCGCCAAACTTCAGGCGGTGCTGGATAACGGCAAAGCGGCAGAGATCTTCGGCCGCATGGTAGCGGCGCAGAAAGGCCCGACCGACTTCGTGGAACACTACGCGAAATACCTGCCAACGGCGACGCTCAGCAAAGCGGTCTACGCCGATACCGAAGGCTTTGTCTCGGCGATGGATACGCGCGCGCTCGGCATGGCGGTCGTGTCGATGGGCGGCGGTCGTCGTCAGGCCTCGGACACCATTGATTACAGCGTCGGCTTTACCGATATGGCGCGTCTGGGTGACAGCGTTGATGGTCAACGTCCGCTGGCCGTGATCCACGCGAAAGATGAAGCCAGCTGGCAGGAAGCGGCAAAGGCGGTGAAAGCGGCCATTACGCTTGATGATAAAGCACCGCAAAGCACACCGACTGTCTATCGCCGTATCACCGAATAGCGGTATACTGATCTGATCGATAATTTTTGAAGCACTACGTACGGAGAACAATTATGAAACGTGCATTTATTATGGTGCTGGACTCATTCGGCATCGGCGCAACCGAAGATGCAGAACGTTTTGGTGACGTGGGTTCCGATACCATGGGTCACATCGCTGAAGCCTGTGCGAAAGGCGAAGCGGACAACGGTCGTAAAGGCCCTCTGACTCTGCCAAACCTGACCCGTCTGGGTCTGGTGAAAGCCCATGAAGGTTCTACCGGTAAAATTGCAGCCGGTATGGACGGCAATGCGGAAGTGGTAGGCGCGTACGCCTGGGCGCACGAGCTCTCTTCCGGTAAAGATACCCCGTCTGGCCACTGGGAAATCGCCGGCGTGCCGGTTCTCTTCGACTGGGGGTACTTCTCCGATCACGAGAACAGCTTCCCGCAGGAGCTGCTGGACAAGCTGGTTAAGCGTGCCAATCTGCCGGGCTACCTCGGTAACTGCCACTCTTCCGGTACCGTGATTCTGGACGAACTCGGTGAAGAGCACATGAAAACCGGCAAGCCGATTTTCTACACCTCTGCCGACTCCGTGTTCCAGATTGCCTGCCACGAAGAGACCTTTGGCCTGGATAAGCTTTACGAGCTGTGCGAAATCGCACGTGAAGAGCTGACCGAAGGCGGCTATAACATCGGTCGCGTGATTGCACGTCCGTTTATCGGTGATAAAGCGGGTAACTTCCAGCGCACCGGTAACCGTCATGACCTGGCCGTTGAGCCACCGGCACCGACCGTACTGCAGAAGCTGGTTGACGAGAAAGACGGCCACGTGGTGTCCGTGGGGAAAATTGCAGACATCTATGCCAACTGCGGTATCACCAAAAAAGTGAAAGCCACCGGTCTGGATGCGCTGTTTGACGCCACCATCAAAGAGATGAAAGAAGCGGGTGACAAGACTATCGTCTTCACCAACTTCGTGGACTTCGACTCCTCCTGGGGCCACCGTCGTGACGTGGCCGGTTATGCCGCGGGACTGGAACTGTTTGACCGCCGTCTGCCGGAGCTGATGGAGCTGGTGGGTGAAGATGACATTCTGATCCTGACCGCCGACCACGGCTGCGACCCAACCTGGACCGGTACCGACCACACACGCGAGCACATTCCTGTGCTGGTGTACGGCCCGAAAGTGAAACCTGGTTCACTGGGCCACCGTGAAACCTTCGCCGATATCGGTCAGACTATTGCGAAATACTTTGGTACGTCCGACATGGAATATGGCAAGGCCATGTTCTAAACACATCCGGGCGTATCCCCTCTCCCTTCGCGAGAGGGAGAACACCATGCAGGCCGGGCAGGCGCCGCCGCCACCCGGCAAAAACACGATAAAAGGAACTGAAGATGGCAACTCCTCACATTAATGCCGAAATGGGTGATTTCGCTGACGTCGTATTGATGCCGGGCGACCCGCTGCGCGCGAAGCACATTGCAGAAACTTTCCTCGAAGACGTGCGTGAAGTGAACAACGTTCGCGGCATGCTGGGCTTCACCGGTACGTACAAAGGCCGCAAAATCTCCGTGATGGGTCACGGTATGGGTATCCCATCCTGCTCCATCTACACTAAAGAGCTGATCACCGATTTCGGCGTGAAGAAAATCATTCGCGTAGGCTCCTGCGGTGCAGTACGTATGGACGTTAAGCTGCGTGATGTGGTTATCGGCATGGGCGCGTGTACGGACTCTAAAGTTAACCGTATGCGTTTCAAAGACCACGACTTTGCCGCCATCGCTGACTTCGGCATGGTGCGTAACGCGGTTGACGCCGCAAAAGCGCTGGGCGTAGACGCACGCGTGGGTAACCTGTTCTCTGCTGATCTGTTCTATGCACCAGACGGCGGCGAGATGTTTGACGTGATGGAAAAGTACGGCATCCTGGGTGTGGAAATGGAAGCTGCAGGGATCTACGGTGTCGCGGCTGAGTTTGGCGCGAAAGCACTGACCATCTGCACCGTGTCTGACCATATCCGTACGCACGAGCAGACGACCGCTGCTGAGCGTCAGACCACCTTCAACGACATGATCAAAATCGCGCTGGAATCCGTTCTGCTGGGCGACAAAGAGTAATGTTGTACTGCCGGGCGGCGTCTGCTGCCCGGCATGCTCTTCCCGGTTACAAATACACCACGCTGATGGTCGCCTGACCGTCAAACTCCGTATCTTCCGTTAAAGACAGATTCTTCAGATTCTCGACCGCCAGCGACACGTTCAGCGGGAAAGAGACGCTGGTGACCGCCATCGGGTCGTTTTTGCCCGCCGGTGCAACGCTCATCAGACCCAAATCTTTATTGGCGATGGTACCGCCGTTGGCTTTCTGCCAGCGGCTCACGCCCGCTCCCGCGGTCACGGCCGTACGGATAGGCTCAGCGTTATTGCCGTTCGCCGTCACATCGCCTGGCGTGGTGTAGATGGAGTACGCGCCGATGTTTTTACCATCGTGCGTTTTGCCCAGCCCAAAGGTGCTCATCGCACCGCGAAGCTCACCGCCGTTAGCATTGGCGTTTTTCACCTTCAGGTTACTGCTGCCCGTGCTGGCGTTGGAATCGGTACGGTTATCCGCAATGCTCCAGCCCACCTTTGTTGGCGTTGGGCAGTTGATCGTCAGCATCACCCCTTTTTCGCCCAGCTGCGTAGCCTGGGTTTGCGACAAATCGCCAATATGAATCCTGCCAAAATCGATCACGCCATTATTGCTCAGCTCCGGTACACACGAGGCACCGGCAAGCGAGGCTTTGACTTTCAGCACGGCGGTATCGCCCGCGTGTGCGGATGTGGCCGCCAGGGCCAGCGCGACAACGAGTAAACATTTTTTCATTGTTAATCCTTAACATAAATAAAAAGCATGACATTGCGGGGTATTAACCCGTCAGTATTTGTAACGGTAGTGCTTTTCTACGCTTCACGCAGGCAGGTACCTGACGCGTGAATGGGGTTATTCCTGTGTTAATAATTCCCAGGCCATATTGCTCTCAAGAAGGGTATTGTCAGCAACATGACGAAGCTGGCTGTTATTAATGACGGGAACAATCTTAAGGGTGAAGCTCATGTGTTTACCCCGCACCGGCGCGGCATTTTGCCGGGCAACGAGACCTTCATTATTTTTGATAAACGCGCGTTGCGTCGGGCTGGAGGAAGGCGTAAAACCGATACGGTCCGTCGTTTTCGCCAGCGTGCAGGCATGCCCGTCAACCACCATATTGTCGGCAATAATGGCCAGTCGCCCGTCCTGACCAAAGAGAACCCCCCCGTTGACGCCGGCAGTGGACTGCAGAAACAGCGCCATCACTCTCGGCTCCGGGCAGAAGACGTTGGCCGTAATTTCTTTGGCCGGCATTCGGTTCCAGTTCTTCTGCGAGGCGGCGATATCCGACGGTTTGAGTTTTCCAAACGAGACAACAGGCTGCGAAAACGTAACCTGACACTCTTCACTGGACGCGCGTGCGGAGAAGAGCAAAATCATGCTGGCAAACGCCGCGAATAAAAGGGAATAACAGGTTTTCACTGGCACATTCCTTCTGCTTTTTCGTAATAGGACTCGGTATTTTTGTCTTCGCTGAGCGAATACGTGATGTGGCAAATTTTTGCCATGTTGTCGTCCACCACATACAGGGCGGGCGCATCCGTGGCGTCGGGAATAAACACGCTGCCGTTATCCATTACGCTGACGATATAACGGCTGTCTTTATCCACCACGCTAAGCCCTCTGGCGAGCCATGACCCGTCAGGGCGTTTCACGCTCAGCATTAGACGACGCGTGTTCAGCACGTGGAAATCCACCTGCGCGAATGAGCCGTAAGCTGCGGAAACGGTCTGTATCCCGTTTGATAAATCCATTCCCTGTGGCAGGGAGCTGGCATCAATGACAATCTGAGAGGTTTGCCACTCGCGCAGACCCGGCACCACGGCTTGTCCCCACGCATCGGTCCAGACGGTTCCATCGGGCGTGGTGATTTGAATACCGCTTTCCGGCTCGCTTAATCGCGCAATGCCAAAGGTGTCTTTAATCGGGTAGGGTGCAAACGTAATGCCACGACCATGCAGGGCGATGCCGCCGCTGAGGGAGGTGCTGTAATTATGCTGATTCCCGTCGTTCAGCCCTGCGGCCATGCCCAGCTGTGCATAGTGCAGGTTGGTGCTGACATTGCCGTTAAACGACTGGGTCTTGTCCTGATTGTCGCGATCGACCGAGAGGTTGTAATTGGTGTTTTGACCCCACGATCCGCTGTCCTGAATACCGAGGTTTTGTTTTTCACCCTGGCTGCGCATATAGGTACTGATGCGCTCAGTGCCAAACGGAATGACCAGATTAAGATAGAGCAGGTCGCCATCACTTGTGCCGCCCTTCTCCGTCTCACTGCTGCTGAGGGCGTGCTGCCAGTTCACTGAGAGCGACGTGTGCCCCAGACTCTTGCCCCAGGAGACCATCAGGTAGCGGGAGCTACTGCTCTCTTCATCGCCAGCATTCTCGCTGTACTGGAAAGAAAGCGAGCCAACCCATGCATTGTTCCAGTTGAGGCTGGTATTCCAGGCGCTTTGATAGCGCTGGGATTCAGCGTCCATCGCCTCGTTTAACTCCCGGTAGCCGGTGCTGTAGGTTGATGCGCTGACCCCAAGCGTGAGTTGCTCGGGCAGGGAAAGGTGACTTTGCAATTCTATCTTGCGGCCATTTTGTTGACCGTAGAACTGCGCGCGGCTCATCTGAACGCTGGGAGAAAGGAGCCAGTACTCGGCTGGCGACCATTCCAGCATCGCCCCGACCGCCTGATACTGCTCTGCCAGCACGCCCGCCGTGACGCCGGTGAGCTGGGGCGTAAACCGGGTTCCGTCAGAAAAATTAAATACCCAGGGCGACCCTTGTTCATCCCCGGTATCGCGAACTTTACCCAACGAGACGCTGAGCCCTTCGGTGCGCGTCATCCCGCTCACGTTCAGTGAGGAGGAGGGAACCGTAAACGTCGTGGTGGAACCGTCGGTTTCGACCACGCTGATGTCCAAATCCACGTTGCCACGCACCACCGGGACATCGGTCAGAGTAAACGGACCGGCATTCACCAGCGAAGAGTAGATAACTTGCCCGGACTGACGAACGTCAACGCGCGCCTGGTTGGTGCGGGCGATGCCGGAAATGGTCGTCGCCGGAATATTCGGTTGCAGGCCCGTTTCCGGCAGGAACTGAACGCCATTAATTTGTGCGCCACTGAACAGCGCCGAGTTGACGTTAATCTGCCCCGCCTGAATGCGAAGTTTTCGTTCTTCGAAGACGTGTTCCGCGTAGGTATAGAGATTCTCTGTGCTGCGGGTTCCGTTATCGTCGGTCAGGATAAAGTTGCTGCGCAGCGTCCAGTTCGCCACGTTGAGACCGGCGCCAATATTGCCCTGGGAAAAGGTACTGTTTCCGCCGCTGCCGTACTCGTTGTAGTTGCTGAACGCACTGTAATTGATAAGACCCGCCGCACCGCCGTGCGCGTAGTATTTCGCTGCATAGAAACCATTGTCCATCGCCTCTGCGGGAACATAAATCTCAAGCGACTCCGCGTTGGGCAGCAGCGTGACGGTGGCCGTCGGGTAATCTTGCAGAAGATTATGGCAGGGCTCTTTTGCATCGATATTCAGCGGAAGAAGACCTGCCGCACGGGTAAAGTCATCATCCAGACACAGTTGCCCTTCCTCTCCCACGCGGATCGCAAGCGTGCCTTTATCGACGCCGTTAATTTTTACCTGCACGGCATGCGGCCCCGGCAGGTATCGCTGGGCCTGGGAGAAGTAGTGGGCGAGGTTGGTGCTGATACCGCGGGTCGCCAGAATATCGGTATTAAAATCCATACCGGCCGCCGATACCGACTGGGCGGGCAACGTCAAAGCCCCCAGTATGGCGGCGCGAAGCGTCTGATTACGCAAAGAGAACTCAATCACCAAAACATCCCTGTCTTACTGGCGCGTCAGGGAAGCGGTAAAGCTCTCAACTTCAATCCCGTAGCGGCTGGCCGGATTGAACTCAATGGCGTTATCGGTGCCATTAACCGGGGTGTCGGTCTGCACCGTCATGGTCTCTCCCGGCAGGATAAACGTCTTGTTGACCAGACCTTCCGTATGCGAAGGCAGTAAGGTGACAGAGGTGGAGAAACGGACCACGTAGGCGGACGGATTCTGCACCTTGACCTCTTTCCCGGTGACTGACCAGGTCAGTAATTTCCAGGCGTCGGTGACCACCGGCAGATCTTTGGGATGGATCAGGACCGGTAAATCCTGACGCAGGTTGATCCCGACCTTCACGTTTTTATCCGTGCTCTTGGGCGGAATACCTTCGAACACCACGCGTTTGTACTGTTCAACGCTAAGCGGTTTGTCGGTTTCAAGAATAAAGCGAACCTGTTGCTCCTGGCCTGGCTCGAGGCGCACAACCGGCTGGGTGACGTTGAGTTTTACCCCCTGGTCGCCCCCGATATCCCGGATGGAGGTGTAAAGCAGGGTGGGAATGCTGTCGGTGTTTTTCACGCTCATGACGCCGCCGTGGTTCGCTTCGTCAATCAGCAGCAGGGTGGTTTCAGGCACCATTCCGGCGGCAAAAAGCGAAGCCGGAAGGGCGAGGCACAGTGAGCAGATCAAACGTGTTGATGTGTGGATCGTAGACATAGTGGGTTTCATTCGCTGGTCAGGAAAAAAACTCCCCATGTAACTGGAGAGTTTTGCGTCAGGGGGCTGGATTAGAGGTAAACCAGGGTGATCGTTGACTGGCCTTCAAGCTCGGTTTTGTCGGTCAGGGTCAGCTTGTCGCTTGGGGCTACGGCCAGCGCAATCTTCAGCGGGAATGCCGCGCTCATGAAGGCTAAAGGTGCACGCTGGCCGCTTTTGGAAACGGTCATGACGTCGGTGCCATCGTTGGAGAGGATGCCGCTGGTCCACATGTTCATCCAGCTTCTGCTGCTGATCGTGCCGCCGGTATACAGGGTGGCCGCGATAGGCTGTACCGCCGCGCCGTCTGCGGTAACGGAGGTCAGGTAGGTAGAAATGGCATACGCACCGATGTTCTCGCCGGCGCTGGTTTTACCTACGCCGTTCAGTTGGCTGGAGCCAGATGCCTGGCCACCGTTTGCGGTAGCGTTATCCACGTGGAACTGGTTAGCTGGCAGGCTGGCACCGGCGTTGGAGTCCGCGCGATCGTCGTGAAGCGTCCAGCCCACGCGTGTGGCGGACTGGCACTTGATGGTCAGGGTGACATCTTTATGGCCTGCCTGATATGGCACGCTGGAGGAGAGGGAGTCCAGACCGATTTCACCGAAGTTGGCCAGACCCCCGTTGCTGATTTCCGGCACGCAGCCTGCGCTGGTCAGTGAGCCCTGTACTTTGAGCATGGCGGTCGGTTCTGCGCAAACGGCTGTTGCCGCCATGGATAGCACAGTGGCAAGAAGAAGCTTTTTCATTGTTATTCCTTAACCTGAAAGAGAGTGACTAAAAAAGATATTTTTAGTCCGCAAAGTGCTTGCATGAATACACGTGTTAAATAACAAGCGCCGCTGATTCTATTAATGATTCACAGAATGCAATAATTAGATTTTCTAACGAGCACATTGAGATTTTATTAAGTCATTACAATCAGATATGAATGGATTTATATTCTGCTTTAAAACGGCGGGATATCCCGCCGGAGAAAAGAAAACATGACCTTAACGTATCAGAGATAAACCAGCGTAATGGTGGTTTCGCCGCTCAGCTGAGCTTCATCGGTCGTGGTCAGGCGATCGGTATTCACAATGGCCATCGAGACTTTAAACGGGAAGACGACGTTGGTAATCGCCAGCGGAGAAGATTTGCCTGGGGTGGTCGCCGTCATAATTTCTGCGTTACCGTTGGCAATAATACCGGTACTCAGGTTACGCCACATGTATTCGCCATTGCTGTTGACGTACGCCGGGGCATAAATGGCCTGAGCCGGAAGACCATTGGCGGTAACTTCATTCACGCGTGTTGCGATGGCATACGCCCCAATCTTTTCGCCCGCCGCCGTGGTGCCAACGCCATAGGTGGTGCCAGCGCCCCAGGCATCACCTCCGTTATCCGCCGCATCGCGGATGTAGAACTGGCTGGACGTCAGGTCATTTGCCGCATTGGTATCTTCTTTATTGTCCGCGATGCTCCAGGCCACTTTGGTCGCTGAAGGGCAGGTAATGGTTAACGACATGTCCTTTTGACCCATCTGATTCGTCTGGGTAGGAGAAAGTTGATCCAGGGCGATGGTGCCAAAATCGATTGAACCGCCATTGCTTAATTCAGGCGTACAGGACGCATTATTCATTTTGCCTTTCACCTTCATCACAACGGTAGAGTCGGCGAGCGCAGCGTGAGAAGCCACGGCAATCAGAGTGGCGAGAAGAAGTTTTTTCACTGTTATTCCTTAACCAAAAAGTGGACATTTTCTTGTGTGCGTGTAATTAACGTATTGATTCACAAGCGCGGGAATTCTATTAATGGTCAGAGTTATTTGTGAAATGAGAAATTCTACACTCGGTTGTGAGTTTAATTAAGGGCTGTAAATACAATCATGTATGTATTTACGTCTTGCGAATAATATGATGGATGCAGTATGAATAAAGGAATAAAAAACGGCGAATTAAATTCGCCGTCAGAGATACGTTATCGCCTGAGCGATAATTTAATTAGAGGTATTTCAGCGTAATGGTCGCCTGACCATCCAGTTCGGTATCTTCGGTAATGCTCAGTCTGTTGGTATTCCTGATTGCCATGGAGACTTTCATTGGGAATACGGCTTCGGTAAAGGCCATCGGCACGAGTTCACCCGGTTTGGCGACGGACATGGTTTCGTAGTCATCCAGAACAAGACGACCCGTCGTATTTTTATTCCATTTAGTCAGATTAGTGCCTCCCGCGGTAATCGCATCAGCAGGTGCGCCGTCTACCGTGACATATGGCAGGTTGGTATACACTGCCCATCCGCCAATCTTCTGACCTTCTTTGGTAAAACCTAAACCGCTTGTGTACTGAGGGCTGAATGTCGAGCTGCCATCAACGGCAGAATCATCGACTTCAATATAATGGCCATCAGCCAGACTGTCTTTGCGGTTGTCGTACATTGTCCAGCCGACTTTGGTCGCAGAATTACAGGTAATTGTCATGGTGATATCACGCTGGCCGAGCTGGTTATCCTCAGTCGCGCTCAGTGAGCCCATTGATATTTTGCCATAATCTACTGCACCGCCGTTGCTCATTGTAGGAGTACATGACGCGTTGGTCAGTTTGCCTTGCACTTTCATGACGGCGGTGTTAGCCGCATGGGCTGTGGTCATGGACGTTGCCGCAGCGATGGCCGCGACAAGAAGAATTTTTTTCATTGTTGTTCCTTAACGAAGAGAAATTATAGAGCTGTCGACTAGTAATGTAATCAATAGGTTTTATATATGGGTGTAACCACGGGCAGTAGTATATTGTGGCTACTCTAAATGGTGTATTTAGAATTTCTAAACGGGCAGTAATGAAAATATAAAAGCATAGATGGTGTGAATGTGTTCACGCATTTTACGGGCATATTTCCGCTTTTATTGTTCAATTTATTATTGAAAGTTATTAGCGGTTTTCGTAAGGCCGGGAAGCATTCAATGCCTTTCACGACGATAATATAATATTTTTTAATGAGATGGGGCAGGCTGGATCCCTGAAGCCTGCTTAAAAAATAAGAATAAGAGGTTATCGCGTAAACAGGTCACATTACTCGCCCGGCGAAGCACGCCGGGCAACATGGTTTAGCGTACGGCCTGCGAAAGCCAGGCAGAAAGCTCGCCCAACTCGATTGCCTGATCGGGGAACTCGCCACGTAACGCCTCACATGTCAACTGCACCGTGTCGGCCCGATACAGGCAGCCCTGTAAGCGGTTGGCCAGCGCCTCCAGCGGCGCAGGGTTCAGGCTGTCCGTAAAGACCTGCGCCCGGGTAATGTGGCCTTTTTCCACGTCAAAATGAAGCTCCACGCCGCCCCAGGTGAAGCGCTCGTCCAGCAGGTGCGAGAAGGCCGGCGCCTGACCAAAGTTCCACTCCCAGCTGCTCTGACGGGCAAAGGTTTCCGCAAAGTTTGGCAGGTCAGGGGTGTTATCCGGGGAGATCACTTCGGCTTCGACCCGCTCGCCGTAGTGAGCGAAAAACGCTTCGCGGATGGCATCGCAGATCTGTTCGTGGGTGATGCCCGGCAGTAATTCGATCAGGTTGGCGACGCGGCCTCGCACGGAGGTGATACCTTTGGCCTGCAGCTTTTTCTTATCGGGATTAAGGTAATTCGCAAGACGGCTGAGGTCGGCATTCAGCAACAATGTCCCGTGATGGAATCCCCGGTCCAGGGTTTCACGGTAGGCGGAGCCGGAGACTTTGCGATCCCCGTCGGGGGTTTTGACGACCAGATCGTTGCGACCTGACGCTTCGGCAGTCACGCCCAGCGATATCAGGGCGTTAAGCACAATCGCGGTGGAAATGGTTTTATCGTATTCAGGTTTGCCCGCCATAAAGGTAAAGCAGGTATTGCCGAGGTCGTGAAATACCGCGCCGCCGCCGCTGCTGCGTCGCGCCAGGCGGACGTTATCCTCTTCCATACGCCGGGTATTACACTCTTTCCAGGGGTTCTGCGCACGGCCAATCACCACCGTATCGGCGTTGCGCCATAAAAATAACACCCGTTGAGTGGCTGGCATCTGACGGAAGATGCACTCTTCTACCGCGAGATTGAACCAGGGATCGTGAGAGTCAGAGATAAGCAGGCGTAACGTCGTCATGGCAAAGTTCCTTTTCCGAATCGTAAGCCTACTTTATCACTATTCTTTCTTATCGCTCTCGTCCTCTTCGGGCACCGATTTACTGGCGGTCAGGAGGAAAGGCGATTGCTGCCAGCGGGTGCGTTTACCCTGCAGCAGCGTGCGTGCCAGCACCACACCGATGGCCAACGAGAGCAGCAGCATCAGGCGCAAAATATTGGTGGTGTTGTCCACCTGTTTTGCTTCGGTGGGCAGGGTGTGGGTGTCGAGCGTCAGGCGCAAATACCCGAGCGGACCATTTTTCCCCTGCACGGGTTCGACGATCTGCTGATTGAAATAGCCGCCGGCTTTTTTGCCGTCCAGCGCCAGCCTGTCACGGACGTCAACATGTTCACCGGCACGGGCGATCAAGTCGCCCTGTTCGTCGTAGACACCGGCATCAAGAATGCGGCTGTTTTCGGTTAACTGGCGTAATATCTGACCTATGCGCTTCTCGTCCGGCGTTTCGGTGCGCATCGCCGGGGCGATGTTGAGCGTGACCTGACGCGCCAGAGTACGCGCCAGTTCCTCAAACTGCGGGTTACGTTGCCGCTGGTGATTCTGGCTGAACCACGATGCTCCTTGCATCAGCGCGACCAAGAGTGCGAGACATATCAGGACAATCACGGCACGATGAAGTCGGAATTTCAGTTTTGCGCGAGCCATATTCCACCTGCTGAAAATTTACGGCTTAATGTTGCCAGAAGTGATGGTTACAAGGTAGCCTCATGCGTTATTTTCCCTCTGGAACCTTCCGGCGCGAACGAATTCACAGGAGCTTCAATGCCGAACATTACCTGGTGCGACCTGCCTACGGATGTCTCTTTATGGCCAGGATTGCCGCTCTCTTTAAGTGGTGATGAGGTGATGCCTCTGGATTACCACGCTGGCCGTAGCGGCTGGCTGCTGTACGGACGCGGCCTGGACAAGCAACGCCTGACCCAATATCAAACCAAACTGGGTGCAGCGATGGTCATCGTGGCGGCCTGGTGCGTAGAGGATTATCAGGTCATCCGCCTGGCAGGTTCCCTGACGCAGCGCGCGACCCGCCTGGCGCATGATGCCGGCCTGGACGTGGCGCCTCTCGGCAAAATTCCACACCTGAAAACGCCGGGTCTGCTGGTGATGGACATGGATTCCACCGCCATCCAGATCGAGTGCATCGACGAGATCGCCAGGCTTGCCGGCAGCGGCGAGCTGGTGGCCGATGTGACCGAACGCGCGATGCGTGGCGAGCTGGATTTCACCGCCAGTCTGAGACAGCGCGTGGCGACCCTGAAAGGGGCGGATGCGAACATCCTGCGCCAGGTGCGTGATGAGCTGCCGTTAATGCCGGGGCTGACGCAGCTGGTGCTGAAGTTAGAAACGCTGGGCTGGAAAGTGGCTATCGCCTCGGGCGGGTTCACCTTCTTCGCCGACTACCTTCGCGACACGTTGCGCCTGACCACCGTGGTGGCGAATGAGCTGGAAATCATGGACGGAAAGCTGACCGGCCAGGTGATCGGCGATATCGTGGATGCCCAGTACAAAGCCAATACCCTGACCCGTCTGGCGGAAAAATATGAAATTCCTGTCGTCCAGACCGTTGCCATCGGTGATGGCGCGAACGACCTGCCGATGATCAAAGCGGCAGGCCTTGGCATTGCCTACCATGCCAAGCCTAAAGTGAATGAAAAGACGGAAGTCACCATCCGTCATGCTGACCTGATGGGGGTGTTCTGCATTCTCTCCGGCAGCGTGAATCAGAAATAACGAGGTAAACCGTGGCGAAAGCTCCAAAACGCGCATTTGTCTGTAATGAATGTGGTGCGGATTATCCGCGCTGGCAGGGGCAATGTAGCGCCTGTCATGCCTGGAACACCATCACCGAAGTGCGTGGTGTGGCGGCTTCGCCGAGCGTGGCCCGCAATGAACGCCTGAGCGGTTATGCCGGCAACGCCGGTGTTGCGAAAGTGCAAAAGCTCTCGGATATCAGCCTCGAAGAGCTGCCGCGTTTCTCGACCGGCTTCAAAGAGTTTGACCGTGTGCTCGGCGGGGGAGTGGTGCCGGGCAGTGCGATCCTGATCGGTGGTAACCCGGGAGCGGGTAAATCAACACTGCTGCTGCAAACGCTCTGCAAGCTCGCCGAACAGATGAAAACCCTGTACGTCACCGGTGAAGAGTCCCTGCAGCAGGTGGCGATGCGTGCGCACCGTCTTGGCCTGCCAACCGGCAACCTCAACATGCTTTCGGAAACCAGCATCGAGCAAATCTGCATGATTGCCGAAGAAGAGCAGCCGAAGCTGATGGTTATCGACTCCATTCAGGTGATGCACATGGCGGATATCCAGTCTTCACCGGGGAGCGTGGCGCAGGTGCGTGAAACCGCCGCCTATCTCACGCGCTTTGCCAAAACGCGCGGTGTGGCGATTGTGATGGTCGGCCACGTCACGAAAGATGGCTCGCTGGCGGGGCCGAAAGTGCTGGAGCACTGTATCGACTGCTCCGTCATGCTCGACGGCGATGCCGATTCCCGTTTCCGTACGTTGCGCAGCCACAAAAACCGTTTTGGTGCGGTGAACGAGTTGGGCGTGTTTGCCATGACCGAGCAGGGGCTGCGTGAAGTCAGCAACCCGTCTGCCATCTTTCTCAGCCGGGGCGATGAAGTGACCTCCGGTAGCTCGGTGATGGTGCTCTGGGAAGGGACGCGTCCGCTGCTCGTGGAAATTCAGGCGCTGGTGGATCACTCAATGATGGGTAACCCACGGCGTGTGGCCGTTGGCCTGGAACAAAACCGCCTGGCGATCCTGTTGGCCGTACTGCACCGCCACGGCGGCCTGCAGATGGCGGATCAGGACGTGTTCGTCAACGTGGTCGGCGGGGTCAAAGTCACTGAGACCAGTGCGGATCTGGCGCTGCTGCTGGCAATGGTCTCCAGCCTGCGTGACAGACCGTTGCCGCAGGACCTGGTGGTGTTTGGTGAAGTGGGTCTGGCCGGGGAGATCCGCCCGGTGCCAAGCGGCCAGGAGCGCATCTCCGAGGCGGCGAAGCACGGCTTTCGCCGCGCCATTGTGCCCGCCGCCAACGTGCCGAAAAAAATCCCGGAAGGGATGCAGGTCTTTGGCGTGAAGAAACTCGCAGATGCGTTAAATGTCTTTGACGACTTATAATTACGTATTCGATTTTGCAGGAGGCACCGTAATTTATGTCATCATTTGACTACATCAAGACCGCAATCCGCCAGAAAGGCTGCACGCTGCAGCAGGTGGCGGATGCCAGCGGCATGACCAAAGGCTACCTGAGCCAACTGCTGAACGCCAAAATCAAAAGCCCCAGCGCACAAAAGCTGGAAGCGTTGCACCGCTTTCTGGGGCTTGAATTCCCGCGTATGCAAAAGAACATCGGCGTGGTATTTGGCAAGTTTTACCCGCTGCATACCGGGCACATCTATCTGATCCAGCGTGCCTGTAGCCAGGTGGACGAGCTGCATATCATCATGGGTTACGATGAAACCCGCGATCGTCAGCTGTTCGAGGACAGCGCCATGTCGCAGCAGCCGACCGTGCCGGACCGCCTGCGCTGGCTGCTGCAGACCTTTAAGTACCAGAAAAACATTCGTATTCATGCTTTTAATGAAGAGGGCATGGAGCCGTATCCGCACGGCTGGGATGTGTGGAGCAATGGCGTCAAAGCGTTCATGGACGAAAAGGGGATCACCCCGAACTGGATCTACACCTCTGAAGAGTCCGATGCGCCGCAGTTCCGCGAGCATCTGGGCATTGAAACCGTGCTGATCGATCCAAAGCGTACCTTTATGAACATCAGCGGGGCGCTGATCCGCGAAAACCCGTTCCGCTACTGGGATTACATCCCAACCGAGGTAAAACCGTTCTTTGTGCGCACCGTTGCGATTCTGGGCGGCGAGTCGAGCGGGAAATCGACGCTGGTCAACAAGCTGGCCAACATCTTTAACACCACCAGTGCGTGGGAGTACGGGCGTGATTACGTCTTCTCTCATCTGGGCGGTGACGAGATGGCGTTGCAGTACTCCGACTACGATAAAATCGCGCTGGGTCATGCGCAGTACATTGATTTCGCGGTGAAATACGCCAATAAAGTGGCCTTCATTGATACCGATTTCGTCACCACCCAGGCGTTTTGCAAAAAATACGAGGGACGCGAGCATCCGTTTGTGCAGGCGCTGATAGACGAATACCGCTTTGACCTGGTGATTTTGCTCGAAAACAACACCCCGTGGGTTGCCGACGGGATCCGCAGCCTCGGCAGTTCCGTCGACAGAAAAGAGTTCCAGAGCATGCTCATCGACATGCTGCACGAAAATAACGTGGAGTTTGTGCATGTGGAGGAGTCAGATTACGACAGCCGTTTCCTGCGCTGCGTAGAGCTGGTGAAAGAGATGATGGGGGAGCAGGGGTAATTCCCTCATCCTAACCCTCTCCTGAGGGAGAGGGCCGGTGTGAGGGGGTACACCCCCCCTCAATACTCAACCACCACTTTGCCACGCATATGCCCGTCCAGCACTTTTCGGTGCGCTTCGGTGATGCTTTCGACGCTCAGCCCGTGCAGCGTTTCGCTCAGTGAGCTTTCCACCACGCCGTTATCCACCAGCTTCGCAACCTCGTTTAAGATCTCGCCCTGACGCGCCATGTCGGCGGTCTGGTACATGCTGCGGGTGTACATAAACTCCCAGTGCAGCGCGGCAGATTTGGATTTCAGCTTATCCTGGTTCAACGGATGTGCGTTCTCAACGATGGAGCAGATATGCCCCTGCGGTGCGATCAGTTCACTGACGGCATCCCAGTGGCCGTCGGTATCATTGAGAATGAAAATGTAATCCACAAACGTCAGGCCCTGTTTAGCCAGTTCACCTTTCAGGTCACGGTAATTCACCACGTGATCGGCACCGCGATCGCGACACCACTGAGCAGAATCTTCCCGCGAGGCGGTCGCGACGATCTTCACGTTGCTGCGATGTTTCGCAAACGGGATCGCCAGCGATCCTACGCCGCCCGCGCCGCCAATAATGAGCAGCGTTTTGTCCGGGCCGGCATCCTGGATATTCAGCCGTTCAAACAATCCTTCCCAGGCGGTGAGGGCGGTTAACGGCAAGGCTGCTGCGGCAGCCCAGCCGAGGCTTGCCGGCTTATGCCCGACAATGCGCGCATCGATCAGCTGATGGGTGGTATTGCTGCCCGGGCGGGTAATATCGCCCGCGTACCACACTTCATCCCCCGGTTTAAAACCGCTAACGCCTGCACCCACGGCTTTCACAATGCCGCTGGCGTCCCAGCCGAGAACGCGTGGTTCCGTCAGGCCGCTTCTGACGATGCCCGCGTGAACTTTGGTATCGACCGGGTTGATGGAAACGGCTTTTACCTCAACCAGCAGATCGTGCTCGCCGGGTTGCGGCATCGGTTGGGTAATTTCAATGAAATCAGCAGGACTGTCTGGATTAACGGCAATGGCTTTAACTGACATGGTGAGCTCCTTTATAGAAAGCGTGTTGTTGAGACTAGTCTATTAAGTGCTCAGCCGCGTGATAAGATGGACAATTAAGAACGAAGTGTTCGTACAGGATGAACAATCATGTTTAAACAACTTCAGGATATGGCGCTGTTTGCGCTGGTGGCAGAGTTGGGCAGCTTTACCGCGGCGGCACAGAAAGCTGAGCTGCCGAAATCCAGCGTCAGCCAGCGAATCAGTCAGCTTGAGCAGCAGGTGGGGATCCGCTTGCTCAACCGTACTACGCGCAGGCTGAACCTGACGTTCGCCGGCGAGCACTATCTGGTTCACTGCCGCGAGATGCTGGCGGCAAGTGAACGGGCGGAGTACGCCATTCAGCGGCTGCGTGAAAACCCCAGCGGTCGGCTGCGCATCACCTGCCCGGCCGGGATCGGCGCGACGCTGCTGGCGCATTTGAATGCGGAGTTCCAGCTCCGCTATCCGGACGTTTCGCTTGACGTGTCCATTTCTGACGACGTGCTCGACCTGGTCGAGTCAGGTTTTGACGTGGCGCTGCGTACCGGTAAGCCGCAGGACTCCTCTCTGATTGGCCGTATGATCGGTCATTGCCCGCGTTATATGCTGGCCTCACCGACTTACCTGGCGCGCCGGGAGCCGCTGACGCATCCCCGGCAGCTGGTGGATCACCGCTGTATTACCCACAAGGCGTGGTCTGAGTGGCTGCTGCAAAGCGAAAGTGAGGATTACCGTTATCTGCCGGATAACGCCCATCTGACGGATAATCTGGTGTATGCGCGCGAATGTGCCATCGCCGGCGCCGGGATCACGCTGCTTCCCGCTTTTTTGCTTGAGGATAAGGTTGAAAAGGGCGCGCTGGTGAAGGTGCTGCCGGAGTGGAACGTCGAGGGGAACGATCTGTGGCTGGCTTACCCGAGCCGCAAGCTGAACTCGCCGGCGCTGATGCGTTATATCGACTTTGCGATGCAGTGTGATGAGGTGAAGCGGTTTTACGTGGGTGGGTGAACGGTGCGTCACTCACAGGGTGTAGGAACAAACAAAAAAAACGGCAACTGACGTTGCCGTTTTACATTTATTTCGCGATACGTTTGTACTTAATACGTTTCGGCTCCAGCGCATCCGCGCCCAGCGTACGTTTCTTGTACTCTTCGTATTCGGTGAAGTTACCTTCGAAGAACTCCACTTTCCCTTCGTCCTGGTAGTCCAGGATGTGGGTTGCGATACGGTCAAGGAACCAACGGTCGTGCGAGATAACCATTGCACAGCCCGGGAACTCCAGCAGGGCGTTTTCGAGCGCGCGCAGGGTTTCAATGTCAAGGTCGTTGGTCGGTTCATCGAGCAGCAGCACGTTACCGCCAACCTGCAGCAGTTTGGCCAGGTGCAGACGACCACGTTCACCACCGGAGAGCTCGCCCACGCGTTTACCCTGGTCGGTGCCTTTGAAGTTAAAGCGGCCAACGTAAGCGCGGCTTGGCATTTCGGTGTTACCGATACGCATGATATCCAGGCCGCCGGAGACTTCTTCCCACACGGTTTTGCTGTTATCCATGGCGTCACGGAACTGGTCAACGGAAGCCAGTTTCACGGTTTCACCCAGAGTGATTGAACCACTGTCTGGCTGTTCCTGACCGGACATCATGCGGAACAGGGTGGATTTACCCGCGCCGTTCGGACCGATGATCCCCACGATGGCACCTTTCGGTACGGAGAAGGTCAGGTCGTCAATCAGCAGGCGATCGCCATAAGACTTACGCAGATTGGTGACTTCAACCACTTTATCCCCCAGACGTGCACCAGGCGGAATAAACAGTTCGTTGGTCTCGTTACGTTTCTGGTATTCGGTGTTGTTCAGCTCTTCAAAGCGTGCCAGACGGGCTTTGCCCTTAGACTGACGGCCTTTAGCGCCCTGACGAACCCACTCCAGCTCTTTCTCGATAGACTTACGACGCGCGGCTTCCTGAGAGGCTTCCTGCGCCAGACGCTGGTCTTTCTGCTCCAGCCAGGAGGAGTAGTTGCCTTCCCATGGAATGCCTTCACCACGGTCAAGCTCCAGGATCCAGCCTGCAACGTTGTCGAGGAAGTAACGGTCGTGGGTGATCGCCACAACGGTACCTTCGAAGTCGTGCAGGAAACGCTCCAGCCATGCCACGGATTCCGCATCCAGGTGGTTGGTCGGTTCGTCGAGCAGCAGCATGTCTGGCTTTTCCAGCAGCAGACGGCACAGCGCCACGCGGCGGCGTTCACCCCCGGAGAGGTTCGCGATTTTCGCATCCCAGTCTGGCAGACGCAGGGCGTCAGCGGCGCGCTCGAGCTGCACGTTCAGGTTGTGGCCGTCATGCGCCTGGATAATCTCTTCAAACTTGCCTTGCTGAGCGGCCAGTTTATCGAAGTCCGCATCCGGTTCAGCGTATTTGGCATACACTTCATCCAGACCTTTCAGTGCGTTAACGACGTCAGAAACCGCCTCTTCAACGGATTCACGAACGGTGTGTTCCGGGTTGAGCTGAGGCTCCTGCGGCAGGTAGCCAATTTTGATGCCAGGCTGCGGACGGGCTTCACCTTCGATGTCTGTATCGATGCCGGCCATGATGCGCAGCAGGGTGGACTTACCGGCACCGTTGAGACCCAGAACACCGATTTTTGCGCCCGGGAAGAAGCTCAGCGAGATATTTTTAAGAATATGACGTTTCGGCGGGACAACTTTGCCGACACGATGCATGGTATAAACGAATTGAGCCACGTTGGACTTCGCCTCTTTTATCGTGATGAGAAAGAATATCAGCCTCGAAGTGTAGCCTTTTTCCCGTCCTAATCCCAGCCAGGAACGTCGGGAGTGTTAAAACGCGCAAGAAAGGTAAAAAAGTGTCCGCGACGTGGCGCGTTGCAGGATGCTTGGTTAGCATAAGTTAATTAGACTTTGACGTGGCAAGACGCTGCAATTGACGAAAAAACAATGAGGAAGAGCTTGTGGGAAAAGCCAAACAGGTGGTCTGGCGTCTGCTGGCTGCCAGCGTATGCGTGATGGCGGCAAGCCAGGCGGTGCATGCCGATTCACTGGATGAACAACGTAATCGCTACGCCCAGATTAAACAGGCGTGGGACAATAAGCAGATGGATACCGTGCAGGCGCTGATGCCGACCTTAAAAGCGTATCCTCTCTATCCGTATCTGGAGTATCGGCAGATCACTGACGATCTCATGAATCAACCCACGGTCACCGTGAATAACTTTATTCAGGCGAACCCGACGCTGCCACCCGCGCGGACGCTGCAGTCTCGTTTTGTGAACGAACTGGCACGTCGTGAAGACTGGCGTGGGCTGCTGGCGTTTAGCCCGGAAAAACCGAACACCACCGAAGCCCAGTGTAACTACTACTATGCGAAGTGGGTTACCGGACAGCAGGAAGAGGCCTGGGCGGGCGCGAAAGATCTGTGGTTGACCGGAAAAAGCCAGCCAAATGCCTGTGATTCCCTCTTTGGCGCATGGCGTGCGTCAGGTAAGCAGGATCCGCTGGCGTACCTTGAACGTATTCGCCTGGCGATGAAAGCCGGAAACACGCGGCTGGTTACCACGCTTGCGGGACAAATGCCGTCTGATTATCAGACGATCTCAACCGCCGTCATCGCCCTGGCGAACGATCCGAACAGCGTACTGACCTTTGCCCGCAACACCGGCGCAACCGACTTTACCCGCCAGATGGCCGCGGTGGCTTTTGCCAGCGTGGCGCGTGACGACGTGGAAAATGCGCGGCTGATGATCCCGCAGCTGGTGCAGGCGCAGCAGCTCAATGAAGATCAAACTCAGGAGCTGCGCGACATTGTGGCGTGGCGACTGATGAGCACCGATGTAACCGACGAGCAGGCGCGCTGGCGAGACGATGCGATTATGCGTTCGAACTCCACGTCGCTGGTGGAGCGCCGCGTGCGTATGGCGCTGGGGACGGGCGATCGCCGGGGGCTGAATACCTGGCTTGCGCGTCTGCCAATGGATGCCAAAGAGAAAGACGAATGGCGTTACTGGCAGGCGGATCTGCTGATGGAGCGCGGGCGTGACGATGAAGCCAAAGAGATCCTCCATGCGCTGATGCAGCAGCGTGGGTTCTACCCGATGGCGGCCGCACAGCGTCTGGGTGAGGAGTACACGTTCCGCATTGATAAAGCCCCTGCTAACGCCAGCCCGACGTTGACTCAGGGACCAGAAATGGCGCGCGTTCGCGAGCTGATGTACTGGAACATGGACAATACCGCCCGTAGCGAATGGGCGAATCTGGTGACCAGCCGTACGACCGATGAGAAGGCACAGCTTGCCCGCTATGCCTTTGATAACCACTGGTGGGATCTGAGCGTGCAGGCAACGATCGCCGGCAAGCTGTGGGATCATCTCGAAGAGCGTTTCCCGCTGGCCTATAAAGATCTGTTTGAGCGCTACACCAGCGGTAAAGACATTCCGCAAAGCTACGCCATGGCCATTGCCCGCCAGGAGAGTGCGTGGAACCCGAAAGTCCGTTCCCCGGTCGGGGCCAGCGGCCTGATGCAGGTGATGCCGGGAACCGCGACGCACACGGTGAAGATGTTTAACATCCCGGGATACAGCAGCCCGTCACAGCTGCTGGATCCGGAGACCAACATCAATATCGGTACCAGCTACCTGCAGTATGTTTATCAGCAGTTCGGCAATAACCGCATCTTCTCCTCAGCGGCGTATAACGCTGGCCCGGGCCGCGTGCGCACCTGGCTTGGCAACAGCGCCGGGCGCATTGACGCCGTCGCGTTTGTGGAAAGTATTCCATTCTCGGAAACCCGCGGCTACGTGAAGAACGTATTGGCTTATGACGCCTACTATCGCTATTTCATGGGACAAAAAGATACCCTGATGAGCGATGCTGAGTGGCAGAGACGTTACTGATGGGGCGGGTTGTGTTATGCTGTACTCGTTAATGAGTACAACAGGCGGCATAACATGACCCAGCATTCCCCGTATTCCTCGGCAATGGCCGAACAACGTCATCAGGAGTGGCTTCGTTTTGTGGAGTTGCTCCGCCAGTCTTACGACCAGGATCTGCATTTGCCTTTATTGCAGCTGATGCTGACGCCGGATGAGCGTGAAGCTCTGGGCACACGCGTGCGGATCATCGAAGAGCTGTTGCGCGGTGAGATGAGCCAGCGTGAGCTTAAAAATGAGCTGGGCGCGGGTATCGCGACGATCACCCGCGGATCGAACAGCCTGAAATCCGCGCCGGTGGAACTGCGTCAGTGGCTGGAGTCTGTGCTGCTGGGCGCTCAGCGATAAATCGCGTTATGGAACGGGCTCAGGGCCAGAATCACCGCCTGGTGGTAAACGCCTGAACGCGTCAGCGCGCCAGCGGTAAAGACGCCAATCGCGCCTTCTTTGCGGCCAATTTCATCGATGCCGGTGTACTGAGACATCACCGGCCCGAGCGCTTCACCCGCGGACACTTTTTCCAGAATGATTTTTGGCAGCGGCAGGGTTGCTGAACGCGCTTCTCCACGCTGTTCACGGTTCTCGATGACCACCCAGCTGAACGTCGCGCCTTCGTCGATACCCGCTTCAATTGCCACCCAGAAGTCAGCATCCGGTGCGGCAGCCCTGGCGTTTGCCACGCGATTTCGTGCGCCAGCGCGCGTTTCCTCGCTGCCAAACGGCTGTTCAGGCACGCCGCTCTCGACGCCGATGGCATCAATATGGCAGGATCCTTCGCCGAAAATCTCTTCGAATGCCCTTAGAATTGCCTGAATTTTGGCAGGATTGGTGGTAGCAGAGACAACATGGTGCATAATTAAGCTCGATTCAAAAAAAACTCATCGCAGTATAACGGAAAAAAAGCATGTTACAGGTATACCTTGTTCGCCACGGTGAGACGCAGTGGAACGCCGAGCGACGTATTCAAGGCCAGTCAGACAGTCCTCTTACTGAAAAGGGTGTGCAGCAGGCGTGGCAGGTGGCAGAACGCGCCAGAACGCTGGGCATTACGCATGTTATCACCAGCGACTTAGGTCGCACACAGCAGACGGCGCGCATCATTGCCGATGCCTGTGGTTGTGATGTCATGATCGAGCCGCGTCTGCGCGAGCTGGATATGGGCGTGCTGGAAAAACGGCATATCGATACGCTGACGGAAACGGAAGAGGGCTGGCGTCGCACGCTGGTCAACGGCACCGAAGATGGCCGTATTCCGGAAGGCGAATCCATGCAGGAGCTGAGCGTGCGCATGCATGCCGCGCTGGCGGAATGCCTGAAGCTTCCGGCCGGGAGCCGTCCGCTGCTGGTGAGTCACGGTATTGCGCTGGGCTGCCTGGTGAGCACGATTCTGGGGTTACCTGCGTATGCAGAACGCCGTTTGCGTCTGCGCAACTGCTCTATTTCCCGTATCGACTATCAGGAAAGCGCGTGGCTGGCGTCAGGTTGGGTCGTAGAGATGGCAGGGGACATTTCGCATCTTGATGCCCCTGCACTTGACGAACTTCAGCGTTAACGACGTATCGGAATTAAGAATTCCATACGCAGATTGATGGGGCCTTCTTCCGGTTTAGCATCGCTTGCCGGATAGTAGCGCTCAATATCCTGACCTTTACGGCGATTCAGGTTCAGCATTGGCATGCAGGTTCCGTAAACGGTCAGGATAAATTCCTGTACACCCGTTCCCAGCCCTTCATAAGCGAACATCACGTATTCGCCGCCTTCCAGCACCACGGGCTTTGAACCCTGAATATAGCCATTCGCCAGCTCTGGCGTTAACGCGGTGGTGTAGAACACCTCCTGCTCGTCGTCTTTTTCCTGGCTTGGGTGCGTTTCGTTGAGACCATACAGGATGGGCGGGATCGCCGGTGCATGGCTCAGGAAATCGCGCCAGAACTGAACGCGCATCTGATGACGGAATTCGGAAATCTGCTCCAGCGAACAGGAGTAGCTTTGCGTCGTACCAATCAGGTGCGTTTCTGGCAGGGTGATAAATTCATATTTCGGCATTGCAAACTCACCCAGACGCAGCGGCGGACGCATGCCAAACGAGCTCCAGTCAGGCGAGCGGCGATAGAGCGCTGGCGTTAACGAGAACTGTTTTTTAAAGGCGCGGGTAAAGGTTTGCTGCGAGTCGAAACGATATTGCAGTGCAATATCCAGAATCGGCCGCGCGGTCAGGCGTAATGCCACCGCTGATTTTGACAGACGACGTGCGCGGATATAGGCCCCGATAGCATGACCGGTGACATCCTTGAACATCCTTTGCAGATGCCACTTGGAATAGCCTGCTTTAGCCGCCACATTATCCAGTGACAAAGGCTGGTCGAGATGACCTTCCAGCCAGGTGAGCAGGTCGCGAATAATTCCAGCCTGATCCATATACTATCCTCATCCTTAAAACAGCAGGTGCCTGATAACAGGTTAGCGGATAATAGCATTTTTTGATGTTTTAGCATTCAGTGTTTTTTTTGCGCATTAATGCCTTTTGTTCCTCGTTTTGGGTGAATATATTCTAATCCTGTGATCTTGCTACATTTTTGTCTACAGTGTTGAATAATCGCTCAGCGTAATTCTTAAAAATGGTAACAATATGAAATACAAGACTTTGATCTTCACTGCCCTGATGTTGACGGTGGGGCACGCCGCGCAGGCGGAACAGATTGGTTCTGTCGATACCGTTTTCAAAGTGTTCGGCCCGGACCACAAGATTGTGGTGGAGGCGTTTGATGATCCGGACGTGAAAAACGTCACCTGCTACGTTAGTCGGGCGAAAACCGGGGGCATTAAAGGCGGGCTTGGGCTGGCTGAAGATACCTCTGATGCGGCTATCTCCTGCCAGCAGGTCGGCCCTGTGGAGCTGAGTGACAAAATCAAAAACGGCAAAGCGCAGGGCGACGTGGTTTTCCAGAAACGGACCTCGCTGGTGTTTAAAAAGCTGCAGGTGGTGCGTTTTTATGACGCCAAACGCAACACGCTCGCCTATCTGGCCTATTCCGACAAAGTGGTTGAAGGCTCACCGAAAAACGCCATCAGCGCCGTGCCGATCATGCCATGGCACTAATTCAGGGATGAATCATGCAGCAACCTCTGGTCTGGCTGGTTGAGGACGAAATCAGTATCGCCGACACGCTACTCTACATGCTTCAGCAGGAGGGGTTTGCGGTGAAGGCTTTCGGGCGTGGGTTACCGGTACTGGAAGAGGCGCGGCGGCAGGTCCCCGCGCTGGCGATTCTGGATGTCGGGTTGCCTGACATCAGCGGCTTTGAACTCTGCCGTCAGCTTCTGGCGCAGCATCCGTCACTGCCGATCCTGTTTCTGACGGCGCGAAGTGACGAGGTGGATAAGCTGCTCGGACTGGAGATGGGCGCGGATGATTATGTCGCCAAACCCTTCTCCCCGCGTGAAGTCTGTGCCCGGGTGAGGACTATTCTACGGCGGTTACAAAAATCCACCGCCCCTGCCGAGATCGTTCGTATCGGGCAGTTTGAACTGAACGAACCCGCCGCCAGAATCAGCTGGTATGGGGAGCCTTTACCGCTCACGCGCTACGAGTTCCTGCTGCTCAAAACATTGTTGCAGGCGCCGGGCCGGGTCTTTTCTCGCCAGCAGCTTATGGACAAAGTGTGGGGCGAAGACGGCGATAGCTTCGATCGTACCGTGGATACGCATATCAAAACCTTGCGCGCCAAGCTGCGCGCGGTCAATGACGGGCTTTCGCCCATCAGTACCCATCGCGGGATGGGTTACAGTCTGGGGCTTTATTAATGCGTATTGGCATGCGTCTGCTGCTGGGCTATTTCCTGATTGTCGCTATCGCCGCGTGGTTTGTGCTGTCTATCTTCGTGCAGGAGGTCAAGCCCGGCGTGCGCAGAGCCACCGAAGGCACGCTGATTGACACCGCGACCCTGCTGGCGGAAGTGGGGCGAGACGACCTGCTCGCAGGCAATCCGCAGCAGGGCCAGCTGGCTCATGCCTTTTCACGGCTCCATCAGCGGCCGTTTCGCGCCAACATTGGCGGCATTCATAAAGTCCGCAACGAGTACCACGTCTACATGACCGATGCCACGGGCAAGGTGGTGTTTGATTCGGCGGGCCTGGCGGTAGGAAAAGACTACTCCCGCTGGAATGACGTCTGGCTGACGCTTCGCGGGGAATATGGCGCGCGCAGCACCCAGAGCAACCCTGACGATCCGGAAAGTACGGTGATGTATGTTGCCGCACCGGTAATGGACAGGGGCAACATTATCGGCGTGCTGTCGGTCGGAAAACCTAACAGCGCCATGGCACCGGTTATTCACCGTAGCGAGCGGCGGATCCTGTGGGCGGGTGGGGCGCTGCTCGGCATTGCCCTGCTGATTGGTCTGCTGGTGGCGGGATGGATCAATCGTTCCATTGGCAGATTGTCGCGCTACGCCGATGCGGTGACCACGGACACGCCTCTCCCGCTGCCTAACCCCGGCAGCAGTGAGCTACGAAAGCTGGCGCAGGCGCTGGAAAATATGCGCATTCGCCTCGAGGGTAAGAATTACATCGAGCATTATGTGCATGCGCTTACTCACGAACTCAAAAGCCCGCTGGCGGCAATCCGCGGCGCGGCAGAGATCCTTAATGAGCAGCCGCCGCCGGCGGTGGCCGCGCGGTTTATCGATAATATTCTGGTGCAAAACGCGCGTATGCAGTCGCTGGTGGAAAAACTGCTCTCTCAGGCGCGTCTTGAAAACCGGGTAGAGATAGAGCCGGTGAGCGTGAGTATCAGCACGCTGTTTTCACGGCTTGCGGATTCACGCTCCGCCGTTATCACGGCGAAAAATATCATCCTGACCTGCCAGCCCACTTCGCTGCAGGTGCAGGGCGACCCCGAGCTGCTTGAACAGGCGCTGGGCAATTTGCTGGATAATGCCATCGATTTTACCCCGCAGGGCGGGACGCTTCAGCTGGCTGCCGAGGAGACGCCAACCGAGATCCGGCTTACCGTAAGCGACAGCGGAAGCGGGGTACCGGACTATGCCATGGCGCGTATTTTTGAACGTTTTTACTCGCTCCCCCGCGAGAACGGGTTGAAAAGCAGCGGGCTGGGTCTGGCATTCGTGCAGGAGGTGGCGCGTCTGCATCAGGGGGACATTGCTCTGCATAACCAGCCAGAAGGCGGCGTGAAAGCCACGCTGACACTTCACCGTCACTTCACATAACTTCAAACTGGCCCCACATAGCCCCGGTACGCTCTCCACATCACAAAGGAGACGTAATGATGAAATCCCCCCTGTTCTGGAAAGTAAGCACCCTGCTGGGGTGCATTCTGCTGTTGTTAGTCCCGCTCTTTATGGTCAGTAACCTGATTTCGGAGCGTGAGAGCTACCGTAACGATGTTGAACACTCGCTTCGCCAAAGCACCAGCGGACCGCAAAAGCTGGTAGGACCGCTGATTGCCATTCCTGTCACCGAGGTTTTTTACAAACTTGAGGATGAGAAAAAGGTCGAATACAAAAAAAGCTACCTGCACTTTATCCTGCCGGAATCTTTGCTCGTTGAGGGAAATCAGCGCGTGGAGTCCAGAAGCATCGGTATTTATGACGGGCAAATCTGGAACACCGATCTCAAAATAAAAGCGCAGTTCTCGACGGAGAAAATGGCGCAGCTGAAGGGCGAAACCATGACGCTGGGGCAGCCATTCCTGGTGATTGGCGTGGGTGATGCCCGGGGCATTGGTACGGTGAAGGTCGCAAAAATCAACGGTGAGACGCTCAGCGTAGAGCCGGGAACCGGCGTGTATGGCACACTTGCCGGTATTCATATTCCGCTGAGTGATAAAGCCCTTGAGCCGAAAACGCTCGCCCTTGATATGTCGTTTAACCTGGCGGGGACGGGCACTTTTGCGGTGGTGCCTGTCGGGCGTAACAGCGAAATGACGCTGCGCAGTAACTGGCCGCACCCGGGATTTATGGGATACTATCTGCCTGTTAAGCATCAGATTAGCGAGTCTGGTTTCCAGGCAAACTGGCAGAGCAGCTGGTTTGCTAACAACATGCAAAGCTGGTTTGCCGAGGGCGAGTCACCGGAGTGGAGTTCAATCCCGGCCTTTAGCGTGACGGTTGCCACGCCAGCGGATCAGTACCAGCTGACAGACCGCGCGATCAAGTACGCTATTTTACTGATTGCCCTGACGTTTATGGCCTTCTTCGTGTTCGAAACCCTCACCGGATTGCGTCTGCATCCAATGCAGTATCTGCTGGTAGGGTTGTCGCTGGTCCTCTTCTATCTCGTCTTACTTGCCCTGTCTGAGCATGTCGGGTTTACGCCGGCCTGGATTATTGCAAGCCTTGTCGGCGCGATGATGAATGGTATGTATCTGCAGGCGGTACTGAAAAGCTGGAGGCGAAGCGGGGTGTTTATTCTGGCGCTGCTGGGGCTGGATGTCGTGATGTGGTTCCTGCTGCGTTCTGAGGACAGCGCGTTGCTGCTGGGAGCTGCCGTACTGGCGATGGCACTGTTTGCGGTCATGTACCTGACGCGTCACCTTGACTGGTATTCGCTCTCTCAGCCGAAGCGTCCCGTCCCCCCCGTTGAACCTGATGCGGATACGATGCGAGTCTGGAAATAAAAAACGGCGCGAAAGCGCCGTTTTTTTACTTCAGTTGCCGGATTACTCCTGCAGGTCGCCGCAGAAACGATAACCTTCACCGTGAATAGTGGCGATAATTTCCGGCGTATCAGGCGTAGATTCGAAATGTTTACGGATACGACGGATGGTCACGTCTACGGTACGGTCGTGCGGCTTCAGCTCACGGCCGGTCATTTTCTTCAGCAGTTCTGCACGGGACTGAATTTTGCCCGGATTTTCACAGAAGTGCAGCATCGCGCGGAATTCACTGCGCGGCAGTTTATACTGCTCACCGTTCGGGCTAATCAGTGAACGGCTATTGATATCAAGTTCCCAGCCGTTGAACTTGTAGCTGTCTACGCTACGACGCTCTTCGCTGACCGTGCCCAGGTTCATGGTGCGGGACAGCAGGTTGCGTGCACGAATGGTTAACTCGCGTGGATTAAACGGTTTAGTGATGTAGTCATCCGCACCGATTTCCAGGCCAAGGATTTTATCAACTTCGTTATCACGGCCTGTCAGGAACATTAACGCGACGTTCGCCTGTTCACGCAGTTCGCGCGCCAGAAGAAGGCCGTTTTTGCCCGGCAGGTTGATATCCATGATCACCAGGTTGATATCATTTTCAGAAAGGATCTGATGCATCTCTGCGCCATCGGTCGCTTCAAAGACATCGTAGCCTTCTGCTTCGAAAATGCTCTTTAACGTGTTGCGTGTTACCAACTCGTCTTCAACGATAAGAATGTGCGGGGTCTGCATGTTTGCTACCTAAATTGCCAACTAAATCGAAACAGGAAGTACAAAAGTCCCTGACCTGCCTGATGCATGTCGCAAATTAACATGACCGGCCTAACGTGACTAAAGTACGTAATTGCGTTCTTGATGCACTTTCCATCAACGTCAACAACATCATTAGCTTGGTCGTGGGTACTTTCCCTTTGGACCCGACAGTGTCAAAAACGGCTGTCATCCTAACCATTTTAACAGCAACATAACAGGCTAAGTGACACCAGACACCCAATAAAACTACGCTTCGTTGACATATATCAAGTTCAATTGTAGCACGTTAACAGTTTGATGAAATCATCGTAGCCGAATGCTAGCCTTTGTCACAATTTTTCAATAAACCAACTAGTTGCGTACCTTGATTTATAAACGATACGAATCCAATCAGAAAAGAGTATTCATGAGGTCATTACCATTATAAAACATAAGGATAATAGCCTTCTGTTAACATTCTAACTGATTGTTCAGCCACAAAATAGTTTAGCGTTTTTAATTTGTTCTGAAACGCTATTTCGGTGATTAGTGTTGCATTTTTGTAAATTCGCGCCGCGTAATATGTTGAAGTGCATCACATTTTTACCCGCTAACTGATTAAAAAGAGAGCATAAATGCATCTGTCGATTGTACTGGTCGCCCCAGCCAGAGCCGAAAATATAGGCGCTGCGGCGCGTGCCATGAAGACCATGGGGTTTACCGATCTTCGCATCGTGGACAGCCAGGCGCACCTCGAGCCCGCGGCCCGTTGGGTGGCGCACGGTTCAGGGGATATTCTCGATAATATAACCACTTACGACACGCTCGCCGCTGCGCTGCACGACATTTCTTTTACCGTGGCGACCACGGCACGCAGCCGGGCAAAGTTCCACTATTACGCCACGCCGGCGGAACTGGTGCCGATGTTAACGGAGAAAAGCCAGTGGCTGACGAAGGCCGCGCTGGTCTTTGGGCGGGAAGATTCCGGTCTGACGAACGAGGAGCTGGCGTTGGCGGACGTCCTGACCGGTGCGCCGATGGTGGCGGATTATCCGTCGCTAAATTTAGGCCAGGCGGTAATGGTGTATTGCTATCAATTAGCCTCCCTAATACAAATTCCTCAACCCCAGTCTGAAGGGGCAGATGAAAACCAGCTGGCCGCGCTGCGCGCTGGCGTTGACCAACTGTTATTACAACTCGGTGTCGCGGAAGATCAAAAAATGGCGGACTGGCTACATCAGCGACTTGGGCGTCTTGAGCAGCGAGACACGGCAATGTTGCACCGTTTGCTGCATGATATTGAAAAAAAATTGGCCGAGTAAAATGCTGTCATAAGTTTTTACTATGGCGTATCCGTCTGTCTGGGTGGGGTGCGTCTGGGGGAATCGGATGAAAATAAATCTGCAAGCAGCGGGACGTGAGAGCGTCCCGAATTGTGATCAAATTAAAAATTCATTGACTTAAGGTGCCCAATCCTTTAACCCTAAAAGAATACAGCACAGACAGATAATAATGACAGAGTACACAACATCCATGAAACGCATCAGCATCACCACCATTACAACAACCATCATCATTACCACAGGAAATGATGCGGGCTGACGCGTACAGGAAAAACAGAAAAAAGCCCGCACCCAAACAGTGCGGGCTTTTTTTTCGGCTAAAGGAAACGAGGTAGAACCATGCGAGTGTTGAAGTTCGGCGGTACATCAGTGGCAAATGCAGAACGTTTTCTGCGTGTTGCCGATATCCTGGAGAGCAACGCCAGGCAGGGGCAGGTCGCGACCGTGCTCTCTGCCCCGGCAAAAATCACCAACCACCTGGTGGCGATGATTGAAAAGACCATCGGTGGCCAGGATGCACTCCCGAACTTGAGCGACGCCGAGCGTATCTTCGCTGAGCTGCTGCAGGGGCTGGCGGAGGCGCAGCCGGGTTTCCCGCTCGCACAGCTGAAATCGTTTGTTGAGCAAGAGTTCGCCCAAATCAAACACGTGCTGCACGGTATCAGCCTTTTAGGTCAGTGCCCGGACAGCATTAACGCGGCGTTAATCTGCCGTGGTGAAAAATTGTCGATTGCCATCATGGCGGGCCTGCTGGAAGCGCGTGGCCACAATGTGTCGGTTATCGATCCCGTTGAAAAACTGCTGGCAGTGGGTCACTACCTCGAGTCTACCGTTGATATAGCCGAATCAACCCGTCGCATTGCCGCGAGCAAAATTCCGTCTGACCATATGATCCTGATGGCGGGCTTCACCGCCGGAAACGAGAAGGGTGAACTTGTCGTACTGGGCCGTAACGGCTCCGACTACTCTGCTGCCGTGCTGGCAGCCTGTTTACGCGCCGACTGTTGTGAGATCTGGACTGACGTCGACGGTGTATACACCTGCGATCCGCGCCAGGTGCCGGACGCCAGGCTGCTGAAGTCGATGTCATACCAGGAAGCGATGGAGCTTTCCTACTTCGGCGCTAAAGTTCTTCACCCTCGCACCATCTCTCCCATTGCCCAGTTCCAGATCCCTTGCCTGATTAAAAACACCGGTAACCCGCAAGCGCCAGGTACGCTGATTGGTGCCAGTACCGATGAAGACGGCCTGCCGGTGAAAGGCATTTCTAACCTGAACAATATGGCCATGTTCAGCGTTTCCGGCCCGGGAATGAAAGGCATGGTCGGTATGGCGGCCCGCGTTTTCGCGGCCATGTCCCGCAACGGTATCTCGGTTGTGCTGATCACTCAGTCCTCTTCTGAATACAGCATCAGCTTCTGCGTACCGCAGGGGGATTGCCTGCGCGCCCGTCGTGCGCTGGAAGAAGAGTTTTACCTTGAGCTGAAAGAAGAGCTGCTGGAGCCGCTTTCTATCCAGGAACGCCTGGCGGTTATCTCGGTGGTGGGCGACGGTATGCGTACGCTGCGCGGTATCTCGGCCAAATTCTTTGCCGCGCTGGCCAGGGCCAACATCAACATTGTGGCCATTGCCCAGGGGTCATCTGAGCGTTCAATCTCGGTGGTCGTTGACAACGACGATGCGACAACCGGCGTTCGCGTGGTTCATCAGATGCTGTTCAACACCGATCAGGTGATCGAGCTGTTCCTGATTGGCGTGGGCGGTGTGGGTGGCGCGCTGCTGGAGCAGGTGAAGCGTCAGCAGGAGTGGTTGAAGAAAAAGCACATTGATCTGCGCGTGTGCGGTATCGCGAACTCAAAAGCGCTGCTGACCAACGTTCATGGTCTGAACCTGGAAAACTGGCAGACTGAGCTGAATGATGCCAAAGAGCCCTTTAATCTGGGCCGGTTAATCCGTCTGGTGAAAGAGTATCACCTGCTTAACCCGGTCATTGTCGATTGTACCTCGAACCAGGCGGTGGCCGATCAGTACGCCGATTTCCTGCGCGAAGGTTTCCACGTGGTGACGCCAAACAAAAAGGCCAACACCTCGTCGATGGATTACTATCACCAGCTGCGTCTGGCGGCGAGCAAGTCACGGCGTAAGTTCCTCTACGACACCAACGTGGGCGCGGGCCTGCCGGTGATCGAGAACCTGCAAAACCTGCTGAACGCGGGGGATGAACTGCAGCGTTTCTCCGGCATTCTTTCCGGCTCGCTGTCGTTTATCTTCGGCAAGCTGGATGAGGGCATGAGCCTGTCGGAAGCGACCCGTGCCGCGCGTGAACTGGGGTACACCGAGCCGGATCCGCGAGACGATCTCTCCGGTATGGATGTGGCGCGTAAGTTGCTCATACTGGTGCGTGAAACGGGCCGTGAGCTGGAGCTTTCCGATATCGTGATTGAGCCTGTTCTGCCTGCCGGGTTTGACGACAGCGGTGACGTGAACACCTTTATGGCCAATTTAGCGCAGCTAGACGACGCCTTTGCCGCACGCGTTGCGAAAGCCCGTGATGAAGGTAAGGTATTGCGCTATGTTGGCAATATTGAAGACGATGGTATGTGCCGCGTGAAGATTGCTGAAGTGGATGGCAACGACCCGCTGTTCAAAGTAAAAAACGGCGAAAACGCCCTCGCGTTTTACAGCCACTATTATCAGCCACTGCCGCTGGTGCTTCGCGGCTATGGCGCAGGGAATGATGTTACCGCGGCGGGTGTATTTGCCGATTTGCTGCGTACCCTGTCATGGAAGTTAGGAGTTTAACATGGTGAAAGTTTATGCCCCAGCTTCCAGCGCCAATATGAGCGTCGGATTTGATGTGCTGGGTGCGGCGGTGACGCCGGTGGATGGTTCGCTGCTGGGCGATACGGTAACGGTTGAAGCGGCAGAGAGCTTTAGCCTGAATAACGTGGGCCGCTTCGCCAGCAAACTGCCGACAGACCCGCGCGAGAATATCGTTTATCAGTGCTGGGAGCGGTTCTGTCAGGAGATTGGCAAAAATGTGCCGGTCGCCATGACGCTGGAAAAAAGTATGCCGATTGGCTCTGGCCTGGGTTCCAGCGCTTGCTCCGTGGTCGCCGGACTGGTGGCCATGAATGAGCACTGCGGCAAGCCACTGAATAATAACCGTCTGCTCGGGTTAATGGGCGAGCTGGAAGGGCGCATCTCCGGCAGCATTCATTATGACAACGTCGCCCCCTGCTTCCTCGGCGGTATGCAGCTGATGATTGAAGAAAATGGCATCATCAACCAGCAGGTGCCAGGGTTTGATGAGTGGCTGTGGGTGCTGGCCTATCCCGGCATTAAGGTATCCACCGCTGAAGCGCGTGCGATCCTGCCTGCGCAGTATCGTCGTCAGGACTGTATCGCTCACGGACGTCATCTGGCCGGCTTTATACACGCCTGCTACACCCGTCAGCCGCAGCTGGCAGCAAAATTAATGAAAGACGTTATCGCCGAGCCGTACCGCACTAAGCTGCTGCCTGGCTTTAACGAGGCGCGACAGGCGTCAATGGATACCGGCGCACTGGCGTGCGGTATCTCCGGCTCCGGCCCGACGCTGTTCGCCCTGTGCGATAAGCCAGACACGGCGCAGCGCGTGGCGGACTGGCTCTCTAAACACTACCTGCAAAATCAGGAAGGCTTTGTTCATATTTGCCGTCTGGACACGGCTGGCGCACGAGTACTGGGATAACGAATGAAACTCTACAACCTTAAAGATCATAACGAGCAGGTCAGCTTCGCGCAGGCGGTGACTCAGGGACTGGGCAAAAATCAGGGGCTGTTCTTCCCCCATGACCTGCCAGAATTTCAGCTGACCGACATTGATGAGCTGCTGAAGCAGGACTTTGTCACCCGCAGCACTAAAATTCTCTCTGCCTTTATCGGCGATGAAATCCCGCAGGAGCTGCTGGAAGAGCGCGTGCGTGCAGCGTTCGCTTTCCCGGCACCGGTTAAGCAGGTTGAGCCGGATGTCGGCTGCCTTGAGCTGTTCCACGGTCCAACCCTGGCGTTTAAAGACTTCGGTGGCCGCTTTATGGCGCAGATGCTGACCCACATCAGCGGCGACAAACCGGTAACGATTCTGACGGCGACCTCCGGAGATACCGGTGCGGCCGTTGCCCATGCGTTCTATGGTCTGAAGAACGTTCGCGTGGTGATCCTCTACCCGAAAGGCAAAATCAGTCCGCTGCAGGAAAAACTGTTCTGTACGCTCGGGGGCAACATTGAAACCGTGGCGATTGACGGCGATTTCGATGCCTGCCAGGCGCTGGTCAAGCAGGCCTTCGATGATGAAGAGCTGAAAGTGGCGCTGGGTCTGAACTCGGCGAACTCCATTAACATCAGCCGTCTGCTGGCGCAGATCTGCTACTACTTCGAAGCGGTTGCACAACTGCCACAGGAGGCGCGCAATCAGCTGGTCGTCTCCGTACCAAGCGGCAACTTTGGTGACCTGACGGCGGGCCTGCTGGCGAAATCGCTCGGCCTGCCGGTAAAACGCTTTATCGCCGCCACCAACGCCAACGACACCGTGCCGCGCTTCCTGAAAGACGGTAAATGGGCGCCGAACGCCACGCAGGCGACGCTTTCGAATGCGATGGACGTAAGCCAGCCGAACAACTGGCCGCGTGTGGAAGAGCTGTTCCGCCGTAAGGTCTGGCGTCTGGGCGATCTGGGTTATGCCGCGGTGACGGATGAGACCACCAAAGCCACCCTGCGTGAGCTGAAAGCGGTGGGGTACACCTCTGAACCGCATGCGGCGATCGCTTACCGTGCGCTGCGCGATCAGCTGAATCCGGGGGAGTATGGCCTGTTCCTGGGAACGGCTCATCCGGCGAAGTTCAAAGAGAGCGTGGAAGTGATTCTGGGTGAAACGCTGCCGCTGCCAAAAGAGCTGGCCGAGCGTGCGGACCTGCCGCTGCTTTCGCATGAACTGCCCGCGGATTTCGCCGCGCTGCGTAAGTTGATGATGACGCGCGGATAACGGTTCTGTCACCCTATGCAGGCCGGGTAAGGTGAAACTTACCCGGCTTTTTTTATGGAGAAATTAAGGAGAAAAATAGCAGTAAAAAAGCAGAAATTCCCAATAAATGCGGTCACTTAGCGATTAGGATTGCAGAGAATAACATCCCCCGTCCTCCTCACGTATTCTCCTTACATCGGCCCACATCGGGTAAATGAATAAGGAGTCACCTATGTCTAAACTGAAACCTGCTCTGCTGGTGCTTTCAATGATGCTGGTCGCTCCGATGGCGGTTCAGGCCTCTGAAATCACCCTCGTCCCTGCGGTAAAACTGCAGATTGGCGATCAGGATAATCGTGGTCACTACTGGGATGGTGGTCGCTGGCGCGACCATGACTGGTGGAAGGCTCACTATGACTGGCGCGATAATCACTGGCGCCCACATGACGAGCATCACGATCGTCATCATGATGACCACCATCACGATCGTCACGACGACCCGCGTCCTGGCCCGGACTGGAAACACCATTAATGCAAAACCCCGCCATCTGGCGGGGTTTGTTTTACTGCTCGTGGCGCTTAAACACCAGTTCGCCTTTTCCCGACGCTTCTTCATCGAAGAAGTAGCCTTCGCTGTTGAAGCCGGTCAGTTGCTCCGGCTTCGTCAGGCGGTTCTGAATGATGTAGCGGCTCATCAGCCCACGCGCTTTTTTGGCGTAGAAGCTGATGACCTTGAACTTGCCGTTTTTCTCATCGAGGAAAACGGGCTTGATAATTTCCGCATCCAGCTTTTTCGGCTTCACCGATTTGTAGTATTCATCGGAGGCCAGATTGATCACCACATTATCGCCCTGAGCACGCAGCGCAGCGTTCAGTTTGTCGGTGATGATATCGCCCCAGAAATGGTACAGATCTTTGCCTTTAGGGTTTTCCAGGCGGATACCCATCTCCAGACGATACGGCTGCATCAGATCCAACGGGCGCAGCACGCCGTACAGACCTGACAACATGCGCAGATGCTGCTGGGCGAAGTCGAAATCGGCTTCGCTAAAATCTTCCGCCTGCAGGCCGGTATACACATCACCTTTAAACGCCAGAAGCGCCTGGCGGGCGTTGTTCGGCGTGAAGTCCGGGTGCCACTCGTGGAAACGGGTCGCGTTAAGATCCGCCAGTTTGTCGCTGATGCTCATCAGCGAGGCAATTTGTGGCGCAGAGAGCTTACGCGCGACGTGAATCAGCTGTTGCGAATAGTCCAGCAGTTCAGGCTGGGTATAGCGCTCGGTGGCGAGCGGGCTCTGGTAATCGAGCGTTTTAGCAGGTGAAATCAGAATCAGCATATCCAGTCCTTGCAGGAAATTTAGAGCGACTTTAGCAAAAAATCGCCCTCAATTGATCGATAGCTGTTATTGCCGTGGCAAATCATCCCAGGTGCCGGGCGCAATTTGCGCCTGGATGTCGGGATAACGCGAGGCATCAAAGACCGGTGGTACGCCCAGTTTGCGCTGACGAAGATAGTCCCGTGCGATAAGCGTAACCAC
Organism: Enterobacter ludwigii; assembly: GCF_001750725.1. Classification (NCBI taxonomy): domain Bacteria; kingdom Pseudomonadati; phylum Pseudomonadota; class Gammaproteobacteria; order Enterobacterales; family Enterobacteriaceae; genus Enterobacter; species Enterobacter ludwigii. The sequence goes on from NZ_CP017279.1 coordinate 3,822,396, forward strand.
GGGTGAGAGCAGCAGGATCGCCGTCAGGTTAGTGATGGCCATGAGCGCCATAAAGACATCCGCCAGTTGCCAGACCAGCGGCATGCTGAGCAGCGAACCTGCTAACACCATCAGTATCACCCCGAGGCGCAGCAGCGTGATCATACGGCGGGAGTCCACTTTCAGGAAAATAAGGTTATTTTCGGCGTAGAGGTAATTCACAACAATCGAGCTGAAGGCGAATAACAGCAGGATGAGCGAGACAAACCCGGCTCCCCAGCCGCCCGTCAGATTCACCAGTGCCTGCTGAAGCAGTTGTATGCCGGCTGTTTCCGATGAGTGAGGTACCGGACCGGCCAGCAGCAGGATCATGGCGCTGGCGGAACAGATAATAATGGTGTCCGTAAAAACGCCAATCATCTGAACAATGCCTTGTGCCGCCGGGTGGGGCGGCCAGGACGCGGCGGCGGCTGCGGCATTGGGCGTTGATCCCATACCGGCTTCATTGGAGAACATTCCGCGCTGAAAGCCCGACATCAGCGCCTGGCTGAAGGTATAGCCCAGTGCGCCCGATGCCGCCTCGCGCCAGCCAAATGCGCTTTTGAAGATGGTTGCAATCACTTCCGGCACCTGCTCGATATGCCGTGCGGCGACGAACAGGCTGGCGGCAACCCACAGCAGCGCCATGACCGGCACCAGCCACTGCATCAGGCGGGCGACACCTTTTAGGCCGGTCGAAATGGTCAGCAGGATACAGAGGGCTAAAACAAGCCCGGTGATCCACTCCGGACACGCAAAGGCATAGCGCAAGGCATGGGCGACAGAATTCGCCTGAACGGTATTAAAAATCAGACCGTACGCGAGCAGTAAAAACAGCGAAAACAGCACGCCCATCCAGCGCATTCCTAAGCCACGCGCCATGTACCAGGCCGGGCCGCCGCGAAACTGTCCGTTTTTATCTTTTTCTTTGTAGAGTTGGGCGAGGGCGCTCTCGGCAAAGGAGGTGGCCATCCCGATAAGCGCCGTGACCCACATCCAGAAAACGGCGCCCGGGCCACCGGCGCTGATGGCCAGTGCCACCCCTGCCATATTACCGCTGCCGAGGCGTGCTGCAATGCTGGTGCAGAGGGCCTGGAAAGAGGTTAATCCGCCCGGCTGGGGCGTGACGCTGTTTTTCAGACTTCTGCCAAATTTGCGAATATAACGAAACTGGATAAACCCGCTGCGTAGCGTAAACCAAATACCTGCACTCAGCAGCAGGTATATCATTATCGAACCCCAAAGGACTTCATTAATAAAGAAAAGGAAATCAGGCATTAACGTCCCTCTTGTTGATGCCAAAATGAATATGTAAGCGCTACCACTGATTGGACATGCTGTTACTTAGCAGCCTGTTAATATTCTGAGTTTATCATACTCTGTCTAAGCGCACTGTCTGCGGTTGCGCTACCCCTCCGTCGTGTTATCATCAGGGCAGACCGGTTACATCCCCCTAACAAGTAAACCTGTCATTTTTCCGCTGCAGGCATGCTGTCGGTAGCGTGAATTATCCAGGGCACGTTAAAAGAGAAACACTATCATGACGGATAAATTGACCTCCCTTCGTCAGTTCACCACTGTCGTAGCTGACACCGGAGATATCGCGGCAATGAAGCTGTACCAGCCGCAGGATGCCACCACCAACCCTTCTCTGATCCTTAACGCCGCACAGATCCCTGAGTATCGCAAACTGATTGACGACGCAGTGACCTGGGCGAAAGCACAGAGCAACGACCGCGCGCAGCAGGTTGTTGATGCCACTGATAAACTGGCCGTGAACATTGGTCTGGAAATTCTGAAACTGGTTCCTGGCCGCATCTCTACCGAAGTTGACGCACGTCTCTCCTACGACACCGAAGCGTCTATCGCCAAAGCAAAACGTCTGATCAAAATGTACAACGATGCCGGCATCAGCAATGACCGCATCCTGATCAAACTGGCGTCAACCTGGCAGGGTATTCGTGCAGCTGAACAGCTGGAAAAAGACGGTATCAACTGTAACCTGACGCTGCTGTTCTCCTTCGCACAGGCGCGTGCATGTGCGGAAGCCGGCGTATACCTGATTTCTCCATTCGTTGGCCGTATTCTGGACTGGTACAAAGCCAACACGGATAAGAAAGAGTACGCGGCATCTGAAGATCCAGGCGTCGTTTCCGTGACCGAAATCTACGAATACTACAAACAGCACGGTTATGAGACTGTGGTGATGGGCGCAAGCTTCCGTAACGTAGGTGAAATCATCGAACTGGCTGGCTGTGACCGCCTGACCATCGCCCCGGCACTGCTGAAAGAGCTGGCTGAAAGCGAAGGTGCTATCGAGCGTAAACTGTCCTACACCGGTGAAGTGAAAGCGCGTCCGGAGCGCATCACTGAATCTGAGTTCCTGTGGCAGCATAACCAGGATCCAATGGCTGTAGATAAACTGGCGGACGGTATCCGTAAGTTTGCTATCGACCAGGAAAAACTGGAAAAAATGATCGGCGACCTGCTGTAATCATTCTGCGTGACCGGGTTCCCGGTCACGCTACTTCTTTCGTACTCTGTCTGAATTTCCCCTCTGCGTGTATCATTCCCTTTAATCAGTACTTTTTTGAATGGAATGGATATGAATACCTTACGCATCGGCTTAGTGTCGATTTCTGACCGCGCCTCCAGCGGTGTTTATCAGGATAAAGGCATCCCCGCGCTGGAAGAATGGCTGGGCAGTGCGTTGACAACCCCCTTTGAGATCCAGACCCGCCTGATCCCTGACGAACAGCCAATTATCGAACAGACACTCTGTGAGCTGGTGGATGAGATGAGCTGCCACCTGGTATTGACCACGGGAGGCACCGGGCCTGCGCGCCGGGACGTCACTCCGGATGCCACGCTGGCGGTTGCCGATCGTGAGATGCCTGGCTTCGGTGAGCAGATGCGCCAGATCAGTCTACACTTTGTCCCGACGGCGATCCTCTCCCGTCAGGTCGGGGTGATCCGCAAGCAGGCATTGATTCTGAATTTGCCGGGCCAGCCGAAGTCCATCAAAGAGACGCTTGAAGGACTGAAAGCGGAAGATGGCAGCGTGATCGTGCACGGGATTTTTGCAAGTGTACCGTATTGTATACAGTTGCTTGACGGTCCGTATGTAGAAACCGATGAGAAAGTGGTAGCAGCTTTTCGTCCGAAAAACGCCCGTCGCGAGACAATCTCCTGAAATTAATCAATATGTGACATTAGCTGAAGCGACGGTGGCGTGGTAAGGGTTTTACGGTATAGTAATTTTTTCTTTACGTTTGCTGTAAAAATAAATCCACAACACAAGCCAAATGGTTCGCTATGTCACATAACACCCGACCTCTGAATCGACAGGACTATAAAACCCTCACGCTCGCGGCCTTAGGCGGTGCGCTGGAGTTTTACGACTTCATCATCTTCGTCTTCTTCGCCGCCGTGGTGGGGGAGCTTTTCTTCCCGGCAGATATCCCGGAGTGGTTGCGCCAGGTGCAAACCTTCGGCATTTTTGCCGCCGGGTATCTGGCGCGACCGCTGGGTGGCATTGTAATGGCCCACTTTGGTGACCTGGTCGGGCGTAAGAAGATGTTCACGCTCAGCATTTTACTGATGGCCGTGCCGACGCTGGCCATTGGTCTGCTGCCCACTTACGCCTCAATGGGCATTGTTGCTCCGCTGCTGCTGTTGCTGATGCGCATTCTTCAGGGCGCGGCGATTGGCGGCGAAGTGCCGGGGGCCTGGGTGTTCGTGGCGGAGCATGTGCCGGCGCGCCGCATCGGCATCGCCTGTGGAACCTTAACGGCGGGGCTGACTGTCGGTATCCTCCTCGGTTCAGTGGTGGCCACTATCGTGAATACCAGCATGACGCAACAGGCGGTTCACGACTGGGGATGGCGCGTACCGTTCCTGCTCGGCGGGGCGTTTGGCCTGGTGGCGATGTATCTTCGCCGCTGGCTGCAGGAGACACCTATTTTCCTTGAGATGCAGCAGCGCAAGGCGCTGGCACAGGAGTTGCCGGTAAAAGCCGTGGTGGTGCGCCACCGGAGCGCGGTTGTGGTGTCGATGCTGCTCACCTGGCTGCTGTCGGCGGGCATCGTGGTCGTTATCTTGATGTCTCCGGTATGGCTGCAAAAGCAGTACGGTTTTGCGCCGGCGGTAACGTTGCAGGCAAACAGTATCGCCACCATTATGCTCTGCTTTGGCTGTCTGGCCGCGGGGCTGGCCGTTGATCGTATCGGTGCCGGCCTGACTTTCATCATCGGCAGTCTGCTGCTGGCTGCGTCGAGCTGGGCGTTTTACCACCTGGCAGGCAGCCATCCTGAACAGCTGTTCCTGCTCTACGGTACGGTCGGGCTGTGCGTGGGGGTTGTCGGTGCAGTGCCGTATGTGATGGTGCGAGCTTTTCCGCCAGAGGTCCGCTTCACCGGGATCTCTTTTTCCTATAACGTCTCTTACGCCATCTTTGGCGGGCTGACGCCGATTGCGGTCACGGTGTTGATGGGAGTATCCCCGATGGCTCCCGCCTGGTATGTGCTCGCGCTGTCGGTGATGGGGCTGGTGTTAGGCATTTGGCTTCGGCAGAAACAGGGATGTCGTGCCCGCGAGGCGGACACGACAGATGGATCAGTGTTTTTCACCAATCGGTAGAATGGTGCGGTCAAACTGCTCGTTCAGCACTTCACCCATTGCCAGGTAGATAGCGCTTGCGCCGCACACCAGACCAATCCAGCCGGCAATATGCACGATGCTTTCGTTATCCACGAGGTGGCCGATCGCCAGCAGGGCGAACAGCACGGTCAGGCTCAGGAAAACAAACTGCAGTGCGCGGTTGCCTTTCAGGGTGCCGAAGAACATAAACAGCGTGAAGATGCCCCACAGACCAAGGTAAACGCCCAGGAAATGTGCGTTTGCCGCATCTGCCAGGGCCATTTTAGGCATCAGCAGGATCGCGACCAGGGTCAGCCAGAAAGAACCATAAGAGGTAAATGCGGTTAAGCCGAAGGTGTTGCCTTTCTTATATTCCAGCAGGCCCGCGAAGATTTGCGCGATACCGCCGTAAAAAATGCCCATCGCCAGGATAATGCCATCCATCGGGAACATCCCGATGTTGTGCAGGTTCAGCAGGATAGTGGTCATGCCAAAACCCATCAGGCCCAGCGGAGCCGGATTAGCCAACTTAGTGTTGCCCATAAGTCCTCAAAAAATCATCATTAATATGGTGAAATGGTTAAACCCGCGTCAGTTCTCCCTGACGGGGCGCGGCATCATAATGGGCGCAATCAATGCCGTCTATGATCTCATCAGGGTGAAATTAAAAATTTTTTTTACCGTTCCCCCTTGATGGACGCTGGCGCGACCCCATCTTGTAGTCAACCGCAGTGTGTGGACCTGAAAAAAATCAATTGTGGGCAGTTGAAAAAGCACGTTCTGCCCTTATTACAGGTACACAACCACATGTTGACTGAATTTTAAGTGGAGACGTTTAGATGGGTAAAATTATTGGTATCGACCTGGGTACTACCAACTCTTGTGTAGCGATTATGGATGGCACTACCGCACGCGTGCTGGAGAACGCCGAGGGCGATCGCACCACGCCTTCTATCATTGCTTATACCCAGGATGGTGAAACTCTGGTTGGTCAGCCGGCTAAACGTCAGGCAGTGACAAACCCGCAAAATACCCTGTTTGCGATTAAACGCCTGATTGGCCGCCGCTTCCAGGACGAAGAAGTTCAGCGTGACGTTTCTATCATGCCTTACAAAATCATCGCAGCAGATAACGGCGATGCATGGCTTGATGTGAAAGGCACCAAAACGGCACCACCGCAGATCTCTGCTGAAGTGCTGAAAAAAATGAAGAAAACCGCAGAAGATTACCTGGGTGAACCGGTAACTGAAGCTGTTATCACCGTTCCTGCTTACTTCAACGATGCTCAGCGTCAGGCAACGAAAGATGCTGGCCGTATCGCAGGTCTGGAAGTAAAACGTATCATCAACGAACCAACCGCAGCGGCACTGGCTTACGGTCTGGATAAAGAAGTTGGCAACCGTACTATCGCGGTTTACGACCTGGGTGGTGGTACTTTCGATATCTCTATTATCGAAATCGACGAAGTTGATGGCGAAAAAACCTTCGAAGTTCTGGCAACCAACGGTGATACCCACCTGGGTGGTGAAGACTTCGATACCCGTCTGATCAACTACCTCGTTGACGAGTTCAAGAAAGATCAGGGCATTGACCTGCGTAACGACCCGCTGGCAATGCAGCGCCTGAAAGAAGCCGCTGAGAAAGCGAAGATCGAACTGTCTTCCGCTCAGCAGACCGACGTGAACCTGCCGTATATCACTGCAGACGCGACCGGTCCTAAACACATGAACATTAAAGTGACCCGTGCGAAACTGGAAAGCCTGGTAGAAGACCTGGTGAACCGTTCCATTGAGCCACTGAAAGTTGCTCTGCAGGATGCTGGACTGTCCGTGTCTGATATCAACGACGTTATCCTCGTCGGTGGCCAGACCCGTATGCCAATGGTTCAGAAGAAAGTGGCTGAATTCTTTGGTAAAGAGCCACGTAAAGACGTTAACCCGGACGAAGCAGTGGCTATCGGTGCTGCCGTTCAGGGTGGTGTGTTGACGGGTGATGTGAAAGACGTTCTGCTGCTGGACGTTACCCCGCTGTCTCTGGGTATCGAAACCATGGGCGGTGTGATGACGGCGCTTATCACCAAAAACACCACTATCCCTACTAAGCACAGCCAGGTGTTCTCTACTGCTGAAGACAACCAGTCTGCAGTAACCATCCATGTGCTGCAGGGTGAGCGTAAGCGTGCGGCGGATAACAAGTCACTGGGTCAGTTCAACCTGGATGGCATCAACCCGGCGCCACGCGGTATGCCGCAGATCGAAGTAACCTTCGATATCGATGCTGACGGTATCCTGCACGTTTCCGCGAAAGACAAAAACAGCGGTAAAGAGCAGAAGATCACCATTAAGGCCTCTTCCGGTCTGAACGAAGAAGAGATCCAGAAAATGGTTCGTGAAGCAGAAGCGAACGCGGAATCTGACCGTAAGTTCGAAGAGCTGGTTCAGACCCGCAACCAGGGCGACCATCTGCTGCACAGCACCCGTAAGCAGGTTGAAGAAGCCGGCGATAAACTGCCAGCTGAAGACAAAACGGCTATCGAAGCTGCACTGAGCGCGCTGGAAACGTCTCTGAAAGGCGAAGACAAAGCGGATATCGAAGCGAAGATGCAGGAGCTGGCACAGGCTTCTCAGAAGCTGATGGAAATCGCTCAGCAGCAGCACGCCCAACAGCAGGCTGGCGCTGACGCTTCTCAGAACAACGCGAAAGACGACGACGTTGTCGACGCTGAGTTCGAAGAAGTGAAAGACAAAAAATAATCGCCCTGATGCAGGGTAATTAATCGGCACGGGCGTAGGAGAACTCTCCACGCCCGTGCTCGCATGTTAAGGGGCTTAAAAAAACCAATGGCAAAGCAAGACTATTACGAGATTTTAGGCGTTCCGAAAACTGCGGAAGAGCGTGAAATCAAAAAGGCGTATAAGCGCCTGGCCATGAAATTCCACCCGGACCGCAACCAGGGTGACAAAGAGGCTGAAGCCAAATTTAAAGAGATCAAAGAAGCCTACGAAGTCCTGACCGATGCACAGAAACGTGCGGCCTATGACCAGTACGGTCACGCAGCCTTCGAACAAGGCGGCATGGGCGGCGGTGGATTCGGTGGCGGCGGCTTTGGCGGCGGCGCTGACTTCAGCGATATCTTTGGCGATGTTTTCGGCGACATTTTTGGCGGCGGTCGTGGCCGTCAGCGCGCGGCGCGCGGCGCCGACCTGCGCTACAACATGGATCTGACGCTGGAAGAGGCCGTACGCGGCGTCACCAAAGAGATCCGTATTCCGACGCTGGAAGAGTGCGACGTTTGCCACGGCAGCGGCGCGAAAGCAGGCACCCAGCCGCAAACCTGTCCAACCTGTCACGGTTCCGGTCAGGTGCAGATGCGTCAGGGCTTCTTCGCCGTGCAGCAGGCGTGTCCGCACTGTCATGGTCGCGGTACGCTGATTAAAGACCCCTGCACAAAATGCCACGGTCATGGTCGCGTTGAGAAAACCAAGACGCTGTCCGTTAAAATCCCGGCAGGCGTGGACACGGGCGACCGTATCCGTCTGGCAGGTGAAGGTGAGGCCGGCGAGCACGGTGCACCGGCAGGCGATCTGTACGTTCAGGTTCAGGTCAAGCAGCACGCCATCTTTGAGCGTGAAGGCAACAACCTGTACTGTGAAGTGCCCATCAACTTCGCCATGGCGGCACTCGGTGGCGAAATTGAAGTGCCAACGCTTGATGGTCGCGTCAATCTGAAGGTTCCAGGCGAAACCCAGACCGGCAAGCTGTTCCGCATGCGTGGTAAAGGTGTTAAATCCGTTCGCGGTGGTGCGCAGGGCGACCTGCTGTGCCGCGTGGTGGTTGAAACCCCGGTTGGCCTGAACGACAAGCAGAAACAGCTGCTGAAAGAGCTGCAGGAAAGTTTTGGCGGCCCGACGGGTGAGAAAAACAGCCCGCGCTCCAAAAGCTTCTTCGATGGCGTCAAAAAATTCTTCGACGATTTGACCCGCTGATCCGTTAGCTGGTGTTCATCTCAAAAAGCCCGGAAGCGATTTCGGGCTTTTTCTTTTTGTAGCTGTCCTCATGGCTATCATTCGGTAAAACTGAATATATACTCAACATTAATCTGCTTTTGCCGAGCTGTTTGGCCTGGTATTATGGTTTTACCGAAGTATTGCTGTAAGAGAGAGCCTACGTGAAATTAATACACCGTTTTTTTAGCAGTGAAGCATCAGGCGGCATCATCCTGATTATTGCAGCTGCGGCCGCGATGGCGCTGGCCAATATGGGTTTCACACGCGACTTTTACCACGCGTTTCTGGAAACTCCCGTCGAGCTGAAAGTCGGGGCGCTGGAAATTAACAAGAACATGCTGCTGTGGATCAACGATGCACTGATGGCCGTGTTTTTCTTGCTGGTAGGGCTGGAGGTTAAGCGTGAGCTGGTCCTGGGCTCGCTTGCCAGCCGTCAGCGTGCCGCGTTCCCGGTGATTGCCGCATTCGGGGGGATGGTCATTCCGGCGTTGCTCTTCCTGGCGTTCACCTGGCAGGATCCGGTATCGCGTCATGGCTGGGCTATTCCGGCAGCAACGGATATCGCGTTTGCCCTGGGTGTGCTGGCCTTGTTGGGAAGCCGCGTGCCGGTGGCACTGAAAATCTTCCTGATGGCGCTGGCGATCATTGATGACCTGGGCGCGATTGTCATTATTGCGCTGTTCTACACCAGCGACCTGTCGATCCTGTCGTTGAGCGTTGCCGCAGGAGCGATTGCGGTACTGGCGCTGTTGAACATTTGCAACGTGCGCCGCATCGGGATCTACGTGCTGGTGGGGATGGTGCTGTGGACCGCGGTACTGAAATCAGGCGTGCACGCTACGCTCGCCGGGGTCATCGTCGGCTTCTTCGTTCCGCTTAAGCTGCAGGAGGGGAAATCGCCTGCCAAACAGCTGGAGCATGTGCTGCACCCGTGGGTCGCCTTTATGATCCTGCCGCTGTTTGCTTTCGCTAATGCAGGCGTTTCGCTGGAAGGGGTAACCCTTGAGGGACTGACCTCAATGTTGCCGCTGGGCATTATTGCCGGACTGTTTATTGGTAAGCCGCTGGGTATTAGCCTGTTCTGCTGGCTGGCGCTGAAGATGAAGCTGGCGTCACTGCCGCACGGTACAACGTTTAAGCAGATCATGGCGGTGGGCGTGCTGTGCGGCATTGGGTTTACCATGTCGATCTTTATCTCAACGCTGGCTTTTGGTGCCCATGCGCCTGAGCTTATCGTCTGGGCGAAGCTGGGTATCCTTATCGGATCGTTACTGGCCGCAGTCACTGGCTATACCTTATTGAAGGTCAAACTGTCCGGACCGGTCGTTCAGGCATAACAGGAAACCGGGAGAAGAACACCTTCTCCCGCTACACGATCAGGGAGCGAAGACACGATGTCTCATTTGAATTACAACCACCTTTACTACTTCTGGCATGTCTATAAGCAGGGCTCGGTCGTGGGGGCGGCAGAGGCGCTCTACCTGACGCCGCAGACCATCACCGGGCAAATCAAAGCGCTGGAAGAGCGGCTGCAGGGCAAGCTCTTTAAGCGCAAGGGCCGTGGGATTGAGCCAAGTGAGCTGGGCGAACTGGTTTTCCGCTACGCGGATAAGATGTTCACCTTAAGCCAGGAGATGCTGGATATTGTTAACTACCGCAAAGAGTCAAACCTGCTCTTTGACGTCGGCGTGGCGGATGCGTTGTCAAAACGGCTGGTCAGCGGCGTGCTGGATGCGGCGGTGGTCGAAGATGAGCAAATCCACCTGCGCTGTTTTGAGTCCACGCACGAGATGCTGCTGGAGCAACTGAGCCAGCATAAGCTGGATATGATTATCTCGGACTGCCCGATCGACTCTACGCAGCAGGAAGGGCTGTTCTCGGTGAAAATTGGCGAATGCGGGGTCAGCTTCTGGTGCATTAACCCGCCGCCGGAAAAACCGTTTCCTGCTTGTCTGGAGGAGCGTCGTTTGCTGGTGCCAGGCCGGCGCTCCATGCTTGGGCGCAAACTGCTGAACTGGTTTAACTCTCAGGGACTGAAGGTGGAGATCCTCGGCGAGTTTGATGATGCTGCGCTAATGAAAGCCTTTGGTGAGGCGCATAACGCCATCTTCGTTGCACCGACGCTGTACGTGCACGATCTCTATTCAGATAAGAAGATTACGGAGATTGGCCGGGTCGATAACGTGATGGAGGAGTATCACGCGATATTTGCAGAAAGGATGATTCAACATCCGGCAGTACAGCGCATCTGTAACCGCGACTACTCGGCGCTGTTTACGCCACCGGCAATCTGAAGATATAAAAAAACCCGCGTTAAGCGGGTTCTTTTAAAACAAGCAACAACAAGTGGCGATTAAGCCAGTTTGTTGATCTGCGCGGTCAGGTTTGCTTTATGACGCGCTGCTTTGTTTTTGTGGATCAGACCTTTAGCAGCCTGACGATCCACGATTGGTTGCATTTCATTAAATGCGTTCTGCGCAGCAGCTTTGTCGCCAGCTTCGATAGCTGCGTATACTTTCTTGATGAAAGTACGCATCATAGAGCGACGGCTTGCATTGTGCTTACGAGCCTTTTCAGACTGGATAGCACGTTTCTTAGCTGATTTGATATTAGCCAAGGTCCAACTCCCAAATATGATCTATGTGGACAATTCAAAGGCCGAGGAATATGCCCTCTATACCTTCTTTTGTCAATGGATTTGTGCAAATAAGCGCCGTTGATTGGCGACGCTACGTTACGTAGTGATGGCGCAGGATTCTACCAGCTTGTCGCTCGTGAATACAGCTTTTCGGCACAAAAAACGCAGTTCACGGGCAGATTTTTTTGCTGTGAAAGGTCAGCCTGATGAAATCATTACGGCTTTCTGTTTTGCGCGAACAATCGCCGGTTAACCTTAACCGCTGTACAAGGTATACTTTGGCGATTTTCACTGTTTTGAGCCAGACATGAAGCTGATACGCGGCATACATAATCTCAGCAGAGCACCGCACGGGTGCGTGCTGACCATTGGTAATTTCGACGGCGTGCATCGTGGTCATCAGGCGCTGCTGCAGGGATTGCGTAAAGAAGGGGAGGCGCGTGGCCTGCCCGTTGTAGTGATGATTTTTGAGCCGCAGCCGCTGGAGCTGTTTGCCGGCGATAAATCACCGGCTCGCCTCACTCGCCTGCGCGAGAAGTTGCGCTACCTGGCAGAGTCCGGGGTGGACTACGTATTGTGCGTGCGTTTCGATCGCCGCTTTGCCGCGCTCACAGCACAAAATTTCGTCAGTGACCTGCTGGTCAGGCGCCTTGGCGTGCAGTTTCTGGCCGTGGGTGATGATTTCCGCTTTGGCGCTGGTCGTCAGGGCGATTTCTTGCTATTACAGAAGGCTGGCCTCGAGTACGGCTTTGATGTCACCAGCGCAATGACCTTTTGCGAAGGCGGCGTCCGGGTTAGCAGCACTGCGGTGCGTCAGGCGCTGGCCAACGATGAACTGGATACGGCGGAAACGCTGCTGGGACATCCGTTTAGCATTTCAGGCCGTGTGGTCCATGGCGATGCGCTGGGCCGCACCATAGGTTTCCCGACGGCGAATATACCGCTACGTCGTCAGGTCTCCCCGGTTAAAGGGGTATATGCGGTGGAAGTGGCTGGTCTGGGCGATAAACCATATTTCGGTGTCGCCAATATTGGCACACGTCCTACAGTCGCCGGTGTCCGTCAACAATTAGAAGTGCACCTGCTGGACGTTGTAATGGACCTTTATGGTCGCCATATAGATGTGATACTGCGTAAAAAAATACGCAATGAGCAGCGATTTGCTTCGCTGGATGAACTAAAGGCGCAAATCGCGCGAGATGAATTAACGGCCCGCGAGTTTTTTGGGCGAGTAAACCCGGCTTAAATGCCTACGTGAAAAATACGGAACCGAGAATCTGATGAGTGACTATAAATCAACCCTGAATTTGCCGGAAACAGGGTTCCCGATGCGCGGCGATCTCGCCAAGCGCGAACCGGGAATGCTGGCGCGTTGGACCGATGATGACCTGTACGGCATCATCCGTGCAGCCAAAAAAGGCAAAAAAACCTTCATTCTGCATGATGGCCCTCCATATGCGAATGGCAGCATTCATATTGGTCACTCTGTAAACAAGATTCTGAAAGACATTATCGTGAAGTCCAAAGGCCTCGCGGGATATGACTCGCCTTACGTTCCGGGCTGGGACTGCCATGGTCTGCCAATCGAACTGAAAGTTGAGCAAGAGTTTGGTAAGCCGGGTGAGAAGTTCACCGCGGCAGAATTCCGCGCAAAATGTCGCGAATACGCGGCCACGCAGGTTCACGGTCAGCGTCAGGACTTTATCCGCCTGGGCGTGCTGGGTGACTGGTCACGTCCGTACCTGACCATGGACTTCAAAACCGAAGCCAACATCATCCGTGCGCTGGGTAAAATCATCGGTAACGGCCATCTGCACAAAGGCGCGAAGCCGGTGCACTGGTGCGTGGACTGCCGTTCTGCGCTGGCAGAAGCGGAAGTGGAGTATTACGACAAAACCTCTCCGTCTATCGACGTGGCCTTCCACGCGGTCGATCAGGAGGCGGTGAAAGCCAAATTTGGCGTGACCTCTGTCAATGGCCCCATCTCGCTGGTTATCTGGACCACCACCCCGTGGACGCTGCCAGCAAACCGCGCGATCTCCCTGTCCGGTGAGTTCGAGTACGCGCTGGTGCAGGTTGACGGTCAGGCGCTGATCCTGGCGAAAGATCTGGTCGAAAGCGTGCTGAAACGCGCGAACATCGCCGACTACACCGTACTGGGCACCGTGAAAGGTGACGCGCTGGAGCTGATGCGCTTCAAACACCCGTTCCTGGACTTCGATGTGCCGGCGATTCTGGGCGATCACGTGACGCTGGATGCGGGTACCGGTGCGGTACATACCGCCGGTGGCCACGGTCCTGACGACTACAGCATCAGCCTGAAATACGGTCTTGAAATCGCGAACCCGGTGGGTCCTGACGGCTCTTACCTGCCTGGCACCTACCCGGCGCTGGACGGTATCAACGTCTTCAAAGCGAACGACATCATCGTTGACATGCTGCGCACCAGCGGCGCGCTGCTGCACGTTGAGAAAATGCAGCACAGCTATCCGTGCTGCTGGCGTCACAAATCACCGATCATCTTCCGTGCAACCCCACAGTGGTTCATCAGCATGGATCAGAAAGGCCTGCGCGAGCAGTCCCTGAAAGAGATCAAAGGCGTGCAGTGGATCCCGGACTGGGGTCAGGCGCGTATCGAATCCATGGTCGCTAACCGTCCTGACTGGTGTATCTCCCGTCAGCGTACCTGGGGCGTGCCAATGTCTCTGTTCGTTCACAAAGAGACACAGGAACTGCACCCGAACACTCTGGCACTGATGGAAGAAGTCGCGAAGCGTGTAGAAGTTGACGGCATTCAGGCATGGTGGGATCTCGATTCCCGCGACATCCTGGGCGCTGATGCAGACAACTACGAGAAAGTGCCTGATACCCTGGACGTGTGGTTTGACTCCGGTTCAACGCACGCGTCTGTTGTTGACGTACGTCCGGAATTTGCCGGCCACGCGGCAGATATGTATCTGGAAGGTTCTGACCAACACCGTGGCTGGTTCATGTCATCGCTGATGATTTCCACCGCCATGAAAGGTAAAGCACCGTATCGCCAGGTGCTGACCCACGGTTTCACCGTGGATGGTCAGGGCCGTAAGATGTCTAAATCGATCGGTAACACCGTCTCTCCGCAGGACGTGATGAACAAACTGGGCGCGGACATTCTGCGCCTGTGGGTTGCTTCTACCGACTATACCGGCGAAATGGCGGTGTCGGACGAGATCCTGAAACGTGCTGCCGACAGCTATCGTCGTATCCGTAACACTGCGCGCTTCCTGCTGGCGAACCTGAACGGGTTCGATCCGCTAAAAGATATGGTGAAACCGGAAGAGATGGTGGTGCTGGATCGCTGGGCGGTAGGCTGCGCGAAAGCGGCACAGGAAGATATCCTGAAGGCTTACGAATCTTACGATTTCCACGAAGTGGTGCAGCGCCTGATGCGCTTCTGCTCCATCGAGATGGGCTCGTTCTACCTCGACATCATCAAAGACCGCCAGTACACCGCGAAAGCGGACAGCGTGGCGCGTCGTAGCTGCCAGACTGCGCTGTTCCACATCGCAGAAGCGCTGGTTCGCTGGATGGCACCGATCATGTCCTTCACCGCAGATGAAATCTGGGGTTACCTGCCAGGCGACCGTGAGAAGTATGTCTTCACCGGCGAGTGGTATGAAGGTCTGTTCGATCTCTCCAGCACCGAAGCGATGAACGATGCCTTCTGGGACGAGCTGCTGAAAGTGCGTGGCGAAGTGAACAAGGTTATCGAGCAGGCGCGTGCTGACAAGAAAGTCGGCGGCTCGCTGGAAGCGGCAGTTACCCTGTACGCCGAGCCAGAGCTGGCGGCGAAACTGACGGCGCTGGGCGATGAATTACGATTTGTCCTGTTGACCTCCGGTGCGAAAGTTGCGGATTATGCCCAGGCGTCTGCTGATGCACAGCAGAGCGAACTGCTCAAAGGACTGAAAGTCGCACTGAGCAAAGCCGAAGGTGATAAATGCCCGCGTTGCTGGCATTACACCACTGATGTCGGCCAGGTGGCGGAACACGCAGATATCTGCGGACGCTGTGTCAGCAACGTCGCCGGTGACGGCGAGAAACGTAAGTTTGCCTGATGAGTAAAACTCTCTGTTCAACAGGACTGCGCTGGCTGTGGCTGGTGGTGGTAGTGCTGATTATCGATCTGGGCAGCAAGTTCCTGATCCTCCAGAATTTTGCTCTGGGGGAGACGGTGTCGCTGTTCCCGTCGCTTAACCTGCATTACGCACGTAACTACGGTGCGGCGTTTAGTTTCCTTGCTGACAGCGGTGGCTGGCAGCGCTGGTTCTTTGCAGGTATCGCTATCGGTATCTGCGTGGTGCTATCGCTGCTGATGTACCGTTCGAAGGCAACACAAAAGCTAAATAATATCGCCTATGCGCTGATTATCGGTGGCGCGCTGGGCAACCTGTTTGATCGCCTGTGGCACGGCTTTGTGGTCGATATGATCGACTTCTATGTCGGCGACTGGCACTTCGCGACCTTCAACCTCGCCGACAGCGCAATTTGCATCGGCGCGGCGTTAATCGTGCTGGAAGGCTTCTTGCCGAACGCGGCCGCGAAGAAACAGGCTTAAATGTAAATGCCGGGTGGCGCATGCGCCCCCGGCCTACAGAATGTCTGGCCTCCCGTCTCTCACCGGTGGGTCAAAACAAGCGAGCAATTTGCATGTCTAAATCCGTACAGAGCAACAGCGCGGTTCTCGTTCATTTCACGCTGAAACTGGATGATGGCTCCACGGCTGAATCCACCCGCAATAACGGCAAACCCGCCCTGTTTCGTCTCGGCGACACCTCCCTGTCTGAAGGCCTTGAGCAACAGCTGCTTGGCCTGAAAGAAGGCGAGAAAAAGGCATTTTCGCTGGAGCCAGATGCCGCGTTTGGCGTGCCAAGCCCGGACCTTGTTCAGTACTTCTCGCGCCGCGAGTTTATGGATGCAGGTGAGCCGGAAATCGGGGCGATCATGCTCTTTACCGCTATGGATGGCAGCGAAATGCCTGGCGTGATCCGCGAAATCAATGGTGACTCCATCACCGTTGACTTCAACCATCCGCTTGCCGGGCGCACCGTCCATTTTGATATTGAAGTGCTGGAGATCGATCCGGTACTGGAGGCCTGAAATGCAGATCCTGTTGGCTAACCCGCGCGGCTTTTGCGCCGGTGTAGACCGCGCTATCAGCATTGTTGAAAACGCGCTCGAGATTTACGGCGCGCCGATTTATGTGCGTCACGAAGTGGTGCATAACCGTTATGTCGTCGACAGCCTGCGCGAGCGTGGCGCGATCTTCATTGAGCAGATCAGCGAAGTGCCTGACGGCGCGATCCTGATTTTCTCCGCGCACGGGGTTTCTCAGGCGGTGCGTAACGAAGCGAAAAGCCGCGATCTGACCGTGTTCGACGCCACCTGCCCATTAGTGACCAAAGTGCATATGGAAGTGGCGCGCGCCAGCCGTCGTGGTGAAGAGTCGATCCTGATTGGCCATGCCGGCCACCCGGAAGTCGAAGGTACCATGGGCCAGTACAGCAACCCGGAAGGGGGGATGTACCTGGTGGAGTCGCCGGAAGATGTGTTTACGCTGAACGTCAAAAATGAAACGCGTCTCTCGTTTATGACCCAGACGACGCTCTCCGTTGACGATACGTCGGACGTGATTGACGCCCTGCGCCAGCGCTTCCCGAAAATCGTCGGCCCGCGTAAGGACGACATTTGCTACGCCACCACCAATCGCCAGGAAGCGGTGCGTGCTCTGGCTGAACAGGCGGACGTGGTGCTGGTTGTCGGTTCGAAAAATTCCTCTAACTCCAATCGTCTGGCTGAACTTGCGCAGCGAATGGGGAAAGCGGCCTATCTGATTGATGATTCCAGCGATATCCAGGAAGCGTGGGTGAAAAACGTGGCCTGTGTCGGGGTAACCGCAGGCGCCTCGGCTCCGGATATCCTGGTGCAGAACGTGATTTCCCGTCTGCAGGAACTGGGCGGCGGCGAAGCGGTCCCGCTGGAAGGACGCGAAGAGAATATTGTTTTCGAGGTCCCGAAAGAGCTGCGTATCGACGCACGCGAAGTCGAGTAAGTTTCCTCGCGCATGACCCGAATGCCGGCCACGTCAGTGGCCGGCATTTTTATTGCTGATTAACTGTGATTCACCTGACACATTGCGCCTTTGATGCGCAGGTTAATCGTTTAAATTGTTATGCTGGGCGGGTTGTTCTCCTCGGGCCGGAGAAGACGATGACTTCAGATATTATCCTGCCGCCTCTGGTGGCCTGGGCCAGTGGTACACTTGCCCGCGGCGCGCTTATTCTCAAATCCACACGCCTTGCCGATCTCAATGGTTTGTTTGCCGATCGAGACGCCTGGGCACAATGCGATCCGCATCAGACGGTGTATGACGTCGAAATGCTGGAATCGCCTGCACATGAAGGGGCGTTGTTTGTCGGCGTTACCCATTTACATGCAGGTAAAATTGGCCGGGAATTCTTTATGACCCGCGGCCATTTTCATCAACGTCGTGAACAGGGCGAAGTCTATTTTGGACTGCGGGGAAGTGGCCTGCTTTTACTCCAGACGACATCCGGCGAAACCCGTCTGGAGTGCGTGATGCCGGGATCCGTCCATATTATTGCGCCTTTTACCGCCCACCGTTTAATCAATACCGGTGAGACCACGCTCTCTTCACTCGCGGTCTGGCCCGCCGTCGCCGGACACGACTATGCCGCGTTACCCCACGGTTTTGCCGTGCGGGTATTGGCCACTGACGGTGGCTGGGAGGTTCAGAATGAATAACTTTGGGCTGGACATGACCATCACCCGGCACCCGCTGGGGTTCAGCTACGGTGAGGACGTCACTGGCCCGATGCCAGAGATCCGTACGCTTGATGAGATCCGCGCGTCGTTACGGGATCCTGACTGCTCAGGGCCGGAAGACGTTTATGCTATCGCGATGGATGTCGCCCGTCTGGCAGACCGGCAGGAGCTGAAAAAACGCATGCTGCTGTTTGGGGTCGTGACCTACGCGACGGGAACACTGGGTGAAGAGCCGATCCGCAGCCAGGGGCATGTTCACCGTAAAAGCAGTCACAGCGGCTGGTCTCCGCCCGAGCTGTATGAAATCTGGCAGGGGCGCGCCATTATCTATATGCAGGAGTATGTTGCGGACGATCCCGGGCGCTGTTTCGCCGTACTGGCCGGGCCGGGCGAAAAGGTGCTGGTTCCGCCTGGCTGGGGGCATGCCACTATCTCTGCCTCGCCGGATGAACCGCTGACCTTCGGTGCGTGGTGCGACAGGGAATATGGTTTTGAATATGAAGCCGTGCGGGCGCGTAAAGGACTGGCCTGGTATCCGCTGCTGCAGGGGAGCCATATCATCTGGCAGCACAACACGCATTATCTGCCGGGGCGGCTACAGATGATCACACCGCGTCGCTACAGCGAATTCGGCCTGACGGATGAGCCTGTCTATACGCAATTTATTGCCGATCCTGCTCGCTTTCAGTTTATCTCTCGCCCGGATAAAGTGGCCGAGCTGTGGCATAACTTCCACCCATAAAAAAACCGGGGCATTGCCCCGGCTGTCTTATCCGGCAAACAGACCTGATGCGACGCCCAGCGCCGCCAGCGCAAGCAACACAATCATGGCCCTGACCGGGGAGACGCCACGTTTTGCCATCAGATACCAAGTGCCCAGAACCACCAGAAGCGGTAATAGCTGCGGGAAGATACCGTCAAGCATCTGCTGAACATGGATGTTAACCCCGTCACGGGTGATAAATTCCAGTCCGGTGCCCAGCTTAACGTAGCTTGCCGCCACGCCGCCCATCACAAATACACCCAGCAGAGACAAAGCTTCGCGCAGTCGCGTTGACTTGCTGCTCACCAGCATCTCGACCGATCCTGAGCCCATCTGGTAGCCTTTCAGAAACAGAAACCAGGATCCCGGGATAATGATGGCCAGCCAGGCGACGGTGTAGAACAACGGGCCAAGAACATTTCCTCCGGCGGCAAGTGCCATACCGATGCTCAGCAAAATGGGGATCAGCATGCCGGGGATCATTGAGTCACCAATCCCCGCGATTGGTCCCATCAGCCCCACCTTCAGGGTATTGATCGTTTCGCCATCAATGGGCTCGCCGTTGGCTTTTTTCTCTTCCAGCCCAAGCGCCATACCATTTACGATGGCACCGATCTGCGGCTCCGTGTTGTAAAACGAGGCGTGTCGGCGCAGCATCTCGGTGCGCTGGGCGGCATCCGGGTAGAGTTTTTTGGCGACCGGTAACATGCTCAGACAGAAGCCGAACGATTCCAGACGCTCGAAGCTCATCGAAGAGAGGTTATGCATCATCCACGCTCGCCAGCAGCGGCGCAGATCTTTTCGGGTCAGTTTACGGTCTTCCATCAGAATTCATCCTCATCGTCGGCGGGCCTACCCGGCGTGACAGCCTGCGGCGCTTCCGGCTTATAGTTGTAATGTATTAACGCCAGCAGGGCGCCCACAATCACCAGCGCCACCATGTTGAGCTTCAGGAACACAATGCATATGAAGCCCACCAGGAAGTAGATCAGCATGCTGTAGCTTTTGATGATCTGCTTAAGCAGGATGGCGATCCCAACGGCCGGTAAGATGCCCCCCAGCACGTTCATGGTCGAAAGCACGATTCCGGGCAAACTGTCCATAAACCCGCTGATGTACTGCGCGCCAAAATAGACGGCGATGAACGTCGGCACAAAGCGCAGAACAAAGTTCATCACCTGCGGCCAGACCGCGCTGTTAAGATAAATTCCGCGCTCATCCCCGAGCTCAAGCGCCACGTCGGCACGGTGGTTCCAGAACGAGTTCAATACCATCATGGCGTTAAACAGGATCGTTCCGGCAATGCCAATGGTCGCCGCCAGCGCCACGGCCACCTCTGGCCCTTTGCCCGACAGAATGCCCAGTGCGATAGCGGGATAAGCGACAAAATTGAGGTCGGCAGGCATTGAACCGCCGGGGGTGACCATCGCGATATAAACGGCCTGCACCGCCACACCAATCATGATCCCGGTTTTAACGTCGCCCAGAATCAGGCCCACCAGCATCCCCGAAACCAGCGGGCGGGAGATGAGATACCAGCCGCCCGTCAGGCCAAACAGCCAGGGACTACTGAGTGCACCGAGATAGCAAACCAGACCGATGAGAGAAGCTTCGAAAATCATCATGCGCTCCTTATTTCAGTTTTTGCCGGGCGTCCTGCCAGCTGTAAAAACTGGCATCGGGCACCAGACGAAACTCAATGGCATGCCCCTGTTCAGTCAGCCAGTCAAAGGCTGCTGCCTCCTCTGGCGTTACGGACTGATTAGGGCCAATGGTGGTGATGTTGGCGCGGGCACTCATTGGCCCGACGTTAATTTTGCCATTGCCGTTCTTCAGGCTTATGCCTGCCTGTTCAAGGCGTTGCAGGGTGACAGGCGATTTGCCAATCACGAAGTAACGCTTATCGCTGGCAATCACTTTCGGCAGCTTTTCGATGGCGGTCAGGGTATCGAACAGCCACACTCTGGTATCTGACACCGCGCCTTTCATTACCGACGAGAGCAGCGGATCGGCCGCGACGGCATCGTCAATTGCCACGATGCCATCACAGGGCAGCTCTTTGGCCCAGCGTGTGACGAGCTGCCCGTGGATCACCCGGTCGTCAATACGTACAAATGAAATGCTCATATAAGCTCCTTAGAAATCGTCGTTCTGGGCGGATTCCACCCGTTTTGCCTGAACTAGGGTGGGCTGCGTTAATTCGATGAGCTGCGCGGCGGCGGCATGGACATCCCGGGCCATCAGAATGTCGTCGGTGAGCAAGAGCATGGGGAAGTTGACTCCTGCCACCACGGCGACCGGCGGATGCGTCTGGGGATTAAACGCGTATTCGCAGGCCACATTCCACGGCGTTCCGCTCTGCATATCGCACAGGACGACGATGCCGTCGGCGCCTGCACCTGCGCGGCGGTATGCCGCAGCGAAATCACGGCGAAACCCCGCTATGCCAGCCTGTGCATTCAGACATACCGCCTGTCGATGAGGGAGATCGCCATACACCATTTTTCCGCTTTCCAGCAGGGCGGTGGCCAGCGGGCCGTGTGTCGCCACAATAATGTGAATCATGGTTAACCTCTTACCCAGGCTTTAATGGTGGCAATGGATTTACCGCAGCTCGGCCCTGACGGAGAAATACGGTATTCGCCTGCGTCAGCGGGGACGATAAACGTTTCTGCGTAGTGCACGACGAACGGGGCGAATGCGCCGCCGGGGCTGTCTACCGTCGCCTCTTCACCTTCAACAAGATTAAGGACATTCACGCCTCCGTGGGGGGAGTGCGTCACCGGTTCACTGAACCAGTGGCGACGCGTTTCGATGAATTCACGTTCGTGAAGCCCGGTCCGCTCTTCGCGCCAGCCGGTGCCTTCGCCGAGGGGTTCACACTGATTTACAAGATGCTGTTCGACCCACTGCGTATCGCGTTGCCAGTCGATCACCTTTTCGCCATGCGCCAGATGAACCGGGCGGGGTTGCCCATCCATTCCCAGCCGTCCCCAGTCCCAGAGCTTGAAGGTGAAAATGTAAGGCGTGGCGCTGATCTCAAGTACCACGGTTCCTGCTCCAGAACAGTGAACCGTACCGGCGGGGATCAAAAAATGATCGTGCTTGTTCGCCGCAAGATGATTGACGAAGCGGGCGTCGTCGAACGGCTTTTCACCCCGGCTGGCCCGTCTGAGGTCGTCCATCATCGCTTCGGGCCGGGTACCCGTTCGGGTCCCCAGATACACCTGAGCCCCTGGCTCTGCCTCAAGGATGTAATAGCTCTCATCTTGGGTGTAATGCATACCAAAATGCTGCTGTATGTACTCCGTGGTCGGATGCACCTGAAAACTCAGGTTCTGCCCGCCGAGGGTGTCAAGCAGGTCAAAGCGGATGGGAAATTCCGCGCCAAAACGGGCATGCACTTTTTCACCCAGCAGCGCCCGGGGGTGCAGCAGCACCAAATCCTGAGAGGGGATCTCGATCCGCACCGCGCCGTAACGAAGCAACAGGCTGTTTTCCTCGGGCACGCAGTCAAAACACCATGCGTAGTTAGGCGCAGAGGGATCGAGATCGAATTTCTGTTTCATCCATTGTCCGCCCCAGACGCCGGGGTCGAAAAAGGGCACTACACGAAAAGGACGTTGGGTGGTGTGTTGCAACCCGGCGCGCAGCGCATCGCCGCCGACCATCGCCGGATTAACCGCCTGGGTGGTATCCAGGAGATAATCAGTACGCCGTAGCAGCGGGGTTTTGTGACGATCGAATACGCGCCACTCAATGAAAAAGGCGCGTTTGTAGCGACGCAGAATATCCTCGTTTTGGTTCGCTGCGCCCCAGTTAGCCAGTTCACCGCTGCGCATGCGCTGCTGGATCTCCCAGCGCGGTAAATCGGCGTAGACCAGAATATCGCCTGCATTAACCAGCGCGGCACCCGGCCCGTAAATAACGATTATCCCTTCGCGGCACAGTTCGACCTGCGCCTGCAACGCCTCGCGTTTCACCGGGTCGATGAATTCCTCGAGCTGATGGCAGGAGAGCACGCCGAAGACGCGGTCGTCAGTGAGATGTCGGGCCAGCAGCCGGCTTAAAGCGTGTTCGTCGAGACGCATCTGTTCGGCATTGAGCGTCAGCGTGGCCCCCAATGCTGGCAGCAGTTTTGTCTCCAGTTCCTCCAGCCTGACGCCAGGGTAGCAGTCAATGACCAGCACGGTGCGTGTATATTGACCCGCTCTGTGGGTAAGCTCGCGCACAATCGCGTCCCAGCCCTGCCAGGCACAATCGTCATACCCCTCTACTGCGACTTCCGGGAATTTATCGTAAGTTGCCATCTTTTCTCTCCGTCTTCGTTGCTTAAGGTTATTCGATTAACCTTGTTTGGGAAGGGTGATTAACGCGATTAACCCGCCAGTTCTGGCGATAAGTGGCGAAAAGGGGGCCATTATGTGAAGAGGCTCACGCGCAAAAGTGCAAAATTGAGGTTATTCGATTAATCTGATGTGAACGACAAGGAGCGATCATGACGGGTATCACGCTGGCTGATGTGGCAAAACGCGCCGGGGTTTCAACCGCCACCGTATCAATGGTGCTGTGTAATAAAGGGCGGATCTCGCAACGGACCCGGGAGCGCGTACTTCAGGCGCTGGATGAATCGGGCTATGTTTACAATCAGACGGCAGCCAACCTGCGAAACCGCAGCAGTAATCAGGTGGGGCTCCTGTTGCATGACATCACGAACCCTTTTTATGGCGAAATGACGGCAGGTCTAAGCCATGAGATGGAACGCCACGACCTTCTGCTGTTTCTGGCAAACAGTGAAGAGTCGTCCGAGCGACAGCAAAAGTTTGTGGATTCGCTGATGCGTAACAACGTCTGTGGCATGGTGCTGTGTGCCGCGCGAGAAACCCCGCAGGCCTTTTTCGATGGTCTTAAACGACGCAATATTCCGGCAATTATGGTCGTGCGACCGCTAAACGATCCGGACTTTGATTTTGTGGGAACCGATAACTTCCTTGGCACGCAAATGGCGACAGAGCATCTTCTGAGGATGGGGCATCGTCAGATTGCCTTTATCGGCGGTAGCCTGAATTCGGGGTCTCGCGCTCAGCGTATCGGCGGATTTACCAGTAAATTACTGGAGTATGGTGTGACGCCGAATCCCGAATGGATCGTCACCTCACAGGCAAGCCAGAGTGATGGCGCGCGCGTGGCGGAAGCGTTGTTGATGAACCATCCGCAGATTACCGCGGCAGTGTGTTACCAGGACATTGTTGCCCTTGGCGTTATGCAGTGTTTACGCAAAATGGGACGCGAGCCGGGACGTCATTTTGCCCTGGTGGGCTTTGACGATATTACCGAGGCCGGGCTGGTACAGCCTGCACTGACTACCGTCTCCGTTGCCGCGAAGGAGATAGGACGTAAGGCCGGCGAGTTGCTTTTCAGCCGGATACAGGGGAACCGGGAGCCGGCGAAACGCATTATTTTACCGCCCGCGCTGGTGGTCCGCGAATCGTGCGGTTTTCGCTGAAGATTATGCCTTTTGCTGATATTTCTTCCTGTTTATCATTAAATTCTAATTATCGTCGTTTTCAGTTGGCAGCATCTGCAAAGGCTGGTTAATCTGAAAACGGTTTACATCATTTTAACGTAAGAGAATAACTATGCATGATGCACAGATCCGTGTCGCCATTGCGGGCGCGGGTGGACGTATGGGTCGCCAGCTGATTCAGGCGGCACTACAGATGGATGGCGTGGCACTGGGCGCGGCGCTGGAGCGTGACGGCTCATCGTTGCTTGGCGCTGACGCGGGTGAGCTGGCGGGTGCGGGTAAGACAGGCGTTATCGTGCAGAGCAGCCTGGAGGCGGTAAAAGATGACTTTGATGTGTTCATCGATTTTACCCGTCCGGAAGGCACGCTCACGCATCTGGCATTTTGCCGTCAGCACGGTAAAGGAATGGTGATCGGCACCACCGGTTTTGATGATGCCGGGAAGCAGGCCATTCAGGATGCCTCACACGAGATTGCGATTGTCTTCGCCGCAAACTTTAGCGTGGGGGTGAACGTCATGCTGAAGCTGCTGGAGAAGGCAGCGAAGGTCATGGGCAGTTATACCGACATTGAGATTGTTGAAGCGCACCATCGTTATAAAGTCGACGCGCCATCCGGTACGGCGCTGGCGATGGGGGAAGCGATTGCTCATGCACTGGATAAAGATTTGAAAGACTGCGCGGTCTACACCCGTGAAGGGCACACCGGTGAACGTGTTCCCGGCACGATTGGTTTTGCTACCGTCCGCGCGGGCGATATCGTCGGCGAACATACGGCGATGTTCGCCGATATTGGGGAACGCGTCGAGATTACGCATAAGGCATCCAGCCGGATGACGTTTGCAAATGGCGCTGTACGCTCCGCCTTGTGGTTAAAAGGCAAGGGAAATGGTCTTTTTGATATGCGAGATGTGCTTGATCTCAACAATTTGTAACCGTTATTACCCATCGTGATGTGGTTATTGCAGTCGTAATGCTTTGATTGCATAGGGCAATATTTTATTGCCCTTTTATTTTATGTATTTCATTATGATTTCCTGAATTTACACACTAAAGTTCATCTCTTCTTCGTGTTTTGTGTTATCTGAATGTAAATTTTGACCGTCTGGTCCACTTTTTGATACCACGAAGCGGTCTTTCCCATTAAACTTGCCGCGCAAGCGTTTTCCGCAGTGATTTACCTGATCTTTTTGCCGCTTAAGCTCTCCTGGCTCTCTCAGGCTCGCAAAAGAATATGACAAATCTCCGTTTTAAGTTGACTTTTAGCCACCAAATCCCCAGAATGCCGCCGTTTGCCAAAAATCCGCTGGCAACACATTTGCATTGATTCATGACGCGGTTATGAATTAATATGCAAATAAAGTGAGTGAATATTCTCTGGAGGGTGTTTTGATTAAGTCAGCGCTATTGGTTCTGGAAGACGGAACCCAGTTTATCGGTCGGGCCATAGGGGCAACGGGTTCGGCGGTTGGGGAAGTCGTTTTCAATACTTCAATGACCGGTTATCAAGAAATCCTCACTGATCCTTCCTATTCTCGCCAAATCGTTACTCTTACTTATCCTCATATCGGCAATGTCGGCACCAATGCTGCTGACGAAGAATCCTCTCAGGTACATGCGCAAGGCCTGGTCATTCGCGACCTGCCGCTGATTGCCAGCAACTACCGCAATACCGAGGACCTCTCTTCCTACCTGAAGCGCCATAACATCGTGGCGATTGCTGATATCGATACCCGTAAGCTGACGCGTCTGCTGCGCGAGAAGGGTGCACAAAACGGTTGTATCATCGCAGGAGATAACCTCGATGCAGCCCTGGCGCTGGAAAAAGCGAAAGCTTTCCCGGGTCTGAACGGCATGGACCTGGCGAAAGAAGTGACCACAGCAGAAGCCTACAGCTGGACGCAGGGAAGCTGGACGCTGGCGGGAGACCTGCCGGAAGCGAAAAAAGAGAGCGACCTGCCATTCCACGTGGTGGCGTACGATTTTGGTGCCAAGCGCAACATCCTGCGTATGCTGGTCGACCGCGGCTGCCGCCTGACGGTTGTCCCGGCGAAAACCTCTGCTGAAGAGGTACTGAAGATGAATCCGGACGGTATCTTCCTGTCCAACGGTCCTGGCGACCCGGCACCGTGCGATTACGCTATCGACGCCATCAAATCCTTCCTGGAAACCGATATCCCGGTATTCGGCATCTGTCTGGGTCATCAGCTGCTGGCGCTGGCGAGCGGTGCTAACACCGTGAAGATGAAGTTCGGTCACCACGGTGGGAACCACCCGGTGAAAGATATCGATAACAACACGGTAATGATTACGGCACAGAACCATGGCTTCGCAGTGGATGAGGCGTCAATGCCTGCTAACCTGCGCGTGACCCACAAGTCTCTGTTCGATGGCACCCTGCAGGGGATTCATCGTACCGATAAGCCAGCGTTCAGCTTCCAGGGTCACCCTGAAGCCAGCCCGGGCCCGCACGATGCCGCGCCGCTGTTCGATCACTTCATCGAACTTATTGAGCAATACCGTAAGACCGCTAAATAATCAGGAGCCGAGAAGACCATGCCAAAACGTACAGACATAAAAAGCATCCTGATCCTTGGCGCTGGCCCGATTGTGATCGGCCAGGCCTGCGAATTCGACTACTCCGGTGCCCAGGCGTGTAAAGCCCTGCGCGAAGAGGGTTACCGCGTTATCCTGGTGAACTCTAACCCGGCCACCATCATGACTGACCCGGAAATGGCAGATGCAACCTACATCGAGCCGATTCACTGGGAAGTGGTACGCAAAATCATCGAAAAAGAGCGTCCGGACGCGGTTCTGCCTACCATGGGCGGCCAGACGGCGCTGAACTGCGCGCTGGAGCTGGAGCGTCAGGGCGTGCTGGAAGAGTTCGGCGTGACCATGATTGGTGCGACAGCCGATGCCATTGATAAAGCTGAAGACCGTCGTCGCTTCGACGTGGCGATGAAGAAAATCGGCCTCGACACCGCGCGTTCCGGTATCGCACATACCATGGAAGAAGCGCTGGCTGTTGCGGCTGACGTTGGTTATCCGTGCATCATCCGTCCATCCTTCACCATGGGTGGCACCGGCGGCGGTATCGCCTACAACCGCGAAGAGTTCGAAGAGATTTGTGAACGCGGTCTGGATCTCTCCCCCACCAAAGAGCTGCTGATTGATGAATCGCTGATTGGCTGGAAAGAGTACGAGATGGAAGTGGTGCGTGATAAAAACGACAACTGCATCATCGTCTGCTCCATCGAAAACTTCGATGCGATGGGTATCCACACCGGCGACTCCATCACCGTAGCGCCAGCCCAGACGCTGACCGACAAAGAGTATCAAATCATGCGTAACGCCTCGATGGCGGTACTGCGTGAAATCGGCGTAGAAACGGGTGGCTCTAACGTTCAGTTTGCGGTGAACCCGAAAAACGGTCGCCTGATTGTTATCGAAATGAACCCGCGTGTTTCTCGCTCCTCCGCGCTGGCCTCGAAAGCCACCGGCTTCCCGATTGCGAAAGTGGCCGCGAAACTGGCGGTAGGATATACCCTCGATGAGCTGATGAACGACATCACCGGTGGCCGCACTCCAGCGTCCTTCGAGCCGTCCATCGACTACGTTGTGACCAAGATCCCTCGCTTTAACTTCGAGAAGTTCGCCGGCGCAAACGACCGTCTGACCACGCAGATGAAATCTGTTGGCGAAGTGATGGCGATTGGGCGTACTCAGCAGGAATCCCTGCAGAAAGCGCTGCGCGGCCTGGAAGTGGGGGCCACGGGTTTTGACCCGAAAGTGAGCCTGGAAGACCCTGAAGCGCTGACCAAAATTCGCCGCGAGCTGAAAGACGCAGGCGCAGAGCGTATCTGGTACATCGCCGATGCGTTCCGTGCGGGCCTCTCTGTTGATGGCGTGTTCAACCTGACCAACATCGACCGCTGGTTCCTGGTGCAGATTGAAGAGCTGGTACGTCTGGAAGAAAGAGTCGCGGACCTGGGCATCAATGGCCTGGACGCTGACTTCCTGCGCGTACTGAAGCGTAAAGGCTTCGCCGATGCGCGTCTGGCCAAACTGGCGGGCGTACGTGAAGCGGAAATCCGCAAGCTGCGTGACCAGTATGACCTGCACCCGGTCTACAAACGCGTGGATACCTGTGCAGCGGAGTTCGCGACCGACACCGCTTACATGTACTCCACGTATGAAGATGAGTGTGAAGCGAATCCGTCCGTCGACCGCGACAAGATTATGGTGCTGGGCGGCGGTCCTAACCGTATCGGCCAGGGCATCGAGTTTGACTACTGCTGCGTTCACGCCTCCCTGGCACTGCGCGAAGACGGTTACGAGACCATCATGGTCAACTGTAACCCGGAAACCGTGTCGACCGACTACGATACCTCCGACCGCCTCTACTTTGAGCCGGTAACGCTGGAAGATGTGCTGGAAATCGTGCGTATCGAGAAGCCTAAAGGCGTTATCGTGCAATACGGTGGCCAGACCCCACTGAAACTGGCGCGCGCGCTGGAAGCCGCTGGTGTGCCGGTAATCGGTACCAGCCCGGATGCAATCGACCGTGCAGAAGACCGTGAACGTTTCCAGCAGGCGGTTGACCGTCTGAAGCTGAAACAGCCGGCCAATGCCACCGTCACCGCTATCGAGATGGCTGTTGAGAAGGCGAAAGAGATTGGCTACCCGCTGGTGGTACGTCCTTCGTACGTGCTGGGCGGCCGCGCGATGGAAATCGTCTACGACGAAGCTGACCTGCGTCGCTACTTCCAGACGGCAGTGAGCGTGTCCAACGATGCGCCGGTTCTGCTCGACCGCTTCCTCGACGATGCCGTTGAAGTGGATGTGGATGCCATCTGTGACGGCGAAATGGTGCTGATTGGCGGTATCATGGAGCACATCGAACAGGCAGGCGTTCACTCCGGTGACTCCGCATGTTCCCTGCCAGCGTACACCCTGAGCCAGGAAATTCAGGACGTGATGCGCCAGCAGGTGCAGAAGCTGGCCTTCGAACTGCAGGTTCGCGGTCTGATGAACGTCCAGTTCGCTGTCAAAGACAACGAAGTCTACCTGATTGAAGTGAACCCGCGTGCAGCACGTACCGTACCGTTCGTCTCTAAAGCTACCGGTGTTCCGCTGGCGAAAGTGGCGGCGCGCGTGATGGCGGGCCAGACGCTGGCACAGCAGGGCGTGACGAAAGAAATTATCCCACCGTACTACTCGGTGAAAGAAGTGGTACTGCCGTTCAACAAATTCCCGGGCGTCGACCCGCTGTTAGGGCCAGAAATGCGTTCTACCGGGGAAGTGATGGGCGTGGGCCGCACCTTCGCAGAAGCGTTCGCGAAGGCGCAGTTAGGCAGTAACTCCACCATGAAAAAATCTGGCCGTGCGCTGCTCTCTGTTCGCGAAGGTGATAAAGAGCGCGTGGTTGACCTGGCGGCTAAGCTGCTGAAACAGGGCTTCGAGCTGGATGCAACCCACGGCACGGCCATTGTGCTGGGTGAAGCGGGCATTAATCCGCGTCTGGTGAACAAGGTGCATGAAGGTCGTCCGCACATTCAGGATCGCATCAAGAATGGCGAATACACCTACATCATTAACACCACCGCAGGTCGTCAGGCGATTGAAGACTCCAAGCTGATTCGCCGCAGCGCGCTGCAGTACAAAGTGCATTACGACACCACCCTTAACGGTGGTTTCGCCACCGCGATGGCACTGAACGCTGATGCCACCGAGAAGGTGATTTCCGTTCAGGAAATGCACGCTCAGATTAACAAGTAAGCCAACATACCCGGCAGTATTCGCTGCCGGGTATTATTCCCACCTTCAGAACCTTCTGGTTTTCCAACCGCATTCAGTCAGTTAGCCTAAAATGGTTAGGTCGATAACGAAATTCAACTGAGAGCAGGGGAAAACACCATGCAAAATAAACTTCTGATCGCGTCCGTTCTGGCTGCCACCGCCATGTTTACCGTTGCGGGCTGTTCATCTAATCAGGCAGTAAAAACCACGGATGGGCGTACGATAGTGACTGACGGTAAGCCGCAGGTCGATGATGACACCGGTCTGGTTTCCTATAAAAACGCCGAAACGGGTCAAACTGAACAGATCAACCGTGACCAGGTGAAATCCATGGGCGAACTGGATAACTAGTTCAGATTTCTGACGTTAGCCCGTCAATAATATTCACTATTAGCCTGTTGAATTACTGACTACACTCTTTTGGTAAAAGAAGGCAGTAAAACAACAGGCTAATTAATGATTCTGATAATTTACGCACATCCGTATCCGCATCACTCGCATGCAAATAAACGGATGCTTGAGCAGGTAAGGACGCTTGATAACGTAGAGATACGTTCCCTCTATCAACTTTATCCCGATTTTAATATCGATATCGCCGCCGAACAGGAGGCGCTCTCTCGTGCCGATTTAATTATCTGGCAGCATCCGATGCAATGGTACAGCACCCCTCCGCTCCTCAAACTGTGGATCGATAAAGTCTTTTCCCACGGCTGGGCGTATGGCCACAACGGTCACGCGCTTAAAGGCAAAAGCCTGATGTGGGCCGTGACCACCGGCGGGGGAGAAAGCCACTTCGATATTGGTGCTTTCCCGGGCTTTGAGGTGCTGTCACAGCCGCTGCAGGCGACGGCGCTCTATTGTGGGCTGAACTGGCTCCCTCCTTTTGCGATGCACTGTACGTTCGTTTGCGATGATGAGACGTTGCAGGCGCAGGCACGCCATTATAAACAACGGTTACTTGAGTGGCAGGAGGCGAACAATGGATAGCCATACGCTGATACAGGCGCTGATTTACCTCGGCGCGGCTGCGCTGATTGTACCCGTGGCGGTACGTCTGGGGCTGGGTTCGGTGCTGGGTTACCTCATTGCCGGCTGTGTCATTGGACCGTGGGGCTTCCGTCTGGTGACCGATGCCGAGGCGATTCTCCATTTCGCTGAGATCGGCGTCGTGCTGATGCTGTTTGTAATTGGCCTGGAGCTGGATCCCCGGCGGTTATGGAAACTGCGCGCTTCGGTATTTGGTGGGGGAGCCTTGCAGATGGTGGCCTGTGGTCTGCTGCTGGGCGGGTTCTGTATCCTGCTGGGCATGGACTGGAAAGTCGCGACACTCATCGGCCTGACGCTGGCACTCTCCTCGACGGCCATTGCCATGCAGGCAATGAACGAGCGCAACCTGACGGTCTCTCAGATGGGGCGCAGCGCGTTTTCGGTGCTGCTGTTCCAGGATATTGCCGCCATCCCGCTGGTGGCGATGATCCCGCTGCTGGCCGCAAGCGGTGCCTCAACGACCATGGGAGCTTTTGCGCTTTCTGCGCTGAAAGTGGTTGGTGCCCTGGCGCTGGTTATTCTGCTTGGCCGCTACGTGACCCGTCCGTTGCTGCGCTTTGTCGCTCGCTCCGGCCTGCGTGAAGTTTTCAGTGCCGTTGCGCTGTTCCTGGTGTTTGGCTTTGGTTTGCTGCTTGAGGAAGCCGGCCTATCGATGGCTATGGGGGCGTTCCTGGCAGGGGTGCTGCTGGCCAGCTCTGAATATCGCCATGCGCTGGAAAGTGATATCGAGCCGTTTAAGGGATTATTGCTGGGGCTGTTTTTCATCGGCGTGGGGATGTCTATCGACTTTGGCACGCTGGTAACGCATCCGCTGCGGATCCTCATCCTGCTGGTCGGTTTCCTGGTCATTAAGATGGGCATGCTGTGGCTGATAGCGCGTCCATTAAAGGTGCCCAACAAGCAGCGTCGTTGGTTTGCCGTACTGCTGGGGCAGGGGAGTGAGTTTGCATTCGTGGTCTTTGGCGCGGCGCAGATGGCCAACGTACTGGATGCTGAGTGGGCGAAAGCGCTGACGCTTGCCGTCGCACTGTCGATGGCCGCAACGCCTGTTCTGCTGGTGGTGCTGGCGCGTCTGGAAAAAACGGGGAGCGAGCAAGAACGCGAAGCCGACGAGATCGACGAGGAGCAGCCCCGGGTGATCATCGCCGGGTTTGGTCGCTTCGGGCAGATCGTGGGCCGTTTGCTGTTGTCGAGCGGGGTCAAAATGGTGATCCTCGACCACGATCCCGACCATGTTGAGACCCTGCGGAAATTCGACATGAAAGTGTTTTACGGGGATGCGACCCGTGTCGATCTGCTGGAATCCGCCGGGGCGGCGAAAGCGGAAGTGTTGATTAACGCGATCGACGATCCGGAGACCAGCATGCAGATGGTGGAGTTGGTCAAGGAACACTTCCCCGAGCTGACCATTATCTCTCGCGCCCGCGATGTGGATCACTACATCCGGCTGCGTCAGGCAGGTGTGGAGGCGCCAGAGCGTGAAACGTTCGAAGGTGCGCTCAAGTCTGGCCGGATGGCGCTGGAAAATCTGGGGCTAGGGGCCTATGAAGCCCGTGAACGTGCGGACCTGTTCCGCCGCTTTAACACCGAGATGGTGGAAGAGATGGTGGCGATGGCGGGCAGCACAGCCACCGAGCGTGCAGCGGTGTTTAAACGCACCAGCGCGATGCTGACGGAAATCATTAACGAGGACCGCAATCACCTGTCGCTTATCCAGCGTCACGGCTGGCAGGGCACGGAAGAGGGCAAGCATACCGGCGATCCGGCGGACGAACCGGAGAGTAAACCTTCCGCGTGAAGTGGAGTTGCCAGCAATATTAAAAAATTTCTCTATCTTTACTCAGCCGCCAGTCGACGAAAGATTAAGCTTTCCGTATAGTGGCGGCAATTTTTTGCATCCGGGAAATTTTCAATGATCAGTCTGATTGCAGCGCTGGCGGTGGACCGTGTTATCGGTATGGAAAATGCCATGCCGTGGAACCTGCCTGCCGATCTCGCATGGTTTAAACGTACTACGTTAAACAAGCCGGTAGTGATGGGCCGCCTGACCTGGGAGTCGATTGGTCGTCCATTACCGGGCCGTAAAAATATCGTTATCAGTAGCCAGCCTGGCACTGACGATCGCGTCGAATGGGTGAAGTCCGTAGACGAGGCCATTGCCGCATGCGGTAATGCCGAGGAGATCATGGTGATTGGCGGTGGGCGTGTGTACGAACAGTTCCTGCCTAAAGCACAGAAGCTGTATCTGACCCACATTGATGCGGAAGTGGAAGGGGATACGCATTTCCCGGACTACGATCCTGATGAGTGGGAATCTGTCTTCAGTGAATTCCACGACGCGGATGCGCAGAACTCCCACAGCTACTGCTTCGAAATTCTGGAACGTCGCTAAGTGAATGTCCCTCTCCCGTCCGGGGGAGGGAAATCCTCATCAGGAGGCAACGGCCTCGTCTTCCCCTAAGTCCAGCTGTCGGTTGGATGGCTGAACAAAGTACGTTTTATCTTCCCAGCGCAAGCAGGTTAACTCTCCACCCCAGCAGCAACCGGTATCGAGACCGTAGATCCCCTCCGGTGTGCCTTTTCCTTCAAGCGACGCCCAGTGGCCAAACACCACGTTATAGGCGTTGGTCACCGGACCGGGAATGGCAAACCACGGTTTAAGAGGTGCAGGGGCGCTTTCCGGTGTCTCTTTGCAATACATATCCAGCTGCCCGTTCGGGAAGCAAAAACGCATGCGGGTGAAAGCGTTCGTAATAAAGCGCAGGCGGGCCAGACCGCTAAGATCTTCGCTCCAGTGATTCGGCATATCGCCGTACATCGCGTCGAGGAAGAAAGGATACGAGTCGCTTGCCAGCACCGCTTCAACGTCACGCGCACAGGTTTTCGCCGTCTCAAGATCCCACTGAGGGGTGATCCCGGCATGCGCCATGACCAGTTTTTTCTCTTCATCGATCTGCAGCAGTGGCTGGCGGCGTAGCCAGTTTATGAGAACATCCGCGTCCGGGGCATCCAGCAAAGGCGAGAGACGATCTTTGGGTTTGTTGCGACTGATCCCGGCAAAGACGGCCAGCAAATGCAGATCGTGGTTGCCCAGTACCATGCGCACGCTGTCGCCCAGTGATTTGACGAAGCGTAGAACGTCCAGCGAGCCAGGGCCACGCGCCACTAAATCGCCCGTCAGCCAGAGCGTATCTTGTCCAGGCGTAAAGTCGACCTGTTTTAACAATGCGATCAGTTCATCGTAGCAACCGTGAACGTCGCCAATCAGATATGTAGACATTAGATTAATGAATGAGTGTTGTAACGGCGAGACGGAACACAGGAATAGCAACGCGGAACACATTGCCATCGACGTCGACCATTTCGTAATGGCCCTGCATGGTACCCAGCGGCGTTTCGATCACGGCACCGCTGGTATATTGATACTCTTCGCCAGGGTCGATGTGGGGCTGTTCACCAACCACACCTTCACCCTGAACTTCGATTTCGCGGCCGTTGCCGTTGGTGATAAGCCAGTAGCGCCCAAGCAGTTGCACAGGCATCCGCCCTAGATTGCGAATGGTCACGGTGTAAGCGAAGACAAAACGTTCTTCATCCGGTGAGGACTGGGATTCAACATAAACGCTTTGTACATGGACACATACGCGGGGCGAATCAATCATGGCTTAACTCTCCTTCGGCGGCGCATTTTCGCTGATGTAATTAGCCAGCTTGCAGTACTGTTCTACGGAAATATTTTCTGCACGCATTGCCGGGTCAATACCCAACTCAGTCAGCACTTCAACGGTAAACAGATTGCCCAGGCTGTTACGGATCGTTTTACGGCGCTGGTTAAAAGCTTCCGTAGTAATGCGGCTCAGCACGCGCAGGTCTTTCACCGGGTACGGCATTATTTTATGCGGTACAAGACGCACTACCGCAGAGTCCACTTTTGGTGGCGGCGTAAAGGCGGTTGGCGGTACTTCGAGCACCGGGATCACGTTGCAGAAATATTGCGCCATCACGCTCAAACGACCATACGCTTTACTGTTCGGCCCTGCAACCAGACGGTTAACCACCTCTTTTTGCAACATGAAGTGCATGTCGGCAATGGCATCAGTATAGCTAAACAGGTGGAACATTAGCGGTGTGGAAATGTTGTACGGCAGGTTACCGAACACGCGCAGCGGTTGGCCCATTTTTTCCGACAGCTCACCAAAGTTCATAGTCATGGCATCCTGCTGATAAATCGTCAGCTTTGGCCCCAGGAACGGATGAGTTTGCAGGCGAGCGGCGAGATCGCGATCGAGTTCGATAACGGTCAGTTCGTCCAGGCGTTCGCCTACGGGTTCAGTCAGAGCGGCAAGACCCGGGCCGATTTCGACCATAGCCTGACCTTTCTGCGGATTAATGGCAGACACGATACTGTCGATCACGAACTGATCGTTGAGGAAGTTTTGCCCGAAGCGTTTTCGGGCTAAGTGGCCCTGATGGACTCGATTAGTCATTGAGTATTAACAATCATTTTGATGGCGAGATTAAGCGCCGTAATAAAACTGCCGACATCCGCTTTCCCCTGTCCTGCCAGATCCAGCGCAGTACCGTGGTCAACGGACGTTCGAATAAAAGGTAAACCGAGGGTGATATTCACCCCGCGGCCAAAGCCCTGGTATTTTAGCACGGGCAGGCCTTGATCGTGGTACATCGCGAGCACGGCGTCCGCATTATCCAGGTATTTTGGCTGGAAAAGGGTATCGGCAGGCAACGGCCCGCTTAAGTTCATCCCTTTTGCCCGCATTTCTTCAAGCACCGGAATAATGGTGTCGATCTCTTCGGTACCCATATGCCCGCCTTCACCGGCGTGCGGGTTCAGGCCGCAGACCAGCACATGCGGCTGTTTGATGCCGAATTTGGTTTGCAGGTCGTGATGCAGGATCCCGATGATCTCCCGTAAAAGAGACGGAGTAATGGCATCCGGAATGGCCCTGATGGGCAAATGGGTCGTCACGAGGGCAACGCGCATTGCTTCTGTCGCCAGCATCATGACCACTTTCGGGCTGTGTGAGCGCTCTTCAAAGAACTCCGTGTGCCCGGTAAACGGTATCCCCGCCTCGTTGATAACGCCTTTGTGCACGGGACCGGTGATCAGGGCGGCAAATTCACCCTTCAGGCAACCGTCGCAGGCACGCGCCAGCGTCTCTACAACATAGTGGCCGTTTTCGGTACTGAGCTGACCCGGGATGACGGGAGTACGAAGTGGAACAGGAAGAAGCGTAAGCGTGCCGGCTTGCTGTGGTGCAGGCTGCTGGCCTTCAACGTAGGGGATGAGCGTTAAAGGCAGACCGAGCAGCGTTGCCCGGTCTTGTAACAGTGTTGCATCAGCGCAGACAACCAGTTCCACCGGCCAGCTGCGCTGGGCGAGCTGGACAACGAGGTCAGGCCCAATCCCGGCAGGTTCGCCGGGAGTGATCACAACACGATGCTGTTTCATTAGTTGCTCAGTACTTTCACATAAGCGCTGGCGCGTTGTTCCTGCATCCAGGTTGCTGCTTCTTCAGAGAACTTACGGTTAAACAGCATGCGGTAGGCTCTGTCTTTCTGCGCCGCGTCCGTTTTATCAACATTGCGGGTATCCAACAGTTCGATCAGATGCCAGCCGAAGGAGGAGTGCACCGGGGCGCTCATCTGGCCTTTGTTCAGCTTCATCAGTGCGTCACGGAACGCAGGATCGTAGATATCTGCGGCCGCCCAGCCCAGATCGCCGCCCTGATTAGCAGAGCCGGGATCCTGAGAGAACTCTTTCGCGGCATTCGCAAACGAGGTTTTTCCGCTCTTGATGTCTGCAGCAATCTGTTGCAGTTTCACGCGCGCCTGATCGTCAGTCATGATAGGTGACGGCTTGAGGAGAATATGGCGAGCGTGAACTTCGGTAACTGAAATGTTCTGACTCTGACCGCGCAGATCGTTCACTTTCAGGATGTGGAAGCCCACGCCTGAACGGATTGGACCCACGATGTCACCTTTCTTCGCCGTGCTCAGCGCCTGGGCAAAGATGGAAGGCAGCTCCTGGATACGTCCCCAGCCCATCTGGCCGCCTTTCAGCGCCTGTTGGTCAGCGGAGTAGGTGATGGCCAGTTTGCCAAAGTCACCGCCGTTACGTGCCTGCTCGACAATCGAACGCGCCTGGCTTTCAGCTTCCGCAGCCTGGTCGGAGGTTGGGTTCTCTGGCAGCGGGATCAGAATGTGGCTCAGGTTCAGTTCGGTGCTGGCGTCGTTCTGGTTACCCACCTGTTTTGCCAGCGCGTCCACTTCCTGAGGCAGGATCGTGACGCGACGACGGACTTCATTGTTGCGCACTTCCGAAATCAGCATCTCTTTACGGATCTGATTACGGTACGTTGCATAGCTGATGCCATCATAGGCCAGACGGCTGCGCATCTGGTCCAGGCTCATGTTGTTTTGCTTCGCGATGTTAGCAATGGCCTGATCGAGCTGCTCGTCAGTGACCTTCACACC
This sequence comes from Enterobacter ludwigii, assembly GCF_001750725.1. Classification (NCBI taxonomy): domain Bacteria; kingdom Pseudomonadati; phylum Pseudomonadota; class Gammaproteobacteria; order Enterobacterales; family Enterobacteriaceae; genus Enterobacter; species Enterobacter ludwigii. The sequence continues at coordinate 3,860,155 of NZ_CP017279.1, forward strand.
CATTTTCTGACCCATTTGCAGGACAATCTGATCCATGATCAGACGTTCCAGGATCTGATGGCGCAGGGTTGCGTCATCCGGAAGTTGCTGACCTGCTTCACCCGAATTGAGCTTCACAGATTTCATCAAACCGTCAACGTCGCTTTCGAGCACGACGCCGTTGTTAACCACAGCGGCGACCTTATCAACAACCTGGGGGGCCGCGAAGCTGGTATTCGCAACCATAGCGACACCGAGCAGCAGCGTTTTCCAGTTCTTCATACTTTTTCCATTTCAATTAACCGCAAAGCGGATTACGTTGCAAATTAAGCACATTACAAGGAACTGCGGTACGGCAGAATGTTCGAGCGCAGCATCTGCTGCGTGCCCAGGCCGTAGTTGGAGCTCAGGCCGCGCAGTTCGACATTAAAGCCAATCACGTTATCGTATTTGCTCTGATTATTCTCAGTATTCCAGCCGTTAAGCTTACGTTCGTAACCGACACGCAGCGCGTAGCAGCAGGAGTTATATTGCAGACCAACCATCTGGTCAGCAGGTTTACTGGTGTTGGTGTCAAAGTAGTAAGCACCGACGATTGACCAGCGATCGGCGATTGGCCAGCTCGCTGCGCCACCCACCTGCGAGATGCCGTCTTTGTACTGTTCCGCGGTTGCATAGTCTGGCAACGTGGCCTGAATATATTCAGGGCTGGCGTAACGATAGGTCAACTGCAGCATACGGTCTTCATCACGACGGTATTCAATCGCCGCACTGCTTGTTGCAACATTGTTGAGACGCGTATCGTACTGCACACCCCCGCGTAAACCCCAGCGATCGGTCATACGCCAGTAGGTATCACCCGCCCACACCAGAGAACCCGTTTTGTTGTCTTTCTCCCAGTTAATGTTGTCATCACCGGTCCGGGACTCGGTGAAATAGTAGATTTGACCAACAGAAACGTTAAAACGTTCAACGGCGGCATCATCATAAACGCGTGTTGTGACGCCGGTCGTTAACTGGTTTGCTGACGCAATACGGTCGAGGCCACCGTAGGTACGGTCGCGGAACAGGCCGCTGTAGTCAGACTGCAGGAATGAGGAGTCATAGTTCTGAATGTTGCTTTGATCGCGATACGGCACGTACAGATACTGCATACGTGGCTCAAGCGTCTGGGTATAACCCTCCGCCAGAAGACCCATATCGCGTTCGAAGATCAGTTTGCCGTCCATTTTGAACTGTGGAAGCGTACGATTTACTGATTCCTCAAGATGCTTATTGTTACTGGAATTATAATCATCAATATTTTTTTGCTGATAGTGTGTCGCCATCAGCTTGGCTTCAGTATTCAAACTTGCCCAGTCGTTAGACCATGGCAAATTGATGGTTGGCTCCAGATGGACACGTGTCGCTTCTGGCATATTCGAATTAGTGTTAACGAAGTGGACTGCCTGACCATAAATTCGGGTGTCGAATGGACCTACATCATTCTGATACCAGTTAACGTCCAGCTGCGGTTCTGCACCGTACGTACTTGCCGTTTGGTTAGAGAAAACCTGGAACTGCTTGGTCGAGACCGTTGCATCAAAGTTTTGTAGCGCATAGCCCACACTGAAGATCTGCGTGGCATAGCCATCGGTACTCGAACCGTATTTTGACGAGAAATCGTTAAAATAGTATGGGTCACTAACCTTGGTGTAGTTAACGTTAAACCGCCAGACCTGGTCCATTACCCCGGCATGTTGCCAGTAGAACAACCAGCGGTGTTTATCACCTTCTGTTGGATGTTCATCCTGGAAGACTTTATCCGACGGCAGATAATCCAGTTCCATCAGGCCAGCGCCCGCCTGCGTCAGGTAGCGGAACTCGTTTTCCCACATAACGTTGCCGCGCTTATGGATATAGTGCGGCGTGATCGTGGCGTCCATGTTGGGCGCGATGTTCCAGTAATACGGCAGATAGAACTCAAAGTAGTTCGTGGTGCTGTATTTGGCATTCGGGATCAGGAAACCTGAGCGGCGTTTGTCACCCACAGGAAGCTGCAGGTAAGGGCTGTAGAAAACAGGTACCGGACCGAGCTTAAAGCGGGCGTTCCAGATCTCGGCAACCTGCTCTTCACGGTCATGGATGACTTCACTTCCGACCACGCTCCAGGTATTAGACCCGGGCAGACAGGACGTGAAGGAGCCGTTTTCGAGAATCGTATAGCGGTTTTCACCGCGCTGTTTCATCAGGTCCGCATCACCGCGCCCCTGGCGACCTACCATCTGGTAATCACCTTCCCAGACGTTAGTGTCTTTGGTATTCAGGTTTGACCAGGCTTTCGGACCTTTCAGGATGACCTGATTGTCGTCATAGTGCACATTACCCAGCGCATCCACCGTTCGTACCGGCTCGGCCGCACCTTCCGGCTGCTTCTGGTGTAATTGCACTTCATCTGCCTGCAGACGGCTGTTGCCCTGGTTAATATCCACATTGCCAGTAAATGTCGCATTGTCAGGATATGTGCCTTTAGAGCTATCGGCAGTAATGGTTACCGGCAAGCTATTCGTATCGCCCTTTACCAGTGGACGATTATAACTTGGGACGCCAAGCATACACTGCGAGGCGAGATCGGCCGCCAGTCCCTGTTGGCTGTACAGGGCGGTGCCAATCATTGTGGCCAGGAGGGTGGGGATACGTTTTTTCATACGTTGTATTTTATTGTTCCGTCATCAGTGGCTACGGCTTACAAACGCTCAGAGACTATCTTACTCATCAGCGCAGTACCAGCGTTAATCCTGCCCGTTTGCGCGCCAGAGTGTTAGGCTCGCTATCGAATGACGAGTATGATAAAGCAAATTATAGGCGATGTCCTTCAATTGACCGTGGCTTGAACACTGTGATGATGACGTTGCGTCGGCCAGGAACATGACTAACCGGGGAGTATATGCAGTATTGGGGTAAAATAATCGGCGTTGCGTTCGCCATCATCATGGGTGCCGGGTTCTGGGGGATCGTACTGGGGCTTATTATCGGCCATATGTTTGATAAGGCTCGCAGCCGCAAAATGGCCTGGTTTGCCAATCAGCGTGAGCGTCAGTCCCTCTTTTTCTCCACCACGTTTGAGGTGATGGGGCACTTAACCAAATCAAAAGGGCGTGTGACGGAAGCCGATATTCAGATAGCCAGCGTCTTTATGGACCGCATGAATCTGCATGGTGACTCCCGTCTCGCGGCACAAAATGCGTTTCGCATCGGTAAAGCGGATAATTATCCGCTGCGCGATAAAATGCGTCAGTTCCGCAGCATCTGCTTCGGCCGTTTTGATTTAATTCGGATGTTTCTGGAGATCCAAATCCAGGCGGCGTTTGCCGATGGTTCACTTCATCCTAATGAACGCGATGTTTTATACGTTATTGCGGAAGAACTGGGCATCTCCCGTATGCAGTTCGACCAGTTCCTGCGCATGATGCAGGGCGGTGCGCAGTTTGGCGGCGGCTATCACCAGCAGTCCTCTGGCGGTGCCTGGCAGCAGGCGCAGCGGGGTCCGACGCTGGAGGATGCCTGTAACGTGCTGGGGGTGAAGCCATCGGACGATGTAACCACCATCAAGCGTGCCTATCGTAAGCTGATGAGTGAGCACCACCCGGACAAACTGGTCGCGAAAGGTTTACCGCCGGAGATGATGGAGATGGCGAAGCAAAAAGCGCAGGAAATTCAGAAAGCGTACGAGTTGATTAAAGAGAAGAAAAGTTTCAAATAAAAAAGGCCCGACACTGTCGGGCTTTTTTTCAGAAGTCGACTGGGGCTTTAAACGTCATTGCATTGCCAAAAACCGGATGGGTGATGGTGAGCGTCTGCGCATGCAGCTGCAGGCGTGGCGCCAGCGCCAGTGCATCGGGCGGCGCGTAAAATCTGTCCCCCAGTATCGGGTGCCCCAGCGCAAGCATATGGACACGCAGCTGGTGCGAGCGCCCGGTAATCGGCTTAAGCAGCACGCGCGCAGTGTTATCTGGCGCGTACTCCAGCACTTCATACTCGGTTTGTGCTGCTTTGCCGGTTTCGTAACAGACCTTTTGTTTTGGTCGGTTCGGCCAGTCGCAGATCAGCGGTAAATCCACCAGCCCTTCCGCCGGCTGAGGATGCCCCCAGACACGTGCGACATATTGCTTTTTCGGCTCGCGATCGCGGAACTGGCGTTTCAGTTCGCGTTCCGCCGCTTTATTCAGCGCCACTACAATCACACCGCTGGTGGCCATGTCCAGACGATGGACAGACTCCGCCTGAGGATAATCGCGCTGAATACGCGTCATCACACTGTCTTTGTGCTCATCCAGACGCCCTGGCACGGACAACAAGCCGCTGGGCTTGTTGACCACCATAATGTGCTCATCCTGATAAAGCACCACCAGCCAGGGATCCTGAGGTGGATTGTAAGGCTCCATCACCATCTTGCGCTCCGTTTACTGATGCGTCACAACGATAAGACGCAGGGCATCCAGACGCCAGCCTGCCTGATTAAGGCTTTCCAGCACCTGCTGACGGTTGCTCTCGATCGCTGCCAGCTCGTCATCGCGGATGTTTGGGTTTACCGCTTTCAACGCTTCCAGACGGGAGAGTTCCGCGGACAGTTTGTCGTCGGCTTCTTGACGTGCGGCATCAATCAGCGCCCGGGCCGCTTTTTCGATCTGCGTTTCACCCAGCTGCAGAATAGCGTGCACATCCTGCTGTACCGCATTGACCAGCTTACTGCCGGTATGGCGGTTCACGGCGCTCAGCTGGCGGTTAAAGCTCTCGAATTCAACCTGAGCGGCGAGGTTCGTGCCGTTTTTGTCCAGCAGCAGACGCACAGGCGTTGACGGCAGGAAGCGGTTGAGCTGCAGCTGTTTCGGCGCCTGCGCTTCGACAACGTAAATCAGTTCCAGCAATAGGGTACCCACTGGCAGCGCTTTGTTTTTCAACAACGAGATGGTGCTGCTGCCGGTATCGCCTGAGAGGATCAAATCCAGACCGTTGCGGATCAGCGGGTGCTCCCAGGTGATGAACTGCGCATCTTCGCGCGACAGTGCCACATCACGTTCAAAGGTGATGGTGCATCCATCTTCCGGCAGGCCAGGGAAATCCGGGACCAGCATATGGTCGGACGGGGTCAGGACAATCAAATTCTCGCCACGATCGTCCTGGTTTATGCCAACGATGTCGAACAGGTTCATGGAGAAGCTGATCAGGCTGGTGTCATCATCCTGCTCTTCAATGCTTTCAGCGAGCGCCTGGGCTTTTTCACCGCCGTTGGAGTGGATCTCCAGCAGGCGGTCACGGCCCTGTTCCAGCTGTGATTTCAGCGCTTCATGCTTATCACGGCAGGCTTTGATCAATTCATCAAACCCGTCGGTGTTCTCTGGCGCGGCCAGATAGCCGATCAGATCGGCGTGCACCTGATCGTAAATCGGGCGGCCGGTCGGGCAGGTATGCTCAAACGCATCCAGACCTTCGTGGAACCAACGCACCAGAACGGACTGGGCGGTTTTTTCCAGATAAGGAACGTGGATCTGAATATCATGCGCCTGGCCAATACGATCCAGACGGCCGATACGCTGTTCCAGCAGATCCGGGTTGAACGGCAAATCGAACATCACCAGGTTGCTGGCAAACTGGAAGTTACGGCCTTCAGACCCGATTTCAGAGCACAGCAGAACCTGGGCACCGCTGTCCTCTTCTGCAAACCATGCCGCGGCACGGTCCCGCTCGACGATGGACATCCCTTCGTGGAACACGGCGGCACGAATACCTTCGCGTTCGCGCAGGACCTGCTCCAGCTGCAGCGCGGTGGCTGCTTTGGCGCAGATCACCAGCACTTTCTGAGAACGGTGCGCGGTCAAATAGCCCATCAGCCACTCAACACGCGGGTCGAAGTTCCACCAGGTGCCGGTATCGCCTTCAAATTCCTGGTAAATCTGTTCCGGGTAGAGCATGTCGCGTGCACGCTCTTCTGCAGTTTTGCGCGCGCCCATAATGCCGGAAACTTTAATGGCCGTCTGGTACTGCGTCGGCAGTGGCAATTTGATGGTATGCAGTTCGCGTTTCGGGAAACCTTTCACCCCGTTACGGGTGTTACGGAACAGGACGCGGCTGGTGCCGTGGCGATCCATCAGCATATCGATCAGTTCTTTACGCGCGGAATCCGCGTTGTCACTGTCGCTGTTGGCCGCCTGCAGCAGAGGCTCAATATCCTGCTCGCCAATCAGATCGCTCAGGGTGTTGAGCTCGTCATTCGAGAGATGTTTACCCGCCAGCAGCAGGGCAACGGCATCGGCGACCGGACGGTAGTTATTCTGCTCTTCAACGAACTGCTCAAAGTCATGGAATCGGTTTGGATCGAGCAGGCGCAAACGGGCGAAGTGGCTCTCCAGACCTAACTGCTCCGGCGTTGCGGTCAGCAGCAGGACGCCTGGCACGCGCTCGGCAAGCTGTTCGATAGCCATGTATTCCCGGCTTGGTGCGTCTTCGCTCCAGACCAGATGGTGCGCTTCATCGACCACCATCAGGTCCCATTCGGCATCGCACAGGTGCTCAAGACGCTGCTTGCTGCGGCGTACGAAATCCAGAGAGCAGATCACCAGCTGTTCCGTTTCAAACGGGTTGTCCGCATCGTGCTGGGCTTCTGCATAGCGCTCGTCATCAAACAGAGCGAAACGCAGGTTAAAGCGGCGCAGCATCTCGACCAGCCATTGATGCTGCAGGGTTTCGGGTACCACAATCAGCACGCGCTCGGCTGCGCCGGAAAGCAGCTGTTGATGCAGGATCATGCCCGCTTCAATGGTTTTCCCCAGGCCCACTTCATCTGCCAGCAGTACGCGAGGTGCGTGACGGCGGCCCACGTCATGGGCGATGTTCAGCTGGTGGGGAATAAGGCTGGTACGCTGACCGCGCAGGCCGCTCCACGGCATACGGTACTGTTCACTCTGGAACTTGCGTGCGCGATAGCGCAGGGAGAAGCGATCCATACGGTCGATTTGCCCGGCAAACAGGCGATCCTGCGGCTTACTGAATACCAGTTTGCTGTCGAGCAGCACCTCACGCAGGATGACATTGGCCTCGTCGGTGTCCAGGCGAGTCCCGATGTAGGCGAGCAGTCCATTCTCTTCTTTTACGTCTTCGACCTTTAGCTGCCAGCCGTCGTGGCTGGTCACGGTGTCACCCGGGTTGAACATCACGCGGGTCACAGGGGAATCATTGCGGGCGTACAGGCGGTTTTCACCGGTAGCAGGGAAAAGGAGGGTAACCATTCGTGCATCCACGGCAACCACGGTTCCTAATCCAAGTTCGCTTTCTGTATCGCTGATCCAGCGTTGACCAAGTGTAAAAGGCATATTTGTTCGGCTCTAATCGTAAATTGCAGGCAATAGTTCAACCACCGTCAAAAAAGACAGTCATTGAAAAATGGGTCCGGGAATGGAAAGGGCGCTATGGTACTGGATGGCAGCCATTTCGTCACGTGTCAAAATAGGCCAAGTTGCCCTGTCACTAGTGTAGCAAAGTCGTCGTCGATGAAGGGCAAAATTCCGTCCGCGACCGGCTGAAGCTGACGCGTAAGATAGTGCTCGTAATCCAGAGGCGAGTGCTGGTAATCCACGGGTTCCGGGCCGTTGGTGGTCCAGAGGTATTTGATGGTTCCCCGGTTCTGATACTGCGGAGCACGCCCCCGGCGCACGTTCTCCTCATCAGCCAGACGCGCCGCGCGGACGTGCGGCGGAACGTTGCGCTGGTATTCCGCCAGTGGGCGGCGCAGGCGCTTGCGGTACACCAGCTGGGCGTCGAGTTCACCGGCCATCAGGCTGGCAATTGTTTCACGCACGTAGTCCTGATAAGGCTCGTTGCGAAAGATACGCAGATAAAGCGTTTGCTGAAACTGCTGTGCCAGCGGCGTCCAGTCGGTGCGTACGGTTTCCAGCCCTTTAAAGACCATTCGCTGCTTGTCACCTTCCTGAATAAGTCCGGCGTAGCGCTTCTTACTGCCCTGGTCGGTACCGCGAATGGTGGGCATTAAAAAGCGGCTGAAATGGGTTTCAAACTCCAGTTCTAACGCGCTGCTTAACCGCTCTTTTTGCAAACTTTCCTGCCACCAGGCGTTCACAAAAGCCACCAGTGATTTGCCGATTCGCTCGGCATCCTCTTCTGAATGCGCGCCCTTAAGCCAGACAAAGGTGGAATCCGTATCGCCATAAATAACGTCATAACCCTGGGATTCAATCAACGCTTTGGTCTGGCGCATGATGTCGTGCCCGCGCATGGTGATAGATGACGCCAGTCGTGGGTCGAAGAAGCGGCAGGCGCTGGTCCCCAGAACCCCGTAAAACGCGTTCATGATAATTTTCAGCGCCTGAGAAAGGGGCTTGTTGCCATGACGCTTAGCCTCGTCGCGACCGTGCCAGATGTTTCCCACGATTTCCGGCAGACAGTGCTTTTCCCGTGAGAAGCGGGCCCCAAGAAAACCTTCTGTGCTGTGCAAATCGTCAGGCTGCGCCATCCCTTCCACCAGCCCGACGGGATCGATCAGGAAGGTGCGAATAATGGACGGATAGAGGCTTTTGTAGTCCAGCACCAGCACGGAGTCATACAACCCGGGCCGGGAATCCATCACGTAACCGCCCGGGCTTGCCTGCGGCGGCACATCACCGAGGTTGGGGGCGACATAGCCCGCGCGGTGCATACGCGGGAAATAGAGGTGGCTAAAGGCGGCCACGGAGCCACCGTGCCGGTCAGCGGCGAGGCCGTTCACCGTCGCGCGCTCGAGCAGGAAGGGCATGATCTCCGTTTTATGGAAAATCTGCGTCACCAGTTCACAATCTTTCAGGTTGTAGGTGGCGAGCGCCGGTTTGTCTTCGTTAAAACGCCGGTCGATTTCATCCATCCTGTCCCACGGATTGTCGATGGATTTCCCTTCGCCGAGCAGCTCCTGCGCCACCGCTTCCAGAGAGAAAGAGGAAAAATTCCAGAAGGCAGATTTGAGCGCCTCAATGCCGTCGATAATCAGGCGGCCATTGGCCTGCGCGAAAAACACACCGTTTTTAAAACCGTGCTCGCGCCATTCCAGCTCGCTGTTTCCGCGCCCCAGCATCAGGGGGATGCGGTAACGTTCAGCATGTTTTTGCAGCACGCGCAGATCGAACTGCACCACGTTCCAGCCGATCAACACATCGGGATCGCGATCGGCAAACCACTGGTTTAGCTTTTCCAGAAGCTGTGGCCGGCTGTTGACATACTCCAGCCGGAAATCCAGCGCGGACGCGTTGCCATTCGGGGGGCCAAGCATATAAACAACCCGATCCCCGCAGCCTTCAAGGCCGATACAGTACAGCTCACCGTGGCGAGTGGTTTCGATATCCAGCGAGACCCATTTCAACGGCGGCCGGTAGGTGGGGTTGGGTTTGAGACGGGCGTTAATAAGGCTGCCGTTTTGCGCGGTGCCGTCGACCCAGACGGGGGCAGTAATAAACCGCTCCATCAAAAAACGTTCTGGCGGGCGGATATCGGCTTCGTACAGCGTCACGCCAGCGTCGCGCAGCAGTTTTTCATAACGCATCAGCTGGCGATGGGCGCGGCAGTAAAGGCCATGTACGGGCTGACGGTGGAAATCTTTCAGTTCAAGCGGCGTCAGGCGCCAGCCATTTTCACCGCGCAGCAGTTGCTTTACTTTCTCAACATGATCGTTCGGGATAAAAGCCACGGACTCCTGCGGCGGCAGGGTCACGTGCAGCGGGCCGTTGTCCGTCGCCAGCCAGAATGCCACCTCGGTGCCCTGAGGAGTATCCCGCCAGTGTCGGGTAAGTAAAAAACCTTCTTGCGCCTGCGCCACGCCGCTATCCCATAAAACAAAACCAGGCTTGATTATAGCCTGGTTGAATATTTTATGCTGGGTATATATACAGTTTACTGCCCGTAATAGGCTTTTGCGCCATGTTTACGCAGGTAGTGTTTATCCAGCAGGGTTGGCTGCATATCCGGAAGCTGCGGTGCCAGCTGGCGGCAGAAGATGCCCATATACGCGACCTCTTCCAGCACAATCGCGTTATGTACCGCATCTTCGGCGTTTTTGCCCCAGGCAAAAGGTCCATGGGAGTGCACCAGCACGCCGGGCATTTGCGCAGCGTCGATACCCTGTTTTTCAAACGTTTCGACGATAACGTTGCCGGTTTCCCACTCATACTCGCCGTTGATCTCTTTATCAGTCATCAAACGGGTGCAGGGAATGGTGCCGTAAAAGTAGTCTGCGTGCGTGGTACCGGTCGCCGGAATGGACTGGCCGGCCTGCGCCCAGATGGTCGCATGACGCGAATGGGTATGCACAATACCGCCAATGGTCGGGAAGGCCTGGTAGAGCAGGCGATGCGTTGGCGTGTCCGAGGAGGGTTTTTTCTTTCCTTCCACCACTTCGCCCGTGGCGATGCTGACGACAACCATATCTTCCGCGGTCATTACCGTGTAATCCACCCCTGACGGCTTTATCACGAAGACGCCGTGCTCGCGGTCAACGGCGCTGACGTTGCCCCAGGTCAGCGTCACCAGATTGTGTTTGGGCAGCGCCAGGTTGGCTTCAAGTACCTGACGTTTGAGATCTTCTAACATGCAATCCTCCAGGAAAAGAGGCCCGCCCTGCGGCAGGCCAAAGGTTCCCCTGTTAACGTTTTGAACCGTAATAGACTTCGTTCCAGCGCAGTGCGTCTTTGAACGCGGGCAGGCGGGTATCGTTATCAATAACGGTCAGTTCGATGTCGTGCAGTTCGGCGAACTGACGCATGTCGTTCAGATCCAGCGCATGGCTGAAGACGGTGTGGTGCGCGCCACCGGCCAGGATCCAGGCTTCCGAGGCGGTTGGCAGGTCAGGCTGCGCTTTCCACAGGGCGTTGGCGACCGGCAGTTTTGGCAGAGAATGCGGGGTTTCAACCGCATCCACACAGTTCACCAGCAGGCGGAAACGGTCGCCCAGGTCAATGAGGCTGGCGTTGATGGCAGGGCCGGTACGGGTGTTGAAGATCAGACGTGCCGGGTCGGCTTTTCCGCCAATGCCAAGGTACTGCACGTCGAGGATCGGTTTCTCTTCAACGGCAATGGAAGGACACACTTCCAGCATATGCGAGCCCAGTACCAGGTCGTTGCCGTTTTCGAAGTGGTAGGTGTAGTCCTCCATAAAGGAGGTGCCGCCCTGCAGACCGGTTGACATCACTTTCATAATGCGAAGCAGAGCGGCAGTTTTCCAGTCGCCTTCGCCGGCAAAGCCGTAGCCCTGCTGCATCAGACGTTGTACCGCCAGGCCGGGCAGTTGTTTCAGGCCGTGGAGGTCTTCAAAAGTGGTGGTAAAGGCATGGAAGCCACCCTGTTCCAGGAAGCGTTTCATGCCCAGTTCGATACGTGCTGCATCCAGCACGTTCTGGCGTTTGTCACCGTGAATTTGTGCCGCAGGGGTCAGACGGTAGCTGCTTTCGTATTCGTCGACCAGCGCGCTTACGTCGCCATCGCTGATTTCATTCACCACCTGCACCAGGTCACCCACGGCCCAGGTATTCACCGAGAAACCAAATTTAATCTGTGCGGCAACTTTATCGCCGTCGGTGACCGCCACTTCACGCATGTTGTCGCCGAAACGCACCACTTTCAGGTGACGAGTATCTTGTCGGGACACCGCCTGGCGCATCCAGGAGCCGATACGTTTTTGCGCATGCTGATCCTGCCAGTGGCCGGTGACGACCGCATGTTGCTGGCGCATACGTGCGCCGATAAAGCCGAACTCGCGGCCGCCGTGCGCGGTCTGGTTCAGGTTCATAAAGTCCATATCAATGCTGTCCCACGGCAGGGACGCGTTGAACTGGGTATGGAACTGCATCAGTGGTTTATTGAGGATGGCCAGACCGTTGATCCACATTTTGGCCGGCGAGAAGGTGTGCAGCCACACCACCATGCCAGCGCATTTATCGTCGTAGTTCGCGTCGCGGCAGATGTTCGTGATCTCATCCGGGGTCGTGCCGAGCGGTTTGAGCACCAGTTTGCACGGCAGTTTAGCCTCTGCATTGAGCGCGTTGACCACGTGCTCAGCATGTTTCGTCACCTGTTGCAGCGCTTCCGGCCCGTACAGATGTTGGCTGCCAATGACAAACCACACTTCATAATTATTAAAAATGGTCATTATTGTGTCCTTAATGTGTCAGGGTTGCCGTAGTGTCCGCGGTGTGTTTGGCCGGGGCGGCGACAGGGAGATAGTGAAGTTCGGCGCTTTTTGCCCATTGCTGATAGCGCTGATAAAGCTGTTCAAAACGCTGCGCCTGCTGAGCACGCGGCTGGAGGGTATTTTCGACAGCGCTCGCCATGTGCTGCTGCGCGGTCGGGATATCGGCATGAACGCCTGCCGCAACGGCCGCGAAGATCGCTGCACCGAGGGCACAGCACTGATCGGAGGCGACAATCTGCAGCGGACGGTTCAGCACGTCACAACAGGCCTGCATGATTACCGGGTTTTTACGGGCGATGCCGCCCAGTGCCATCACGTTGTTGACGTCAATGCCCTGCTCGGTGAAGCACTCCATAATGGCGCGCGCCCCAAAGGCAGTTGCGGCAATCAGGCCGCCAAACAGCGCTGGCGCGTCGGTGGCGAGGTTAAGATCGGTGATCACCCCTTTCAGGCGCTGGTTGGCAAATGGCGTACGGCGACCGTTGAACCAGTCGAGCACTACCGGCAGGTGATCGAGAGAAGGATTCTTTGCCCACGCGGCGGTGAGCTGCGGCAAAAGCTGCTTTTTACTTTCGGCAATCTGGGTCTTCAGCTCAGGATGTGCCGCCGCCAGCTGATCCAGCGGCCAGCCCAGCACGCGGCCAAACCAGGCGTAGATATCGCCAAAGGCGGACTGACCCGCTTCCAGACCGATAAACTCCGGTACGACGCTGCCGTCAACCTGGCCGCAGATGCCTTTTACCGCCCGATCGCCTACGCTGGCTTTATCCGCGGTGAGAATGTCGCAGGTGGAGGTGCCGATAACCTTCACCAGCGTGTTTGGCTGGGCACCGGCGCCCACCGCGCCCATGTGGCAGTCAAACGCCCCGCCGGAGATCGCCACGTTTTGCGGCAGACCCAGGCGCGTCGCCCACTCTTCACAAAGCGTACCCACCGGAATATCGGCGGTGAAGGTGTCGGTGAACAGCGGGTATTGCAAACTCGTGTTGATGACGGGATCGAGTTCATCGAAGAACGCCGCCGGTGGCAGGCCACCCCAGCTTTCATGCCACAGGGATTTGTGTCCGGCGCTGCAGCGTCCGCGGCGGATATCCTGCGGACGCGTGGTACCGGAGAGCAGGGCTGGTACCCAGTCGCACAGTTCAATCCAGGATACCGCGGCCTGCGCAACGGATGCGTCCGTGCGGGTTACGTGGAGGATCTTGGCCCAGAACCATTCACTGGAGTAAATACCGCCGATGTAGCGCGAGTAGTCCGTTTTACCGGGCTGGTGACACAAGCGGGTAATGGCCTCGGCCTCTTCAACGGCGGTGTGATCTTTCCACAGCACGAACATGGCGTTCGGGTTATCAGCAAACTCCGGACGCAGCGCCAGAACATGGCCTTCGGCATCCACAGGGGCAGGCGTTGAGCCGGTACTGTCGACGCCAATCCCGACGATCTCTGCCCGCTGGGCGTCGGTCAGTTCAGCCAGCACGGTTTTGATTGCCGCTTCCATCGACTCAATGTAGTCACGTGGATGGTGACGGAACTGGTTATTTGGCGCATCGCAGTAGCGCCCCTCTTGCCAGCGCGGGTACCACTCAACGCTGGTTGCTATTTCCTGGCCGCTTGTACAGTCCACTGCCAGAGCGCGAACCGAGTCGCTGCCAAAATCGAGGCCAATCGCAATTGCCATGGTGTTGCTCCATCAAAAAACAGGTATGAGAGAACATTAGAGACTGGAGGCGAAAATCGTCAGGCAGGATCCGCTAATCTTATGGACTAAATTGCTGTTGCAATAGAAAGTGTGACGCCGTGCAAATAATCAATGTGGACATTTCTGCCGCACTTATAGACACTTTTGTTACTGCTGATCTGCCCCCGTGGGCGGAGAAATCAGGGGGAAAGGCTGAAACATGGCGGACGTAAAAGAGGTGTGATGCTTTTTGGATCTTTTCGCGGGCCATTTTTATACTGCTTTTATCGATATGGACAATTGGTTTCCTTCAGGACCCTTGGGAGAACTGAATCTATGGCCGAAACGCAAAACGATCCCTTATTACCGGGCTACTCGTTTAATGCTCACCTGGTGGCGGGGCTGACCCCTATCGAGGCTGAGGGATATCTCGATTTTTACGTCGACCGACCGCTCGGGATGAAAGGGTATATTCTGAACCTGACGGTGCGTGGGGAAGGGATTATCAAAAATAACGATCAGCAGTTTGTCTGCCGTCCGGGCGATATGCTGCTGTTTCCGCCGGGGGAGATCCACCACTACGGGCGCCACCCGGAGGCCAAAGAGTGGTATCACCAGTGGGTCTACTTCCGCCCGCGCGCCTACTGGCAGGAGTGGCTCTCGTGGCCGGCTATTTTTGCGCACACCGGTTTTTATCGCCCGGACGAGGTTCATCTGGCGCAGTTCCGCGAACTCTTTGCCCAAATTATTGAAGCGGGGCAGGCGGGTGGCCGGTATGCCGAACTGCTGGCGATTAACCTGCTTGAACAGGTGCTGTTGCGCCGGATGGAGGCGATAAACGCGTCACTTAATCCTCCGCTGGACAACCGCGTGCGCGACGCCTGCCAGTACATCAGCGACCATCTGGCCGACAGCCAGTTCGATATCGCCAGCGTCGCCCAGCATGTGTGTCTCTCACCGTCGCGGCTGTCACATCTGTTCCGTCAGCAGTTGGGCGTTAGCGTCCTGAGCTGGCGTGAGGACCAGCGTATCAGCCAGGCGAAGCTCCTGCTCAGCACCACCCGCATGCCCATTGCCACCGTGGGGCGCAATGTGGGCTTTGAAGATCAGCTCTATTTCTCCCGGGTATTTAAAAAATGCACCGGTGCCAGCCCCAGTGAATTCCGGGCAGGATGTGAATAAACGGTAAAAAAAGATAAACAAGCAGGTGAACTGTGGAAGCAACCTGTAAACTATTCAGACAATTGTTGTCTTGACGCGGTGCAGGGCGCTAAGCAGAATCCCTGATTCGTTTTCTGACCGGAATAGTTATGCAGGCATTGCTGGAACATTTTATCACCCAGTCCGTTATGTATTCGCTTATCGCCGTTGCGCTGGTGGCGTTTCTGGAATCGCTTGCACTTGTTGGGTTGATCCTCCCCGGCACGGTGATGATGGCGGGGCTGGGCGCGTTGATTGGCAGCGGTGAAGTGAATTTCTGGCAGGCGTGGATGGCGGGGATTATCGGCTGTTTACTTGGCGACTGGATCTCCTTCTGGCTGGGCTGGCGCTTTAAGAAACCGCTGCACCGCTGGTCGTTCATGAAAAAGAACAAAGCCTTGCTGGATAAAACCGAACATGCGCTGCATCAGCACAGCATGTTCACGATCCTCGTGGGTCGCTTTGTTGGACCAACGCGTCCGCTGGTGCCGATGGTCGCGGGGATGCTGGATCTGCCTGTTGCGAAATTCGTGCTGCCGAACATCATCGGCTGTGTTTTCTGGCCGCCGTTCTACTTTCTGCCGGGGATCCTGGCAGGGGCCACCGTTGATATTCCTGACGGAATGCAAAGCGGTGAGTTTAAGTGGTTGTTGCTGGCTACGGCCCTGCTGTTGTGGATCGCTGCCTGGCTGTGCTGGCGACTGTGGCGCAGCGCGAAAGCGAATGTTGATCGCCTGACGCGTTATCTGCCACGCTCGCGCCTGTTGTGGCTCGCGCCGTTAATGCTGGGGGTTGCCGCAGTGGCGCTGGTCGCCCTGATTCGCCACCCGCTGATGCCGGTGTACGGTGAAATTCTCTTGAAGGTGGTGAGCCGTTAATCTGTTTCCCTCTCCCGTGGGAGAGGGTCAGCCCGCACTGATGCCTAACAATGAAGACGCCCCTGCGTGACCGCTGAGCAGTTCCTCTGTGCCGCCATCCCAGGCAATTCGCCCTTCTGCAATGACCACCGATCGTGGCGCAATCCGCGCGGCATCCTCAATGCTGTGCGAAACCATCAGCATTGTCAGTTGCTGACGCTGGCACACGTCCTGCACCAGGGTAAGCATCTCCTGGCGCAAGGCAGGATCGAGTGCAGAGAAGGGCTCATCCAGAAGCAGTATGGGCTGCTCGCGCACCAGGCAGCGCGCCAGCGCCACCCGCTGACGCTGCCCGCCGGAGAGGGCTTCGGGGAGGCGATCAATAAACGCGGTAATGCCCATCTGAGCGGCAATCAGCTCCAGCTTCTGGCGCTGACCGTCGTTGAGTTTCAGGCCAGGATCCATACCCAGGGCGATGTTTTGCCGCACCGTCAGATGCATGAACAGATTGTTTTCCTGGAACAGCATCGACACCGGACGTCGGGCGGGTGGCGTGCGCGTATGGTCGCGGTTTTCAATCACTATCGACCCGCTCGCCGGTTGCAGAAAACCGGCAATCAGATTGAGCAAAGTACTCTTTCCGGCCCCGCTCGGACCCAGAACCGCAATCATCTCTCCCTGACGAACCGAAAGGGAGAAGCGCATTGGCAGATGCTGGTAGAGCCAGGTTACATCAGTCAGTTTTAACATTACGCCCCGGAAGTTTTTCGATAACGGTAAATAAGGCAAAGCAGAGCACCAGTAACAGCAGCGCCGTGACGGCTCCCTCCTGGCTACGATAGGAGCCAATTTGCTGGTACAGCCAGTACGGCAGGGTGCGGAAATCTTCATTACCGAAGAGCGCCACGACACCAAAATCACCAATTGAGAGCACACAGGCGAAGGCCAGGGCCTGGGCCAGCGGGCGTTTCAGCGCACGCAGTTCGATAATCTTTAGCCGCTGCCAGCCCTGCAGACCGAGCGACTGGCACAGCAGCGCGTAGCGGCTGTTGATGTCTCGCATCGGATTTTCCAGCACCTTCAGCGCGTAGGGGATCGCCATCAGGGCATTGGTGAAAATCACGATGCCGTCGGCGTTTTCCGGCAGGCCAATAGTGCTGTTGAACAGTAAAAAGAACCCCGTCGCCAGTACAATGCCGGGCATCGCCAGGATCAGCATGCCTGTCAGCTCCAGGGCGTGCCCGGCTTTACGGGCCTGACGCGCGTAAAGCTCGCGGCTGCTCCATAAAAGCATCATGGTCAGCATGACACACAGCAGCCCGGCGGCGAGCGCGATCCGTAACGAGGTCCACGTTGCCTGCCAGAGAACGGGCTGCTGCATCACGGTAACGAGATTCAGGTTCAGGCCATCGACGATGACGGCCATCAGCGGCGGAAGCAGAAGCAGCAGCGCCAGCGTGATAAGCAGCAGATCAGCGATCCGGCTATGCATGCTGTCCTGCGGGTCGCGCCAGCCGGTTATCTGATTACTGCCCGGCGGGATGGCTTTGCTCAGACGCTGGCTCAGCAGCACAAGGCACAGGCAGCAAACCATCTGCACCATCGCCAGCAGCGCGGCGCGGCCGGGGTCATAGTCGTAACTGAGCGCCTGGTAAATTGCCAGTTCGATGGTGGTGGCCTGCGGGCCGCCGCCGAGTGAAAGCACGGTGGCAAAACTGGCGAAACAGAGCATAAAGATCAGAGCCGCAACCGGCGGGATCTGACGACGCAGCCACGGCCATTCGACCAGGCGGAAGAAGGACATACCGCGCATGCCCAACTGGGCGGCAAGCTGGCGCTGTTCACCGGGGATGTTTTCCAGTGCCTGTAAAAAGAGTCTGGTCGCCATCGGCATATTGAAAAAGACGTGCGCCAGCAGAATGCCCTTCAGTCCGTAGGGCGAGAAGCGCCACTCCAGACCCAGCAGGCCGAATAGTGAAGCCAGCCACCCCTGACGACCATAGACGCTCAGGATGCCAAACACGGCCACCAGGACCGGCAGGATCAGCGTCATGGCGCACAGGCGCAGCAGGGCCTGCCTGCCGGGGAAACGGCGGCGATAAAGCGCGCGTGCCAGGAAAATGGCGGGGATAACCGACAGCAGCGCAGAGAGAAAGGCCTGCCAGAAAGAGAAACGGATAACGTGCCAGAGATAGCTGTCGTGCCAGAGCGCGAACAGGTCGCTCTCTGGCGCGTTAAACCATAAAGCAAGGAATGCGCCCAGACTGACCGCCACCATCAATACGGCGGCGAGCAGCCCAGGAATTAACCAGCCGGGAATTAACGGCTGACGGCGCGTTGCCATTCACTTACCCATGCTGCTCGCTGTGCGGCAACCTGCTGAGGCGTAAACTCCAGCGAGGTTTGCGGTTTGGTCAGTTTCTCAAAGCCCGCTGGCAACGCCACGCTGGTCACGGGGTACATCCAGTTACCCGCTGGAATAGCGTTCTGGAATGCCGGGGAGACCATAAATTTCAGGAACTTCTCGGCCAGTTCGGGCTGTTTGCTGGATGCCGTGCGGGCTGCCACTTCGACCTGCAGATAGTGCCCTTCAGCAAAACTGGCGGCGGCGTAATTGTCTTTTTTCTCGGCGATGATGTGGTAAGCCGGGGAGGTGGTGTAGCTCAGAACCAGATCACTTTCCCCTTTCAGGAACAGACCGTAGGCTTCGCTCCAGCCTTTTGTCACGGTGACGGTTTTGGCGGCCAGCTTCTGCCACGCTTGCGGAGCGTCATCGCCGTAGACTTTCTGCATCCACAGCAGCAGCCCCAGGCCTGGCGTACTGGTGCGAGGATCTTCATAAATAACGCGCCATTTCTGCTCGCTTTCGACCAGTTCCTTCAGGCTTTTCGGCGGGTTTTTAAGCTTGTTTTTGTCGTAAACAAACGCGAAGTAACCGTAATCGAACGGCACAAAGGTGTCGTTCTGCCAGCCGCCCGGGACGCTGACGGCATCGGTGGCGACGCCGCTTTTGGCAAACAGTTTGGTTTTCGAGGCGGCCTCCAGCAGGTTGTTATCCAGCCCAAGCACCACATCGGCTTTACTGTTTTTGCCTTCCATGCGCAGGCGGTTAAGCAGCGAGACTCCATCCTCCAGCGCCACGAACTTCAGTTCGCACTGACAGTCAGCTTCAAAGGCTTTTTTCACCACCGGACCCGGACCCCAGTCGGCTGAGAAGGAATCGTAGGTGTAGACCGTCAGGACGGGCTTCGCGACAGCAGGCAGCGCAAACAGCGCCAGAAGGGGGAGAACTTTTTTTAACACTTTGCACCTCAAGGTTGAGTGGCAAAGGATTTTGAGTGACAGCCTCAAATCCCTTCGCCGGCGTTATCCGGATCAGGTTCGACGGGTATTATCTCAGCGCACATCAGTGATGCAGCACCCCGTTGAGAACGGCGCTATTGTAATGATTTGGCAAATATTACGAAAGTGTTATGGCTCCGGCGGTGAAAACCAGGCGGATTTAAAATCAAACCAGCCCAGCGTATTCATTCTGACACCGCGCATACTACGCTGCCCCTGGATCATCAGCCAGTGGTGGATCAACGGCACGATCGCTTGTTCAGCCAGCAACTGCTGGCACCATGAGGCCAGATTCATGTCGCCGGCGCGCCAGCGTGCCGCGTCCTGTTGCCAGTCCCGGTCTATGCAGTGCTGGATAAGCGGGACCTCATACAGGTGAGAGAAGAGCGAGAAATCAAGCGGCAGGGTAAAGTTGGCGCTGTTGAGCCAGATGTCGCTGACGATCTCCCCCTGATGCCATTCATCGTAATCCACCTCTTTGACATCCAGCCTCACCCCAACGGCGGCCAGCAGTCGGGTCATGATTCTGGCGATAAAGCGGTGTTCAACGTGCTCGCGATAGTAGGTCAGGGTGATGGACTCCAGCCCGGCGGGCTTGTCGCAGTATGTCGGACGGGCGTGATGCCAGCGAGGAAGCAGACCATACGCCGGGAACCAGTAGGTTTGGTACTGCTCCTCCGCATGATAAATCAGGCTGGAGGGCGACAACACGTGGCTTATCCATTTGCGCACCTCATGGTTTGCCCCGCGATGGGTACGGCTGTCGAACAGCAGGTAATAGCACCCTTCTTCGAGCCGGCTCTCCACGGCCTTTTCGCCCGTGGTGGGCCCTTCCAGCGTCAGCCCGGCGCTCAGCTCTTCATTGAGATCCGGTAATACCCACACGTTCACTTCGTCGATCAGCGCCCGGTAGCCAAAATAGTCATCAAAGGCACGGATTTTCAGCTGGTTGTTGTTATTGCGCGATACAGAGTAGGGGCCGGTGCCAATCGGCAGGCTGGCAAAATTATTCATCGACTCCCATTCACCGGGCAAAATCATCGACGGTACATAGCCCAGCAGCCACGGAAGCCATTTGTCCGGCTGAGACAGTTCAACATCCAGTGTCCATGCCGTAGGGGAGTGAACGCGTGAAATATGGGAATAGAGCGGTAGCGTGCAGGCGCGCTCTAAAGAGGCAATCACATCGACCATCTCCAGCTCGCGGCCGTGGTGGAAATGAATACCAGGACGTAGAAAGAAGCGCCAGTGAAGAGGAGAAAGTTGCTGCCAGTGGTGCGCAATATCCGCTTCCAGTTCCCCATTTTCCTCATTTATGCGCGTCAGGCCGCTGAATATTTGTCGGGCCATATGGGTTTCAGAGCGGCGTAACGCCGTGCCGGGTAACAGGTTTTTCATTGGTCGATAGTAGAGCACCCGCAGAATGTGGCGACCCTGACGAAAGCTGCGCCCGAGATGCGACACCAGCATCTGGCGTACTGCCGCTTTGTCCCCCACCAGCTGCACCAGCTGGTCGATGCGGTCCTGTTCCAGCAGGTCTTCCGCCCGCTGCTGCTGCAACGCCAGCCCGGTATACAGGAAGGTCAGGCGCGAGCGTTTTCCGCGACCCGCCTCGGCCTCCCAGTTGAGCCAGCCCTGCTGCTGCATGGTATTAAGCAGCGTGCGCATGTGCCGGCGCGAACAGCTGAGCAGGTCCGCCAGCTCGTTCAGCGTGGTCTCCTGCGATCGCCCCTCGCAGCATTGCCAGAGGCGGATAAATTGTTGTTGCAGACGACCAGAGGGCATAAAAGGGGAACTCCTGACAAAAAATCAGCAATTTATTAATCCCTATATTAGGCCAATAATTCTTCCCGATGAAGTGAGGAGGTAAATTATGAAGAGGTCTACCGCACGTCAGTTTTATCAGCGTTATTTTTCAGCGACGCAGGGAGCGTCCTGGCTGGCCCGCCAGTGTGCAGAGCAACGGTTGAAAATCCTGGAAGATCTGATGCAGTGGGACGTTACGAAACCGACCTCTTCTTGCTAACTCGCCTCGATCATGTGTGACTGAGTATTGGTGCTTATCACCCGCCAGCAAAATGTTTTTGCTGGCTTTTTTCGTTTACTATTCACCCACTTTCGATTCGCTTTCACAAGGACTTGCGCATGCTCTGGTTGATGACGATGGGGCGACGCCTGAACGGCGTGTATGCCGCTTTTATGCTGGTGGCCTTTATGATGGGCGTGGCGGGGGCATTGCAGGCTCCGACGCTGAGTCTGTTTCTCAGCCGTGAGGTGGGGGCGCAGCCGTTTTGGGTGGGGCTGTTTTATACCGTGAACGCCATCGCCGGGATCCTGGTCAGTCTGGCACTGGCAAAACGATCGGACAATCGGGGCGATCGTCGCAAACTGATCCTCTTTTGCTGCGCCATGGCCGTGGGTAACGCGCTGCTGTTTGCCTTCAATCGCCATTACCTGACGCTGATTACCTGCGGCGTGCTTCTGGCGTCGCTCGCCAATACCGCCATGCCGCAGCTGTTCGCGCTGGCCCGTGAATATGCGGATAACTCGGCGCGGGAAGTGGTGATGTTCAGCTCGGTCATGCGTGCGCAGCTCTCTCTGGCCTGGGTGATCGGCCCGCCGCTGGCGTTTATGCTGGCGCTGAACTATGGCTTTACCACCATGTTTTCCATCGCTGCCGGCATTTTTGTCATCAGCCTGATACTGATTGCCTTTACGCTACCCTCAGTGGCGCGAGTGGAGCAGACAACGGATAAACCCATCACCCAGGTGAGCGGCTGGCAGGATAAAAACGTCCGCATGCTGTTTATCGCGTCCATGCTGATGTGGACCTGCAACACCATGTACATCATTGATATGCCGCTGTGGATCAGCAGCGATCTGGGGTTGCCGGACAAGCTTGCGGGGATCCTGATGGGGACGGCAGCCGGCCTGGAAATTCCGGCGATGATCCTGGCGGGTTATTACGTTAAGCGTTTTGGAAAGCGCCGCATGATGATCGTCGCCGTGGCGGCGGGAGTGCTTTTTTATCTGGGGCTGATCGTCTTCCATTCGCGCGAAGCACTGCTTGCGCTGCAGCTGTTTAATGCCGTGTTTATTGGCATCGTGGCCGGGATTGGGATGCTCTGGTTCCAGGACTTAATGCCGGGAAGGGCAGGCTCTGCCACTACGCTCTTTACCAACAGCATTTCAACGGGCGTTATTCTGGCAGGGGTGATTCAGGGGGCGTTGTCGCAAACCTACGGCCACGCGTCAGTGTACTGGATGATTGCGGCCATTTCCGTGGTGACGCTGGTGCTAACCTGCCGGGTAAAAGATGTCTGATTCTGGAAGGCGGCTTCACGCAATAAAACGATTTTCTGACAGGGTCTGAGAAGGCGCATAGCGCGCGTGGCGTCAGCCGAGGCTGTTTGCCTCAGGCTGACGCAAGAGGCAAACAGTGGTGAGTCCCACATCAATTAACACTGAGGGTGTACTGCACCCATTATGTTGGACGATGTTGATCTTCACCGGGATGGTACGCAGCCTACCCCATAAACGCAGGCTGTTTTTGCTCATAGGCGGAGATAGCATCTTCGTGCTGCAGCGTCAGGCCAATACTGTCCAGGCCATTCAGCATGCAGTGACGACGAAAGGCGTCAATGCTGAAGCTGTAGGATTTATCACCCGCTTTCACCACTTCCGCTTCCAGATCCACTTCAAACGAAATCCCAGGATTTGCCTTCACCAGGGCGAACAATTCGTCCACCTGCGCATCGCTCAGCGTCACCGGCAGCAGCTGGTTATTGAAGCTGTTGCCGTAGAAGATATCGGCAAAGCTTGGGGCGATAACCACTTTAAACCCGTAGTCGGTGAGCGCCCAGGGTGCATGTTCACGGGAAGAGCCGCAGCCAAAGTTTTCACGCGCCAGCAGAATCGATGCGCCTTTAAATTCCGGGAAGTTCAGCACGAACTCGGGATTGGGCACTTCGCCTTTGTCGTCCAGGAAGCGCCAGTCGTTAAACAGATGCGCGCCAAACCCGGTACGGGTCACCTTCTGCAAAAACTGCTTTGGAATGATGGCGTCAGTGTCGACGTTAGCGGCGTCCAGTGGGACAACCCGGCCCGTATGTTGGGTAAATTTCTCTGCCATGATTGTCTCCTTATTTCAGGCTGCGAATATCGGCGAAATGACCGGTCACTGCCGCAGCGGCGGCCATTGCCGGGCTGACCAGGTGAGTACGCCCACCGCGGCCCTGACGGCCTTCAAAGTTACGGTTACTGGTGGAGGCACAACGCTCGCCAGGATTCAGGCGGTCATTGTTCATGGCCAGGCACATGGAGCAGCCAGGCAGGCGCCATTCGAAGCCCGCTTCGATAAAGATCTTATCCAGGCCTTCAGCTTCCGCCTGGGCTTTCACCGGGCCGGAACCCGGCACGACCAGCGCCTGAACGCCCGGTGCCACTTTACGGCCTTTGGCAATCTCGGCCGCCGCGCGCAAATCTTCGATACGGGAGTTGGTGCAGGAGCCGATAAACACTTTATCAATGGTCACGTCAGTCAACGGAATGCCTGGCTTCAGACCCATATAGGCCAGCGCTTTTTCCGCACTGGCGCGCTCGACCGGATCGCTGAAAGAGGCCGGGTCAGGAATGTTATCGTTAACGGAAATCACCTGGCCCGGGTTGGTTCCCCAGGTGACCTGTGGCGCAATGTCTTCCGCCTGCAGCGTAACCACGGTGTCAAACGTCGCACCATCGTCGGTTTTCAGGGTTTTCCAGTACGCAACTGCTTCAATAAAATCCTGGTCTTTCGGCGCGTGCAGACGGCCCTTCACATAGCTGAAGGTTGTTTCGTCTGGCGCAACCAGACCCGCTTTTGCCCCCATCTCAATGGCCATGTTGCAGAGCGTCATACGGCCCTCCATGCTCAGTGCCTGGATGGCTTCACCGCAGAATTCAACCACGTGACCGGTGCCGCCTGCGCTGCCGGTTTTACCGATGATGGCCAGCACGATGTCTTTGGCGGTAATGCCCGGGGCCGCTTTGCCTTTCACTTCAATCTTCATGGTTTTGGCGCGGCCCTGTTTCAGGGTCTGCGTCGCCAGAACATGTTCAACTTCAGAGGTACCAATACCGAACGCCAGGGCCCCAAACGCGCCGTGGGTGGCCGTGTGGGAGTCACCGCAGACAATGGTCATGCCGGGCAGGGTGATGCCCTGTTCTGGCCCCATTACGTGGACGATACCCTGATACGGGTGGTTCAGATCGTAGAGCTCGACGCCAAATTCATTGCAGTTTTTGATCAGCTCCTGCATCTGGATACGCGCCATTTCGCCCGACGCATTGATATCTTTGGTTTGCGTGGAGACGTTGTGATCCATTGTCGCGAAGGTTTTACCTGGCTGGCGCACCGGGCGCTTATGCGCACGCAGTCCGTCGAATGCCTGAGGGGAGGTAACCTCGTGCACCAGATGGCGATCGATATACAACAGTGGGGTTTCGTTTGGTGCCTCGTAAACTACGTGCGCATCAAACAATTTTTCATATAACGTTTTCGCCATGATTACACCCCTTCAGCGACATAGCGGGCAATAATGTCGCCCATTTCATCGGTACTGACTGCCGCCGTGCCGCGTGCTAAATCACCGGTACGGACACCTTCTTCTAACGCACGGTTAATGGCGTTTTCAATTGCAGTTGCTGCATCACCGGCATCAAGACTATAGCGCAACAGCAAGGCCAGGGAGAGGATCTGCGCAATCGGGTTGGCAATGTTTTTGCCGGCGATATCGGGCGCGGAGCCGCCTGCAGGTTCGTACAGGCCAAATCCCTCTTCATTGAGGCTTGCTGATGGCAACATCCCCATAGAGCCTGTGATCATTGCGCACTCGTCCGAGAGAATATCGCCGAACAGGTTGGAACACAGCAGAACGTCAAACTGTGATGGATCTTTAATCAGCTGCATGGTCGCGTTGTCGATGTACATATGGGACAGTTCGACATCCGGATACTGTTTCGCGACTTCACTGACGATTTCACGCCACAAAATAGAAGACTGCAGAACGTTCGCTTTATCGATAGACGTCACTTTATGACGACGTTTGCGCGCCGACTCAAAGGCGATATGGGCGATACGTTCAATTTCAAAACGGTGATAGACCTCAGTATCAAAGGCTTTTTCATGCTGACCGCTGCCTTCGCGCCCTTTAGGCTGCCCGAAGTAGATCCCGCCGGTCAGTTCACGCACGCACAGGATGTCAAAGCCGTTAGCCGCGATATCTGCACGCAGCGGACAGAACGTTTCCAGCCCCTGGTACAGCTTCGCCGGACGCAGGTTGCTGAACAATTTAAAATGTTTACGCAGTGGCAGCAGCGCGCCGCGCTCAGGCTGCCCGGCGGGCGGCAGGTGTTCCCATTTAGGGCCACCCACGGAGCCAAACAGCACTGCATCCGCATTTTCACACCCTTCAACGGTCGCTTTTGGCAGCGGAGTACCGTGATTATCGATGGCGATACCGCCCACATCATAGTGGCTGGTGGAGATTTTCATCGCAAAACGCGAACGAACGGCTTCCAGTACTTTCAACGCCTGTGCCATCACTTCCGGGCCAATACCGTCACCCGGTAACACAGCAATATGGTAATTCTTCGACATTACACGGTTTCCTTGTTGTTCTCTTTATTCTGAGCTTTGCGTTGCAACTCTTTTTCAACTTCAGCGGCGCGCCAGATATTGTTCAGCACGTGGACCATCGCCTTCGCGGAGGATTCAACAATATCCGTCGCCAGGCCCACACCGTGGAAACGACGGCCATTGTGGGTGACCACGATATCAACCTGACCCAGGGCATTCTCACCGTGGCCCTTGGCCGTCAGGTCATATTTCACCAGATCTACGTCGTACTCGGTGACGCGGTTAATCGCGCGGTAAATGGCATCAACCGGGCCATTGCCGTTTGCCGCTTCGGCCTTAATGTCTTCGCCACAGGCCAGTTTGACCGAGGCAGTCGCAATGTCGCTGGAGCCTGACTGCACGCTGAAGTAATCGAGGCGGAAGTGCTCAGGCTCTTCCTGCTGTTTATTGATGAAGGCCAGCGCTTCCAGGTCATAGTCGAATACCTGACCTTTTTTATCGGCCAGCTTCAGGAAGGCGTCGTACAGCTGATCCATGTTGTAATCGCTGTCCTTATAACCCATCTCTTCCATACGGTGTTTCACCGCCGCACGACCGGAACGGGAGGTCAGGTTCAACTGAACCTGGTTCAGGCCGATGGATTCCGGGGTCATGATTTCGTAGTTTTCACGGTTTTTCAGCACGCCATCCTGATGAATACCGGAGGAGTGCGCAAAGGCGCCGGTACCCACAATCGCCTTGTTAGCCGGGATGGGCATGTTGCAGATCTGGCTGACGGTCTGGCTGGTACGCCAGATTTCGTTGTGATTGATGCGGGTATGCACATTCATGATGTCTTTGCGCACTTTGATCGCCATGATCACTTCTTCCAGTGAACAGTTACCTGCACGTTCACCGATGCCGTTCATCGCGCCTTCTACCTGACGTGCACCGGCGTGCACCGCCGCGATGGCGTTGCCAACGGCCAGCCCCAGGTCATCGTGGGTATGTACGGAGATAATCGCTTGATCAATGTTTGGTACGCGTTCATACAGACCGGTAATGATGTTGGAGAACTCAAACGGCATGGTGTAGCCGACAGTGTCCGGGATATTGATGGTTTTAGCGCCCGCATTGATGGCAGCTTCCACCACGCGCGCCAAATCTTCAATCGGCGTACGGCCAGCATCTTCACAGGAGAATTCAACGTCATCCGTGTAGTTACGGGCACGTTTGACCATGTAGACCGCGCGCTCAATGACCTCATCCAGCGTGCTGCGCAGCTTGGTGGCAATGTGCATAGGAGAGGTAGCAATAAAGGTATGAATACGGAATGCTTCGGCAACCTTCAACGACTCGGCTGCAACATCGATATCTTTTTCCACACAGCGTGCCAGGCCACAGACGCGGCTGTTCTTGATGGTACGCGCAATGGTCTGCACGGATTCGAAGTCACCCGGAGAAGAGACAGGGAAACCGACCTCCATCACGTCGACACCCATACGTTCGAGAGCCAGCGCGATCTGCAGTTTCTCTTTCACACTCAGGCTTGCCTGTAATGCCTGTTCACCGTCACGTAAAGTTGTATCGAAAATAATGACTTGCTGGCTCATGGGTTAGGTCCTTGTCAGTCTTAGGGCGCCTTGCTACGAGCATAAAAAAACCCGCGCAGTGGCGCGGGTTTTTAGTCTTACTGGTGACGATTCAACGCTGAATTTCGCCCGCCAGTCTACCGCGCACAGTGGATGCGTTTAGTAGTAGTAGACCGGTGAAACGAATGGTGCGAATCATGAATCGTGCTCCGTTAAATTCAATATGCTTTTAGTGGTACTGGATACGACTGTGCATGTCAACCCCTGCAGGCAAAAACGCACCCGGCTGGCCTGGTTGACAGGATATGTGCTTTAGCTAATTGTGCTGGGTTTTGCTTTTCCGACCCTACAAATTGTCTAATTTTGGACTGAGAAAAAGGTTGCAGAAATAATTGAATATAATTGTGATGAATAAATTAAAAGTTCGCTACCCAATTGTGTGGGACGCAAATGGGTTTGATATCATTAAGTTATAAATGCGGTGAATGTTTTTTCTCACTTCGGAGTTATTATGGTTATTACAGATTGTTAACTTATTTAATCGGGGTTGCAATAACAGTTTAATAATACTTAAGACATCATTAACCCGCTGGCGATTGTATATTGGTCTAGTTTATGGTTTCATTCAAATCCTAAAGTGAAGTATATCATTTGCAGTGGTGTTTATTTTATCGTTTGTCAGCGGCGAAAAGTCATTTTCGCTAAACTGTTCTTTATATTTTCCGAATTTAAAATAATTCTCTTTCGCTGATCGTATATGCATGGTAAATCATATTCTTCGGAATTATTACAGTACGTTGGCAAAGGGAGTGTAGCGTGACAGTGGAGTCAGAAGTGCCAGAAATTAATATTAAACAACCTCAAACTACTGATGGGATTAAACCGCAGTTACGTACGGTGGACCTTAATCTGCTCACGGTATTTGATGCTGTCATGCAGGAGCAGAATATCACCCGGGCGGCACATACGTTGGGGATGTCTCAGCCCGCGGTCAGTAATGCTGTCGCCAGACTTAAGGTTATGTTTAACGACGAGTTATTCGTTCGTTACGGGAGAGGAATACAGCCTACCGCACGGGCATTCCAGTTATTCGGCTCTATCCGTCAGGCGTTGCAGCTGGTTCAGAACGAGCTGCCAGGGTCAGGCTTTGAACCTTTAAGCAGTGAGCGTGTATTCAATCTTTGTGTTTGCAGTCCGTTAGATAATTATTTGACGTCGATTATTTATAATAAAGTTGAAGAGATCGCTCCCAATATCCATCTGGTTTTTAAATCATCCTTAAATCAAAACACCGAGCATCAGTTACGCTACCAGGAGACTGAGTTCGTTCTGGGATATGAAGAATTTCGACGTCCTGAATTTTCTTGCGTTCCGCTGTTTAAAGATGAAATGGTGTTGGTCGCCAGTAAAAAGCACCCCCGACTCAATTCTCCGCTTCGGGAAAGTGACGTTTATAGCGAGCAGCATGCTGTTGTTGCGCTCGACAGATATGCTTCCTTTAGCCTGCCGTGGTATGACACGGCGGATAAACAGGCAAGCGTTGCTTATCAGGGAATGGCAATGGTCAGCGTATTGAACGTGGTCTCGCAGACACATCTGGTGGCTATTGCACCACGCTGGCTGGCTGAAGAGTTTTCCGGTCAACTACAACTGCAAATGTTGCCGTTGCCGCTCAAGCTGAATAGCCGTACCTGCTATCTCTCCTGGCATGAAGCCGCCGGTCGGGATAAAGGGCACCAGTGGATGGAAGAGTTGCTGATCAGTATTTGCCGTCGATAAGCGCATCAGGATAAATTGCATCTTCGCGTGTGATTTATCCTGGTTTTTTCTCTGTTATTGTTATTTTATTCTGTTGTGAATTTTTTCTTATTGCTCTCTGGCTCGCAAAAATAGATGATTTCCTGAATCGACGCGCTTTTCAGCGATGATTAATCATCTCGTCCTCTAATACCAGATGAATTGACCATATCCTTCCTTAATACCTGTTTTTTCTGCTTTGCGAACCGTTTAGCTCACCCGGTCTGCTAATTGCCTGCCTCATAACGAGCGGTTAAGGTAACGATCACTCTGCAAAATATAAGATTGGTTTAACCCAGTCGTAAGACGGTGCGGAAATGAATTCTGCAGCTCGTCTATAACAAAATGCCTGGAGGCAAAGCATGGAGATGTTGTCTGGCGCGGAAATGGTCGTTCGATCGTTAATCGATCAGGGCGTGAAGCAAGTGTTCGGTTATCCCGGCGGCGCAGTCCTGGATATTTATGATGCGCTTCATACGGTAGGCGGCATTGACCATGTTTTAGTACGCCACGAGCAGGCGGCGGTGCATATGGCTGACGGGCTGGCCCGCGCGACAGGTGAAGTAGGCGTGGTATTAGTGACGTCCGGTCCCGGCGCGACAAACGCCATCACCGGCATTGCCACGGCGTATATGGACTCTATCCCGCTGGTTATTCTTTCCGGCCAGGTGGCGACGTCACTGATCGGCTACGACGCGTTCCAGGAGTGCGACATGGTGGGAATTTCACGTCCCGTTGTGAAGCACAGCTTCCTGGTTAAGCAAACTGAAGACATCCCGGGGATATTGAAAAAAGCCTTCTGGCTGGCAGCAAGCGGGCGTCCCGGCCCGGTGGTGGTCGATCTGCCGAAAGATATCTTGAACCCGGCGAACAAGCTTCCTTATGTCTGGCCGGAGTCGGTGAGCATGCGTTCATATAACCCAACGACGCAGGGCCACAAGGGGCAGATCAAACGTGCCTTGCAAACGCTGCTGGCCGCCAAAAAACCGGTAGTCTATGTCGGTGGTGGGGCAATCAATTCTGCCTGTGAAGGGCAGCTTCGGGAGCTTATCGAGAAACTCAATCTTCCCGTTGCGTCGTCGCTGATGGGGCTGGGCGCTTTCCCGGCAACTCACCGTCAGGCTCTGGGGATGCTGGGTATGCATGGTACCTATGAAGCCAACATGACGATGCACCATTCCGATGTGATCTTTGCCGTCGGCGTGCGCTTTGACGATCGCACCACCAACAATCTGGCGAAATACTGCCCGAACGCCACCGTGCTTCATATTGATATCGATCCCACCTCTATTTCGAAAACGGTGTCTGCGGATGTGCCGATCGTCGGTGATGCCCGCCAGGTGCTGGAGCAAATGCTGGATCTGCTGGCACAGGAGCCGCCTTCCCAGCCGCTGGATGAGATCCGTGACTGGTGGCAGCAGATCGAACAATGGCGCGCGCGTCAGTGCCTGAAGTATGACACGCAAAGCGACAGCATTAAGCCGCAGGCGGTGATCGAAACTATCTGGCGGCTGACGAAAGGCGAGGCATACGTGACGTCTGACGTGGGTCAGCATCAGATGTTTGCCGCCCTTTACTATCCGTTTGATAAACCGCGCCACTGGATTAACTCCGGAGGGTTAGGAACGATGGGCTTTGGCTTGCCTGCCGCACTGGGCGTCAAGCTGGCTCTGCCTGACGAAACCGTCGTCTGCGTGACGGGAGACGGCAGTATTCAGATGAACATCCAGGAGCTGTCGACGGCCCTTCAGTATGAGCTGCCGGTACTGGTGCTGAACCTGAATAACGGTTATCTCGGGATGGTGAAGCAGTGGCAGGATATGATCTACTCTGGTCGTCACTCTCAGTCCTACATGACGTCACTGCCGGACTTTGTTCGTCTGGCTGAAGCCTACGGCCATATTGGGATGCGAGTGACCGATCCGGCAGAGCTGGAAACGAAGCTCGGTGAAGCGCTTGAGCACGTTAAAAATAACCGCCTCGTTTTTATGGATGTCATTGTTGATGGCACCGAGCACGTATACCCGATGCATATTCGCGGTGGTGGTATGGATGAAATGTGGTTAAGCAAAACGGAGAGAACCTGATATGCGCCGGATATTATCTGTTTTACTGGAAAACGAGTCTGGCGCACTGTCGCGCGTCATTGGCCTTTTTGCACAGCGCGGCTATAACATTGAAAGCCTGACCGTTGCGCCGACTGACGATCCGACGCTGTCGCGCATGACCATCCAGACCGTCGGCGATGCCAAAGTGCTTGAGCAGATCGAGAAACAGCTGCATAAGCTGGTCGATGTTCTGCGCGTCAGCGAGCTGGGGCAGGGTGCCTACGTTGAGCGAGAGGTCATGCTGGTGAAAATCCAGGCCAGCGGTTACGGGCGCGAGGAAGTGAAACGTAACACGGATATCTTCCGTGGGCAGATTATAGACGTCACGCCTTCTATATATACGGTTCAGCTGGCCGGAACGAGTGACAAGCTGGATGCCTTCCTGGCATCTGTGCGGGATGTGGCAAAAATTGTTGAGGTTGCGAGATCGGGCGTTGTTGGCCTGTCACGCGGCGATAAGATCATGCGTTAGTTGTCTAAAAGGTTCGCCTCTTTCTGCCCGGTCACCAAAGCCGGGCTTTTTTTTGTGTAATCAGCCGACAACAGAGATAAAAGCGGTTGCCGCGAAGGCTATTCTGCGTTTAGATGTTAAAAGATTTAACCATAACCTTGCCAAGGCCATGGACTCTTTTCATTTTTTAAGGGGCAATTGTGAAACTGGATGAAATCGCCCGGCTAGCCGGCGTGTCACGAACAACGGCCAGCTATGTGATTAACGGTAAAGCAAAGCAGTACCGTGTCAGCGATAAGACCGTTGAAAAAGTTATGGCGGTGGTTCGTGAACATAACTACCATCCGAATGCTGTCGCAGCTGGCCTGCGTGCCGGACGCACCCGCTCTATTGGCCTGGTGATCCCGGATCTGGAAAACACCAGCTATACCCGTATCGCCAACTATCTTGAACGTCAGGCGCGCCAGCGTGGTTATCAGTTGCTGATTGCCTGCTCGGAAGACCAGCCCGACAACGAGATGCGCTGTATTGAGCATCTGCTCCAGCGTCAGGTCGATGCCATCATCGTCTCCACCTCTTTACCGCCTGAACACCCGTTTTATCAGCGCTGGGCGAACGACCCATTCCCGATTGTGGCGCTGGATCGTGCGCTCGACAGGGAGCATTTCACGAGCGTCGTCGGTGCCGATCAGGATGATGCCGAGATGCTGGGGGCAGAGCTGAGAACCTTCCCGGCTGAAACGGTGCTGTATCTGGGGGCGCTGCCTGAACTGTCAGTCAGCTTCCTGCGTGAACAGGGGTTCAGAACCGCCTGGAAAGACGATCCCCGTGAGGTGCACTACCTCTATGCCAACAGCTATGAACGTGAAGCGGCCGCACAGCTTTTCGAGAAATGGCTGGAAACGCACCCGATGCCGCAGGCGCTATTCACCACCTCATTTGCTCTGCTGCAGGGGGTGATGGATGTGACCTTACGCCGTGAGGGTAAACTGCCTTCCGACCTGGCCATCGCGACCTTCGGTGATAACGAGCTGCTCGACTTCCTCCAGTGCCCGGTTCTGGCGGTGGCTCAACGCCATCGTGATGTGGCTGAACGCGTGCTGGAAATTGTGCTGGCAAGTCTGGACGAGCCGCGTAAACCGAAGCCGGGTCTGACGCGTATTAAACGTAATCTTTACCATCGCGGAATTTTGAGCCGCCATAAATGAAATGACGGGGCGGAGAAATCTGCCCCCTTTTGACGAAATAATTCGCCGGGATAATTCCCGTAGAGAAATTAGGATAATTCTTGCGAATTTACTTTCTGCTATTTTTCTTAATTCATTTTGGCGTTTAATGGTTCCTTTAAAGGACGTTTAAACGATTTTAAATGCCTGTCTTTGTATTATTTTGTTACAAACCCTCTTCCGGCGATGAATATTCAGACGTTTTTCCTTCTCCTGTGCCAGCTTGCACGGCAACCGCTGCGTTTCGCGAGCCCTGGGGTGAATCTGGCGCTGTTATCCCCTGAGAATCTGTCATAAAATGCTGCCCGCGTCGCAAACTGACACTTTATATTTATCTGCGATGATATTGAGTGAGCCTTAACGCTAGTGTGCATATTCGGTTTTTTTCTTACAAATATTCATAACGTTAATTTTGCCTCGCCAGTTGTGCAGTTATTAACCGGGACTGTTTATCTCTGTAAATAGAGGCCTTTCGGGCCTGTATAGGGAGAGTCCTGGCTTGACAAGCTTTTCCCTCGCTCCGTAAACTCCTTTAGGTGGGAATTTGTGGGTTAAAGTGGTGAGGAGGGGTGAGACTGGCATGTTCCGTGGAGCTACGTTAGTCAATCTCGACAGCAAAGGGCGTTTATCGGTACCAACCCGATACCGCGACCAGCTGATTGAGAACGCTACGGGTCAAATGGTTTGCACCATTGACATCAACTCCCCCTGCCTGCTGCTTTACCCCTTACCTGAATGGGAAATTATTGAGCAAAAGCTGTCGCGACTGTCGAGCATGAACCCGCAGGAACGCCGCGTGCAGCGGTTGTTATTGGGACATGCCAGTGAATGTCAGATGGATAGCGCAGGCCGGTTACTGATTGCCCCTGTGTTACGGCAACATGCCGGTCTGACCAAAGAAGTGATGCTGGTCGGGCAGTTCAACAAGTTTGAACTGTGGGATGAAACGACCTGGTATCAACAGGTCAAGGAAGATATCGACGCTGAGCAGTCTGATTCCGCGACATTATCGGAACGGCTGCAGGACTTGTCTCTATAAATATGATGGAAAATTACAAACATAAAACGGTGCTGCTGGATGAGGCCGTTAACGGCCTGAATATTCGTCCGGACGGCATCTACATTGATGGCACTTTTGGTCGCGGTGGCCACTCGCGCTTAATCCTCTCCCAGCTTGGAGCGGAAGGGCGTCTGTTGGCAATCGATCGCGATCCGCAGGCGATTGCCGTTGCGCAAACCATCGATGACCCACGCTTTTCCATCGTGCATGGACCTTTCTCAGCGCTCGCTGATTATGTTGCCGAGCGCGGCCTGACGGGCAAGATCGACGGAATCCTTCTCGATCTTGGCGTCTCTTCACCCCAGCTTGATGATGCTGAACGCGGCTTCTCCTTTATGCGCGATGGTCCACTGGACATGCGCATGGATCCTACTCGCGGTCAGTCTGCCGCCGAGTGGTTACAGACCGCGGACGAAGCGGATATTGCCTGGGTGATCAAAACCTTCGGCGAAGAGCGTTTTGGCAAGCGTATCGCGCGCGCCATCGTTGAGCGTAACCGCATTGAGCCGATGACCCGCACAAAAGAGCTGGCCGAGGTGATCGCGGCGGCGACGCCGGTGAAGGATAAGCACAAACATCCCGCGACCCGTACCTTCCAGGCGGTTCGTATCTGGGTAAACAGTGAACTGGAGGAAATAGAGCTGGCGCTAAAAAGCTCGCTCGACGTGCTGGCCCCGGGTGGGCGGTTATCCATCATCAGCTTCCATTCGCTGGAAGACCGCATTGTGAAGCGCTTTATGCGTGAACAAAGCCGCGGTCCACAGGTTCCAGCGGGGCTGCCGATGACGGAAGAACAACTCAGGAAGCTGGGTGGCCGTCAGTTGCGAGCATTAGGCAAGTTGATGCCGGGCGAAGAAGAAGTGGCACAGAATCCACGCGCCCGTAGTTCAGTGCTGCGTGTTGCAGAGAGGACGAACGCATGATCGGCAGAGTGACAGAGACCCTAAGCAAAGTTAAGGATTCGTTAGGAAGCAACGAGCGCCATGCCTTGCCTGGCGTGATCGGCGACGATCTTTTGCGGTTTGGGAAACTGCCACTCTGTCTGTTCATTTGCATCATTGTCACGGCCGTCACGGTGGTCACGACTGCCCACCACACACGCTTATTAACTGCGCAACGCGAGCAGATGGTACTGGAACGCGATGCGCTGGATATTGAATGGCGAAACCTGATCCTTGAAGAAAATGCGCTCGGCGATCACAGCCGGGTTGAACGGATCGCAACGGAAAAGCTGCAATTGCAGCATGTTGATCCTTCTCAGGAAAATATTGTAGTACAAAAATAAGGGAAAACGCGACGCATGAGAGCAGCGGCAAAAACGCTTAAACCAAAACGTCAGGAAGAACAGGCCAACTTTATCAGTTGGCGTTTTGCGTTGCTTTGCGGCTGCATTTTACTGGCGCTGGGTTTCCTGCTGGGACGCGTGGCATGGTTGCAAATCATCGCCCCTGACATGCTGGTTCGACAGGGCGACATGCGTTCCCTTCGCGTTCAGGAAGTGTCGACGTCCCGCGGGATGATCACCGACCGCTCAGGCCGTCCACTGGCCGTGAGCGTACCGGTTAAAGCCATCTGGGCCGATCCGAAAGAACTGCACGATGCGGGTGGTATTACGCTTGATAACCGCTGGAAGGCGCTCTCGGATGCCCTGAAAATGCCGCTGGATCAGCTCGCTTCCCGCGTCAACGCCAATCCAAAAGGGCGTTTTATCTATCTGGCGCGTCAGGTCAACCCTGACATGGCGGACTACATTCGTAAGCTGAAGCTGCCGGGTATTCACCTTCGTGAAGAATCACGCCGCTACTATCCTTCCGGCGAAGTAACCGCTCACCTCATTGGCTTTACCAACGTTGATAGCCAGGGGATTGAGGGCGTTGAAAAAAGCTTCGATAAGTGGCTCACCGGCCAGCCTGGCGAGCGAATTGTTCGTAAAGACCGCTACGGCCGCGTTATCGAAGATATCTCTTCCACGGACAGTCAGGCGGCACACAACCTGGCGCTGAGTATTGATGAGCGTCTGCAGGCATTGGTCTACCGCGAGCTGAACAACGCCGTCGCCTTCAACAAGGCGGAATCCGGCAGCGCCGTGCTGGTGGACGTCAGTACGGGCGAAGTGCTGGCGATGGCCAACAGCCCGTCCTATAACCCGAACAACTTTACCGGCACCGCAAAAGATGCGATGCGTAACCGGGCGATTACCGACGTGTTCGAACCGGGCTCCACGGTGAAACCGATGGTGGTCATGACGGCGCTCCAGCGTGGCATCGTCAATGAAAACACGGTTCTGAACACGATCCCTTACCGTATTAACGGCCACGAGATTAAAGACGTGGCGCGCTACAGCGAATTGACCCTGACCGGGGTTTTACAGAAGTCGAGTAACGTTGGCGTTTCAAAGCTGGCGTTAGCGATGCCGTCCTCAGCGTTAGTAGAGACTTACTCACGTTTTGGGCTTGGAAAGGCGACCAATTTGGGGTTGGTCGGAGAACGCAGTGGCTTATATCCTCAAAAACAACGGTGGTCTGACATAGAGAGGGCCACCTTCTCTTTCGGCTACGGGCTAATGGTAACGCCGTTACAGTTAGCGCGAGTCTACGCAACGATTGGCAGCTATGGCGTCTATCGTCCGCTGTCCATTACCAAAGTTGATCCACCGGTTCCGGGTGAGCGTATCTTCCCGGAATCCATCGTGCGTACCGTCGTTCATATGATGGAAAGCGTGGCGCTGCCTGGCGGCGGCGGCGTGAAGGCGGCGATCAAAGGCTATCGCATCGCCATCAAAACCGGTACCGCGAAAAAAGTGGGGCCAGACGGCCGTTACATCAACAAATACATTGCTTATACCGCAGGCGTTGCGCCTGCCAGTAATCCGCGTTTTGCGCTGGTGGTCGTCATTAACGATCCACAGGCGGGTAAATACTACGGCGGCGCCGTTTCCGCGCCTGTGTTCGGGGCCATCATGGGCGGCGTGTTGCGCACCATGAACATCGAACCGGATGCGCTGGCAACGGGCGAGAAAAGTGAATTTGTAATTAATCAAGGCGAGGGTACAGGTGGCAGATCGTAATTTGCGCGACCTTCTCGCTCCGTGGGTGCCTAATGCACCGGAGCGAGCACTGCGAGAGATGGTACTGGACAGCCGTGCGGCTGCTTCTGGCGATCTTTTTGTGGCGGTGGTCGGTCATCAGGCGGACGGGCGTCGTTATATCCCGCAGGCGATTGCGCAAGGTGTTGCTGCCATTATTGCTGAGGCTAAAGATGAGGCAACCGACGGTGAAATCCGTGAAATGCACGGGGTGCCGGTCATCTATCTCAGTCAGTTAAACGAGCGTCTCTCTGCGCTGGCCGGACGTTTCTATCACGAACCGTCCGATCGGCTGCGTCTGGTGGGCGTGACAGGTACAAACGGCAAAACCACGACCACGCAGCTCATGGCGCAGTGGGCGCAGCTGCTGGGTGAAACCGGTGCGGTCATGGGAACTGTCGGTAACGGTCTGTTGGGCAAAGTGAGCCCGACCGAAAACACCACCGGCTCCGCGGTCGACGTACAGCACGTGCTGGCCGGCCTGGCAGGGCAGGGGGCAACCTTTGCCGCGATGGAAGTCTCTTCCCACGGTCTGGTGCAGCACCGCGTGGCGGCGCTGAAGTTTGCCGCCTCGGTGTTCACTAACCTGAGCCGCGATCACCTTGATTATCATGGTGATATGGAGCATTACGAAGCGGCGAAATGGCTGCTCTACTCCACCCACCATAGCGGACAGGCCATCATCAACGCTGACGACGAAGTCGGTCGCCGCTGGCTGGCGAAGCTGCCGGATGCGGTTGCGGTGTCGATGGAAGACCATATCAACCCGAACTGCCACGGCCGCTGGCTGAAGGCGGTTGCGGTGGATTATCACGACAGTGGCGCCTCCATTCGTTTTAGCTCCTCATGGGGTGACGGTGAAATTGAAAGCCGTCTGATGGGCGCGTTTAACGTCAGCAACCTGCTGCTGGCGCTGGCGACGCTGCTGGCGCTGGGTTATCCGATGAACGCGCTGCTGGAAACGGCTAAGCGTCTGCAGCCGGTATGCGGCCGTATGGAAGTGTTCAGCGCACCGGGCAAACCGACCGTGGTGGTCGATTATGCCCACACGCCGGACGCACTAGAAAAAGCACTGGAAGCGGCGCGTCTGCACTGCACCGGTAAGCTCTGGTGTGTGTTTGGCTGCGGTGGCGACCGTGATAAGGGCAAACGTCCACTGATGGGTGCCATTGCTGAACAGTTCGCGGATATTCCGGTTGTGACCGATGACAACCCGCGTACTGAAGAGCCGCGCGCCATTATTAACGACATTCTATCGGGCATGCTGGATGCAGGCCGCGCCCGCGTGGTGGAAGGCCGTGCGGAAGCCGTGACCAACGCCATCATGCAGGCTCAGGAAAACGACGTTGTGCTGCTGGCCGGGAAAGGCCATGAGGATTATCAGATTGTTGGCAACCGTCGTCTCGATTATTCGGACCGCGTCACGGCCGCGCGTCTGCTGGGAGTCGTGGCATGATTAGCATCACCTTAAGTCAGGCCGCTGCGGTACTGCAGGGCGAGCTGCTGGGTCACGATCTGACCATCGAGGCCGTGACGACCGATACCCGCAAAGTGACCCCGGGTTGTCTGTTTGTGGCGCTGAAGGGCGAACGTTTTGACGCGCATGATTTTGCACAACAGGCCAGGGAGAATGGTGCAGGGGCGCTGCTGGTCAGCCGTAAACTCGCTGTCGATCTGCCGCAGATCGTGGTGAAAGATACCCGTCTGGCATTCGGCGAGCTGGCGGCCTGGGTTCGTCAGCAGGTGCCGACGCGCGTCGTCGCGCTGACCGGTTCATCAGGCAAAACCTCTGTGAAAGAGATGACTGCGGCCATCCTGAGCCAGTGCGGAAATACGCTTTATACAGCAGGCAACCTTAACAATGATATCGGCGTGCCGATGACATTACTTCGCCTGACCAAAGAGCATGAATTTGCCGTGATCGAGTTAGGGGCAAACCACCAGGGCGAAATCGCCTGGACCGTGAGCCTGACGCGCCCGGAAGCAGCGCTGGTGAATAACCTGGCCGCTGCACATCTGGAAGGTTTTGGTTCGCTGGAAGGCGTGGCGAAAGCTAAAGGCGAGATCTATACCGGCCTGCCGGAAGACGGTATCGCCATTATGAATGCCGACAACAATGACTGGCTGAACTGGCAACAGATCATTGGTTCCCGCAAGACCTGGCGCTTCTCGCCGAACGCGGCCAACAGTGATTTTACCGCGACCAATATTCATGTGACTTCGCATGGCACGGAATTCACCCTTAATACCCCAACCGGGGGCATTGAGGTGCTTCTGCCATTGCCGGGTCGTCATAATATCGCCAATGCGCTCGCGGCAGCGGCGCTGTCGATGGCGGTTGGTGCGTCGCATCAGGCGATTAAAACCGGTCTGGCAAATTTAAAAGCCGTGCCGGGGCGTCTGTTCCCGATCCAGCTTGCGGAAAACAAACTGCTTCTGGATGACTCCTATAACGCGAACGTCGGCTCAATGACCGCGGCGGTGCAGGTGTTGTCTGAGATGCCAGGTTATCACGTGCTGGTGGTGGGCGATATGGCTGAGCTGGGTGATGAAAGCGAAGCCTGTCATGTCCAGGTGGGGGACGCGGCGAAAGCGGCAGGTATTGATTGCGTGCTGAGCGCCGGAAAACTGAGCCAGGCGATTAGCCATGCCAGCGGTGTTGGCGAGCACTTTGCCGATAAAGCCGCGCTGATTGAACGCCTTAAGGCATTGATGACAGAAAAACAAATTGTGACTGTGTTAGTGAAAGGTTCACGTAGTGCCGCCATGGAAGAGGTTGTGCACGCATTACAGGAGAACGGGACATGTTAGTTTGGCTGGCCGAACATTTGGTCAAATATTATTCAGGCTTTAACGTCTTTTCCTATCTGACGTTTCGCGCCATTGTCAGCCTGCTGACTGCGCTGTTCATCTCTTTGTGGATGGGCCCGCGCATGATTGCCCGTCTGCAAAAACTCTCCTTCGGTCAGGTTGTGCGTAACGACGGTCCGGAGTCGCACTTCAGCAAGCGAGGTACGCCGACCATGGGCGGGATCATGATCCTGACCGCGATCGTTGTTTCCGTACTGCTGTGGGCTTATCCCTCTAACCCGTACGTCTGGTGCGTACTTACCGTGCTGGTGGGCTACGGCATCATTGGGTTTGTTGATGATTACCGCAAGGTCGTGCGTAAAGACACCAAGGGCCTGATCGCCCGCTGGAAATACTTCTGGATGTCGGTGATTGCGCTGGGCGTGGCCTTCGCGCTGTATCTGGCAGGAAAAGACACCCCCGCCACCGAGCTGGTGGTGCCGTTCTTTAAAGATGTGATGCCGCAACTGGGGCTGTTCTACATTCTGCTGGCCTACTTCGTCATCGTGGGCACCGGTAATGCCGTAAACCTGACCGACGGTCTGGATGGCCTGGCGATTATGCCAACCGTCTTCGTCGCCGCCGGTTTTGCGCTGGTGGCGTGGGCCACAGGTAATATGAACTTTGCTAACTATCTGCACATTCCATACCTGCGACACGCAGGCGAACTGGTTATCGTCTGTACGGCGATTGTCGGGGCGGGACTGGGCTTCCTGTGGTTCAACACCTACCCGGCGCAGGTCTTTATGGGTGACGTCGGTTCACTGGCTCTGGGCGGCGCGCTGGGCATTATTGCCGTACTGCTGCGCCAGGAGTTCCTGCTGGTGATTATGGGTGGGGTATTTGTGGTTGAAACCCTTTCAGTGATTTTGCAGGTCGGGTCCTTCAAGCTGCGCGGTCAGCGCATCTTCCGTATGGCACCGATTCACCATCACTATGAACTGAAAGGCTGGCCGGAACCGCGCGTGATTGTGCGCTTCTGGATTATTTCGCTGATGCTGGTGCTGATTGGCCTGGCAACGCTGAAGGTACGTTAATCATGGCAGATTACCAGGGCAAAAAAGTCGTTATCATCGGGTTGGGGCTGACAGGCCTCTCCTGCGTGGACTTTTTCCTCGCGCGCGGCGTGACGCCGCGCGTAATGGATACGCGTGTTTCTCCGCCGGGTCTGGATAAACTGCCGGAACAGGTTGAACGCCACCTTGGTGGTCTGAATGATGACTGGCTGCTGGCAGCCGATCTGATTGTCGCCAGCCCCGGTATGGCGCTGGCGCATCCTTCACTCAGCGCCGCGGCCGATGCGGGCGTTGAGATTGTCGGTGATATTGAGTTGTTCTGCCGTGAAGCGCAGGCACCCGTTATCGCGATTACCGGCTCTAACGGTAAAAGCACCGTCACCACCCTTGTGGGTGAGATGGCGAAAGCGGCGGGCATGAACGTGGGCGTGGGAGGCAATATTGGCCTGCCAGCGCTAATGCTGCTGGATAAAGGCTGTGAATTGTACGTCCTCGAGCTTTCCAGCTTCCAGCTGGAAACGACCTCCAGCCTTCGTGCGGCCGCGGCGACGATCCTTAACGTTACTGAAGATCATATGGATCGCTATCCGTTTGGTCTGCAGCAGTACCGCGCCGCCAAACTGCGCATTTATGAAAATGCGAAGGTCTGCGTCGTCAACGCGGATGATGCCCTGACCATGCCGGTGCGCGGGGCGGACGATCGCTGCATTAGCTTTGGCATCACCATGGGTGACTATCAT
Organism: Enterobacter ludwigii; assembly: GCF_001750725.1. Classification (NCBI taxonomy): domain Bacteria; kingdom Pseudomonadati; phylum Pseudomonadota; class Gammaproteobacteria; order Enterobacterales; family Enterobacteriaceae; genus Enterobacter; species Enterobacter ludwigii. The sequence continues at coordinate 3,901,933 of NZ_CP017279.1, forward strand.
CTTAACCGTCAGTTGGGCGAAACCTGGCTGCGCGTGAAGGGTGAGAAAGTGCTGAACGTGAAAGAGATGAAGCTTACCGGCCAGCATAACTACACCAATGCTCTGGCGGCGCTGGCGCTGGCGGATGCCGTAGGGCTGCCGCGTTCGTCCAGCCTGCAAGCATTGACCACCTTTACCGGCCTGGCGCACCGTTTCCAGCTGGCGCTGGAGCACAACGGTGTGCGCTGGATTAACGACTCAAAAGCCACCAACGTCGGCAGTACCGAGGCCGCCCTGAACGGCCTGCACGTTGAAGGGACCCTGCATTTACTGCTGGGCGGTGACGGTAAATCGGCGGATTTCTCCACGCTGAAACCGTATCTCTCCGGGAATAATATCCGCTTGTACTGCTTTGGTCGCGACGGCAGTGAGCTGGCTGAGCTGCGTCCTGACATTGCCGAGCAAACCGAGACCATGGAGCAGGCGATGCGGCTGATTGCCCCTCGCGTGAAGCCGGGTGATATGGTGCTGCTCTCTCCGGCCTGCGCCAGTCTCGATCAATTCAAGAATTTCGAACAGCGTGGCGATCTCTTTACCCGTCTGGCGAAGGAGTTAGGCTGATGCGTTTATCTCTCCCTCGCCTGAAAATGCCGCGCCTGCCAGGATTTGGCGTTCTGGCGTGGGTGTTTGCGGCACTCAAAGGCTGGGTGATGGGCTCTCGTCAAAAAGATAACGACAGCCTGGTCATGTACGACCGTACGCTCTTCTGGCTCACGCTGGGACTGGCGGCGGTTGGTTTTATCATGGTGACCTCGGCGTCAATGCCTGTCGGGCAGCGACTGGCGAACGACCCGTTCCTGTTTGCGAAACGTGATGGCCTGTACATCATCCTGGCGTTCTGTCTGGCGCTGGTGACATTACGTCTGCCGATGGAGTTCTGGCAGCGGCACAGTACCGCGATGCTGATCGCCTCCATCATTATGCTGTTAATCGTACTGGTGGTGGGGAGCTCCGTAAACGGGGCATCGCGCTGGATTGCCTTTGGCCCACTGCGTATTCAGCCCGCGGAATTTACCAAGCTCTCCCTGTTCTGCTACCTGGCTAACTACCTGGTACGTAAAGTGGATGAAGTGCGTAATAACCTGCGCGGCTTCTTAAAACCCATGGGCGTTATTCTGGTGCTGGCGGTCTTACTGCTGGCGCAGCCTGACCTTGGTACCGTGGTCGTGCTGTTTGTCACCACGCTGGCAATGCTGTTCCTGGCCGGGGCGAAGCTGTGGCAGTTCATCGCCATCATCGGAATGGGTATCTCAGCGGTTGTGCTGCTGATCCTCGCCGAGCCTTACCGTATCCGCCGTGTGACCTCATTCTGGAACCCGTGGGAAGACCCGTTTGGCAGCGGTTATCAGCTAACGCAGTCGCTGATGGCTTTTGGTCGCGGTGAAGTCTGGGGTCAGGGGCTGGGCAACTCGGTACAGAAACTGGAGTATTTACCCGAAGCGCACACTGACTTCATCTTCTCCATTATTGGGGAAGAACTGGGTTATATCGGTGTGGTATTAGCGCTATTAATGGTATTCTTCGTCGCTTTCCGCGCCATGTCGATTGGGCGGAAAGCGCTGGAGATCGATCACCGCTTTTCAGGTTTCTTAGCCTGCTCAATAGGTATCTGGTTTAGTTTCCAGGCATTGGTTAACGTCGGGGCCGCAGCGGGTATGCTGCCGACCAAAGGCCTGACGTTGCCGTTGATCAGTTATGGTGGTTCCAGTCTGCTGATTATGTCGACGGCCATCATGATGTTGTTACGCATAGATTATGAAACGCGTCTGGAAAAAGCCCAAGCGTTTACACGAGGTTCACGATGAATCAACCGAAGCGGTTAATGGTGATGGCAGGCGGTACCGGTGGACATGTGTTCCCGGGGCTCGCAGTTGCGCACCATTTAATGGATCAGGGCTGGCAGGTACGCTGGCTGGGAACCGCGGATCGCATGGAAGCCGACCTGGTACCGAAGCACGGTATCGAGATCGACTTTATTCGCATTTCCGGCTTACGCGGAAAAGGCATTAAGGCCCAGCTTCTGGCTCCGGTGCGTATTTTCAACGCCTGGCGTCAGGCGCGCGCCATCATGAAGCGTTTTAAGCCTGATGTGGTGCTGGGGATGGGCGGCTATGTTTCTGGCCCGGGTGGGCTGGCGGCCTGGTCATTGGGCATCCCCGTGGTGCTGCATGAGCAGAACGGCATTGCCGGTCTGACCAATAAATGGCTGGCGAAAATTGCCACCAAAGTGATGCAGGCTTTCCCAGGAGCCTTCCCGAAGGCGGACGTGGTGGGTAACCCGGTGCGCGTAGACGTGCTGGCGCTGCCATTACCGGATGCGCGCCTGGCGGGTCGTGAAGGGCCGGTCCGTGTGCTGGTCGTTGGCGGTTCTCAGGGCGCACGCATTTTAAACCAGACGATGCCGCAGGTTGCAGCAAAGCTGGGGGATGCGGTGACAATCTGGCACCAAAGCGGAAAAGGTGCTCAGCAGATGGTTGAGCAGGCTTACGCCGATGAAGGCCAGCCGCAGCATAAAGTGACGGAATTTATCGACGACATGGCCGCAGCGTATGCCTGGGCCGATGTCGTGGTCTGCCGCTCTGGCGCATTGACGGTGAGCGAAATTGCCGCCGCCGGGTTGCCGGCTCTGTTTGTGCCGTTCCAGCACAAAGACAGACAGCAGTACTGGAACGCGCTGCCGCTTGAGAAAGCCGGCGCCGCGAAAATATTTGAACAGCCACAATTTACCGCCGATACGGTCGCCACCACCCTGGCGGGCTGGAACAGAGAGGCATTACTGGAGATGGCGCAACGCGCACGCGCGACCGCTATTCCTGATGCAACGGAACGGGTGGCAAAAGAAGTGAGCCTGGCAGCCCAGGCTTAACCCTCGCAGCGCGTGTTGCGCTGCACGAATTTTTTAAGTAGTCGATGGCGTTTAGAGAATGAATACACAACAACTGGCAAAACTGCGTTCTATCGTGCCCGAGATGCGTCGCGTCCGGCACATTCACTTTGTTGGCATCGGTGGTGCTGGCATGGGCGGTATTGCCGAAGTGTTAGCTAACGAAGGCTATCAGATCAGCGGGTCTGACCTGGCGCCAAACCCTGTTACGCAGCAGCTGGCGTCGCTTGGGGCGACTATCTATTTCAATCATCGCCCGGAAAACGTGCGCGATGCGAGTGTGGTGGTCGTGTCGAGCGCCATCTCCTCTGATAACCCGGAAATCGTGGCCGCGCACGAAGCGCGTATTCCGGTGATCCGCCGTGCGGAAATGCTGGCGGAGTTGATGCGTTTTCGACATGGCATTGCGATTGCCGGGACCCACGGCAAAACCACCACCACGGCGATGGTCTCCAGCATTTATGCAGAAGCGGGCCTCGACCCGACGTTCGTCAATGGTGGTCTGGTAAAAGCGGCAGGCGTGCATGCGCGTCTCGGACACAGCCGTTATTTAATTGCCGAAGCGGATGAGAGCGATGCGTCGTTCCTGCATCTGCAGCCGATGGTCGCCATCGTCACCAATATCGAAGCCGACCATATGGATACTTACCAGGGCGACTTCGAGAACTTAAAGCAGACCTTTATTAATTTCCTGCACAACCTGCCGTTCTATGGACGCGCGGTAATGTGTGTAGACGATCCGGTGATTCGCGAGCTGTTGCCGCGCGTCGGACGTCAAATCACGACTTACGGCTTCAGCGAAGACGCTGATGTCCGCGTGGAAGATTACAAACAGCTGGGTGCGCAGGGGCATTTCACCCTGGCGCGTCAGGACAAAGAACTGCTGCATGTCACCCTGAATGCACCAGGGCGTCACAACGCCCTGAATGCCGCAGCGGCAGTGGCCGTGGCGACAGAAGAAGGCATTGATGACGAAGCCATTCTTCGTGCACTGGAAAGCTTCCAGGGAACCGGGCGTCGCTTCGACTTCCTCGGTGAATACCCGCTGGAGGCGGTGAACGGTAAACCCGGTACTGCCATGCTGGTTGATGACTACGGTCACCACCCGACGGAAGTGGACGCGACGATCAAAGCCGCGCGTGCAGGCTGGCCAGAAAAAAATCTGGTCATGATCTTCCAGCCGCACCGTTTCACGCGTACCCGTGACCTGTATGACGATTTCGCCAGCGTCCTGTCACAGGTGGATACGCTCCTGATGCTGGATGTTTATGCAGCGGGCGAAACTCCTATTCCTGGTGCAGACAGCCGTTCTTTATGTCGTACCATCCGCGGACGCGGTAAAGTAGACCCTATTTTGGTTTCCGATCCTGCTCAGGTGGCTGAAATTCTGGCCCCGGTGCTGACCGGCAACGATCTAATTCTGATTCAGGGCGCGGGAAATATCGGCAAAATCGCCCGTACCTTAGCTGAAATCAAACTGAAGCCGCAAACTCAGGAGGATGAGCATCATGGCTGATAAGATTGCTGTCCTGTCTGGCGGCACATCCGCCGAGCGCGAGGTTTCCCTGAATTCAGGTGCCGCTGTACTGGCGGGCCTGCGTGAAGGTGGTGTGGATGCGCACCTGGTCGATCCGAAAGAGACTGACGTAACCCAGTTAAAGGCGATGGGCTTCGATAAAGTCTTTATCGCGTTACATGGCCGTGGTGGAGAAGACGGCACCCTTCAGGGGCTGCTGGAACTCACCGGCATGCCGTACACCGGCAGCGGTGTGATGGCCTCCGCCATTTCTATGGATAAACTGCGCAGCAAACTGCTGTGGCAGGGCGCGGGTTTACCCGTTGCCCCCTGGGTTGCCCTGACGCGTCGCGAATTTGAAATGGGCCTCTCCGATAGCGTTAATGCACGCATTGCTGAGCTGGGCTTACCGGTTATTGTAAAGCCCAGCCGCGAAGGGTCGAGCGTTGGCATGTCCAAAGTTGATAAAGCTGAGGATTTATCTTCCGCTTTAGCCCTGGCATTTCAACATGATGAAGAAGTTCTGATTGAAAAATGGCTCAGCGGGCCGGAATTTACCGTCGCGATGCTTGGCGAAGAAATTTTACCGTCAATTCGTATCCAACCGGCCGGAACCTTCTATGATTATGAGGCGAAGTATCTCTCTGATGAGACGCAATATTTCTGCCCAAGTGGTCTTGAAGCTGAGCGTGAAACCGATTTACAGTCCCTGGTGGTTAAAGCCTGGCATGTTCTGGGTTGCCGTGGATGGGGCCGCATCGACGTGATGCTCGACAGTGATGGACAATTTTATCTGCTGGAAGCAAATACTTCTCCGGGAATGACCAGCCACAGCCTTGTGCCGATGGCAGCGCGTCAGGCGGGGATGAGCTTCTCGCAATTAGTCGTACGTATTCTGGACCAGGCGGGCTGATATGTCTCAGGCTGCATTGAACACGCGCAACCGCGATGACGAAGAAGAATACTCTTCTTCACGCCGGAGTAATGGAACGCGTCTTGCAGGTATTATTTTCCTGCTCGGGGTGCTGTGCACCGTGTTTATCAGCGGCTGGATGGTTCTGGGCTGGATGGAAGATGCGCAACGGTTGCCGCTTTCGAAGCTGGTGGTCACCGGTGAGCGTCATTACACCCGTAACGATGACATTCGCCAGACAATTCTGGCGCTGGGATCGCCTGGCACCTTTATGACGCAGGACGTCAATATTATCCAGAGTCAGATTGAACGTCTGCCATGGATAAAACAGGCGAGTGTCAGAAAGCAATGGCCTGATGAATTGAAGATTCATCTGGTTGAATATGTGCCCATTGCGCGTTGGAATGATCAGCACATGGTTGACGTAGACGGAAATTCCTTCAGCGTCCCGGCCGATCGTGTCAACAAGCAAAATTTACCGATGTTGTATGGCCCGGAAGGTAGCGAAAACGAAGTGTTACAAGGTTTTCGTGAAATGGGGCAGGTGCTGGCGAAGGACAGGTTTACGCTAAAAGATGCTGCAATGACGGCGCGCCGCTCCTGGCAACTGACGTTAACGAATGGCATTAAGCTCAACCTGGGTCGCGGGGACACAATGAAACGTCTGGCGCGATTTGTAGAACTTTACCCGGTTTTACAGCAGCAGGCACAGACTGACGGCAAACGGATAAGCTACGTTGATTTGCGCTATGACTCAGGCGCAGCAGTCGGTTGGGAACCGGCTCCGGTCGAGGAACCTAATCAGCAACAGAATCAGGCACAGGTACAGGCAGAACAACAATGATCAAGGCGACGGACAGAAAACTGGTAGTTGGACTGGAGATTGGCACCGCGAAGGTTGCCGCTTTAGTAGGGGAAGTTCTGCCCGACGGTATGGTCAATATCATTGGCGTGGGCAGTTGCCCGTCCCGTGGTATGGATAAAGGTGGGGTTAACGATCTTGAGTCGGTGGTGAAGTGCGTACAGCGCGCCATCGATCAGGCTGAATTGATGGCAGATTGCCAGATTTCCTCTGTTTATCTGGCGCTTTCGGGTAAGCACATTAGCTGCCAGAACGAAATCGGCATGGTGCCGATTTCCGAAGAAGAAGTGACGCAGGAAGACGTTGAAAACGTTGTGCATACGGCGAAATCCGTGCGCGTTCGCGATGAGCATCGCGTGCTGCACGTGATCCCGCAGGAGTATGCGATTGACTACCAGGAAGGGATCAAAAACCCGGTCGGTCTTTCCGGCGTACGTATGCAGGCAAAAGTGCACTTGATCACATGTCACAACGATATGGCGAAGAACATTGTAAAAGCCGTTGAACGTTGTGGCCTGAAAGTTGACCAACTCATTTTCGCCGGTCTTGCAGCGAGCTATTCCGTGCTGACCGAAGATGAACGTGAACTGGGTGTCTGTGTGGTCGATATTGGTGGTGGTACAATGGACATGGCCGTGTATACCGGCGGTGCGCTGCGCCACACCAAAGTGATCCCGTATGCCGGGAACGTTGTGACCAGCGATATTGCTTACGCTTTTGGTACGCCACCGAGTGATGCAGAAGCGATTAAAGTACGCCACGGCTGTGCGCTGGGGTCTATCGTTGGCAAAGATGAGAGCGTTGAAGTGCCGAGTGTGGGCGGACGTCCACCGCGCAGCCTGCAGCGCCAGACGTTGGCAGAGGTCATTGAGCCGCGTTATACCGAGCTGCTTAACCTGGTCAACGAAGAGATTTTGCAGTTACAGGAACAGCTTCGCCAGCAGGGCGTGAAACATCATCTTGCAGCGGGGATTGTATTAACCGGCGGGGCAGCGCAAATTGAAGGTCTTGCGGCCTGCGCTCAGCGCGTGTTCCATACGCAAGTGCGTATCGGTGCTCCGCTGAATATCACCGGTTTAACGGATTATGCTCAGGAGCCGTACTATTCAACGGCCGTGGGCCTGCTCCACTACGGGAAAGAATCTCATCTCAGTGGTGAAGCAGAAGTGGAAAAACGCGTCTCAGTTGGGTCGTGGGTCAAACGACTGAACAACTGGTTGCGAAAAGAGTTTTAATTTTTTTAAGAGACCGGAGAGAATTAGCGGTCTCGGGCGACAGGCACAACGGAGAGAGAAATTATGTTTGAACCTATGGAACTGACCAACGACGCGGTGATTAAAGTCATCGGCGTCGGTGGCGGCGGCGGTAACGCCGTAGAGCATATGGTGCGTGAACGCATTGAAGGTGTTGAGTTCTTTGCAGTTAACACCGATGCACAGGCACTGCGTAAGACGGCTGTAGGCCAGACTATCCAGATCGGCGGTGGCATCACCAAAGGGCTGGGCGCTGGGGCTAACCCGGAAGTCGGTCGTAATGCGGCTGAAGAAGATCGTGAGGCCCTGCGCGCTGCACTGGAAGGTGCGGACATGGTCTTTATCGCAGCGGGTATGGGTGGCGGTACGGGTACCGGCGCAGCACCTGTTGTGGCTGAAGTAGCGAAAGATTTAGGTATCCTGACCGTTGCTGTCGTGACCAAGCCTTTCAACTTTGAAGGCAAGAAGCGTATGGCTTTCGCGGAGCAGGGTATCACTGAACTGTCCAAGCACGTGGACTCGTTGATTACCATCCCGAACGACAAACTGTTGAAAGTTCTGGGTCGCGGTATCTCTCTGCTGGACGCTTTTGGCGCAGCCAACGACGTGCTGAAAGGCGCGGTGCAGGGTATCGCTGAACTGATTACCCGTCCGGGTCTGATGAACGTTGACTTTGCAGACGTTCGTACCGTGATGTCCGAAATGGGCTACGCGATGATGGGCTCTGGCGTGGCAAGCGGTGAAGACCGTGCAGAAGAAGCGGCTGAAATGGCTATCTCTTCTCCACTGCTGGAAGATATCGACCTGTCTGGTGCGCGCGGCGTGCTGGTCAACATTACCGCTGGCTTCGACCTGCGTCTGGATGAGTTTGAAACCGTGGGTAACACTATCCGTGCGTTCGCCTCTGACAACGCTACCGTGGTAATCGGTACTTCCCTTGACCCGGAAATGAACGACGAGCTGCGTGTTACTGTTGTTGCTACCGGTATCGGTATGGACAAGCGTCCTGAGATCACCCTGGTGACCAACAAACAGACTCAGCAGCCGGTTATGGATCGTTACCAGCAGCACGGTATGTCTCCTCTGACTCAGGAGCAGAAACCGGCCGCGAAAGTGGTTAACGACCCCACTCCGCAAACGGCGAAAGAGCCAGATTATCTGGATATCCCGGCGTTCCTGCGCAAGCAAGCTGACTAAGAATTGGCTGGAATTTGGGGATTTTCGCTCTTTGTGCTAAACTGGCCCACCGTCAGTGATATACACTTTCGGTTGGATAGTTAATTTGGCGAGATTATACGATGATCAAACAAAGGACACTTAAACGTATCGTTCAGGCGACTGGTGTCGGTTTACATACCGGCAAGAAAGTCACACTGACGTTACGCCCTGCGCCGGCCAATACCGGGGTCATCTATCGTCGCACCGACTTGAATCCACCGGTAGACTTTCCGGCCGATGCCAAATCTGTGCGTGATACTATGCTCTGTACTTGTCTGGTGAACGAGCATGACGTGCGGATTTCTACCGTAGAGCACCTGAACGCCGCCCTGGCGGGTCTGGGTATCGACAACATTATGGTTGAAGTCGATGCGCCAGAAATCCCGATCATGGATGGTAGTGCTGCTCCGTTCGTCTATCTGTTGCTGGATGCCGGCATCGAAGAACTGAACTGCGCGAAAAAATTTGTTCGTATCAAAGAGACCGTTCGCGTCGAAGATGGCGACAAATGGGCTGAATTCAAACCGTACAATGGTTTCTCGTTGGACTTTACCATCGATTTTAACCATCCGGCGATTGATGCCAGCACCCAACGCTATGCGATGAACTTCTCTGCTGATGCGTTTATGCGCCAGATCAGCCGTGCCCGTACGTTTGGCTTCATGCGTGATATCGAATATCTGCAGTCCCGCGGCCTGTGCCTGGGCGGCAGCTTCGATTGTGCCATCGTTGTTGACGATTATCGCGTACTGAACGAAGACGGTCTGCGTTTTGAAGATGAATTCGTTCGTCACAAAATGCTGGATGCTATCGGCGACCTGTTTATGTGTGGTCACAACATCATTGGTGCATTTACCGCGTTTAAATCCGGTCATGCACTGAACAACAAACTGTTGCAGGCAGTCCTGGCAAAACAGGAAGCCTGGGAATATGTGACCTTTGAAGACGAAGCTGAGCTGCCGCTGGCCTTCAAAGCACCAAACACGGTACTGGCGTAACGGTTAAAGCCGTTTCGTAAAAAATCGACTGGTTAACCTGGTACTCTCTCCGACCAGGGAGACCAGTCGTTTTTATTTTTACCCCTCTTCATTTATTTGCCCCAGCGTCACTTCTCGTTTGCCCGGTGCAGAAAATCTGTGCGTTAGCTGCATTCTTGACCGTTTTTCCCCGCAGCAATACGTCATTCCTGCTGCTGTGTATTGGCTTTAGTGGTAATATCTGGGCGCTTAAAAGAATAATTGAATTCAGCCTGTTGAAGGCTGGCTTAATGTGGTGGAGCAAGTGAGCGGAATACTGACGCGCTGGCGACAATTTGGCAGACGTTACTTCTGGCCGCATCTCTTATTAGGGATGGTCGCGGCGAGTTTCGGCTTGCCTGCGCTCAGCAACAGTGCGGAAGCGGCGACGCCGACGAAGACCTCCACAACCAAACACGATCTCAACACGCGGGTTAATTTTACTAACCTGGCGTGGCTTGAAGCCAATCGCCGCCCGAATTTCTCGGTGGATTACTGGCACCAGCATGCGATCCGTACCGTTATTCGCCATCTGTCATTTGCGATGGCTCCGCAGGCACTGCCTGTTGCTGAAGAGACGCTGCCGGTACAGGCGCAGCATCTTGCTCTGCTGGACACGCTTAACGCGCTGCTTACGCAGGACAGTCAACCACCCGTCATGGTGCGTCAGACCACGCAAATCGCGCACGTTCCTCCTGCGAGCTTCTCCGTTTCGACATGGATTAGCCAGGCTCACGGCATCCGCGCCGGGCCTCAACGCCTCAGCTAAATTAACCTTTTTTCAATACCTTAATTTATCTGCCCAACCTGGGGCGTTTGAGAATTTATTATGCTAATCAAATTGTTAACAAAAGTTTTTGGTAGTCGTAACGATCGTACCCTGCGCCGTATGCGCAAAGCTGTTACCGTCATCAATGGCATGGAGCCGGCGATGGAGAAGCTCTCTGATGACGAGCTGAAAGCGAAAACCGTAGAATTCCGCGCGCGTCTTGAAAAAGGCGAAACGCTGGAAAGCCTGATCCCGGAAGCCTTCGCCGTTGTGCGTGAGGCCAGTAAACGTGTGTTTGGCATGCGTCACTTCGACGTTCAGCTGCTGGGTGGTATGGTGCTTAACGAGCGCTGCATCGCGGAAATGCGTACCGGTGAAGGTAAAACCCTGACCGCAACGCTGCCCGCCTATCTGAACGCACTGACCGGTAAAGGCGTTCACGTCGTTACCGTCAACGACTATCTGGCACAGCGTGATGCCGAAAACAACCGTCCCCTGTTCGAATTCCTGGGCATGACCGTTGGCATCAACATGTCCGGTCTGCCGGCACCCGCCAAACGTGAAGCCTATAACGCGGATATCACCTACGGTACCAACAACGAATACGGCTTCGACTACCTGCGTGACAACATGGCGTTTAGCCCTGAAGAGCGCGTGCAGCGTAAATTGCACTATGCGCTGGTGGATGAGGTGGACTCCATCCTGATCGATGAAGCGCGTACCCCGCTGATCATCTCCGGCCCGGCCGAAGACAGCTCCGAGATGTACCGTAAAGTCGATAAAATCATTCCGCACCTGCTGCGTCAGGAGAAAGAAGATTCCGACACCTTCCAGGGTGAAGGTCACTTCTCTGTCGATGAAAAAGCGCGCCAGGTGAACCTGACCGAACGCGGTCTGGTGAAAATTGAAGAGCTGCTGGTGGCTGAAGGCATCATGGAAGAGGGCGAGTCTCTGTACTCTCCGACGAACATTATGCTGATGCACCACGTCACTGCCGCGCTGCGTGCCCACGCGCTGTTCACCCGCGATGTCGACTACATCGTGAAAGACGGTGAAGTTATCATCGTTGATGAGCACACCGGCCGTACCATGCAGGGACGTCGCTGGTCTGACGGTCTGCACCAGGCCGTTGAGGCCAAAGAAGGCGTTGATATTCAAAATGAAAACCAGACGCTGGCCTCTATTACCTTCCAGAACTACTTCCGTTTGTACGAGAAGCTGGCGGGGATGACCGGTACTGCAGATACCGAAGCATTTGAATTCAGCTCCATCTACAAACTGGATACCGTGGTCGTTCCAACCAACCGTCCAATGATCCGTAAGGATATGCCGGACCTGGTGTACATGACCGAAGCGGAAAAAATTCAGGCAATCATTGAAGATATTCGCGATCGTACCGCTAATGGCCAGCCGGTGCTGGTGGGGACAATCTCCATCGAGAAATCCGAAGTGGTTTCCAATGAGTTGACCAAAGCGGGCATCAAACACAACGTTCTGAACGCCAAATTCCACGCCAAAGAGGCGGATATCGTTGCGCAGGCGGGTTACCCGGCAGCGGTAACAATCGCCACCAACATGGCGGGTCGTGGTACCGACATTATGCTGGGTGGTAGCTGGCAGGCAGAGATTGCCGAGCTGGAAAACCCAACGCCGGAGCAGATTGCTCAGATTAAAGCGGACTGGCAGGTACGCCATGACGCGGTGCTGGCATCCGGTGGTTTGCATATCATTGGTACCGAACGTCACGAATCTCGTCGTATCGATAACCAGCTGCGCGGCCGTGCGGGTCGTCAGGGCGATGCCGGTTCTTCCCGCTTCTACCTGTCTATGGAAGATGCGCTGATGCGTATTTTCGCCTCCGACCGTGTTTCCGGCATGATGCGTAAACTGGGTATGAAACCTGGCGAAGCCATTGAACACCCGTGGGTCACCAAAGCGATTGCTAACGCCCAGCGTAAAGTGGAAAGCCGCAACTTCGATATTCGTAAGCAGCTGCTGGAATATGATGATGTGGCCAACGACCAGCGTCGTGCCATCTATACCCAGCGTAACGAACTGCTGGACGTGTCCGACGTGAGCGACACCATCAACAGCATTCGCGAAGACGTATTCAAAGCGACTATCGATGCGCATATTCCACCGCAGTCTCTGGAAGAAATGTGGGATATTGAAGGTCTGCAGGAACGCCTGAAAAACGACTTCGACCTCGAACTGCCAATCAAAGAGTGGCTGGACAAAGAGCCTGAGCTGCACGAAGAGACCCTGCGTGAACGTATTTTCGAAACCGCGCTGGACGTATACAAGCGTAAGGAAGAAGTCGTTGGCGCTGAGATGATGCGTCACTTCGAAAAAGGCGTGATGCTGCAAACGCTGGACTCCCTGTGGAAAGAGCACCTGGCGGCGATGGACTACCTGCGTCAGGGTATCCACCTGCGTGGTTACGCGCAGAAAGATCCGAAGCAGGAGTACAAGCGTGAATCCTTCGCCATGTTTGCGTCCATGCTGGAGTCACTGAAGTATGAAGTGATCAGCACCCTGAGCAAAGTTCAGGTACGCATGCCGGAAGAAGTGGAAGCAATGGAGCAACAGCGCCGTGAAGAAGCTGAGCGTCTGGCACAGATGCAACAGCTGAGCCACCAGACTGACGAGAGCGAAGCTGCGGCAGCGATCGCGGCCCAGACTGGCGATCGTAAAGTTGGCCGCAACGATCCGTGCCCGTGTGGTTCCGGTAAAAAATACAAGGCGTGCCACGGTCGTCTGAGCTAAATTCATAACAAAACAAAAAGGCGCAGAAATCTGCGCCTTTTTTATGGAAGTGACAATATGAAAATACTGCAAATTGCCGTCGGGATTATTCGCAACCCGCAAAACCAGTTCTTTATCACCCAGCGCGCCGCCGACGCCCATATGGCGAACAAATGGGAGTTTCCGGGCGGGAAAATCGAGTCAGGCGAAACGCCGGAACAGGCGCTGATCCGTGAGCTTCAGGAAGAAGTGGGGATCACCCCGCTTGGCGCAACGCTGTTTGACAAGCTCGAATACCAGTTTCCCGATCGTCACATTACGCTTTGGTTCTGGCTGGTGGAAAACTGGGAGGGGGATCCCTGGGGCAAAGAGGGGCAACCGGGTAACTGGGTTGAACTGCAGGCAAGCGATGCCGACAAATTCCCGCCGGCAAATGAGCCTGTGATTACCCGGTTAGTGCAGGGCGTTTAATTTACTGCTGTTCTTCACTCCAGTCATCGCTGTCCGAAAGAGTGCCTTCACTCGGAATGCGTTTCTCTTCCGCCGCCCATTCGCCCAGGTCAATTAACTGACAGCGTTTACAGCAGAATGGGCGGTATGGGCTCACTTCGCCCCAGACAACACTTTTGCCACAGGTTGGGCAGTTTACGATGGTTACGTCAGACATTGGCACTCCTTAACAACAGGCCAGTTCAAAATCGAGGCGTTCCGGCACGGTGCCATTTTCGCTGTCCAGCGGCATAAAGCGAATCGCAAAACGGCTCTTATGCCCGGAAATTTGCGGGTAAAGCTGCACGTCGAGCGAAAGGTTCAGTCGCAGCAGATCGGCATCGTCCCCGTTATCCTGGTAAAAACCGTTCAGGCTGGTCTGCTTGCGGAACGGCGCAGAGTTACGGATAAGATCGAGGATCAGCGATAACGTCCGGTGCATCGGCTCCAGGCTTTCCAGCCAGATATTCACCTGCGCATCACGCTGCGTTTGCGGCATGTGCAGCCACATATGAAGCGTCGGCAGGTCAAAGCTGCAGCATCCACCGGGAATACTCAGACGCTGGCGTACCAGGGCAATCAAGCGATCTTCACGCAAAAACTGGCCAACGCGAGGGGCTGCCATTAACGTGCTGCTACTGCTTTTTAACTGCTGACGCAGGAAATCGATACGGCTTTGATCAACACCCGGGACTTCCGCCCATGCCTGCAGTTTACGCTGCTGACGCTCAAGTTCTTTCAGTAATTCGGTGCGAACATCTCCACGCTCAATCACATCCAGCAGGTCGCCCACATTGCGGAAGAAGTGCAACGCAGTGGCGTGATCGTTGACAGGCAGATGTTGCGAGAGTTGTTGAATAAGAAATTCGATACGCAGCCAGGTACGCATTTTTTCGTTAAGCGGATGCTCAAAAAGGATGTGAGTCGACATTATGGTTTTTCCTGTGCAACGGCCTGCGCGGCGAAGGTCAAATACTGCGCGTGCAGACGGGCAACATCCGATGCAATGGCATCTGGTGCGCCGTTATTATCAATAACATCATCCGCAACGGCCAGGCGCTGATCGCGCGTGGCCTGAGCGGCAAGAATTTGTTCGGCATGTTCGCGCGAGACGCGATCGCGCGTCATGGTTCGCTGGATTTGCGTTTCGGGAAGGACATCAATGACCAGAACCCGATCGGCTTTCTTCTGCAGCTGATTTTCTACCAGCAACGGAACTACCCACAGCACATACGCTGAGCGGGCGGCGGCAATCTGACGCTGAGTTTCCTGGTGGATAATGGGGTGGAGCAGGGCATTAAGCCAGACCTTTTCCGCAGAATCGGAAAAAATGCATTCGCGAAGTTGTCGGCGATTTAGCGTGCCGTCTGCATTGATGATGGCCGGACCAAAATGTTCTTCAATGGCCTTTAACGCGGGTGTATTCGGTTCTACCACCTGACGGGCAATGATATCGGCATCGATAATCGCGATACCCAGGCGAGCGAAAGCGTCCGCAACGGTACTTTTGCCACTACCGATGCCGCCGGTTAATGCGACGGTATACCCCATTAAATCAAATCCTGGGAATTATTCATTATTAAAATCAGTTGGTTGAAATTCAAACGTGTGCCAGCCAATGTTTAGCTCTCTTTACCGGCTTTTTACCAGGTAAATTTATAGGATTGTAGCGTAAAAAAAGAGAATTTCGCAGTCTTGCGGAGCAGGTATTAGTGCGTATGATAACGTCACTGGAGTTGTGCTTTTAACATATTTGCCTCTAACCCCAGGAATCCGCACATGCGTATCGAAGAAGATCTGAAGTTAGGTTTCAAAGACGTTCTTATCCGCCCTAAACGCTCTACACTGAAAAGTCGCTCAGACGTTGAACTCGAACGTCAATTCACCTTTAAACATTCCGGTCAGACCTGGTCTGGCGTGCCGATCATCGCTGCCAATATGGATACCGTGGGAACCTTCGAGATGGCAACCGCGCTGGCACAGTTCGACATCCTCACGGCAGTTCACAAACACTACAGCCCTGAAGAGTGGAACGCCTTTGTGGCATCCGCTTCTGCTGAGGTCGTGAAGCATGTGATGGTCTCTACCGGAACCTCAGATGCCGATTTCGAAAAGACCAAACAAATCCTCAAGAGTAACCCCGCGCTGAACTTCGTCTGTATTGATGTAGCGAATGGTTATTCCGAACACTTCGTGCAGTTCGTGAGCAAGGCGCGTGAAGCCTGGCCGAACAAAACCATCATTGCGGGTAACGTAGTGACCGGC
Source organism: Enterobacter ludwigii (assembly GCF_001750725.1). Lineage (NCBI taxonomy): Bacteria > Pseudomonadati > Pseudomonadota > Gammaproteobacteria > Enterobacterales > Enterobacteriaceae > Enterobacter > Enterobacter ludwigii. The sequence goes on from NZ_CP017279.1 coordinate 3,917,902, forward strand.
GAGATGTGTGAGGAGCTGATCCTCTCTGGCGCAGATATCGTCAAAGTGGGCATTGGCCCGGGTTCCGTGTGCACCACGCGTGTCAAAACCGGTGTCGGTTATCCGCAGCTTTCTGCGGTTATTGAATGTGCCGATGCTGCACACGGCCTGGGCGGCCAGATCATCAGTGACGGCGGTTGCACTACCCCGGGTGATGTCGCGAAAGCTTTCGGCGGCGGCGCAGACTTCGTGATGCTTGGCGGTATGCTGGCAGGTCACGAAGAGAGTGGCGGTACCGTGGTGGAAGAGAACGGCGAGAAATTTATGCTGTTCTACGGTATGAGCTCTGAATCGGCGATGACCCGTCACGTGGGTGGTGTTGCAAAATACCGTGCGGCAGAAGGCAAAACCGTGAAGCTGCCGCTGCGCGGCCCGGTTGAGAATACCGCACGTGACATTCTTGGTGGCCTGCGTTCGGCCTGCACCTATGTGGGGGCATCCCGCCTGAAAGAGTTGACGAAACGCACGACCTTTATCCGCGTTCAGGAACAGGAAAACCGCGTTTTCAACAGCCTGTAATCGCGTAAGCTGGCGCACATCCGTGTGCCAGCGTTATCCCGCACTCATCGCATCCCCGAGATGGAAGATAGGCAGATACATTGCCACCACCAGCGTGCCGATAATCACACCCGTCACGATCAGCAGCACAGGCTCCAGCACGGCAGCCAGGTTATCTGCTGACTGAAAGGTTTGCTCCGTGTGGTGACGCGCCAGGTTTACCAGCATGATATCGAGCGCACCTGACGTTTCGCCGGTTCGCAATAGCTGAATACACAGCGGAGTAAAAACCGCCGCCTTTTGAAAGGATGCCCAAAGGGGATAACCCTTTTCAATGTCTTCCCGGATGGCGCGGAGTATCCCCTGCCAGTACCTGCTCTCAACCGTCTCTTCTGCACTCTCCAGACCCTTTAAAAAAGCGATGCCCGCCTGCTGCGTGAGCGACAGTACGGTAAAAATTTGCCCCAGCTTTTGTCCTTTAGCCAGCGCGCCCATGACGGGGATATGCAGCAGTACGTGTTGCCAGCGCGGATCCTGCCGCAAACCCCAGGCGATGATCACGGGAAGGAGTAGCCCCGCGAACAGCGCGAGGGCATAGGACTGTATAAACGTTGCCATTCCCATGACTATCTGTGTCAGCATCGGGAGTGGGGTATTAAACGTTTTGTAGATGGCAGCGAACTCGGGCAAGACCAGAGTGACCATGGCCAGCACCACGAGTACCGCCAGAGCCAGGATTACCATTGGGTAACGCAGTGCCTTTTTCACTTTCGCACTGAGTTGCTGCTGTGATTTTTGTTGCTGGGCAAGTTCACGGCAGCACGTCTCCAGCTTCCCGGTTAGCTCGCCGGTCTTCACCATCGACACATACAGTGGGCTAAATACCGCGGGCCAGCGCTTCAGCGCCTCAGAAAAAGGGCATCCTTCACTCAGCTCATCGGCAAGGCTTTGCAGGAGTGCCTGCCAGGGCGTTATCGGATGCTGGTCCGCCAGCATCTGCAGGCTGTCAGACAGTGTCAGGCCTGCCTGCAAAAGCGTGGCGAGCTGGCGAAATACCTCGTAGCGGTGATGTGGTCGCCAGCGATACCTCTGCGTGCAGCGGGTGATTGTCAGAGGATGCAGCGCTTTGCGCATCAGCCTGTCGAAAGCCGCATTGCGGTCAGTTGCCCACAGAGCCCCGCTTCGGGGCTCTCCTTCAACGGATAGCGCATGCCAGCGCCAGAGGTGATTAGCAGCCATCGGGCATTCCCAGGATACGCAGCAACTCTTCGAGCGTGGTCAGTCCCTGTTCAACAGCCATACAGCCATGTTCGAAAAGGGATGTCATTCCTGCCTGACGGGCGCTGGCCTCAATCACCTCTGACCCCGCTCCGCTGGCAATGGCCTGCCGGAGTGTCTGGTCAATGACGAGCACTTCAAAAATGGCGACGCGACCATAAAAACCGTGATAACAGCGCTCACAGCCGGTGGGTTGCCAGCGCGGTAGCGGCCGGGGCCAAACGGAGCGAGGCAGTTCTGCCCGCTTGTCGGTTTCCTGGCGGCAATGGGGGCATAAACGGCGCACCAGCCGCTGGGCGATGACCAGCGAGAGGGCGGAAGAGATCATCCATCGCGCCACCCCCATCTGCTGCAGGCGGATCAGGGTTTCCGCCGTCGAGTTGGTGTGTAGCGTTGACAACACCAGATGCCCCGTTTGTGCGGCATTAATGGCAATCTCTGCCGTTTCGCCATCACGAATTTCGCCGACCATAATGATGTCAGGATCCTGACGTAGCAGCGCTCTCAGCACCGTCTGGAAGGTGAGGCCCGCACGCGGGTTTATCTGCGTCTGGTTTAATCCTGCAAGCGGGATCTCTATCGGGTCTTCCACGCTGCAGATGTTCACATCCGGCGTGTTTCGAGCCTGCAGCGCGCTGTACAGCGTCACGGTTTTACCGCTGCCGGTGGGGCCGGTAACCAGAATCAGCCCCTGCGGCTGGTGGAGCACTTCGCTAAAGCCGGCCAGCTGTTTAGCATTCATCCCCAACGTTTCTGGCTCAAGAGATTGCTGAACCTGATGCAGCAGGCGCAGTACAATTTTTTCACCCCCGCTGCAGGGAAGTGTGGCGATGCGAAATGAGACCGGCTCGTTTGCCAGCTCAATCGTAAACTGACCGTCCTGCGGTAAGCGGCGCTCCGCAATATCGAGGTTACCCAGCACTTTTAACCGGGCGCTGAGCATGGTGGCCAGCGCGGCTGAAAGTGGGGGCTGCGGGCAAAGCACGCCGTCGATGCGCAGGCGAATCTGGCAAGTCAGCTCCATCGGTTCAATATGAATATCAGAAGCGCGTTGGTTTATCGCCTGCTGCAGCGTGTGGTTGAGAATATCCACCGCTGAGTGTGTCGGCGTAACGACGGGCAGATGCGTTTGTGTGGTTAACTGCCGGTGCTTTTCCATGCGCTCGGCGCTCCAGCACTCGATATCAATCCGTTTCTGGGTAGCGAAACGCAGGGCTTCCATCAGTTCAGGGCCGGGGTTTCCCACGACGGCAATGCTAATCATGTCGCTATCGCTGCTCAGCAGAAGGGCATGATGACGCAGACAAAGTGCGACAAGCTGATCGGTATTCATCATCCGCTCCTCAGTGGATGTCGAAGCGGAAAACGTCTTCACAGGCCTGCTTGAGCGCGCTGTCGGTACCGATGTTGCAGTCACGCGTCCACCCCGTCATGCCGTTGCCATCATTCCATTGTGGCGTCATGACCACCTCCAGCCCGTTAAGGCTCTCCTGGCCGGTTAAGGTCACGACGCCTTTCGCCACGTTCATGCCTGAAACGTAGCGGGTAGTGGTGGGGGACGGGATACCATTACTGCCTCCGTCACAGCTCTCCACGCCGCCGTGATCCAGGGCGCAAAGCTCAATGGCGGTGCGGTAGGGAATGAAGGTTTGCAGCATATCGGTCAACGCTGCTTTTCGCAGGTAGTTCTGGTACGCGGGAACGCCGATGGCGCTCAGAATGGCAATAATGCCGATCACCACCATCAGCTCAATGAGTGTGAATCCTTGTTGTCTGTCCATGTCTGCTCCTTACGTTAAGTAGGGCTACTCTGGCAGTGAGACAGCGCAGAAACGAGGGGCAAAAAAAGGAACGTGAAGGGGCTTTCAGGGAATTCGTGACGTGTTGCAGTGTAGGGCAATGGTTTTGCGAGCGGGAGTGAATTTCCCCTCTCCGCAACGAGAGGGGAGGGTCATTATTTGAAGCGCATCGAGAGGTCGAGGGCGCGAACGTGCTTGGTCAGCGCCCCAACGGAGATAAAATCAACGCCGGTCTCGGCGAATTCACGGATCGTATCAAACGTCACGTTGCCGGATACTTCAAGCTGGGCTTTGCCGTTGGTCAGTTTTACCGCCTCGCGCATCTGCCCGGTTTCGAAGTTATCAAGCATGATGATATCGGCGCCGGCCTTGATAGCCTGCTCCAGCTCCTCCAGGTTTTCGACTTCCACTTCGACGGGCACATCCGGATGCAGCCAGAAGGCTTTTTCGACCGCCTGACGCACGGATCCCGAGGCAATGATATGGTTCTCTTTAATCAGGAACGCGTCAGACAACCCCAGACGATGGTTTGCACCGCCGCCACAGAGCACCGCGTATTTCAACGCAGTGCGCAGACCCGGTAGCGTTTTGCGGGTATCCAGCAACTGCGTGCGGGTACCCGCCAGCAGGTCAACGTAGCGACGCACTTCGCTTGCCACGCCGGACAACGTCTGCACGAAGTTCAGCGCGGTTCGTTCGCCGGTCAGCAGTACGCGGGAAGGTCCATCAAGTTCGAACAGCGGCTGGTTTGCCGTAATCGCATCACCGTCGTCGACATGCCAGGTGATCTGCACCTCATCGCCTGCCAGTTGGGTAAAGACCTCTTCAACCCAACGCTTACCGCAAAAAATACCCTCTTCGCGCGTAATAATGACCGCATGTGAGCGAGTCTCTTTTGGCAATAATTGTGCGGTAATATCCCTGTCGGCACTGACGTCACCGCCCAGATCTTCTTTCAGGGCATGGGCAACGCTTGCCGGAATATCCATATTAATACGTTCCAGAAGCGCTTCACGTCGGTTGTCGGGGTTGTAACGGCGAGGCGGCATGATAAAACTCCAAATTGGTAACGAATCATAATATTGAAACATGCTACTCTGAACCGAGTAACAGCACCATACATAAGGAGTTCCAGCATGTTGTTAGAAAACGGATGGCTGGTGGATGCGCGGCATGTGCCCTCGCCGCACCACGACCGCCGCCCGGAGGATGAAAAGCCCACACTGCTGGTTGTTCATAATATCAGTCTCCCGCCGGGTGAGTTTGGCGGCCCGTGGATCGACGCGTTATTCACGGGGACCCTGGATCCTGATGCCCATCCTTTCTTTGCTGAGATTGCGCATCTGCGCGTGTCGGCTCACTGTCTGATCCGTCGCGACGGTGAAGTGGTTCAGTACGTCCCTTTTGATAAACGCGCCTGGCATGCCGGCGTGTCGATGTACCAGGGACGCGACCGCTGCAATGATTTTTCCATCGGGATTGAGCTGGAAGGCACTGACACCACCCCCTACACCGATTCACAGTATCAACAGTTGGTGGCTGTAACCCAAACGCTGATCGGGCTCTATCCCGCGATAGCCGGGAATATTACGGGACACAGCGATATTGCTCCGGCGAGAAAAACCGATCCCGGCCCGGCTTTTGACTGGCCCCGGTTTCGCGCCTTGCTTACCGCGTCGTCAGAATAAGGAGATAACATGACGTTGTTTACCATGCTGCTGGTTATCATCGCTGAACGCCTGTTCAAACTCGGTGAGCACTGGCATCTGGATCACCGGCTGGAGGTGCTTTTCCGCCGGATTAAACATTTTTCCATGCTGCGCACGCTGCTGATGACCGCTGGCGTGATGGTTATAACATTTTTACTGCTGCGTTCGCTTTACGGCCTCTTTTTCAACGTGCCGCTGCTGGTGGTGTGGATCCTGCTCGGCGTGCTCTGTATTGGCGCGGGCAAGGTGCGTATGCACTACCACGCCTATCTGAAAGCCGCATCCCGTGACGATGCCCATGCGCGGGGCGCCATGGCGAGCGAGCTGACGATGATCCACGGCGTGCCGCCGGATTGCGATGAGCGTGAATTTTTGCGCGAACTGCAAAATGCGCTGCTGTGGATCAACTTCCGTTACTACCTGGCACCGCTGTTCTGGTTTGTGGTGGGCGGTCCGTGGGGGCCGGTACTGCTGATGGGCTATGCGTTTCTGCGTGCCTGGCAGACCTGGCTTGCCCGTTACCTTACCCCGCATGAACGTTTATTGTCGGGTATCGATGCCATTCTGCATGTGCTGGACTGGCTCCCGGTACGTCTGGTGGGCGTCGTTTATGCGTTAATTGGCCACGGTGAAAAAGCGCTGCCGGCATGGTTTGCTTCGCTTGCCGACCGCCACACGTCTCAGTATCAGGTGTTAACACGTCTGGCGCAGTTCTCGCTGGCGCGTGAGCCGCATACCGACAAGATTGAAACGCCGAAAGCGGCCGTCTCCATGGCGAAGAAAACGTCATTTGTGGTGGTCGTGGTCGTGGCGTTGCTGACCATTTACGGCACGCTGGTCTAAGCCAGCGCGCCGTACCGGTCAGAGCGTATCAGCAGGCGGGATGCCAAAGTCAGGCATCCCGTTTTCGTCCCAGCGCACGCATTTAAGACGCGTGTGACGATTCGGGTCATAGAGCGGGTCGCCTTCAATCTCGGTGTAGTTTCGCGCGTGGTAGACCAGCACGTCTTCTCCCTCCGGCGTTTGCGTAAAGCTGTTATGCCCGGGCCCAAACTGACGATTCTCGACGCTGGTTCGGAAAACCGGACGCGACGCTTTATGCCAGTTCGCCGGATTTTGCGGATCGGCGTTCATATCTATCCACAGTAACCCCATGCAATAGTTCTCATCCGTGGCGCTGGCGGAGTAGCTGATAAACAGCTTATCTTCGTGAAACAGCACTGCCGGACCTTCGTTGACCCAAAATCCGCGGCATTCCCAGTCATACTCCGGTTTACTGAGCATCACCGGCTCGCCTTTGAGCGTCCACGGATTCGCCATTTCGCACAGATAGAGGTTGGAGTTTCCGGAGATATCCGGGGCTTTTTGTGCCCACAAATACCAGCGTTTTCCCTGATGGACGAACGTGGTGGCGTCCAGTGCGAAGGTGTCGAACGGGGTGGTAATCTGGCCTTTCTCGATCCACGTCCCGGTGAGGGGATCGGGGTCCGCACACTCCAGCGCAAACATACGGTGCTGGAACATCCCGAGGCTGTCCAGCGCCTGGGTATGGGTGGCGGCAAAATAGATATACCACTTACCGTCAATGTGGTGCAGTTCCGGTGCCCAGATCAACTGGCTCATCGGCCCGGTCTCCGGTTTACGCCAGACCACGACCTCTTCGGCATCGCGTAGTCCTTCCAGCGAGTCGGCGCAACGGATCTCGAGCCTGTCGTACTGCGGCACGGAGGCGATAAAGTAGTACAGACCCTCGTGGTGCAGAATGTAGGGGTCGGCACGTTGTTCAATAAACGGGTTTGGCCAGGTGTGCATTCGGCTTTCCTTATTTCGTCTCAGCGGCTTTGAGTTCCTGATAATTATTCAGCTCGCGATAATTGTTGCGGCGCTTCTCGAGGTCTTCCTGGATCTGCTTCATCGTTTCGCGGTCAACCTTCAGCAGACGTACCACGCCTGCGGTAATGAGATACCCGACGCCCGGAATCACGGTAAACAGCAATACAATGCCGTTGATGGCATCCGGACTTTGCGCTTTCGCCCCCGCGTCATAACCGTACCAGGAGAGCAGGAAACCAACCATCGCACCGGCAATCGCCAGCCCCAGTTTGAGGAAGAAGATGTTACCGGAGAAGCTGATTCCGGTGATGCGCTTAACGGTTTTCCACTCACCGTAGTCATCGACGTCGGCCATCAGCGACCAGTGCAGCGGAGACGGGATCTGGTGCAGGATGTTCAGCAGGAAGTAGAGCACCACAATGGTGACCGTGGCTTTCGGATCGAAGAAATAGAAGGCGCAGGAGAAAATCGCCAGCACGATGTTGGTCCAGAAGAACACTTTCAGCTTACACCAGCGGTCGGTGAGGACTTTCGCCAGCATACTGCCGAGCATCATGCCAACCACGCCCAGGCTGATAAACAGCGTGGCGAAATGGGTACTCTGGCCCATAACCCAGGTCACGTAGTACATCGTGGCCGCCATGCGGATAAAGCCCGGACACACGTTGCACAGGGTCAGCAGCAGAATGCGCACCCACTGGTCGTTCTTCCACACGTCCTTCAGGTCGTTTTTCAGCTCGTCATGAGTCTGTACCGCCGGGCGTACACGCTCGCGAACGGTATAGAAGCAGAACAGGAACATACCGGTACCAATCAGCGCCAGCACGGTCATTGCCATCTGGTAGCCTTTGGCTTTGTTGTCGCCACCAAACCAGTCGGCCATCGGTAACAGCGTCAGCGACAGCAGCAGCGTGGCGATACCTACCAGCACAAAGCGATAGGACTGGCAGGCAACACGTTCCTGCGGATCGTTGGTAATCACGCCGCCTAACGAGCAGTAAGGAATGTTGATTGCCGTATAGGTTAAAGAGAGCAGGAAATAAGTGACGAAGGCATAGATAACTTTGCTGTTGTAGCTCCACTCTGGTGTGGTGAACATCAGGATGCTGAACAGCGCATAGGGAAAGGCAATCCACAGCAGCCATGGACGAAACCGGCCATATTTACTGCGGGTACGGTCGGCGATGGCCCCCATAATCGGATCCGTTACGGCATCAATTACGCGGACAGACAGCAGCAGTACGCCGACCAGTGCAGGTGCCAGGCCAAAAATATCGGTATAAAAATAATTAACAAACAACATGATGGCGCCAAAGATGATGTTGCAACCTGCATCGCCCATCCCATAGCCGATCTTTTCTTTTACTGACAGTTTAGCGTTATCCATAGACTGCTCTCCGGGTTACGGTATGGAGAGAATTATTTGCTGGCAAACGAATATATGCGTTGCAGTATCAGGGCGGTGATATGGATAAATGCGCTGTTGGCGTGAAACTGTGAGGGAGGTAACAACACGCGGTACCTGCAAAACGCAGATACCACGGGGGAGACTTAGTGAGCTTTCAGGGCGTTGCGGCTTTTCTGGCTAAACAGATAGCCGATACCAAGAACGGCAACCCAGACTGGGATCAGGTACACCGAGATTGCCATACCCGGAGTCAGCAGCATGATGACCAGCACTCCCGCCATAAACAGCAGGCAGATCCAGTTGCCCAGCGGATAGAGCAGGGCAGGGAAGCGAGTCTTCACACCCTGCTGATGCTTGGCACGGCGGAACTTGATGTGTGCCAGGCTGATCATCGCCCAGTTGATAACCAGGGCAGAGACCACCAGCGCCATCAGCAGGCCAAACGCCGATTCCGGTGCCAGATAGTTAATCAGGACACACAGCGCCGTTACGATCGCCGAAACGATGATGGTGTTCACCGGAACGCCACGCTTGTCGACGTTGAGCAGCATCTTCGGCGCGTTACCCTGCTGGGCCAGGCCGAACAGCATACGGCTGTTGCAGTATACGCAGCTGTTATAGACCGACAGCGCCGCCGTCAGCACCACGATGTTGAGCGCATTCGCCACGACGGTATCGCCCAGCTCGTGGAAAATCAGGACAAACGGGCTGGTGTCTGCAGTAACGCGCGTCCACGGCAGCAGAGAGAGCAGAACGGCCAGTGAGCCCACATAGAAAATCAGAATACGGTAGATAACCTGGTTGGTCGCTTTCGGGATGCTCTGTTCCGGGTTGTCGGCTTCAGCTGCAGTGATGCCGACCAGCTCCAGACCGCCGAAGGAGAACATAATGATTGCCATCATCATCACGAGGCCCGTCATGCCGTGAGGCAGGAAGCCGCCCTGTTCCCAGAGGTTGCGTACCGTGGCCTGCGGGCCACCGTTGCCGCTAAACAGCAGCCAGCCGCCAAAGATGATCATCGCCACGACGGCAACCACTTTGATGATGGCAAACCAGAACTCCATCTCACCGAAGACTTTAACGTTGGTGAGGTTGATGGCGTTAATAATGACGAAGAAGGCCGCAGCAGAAGCCCAGGTGGGGATCTCCGGGTACCAGAACTGAATGTATTTCCCGACGGCGGTCAGTTCAGCCATGGCAACCAGAACGTACAACACCCAGTAGTTCCAGCCTGACGCGAAGCCGGCGAAACTGCCCCAGTACTTATAGGCAAAGTGGCTGAAAGAGCCCGCAACCGGCTCTTCAACGACCATTTCACCTAACTGGCGCATAATCAGAAAAGCGATAAAACCGGCAATGGCGTAACCCAAAATAATGCCGGGACCGGCAGACTGGATAACGGATGCACTTCCCAGAAACAGTCCAGTGCCAATAGCACCGCCCAGTGCGATTAGCTGTATATGGCGGTTCTTCAGACCGCGCTTTAGCTGATCGCCGTGCTGTTGAGCTTCCATTTGAAACCTCGTGTGTGGTTGTTATGTTCACGCGACGCGTGTGTAATTATGAATATCCGTTTTCTGTATTTGTTTCTTTACAGTCAATGAGACCGAAAAAAGCGGAGATGTCTTCCGTAAGCGCCAGAATAGTGGTAAGCGCCAGCGAATGCACCTGCTTTATGACGAGGCGATGACGAGTTGAATAAAAAGAAAGCATTTGTAAATCACCCCGCTAACCCTTCTTACCCCAACCTATAGAATAGAAATGCTCCGTAAGTGGGCAAAATTTCATATTTTGCGTTGTTGAATCGCTTCAGATTGCAAAAACCCTCGTTTCATTAAGGTTAAAACTCCCACTAAGGGAGTAACTAACTCATTTGTGCGAAGTTACATTTCTGAAACGTTATTTCTGTAAGGTTGTTAAAATGTGCAGGGTTTACTGATTTCAATCAAAACCAATATGGACAGAAGGTGAATACTTTGTTACTTTAGCGATACGAACTTGAAATTGGTAAGACCAATTGACTCCGGGCAAAAAGGCGTAAGACAGGGAATATGGCCTACAGCAAAATTCGCCAACCAAAACTATCTGATGTGATTGAGCAGCAGCTGGAGTTTTTAATCCTCGAAGGGACACTGCGCCCGGGTGAGAAACTTCCGCCAGAACGCGAGCTGGCAAAACAGTTCGACGTTTCACGTCCCTCTCTGCGTGAGGCGATTCAACGTCTCGAAGCAAAGGGCTTGCTGCTTCGTCGCCAGGGCGGCGGAACCTTTGTGCAAAACAGCCTGTGGCAGAGCTTCAGCGATCCGCTGGTAGAACTTCTCTCTGACCACCCAGAATCCCAGTTTGATCTGCTTGAGACCCGTCACGCGCTAGAAGGTATCGCGGCCTATTACGCCGCACTTCGTAGCACTGATGAAGATCGCGTGCGTATCCGCGAACTTCATCAGGCCATTGAACGGGCACAGCAATCCGGCGATTTAGACGCCGAGTCCAATGCCGTTGTCCAGTATCAAATCGCCGTCACCGAAGCTGCACACAATGTTGTGCTCCTCCATCTGCTACGCTGCATGGAGCCGATGCTGGCCCAGAACGTTCGTCAGAATTTTGAATTGTTGTATGCCCGTCGGGACATGCTCCCATTGGTAAGCAACCATCGCACCCGAGTATTCGAGGCGATAATGGCCGGGGAACCGGAGCAGGCGCGCGAAGCGTCGCACCGACATCTGGCTTTCATTGAGGAAATCTTGCTGGACCGCAGCCGTGAACAATCGCGTCGCGAACGTTCATTACGCCGCATACAGCAACGAAAGGATTAAGCGCCAGGGTTTTTTAGAGCGCGGCAACTAAACGCAGAACCTGTCTTATTGTGTTCTTGCCCAAGAGCACAATGGGACAGGTTCCAGACAAATCAACGTATTAGATAGATAAGGAATACCCCCATGTCAGAACGTCTCCAAAATGACGTGGATCCGATCGAAACTCGCGACTGGCTACAGGCGATCGAATCGGTCATCCGTGAAGAAGGTGTTGAGCGTGCTCAGTATCTGATTGATCAGCTGCTTTCTGAAGCCCGCAAAGGCGGTGTGAAGGTTGCTTCAGGTGCAGGGGCTAGCAACTACGTAAACACGATTGCCGTTGAAGACGAACCGGAATACCCGGGCAATCTGGATCTGGAACGCCGTATCCGTTCTGCAATCCGCTGGAACGCCATCATGACCGTTCTGCGCGCGTCCAAGAAAGACCTGGAGCTGGGTGGCCACATGGCGTCCTTCCAGTCTTCTGCGACCGTTTACGAAGTGTGTTTCAACCACTTCTTCCGTGCAGCTAACGAGAAAGACGGCGGCGATCTGGTGTACTTCCAGGGCCACATCTCTCCGGGCATCTATGCACGTGCATTCCTGGAAGGTCGTCTGACTGAAGAGCAGATGAACAACTTCCGTCAGGAAGTTCACGGTAAAGGTCTGTCTTCTTACCCACACCCTAAACTGATGCCAGAATTCTGGCAGTTCCCGACAGTATCCATGGGGCTGGGCCCAATCGGTGCTATCTATCAGGCTAAATTCCTGAAATATCTGGAACACCGTGGTCTGAAAGACACCTCTGAACAGACCGTCTACGCCTTCCTGGGCGATGGCGAGATGGATGAGCCAGAATCGAAAGGCGCAATCACCATTGCGACCCGTGAGAAACTGGACAACCTGTGCTTCATCATCAACTGTAACCTGCAGCGTCTGGATGGTCCGGTAACCGGTAACGGCAAGATCATCAACGAACTGGAAGGCATCTTCGCAGGTGCTGGCTGGAACGTGATCAAAGTGATGTGGGGTTCCCGTTGGGACGAACTGCTGCGTAAAGACACCAGCGGTAAACTGATCCAGCTGATGAACGAAACCGTTGACGGTGACTACCAGACCTTCAAATCCAAAGACGGTGCCTACGTTCGTGAGCACTTCTTCGGTAAATATCCTGAAACCGCAGCACTGGTTGCAGACTGGACTGACGAACAGATCTGGGCTCTGAACCGTGGCGGCCACGATCCGAAGAAAATTTACGCTGCACTGAAAAAAGCGCGTGAAACCAAAGGTAAAGCGACTGTAATCCTGGCCCATACCATCAAAGGTTACGGCATGGGTGATACCGCAGAAGGTAAAAACATCGCTCACCAGGTTAAGAAAATGAACATGGACGGCGTGCGTTATATCCGCGACCGTTTCAACGTTCCAGTGACCGATGAGCAGGTAGAAAACCTGTCTTACATCACCTTCCCTGAAGGTTCTGAAGAGCATAAGTACCTGCACGAACGTCGTCAGGCGCTGAAAGGCTACCTGCCAGCTCGTCAGCCTAACTTCACCGAGAAGCTGGAACTGCCAGCGCTGGAAGATTTCTCTCAGCTGCTGGAAGAGCAGAACAAAGAGATCTCTACCACTATCGCTTTCGTTCGTGCCCTGAACGTGATGCTGAAGAACAAGTCGATCAAAGATCGTCTGGTTCCAATCATTGCCGACGAAGCGCGTACTTTCGGTATGGAAGGTCTGTTCCGTCAGATCGGTATTTACAGCCCGAACGGCCAGCAGTACACCCCGCAGGACCGTGAGCAGGTTGCTTACTACAAAGAAGACGAGAAAGGTCAGATCCTGCAGGAAGGTATCAACGAGCTGGGCGCAGGCGCATCCTGGCTGGCTGCTGCGACCTCTTACAGCACCAACAACCTGCCGATGATCCCGTTCTACATTTACTACTCCATGTTCGGGTTCCAGCGTATCGGTGACCTGTGCTGGCAGGCAGGCGACCAGCAGGCTCGCGGCTTCCTGATCGGTGGTACTTCTGGTCGTACGACCCTGAACGGTGAAGGTCTGCAGCACGAAGATGGTCACAGCCATATTCAGTCTCTGACTATTCCTAACTGTATCTCTTACGACCCGTCTTACGCGTACGAAGTGGCAGTCATCATGCATGACGGTCTGCAGCGCATGTACGGTGAAGCGCAAGAGAACATTTACTACTACATCACCACGCTGAACGAAAACTACCACATGCCGGCCATGCCAGCAGGTGCCGAGGAAGGTATCCGTAAAGGTATCTACAAACTCGAAACCGTTGCAGGTAGCAAAGGTAAAGTTCAGCTGCTGGGCTCCGGTTCAATCCTGCGTCACGTACGTGAAGCGGCACAGATCCTGGCGAACGACTACGGCGTTGGCTCTGACGTGTACAGCGTAACGTCCTTCACTGAACTGGCGCGTGATGGCCAGGATTGTGAGCGCTGGAACATGCTGCACCCAATGGAAACGCCACGCGTTCCATACATCGCTCAGGTGATGAACGACGCGCCTGCGGTTGCGTCTACTGACTATATGAAACTGTTCGCTGAGCAGGTTCGTACTTACGTACCGGCTGATGATTACCGCGTACTGGGTACTGACGGCTTCGGTCGTTCTGACAGCCGCGAAAACCTGCGTCACCACTTCGAAGTGGATGCATCTTACGTGGTTGTAGCAGCACTGGGCGAACTGGCTAAACGTGGCGAAATCGATAAGAAAGTGGTTGCGGACGCAATCACCAAATTCAACATCGATGCAGATAAAGTTAACCCGCGTCTGGCGTAAGAGGTAAAAGAAGAATGGCTATCGAAATCAAAGTACCGGACATCGGGGCTGATGAAGTTGAAATCACCGAGATCCTGGTCAAAGTGGGCGACAAAGTTGAAGCTGAACAGTCGCTGATCACTGTAGAAGGCGATAAAGCCTCTATGGAAGTTCCGTCTCCTCAGGCTGGCATCGTTAAAGAGATCAAAGTCTCTGTTGGCGATAAAACCGAGACTGGCAAACTGATCATGATTTTCGATTCCGCCGACGGTGCAGCAGCTGCTGCACCTGCGCAGGAAGAGAAGAAAGAAGCTGCTCCTGCGGCTGCTGCACCAGCAGCTGCTGCGGCAAAAGAAGTCAACGTGCCTGACATCGGCGGTGACGAAGTAGAAGTCACTGAAATCCTGGTGAAAGTGGGCGATAGCGTTACGGCTGAGCAGTCCCTGATCACCGTAGAAGGCGACAAAGCCTCTATGGAAGTGCCGGCGCCATTCGCGGGTACGGTTAAAGAGATCAAGATCAACACCGGTGACAAAGTTTCTACCGGCTCTCTGATCATGATCTTCGAAGTGGCAGGTGCTGCACCTGCTGCCGCGCCTGCTCAGGCTGCTGCGCCAGCGCCGGCCGCTGCACCTGCTGCTGGCGGTGCGAAAGATGTCAACGTACCTGACATCGGTGGTGACGAAGTTGAAGTCACCGAAGTGATGGTGAAAGTGGGCGACAAAGTTGCTGCTGAACAGTCACTGATCACCGTAGAAGGCGACAAAGCGTCTATGGAAGTACCCGCGCCATTCGCGGGTACCGTTAAAGAGATCAAAATCAGCACCGGCGACAAAGTGTCTACGGGCTCTCTGATCATGGTCTTCGAAGTGGAAGGCGCTGCGCCAGCTGCTCCGGCAGCCGCTGCTGCACCAGCACCTGCCGCTGCACCGGCTCAGGCGGCCAAACCTGCTGCTGCCCCTGCTGCAAAAGCAGAAGGTAAATCTGAGTTCGCTGAGAACGACGCTTACGTTCACGCTACGCCACTGATTCGTCGCCTGGCGCGCGAATTCGGTGTAAACCTGGCGAAAGTGAAAGGGACTGGCCGTAAAGGTCGTATCCTGCGCGAAGACGTTCAGGCCTATGTGAAAGATGCGGTGAAACGCGCTGAAGCTGCCCCTGCTGCTGCTGCTGGCGGCGGTATCCCGGGCATGCTGCCATGGCCGAAAGTGGACTTCAGCAAGTTCGGTGAAATCGAAGAAGTGGAACTGGGTCGTATCCAGAAAATCTCTGGTGCCAACCTGAGCCGTAACTGGGTCATGATCCCGCACGTTACGCACTTCGACAAAACGGATATCACCGATCTGGAAGCGTTCCGTAAACAGCAGAATGCCGAAGCTGAGAAGCGTAAACTGGACGTGAAATTCACCCCAGTCGTCTTCATCATGAAAGCCGTTGCTGCGGCGCTTGAGCAGATGCCACGCTTCAACAGCTCCCTGTCCGAAGATGGCCAGAAGCTGACGCTGAAGAAATACATCAATATCGGTGTTGCGGTTGATACGCCAAATGGTCTGGTTGTTCCGGTCTTTAAAGACGTGAACAAGAAGAGCATCACTGAGCTGTCCCGTGAACTGACCACCATCTCCAAAAAAGCGCGTGATGGTAAGCTGACTGCCGGCGAAATGCAGGGTGGCTGCTTCACTATCTCCAGCATCGGCGGCCTGGGTACTACCCACTTCGCACCGATTGTTAACGCGCCGGAAGTGGCTATCCTCGGTGTGTCCAAGTCCGCGATGGAACCGGTATGGAATGGCAAAGAGTTCGTGCCGCGTCTGATGATGCCAATCTCTCTGTCCTTCGACCACCGCGTGATCGACGGTGCTGATGGTGCGCGTTTCATCACCATCATCAACAACACCCTGAGCGACATTCGCCGCCTGGTGATGTAATCGAAAAGCCGGCCAGTCGGCCGGCTTTTTTCTGTTAATCTCATGTGGTCTGTGAGGTTATTGGCGAAAAGCGACAATTCGTGAGCCGTTTGTTGTTTCAAAATTGTTAACAATTTTGTAAACTGCGGGCGGATAGAACGTCCCGGTGGATGAAGGGCGACAAGTACCTGGACCGCCGGAAATCAATAAGAGGTCATGATGAGTACTGAAATCAAAACTCAGGTCGTGGTACTTGGGGCAGGCCCGGCGGGTTACTCTGCTGCCTTCCGTTGCGCTGATTTAGGTCTGGAAACCGTAATCGTAGAACGCTACAACACCCTCGGTGGTGTTTGCCTGAACGTAGGCTGTATCCCTTCTAAAGCTCTGCTGCACGTTGCGAAAGTTATCGAAGAAGCCAAAGCACTGGCTGAACACGGTATCGTCTTCGGCGAGCCGAAAACCGATATCGACAAGATTCGTACCTGGAAAGAGAAAGTTATCACTCAGCTGACCGGTGGTCTGGCAGGTATGGCCAAAGGCCGTAAAGTGAAAGTGGTCAACGGTCTGGGTAAATTCACCGGCGCGAACACCCTGGAAGTGGAAGGCGAAAACGGCAAAACCGTTATTAACTTCGACAACGCGATCATCGCTGCGGGCTCCCGTCCAATTCAGCTGCCATTCATTCCACATGAAGATCCACGCGTGTGGGATTCCACCGATGCGCTGGAGCTGAAATCCGTACCTAAGCGTATGCTGGTTATGGGTGGCGGTATCATCGGTCTGGAAATGGGTACCGTGTACCATGCGCTGGGTTCAGAGATCGACGTGGTTGAAATGTTCGACCAGGTTATCCCGGCTGCCGATAAAGACATCGTTAAAGTCTTCACCAAACGTATCAGCAAGAAATTCAACCTGATGCTGGAAACTAAAGTGACTGCCGTTGAAGCAAAAGAAGACGGTATTTACGTTTCCATGGAAGGCAAAAAAGCCCCTGCCGAACCACAGCGTTACGACGCCGTGCTGGTGGCTATCGGCCGTGTGCCGAACGGTAAAAACCTCGACGCGGGCAAAGCAGGCGTGGAAGTGGACGACCGTGGCTTCATCCGCGTTGACAAACAGCTGCGCACCAACGTGCCGCACATCTTTGCTATCGGCGATATCGTCGGTCAGCCAATGCTGGCGCACAAAGGTGTTCACGAAGGTCACGTTGCCGCTGAAGTTATCGCCGGCATGAAACACTACTTCGATCCGAAAGTGATCCCATCTATCGCTTACACCGAGCCAGAAGTGGCATGGGTGGGTCTGACTGAGAAAGAAGCGAAAGAGAAAGGCATCAGCTACGAAACCGCCACCTTCCCGTGGGCTGCTTCTGGCCGTGCTATCGCTTCCGACTGCGCAGACGGTATGACCAAACTGATCTTCGACAAAGAGACTCACCGTGTGATCGGTGGTGCGATTGTCGGTACCAACGGCGGCGAGCTGCTGGGTGAAATCGGTCTGGCTATCGAAATGGGTTGTGACGCTGAAGACATCGCGCTGACTATCCACGCTCACCCGACTCTGCACGAGTCTGTTGGCCTGGCGGCAGAAGTGTTCGAAGGTAGCATCACCGACCTGCCTAACGCGAAAGCGAAGAAGAAATAAGTTTCTTCATGATTGCGAAACGCCTCCTCCGGAGGCGTTTTTTTTGCCTGCGTTATGGGGCGACCGGTTGCCAGGTGTGATCCAGGTGATAAGCAGGTAACGCCTGCGCTTTCTTCTCTGACTCGCTGCCGAGGTCCGACTGGTACACCTTGTCGGTCTGGTTTATTACAAAGCTCATCACGCCCGTCTGGCCGTAGCTGACTGGCCAGGCCACCATGGCAAAACCATTTTTATCCGGCAGGATGCGAAAACGGTAGCCGTGATAGCCAGTGCCGGGTTCTTTCGGGCTGAAGGCCGGACCGAGTGGGCTGGGGGCTTCGCCGGGCGAGGCCGGCCAGTATAAGCCGTCTTTTTTGCCGGCTGAGCTGACAATCTTCTGCGCATATTTCTGGTTCAGCGCAAAATAGCTTTGCTGTGCATCCACATACGCGTGCAGCGCCTCGATGGCGGCGAGCTCGTTGCGGCCAATCTCGCGGGTCAGGATCTCTTCAGCCCCTTCTTTGATATCAAATTGCCAGCCAGAGGCGGTTTTGATCACCGGAATCGGTAGCTGCCAGTCGCTGTCACCGACCACAAGATGTGCCTTATTCCCGTCAACGACCGTATTGTGCCGAACTTTCCAGTCGCGCAGGAAGCGATCCACGGCATCAGGATCCACCCCTTCCGGCGGCAGGAAATCACGCCAGTTCTCACCGAGCAGGGTGTTCATCGCGCTTTCATTTTGCTCACTGATGGCGCTGGCCAGCGCATCGGTTGCCTGGTCTGGTGTGCTGAAAGATTGCTGCGCCATTGCGGCGGCCGACAGCATGAATAACGCGATCCCACTGAGTAATTTGCTTTTCATGTCGGCTTCCTTAACGGTGACGGAATTCACGGTGTTCAGCACGCCCGGTAGACGTCTGGCGCGGTTGCTGATGGCGGGCTGCCTGTTGCCTGCTCTGGGCGCCTCGCTGCTGCTGGGCTTGCCAGTTGGCGGAACGACTGTCGTTACCGCTGAGCGCATTGGCGCGCGGCTGGCTACTCCGCGCAGGCTGCGAAACCCGTTTCTCTTGCCTTTGCGAGGTGGTCGGGCGGCTGTCTCGCGTCTTAGCGGCTGTCCGCTGTGCCGTTTGCGGTTTGGTGTCGTAGCCCCGGTAGTTGTTGCGCTGGGAAATTTGCTTCAGCTGGGCGGTTGACGCCTGACGCTGTGCATCTTTGGTGCCCGGACGCGCGGTCTGCGGGAAGGTTTTTCCCGTTGATTTCTCCATCTGGCTCAGCGCAGCCTGCCGTTGGCTGTCCCGGTTGACCGGTTTTTGCTGCGTCGCGCTTAGCCCCGTTGCCATGTTCGTTGAGTGGAAGCGATTGTTGAGCGTGTTAGTGGGATAGGGCACTCCTTCACGATAGGCCGGGTTATGCTGCCAGGTGCGGTTGGCGTCCGTCAGGCGCTGGCCGCTGATTTTATTAAAGTTCTCAACGTTGATATTGATGTTGTTATCACCGTTGCGGTTATAACCGCCGTGGTGATCCCAGTCGTCATCATGGTGGTGATCCCAGTCATCGTCATCATCCCAGTCGATGTTGCTGAAAATAGCGTAGGTTGTCGCCACGCCCAGGCTGAACCCTAAGCCTTTGACCAGGCTGTCCGTAAACTGCTCTCCCGGGGAGGGCGGTAAATAGACGGGCGGATAAGCGGTGTTCGGCCAGGTGCCATACACGGTATTCGGGTTGTAGGTGGGAACGTAAACCACCTGCGGGTCGGCGGACTCAATTTTAATGACCGTCGGGGCTGACGTCGTGGCGGTGCTTGTTGTCTGGCCGGTGGCCGTTTTCGCCGGGGCCGGTTTTGTCTCGGTGGTGACCGTTTGCTGCGGTGTTGATTGCAATGCACCGGTTTGCTGCGCCAGCAAACGCAGACGTTGCACGGAATCCATCACATCTTTCGGCTGCGCGAGAAACGCGTCGCCCAGGCTCTGCACCCAGGGTGGATTTTCGCCCATCAGGGACATCAGCTGAGGAAACGCCACCAGTGATTTCACGCTCGGATCCCAGGGTTGATTCGCCACGGCCTGAATGGCGGCATCGCCCTGCAGTTTAGGGTTGTCTTTTGACCACTGTGCTGCCTGGATGACGTTGGCTGGATAAGTCGAAGCCATCAAAATTTGCGATAGCAGGGCATCCGGGTAGAGCGCGATGGGAGCAACCCACTGATCAATTTGCGCAGCCGTGTAGGCTGGCGCGACGACCGGTGCTGGCTGAGCGGCAGGGGCGGCAGGCGGCGCAGCCGGTTGTTGTGCGACGGGGGCAGGAGCCACAGGCTCCGTTGCGCGGCTTTTAACGAACATGACGCCTGAGGCGGCAAACAGCCCGGCACTGCACAGAAGGACAAGCAGTTGTGGCTTAAAGGGCAACTTCATAAAATGACTCCAACGAGACAAGCGCTGTGCCGTGAGGCGTTACGGTTGGCGTGAGTATCAATCACCCGTCTTTTACTGTTTTGACTTTTGTGGGGAATCATCCGGTACGTCCGGATAAAGAGTGTGAGTATTTATTACACAATTATATCGGATGGCTGAAATGCCGCCGGAATATTCAGAAGGTCGCACTCACGGTTTTTGCAGTCAGAATTCGTTGCACCTGCCCGCTACACCATGCTTAACGATTCAGCAAATTTTTTAATGTTGCTTTTTTGTAAACGGATTAACACTGTGCAGAAATCCTGCTATGCTGCCCGACGCGGTATCGGGCATTTACCCTACAAACTGCTGTCTCACAGGAGCGTGAAGAGAACGCCCGCCGCATATGACAATGAGAGCGAGGAGAACCGTCGTGCTAGAAGAATACCGTAAGCACGTAGCAGAACGTGCCGCCGAGGGAATTGTACCCAAACCTTTAGATGCAACCCAAATGGCCGCGCTCGTCGAGCTGCTGAAGAACCCGCCTAAGGGCGAAGAAGAATTCCTGTTAGATCTGTTGATCAACCGTGTACCGCCTGGCGTAGATGAAGCTGCCTACGTAAAAGCCGGATTCCTTGCCGCCGTCGCCAAAGGCGAAGCAACCTCCCCACTGGTTACTCCTGAAAAAGCTATTGAACTGCTCGGTACCATGCAGGGTGGCTACAACATTCATCCGCTGATTGACGCACTGGATAACGACACGCTGGCACCGATTGCCGCCAAAGCGCTCTCCTCAACGCTGCTGATGTTCGATAACTTCTACGATGTGGAAGAAAAAGCCAAAGCCGGCAACGCCTACGCGAAACAGGTTATGCAATCCTGGGCCGATGCCGAATGGTTCCTGAACCGTCCTGCACTGGCTGAAAAAATCACCGTTACCGTCTTCAAAGTGACCGGTGAAACTAACACCGATGACCTCTCTCCGGCACCGGATGCGTGGTCTCGTCCTGATATTCCTCTGCACGCGCTGGCGATGCTGAAAAACGCCCGTGAAGGTATTGAGCCGGATCAGCCGGGCAGCGTTGGCCCGATCAAACAGATCGAAGCCCTGCAGGAAAAAGGTTTCCCGCTGGCATACGTCGGTGACGTAGTGGGTACCGGTTCGTCCCGTAAGTCCGCGACCAACTCCGTACTGTGGTTCATGGGCGATGACATTCCTCATGTGCCTAACAAACGTGGCGGCGGCCTGGTGCTGGGCGGCAAAATTGCGCCAATCTTCTTCAACACCATGGAAGATGCGGGCGCACTGCCGATCGAAGTGGATGTCTCTAACCTGAATATGGGCGACGTGATTGACGTTTACCCGTTCAAAGGTGAAGTGCGCAACCACGAAACCAACGAACTGCTGGCGAGTTTTGAGCTGAAAACCGACGTGCTGATTGACGAAGTGCGTGCCGGTGGCCGTATTCCGCTGATCATCGGTCGTGGCCTGACGACCAAAGCGCGTGAAGCGCTGGGTCTGCCGCACAGCGACGTGTTCCGTCATGCGAAGGATGTGGCGGAAAGCAATCGTGGTTACTCCCTGGCGCAGAAAATGGTGGGTCGCGCCTGCGGCGTCGCCGGTGTCCGTCCTGGCGCGTACTGCGAACCGAAGATGACCTCCGTGGGGTCTCAGGACACCACCGGCCCAATGACCCGTGATGAACTGAAAGACCTGGCGTGCCTGGGCTTCTCTTCTGACCTGGTGATGCAGAGCTTCTGTCACACTGCCGCGTATCCGAAGCCGGTTGACGTGACCACGCACCACACGCTGCCTGACTTCATCATGAACCGTGGCGGTGTGTCGCTGCGTCCGGGTGACGGTGTTATTCACTCCTGGCTGAACCGTATGCTGCTGCCTGATACCGTCGGTACCGGTGGTGATTCCCATACCCGTTTCCCAATCGGTATCTCCTTCCCGGCGGGCTCGGGGCTGGTGGCGTTTGCTGCTGCAACCGGCGTGATGCCGCTGGATATGCCAGAATCGGTTCTGGTGCGCTTCAAGGGCAAAATGCAGCCGGGTATCACCCTGCGTGACCTCGTGCATGCTATTCCTCTGTATGCCATCAAACAGGGTCTGCTGACCGTTGAGAAGAAAGGGAAGAAAAACATCTTCTCTGGCCGTATTCTGGAAATTGAAGGTCTGCCGGATCTGAAAGTCGAGCAGGCGTTCGAACTGACCGATGCGTCCGCGGAGCGTTCTGCTGCTGGCTGTACCATCAAGCTGAACAAAGAGCCGATTATTGAGTATCTGACCTCTAACATCGTGCTGCTGAAGTGGATGATTGCAGAAGGCTACGGCGACCGTCGTACGCTGGAGCGCCGTATTCAGGGCATGGAAAAATGGCTGGCGGATCCACAGCTGCTGGAAGCCGATGCTGACGCAGAATACGCGGCAGTGATCGACATCGATCTGGCGGATATCAAAGAGCCAATCCTGTGTGCACCAAACGATCCGGACGACGCGCGTCTGCTTTCCGACGTTCAGGGCGACAAGATCGACGAAGTGTTCATCGGATCCTGTATGACCAACATCGGCCACTTCCGTGCTGCCGGTAAGCTGCTGGATACCCACAAAGGCCAGCTGCCAACGCGTCTGTGGGTGGCTCCGCCAACCCGTATGGATGCGGCTCAGCTGACCGAAGAGGGCTACTACAGCGTGTTCGGTAAGAGCGGTGCGCGTATCGAAATTCCTGGCTGTTCCCTGTGTATGGGTAACCAGGCGCGTGTGGCTGACGGTGCGACGGTGGTTTCCACCTCTACCCGTAACTTCCCGAACCGTTTAGGTACCGGTGCTAACGTCTACCTGGCCTCTGCGGAGCTGGCGGCGGTTGCGGCACTGATTGGTAAACTGCCAACGCCGGAAGAGTACCAGACCTTTGTGGCTCAGGTGGATAAGACGGCGGTAGATACCTATCGCTATCTGAACTTCGACCAGCTCTCTCAGTACACCGAGAAGGCTGACGGGGTTATCTTCCAGACGGCAGTATAAACAGCTAAACCGTCTTCACGGAGGCGGTTTTGTGTTTGCACCCTCTCCCCTGGAGAGGGACAGGGTGAGGGCATCAGACCGCAAGGTCTTGCTCTCACCTTTTTATTTTCATTCCTCCTGCCTCCCACGCTTTTTTTCTTCCTCTCTGCTGCGATAATTAGCGTAATGGCTTTGCAGAGGAAAATACTATGGATTACGAATTTCTGCGCGACATCACCGGAGTGGTGAAAGTGCGTATGTCGATGGGCCACGAAGCTGTTGGACACTGGTTCAACGAAGAGGTGAAAGAGAATCTCGCCCTTCTGGACGAAGTTGAACAGGCGGCAAATACGGTGAAAGGCAGTGAACGCTCCTGGCAACGTGCCGGGCACGAATACACGCTGTGGATGGATGGCGAAGAGGTGATGGTGCGTGCCAACCAGCTTGAATTCTCCGGTGATGAGATGGAAGAGGGGATGAGCTACTACGATGAAGAGAGTCTGTCGCTGTGCGGCGTAGAAGACTTTTTACAAGTCGTAACGGCGTACCGGGCGTTCATGAAACAGAAATAGCACACCGGAGCGTCCTTGCTCCCAGCGCGGTTTACACGGTCGGAATATTGCGGCCGTAGTAGATTTCGCGCATCTCTTTCCAGAGCAGGTCAGTAATGGCCTTGCGCTCTTCTTCGCTTAAATCTTCTGGTCGGGTATGGAACATGTAGTGCTTAAGGTCGAACTCCTTAAGTAACATCTTGGTATGGAAGATATTTTCCTGATACACGTTCACATCCATCATGTCATACAGCGACTTCATGTCGTCGGACATAAAGTTCTGAATGGAATTGATCTCGTGATCGATAAAGTGCTTCATGCCGTTAATGTCACGGGTAAAGCCTCGCACGCGATAATCAATCGTCACGATATCGGATTCCAGCTGGTGGATTAAATAGTTCAGCGCGTTCAGCGGGGAGATCACGCCGCAGGTCGACACTTCGATATCGGCACGGAAAGTACACAGACCGCCTTCAGGATGGCTTTCCGGGTAGGTGTGCACGCAAATGTGGCTTTTATCGAGATGGGCGACGACCACTTCCGGCAGCGGGCCCGGATGTTCTGTTTTATCGATAAGTTGAGGGTCGACCGGCTCTTCGCTGACCAGAATCGTGACGCTGGCACCCTGAGGTTCATAATCCTGACGGGCGATATTCAGGATATTCGCGCCGATAATCGAACAGGTTTCTGACAGGATCTCGGTCAGACGGTTGGCATTGTAGAGTTCATCGATATAGGCGATGTAACCATCGCGTTCTTCCGCTGTTTTGGCATAGCAGATATCGTAAATACAAAAACTCAGGCTTTTGGTCAGGTTGTTAAAGCCATGCAGTTTAAGCTTTTTCAATTAGCTCACCCCCTTAGTGGATAATGCGTCTTGCAGGTACTGCGGTAAGGCAAACGCTGCGGTATGAACTGCCGGATTGTAGTAACGGCACGTAAGACCGGCCTGGTGGAAGCGGGCCTGAATAATTTCGGTGGAAAGATGGCGCAGTACGTCGTTATCTGTCGCCCAGGCAAAGGTCATGATCCCGCCGTAGTACGTCGGAATAGCGGCCTGATAGAAGCTGACATCGCCAAAATAGGTGCTCAGCTTGCGATGGCTGTCGAGGGCTTCATCCTGCTGCAGGAAGCAGACGCCGTTTTGTGCCACGAAAATCCCGCCCGGCTTCAGGCAGCGCTTGCAGCCTTCGTAGAAATCGGAGGTAAACAGCGACGCGCCGGGACCGATCGGGTCGGTACAGTCGGAGATAATAACGTCGAAGGTCTGGGTCGTCTGATTAACGAAGTTAACCCCATCATCAATGACCAGACTGAAGCGCGGATCGTCATAGCTACCGGCGTTATGGTTCGGCAGGTACTGACGACAGAAAGAGACCACGCCGGCATCAATTTCCACCATCGTAATGGTTTCGATGGATTGATGGCGGGAGACTTCACGCAGCATTGCGCCATCACCACCACCGATAATCAGAACATGCTTCGCATGCCCGTGTGCCAGCAGCGGAACGTGGGTCATCATCTCATGATAGATAAACTCGTCACGCTCGGTCGTTTGCACGACACCGTCCAGCGCCATCACGCGGCCAAAGGCGGCATTCTCGAAGATGATCAGATCCTGGTGATCGGTTTTCTCATGATAGAGCACGTTATCAACGGCAAAGTACTGACCAAACTGGTCATGCAGTGTTTCATGCCACAACGTGTGGTCGGCCATACGCGGACTCCTCCTTTGTTAACATCCGTTACGCTCACAAAAAATGAGCGAAACATGATAGCTAACTATAACCGTGGTTGCACGGCTATAGGCTCAACAAGGGGGCGTCGGGAAGGTTATTTCACGTAGGCGAGCAGGCTGAGTGAATCGCGAGCCAGCGCTTTGCATTTTTTGGCGGTAGGGATACCAATACCGCTTAAATCGCGGTAGCTGTCTTCGCCGAGCGCCTTCATGTCGAAGCTATCGTAGTTGCTGAGATCCCATTGGTTTTGCTGGGCAAAAAAGACCAGTGCGCGACGAATCTGCCCGTTGGGCAAATTCTGGTAACCACAATCGTTTTTCAGAAAGACAAAAACTGCCGTCAGATCGGCCATATCTTCCGCTTCATTTTCACTCAGCGCGTAACTGTTCGCACACATCGCCATCAGGCTACCGAACAAAATTGTTCTGAAAAACGTCTTCATTGCTTCTACCACTGCATCACGGAAAATTAACGTTAGCATACTTGATGCCAGGCCGACGATCTTTATTATTACCGCTTCACTTGACCTTCCGGTAAGGGGAGGGTTTATGCTCAAAAGATCGCCTGCTGGAAATAAGGAAATGAACATGCAACGCCGTGATTTTTTAAAATATTCCGTTGCGCTTGGCGTAGCCAGCGCTTTACCGCTGTGGAGCCGCGCGGCTTTTGCGGCCGACAGACCTGCCTTACCGATCCCTGATTTACTCACCGCAGATGCCCGAAGCCGCATCCAGCTTGTTGTCCAGTCCGGTAAAACGACCTTTGGCGCACACAGTGCGACAACGTGGGGTTATAACGGCAATCTTCTCGGCCCGGCACTTCAGTTACGTAAAGGGAAAGCGGTGACGGTGGATATCCATAACACGCTGGCTGAGGAGACCACGTTGCACTGGCACGGACTGGAAGTGCCGGGCGAGGTGGATGGGGGGCCGCAGGGCATCATAAAACCGGGCGGTAAGCGAAGCGTGACCTTTACCCCGGACCAGCGCGCCGCGACCTGCTGGTTCCACCCCCATCAGCATGGCAAAACGGGCCATCAGGTGGCGATGGGGCTGGCGGGACTGGTGCTGATTGAAGATGACGAAAGCCGTTTGCTGCGCCTGCCCAAACAGTGGGGCATCGACGATGTGCCGGTCATTGTGCAAGACAAAAAATTCACCGCTGACGGGCAAATTGATTACCAGCTGGACGTCATGAGCGCGGCGGTAGGCTGGTTTGGCGACACCCTGCTGACCAACGGTGCCATTTACCCGCAGCATGCGGCACCGAAAGGCTGGCTGCGCTTACGCCTGCTCAACGGCTGCAACGCCCGCTCACTGAATTTCGCCACCAGCGATAAACGCCCTCTGTACGTGGTCGCAAGCGACGGGGGGCTGCTGCCTGAACCGGTGAAGGTGGATGCGCTACCGATGCTGATGGGGGAGCGTTTTGAGGTGCTGGTGGATATCAGCGACGGCAAACCGTTTGACCTGGTCACGCTACCGGTCAGTCAGATGGGAATGGCGGTTGCACCCTTTGATAAGCCGCACCCGGTGCTGCAGATCCAGCCGCTGCAGGTCACGGCCTCGGGCATGCTGCCGGATACCCTGACCACGCTCCCGGCGCTACCTTCTCTCGAGGGCCTGACCCAACGCAAGCTGCAACTGTCCATGAACCCGATGCTCGATATGATGGGCATGCAGGCACTGATGGCGAAATATGGCAATCAGGCGATGGCGGGTATGCACCACGGAGAGATGATGGGCCATATGAATATGGACCACGGTAAAATGGGCGGCATGGGGCACGGTGGCCATGATTTCGATTTCCACAATGCCAACATGATCAATGGCAAAGCGTTCGACATGAACACGCCAATGTTTGCTGCCGCAAAAGGGCAGTTTGAACGCTGGGTGATTTCAGGCGAAGGCGACATGATGCTGCATCCGTTCCATATTCACGGCACCCAGTTCCGCATCCTTTCTGAAAACGGTAACGTGCCACAGGCGCATCGCGCGGGATGGAAAGACACCGTCAGGGTTGAAGGTGGCGTCAGTGAGGTGCTGGTGAAATTTGACCACGAGGCACCGAAGGCGTTTGCCTATATGGCGCACTGCCATCTGCTGGAGCATGAAGATACGGGCATGATGCTGGGGTTCACGGTTTAATATCGTGTGGCCTGATGCCCAGCCCCCGGTCCACAGGGGATAAGCAATAAAAACGGCAACCGAAGTTGCCGTTTTTTTTACCGTTGGCGGTGTTAATTATTTAGCGTCGTCGGGTAAAGCATAAGCCACAATGTAGTCGCCCATCTTCGTACCAAACGAACCATGACCACCCGCAGAGATGACAACGTACTGCTTGCCATTCACTTCATAGGTCATCGGCGTTGCCTGTCCACCTGCTGGCAGACGGCCTTGCCACAGTTTTTCACCGTTGGTCATGTTGTACGCGCGCAGGTAGTTATCGGCGGTTGCCGCGATGAACAGCACGTTACCGGCGGTAGAAATTGGACCACCCAGCATTGGCATACCCATATTGAACGGGACAGGAACTGGCATCGGGAACGGCATGCTGTCCTGAGGCGTACCAATACGTTTTTTCCAGACGATCTGGTTAGTTTTCAGATCCAGGCCGGAGATATAACCCCAGGCAGGCTGTTTACACGGCAGACCAAACGGCGACAGGAACGGGTTCAGCGTGACGCCATAGGGCACGCCATACTGCGGCTGAATACCCGCTTCTGTACCGCTGCCTTTAGCATCTTTAGGCTGCTCCATTGGGTTGCCTGGACCGCGTGGAATAAGCTTAGAAACAAACGGCAGGGCCATCGGGTTGGCAATCGCCACCTGACGGTTAGGGTCAACGGAGATCCCACCCCATTCGAACATGCCCAGGTTACCCGGGAAGACCAGCGTGCCCTGCTCAGAAGGTGGCGTGAAGATACCTTCATAGCGCAGCTGATGGAACATCACGCGGCACACCAGCTGGTCAAACATTGTGGCACCCCACATGTCTGCACCGCTGAGATCTTTCTTCGGACGGAAGCTCAGGTCAGAGAACGGCTGTGTTTTGGTGACATAGTCGCCTTTGGCAGCGCCCTGCGGAACGGGTTTTTCGGGTGCCGGGACAACCAGCTTACCGTTGCTGCGATCCAGCACAAAGATGTTGCCCGTTTTCGCGGGTGCATAAATCACCGGAACGGTTTTGCCGTTAACGGTAATGTCAGCCAGCGTCGGCTGGGACGGCATGTCCATATCCCACAGGTCGTGGTGAACAGTCTGGTAGCTCCAGGCCAGTTTACCGGTGGTCGCGTTCAGCGCCACGATAGAGCTGGCATAACGCTCTTGCTCAGGTGTACGGTTACCCCCCCAGATATCTGGCGTGGTGACGCCCATCGGCAGGTAGACCAGGTCCAGCTTCGCGTCATACGCCGCCGGTGCCCAGGAGTTAGGTGAGTTAAAGGTAAAGGTGTGTTCGTCCGATGGGATCGCGTTTGGATCTTTCGCGCCCGGGTCGAAGGCCCACAGCAGTTTACCGGTGTTCACGTCAAAACCACGGATAACGCCAGAGGTTTCGCGGGTGGAGAAGTTATCGGTTACCGAGCCGGCAATCACGATAGTTTTATCGGTGATGATCGGCGGTGAGGTTGGCTCATACAGACCCGGCGTGGTGTCCGGCATGTTGGTCTGCAGATTCAGGATACCTTTGTTGGCAAAGGTCTC
Organism: Enterobacter ludwigii; assembly: GCF_001750725.1. Classification (NCBI taxonomy): domain Bacteria; kingdom Pseudomonadati; phylum Pseudomonadota; class Gammaproteobacteria; order Enterobacterales; family Enterobacteriaceae; genus Enterobacter; species Enterobacter ludwigii. The sequence goes on from NZ_CP017279.1 coordinate 3,946,975, forward strand.
ACACAGCTTACCGGTTTCGGCATTGATCGCGAACAGGCGGCCATCGTTTACCGGCAGCATGATGCGGCGAGGACAGTCGGCAATGACTTCAGGGCTCGCATTATCAGCACTCGCTTCGTGGTAAGAGACGCCACGGCAGGTGATGTGCTGGAACGACGGGTTGGAGTTCAGCTGCGGATCGAAGTGCCATTTCTCTTTACCGGTGGCCGCGTCAAGCGCGAACAGACGCTGGTGCGCGGTGCACAGATAAAGCATGTTACCGACTTTAATCGGCGTCACTTCGTTGGTCAGTTCACCCGGATCGTTTGGCATCTTCAGGTCGCCGGTACGGAATACCCAGGCTTCCTTCAGGTTCTTAACGTTGTCCGCGTTGATCTGCTTGAGCGGGGAGTAGCGCTGACCTTCCTGATTACGGCCATAAGCTGGCCAGTCGCCATCCGCGACCTGCGAGATAGCCGCAGCTGGGGTGGATTCGGCATTCAGCGTACCGTTAATCTCCTGCGGGTCGTTAAAACCGGCCCAGGTGAGAATACCGCCGCTGATCAGCAGGGCAACCACCAGCGCCGCAACGGCACCGCTTGAAGGAATAATCAGGCGACGCCACACGAACGGCAGGATCAGCCAGATACCAAAGAAGACCAGGATGTCACTGCGCGGCGTCAGTGCCCAGAAGTCGAAACCGACTTCCCAGACGCCCCAGATCATGGTTGCGAGGAGTAAAGCAGCATAAAGCCATAGCGCGGATTGTTTTCTACGCCACAACAGGACGGTTACGCCAAGCATAACCAGACCCGCAATAGGGTAGTACCAGGAGCCGCCAATTGCGGCCAGCCAGACGCCACCGATTAACAGATACAGGCCGCAGAAGGCGGCGAATAGCGCTGTTAATGTCACCAGTAGACGTGGCTGTTGAGTTTTTATTTCAGCCATAGAAAGTGTACTCGTCAGTTTTGTTAATTATTTGCTAGCAACTAATTATAGGTATTAACAAGTGTGATCGGAATCACAATATTTGCTTTTTATAACTCATGCGCCAGGTGTATCCATTTACTGATATAATGGCTGGCTTGCGTATCGATGCCGGAGTAACATTCATCCGCATTGAGAGATTTTCATTAAAATCATATGGTTAGTAATATGAAACATACTGTTGAAGTGATGATCCCGGAAGCCGAGATCAAAGCGCGTATCGCCGAACTGGGTCGTCAAATCACCGAACATTACAAGGACAGCGGCAGCGAAATGGTGCTGGTCGGTCTTTTACGTGGCTCTTTCATGTTCATGGCAGACCTGTGCCGTGAAGTGCAGGTGTCCCATGAGGTCGATTTTATGACCGCCTCCAGCTACGGCAGCGGCATGTCCACAACCCGTGATGTGAAAATCCTGAAAGATCTGGATGAAGATATTCGTGGCAAAGATGTGTTGATCGTTGAGGACATCATCGACTCCGGCAACACGCTCTCTAAAGTGCGCGAGATCCTGAGCCTGCGTGAGCCAAAATCCCTGGCGATCTGCACCCTGCTGGATAAACCCAGCCGCCGTGAAGTGCAGGTGCCGGTAGAGTTTGTCGGCTTCTCTATCCCTGACGAGTTCGTCGTGGGCTATGGCATTGACTACGCGCAGCGTTACCGTCATCTGCCGTATGTGGGTAAAGTGATCCTGCTCGACGAGTAAGGTTTGTGATGTGCGGTCTGTTGCCCTCTGACGAGGGGACACACAGTAAAAACGGCAACCCGGGTTGCCGTTTTGTTTTTATCTGAACTGCTTACAGGCAGCTATTTATGGTTGACGTGCTTAAGCTTCAGGTTAGCTATCCCGGAACGATAGCGCTGCTCCAGCGTTTCACGGTTGGTGGCGGTCACTTCCAGGTTACGAAGCAGACCATCGTGAATACCGTACGCCCAGCCGTGGATCGAGACTTTTTGCCCGCGTTTCCACGCCGATTGCATGATGGTGGAATGGCCAAGGTTATAAACCTGCTCCATCACGTTCAGCTCGCAAAGGGTATCGAGACGACGCTCCTGCGGCATTTCACCCAACAGTGAGCTATGTTTGAACCAGATATCGCGGATATGCAGCAGCCAGTTATCGATTAACCCGAGTTCGGTATTTTCAATCGCGGCCTGCACACCGCCGCAGCCATAGTGGCCACAAATAATGATGTGCTCGACCTCCAGAACGTCAACGGCGTACTGAACAACCGAAAGGCAGTTGAGGTCGGTATGGATCACCAGGTTGGCAACATTACGGTGCACAAACAGTTCGCCAGGCTCGAGACCTGTCAGGCGCTCTGCCGGAACGCGGCTGTCGGAACATCCAATCCAGAGAAAGCGTGGGTTTTGCGCCTGCGCGAGCTTTCCAAAAAATCCGGGGTCTTCCTCCACCAGCATTTTTGACCATAGTGCATTGTTGCTGATGAGTGTATCTATGTCGTTCATGGAGGTTAGCGACCTGTAACCGAGTGATTGCGTTGCGCTAATATAGGGTAACTCGACTTTTAATGAAACCACACAACGTGTGTCAGAACCTAAGGTAAGTTTAATTCATGGCGATTGCACTGGAGCTTGAGCAGCTCAAAAAAACCTATCCAGGCGGCGTTCAGGCGCTGCGTGGGATAGATCTCAAAGTGGAAGCGGGGGATTTCTACGCGCTTCTGGGGCCGAATGGGGCGGGGAAATCCACCACCATTGGCATTATCAGTTCGCTGGTCAACAAAACGTCCGGCCGGGTGAGCGTGTTTGGCTACGACCTGCAAAAAGATGTGGTGAATGCCAAGCGCCAGCTCGGACTGGTGCCGCAGGAGTTCAACTTCAACCCGTTCGAGACAGTGCAGCAAATCGTGGTTAATCAGGCGGGTTACTACGGTGTTGAGCGCAAAGAAGCGGTGGAGCGCAGCGAAAAGTACCTCAAACAGCTCGATCTGTGGGAAAAACGCAATGAACGTGCGCGCATGTTGTCTGGCGGGATGAAGCGCCGTCTGATGATTGCCCGTGCGCTGATGCATGAGCCAAAGCTGCTGATCCTTGATGAGCCCACCGCGGGCGTGGATATCGAACTGCGTCGTTCAATGTGGGGCTTCCTGAAGGACCTCAACGACAAAGGCACGACCATTATTTTGACCACGCACTACCTCGAAGAGGCGGAGATGCTGTGTCGCAATATCGGCATCATTCAGAACGGTGAGCTGGTGGAAAACACCTCGATGAAGAGCCTGCTCGCCAAGCTGAAATCCGAAACCTTCATTCTCGACCTGGCGGCGAAAAGCCCGCTGCCGACGCTGGAAGGTTATAACTATCGTCTGGTGGATACCTCAACGCTGGAAGTGGAAGTGCTGCGCGAGCAGGGCATCAACAGCGTGTTCTCACAGCTGAGCGCGCAGGGTGTTCAGGTATTAAGTATGCGTAACAAAGCGAACCGACTGGAAGAGCTGTTTGTCTCTCTGGTGCAGGATAAACAAGGAGACAAGGCATGACGCATCTTTACTGGGTCGCGCTGAAAAGCATCTGGGCGAAAGAGATTAACCGCTTTATGCGTATCTGGGTGCAAACTCTGGTACCGCCGGTGATCACCATGACGCTCTACTTCATCATCTTCGGTAACCTCATCGGTTCCCGCATTGGTGAAATGCACGGCTTTACCTATATGCAGTTTATTGTGCCGGGCCTGATCATGATGGCGGTGATCACCAACGCCTATGCTAACGTGGCATCGTCATTCTTTAGCGCCAAGTTCCAGCGTAACATTGAAGAGCTGCTGGTCGCGCCGGTACCAACGCATGTGATCATTGCGGGTTATGTGGGCGGCGGCGTGGCGCGCGGTCTCTGCGTGGGGATTCTGGTGACGGCGATCTCCCTGTTCTTTGTGCCGTTCCAGGTGCATTCATGGCTGTTCGTGGCGCTCACGTTACTGTTGACGGCCATCTTGTTCTCGCTGGCCGGTCTGCTGAACGCGGTGTTTGCTAAAACGTTCGATGATATCAGCCTGATCCCGACCTTTGTGCTGACGCCACTGACCTATCTTGGCGGGGTGTTCTACTCCCTGACGCTGCTGCCGCCGTTCTGGCAGGCGCTGTCACACCTGAACCCGATTGTTTATATGATCAGCGGCTTCCGCTTTGGTTTCCTCGGCATTACGGATGTGCCACTGATTACCACGGTTGCGGTGCTGGTGGTGTTTATTATCGCTTTCTACCTGCTGTGCTGGTCTCTGATTCAGCGTGGACGCGGTCTGCGCAGCTAATCTTCCGCCCGGCGACATTCTGTTTGCCGGGCGCTTTTCTTTGATTGTTATCACCGTACGCTAACCTTCACTCCGCTAAACTACTTGCCTGCTAAGGAGAGAGTGATGCTGGGATGGGTGATCGCCTGCCATGATGAACAGGCGCAGGATATGCTGGATAAACTGGAGGCCAGATTTGGTCCGCTGGCGCAATGCCGTGCGGTTAACTACTGGCGTGGATTGAGCACCAACATGCTCAGCCGCATGATGTGCGATGCCCTGCATGAAACCGACACCGGTGACGGCGTCATCTTCCTGACCGATAAATCCGGCGCGGCACCTTATCGCTCTGCGGCATTGTTGAGCCACAAGCACGACAACTGTGAAGTGATATCAGGCATTAACTCTTTGCTGCTGGAATACATGTATCCCTTTCGGGAAACCTTAAGCAGCGCTGAATTCCGTCATGCGATCGTCGACAAAAAAGTGGCCGGCGTCAGCAGCCTGTGGCATCAGCAGCAAAAAAATCCTCCCTTTGTCTTGCTCCATGATTTGTATAAGAATTAAACATTGGTATTGATGCTGCTTTTGTTACAATGGTGGCTGATTTTTCGTGTCGATTAATATTCCATGTTCATGCGCGTTGTGTTCCTTCTGTTGCTGCTGGTTTCCGGCGGCGCATCTGCCAGCCTGATCGCTCAGCAAGGGCTTCCCGCCCGATATATGCAAACCACCGAAGATGCGGCTATCTGGGCGCAAGTAGGTAACAATGTGGTCAATGTCGGCAATATCCGTGCCGGGCAAATCCTGGCCGTCGTCCCCACATCCGCTGATTATTACGAGTTTCGTTTTGGCTTCGGCACGGGCTTTATTGATAAAGAGCACCTGGAAGACGTGCAGGGCAAACAGCGGGTGGAAGACAGCCTTGGCGATTTGAATAAACCGCTGAGTAACCAGAACCTGATAACCTGGAAAGACACGCCTGTCTTTAACGCCCCCAGCAGCGGAAGCGCTCCTTTCGGCACGATGAGTGCTAACCTTCGCTACCCCATTCTGAATAAACTTAAAGACCGTCTGAACCAGACCTGGTATCAGATCCGCATCGGCAATCGTCTGGCGTGGATCAGCAGCCTGGATGCGCAGGAAGATAACGGCATCCCGGTCCTGACCTATCACCATATCCTGCGTGATGAAGAGAACACCCGTTTCCGACATACCTCCACGACCACCAGCGTGCGTGCGTTCAGCAACCAGATGACCTGGCTTCGCGATCAGGGCTATACCACGCTGACGATGGCTCAGCTTGAAGGGTATGTGCGTAACAAAATGAACCTGCCGGCGAAGTCTGTGGTGATCACCTTTGATGACGGGCTGAAGTCGGTGAGCCGCTATGCGTATCCCGTCCTCAAAGCGTATGGATTCAAGGCGACGGCGTTTATCATCTCGTCGCGTATAAAACGTCATCCGCAGAAGTGGGCGCCGAAATACCTGCAGTTTATGAGTGTCTCTGAGCTTGAGCAGATCCAGGATGTGTTTGATATCCAGTCCCATACCCACTTCTTGCATCGGGTGGACGGCAATAAACACCCGATCTTACTGAGCCGTAGCCATCACGTGATTTTGTTCGATTTCGCGCGTTCACGCCGGGCGCTGGCGCAATTTAACCCGCACGTGCTCTATCTCTCTTATCCGTTTGGCGCCTATGACGACAAAGCGGTAAAAGCAGCGAATGACGCAGGGTTCCACCTGGCGGTGACAACGGTAAAAGGTAAAGTGAAGCCCGGGGACAATCCGTTCCTGCTTAAGCGACTGTATATTTTAAGGACGGATTCGCTGGAGACGATGTCGCGGCTTATCAGTAATCAGCCGCAGGGATGAGGTGAGAGAAGGCTGTGAACGGTTCACAGCCTTCAGGATATCAGGCAACCTGGACCGGAATGGCTTTCGCGGTGCGTTTCATTTCGTTGTCGCCTTCGAAGTACGCCACTTTTGGCTGCCAGCGACGGGCTTCTTCGTCAGACATCATCACGAAGCTGGCGATGATGACGATATCACCGACGTCGGCACAGTGAGCGGCAGCGCCATTCACGGAGATAATTCTGGAGCCGCGTTCCGCCGCGATCGCATAGGTAGAGAAGCGCTTACCGTTATTCACGTTCCAGATATCAATGGCTTCGTTTTCAAGGATGCCCGCTGCATCAAGAAAATCCTGATCAATGGCGCAGGAGCCTTCATAGTGCAGGTCGGCCTGAGTGACTTTCACACGGTGAAGCTTACCTTGCAGCATTTTGCGAATCATTACGTTTACCTTTAATCATCATGCGTTAACCCCCCGCGAACGAGGGGAGGTAGAGAGTTAAGCCAGCTCAACCACTTTATTGTCGATAAGGCGTGCCTGACCGAGCCATGCAGCCACCAGAAGCACCGCGCGCTTGCTGGTATCGGTCAGCTCAAGCAGCGTATCGGCATCACGGATTTGGATATCGTCAGCGCGGAAGCCTTTGTCGTTCAGCGCCTGTTCGGCGAGGGCAACGATCTCTTCTGCGCTCAGCTCTTTAGCCACAAGCTGTTCCGCCATGGTATTCATGACCTTGCTCAATCCCGGCGCGATTTTACGCTCATCCGCGGTAAGGTACCCGTTACGGGAACTGAGCGCCAGACCGTCTTTGGCGCGCACAATCGGCACGCCCACGATCTCGATATCATAACCCATGTCGGCGACCATCTTACGGATCAACGCCAGCTGCTGGAAGTCCTTCTCACCGAAGCAGGCAACGTCGGGCTGCACCAGGTTAAACAGCTTGCTGACGATGGTTGAAACGCCGCGGAAATGGCCCGGACGGCTGGCGCCTTCCAGCATGGTTGAAATGCCCGGCACGTCCACGTAGGTCGCGTCCTCGGTCCCCTGCGGGTAGACGTCTGCAGGTGCCGGAGAGAAGACAATGTCGGCGTGGCGTTTTTTGAGTTTTTCGCAATCTTCCTGCAGGGTGCGCGGATAGCGCGCCAGGTCGTCGGCACGGTCAAATTGCATGGGGTTCACGAAGATACTGACCACCACGATATCTGCACGCGCTCTGGCTTCATCGACAAGCTTCATATGGCCGTCATGCAGGTTACCCATCGTGGGAACCAGTGCGATACGTTTACCTTCCTGACGTGCACGACGGATATGCTGGCGAAGCAGCGGCAGGGTTTCAATGATTAGCACAACAAGACTCCTTAATGGAAACTGTGTTCTTCACCCGGGTAAACACCGGATTCAACGTCGGCAATATACTGCCGCACAGCAGCACGCATGTCGCCTGCTTCTGCCAGGAAATTTTTGGCGAATTTAGGGATATGACCGCCGGTAATACCAAAGGCGTCGTGCATCACTAAAATCTGACCGTCGGTAACGTTGCCTGCGCCAATGCCAATCACCGGAATCGACAGCGCCTCGGTGATGCGTTTTGCCAGTTCAACCGGCACACACTCCAGCACCAGCAGCTGTGCGCCAGCGGCTTCCAGCGCCAGGGCATCCTCAAACAGCGTCTGTGCTGCATCACCGCGGCCCTGCACCTTATAGCCGCCAAAAATATTGACGGATTGCGGCGTCAGACCCAGATGACCACAGACCGGCACGGCACGTTCGGTGAGCATTTTCACGGTCTCTGCAAGCCAGGCTCCGCCTTCGATTTTGACCATATTGGCCCCGGCACGCATGACGGTTGCCGCATTCTCGAACGCTTGCTCTGGCGTCGCGTAGGCCATAAAAGGCAGATCGGAAAGCAGCAGACAGGCAGGTGCCCCGCGGCGCACGGCACGGGTATGGTAGGCAATATCTTCGACCGTCACCGGCAGGGTGGAATCATGGCCTTGTACCGTCATCCCTAACGAATCTCCGACCAGCATGACAGTGATACCCTCTTCGGCAAAAAGCTTAGCGAAGCTGTAGTCATACGCAGTAATGGTGGCGAAGCGTCTCTTTTCCTGTTTGCATTTCTGCAGTAAGGAGATGGTGGTTGGTTTCATACTGTTTCCTGATAGCCCAAAAGCGAATCTTTGCGCATTCTAACAGTAACATTTGAGGGAACAATGATTTTAGGCAACCGATTAACCACAATTCCGTGAGGGTTAACCGGTAAAAATGCGGATCACCAGCGGGCTGGTTTTTCTGCGTCGAGGCTATCCAGCACTGCCTTCAGCGAGAGGCCGTCAGGGAAGGTGAGGTCAGGGGCAACGTCGAACAGCGGCCAGAGCATAAAGCCGCGATTTTTCATGTCGTAGTGCGGAACGGTGAGACGGGGGGTGTTAATCACCTCATGGCCAAACAGCATAATGTCGAGATCGAGGGTGCGCGGCCCCCAGCGTTCGGCTTTGCGTATGCGGCCCTGCTGCAGTTCGATTCGCTGAGTATTATCCAGCAGCGTGTCGGCATCCAGCGCAGTGTCCAGCACCACGGCGGCATTCAGGTAATCAGGCTGATCCTGTGGCCCCAGCGGCGGTGTCCGGTAGAAAGAAGAGACCGCCACAATACGGCTTTGTGGGATTTCACCCAGCGCCTGAACGGCAGCATTAACCTGCTCCAGCGGAGAGGCCAGATTGCTGCCGATGGCAATGTACGCCAGGGTCATGCCGTACCTTCACGGCGCGGCGCACGTTTGCGCGGACGACGGTGGCGACGACGCGGCGTCGGTTCGTCATCGAGGTCGACGAGCATATCTTTCTGCTCTGGCGGTGCTGAAACCTGGAATTCGCCCCACCACTGCGCCAGACGCTGCAGTTCCTGGTTCCGTTCAATTTCAGCACGCAGAGACAGTAAATCGAACGCAGCGCGGAATTTAGGATGCTCCATCAGCTTCCAGGCGCGTTTACCCTGACGACGAGACATGCGCAGTTGAAGCTGCCAGATATCACGCACCAGCGTCGTAATACGTTTTGGAATGGCGAGTGTGCGGCAGGCTTCATCCAGCACGTCATTTGCGGCCAGCGCAAACGCATCGTAGTAGGCCAGACCGCTTTCCTGCGCAATTCTCTGCGCTGCTTCCAGCAGCGGATACCAGAACATCGCGGCAAACAGGAACGCCGGGTTCACACGCATATCGTTGTGAATGCGGGTATCGGTATTCTTCAGCACCTGCGCAATCATGCGTTCCATTGGGCTGTCACCGTTTTCGGTAAAGCAGCGCGTAATGGTCGGGAACAGGGGCTGGAAAAGGCTGTATTCGCGTAGCAGCTTGTAGGTTTCGTAGCCGTAACCGGCCTGCAGCAGCTTCAGCGCCTCTTCAAACAGACGGGCTGGCGGCACGTCGTTAATCAGCGTCGCCAGACGCGGTATCGGCTCTGCGGTTTCCGGGCTGATGCGCATTGAGAGTTTGGCGGCGAAACGTACGGCGCGCAGCATACGCACCGGGTCTTCACGATAACGCGTTTCCGGCGTGCCGATCAGGCGAATCAGACCGTCTTTCAGGTCCTGCATGCCGCCGACGTAATCACGGACGGTGAAATCTGCCACGCTGTAGTAAAGGCTGTTGATCGTGAAATCGCGACGCTGGGCATCTTCTTCGATAGAGCCGAAGATATTGTCCCGCAGCAGCATGCCGTTCTGGCCGCGCTGGGAGGTGGTGCGATCGGATTCGCCCGCTTCGTGGTGACCGCGGAAGGTCGCCACTTCAATAATTTCCGGCCCAAACATGACGTGAGCAAGACGAAAACGACGGCCAACAAGGCGACAGTTACGGAATAATTTGCGCACCTGCTCTGGCGTGGCGCTGGTCGTCACGTCGAAATCTTTTGGTTTTTTGCCCAGCAGTAAATCACGCACCCCACCGCCAACGAGATAGGCCTCGTAGCCTGCTTTATTCAGACGATAGAGCACCTTGAGGGCATTTTCACTGATATCTTTGCGGGAAATATTGTGCTGCTCACGTGGAATAACCGACATGCGGTTTTGCGCAATAGCGTCGTTCGCCATGCTCTCTTCGCGGCTTAGCACTTTACGGCAAAAATTAGCGACTCGGGTAAAAATAGTACACCTCGTAGTGTGTTTTGTTATGAAAAAAGCGGCTAATCATAGCTCAGCGCAACGCATTTGAGAATGCTGGATTTTTGGCACGGTCGTCAGCGTCCAGTTGGCGATCGCCATTTTCAGCAGTTCATCAATTCGCAAATCCTGCCATTCGTTGGTTACATTCTGGTTGAGAAATCGCAGCGCGTCGATCAAAACAGGGCGCGGATCGCCGTCTGGCAGGGCGGGCGCATGATTTTGTTTTGACAGTTTAAAGCCCTGTTCATTGACCGCCAGCGGCAGATGAATGTAATCCGGCGCGTTCCAGCCAAACTGGTGATAGAGCGATATTTGTCGCACGGTAGGTTCCACCAGGTCAGCCCCGCGCACAATTTCCGTCACGCCCTGGAAATGGTCATCAACCACTACCGCCAGGTTATAGGCGAACAGGCCGTCACGGCGGTGGATAATAAAATCTTCGCGTGCAAGACGTTCATCCGCATGGATTTCGCCGGAGAGTAAATCAGTAAAGTGCGTCACCGGGGCATGCTGCTTTATGCGCACGGCGGCCAGTTCTGGGCCGTTATTGCGCGTGCGGCAGTGGCCGTCATAGACGCCACCCACGCTCTGAATACGCGCGCGGGTGCAGGTGCAGTAGTAGGAGAGCCCTTGTGCGTGGAGCCACGCCAGGCGTTCCCGGTAGGCATCATGTCGCCTTGACTGCCAGAGGACGTCACCGTCCCAGTGAAGACCGTAATGTTCCAGCTGACGCAGAATGGTATCTGCTGCACCGGGAACTTCACGCGGAGGATCAATATCTTCAATGCGGACCAGCCATTTACCGTGACGGGCGCGAGCCTGCAGGTAGCTGCCGAGGGCGGCAATTAATGAGCCGAAGTGTAATTCACCAGAAGGGGATGGCGCGAAGCGCCCAATATAGTGTGATTCAGACATATCAACAGTAACAAGGCGGGATAAACTCCCGCCTTTGGAGTGTGTAAACAGCGCTGGTATTAACCGGCCATCTGTTTTTCGCGGATTTCTGCCAGCGTTTTACAGTCGATGCACAGATCGGCGGTTGGACGCGCTTCCAGGCGACGAATTCCGATTTCAACACCGCAGGATTCGCAGTAGCCAAAATCTTCGTCTTCGACTTTTTTCAGCGTTTTTTCGATCTTTTTGATCAGTTTGCGTTCGCGGTCACGGTTACGCAGTTCGAGGCTGAACTCTTCTTCCTGAGCGGCACGGTCTACCGGGTCCGGGAAGTTAGCAGCTTCATCCTGCATATGAGTAACGGTGCGATCGACTTCATCCCTGAGTTGATTACGCCATGCTTCAAGAATACGCTTGAAGTGCGACAGCTGGGCTTCGTTCATATACTCTTCGCCCGGCTTCTCTTGATACGGCTCCACCCCAGCGATGGCGAGAATACTCAGGGACGATGTTTTACGGTTTTGCCCTTCTTGCATGTTGCTTCTCCTTAACACGCACTATCGATCCCCGTGTTGGGGGAAAAATCAGGTCGCTATAAATAGCAGATGCTTTTCCGTATGGCAATTATCTAAACGTAACACTTGACAAGCCTGTGAGGAAAAGCGTATTTGCGCACGCGGCCAGAACACTTAATAGTCAATCGTCTAATCCCTTATAAGACAATGGGAAGAGAGGATCTCAGAGTCATATTATCGGCAGAAAGTTCCGCTTTATAAGCCAAAACCTCCACCCCCTGCTTTTGTGCCTCATTCAACAATTGCGCGTATTTGAGATCAATATGGCGGGCTGGAGAAAATCGTTCAATGGCTGAATGTAAAACCGCAAACAGCAATACGGCGCGTTTGCCCGCCGCCGCAACACTCATCAGCTCCCGCAGATGCTTCTGCCCCCGTAGCGTGACCGCATCCGGGAAGTAGCCGTTTTCCTGTTCCGCTAACGTCACTGATTTTACTTCAATATAGCACTCGGGCCGGTCTTCCGCCTGTAACATGAAGTCAATTCTGCTGCTTTCATCGCCATATTTAACTTCACTTTTATGCGTGCCATATCCCACCAGTTCGGGCAGGGTGCCAAGGGTCAATGCTTCCTTAACTAATTGATTGGCGCGCAGGGTATTCACGCAAATAAATGCCCCGTTTTGCGTCTCGGTCATTTCCCAGGTATGGGCATATTTGCGTTTAGTATTTTCTGAAGTGGAATACCAGACCGTGTCACCCGGCGTCGCACAGCCGGTCATGGCACCGGTGTTCGGGCAGTGCAGCGTGAGCTGTTCACCTTCGGGGGTGATCACATCAGCGAGAAAGCGTTTGTAGCGTTGAACCAGCGTGGCGTGCTGCAGGGCAGGACTAAACTTCATCAGAATTCCTTAGGGTATCGCCCAGCGACCAGCGCTGTAGCGGCGTATAACGGGTGCGTCCTTGGGTAAAGACCGATTCGTAAAGCGCGAAGGTATTGACCTCAACGTCCCAGTGAAAGCCGGGTGGCGGAATGGCAACGGCCTGACCGGCATCGCGCAGCAGGGTGATATGCGGATGAAACGGCTGCGGACTCTGGTAACACCCGCTGCGAGCCGCCTGGGCGCGCAACATACTGGCAAGCTGTAAAAGCCCGCGGGGCGGCTGGCGCGTGCCCAGCCAGACCACGCGTGAGCGCAGCCACTGGCCCGCGTCGTCGAGGTGCAGCGTAAACGCCGGCTGAGAAATGCGGCCAGCCATTGCTGCCAGCGCGCGCTGTTTTTCGGCGCTGACATCGCCCAGAAAGGCCAGCGTCAGGTGCAGGTTTGCCGCCGCGATCGGACGCCCTGCGTCCTGGGGAAAATGGCTGGCTCGCCAGCGAACGATTTTTCGCTGCAGCGTGGAGGGCAATTCTATGGCAAAAAACAGCCGTTTCGACTCAGACATACAGGGGACTCGGTAATGGTATGCGCCGATGCTACAATGTACGCCGACTAATGTTAACCCTCTGGAGCTGTTAGTGTCCTCATTGCCGGTCGCCGTCGTCCTTCCTGAGCTTCTTGCTGCCTTCCACCATGCCCCGCAGGTTTTACTTAACGCCCCGACGGGCGCAGGTAAATCTACCTGGCTGCCGCTGCAGATCCTCAAAGAGGGCACTGTCCGCGGGAAAATTATCCTGCTGGAGCCGCGCAGGCTGGCCGCACGGAACGTGGCGCAGCGCCTGGCGGAACTGCTTGGTGAAAAGCCGGGCGAGACGGTGGGTTACCGTATGCGCGCCGAAACCTGCGTTGGCCCGTCCACGCGCCTTGAGGTGGTGACCGAAGGGATCCTGACCCGCATGCTGCAAAACGATCCGGAGTTAAACGGCGTCGGACTGGTGATTCTGGATGAATTCCACGAGCGTAGCCTGCAGGCAGATCTGGCACTGGCGCTGTTACTTGATGTTCAGCAAGGGCTACGCGACGACCTCCGGTTGCTTATCATGTCCGCTACGCTGGATAACGAGCGACTGCAGCAGACGTTGCCCGACGCGCCGGTTATCGCCTCCGAAGGCAGAGCATTTCCCGTTGAGCGTCGCTATCAGCCGTTGCCTGCCCATCAGCGTTTTGACGACGCGGTAGCCATCGCAACCGCCGACTTGCTCCGCCAGGAATCGGGATCGCTACTGCTGTTTTTGCCAGGCGTAGGCGAGATCCAGCGCGTGCAGGACCAACTGGCTTCCCGGGTGGGAAGTGACGTGCTGTTTTGCCCGCTCTACGGCGCGCTGTCGCTGGCGGATCAGCGTAAAGCAATCCTGCCCGCGCCCGCGGGGCAGCGTAAGGTGGTGCTGGCAACCAATATTGCCGAAACCAGTTTAACCATTGAAGGCATTCGCCTGGTGGTGGACAGTGCGCAGGAGAGGGTGGCGAGCTTTGACGCGCGCACCGGGCTGACTAAACTGCTGACGCAGCGCATAAGCCAGGCGTCGATGGTCCAGCGAGCAGGCCGTGCGGGACGTCTTGAGCCCGGTATCTGCCTGCATTTGACCAGCGCAGAGCAGGCTGAGCGCGCTGCACAGCAAAGCACGCCGGAAATTTTACACAGCGATCTGGCGGGGCTGGTGATGGATCTTCTGCAGTGGGGATGCCCGGATCCGGCACAGCTGACCTGGCTTAATCCTCCACCCGCCGCGAACCTTGCTGCTGCCCGGGCCTTACTGAACCGCCTGGGGGCGCTTGATGGTGAGCGATTGTCATCCCGCGGGCAAAAAATGGCCGCGCTGGGCAATGACCCTCGCCTGGCGGCGATGCTGGTGGCTGCGCAGGGGGAAGATGAAATTGCTACGGCGGCGAAACTGGCGGCTATTCTTGAGGAGCCACCGCGCGGTGGCAGCAGCGATCTGGCGCAGGCCTTTTCCCGCAATCAGGGGAACTGGCAGCAGCGGGCGCAGCAGCTTTGCCGGCGACTTAACGGCAAAGCCGGGTCGCCAGACAGCGCGGCTATCGCGCCTCTGTTAGCGCAGGCGTTTCCCGACAGGATCGCACGTCGTCGCGGGCTGGACGGGCGATATCAACTGGCCAATGGCATGGGTGCGATGCTGGACAGCGATGACGCCATGACGCGTCACGAATGGCTGATTGCGCCGTTACTGTTACAGGGTAGCCACTCCCCGGACGCGCGTATTTTACAGGCTATCGCGGTGGATATAGATGCCCTGACGCGTGCCTGTCCGCAGTTGGTCCAGCAATCCGATACCGTGGAATGGGATGAGGCTCAGGGCACGCTGAAGGCGTTTCGTCGCAGCCAGACAGGTAAACTGATCCTCGGCACCACGCCGCTGGCAAAACCGTCGGAAGAGGTGCTGCATCTGGCCATGCTGAACGGCATCCGGGACAAAGGGTTAGGGGTGTTGAACTGGACGCCAGAGGCGGAACAGTACCGTATTCGTCTGCACTGTGCCGCGCGCTGGCTACCGGAGTATGACTGGCCCGCAGTCGATGATGAGACATTGCTGGGCTCGCTGGAACGCTGGCTGCTGCCGCAAATGCACGGTGTACACTCGCTGCGTGCGCTAAAAGCGCTTGATGTTAAGGTCGCGTTACAGAATTTACTGGACTGGTCATTACGTCAACGTCTGGATAGTGAACTGCCAGGGCATTACACTGTGCCGACCGGAAGCCGGATTGCCATTCGTTATCACGAGGATAATCCTCCGGCGCTGGCGGTACGTATGCAGGAAATGTTTGGAGAGGCCACCACGCCTTCTGTGGCGCAAGGGCGCGTCTCTCTGGTGCTGGAGCTGTTGTCGCCAGCCCATCGCCCGTTACAGATTACCCGCGACCTGGGGGCATTCTGGGCGGGGAGCTACCGTGACGTGCAAAAAGAGATGAAGGGGCGGTATCCCAAACATGTCTGGCCGGACGATCCGGCAAATACGGCACCGACACGACGGACGAAGAAGTATTCGTGACGGGGGGCTGGGAACGTGCGGCTTGATGCCCTCACCCGCAGGGTGCGGGAGAAAATACTAAAGACGTTCCTGTCTGGAAGGTCTTGCTGTTTACTTTGAGAGATTTCTTCTTTCACAGGCCAGTGGAAGAAAAGAGAATCGGGCCCTTGCGCCTGAAAGTTGCGGAGAAAAAGCATGGCGGGGAATGACCGCGAGCCAATAGGACGTAAGGGAAAACCAACGCGTCCGGCGAAAGAAAAGGTAAGCCGTCGTCGCCTCAGAGATGAGGACTATGACGATGACTATGAAGACGATTATGAGGATGAAGAACCGATGCCGCGTAAAGGGAAAGGCAAAGGGCGTAAGCCTCGGGGCAAGCGCGGCTGGTTCTGGCTGCTGCTGAAGCTGTTCATTGTATTTGTTGTGCTGATGGCGATTTACGGCGTCTATCTGGATCAGAAGATCCGTAGCCGTATAGACGGAAAAGTCTGGCAACTGCCTGCGGCGGTGTATGGCCGCATGGTGAACCTTGAGCCAGATATGTCCATCAGCAAGAACGAGATGGTGAAACTGCTGGAAGCCACCCAGTATCGTCAGGTGTCGAAAATGACGCGTCCTGGCGAATTTACCGTGCAGGCGAAAAGCATTGAGATG
The DNA here is from genome assembly GCF_001750725.1 of Enterobacter ludwigii. Lineage (NCBI taxonomy): Bacteria > Pseudomonadati > Pseudomonadota > Gammaproteobacteria > Enterobacterales > Enterobacteriaceae > Enterobacter > Enterobacter ludwigii. The sequence goes on from NZ_CP017279.1 coordinate 3,963,209, forward strand.
ATCCGCCGTCCGTTTGATTTCCCGGACAGCAAAGAGGGTCAGGTGCGTGCGCGTCTGACCTTTGACGGCGATCGTCTGGACACCATCGAGAACATGGATAACAACCGTCAGTTCGGTTTCTTCCGTCTCGATCCGCGTCTGATCACCATGCTCTCGTCGGCGAACGGCGAACAACGTCTGTTTGTTGCCCGTAACGGCTTCCCGGACCTGCTGGTTGATACCCTGCTGGCAACCGAAGACCGTCACTTCTATGAGCATGATGGCATCAGCCTTTACTCGATTGGCCGTGCGGTGCTGGCTAACCTGACCGCCGGACGGACGGTGCAGGGGGCGAGTACGCTGACCCAGCAGCTGGTGAAGAACTTGTTCCTCTCCAGTGAACGCTCTTACTGGCGTAAAGCCAACGAAGCGTACATGGCCGTACTGATGGATGCGCGTTACAGCAAGGATCGTATCCTTGAGCTGTACATGAACGAGGTGTACCTCGGTCAGAGCGGGGATAACGAAATCCGCGGCTTCCCGCTGGCAAGTCTGTACTACTTTGGTCGTCCGGTGGAAGAGCTGAGCCTTGACCAGCAGGCGCTGCTGGTGGGCATGGTGAAAGGGGCGTCCATTTATAACCCGTGGCGTAACCCGAAACTGGCGCTGGAACGTCGTAACCTGGTGTTGCGTCTGCTGCAACAGCAGCAGGTGATTGACCAGGAGCTGTACGACATGCTGAGCGCACGACCACTCGGCGTTCAGCCGCGCGGTGGCGTGATCTCGCCTCAGCCTGCGTTTATGCAGCTGGTGCGTCAGGAGCTGCAAAGCAAGCTCGGTGATAAGGTGAAAGATCTCTCCGGCGTGAAGATCTTTACCACCTTCGATTCCGTGGCGCAGGAAGCCGCTGAAAAAGCCGCGGTGGAAGGCATCCCGGCGCTGAAGAAACAGCGTAAGCTGAGCGATCTTGAAACCGCGATGGTGGTGGTTGACCGTAACACCGGCGAAGTTCGCGCCATGGTGGGCGGTGCTGAGCCGCAGTTCGCAGGCTACAACCGTGCAATGCAGGCGCGACGTTCGATTGGTTCACTGGCGAAACCGGCAACCTATCTTACCGCCCTGAGTCAGCCTAACCAGTATCGCCTGAATACCTGGATTGCCGATGCGCCGATTTCCCTGCGCCAGCCTAACGGCCAGGTATGGTCTCCGCAGAACGACGATAAACAGTTCAGCGGCCAGGTCATGCTGGTGGATGCGTTGACCCGCTCGATGAACGTGCCAACGGTGAACCTGGGTATGGCGCTCGGTCTGCCGGCGATTGTCGACACCTGGCAGAAACTGGGTGTGCCGAAAGATCAGCTCCATCCTGTTCCGGCGATGATCCTGGGGGCGCTTAACCTGACGCCGATCGAAGTGGCTCAGGCGTTCCAGACCATTGCCAGCGGGGGTAACCGTGCACCGCTCTCTGCTCTGCGTTCGGTGATTGCTGAGGACGGCTCCGTGCTGTATCAGAGCTTCCCGCAAGCGGAACGTGCCGTGCCAGCGCAGGCGGCCTATATGACGTTGTGGACGATGCAGCAGGTTGTGCAGCGGGGAACCGGACGTCAACTGGGTGCGAAGTATCCGGGCCTGCATCTGGCAGGTAAAACCGGGACCACCAACAACAACGTGGATACCTGGTTCGCCGGTATCGATGGCCGTGAAGTGGTGATCACCTGGGTAGGCCGCGATAACAACCAGCCAACCAAACTGTACGGTGCAAGCGGGGCGATGTCGATTTACCAGCGCTATCTGGCGAATCAGTCTCCGGTACCGCTGAATCTGGTGGCGCCGGAAGATATCGTCGATATGGGCGTGGACGGTTCCGGTAACTTTGTCTGTGGCGGCGGTATGCGTACCTTGCCTGTCTGGACCACCAACCCGGATTCGCTGTGCCAGCAAAGCCAGCCAGAGCAACCGACGGGTAACCCGTTCGAGCAGTCTTCTCAGCCTCAGCAGCAGCCGCAACAACAGCCGCAGCAGCAGAATGAGAAAAAAGACAGCGACGGTGTCGCGGGCTGGATTAAAGATATGTTCGGCGGTAACTAACGCTTCACATCCCCCCGAAAGGGGGGATTTTTTTACCTGTACTTTCCATTTCCTTAACTCTCGTTTTCATTCTGATTAACCCTTCGTTTTCTCTTGTTTATTTCTTAAACCCTTAATTCTCGTAGGGCCGCTTACTGCTTGCTATGCAACCAGCGTTTCGCATATTATTCTGCGGTCATAATAATAATTCTCGTTTACGTTATCATTCACTTTTCCATCAGAGATAAACATGGCGCTTTCCAATACTGCTCAGCCAATTCACACGTCGCTGCGAAAAATCGCGGTCGTCGTAGCCACAGCGGTTGCCGGCATGTCTACGTATGCACATGCGGCTGAAACCCAGAAAAAAGAAGAAACCATCACCGTCACTGCCGCGCCTGCCGCCCAGGAAAGTCCGTGGGGGCCTGCGCCAACGATCGCAGCAAAGCGCACGGCCACGGCGACCAAAACCGATACCGCGATTGAAAAGACCCCGCAGTCTATTTCCGTGGTGACGCGTGATGAAATGGAACGCCGCCAGCCAGCGACCGTAAAAGAGGCGCTGGGCTATACGCCGAGCGTGTTTGCGACCCGCGGCAGCTCCACCACCTATGATGTGGTCTCAATTCGTGGTTTTACCGCGCCTTCGACGGTAAACACCAACCAGTATCTCAATGGCATGAAGCTGATGGGGAATAACTACTCCGAAGCTTCCATGGATCCGTACTTCCTTGAGCGCGTAGAAGTGATGCGCGGACCTACGTCTGTGCTCTACGGCAACAGCAATCCCGGCGGTATCGTCAGTATGGTGAGCAAACGCCCACTGACCGAGCCGCTGAAAGAAGTCCAGTTTAAAATGGGGACCAATAACCTGTGGCAAACGGGCTTCGATTTCAGTGATGCAATCGATGAAGATGGCGTGTGGTCGTACCGCCTGACCGGTCTTGGCAGTAGTCAGAACGCACAGCAGGAGATGTCAAAATCAACCCGCTATGCGATTGCGCCCTCCTTTAGCTGGCGTCCGGATGACAAAACCGATTTCACCTTCCTGAGCAATTTCCAGAACGATCCGGAAGCGGGCTACTACGGCTGGTTGCCACGGGAAGGGACCGTGGTGCCATACCGTGACGCAAACGGCAATGAGCATAAGATCCCAACCGATTTCAACGAAGGTGAAGCGGATAATAAGATGGCTCGTCGCCAGCAGTTGATTGGTTACAGCTTCTCGCATCAGTTTGATGACACGTTCACCGTGCGTCAGAATCTGCGTTACGCAAAAGTGCATACGCTCTACCGCTCTGTTTACGGCAATGGCTACGCTGAGCCTGGCAAGATTAACCGCGCTTACGTGCGTTCAGATGAAGATCTGAATATGTTTACCGTGGATACTCAGCTGCAGTCGACATTCGCGACGGGCGCCGTAGACCACACGTTGCTGACGGGCGTTGATTACTCGCGTATGCGTAATGATATCAATGCGCTGTACGGTTCCGCCGACCCTATTGATATCCAGAACCCGGATTACGGCAACGCGAACATCAACACCAACCTGCCATGGTCTAACTATTCCGTCGTTAATCGTAATGAACAGACCGGGCTCTATGCTCAGGATCAGGCGGAGTGGGATAAGTGGGTGCTGACGCTGGGCGGACGCTACGACTACGTGATGGCCTCAACGCTGACGCGCGGTACGGCCGATTCGCTGGCTGAAAACCACGACCAGGCTTTCACCTGGCGCGGGGGGATTAACTATCTCTTTGATAACGGTATTTCACCTTACTTCAGCTACAGCGAGTCGTTTGAGCCGGTATCGGGCGCCGATCGTAACGGCACACCGTTCGACCCTTCCCGCGGTAAGCAGTATGAAACGGGTGTGAAATACGCGCCGAAAGACCTGCCGGTTGTGGTCACCGCGTCGCTGTTCCAGCTGACGAAAGATAAGAACCTGACGGCGGATCCGAATGATCCAACGAATACTCACAGTATCCAGACCGGTGAGATCCGTTCTCGTGGTTTCGAACTGGAAGCGAAAGCAGCGGTTAACGCCAATATTAATGTGACCGCGGCGTACAGCTTTATTGATGCTGAGTACACCCATGACAGCACCTTTGAAGGTAAACGTCCGGCGGAAGTGCCGCGTAATCAGGTGTCATTGTGGGCAGATTACACCTTCACCGACACGGCCTTAAGCGGCCTGACGATTGGTGCCGGTACCCGTTACATCGGTAACACGGTGAGCTACTACTCAAGCGGCGACAAAAAAGATCAGCCGTTTAACGTCGCGAGCTACACCCTTGCCGATGCGATGGTGAAATACGATCTGGCCCGTCTGGGTCTGCCGGGGTCATCTGTGGCGGTGAACGTGAATAACCTGTTCGATCGGGAATATGTCTCCAGCTGCTACAAGGATTATGCATGCTACTGGGGTGCTGAACGTCAGGTTGTCGCCACCGCGACCTTCCGCTTCTAATCTCTCTTCGGGCACGGTTCGCCGTGCCCTTTTTATTTAAGTTGGCCGATATGCAGGATAATCAAACGCAATCCGACACCACCTTCACGCTCAATAATCTCTCCTTTCGCGTGCCCGGACGCACCCTGCTGCATCCGCTCTCTTTGACCTTCCCGGCAGGTAAAGTGACAGGCCTGATTGGTCACAACGGCTCTGGTAAATCAACGCTGCTCAAAATGCTTGGCCGCCATCAGCCGCCGTCAGAAGGCGATATCCTGCTGGACGGTCAGCCGCTGGAGAGCTGGAGCAGTAAAGCCTTTGCCCGCAAAGTGGCGTATCTGCCGCAGCAGTTGCCGCAGGCGGAGGGGATGACCGTGCGTGAACTGGTGGCGATTGGACGTTATCCGTGGCACGGCGCGCTTGGCCGTTTCGGCGTGGCCGACAGAGAGAAAGTGGAAGAGGCGATTGCGCTGGTGGGGCTAAAACCGCTGGCCCACCGTCTGGTAGACAGCCTGTCAGGAGGGGAACGTCAGCGCGCGTGGATAGCAATGCTGGTGGCCCAGGACAGCCGCTGCCTGCTGCTCGACGAACCGACCTCTGCGCTGGACATTGCCCATCAGGTCGACGTGCTTGCGCTGGTGCATCGTTTAAGCCAGCAGCGCGGTCTGACGGTTATCGCGGTCCTGCATGATATCAACATGGCCGCGCGTTACTGCGATTACCTCGTTGCCCTGCGCGGCGGTGAAATGATCGCCCAGGGGACGCCGTCTGAACTGATGCGCAGTGAAACGCTGGAACACATTTACGGTATTCCAATGGGGATTTTGCCTCACCCTGCCGGGGCAGCACCGGTGAGCTTTGTGTACTGATGCTGGATTCTATGTTGATGAGTCGCCGTCGTCTGCTGACGGCAATGGCGCTTTCACCGCTGCTGTTAAAAATGAATACCGCGCGTGCGGCTGCGGTCGATCCACACCGCATTGTGGCGCTGGAATGGTTGCCGGTAGAGCTGATGATGGCGCTGGGCGTTACGCCCTATGGCGTGGCGGATATTCCCAACTACAGGCTATGGGTGAATGAGCCGAGGCTACCGGACTCGGTAATCGACATCGGCCTGCGCACCGAGCCAAATCTCGAACTGCTCACCCAGATGAAGCCGTCATTCCTGTTCTGGTCTGCAGGTTACGGCCCGTCAGAAGAGACAATGGCACGGATTGCGCCCGGCCGTGGTTTCTCCTTCAGCGACGGTAAAAATCCGCTGGCGATGGCGAAAAACTCCCTCCACGAGATGGCACAGTTCCTTAACCGTGAGGTTGAGGCCAAAAAACATCTCGACGATTTTGATGCACTGATTAACGCCCTGAAGCCGCGTTTTGCTCACCGGGGCGATCGCCCGCTGCTGATGGTGACGCTGCTGGATGCCCGCCATATGCTGGTCTTTGGGAAAAACTGCCTGTTCCAGGACGTGCTCGACAGTTTTGGTATTCGTAATGCCTGGGAAGGGGAGATGACCTTCTGGGGCAGCACCGCCGTGGGGATTGACCGTCTTGCGGCATTTCGCGATGTGGATGTGTTGTGCTTTGACCACGGCAACGAGCGGGAGATGCAAACCCTGATGGCGACGCCGCTCTGGCAGGCGATGCCGTTTGTGCGTGAAAAACGGTTCCTGCGCGCACCTGCGGTATGGTTCTACGGCGCGACGCTTTCTGCCATGCACTTTGCCCGCGTGCTGGACAACGCGCTGGGAGGCCAGGCATGAGTACGCGTATAGCCCGTTTCCCGGCACTGTTGCTTTGCCTCCTTTTCCTGTGCGCGCTGGCATTGACCTGGTTCAATCTGTCGACGGCCTTACCGCGCGACCAGTGGCGTGGGGCGCTGGTGGCGCCAGATATCGATAATATTCAGCAAATGCTGTTCCACTACAGTCTGTTGCCGCGCCTTTCGATTTCGCTGCTGGTCGGTGCGGGATTAGGGCTGGTGGGCGTTTTATTCCAGCAGGTACTGCGTAACCCTCTGGCCGAGCCGACGACGCTTGGCGTGGCGACCGGGGCACAGCTTGGAATCACGATTACCACACTCTGGGCGTTGCCTGGGGCATTGACCTCGCAGTTTGCTGCCCTCGCCGGTGCGTGTGTAGTGGGCGCGCTGGTATTCGGCGTCGCCTGGGGCAAGCGTCTCTCCCCCGTCACGCTTATTCTTGCGGGGCTGGTGGTGAGCCTGTACTGCGGCGCGATTAATCAGCTGCTGGTGCTGTTCCATCACGATCAGCTGCAGAGCATGTTCCTCTGGAGCACCGGTACGCTCACCCAGACCGACTGGAGCGTCGTGCAGCGTCTGTGGCCGCAGCTCGTCGGTGGCGTCGTGTTGACGCTGCTGCTCTTGCGCCCGCTGACGTTGATGGGTCTTGACGATGGCGTGGCGCGTAATCTGGGGCTGGCGCTGTCGCTGGCCCGTCTGGGGGCGCTGACGCTGGCAATTGTGCTCAGTGCCCTGCTGGTTAATGCGGTAGGCATCATCGGGTTTATCGGACTGTTTGCGCCGCTGCTGGCAAAAATGCTCGGTGCGCGCCGCCTGCTGGCGCGCCTGATGTTAGCCCCGCTGATTGGCGCGTTGATCCTCTGGCTTTCCGATCAAATCATTCTCTGGCTGGCACGCGTCTGGATGGAAGTGTCTACCGGTTCGATGACGGCGCTTATCGGTGCACCGCTGCTGCTGTGGCTGCTGCCGCGTCTGCGCAGTATCAGCGCGCCAGCGATGGATGCTGGCGATAAAGTCTATGCTGAGCGCCAGTCAGTGCTGGGGTTCAGCCTTGCCGGGCTGGCAGTGCTGATTGTTATCTCATTTGCCGCGCTCGCTTTCGGACGCGATGCGGTGGGCTGGCACTGGGCGTCTGGGGATCTGCTTAACGAACTCATGCAGTGGCGCTGGCCGCGCATTCTCTCGGCGTTAATCGCCGGGGTCATGCTGGCGGTGGCGGGCTGTATTATCCAGCGTCTGACCGGTAATCCGATGGCCAGCCCGGAGGTTCTGGGTATCAGTTCTGGTGCCGCCTTTGGCGTGGTCCTGATGCTGTTCCTGGTGCCGGGAAATGCCTTCGGCTGGTTGATGCCTGCCGGGAGCGTTGGCGCGGCGGTGACGCTGCTGATCATCCTCATTGCCTCCGGGCGTGGTGGGTTTTCCCCTCACCGGATGCTGCTTGCCGGGATGGCGCTCAGCACGGCATTTACCATGCTGCTGATGATGCTGCAGGCGAGTGGCGATCCGCGTATGGCCAAGATCCTGACCTGGATCTCCGGTTCAACGTACAGCGCCACCGGCAGCCAGGTCGTGCATTCCGGGATTGCAATGATTGTATTGCTGGCGATGGTGCCGCTGTGCCGTCGCTGGATGACCATTCTGCCGCTGGGCGGCGAGACCGCGCGTGCGGTGGGGATGGCCCTGGCGCCGTCCCGTATCGGGTTACTGCTGCTGGCCGCATGCCTCACGGCAACGGCCACCATGACCATCGGCCCGCTGAGTTTTGTCGGCTTAATGGCGCCGCACATTGCCAGAATGATGGGCTTTCGTCGCACGATGCCGCACATTGTGATGTCGGCGCTGACGGGGGGCGTAATACTGGTGGTGGCTGACTGGCTGGGGCGGATGGTGCTGTTCCCGTACCAGATACCTGCCGGGTTGCTGTCGACGTTTATCGGTGCGCCGTACTTTATCTATTTGTTGAGAAAGCAAAGCAGGTAGAAGGGCGGTGGGGTATTGCCCTCTCCCGGTGGAGAGGGCAGCAGATCGTTTCTGTCTTACAACTTCGCAAAGACCCTGCGCGCAGCATCGATAGTCTTATTGATATCGTCTTCGCTGTGCGCGACGGACATAAAGCCTGCTTCAAACGCGGATGGTGCCAGGTAGACGCCTTCTTCCAGCATCAGATGGAAGAAGCGCTTGAAGCGTTCAACGTCACACTTCACCACATCCTGATAGCAGGTCACGGTTTTCGCATCGGTGAAGAAAATCCCGAACATCCCACCAACGTGGTTTACCACCAGAGGAATACCGGTTTCTTGCGCGGCCTCCAGCAGGCCGTTGGCCAGTTGAGATGTCAGATCGGTCAGGGTTTCGTGAATACCCGGCTGCGCGACTTCGGTCAGACAGGCGAAACCTGCGGCCATCGCAATCGGGTTGCCGGAAAGGGTACCCGCCTGGTAGACCGGGCCAGTCGGCGCCAGCGCTTCCATCACCTCTTTACGTCCCCCGAATGCACCGACAGGCATGCCGCCGCCGATGATTTTGCCAAGGCACGTCAGGTCCGGCTCTACGCCGTAGTAAGACTGTGCCCCCGCCAGCGCGACGCGGAAGCCGGTCATCACTTCGTCGATGATCAGCAGAGCGCCAAACTCATCGCACAGGGCGCGCAGACCCGGCAGGAACTCCGGCTGCGGAGGAATGCAGTTCATGTTGCCTGCGACAGGTTCAACGATGATGCAGGCAATCTCCTGCGGATACTGCTCGAAGGCTGCCCGAACGGTGTTCAGATCGTTATAGGTGCAGGTCAGGGTATGCTTCGCAAAGTCAGCCGGTACGCCCGGTGAGTTCGGCTGACCGAGGGTCAGCGCGCCGGAGCCGGCTTTTACCAGCAGGCAGTCCGCATGACCGTGGTAGCAGCCTTCAAATTTGATGATCTTGTCGCGGCCGGTAAAGCCACGTGCCAGGCGGATCGCGCTCATGGTGGCCTCGGTACCGGAGTTCACCATACGCACCATGTCCATAGTCGGGACCAGTTCGGTGACCAGTTCCGCCATTTTCACTTCCATCTCGGTTGGCGCGCCGAAGCTCAGGCCGCGCTGGGCGGCTTCAATCACCGCATTGCGGATAGCAGGATGGTTGTGACCCAGCACCATCGGACCCCAGGAGCCGACATAATCGATATAGGCTTTGCCATCGACATCATACAGATACGCGCCGTCAGCACGTTCGATAAACAGCGGCGTACCGCCTACGCCGGTAAAGGCGCGAACAGGCGAATTCACGCCACCTGGGATAAGCTCGCGGGCTGCACTGTAGAGGTTTTCAGACTTGCTCATGGCGTCGTTCCTGGTTCGTATAAAATGATTAAGCACACTATTCTAAGTGATCCTCGGAAGGTAATGAAATTTTTGCCCCCTTTCATGCCCAAACAATTGTTAAGTATTTTTCACGGGATGATATTACGCACTCTGGTAAAATCCCTGCGGTTATTTGTATGACGAAAAGAAACGGTAATGAAAGCAGACACTCATTCTTATACTGAACAGCAGTTCAGACGTGCGCAGCACCGTATCAGCATCCGGCGCTTGCTTAATCGTGATAAAACGCCGCTGGCTATCCTGCTGGCTGCTGCCGTGGTCGGCGCCGTTGCCGGGCTGGTGGGTATCGCCTTCGAAAAAGCGGTTAACGCGATAATGAACTGGCGAATTGGAACCGTGGCGGGTTTTGCCTATAGCGGTGGATGGGTATGGGTGTGGGCCTTTGGCTTATCTGCGCTGTTTGCCATGGTGGGCTATTTCCTGGTTCGTAAATTTGCGCCGGAAGCGGGCGGTTCCGGGATCCCTGAAATAGAAGGCGCACTGGAAGAGCTGAGGCCGGTTCGCTGGTGGCGCGTCATCCCGGTAAAATTTATCGGTGGCATGGGAACGCTCGGTGCAGGCATGGTGCTCGGGCGCGAAGGGCCAACGGTGCAGCTGGGCGGAAACGTTGGGCGCATGGTCGGCGATCTGTTTCGCATGCGCAGCGCGGAGGCGCGACATACGCTGCTGGCAACGGGGGCGGCGGCCGGCCTTTCGGCGGCGTTCAACGCACCGCTCGCGGGGATCCTGTTCATTATTGAAGAGATGCGGGCACAGTTTCGCTACAACCTGATCTCGATAAAAGCGGTATTCACCGGCGTCATTATGTCGAGCATTGTCTTTCGCATTTTTAATGGCGAAGGGGCGGTGATTGAGGTGGGAAAACTGACCAATGCGCCGGTGAATACGCTGTGGCTGTACCTGATCCTCGGCATGATTTTTGGCGTGGTCGGCCCGTTGTTTAACACGCTTATCTTACGCGCTCAGGATATGTTCCAGCGCATTCACGGTGGGAATACCACCCGCTGGGTATTGATCGGCGGACTGCTGGGCGGCGCCTGCGGCGTGCTCGGCTTCATTGAGCCCAATGCCGCAGGCGGTGGCTTCGGGCTGATACCGATTGCCGCGGCGGGTAATTTCAGCATTGGTCTGTTGCTGTTCATGTTTATTTCGCGGGTGATTACCACCGTATTGTGCTTCTCCTCTGGTGCGCCTGGCGGTATTTTTGCCCCGATGCTGGCGCTGGGTACGCTTCTGGGAACCGCGTTTGGCATGGTCTCTGCTGCCGGATTTCCGGCCTATCATCTGGACGCCGGGACCTTTGCTATTGCCGGAATGGGCGCGCTGCTGGCGGCGTCCCTGCGCGCGCCGTTGACCGGCATCGTGCTGGTTCTGGAGATGACGGATAATTACCAGCTCATTTTGCCAATGATCATTACCTGTCTCGGCGCGACACTATTAGCCCAATTCCTGGGTGGAAAACCGCTATACTCCACCATTCTTGCTCGTACCCTGGCAAAACAAGAGGCCGAGCGGGCCCCGACGCAGAATACTTGAATGAATTACCAGGGTATTAGATAATGACATAAAGAATTGGGTGAATTTTACCCAATAGCAGTAGCAGTATTCATGGGAGCATAAGATGAGTGATGACGTAGCGTTGCCGCTGGAATTTACCGAAGCAGCAGCCAACAAAGTGAAAACCCTGATTGCCGACGAGGACAATCCGGATCTGAAACTGCGTGTCTATATTACCGGTGGCGGCTGCAGCGGCTTCCAGTATGGTTTTACCTTTGACGATCAGGTCAACGACGGCGATATGACTATCGAGAAGCAGGGCGTTGCGCTGGTGGTTGACCCGATGAGCCTGCAGTACCTGGTGGGTGGTTCGGTGGATTACACTGAAGGCCTGGAAGGTTCGCGCTTCGTTGTGACTAACCCGAACGCGACAAGTACCTGTGGATGTGGCTCTTCGTTCAGCATCTGACAGGGATGCAGTCGTAAGCCCGGTAAGCGTAGCGCCACCGGGCTTATAAACAACGCTTATCGTGCATTATCATCCAGCGCAAACGTCGGCAGCTTCAGATGCCAGCGTATCGCCGCTAACCGTATCCCCAGCGTGACCACCATACCCAGCATGGCTGCATTTTCTAGCGGCATCGCAAAGGTGTAATACGCCGTCGCGTGAACAATCCCACCAATAATACACGCCGTGGCATAGATTTCGGTACGCAGGATCATGGGAACTTCACGCGCCAGAATGTCGCGAATAATCCCGCCGCCGACCCCGGTTAACACGCCCATGCAGATGGCCACCATCGGGCCCGTTCCCGCATTGAAGGCTTTATTGACCCCGATGCCCACAAAGACGGCCAGACCGACGGCATCCAGTACCGGGAGTATCCATTTCGGTAACCGGCGGGGCTGGCGAACCAACACGATGGTCAACAGACAGGTGACCATCGCCACCACCAGATCGGTTGGATCTTTTACCCAAAATACCGGGCCATTCGCCAGGGCCATATCACGTATCGTCCCGCCACCCACGGCGGTGACCACGCCCAGCACCAGCACGCCAAACGGATCCATGCGCAGTTTTCCGGCGAGTAAAACGCCGGAGATAGCAAAAACGGCTGTGCCAAGAATATCCAGCCAATAAACGAGCATCGTTAAATCCTCGAGCGGGGTATGTTGTTAGTGACTCTCTGCCAGCGCGGCACAGAGCTGTTTTGCGGCGAGGATAATACGCGGGCTGGCGCGTTCAAACCAGTCACTGGTGAGGGGGATCACCGGTATTTTTAGCTGACGTTGCCAGAATTGTTCAATTTTAGGAATCTCGCTCGCATTTCCGACCACCACGATGGCCTGGGGTTGGCGTGCGAGCACCTGTTCCCGGCTGACCTGAGGCCACGGCACCCGGCTGGCTGCAAAGATGTTTTCACCGCCGCAGATTTCCAGCACCTGATTCTGAATGGATCCTTTCCCGGTGGTGAACAGCGGCTGGCTGCCAAACTGCAGGAAGATGCGTTTTTTGACGGGGGTATCGTAGCGGGATTTCAGCGCGGCATAGTCGCTAAGCATCTGTTTCGCGGCATTCTCGGCTTTTGCTGGGGTAGGGCTGTAGGGGGCCAGAGAACGCAATGCCTGAGCGACCTGCTCAATGCTCACCGCATCAATCCACATCACCTTGATCCCAAGCGAGGAGAGCTGGTTGACCTGCCGCTCGGCGTTACCGCCGCGCCAGGCGAGCACGAGATCGGGTTTAAGCGCCACGATGCGCTCAATGTTCATCCCTTGCCAGGTCGCCACCTGTTCAATATGGGCCGCTTGCGGAGGGTAATCCGAAAAGCTGCTCACGCCGACAGGCGTGATCCCGGCGGCAAAGGCCAGTTCGGTGTTTGCCGGAGAGAGCGTAATCACACGCGGCGCGGCAAATAGCCATGCCGGTGCGAGAAAAAGCAGGGCGACCAGCGCCCTGATGTATGGGTTACCCACGAGCCAGTTTCTGCACCAGGCGCTCCACCATCACGGTGGACTGTTTTGCCGCAACGGTCAGGAACTCGTCGAAGCTGATATGAGACTGCTGGTCAGCCACGTCGGAGATGGCGCGAACCACCACGAACGGAACGTTGAAGTTATGGCAAACGTGAGCAATGGCGGTCGCTTCCATCTCAACGGCAACGGCATGAGGGAAGTTATGACGAATTTTCGCCAGGCCGACGGAGCCATTGATGAACGCATCACCGCTGACGATCAGGCCGCGCACCGCGTTGAGGTTCAGCTCAGCGATGCAGCTTTCAGCCGCCGCAATCAGTTTGTCATCGGCTTTAAACCCGGCCGGGCAACCCGGAAGCTGGCCGTATTCGTAGCCGAATGCGGTAACGTCTGCATCGTGGTAACGCGCTTCATCGGAAACAACGATATCACCGACTTTCAGCGTCGACGCCAGGCCGCCTGCAGAACCGGTGTTAATGATAACGTCCGGCTTGCAGCGTTCGAGCAGCAGGGTCGCGCCCAGCGCAGCAGCAACCTTACCGATGCCTGATTTCAGCAGAGCGACGTCAACGCCATTCAACTGGCCGGTATAGATCTCACAGCCACCGAGGGAGAGAGTCTGACGGTTCTCAATTTTGTCACGCAGCAGCGTAACTTCTTCTTCCATTGCACCAATAATGCCGATTTTCATAGATTTACTCGCGATGTGCCTTGTTAAGATGCATAGTCTATCATGCGGTTAAGAGGAAACGCATTCTCACGCGGGGGAGCACATGTCACCAATCGATTTTCGCACCAAAATTAACTGGCACCGACGTTTCCGTTCGCCGCAGGGCGACAAGAGCGAGCATGAGATCCTGCGTATCTTCGAAAGCGATCGTGGGCGGATCATAAACTCGCCGGCAATCCGTCGTTTACAGCAAAAAACCCAGGTGTTTCCGCTTGAACGTAACGCTGCGGTGCGCACGCGCTTAACGCATTCTATGGAAGTTCAGCAGGTTGGCCGCTACATTGCCAAAGAGATCTTAAGCCGTCTCAAAGAGCAGCAGCTTCTCGAAACCTATGGGCTGAATGAGCTGACCGGGCCGTTTGAGAGCATCGTTGAGATGGCCTGCCTGATGCATGACATCGGTAACCCGCCCTTTGGTCATTTTGGCGAAGCCGCCATAAATGACTGGTTTAAACAGCGGCTTTATCCTGCTGATGCGGTAAGCCAGCCTCTGAGCGATGACCGCTGCCTGGTGCGGGATTTACGCCTGCGCGAAGGTGAAGACGCGCTGAACGACCTGCGGCGTAAAGTCCGTCACGACCTCTGTCACTTCGAAGGCAATGCGCAGGGGATCCGGCTGGTACACTCCCTGATGCGTATGAACCTGACCTGGGCACAGGTGGGGTGCATCCTGAAATATACGCGACCGGCCTGGTGGATGGGCGAGACGCCCGCGTCGCACAGTTATTTGATGAAAAAGCCGGGCTATTATCTTTCTGAAGAAGCCTATATAGAGCGCCTGCGTAAAGAACTTTCTCTGACACCAAACGGCCGCTTCCCCTTAACCTGGATTATGGAAGCTGCCGACGACATTTCATATTGTGTTGCCGACCTGGAAGACGCCGTTGAGAAAAGAATATTCAGCGTCGAAGAACTTTATCAGCATCTTTATGAGGCCTGGGGAACGCATGAAAAAGGCTCGCTGTTTGCTCAGGTTGTCGAAAATGCCTGGGATAAATCGCGTTCAAATACATTAAGCCGCAGCACGGAAGATCAGTTCTTTATGTATTTACGGGTCAATACATTAAATAAACTGGTGCCTTATGCCGCCTCGCGCTTTATAGACAACCTGCCGTTAATTTATAGCGGCGAATTCAACCATGCGTTGCTGGAAGATGACAGCAGCTTTAGCCAGCTTCTTGAGCTCTATAAAAACGTGGCCGTGCGTCATGTTTTCAGCCATCCGGATGTTGAACAGCTTGAGCTGCAGGGATACAGGGTTATCAGTGGGTTACTCGAAATCTATCGGCCTCTGCTGCAATTATCCGTCGACGAGTTCAGCGAGCTGGTGGAAAAAGAGCGCGTGCGGCGAATACCGATTGAATCCCGGCTTTATCAGAAACTTTCAACCCGCCACCGTCTGGCTTATGTCGAAGCCATCGGCAAGCTGGATCGTCAGTCGTCCCAGTGGCCGGTGCTGGAATATTATTATCGCTGCCGTCTTATCCAGGACTATATCAGCGGGATGACAGATTTGTATGCCTGGGATGAATACCGCAAGCTCATGGCGGTGGAATAAGCACGGAGTTTTGTAAAGACGGCCAATAAATTTTTACCTTTTCCATAAACTTATGGCCGGAACTAAGCGGTATAAAATGAATCTGAGTTACACAGCAATTTTGCGTTATCTGTAAATCGAGATTAAGACACATGAAAAAAACCACATTAGCAATGAGTGCACTGGCTCTGAGTTTAGGTTTAGCGCTGTCTCCTCTGACTGCTACTGCAGCTGAGACCGCATCGTCGGCAGCGACCGCGCAGCAGATGCCAAGTTTGGCACCGATGCTCGAAAAAGTGATGCCATCGGTGGTGAGTATTAACGTTGAGGGCAGCACAACCGTCAATACGCCGCGTATGCCGCGTAACTTCCAGCAGTTTTTTGGTGATAACTCACCTTTCTGCCAGGACGGTTCGCCATTCCAGAGCTCCCCGTTCTGTCAGGGCGGTGGTGCAGGGGATGACACCCAGGGGGGTGGCCAGCAGCAGAAATTCATGGCGCTTGGCTCGGGTGTGATTATCGATGCGGCGAAAGGCTACGTCGTGACCAACAACCACGTTGTTGATAACGCCAACAGCATTAAGGTTCAGCTGAGCGACGGGCGTAAATTTGATGCCAAAGTGGTCGGGAAAGACCCGCGCTCCGATATCGCGTTGATCCAGATTCAGGATCCGAAAAACCTGACGGCGATTAAAATTGCCGACTCCGATGCGCTGCGTGTCGGTGATTATACCGTCGCTATCGGTAACCCGTTCGGTCTGGGTGAAACCGTAACCTCGGGGATTGTTTCCGCGCTGGGTCGTAGCGGCCTCAACGCCGAAAACTATGAAAACTTCATCCAGACGGATGCCGCCATCAACCGGGGTAACTCCGGCGGTGCGCTGGTGAACCTGAACGGTGAGCTGATTGGTATCAACACCGCGATCCTTGCACCAGACGGCGGCAATATCGGGATCGGCTTTGCTATCCCAAGTAACATGGTGAAAAACCTGACCGCGCAGATGGTGCAGTATGGGCAGGTGAAACGCGGTGAACTGGGGATTCTGGGTACCGAACTGAATTCCGAACTGGCTAAGGCGATGAAAGTTGACGCCCAGCGCGGCGCATTTGTCAGCCAGGTGATGCCGAACTCCTCCGCGGCGAAAGCGGGCATTAAAGCGGGTGATGTCATTACCTCCCTGAACGGGAAACCGATCAGCAGCTTTGCCGCGCTGCGTGCTGAAGTGGGCTCCATGCCGATTGGCAGCAAAGTCACCCTCGGCCTGCTGCGTGACGGTAAACCGGTTAACGTGAGCCTGGAACTGCAGCAGAGCAGCCAGAATCAGGTTGATTCCAGCACCATCTTCAGCGGCATTGAAGGCGCCGAGATGAGCAATAAAGGTCAGGACAAAGGCGTTGTGGTGAACAACGTTAAAGCGAACAGCCCGGCTGCGCGCATTGGCCTGAAAAAAGGCGATGTGATCATGGGTGCGAACCAGCAGCCAGTGAAAAACATCGCTGAACTGCGCAAAATTCTGGACAGCAAACCTTCCGTGCTGGCGTTGAATATTCAGCGTGGTGATACCTCAATTTACCTGCTGATGCAGTAATCCTCTCAGGCCCCTGTTTCAGATGAGCAGGGGCTTTTCACCTTTCTGTGACCTTTTCCACAACTCCATACTTCTCCCTTTCACTTTGTGCATTCGCACAATGCAGCGGTAGCTGAACTTCCCTATGCTTGAGCTCTGCTCACAGGAGGGTTACATGGCTGGCTGGCATCTCGATACCAAAATGGCGCAGGATATTGTGGCACGCACCATGCGCATCATTGATACCAATATCAACGTAATGGATGCCCGTGGGCGCATTATTGGCAGTGGCGATCGTGAGCGTATTGGGGAATTGCACGAAGGGGCGCTGCTGGTGCTCTCCCAGGGGCGGGTGGTGGACATCGACGATGCAGTGGCGAAACACCTGCACGGTGTCCGTCAGGGCATCAATTTACCGCTGCGTCTTGAGGGGGAAATTGTCGGCGTTATCGGCCTGACCGGCGAGCCGGAGTCGCTGCGAAAATATGGCGAACTGGTCTGTATGACGGCGGAGATGATGCTTGAGCAGTCGCGCCTGATGCATCTGCTCGCCCAGGACAGCCGTCTGCGTGAAGAGCTGGTGATGAATCTGATTCAGGCGGATGAGCATACCCCTGCACTCAATGAATGGGCGCAGCGCCTGGGAATCGATCTGAATCAGCCGCGCGTCGTGGCGGTAATTGAGGTGGACAGCGGCCAGCTTGGTGTCGACAGTGCGATGGCTGAGCTGCAGCAGCTGCAAAATGCGCTGGCGACACCGGAACGCGATAACCTGGTGGCGATTGTCTCTCTGACGGAAATGGTGGTGCTCAAGCCCGCGCTGAACGCGTTCGGGCGCTGGGATGCAGAAGATCATCGTCGTCGCGTGGAGCAGTTGATAGCCCGCATGAAGGAGAATGGTCAGCTTCGTTTTCGCGTCGCGCTGGGCAATTACTTCACCGGTCCGGGCAGTATTGCCCGCTCCTGGCGTACTGCCCGCACCACCATGATGGTGGGTAAGCAGCGGATGCCGGAAAGCCGCAGTTATTTCTACCAGGATCTGATGCTGCCGGTGCTGCTCGACAGCCTGCGCGGTGGCTGGCAGGCCAATGAGCTGGCACGTCCGTTAGCGCGCCTCAAGGCGATGGACAATAACGGTCTGCTGCGTCGGACGCTGCAGGCGTGGTTCCGTCATAACGTACAGCCGCTGGCTACGTCGAAAGCGCTGTTTATACATCGCAATACGCTGGAATATCGACTTAACCGGATTTCGGAGCTGACAGGGCTGGATCTGGGGAGCTTTGACGACAGGCTGCTGCTTTATGTGGCGTTACAGCTCGATGAGCAGAGATGAGTGGAATACGGCCTGATGCCCTTACGCCATCCCTTTCCACGGGAGAGGGCGCAAACACTAAAACGGCAATCAAAGATTGCCGTTTTAAGTTTATTTCCGGGTAAGCTTTTCAAGATCCGCTTCGATTTCGCTAATCTTGTTGGTGACTACGCTTTCAAGGTGACGCAGATCGTCGAGGATCTTACGTTTGAGATCGACTTCAGTGCGGTCGCGCTGACAGATCTGATCGAGTTCATCGATCACATAGCGCAGATTAGGGCTGATTTCCTGAACTTCTTTGTATCCCTGTCCTACACCGTCAGCGACGACGGTCTTACGCTGGCGTGGATATTTAAACTTCACGCTCTTGGCGAAAAACTCTCCTTTGTCCTTGTGAAAATAGATTTTCAGAATGTCGTTATTAGCTTCCTGGCGAAGGCTGTAACGATCAATTTCATCAGGATTGGTAATGCCCAGACTTTTCAGATTATCGTACATAGCGGTACCCTTGATCTCAACATAACCTTTGAATAATTAACGAAAAAATCTATTTTCGCCACCCTCAGATATGAAAAAAGCGGGGTGGCCCCCGCTTTTTGTTATATCCGATTAATCGATGGTGCGCAGCAACTCATTGATGCCCACCTTACCGCGGGTTTTCGCATCAACTTTCTTCACGATAACCGCACAGTACAGGCTGTACTTGCCATCTTTTGACGGCAGGTTGCCGGAGACCACAACGGAACCGGCCGGCACGCGACCGTAGTGAATTTCACCGGTCTCACGATCGTAAATACGGGTGCTCTGACCGATGTAAACGCCCATCGAGATAACGGAGCCTTCCTCAACGATCACGCCTTCCACCACTTCAGAGCGCGCGCCGATGAAGCAGTTATCTTCGATGATGGTTGGGTTAGCCTGCAGTGGCTCCAGTACACCACCGATACCCACGCCGCCGGACAGGTGAACGTTTTTACCGATCTGCGCGCAGGAGCCGACGGTTGCCCAGGTATCCACCATGGAGCCTTCGTCTACGTAAGCACCGATGTTAACGTAGGAGGGCATCAGCACGGTGTTACGCGCGATGAACGCACCCTGACGTACGGCCGCTGGCGGTACTACGCGGAAGCCTTCTTTCTGGAAGCGAGCTTCGTCGTAGTCAGCGAATTTCATAGGGACTTTATCGAAGTAGCGGCTTTCTGCTCCGTCGATAACCTGGTTATCATTGATACGGAAAGAGAGCAGCACGGCTTTCTTCAGCCATTGATGAGTTACCCACTGACCGTCGATTTTTTCTGCTACACGTAGCGCGCCGGAATCCAGCAGAGAAATAACCTGATTAACCGCTTCACGGGTAACGGTATCCACATTTGCCGGAGTAATCTCGGCGCGACGCTCAAAAGCGGACTCAATAACGTTCTGTAACTGCTGCATTGTTTACTCTTTCCATTTCACTAAAAAACACGTCACCCTTTATCGTTTGGATTGAGGGCTGCTGTCAACCGTTGTTGCACTTCAAGTTGCAGGTCATTATTAAGGGCACGCCGGTCGGCGGTGGCGATTATAAATAAATCTTCTACTCGTTCGCCAATGGTTGTAATTCTGGCGCCGTGAAGCGAAATTCCCAGATCGGCAAAAACCTGGCCGACGCGGGCGAGCAGCCCTGGCTGGTCGAGCGCGATCAGCTCCAGGAACGATTTACGATCGGTGTGGGTCGGCAGGAAATTGACCTCGGTATCGACGGTAAAGTGGCGTAATTTCGACGGCTGACGACGCGGCTGCGGTGGCTGCCAGCTGCGCTGGGTGATCGCCTGTTCCAGGCCAAAACGTATCCCTTCATGGCGGTCCGACGACAGCGGGCTTCCGTCTGGCTCCAGCACAATAAAGGTGTCCATCGCCATGCCGTCCCGGGTGGTGAAAATCTGCGCGTCGTGAACGCTCAGGTTACGCCTGTCCAGTTCGGCACAAACCGCAGCAAACAGATAAGGCCGATCCGGGCTCCAGATAAAGATCTCTGTACCGCCGCGCGTGGCCTGCGGACTGAGGAGGATCATCGGCTGCGACAAATCATGCTGAAGCAGATGTCGCGCATGCCAGGCAAGCTGGTTTGGGCTGTGGCGGACAAAATAGTTGGCACGACAGCGCGCCCAAATCTGATGCAGCGCCTCTTCATCAATGTTATCCATCCGCAACAGCGCCAGCGCCTGCAGCTGATGATGGCGTACACGCTCGCGCATGTCCGGGGTGTTTTGCATCCCGCGGCGCAGCTGTTTTTCGGTGGCAAAGTACAACTCGCGCAACAGGCTTTGCTTCCAGCTGTTCCACAGCGTTTCGTTGGTGGCACAAATATCGGCTACCGTCAGGCAGACCAGATAGCGCAGGCGGTTTTCCGTCTGAACCTCTTCTGCAAACTGCTTGATGACCTCCGGATCCTGAATGTCACGACGCTGCGCGGTGACGGACATCAGCAGGTGGTGGCGTACCAGCCAGGCAACCAGCTGCGTCTCGCGAGAGTTCAGTCCATGCAGTTCGGCAAATTTCAGCACGTCCTGCGCGCCGAGCACCGAGTGGTCACCGCCGCGACCTTTGGCGATGTCGTGGAACAGGGCGGCAATCAGGATCAGTTCCGGGTGGGTAAGACGTGGCCACAGTTCGACGCACAGTGGGTGACGTGAGCGTGTCTCTTCTCTGGCAAAGCTCTCCAGCTTGAGCATGACGCGGATCGTGTGTTCATCCACCGTGTAGGCGTGGAACAGATCGAACTGCATCTGCCCGACGATATGTGACCACTGCGGCATATAGGCCCACAGCACGCTGTGGCGATGCATCGGCAGAAGCCCACGGCTGACGGCACCCGGATGGCGCAACATACTGAGAAAAAGGGATCGGGCTTCCGGGATATAGCACAGTGGCTGCGTCAGATGACGGCGCGCATGGCGCAGATGACGCAGCGTTGTGGAGTAGATCCCGGTGATCGTGCTATTGCGAACCATGGTGTAGAACATCCGCAGGATCGCTTCCGGCTCACGGATAAACAGCGTTTCGTCGCGCAGATCGATAAGCGTGCCGCGCAGCTGGAATTCATCATCGATCGGCCGCGGTTTTTCGTCCGCCGTCAGGGCCAGGATCGCTTCGTCGAACAGCTGCAGCAGCATCTGGTTCAGTTCAGTGACACGACGGGTAACGCGGAAGAAATCCTTCATCATGTGCTCAACCGGCTCGTTACCTTCACCGCGGTAGTTGAGGCGCTGCGCCACGCTGAGCTGACGGTCAAACAGCAGACGGTTATCGTAGCGGCTAAGCTCGAGATGCAGGGCAAAACGGATCCGCCAGAGCAGGTGCAGACACTCATTCAGCTCGTTTCGCTCAGCCTCGGTTAAAAAGCCGAAGCCAACCATCTCGTCCATTGAGGTGGCGCCAAAGTGGCGGCGGGCCACCCACTGCAGCGTGTGAATGTCGCGCAGTCCACCCGGACTGCTTTTAATATCCGGCTCCAGGTTATAGCTGGTGCCATGGTAGCGCTGGTGACGCTGATTCTGCTCCTCGACCTTCGCGGCGAAGAATTTTTCTGAAGGCCAGAAGCCGTCGCTGAAAATGTGTTTTTGCAGCTCCAGGAACAACGCGACGTCGCCAATCAACAGGCGGGTTTCAATCAGGTTGGTGGCGACGGTCAGGTCAGATAATCCTTCGAGCAGGCACTCTTCCAGCGTGCGCACGCTGTGGCCCACTTCAAGCTTCACATCCCACAGCAGCGTCAGCAGTTCGCCAATTTTCTGCGCCTGTTCATCCGGCAGCTTTTTGCGGCTTAAAATCAGTAAGTCGATATCGGAAAGCGGATGAAGCTCACCGCGGCCATAGCCCCCGACGGCGACCAGTGCCACGTCACTGATCTGCCCAAACCCGTAATCAATCCACAGACGCTGCAGGAGCTGGTCGATAAACTCGGTGCGAGCTTCAATGAGCTGCTCCGCGGAGATACCGGCATCAAATGCGCTTCCGAGCCAGCGCTGGAAGACATCCATATGCGCCTTGATACCGGCGCAGGTCAGATCCTGCTGGGGCCAGACGCCCGGGTTATCGGGCTGGTCGGGTAGGGTGGGAAGTGCTGTGTTAGCATACTGTTCGGGTAAAAGATTACTCATCGTGCGCCACCCATAAGAAAAAGCTATAGCCATTAAAAAAGCCGGCATCTGCCGGCTTTTTTATCATTCATCGTGCGTGAGTATCGCCGGGATGGTGTCATCCTTGCGCAACGTCATAATTTCGCAGCCGTTGTCTGTTACCACAATAGTATGCTCGTACTGCGCAGACAAGCTTCTGTCTTTGGTTTTCACCGTCCAGCCATCTTTCATGGTGCGGATGCGGTAATCACCGGCATTAACCATCGGCTCGATGGTGAAGGTCATGCCTTTTTGCAGTACCACGCCGCCGTCATCCGCATCATAGTGCAGAACCTGTGGCTCTTCGTGGAAGACACGGCCAATGCCGTGGCCGCAGTATTCACGCACAACGGAGAAACCTTCCGCTTCAACGAATTTCTGGATAGCGGCCCCGATGGTGCGCAGGCGAATGCCGGGTTTAACCATTTTCAGCGCCAGGTAGAGGCTTTCTTGCGTCACTTTGCACAGACGCTCGCCCAGAATCGTCGGCTTGCCCACGATGAACATCTTAGAGGTGTCACCGTGGTAGTCATCTTTAATGACCGTCACGTCGATGTTGACGATGTCGCCATCTTTGAGCAGTTTTTCGTTGTCCGGAATACCGTGACAAACCACTTCGTTAATCGAAATGCAGACGGATTTCGGGAAACCATGGTAGCCAAGGCAGGCGGAGACCGCGTGCTGCTCATTGACGATATAGTCGTTACAAATGCGGTCCAGTTCACCCGTGCTCACGCCCGGCTTCACGTACGGCTCGATCATTTCCAGCACGTCTGCGGCCAGACGACCGGCGATGCGCATCTTTTCAATTTCTTCAGGTGTCTTAATAGAGATAGCCATGTAATCTGTCCATCAGTGTCGATTTTTTCGACAATACTAGTCTAAGTGTCGTTAATGGTATCAGTCAGGCGCACCCCGTGCCAAATTGAGAATCATTAACAGCACACTCGGCCAACAACTGTTGGTTTCTGGTCGTGTTTTGTGGTATAAAGCGCGCCGGACTTCCGATCCATTTCAGATACACAGGCTGGACGGAAGCGACAAATCTCACTTTGTGTAACAACACACACGTATCGGCACATATTCCGGGGTGCCCTTCGGGGTCGGTAATATGGGATACGTGGAGGCATAACCCCAACTTTTAATATAGAGGTTTTAAACATGGCAACTGTTTCCATGCGCGACATGCTCAAGGCTGGTGTTCACTTCGGTCACCAGACCCGTTACTGGAACCCGAAAATGAAGCCTTTCATCTTCGGCGCACGTAACAAAGTTCACATCATCAACCTTGAGAAAACTGTACCAATGTTCAACGAAGCCCTGGCTGAGCTGAACAAGATCTCTTCCCGTAAAGGTAAGATTCTGTTCGTTGGTACTAAGCGCGCTGCAAGCGAAGCTGTGAAAGATGCTGCTAACAGCTGCGATCAGTTCTTCGTGAACCATCGCTGGTTGGGCGGCATGCTGACTAACTGGAAAACCGTTCGTCAGTCCATCAAGCGCCTGAAAGATCTGGAAACCCAGTCTCAGGACGGTACTTTCGACAAGCTGACTAAGAAAGAAGCGCTGATGCGCACTCGTGAACTGGACAAGCTGGAAAACAGCCTGGGCGGTATCAAAGATATGGGCGGCCTGCCAGACGCGCTGTTCGTAATCGATGCAGACCACGAGCACATCGCAATCAAAGAAGCTAACAACCTGGGTATCCCGGTATTCGCTATCGTTGATACCAACTCCGATCCGGACGGTGTTGACTTCGTTATCCCGGGTAACGACGACGCAATCCGTGCTGTTAGCCTGTACCTGAGCGCTGTAGCTGCTACCGTTCGTGAAGGCCGTTCCCAGGATCTGGCTTCTCAGGCGGAAGAAAGCTTCGTAGAAGCTGAATAATAAGGTTTCACCCCTTATTAGTACCGTGTATGAATAGGGGCCAATTATCGGCCCCTTTTTTCAATTTACACTGTTTGGCCGCAGGCCGGGCAGTTCACATCTCCCGAGGATTTAAGAATGGCTGAAATTACCGCATCCCTGGTAAAAGAGCTGCGCGAGCGTACTGGCGCAGGCATGATGGATTGCAAAAAAGCGCTGACTGAAGCGAACGGCGACATCGAGCTGGCAATCGAAAACATGCGTAAATCCGGTGCGATCAAAGCAGCTAAAAAAGCAGGCAACGTTGCTGCTGACGGCGTGATCATCACCAAGATCGACGGCAACTACGGCATCATCCTGGAAGTTAACTGCCAGACTGACTTCGTTGCTAAAGATGGTGGTTTCCAGGCATTTGCTAACAAAGTTCTGGACGCAGCTGTTGCGGGCAAAATCACTGACGTTGAAGTTCTGAAAGCACAGTTCGAAGAAGAACGTGTTGCTCTGGTTGCTAAAATCGGTGAGAACATCAACATCCGTCGTGTTGCTTCTCTGGAAGGCGACGTTCTGGGTTCATACCAGCACGGTGCACGTATCGGTGTTCTGGTTGCGGCTAAAGGCGCTGATGAAGAGCTGGTTAAACAGCTGGCTATGCACATCGCTGCAAGCAAACCAGAATTCGTTAAGCCAGAAGACGTGTCTGCTGAAGTGGTAGAGAAAGAGTACCAGGTTCAGTTGGACATCGCGATGCAGTCTGGTAAGCCAAAAGAAATCGCAGAGAAAATGGTTGAAGGCCGCATGAAGAAATTCACCGGCGAAGTTTCTCTGACTGGCCAGCCATTCGTTATGGATCCAAGCAAGTCTGTTGCTCAGCTGCTGAAAGAGCACAACGCTGACGTGACTGGCTTCATCCGCTTCGAAGTGGGCGAAGGCATCGAGAAAGTTGAGACTGACTTCGCAGCAGAAGTTGCTGCAATGTCCAAGCAGTCTTAATGATTGAAAAGGAGCCGCCTGAGGGCGGCTTCTTTTTGTCACCCGTCACACGAAATCAGACAGGCTCCAGTATCCCTGTGCTGATATGCGACATATCATGTCGCCAGAATTAACCCCCATCTTAATCGTTGACAGTCTCAGGAAAGAAACATGGCTACCAATGCAAAACCCGTGTACAAACGCATTCTGCTTAAGCTGAGTGGCGAAGCGCTGCAGGGATCGGAAGGCTTCGGTATTGACGCAAGCATCCTTGACCGCATGGCACAGGAAATCAAAGAACTGGTCGAACTGGGTATTCAGGTTGGCGTGGTCATTGGCGGTGGCAACCTTTTCCGTGGTGCTGGTCTGGCGAAAGCGGGGATGAACCGCGTTGTGGGCGACCACATGGGTATGCTGGCAACCGTGATGAATGGCCTGGCAATGCGTGATGCGCTTCATCGCGCCTATGTGAACGCCCGCCTGATGTCCGCAATCCCATTGAATGGCGTCTGCGATAACTACAGCTGGGCAGAGGCGATTAGCCTGCTGCGCAACAACCGCGTGGTGATCCTCTCCGCCGGTACGGGTAACCCGTTCTTTACTACCGATTCCGCTGCCTGCCTGCGCGGTATCGAGATCGAAGCCGATGTGGTTCTGAAAGCGACCAAAGTGGATGGCGTGTTTACTGCCGACCCGGCAAAAGATCCGTCTGCCACCATGTACGATCAGCTGAGCTACAGCGAAGTGCTGGAAAAAGAGCTGAAAGTGATGGATCTTGCCGCCTTTACGCTGGCTCGTGACCACAAACTGCCGATCCGTGTCTTCAACATGAACAAACCTGGCGCACTGCGTCGCGTGGTCATGGGTGAAAAAGAAGGCACTTTGATCACGGAATAATTTCCGTCGGCGATAAATACAGGTAAGATTCCGCTTTATTTTGTAGTGGTATCTTACCTGGGCGCGCCTTTGGCGTTGTCAGAATTAAACGCGACTATACTTAGCACACCTGTAGCGCTGTGCTGGCGGATAGTCTGCCTGAGACAAGTTTTCAAGGATTCGTAACGTGATTAACGAAATCAGAAAAGATGCTGAAGTACGCATGGAAAAATGCGTAGAAGCGTTCAAAACCCAAATCAGCAAAATCCGTACTGGCCGTGCTTCCCCAAGCCTGCTGGATGGCATCATCGTAGAATACTACGGCACGCCAACGCCACTGCGTCAGCTGGCGAGTGTTACCGTTGAAGATACCCGTACGCTGAAAATCAACGTCTTCGATCGTTCTATGAGCCCAGCGGTTGAGAAAGCGATCATGGCGTCTGACCTGGGTCTGAACCCAAGCTCTGCGGGCGCTGACATTCGCGTTCCACTGCCTCCACTGACTGAAGAACGTCGTAAAGACCTGATCAAAGTTGTTCGTGGTGAAGCTGAGCAGGGTCGCGTATCCGTGCGTAACGTACGTCGTGATGCGAACGATAAACTCAAAGCGCTGCTGAAAGAAAAAGAGATCAGTGAAGATGACGATCGTCGTTCTCAGGACGACATTCAGAAGATGACGGATGCTGCGATCAAGAAAATTGATGCGGCGCTGGCAGATAAAGAAGCGGAACTGATGCAGTTCTGATTTCTGTCGTACACTGATAAACGCCGTTCAGAAGGACTTCGGGTCTTGCTGGCGGCGTTTTGCTTTT
This sequence comes from Enterobacter ludwigii, assembly GCF_001750725.1. Taxonomy (NCBI): domain Bacteria; kingdom Pseudomonadati; phylum Pseudomonadota; class Gammaproteobacteria; order Enterobacterales; family Enterobacteriaceae; genus Enterobacter; species Enterobacter ludwigii. Next base: position 3,990,125 of record NZ_CP017279.1, read on the forward strand.
ATCTGGTCTAACTTTTTTCGGGCATCTCATGAAGCATTTAACACTCCTTGGCTCAACCGGCTCTATCGGTTGCAGCACTCTCGACGTTGTTCGCCATAATCCTGAACATTACACCGTGACCGCGCTGGTGGCCGGTAAGAATGTGCAGCGTATGATCGAACAGTGCCTGGAGTTTACGCCTCGCTATGCGGTTATGGATGACGAAGAGAGCGCCCGCCTGCTCACCGCGCAGTTGCGTGAGAAAGGCTGTCGTACTGAGGTCCTGAGTGGCCAGCAGGCGGCCTGCGACATGGCTGCGCTGGATGAGGTTGATCAGGTCATGGCGGCAATCGTCGGGGCTGCAGGGCTGCTACCGACGCTTGCCGCTATTGATGCCGGTAAAGAGGTTCTGCTGGCTAACAAAGAGTCGCTGGTGACCTGCGGACGTCTCTTTATGGAGGCGGTGAAGCAGCGCGGGGCGCGTCTTTTACCGGTCGATAGCGAGCACAACGCGATTTTTCAGAGTTTACCGCAACCTTTTCAACAGAACCTGGGGTACGCTGACCTGGAGCAGAATGGCGTTGTATCGATTTTGCTTACCGGGTCAGGTGGCCCGTTCCGTGAAACGCCACTGTCTGAACTGAGCGCAATGACGCCTGAGCAGGCGTGCCGTCATCCGAACTGGTCAATGGGGCGTAAAATCTCCGTTGACTCCGCCACCATGATGAACAAAGGTCTGGAATACATTGAAGCGCGCTGGCTGTTCAATGCGTCGGCGAAACAGATGGAAGTGCTGATCCACCCGCAATCGGTGATTCACTCGATGGTGCGCTATCAGGATGGCAGCGTCCTTGCGCAACTGGGCGAACCGGACATGCGCACGCCTATCGCGCATGCCATGGCGTGGCCGAATCGGGTGAAGTCCGGGGCAAAACCGCTCGATTTTTGCAAGCTGAGTTCACTGACCTTTAGCGAACCGGACTACGATCGTTATCCGTGTCTGAAGCTTGCGATGAAAGCCTTTGACCAGGGGCAGGCGGCGACGACGGCACTTAATGCAGCTAATGAAATTACCGTTGAGGCATTTCTGAATCAGCAGATCCGATTTACCGATATTGCGACGTTGAATTTATCGGTACTGGAAATGATGGATTTGCGCGAACCACAAAGCGTGGAAGAGGTGCTGGCGGTGGATGCACAGGCTCGCGTTATTGCACGTAAGCAGGTGACACGCCTCGCAAGCTGGTGATAAAGCAAGCACTAGTGGTTGTGCTATTTGTTAGCGTTGGGCTTCAGTGATATAGTCTGCGCCACCTGATCGCAGGTATTTGACTTTACGTGGTCAGGTAAGCCGTGGTTTGACACGGCTTTTTTATGTATAGGCTTCAGTATTCCTGAGTACCGTTAAATCCTTTTCAGGGACCAAAAACGCGTTATGTTGTCTGCGAATCAACCAATAAGCGAAAACTTGCCAGCTCATGGCTGCCGTCATGTAGCAATCATTATGGATGGCAACGGCCGCTGGGCGAAAAGACAAGGGAAGATACGAGCCTTTGGGCATAAAGCTGGGGCGAAATCTGTTCGCCGCGCCGTTTCTTTTGCCGCCAATAACGGCATTGATGCGTTAACGCTCTATGCTTTTAGCAGTGAAAACTGGAATCGACCGCCGCAGGAAGTGACCGCGTTGATGGAATTGTTTGTGTGGGCGCTCGATAGCGAAGTTAAAAGCCTGCACCGCCACAACGTCCGTCTGCGTATTATCGGCGAAACCAGTCGTTTTAACTCACGTTTGCAGGAACGGATTCGTAAAGCAGAAGCGCTGACTGAAAATAATACCGGTCTGACGCTCAATATCGCGGCGAATTACGGTGGACGCTGGGATATTATCCAGGGCGTTCGGCATCTGGCCGAACAGGTTCAGGAAGGGCTGTTGAGACCCGACCAAATTGATGAAGAGGCGCTGAGTAAGCAAATCTGCATGAATGAACTGGCACCTGTGGATTTGGTAATTAGGACAGGGGGAGAACATCGCATCAGTAACTTTTTGCTGTGGCAAATTGCCTACGCCGAACTTTACTTTACTGATGTTCTTTGGCCCGATTTTGATGAACAAGACTTTGAAGGTGCGCTGCATGCCTTTGCCAATCGAGAGCGTCGTTTCGGCGGCACCGAGCCAGGTGGCGACAAAGCCTGATGGGGGTAGCTTTTGCTGAAGTATCGCCTGATTTCCGCTTTTGTATTAATACCCATTGTCATTGCGGCGCTGTTTTTACTGCCCCCGGTGGGATTCGCTATTTTGACGCTGGTGGTCTGCATGCTCGCCGCGTGGGAATGGGGTCAGTTTAGCGGCTTTACCTCACGCACTCAGCGGGTATGGCTGGCGGTACTCTGTGGCTTTATCCTGGCCCTGATGCTGTTTACCTTGCCTGAATATCACCATGATATTCATCAACCGCTGGTTGCCGGTTCCCTTTGGATATCGCTGGGCTGGTGGGTTGCCGCGCTGCTGTTGGTGCTTTTTTACCCAGGTTCCGCGGCATTCTGGCGTAATTCAAAAGTGTTGCGTCTTATTTTTGGCCTGCTCACAATTGTTCCTTTTTTCTGGGGTATGGTCGCACTGCGCGCCTGGCACTATGACGAAAACCACTACAGCGGCGCGATCTGGCTGCTTTATGTGATGATTCTCGTCTGGGGGGCTGACTCTGGGGCCTATATGTTTGGTAAACTGTTTGGCAAACATAAACTGGCGCCAAAAGTGTCTCCGGGCAAAACCTGGCAAGGATTCATCGGCGGCCTGTTTACGGCAGCAATCATTTCCTGGGGCTATGGCGTCTGGGCGAATCTGGAAGTGGCACCGTCAATACTGCTGGTGTGCTCTATTTTTGCTGCGCTGGCCTCGGTACTCGGTGATTTAACCGAAAGTATGTTTAAGCGTGAAGCAGGGATTAAGGACAGCGGACACCTGATTCCAGGACATGGCGGTATACTGGATCGCATTGATAGCCTGACAGCGGCTGTTCCAGTGTTTGCGTGCTTGCTTTTACTGGTATTCGGGACGATTTAACGGAAGGTTTTATGCTGAGCATTCTCTGGAATCTGGCGGCGTTCATTGTTGCACTGGGTGTACTGATTACCGTGCATGAATTTGGCCATTTCTGGGTTGCTCGCCGTTGCGGTGTACGGGTAGAGCGGTTTTCCATTGGTTTTGGTAAATCACTCTGGACGCGCACTGACCGCCACGGCACAGAATTTGTCATCGCTCTTATCCCGCTTGGCGGCTACGTTAAGATGCTCGACGAACGCGTTGAGCCTGTCGCCCCTGAGCTACGACACAGCGCATTCAACAATAAAACCGTTGGACAACGCGCCGCCATCATCGCTGCCGGGCCGGTAGCCAACTTCATCTTTGCTGTTTTCGCCTACTGGCTGGTGTTTATCATCGGCGTGCCTGGCGTGCGTCCGGTTGTGGGTGAAATTGCGCCTGATTCCATCGCGGCGAGTGCGCAAATTACGCCGGGGATGGAACTTAAAGCGATTGATGGCATCGAAACCCCTGATTGGGATGCCGTGCGTCTGCAGCTGGTAGCCAAAATTGGCGATCGGCAGACAACATTCAGCGTGTCGCAGTTTGGTTCTGACCAGCGGCAGGACAAAGTGCTCGATTTACGTCACTGGCGTTTCGAGCCAGACAAAGAAGATCCCGTCTCTGCGCTGGGCATTCGTCCACGCGGTGCGCAGATTGAGCCGGTATTAGCCGAAGTACAGGCAAACTCGGCTGCCAGCAAAGCAGGTTTGCAAGCGGGCGACAGGATCGTTAAAGTCGATGGTCAACCATTAACAGAGTGGATGACCTTTGTTACTCTGGTGCGCGATAATCCGGGCACGTCGCTCGCGCTGGAAGTTGAAAGGCAGGGCAGTCCGCTTTCGCTGACGCTGACTCCGGATACGAAGTCGGTCGGCAAAAAGGCAGAAGGGTTTGCAGGCGTTGTGCCGAAAGTCATCCCGCTGCCAGATGAGTACAAGACAATACGCCAGTATGGGCCGTTCAGCGCCATCCTTGAAGCCACGGATAAAACATGGCAACTGATGAAGCTGACGGTAAACATGTTGGGGAAATTGATAACCGGTGATGTGAAACTGAACAACCTCAGTGGGCCAATTTCAATAGCTCAGGGGGCTGGGATGTCAGCGGAATTCGGGGTGATTTACTATCTCATGTTTCTTGCGCTCATTAGCGTGAACCTTGGGATAATCAACCTGTTCCCGCTTCCCGTTTTAGACGGGGGTCATCTGCTGTTTTTGGCGATTGAAAAGCTAAAAGGCGGGCCGGTATCCGAGCGAGTTCAAGACTTTAGTTATCGCATTGGCTCGATTTTGCTGGTGCTGTTAATGGGGCTTGCACTTTTCAATGATTTCTCTCGGTTGTAAGAGAGTTAGTTAGGAAGAACGCATAATAACGATGGCGATGAAAAAGTTGCTCATAGCGTCGCTGCTGTTTAGCAGCGCCACCGTATACGGTGCTGACGGGTTCGTAGTGAAAGACATTCATTTCGAAGGCCTTCAGCGTGTCGCCGTTGGTGCGGCCCTCCTCAGTATGCCTGTGCGCCCCGGCGATACGGTTAATGATGATGACATCAGTAACACCATCCGTGCTCTGTTTGCCACTGGCAACTTCGAGGATGTCCGCGTCCTGCGCGATGGTGATACGCTTCTGGTTCAGGTAAAAGAACGTCCGACGATCGCCAGTATCACCTTCTCCGGCAACAAGTCGGTGAAAGATGACATGCTCAAGCAGAACCTTGAAGCATCTGGCGTACGTGTGGGGGAATCCCTGGACCGCACAACCCTTTCAGACATAGAAAAAGGTCTGGAAGATTTCTATTACAGCGTGGGTAAATACAGTGCCAGCGTGAAAGCGGTTGTGACGCCGTTGCCACGTAACCGTGTTGACCTGAAACTGGTCTTCCAGGAAGGTGTTTCTGCGAAGATCCAGCAGATCAACATCGTGGGTAACCACGCGTTCAGCACCGATGAACTGATCTCTACGTTCCAGCTGCGCGACGAAGTGCCATGGTGGAACGTGGTGGGCGATCGTAAATACCAGAAGCAGAAACTGGCGGGCGACCTTGAAACCCTGCGCAGCTACTATCTGGATCGCGGTTATGCCCGTTTCAACATCGACTCGACTCAGGTCAGTCTGACGCCAGACAAGAAAGGCATCTACATTACGATTAACATCACAGAAGGCGATCAGTACAAGCTTTCTGGTGTTGACGTGAGTGGTAACCTGGCAGGCCATTCTGCTGAGATCGAATCGCTGACCAAAATTCAGCCGGGCGAGCTGTATAGCGGGTCTAAAGTGACCAAAATGGAAGACAGCATTAAGAAGCTGCTCGGCCGCTATGGTTATGCTTATCCGCGTGTACAAACTCAGCCTGAAATCAACGACGCGGATAAAACTGTGAAGCTTCACGTTAACGTTGATGCGGGTAACCGTTTCTACGTGCGTAAGATCCGCTTCGAAGGTAACGACACCTCCAAAGATTCTGTCCTGCGTCGCGAGATGCGTCAGATGGAAGGCGCATGGTTAGGTAGCGACCTTGTTGACCAGGGTAAAGAGCGTCTGAACCGTCTGGGCTATTTCGAAACGGTTGATACCGATACCCAGCGTGTTCCGGGCAGCCCGGATCAGGTTGATGTCGTTTATAAAGTCAAAGAGCGTAACACCGGTAGCTTTAACTTCGGTGTGGGCTACGGTACTGAAAGTGGCGTCAGCTTCCAGGTCGGCGTACAGCAGGATAACTGGCTGGGTACGGGTTACTCCGTAGGTATCAACGGTACCAAAAACGACTACCAGACCTACTCTGAGTTCTCTGTTACCAACCCATACTTCACCGTAGATGGTGTGAGCCTGGGCGGTCGTATCTTCTATAACGACTTTAAAGCAGATGACGCGGATCTGTCTTCTTACACCAACAAGAGCTACGGTGTAGATGGCACGCTCGGCTTCCCGGTTAACGAATACAACTCGCTGCGCGCTGGTTTAGGTTATGTGCATAACGACCTGTCCAACATGCAACCGCAGGTGGCGATGTGGCGTTATCTGGACTCTATTGGCCAGTCAACCAGTAAAAATGGGGACAACAACGGCTTTGCTGCTGATGACTTCACCTTCAACTATGGCTGGACCTATAACCGTCTCGACCGTGGTTACTTCCCGACGGAAGGTTCTCGTGTCAACCTGAACGGTAAAGTGACCGTTCCGGGGTCTGATAACGAGTTCTACAAGGTAACGCTGGACACCGCGTCCTACTTCCCAATTGATGACGACCACAAGTGGGTAGTCCTGGGTCGTACCCGTTGGGGCTATGGCGATGGTTTAGGTGGCAAAGAACTGCCATTCTATGAGAACTTCTATGCCGGTGGTTCCAGCACCGTCCGTGGCTTCCAGTCCAACAACATTGGTCCGAAAGCGGTCTATTACGGCGGTAACGACACCGATAACTGTAATAAATCGTCGTCTTCTGAAGTCTGTAGCTCAGATGATGCGGTGGGCGGTAACGCCATGGCCGTTGCTAGCCTGGAGTTCATCACACCAACGCCGTTCATCAGTGATAAATACGCAAACTCAGTCCGTACATCCATCTTCTGGGATGCCGGTACTGTATGGGATACCAACTGGGAGAATACTGCCCAGATGCGTGCGGCAGGCGTACCAGACTACAGCGATCCGAGCAATATTCGCATGTCTGCAGGTATCGCATTACAATGGATGTCACCGCTGGGGCCGTTGGTCTTCTCTTACGCCCAGCCGTTTAAGAAATACGATGGAGACAAAGCGGAGCAATTCCAGTTTAACATTGGTAAAACCTGGTAATAATCCGCTGCAATGGAATGCGTTGGCAGTGTAGCGCTGACAACTGGCGATCGGTAACACGATCGCCTTGCCACGCAAAGAACGGTACCTTCTGGTGCCAATGGGATGGTAAGGAGTTAATTGTGAAAAAGTGGTTATTAGCTGCAGGTCTCGGTTTAGCGATGGCAACCTCTGCTCAGGCAGCAGACAAAATTGCAATCGTCAACATGGGTAATTTGTTCCAGCAGGTTGCACAGAAAACAGGTGTTTCTGCGACGCTGGAAAACGAATTCAAAGGCCGTGCAAGCGAACTGCAGGGTATGGAAAACGATCTTCAGTCCAAAATGCAGCGTCTGCAGCGTGATGGTTCTACCATGAAAGCGAGCGACCGTAGCAAACTGGAAAAAGACGTAATGGCTCAGCGTCAGACGTTCTCCCAGAAAGCGCAGGCTTTCGAGCAGGATCGTCAGCGTCGTTCTAACGAAGAGCGTGGCAAGCTGGTGACTCGCATTCAGACTGCTGTTAAAGCAGTTGCTGCCGATCAGAGCATCGATCTGGTTGTTGATGCGAATGCCGTTGCTTTCAACAGCAGCGATGTTAAAGACATCACCGCTGATGTTCTGAAACAGGTTAAATAAGTAATGCCTTCAATTCGACTGGCTGATTTAGCTCAGCAGTTGGATGCAGAATTACACGGTGATGGCGATCTCGTCATCACCGCTGTTGCGTCCATGCAATCTGCTAAAGCCGGCACTATTACCTTCATGGTAAGCCCTAAGTACCGTGAGCAACTGGCTCAATGCCAGGCGTCAGCTGTTGTTCTGACGCAGGACGATCTTCCGTTTGCCACTGGAAGCGCGTTGGTAGTGAAAAATCCCTACCTGACGTATGCACGCATGGCACAAATTCTTGATTCCACGCCGCAGCCGGCGCAGGACATTGCTGCCAGTGCAGCGATTGATCCGACGGCTCAGCTTGGTCACAACGTGGCAGTTGGCGCAAATGCCGTTATCGAATCTGGCGTGGTGCTGGGCGATAACGTTGTCATTGGTTCAGGTTGCTTCGTTGGGAAAAATACGAAAATCGGCGCCGGGACCCGTTTATGGGCCAACGTGTCTGTTTACCATGAAGTAGAAATTGGCGAAAATTGCCTCATTCAGTCCAGCACAGTGATTGGTTCTGATGGCTTTGGCTACGCTAACGATCGTGGTAATTGGGTTAAGATCCCACAGCTTGGTCGCGTGATTATCGGCGATCGTGTTGAGATCGGTGCTTGTACCACCATTGACCGTGGTGCACTTGACGATACGATTATTGGCAATGGTGTTATCATCGATAATCAGTGCCAGATTGCGCATAACGTTGTGATTGGCGACAATACCGCGGTTGCGGGTGGCGTTATCATGGCGGGCAGCCTGAAAATTGGCCGTTACTGCATGATCGGCGGTGCGAGCGTGATTAATGGCCATATGGAAATATGCGACAAGGTGACCGTGACAGGAATGGGCATGGTAATGCGTCCTATCACCGAACCTGGCGTCTATTCCTCTGGCATCCCGCTGCAACCCAACAAGGTATGGCGTAAAACAGCTGCTCTGGTGATGAATATTGATGATATGAGCAAGCGACTCAAGTCTCTTGAGCGCAAAATCGATCAACAAGACTAAGCGTTCATCCGTTTAATGCTATATTCCCCGGCCTGTCGGCTTTCTTATAAACCGGCAGGCCGTGTTATTATTTTTATCAGTACATTTTGACAGGAAGAGTATTTTGACTACTGACACTCATACTCTGCATATTGAAGAGATTTTAGAACTTCTGCCGCACCGCTACCCGTTTTTGCTGGTAGACCGTGTGCTGGATTTTGAAGAAGGTCGTTTTCTGCGCGCAGTGAAAAATGTTTCCGTGAACGAGCCGTTCTTCCAGGGACACTTCCCGGGTAAACCTATCTTCCCGGGTGTGTTGATTCTGGAAGCGATGGCACAGGCTACCGGTATTCTTGCGTTTAAAAGCGTGGGCAAACTGGAGCCGGGTGAGCTGTACTACTTCGCGGGTATCGATGAAGCGCGCTTCAAGCGTCCTGTCGTGCCTGGTGATCAGATGATCATGGAAGTCACTTTTGAAAAAACGCGTCGCGGCCTGACTCGCTTCAAAGGCGTAGCTCTGGTTGACGGCAAAGTTGTTTGCGAAGCGACTATGATGTGTGCTCGTAGCCGGGAGTCTTGATACGTGATTGATAAATCCGCCTTTATTCATCCTACCGCCATTGTGGAAGTCGGTGCCATTATTGGTGCTAACGTCCATATTGGCCCATTTTGTATTGTTGGACCCCATGTCGAAATTGGTGAGGGTACAGTACTGAAATCTCACGTTGTCGTGAATGGTCATACGACTATTGGCTGCAATAACGAGATCTATCAGTTCGCTTCCATCGGCGAAGTAAACCAGGATCTTAAATATGCTGGTGAGTCGACCCGTCTGGAAATCGGCGATCGTAACCGCATTCGCGAAAGCGTCACCATTCATCGTGGAACAGTACAGGGTGGTGGATTGACGAAGGTGGGCAGCGATAACCTGTTTATGGTTAATGCGCATATCGCGCACGACTGTACGGTAGGTAACCGCTGTATTCTTGCCAACAACGCAACGCTGGCAGGACACGTATCGGTAGATGATTTCGCAATTATTGGCGGCATGACCGCAGTCCATCAGTTCTGCATCATTGGTGCACACGTGATGGTCGGCGGATGCTCCGGTGTGGCGCAGGATGTCCCACCGTTCGTCATTGCGCAGGGTAACCATGCCACGCCGTTTGGCGTGAACATCGAAGGCCTCAAGCGTCGTGGCTTTAGCCGCGAAGCGATTACTGCAATCCGCAACGCGTACAAACTGTTGTACCGTAGCGGTAAAACGCTGGAAGAGGCGAAGCCGGAAATTGCCGAGCTGGCGGAAAAGCACTCTGAAGTGAACGAGTTCATGACGTTCTTTGACCGTTCCACAAGGGGTCTGATTCGTTAATGGTCGACAGTCGTCCGCTTACGATAGCCCTGGTCGCCGGAGAAACCTCCGGCGATATTCTTGGTGCAGGTCTTATCCGTGCGCTCAAGGCCCGGGTACCCAATGCGCGCTTTGTAGGCGTTGCTGGCCCGCTGATGCAGGCCGAAGGCTGTGAAGCCTGGTATGAAATGGAAGAGCTGGCCGTGATGGGCATCGTTGAGGTGCTGGGTCGCCTGCGTCGTCTGCTGCACATTCGTGCCGATCTCACCCGTCGCTTTACCGAACTCAAACCCGATGTGTTTGTCGGTATCGATGCACCGGATTTCAACATTACCCTCGAAGGGAATCTGAAGCAGAAGGGCATCAAAACCATCCATTATGTCAGTCCGTCCGTCTGGGCGTGGCGACAGAAACGCGTTTTCAAAATCGGACGGTCAACCAACCTGGTGCTGGCTTTTCTGCCTTTCGAAAAAGCGTTTTACGACAAATTTAATGTTCCGTGCCGTTTTATCGGTCATACCATGGCGGATGCAATGCCGCTGGATCCGGATAAAAACGCGGCGCGCGATGTGCTGGGTATTCCCCATGATGCGCACTGTCTGGCACTGCTGCCCGGCAGCCGTGGTGCAGAAGTCGAGATGCTCAGCGCGGACTTCCTGAAAACGGCGCAAATCCTTCGCGAGACCTATCCTGACCTCGAAGTGGTTGTGCCGCTGGTGAATGCAAAACGTCGCGAGCAGTTTGAGCGCATCAAGGCGGACGTTGCTCCGGATCTCCATGTTCATCTGCTGGACGGGAAGGGCCGTGAGGCGATGGTCGCAAGCGACGCCGCACTGCTGGCCTCGGGCACCGCTGCGCTGGAGTGTATGCTGGCGAAGTGCCCGATGGTGGTTGGCTATCGCATGAAGCCGTTCACCTTCTGGCTGGCGAAACGTCTGGTGAAAACGGATTATGTCTCTCTGCCAAACCTGCTTGCCGGGCGCGAGCTGGTGAAAGAGCTTCTGCAGGATGAGTGCGAGCCGCAGGCGCTGGCCGATGCGTTGTTACCGCTACTGGCCGACGGCAAAACCAGCCACCAGATGCATGATACGTTCCGCGAACTGCATCAGCAGATCCGCTGTAATGCCGATGAACAAGCGGCTGAAGCGGTGCTGGAGTTAGCAAAATGATGGAATTTATTTATCCTCACACCCACCTCGTGGCGGGTGTGGACGAAGTCGGTCGTGGCCCGTTAGTGGGTGCAGTGGTGACCGCTGCGGTGATCCTCGATCCTGCTCGCCCGATTATCGGGTTAAACGACTCTAAAAAATTGTCTGAAAAGCGCCGTCTGGCGCTGTTTAGTGAGATTCAGGAAAAGGCGCTGGCCTGGAGTCTGGGGCGTGCAGAGCCGTATGAGATCGACGAACTCAATATTTTGCATGCCACTATGCTGGCGATGCAGCGTGCAGTGGCGGGTCTGAACATTACCCCGGAGTATGTCCTGATTGACGGAAACCGCTGCCCTGCATTGCCGATGCCGTCAATGGCGGTGGTGAAAGGCGATAGCCGGGTCGCAGAAATCAGTGCGGCTTCTATCATTGCCAAAGTGACGCGTGATGCCGAAATGGCCGCGCTGGACCTCACTTACCCTCAGTATGGCTTCGCCCAGCATAAGGGTTATCCAACGGCCTTTCATCTGGAAAGGCTGGCTGAACATGGCGCAACTGAACATCACCGACGCAGCTTTGGCCCGGTGAAACGCGCGCTGGGACTGGTGTCCTGAATCAATACGCAAGCAATTAAGTAACGCGGAATCTGAAGATGGCTGAACCACGTTTCGTACACCTGCGGGTGCATAGCGACTACTCCATGATCGATGGACTGGCGAAGACCGGGCCGCTGGTAAAAAAGGCGGCCTCGCTTGGCATGCCTGCGCTGGCGATCACCGATTTTACCAACCTGTGTGGTCTGGTGAAGTTCTACGGAGCGGCACATGGCGCGGGGATGAAACCCATCGTTGGCGCGGATTTTCACGTCCAAAGCGATCTTATCGGCGATGAATTGACGCAAATCTCCGTGTTAGCGATGAATAACGTAGGGTATCAAAACCTGACTCTGCTTATCTCCAAAGCCTATCAGCGCGGCTATGGCGCACTGGGGCCGTGGATCGACCGGGACTGGCTGGCTGAGCTGAACGACGGGCTGCTGCTGATCTCCGGCGGCCGTATGGGTGATGTCGGCAAATGTCTGCTGCGTGGCAACAGTGCGCTGGTGGATCAGTGTGTGTCGTTCTATGAAGAACATTTCCCGGATCGTTACTACCTTGAGCTGATCCGCACCGGTCGGCAGGACGAAGAGAGTTACCTGCACGCCGCGGTTGCGCTGGCTGAAGAACGCGGCCTGCCCGTGGTGGCAACCAATGACGTGCGTTTCCTTGAGCCTGGCGATTTTGACGCGCATGAGATTCGCGTCGCGATCCATGATGGCTTCACGCTTGACGATCCGAAACGTCCGCGTAACTACTCGACGCAGCAGTACATGCGCAATGAAGAAGAGATGTGCGAACTCTTCTCCGATATCCCGGAAGCGCTGGAGAACAGCGTTGAGATAGCCAAACGCTGTAACGTCACCGTGCGCCTTGGCGAATACTTCCTGCCGCAGTTCCCGACCGGGGACATGACCACGGAAGACTTCCTGGTCATGAAGTCAAAAGAAGGCCTCGAAGAGCGTCTGGAATTCCTCTTCCCGGATGAAGAAGAGCGTAAAAAGCGTCGTCCAGAATATGACGAGCGCCTGGATATTGAACTCCAGGTGATCAACCAGATGGGTTTCCCGGGCTACTTCCTGATCGTTATGGAGTTTATCCAGTGGTCGAAAGATAACGGCGTACCGGTTGGACCGGGGCGTGGCTCCGGTGCGGGCTCGCTGGTGGCCTATGCACTCAAAATTACCGACCTCGACCCGCTGGAATTTGACCTGCTGTTCGAACGTTTCCTTAACCCGGAACGTGTCTCGATGCCCGACTTCGACGTCGACTTCTGCATGGAGAAACGCGACCAGGTTATTGAACACGTGGCGGACATGTACGGCCGCGACGCGGTATCGCAGATTATTACCTTCGGTACGATGGCAGCGAAAGCGGTTATTCGCGACGTTGGCCGTGTACTGGGGCATCCGTACGGTTTTGTCGATCGTATCTCTAAACTGGTGCCACCTGACCCAGGTATGACGCTGGCAAAAGCGTTTGAAGCTGAACCACAGCTGCCAGAAATCTACGAAGCCGATGAAGAAGTTAAAGCGCTGATCGACATGGCCCGTAAGCTGGAGGGCGTCACGCGTAACGCCGGTAAGCATGCGGGTGGGGTGGTTATCGCGCCGACCAAAATCACCGATTTTGCGCCGCTATACTGCGATGAAGCGGGCCAGCATCCGGTCACCCAGTTTGACAAGAACGACGTCGAATACGCCGGGCTGGTGAAGTTTGACTTCCTCGGTCTGCGTACGCTCACCATCATCAACTGGGCGCTGGAGATGATCAACGCCCGTCGCGAGAAGAATGGCGAACCGCCGCTGGATATCGCGGCCATCCCGCTTGATGATAAGAAAAGTTTCGACATGCTGCAGCGCTCGGAGACCACCGCCGTCTTCCAGCTTGAATCCCGCGGCATGAAAGATTTGATTAAGCGCCTGCAGCCTGACTGCTTCGAAGATATGATCGCACTGGTGGCCCTGTTCCGTCCGGGCCCGCTACAGTCAGGGATGGTAGATAACTTTATCGACCGTAAGCACGGGCGTGAAGAGATTTCCTATCCGGATGTGCAGTGGCAGCACGAGTGCCTGAAGCCCGTTCTGGAGCCAACCTACGGCATTATCCTGTACCAGGAACAGGTTATGCAGATTGCCCAGGTGCTCTCTGGCTACACCCTTGGCGGCGCGGACATGCTGCGTCGTGCGATGGGTAAGAAAAAGCCGGAAGAGATGGCCAAGCAGCGCGGCACCTTCGAAGAAGGCGCAAGAAAAAACGGTATTGATGGCGAGCTGGCGATCAAAATCTTTGACCTGGTAGAGAAATTCGCCGGGTACGGATTTAACAAATCCCACTCTGCTGCCTATGCTTTGGTCTCTTACCAGACGCTGTGGCTGAAGGCGCACTATCCTGCTGAATTTATGGCGGCGGTTATGACTGCCGATATGGACAACACCGAGAAGGTGGTTGGCCTGGTCGATGAGTGCTGGCGCATGGGGCTTAAGATCCTGCCGCCGGATATCAACTCCGGTCTCTATCATTTCCACGTCAACGAGCACGGGGAAATTGTTTACGGGATTGGCGCGATCAAAGGCGTGGGTGAAGGCCCGATTGAGGCGATCCTCGAAGCGCGTAACAACGGCGGTTATTTCCGCGAGTTGTTCGATCTTTGCGCCCGTACGGACACCAAAAAACTGAACCGCCGCGTGCTCGAAAAACTGATCATGTCCGGCGCGTTCGACAGGCTGGGTCCGCATCGTGCCGCGCTGATGAACTCTCTCGGCGATGCGCTGAAAGCGGCGGATCAGCACGCCAAAGCGGAAGCGATCGGTCAGGCGGATATGTTTGGCGTACTGGCAGAAGAGCCAGAGCAGATAGAGCAGTCTTATGCCAGCTGCCAGCCGTGGCCAGAACAGGTGGTGCTGGATGGAGAGCGTGAAACGTTAGGTTTATACCTGACGGGGCACCCCATCACCCAGTACATCAAAGAAATTGAGCGCTATGTCGGAGGCTACAGGCTGAAAGACATGCATCCGACAGAACGTGGTAAAATCACCACGGCTGCGGGGCTCGTGATTGCTGCAAGGGTTATGGTCACCAAGCGCGGCAATCGTATCGGCATCTGTACGTTGGATGACCGTTCCGGGCGTCTGGAGGTGATGTTGTTCACCGACGCGCTGGATAAATACCAGCATTTGCTGGAAAAAGACCGCATACTTATCGTCAGCGGACAGGTCAGCTTTGATGACTTCAGTGGGGGGCTTAAAATGACCGCCCGCGAAGTGATGGACATTGACGAAGCCCGGGAAAAATATGCTCGCGGGCTTGCTATCTCGCTGACGGACAGGCAAATTGATGACCAGCTTTTAAACCGACTCCGTCAGTCTCTGGAACCCCACCGCTCGGGGACAATTCCAGTACATCTCTACTATCAGAGGGCGGATGCACGTGCGCGGTTGCGCTTTGGTGCAACGTGGCGTGTCTCTCCGAGCGATCGTTTACTTAACGATCTCCGTGGCCTCATTGGTTCGGAGCAGGTGGAACTGGAGTTTGACTAATACAGGAATACTATGAGTCTGAATTTCCTTGATTTCGAACAGCCGATTGCTGAGCTGGAAGCGAAAATCGATTCTCTGACAGCGGTAAGCCGTCAGGATGAAAAACTGGATATTAACATCGATGAAGAAGTGCATCGTCTGCGTGAGAAAAGCGTAGAACTGACGCGCAAAATCTTTGCCGATCTCGGCGCATGGCAGATCGCCCAGCTGGCGCGTCATCCACAGCGTCCGTACACCCTGGATTATGTCCGCCTGGCGTTTGACGAATTTGACGAACTGGCAGGCGATCGCGCTTACGCTGACGACAAAGCTATCGTCGGCGGCATCGCACGTCTGGACGGGCGCCCGGTGATGATCATTGGTCATCAGAAAGGCCGTGAAACCAAAGAGAAAATTCGTCGTAACTTTGGTATGCCGGCACCAGAAGGCTATCGTAAAGCCCTGCGTCTGATGGAGATGGCTGAGCGTTTCAAGATGCCCATCATCACCTTCATCGACACCCCGGGTGCGTATCCTGGCGTGGGCGCGGAAGAGCGTGGCCAGTCAGAAGCCATCGCGCGTAACCTTCGCGAGATGTCTCGCCTGAAGGTGCCGGTCATCTGTACCGTTATCGGTGAAGGGGGGTCCGGTGGTGCGCTGGCGATTGGCGTGGGCGATAAAGTGAATATGCTGCAGTACAGCACCTATTCCGTTATCTCCCCGGAAGGTTGTGCCTCTATTCTGTGGAAGAGCGCCGATAAAGCGCCTCTGGCTGCAGAAGCGATGGGCATCATTGCCCCACGTCTGAAAGAGCTGAAGCTGATCGACTCCGTGATCCCTGAACCTCTGGGCGGCGCGCATCGTAAGCCGGAAGTGATGGCGGCTTCCCTGAAAGCGCAGCTGCTGGCAGACCTGGCGGACCTGGATGTCCTGAGCACAGAAGATCTGCTCAACCGTCGTTACCAGCGTCTGATGACCTACGGTTACGCGTAAGCTTCACAATTATCCTAAAAGCCGCACATTGTTGCGGCTTTTTTTATGCCTGCCGTTTACCTTAACTATGCTTAGCTAATGTTTTTCAAGGAGGTAAACCGTGAACATCATCGCCATTATGGGGCCGCACGGCGTCTTTTATAAAGACGAGCCCATTAAGGAGCTGGAGCACGCCCTTCAGTCCCGCGGGTACCAGCTGATTTGGCCGCACAATAGCGCCGACCTGCTGAAATTTATCGAGCACAACCCTCGCATCTGTGGCGTGATCTTCGACTGGGACGAGTACGACATGGAGTTGTGCAGCGATATCAATAAGCTGAACGAATATCTCCCGCTGTACGCTTTTATTAATACCCACTCGACAATGGACGTGAGCGCTCATGATATGCGAATGGCGCTGTGGTTCTTTGAATACTCACTCGGTGTCGCGGAAGATATTGCGACCCGTATTCAACAGTACACCGGTGAATATCTCGATAACATCACGCCACCGTTTACCCGCGCGCTGTTCACTTACGTCAAAGAAGGCAAATACACCTTCTGCACGCCTGGCCATATGGCAGGGACGGCCTATCAAAAAAGCCCGGTGGGTTGTTTGTTCTATGATTTCTTCGGGGGCAACACGCTCAAAGCGGACGTGTCGATTTCCGTCACTGAACTCGGATCGCTGCTCGATCACACCGGACCGCACCTGGAAGCTGAAGAATACATTGCCCGGACTTTTGGGGCCGAGCAGAGTTATATGGTGACCAACGGCACCTCGACATCAAACAAAATCGTCGGAATGTACGCCGCACCCGCCGGCAGCACCTTGCTGATTGACCGTAACTGCCACAAGTCGCTGGCTCATTTGCTGATGATGAGCGATGTCGTGCCGTTATGGCTCTCCCCGACGCGAAACGCGCTTGGGATCCTCGGCGGGATCCCGCGTCGTGAATTTAGCCACGCCGCGATTGAACATAAGGTCGCGGCGATCCCGGGGGCAAGCTGGCCGATCCATGCGGTCATCACTAACTCCACCTATGACGGTCTGCTCTATAACACCAACTGGATTAAGCAGACGCTGGATGTGCCGTCGATCCACTTTGACTCCGCGTGGGTGCCATACACCAACTTTCACCCGATTTACGCGGGAAAAAGCGGCATGAGCGGTGAGCGCGTGCCGGGCAAAGTGTTTTTCGAAACGCAGTCGACGCACAAAATGCTGGCCGCGTTTTCTCAGGCCTCGCTTATTCACATCAAAGGCGAGTACGACGAAGAGACGTTTAACGAAGCCTTTATGATGCACACCACCACCTCGCCAAGCTATCCGCTGGTGGCCTCTATTGAAACGGCGGCGGCAATGCTGCGTGGGAATCCGGGCAAGCGTCTGATCAATCGGTCTGTGGAGCGGGCGCTGCATTTCCGTAAAGAAGTCCAGCGGCTTAAAGATGAAGCAGACGGCTGGTTCTTCGATATCTGGCAACCCGAAGAGATTGATGAGGCCGAGTGCTGGCCTGTCTCACCTGGCGAGAGCTGGCACGGTTTTCGCGATGCCGACGCCGACCATATGTTCCTCGACCCGGTGAAGGTAACGATCCTGACGCCGGGGATGGACGAACAAGGCACGATGAGTGACGAAGGCATTCCTGCTGCTCTGGTGGCAAAATTCCTTGATGAACGTGGCGTAGTGGTGGAGAAAACCGGCCCGTATAACCTCTTGTTCCTGTTCAGTATTGGGATTGATAAAACCCGTGCGATGGGCTTATTGCGCGGACTGATGGAGTTTAAGCGCGCTTACGATCTCAACCTGCGGGTGAAAAATATGCTGCCGGATCTTTATGCTGAAGATCCTGACTTCTACCGCAATATGCGTATTCAGGATCTGGCCCAGGGGATCCATCGGCTGATCCGTCAGCACGATCTGCCGCGCCTGATGCTGCAGGCGTTTGACGTGCTACCGGAGATGAAGTTGACCCCACACAAGGCCTGGCAACGTCAGGTGAAAGGGGAGGTTGAAACCGTTGAGCTGGAAAATCTGGTCGGGCGCGTGTCGGCTAACATGATCCTGCCTTATCCGCCGGGCGTACCGTTGTTGATGCCGGGGGAGATGATCACCGAAGAGAGTCGGGCGGTGCTCGATTTTCTGCTGATGCTTTGCTCAGTGGGGCGCCACTATCCGGGCTTTGAGACTGATATTCACGGGGCGAAGCGCGATGAGCAAGGGGTTTACTGGGTGCGAGTCCTAAAATAAGGGCGACAGCTTGCCAGGCCCGGGGTGTCGGTTGTAACGTTCAGGCATCATAAAAAGGAGAAGCTATGCTGGGTTTAAAACAGGTTCACCATATTGCGATCATTGCCACCGATTACGCAAAAAGTAAGGCCTTCTACTGCGATATTCTGGGCTTTACGTTGTTAAGCGAGGCTTACCGTGAGGAGCGTGACTCCTGGAAAGGCGATCTCGCTTTAAACGGGCAATATGTGATTGAGCTGTTCTCTTTTCCTTTTCCGCCAGCACGTCCGTCCCGCCCGGAAGCCTGCGGCCTGCGCCACCTTGCCTTTAGCGTCGACGACATTGATCGCGCCGTAAAACATCTGGAGACCCACGGCGTGAAGTGCGAAGCGATTCGTATCGACCCGTTCACCGACAAGCGTTTTACCTTTTTCAACGATCCGGATGGCCTTCCGCTGGAGCTTTACCAGCAGTAATTTCCACCCTGTGTGATAATGCCCGCTCAGTTCGGGCATTTTTATGTGTGATTTTCTATGACCCTACCCGCGATTGCTCAAGCCGTTTCACCGTACCGCCAGCTGCTGGTGGGGTTTAGCGGTGGCCTGGATTCCACCGTTCTGCTCCACCGTCTCAAACTCTGGCGTGACAACGAGCCTGATATTCAGCTTCGGGCGATGCACATTCATCACGGGTTAAGCCCGCACGCGGATGCGTGGGTGGCACACTGCGAGGCGGTGTGTGCAGCATGGACGATCCCGCTGACTGTTGAACGTGTACATCTCCATGATGAGGGGCTGGGCATTGAGGCGCAGGCGCGTAAAGCACGCTATGCCGCTTTTGCCGCTGAATTACAGCCTGACGAAGCGCTGGTCACGGCGCAGCATCTCGATGACCAGTGCGAGACGTTATTACTGGCCCTCAAACGAGGAAGCGGCCCGGCGGGGTTATCCGCGATGCCAGAACGGGCTGATTTCGCCGGATCGCACCTCCTTCGCCCACTGCTTGGCGAGACGCGAGCCTCGCTGGAAACGTGGGCACGGGAACACGGGCTGAGCTGGATTGAAGATGAAAGCAACCAGGATGACCGCTATGACCGTAACTTCCTGCGTCTGCGTGTCGTACCGCTTCTGAGCGAGCGCTGGCCGCACTTTGCAGAAGCGGCAGCACGCAGCGCCATGTTGTGCGCTGAACAGGAGAGTCTGCTGGATGAGCTGCTGAGCGAAGAGCTGGCGGAACTGATTACCGCACAGGGATCGCTTACCATCGCACCGCTGGAAGCAATGAGCCCGGCGCGTCGGGCCGCATTGTTACGACGCTGGCTGGCCTCTCACGGTGCCGCTATGCCGTCGCGGGCAATGCTGGCTCGTCTCTGGGATGAAGTCGCCCTGGCACGGGAAGATGCTACGCCGTGTGTGCACCTGAACGGTTTCGACGTCAGACGCTATAAAGGGGCGCTCTGGTGGGTTAAATCATCCCCCTCGCTTGCCGACAGGGTGCTCGACTGGCCGTCGCTTGCGGAACCGCTGCTGTTGCCCTGTGATGCCGGGCGTGTGTCTCTGGTGCCAACCGGCCATGTGCGTCTGCCTGAACCCGGGGAGCCAGTAACCGTGCGCTTTAAGGCGGGCGGTCTGCTGCATATTGTCGGGCGCAACGGAGGGCGGAAGCTGAAGAAAATCTGGCAGGAGAGCAATGTGCCGCCCTGGCGACGCGATACCACGCCGCTACTTTTCTACGGTGAAACGCTGATTGCTGCAGCAGGGGTATTCATTACGCAAGAGGGGTGGGCAGAAACGGGCGTGCAGTTT
The DNA here is from genome assembly GCF_001750725.1 of Enterobacter ludwigii. Classification (NCBI taxonomy): domain Bacteria; kingdom Pseudomonadati; phylum Pseudomonadota; class Gammaproteobacteria; order Enterobacterales; family Enterobacteriaceae; genus Enterobacter; species Enterobacter ludwigii. The sequence goes on from NZ_CP017279.1 coordinate 4,010,229, forward strand.
GAGTGGAAAGCGTAACGGGCAGCCGGGCTGCCCGTTAGTGTCATCAGGATTCGCTCACCACAACGGTGCCGATTTGCGGGTGGCTGAAGCTGGCAATTTTGTCCAGACGTAGCTCACGCGTCGCCCCGGCATCTTCCACTATCAGATATTCCACATTCTTTCGCGAAACCAGGTCGCTGGCTTTTGCCTTCAACACTTCGCCATCTTTTAGCTCCAGCGTCAGTATTAAATGATGCTGGCAGGCGAGTTCGAGGTTGTCATAGTCATCACAATTGATGGGTTGATAAGTTTCATTCATTGACATAATCGCTCACCAGTAAATTCGCCGCAGCATACGCTGCTTTTTCCCTGACCGATTCTGAAAGGCCCTCATCAGAGGCCACTTCATTAAGCACTTTCAATACACAGCCCAACGCGTCCGGGACATACCCCAGATCTCCGCTGGCGATTTCCGCATACCGTTTGCGAATTAACTCACAATAATTATTCACATCCCCTCCCGCCAGCGCACTGACTTACTGTGAGATATCATTAAGCCTACGAAGATAAACTCGGTTTAGCAAGGTGACTATACCATACTCATTTAAGCAATATCAGCGCCTTGATAGCCGGTGAATGTTCACCCGGGAACAGCCTTTTTATTCCTTTTTCGCTACAATGTGCGCCTGATTCGAAAGGAGTTCTCTCATGGCGCTGAAAGCGACAATTTATAAAGCTGTGGTCAATGTGGCAGATCTTGACCGCAACCAGTTCCTGGATGCGTCACTCACTCTGGCACGCCACCCCTCTGAAACCCAGGAGCGCATGATGCTGCGCCTGCTGGCGTGGATAAAGTATGCTGACGAGCGTCTGCAATTTAGCCGTGGCTTAAGCGCTGAGGACGAGCCAGAGGCCTGGCTGCACAACGATCATCTGGGTATCGATTTATGGATTGAACTCGGCCTGCCGGATGAGCGCCGCATTAAAAAGGCCTGCACGCAGTCCGCTAACGTGGCGTTATTCGCGTATAATCAACGTGCTGCGGAAATCTGGTGGCAGCAAAGCAAGAGCAAGTGCGGGCAATTTGCCAACCTTACCGTCTGGTATCTGGACGATGAGCAACTGGCGAAGCTGAGCGAGTTTGCCAGCCGGACGATGGTCCTGCAGGCCACAATTCAGGACGGCGCTATCTGGCTTTCTGATTCTCAGAATAATCTGGAAATTCATTTGACGGCGTGGCAGCCAGCGCCATGATTGTCTTGTCCCGAAATGTTAGCATCCCTGACAATGAGCTGGAGATCACCGCCATCCGTGCTCAGGGGGCGGGTGGACAGCACGTTAACAAGGCTTCAACGGCTATCCATTTGCGCTTTGACATTCGGGCCTCCAGCCTGCCAGAGTATTACAAAGAAAGCCTGCTCACTGCCAGCCATCACCTGATCACCAGTGATGGCGTGATTGTGATTAAAGCGCAGGAGTACCGCAGCCAGGAGTTGAACCGCGAAGCGGCGATTGCCAGACTGGTGTCGATGATTAAAGAATTAACGGCAGTGCAAAAAAGCCGTCGGGCAACGCGACCGACCCGCGCATCGAAAGAGCGTCGGCTATCGTCGAAGGCCCAAAAATCCACAGTGAAAGCACTACGCGGTAAAGTTCGTCGCCCTACGGAGTGACGAAAAGGAACACAATTTCATAAGGAATTCATTGTGAAAAAAGCATTATTGTCAGCGCTGGCAGTGAGTACGCTGTTTGCGCTTTTCGGGTGTAACAACCGTTCTGAAACGCAGGTCGTGCAGCCTGCGCAGAATGAAGAGTTAAAGCCAATGCAGCAGAGCTGGCGCGGCGTTTTACCGTGTGCCGACTGCGAGGGCATTGAAACGTCACTGTTCCTGCAGAAAGACGGTACCTGGGTTATGAACCAGCGTTATCAGGGGGCGAAAGAACCATCTTCCTTTGCGTCCTACGGGACATGGGCGCGTACGGCTGAGAAGCTGGTACTGACGGATACCACCGGTGAGAAAACCTATTTCCGCGCCAGAGGTGAAGGGATGGAGATGCTCGACCGCGAAGGCAATCCGATTGAGTCCCAGTTCAACTATACGCTGGCCCCGGTGAAAGCGGCCCTGCCTGCAACGCCAATGCCAATGCGTGGGATGTATTTCTATATGGCGGATGCGGCGATCTTTACCGACTGCGCCACCGGCAAGAAAATCAGCGTGGCGAACAATGCGCAGCTGGAGCGTGATTACGCTGTTGCGCGTGGCAATGACAGCAAGCCTGTCCTGCTGACGGTAGATGGTCACTTTACGCTGGAGCCGAACCCGGACAGCGGAGAGCTGGTGAAAACGCTGGTGACAGATAAAGACGCGAAGTTTGTTGCGGGCAAAGACTGTAACAGCAAATAAGCCGATATCGGCCCATTAAAAAACCCCGCCTGAGCGGGGTTTTTTTGTTGAACGTTAACCTTTGATGGCTTTCACCAGGTAATCAAGAATGTCGCCAGTCTTGATCATCTGCTTTTCACCACTGCGACGGTATTTGTATTCAATGTCGTCGCTGTCGAGGTTACGGTCGCCGATGACTAAGGTGTGCGGGATACCGATCAGTTCCATATCGGCAAACATCACGCCTGGACGCTCTTTACGGTCATCCATCAGCACTTCGATACCCTGAGCGCGCAGCTCGGAGTAAAGTTTTTCGGCCAGCTCCTGCACACGGTAAGACTTGTGCATGTTCATTGGCAGAATAGCCACCTGGAACGGGGCGATATTGTCTGGCCAGACGATGCCACGTTCGTCGTAGTTTTGCTCAATGGCGGCTGCAACCACACGCGTCACACCGATACCGTAGCAACCCATGGTCAGGATCTGGTTGCGGCCATCTTCCCCCTGAACGGCGGCATTCAGCGCGCGGGAATATTTATCCCCCAGCTGGAAGATGTGGCCCACTTCGATACCGCGTTTGATCATCAGGGTGCCCTGGCCGTCCGGGCTCGGATCGCCTGCCACCACGTTACGGATATCAGCCACTTCCGGCGTCGCGACATCGCGATCCCAGTTGATGCCGAAGTAATGTTTACCGTCGATGTTAGCGCCAGCGGCGAAGTCGCTCATTGCGGCTACCGTACGGTCAATAACCACCGGAACCGGCATATCCACCGGGCCCAGAGAGCCTGGACCTGCATTCACGACGGCACGGATTTCCGCTTCCGTTGCGAACATCAGTGGGCTGGCAACCTGAGGCAGCTTCTCAGCTTTCACTTCGTTCAGTTCGTGATCGCCACGCACCAGCAGGGCAACCAGCGGGTACGCGCTACCTTCGGTGGATTTCACCAGCAGGGTTTTTACCGTTTTTTCGACGGGCAGGTTGAACTGCTCAACCAGCTCGGCAATGGTTTTTGCGTGAGGTGTATCAACCAGCGTCATCTCTTCGGTTGCAGCAGCACGTGGCGCTTTAGGGGCCAGCGCTTCTGCAAACTCGATGTTCGCGGCGTAATCAGAAGAGTCAGAGAAGATCACATCGTCTTCACCGCTCTGAGCCAGAACCTGGAACTCATGAGACGCGCTTCCGCCGATAGAACCGGTATCAGCCTGTACAGCACGGAAATCCAGATCCATACGGGAGAAGATTTTGCTGTAAGCCTCGTACATTTTGTCGTAGGTCTCTTGCAGCGATTCCTGAGACGTATGGAAAGAGTAAGCATCTTTCATCAGGAATTCGCGTGAGCGCATGACGCCGAAACGTGGGCGAACTTCATCACGGAACTTGGTCTGGATCTGGAAGAAGTTCAGCGGCAGCTGTTTGTAAGAGCTCAGCTCATTACGAATCAGGTCGGTAATGACTTCTTCATGCGTTGGGCCGAGGACGAATGGACGCTCGCCACGATCAACGAAACGCAGCAGCTCAGGGCCATATTGCTCCCAACGGCCGCTCTCCTGCCACAGGTCAGCGGGCTGAACCACAGGCATGGACACCTCGATAGCACCGGCGTTGTTCATCTCTTCACGCACGATGTTTTCGACTTTTTTCAGGACGCGCACGCCGGTCGGCAGCCAGGTATATAACCCGGAGGCCAGCTTGCGGATCATCCCGGCGCGCAGCATCAGCTGATGGCTGATCACTTCGGCGTCGGCAGGCGTCTCCTTCAGAGTGGAGAGCAGATATTGGCTAGTACGCATGTTGTTACGGTTCCATTTCGACGATTGGAACAGGCTGAAACACCAGCCTGAGACAAAAAAAGTGGTTTAGTTTACCAGTGTGGCAAAGATGCCAAAAGAGAGGAGGACAAAATTACCTGGGTTCAAGGGCAAACACCTCAAAACCTGCCCCGGTCACGCGCCAGCGAACGTTAAAATCCAGCAGCCAGACGGCGTAGGTTTTCCCGGCGTCCTCTTCTTTACGATAGGCCGGACGGGGGTCCTGAGCCAGCACTTCGGTGATAAAGTCACGAAGGCGGGGATAGCGTGTTTCCAGCTGCTGAAGCTGCGTGGTTATCTCAGCCGTGAAGTGAACAGGCATATCTGCCTGCGGTGCTTCCTGGGCATAGCTTGCGCGGGCGTCGGGTAACGCTTCGGCAAAGGGGAGATACGGCTTGATATCGATAACTGGCGTGCCATCAACCAGGTCAAGGCTGCCTAACTCCAGTATGACCTGATCCTTCTGACAGCGTATACCTTTCAGTTCGACCAGCGACATCCCGACAGGGTTTGGACGGAAGGTTGAGCGCGTCGCAAACACGCCCATCCTGGCGTTGCCTCCCAGGCGAGGAGGGCGTACGGTCGGACGCCAGCCACCTTCCATCGTCTGGTGAAACACAAACACAATCCATAAGTGGCTGAATGCTTCGAGCCCGCGTACGGCATCGGCCTGATTGTAGGGCGCGATCAAGTGAAGCTCGCCACCGCTGGTGACCAGACCTGGCTGGCGTGGCACGGCGAACTTCTCTTTATAGGGAGAGCGAATAACGCCTATCTGTTCGAACTGAAATGAACTCATTTCGCCGTAATGTTCAGCGCCGAGCCGATGCAAACCGCCTGACGGTAACAACCCGGTGTTCCACTGGTCACTTCGCAGCTATGCAGCAGAACCGCGTTGGCTTTCATTTTTGCCGCGTTGATCTGCATGCGTTTACGCGCTGTTGGGATATTCGGTGGAGAGTCCTGATTGGTAGCCTGACAGGATTCGCCGCTTACTTCACCCAGTTCACGGAAAGGTTTACCCACGAGTTCGTCAGCTTTGGTAATAATGCGAACCGGCGCAGGGCGAGGCGCTTTCGGTTTTACGGGTTCTGCTTTTGGCGGGGTTGCCGTGCTTTGGACAGGTTCAACAGGAGATCTGCTTAGCATAGAACAGCCGCTCAGCATGAGTGCTAAAAGACAGATCGGTAAAGCACGCATAATAATTCCTCAATGGATAATCAAAACGTCAGATATTGAATCAGTTGACTGCACAAATGACAAGACGGGCATAAGCCCGTCTTGATGATATTACACTGAGGTGAGATTACCAGCCCTTAACAGCGCCGCCGTTAAACACTTTGTTGGCTTCCTGGTAAACTTCGTCAGACTGATAAGCCTGTACGAACTTCTTCACGTTTTCCGCATCTTTGTTGTCTTCGCGAGTCACGATCAGGTTTACATACGGGGAGTCTTTGTCTTCAACGAAGATACCGTCTTTCGCTGGCGTCAGGCCAATCTGGCTGGCGTACGTGGTGTTGATAACGGCCAGGGCAATTTGCGCGTCGTCGAGAGAACGTGGCAGCTGTGGGGCTTCCAGCTCAACAATTTTCAGATTTTTCGGATTCTCGGTGACATCCAGAACGGTTGGCAGCAGGCCAACACCGTCTTTCAGCTTAATCAGGCCCACTTTCTGCAGCAGCAGCAGGGAACGGCCAAGGTTGGTTGGGTCGTTAGGGACGGCAACCTGAGAGCCTGGCTGCAGTTCGTCCAGAGATTTAATTTTCTTGGAGTAACCGGCAATAGGGTAAACAAAGGTGTTACCCACACCCACCAGTTTATAGCCGCGATCCTTGATCTGCTGATCCAGGTAAGGTTTGTGCTGGAAGGCGTTGGCGTCGATATCGCCTTTGCTCAGCGCTTCGTTCGGCAGAACGTAATCGTTAAAGGTCACCAGCTCAACGTCCAGACCATACTTCTCTTTCGCGACTTTCTGCGCGACTTCAGCAACCTGCTGTTCTGCACCCACGATAACGCCCACTTTGATGTGGTTTGGATCTTTTTCGTCCTGACCGCAACCCACCAGTGCCAGAGAGCCGATCAGCGCGCCTACCGCTGCAAAGGTCTTTAATTTAAACGCCATGTTATATCCTTAACTCGTCGAGTTTGTGTTGTGTGTAACGTTATTTGTGAGTAACAGTCCGGACGATGCGATCGCCAGAGAACTGGATTAAGTAAACCAGCACAACCAGCAATACCAGAACGGTATTCATTACGGTAGCGTTATAACCAATATAGCCGTACTGGTAGCCAATCTGGCCTAAACCGCCGGCGCCAACGGCACCGCCCATCGCGGAATAACCCACCAGAGTAATCAACGTAATGGTTGCCGCGTTAACCAGCCCAGGCAGCGCTTCAGGCAGCAGGACTTTACGCACGATCTGCATTGGCGTTGCCCCCATCGCGCGGGAAGCCTCGATCAAACCGGTCGGGATTTCCAGCAGGGCGTTTTCCACCATACGGGCGATAAACGGCGCAGCTCCCACGGTCAGCGGAACGATGGCTGCCTGCAAACCGATAGACGTTCCCACGATCACACGGGTAAATGGAATCATCCACACCAGCAGAATAATGAACGGGATAGAACGGAAGATATTCACCAGTGCAGACAGGGTGCGATACAGCTTCGCGTTCTCAATGATTTGTCCCGGGCGCGTCACATACAACAGCACGCCGACCGGCAGACCAATCACAAAACCAAAGAAGCCTGATACAAAGGTCATTGCCAGCGTTTCCCAAACGCCGCGAACCAGCAGCCACATCATCGGCTCAGACATAACCCAGTACCTCTACTTTTACGTGATGTTCTTGCAGCCAGGCAATTGCCGCCTGGGTTTCTGCTTGTGTGCCGTGCATTTCCGTCAGCATGATGCCGAACTTCACGCCACCGGCGTAATCCATTTGCGCGCTGATGATGTTGTTATTCACATTAAAGCGGCGCGCGGTTTCGGACAGCAGTGGCGCATCGACGGACTGGCCAGTGAACTCCATACGCAGCATCGGGACGCTGTCCGCGGTCGATTCTGTTTTTAAACGCTCCAGATAATCTTCCGGAATATCCAGGTGCAGCGTGGACTGAATAAACTGTTGTGCCAGTGGGGTTTTCGGATGGGAAAACACTTCGCTGACCGTGTCTTGCTCAATCAACTCACCGTTGCTGATTACCGCGACGCAATCACAGATGCGTTTCACCACGTCCATTTCATGTGTAATAAGGAGAATGGTCAGGCCGAGGCGACGGTTGATGTCCTTCAGAAGCTCCAGAATGGAACGCGTAGTGGCGGGATCTAATGCGCTGGTGGCTTCATCGCACAGCAGCACTTTCGGGTTACTTGCCAGCGCGCGGGCAATGGCCACACGCTGTTTTTGTCCACCGGACAGGTTTGCCGGGTAGCTATCGTGTTTATCACCCAGTCCAACGAGATCCAGCAGTTCGGTTACGCGACGCTTAACTTCTTCTTTTGGCGTGTTGTCCAGTTCCAGCGGCAAGGCAACGTTGCCAAACACCGTACGGGAGGCCAGCAGGTTAAAGTGCTGGAAGATCATGCCAATCTGGCGGCGTGCTTTCGTCAGTTCTTTCTCTGAAAGGGCGGTCAGTTCCTGCCCGCCTACTTCTACACGACCCTGGGTTGGGCGCTCAAGCAGGTTAACACAACGGATCAGCGTACTTTTACCTGCACCCGATGCGCCAATGACGCCATAAATTTGACCAGCAGGAACATGCAGACTGACATTGTTCAGCGCCTGAATGGTTCGGTTCCCCTGCTGGAACACTTTGGTGATATTGGAAAGTTTAATCATTAGATTATTTTTATCGTATGTAAGTTAGCCGTGGCATTTTCTTCTGCCAGATACGGGTGATGACCGTAAACAAAACGGATGTTAAGGCATCCAGACGTCTAAATCAATCCAACTCTGTACGATGAGCACTTTATTGCGCTGCGATTCATGAGATACTAGCTGTACATGCCTTTTTCAGGAGCAAACCGGTGGCAAAATCAGTACCCGCAATTTTTCTCGATCGTGATGGCACTATTAATGTGGATCACGGTTATGTCCACGAGATTGATGAGTTCGAGTTTATCGAGGGCGTTATCGATGCCATGCGCCAGCTGAAAGAGATGGGCTATGCGCTGGTGGTCGTGACCAACCAGTCCGGCATCGCACGTGGAAAATTCACCGAGGCGCAATTCGAGACGCTGACGGAATGGATGGACTGGTCGCTGGCTGACCGCGGTGTCGAACTTGATGGCATTTACTATTGCCCGCACCACCCGCAGGGAACTGTAGAAGAGTTTCGCCAGACGTGTGATTGCCGCAAGCCGCATCCGGGAATGTTTATCTCTGCGCAGGAATTCCTGCATATCGATATGGCTGCTTCTTATATGGTGGGCGATAAACTGGAAGATATGCAGGCAGCAACCGCCGCAGGTGTGGGGACTAAAATACTTGTGCGCACCGGCAAACCTGTGACGCCTGAAGCAGAGAGTGCTGCGGATTGGGTGATTAATAGCCTGGCAGAGCTGCCAAAAGAGATTAAAAAGCACCAAAAATAGCCTTTTTGGTGAAAAGGTGAGCGGTCGAAATAAAAATGCATATTTCCGCTTGTCATTCCTCGGCGGCACCCTATAATGCGCCTCCATCGACACGGCGGATGTGAATCACTTCACAGATAACCCGGTCGGTTGAAGAGAAAAAATCCTGAACTTCAGGGTTGACTCTGAAAGAGGAAAGCGTAATATACGCCACCTCGCGACGGTGAGCTGTAAGCCGCGTCGCAACTGCTCTTTAACAATTTATCAGACAATCTGTGTGGGCACTCAAAGTGACATGGATTCTTAATGTCTTCGGACACTAAATGAATACCAAAGTCTCTGAGTGAACATACGTAATTCATTACGAAGTTTAATTCACGAGCATCAAACTTAAATTGAAGAGTTTGATCATGGCTCAGATTGAACGCTGGCGGCAGGCCTAACACATGCAAGTCGAACGGTAGCACAGAGAGCTTGCTCTCGGGTGACGAGTGGCGGACGGGTGAGTAATGTCTGGGAAACTGCCTGATGGAGGGGGATAACTACTGGAAACGGTAGCTAATACCGCATAACGTCGCAAGACCAAAGAGGGGGACCTTCGGGCCTCTTGCCATCAGATGTGCCCAGATGGGATTAGCTAGTAGGTGGGGTAAAGGCTCACCTAGGCGACGATCCCTAGCTGGTCTGAGAGGATGACCAGCCACACTGGAACTGAGACACGGTCCAGACTCCTACGGGAGGCAGCAGTGGGGAATATTGCACAATGGGCGCAAGCCTGATGCAGCCATGCCGCGTGTATGAAGAAGGCCTTCGGGTTGTAAAGTACTTTCAGCGGGGAGGAAGGTGTTGTGGTTAATAACCGCAGCAATTGACGTTACCCGCAGAAGAAGCACCGGCTAACTCCGTGCCAGCAGCCGCGGTAATACGGAGGGTGCAAGCGTTAATCGGAATTACTGGGCGTAAAGCGCACGCAGGCGGTCTGTCAAGTCGGATGTGAAATCCCCGGGCTCAACCTGGGAACTGCATTCGAAACTGGCAGGCTAGAGTCTTGTAGAGGGGGGTAGAATTCCAGGTGTAGCGGTGAAATGCGTAGAGATCTGGAGGAATACCGGTGGCGAAGGCGGCCCCCTGGACAAAGACTGACGCTCAGGTGCGAAAGCGTGGGGAGCAAACAGGATTAGATACCCTGGTAGTCCACGCCGTAAACGATGTCGACTTGGAGGTTGTGCCCTTGAGGCGTGGCTTCCGGAGCTAACGCGTTAAGTCGACCGCCTGGGGAGTACGGCCGCAAGGTTAAAACTCAAATGAATTGACGGGGGCCCGCACAAGCGGTGGAGCATGTGGTTTAATTCGATGCAACGCGAAGAACCTTACCTACTCTTGACATCCAGAGAACTTTCCAGAGATGGATTGGTGCCTTCGGGAACTCTGAGACAGGTGCTGCATGGCTGTCGTCAGCTCGTGTTGTGAAATGTTGGGTTAAGTCCCGCAACGAGCGCAACCCTTATCCTTTGTTGCCAGCGGTCCGGCCGGGAACTCAAAGGAGACTGCCAGTGATAAACTGGAGGAAGGTGGGGATGACGTCAAGTCATCATGGCCCTTACGAGTAGGGCTACACACGTGCTACAATGGCGCATACAAAGAGAAGCGAACTCGCGAGAGCAAGCGGACCTCATAAAGTGCGTCGTAGTCCGGATTGGAGTCTGCAACTCGACTCCATGAAGTCGGAATCGCTAGTAATCGTAGATCAGAATGCTACGGTGAATACGTTCCCGGGCCTTGTACACACCGCCCGTCACACCATGGGAGTGGGTTGCAAAAGAAGTAGGTAGCTTAACCTTCGGGAGGGCGCTTACCACTTTGTGATTCATGACTGGGGTGAAGTCGTAACAAGGTAACCGTAGGGGAACCTGCGGTTGGATCACCTCCTTACCTTAAAGAACCTGCCTTTGTAGTGCTCACACAGATTGTCTGATGAAAAACAGCAGTAAAAAACCTCTACAGGCTTGTAGCTCAGGTGGTTAGAGCGCACCCCTGATAAGGGTGAGGTCGGTGGTTCAAGTCCACTCAGGCCTACCAAATCTGTCATGCAGATTTGAAGAGGTTGGTCATACGATGGGGCTATAGCTCAGCTGGGAGAGCGCCTGCTTTGCACGCAGGAGGTCTGCGGTTCGATCCCGCATAGCTCCACCATCTTTTACTGCGAAAACAAGAAAACTTCAGAGTGAACCTGAAAAGGTGCACTGCGAAGTTTTGCTCTTTAAAAATCTGGATCAAGCTGAAAATTGAAACGACACACAGTTAATGTGTGTTCGAGTCTCTCAAATTTTCGCAAACCGGTGATGAATCGAAAGAAACATCTTCGGGTTGTGAGGTTAAGCGACTAAGCGTACACGGTGGATGCCCTGGCAGTCAGAGGCGATGAAGGACGTGCTAATCTGCGAAAAGCGCCGGCGAGGTGATATGAACCTTTGACCCGGCGATGTCCGAATGGGGAAACCCAGTGTGTTCCGACACACTATCGTTAACTGAATACATAGGTTAACGAGGCGAACCGGGGGAACTGAAACATCTAAGTACCCCGAGGAAAAGAAATCAACCGAGATTCCCCAGTAGCGGCGAGCGAACGGGGAGCAGCCCAGAGTCTGAATCAGCTTGTGTGTTAGTGGAAGCGTCTGGAAAGTCGCACGGTACAGGGTGAAAGTCCCGTACACGAAAGCACACAGGCTGTGAACTCGAAGAGTAGGGCGGGACACGTGGTATCCTGTCTGAATATGGGGGGACCATCCTCCAAGGCTAAATACTCCTGACTGACCGATAGTGAACCAGTACCGTGAGGGAAAGGCGAAAAGAACCCCGGCGAGGGGAGTGAAAAAGAACCTGAAACCGTGTACGTACAAGCAGTGGGAGCCTCTTTTATGGGGTGACTGCGTACCTTTTGTATAATGGGTCAGCGACTTATATTCTGTAGCAAGGTTAACCGTATAGGGGAGCCGAAGGGAAACCGAGTCTTAACTGGGCGTTAAGTTGCAGGGTATAGACCCGAAACCCGGTGATCTAGCCATGGGCAGGTTGAAGGTTGGGTAACACTAACTGGAGGACCGAACCGACTAATGTTGAAAAATTAGCGGATGACTTGTGGCTGGGGGTGAAAGGCCAATCAAACCGGGAGATAGCTGGTTCTCCCCGAAAGCTATTTAGGTAGCGCCTCGTGAACTCATCTTCGGGGGTAGAGCACTGTTTCGGCTAGGGGGCCATCCCGGCTTACCAACCCGATGCAAACTACGAATACCGAAGAATGTTATCACGGGAGACACACGGCGGGTGCTAACGTCCGTCGTGAAGAGGGAAACAACCCAGACCGCCAGCTAAGGTCCCAAAGTCATGGTTAAGTGGGAAACGATGTGGGAAGGCACAGACAGCCAGGATGTTGGCTTAGAAGCAGCCATCATTTAAAGAAAGCGTAATAGCTCACTGGTCGAGTCGGCCTGCGCGGAAGATGTAACGGGGCTAAACCATGCACCGAAGCTGCGGCAGCGACGCTTATGCGTTGTTGGGTAGGGGAGCGTTCTGTAAGCCGTTGAAGGTGTCCTGTGAGGGGTGCTGGAGGTATCAGAAGTGCGAATGCTGACATAAGTAACGATAAAGCGGGTGAAAAGCCCGCTCGCCGGAAGACCAAGGGTTCCTGTCCAACGTTAATCGGGGCAGGGTGAGTCGACCCCTAAGGCGAGGCCGAAAGGCGTAGTCGATGGGAAACAGGTTAATATTCCTGTACTTGGTGTTACTGCGAAGGGGGGACGGAGAAGGCTATGTTAGCCGGGCGACGGTTGTCCCGGTTTAAGCATGTAGGCGGAGGTTCCAGGTAAATCCGGTTCCTTGTTAACGCTGAGGTGTGATGACGAGGCACTACGGTGCTGAAGTAACAAATGCCCTGCTTCCAGGAAAAGCCTCTAAGCATCAGGTAACATCAAATCGTACCCCAAACCGACACAGGTGGTCAGGTAGAGAATACCAAGGCGCTTGAGAGAACTCGGGTGAAGGAACTAGGCAAAATGGTGCCGTAACTTCGGGAGAAGGCACGCTGATATGTAGGTGAAGCCCCTGCGGGTGGAGCTGAAATCAGTCGAAGATACCAGCTGGCTGCAACTGTTTATTAAAAACACAGCACTGTGCAAACACGAAAGTGGACGTATACGGTGTGACGCCTGCCCGGTGCCGGAAGGTTAATTGATGGGGTTAGCGGTAACGCGAAGCTCTTGATCGAAGCCCCGGTAAACGGCGGCCGTAACTATAACGGTCCTAAGGTAGCGAAATTCCTTGTCGGGTAAGTTCCGACCTGCACGAATGGCGTAATGATGGCCAGGCTGTCTCCACCCGAGACTCAGTGAAATTGAACTCGCTGTGAAGATGCAGTGTACCCGCGGCAAGACGGAAAGACCCCGTGAACCTTTACTATAGCTTGACACTGAACACTGGTCCTTGATGTGTAGGATAGGTGGGAGGCTTTGAAGCGTGGACGCCAGTCTGCGTGGAGCCAACCTTGAAATACCACCCTTTAATGGCTGGTGTTCTAACGTAGACCCGTGATCCGGGTTGCGGACAGTGTCTGGTGGGTAGTTTGACTGGGGCGGTCTCCTCCCAAAGAGTAACGGAGGAGCACGAAGGTTAGCTAATCCTGGTCGGACATCAGGAGGTTAGTGCAATGGCATAAGCTAGCTTGACTGCGAGAGTGACGGCTCGAGCAGGTGCGAAAGCAGGTCATAGTGATCCGGTGGTTCTGAATGGAAGGGCCATCGCTCAACGGATAAAAGGTACTCCGGGGATAACAGGCTGATACCGCCCAAGAGTTCATATCGACGGCGGTGTTTGGCACCTCGATGTCGGCTCATCACATCCTGGGGCTGAAGTAGGTCCCAAGGGTATGGCTGTTCGCCATTTAAAGTGGTACGCGAGCTGGGTTTAGAACGTCGTGAGACAGTTCGGTCCCTATCTGCCGTGGGCGCTGGAGAATTGAGGGGGGCTGCTCCTAGTACGAGAGGACCGGAGTGGACGCATCACTGGTGTTCGGGTTGTCATGCCAATGGCACTGCCCGGTAGCTAAATGCGGAAGAGATAAGTGCTGAAAGCATCTAAGCACGAAACTTGCCCCGAGATGAGTTCTCCCTGAGACTTTAAGTCTCCTGAAGGAACGTTGAAGACTACGACGTTGATAGGTCGGGTGTGTAAGCGCAGCGATGCGTTGAGCTAACCGATACTAATGAACCGTGAGGCTTAACCTTACAACGCCGAAGATGTTTTGGCGATGAGAGACGATTTTCAGCTGATACAGATAACAGAATTTGCCTGGCGGCTTTAGCGCGGTGGTCCCACCTGACCCCATGCCGAACTCAGAAGTGAAACGCCGTAGCGCCGATGGTAGTGTGGGGTCTCCCCATGTGAGAGTAGGGAACTGCCAGGCATCAATTAAAAGAACCCCGTACCGTATGGTGCGGGGTTTTTTGCTTTTTGGGCTTCTTACTTCCTCCTTGAAACTTTCTCACCTTCCGCTTGCAGACTCGACATTCAGCCTGTTTCTGGGTATCGTTAGCTGTCTGGATGTCTAAACGTTTATACGTATGCTGTGAGGATATGAGGTTATGCCGATTCGGGTGCAGGACGAGCTACCAGCCGTCAATTTCTTACGTGATGAAAACGTCTTTGTGATGACGACTTCACGCGCTACAGGTCAGGAAATTCGCCCACTGAAGGTGCTTATTCTCAATCTGATGCCGAAAAAGATCGAAACAGAGAACCAGTTCCTGCGTTTGCTTTCGAACTCGCCGCTGCAGGTTGATATCCAGCTGCTGCGAATCGATGCCCGTGAGTCGCGAAATACGCCTTCTGAGCATCTGAATAATTTTTACTGTAACTTCGACGACATTCGCGACGAAAACTTCGACGGGCTGATTGTGACCGGTGCACCGCTGGGCCTGGTCGAATTTAATGATGTTGCCTACTGGCCGCAGATCAAACAGGTACTGGAGTGGGCTAAAGATCACGTCACGTCCACGCTGTTTGTTTGTTGGGCGGTGCAAGCCGCCCTGAATATCCTCTATGGGATCCCCAAACAAACCCGCACTGAGAAGCTTTCAGGTGTTTACGAGCACCACCTTGTCCAACCTCACGCCCTGTTGACGCGCGGGTTCGATGACTCCTTCCTGGCGCCACACTCGCGCTACGCCGATTTTCCGGCACAGCTGATTCGTGATTACACCGATCTCGATATCCTGGCCGAAACCGAAGACGGGGATGCTTACCTGTTTGCCAGTAAAGACAAGCGCATTGCCTTTGTTACCGGGCATCCTGAATACGATCCGAACACCCTCGCGTCGGAGTATTTCCGTGACGTTGAAGCCGGTCTGAATCCGGACGTTCCGTACAACTATTTCCCCAAAAACGATCCACAGAACAAACCGAGAGCCACCTGGCGTAGCCACGGGAATTTGCTGTTTACTAACTGGCTCAACTATTACGTCTACCAGATCACACCATACGATCTGCGCCACATGAATCCAACGCTGGAGTAATCTTCTGCACTAAACGATCCTAAAGCGTTTCAGCTATTCACATCAGGCACCTTCGGGTGCCTTTTTCATTTCCGAAATGTCACTCAACAAACAATAAAACTTTAATTTCATATTAATCAATGCGTTAAATGCATTTAATAATTAAAATGGAAATTGTTTTTGATTTTGAAAAAAATATAGATAGTCTTAATTCTGCTGAGCGAAAACTACACAACGATCTTTCGTTCGCATCGGGGGCGTGATTTTGGATCTTTGATGAGGAGCAGAGTAATGACTCAACAGGCAACGACGGTCGATGAACTGGCCTTTACCCAGCCGCATGGCGAGCAAGAACAGCAAATTTTGACAGCAGACGCTGTCGAATTCCTGACCGAACTGGTGACCCGCTTTACGCCAACGCGCAATAAGCTGCTGGCGGCACGCATTCATCAGCAGCAGGAAATTGACGATGGCAAGTTGCCTGGGTTTATTTCGGAAACCGCTTCCATTCGCCGTGGTGAGTGGAAAATCCGCGGCATTCCGGATGATTTACAGGATCGGCGCGTCGAAATCACCGGCCCGGTGGAGCGCAAAATGGTGATCAACGCCATGAACGCGAACGTAAAAGTCTTTATGGCAGATTTTGAGGACTCACTGGCGCCGGACTGGCATAAGGTTATCGACGGGCAAATCAATCTGCGCGACGCCGTGAACGGCACCATCAGCTATACCAACGAAGCCGGCAAAATCTATCAACTGAAACCCAATCCGGCGGTTCTGATCTGTCGCGTACGTGGACTGCATCTGCCTGAAAAGCATGTCACCTGGCGTGGCGAAGCTATTCCGGGCAGTCTGTTTGACTTCGCCCTCTATTTCTTCCACAACCACAAGAATCTGCTGGCAAAAGGCAGCGGCCCCTATTTCTATCTGCCGAAAACACAGGCCTGGCAGGAAGCGGCCTGGTGGAGTGAAGTGTTTAGCTACACGGAAGATCGTTTCAACCTGCCGCGCGGCACCATTAAAGCCACCCTGCTGATTGAAACGCTGCCTGCCGTGTTCCAGATGAACGAAATTCTGCATGCGCTGCGCGACCATATTGTTGGGCTGAACTGTGGACGCTGGGATTACATCTTCAGCTACATCAAAACCCTGAAAAATCATCCCGATCGTGTGCTGCCGGATCGCCAGGTGGTCACCATGGATAAACCGTTCCTGAGTGCCTACTCACGCCTGTTGATTAAAACCTGCCACAAGCGCGGGGCCTTTGCGATGGGTGGAATGGCGGCATTTATCCCAAGCAAAGATGCTGAACGTAACAATCAGGTGCTCAACAAGGTGAAAGCCGATAAAGAGCTTGAAGCACGAAATGGCCATGACGGAACGTGGATCGCGCATCCGGGTCTGGCGGATACGGCAATGGACGTCTTCAACCGCGTACTCGGTGAGAACAAAAACCAGCTGTTTGTGACGCGTGATGAGGATGCCCCAACGGCTGAAGAACACCTGCTGGCACCGTGTGCGGGCGAGCGTACGGAAGAGGGCATGCGCGCCAATATCCGCGTAGCCGTCCAGTACATTGAAGCGTGGATCTCCGGTAACGGCTGCGTGCCGATCTACGGCCTGATGGAAGATGCCGCTACCGCCGAGATCTCTCGCACCTCAATCTGGCAGTGGATCCACCATCAAAAAACGCTCAGTAACGGCAAGCCGGTGACCAAATCCCTGTTCCGTCAGATGCTGGCCGAAGAGATGCGGGTGATCCAGGACGAACTGGGTGAACACCGCTTCAGCAGCGGACGTTTTGATGACGCCGCACGCCTGATGGAGCAAATCACCACATCCGATGACTTAATCGACTTCCTGACCCTGCCGGGCTACCGCTTCCTGGCGTAATTCACCCCACAACAATATGGAGCATCTGCACATGAAAACCCGTACCCAACAAATCGAAGAATTGAAGAAAGAGTGGACCCAACCTCGCTGGGAAGGCATCCGCCGCCCGTATAGCGCGGAAGAGGTGGTGAAATTGCGTGGCTCGGTCAATCCGGAATGTACCCTGGCGCAGCGCGGCGCGGCGAAAATGTGGGAGCTGCTGCACGGCGGTGCCAAAAAAGGTTACATCAATAGCCTCGGCGCGCTGACTGGCGGCCAGGCCCTGCAGCAGGCGAAAGCCGGCATCGAAGCCATCTATCTTTCCGGCTGGCAAGTTGCGGCGGACGCCAACCTGGCCTCCAGCATGTATCCGGATCAGTCGCTCTATCCGGCAAACTCGGTACCAACCGTGGTGGATCGGATCAACAACACCTTCCGCCGTGCGGATCAGATCCAGTGGGCGGCAGGCATTGAGCCAAACGATCCGCGTTTTATTGACTATTTCCTGCCGATCGTCGCGGATGCGGAAGCGGGATTCGGCGGCGTGCTGAACGCCTTTGAGCTGATGAAATCGATGATTGAGGCCGGTGCAGCGGCCGTTCACTTCGAAGACCAGCTGGCGTCAGTGAAGAAATGCGGACACATGGGCGGGAAAGTCCTTGTCCCAACCCAGGAAGCGATTCAGAAGCTGGTTGCGGCGCGTCTGGCGGCTGACGTGCTCGGCGTACCCACGCTGGTGATTGCCCGTACCGATGCGGATGCGGCTGACCTGATCACTTCTGACTGCGATCCTTACGACAGCGAGTTCATTACCGGTGAACGCACCAGCGAAGGGTTTTATCGTACCCATGCTGGCATTGAACAGGCGATCAGCCGTGGGCTGGCATATGCACCGTATGCGGACCTGGTCTGGTGCGAAACCTCCACGCCGGACCTGGCGCTGGCAAAACGCTTTGCCGATGCTATCCACGCCAAATATCCGGGCAAACTGCTGGCCTATAACTGCTCGCCGTCCTTCAACTGGCAGAAGAAACTGGACGATAAAACCATCGCCAGCTTCCAGCAGCAACTGTCCGACATGGGCTACAAATATCAGTTCATCACGCTGGCTGGCATTCACAGCATGTGGTTCAACATGTTCGACCTGGCGCATGCCTACGCGCAGGGGGAAGGCATGAAGCATTACGTTGAGAAGGTGCAGCAGCCGGAATTTGCTGCCGGTAAAGAGGGCTATACCTTCGTTTCGCATCAGCAGGAGGTCGGGACCGGTTACTTCGATAACGTGACCACTATCATCCAGGGGGGCACCTCCTCCGTCACCGCCTTAACGGGATCGACGGAAGAAGCCCAGTTCTGAGCCATGTAACGCCCGGTGGCACGCTACCGGGCCTGTGAACATACTCCCTCTCCCGTCGGGAGGGGGCCGGGGTGAGGGAGCATGAACAATGTCGCGTGGTCTGGAATTACTGATTGCCCAAACTATTCTGCAGGGCTTCGATGCCCAGTACGGACGTTTCCTGGAAGTCACATCCGGCGCGCAGCAGCGTTTTGAGCACGCCGACTGGCATGCGGTTCAGCAGGCCATGAAGCAGCGAATCCACCTTTACGACCACCATGTGGGTCTGGTGGTGGAGCAGTTGCGCTGCATTACCGACGGCAAAATCCCTGACGCGGAGTTTTTACTGCGCGTGAAGGAGCATTACACCCATCTGTTACCTGATTACCCGCGCTTCGAGATTGCGGAGAGCTTTTTCAACTCCGTCTATTGCCGGTTATTTGACCACCGCTCATTATCTCCTGAGCGGTTATTTATCTTTAGCTCTCAGCCGGAACGCCGCTTTCGCACTATTCCGCGTCCGCTGGCGAAGGATTTCTTTCCCGATCGTGGCTGGGAAAAACTCCTGCATCGCGTATTAACGGATTTGCCGCTGCGTTTGCCCTGGGAGAATAAAACCCGTGATATCGGCTATATCTCTGCGCATCTCAAGGAGACCTTCGGCGAAGAGGTGCTCGGGCAAAGCCATTTGCAGGTTGCCAATGAGCTTTTTTACCGTAATAAGGCCGCCTGGCTGGTCGGTAAACTGATGACACCGTCGGCCATTGTGCCGTTTCTGTTACCCATCCATCGTACCGATGACGGTGAACTGTTTGTTGATACCTGCCTGACGACCAGCGCCGAGGCCAGCATTGTCTTTGGTTTCGCCCGCTCCTACTTTATGGTGTATGCCCCGCTGCCTGCTGCTCTGGTGGAGTGGTTGCGCGAGATCCTGCCGGGGAAAACCACCGCCGAGCTGTACATGGCCATTGGCTGTCAGAAACACGCCAAGACGGAAAGCTATCGGGAATATTTGCGCTATGTCACCACGGCAGATGAGCAATTTATCGAAGCCCCCGGTATTCGCGGCATGGTGATGCTGGTCTTTACCCTGCCGGGTTTTGATCGGGTGTTTAAGGTCATCAAAGATACGTTCGCGCCGCAGAAGGAGATGACCGCTGCTCACGTCCGCGCCTGCTACCAGCTGGTTAAAGAGCACGATCGCGTCGGGCGAATGGCGGACACCCAGGAGTTCGAGAACTTTGTGCTGGATAAGCAGCAGATCGATCCGGCATTAATGGCGTTATTACTGCAGGAAGCGCCGGCGAAAATCACCGATCTGGGTGACAAAATTGCCATCAGCCATCTCTATATCGAACGCCGCATGATCCCACTCAATATCTGGCTGGAGCAGTCCGAAGGTCAGGCATTACGGGATGCCATAGAAGAATACGGCAACGCTATCCGTCAGCTTGCCGCCGCGAATATCTTCCCGGGCGATATGCTGTTTAAAAACTTCGGGGTCACCCGTCACGGGCGGGTGGTGTTCTACGATTACGATGAAATTTGCTATATGACTGAGGTGAATTTCCGCGATATACCGCAGCCCCGCTATCCGGAAGATGAACTGTCCGGCGAGCCGTGGTACAGCATCTCACCGGGAGATGTCTTTCCTGAGGAATTTCGTCACTGGCTGTGCGCTGACCCGCGCATCAGGCCACTGTTTGAAGAGATGCATGATGATCTGTTCCGCGCCAGCTACTGGCGGGGCCTGCAGACGCGCATCAGGAATGGGCATGTGGAAGATGTGTATGCCTATCGCCGCAAACAACGGTTTTGCATCCGATATGCGGTGTAATGCCCCCTCTCCCGACGGGAGAGGGATTCAGGTGCTCCCGATGTTATCGAATCCCGCCATATGCCAGCGTGACCTCTTTCGCCGCCTTAATCACCAGCGCACCTAACTCCGTGACGCGGTCATCGGTCATACGGGAAATCGGTCCGGAGATCGAAATGGCGGCAAACGGCTCGCGGTGCTCGTCAAAGATGCAGGCTGCAATACAGCGCAGGCCTAACGCATGCTCTTCGTCATCAAACGAATAGCCGCGCTTGCGGGTCAGGGCCAGATCTTCTTTCAGATGTACCGGTGAGACCAGCGTGGCGTGGGTGTAGGCGTGCAGCCCTTTCCGGTGCAGCAGTCCGGTGACCTGCTCTTCGCTGAGCTGCGACAGAAACGCTTTCCCCGCCCCGGAGGCATGCATCGGCAGCTTGCCGCCAATCGGTGCCGACATACGCATTAGCTGCGTGCACTGTACCTGGTCGATGATAATGGCCTGATGGTCGCTCTGGTCGAGCACGGCCAGGTTTACCGTCTCGCCGGAATCTTCCATCAGCTTACGCAGAATAGGGTGCACAATCGCCAGCAGGTTGCGGCTCTGCAGGAAGCTGCTGCCGACGATAAACGCATGTGCGCCCACCGCCCAGTGTCCCAGCTCGCCCACCTGGCGCACAAAGCCCAGCTGCTGCATCGTGGTCAACAGTCGATGGGTCGTTGAGTTCGGCAGGCCAGCCTGCTGTGCCAGCTCTGTCAGGGCCACGCTGCTGTGTGACTCGGCTATCCATTCCAGCAGCTTCAAACCGCGCGTGAGCGATTGAACCTGTCCGCCCTGAGAGGCGGCGGTGGTGGCAGCAGGTTTTCTGCCGCGTTTAGCGGGAACGGTCGTGACCATGACGAACTCCTTTTTCTGTATCGTGGAAATCATTTTCGTTTTATTTGGTGATTTTGCAACCGTTATCCTGACTGATCGGATGAGTGATAGTGAACATGTCTCATGTTACCGCTGTGTGACTTTTACACCCTGCGAGATTGTGCCAGTATGGACTGCTGGCCTTTTGGCCTGGTTGAGCGTTGTCGGGAGCAAGTGTGAGCAGCAAAGTAGAGCAACTGCGTGCGCAGTTAAATAAACGAATTCTGGTGCTGGACGGCGGCATGGGTACCATGATCCAGAGCTATCGTCTGAGTGAAGACGATTTCCGCGGCGAGCGTTTCGCCGACTGGCCATGCGACCTCAAAGGTAACAACGACCTTCTGGTGCTCAGCAAACCGCAGGTCATTTCGGCGATCCACAACGCGTATTTCGAGGCGGGTGCGGATATCGTCGAAACCAACACCTTTAACTCGACAACCATCGCCATGGCGGATTACCAGATGGAATCCCTGTCGGCGGAGATAAACCTTGCCGCGGCAAAGCTGGCCCGCGCCTGCGCTGATGAATGGACAGCCCGTACGCCGGACAAACCGCGCTACGTGGCCGGGGTGCTTGGCCCGACCAACCGCACCGCGTCGATTTCACCCGATGTGAACGACCCGGCCTTTCGTAACATCAGCTTTGATCAGCTGGTGGCGGCATATCGTGAATCGACCAAAGCGCTGGTGGAAGGCGGTTCCGATCTGATCCTGATTGAAACGGTATTCGACACCCTCAATGCCAAAGCCGCGATTTACGCGGTGAAAGAGGAGTTCGAGGCGCTGGGCGTCGACCTGCCGATCATGATTTCCGGTACCATCACCGACGCCTCTGGTCGTACCCTCTCCGGCCAGACCACAGAAGCTTTTTACAACTCCCTGCGTCACGCTGAAGCGCTCTCCTTCGGCCTGAACTGCGCGCTGGGTCCCGATGAGCTGCGCCAGTATGTGCAGGAACTTTCGCGCATCGCTGAATGCTATGTCACCGCACACCCGAACGCCGGCCTGCCGAACGCCTTTGGTGAATACGATCTGGATGCAGACACCATGGCGGCGCAAATCCGCGAGTGGGCCGAATCCGGTTTTCTGAATATCGTCGGTGGTTGCTGCGGTACCACGCCAGAGCATATTGCCGCGATGAGCAATGCGGTGGCGGGTCTGCCGCCACGTCAACTGCCTACGCTGCCGGTTGCCTGTCGTTTGGCCGGCCTTGAGCCGTTGACCATCGGTGACGACAGCCTGTTTGTGAACGTCGGGGAGCGGACTAACGTGACCGGTTCGGCGAAATTCAAACGGCTGATTAAAGAAGAGAAGTACAGTGAAGCGCTGGACGTGGCCCGCCAGCAGGTTGAGAGCGGCGCCCAGATCATCGACATCAATATGGATGAGGGGATGCTCGACGCCGAAGCGGCGATGGTGCGCTTCCTCAACCTGATTGCCGGTGAGCCGGACATTGCCCGGGTGCCGATCATGATTGACTCCTCTAAGTGGGAAGTCATCGAGAAAGGGCTGAAGTGTATTCAGGGTAAAGGCATTGTTAACTCCATTTCGATGAAAGAAGGCGTTGATACCTTTATCCACCACGCGAAGATGGTGCGCCGTTATGGTGCCGCCGTGGTGGTGATGGCCTTCGATGAAATGGGCCAGGCCGATACCCGTGCGCGCAAAATCGAGATTTGCCGCCGCGCATACAAAATTCTGACCGAAGAGGTGGGCTTCCCGCCGGAAGACATCATCTTCGACCCGAACATCTTCGCGGTTGCCACCGGCATTGAAGAGCACAATAACTACGCGCAGGACTTTATCGGCGCGTGTGAAGACATCAAACGCGAGCTGCCGCATGCGCTGATCTCCGGCGGCGTATCGAACGTGTCATTCTCCTTCCGCGGTAACGATCCGGTGCGTGAAGCTATCCACGCCGTGTTCCTCTATTACGCTATCCGTAACGGTATGGACATGGGGATCGTTAACGCCGGACAGCTGGCCATTTACGACGACCTGCCGGCGGAACTGCGCGACGCCGTAGAAGACGTGATCCTCAACCGGCGTGATGACGCCACCGAGCGCATGCTGGATCTGGCCGAGAAATACCGCGGCAGTAAATCCGATGCATCGGTAAACATTCAGCAGGCGGAGTGGCGTGCCTGGGACGTGAAAAAACGTCTGGAATACTCACTCGTCAAAGGAATTACCGAGTTTATTGAACAGGACACCGAAGAAGCACGTCAGCAATCCACGCGCCCGATTGAAGTGATCGAAGGGCCGTTGATGGACGGCATGAACGTGGTCGGCGATCTGTTTGGCGAAGGCAAAATGTTCCTGCCGCAGGTGGTGAAATCCGCACGCGTCATGAAGCAGGCGGTGGCCTATCTCGAACCCTTTATCGAAGCCAGCAAAGAGAAAGGCTCCAGCAACGGTAAAATGGTGATCGCCACCGTGAAGGGCGACGTGCATGACATCGGTAAGAACATTGTGGGCGTCGTACTGCAGTGTAATAACTACGAGATTATCGATCTTGGCGTGATGGTGCCGGCGGATAAAATCCTCAAAACTGCGCGCGAAGTGAATGCTGACCTGATTGGACTTTCCGGGCTGATTACCCCGTCGCTGGACGAGATGGTCAACGTGGCGAAAGAGATGGAGCGTCAGGGCTTTATCATTCCACTGCTGATTGGCGGGGCGACAACGTCCAAAGCGCACACGGCGGTGAAAATCGAGCAGAACTACAGTGGCCCGACGGTTTATGTGCAAAACGCCTCGCGTACCGTGGGCGTCGTGTCGGCATTGTTGTCTGCCACCCAGCGCGATGATTTTGTCGCGCGTACCCGCAAAGAGTACGAGACCGTGCGTATTCAGCATGGCCGTAAGAAACCGCGGACGCCGCCGGTGACACTCCAGGCCGCACGCGATAACGATCTGGCGTTTGACTGGGCCAGCTATACGCCCCCCGTAGCGCATCGTCTGGGCGTTCAGGACGTCACTGCCAGCATCGAGACGCTGCGTAACTACATCGACTGGACACCGTTCTTCATGACCTGGTCACTGGCGGGCAAATATCCCCGCATCCTTGAAGATGAGGTGGTCGGGGAAGAAGCCAAACGCCTGTTCAACGACGCCAACGAAATGCTTGACCAGTTGAGTGCGCAGAAAAGCCTCAACCCGCGCGGCGTGGTGGGCCTGTTCCCGGCGAACCGTGTGGGCGACGACATCGAAATTTATCGCGACGAGACCCGCACGCACGTGCTGGCAGTAAGTCGCCATCTGCGCCAGCAAACCGAGAAAGTGGGCTTTGCTAACTACTGCCTGGCCGATTTCGTTGCACCGAAGCTTTCCGGGAAAGCGGATTATATCGGGGCGTTTGCCGTGACCGGGGGTCTTGAGGAAGATGCGCTGGCGGAGGCGTTCGACGCGCAGCACGATGATTACAATAAAATCATGGTGAAAGCGATTGCCGATCGTCTGGCGGAAGCCTTCGCAGAGTACCTCCACGAGCGCGTGCGCAAGGTTCACTGGGGCTACGCGGCCAATGAGAACCTCAGCAACGAGGAGCTGATCCGCGAAAACTACCAGGGGATTCGTCCGGCTCCGGGCTATCCAGCCTGCCCGGAACACACCGAAAAAGGCACTATCTGGACATTGCTGGATGTAGAAGCCCATACCGGCATGAAGCTCACCGAGTCTTTCGCCATGTGGCCTGGGGCATCGGTGTCCGGCTGGTATTTCAGCCATCCCGACAGCAAATACTTCGCCGTCGCACAGCTGCAGCGCGATCAGATTGAAGATTACGCCCTGCGCAAAGGCATGAGTGTCTCAGAGGTTGAACGCTGGCTGGCACCCAATTTAGGCTACGACGCTGACTAACGTCACTTTTCCTTACAACAAACAGGGCGCTCATTGGGCGCCCTGTCTCTTTCTTACGTTTAAACCCTTATACTGAATCATAAAAACGTAGAACGATAAGGAGGAGAACCTTCCGTGCTGACCCTGTTACACTTGCTTTCCGCAGTAGCACTGCTGGTATGGGGCACGCATATTGTCCGTACCGGCGTTATGCGCGTCTTTGGCGCGCGCTTACGCACCGTTCTCAGCAGCAGCGTTGAGAAGAAGCCGCTCGCCTTCTGCGCGGGCATCGGCGTGACGGCACTGGTGCAGAGCAGTAATGCGACGACCCTGCTCGTGACCTCGTTTGTGGCGCAGGATCTGGTGGCGCTGGCACCCGCGCTGGTCATTGTGCTGGGCGCTGACGTGGGGACCGCGCTGATGGCGCGTATCTTGACCTTCGATCTCTCCTGGCTGTCGCCGCTGCTGATTTTTATCGGTGTCATCTTCTTCCTTGGCCGTAAGCAGACGCGTGCCGGACAGCTTGGCCGCGTGGGGATTGGCCTTGGGTTGATCCTGCTGGCGCTGGAGCTGATTGTGCAGGCGGTGACCCCCATCACCGAGGCCAACGGCGTTCAGGTCATCTTTGCCTCGCTGACCGGGGACATCATGCTGGATGCGTTGATCGGCGCGGTATTTGCCATCGTCAGTTACTCCAGCCTGGCCGCTGTGCTGCTGACGGCGACGTTAACCGCCGCGGGGGCGATCTCTTTCCCGGTCGCGCTGTGTCTGGTGATCGGGGCCAACCTTGGCTCTGGCCTGCTGGCGATGCTCAATAACAGCGCCGCAAACGCTGCTGCCCGGCGCGTGGCGCTCGGAAGCCTGCTGTTTAAGCTGGTGGGCAGCCTGATTATTCTGCCGTTTGTCTATCCGCTGGCCAACCTGATGGACAATCTCCCGTTACCGAAGGCTGAGCTGGTAATCTATTTCCACGTGTTTTACAACCTGGTGCGTTGTCTGGCGATGGTGCCTTTTGCTGAACCCATGGCCCGCTTCTGCGAACGGCTTATCCGGGATGAACCGGAGCTGGATGCGCGTCTGAAACCTAAGCATCTGGACACCTCCGCGCTGGATACCCCGGCACTGGCGCTGGCTAATGCCGCGCGCGAGACGCTGCGCATGGGCGATGCCATGGAAACGATGCTTGAAGGGCTGCAAAAGGTCATGCACGGAGAGCCGCGAGAAGAGAAAGAGCTGCGCAGGCTGGCGGACGATATCAACGTGCTCTATACCGCCATCAAGCTCTACCTGGCGCGTATTCCGCAGGATGAACTGGCAGAGGAAGAGTCCCGCCGCTGGGCGGAAATCATCGAAATGTCGCTTAACCTCGAGCAGGCCTCGGATATCGTTGAGCGTATGGGAAGTGAAATTGCTGACAAATCCCTTGCCGCGCGCCGCGCCTTCTCGGTTGAAGGCCTGAAGGAGCTCGAGGCGCTGCACGAGCAGTTGCTGAGCAACCTGAAGCTGGCAATGCTGGTCTTCTTCTCCAGCGACGTACCGAGCGCACGCCGTTTGCGTCGTAACAAACATCGCTTCCGTATCCTCAACCGGCGCTACTCGCACGCCCACGTTGAACGACTGCACCAGCAGAACGTCCAGAGCATTGAAACCAGCTCCCTGCACCTGGGGTTGCTGGGGGACATGAAGCGTCTCAACTCGTTATTCTGCGCGGTCGCTTATAGCGTCATGGAGCAGCCGGATGAAGACGACGATCGAGATGAATATTAATCTCTGAAAGCGCCTTTATAAGGCGGTTAACCTGAAAACCAGCAGGTTTACGCCGGGCATGATGCCCGGTAACCGTCGGCTAATCTTTTTACCAGCCCAAACCTAAGGTATATTTCGCCTTTACAGGAGAAACTATGCTGCCAACTCAATCAACACGATTAAACAAATACATTAGCGAGAGCGGGATCTGCTCACGTCGCGAGGCGGACCGTTACATTGAACAGGGTAACGTGTTCCTCAACGGCAAACGCGCCACCATCGGTGACCAGGTCGTCCCCGGTGACGTGGTCAAAGTGAATGGTCAGCTCATTGAACCGCGTGATGCGGAAGACCTGGTATTTATCGCGTTGAATAAGCCGGTTGGCATCGTCAGTACCACGGAAGACGGCGAGCGGGACAACATTGTTGATTTCGTTAATCACAGCAGCCGTATCTTCCCGATTGGCCGCCTTGATAAAGACTCACAGGGGCTGATTTTCCTGACCAACCACGGCGATCTGGTGAACAAAATTCTGCGTGCCGGTAACGACCACGAGAAAGAGTACATCGTTACGGTCAATAAGCCGGTCACGGACGACTTTATCCGCGGTATGGGCGCAGGTGTGCCGATTCTGGGGACCGTCACGAAGAAGTGCAAGGTGAAGAAAGAGGCGCCGTTTGCTTTCCGCATTACCCTTGTGCAGGGCTTAAACCGTCAGATCCGCCGGATGTGCGAGCACTTCGGTTATGACGTGGTGAAGCTCGAACGTACGCGCATTATGAACGTGAGTCTGTCCGGTATTCCACTGGGCGAGTGGCGTGATTTAACGGATGACGAACTGATTGAGCTGTTCAGGCTCATCGAGAATTCATCGTCTGAAGCGAAGCCAAAAACGAAAGCCAAACCGAAAACCCAGGCCATTAAGCGCCCGGTGGTGAAAGCGCCGCCATCAGAAGAGAAAAGCCGCGGCAAGCCTGCGGGCAAACGCTTCGTCCAGCCGGGCCGTAAAAAGAAAGGGCGCTAATTAGCGCCTTCCACGGGGTGAGGTATTGGCTGACCAGGAAAAGGTCGCTTCTTTATCGGGTTTATAAGCCTGCTCTTTTTTCAGCTTGCGGGCTTGTTTCGCCTCAGTTTCACGCTGAGCCATTAATTTATCGATGTACTCTTTTTTAACCTGATTGGTTTCGGCATTAGTCAGCGTGCGGCCATGGGCGATACGAGCGCGGTCGAGGAGCGTTTTCAGTTCGCGCTGCTCAGCTTCCGTCATGTCTTTCTGGGTCAAACGTGGTGTAGCCATTGCTGAAGCCTCCTGAAGGGGAGGCTCCAGTGTAAAGCAAGCGAAGGAAATTAACCCTGTTTCACTGCATCTTTTTTCGCGGGCTCATTAATGGGTTTGCCTGACCAGTAGCCTGCCAGCAGCGAGCCGGACAGATTATGCCAGACGGAGAACAGCGCACCCGGCAGGGCCGCCAGCGGCGAGAAGTAGATCTTGCCCAGAGCTGCGGCCAGCCCCGAGTTTTGCATCCCCACTTCGATTGCCAGCGTACGACAGGTGGATTCGTCGAAACCAAACAGCTTCCCGCCCCAGTAACCGCCCAAAAGACCAAGGGTGTTATGCAACACCACCGCGATGATCACCACAAAGCCCACTGAGGCAATGTGCGATGCAGAGCCGGCAACCACGGCGCTGATGATGGCCAGAATACAGACCATCGAGAAGGCAGGCAGGTACGGTTCAACGGCTTTGACCACGCGCGGGAACAGATGGTGAATCACCAGGCCCAGCGCAATCGGGATCACCACAATCTGCAGAATACTGAGCAGCATCCCCATGACGTCTACCTGAATCTGCGCATCCACATACAGACGCGTTAACAGCGGCGTGGCAATCACGCCCACCAGCGTTGAAACGGAAGAGATGGTCACCGAGAGCGCCACATCACCTTTTGCCAGGTAAATCATCACATTGGATGCCGTGCCGCTGGCCACGCTGCCGACCAGCACCATACCGGCGGATAAATCTGGCGGCATTTTAAAGGCCATGGCCAGCAGCCAGGCCGCAAGCGGCATGACCAGGTAGTGCAGGAAAATCCCTGCCGCTACGGGGGCCGGGCGCGACAGAACGCGTTTGAAGTCGTCAATTTTCAGGTGTACGCCCATGCCGAGCATAATCAGCATCAGCAGCGTCGTGACCCATGGGCCAATGCCCGTAAAGTGGGTGGGAGTGTAATACGCGAGTACGGAAAGCAGCAGTGCCCACAACGGGAACAGCCGGGTGATGGCGGATAACATAGATAGTCCTTGCAGTATTGTCGTGTTGTTTAGTTATAAAAAAGCCGGGTCTGTGCCCGGCTTATAGATATTGTTTATCGTGCTAACGAATTTTATTCAAACAAATTCTGATGAAGTTTTTGCACGACTTGCTCGGCCTGATCGGCTGGCACCAGGAAGCAGAGGTTGTAGCTGGAGGCGCCGTAGCAAATCATACGAATGCTGAACGGGTCGAGTACGCCGAAGACCTCTTTGCCCACGCCGCAGGCACGCGACAGCTTGTTGCCGATGATGGCAACCAGCGCCAGATCTTCTTCCACTTCCACGCGGCACAACTCAGAGAGTTCGATCAGCAACGACTGCGTCAGCAGGGTGTCGCCGGTTGACGTGGAGCCAGTGGTGTCCAGCGTCAGCGCGATGCTCACTTCGGATGTGGTGATCAAATCCACGGAGATATTATGGCGCGCGAGGATGCCAAACACTTCCGCCAGGAAACCGCGAGAATGCAGCATATTGTGGCTGTGCAGCGTCACCAGCGTCTGGCGGCGGCGCAGGGCCAGCGCTCGGAACAATGGCGGGTTTTCGGTTTTCTTGCACACCAGCGTACCGCCTGCTTTGGGATCCTTACTGGAGCCAACGAAGACCGGGATATCGCTGCGCACGGCCGGCAACAGCGTCGCCGGGTGCAATACTTTCGCGCCGAAGGTGGCCATTTCTGCCGCCTCTTCAAACGCGATCACATCAATGCGTTTCGCCGCAGAGACCACGCGCGGGTCGGTGGTGTAAATACCCGGCACGTCAGTCCAGATATCCACACGGGTGGCATGCAGCGCTTCGCCGAGCAGGGCTGCCGTATAGTCACTGCCGCCGCGGCCAAGCGTAGTTGTACGGCCTTTGGCTTCGCTACCGATAAAGCCCTGAGTGATCACCATCCCTTCTGCCAGGCGCGGAGCCAGCTGCTGCTGGGTCAGCTCGGCCAGCATTTCAACATCCGGCTCGGCACGGCCAAAGCGATCGCTGGTGCGCATGACTTTACGCACGTCAAACCACTGGGCATGGACGTTACGCTCGCGGAGGATCTCCACGAACAGCAGCGTGGACATCAGCTCGCCGTGGCTGACCAGTTCATCGGTCAGCGCGGTGGAGGTCGCCAGAGAGGCGGCTTCAGCCAGGGTAGTGATATTTTCCAGCAGGCGTTCCACTTCCTCACGGATCACGTTCGGATTCTGCAGACGTTCAAGGATGTTGAACTGAATTTTGCGCAGTGCGTCCAGCTTAACGAAACGTTCGGTTGCTTCCAGTCCTTCAGACAGAGAAACCAGCAGGTTCGTCACGCCAGCAGAGGCGGAAAGCACCACCAGGCGGGTATTCGGATCGGCCAGCACCACATCGGCGCTGCGGTTCATGGCATCGTAATCGGCCACACTGGTGCCGCCAAATTTGGCGACCACAAAACTCGTCATAACAACCTCGTGTCAGGGAATGAATAAAGCGACCTTGGCACAAGAATGAAACGAGAACAGGTGCAGGCGCAAAATACGGCCCTATAAATAAAATGTGGGGGAGGTCCTGTCAATGCTGGGATTATGCGGATTTTTTATGGGGGGGTACCCCTCAGTAACAGGACTTATAACAGGGCCATATTTTATGCTCCTTTTTACCGCCTTTTGACCGACATTTCGCCGCCCCTGAAGGGCGTTTCAGCAGCTATACTTTTCGGGTCTTTTCACCTGTGTTTGATGCAGGCCAGGGCAATGGCATAAAAACCATCACAATTTTTATTTGCAGGCGCTACAATCGACCGCAGTCACAATTCTCAAATCAGAAGAGTATTGCTAATGAAAAACATCAACCCAACGCAGACCGCTGCCTGGCAGGCACTACAGAAACATTATGATGAAATGAAAGACGTCACCATCGCGGACCTGTTCGCGAAAGATGCCGATCGTTTCAATAAGTTCTCCGCGACCTTCGATGACCTGATGCTGGTGGATTTCTCCAAAAACCGCATTACCGAAGAAACGCTGGCGAAGCTGCAGGATCTGGCGAAAGAGACTGAGCTGGCCGACGCCATCAAATCCATGTTCTCCGGTGAGAAGATCAACCGCACCGAAGACCGTGCCGTGCTGCACGTGGCGCTGCGTAACCGTAGCAATACTCCGATTGTCGTTGACGGCAAAGATGTGATGCCGGAAGTGAACGCGGTGCTGGAAAAGATGAAAGCTTTCTCTGAAGCGATCATCTCCGGAAGCTGGAAAGGCTACACCGGCAAACCGATTACGGATGTCGTTAACATCGGTATCGGCGGGTCTGACCTTGGCCCATTCATGGTCACCGAAGCGCTGCGCCCATACAAAAACCACCTCAACATGCACTTTGTTTCTAACGTCGATGGTACCCACATTGCCGAGGTGCTGAAGAACGTGAATCCGGAAACGGCCCTGTTCCTGGTCGCGTCTAAAACCTTCACCACTCAGGAAACCATGACCAACGCCCACAGCGCGCGCGACTGGTTCCTGAAAACCGCAGGCGACAACAAGCACGTGGCGAAACACTTCGCCGCGCTGTCGACCAACGGGAAAGCCGTTAGCGAGTTCGGTATCGACACCGCGAACATGTTCGAGTTCTGGGACTGGGTGGGGGGGCGTTACTCTCTGTGGTCCGCTATCGGCCTGTCGATCATCCTCTCCGTCGGCTTCGACAACTTCGTTGAGCTGCTCTCCGGCGCGCATGCGATGGATAAACACTTCTCCACCACCGCACCTGAGAAAAATCTGCCTGTGCTGCTGGCGCTGATTGGTATCTGGTACAACAACTTCTTCGGGGCTGAAACCGAAGCGATTCTGCCATACGACCAGTACATGCACCGTTTTGCGGCCTACTTCCAGCAGGGCAACATGGAATCCAACGGTAAATACGTTGACCGTAACGGTAACGCCGTGGATTACCAGACTGGCCCAATCATCTGGGGCGAGCCAGGCACTAACGGCCAGCATGCGTTCTATCAGCTGATCCACCAGGGCACCAAAATGGTTCCGTGCGATTTCATCGCCCCGGCCATTACCCATAACCCGCTGTCAGACCACCATCCGAAGCTGCTGTCTAACTTCTTCGCACAGACTGAAGCGCTGGCGTTCGGTAAGTCTCGTGACGTGGTTGAGCAGGAATACCGCGAACAGGGTAAAGATCCGGCCACGCTGGACCACGTTGTGCCGTTCAAAGTGTTCGAAGGCAACCGTCCAACCAACTCCATCCTGCTGCGCGAAATTACGCCGTTCAGCCTGGGTGCGCTGATTGCCCTGTACGAGCATAAGATCTTCACTCAGGGCGCTATCCTGAACATCTTCACCTTTGACCAGTGGGGCGTTGAGCTGGGTAAACAGCTGGCAAACCGTATCCTGCCTGAACTGGGTGACGATAACGCGATTAACAGCCACGACAGCTCCACAAATGGTCTGATCAACCGTTATAAAGCATGGCGCGCGTAATTAAAGTGTCATGAAAAAGTGCCGGCGAAATGCCGGCATTTTTTTATCGGATAATTCCTGATGTCTGTTATTAAACTCAAATTCCTGTAGTGAGTTTAATCTGAAAATAGCCGTTAACCTGTTAATTGCTGCGGTTTATTTTAGGAAAATACGGATAATTATTGCCACTGGATATAATTCTATGTTGTTGATTTTTATGGGCTATATTATTATCTAATCGTCCTTTTGTTTCCATTTTATCCAATTGTCCGAAAACCCTTCTTCTATTTACCCCTACGGCAAACCCTCACCTTTAGTTGTGTATACTCGAATCCGCCTGAAATTCTTTTTGGGCAAATCTCCATTCATTAAATGAAGGGAAATTCTTATGAAGAAAGTACTGTATGGCATTTTCGCCATATCTGCGCTTGCGGCGACATCTGTTAATGCGGCTCCGGTTCAGGTCGGAGAAGCGGCAGGTTCGGCTGCGACGTCTGCGTCTGCGGGGATTTCTACCGCGTCCAGCGCCAGCACCGTAAGTTCAGCCGTGGGTGTCGCCCTGGCGGCAACCGGTGGCGGTGATGGCTCCAATACCGGAACCACGACCACCACGACCACCAGCACCCAGTAATAACGGGTGTTTTAATCATAACCACACTTCGGTGTGGTTATTCTGGCTTTTCAGTAGCCTTCGGGACCTGTAGACCGGGTAAGCGCAGCATCACCCGGCAATAATGCGGAGAAGAGTCGTGAAGCGACCTGGGATCATCCTGATTTGTCTGCTTTTGCAGGCGTGCTCGGCCACCACCAAAGGGCTGGGCCATTCACTGTGGGAAAGCATGTTCGGTACGCCGGGCGTGCATCTGACCGATGACGAACTTCAGAACATGCCCTATGCCAGTCAGTACATGCAGCTCAACGATGGCCCACAGCTGTTTGTGGTGCTCGCTTTCGATGAAAACGGGCAGCAGAAATGGGTGACGCAGGATCAGGCCACCATCGTAACGCAGCATAGCCGTATCGTGAAAACCCTGCTCGGGGGCGACAACCTGCTTGAAGTCAACAATCTCGCCGCCGATCCGCTGAACAAGCCGAACCAGATAACCGACGGGGCAAGCTGGACCCGCACGATGGGCTGGACCGAACACAAGCAGGTTCGCTATGCCACCGCCCGCTCCACCTTCCGCTGGGATGGCACGGACAGCGTCAACGTGGGCAGCGACGAAACCCGGGTTCGCGTGCTGGATGAAGAGGTCACTACCGATCAGGCAACCTGGCATAACCGCTTCTGGGTGGACGATGACGGCCAGATACGCCAGTCGTTACAGTATCTGGGTGCCGGATTCTTCCCGGTCAAAACCACGCTGATCAAGGCCGCGAAATCATGAAAACACTAATTCGCGTTGCGCTGATCGCAAGCTTTGCTACGCCGCTCGCATGGTCTGCCGGGACGGTGAAAGTCTATACGCAGGACAATACGAAGCCTAAAACATTGGCCAACGCCGGACACTTGATCGATCTCGTCGGCCAGCCAAGGCTGGCGAACAGCTGGTGGCCGGGTGCGGTCATCAGTGAACGACAGGCGACGGTGGTGGCGGAGCAACAACATAACGCGCTGCTCGCCAGGCTGACAGGGCTGGCGGAGCAGGAAGAGGGTGACGACGCGGCGGCCATTAACAGCCTTCGCCAGCAGCTTAAGGCGCTGAAGGTCACCGGACGGTTGCCGGTCAATCTCGATCCGGACCACGTTCGCGTCGCGGAAACGGCTAACCCGTCACTGGAAGGCGAGTACACGCTCTGGCTACCTGTTCAGCCTTCTACCATTACCGTGTTCGGGCTTGTCAGCAGTCCGGGTAATAAGCCGTTTATGCCGGGTCGCGATGTGGCGAGCTATCTCGATGAACAAAATTTGTTGAGCGGTGCGGATAAGAGCTACGCATGGGTGGTGTACCCGGACGGCCAAACGCAGAAAGCACCGGTAGCCTACTGGAATAAACGCCATATCGAACCGATGCCAGGCAGCGTCATTTTTGTCGGTTTTGCCGACCATTTCTGGACGAAGACATATGACGGGCTGAACGCCGATATCCTTCACTCCCTGAAACAGCGGATACCGGAATAATGAAAAGAACCTATCTCTATAGCATGCTGGCGTTGTGCGTGAGTGCCGCCTGCCATGCAGAAACGTATCCGGCACCCATTGGCCCGTCTCAGTCAGACTTCGGCGGCGTCGGTTTACTGCAAACGCCTACCGCGCGCATGGCGCGGGAAGGGGAAATCAGCCTCAACTACCGTGATAACGATCAGTATCGCTACTACTCCGCCGCTGTACAGCTGTTTCCGTGGCTCGAAACCACGCTGCGCTACACTGACGTGCGCACCAAACGGTACAGCAGCGTCGAGTCTTTCTCCGGCGATCAGACCTACAAAGATAAAGCGTTCGACGTGAAGCTGCGTCTGTGGGAAGAGAGCTACTGGATGCCGCAGGTCTCCGTTGGCGCGCGGGATATCGGCGGTACCGGTCTGTTTGATGCGGAATATGTGGTGGCCAGCAAAGCCTGGGGACCGTTTGATTTTTCGCTCGGTCTCGGCTGGGGGTATCTGGGCACCAGCGGCAACGTGAAAAACCCGTTTTGCTCCTACAGCGACAAATATTGCTATCGCGATAACAGCTATCAAAAAGCGGGCTCCATCAACGGCGACCAGATGTTCCACGGCCCGGCCTCGCTGTTTGGTGGCGTAGAGTACCAGACGCCCTGGCAGCCGCTGCGCCTGAAGCTGGAATACGAAGGGAATGATTATTCACAGGATTTCGCCGGCAAGATTGAGCAGAAGAGCAAATTTAACGTCGGTGCCATTTACCGTGTGGCTGACTGGGCTGACGTTAACCTCAGCTATGAGCGTGGCAATACCGTGATGTTTGGCGTGACGCTGCGTACCAACTTTAACGATATGCGGCCACACTACAACGACAACGCGCGCCCTGCCTACCAGCCGGAGCCGCAGGATGCCATTCTGCAGCACTCCGTCGTGGCGAACCAGCTGACACTGCTGAAATACAACGCCGGTCTGGCGGATCCGAAGATTCAGGTGAAAGGTGATACGCTGTACGTGACCGGCGAGCAGGTGAAATACCGCGACTCGCGGGAAGGGATCGAACGCGCCAACCGGATCATCATGAACGATCTGCCGGACGGGATCAGCACGATCCGCGTGACCGAAAACCGTCTGAACATGCCGCAGGTCACGACGGAAACGGATGTCGCCAGCCTTAAGCGCCATCTGGAAGGCGAACCGCTTGGGCATGAAACCGAGCTGGTGCAAAAACGCGTTGAGCCAGTGGTGCCAGACACCACCGAGCAGGGCTGGTATATCGATAAGTCGCGCTTTGATTTCCATATCGATCCGGTACTGAACCAGTCTGTCGGTGGGCCAGAAAACTTCTACATGTATCAGCTGGGCGTCATGGCGACGGCGGATCTGTGGGTCACCGACCACCTGCTGACCACCGGCAGCCTGTTCGGTAACCTTGCCAACAACTACGACAAGTTCAACTATACCAACCCGCCGAACGACTCGAAGCTGCCGCGCGTGCGTACTCGCGTACGTGAATATGTGCAGAACGACGCTTACGTAAACAACCTGCAGGCCAACTACTTCCAGTACTTTGGTAACGGTTTCTACGGCCAGGTTTACGGCGGTTATCTGGAAACGATGTTTGGCGGCGCGGGGGCTGAAGTGCTCTACCGTCCGGTAGACAGCAACTGGGCGTTTGGTCTTGATGCCAACTACGTGAAACAGCGTGACTGGCGCAGCGCGCAGGACATGATGAAGTTCACCGACTACAGCGTTAAAACCGGCCACCTGACGGCCTACTGGACGCCGTCGTTTGCCCCGGATGTACTGGTGAAAGCCAGCGTTGGTCAGTATCTGGCGGGGGATAAAGGTGGCACGCTGGATATCTCTAAACACTTCGACAGCGGTGTGGTGGTCGGTGGCTATGCCACGATCACTAACGTCTCGCCGGACGAGTACGGGGAAGGGGACTTCACCAAAGGCGTGTACGTCTCCATTCCGCTGGATCTGTTCTCGTCAGGCCCAACCCGCAGCCGTGCGGCAATTGGCTGGACGCCGCTGACGCGTGACGGTGGTCAGCAGCTGGGTCGTAAATTCCAGCTGTACGACATGACCAGCGATAAGAACATCAACTTCAGATGATGCGTGAGTGCCCGGTAGCGTTACGCCTGCCGGGCACCTTACAAACGCCGCAACAGTCTCGCCGGGTTCCCGGCGTAAACCCCTTTCTCGGTGATGGACTTTGTCACCACGCTTCCCGCCCCAATCACCGCCCCATCGCAAATTGAGACAGCCAGAATGGTGGCCCCGCTGCCGATTGAAACGTCGTTGCCCACGCGAATGTGTCCCCAGCTGCGCCGGTCGGCATTGGGTTTACCGTCGCGGAACATATCGTTGGCGAACATCACCCCATGGCCAATGAAACAGCGCTCGCCGACGGTGACGTACTCGCAGATGAAGGTATGGGACTGAATTTTGCTGTCAGCACCGATGTGCGAGTTAGCCTGGATTTCAACAAACGGGCCGATAAAGACGTTATCGCCCAGCGAACATTCATAAAGATTCGCGGGTTCGTAAATGACGACGTTTTCGCCGCAGACAACATGACGAATAGCCGCCTGGCGTTGCTCTGGCATACATCTCCTTAGACTGGCATCGACATAATATGGAGGGTGCTGGTTTGCGCCGCAGTGACGAAGAGGGTGTCTTTGACATGTTTCAGCCCCTGCGCTTCGTAAAACCGGCGTGCGCGAGGGTTCTTTTCGAGGACTTCCAGCCACAGCAGATTTTCCGAGCAGGCTTTTGCCTGGCGAATCACTTCCGCAAGGAGTTGCTCGCCGTAGCGGTGTCCTGTGGCATCCGGCAATAAATAGAGTTTATGCAGGAGCGTACCCGTCAGCCCCTCGGGCTCGATGGTCTGCTGGGTTGAGAATTTTGCGAAACCGACGGGTGTCTGTGCGCTGGCAATGAGCCAGTAAGTGCCCGGCTGCATCAGGCTGTCTGCTATCGCCTGCGGCGCGTATTCCTGTTCAAGAAAGGCGGCAAGCTCTGTCTGGCTTTCCCATAGATGCCCAAAGTGATGCCGGTAGCTGGCATAACCCATTTCACTCAGCTGTTTTGCATCATCCACGGTGGCGCGTTGAATGGTTAATTTCATCATCCCTTCGTCGAAATAAGCGTGTCACAGTGCAACATGCCACAGCGCTGAACATAATATAAACAAAAAATATAGATCACCGTCACATTTTTGCGTTATACAGGAACCTCGCCCTGGAGAATGAGGTGCTCTATGACATCCCTGACTCGCCCGCGCGTTGAGTTTATCTCAACAATCCTCCAGACCGTGCTGAACCTCGGTCTGCTGAGCCTTGGCCTGATACTGGTCGTCTTTTTAGGCAAAGAGACGGTGCATCTGGCGGATGTGCTGTTCGCCCCTGAACAAACCAGCAAATATGAGCTGGTGGAAGGCCTGGTGGTCTACTTTCTCTACTTTGAATTTATCGCGCTGATTGTGAAGTATTTCCAGTCGGGCTTTCACTTCCCGCTACGCTATTTTGTTTACATCGGGATCACCGCGATTGTGCGGCTGATCATCGTGGATCATACCTCCCCGCTCGACGTACTGATCTATTCGGCGGCGATCCTGCTGCTGGTGATCACGCTCTGGCTGTGCAATTCGAAACGGCTGAAACGGGAATAAAAAAATGGCGGCCCGGAGGCCGCCTAACAACAGTCACAAGTTGGGTCAATACAATACGTCTAAAGTTGAGGGTTGCAGTGGCATAACAAATGAAACTTAACCTTTCACACCGCCCGCCGTCAGGCCATTCACCAGCCAGCGCTGCGCCAGCAGGAACACGACGGTGATAGGGATGGCGGAGAGTACAGCCGCCGCCGCAAAGTCGCCCCACAAATAGTTCTGCGGATTGAGGTATTGCTGCATACCGACGGCCAGCGTATAGCTGTTGACATCACGCAGTAACAGGGAAGCGACCGGCACTTCGGTGATGGCTGCGATAAACGACAGGATAAAGACCACCGCCAGGATCGGCACCGACAGCGGCAGAAGCACCAGACGGAATGCCTGCCACGGGGTCGCGCCATCCAGCGCCGCCGCTTCTTCCAGCGAGCCGTCGATGGTTTCGAAATACCCTTTGATGGTCCACACATGCAGCGCGATACCGCCAAGATAGGCGAAGATGACGCCACCGTGGGTGTTCAGGCCGATAAACGGCACATACTGGCCCAGTCGGTCAAACAAGGCATACAACGCCACCAGTGACAGTACTGCCGGGAACATCTGGAAAATCAGCATCCCTTTCAGCAGCGTGGCTTTACCCGGGAAACGCATACGGGCAAAGGCGTAAGCACAGGTCGTGGAGAGTGCGACAATTCCAATCGCGGTAATCCCGGCAATTTTCACCGAGTTCCACAGCCATAACAGCACCGGGAACGGCGGTGGCGTGACGCGGCCATCCGCGTGTTCAACGCTGAAGCCCAGCGCTAACTTCCAGTGCTCCCAGGAGATTTCATCCGGGATCAGGCTCCCGGTCGCGAAGTTACCGGCACGCAGGGAGATGGCGATGACCATCAGCAGCGGGAACATGATTGCCGCGATAAAAATCAGCAGCCCTAAATGCGTCGCGAAGAGGCGCAGTTTCTGAGATTTGGGTTGGACCATAGACATATTCTGTGCCCTCCTTAGTCAAATTTCATGCGTGTTGCTTTCAGGTTCACAATCGCCAGAGCGCCAACCAGCAGGAAGATCAGGGTGGCAATCGCTGCCGCCAGACCGAAGTCCTGACCGCCGCCGCCTTCGAAGGCGATACGGTAGGTGTAGCTGACGAGCAGGTCGGTATAGCCTGCCGGCGTGGTGGTGCCAAGACGGTCAGGCCCACCGTTGGTCAACAGCTGAATCAGCACGAAGTTGTTAAAGTTGAAGGCAAAGCTGGCAATCATCAGCGGCGTCAGCGGCTTAATGAGCAGCGGCAGCGTAATCTTAAAGAAATTCTGGAACGGACCCGCGCCATCCATTGCCGAGGCTTCGTACAAATCGTCCGGAATTGCCTTCAGCAGGCCCATGCACAGGATCATCATGTACGGATAACCGAGCCAGGTGTTCACGATGATAATCATCGAGCGGGCGGTGATCGGGTCGCTGAACCAGGCCGGTTTGATGCCGAACAGCGCGCTCAGCATCATGTTGATTTCACCGAAGCTCTGGTTAAACAGCCCTTTGAAAATCAGAATCGAGATAAACGACGGGACGGCATACGGCAGAATAAGCAGCACGCGGTAAATGGCTTTCCCTTTCAGAGATTCCCACTGCACCAGACACGCCAGCACCATGCCCACGGCAACGGTCAGGATCACCGTCAGTATGGAGAACACCACGGTCCAGACAAAGATGGCGAAGAACGGTTTCTGGATCCCTTCATCGGTGAAGACGCGGGTGAAGTTGTCCCAGCCTATCGTCACGGTGTAGCCCGGGCTGAGCTTGTCATCACCCCATTTGCCATCAGCCGTAATGGACTGGTAGAAACCAATGTCGTTGTTTGGACGGTACTTCACGCCGCTCTGGTTGTTGGTCAGCGTGCCGTCGTCCGCCAGCGTATAGAGCGGTTGTGTCCCGGAGAACTGGCGCAGTGAACTCATGGTCACTTTGCTTTCGTCCGGCAGTTGGGCGGTAAGCTGCGTCAGCGCCTGACGGTTCTGCGTAATGATGCGCAGGTTAGCGCGTTCGCCTTCCGGCAGGGCCGCAGCCTCTTTTAAGGCCAGCTTCTGCTCGCCGCCAAATTTGAAAGCGTCAGAGACATAATTTTTGCCGGTTTCTTCGTCAGTGAGTGCTAACTTCCACTCGCTGCCCGCAGGATACAGGCCGAAGTTAAAGGTTTTGCCCGCCTGATAAGAGCGGTCCATCAGCACCTGTTGGGCGCGTTCCTGCGCAAGCTGGTTGGTGCTGCTGTAGTTGGTGAACGCGATAGCAATGGTACAAATCAGCGGGAACAGGACAAACAGACCCATCCCGGCCACGCCCGGGTAAACATATCGCCAGGCATAGGCTTTACGGTTGGCGAAAATATACAGGCCAGCAGAGCTTAAAATCAGCGTCATGATGGCGAACAGATATTCCCCTTGTACGTACATTAAAACAACAAGGTAACCCACCAGCAGACACAGCAGACCCATTACAGACCACTTCAGGGCAGAGCTTTGCCACCAGTGTTTCTTTTTAATGACATCCATGGGGTTCTTCCTCTACAACACATTTTGTTCTCCCTCTCTCCGCAGGGGAGAGAGGGGATAAAAGCCTTACTTCGTGATACGACCCTGAGCATCTTTCAGCGCAGCATCAACCGTCTGACGACCGCTTGCTGCGTTGATGACGGCGGTACGGGTGGCGTACCAGAACGCTGCCATTTGTGGGATGTTCGGCATGATTTCGCCTTTCTGGGCGTTATCCATGGTTGCCGCGATACGTGGGTCTTTCGCCAGCTGATCCTGGAAGGATTTCAGCGCAACCGCGCCCAGCGGTTTGTCCTTGTTCACTTCATCCAGACCCTGATCGGTCAGCAGGTAGTTTTCCAGGAACTCTTTCGCCAGCTCTTTGTTCGGGCTGGCAGCGTTAATACCTGCGCTCAGCACGCCAACAAACGGTTTAGACGGCTTGCCTTTAAAGGTTGGCAGCAGGGTTACGCCGTAGTTGATTTTGCTCTTGTCGATGTTGGTCCAGGCCCACGGACCGTTGATGGTCATCGCGGTTTCGCCTTTGTTGAACGCCGCTTCTGCGATGGAGTAGTCGGTATCCGCGTTCATGTGTTTGTTCTTGATGAGGTCAACCAGGAAGATCAGGCCTGCTTTCGCGCCAGCGTTGTCCACGCCCACGTCTTTCACGTCATATTTGCCGTTTTCAAATTTGAACGCGTAACCGCCGTCGGCAGCAATCAGCGGCCAGGTGAAGTACGGTTCCTGCAGGTTGAACATCAGCGCGCTCTTACCTTTCGCCTTCAGCTCTTTATCCAGTTTCGGGATCTCTTCCCAGGTTTTCGGTGGGTTGGGTACCAGGTCTTTGTTGTAAATCAGAGACAGCGCTTCTACCGCGATTGGGTAAGCGATGATCTTGCCATTATAGCGAACGGCATCCCAGGTGAACGGGTACAGTTTGTCCTGGAAAGCTTTGTCTGGCGTCACTTCAGCCAGCAGACCCGACTGCGCGTAGCCACCGAAACGGTCATGTGCCCAGAAGATGATGTCCGGACCGTCACCCGTTGCAGCCACCTGCGGGAATTTCTCTTCCAGTTTGTCCGGGTGTTCAATGGTAACTTTGATACCGGTGTCTTTCTCGAATTTCTTGCCCACTTCGGCCAGGCCGTTATAGCCTTTATCGCCGTTAATCCAGATAACCAGCTTACCTTCTTCAATTTTGGCGAGAGCCGGTGCGGAAATCATCATTGCTGCAAGGGCGGACAATGCGAAAACGCGTGCGCCAGTCTTGATCTTCATATCTGCCATCCTTTTTTGGTGATGTGCTCGTGGATACACTGAGGTGGTTCAACGTGACTCAGTCTCCTTATTTGACATCCTCTTTCCATCCTCCCAACCCCTACGCCCCACCCCCCGTTTGTGTGATCTCCGTTACATAAATTTAAGTTATGAGTGCTGGCGCACATAAAAACACAGTGAATTTTGCAGGTGGCTTCACGAATTTCGCCTCAGCCCTCCAGCGGCGGTCGCAGAGCCTGCTCTCTCATCCTCCCGCCTCCTCCCCCATAAAAAAGCCGGGGGGTGGAGGATTCACGAAAGTAATGGATACCCCATAGTGAACTTATCTTGAATGTTTCTGTCGGTGACAGGTTGTAACGAAGGGAGAAGGGCATGGCGAGCGTACAGCTGCGTAATGTAACGAAAGCCTGGGGTGACGTTGTGGTGTCGAAAGACATCAATCTGGACATCCACGAAGGTGAATTCGTGGTATTTGTCGGCCCATCTGGCTGCGGTAAATCAACTCTGCTGCGTATGATTGCCGGTCTTGAAACCATCACCAGCGGCGATTTGCTGATTGGTGATACCCGAATGAATGACATTCCGCCTGCCGAACGTGGCGTCGGCATGGTTTTCCAGTCTTATGCACTCTATCCCCACCTTTCCGTAGCCGAGAACATGTCCTTCGGTCTGAAGCTGGCGGGCGCGAAAAAAGAGGTGATTAACCAGCGCGTCACGCAGGTGGCGGAAGTGTTACAGCTGGCACACCTGCTTGAGCGTAAACCAAAAGCCCTCTCCGGTGGTCAGCGTCAGCGTGTGGCAATTGGCCGTACGCTGGTCGCCGAACCGCGTGTGTTCCTGCTCGATGAACCGCTTTCTAACCTGGATGCCGCCCTGCGCGTCCAGATGCGTATCGAAATCTCCCGTCTGCACAAACGTCTTGGCCGCACGATGATTTACGTCACCCACGATCAGGTCGAAGCGATGACGCTGGCCGACAAAATTGTGGTGCTGGACGCCGGTCGCGTGGCGCAGGTGGGTAAACCGCTGGAGCTTTATCACTACCCGGCAGACCGCTTTGTTGCGGGCTTTATTGGCTCGCCAAAGATGAACTTCCTGCCCGTCAAAGTGACCGCGACAGCCATTGAACAGGTACAGGTGGAGCTGCCAAACCGTCAGCAAGTGTGGCTGCCGGTCGACAGCGCCAACGTACAGGTGGGGGCCAATATGTCCCTCGGTATTCGTCCTGAGCATTTACTGCCGAGCCACATCGCCGATGTGACGCTGGAAGGTGACGTTCAGGTCG
The DNA here is from genome assembly GCF_001750725.1 of Enterobacter ludwigii. NCBI lineage: Bacteria > Pseudomonadati > Pseudomonadota > Gammaproteobacteria > Enterobacterales > Enterobacteriaceae > Enterobacter > Enterobacter ludwigii. The sequence continues at coordinate 4,053,645 of NZ_CP017279.1, forward strand.
TCGAACAACTTGGTCACGAAACACAGATTCATATCCAGATCCCCGCCATCCGTCAGAACCTGGTCTACCGCCAGAATGACGTGGTGTTGGTAGAAGAGGGTGCCACATTCGCTATCGGTTTGCCGCCAGAGCGTTGCCATCTGTTCCGTGAGGATGGCACCGCATGTCGTCGGTTGCACAAAGAGCCAGGCGTTTAAGCATTCCAATTACAAAGAAAAGCAATGATCTCAGGAGATAGAATGATGATTACTCTGCGCAAGCTTCCTCTGGCAATCGCCGTGACGGCAGGCATTTTGTCTGCACACGCGGGTGCCGTGGACTTTAAAGGTTATGCTCGTTCTGGCATTGGCTGGACCGGGAGTGGCGGTGAACAACAATGTTTCCAGGCAACCGGTGCACAAAGTAAATACCGTCTCGGTAACGAATGTGAAACCTACGCCGAACTGAAACTGGGTCAGGAAGTGTGGAAAGAGGGCGATAAGAGCTTCTATTTCGACACTAACGTTGCGTATTCCGTTTCTCAACAGAATGACTGGGAATCCACCAGCCCGGCCTTCCGTGAAGCAAACGTGCAGGGTAAAAACCTGATTGAATGGCTGCCAGGCTCCACCATCTGGGCCGGTAAGCGTTTCTATCAGCGTCATGACGTCCACATGATCGACTTCTACTACTGGGATATCTCTGGTCCTGGTGCGGGTATCGAAAACATCGATCTGGGCTTCGGTAAACTGTCTCTGGCCGCGACCCGTTCTTCTGAGTCCGGCGGTTCTGCAACCTTCGCCGATCGTGATGCGAACGGCGACCGTATTTATGACAACGTAGTACCAAACGATGTCTTCGACGTCCGTCTGGCCGGCCTGGAAACCAACCCGGGTGGTACACTGGAACTGGGTGTTGACTATGGTCACACCAACATTCCTGACGACTACTATCTGCAGCCTGGCGCCTCTAAAGACGGCTGGCTGTTCACCGCTGAGCACACCCAGAGCATGTTGAAAGGCTTCAACAAGTTCGTGCTGCAGTACGGTACGGACTCCATGACCTCTAACGGCAAAGGTATTCCGCAGGGCGGTAGCATTGATAACGACGGTTCCATGTGGCGTGTGCTGGACCACGGTGCAATCACCCTGGCAGACCGTTGGGACCTGATGTACGTCGGTATGTACCAGAATATCGATCGTGACAACAACAATGGTACAGAGTGGTGGACTGTTGGCGTGCGTCCAATGTTCAAATGGACGCCAATCATGAGCACCCTGCTTGAAGTGGGCTACGACAACGTTAAGTCTCAGAAAACTGACGAGAAAAACAGCCAATACAAAATCACCCTGGCACAGCAATGGCAGGCAGGCGACAGCATCTGGTCTCGCCCGGCTATCCGTGTCTTCGCAACCTACGCGAAGTGGGATGAGAAATGGGGCTATGCGAACAACGACTCAGGCGCAGGTTACACCTCCGGCGTAGCGTATAGCGACACTTCCGCGAAAACCTTCAGCCGTGGCGACTCCGACGAGTGGACCTTCGGTGCCCAGATGGAAATCTGGTGGTAATTCGGTAGACCTGACGTAATGACCTAAAAAGAGGGGCGTAAGCCCCTCTATCCTTAGGGTGCTGCGCGCTATTGCCTGGCCACCGCAGTGCTCACGCTATCAGAGGTAATAACAATGAAAATGAAGAAAAGTCTCGTCGCGCTGTGCCTCTCTGCGGGGCTGCTGGCCTGTGTTCCGGCGATCACCTTCGCAGATGTCAATTTCGTGCCACAAAATACCAGCGCTGCGCCTGCCATCCCGGCGGCGGCGCTCCAGCAACTGACCTGGACGCCGGTTGACCAATCCAAAACCCAGTCAACCCAACTTTCTGCGGCAGGCCAACAGCTTAACGTGCCGGGGATTGCCGGTCCGGTTGCCGCTTTCAGCGTCCCGGCCAATATTGGTGAGCTGACCCTGACGCTGACCAGCGAAGTAAGCAAGCAGACCAGCGTATTTGCGCCTAACGTCCTGATTCTGGACCAAAACCTGACGCCATCTGCCTTCTTCCCGAGCGACTATTTTGGCTACCAGGAACCTGGCGTCATGAGCGCTGACCGCCTCGAAGGCAAAATGCGCCTGACGCCTGCTCTGGGACAGCAGAAGATTTATGTCCTGGTCTTCACCACGGACAAAGATTTGCAGCAGACCACTAAGCTCACCGACCCGGCAAAAGCCTATGCCAAAGGAACCGGTAACTCTGTTCCGGATATCCCGGATCCGTTAGCGCGTCATGTCACCGACGGGTTGCTGAAGCTGAAAGTCTCAACAAACAGTGCTTCCAGCGTACTGGTTGGCCCTCTGTTTGGTTCATCCGGTACAGGTCCGGTCACGGTGGGGAACACTGCTGCGCCTGTGTATGCCGCACCCGTTGCTACGGCGGCGGCTCCGGCTGCAACCGCAGCCCCAGCTCCGGCGAAGAAAGCCGAGCCGGTACTGAACGACACCGAAGAATACTTCAATAACGCCATTAAGCAGGCGGTGAAGCGCGGCGATGTCGACAAAGCGCTGAAACTGCTTGATGAAGCCGAACGTTTAGGTTCAACCACTGCCCGTTCCACCTTTATCAGCAGTGTAAAAGGCAAGGGGTAACCGTTTCCCCACAGTGCTGATTTGTTAGTAGTTTAGTGCGCCTGAGTGGGCGCACTTTTTTTGGTGTCACACGGGCTGTTGCGCTCTTGTTGCGATCGTGATCGTTAAATAACGTTTGGCCCCCCTCAATCCGCTTTTCTGCGATACAATGCCATTACGTTATGTATCGGAGAGTCTGGCATGTCACACCCCGCGCTAACGCAACTGCGTGCGCTGCGCTATTTCGACCAAATACCTGCGCTTGACCCGGAGCAACTGGACTGGCTGCTGCTGGAAGATTCCATGACTAAACGTTTCGAGCAGCAGGGCAAAACCGTTACGGTGACCCTGGTTCAGGAAGGGTTTGTCTCTTGCGCTGAGATTGCCTCTGAGCTGCCGCTATTGCCGCAGGAAGAACGCTACTGGCTGCGCGAAATATTACTCTGTGCAGACGGTGAGCCATGGCTTGCCGGACGAACGGTCGTTCCCGAGTCCACCCTTTCCGGGCCAGAGCTGGCGCTACAACGGCTGGGGAATACGCCGCTGGGGCGCTATCTTTTCACGTCGTCCGAGCTTACCCGGGATTTTATTGAGATTGGTCGCGATGCCGAACTGTGGGGGCGTCGTTCCCGCCTTCGCCTGAGCGGTAAGCCGTTAATACTGACGGAGCTTTTTTTACCGGCATCGCCGTTGTACTAAGAGGAAGAAAAAATGGAGTGGAGCCTGACGCAGAATAAGCTGTTGGCTTATCACCGCTTGATGCGTACAGATAAACCCATCGGCGCGCTGCTGTTGCTGTGGCCGACCCTTTGGGCGCTATGGGTAGCAACACCAGGGGTACCGCCGCTGTGGATCCTGGGGGTGTTCATTGCAGGCGTCTGGCTGATGCGTGCGGCGGGCTGCGTGGTCAATGACTATGCGGATCGTAAATTCGACGGGCACGTAAAACGTACGGCCCATCGTCCGTTGCCCAGCGGGCAAGTGACCGAAAAAGAGGCCCGTACGCTGTTTATCGTACTGGTGCTGCTCTCTTTCCTGCTGGTGTTAACCCTGAACACCATGACCATTCTGCTTTCAGTCGCGGCCCTGGCTCTGGCCTGGGTTTATCCGTTCATGAAGCGCTACACCCACCTGCCTCAGGTGGTGCTGGGCGCGGCGTTTGGCTGGTCGATCCCGATGGCGTTTGCGGCGGTGAGTGAGTCCGTCCCGTTAAGCTGCTGGCTGATGTTCCTGGCGAACATTCTCTGGGCCGTCGCATACGACACGCAATACGCGATGGTAGACCGCGACGATGACCTGAAGATTGGCATTAAATCGACGGCGATCCTCTTCGGACGTCATGACAAGCTGATCATCGGTATCCTGCAGGTTGCGGTGCTGGCGTTGATGGTGACGATGGGTTACCTGAACGGGCTCAACTGGGCGTTTTACTGGGCCGTGCTGGTGGCGGGAATGCTGTTTGTCTACCAGCAGAAGCTGATTGCGAAACGGGAGCGTGAAGCCTGCTTCAAGGCGTTTATGAATAACAACTATGTCGGTCTGGTGCTGTTTTTAGGGCTGGCGATGAGCTACTTTTCGTAAAAAAACGGCAGCCAGAAGGCTGCCGTTTTTGTTTTCATCGCAGGTCATCAGACCGCTGCACGCTTCACTCGCCTTGCGTCGCACTTTCAATCGTTAAACGCACATCAGACGTGATCAGTTCGGCCAGCATCTGGTACACCTTCAGCGTCTCTTCCGGCTCGGCATCGCCCGTATCACTGATAAACCCTTCATCACGCAGCGTCAGCACCAGAGAGCTGAAGACCGCTTTGTCGAAGAATTCCGGGGCGTTAATCCCGTGCAGAACAGACAGGCGCTGTGCCAGCGTCCGGCTCTCTTTCTCGAGCGTACCGCGGTTAATGGACGGATTCGCGCTCAGCAACCAGAAGGTGATGGCGTAGCGCTGCAGCGTTTCACGCGCGCCCGCCGCCAGCAGTTGCAGGGTACGGGACCGTGACGGATTGATATGCAGCTCGTCATTCGTGACGGTAATCAGCCCCTGACGACGCAGCTCTTCGGTCAGTTTATCCAGCTCAGTCGCCAGTTCGTCCTTGTCCCAGCGCAGGAACAGCTCCGCTTTCAGCATTGGATAGAGCGTTTCAACATGACGCAACAGCTCCTGACGCGAGATGCGACGATGCTGGGTGATGATGGCCGCCATGAGCGAGGGCAGCATCAGCATATGCGCGATGTTGTTGCGATAGTAAGTCATCAGCACCGCCTGCTCGCGCGGGAGAATGATGATGTCGCCGATGGTGTCCTTTTCGACTTCAAACTTGTTCATCTGCAGGGCATGCTCGATAAGCTCGCTTGCCGTGCTTACCGGTACGGTCGAATCCACCGAGTACGGCACGTTGCGCATCATATCCAGATAGCAATCCAGCTGCTCCGTAAGCTGTTCACGGGTCAGTGAACGCTGACGAGAGGCCAGAAGCGCCGTACAGCACAGGTTCATGGCGTTTGCCGCACCGGCGTTGTTAATACGCACCATCAGTTCAGAGGCGATGCTGTTGACCGTAGGCGTCAGCCAGGCCGGGCGAATCGCTTCGATAGGATCGATAGACTCGCGCCACTCCGGAACATGGTTGTTCAGATAGGTCATCAGCGGCATCGGCTCGCCAAAGTTGACGTAGCCCTGGCCAAGGTTGCGTAACTTGCTCAGGCCGCGCAGCATCTGCGGCAGGCTTTCTTTCTCTTTGGTCGCACCGCGCAGCTCTTTGGCGTAGGTGCCCACTTCCATCACGTGTTCGTAGCCAATGTAGATGGGTACCAGGGTGATCGGGCGGGTTCCCCCGCGCAGCATCGCCTGAATGGTCATCGACAGCGTGCCGGTTTTAGGATCGAGCAGACGACCGGTACGGGAGCGCCCCCCTTCCACGAAGTATTCAACGGAATAACCGCGGCTGAACAGCTCGCCAAGATATTCACGGAATACGGTGGAGTAGAGCTTGTTGCCCTTAAAGGTACGACGGATAAAGAACGCCCCCAGGCGGCGGAAAATCGGGCCGGCTGGCCAGAAGTTCAGGTTAATGCCGGCAGCGATGTGCGGCGGTACCAGACCCTGGTGATAGAGCACATAGGAGAGGAGCAGATAGTCCATGTGGCTGCGGTGGCAGGGGACATAGACAATCTCATGGCCATCATGGGCCAGCTGGCGTACGCGCTCGGCGTTATGAACGTTGATTCCCTGATAGAGGCGGTTCCACGTAAAGCCCAGAATACGATCGGAAAGACGAATCATCTCGTAAGAGAAGTTCGCGGCAATCTCTTCCATCAGTGCAATAGCGTTCTGCTGTGCTTTCTCATGGGAAATCTTTTTGCTGCGCGCTTCGTCTTCAACGGCCCTGGCAATCGCTTTGGAGGCCAGCAGCTTGTTGAACAGGTCCTGACGTGCAGGAAGACGCGGGCCGACGGCAGCCAGACGCTGACGGGCGAAGTGCATACGCGCCACGCGCGCCAGTTTCTGCGCGATAATCTTGTCGGTGCCGTGTTCGTCCGCCATACGGCGCAGCGAAACGGACGGGGAGAAACGCACGAAGCTGTCACGTCCCAGCCAGGAGACCGCGAAGAATTTCTGAATGCCGTTAAGCATGCGCAGCGGTGGGTTCTCTTCACCTTTCTCTCTGCCCGGGCGGCGACCAAACATCACCGATACCGGCACCATCTGCACATCCAGACCCGGATTGCTGCGGTGCAGGTCGAGATAGTCGTGGAAAAGCTTGATGGACTCTTCCTTTGGCGTGTAATAGGTAAACACGCGCGGCCCGCCGTGAATGAACACATAGCGCGGCAGCAGAGTGCCGTCGACTTCGAGGGGTTCAAGCGGGTCAGGTAAATCATGCGCCAGACACTGGGCGCGAAGCGTCAGTAGGTCTGCCTTCGAGTTATAAGGCAAAACGTACATAATTGGGCGTGACGTATCGAGCCCCAATTCCAGCGCGGGTTCCGCTGGGATAGACTTGCTTTTTACCAGGACGCTTAATGGTAAATTAAGTAATTTGTAGTAAATTCGTGGCCAGCCGGACATAAACGATGTAAAGCCTCTGGTTAATAATGCAATTGCGGCGCAAGGATAACAGAAAGCGCGCAAAATTTCTGTTGTTACCCGTCATACTTCAGGCAGCAGCGAAACACGCTGCGCCTACTGTTACTGACGCTATTTTAATTAAAAGGTTCTTTTAATGGCCAATAATACCACTGGGTTAACCCGAATCATCAAAGCCGCCGGCTATTCATGGAAAGGTTTCCGTGCCGCGTGGGTCAATGAAGCCGCGTTTCGCCAGGAGGGCGTCGCCGCTATCATCGCGGTGATTATCGCCTGTTTCCTTGATGTTGATGCGATTACCCGCGTTTTGTTGATCGGCTCCGTGCTGTTGGTGATGATAGTGGAAATTCTCAATAGCGCTATTGAGGCCGTGGTGGACCGTATCGGCTCTGATTTCCATGAGCTCTCCGGCCGGGCGAAAGACATGGGGTCTGCTGCCGTATTGCTGGCGATTATCACTGCGGTCATCACCTGGGTCACGCTGCTTTGGTCACATTTCCGATAAGCCTCGAGAAATAATTAAGTCCCTGGTTTTTTGTGCAGTTTTTGGTTCCAAAATCGCCTTTGACTGTATATACTCACAGCATAACTGTATATACACCCAGGGGGCGGAATGAAAGCGTTAACGACCAGGCAGCAAGAGGTGTTTGATCTCATCCGGGATCATATCGGCCAGACGGGTATGCCACCCACGCGTGCGGAGATCGCTCAGCGTCTGGGTTTCCGTTCTCCGAATGCTGCCGAAGAACACCTGAAAGCGCTGGCGCGTAAAGGCGTCATTGAGATTGTATCGGGCGCTTCGCGTGGCATCCGTCTGCTGGTGGAAGAAGAGACAGGCATTCCGCTGGTGGGCCGTGTCGCGGCAGGTGAACCTTTGCTGGCACAACAGCATATTGAAGGTCACTACCAGGTTGACCCGGGCATGTTTAAACCGAGCGCAGATTTCCTGCTGCGCGTCAGCGGCATGTCGATGAAAGATATCGGTATTCTGGACGGCGATCTGCTCGCAGTTCATAAAACCCAGGACGTGCGCAACGGGCAAGTTGTGGTCGCGCGTATTGACGATGAAGTTACCGTTAAGCGTCTGAAAAAGCAGGGTAACACCGTCCAGTTACTGCCTGAAAACAACGAGTTCTCCCCGATTGTGGTGGATCTCCGCGAACATAACTTCTCTATTGAAGGGCTGGCTGTTGGGGTTATCCGCAACGGTGAATGGCTGTAATCATGTCATAACAGGCTACGGACCTGCCGTAGCCTGATTCAATCTCCACTGCCGGTATTTTTCATGTCACTGCTGACGACATCAGATAAGGCATTGTGGCGTCTTGCACTGCCAATGATTTTTTCCAATATCACCGTCCCTCTGCTGGGACTGGTAGACACGGCTGTTATTGGTCATCTGGATTCCCCCGTTTATCTGGGCGGCGTCGCGATCGGCGCGACGGCAACCAGCTTCCTTTTTATGCTGCTGCTCTTTTTGCGTATGAGTACCACCGGGCTTACGGCTCAGGCGTACGGCGCAAAAGATCCGTTGCGTCTGGCGCGAGCGCTGGTACAACCCTTGATCCTTGCCCTGGGCGCGGGTGCGCTGATCGTGGTGTTGCGCACGCCACTGATTGATCTGGCGCTGCATGTCGTTGGCGGTAGCGAGGCGGTACTTGAGCAGGCGCGGCGCTTCCTTGAAATTCGCTGGCTCAGCGCGCCTGCATCACTGGCGAACCTGGTTCTGCTTGGCTGGTTACTCGGCGTGCAGTATGCCCGTGCGCCAGTCATTCTGCTGGTGGCAGGCAATCTTCTCAACATCGTGCTTGATGTCTGGCTGGTGATGGGTCTGCATATGAACGTGCAGGGCGCCGCGCTGGCGACGGCAATTGCAGAATACGGTACCTTTTTCATCGGCCTGTGGATGGTCTGGCGCGTGCTGGCCCTGCGCGGTATCTCGCTTGCGATGCTCAAAACCGCGTGGCGCGGTAATATCCGCACGCTGCTGGCGCTTAACCGCGACATTATGCTGCGCTCGTTACTGCTTCAGCTCTGCTTTGGCGCGCTGACGGTCTTTGGGGCGCGACTTGGGCCGGAGATCGTCGCGGTTAATGCGGTCCTGATGACGCTGCTCACCTTTACCGCGTATGCGCTGGATGGCTTTGCCTATGCCGTTGAAGCCCATTCCGGACAAGCGTATGGTGCACGCGAAAGCGGCCAGCTCCGCGAGGTGTGGCGGGCCGCCTGTCGTCAGTCAGGCCTGGTGGCGCTGGCGTTTGCACTCATTTACGCCTTTCTGGGTGAACAGATCGTTGCCTTACTCACCTCCCTCCCATCGCTGCGCGAACTGGCGAGTCACTATCTCTTCTGGCAGGCAATCTTACCGGTGGTGGGCGTGTGGTGTTATCTGCTGGACGGCATGTTTATTGGCGCGACGCGAGGTGCGGAGATGCGCAATAGCATGGCGGTCGCTGCGGCGGGATTTGGTCTGACGTTGCTGACGCTGCCGTATCTGGGCAACCACGGTTTGTGGCTGGCTCTGGCGGTTTTCCTCGCGTTACGTGGCCTGTCGCTGGCCTTTATCTGGCATCGTCACTGGCGAAATAACACCTGGCTGCCTTCCCGCCACGATATATCGTGACGGTTAAAGATTCCGAAAATAAAAACAACTGCCGGATCCTTAACTACAATAATAATCACGTCCAGCAGAAAAGAACGAAGCGGACGAAACATACAGACGCTTAACACGAGGACACGATTATGAATAAAGACGAAATCGGCGGCAACTGGAAGCAGTTCAAAGGTAAAGCGAAAGAACAGTGGGGTAAGCTGACGGATGATGATATGACCATCATCGAAGGTAAACGCGATCAGCTGGTGGGTAAAATTCAGGAACGTTACGGCTACGAGAAAGATCGTGCTGAAAACGAAGTGAAAGACTGGGAAACACGTAACGATTATCGCTGGTAATCCTTTACTCCCCCTGAGGGCGGCTTCGGGCCGCCTTTTCTTTTGCCGTTAACGCGGCTTTTTCTTCACCAGTACAGAATGGTCGTGCTGGCACTCATCCTGGTGACGACAGGCTTCTACCTCTACGCAGGCTGAGCACAGGCCGTGCGCTTCAATCACGTTATGACGCAACGCAAAGCCCATTTTGGCTGCCAGCGTATGCATAATATCTTCAACGCCTTCCGCACCTTCTTCCTTCACGCTGCCGCAGCGATCGCAGATAAACATGGCCGACGTATGGGTTGGCTGATCGAACAGATGGCACAGCACATAGCTGTTTGTCGATTCAACTTTATGCACAAAGCCCTGTTCCAGCAGGAAATCCAGCGCGCGGTACACCGTTGGCGGTTTAGCCTGTGGCTCGCTTTCGCGCAGCAGATCAAGCAGATCGTACGCGCTGATCGCGCCCTGCTGCAGACTCATCAAACGTAATACTTCAAGGCGCTGCGGAGTCAGGCGCACATTGCGTTGCACGCACAGCTTTTCTGCCTGCGCTAACAGCTCTTTTGTGGACTTATCCATTTAGCACCCCGGATGTTATAGGCTGGAAAACCCCCACTTTATCATGTTCTGCTAAAAACACCGAGATCCGCCAGGCTGTGCTATACCTGACGCAACGCAATCCGGGGAATAAACGATGAAAAGACCTGACTGTATTCGACACTGGCGCGACGTAGAAGGCGCAGATGACTCAACCTATCCCGACAGTAGTGAACGTTTTGCCATTGGCGCACCGCTGGCGCGTAAGCTCGGCCTTGGACGCATTGGTATACACCATGAGCGCTTACCGCCAGGCCGACGGACCTCTTATCCTCATGCTGAAAGCGACGAAGAAGAGTTTATCTACGTGCTTGAAGGCTACCCTGAAGCCTGGATTAACGGATATTTATGGAAACTTGAACCTGGCGACAGCGTGGGCTTTCCCGCCGGAACCGGGGTCTGTCATACCTTCATCAACAACACCGACGAAGAGGTACGGCTCCTGGTGGTGGGTGAGGCCAACAAGAAGCATAACCGTATCTATTACCCGCTTAATCCGGAGTACGCCGCCACGCGCGACGATCGCTGGGTAGACCACCCTCCTCAGTTTTTTGGACCGCACGATGGAAAACCTGGGAAAAAATAATTTCCTCTTCTATAAATATTGAGGGCCGTCACAAATAACAACAGGCCTGGCGGGAATTTAACTTAAGGAAATAGCGGGTCTTTTTGCACTTATTCACAGCAATAGTTCGTTCCTGTTTGGGAGATAACAGACAGGGGTTATTTAATAACAGACTATAAGACGAGCATACTGTGAAAAAACATTTTAAATTTTCGGTGGTTAGCATCGCTGTCTCCTTGTTTATGGCAAATCAGGCGGGAGCAGCCAATACCTGGACAGAATCACGTAGCGACGCCATGGGGGGCACGGGTGTCGCGGCCGGAAACTATGGCAGCGGGGCGTTAATCAACCCTGCGCTACTGGCGAAGGCGAAACCGGACGACGATGTGACGGTCATTTTACCGTCCGCTGGCGTGCAGGTGACCGATGAAGACAATCTTCAGGATGAGATTGATACCATCAATGATAAAATCAACCATTACAAAGACGTGGTTGATAACCTTACACCGATTGAGATCATTACCAACCCGTTAGGTTCCATCAACCAGTTCCAGGGCGCGGCGAAAGATCTCGCCGATGAGCTGGATTATCTTAAGGGCAAAACGGCACGCGCCACGGCGGGTGCGGGGATAGCCGTCAGTATTCCTAACGATGTCCTTTCCGTGGCCTTTATGGCTAAAGGCTATGCCCACGGACGCGTCAGTTCTTCTATTGATCAGCAAGATATTGATTACCTGCGCGGTATTCAACGCAGTGATGCGGTGGCTGCCGGCGTTGCACTGGACGCTGCGCTGAACGGCACCGATCAAATCACGAAAAACCTCAACTCAACGGCGTCTGGCCGGGCGGCAATTGTCTCCGACTATGGTATCGCGGTGGCGCGTCAGTTCGAGCTTGGCGGTGTTCCGGTGTCTGTTGGCGTCACTCCAAAACTGCAAAAGACCTGGGTCTATAACTACACCACCTCCATTTACGATTATGACAGCAACAAGTGGAACGACAGCCGCTACCGTACTGACGACACCGGCTTTAACGTTGATGCTGGTATCGCGGCCGATTTTGGTGAGCACTGGACGGTCGGCGTGAGCGGGCAAAACCTGATGTCACGCGATATCGACACCAAAGACATTCGCATCCGTAACGGGCGCACGGGGGAGGTGGTGAGCTATAAAGATACCTACCAGATCCGCCCTCTGGTTACCGCGGGTGCCGCCTGGCATAACGATCTGGTGACGTTAACCGCCGATGGCGATCTGACGGAAACCAAAGGCTTCAAAAGCGAAGACACTTCTCAGTATGTTGGCGTAGGCGCCGAAGTGACGCCGCTGAACTGGCTGGCGGTGCGTGCGGGTTTCCGTGCTGACATGAAAGGTAATGACAGCAATGTCTTCACAGGCGGTGTCGGTTTTGCACCGTTTAACACGGTCCATGTCGACCTGATGGGCCTGTATGGTGAAGACGAGACCTGGGGCGCAGGCGCCCAGTTGAGCATGACCTTCTAAAGTGCACCGGAGGCGCTGCGCCTCCGGCTTTTCTTTGTGCTATAGTAGCGCCCCCTTTTCACCAGATGCTTAAAACTTCGCCATGTCGTCAGAATTACAGACTGCTTTCCCTGCACACCGTTTCTCCATTGCGCCGATGCTCGACTGGACGGACAGACACTGTCGCTACTTCCTGCGTCAGCTCTCCCGCCATACGTTGCTGTACACCGAAATGGTGACCACCGGAGCAATTATTCACGGAAAGGGCGACTATCTGGCCTACAGCGAAGAAGAGCATCCGGTTGCGCTGCAGCTTGGCGGTAGCGATCCCGCTGCGCTGGCGCAGTGTGCGAAGCTTGCAGAAGCGCGCGGCTATGACGAGATTAACCTTAACGTTGGCTGTCCGTCTGATCGTGTGCAGAACGGCATGTTCGGCGCGTGTCTGATGGGCAATGCATCCCTGGTGGCAGACTGCATCAAGGCGATGCGCGATGTGGTTTCCATTCCGGTGACGGTCAAGACCCGTATCGGCATTGACGACCAGGACAGCTACGAATTTCTCTGCGATTTTATCAATACGGTCTCCGGGAAAGGCGAGTGCGAGATGTTTATCATCCATGCGCGTAAAGCCTGGCTCTCCGGACTTAGCCCGAAAGAGAACCGTGAAATCCCGCCGCTGGACTACCCGCGCGTGTACCAGCTAAAACGTGACTTCCCGCAGCTCACGATGTCGATCAACGGCGGCATTAAATCGCTGGAAGAGGCCAAAACACACCTGGAGCATATGGATGGCGTAATGGTCGGGCGCGAGGCGTATCAAAATCCAGGCATTCTGGCGACGGTCGACAGGGAAATCTTTGGCGTTGAAGGCGCAGATACCGACCCGGTGGCCGTGGTACGCGCCATGTATCCCTACATTGAGCGTGAGCTGAGTAACGGGACGTACCTTGGTCATATCACCCGTCATATGCTGGGCCTGTTCCAGGGGATCCCGGGAGCACGCCAGTGGCGTCGCTACCTTAGCGAGAACGCACATAAAGCCGGTGCAGACATCGAGGTGCTGGAACACGCGCTACGTCTGGTCGCTGATAAGCGATAATTTTCGCTAAAAGATCGTCAAATTCACCACGCCTCGCACACCCGTGCGGGGCGTTTTGCTTTAAGAACAGCGGGTTATGGTTGGCATGATTCTTGTAATGATCGCGGTATCATTCGGGAACGCGTGGGAGAGCACCATGTTAGAACTACTTTTTGTGATTGGCTTTTTTGTCATGCTGATGATGACGGGGATTTCCCTGCTCGGGATTCTGGCGGCTATCGTCGTGGCGACGGTGGTCATGTTTATCGGGGGATTATTTGCCCTGACGCTGAAGCTCCTGCCGTGGCTGCTGCTGGCCATTGCCGTGGTGTGGGTGATACGGGCGATTAAATCACCAAAACTGCCCACTTATCAGCGCAATAACCGTTTTCGTTACTAAGGTATTGAGGTGTTCGTCACATACCTGCAACTTTTCCGGCAGCATTGCTTAGAACAGAATAGGATTTACTTATCGAATCTGTCACTATGACTGCCGCTAAAGAATTCATCGAGCTGTACCCTACATACAGCCGAACTAAAAAAAGAAAGGGCTTCCCACGGGAAGCCCAATTTCTTTTTAGGGGTCAGGGAATTAACAGACTTGAACCCTGTGTCGCTCTGCTCTCCAGCACCTCATGTGCACGCCTGGCATCGGTTAGCGCGTATTTCTGCGCCTCCGCCACATCCACTTTAATCACGCCGCTGGCGATCAGCGAAAAGAGCTCGTTGCTGGCCTCGATCAGCTCTTCCCGGTTAGTGATATACCCCTGCAGGGAAGGGCGAGTCACATACAGCGACCCTTTCTGGTTGAGAATGCCAAGATTAATGCCGGTCACAGCGCCCGAGGCGTTGCCGAAGCTCACCATCAGCCCGCGACGCTGCAGACAATCCAGCGACGCCTCCCAGGTATCTTTACCCACCGAGTCATAAACCACGCGCACCTTTTTGCCGTTGGTTATCTCTTTGAGGCGCTCAGCAATGCTCTCTTCACGGTAGTTAATCACCTGCCAGGCGCCGGCCTGAAGCGCGCGCTGGGCTTTTTGTGCACTGCCCACCGTGCCGATAAGTTTTGCACCGAGCGCTTTGGCCCACTGACATGCGATCAGCCCCACGCCGCCCGCCGCGGCATGAAACAGGAACTGCTCGTCAGGTTTGATCTCATAGGTTTTGCGCAGCAGATAATAGACCGTGAGCCCTTTCAGGAATGAGGCGGCCGCTTGTTCAAACGAGATGGCATTTGGCAGAAGGGCGGCTTTATCGGCCGGCACGTTGTGCACGGAACTGTAGGCACCCAGCGCGGATTGCGCGTACACCACGCGATCGCCCTCTTTAATATGCTTAACGGCACTGCCCACTTTGAGCACGACGCCTGCCGCTTCCGTTCCCAGTCCGCTTGGCATGGAGGGAGGCGGATAGAGACCGCCGCGAATATAGGTGTCGATGTAGTTAATGCCGATGGCTTTGTTTTCAACCTGAACTTCGTTTTCACCAGGCGCTGCGGGGGTAAACTCCACCGCGTTTAACACTTCTGGCCCACCATGTTTCTGGAATTCAATGCGCGTTGCCATGCTCCCTCCGTCAGAAAAATATGGTAATCTTTCGACCCACTCTTTATCTCGGTAACTCCATTCACTATGGCAGGAAACAAACCCTTCAACAAACAGACTGAACCTCGCGAGCGTGATTTCCAGGTCGCAGGATTAAAAGTCCCGCCGCACTCGATTGAAGCGGAACAGTCGGTGTTGGGCGGTTTAATGCTGGATAACGAACGCTGGGACGACGTCGCCGAGCGCGTGGTGTCCGAGGATTTCTATACCCGTCCGCACCGTCATATCTTTACCGAAATGGCACGTCTGCAGGAGTCGGGCAGCCCGATTGACCTTATCACGCTCGCGGAATCGCTGGAGCGTCAGGGGCAACTGGACAGCGTGGGTGGGTTTGCTTACCTGGCGGAACTGTCAAAAAACACGCCAAGTGCGGCGAATATCAGCGCTTATGCCGATATCGTGCGCGAACGTGCAGTTGTTCGTGAGATGATCTCGGTGGCGAATGAGATCGCCGAAGCCGGTTTTGATCCGCAGGGGCGTACCAGCGAAGACCTGCTTGATCTGGCCGAGTCCCGCGTCTTTAAAATCGCGGAAAGCCGGGCAAACAAAGACGAAGGCCCGAAAAATATCGCTGATGTGCTTGATGCTACCGTCGCGCGTATTGAGCAACTGTTCCAGCAGCCGCACGACGGTGTCACCGGCGTGAACACCGGCTATGACGATCTCAATAAGAAAACCGCGGGTCTGCAGCCGTCAGATTTGATTATCGTTGCGGCGCGTCCCTCCATGGGTAAAACGACATTTGCGATGAACCTCGTCGAAAATGCGGCGATGTTGCAGGACAAGCCGGTTCTTATCTTCAGTCTTGAGATGCCATCAGAACAGATCATGATGCGTTCTCTGGCGTCGCTGTCGCGCGTGGATCAGACCCGTATCCGTACCGGCCAGCTCGACGATGAGGACTGGGCGCGTATCTCCGGCACCATGGGTATCCTGCTGGAAAAACGGAATATTTATATCGATGACTCCTCCGGCCTGACGCCGACGGAAGTGCGCTCCCGTGCGCGCCGTATCGCCCGTGAACATGGCGGTATTGGCCTTATCATGATTGACTACCTTCAGCTGATGCGCGTGCCGTCGCTGTCCGACAACCGTACGCTGGAAATCGCGGAGATTTCCCGCTCGCTCAAGGCGTTAGCCAAAGAGTTGCATGTGCCCGTGGTGGCGCTGTCGCAGCTTAACCGCTCCCTGGAACAACGTGCTGATAAGCGCCCGGTCAACTCCGACCTGCGTGAATCGGGCTCCATCGAGCAGGATGCCGACTTAATCATGTTCATCTACCGTGATGAGGTTTATCACGAGAACAGCGACCTGAAAGGGATCGCCGAAATTATTATTGGTAAACAACGTAACGGCCCTATCGGTACGGTACGTCTGACCTTTAACGGACAGTGGTCGCGTTTCGACAACTACGCCGGTCCTCAATATGATGATGAGTAATTTCTAAGGAATTCAAATGCAAGCGGCAACTGTAGTCATTAACCGCCGCGCTCTGCGACACAACCTGCAACGTCTGCGTGAACTGGCTCCCGCCAGTAAACTCGTTGCAGTCGTGAAAGCGAACGCTTACGGACACGGTCTTATTGAGACCGCGCGAACGCTCCCCGATGCCGACGCCTTTGGCGTCGCCCGTCTTGAAGAAGCCATCCGCCTGCGCGCGGGTGGGATCACTCAACCGATTTTGCTGCTGGAAGGCTTTTTTGAAGCGGCAGATCTGCCGACCATTGCTGACCAGCATCTGCACACCGCGGTACATAACGAAGAACAACTCGCGGCGCTGGAAACCGCCGAGCTGAGTGAGCCTGTCACCGTCTGGATGAAGCTCGATACCGGCATGCACCGTCTGGGCGTGCGCCCGGAAAAGGCGGACGCGTTTTATCAGCGTCTGTGTCAGTGCAAAAACGTCCGTCAGCCGGTGAATATCGTGAGCCACTTTGCCCGTGCCGATGAACCCGAGTGTGGCGCGACCGAGCAGCAGCTGGATATTTTTAATACTTTCTGCGAAGGCAAGCCAGGAATGCGCTCCATTGCCGCGTCTGGCGGTATTTTGCTGTGGCCGCAGTCGCACTTCGACTGGGCGCGTCCAGGCATTATTCTATACGGCGTCTCTCCGCTGGAGAACAGACCCTGGGGGCCGGATTTTGGTTTCCAGCCGGTGATGTCCCTTGTGTCTAACCTGATTGCCGTGCGCGATCACAAAGCGGGTGAGCCCGTGGGCTACGGCGGAACGTGGACCAGCGAGCGCGACACACGCCTTGGCGTGGTGGCGATGGGCTATGGCGATGGTTATCCTCGCGCCGCGCCGTCCGGCACGCCGGTACTGGTCAATGGCCGTGAAGCGAACATCGTGGGCCGCGTGGCGATGGACATGATCTGTATTGACCTCGGGCCAGATGCACAGGACAAACCGGGTGATGACGTGGTGATGTGGGGTGAGGGTTTACCTGTTGAACGCATCGCTGAAATCACAAAAGTGAGTGCTTACGAACTTATCACGCGCCTGACATCAAGGGTTGCGATGAAGTACATCGACTAACAGACCTTTCCAGGGAGGGGTAATGTCACCATCCGAAATGGCCGCTTGTCTGGCTTATGCCCTCTCGGTCTGGCTGGCTGCCAGAAACAGTATTCACACGTGGTGGATAGGCATCATCGGCAGTGGGCTTTATGGCTGGGTCTTTTATTCGGTTCAGCTTTACGCTGACGTTACCCTGCAGCTCTTTTTCATCATCACCAGCATTACCGGCTGGGTGCACTGGCTCAAAGGTCATCGCGGGGAGGTATTGCCCGTTCGGCGTACCCCGCCCAGACATTTCTTCATCCTGCTCGCTTGCGCCCTGCTGGTGGCCGCGGGTTATGGCCTGATCTTGCATCGCTACACTAACGCCTGGGCCCCCTGGGTGGACTCCGTTATTTTGACATTCAGCGTGCTTGCACAGTTTATGTTAATGGGGCGACGCCTGGAGAACTGGTACGTCTGGCTGGCTGTAAATACGCTGGCGGTACCGTTATATGCGATGAGAGATCTGCATTTGACCGCGGGTTTATATCTGGTGTTTTGGTTTAATGCCTGGCACGGTTTATATCAGTGGCGTAAGGAGATTCGCACCCAGTGAAGCCTTATCGCGACGGTCTGGTTGTGGGCAAATTTGCGCCATTACACGTGGGGCATGAAGCGCTGATAAATGCTGCGCTGGCCCAGTGTGAGACGGTCTATATCATTAGTTATTCGCGTCCGGAAATCCCGGGTTATGACCCCGACAAGCGCCTTCACTGGTTAAGCGCGCGCTTCCCGCAATGTCATCACCTTGTGCTGACGCCGGAGGTCATCGCGACCCATGCGCTTGAACCACTTCCGCATAATGATGCGGATGCCGATCTTCACCGGCATTACGTGGCAACGCTGTGTGAAAAAATACTTCACTGCCAGCCACAGGCCGTATTTACCGCCGAAGACTACGGCGACGGATTTGCGGCGGTGTTAAGCCAGCGTTTTGGCAAGCAGGTTACGCATGTCCGCCTCCAGCGTCCGAAGGGGCCTGATGCGCCCTCGGGAACCCTGATACGTTCTGACGTCCATCGCTACCGCACGATGATGTCCCCGGAGGTCTACCGTAGCTTTGTCTTTCGGATTTGTTTATTAGGGGGCGAATCGACAGGAAAAAGCACGCTTTCCCGCGCGCTGGCGACGACGCTCAACGCCCCGTTTGTCGCCGAGTTTGGCCGAGAATACTGGGAAGAGAAGAATGGCGTGCTGGGATGCGACGATCTGCTGCATATTGCCCGCGAGCAGGTGCGTCGTGAAGCGATGGCCAGCACGGCTCCCTTCCTGGTTTGCGATACCTCGCCCTTAACCACGCTGTTTTATATGCTCGACCAGTTTGGCAGCGCGCCACGCGAGCTAGAGGAATTAGCCGGGCGCGCATATTCTCTGGTGGTGCTCTGTGGCGATGAGTTTCCTTTTGTTCAGGATGGTACCCGTCAGGGGGCTGCATTCCGCCAGCGGCAACAGGCATGGTACATCCGCGCGTTAACAGACAGAAATATCCCCTATCTGCCTGTTTCTGGTTCGCTCGCTGAACGCATTGAACAGATTCGACGACATCTGCAGGAACGGATCTGATATCGCTCTCGATCTTCTGTCATATCCGGTTTATTGTTGAAATCCCTGCCTCATCGAATTCCGGAGAATCATCGCGTGTTTCAGAAAGTTGACGCCTATGCCGGCGACCCCATTCTCTCCTTAATGGAGCGTTTCAAAGAAGATCCTCGCAGCGACAAAGTCAACCTCAGTATTGGTTTGTATTACAACGAGGAGGGCATTATTCCTCAGCTGCAAGCCGTAGCAGAAGCGGAAGCGCGTCTTAACGCCGTCCCGCACGGAGCCTCGCTCTATCTGCCAATGGAAGGGTTAAACAGCTACCGCAACACCATTGCGCCGCTGCTGTTTGGTGCCGATCACGCCGTGCTGACACAAAAACGGGTGGCGACCATCCAGACGCTGGGTGGCTCGGGCGCATTAAAAGTTGGCGCTGACTTTCTGAAAAAATACTTCCCGGATTCTGGCGTGTGGGTCAGTGACCCGACGTGGGAAAACCACGTGGCGATTTTTGAGGGCGCAGGCTTTACGGTGCAGACCTATCCGTGGTTTGACAGCGAAACCAACGGCGTGCGCGTTGACGCGCTGCTGGAAAAACTGAATACGCTGCCGGAGCGCAGTATTGTTCTGCTGCATCCGTGCTGCCATAACCCGACCGGTGCAGACCTGACTAATGCCCAGTGGGATGCGGTAATCGACGTGCTGAAGACGCGTAACCTGATCCCCTTCCTCGACATCGCCTATCAGGGCTTTGGCGCGGGCATGGAAGAAGATGCCTACGCTATCCGCGCCGTTGCCAGCGCCGGACTGCCTGCGCTGGTCAGCAACTCGTTCTCAAAAATCTTCTCTCTGTACGGTGAGCGCGTCGGCGGCCTGTCAGTGGTCTGTGAGGACGCTGAAGCGGCCGGGCGAGTACTCGGACAGCTGAAGGCGACCGTGCGCCGCATTTACTCCAGCCCGCCAAACTTTGGTGCGCAGGTAGTCGCCACGGTACTGGGTGACGATCGGCTGAAAGCGTCGTGGCTCGCCGAAGTGGAATCTATGCGCAAGCGCATCCTGACGATGCGTCAGGAGCTGGTCGACGTGCTGAAAGAGGCCGTCCCAGGGCATAATTTTGACTATCTGCTTAAGCAGCGTGGGATGTTCAGCTACACCGGCCTCAGCGCGGCTCAGGTCGATCGCCTGCGTGAAGAGTTCGGCGTCTACCTGATTTCAAGCGGCCGTATGTGCGTGGCCGGGCTTAATGCCAGCAACGTTCATCGTGTTGCGCAGGCGTTTGCTGCAGTGATGTAAGCACTTACTATCATCCCTCTCTCCCGCGAGAGGGCCGAGTGAGAGCATCAGGACGCACAAAAATCTTGCCCGGTGGCGCTGCGTCTACCGGGCCTTCAGACCTCATCAGCGCTTTGTGATCTTCTTCTTTTTATTCAGCTTCATAAGTAAAAACTCCTTCCCTTCATCTCCCCCCGGGGTTATGGTCGGATAGTTTTTTGACCATTCACTCAAAATAAAACGATAACAAACTGAATATTCAGGGGAAAACATGCGCAAGATCACACTGGCGCTCAGCGCCGCCTGCTTATTGTTCTCGCTAAATAGTGCCGTCGTGGCGCGCGCTTCCGCACCGACGCCACTTTACACCGGCACAACAGCCGCCATGCTTGCCGAGCAAGCACCTGTTCACTGGGTATCCGTAGCCCAAATCGAAAATAGCCTGTTAGGGCGCCCTCCAATGGCTGTAGGCTTTGATATCGACGATACGGTCCTGTTTTCCAGCCCGGGATTCTGGCGGGGCAAAAAAACCTACTCACCGGACAGCGAAGCGTATCTGAAGAACCCCGAGTTCTGGGAAAAGATGAATAACGGCTGGGACGAGTTCAGCATTCCTAAAGAGGTGGCGCGCGCGCTTATCGCCATGCACGTTAAACGCGGTGACAGCATTTACTTTGTGACCGGACGCAGCCAGACCAAAACCGAAACCGTCTCTAAAACGCTGCAGGATGATTTTCAGATCCCGGCTTCCAGCATGAATCCGGTTATTTTTGCCGGCGACAAACCCGGCCAAAACACCAAAACCCAATGGCTGGAACAGAAGAACATCAAAGTCTTCTATGGCGATTCAGATAACGATATCACCGCCGCGCATGACGTCGGAGCCAGAGGGATCAGGGTGTTACGCGCCTCAAACTCTACGTATCGACCGTTGCCAATGGCCGGAAAGTTTGGCGAAGAAGTAATTGTTAATTCTGAGTATTAACCGCCGGGCGGCGAGGCTGCCTCTTTTTTAATCAAATCTCGCCGCTGTGGGTTTTACCTTTCGCTTTCTTGCTGCACACTTAGAAAGATTCATCTTTCATAACGGAGCAGCACATGTGGTATCAACAGACCCTGACCTTAAGCGCGAAACCTCGTGGATTTCATCTGGTGACTGATGAAGTCATTGGGCAAATTCGCGACCTCTCGCGCATCAGGACGGGGTTACTGCATCTGCTGCTTCAGCACACGTCAGCCTCTCTCACGCTTAATGAAAATTGCGATCCCACCGTCCGGTCTGACATGGAGCAGCATTTTCTCAAAACCGTTCCGGACAACGCCCCTTATGAACATGACTATGAGGGAGCAGATGACATGCCGTCGCATATCAAATCCTCTCTGCTGGGCGTATCGCTGATGCTGCCGGTGCACAATGGTCGGTTACTGCTGGGAACGTGGCAAGGGATCTGGCTGGGAGAACATCGTATTCACGGTGGTTCGCGTAAAATTATCGCAACGCTACAAGGGGAATAAAGATGACAATTTCGGAGCTACTTCAGTACTGCATGAGTAAACCTGGCGCGGAGCAAAGCGTTCACAGCGACTGGAAAGCCACGCAGATTAAAGTGGGGGATATTCTGTTTGCGATGGTGAAAGAGGTTGAGGGTCGCCCGGCGGCGTCGCTGAAAACCAGCCCGGAACTGGCGGAGCTGTTACGCCAGCAGCACCATGACGTCCGGCCAAGCAAGCATCTCAACAAAGCGCACTGGAGTACCGTTTATCTCGACGGTTCACTGCCGGGTTCGCAAATTTACTATCTGGTGGACGCGTCTTATCAGCAGGCGGTAGAGCTGCTGCCGGAAGCGACCCGACAGCAACTCTCCGTGTGACAATTACAGCAACGGTTTGAGGAAGCGCGCGGTGTGCGAGGCTTCGCACTCTGCAACGGTCTCTGGCGTACCGGAGACGAGGATTTCACCGCCGCCGCTGCCGCCTTCCGGGCCGAGATCGACAATCCAGTCCGCGGTTTTAATCACGTCCAGGTTGTGTTCAATGACCACAATCGTGTTGCCCTGATCGCGAAGCTGATGCAGAACATCAAGCAGCTGCTGGATATCGGCAAAGTGCAGACCGGTGGTCGGCTCATCGAGAATGTACAGCGTCTGGCCGGTACCGCGTTTGGAGAGCTCACGCGCCAGCTTCACGCGCTGTGCTTCACCGCCAGACAGCGTGGTGGCAGACTGCCCCAGACGAATATAGGTCAGGCCCACATCCATCAGCGTCTGCAGCTTACGCGCCAGCGCAGGGACCGCGTCAAAGAACTCACGCGCCTCTTCGATGGTCATATCCAGCACTTCGTGGATAGTTTTGCCTTTGTACTTAATCTCCAGCGTTTCGCGGTTATAGCGTTTGCCTTTGCACTGGTCGCACGGCACGTAAATATCCGGCAGGAAGTGCATCTCAACCTTGATAACCCCGTCGCCCTGGCACGCCTCACAGCGTCCGCCGCGCACGTTAAAGCTGAAACGCCCTGGCGTATACCCGCGTGAACGCGCTTCCGGCACACCTGCAAACAGTTCACGTACGGGTGTGAACACGCCCGTATAGGTGGCAGGGTTGGAACGCGGAGTCCGCCCGATTGGACTCTGATCGATATCGATCACTTTATCGAAATGCTCCAGCCCCTGGATGTCACGGTACGGCGCCGGTTCGGCCAGCGTCGCGCCGTTCAGCTGCGTCTGCGCAATCGGGAACAGCGTATCGTTGATCAGCGTCGACTTACCGGAACCGGATACGCCGGTGATACAGGTAAACAGCCCAACCGGCAGCGTCAGCGTCACATCTTTCAGGTTGTTGCCGCGGGCGCCGGTCAGCTTCAGCACTTTTTCCGGGTTCGCCGGTACACGCTGTTTCGGCACTTCAATCTTGCGCTTGCCGCTCATGTACTGGCCGGTCAATGACTCCGGCACCGCCATAATATCTTTCAACGTTCCTTCCGCGACCACCTGACCGCCGTGTACGCCAGCGCCCGGGCCGATATCGATAACGTGGTCAGCGGCGCGGATCGCGTCTTCATCATGCTCAACCACAATCACCGTGTTACCGAGATTACGCAGGTGGACAAGCGTGCCGAGCAGACGCTCGTTGTCACGCTGGTGCAGGCCGATTGAGGGTTCATCCAGCACATACATCACGCCGACGAGGCCTGCGCCAATCTGGCTCGCGAGGCGGATACGCTGAGCTTCGCCACCGGAGAGGGTCTCTGCGGAGCGGGAAAGCGTCAGGTAATTCAGGCCGACGTTCACCAGGAACTTCAGACGATCGCCGATCTCTTTCAGCACTTTTTCCGCGATTTTCGCGCGCTGGCCGGAGAGCTTCAGGTTGTTGAAGAAGTCCATCGCGTGACCGATGCTCATGTCTGAGATGGTCGGCAGCGCCGTGTTTTCAACAAACACATGGCGAGCTTCACGGCGCAGACGCGTACCTTCACAGGTCGCACAGGAACGGTTGCTGATAAACTTCGCCAGCTCCTCGCGAACCGCGCTGGATTCGGTCTCTTTGTAGCGGCGCTCCATATTGTGCAGCACCCCTTCAAACGGGTGACGGCGCACGGAGGTATCACCGCGATCGTTCATGTACTTGAACTCGATGTTCTCTTTGCCGGAACCGAACAGCACCACTTTGTGCACGTTCGGGTTCAGGCTGGCCCACGGGGCTTCGACGTCGAATTTATAGTGCTCTGCCAGCGACTTCAGCATCTGGAAATAGTAGAAGTTGCGGCGATCCCATCCGCGGATCGCACCGCCAGCCAGCGACAGCTCCGGGTTTTGGATCACGCGGTCCGGGTCAAAATATTGCTGTACGCCCAGTCCGTCACACGTCGGACAGGCGCCCGCCGGGTTGTTGAACGAGAACAGACGCGGCTCCAGCTCGCGCATGCTGTAACCACAAATCGGACAGGCAAAGTTGGCGGAGAAGAGCAGCTCTTCCGCTTTCGGGTTGTCCATATCGGAGACCACGGCCGTACCGCCAGAGAGTTCCAGCGCGGTTTCAAAGGATTCGGCCAGGCGGGTCGCCAGATCGTCACGGACTTTGAAACGGTCAATCACCACTTCGATGGTGTGCTTCTTCTGCAGCTCCAGCTTAGGCGGATCCGACAGGTCACACACTTCGCCGTCGATACGGGCGCGGATATAGCCCTGGCTTGCCAGGTTCTCCAGCGTTTTGGTGTGCTCGCCCTTACGCTCTTTAATGATGGGCGCCAGCAGCATCAGGCGTTTACCTTCCGGCTGCGACAGCACGTTATCCACCATCTGGCTTACGGTCTGCGCGGCCAGCGGGACGTCGTGATCCGGGCAGCGCGGCTCACCCACGCGTGCATACAGCAGACGCAGGTAGTCATGAATTTCGGTAATCGTACCAACCGTTGAACGCGGGTTATGCGAGGTGGATTTCTGCTCAATGGAGATAGCAGGTGATAACCCTTCAATATGGTCTACATCCGGTTTTTCCATCAGTGACAGGAACTGACGTGCGTATGCAGAGAGTGACTCCACGTAACGACGCTGTCCTTCGGCATATAAAGTGTCGAAAGCCAGTGAGGATTTGCCAGACCCCGAAAGCCCGGTCACGACGATGAGTTTGTCGCGAGGGATTATGAGGTTGATATTCTTGAGATTGTGGGTGCGGGCGCCCCGAACTTCGATCTTATCCATTCACCTTTCCCGGTTGGAACACGGATTGCCTGGTTTGTTTGAAGGACAAACGGCTGTCAGAAACGGCTAATTATGACACAAAATGACCTGTTTGAATATACAGTATTGGAATGCATTTTCTGATTCACTGTGTAACAATGTCGAGTTCGCGAGAGATTTCGGAACCGACTACGCAACTATGCAAATTGCAGCGTGGAAATGGTACACTCGCGCGTTTACACTATTAAGAAACGTATTCAGGAGACACGAACATGGCCAGCAGAGGCGTAAACAAGGTGATTCTCGTCGGTAATCTGGGCCAGGACCCGGAAGTACGCTACATGCCGAGTGGTGGCGCAGTTGCCAACATTACGCTGGCTACTTCCGAATCCTGGCGTGATAAAGCGACCGGTGAGATGAAAGAGCAGACCGAATGGCACCGCGTAGTGCTGTTTGGCAAACTGGCGGAAGTGGCTGGTGAGTATCTGCGTAAAGGTTCTCAGGTTTATATTGAAGGCCAGCTGCGTACCCGCAAATGGACCGATCAAGCCGGCGCTGAGAAGTACACCACGGAAGTTGTGGTCAACGTGGGTGGCACCATGCAGATGCTCGGTGGCCGTCAGGGCGGTGGCGCACCAGCAGGTGGCGGTCAGCAGCAGCAGGGCGGTTGGGGTCAGCCTCAGCAGCCACAGGGCGGCAACCAGTTCAGCGGTGGCGCGCAGTCTCGCCCACAGCAGCAGTCCGCGCCAGCACCGTCTAACGAACCCCCAATGGACTTCGACGACGATATTCCGTTCTGATATCCGACTGTTTAAAACAAAAAACCCAGACCTCGGTCTGGGTTTTTTTATTCATCTCAGGGATCAGGTAATCACCATCGGCCAGTCTGGCGGGGTATGGCTCATGGCTTCCACCATGACCACTTTAATATTTTCCCAGACGGCAGCGAGATCCAGCAGGGTGATGCCAAGCAGGCCCGTTGCGAACCAGCATGCTGCGCCCAACCCCAACAGGGTGCTGATGACAGCAAGGCCAGCATAGTCAGATTTACGAAACTGAATGTTTAGCGTGCTGGCCAGGAACATCAGCACCGCACTTAACAAAGGCCAGCGCAGGAGAACCATGCTGGTAGTAATGGTTGCCATAAAACCCATCCTCAACAAAACAGACGAACTGAATGAAACAGTGTTTCTCGTTACAAAATATGTGTGAACTATATCACATTTGTTGATTTATTCGCCAGCCTCAGAAGGGTGAAAAAAGCAGGAATTATCACAGCCAGGCGTCGCACGAGGATTGAGGGGAAAATATATCTTTGCACGCTAATGACCCCCTTTTATCGCTTCCAGGTAATAAATTCATTGAGATAACAAATCCTCTGCAAATTGAGGTGTGCTGTAGAACGTTTACAGCAACAACCCTTTGGATTATGCTTGAGTGGATAAATAAATTTACTCGCATTCTATAATTCAGGTTTTTGAATTTTATTGGTTTTTTTCTCTTTGTACGTTTTTAATTACACACAACGTCTCGCACTCCAGCTGTGCTGATATTCAGCATCCTGCTCTGGCTCGCCGATTTTTGAATCTGAAGAAAGTTGCGTCCGGTTTAACGCTTAATAATCTGCGAAAAAAATGAAAGAAAAACGACGTGAGATTGTTAATGACAGCCTGCAGGCGTTGCATGCGCTGGCAGATCTGATGCCCCAGCTTCACGCCCATTGTTCGCTGGGCGAGATGCTTGAGACGATCAACCGGGCCTTCGGGGCAAGCCTGGCCTGGATTAGCGTTGATACTGACGGGCTGCAGCGCGTGGTCTGTGCCGGTGAAGTGACCTGTCACTCATTTGAGGTGGCCGATTTTCTTGCCGGTACTCTGCTGGAGAAGCATCACCGCGCGTGGCGGGTCGTCTACTGGAAAGAGAATATCGGCCGCGCATTATTCTCCGCTCATCATCCTGGCTATTCGCAATTGCAAAGCGGGGTGTTATGCAAGCTTTCAACCCATAACGGACAAGGCAGCGGCTATTTTTTTCTGGCGTTTGCTGAGCCGTTATATTCTCTGTCCATCCTGAAAAGTATTGTTGCGGTACTGGTCGAAAAATTAAAAGACTATTTTTCAGAAATTATCGTTCGTGAAAAAACAGCGCAGGAAATGCAGCGTGTGGTGACCCAATATAAAACCCTGTTTGAACGAGCGCCTGTTTTAATGAACTCATTCGATAAATTTAACCGCTGCGTGCTGTGGAATGCTGAGTGTGAAAAAGTGTTTGGCTGGACAATGGCGGAGATCAGCGCCCATGCCGATCCGCTCTCACTGTTTTACCCCGACCCGGAAGAGCGGCGACGGGTCAGGGAGTCGGTAAATGTCTCGCCGCTAAAGGATATGTACGAGTGGCATCCACTGCGTAAAGACGGTACGCCGTTGACGGTTTTGTGGTCAAACATTCTGCTGCCGGACAGCTCAGTCCTGAATATCGGGCTTGATATTACCGAACGTAAAAAAGCCGAACAGCAGCTGGAAGTGAAAGCCACCACGGACGATCTTACCGGGTGTTTTAACCGTTCAACCATTTTACAGCAGCTGGAATCCGCGCTGGCGGCAAATGCCAGGCAGGATGCTGACAGCCATTTTTGCGTGCTCATGTTTGACCTGGATTTTTTCAAACAGATCAACGATCGGTGGGGGCATCAGGTGGGCGATCGGGCACTTATCCACTTTTGCCAGGCTATCCGTGAGTTAAGCCCCGAGAATGCTGCGCTTGGCCGTGTGGGCGGCGAGGAGTTTTTGCTCCTGCTGGCACGAACCGACGGCAACGCGGGCGCCCTTTTTTCGGCGAGGCTACGTACTGCCCTCAAAACCAACCCGCTCGTGGTGGGAGAGAAAAAGCTGGTGCTGTCATTCAGCGCCGGGGCGGTGGAGGTCTGCCAGGGCCAACGCGATACTTCAGGATTACTGATGCGTGCCGATAAAGCATTATATGACGCCAAGCGTACGGGTCGGGGGAAAACGGTGGTGGCTGCTGATTATTTATAAATCAAAAAACAAAATACGCGCGAGTAAATAGCATAAAATGTCATGTTGCCGTTGTTGTTTTTTCACACTGCCAGAAGTTTGGCTTAATCAACGATCCTCTGTTGTGTTATCTTCAAACCTCCCGTACCCGCTGGATAATTATTTTCCTTAATTGAAACGGAACGAATACTTACAGTTTAGCTTACGGGAAAATATTATCGTCATAACGAAAATTAAGATTTTTAATACTAAAAGTCAGTTGCTAACTTCGCATGATTCATGCAACGTAATCACCTGTTAAACAAAGCATCCGGCCTTCATTACTACAGGCGTACAACATGCAGGGATATAGGGCGGGAAATGAATCGTAGCGCGCGGCGCAAGATGCTCAGGGTGGTAGGGATCATCATGGTAGTTATGCTGCCGGTGATGCTTGCGCTATGGTTTGCCCAGATAAGAGCCGTGTCGGAAACAAGCGCCCAGCTACGTACCTTTGCTGAACTGGCGTTAGACAAAACAGAACTGGTAATTCAACAGGTTGATCTGGCCCGCGACGAGGCTGAAAAATATCAGGGTGAACGTTGTACACCAGAACATCGCCAATATATGTTGAACGTTGTTCGCGGTCGTCTGTTTGTTGCGGATTTAATTTATGCAGAAGGCCAGAATTTTCTTTGTTCGACCGCTTTTACACCCGCCAATCCTTATCTGATATCCACTGCTAATTACACACGTAAACCTGACGTTGCTATCTATTATTATCGCGATACGCCATTTTTCACTGGCTATAAAATGACATATATGCAGCGCGGAAATTATGTTGTGGTGGTCAATCCGCTTTCCTACAGCGAAGTAATGTCGACAGATCATTCCCTTTCGTGGGGGGTATACGACACGGTAACGAATGCATTCTTTTCCGTCAGTCAGCGCGCGAATGTTTCTTTATTAAGTTCGATGATTCGGGATAAGGAATCGGTATTTCAAAAAGATAACCGTTTTTATACGGTCGTCAAATCCCCAAAACGGCCTATTGCCGCTATCGTGTCGACATCGAATAAACGTTTTTATGAAATGCTTTATCACCAGGCGACGTTGACGCTACCGCTGGGGATGATCTGCAGCATAATTATTTTGCTGGTGTGGTCTCGCACCCATCGTGAACTCAATTCTCCCGGGCGGTTACTGCAGCGAGCGCTCAATAAACGCCAGCTTTGTGTCCACTATCAGCCGATTATTGATATCAAGAACAACCAGTGCGTGGGAGCCGAGGCGTTATTACGCTGGCCTGGCTTTAACGGACCGGTCATGAGCCCGGCTGAATTTATTCCGCTGGCGGAAAAAGAAGGCATGAGCGAGCGAATTACGGATTATGTTGTCGAAGAGGTATTCAGCGATCTGGGCACATTCCTGGCAACGCATCCGCATCTCTATATTTCAATTAACCTGTCGGCCACGGATTTCCACTCTTCACGGCTGATCGCCATGATTTCGGACAAGGCCCGACACTACGCCGTGCGTGCGCAGCAAATTAAAATTGAAGTCACGGAGCGCGGTTTTATTGATGTCCCTAAAACCACTCCGGTTATTCAGGCGTTCCGTCAGGCGGGTTACGAAGTGGCGATTGATGATTTTGGAACGGGTTACTCTAACCTGCACAACCTTTATTCGCTGAATGTCGATATTCTGAAAATCGACAAATCCTTTATCGACACCCTAACAACCAACAGCACCAGCCACCTTATCGCCGAGCATATTATTGAGATGGCACAAAGCCTGCGGCTTAAAACCATTGCGGAAGGGGTGGAAACGGCAGAACAGGTGAGCTGGTTGTTGAAGCGTGGCGTTCAGTTCTGTCAGGGATGGCACTTCGCGAAAGCGATGCCGCCCCAGGAGTTTATGACCTGGCAGCAGCAACCTTTGCATTGAGAGCCATTAATTCAACTGGTGGCGATAGTCGCTCGGTGTGCGGTCAAACTCGCGGCGAAACACGCGGGAAAAGGTTTGTTGCGACACATAACCCAGATCCATCGCGATATCAAAAATGGGCCGCTGCGTTGAGCGTAAGGCCTGCGCCGCCAGCAGCAGTCTGCGCTGACGAATGTACTCACCCAGCGTCTGGTGCATAACGGTACGGAACATTCTCTGTAAATACCATTTCGAATAGCCGGATTTTTTAGCGACCACATCAATGTTCAACGGTTGGTCGATATGTTCATCAATCCATTCAATAAGTGTCTGAATAATTTGCTGATGCGACATAAGGTTGCCCCTCTGTAGATACAACTGCCCTGGTTGATTCGTCGTTTTCTCTGCGGGCGAGTATAATTCCTCAAGTTAACTTGAGGTAAAGAGGTTTTATGGAAAAGAGATTGCCGCGAATTAAAGCGTTGTTAACCCCCGGCGAAGTGGCGAAGCGAAGCGGTGTTGCGGTGTCGGCGCTTCACTTCTATGAAAGCAAAGGGTTAATTAAAAGCATCCGAAACGCCGGAAACCAGCGACGCTACACGCGTGACGTGCTCCGTTATGTCGCAATTATCAAAATTGCCCAACGAATCGGAATCCCCCTGGCCACCATCGGCGATGCGTTCGGCGTGCTGCCGGAAGGGCACTCTCTCAGCCCGAAAGAGTGGAAAGAGCTTTCCTCTCAGTGGCGTGAAGAGCTGGATCGACGCATTCACACGCTGGTAGCGCTGCGTGATGAACTGGACGGATGTATTGGCTGCGGCTGTTTGTCGCGCAGTGATTGTCCGTTGCGTAACCCGGGCGACAGGTTGGGTGAGCAGGGGACAGGGGCGCGGTTGCTGGAGGAAGACTGAGATGCGGCAGAAAACCGCACCTCATAAAGAACTAAAGCGCCACAAAAGGGCGCTTTAGTTTTTCCCGGTCTTTGTCTTTCACTCTATCCCGCTGGTTCACGGGAGGGTTTCCCCCGACATCAGCACCCCTCATGTCGAGCGTGTTGGGGAGGTTCCGGATTGTGCTGACACTTTAATTCTATGCAAGACCCGTCTTTTCGCCAGTCGGTCAGGCCGTTTTTTAGGCGAATTTTTTTCGCGGTGTTGTTCGATTTTCTATAGTTAAAAAGTATGAATAAAAGGAGAACACAATGCTCACGGTACACCACCTGAACCAGTCCCGCTCACACCGTGTGATCTGGGCGCTGGAAGAACTTTCCCTGCCCTATGAGATTGTTCGTTACCAGCGCGAAAAGAGCATGCTGGCGCCTGAGTCGCTCAAAAAAGTGCACCCGTTGGGCAAATCGCCGGTTATTGAAGATAACGGCCTGATCCTCGCCGAGTCGGGGGCCATCCTCGAATATCTTCAGGAAACCTACGATCCTGAGTCGCAGCTTAAGCCTCTGGATCCTGCGCATAAGGTGCAATACCGCTTCTGGTTGCACTATGCCGAAGGTTCGCTAATGCCGCTGCTGTTGATGAAGCTGGTTTTCAGTAGCCTCGGTAAGCCGCCCGTGCCGTTTGGTATCCGCACGTTGGGTAAAGCGCTGGGGCAGGGAGTGCAAAAAGCGTATCTCAACCGCCAGCTTGAAACCCATGCACGCTTTATTGAGTCGCATCTTGCCGAAAACAGCTGGTTTGCCGGCGACGCGCTCAGCATGGCGGATATTCAGATGAGTTTCCCGATTTTTGCCCTGCTGGCGCGCGGTGGCATCGATAACCTCCCGCATACCCAGGCCTGGAAGAAAAAAGTAGAGAGCAGCCCTGGCTGGCAAAAAACGCTGGAGCAAGGTGGCCCGTTATCGATTCCGGGTGGGGAGTGAAATGTAAACAAATTGCGCACAGACGATAACGTTTGCGCATCCTCTGTTTATTTCTTCAGCGTCATAAGGGAATTTTAGCGAAAAACGATAAAGTTCAGTTGAAAAGGGCGGGGATTAGGCTAGATAATCGTTTGCCTTAATTTGACCACCCGTTTGTAAGCGCGGAGCTAAACGTTTGCTTTTTCTGTGACGCCCCTTTCGTCGCAAATGCAAAACACGGATTTGACGTTTAGCTGGCAGTGGCGTCTCCACCACGCTTACGGACTTTCTATAAAAACTCTCAGGGGATGTTTTCTATGTCTACGCCATCTGCGCGTACTGGCGGTTCGCTTGACGCCATCTTTAAAATTTCGGCTCGCGGCAGCACCGTGCGCCAGGAAATCGTTGCCGGTCTGACCACGTTTCTGGCGATGGTTTACTCCGTCATTGTCGTTCCGGGTATGCTGGGTAAAGCGGGCTTCCCACCGGCGGCCGTCTTTGTTGCTACCTGTCTCGTGGCGGGCGTTGGCTCCATCGTGATGGGCCTGTGGGCGAACCTGCCGCTGGCGATCGGTTGTGCAATCTCGTTGACCGCCTTTACCGCTTTCAGCCTGGTTCTGGGTCAGCACATCAGCGTACCGGTTGCGCTCGGCGCCGTGTTCCTGATGGGTGTACTGTTTACCGTTATCTCCGCCACCGGCATCCGTAGCTGGATTTTGCGCAACCTGCCTCAGGGCGTGGCGCATGGCACCGGCATTGGTATCGGGCTGTTCCTGCTGCTGATTGCCGCAAACGGCGTCGGCCTGGTGATCAAGAACCCGCTGGACGGTCTGCCGGTGGCGTTGGGGCACTTCGCGAGCTTCCCGGTCATTATGTCCCTGATCGGTCTGGCGGTAATTATTGGTCTGGAAAAACTGAAAGTCCCGGGCGGCATTTTGCTGACCATTATCGGGGTGTCCATTGTTGGCCTGATTTTCGATCCTAATGTTCACTTCTCCGGGATTTTCGCCATGCCGTCGCTGAGCGATGACAAAGGCAACTCTTTGATTGGCAGTCTGGATATCATGGGGGCGTTGAACCCGGTGATCCTGCCAAGCGTGCTGGCGCTGGTGATGACCGCGGTGTTTGATGCAACGGGTACCATCCGTGCCGTCGCGGGTCAGGCGAACCTGCTGGATAAAGACGGTCAGATTATCGATGGCGGCAAAGCGCTGACCACCGACTCCCTGAGCAGCGTCTTCTCGGGTCTGGTGGGCGCGGCTCCGGCTGCGGTCTATATCGAGTCCGCTGCGGGTACGGCGGCAGGCGGTAAAACCGGCCTGACGGCCATTACCGTTGGCGTGCTGTTCCTGCTGATCCTGTTCCTCTCTCCGCTCTCCTACCTGGTGCCGGCCTACGCGACCGCACCTGCGCTGATGTACGTTGGTCTGCTGATGCTGAGCAACGTGGCGAAAATCGATTTTGCTGATTTTGTGGATGCGATGTCAGGCCTCATCACGGCGGTCTTTATCGTGCTGACCTGTAATATCGTGACCGGCATCATGATCGGTTTCGCGTCGCTGGTGATTGGGCGTCTGGTCTCCGGCGAGTGGCGCAAGCTGAACATCGGCACCGTTGTGATTGCCGTCGCGCTGGTGGCGTTCTACGCGGGCGGCTGGGCAATCTAAGTTGTCCATTGATGCGAAAACGGGTGGCTCAGGCCGCCCGTTTTTATTTTCAGGACTCATCCCGTTGTCTTTTGCGTTACTCTGGGGAAGATAGAATAACAGGCACGACGCCTTAGGTTTGGCTTTTAAGAAACACAGCAAACAGGGAACGCATGGAAATCTTCTTCACAATACTCATCATGACTCTTGTGGTCTCGCTATCCGGGGTAGTCACACGCGTACTGCCCTTTCAGGTCCCCCTGCCATTAATGCAAATTGCCATCGGCGCGCTGCTGGCGTGGCCGACGTTTGGCCTGCACGTGGAGTTCGACCCCGAACTGTTCCTCGTGCTGTTTATTCCGCCGCTGCTGTTTGCCGATGGCTGGAAAACGCCCACGCGTGAATTCCTTGAACACGGGCGAGAGATATTAGGTCTGGCGCTGGCGCTCGTGGTGGTCACGGTGGTCGGGATTGGTTTCCTGATCTACTGGGCGGTACCGGGCATTCCGTTAATTCCGGCCTTTGCGCTGGCCGCGGTGCTGTCACCAACCGATGCCGTGGCGTTGTCCGGCATTGTCGGTGAAGGCCGTATTCCGAAGAAAATCATGGGGATTTTACAGGGTGAGGCGCTGATGAATGACGCCTCTGGCCTGGTTGCCCTGAAATTTGCCGTGGCCGTCGCGATGGGCACGATGATCTTTACCGTAGGCGGCGCGACCCTGGAATTCTTCAAGGTGGCGATTGGCGGTATCCTGGCCGGGTTTGTGGTGAGCTGGCTGTATGGTCGTTCGCTGCGCTTCCTCAGCCGCTGGGGCGGCGATGAACCGGCGACACAGATTGTGCTGCTGTTCCTTCTGCCGTTTGCCTCTTACCTGATTGCCGAGCATATCGGCGTGTCGGGCATTCTGGCGGCGGTGGCGGCAGGGATGACCATCACCCGCTCCGGCGTAATGCGCCGCGCGCCGCTGGCCATGCGCCTGCGTGCGAACAGCACCTGGGCGATGCTGGAATTTGTCTTTAACGGTATGGTGTTCCTGCTCCTGGGCCTGCAGTTGCCGGGCATCATGGAATCCTCGCTGGTGGCGGCCGAGGCCGACCCGAACGTCGAAACGTGGATGTTGTTCACCGATATCGTGCTGATCTACATGGCGCTGATGCTGGTGCGTTTCGGCTGGCTGTGGACGATGAAAAAATTCAGCATGCGCTTCCTGACGAAAAAACCGATGGAGTTCGGCTCGTGGACCACGCGGGAGCTGCTGATTGCTTCTTTTGCTGGTGTTCGCGGGGCGATTACGCTTGCCGGTGTGCTGTCCATTCCGCTGCTGCTGCCCACGGGCGATGTCTTCCCGGCGCGCTATGAACTGGTGTTCCTGGCGGCAGGGGTGATTCTGTTCTCACTGTTTGTCGGCGTGATAATGCTGCCTCTTCTGCTGCAGCATATTGAGACGGGTGACTCGACTCAGCAGCATAAAGAGGAGCGTATTGCCCGCGCGGCGACCGCTGAAGTGGCGATTGTGGCCATTCAGAAGATGGAAGAACGTCTTGCGGCGGACACGGAAGAGAACATCGACAACCAGCTGCTGACCGAAGTGAGCTCGCGCGTGATTGGTAACCTGCGTCGTCGTGCCGATGGCCGCAACGATGTGGAAAGTTCGCTGCAGGAGGAGAACCTGGAGCGTCGGTTCCGTCTGGCGGCGCTGCGCTCAGAGCGTGCCGAGCTGTACCACCTGCGCGCCACGCGGCAAATCAGCAATGAGACGCTGCAAAAACTGCTGCACGATCTGGATTTGCTGGAAGCCTTGCTGATTGAGAATCAGTAGTCCGTGCGGGCTGATGCCCTCACCCTGACCCTCTCCTCCCGGAGAGGGTCAGGGGACCCAAAACCCTTCACAGCATTTCAGCCACGCCTGCGCGCTGTGCGATAAATAAACCCCTTCGCGCCAAATCATCCCTAACTGCCAGTGTAAATCGCTTTCCAGCGGGA
Organism: Enterobacter ludwigii; assembly: GCF_001750725.1. NCBI lineage: Bacteria > Pseudomonadati > Pseudomonadota > Gammaproteobacteria > Enterobacterales > Enterobacteriaceae > Enterobacter > Enterobacter ludwigii. The sequence goes on from NZ_CP017279.1 coordinate 4,089,036, forward strand.
TCCAGTGCAGGGTGTTTTTATCGAGCCGTTCGCAAATCGGCTGCGGCAATATCGCAATGCCGACGCCTGCCTGCACCATCGCGGCCAGGAAATCCCACTGCCCGCTGCGCACCGCAATGCGCGGCTTCACGTTGTGTTGATTAAACAGCGCCATCAGCTGGCGGCTGAGGGCGAAATCTTCGTTGTAAATCAGCAGCGGGTGTTCTCCGAGCCGTTCGGGTTTCACCGTGTCGACCTTCAGCCAGTCACCAGAGCGGGGTACCAGCACGCACAGCGGGTGGCTAAAGAGCGGCAGCGTCGCCAGACCGCTCTCTTCCTCCACGGGGAGGGCGGTCATGGCGACATCCAGCTCGCCGTTGGTGACCGCCTGTTGAACCGTTAAGCCGCCAAACTCGGAAATTTTCAGCTCAACGCCGGGATAACGCTGGCGAAACAGGCTGATGGGGCCGGCCATCATCATCCCAACCATCGGCGGGATGCCGAGGCGCAGCAGCCCTTTTGTCAGGTGATTGATATCGCCAAGCTCCGCTTCCAGCTGGCGGAACTCCGCCAGGATCGCCAGCCCGCGTTCAAAGACGACCCGCCCGGTATCGGTCAGCAGCAGCTTGCGTCCGTCGCGGATAAGCAGGGTGCAGTTCAGTTCATCTTCGAGGTTTTTCAGCATCTTGCTGATGGTGGGTTGGGTTACAAACAACTTCTCCGCTGCGCGGGTAAAACTTTGCTGACGAACCACTTCGACAAAATAGCGCAGCGTTCTTATGTCCATGATTATTCCTCGGAACTATACCTTTGATGATTTTAATTCATTTCAGTCCATTACGTGCGCTCACTATACTGGCGCCTCGTCTCATTTTTGAGGAAAACCCCCATGGCCGTGGCGTTAAGCCGTGTTACGCCTGCCGTTGTGCAACGACTTCAGGTACCGGTTCAGGTACTGCTTTATGCGGGACTGTTTGTTTTCGCGGAATATCTTGTCAACTGGTTGCATCTGCCGCTGCCTGCCAACCTGGTCGGAATGGTACTGATGCTGACGCTTATCCTCTGCCGCGTTATCCCCCTCAACTGGGTACGCGCCGGCGCGCGCTGGCTGCTGGCGGAGATGCTGCTGTTCTTTGTGCCTGCCGTGGTCGCGGTGGTGAACTATGCGCAACTGCTGAGGGTAGATGGCTGGCGTATCTTCGCGGTCATTGCGCTGAGCACGCTGATGGTGCTGGGGGCCACCGCCTGGGTGGTTGATAAAGTGTATCGGTTTGAAATCAGCAGGCAAAAGCATGACTAACTTCCAGATAAGCGTGTTGTGCCTGATTGCCACCCTGGCGATCTACTTTGCCAATAAACGGCTGTATCGCCGTTTTCACGCGCTGCCGCTGATGCCGCTGGTCTTCACGCCGATCCTGCTGGTCCTGATGCTGGTCTTCGGGCATATCTCCTGGCAGAACTACATTGGGGAATCCCACTGGCTGCTGTGGCTACTGGGGCCTGCGACCATTGCCTTTGCGGTACCGGTGTATGACAACCTGGCGATCATCAAACGCCACTGGATGTCGCTCAGCGCTGGCGTGATCACGGCCACGGTGGTGGCGGTCTGCAGTTCCGTCTGGCTGGCCCGGCTGTTTACGCTGCCCGATGAAATTCAGCGCAGCCTGGCCGTCCGTTCGGTCACCACCCCGTTTGCGCTGGCCGCGGCCAAGCCGCTCGGTGGACAGCCGGATCTGGTCGCGTTATTTGTGGTCGTGACGGGTGTCTTCGGGATGGCGGTTGGCGACATGCTTTTTTTGCGGCTGTCGATCCGTGAAGGAATGGCGAAAGGGGCGGGATTTGGCGCGGCATCGCACGGTGCGGGAACGGCACGTTCGTATGAACTCGGGCAGCAGGAAGGGGTGGTGGCAAGCCTGGTGATGATGCTCTCGGGCGTGGTGATGGTATTGATTGCACCGCTGGTGGCGTGGGTGATGTTCTGATTTCCCCGGCCGGAAAGGCCGGGGAGACGAGGTTAGTGCGCGCGGCCTTGCTCGACGCCCAGACCCGTTTGTGAGCGGATAAACTGGGCGCGGAATTTCTCACGTTCCAGGTTACCTTCCGGCGAGTTATCGGTCGCGGAGAAGATCCAGATACCAATAAACGCCACGGCAATGGAGAACAGCGCCGGGTATTCATACGGGAAGATAGCGCTTTCGTGACCGAGGATCTGTACCCAAATCGTCGGGCCAAGGACCATCAGAATCACTGCCGTCAAAAGCCCCAGCCAGCCGCCAATCATCGCCCCACGGGTGGTCAGTTTTGACCAGTACATGGAGAGCAGGATGATAGGGAAGTTACAGCTTGCCGCAATGGAGAAGGCCAGCCCCACCATAAAGGCGATGTTCTGCTTCTCGAACAAAATCCCCAGCAGAATAGCGACCACGCCCAGCACCAGCACGGTGATTTTCGAGACTTTCAGCTCATCACGCTCGCTTGCCCCTTTGCGGATAACGTTGGCATAGAGGTCGTGCGATACCGCAGACGCACCCGCCAGCGTCAGCCCGGCAACCACCGCGAGGATGGTGGCGAAGGCCACGGCCGAGATAAAGCCAAGGAACAGGTTACCGCCTACCGCGTCGGCCAGATGCACTGCCGCCATGTTGTTACCGCCAATCAGCCCGCCCGCCGCGTCTTTAAACGCCGGATTCGCCCCCACCAGCATGATGGCGCCAAAACCAATGATAAAGGTCAGGATGTAGAAGTAACCCATAAAGCCCGTGGCGTAGAAGACGCTCTTGCGCGCTTCACGCGCATCGCTCACGGTGAAGAAACGCATCAGAATGTGTGGCAAGCCGGCCGTACCAAACATCAGACCCAGACCGAGCGAAAGCGCAGAAATAGGGTCTTTCACCAGCCCGCCAGGGCTCATGATCGCTTCCCCTTTCGGGTGTACCGCCATTGCTTCAGTGAACAGATTATTGAAGCTGAACCCGACGTGTTTCATGACCATAAAGGCCATAAAGCTGGCGCCGAACAGCAGCAGGACCGCTTTGATGATTTGCACCCAGGTCGTGGCCAGCATGCCGCCGAACAGGACGTACATCACCATCAGCACACCCACCAGCACCACCGCGATGTGGTAGTTCAGGCCGAACAGCAGTTCGATCAATTTACCCGCGCCGACCATCTGCGCAATCAGATACAGCGCGACCACCACCAACGAGCCGCAGGCGGAGAGGGTACGAATCGGCCCCTGCTTCAGCCGGTAGGAGGCCACGTCTGCGAAGGTATAGCGGCCCAGGTTGCGCAAGCGTTCTGCGATCAGGAACAAAATAATCGGCCAGCCCACGAGGAAGCCGAGGGAGTAAATCAGACCATCGTAGCCGGAGGTGTACACCAGCGCGGAGATACCGAGGAAGGAGGCAGCGGACATAAAGTCGCCTGCAATCGCCAGCCCGTTCTGAAAACCGGTAATGTTGCCGCCTGCGGTGTAGTAATCATTACGGGAGCGCACGCGTTTCGAGGCCCAGTACGTGATGTACAGCGTCAGCAGCACGAAAATCAGGAACATGATAATCGCCTGCCAGTTGGTTGGCTGGCGCTGTACCTCGCCGGTGATGGCATCAGCGGCGTTGGCGGCAAAGGGAAGTGTGGCGGCAAGCGCCGTCAGGACTCTCTTCATGATGCTTTTACCTCTGCCAGGACTGCTCTGTTAAGACGATCGAATTCGCCATTGGCGCGCCAGACGTACACGCCGGTCAGCACAAACGAAATGATTATCACGCCAATCCCAATCGGAATTCCGCGCGTGACGCTGGTGCCCGCGTGCAGCGGCGTACCGAGCCAGTGTGGGGCAAAGGCAATCAGCAGAATAAAGCCGACGTAAATAATCAGCATGATGATGGAAAGTAAGAAGGCAAACCGTTGCCGTTTATCCACGAGCTCCCTGTAGTGCGCACTATTCTCTATCTGCTGACAAATATCGTTATTCATCAGAGGTCTCCAGAAGTATTTATAGGGGAGGTTTTTTATTCCCTCTCCCGGGGGGAGAGGGGAGATCGCGTTACGATGGCATTGCGATGGACTGCTTCTCTTCGAGCAGTTTTTCCACCACGCCAGGATCGGCAAGCGTTGAGGTATCACCGAGGTTGCTGGTGTCACCGGCTGCGATTTTGCGCAATATGCGGCGCATAATTTTGCCTGAGCGGGTTTTCGGCAGAGAGTCGGTCCAGTGCAGCACGTCCGGCGTGGCAAGCGGGCCAATCTCTTTACGTACCCAGTTGCGCACCTCGGCATACAGCTCTGGTGACGGCTCTTCGCCATGATTCAGCGTGACGTAGGCGTAAATCGCCTGGCCTTTAATGTTGTGTGGGATCCCGACGACGGCGGCTTCGGCGATCTTCGGATGAGATACCAGCGCGGATTCAATCTCCGCGGTACCCAGACGGTGGCCGGAGACGTTCAGCACGTCGTCCACGCGCCCGGTTATCCAGTAATAACCGTCCTCGTCACGCCGGGCGCCGTCACCGCTAAAGTACATATTTTTAAAGGTCGAGAAGTAGGTCTGCTCAAAGCGCTCGTGGTCGCCGAACAGGGTACGCGCCTGGCCCGGCCAGGAATCGGTGATCACCAGATTGCCTTCGGTGGCCCCGTCCAGCGGATTGCCTTCGTTATCCACCAGAGCAGGTTGTACGCCGAAGAACGGTTGAGTTGCTGAACCGGCTTTTAACTGCGTCGCACCCGGCATAGGGGTGATCATAAAGCCGCCGGTTTCGGTCTGCCACCAGGTGTCCATTACCGGACATTTTTCGTTGCCGATTTTCTTCCAGTACCACTCCCAGGCTTCCGGGTTGATGGGCTCGCCAACGGAACCGAGGATGCGCAGCGAAGAGCGGTCAGTGCCTTCAATGGCCTTATCGCCTTCCGCCATTAATGCGCGGATCGCCGTTGGGGCGGTATAGAGAATATTGACCTTGTGTTTGTCGACCACCTGACACATGCGTGCCGGCGTTGGCCAGTTCGGTACGCCTTCAAACATCAGCGTAGTGGCACCACAGGCCAGCGGGCCGTATAGCAGGTAGCTGTGACCGGTGACCCAGCCCACGTCGGCAGTACACCAGTAAATGTCGCCCGGATGGTAGTCGAATACGTACTTGAAGGTGGTAGCGGCATAGACCAGATAGCCGCCGGTGGTGTGCAGCACGCCTTTCGGTTTGCCGGTTGAGCCGGAGGTGTAAAGAATAAACAGCGGATCTTCCGCGTTCATCTCTTCCGGCTGATGCTGGTCGCTGGCTTTTTCAATCAGATCGCTCCACCACAGGTCGCGTCCTTCGTTCCAGTCAATCTTGCCGCCGGTACGCTTGAGAACGATGACGTTGCTGACGGTTTTCACGTTCGGATTTTTCAGCGCTTCATCGACGTTTTTCTTCAGGGGAATGCCACGACCAGCGCGCACGCCTTCATCGGCCGTGATCACCAGTTTCGAGCTGGAATCGACAATACGTCCGGCTACCGCTTCCGGTGAGAAGCCGCCAAAAATCACCGAGTGAATCGCACCGATGCGCGCGCAGGCCAGCATGGCTACCGCCGCTTCAGGCACCATTGGCATATAGATAGCCACCACGTCGCCTTTTTTAATGCCCCTTTCCAGCAGAACGTTGGCAAAGCGGCACACATCGCGGTGCAGTTCTTTATAAGTAATGTGTTTGCTTTGAGAGGCGTCGTCGCCCTCCCAGATAATGGCCGTTTCATTACCGCGTTCGGCAAGGTGGCGGTCAAGACAGTTTGCTGCCAGGTTCAGCGTGCCGTCTTCGTACCATTTAATGGAGACGTTGCCGGGCGCAAAGGAGGTGTTCTTCACCTTCTGATAAGGTTTAATCCAGTCAAGAATATGGCCCTGCTCACCCCAGAAGACGTCCGGGCTGGAGACGGATTGCTGATACTTCTCGTGGTACTGCTCCGGGTTTATCAGGCAACGGTCCGCAATGTTTGCGGGAATGTCGTGTTTATGTACTTGGCTCATGGCTTTTTTTCTCCTTGTAAGATGTTAATAATATGTCTCAAAAACGTTAATAGTAGGGGCTTTACAAGCTTTGTTTATTATTTGGGCTACAGATCACGCATTGTTTGAAGAGTATGAAAAATGAGCGAATGAAACTTTGAAGGAAAATAATTCACCGTGCCGATTATTCACAATTTCCATTAAAAAAGCCTTTTTATAACAAAAAGTTATTGATGGGAATTGTGACAAACTCACGTCATGGCCGCTTTTTGCAGCGAAATGTGCCGTTCTTTAAGGCTTGCGCAACATGCCGCGCAAATGATACTCATACGCCGCGTTAAAAAATCCCATAAACCAACGCAACACAATTCATACCCTTTCAGTATGTATCCATATTCATGCAGTTTATGTGAATAGGGCGCTTCATTGAGGAAGTCAGTTTCTATGAAAAACGTTAAAGTCAGCCTGGCCTGGCAAATCTTGCTAGCCCTTGTGCTGGGTATCCTGCTGGGTAGTTACCTGCATTATCACAGCGACAGCCGCGAGTGGCTGATTGCGAACCTGCTCTCCCCGGCAGGAGATATCTTTATTCATCTGATCAAGATGATTGTCGTACCGATTGTTATCTCAACGCTGGTCGTCGGCATTGCCGGTGTGGGGGATGCAAAACAGTTAGGCCGTATCGGCGCGAAGACAATTCTTTATTTCGAAGTGATCACGACGATTGCCATCATTCTGGGCATCACACTGGCGAACGTGTTCCAGCCAGGATCCGGGATCGATATGTCGCAGCTGGCGACGGTGGATATTTCGAAATATCAAAGCACTACCGCTGAAGTACAGAGCCACGCGCATGGCCTGATGGGAACCATCCTTTCGCTGGTGCCGACCAACATCGTGGCTTCCATGGCGAAGGGCGAGATGCTGCCGATCATCTTCTTCTCGGTGTTGTTTGGTCTGGGTCTCTCCTCCCTGCCTGCCACGCACCGTGAACCGCTGGTCACCGTGTTCCGCTCAATTTCTGAAACCATGTTCAAAGTGACTCACATGGTGATGCGCTACGCGCCGGTTGGGGTGTTTGCGCTTATCGCGGTAACCGTGGCGAACTTCGGTTTCGCCTCCCTGTGGCCGCTGGCGAAGCTGGTGATTCTGGTTCACTTCGCCATCCTGTTCTTCGCGCTGGTGGTGCTGGGAATTGTGGCGCGCCTGTGTGGGCTGAGCATCTGGATCCTGATCCGTATTCTCAAAGATGAGTTGATTCTCGCGTACTCCACGGCAAGCTCTGAAAGCGTACTGCCGCGTATTATCGAGAAGATGGAGGCCTACGGCGCGCCGGCGTCGATTACCAGCTTTGTGGTGCCAACCGGCTACTCCTTTAACCTGGACGGCTCAACGCTGTACCAGAGTATTGCGGCTATCTTTATTGCTCAGCTGTACGGCATTGACCTGTCTCTGTGGCAGGAGATCGTGCTGGTGCTGACCCTCATGGTGACCTCAAAAGGCATCGCAGGCGTACCTGGCGTCTCCTTTGTCGTGCTGCTGGCAACCCTGGGCAGCGTAGGGATCCCGCTGGAAGGTCTGGCGTTTATCGCCGGTGTCGACCGTATCCTCGACATGGCGCGTACGGCGCTGAATGTGGTGGGTAACGCCCTGGCGGTGCTGGTTATCGCTAAGTGGGAGCACAAATTCGACCGTAAAAAAGCGCTGGCGTATGAACGCGAAGTGCTGGGTCGTTTTGATAAGACCGCAGACCAGTAAAATAAAAAGGCCGGGGTTAACCCGGCCTTTTCGTATTCCCTCTCTGCCAAAAGAGAGGGCCGTGTAAGAGGCTTTACTCCCCACTCAACGCGTCAAATTCTTCACATCCCGTATCAAACCCTTCGGTACAGCTCAGGTTCAGCCAGTAGAGCGCTTTCTGCTTATTCGGCGTTATAAAGCCTTTCTCGCCCTGCTGGAACAGCATTCCGGCCCAGTACTCCGCGTAACCCGTACGTGAGAGGGAGGAGCTGCGTTTGAACCACGACGCGGCTTTGACGTCGTCCTGCGCCACCTCAACGCCGTTGGCATAAATCATCCCCAGCAGCATTTGCGCATCCACCGCGGAGTCGTTGTCGATATCTTCGGTTGCCGTTTGCAGCAGTGCGATGGCCTGTGGGTAGTCAGTTTTCCCTGCCTGGGTGTTGACCAGCACGCGTGCCAGCATAATTGCGCCGCGTTTACTGCCGGCGATAGTGGCCTGCTGCGCCAGCGCTTTGGCCTGCGCGTAATCGCCCTGTGTAAACTGGATTTGCGATAACAACGCCATGGCGTCGACATCGCCCCCTTTTGCTGCTTTCTCTGCCCACTGCGCGGCCTGCTTGCTGTCGCCGGAACTGAAGTAGGTATCGGCAAGGTAATACTGGGCGCGGGCGTCACCCGCTTCCGCCTGTTGCTTGTACTGGCTGCCAATCTCATCCGCGTGGACGAGTGACGTAAAAAATAACAACATCAGAAAAATTGATTTCATGGATTCTTATCATCTGGGTACACGCCGCGCAGTATAATCGTCGTCGCAGAAGAAAAAAACGGGCGCGGTAAAGGTGAATGAACATTTCCCGGTGTCCGCCGCGTTTCGTCTCACAATAATGCTTGTGAAAGAGGGCATTAGACGCTCGCGGGGGAGATTCTCTCACTGAATTAAAATACAAAGCCGGGTATTTATTTCGGTGCTAATGACATTATTGCTGCGGGGCAGCGTGCACAATATATATTGATAATATAAATAGCTTATTAAGAAATAAAAAAGGGGTGAATAAGTCACCCCCTTTTATTCATCGATTAATTAACGGCATTAACCCAACGCGCTTTCGCGCAGTCTGGCTTTCAGCTTGCTATATTCGTCAATCACATACTGTTCCGCGGCGTGCTGGTCGGCAATCGGCTCCACGCGTACGGCGCAGTACTTATACTCCGGCGTTTTGGTTATCGGGCTTAAGTTCTCCGTCACCAGTTCGTTGCAGGCACCAATCCACCACTGGTAGGTCATATAGACCGCCCCTTTGTTAGGTCGGTCGCTGACCTGCGCACGGGTAATGATGCGTCCTTTACGCGAGTGCACCCAGATCAGGGCTTCATCTTCAATACCCAGACGCTCTGCGTCAGCGGTGTTGATCTGCGCATAGCCCGGTTCATCCGCCAGTGCCGCCAGCGCAGCGCAGTTACCGGTCATCGAACGACAGGAGTAGTGGCCCACTTCACGTACGGTAGAGAGCACCATCGGATACTCATCGGTGAGTTTATCGATTGGCGCGACCCAGTCGCAGGTGAAGAACTGCGCCAGTCCGTTCGGGGTGTCGAACTTCTCTTTAAAGAGATACGACGTGCCCTGATCGGCCTCTGACTCATCGCGGCACGGCCACTGGATATACCCCAGCTCACCCATTTTCTCATAGGTGGCACCCGTGAAGTCCGGACACAGTTTGCGCAACTCGTCCCAGATTTCCTGAGTGTTGTTGTAGTGCATCGGATAACCCATGCGGGTGGCGATTTCGCTGATGATCTGCCAGTCGGTTTTCAGATCCCACTTCGGCTCCACCGCTTTGAAGAAGCGCTGGAAGCCGCGGTCTGCCGCCGTGTAAACACCTTCATGCTCGCCCCATGACGTTGACGGTAAAATCACATCCGCCGCCGCCGCGGTTTTGGTCATAAAGATGTCCTGGACAATCACCAGTTCGAGATCCTCAAAGCCTTTACGCACCGCTGACAGCTCGGCGTCGGTCTGCAGCGGATCTTCACCCATAATGTAGGCGGCACGCACTTCACCGTGCGCCGCACGGTGCGGCAGCTCGCTGATGCGATACCCGGTATGTTCCGGCAGGCTCTCCACGCCCCAGGCCCTCGCGAATTTCTCACGATTTTCCGGGAACTTAACGTACTGATAGCCCGGATAGGTATCCGGCAGTGCGCCCATGTCACACGCACCCTGCACGTTATTCTGACCACGCACCGGGTTCACGCCCACATGCGGTTTGCCCAGATTTCCGGTCAGCATCGCGAGGCTTGTCAGGGAGCGTACGGTTTCCACGCCCTGATAGAACTGGGTGACGCCCATGCCCCACAAAATGGCCGCGGTTTTCGCCCCGGCGTACATCCGCGCTGCCTGACGGATCTCTTGCGCGCTTACGCCGGTTATCGCTTCAACGGACTCCGGCGTGTAGCCTTCGACAATTTTCCGATACTCGTCAAACCCTTCCGTACGGGTCGCGACGAACGCCTGGTCGTAGAGATTCTCCTCGATAATGACGTGGCCCATCGCATTCAACAGCGCGATATTCGAGCCGTTTTTCAGTGCAATGTGCATATCCGCAATACGTGCCGTTTCAATTTTGCGCGGATCGCAGACGATGATTTTCGCCCCATTCTGTTTGGCGCGAATAACGTGGTTCGCGACGATAGGGTGAGAATCCGCCGGGTTATAGCCAAAAATAAACACGAGATCGGTGTTATCTATCTCGTTAATCGCATTACTCATAGCGCCGTTACCGACCGACTGGTGCAGACCTGCAACCGATGGGCCGTGTCAGACGCGAGCGCAGCAGTCGACGTTATTGGTACCAATAACGGCGCGCGCGAATTTTTGCATTACATAGTTGGTTTCATTACCGGTACCGCGTGAAGAGCCGGTAGTCTGGATCGCATCCGGGCCATACTTGGCTTTGATAGCGCTCAGGCGCGTGGCGACATAATCCAGCGCCTCGCTCCAGGAGACGGCTTCCAGCTTGCCACCGCGCTCGCGGCGGATCATAGGGGTTTTCAGGCGTGGGGTAAGGATTTGGGTATCGTTAATAAAATCCCAGCCGTAGTAGCCTTTCAGGCACAGCGTGCCCTGGTTGGTTTTCCCCTGGGCGGCCTCCGCCCGGACGATTTTGCCGTTATCGACCACCAGGTTGATCTTGCAACCCGAGGCACAATAAGGGCAAACCGTGACGACTTTTTTCATCAGTCTGCTCCAGTTAATCAATGCTTACGCCCCACTATGCAGCTTCTATGCCATGTTTTTATTGTGGGTATCCGCAGACTTTACGGCCAAAACAGGGGCAAAACCCTGACGAAAAACAGCCAATCGTCAAAATTGACGTGTCGAATGGGCAGTGGATGTGACATGGGTTGTAATTCCGTCATGTAAAAGTCAAATTGGCTGGAGCCGACGGCAGAATAGTTCAGACTTAACATAATCCCCTGATGGAAGCATGCGATGAAACCGGCGATTCTGGTGGTTGATGACGATACCGCAGTTTGCGAGCTGCTGCAGGATGTGCTGAGTGAGCACGTCTTTAGCGTGCTCGTCTGCCATAACGGCCAGGACGCGCTGAGTCTGGTTCAGCATGAGCCACACATCGCCCTTGTCCTGCTGGATATGATGCTGCCGGATATCAACGGCCTGCAGGTATTACTGCACCTGCAAAAGCAACGTCCGGAGCTGCCGGTGGTGATGCTGACCGGGCTGGGCAGTGAGTCAGACGTGGTGGTGGGGCTGGAGATGGGGGCCGACGATTATATTGGCAAACCGTTTAACCCGCGCGTGGTGGTTGCCCGGGTTAAAGCCGTGCTTCGCCGTACCGGGGCGCTGGCCGCAGACACCCCGGTGCCACGCGTGGCGGGCGTGACGTTCAATGGCTGGACGCTGGATACCTCCCGCTGTGAACTCAGCGATCCGCAGCGTAACCCCGTACCGTTGACCCAGGGAGAATATGGTCTGCTGCTGGCGCTCACCCAGAACGCCCGGCGGGTGCTCAGCCGGGAACAACTGCTCGAGCTGACGCACAGCGAAAGTGCCGAGGTGTTCGACCGCACAATCGATGTGTTGATCATGCGCCTGCGCCGTAAAATAGAAGCCAACCCGCATCAGCCCGCACTCATTAAAACCGTCCGTGGGCTGGGCTACGTCTTTGCTGCCGATGTGTCTCACAGCGAGAAAGCGGCTTAAATATTCTCTTTAATAAACAGTTGCAGCTCGGCCAGCGTTTTTGCCCCATCAATGGCGTTCGCAGCCAGCAGGCTTGCCCGCGCGCAGGCATGGGCCAGATAAATACTCTCGATCAGCGGCAACGCTTCATGGCAGCCGTATAAGAAGCCTGCGCAGAAGGCATCACCCGCCCCGACGCTGCCGATAATCTCTTCCCGCTCCAGCAACCAGGAGGGGATCCAGCGCCCTTCATCGTCCGGTGTTAACCCCCACGCCCCTTCCGGACAGTGGATCACCACCCGCTGACGCACGCCAGCCGCCAGAAGCTGTGAGGCGGCTTCCGCGATATGGGCAATGTGCGGGGCATCTTTCTCGTCGCGCATTTCCAGCCCGCTAAACTCGCCGGCTTCCAGTTCGTTGATGACCAGATAATCAAGATGGCGCAGGGCAGGGAGGACCAGCGGCTGGTAGCGAGGGTCACCCTTTCGCGAGACCAGATCGAGCGAGGTTTCATACCCCTGATCGCGCATCTGGGCCAGCAGCCGTGCGCTGCGGGTGCCGTACTCGTCATCGGGCATATCCAGGCTGTCGAGCAGTAACAGGTAGCCGAGGTGGAAAATCTTCATCGCGCCGTCGAGGCGGTCGAAGGCGGGCAGATCCAGAAGACGGTTGGCGCCCGGGGAGTGGAAAAAAGTGCGCTGCCCGCTGGGGTCGGTCATAACCTGCGACATAGAGGTTGGCGCAAAGGTCGTGCGCTGCACCCGCTGGCGGTTGACGTGATACTGATCGAGCATCGCCAGGATGTAATCGCCGTCGGTATCTTCGCCAATCAGGCCGACGGCCTGCAGCGGCAGGCCAACGTGCATTTTGGCCAGCGTCAGCAGGACGTTCAGCGGCGCACCGCCGGTTGAACGTTCGCTGTGGGTAATCTCCGCCAGCCAGCCGCGCTCCGGCCATTGCACAATCTGGTGGACGTGATCCACCAGCATATTGCCGGCGGCGATAATCCCTTTACGTTCCATTATGCCTGCCCCGCGCTGCCAAAGATGCGCATTTGCGCGGCGACCGTATCGGTAATCGCCTCTTCTATACCCAGCAACAGTTCTGCAAATTCATCGTACAGAGGCTGACGTTTTGCCATCCGTTGCTCAACGGCAGAGAGCGCGGCCTGTGACATGCCGGTATAAAAGTTGATTTTATGGATCCCCAGTTCGATGGCGCGACGAAAATCGGCATCGCTGATGCCGGAGCCGCCGTGTAAGACCAACGGCAGGCCGGTCTGCTGGCGAATGGCGTCCAGACGAGGGAAATCGAGTTTTGGCTCGCCGTTGTATTTACCGTGCGCGTTGCCAATGGCGACCGCCAGCGCATCAATGCCGGTGGCATCGACAAACTCGCGCGCCCGCAGCGGGTCCGTAAACAACGCCTCATCCGCATGGCCATACAACGCGCCACCTTCGTCACCGCCTACCGCGCCCAGTTCCGCTTCTACCGATACGCCAACCGCGTGGCACATCTTCACCACCTCCCGCGTCTGGCGAATGTTTTCTTCGTAGCTCAGGGTGGAGCCATCAAACATCACGGAGCTGAAGCCTACGCGCAGCGCACGTACCACCGCCTCGAAATGCAGGCCGTGATCGAGGTTGAGCACCACCGGAATATCATGACGGGCGGCTTCAAACCTGACCGCTTCGACCAGCGACTCCAGGGAGACATACTTAAAGTGGACTTCCGCAATATTAATGATAAACGGCGAGCGTTCCTGTTTCGCGGCAGCAAACAGCGCGCGCAAAAAATGGGAGTCGAGAACGTTAAACGCGCCGAGCGCGTAGCGGTGTTTCCTGGCGTGCTCAAGACCGTCGGCAAGAGAAATCAATGGCATTATTTACTCCTTATTTCCGAAACAGGTTGTACTCGTTGCACAACACCAGCACCGCCGGTTCGTCTTCTTCGATATTGTTATAGCGGGCAATGGGCTGTAAAAAATGGTTATCGTGTTCATCGTCATTCACCGATGACACTTCCCCCACCAGTACGTCGCCAAAACCGCGTTCGCCCCAGAAACTGTGGTACAGGCCGGGGGTGAGGCAGATGCTGTCCCCGGGTTGCAGGCGTAACTGACTGCCGGGCGCGTGGGTCTGCAGACAGCCGTCGAGGGTAACGGTCACGTCGGTATTTTCAGGTTCTTGATGTGCGCCGGCATTCCATAACTCGACGATCAGGTTTCCGCCGCCACGGTTGATGATGTCTTCCCGTTTACGCCAGTGAAAATGCATGGGCGTCACCTGACCATCCCGGACGTGCATGATTTTTTCGGCATAGCACTTTTCATAGGGCACGCCGTTCGGTGAGCCATTGCGCAGGGTAAAGAGCGTTAGCCCCTGTGCGGCAAAATGGTCGCCGCCGAATGCCGTTACGTCCCAGCCAAGCCTGAGATCAAACACTTCCTGCCAGGCGGCCGGGTCAAGCTGCTGCCATTTCGTCGGCGGAAAACTGGCAAAGGGAGGGAGATGCACATCGTGCATGGAGAAGAACTGCCGCGTGTGGCCAAGGATTTCATTGATTTCGGAGCGTTTCATGGGGCCCCCTGGACGCTATGTCAGGCCTCACCCCAACTCCCTCGCGCGAAGAGAAGATCAGGGTGAGGGCATCAAACCGCACTACATCACTTCACTGTCCACCCCTTATAGGATCCGACATTCTTTTTATCGATCATCGTCACCGGGATCAGCACAGGCTCTTTAGGCGCAGGTTTGCCCTGCAGAATGTCATAGCCGATCTCAACCGCTTTTGCCGCCATTACCTGCGGATCCTGAGCCGGCGTCGCGACAAACAGGGAGTTCTCACGCTTAAGCGCTTCCTCGCCGTCCGGGCTGCCGTCTACGCCAACGATAAAGAATTCATTGCGTTGGGCCTGTTTTGCCGCCAGATCGGCACCGATCGCCGTCGGATCGTTAATCGCGAACACGCCGTCGATCTTCGGATTGGCCGCCAGCAGTGAGGTCATCACTTCCAGACCGCCTTCACGGCTACCTTTGGCGTTCTGGTTATCAGAGAGCACCTTGATATCCGGATGTTTTTTGAACTCGGTCTGGCAGCCTTCGACGCGGTTTTGCACCGCGGACACTGGCGGCCCGTTGATGATGACCACGTTGCCTTTGCCTTTCAGGCGATCAGTAATGTATTTACAGGCCATTTCCCCCGCCTGGGTGTTATCGGAGGTGATGGTGGCATCCGCCCCTTCCGCCGCGACGTCAACCGCGACAACCACGATCCCGGCCTCTTTCGCGCGTTTAACCGCCGGGCCGATCCCTTTGGAATCCGCGGCGTTAAGGATGATCATGTCCACTTTGGCCGCAATAAAGTTGTCGATCTGCGCCACCTGCTGGCCGAGATCGTAACCGCTGGAGACCAGCGTCACTTTGACGTTATCCCCCGCCAGTTTGCGCGCTTCCAGCTCGGCACCTTTGGTGATCTGCACGAAGAATGGGTTGGCCAGGTCGCCCACCGTCACGCCGATGGACTTCAGATCTTTCGCCTGCGCAAACGGCGTTGCGGCAAGCAGCGCGCCAGCACAGAGCGCGGTCACTAACGGTTTCAAACGCATCTTCTCTTCCTCGCTTGTAGGGTATTGTTGTTATGCACTTTGATGGTGTCGGGTACGGTATTTGTCGATCAGCACCGCTATGATGATCACCGCCCCTTTGATCACCAGTTGCCAGAAGTAGGAGACGCCCATCAGCGTCATGCCGTTGTTAAGCGTGGCGATGATCAGCGCCCCCACCAGCGTGCCGGTGATCGTGCCGATCCCGCCAACAAAGCTGGTACCGCCGAGGATCACCGCCGCAATCGCATCCAGCTCGTAGCCCATGCCCAGGTTGCCGTTGGCGCTGTAGAGACGCGAGGCACTCATCACGCCGCCCAGGCCCGAGAGCAGCCCGCTCATGCCGTACACAAACAACAGCACCAGCCAGACCTTAATGCCTGTCAGACGCGCCGCCTGCATGTTGCCGCCAACCGCATAAATGTGAACGCCAAGCGTGGTGCGGCGCAGAATAAACCAGCACAGCACAATGACCGCCAGCGCGATCACCACCAGCCACGGAATGGGTCCAAGGTAGTTATTGCCGATCCACTCAAAGTTAATGTTGGAGTTAATGACGGTCGTACCGTCCGCCAGCAAATAAGCCGCACCGCGCAGGGCCGTATAGGTACCGAGCGTCACGATAAACGGCGGCAGCCCGGCAAAAGCCACCAGCGCGCCGTTGAACAAACCCAGCACCAGGCCGAGCATGAGCGCTGCCGGAATAGAAAGCATGGCGAACTCAGGTATTAACGACACCACCATCGCCGCCACGGCCGTGGTGCCCAGAATGGAGCCGACGGAGAGGTCGATCCCGCCGGTCAGAATGATGAAGGTCATCCCTGCGGCCAGTACGATGTTGATCGACGCCTGGCGGGTGATATTGAGCAGATTACTTTCGGTAAAGAAGTTAGGCGCGATAAAACCAAATACCGCCACAATCAGGATCAAGATGGGCAAAATGCCGACCGTCTGCATCAGATCGCTCATCAGCATTTTTTTGGCAGAGGCGGACTTCGCCACCTGCTGCGGATGGGTTGAATTTGTCATAGTTGCACCGCCTGATGATGAGAGTCGTTCACGCCGGTCGCCAGCGTCATGATGTTTTCCTGAGAAATTTCTGCTCCGTGAAGTTCACCTGCAATGCTGCCTTCATGCATGACATAGACGCGGTCGCTCATGCCGACGATTTCCGGCAGCTCGCTGGAGATCATCAGGATCGCCACGCCCTTGCGCGCCATCTGGTTCATGATGCGGTAGATTTCACTTTTCGCCCCGACGTCGACGCCGCGCGTCGGTTCGTCCAGAATCAGAATGCGTGGGCCGATGGCCACCCAGCGGGAGATAAGCAGCTTTTGCTGATTGCCCCCGGACAGGCCGCCCGCGCGGACCTGTGAATGCGGCACGCGGATGTTAAGCAGGGCGATCGCATCGTCAGAAATGGTCTGCGCTTTTTTGCGGTTCAGCATGCCGAAGGTGGCGTCGCGCTCCAGCGTCGCCATGGTGATGTTCTCCTGTGCGGCCAGCTCGAGGAACAGCCCTTGTTCTTTGCGGTTCTCGGTGAGAAAACCGATCCCGTTGTCGATGGCGGCACGCGGGGAGTGGATCACCACCGGTTCGCCGTCGACCTCAATCATGCCGCCCGTGGCTTTGCGCGCGCCGAAGATCAGCTGCGCCAGTTCGGAACGTCCGGCGCCCACCAGACCTGCCAGCCCGACAATTTCTCCGGAACGCACCTGCAGACTGCAGG
Organism: Enterobacter ludwigii; assembly: GCF_001750725.1. Taxonomy (NCBI): domain Bacteria; kingdom Pseudomonadati; phylum Pseudomonadota; class Gammaproteobacteria; order Enterobacterales; family Enterobacteriaceae; genus Enterobacter; species Enterobacter ludwigii. The sequence goes on from NZ_CP017279.1 coordinate 4,106,275, forward strand.
GGAGCACTTTCTTGCCGTCGGTAAGGTGATGCACGTTAAGACGCGGGCTGCCGAGCGGGATATCGCGCTCTTTGTTAAACAGATCGCTTAGCGGACGGCCGACCATCATCTTCACCAGCTCAGAGGCGTTCAGTTTGTCGCGCGTCAGGCTACCGACGTACTGCCCGTCACGCAGAACGCTGACGCGATCGGAGAGTTCATACACTTCCGCCATGCGGTGGCTGATATAGATAATCGCCATTCCTTCCTCTCGCAGGCGCATTATCAGCTCGAACAGGCGATGGGTTTCACGTGAGGAGAGGGCGGCGGTGGGTTCATCCATCACCAGAATGCGGCTGTTGCGGTGCAGCGCGCGGGCAATTTCAACCTGCTGCTGCTCGGCGATGGTCAGCCTCATTACCAGGTCGGTCGCCTTGAAGTGCGCGCCCAGACGGTCAATCACCGCCTGCGCCTGTGCGGCCATCTCTTTGCGCTGTACCAGCCCCGCGCGCGACAGCTCGCTGCCCAGGAAAATGTTTTCAGCGACGGTCAGATTGGGGGCAAGCTGCATCTCCTGATAAATGAGGGTGATACCCGCGGCCAGCGCATCCTTTGGCCCTTTGATGTGAAACGGCTGTCCGTCAATCAGGATCTCGCCGCTGGTGGCGGTATAGGCCCCCGCGAGGATCTTCATCAGGGTACTCTTTCCTGCGCCGTTTTCCCCCATCAGCGCGTGGATCTCACCAGGGTACACCGTCAAATCCACACCCTTGAGCGCGTGGAAATGGCCAAACGTTTTGGCAATGTTGCGCATCTCCAGTACCGGGGTTCTGCTCATGGCGGATCTCCTTGAATGTCGATATCCGCACTTCATCACAGGTTGGTAAATGCAAAATGTCAGAAGCCGTTCATATTTGTCATAGTTATGAATAGTTAACTTACATCACAATTCCCCGCTTTTTCCCTCTCAGCAGGAGAGGGCCAGGGTGAGGGCATCACATTGCACCGGAGCTTACCGTATGCCATCACACCGTCCGCCCTTCTTTGCCAGCGCCCGTGGTCGCCTGCTGATTTTTAATCTGCTGGTGGTGGCGGTGACGCTGATGGTCAGCGGCGTGGCGGTGCTCGGCTTTCGTCATGCCAGCCAGATCCAGGAACAGGTGCAGCAGCAGACGCTGGATGACATGACCGGCAGCATGAACCTCGCCCGCGATACCGCCAATGTGGCAACGGCGGCGGTGCGGCTCTCGCAAGTTGTAGGCGCGCTGGAATACAAGGGCGAAGCCGAGCGCCTGAAGCAGACGCAGATGGCGCTGCGTCACTCGCTGGAACAGCTTGCCGATGCGCCACTGGCGCAACAGGAGCCCGCGCTGGTGGCGCGAATTATTCAGAGAAGTAATGAGTTACAGCAGAGCGTGACGGGCATGCTGGAGCGCGGGCAGCGGCGTCATCTGGAGCGTAATGCGCTTCTCAGCGCGCTCTATCAAAGCCAGAGCTATTTGCGCCATCTGCAGGACATCAACCGCCGTTACGCCAGCAACGTCCCGGATGCGCAACAGCTTATGGAAATGGACAGGCTAATCATCGCCGCTATTGAAACGCCCTCGCCGCGCGCCACGGTTCAGCAGCTGGATGCCGTGACGGCAACGCTGCCCCGGAGCGTGACGCAGCCCGTGGTGAACGCTATCCTGCCCGATTTTAATGCCGAGCTTCACAAGCTTGTTCCGCTCTCGACGCAGCTGGAGGAGAGCGATCTGGCGATCAGCTGGTATATGTTCCACATCAAGGCGCTGGTGGCGATATTAAACAGCGACATCAATCAGTACGTTGAACAGGTGGCGCAGGCCTCCCGGCTGCGCACTGCCCAGAGTCACCAGGAGCTGCGCTCCATCAGCGTATTTATCAGCGTGTTCGCCGTGCTGGCGCTGATCATCACCGGGTGCGCCTGTTGGTATATCTACCGTAATCTGGCCTCCAACCTGACGGCCATCTCCCGGGCGATGTCGCGCCTTGCTCACGGCGAGCAGGATGTTTCCGTCCCCGGGCTGCAGCGTCGTGATGAGCTGGGTGAGCTGGCGCGAGCGTTTAACGTTTTTGCCCGCAACACCGCCTCGCTTGTCCACACCACCCGCCTGCTGAAAGAAAAAACCACGCAGATGGAGATCGACCGCATCGAGCGTCAGGGGCTGGAAGAGGCGTTGGTGCACAGCCAGAAGATGAAGGCCGTCGGGCAGCTGACGGGCGGTCTGGCTCATGACTTTAACAACCTGCTGGCGGTGATCATTGGCAGTCTGGAACTCACCGATCCTGACTCACATGACGCCCCGCGTATCACCCGGGCACTCAAGGCCGCCGAACGTGGTGCGGTGCTGACCCAGCGCCTGCTGGCGTTTTCCCGCAAGCAATCCCTGACCCCGCACGCGGTAGAGATGAAACCGCTGCTCGAGAACCTGCGGGAGCTGATGTACCACTCGCTGCCGGCCACCCTGACGCTGGAAATTGAAGCGCAATCACCGGCGTGGCCGGCGTGGATAGACGTCAGCCAGCTGGAAAACGCCATTATTAACCTGGTGATGAACGCCCGCGATGCGATGGAGGGACAGACGGGGGTTATTAAGATCCGCACGTGGAATCAGCGCGTGACCCGCAGTGACGGACGCAGGCAGGATATGGTGGCGCTGGAGGTTATTGACCGGGGAAGTGGAATGTCGCAGGAGGTCAAATCCCGGGTCTTCGAACCGTTCTTCACGACCAAGCAAACCGGGAGCGGTAGCGGATTAGGCCTGTCGATGGTCTACGGTTTTGTACGCCAGTCCGGTGGGCGCGTGGAGATTGAAAGCGCGCCGGGGCAGGGGACCACCGTGCGGCTGCATCTGCCACGCTCGACGCTGCCTGTTAGTTCTGCTGATGAAACCCAGGCCGCCGCGGCTGCCGTTGAAAATGAACGCCTGGTACTGGTACTGGAAGATGAAGCCGATGTCCGCCAGACCCTGTGCGAGCAGCTGCATCAGCTGGGCTATCTGACGCTTGAAGCGGACAACGGCGAACAGGCCCTGAAGATGCTGGACGCGTCACCGGATATTGGCATGTTTATTAGCGATTTAATGCTGCCCGGCAACCTCAGCGGCGCCGAGGTGATCAACCATGTGCGCAGCCATTATCCGCAGCTTCCGGTGTTGCTGATCAGCGGCCAGGATCTGCGTCCGACGCATAACCCGCAACTGCCGGACGTGGCGTTACTGCGTAAGCCTTTTACCCGTGTACAGCTGGCGCAGGCGTTGCGCAAGGTGATGGTAATTTGAGATTCCTCCGCTACCCCAGCCAGCTGTTGTTCATTACCGTAAGGCCAGTCCACCTGCGAGTCTGGTCTTATGAAACGTTACTCTACCGCTCTGTTATTTGGTCTGCTGTCACTTACCAGCCAACTGGCTCACGCCGATGTTATTGATGAAGCCATTGGCAATATTCAGCAGGCGATCAACGATGCCTATAACCCCAGCAGCAGTCGCAGTAGCGATGATGACGACGATCGCTACGATCGCAGCCGCCAGACCGACAGCCGTCAGTATGACGATCGCCGCAGGCAACTGGAGGATCGCCGTCGCCGTCTGGATGAGCGTCAACGCCAGCTGGATGATGACAGACGTCAGTTAGAAGAAGATGAACGCCGGTTAGAAGACGATTACGATCGCTGATACGCGCGGTTTAGCATCCATACGCCTCGCCCTCTCATTCAGAGAGGGAGTGACCTAATCCAGCAACAACGTCATTCCGTCATATCCCGCCTCGAACCCGTCGGGTAGCGGGTTATCCATCATCCATACGTCGAACTGATGACTGATATGGGTCAGGATCACCTGTGGACAGCCGATGATCTCATTTAAGGCAATAACCGTATTCAGATCGCAATGGTTGCGCGGCGTTTCGTCACGCGGCTCGTGGCTGCAGTCGATGATCATCGCCTGCGGCCGGTTATTGAGCAGGAATTTTACCGTTTTATCGGGTAATCCGGCGGTGTCGGAAAGCCAGGCCACACGGCTGTGGGCGGACTCCAGCAGGTAGCCAAAGGTGATTTTCGAGTGATTCAGCGGCAACGGTGTGACCCGCAGGCCCTGCAGTTCAAACACCACAAACGGCTCTACCGTATGGCTGAAATCCAGAATCCCCGGGTGTTTAAACAGGTCGTCACACCCCGCCTCGTCTGGTGGGCCGTACACCGGAACAGGGGCACCGACGCCCCAGCGCAGGGGGAACAGCCCCTGGACGTGATCCATATGGTAGTGGGTCAGTAAAAACTGCTGAAAGCTGCCTGCCGGCCAGTCGTCCATCAGGTGCGGGATACCGGCGTCCAGCAGCGTTACCGCATCGTTGAATTTGACTACCGCGCTACAGGGGCGACGGCGATGGTTATCCTGCAGACGCGCCCGGCGACACGCGGCGCAGTCGCAGCCAAACACCGGCACCAGCTGAGCGCTACCGGTTCCCGTTAACGTAATCGTCAGACTCATCGTGCACCTCTACAACAGTTTGGTGAAACGAAAATGGCTCTGCGTATACCCTTCACGCGCATAAAAACGGTGAGCGTCCAGGCGCTTCACGCTGGTGGATAGCTCTGTCAGTTCAGCGCCCGCCTGCCGCGCCACGTTCTCCGCCCAGGCCAACAGCTGGCTGCCCACCCTGAGACCGCGCGCCTGCGGCATGACCACCAGCTCCTGGATCTCGCCAATCCATCTGGCGTGGTGCAGGTGAAACTGCATATGCAGGCCAATCATGCCCACCACCTGGCCGTTTAATTCAGCCAGTTGGTAACGCATATTGTGGTCCTGCAGATTGGCAAGATACCCGGCGTGGAACGCCTGATGATCAAACTCACTCTGCTTGAGTTCGCAAATCAGCGCGTAAACAATCTGCGCATCGTCGGCAGTGGCGGGGCGAAGCTGGCAGTCAGGCATGCTGTTTCTCCTTCTGACGGATAAGCGTTAAAAAGTTATCGACTGACTGTAGCAAACTTCCGTCGTTATTGAGGATATGACAGTTCGATGGGGTATAGCGCGCCGCACGTTCAAGCCGCTGCTCGATCTCTTTGGCGTTTTCGCGACCCCGGCTCTGCAACCGGCTGCGCAGCACATCAGGCGAGACCTGCAGACAGACCGGCAACAGCGCTGCTTCATAGCGAGCGCGCGCTTGTTGAAGGTGTGCGCGTGAGCCGTTGACCAGCACGTCGAACCCGGCGTGCAGCCACAGGTCTGTCTCGATGCCTATCCCGTAGTAATAACCGTTGGCGTGCCAGCTGAGCGCCAGCAGATTTTGCCCGGCGCGCGTGAAAAATTCCGGCTCGCTCAGGGCGATATGGTTCTCACTCCCGGCATTCGCCGCACGGGTGATATAGCGGTGCGCAACCAGAAGCTGGGGATGTTCCCGCTGCCGTAACGCGGACAGCAGGCTGTCCTTACCAGAGCCTGACGGCCCCATTAGCCAGATTAGTCTTCCCATCAGAACACCCGTTTTCCCTGACGCCAGACGTGGTCGATATGGATGTGCTCGCCCTTACGGTGAACCAGCACCAGATCCGCCCGTTTACCTTCAGCTATCTCTCCACGATCGTGAAGATTAAGTGCCGTTGCCGGGTTTTTCGTTACCAGACGAATCGCCTGCGGCAGCGTAAAGCGATTGTTTTCGTCAGCCGCGACCCGGAAGGCGGCGTCCAGCAGGCTGGCGGGGTAGTAGTCGGACGAGAGGATATCCAGCAGACCTAGCGACGCGAGCGCGCTTGCCGCCACGTTGCCGGAGTGGGAGCCGCCGCGCACGATATTCGGCGCCCCCATCAGGACGTTCATGCCGTGGGTGCGTGAGGCTTCTGCTGCTTCAAACGTGGTGGGAAATTCAGCGATTACGCTGCCAAGCTGGTGCGATTCGCGCACATGTTCATGCGTCGCATCATCATGGCTGGCTAAGGCAATGTTGCGATCCCGACACATGGCGGCAATGGAGAGCCGGTTTGGTTGAGACCACTGGGCAGCAAGCTGTCGCTGTTCCTCTTCATAACGCGCCATTTCCTCGTTGGTCAGCGCGTATTTTCCCTGATAGTACTCGCGGTATTTCTCTATTCTGGCGAACTGACGCTGCCCCGGCGAGTGGTCCATCAACGAGACCAGTGAGACCGGCTCGCGGTCCACCAGCTTTTCAAACAGCGGCAGAGTGGTGTGATGCGGGAGTTCACACCGCAGGTGCAAACGATGCTCGGCGCGGTTAAGGCCGCGTTTTTGCGTCTCTTCCACGGCGTTGATCATCTTCTCGAGGTTTTCCAGACGGTCGCCGCCGTCGCGCACGTCGCCAATCGCTACGGCGTCCAGCACGGTGGTGATGCCGCTGGCGACCATCAGCGCGTCATGGCTGCTCATTGCGGAATGAGCTGGCCAGTCGACTTTCGGACGCGGGGTAAAGAATTTATCCAGATTATCGGTGTGCAGTTCGATAAGGCCCGGCAGCAGCCAGCCCCCTTCACCGTCCATCGCTTCCGGGGCGCGGCTCTGGGTTTCCGCAAAGGCGCGGATCTCTCCGGCCTGGATCTCAATCGAGCCATCAACGACTTCATTTTCCAGCACCAGCTTTACGTTATTCACGATCATGCGAGCGTCCCCATCGGGTGCAGCCTGTCTGCGACGCGGGAGCGAACGGTGTCGTCGTGGAAGATCCCCACGATCGCCGCGCCGCGTGCTTTGGCCTGTTCGATCAGTTCAACCACCGCCGCGCTGTTCTTGCTGTCGAGCGAGGCAGTGGGTTCATCAAGCAGTAAAATCGGGTAGTCGACGATAAACCCGCGAGCGATATTCACCCGCTGCTGCTCGCCACCGGAAAAGGTCGACGGGGCAAGGTGCCAGAGGTGTTCCGGTACGTTCAGGCGCGTGAGCAGGCCGGCGGCTTTCGCGGCGCAGGTTTCGCGCGGAACGCCCAGGTCCAGCAGCGGCTGCATGACCACGTCCAGGGCGGAGATCCGTGGGATCACCCGCAAAAACTGGCTGACCCAGCCGATCGTCGAGCGGCGCACGTCCAGCACCTTACGCGCCGGCGCCTGCACCAGATCGACCCATTCATTGCCATGACGAATATAGATGTGGCCTTCGTCCGGCAGATAGTTGGCGTACAGGGAGCGCAGCAGCGTCGATTTGCCGCTGCCGGAATGGCCGTGCAACACCACGCATTCACCCTTGCTAACCTCCAGAGAGGCGCTGTGCAGGACCGGCAGGCGCACGCCGTTTTGCTGGTGGAGCACAAAGGTCTTACTGACATTTTCTACGCGGATCATGGGGGCCTCTTAATTCTGCAATACCGATGACACCAGCAGCTGGGTGTACGGATGATGGGGATCGTCGAGTACGCGGTCGGTCAACCCACTTTCCACCACCTGACCCTGCTTCATCACCAGAAGACGGTCCGCCAGCAGGCGGGCAACGCCTAAATCATGGGTGACAATCACCACGGCCAGGTTCAGTTCCACCACCAGGCCGCGCAGCAGGTCGAGCAGACGCGCCTGAACGGAGACGTCCAGCCCACCGGTGGGTTCGTCCATAAACACCAGCTTCGGGTGAGTGACGAGATTGCGGGCAATCTGCAGGCGCTGCTGCATACCGCCGGAGAAGGTGGTGGGCAGGTCATCAATGCGCGAGGTGGGGATCTCCACATCGCTCAGCCATTGCTGTGCCGTGGCGCGGATGTTGCCGTAATGGCGTGCGCCGGTGGCCATCAGCCTTTCACCGATATTGCCTCCGGCCGAGACCTGCCGGCGCAGGCCGTCCATGGGATGTTGATGCACCACGCCCCATTCGGTGCGCAGCAGGCGACGGCGTTCGGCCTCGCTCATGCCGTACAGCGACCGGCCCTCATATAAAATGTCGCCATTTTGCGGCGTCAGTCGTGCAGAGATAGATTTCAGCAGCGTGGTTTTGCCCGAGCCGGACTCGCCGACAATGCCCAGCACCTCGCCTGGCCACAGCTCAAACGAGACGTCGCTGAAGCCTTTGCCCGGCGCGTAAAGGTGGGTCAGGTTATTAACCGAAAGCAGCGGTTTCATTGGCTTTTCGCCTCGCTCTGTTGGCGGCAGAAGTCGGTGTCGGAGCAGACAAACATCCGTTTGCCCGTGTCATCCAGCACCACTTCGTCCAGATAGCTGTGTTTTGAGCCGCAAATGGCGCACGGCTCGTCCCACTCCTGCACCGTAAACGGGTGGTCGTCGAAATCGAGACTCTCCACGCGGGTGTAAGGCGGTACGGCGTAGATGCGTTTTTCACGCCCGGCACCAAACAGCTGCAGGGCAGGCATCATGTCCATCTTCGGGTTGTCGAATTTGGGGATGGGGGACGGGTCCATCACGTAGCGTCCATTGACCTTGACCGGATAGGCGTAGGTTGTGGCGATATGGCCGAAGCGGGCGATATCCTCATACAACTTTACCTGCATGACGCCGTACTCTTCCAGGGCGTGCATGGTGCGGGTTTCCGTTTCACGCGGCTCGATAAAGCGCAGGGGCTCCGGAATTGGCACCTGAAAAATCAAAATCTGATCTTCCGTCAGCGGTGTTTCCGGAATGCGGTGACGGGTCTGGATCAGCGTCGCATCTTCGGTTTTTTCGGTGGTATTGACGCCCGTCACGCGTTGAAAGAACTGGCGAATCGACACGGCGTTGGTGGTGTCATCAGCCCCTTGGTCGATGACCTTCAGCACGTCCGACTCGCCGATGACGCTGGCGGTCAGCTGAATACCACCGGTACCCCAGCCGTAAGGCATGGGCATTTCGCGGCCGCCGAACGGCACCTGATAACCGGGGATGGCCACCGCTTTCAAAATGGCGCGGCGGATCATGCGTTTAGTTTGTTCATCCAGATAAGCAAAGTTGTAGCCGCTTAAGTTAGTCATGAGCGCGCTCCCGTTGCAGGCGTTTCAGCAGTTCCAGTTCGGCCTGGAAATCGACGTAGTGCGGCAGCTTGAGGTGGGAAACGAAGCCCGCGGCCTCGACGTTATCCGCATGGGCCAGCACGAACTCCTCGTCCTGCGCCGGACCGGAGACTGCTTCGCCGTAGTCCGGTGCCTGCAGGGCACGGTCGACCAGCGCCATCGCCATCGCCTTGCGCTCACTCATGCCGAACACCAGCCCGTAACCGCGGGTAAAATGTGGGGCCTCGTTCTCGGGGGCGACAAATCCATTCACCATTTCGCATTCGGTCATGAGCAGTTCGCCGACGTTCACCGCAAAACCCAGCTCTTCGGGCACGATCTCGACGTTAAGGTAGCCGCTACGAATTTCCGCCGCGAACGGATGGTTGCGGCCGTAGCCACGCTGGGTGGAGTAGGCCAGCGCCAGTAAATACCCCTCGTCGCCGCGCATCAGCTGCTGCAGGCGCGACGAGCGTGAACAGGGGTAAACCGGCGGCGTGCGGGTGATGTCGTCAGGTTGCGCGCCAGTATCGTCTTCGGCCTTCGCCAGACCCTGTTTCGCCAGCAGGCTAAAAACGTGCGGGGAGGGAACCTGCTCTGCATCCGAGGTGCTCAACTGGGGCGTTTCGCCGTTCGCCAGCAGGGTGAAATCCAGCAGACGGTGGGTGTAGTCATAGGTGGGCCCAAGCAGCTGGCCACCGGGGATGTCTTTATAGACCGCCGAAATACGACGTTCCAGACGCATTTCTGCCGTATTGATCGGTTCGCTCACCGCCAGTTTCGCCAGTGTGGTGCGATAAGCACGCAGCAGGAAGATGGCTTCGACGTTGTCGCCGCTGGCCTGTTTCAGCGCCAGCGCCGCCAGTTCGCGATCAGCGACGCCGCCTTCAGTCATTACCCGGTCGACGGCCAGATTGAGCTGCTGCTCAATCTGGGTGACGCTGAGCTCGGGAAGCGCGTCATCACCCCGTCGTCTGTGCGCCTGCAAGGCATGGGCGGCGGCGATAGCCTTCTCGCCCCCTTTGACGGCAACGTACATCAGCACACCTCCACATGAGTGGTACGAGGGATGGCCAGCAGGCGTTCTCCGCAGGTGAGGATCAGGTCAATACCGAGCGGGAACGGGTGCGGGCGTTCAGTCAGTTCATGAATGATGCACTCCGGCAGCTGTGGCGCGACCATGCGCTCTTCGGCAATACCCGCCCCCGTGAGTCGCAGCATGCGGCCACCGCTCAGGCTTGATACCTGCAAAATCAGCGTGGCGCTGGTCTCCGGTGCCACCGCGCTTCCTTCGCTCAGGGCATTAAGCTGCTCGTGGCTGATTTGCTCGTCGGCCACGGCAAACACCGCCTGCCGGGGCTGTTCAACCAGCGGGGCGTTGGTGTGAAAGCGCAGGTTCTGGCTGGCGATATCATTCGATAACGCGCCAGAGAGCCACACCGGGGTGTCGTTGTCGGCGAGCGTCAGCAGTACGCTGGTGGTCGCCAGATTCAGCGGCAGCCAACCCTGAGAGAGCTGATGCAGCGAGACGATGACGCCCGGCTCGCTCATGGCTTTCAGCAGGCGACGAAAACTTTGTTGGGCATCCTGGACGGCCAGGGTAAAAGCGGGTTGAAGCGTCATGCGTTATCTCCGCGAACGAGCGTAAAGAAGTCGACCCGGCTGGTGTTTATCTGGGCCTGGCGGGCGGCAATCAGTGCAGCACGGTCGGCTTCCAGCGGGGCAATAAGGGTTTCCATCAGGGTCTGGAAATGAGGTTGTTCCTGTAACAGGGCGTCAATCACCGCGCAGCGTTCGGCGTGTGGTTTGTCGCGCCCGAGCACGTAGCTGTAGCCCAGCGTGCCGCTGTTCAGGCGGATCACTGCGCGGGTGAGGGTGGCATCGCCGGCGAAGAAGCGCTCACCGGTACCGCCCATACGTGCCTGGATCTGCACCAGACCGATTTCCGGCGCGCGGATGAGGTCATATTCCGGCGTCAGATTCAGCGCCTGTATGCGGTCCGAAAGCGCAGCGGGCTGGCTGTGCGCCAGAACGCCCATCCAGCGCTGGCGGGTGGAGGTGTCGAAATGCATTCAGTGCTCCATGGTGAATTCGATCATGTCGGCGCGGGTCAGGCTGACGGAGTATTCCGTCGCGTCTATTTCGCCGTCACGGTGGTTGAGGGTACGTACGCAGAGCAGCGGAGCCATGTTGGGGATCTCCAGCACTTTGCTCTCTTTGGCCTGCGCGCGGCGGGCGCTGATGCGCGTCTGGGTACGTTTAAGCGAGATGCCCGTGGCATCCTGAAGAAAATCATGCAGCGAGCCGCTGGAGAAATTTTGCAGCACCGGCCACAGCGCCAGGTCGGCGAAGTAGTGGTCTATCTGGCACACCGCCACGCCGTTGACCCGACGCAGGGTACGCAGGTGGATGACATTGTCGCCCTCCTGAATGCCCAGCGCGTCCGCAACGTGGCTTGAGGCCGGGCGCAGCACCGACAGCAGTTTTTCGCTGGTCGGGTGGCTGCCCTGATCCAGCAGGTTCTGGCTAAAACGCGCCTGCGCATTGAGCGGATAGTCAAACGGACGCATCAACACCAGCACGCCGACGCCCTGACGGCGCTGCACCCAGCCGCGCTCGACCAGCTGATCAATGGCGCGGCGCAGCGTGTGTCGGTTCACTTCATAGCGGTCGGCAAGCTGCTGCTCGGCAGGCAGGTAGTCTCCGCAGCGGTAGTGGGTGCGAAGTTCCACCTCGAGCTTTGCCGCTATCTCTTGCCAGCGGGTAGGGTAACTGGTCGGATGTCTGGATAAGTGCATACAAATCAAAGCCTCGCTTCTCAGATGAAGTGCTTACGCAAACGTTGAGACATAAAATCCAGCAGGCTGACGGTGATGATAATGAGCACCATCAGGGCGCAGGTTTGCTGGAACTGGAACCCGCGAATCGCTTCCCACAGCGTGACGCCAATACCGCCTGCACCCACCATGCCGACGACGGTGGCGGAACGAACGTTGGATTCGAAACGGTACAGGGAGTAGGAGATCAGCAGCGGCATCACCTGGGGCAGTACGCCGAAGAGAATCTCTTCAATTTTGTTGGCGCCCGTTGCGCGGATCCCTTCGACCGGGCCCGGCTCAATAGCTTCCACCGCCTCGGAGAGCAGCTTGGAGAGCACGCCGGTGGTATGAATAAACAGCGCCATCACCCCGGCGAACGGACCCAGGCCGACGGCCACCACGAACAGCATGGCAAAGACCATTTCGTTAATGGCGCGGCAGGCGTCCATCAGGCGACGCATCGGCTGGTAAATCCACCACGGTACGATGTTCTCGGCACTCATCAGGCCGAACGGAACAGAAAGGATGACGGCCAGGGCGGTGCCCCAGACGGCGATTTGCAGAGTGACCGCCATTTCACTGAGGTAATCCTGCCACTGGCTGAAATCAGGCGGGAAGAAGTCGGCGGCAAAAGTGGCCATATTGCCGGCATCTTTAAACAGCAGCAGCGGATCCATTTCCGCGCCCTGCCAGGAGATAACGAGCACCGCAAGCAAAATGGCCCAGCTAAAAAGCGAGAACCAGCTGCGTTTCGGCGGTGGGAGGGTGATGGTTTGCATGTGTGCCCCTTTGGTCTGAATGCCCTCTCCCACCGGGAGAGGGCGGTAAGCGTTATTGCACCGCTTTATTCACGCTGCTCATGGCGCCGAGCGCCGCGGTCAGGCGGTCAAGGTCTTCGAGCTGAGCCTGAATCGCAGCCACTTTGCTGCTCTTCTCCTCCTCCTTCAGGCCCTTGTTGTCCTTCACGCCCTGCATCTCTTTAAACAGCGCCAGCTGGCGAATCGGGACCAGTTGCAGGTCGCTTGACGGGCGGAAAGGTGCCCAGCCCAGGCGTTCCAGAACCGTTTTTTCTTCCGGCGTTTTGCCGTAATTCATAAAGAAGTCGTACACCTTGTCTTTGGTGGTCTCAGACAGGTTTTTGCGCCAGACGATGGGGTCGCCCGGGATCAGAGGGGATTTCCAGATAACCTTCAGCGCTTTCAGCTTGTCCGGTGCCGAGGTTTTCAGCTTGTCGAGGTTCTCGGTGTTATTCGTGGCGACATCCACCTGCTTATTGGCCACGGCCAGCGCGTTGGTTTCATGGCTGGCGTTCACGGTGCGCTTAAACTCGCTGGCAGAGGCGTTGTTTTTAGCAAAGACGTAATAGCCCGGCACAAGGAAACCAGAGGTGGAGTTGGGATCGCCGTTACCAAACGTCAGCTCTTTACGTTTGGCGAGCATGTCGTTCAGGTTGTTGATGGGGCTGTCTTTATTGACGATCAGCACGCTCCAGTAACCCGGAGAGCCATCCGCGGCAACGGTCTGGGCAAAGACCTGGCCGTTCGCGCGATCCACCGCTTCCATGGCGGAGAGGTTACCGTACCAGGCGATGTCGACTTTGTTAAAGCGCATCCCCTGGATGATGCCCGCATAGTCCGGGGCGAAGAAGGCGTTCACTTTGATCCCCAGTTTGGTTTCCATATCTTTCAGGAACGGTTCCCACTGAGGTTTCAGGTTCTGCTGTGATTCCGTCGAAATAATGCCAAAGTTCAGCGCTTTTTCCTGCTCCTGGGCGTACGCAGGGCTTAACAGAGTGCTTATGCTGAACATGCTGGTAAACGCCAGCGCGGCAACGGCTTTGTAGCTCATGTACTTTCCTCGGATCGGTTTTAATTAAGCAGCCTGCGCGTTCTCTTCGACGCGGTTAATGCTGCGGTAGAGATGGTCGAAACGGTCGTTATCAAACTGATGGCTTGGGCCATCAAAGAACACATGCCCCTGACGCAACGCGACGATGCGCTCGCAATAGCGCAGGGCGTAGTCCACCTGGTGCAGCGTCACCACTACGGTGATGCCGTCGTTGAGGTTGATGTCGCGCAGGGTTTCCATCACGATGCGAGCCGATTCCGGGTCCAGCGAGGCGATGGGTTCATCGGCAAGAATGATTTGCGCTTTTTGCATCAGGGCACGGGCGATCGCCACGCGCTGCTGCTGTCCACCGGAAAGTGTGGAGACGCGCTGGTGGGCGAAATGCGCCATTCCGACGCGGGTCAGCGCCTGCAACGCTTCCTGCTTTTGAGAGGGGGAGAACCAGCGCAGACAGGTACGCCAGAACGGGGTGCTGCCGAGCGCGCCAATCAGCACGTTCTCCAGTACCGTCAGGCGATTGACCAGGTTGAACTGCTGGAAGATATAGCCCGTCTGGGCGCGGCTTTTGCGGATATCCCGCGCCAGGCGTCCTGCACGCTGCACGGTGTTGCCCAGCAGCTCGACGTGGCTTTCTGAGGTCTTATCACAGGTGATAAGGCCGCTTAAATGACGCATAAGGGTGGATTTACCAGAGCCGGATGGCCCCAGGAGCGCCACCATTTCGCCCTGCTGGACGGTCAGATCAACGGCATGCAGGGCCTTGTTGTGATGAAAGGTCTTGCTCAGTTTCTCGACGCGGATAACAGTTTGCATATGCTGGGCCTCACAATAAATGTGGCCTCATGCTGGCGCATCAATATGACATTTGGGTTAAGTCTCGGTTGCGGGAGTTTGAAGAGTTCAGGGGAGTTTGATGACAGGCGGGGGCAGACTGCCCACCGCCAGAAGGTCACTGTTGTTGCTTAACGACGTTAATCATCCACGGTACGCCGTATTTGTCGGTGACTTTACCGAAACCGTGCGCCCAGAAGGTCTCCTGCCAGGCCATTTCGATATGGCCTTCCGCGGCCAGATTGTCGAACCAGCGTTTGCCTTCTGCCACGTCCTGGGTGTCCAGCACCAGCGTGAACCCGGCATACTGCGCTTTGCTGCCGGGCGGCTGCCCATCACTCATCATGATATCGCTGCCCGCAATGCGAACATTCGAGTGGGCGATCGCCGAATCCGGAAACTGCATGCCAGACGGACAGCCTTCTTCGCTGCTGTCGCCTTTTGGCATTTCACCGAAGGTGATTTTATAGAGGAGCTCTGCGCCGACGGCGTGCTGATAAAAGGCGGAGGCCTCGGCACAGTTACCGGCGAAAGAGATGTAGGGACTTAACGGCATAATCTATACCTCACGTAAGAAGAGCCCGTTAAGTGTAGTTCTCGCCAGCCCGGTAAGCGAAGCGCCACCGGGCGGGTAAATCAGTTCTTTTTCACAAACTCTGATTTCAGTTTCATCGGGCCAAAGCCGTCAATTTTGCAGTCAATATTATGGTCGCCTTCTACCAGACGGATATTCTTCACTTTAGTGCCGATCTTCAGCATGGAAGAGCTGCCTTTAACCTTCAAATCTTTAATCACGGTGACGCTGTCGCCATCAGCCAGCAGATTACCGTTCGCATCTTTTACAACAAGCGTATCAGTATCGTGCGACGGCTCGGCGTCATTCCATTCGTGAGCGCATTCCGGGCAGATGAACATGCCATTATCTTCATAGGTGTATTCAGAATTGCATTTCGGGCAGTGTGGGAGTTGCATAAGGGTATCCTCAAAAAGTGCGTAACACGCTGGAAAGTGCCAGCAAAATGACGGCTGGGTGCCGAAAAAGGGGGCAAGTATAACGCAAATCCACACCGTTGTCGGTGATATTCTATTTAAAAAAAAAAGCAAAAAGCGTGTCGCCAGTGACATTTCCTGTCAGTCAGTTAAGCGATGCTGACGGCATTAACACGGTGGAAAGAAATGGCAGTAAATATATCGAATATTTTATTGCAGCAAATTGCTACGCACCTCCATTTCGGATAAGGTGAAGCGACACATTGTTATTTATCTCCTGACTTCCCCGTCATTCATATCTTATGGCGGTGACGCATTACCTCTCTTTTTAGGTGGGTAAATAATGATGATATATCCTGAAGTTTCTTAAAAATGGGCCAGGCTTTTATCTTTTGGCTGTCATGCCAGAGGGGAAGCTTTACACGCCATGCAAGGATAGCGATTTATTTCTGATTATCTTCAATCAGTTATATTTCGGTGAACATGTTTTCCACACGTGATCATATAAGCCTGAACAACATAATTAAAACCAGTGGCTTAATAAAAGTAATAAATTTGCGTTAAGGAAAGGCTTTTATCATGCACACACAGACCATTTTTGAATTAAGCCAGGAAGCAGAGCGTTTGTTACAGCTCGCCCTGCAAAATCTTGATACGTTGAAATCAATGCCGACGGCGAAGCTGGAAAGCACCGCCGCAGCCATTACGGGTGAAAAGAACAACGTCTTACCTTTGCATTTTAGTGCGCGGGGTGTCGAAGCCCAGCAGGCTATGCTGAATAATGAATTACGGAAAATAACCCGTCTGGAAATGGTGCTGGCAATTGTGGGCACCATGAAAGCGGGGAAATCGACCACCATTAATGCCATTGTCGGAACCGAAGTGTTGCCGAACCGCAACCGCCCGATGACGGCGCTTCCGACATTGATCCGTCATACGCCGGGTCAGAAAGAGCCGGTGCTCCATTTTGCTCACGTCTCTCCTATCGATGAATTAATCCTCCTGTTACAGAAAAAGCTCTGCGATTACGATCGCGGGAAGCTGGCGCAGCGTCTGGAAATTGATAAGGACATGATTACGCTGCTGGAAAGAATTGAAAAAGGTGAGGCTTTCGAGAAGCATCACCTTGGTGCGCAGCCGATATTTCATTGTCTGAAAAGCCTTAACGACCTGGTGAGGCTCTCACAGGCGTTGGGCGTCGAATTTCCGTTCTCTGAATATGCGGCCATCGAACACATTCCGGTGATTGAAGTGGAGTTCGTGCATCTCGCGGGTCTGGATGCCCACCTTGGGCAACTGACGCTGCTTGATACCCCCGGGCCGAATGAGGCCGGGCAACCGCATCTGCAAAAAATGCTGAGCGAGCAGTTATCCCGCGCGTCGGCGGTGCTGGCGGTGATGGATTACACCCAGCTCAAATCGATTTCCGATCAAGAGGTCCGGCAGGCCATTTCAGTCGCCGGTAAATCGGTGCCGCTGTATGCGCTGGTCAATAAATTCGATCAGAAAGATCGTAACAGCGACGATGAAGAACAGGTTAAAGCGATGATCTCCGGCACCTTAATGAAAGGGAATATTTCGCCGGGGCAAATTTATCCCGTTTCGTCGATGTGGGCGTATCTGGCGAACCGCGCCCGTTATGAGATGACTACCCACGGTCAGCTACCGGATCACAAGGAGCAGCGCTGGGTTCAGGATTTTGCCGAAGCCGCGCTGGGACGCCGCTGGCGTACGGAGGATTTGGACGACATCGACCATATTCGTCATGCTGCCGATTTGCTGTGGGAAGATTCGTTATTTGAACAGCCGATCCGCAAGCTTATTTATGCCGCCTATGCCAATGCATCGCTCTTCGCTCTGCGTTCGGCGTCGCATAAGCTGCTTAACTACGCCCAAAATGCCCGGGAGTACCTGGACTTCCGCTACCAGGGGCTGACGGTCGCTTTTGAGGCGCTGGAATTGAATATCGCGCGCCTGGAAGAGGACATGGCCCTGCTGCATACGCGTCAGCGCGTGGTGAGCGACGAAGTGAAGCATGAAGTGGAGCAGGCGCTTAACGCCACCGCTGACTTTATGATGTCGCAGAATACTTCACTCCAGCAGGCGATTAGCCATGTGTTTAGCGCCCGCTCTGTTCTCGACCTGGCTGGCATCGAACCGCGGGATCTTCGCCGTGACGAGCCGCAGGCGCTGAAACAGCTGGTACTGGATGATGAAGGGCAGGCGCGAATTGCGCTGAGTAAAATCCGCTCCTCCTGCGAGCTGATCATGCTGGATGCGCAGACGAAGATCGGCCGGGAGCTGGCGTTACGCTTCGATCAACTGGAGTCGACGCTGGCGCGCTCGCTGAATGAAGCCATGCGGCCAATCGAAACGCGTATTAAAGAACAACTCAGCCATGCGGGTTTTCGCGCGCGGATAAGCTTCCCGGCGTTTCAGGCGCATCAACTTAACTTCAACACCCGGGCGCTGTTTAACGATGCCATTGCGCAGGATCACCGCCCGGCAGGCCAGCCAGCGGGCGCGGCGAGCATGCGTGAAACCGTCTCTCGCTGGCTGAATAACCCGGGCTGGGGCTGGGAAGATTATGTTGTTGCACGCACACGCTATGTCATTGATATTGAAAAGCTGCATGAAAAATTCAAGCAGCATATCGATCAGTTCTGTGAACAAATCCGTAAAGCTTTGACCGCCCAGGTCGATGTCTCTGTTACGGCGGGGATGGCAACGTTCTTTGCGGAATTTTCGTTATGCCTGACCGGGTTACAGGAAAGTTTGCGTGATAGCCTCGCAGTACGTCAGCAAAATGAGCATTCGACCCGAGCGCTCAGCCAGCTGTTAAAGCAAAGTATCACGACTGCGACGTGGATACAGGAAGATACCCGACTGTTACGCGATGATATTCAAACCCTATTCGCGGCAGAACAACCATGACAACACAACTACTGGACGGCCCCGGGCGAACGCTGGAGTGTATTCATCCAAAATTTATGGTCGATCTGGTTCAGGGGGTGGACGCGGCGCGTCATCCCCACCCGGGACCACAACAGCTGCAGTTTCGTGAGCGTTTGACCCAGGAGATCATGACGCATACCCGGCTACGGCCCTGGGCGATGGCGGGTATGCTTAATGAAAATGCGGCGCTGCGCCTGGGGCTGGCGGAAAAGCTGGCCGGTATGCTTGACCCCGGGCACCTTGCGCTGACGCTGATGGCAGACAAATTGATTGCGCTGCGTCAGCAGACTAACCCGCGGGCCCAGCAATCGCCCGGCCTGATTCAGCAGTACGCTGAGCTTTCCGCTCATTTTACGCAACGAGCCGCCTATAAAGAGAAGGCGCTCTCCCAGCGAGGGCTGACGGTGCAGGCGGGTGAGCACAGCGAACAAATTTTTACCCGCTGGCGAGCCGGTCACTACGATGGCTGGTCGCTGGCCGGGCGTTGCTATGTCGTCCTGGAAGAGCTGCGCTGGGGCGCATTTGGTGATGCCTGTCGCCTGGCGAATGAAGACGTGGCGGCGATGCTCAAGGATAACTTACGCAGTATGGCGGCAAACTATCTTGCTCAGGGCATCAACGCTTCTCCTTCCACCCGCCATTTCTACCATCAGTGGCTGACAACGCCCGCGTCGCCGGGACTGATAGATCATAAAGACATGCTCGGCTGGCTGGGCGACTGGTGTCAGGCGGATAACCATCCGGTGAGCTGGTCGGTGACGCAAAGCTGGCACACTGTCGCGCTGGGTATGCCGAGGCTGTGCTCGGCAAAACGGCTTGTGGATGGGATGGTGGAAGAGATTTTTGGTGGCTGAAATCCCCCTCTCACCGGGAGGGGGAGCACCGGTTAGTGGTGTGTTTCAACAGGCTTAGGCTCTGTCTGAATCTCAGCAACATGTCCGACGCGTTTTGCGTACAGTGCGGTGATGATGGGAACCAGAATCGCGGTCACAATCACGCTGGCTGCAACCAGTGCCGTCGCGGACGCGGCCACCGGTTCAAAAGCCGGGTTAATCTGCGCAATGATTACCGGGTTGGCCACGGCTGCGCCTGCGGCTGAAGAGGCGGCGATCCCCGCCGTTCCGTTTCCTCCCCCAATGACCCGGTCGGCAATAATCAGCGGAATACCGGTGATGATGATAACCGCCACGCCCAGCACGATACCCAGCAGACCCGTATCGAGGATGACATTCAGGTTGATGGTGTTACCCAGCGCAAAACCGAAGAACGGGATCAGCACCGGCGTGGCTTTGCTGAAGAAATCACGCAGATCGTGATCCAGGTTACCCAGAGCAAAACCGATCAGGAAGGGCAGGATCGCGCCGATAAAGTGGTGGGGTTCAAAGGACGCCAGGCCAGCAGAGCCCAGAATCAGCATGGTCATCAGCGGACCGGACTCCAGAGACATCAGGACAAATGCACCTGACTCTTCTTTGGTGCCGTACTGGTTCATCAGGCTGGCATACAAACCGCCGTTGGTCATATCCATCGCAGAGACAATTGCCAGAACCGATAATCCGGCGAAGAATCCGGTCTGAATTCCATTCTCCGGAATGAACATCGCACAGATCATTGCCACTACCCAGGCCACGGCAATTTTCGTAATCACCAGCGTGCCGGATTTCCGTAATACGGTGCCTGTTGCCCGTAAATTAATTGAGGCGCCGATACAAAAGAACCAGACGGCCAGAATGGGAACGGTGCCCGTAATCATCCCTTTTGTGAACCCGCCAAAATAAGCGCCGGTTTCAGGAGCCAGGGTATTCAGGATAGCGCCCAGTACAAGCGGAACCAGCATCATACCGCCCGGTATGCGTTCAATCGTGGCTTTAATCTTCATAGATAACCCTCAAATCGTATCCCGCATGGCGGGCGGCAAAAACTAAAAAATAAATCAATAAATTCAATGAATTGAATGTCTTTGGGTTCGATGGTGTCATTACCCATGCAATAAAACTAAAAAAGCGATCCTGGTAAACGCGGTGCCACAGCACCGGGAACGTGGTATTCGGAATTATCATGCGATCATTGGAATGATGATTCAATGAAAATAAAACACTGTTTTAGTTATCTGCATCACATATTGACGTAAACGTTTTAAACGCGCGTCGGAGGGTTAGAATTTATGTAAATCTGATGTGAAGTAATGGGGTTTCATTTTCCGTTGTCCGGGAAATAATGACGTGTGTGAGGATGTGTTTTTATGGCGATTGAGAACGTGCAGATTTGCGCTAATTGACAAAAACTGCAGCCAGTTGACGTAACATAAATATATGTGTGAAGTTGATCACAAATATAAACGCTGGTAGGGTAAAAAGGTCATTAACTGCCCAGGCAGGCGTCAACAGGTTCGGTTGTATCGACGTAAAACGTCAATGTAAGTAAACCTGCTACGCTTGAATAAGGCGATTCGCATGGAGCGGATCCCATGGTTCACAGATCGCATACGGGACTGTGAAACGGACAGGGCCGAGTCTACGAGGATAGCTATGCTCAGAAGGAAAAAAATCAAACCCATCACGCTTCGCGACGTCACCATTATTGATGATGCCAAACTGCGCAAAGCGATCACCGCCGCCTCGCTGGGTAATGCGATGGAATGGTTCGATTTTGGTGTTTACGGCTTTGTGGCCTATGCGTTAGGTAAAGTGTTCTTCCCCGGCGCCGACCCCAGTCTGCAGATGATTGCCGCGCTGGGTACGTTCTCCGTCCCCTTCCTGATTCGCCCGCTGGGTGGTCTGTTCTTCGGTATGCTTGGCGATAAATATGGTCGCCAGAAGATCCTTGCTATCACCATTGTCATTATGTCGATCAGTACGTTCTGTATCGGCCTGATACCGTCCTATGCCAGCATCGGCATCTGGGCTCCGATTCTGCTGCTGCTTTGTAAGATGGCCCAGGGCTTCTCCGTAGGCGGTGAGTATACGGGTGCCTCTATCTTTGTCGCAGAGTATTCCCCGGACCGTAAGCGCGGCTTTATGGGAAGCTGGCTGGACTTCGGCTCGATTGCCGGGTTTGTCCTGGGGGCGGGCGTGGTGGTGCTGATTTCTACCGTCGTCGGTGAAGAGAACTTCCTCTCCTGGGGCTGGCGTATTCCGTTCTTCCTGGCGCTGCCGTTAGGGATTATCGGTCTTTACCTGCGTCATGCTCTTGAAGAAACGCCGGCGTTCCAGCAGCACGTTGAGAAGCTGGAGCAGGGCGACCGCGAAGGGCTGCAGGATGGCCCGAAAGTCTCCTTTAAAGAGATTGCGACGAAGCACTGGCGCAGCCTGCTGACCTGTATTGGTCTGGTCATCTCCACGAACGTGACCTACTACATGCTGTTGACCTACATGCCGAGCTATCTGTCGCATAACCTGCACTATTCAGAAGACCACGGTGTGCTGATTATTATCGCCATCATGGTGGGTATGCTGTTTGTGCAGCCGATTATGGGGCTGTTGAGCGACCGCTTTGGCCGTCGACCGTTCATTATTCTGGGGAGTGTCGCGCTGTTTGCCCTGGCAATCCCGGCCTTTATTCTGATTAACAGTAATGTGCTGGGGCTGATTTTTGCCGGTCTGCTGATGCTGGCGGTGATCCTTAACTGCTTTATCGGGGTGATGGCGTCGACGCTGCCTGCGATGTTCCCGACACACATTCGGTACAGTGCGCTGGCGGCTGCCTTTAACATCTCGGTGCTGATTGCCGGTCTGACCCCGACGCTTGCCGCCTCTCTGGTGGAAAGTACGCAGAACCTGATGATGCCGGCTTATTACCTGATGGTTATCGCGGTGATTGGTTTGATTACCGGTATTACCATGAAGGAGACGGCGAATCGTCCTCTTAAAGGGGCCACTCCTGCGGCGTCTGATATCCAGGAAGCGAAAGAGATCCTGCGCGAACACTACGATAATGTAGAGCAGAAGATTGAAGACATTGATGCAGAGATTGAAGAGCTGCAGCAAAAACGCTCCCGCCTGGTGGACCAGCATCCACGAATCAACGAGTAATAAAAAACCCGCCGCTGGCGGGTTTTCTTTTATTAGCAGCCTGCGGCGATGTAATCGCCATTGGCGCTGATGGGGAGTACCGTCAGGAACAGCACGGTCGCGAACAGGATCAGGACTATTCCTCCGGCTATTTTAAAGACCGGAACCAGCCAGCTGAGTGAAGCCCCGCCGCCAAACCAGGCCACCGTCCGCTCTCGGGCATAACGTACCGCCAGTGACAGGCCCATAATCGACAACGCCGTTCCCAGCGACATGGTCATGACCGCGGCCATCCCCCAGGTAACAATACCCAGCGCATTTGAAAACATCAGGATCATGATCGCCCCGCTGCACGGACGCGCACCAATCGCCAGTATGACGCCCAACCGGGTTTTCCAGTCGCCTTGCGCCAGATCTGCACCTACACCGTGATGACCACAACCACAGTGTTCATTATGTTGATGAAGGGGCGTGATGGCTGAGATAGCCATCCGGCGAGGCCGCAGGCTTTTCAGCGCCTGGTAAATGACAAATACACCAAATGCACCGATGAGCACCGCGCTTATCTTCTCGACGTACCAGCGGCTGGTACTGATATCCCCCGATGCGAGGTTAAACCCTACCGCCAGAATAAAGACAAAGAGAATGGCGCTGACGCCCTGCATCAGGCTGCCAAGAAAAGGAACGACCCGGGCGGCCCGTTCGCTTTCTTTATTTGTCGTGAGGTAGGTCGTCACAATGAATTTCCCATGCCCCGGCCCGATGGCGTGCAATACGCCATAGAAGAAGGCGCCGGTTAATAGCCATAACCCGCCGCTGTACTGGTGGTTGTTAAGCTGGAGCAGGTACATCACCAGATAACGGTGCAGGGTAATTTGCGTGGCAAGGCACCACTGAAGAAAGGTGTTCCAGTGCGTATGCAGGGTAAACCCGGCTAAGAGCATCGCCAGCAACATGATGCCTGCTGTAGGAAGGCGCCAGTCACGCGTCAGTTGTTGTGTGGTCATGGGGTGGCCTGGTGGGGGAATATTTGTCGCTAGTATAGTTGATCTTGCCTGTTAATCCGTAGGATCGCACAGAGATCCCGCCTCAATTGTGGATAAGTCTGTGCGTAAAAGGGTATAAAGCGGGGTTTTGCTGGGGAATACAGCAGTCAGTCATCTTTTTGCAACTTTTAGGTTGCGGCCTGCAGAGAACTCCCTATAATGCGCCTCCATCGACACGGCAGATGTGAATCACTTCACAGATAACCCGGTCGGTTGAAGAGAAAAAATCCTGAACATCAGGGTTGACTCTGAAAGAGGAAAGCGTAATATACGCCACCTCGCGACGGTGAGCTGTAAGCCGCGTCGCAACTGCTCTTTAACAATTTATCAGACAATCTGTGTGGGCACTCAAAGTGACATGGATTCTTAATGTCTTCGGACACTAAATGAATACCAAGTCTCTGAGTGAACATACGTAATTCATTACGAAGTTTAATTCACGAGCATCAAACTTAAATTGAAGAGTTTGATCATGGCTCAGATTGAACGCTGGCGGCAGGCCTAACACATGCAAGTCGAACGGTAGCACAGAGAGCTTGCTCTCGGGTGACGAGTGGCGGACGGGTGAGTAATGTCTGGGAAACTGCCTGATGGAGGGGGATAACTACTGGAAACGGTAGCTAATACCGCATAACGTCGCAAGACCAAAGAGGGGGACCTTCGGGCCTCTTGCCATCAGATGTGCCCAGATGGGATTAGCTAGTAGGTGGGGTAACGGCTCACCTAGGCGACGATCCCTAGCTGGTCTGAGAGGATGACCAGCCACACTGGAACTGAGACACGGTCCAGACTCCTACGGGAGGCAGCAGTGGGGAATATTGCACAATGGGCGCAAGCCTGATGCAGCCATGCCGCGTGTATGAAGAAGGCCTTCGGGTTGTAAAGTACTTTCAGCGGGGAGGAAGGTGTTGTGGTTAATAACCACAGCAATTGACGTTACCCGCAGAAGAAGCACCGGCTAACTCCGTGCCAGCAGCCGCGGTAATACGGAGGGTGCAAGCGTTAATCGGAATTACTGGGCGTAAAGCGCACGCAGGCGGTCTGTCAAGTCGGATGTGAAATCCCCGGGCTCAACCTGGGAACTGCATTCGAAACTGGCAGGCTAGAGTCTTGTAGAGGGGGGTAGAATTCCAGGTGTAGCGGTGAAATGCGTAGAGATCTGGAGGAATACCGGTGGCGAAGGCGGCCCCCTGGACAAAGACTGACGCTCAGGTGCGAAAGCGTGGGGAGCAAACAGGATTAGATACCCTGGTAGTCCACGCCGTAAACGATGTCGACTTGGAGGTTGTGCCCTTGAGGCGTGGCTTCCGGAGCTAACGCGTTAAGTCGACCGCCTGGGGAGTACGGCCGCAAGGTTAAAACTCAAATGAATTGACGGGGGCCCGCACAAGCGGTGGAGCATGTGGTTTAATTCGATGCAACGCGAAGAACCTTACCTACTCTTGACATCCAGAGAACTTTCCAGAGATGGATTGGTGCCTTCGGGAACTCTGAGACAGGTGCTGCATGGCTGTCGTCAGCTCGTGTTGTGAAATGTTGGGTTAAGTCCCGCAACGAGCGCAACCCTTATCCTTTGTTGCCAGCGGTCCGGCCGGGAACTCAAAGGAGACTGCCAGTGATAAACTGGAGGAAGGTGGGGATGACGTCAAGTCATCATGGCCCTTACGAGTAGGGCTACACACGTGCTACAATGGCGCATACAAAGAGAAGCGAACTCGCGAGAGCAAGCGGACCTCATAAAGTGCGTCGTAGTCCGGATTGGAGTCTGCAACTCGACTCCATGAAGTCGGAATCGCTAGTAATCGTAGATCAGAATGCTACGGTGAATACGTTCCCGGGCCTTGTACACACCGCCCGTCACACCATGGGAGTGGGTTGCAAAAGAAGTAGGTAGCTTAACCTTCGGGAGGGCGCTTACCACTTTGTGATTCATGACTGGGGTGAAGTCGTAACAAGGTAACCGTAGGGGAACCTGCGGTTGGATCACCTCCTTACCTTAAAGAACCTGCCTTTGTAGTGCTCACACAGATTGTCTGATGAATGATAAATTTCAAAATGTACTGCGAAGTGCATTGTGAAATTTTGTTCTTTAAAAATCTGGATCAAGCTGAAAATTGAAACGACACACATGTTATGTGTGTTCGAGTCTCTCAAATTTTCGCAAACCGGTGATGAATCGAAAGAAACATCTTCGGGTTGTGAGGTTAAGCGACTAAGCGTACACGGTGGATGCCCTGGCAGTCAGAGGCGATGAAGGACGTGCTAATCTGCGAAAAGCGCCGGCGAGGTGATATGAACCTTTGACCCGGCGATGTCCGAATGGGGAAACCCAGTGTGTTCCGACACACTATCGTTAACTGAATACATAGGTTAACGAGGCGAACCGGGGGAACTGAAACATCTAAGTACCCCGAGGAAAAGAAATCAACCGAGATTCCCCCAGTAGCGGCGAGCGAACGGGGAGCAGCCCAGAGTCTGAATCAGCTTGTGTGTTAGTGGAAGCGTCTGGAAAGTCGCACGGTACAGGGTGAAAGTCCCGTACACGAAAGCACACAGGCTGTGAACTCGAAGAGTAGGGCGGGACACGTGGTATCCTGTCTGAATATGGGGGGACCATCCTCCAAGGCTAAATACTCCTGACTGACCGATAGTGAACCAGTACCGTGAGGGAAAGGCGAAAAGAACCCCGGCGAGGGGAGTGAAAAAGAACCTGAAACCGTGTACGTACAAGCAGTGGGAGCCTCTTTTATGGGGTGACTGCGTACCTTTTGTATAATGGGTCAGCGACTTATATTCTGTAGCAAGGTTAACCGTATAGGGGAGCCGAAGGGAAACCGAGTCTTAACTGGGCGTTAAGTTGCAGGGTATAGACCCGAAACCCGGTGATCTAGCCATGGGCAGGTTGAAGGTTGGGTAACACTAACTGGAGGACCGAACCGACTAATGTTGAAAAATTAGCGGATGACTTGTGGCTGGGGGTGAAAGGCCAATCAAACCGGGAGATAGCTGGTTCTCCCCGAAAGCTATTTAGGTAGCGCCTCGTGAACTCATCTTCGGGGTAGAGCACTGTTTCGGCTAGGGGGCCATCCCGGCTTACCAACCCGATGCAAACTACGAATACCGAAGAATGTTATCACGGGAGACACACGGCGGGTGCTAACGTCCGTCGTGAAGAGGGAAACAACCCAGACCGCCAGCTAAGGTCCCAAAGTCATGGTTAAGTGGGAAACGATGTGGGAAGGCACAGACAGCCAGGATGTTGGCTTAGAAGCAGCCATCATTTAAAGAAAGCGTAATAGCTCACTGGTCGAGTCGGCCTGCGCGGAAGATGTAACGGGGCTAAACCATGCACCGAAGCTGCGGCAGCGACGCTTATGCGTTGTTGGGTAGGGGAGCGTTCTGTAAGCCGTTGAAGGTGTCCTGTGAGGGGTGCTGGAGGTATCAGAAGTGCGAATGCTGACATAAGTAACGATAAAGCGGGTGAAAAGCCCGCTCGCCGGAAGACCAAGGGTTCCTGTCCAACGTTAATCGGGGCAGGGTGAGTCGACCCCTAAGGCGAGGCCGAAAGGCGTAGTCGATGGGAAACAGGTTAATATTCCTGTACTTGGTGTTACTGCGAAGGGGGGACGGAGAAGGCTATGTTAGCCGGGCGACGGTTGTCCCGGTTTAAGCATGTAGGCGGAGGTTCCAGGTAAATCCGGTTCCTTGTTAACGCTGAGGTGTGATGACGAGGCACTACGGTGCTGAAGTAACAAATGCCCTGCTTCCAGGAAAAGCCTCTAAGCATCAGGTAACATCAAATCGTACCCCAAACCGACACAGGTGGTCAGGTAGAGAATACCAAGGCGCTTGAGAGAACTCGGGTGAAGGAACTAGGCAAAATGGTGCCGTAACTTCGGGAGAAGGCACGCTGATATGTAGGTGAAGCCCCTGCGGGTGGAGCTGAAATCAGTCGAAGATACCAGCTGGCTGCAACTGTTTATTAAAAACACAGCACTGTGCAAACACGAAAGTGGACGTATACGGTGTGACGCCTGCCCGGTGCCGGAAGGTTAATTGATGGGGTTAGCGGTAACGCGAAGCTCTTGATCGAAGCCCCGGTAAACGGCGGCCGTAACTATAACGGTCCTAAGGTAGCGAAATTCCTTGTCGGGTAAGTTCCGACCTGCACGAATGGCGTAATGATGGCCAGGCTGTCTCCACCCGAGACTCAGTGAAATTGAACTCGCTGTGAAGATGCAGTGTACCCGCGGCAAGACGGAAAGACCCCGTGAACCTTTACTATAGCTTGACACTGAACACTGGTCCTTGATGTGTAGGATAGGTGGGAGGCTTTGAAGCGTGGACGCCAGTCTGCGTGGAGCCAACCTTGAAATACCACCCTTTAATGGCTGGTGTTCTAACGTAGACCCGTGATCCGGGTTGCGGACAGTGTCTGGTGGGTAGTTTGACTGGGGCGGTCTCCTCCCAAAGAGTAACGGAGGAGCACGAAGGTTAGCTAATCCTGGTCGGACATCAGGAGGTTAGTGCAATGGCATAAGCTAGCTTGACTGCGAGAGTGACGGCTCGAGCAGGTGCGAAAGCAGGTCATAGTGATCCGGTGGTTCTGAATGGAAGGGCCATCGCTCAACGGATAAAAGGTACTCCGGGGATAACAGGCTGATACCGCCCAAGAGTTCATATCGACGGCGGTGTTTGGCACCTCGATGTCGGCTCATCACATCCTGGGGCTGAAGTAGGTCCCAAGGGTATGGCTGTTCGCCATTTAAAGTGGTACGCGAGCTGGGTTTAGAACGTCGTGAGACAGTTCGGTCCCTATCTGCCGTGGGCGCTGGAGAATTGAGGGGGGCTGCTCCTAGTACGAGAGGACCGGAGTGGACGCATCACTGGTGTTCGGGTTGTCATGCCAATGGCACTGCCCGGTAGCTAAATGCGGAAGAGATAAGTGCTGAAAGCATCTAAGCACGAAACTTGCCCCGAGATGAGTTCTCCCTGAGACTTTAAGTCTCCTGAAGGAACGTTGAAGACTACGACGTTGATAGGTCGGGTGTGTAAGCGCAGCGATGCGTTGAGCTAACCGATACTAATGAACCGTGAGGCTTAACCTTACAACGCCGAAGATGTTTTGGCGATGAGAGACGATTTTCAGCTGATACAGATTACAGAATTTGCCTGGCGGCTTTAGCGCGGTGGTCCCACCTGACCCCATGCCGAACTCAGAAGTGAAACGCCGTAGCGCCGATGGTAGTGTGGGGTCTCCCCATGCGAGAGTAGGGAACTGCCAGGCATCAAATTTAGCGTGCTGATATGGCTCAGTTGGTAGAGCGCACCCTTGGTAAGGGTGAGGTCCCCAGTTCGACTCTGGGTATCAGCACCACTTTATACTTAGGTTAAAGTTCGGCAAGAAGTAAAAGAATTTGTCTGGCGGCTTTAGCGCGGTGGTCCCACCTGACCCCATGCCGAACTCAGAAGTGAAACGCCGTAGCGCCGATGGTAGTGTGGGGTCTCCCCATGTGAGAGTAGGGAACTGCCAGACATCAAACAAGTGAAGAGGCCATCCGAAAGGATGGCCTTTTTGCGTTATGTTTCCCGGAAAAAGTCAGACCCGGTAAGCGAAGCGCCACCGGGCTAAGACACGCTTAATGGATCACTTGTGACAGGAAAGCCCGCGTACGTTCAGATTTAGGATGTGCGAAGAACTCATCCGGCGGTGCCTGCTCAACGATTTCCCCACGATCCATAAAGATCACCCGATCGGCCACGGTTCTGGCAAACCCCATTTCGTGCGTCACACACAGCATGGTCATCCCGGACTGCGCCAGTCCAATCATGGTATCCAGTACCTCTTTCACCATTTCCGGATCCAGGGCGGATGTCGGTTCATCAAACAGCATAATTTTTGGTTTCATACAGAGCGAACGGGCGATAGCCACGCGCTGCTGCTGACCGCCTGATATCTGGCCTGGAAATTTATTGGCGTGCTCTGCGATACGTACCCGTTCCAGGTAGTGCATCGCCAGTGCTTCAGCATCCTTTTTAGGCATCTTTCGTACCCAAATTGGCGCAAGCGTACAGTTCTGCAGAACGGTGAGATGGGGAAACAGGTTAAAGTGTTGAAACACCATTCCCACTTCCTGGCGCACCCGTTCGATGTTACGAATATCTTCATTCAGCTCGATGCCATCAACAACAATGCGCCCCTGCTGATGTTCTTCAAGGTGGTTAATACAGCGAATGGTCGTGGATTTCCCGGACCCGGAAGGGCCACAAAGAACGATCCGTTCTCCCTGCTTAACCTTGAGGTTAATGTCTTTCAAAACATGAAACTGCCCGTACCATTTATTCACGTTTTCCAGCGTTATCATCGCGTCGGCAGGTGTCATAGTAATCTGGCTCATAATTTCCTCAGTGCGGTGTACGCCCGGTGTTAAAGCGCTTTTCCAGATGCTGGCTATAGCGCGACATGCTAAAACAAAAGATCCAGTAGATCAGAGCAGCAAAGACATATCCCTCGGTGGACATACCCAGCCAGGCAGGGTCAACGGTCGCCTGTTGCACGCTGCTAAAGAGATCGAACAGCCCGATGATGATCACCAGGCTGGTATCTTTGAAGAGGGCAATGATGGTATTGACCAGGCCCGGGATAACCAGCTTGAGTGCTTGTGGCAATATCACCAGTCCCTGCGTTTTCCAGTAGCCAAGCGCCAGTGATTCCGCCGCTTCGTACTGACCTTTAGGCAGAGCCTGCAGGCCCCCACGCACCACTTCCGCAACGTAAGCGGACTGGAAAAGGATGACCCCGACCAGGGCACGGATCAGTTTGTCTATCGTTGTCCCTTCTGCCATAAACAGCGGCAACATGACCGAAGACATAAACAGAACGGTGATAAGCGGTACACCACGCCAGAATTCAATGAAAATAACGGAAAGCACACGTACGACAGGCATTTTTGAGCGCCGCCCAAGCGCGAGCAAAATACCCCATGGCAGTGCGCCGGCTATCCCAACGGACGCGATAATCAGCGTCAGCGTTAACCCACCCCACTGACGTGTTTCAACACGTTCCAGCCCCAGGAAGCCGCCATACAACAGCACCCAAACAATAATGGGATACACCACTGCCCAACAGGCAATATAACGCCCCCGATGAGGCAGTTTTTTCCAGAACATTACGGCGATGGAGAGTAGCCCGATGGCCAGTGCCAGATTAATCCGCCAGCGCTGTTCATGCGGATACAATCCATACATGAACTGGCCAAAACGCTCATGGATAAACACCCAGCAGGCCCCTGCTTTTGTGCAGTCTGCGCGAGTGGATCCCGACCAGTTAGCCTGTAAAAAAGCCCAGTTCAGCAGCGGTGGAATTAATTCCCACATAAGCCACAAACATACAATTGTCAGCAGGCTGTTACTCCAGCTGGAGAACAGATTCTTACGCGCCCAGAGAATTAAACGTCCGCCTGTCGAACCGGCAGGGCGCGAGGAGTGCGACAGTATCGCTTTTGTCATCATAGATCCTTAGCGCTCGACCAGTGCTATACGACGGTTATAGAGGTTCATCAGCAACGAAATCACCAGGCTGATGATCAGATAGACAGACATTGTGATGGCGATAGTTTCAATGGCTTGTCCGGTCTGGTTAAGCACGGTTCCGGCAAACAGCGACACCATATCGGGGTAACCAATGGCGGCCGCCAGCGATGAGTTTTTGACAATATTGAGGTATTGACTGGTCAGCGGCGGAATGATGACCCGTAACGCTTGCGGAATAATGACCTGACGAAGCGTCACCGTATGGGGTAATCCCAGCGAGCGCGCCGCCTCGTGTTGCCCGTAAGGAACGGCCTGGATCCCCGCACGAATAATCTCGGCGATAAATGCAGAGGTATAAATCGAAAGCGCCAGCGTCAGGGCTGCCAGCTCAGGAATTAAAACCATTCCGCCCTGGAAGTTAAAGCCACGCAGCTGCGGAATATCCCAGTGAAGGGCGGCCCCAAACAGCCAGTGTGTCAGAAGTGGCAGACCAATGATAAGGATGGCGGCGGTTGGCCAGGTTTTACGAAGCTGCCCGGTTTTGAACTGATGCGTGCGGTTATAGCGGAACATGGCGGCTGAGAGAGCAAGCGCTATTACAAGGGCGGCAATGAAGGCATACAACCCTTCACCCGGCTGCGGAGAAGGAATATACAACCCGCGATTACTCAGGAAAAACAGATCAAGAGCGTCAATAGCCTGACGTGGCCCCGGCAGGTTGCGCAGCACGGCAAAATACCAGAAAAAGATCTGCAGCAGCGGCGGGATATTACGGAACGTCTCAATATAAAAAGTAGACAGTTTGCGTAGCAGCCAGTTTTCGGACAAACGTGCCAGACCAATAAAGAAGCCCAGTATGGAGGCAAAAACAATACAAAGTGCAGAGACTAGCAGCGTATTCAGTAAACCGACCACGAACACGCGTCCATACGTGTCGCCTTCCTGATAATCAATAAGGTGTTGAACAATGCCAAACCCCGCGCTGCGATCCAGAAAAGCAAAGCCGGAGGTAATACCGCGATTATTCAGGTTGGTTATAGTGTTATGGATGAGATACACGGCGATAAGAACAACCGCAATAATCGCAATAACCTGGAATAGCCAGGCGCGGACCGCGGGATGAGAAAAGGATAGCGATCCTTTTACGGCTGAGCGGCGATGGGACATAAAGAAACCTCGGTAACCATGACTCTGGGGCGGGCACTGCCTTAACAGTGCCCGTTACAGCAATGACTTAACGTACTGGTGGCGCGTACTGAATACCGCCGTTGTTCCAGAGATTGTTCTGGCCGCGTTTGATCTTCAGAGGGCTTTCCGATCCCACGTTGCGCTCAAAGATCTCAGCGTAGTTACCCACCTGTTTGATGATGTTGTAAGCCCACTTGTTATCCAGCTTCAGATCCTTCCCGAAATCGCCCTCTGTTCCCAGCAGATGAGCCATATCCGGCGTGGACGGTTTAGCGGCTTTCTCGTCGACGTTTTTCGAGTTGATGCCCATCTCTTCGGCATTCAGCATGGCAAACAGCGTCCAGCGAACAATGGAGAACCAGTCTTCATCGCCACGACGCACAACCGGTCCAAGAGGCTCCTTGGAGATCACTTCGGGCAGGACAATCCACTCCGCCGGGTTGCTCAGCTTAATACGCAAGGCGTACAGCTGTGACTGGTCAGAAGCCAGCGTGTCGCAACGACCGGATTCCAGCGCTTTGGCCGATTCATCGGAGCGATCGAATGTCACAGGGGTATATTTCATGTTATTTGCTTTGAAATAATCCGCGACGTTCAGCTCGGTATCGGTACCGGCCTGGATACAAACGGTCGCGCCATCCAGCTCTTTGGCGCTTTTCAGGCCCGCTTTATTGTGGGTCAGGAAACCGATACCGTCATAATAGGTCACGCCAGTAAATGCCATTCCCATGCCTGCATCACGGGAGGAGGTCCAGGTGGTATTACGGGAAAGCATGTCAACTTCGCCAGACTGTAATGCAGTAAAACGTTCTTTCGCCGTCAGCGGGGTATATTTTACTTTACTGTTGTCACCGAAAACGGCGGCGGCGACACCGCGGCAGACATCAACATCAATACCGGTAAATTTGCCGTTTGCATCGGCATAAGAGAAGCCAGGTAAACCGTCACTGATCCCACATTGAACAAACCCTTTCTTTTTAACGGCATCCAGTGTCGTACCCGCATGGGCCTGACCGGCTACAGCAAACAACATGCCCGCGGCGGCCAGGCTGGCTATCATCGTCTTTTTCATAATGCATCCTGTGTGGCGAAATTTATCGTTATAGAGGCGTTTTAAACGCTTTACCTGTCTGTGGCTTTGGCCAACGTTTATAAAGCAAACGTAATGCCAGGTTTTGCGCTCAACAAAATAGGTGACCAATGAACGCATAATGCTGAGTGTAGACAGGGTTAAATAAAGAGAGCGCCCCGAAACGGTGCGAAATTACAACCTGTGCCACAAATCGGAGCAAAACTTTCAGCGGCTATACCTTAAAAAGAAGAGATAGTTTCTGGGGTGAATATTGGCAGGGTATTAAATGTAATTAATATGTGAAAATCATCACGATAGAATATGTAATTTAACGCTGTGCATTAAAAATATGTGACTGTCCGCAGAATGAAATAAACAGTCTGGGTAAAGACGGGGCTATTTTTTTACTTATCTGAAAACGCTGCACTCTTTAAAAGCAAAAGCGCGTACAGAGCCGCGCTTTCTACACAAATGATACGTTCTGATGTTACTTCGTCAGAGCAACGATACCCAGCGTCAAACCTGCCACTGCGGCAGCACCACCGGCGATAGCACCTGCTGTTTCCCAGTTGTCCTGAGTGGTGCCTTTCATACAGGTATTGGTATGAACCAGTCGGCCTTGATCGTCGTATACCGGTACACATGGAGAGTCGTGCGCGCATCCAGCAAGCAGCGCAGCGAGTAGTGCAACGGAAATGAATCTTTTCATGATGTTACCTCAGTATTATTTCTCATTCGCTATACAGCCAGGAGGGCTATTAACGAACTGGAGACTATTTTACCACCGGGATAAGGCAACGTTGCACGGGGAATAATCTCAAATTATGTTGTTTGTAAAAATCGTGGAGAAAAGTCGCTGTCAGGATGAATTAATGGAGAAAATATGAAGACGTAACGCGGCGTTTTTACTTAATGCAAATGGTTAACTATTAATGCTGTGAGTATGACATATCTAATTCATTGTTTATGCTAAAAATAAAAAAGGCACCTGAGGTGCCTTTTTTGAGAAACATTACTCTTTGTGTTTCGTAAACCGGCGCCGGACAACCACAAAGAAGACGGGCACGAAGAAAATGGCCAGAAGCGTTGCGGAAAGCATCCCTCCCATAACACCTGTCCCGACAGCATTTTGCGCGCCGCTCCCGGCTCCTCTGCTGATGACCAGTGGCATCACGCCAAGGATAAAGGCCAGCGACGTCATCAGGATCGGTCGAAGGCGCATTCTGGATGCTTCCAGTGTGGCTTCAATGATCCCTTTACCTTCTTTATCCATCAGATCCTTAGCAAACTCGACGATCAGGATGGCGTTTTTCGCCGACAGACCAATCGTTGTCAGCAGGCCGACCTGGAAATAGACATCATTATTTAACCCGCGAATCGATGCGGCGAGAAGTGCGCCCGTGACACCCAGCGGCACAACCAGCATGACCGAGAAGGGAATAGACCAGCTTTCATAAAGCGCAGCCAGGCACAGGAACACCACAATCAGTGAAATGGCGTACAGGGCAGGTGCCTGGTTACCAGACAGTCGTTCCTGATAAGACATTCCCGTCCAGTCATGGCCGATACCGGAAGGCAGTTTTGCGGCGAGGTTCTCCATCAAGGCCATCGCCTCACCGGTACTTTTACCCGGCGCGGACTCACCGAGGATCTCCATCGAAGGCATCCCGTTGTAGCGCTCCAGGCGAGGCGAGCCATACACCCAGTGCGAGCTGCTAAAGGAGGAGAACGGCACCATTTCTCCGTTCGCGCTGCGCACGTAGAGGTTGTTGATGTCCCCTGGCAACATACGGAAGTGAGCGTCGGCCTGGACGTACACTTTTTTCACGCGTCCATGATCGATAAAGTCGTTCACATAGGTTCCCCCCAATGCCGTCGAGATCGTCTGGTTGACGTCAGAGAGGCTGACGCCCAGCGCCTGTGCCTTCTCCTGGTCGACATCCAGTTTGAACTGTGGGGTATCTTCCAGACCGTTAGGACGAACGCGAACCAGCAGATCGGGGTGCGCTTTCACCATACCGAGCAGCTGATTACGCGCCTGGGTCAGTTGGGTATGCCCCAGGTTAGCTTGATCAATCAACTCAAAGTCAAAGCCCGTTGCGGTACCCAGCTCGATAATCGCAGGCAGGTTAAACGGGAACACGAGGCCATCTTTAATCTGACTGAAGGCCTTTGTCGCACGCCTTACGATCGCCTCAACGCTATTTTCTGCTCCGGGACGCGCTTCCCAGGGCTTCAGGCTAACGAACGCAATACCGGAGTTCTGACCCTGACCACTAAAGCTAAAGCCGTTCACGGTAAACACCGATTCAACGTTAGCCTTCTCGTTGTTGAGATAATAATTTTGAACCTGGTCAAGCACCTGCTGGGTACGCATCTGGGTGGCTCCGGCGGGGAGCTGGACCATAGTCATAAATACCCCCTGATCCTCTTCGGGCAGGAAGGAGGTGGGTAAGCGCAGGAACAGTACAGCCATACCACCGACGATGATGACGTATACCACCAGATAGCGCCCGGTCTTACGCAAAATGCCGCTTACGCTGTTGCTGTAATGCTCCACGCTCCGATCAAAGAGCGCATTAAACCAGCCGAAGAAGCCACCTTTCTTTTCGTGGTGATCGCTGGAAACGGGCTTAAGCAAGGTGGCGCACAGTGCCGGTGTCAGAATCAGAGCGACCAGCACTGACAGCGCCATAGCCGAGACAATGGTCAGCGAGAACTGACGATAGATGGCTCCCGTTGAACCGCCAAAAAAGGCCATGGGGATAAAGACCGCCGAGAGCACCATGGCGATACCCACCAGTGCGCCCTGTATCTGCCCCATCGACTTCTGCGTCGCCTCTTTTGGCGGCAGCTTGTCCTCAACCATGACGCGTTCGACGTTCTCAACCACCACGATGGCGTCATCAACCAGCAGGCCAATCGCCAGCACCATACCGAACATGGTCAGGGTGTTGATGGAGAAACCGAACGCCGCCAGGATCGCAAACGTACCCAACAGCACGACCGGCACCGCAATTGTCGGGATAAGCGTCGCCCGCAGGTTTTGCAGGAAAAGATACATCACCAGGAAGACGAGAATGATCGCTTCGAACAGCGTTTTCACCACTTCGTGGATAGAGATCTTCACAAAAGGCGTGGTGTCATAGGGGTAGACTACTTTCAGCCCCTGCGGGAAGAACTGCTGGAGCTGGGCCAGTTTGCTCTTGATGGCGGCGGCCGTGTCCAGTGCGTTTGCACCGGTAGCCAGCTTAATCCCCAGGCCGGTTGCCGCTTGCCCGTTGATTTTGGTGACCATATTGTAGTTTTCGCCACCCAGCTCAATGCGGGCCACATCTTTCAGATGAACCATGGAGCCGTCCTGGTTCACCTTTAGCGTCACGCGGCCAAACTCTTCCGGAGATTTCAGACGCGTTTGTGCAATGATCGAGGCGTTCAACTGCTGCCCCGGTACTGACGGCGTTCCGCCTAACTGGCCGGCCGCTATCTGGTCGTTCTGCGTTTTCAGCTGATTAATCACATCCAGTGGCGTCAGCTGGTATTTGTTCATCGCGTTGCTGTCGAGCCAGATGCGCATCGCATACTGGGCACCAAACAGCTGCACATCACCAACTCCCGTGGTGCGGCTAATGGCATCTTTCACGTTAGACGCGACATAGTCAGAGATGTCATCCTGCGTGAGGTCTTTGTTATCGGAAACAAAGCCTGCGACCAGCAGGAAGCTGCTGCTGGACTTCTCAACACCGATCCCTTGCTGCTGGACCTCTTGGGGGAGCTGCGGCATGGCGAGCTGCAGTTTGTTCTGCACCTGTACCTGCGCAATGTCCGGGTCTGTTCCAGACTGGAAGGTCAGCGTGATGGTGACATTACCTGCGGAATCGCTGGTGGATGACATATACATCAGGTTATCGATACCGTTCATGTTCTGTTCGATAACCTGCGTTACGGTATCCTGCACCGTTTGCGCATCAGCACCCGGATACGTTGCGGTGATAGCCACGGCGGGAGGGGCAATGGTCGGATACTGCGCGATGGGCAGTTTGAGAATGGCCAGCCCGCCTGCAATCATCAAAATGATGGCAAGCACCCAGGCGAAAACCGGCCGTTGGATAAAGAAATTAGCCATGTCGTCGTCCCTTAACCGGCTGGAGTCGTGGTGGTATCAGGCGTCGCGACGACGGTAGCGCCCGGTCTGACTTTTTGTAAGCCGCTGACAATGACGCGGTCGCCATTTTTCAGCCCTTCCGTCACCAGCCAGCGATCGCCAATCGCCTGAGGGGCAACGACGGTACGTGACTCAACCTGGTTTTTATCGTTAACCACCAGAACGGATGCATCACCGCGCGGCGTGCGGGTCACGCCTTGTTGTGGGACCAGAATCGCATCAGGCTGTGTGCCTTCATCAATGCGGGCCCGGACAAACATGCCAGGCAACAGCAGGTGCTGTGGGTTTGGGAAAATCGCGCGCAAGGTGATAGAGCCGGTACTTTCGTCGACCGTGACATCTGAGAACTGCAGCGTACCTTTCAACGGGTAGGGCTGACCATTCTCCATCACCAGCTCAACGGTGCTGGTGGCCTCTCCTTTTTGCAGGCTCGTCTGCTTCAGACGCATAAAATCACTGCTGGACTGGGTGACGTCGACATACATCGGATCAAGCTGCTGAACCGTTGCCAGGGCTGCGGCTTGCCCGTTGGTCACCAGCGCGCCTTCGGTGACGCTGGATTTACCGATGCGACCCTCGACGGGAGACGTCACTTTGGTATAGGCAAGATTAATGCGCGCGCTTTCAACGCCTGCGTGTGCGGCAACGACGCTGGCATCTGCTTGCTGCGCTGTCGCCACGGCCTGGTCGTATTCCTGCTTGCTGACATACTGCGTGCCAACCAGCGTGAGATAACGTTTTACCGTCAGGTGCGCAATGTTAGCCGCCGCCTGGGCCTTCGCGAGTTCACCTTTCGCGTTGTCATACGCGGCCTGATAGGTGGCAGGATCGATCTGATAAAGTGACTCGCCGGCTTTTACATCACTTCCCTCTGTGAAGTTACGACGCAATATGATGCCGCTCACCTGAGGACGAACCTCCGCAACGCGAAAGGCATCTGTTCTGCCCGGGAGTTCGGTGGTGACAGCCAGAGGGGCGCTTTTCACTATATGCACGCTGACCTGAGGCGCCTGCGGATGTGGTGGTTGGTTTTCCTGACCATCGCATCCAGCGAGCAGTACCGCGCAGACAATAAAACCGGATAAGGGCAAACGTCTGAAATAATTCGTCATTACTGTTCCTTTAAATACCCATGAACCGATATTTGCCGTGAATCGGTAGCAGGGCAGAGGGATAAAAATAAAATGTAGGGCGTATAATAATGAGGGTAATTAATGTTTTTTAATTTATAAGTGCGAATGAACAGGCCTTAAGGCAAAAATCAGAATCAAACCTGGTGTTAGCGGGGATATACTTCTGGCTGGTTAATCAGATAAATGGCATTTAACGTGGTTGAATTATTCATCTCATGAATTTAATTATATCTATGCATTTGTCTAAATTATTAATTAAGCGATTTGACTTTTTTTGTGCAAAATTAAAACGCAAAGTAGTGAATACTTTCGTATACCTGAACCGTGTAAATATAAACCTTGTGAGTAACGAGTAGTCGTCTATGGCGCGTAAAAAGAAAGAAGAGGCTCAACAAACCCGTCAGCAGCTGATTGAAGCGGCTATCGGGCAGTTTGCGACGCGGGGCGTGGCGAACACGACGCTGACGGATATCGCGGATGCAGCAAATGTTACACGGGGTGCCATCTACTGGCATTTTACCAGTAAATCAGAAATATTTAATGCCATCTGGGAACAGCAATTACCGTTTCGTGACATCATTCGTGACAGACTTTCTCTTTCTGCGGGCAGCGATCCCTTGTTAATGCTTCGTGAGCAATTTATTGCTGCGTTGCAATATATTGCACATGAGCCTCGGCAATGCGCTCTTTTGCAAATCTTGTATCATAAGTGTGAATTTAATAGCGATATGATTTCAGAGTGTGAAATCAGAAAACGTATTGGTTTTAATTATGATTCTTTACGTGCCACGTTGCAGGACTGTATTTCGCGGAACCTCATTTCGTCACAGGTAAATGTTGATCTGACCCTGATTGTTTTCCACGGTTTTTTCAGCGGAATCATTAAAAACTGGTTAATGAATAACAGCAGTTTTAATCTTTACCAGCAGGCTCCTGCGCTGGTCGATAGTATTCTGGCGACACTCCCTGTCGTGCAGGTGTCGCCTCATGAGGATGATTTTAGCTCAGCGCCAGGTAACATTTCCCCTTGTGCGCAGAGCGTTTCGATGGTCTGTGCACTGACCGGTTTGCCCAACAGATAGCCCTGAAGCGTGTTGCAGCCCAGCGCCGTCAAAAAGGTTTGCTGTGCTTCGGTTTCCACCCCTTCCGCCACGACTTTCAGATTTAGCGTTTTTGCCAGAGCCACAATCGCTGAGACAATGGTGGCGTCTTCGCTTTCACCGCTTAACTCTTTCACGAACGCTCTGTCAATTTTCAATTCACAGGCCGGCAGGCGCTTGAGATAAAGCAGGCTGGAATAACCGGTACCAAAATCATCAATGGACGCTTTCACGCCCGCGTCCGTCAGCTCTGTCAGCACGCGCACACTCTCATCCGGGTTGCTCATCGCCGTGGTTTCCGTCACTTCAAGGATCAGCATCTCCGGCGGTACGTTGTGACGCGTCAGGCAGTCGAGCACCGTTTTAACCAGTGAAGGTTGCTCAAACTGCAGTGTCGACAGGTTCACCGCCATCGACCAGTTTTGATGCCCCTGAAGGTGCCACTCCCGCAACTGACGGCAGGCCTCATTAAGCACCCAGTTACCAATCGGGATGATCAGCCCCGTTTTTTCCGCCAGCGGCAGGAACAGGTCTGGCGTCAGTAATCCCTGCTTCGGGTGTTGCCAGCGCAATAGCGCCTCGAACCCAAGGACAGGACCCGCCGGTGCGTGGAATTTTGGCTGATAAAGCAGGCGCAGTTCATTACGATCGATAGCCAGCCACAGATCGTTCATCAACTGGAGATGGGTCTGCGCCAGGGTGTTCATGGAGGGCTGGAAAAAGTGATAACCGTTTCGGCCCATGTGCTTCGTGTGGTACATCGCCGCATCGGCGTTAAACATCAGCTCGCGCTCGGTTTTACCGTCGTGGGGATAGAGCGCGATACCAATGCTAAGGGTTACCACCAGTTCATAGGGATCCAGATTGAACGGGTTATCGATAGCGCGAACCAGCGAGTTGGCCAGCGAGGCCGCATCATCCGGACCTTCTCCTTCTGCCAGCAGAACAAACTCATCACCACCGATACGGGCAAGGGTGAACTGACCCTTCAGGGGCGTGAGCAGGCGCTGCGTCACGGCGACAAGCAGTCTGTCACCGATATCATGGCCGTACGCATCGTTGATGGTTTTAAACCCGTCGAGATCCATGAACATCAGTGCAAAATGGGTGCCTTCACGGTCAGCTTTGCTGATGGCCTGATCGAGTCGGTCCTCCAGCAAAACACGGTTCGGCAGACGCGTCAGCGTATCTTGTAAAGCCAGTTGAGCGAGTTCGCGGTTCGCTTCTGCAAGGGATGAGGCCAGAAGGGAGGTTCGTGCCTGAAGGCGGGCATCCAGCATCGAGACTAGCAGCGTGATCCCCAGTATGGCAAGTGCGACGACGCTGACCAGTACTGCCAGCCAGCTGCCGTTAATACCTCCATGGTGCGCCATGGTCGACATGGGAAACTGAGCGGCTTTCATCCCGGCATAGTGCATACCGGCAATGGCGATCCCCATCGTAACGGCGGCGGCAAAACGCATCAGCGACACCTGAGACGCTTCATGCCGCAAGCGGAACGTCAACCATAATGCGGCGAGCGAAGCCGCAAGCGCAATGACAACCGAAATGGCCACCCATGTTTTGTCCCAGATAATACCGGGAGAGACTTCCAGCGCCGCCATGCCGGTGTAATGCATCGCCACAATGCCGCAGCCCATCACTAACGCACCGGGCAGCAGACGGCGTAAACGTAACTGCTCACAGCTAACGAGCCACAGCGCAAACAGTGACGAGCCCACGGCGATAACCATGGATAGCACCGTCAGGGTCGCGTTGTAGCGCATGCTCATGGAGAGGTCCATCGCCAGCATGCCGATAAAATGCATGGCCCACACGCCAATCCCCATGGCAATACCGCCGCCGGCCAGCCAGACGCGCGCAGCCACGCCCTGACTCCCGGCAACACGTGCAGCCATATTCAGCGCGGTATAGGCAGCAAGGATAGCAACAACAAAGGAGAGGACGACGAGGATATGGTTGTATTGGCTAACCAGCATGATCGGTTCTACTCGAGTGTGAGGTTACGCAGGCGCGGTTGAGAAGGGCGAGACATTATCATCGTAAGGTAATGGCTCAAAGGGATTTAAATCCCCGTTTTTAGTAGGTCATAACAGTGAGTTTAGCGGCGTCAGGCGGTTAGTCGAGTTCTGAGCAGTTCACTAATTTTAGCGGATTTACGGAATTCATATTACGACACTTATCGGCTTCAGTGCTCATCAGTTCAATCCACTGCATCAGGAGCGCGTCGAAGAGGAAAACCGAGACAGCAAATACAACCAGCCACCAGTATTTACGAATCATACGTACCGTTCCGGGCGAAGAGGTTCAGTGAGGTGGTGGAAATATACACGAAAAGTTGCGGTTTAAAAGGGGGATAAACGAAGGTTTACACAGCCTTGACGGTGACAGGCGCGGGCAATAAAAAAGGCGCATCCCCATGCCAGGTAGCGCCTTTTTAAACAAGCATTTCGCTAACCGAAATTAGTTCATGCCGTATTTTTTCAGTTTCTTACGCAGTGTACCACGGTTGATAC
Source organism: Enterobacter ludwigii (assembly GCF_001750725.1). Taxonomy (NCBI): domain Bacteria; kingdom Pseudomonadati; phylum Pseudomonadota; class Gammaproteobacteria; order Enterobacterales; family Enterobacteriaceae; genus Enterobacter; species Enterobacter ludwigii. The sequence goes on from NZ_CP017279.1 coordinate 4,148,391, forward strand.
CCATCATCAGGGCAGCGCGGGTTTGGTTACCGCGGGTGTATTGCATCACCATGTCCAACAGTGGCTGTTCAACTTCAGCCAGTACCAGCTCATACAGGTCATTAACATCCTGACCGTTCAGTTGAGCAAAATAGTTCTTCAGTGCCTGTTTAACCGAGTCACGCAGGGGCTTTTGAGTTACCTGATCCTGAGAGTTAACGGTAGAAACGGTCAGTACGTCAGAATTTACGCGTTGTTCGAACATAGTTCTGTCAGCTCTTTATTTCATTACGCAAGATTTTCGAAGTATGCCTCCAACGCCTCCAGCTGTACGCTGGCATCCTCTATGGCGTTGAATGTGCGCCGAAACTGGTCATTTGGAGCGTGCTCCTGGAGATACCAGGATACGTGTTTACGCGCAATTCGGTACCCTTTTGCCTGACCATAAAAGTCATGCAATTCCCGAACATGCGAACAAAGCAAGCGCTTTACCTCTGCCAGTGGCAGTGGGGCAAGCAACTCCCCAGTGTCCAGATAATGCTGGATTTCCCGAAAGATCCAGGGTCTTCCCTGAGCGGCACGTCCTATCATCAGAGCATCAGCTCCCGTATAGTCGAGCACAGCTCTGGCTTTAAGCGGGTCAGTAATGTCACCATTCGCGATAACCGGAATGGAAACTTTCTGCTTAACTGCCCGAATGCTGTCGTATTCAGCTTCACCATTGAACAAACAGGCGCGAGTGCGTCCATGGATGGTCAGGGCCTGAATGCCACAGTCTTCGGCCAGTTGGGCAATCTCTACACAGTTACGGTGTTCCGGCGACCAACCCGTGCGAATCTTCAACGTAACAGGAACGTCCACTGCGCTGACAACCGCGGTCAGGATAGACTTCACCTGGTCGGGGTATTGCAGAAGGGCTGAACCTGCAAGCTTGCGATTCACTTTCTTGGCCGGGCAACCCATATTGATATCAATAATCTGGGCGCCACTTTCCACGTTAATCCGCGCGGCATCTGCCATCTCTTCAGGCACGCTTCCGGCAATTTGCACGGTGCGAATACCTGGTTCATCAACGTGCACCATCCGAAGGCGGGACTTATCGCTTTCCCACACCTGTGGGTTAGACGACATCATCTCGGAAACGGTTAAACCTGCCCCCATCTTATAGCACAGCGTCCTGAACGGCCGGTCGGTAATACCTGCCATTGGGGCTGCGATCAGGCGATTTCTGAGCTGGTAGTGTCCGATGCGCATGAGTTAAGAAATGACCATACTGTGACTGCAAGGCGGCGTATATTACGCATTTTTTGCACGAGATGAAAGGCCAAACTTTGAACAATCCACTGTTGTAGATCAAGGAATCGCCGCTCTGTCCTTCAGGTGAAAATTATAAACCTGTTAAATCATAAAGTTATGATGGAATGATTATTTTATAGCCGCTTACAATTTCCCGTAACTTCTCATCATTTCTGAATAAATGCATCACTTGAGCGGGATAATCTGCTGTTTTTAGCAGCAGATTATCCCGCTTGTTTGCGATCTGAGTCGCATTTTAGAACATGATCTGCATGCGAAAAATGCGCATTATTCGACGACTACGCGACCATGAAGGGGTTGTACCGGGCGGTTATTTTCGTGGTGCATCGTGTGGGAGAATTTCTCAAGCTGCTCTGCAGAGACGGTCAGCGGGTGCTTCAGTACAATCCAGGTTACCCCCTCTGAGCACGGCGGTGTGGTCAGCGAGCCGCTAAAGCGCCAGTACGTTTTATCTTTTGGAATCAGCTTGTTCAGATTGAGATCTTGCTTAATCGAGACGTTCTGTTCGGCCTGCTCAGGCATGACGCTCCACAGCTTATCCAGCTCCGGGTTCGCGGCCCCTTTATCGAACATGACCGCCACCACCGCCAGCTCACCGGCCGCGTTTTTGTGCACCAGATGCATTTCCATCGCAAATTTCTTGCCATGCACGGTGTTTTCGCTCGGCGCGTGGAAATGGAACTGTTGCAGGGTCCAGGTTTGCTTATCGAGGGTAAGGGTATCGCGGGTTTCCGGCTTTTCACTTGCCTGAATGGTATGGCCGTTGTTCGTCAGCGTCACAGGGCCATCAATGTAATGTGTTTGCAGCGGGGAGAGGTGCGCGTTCGCGGTGGATTCAATGTTGATGGGGGACTGATTCATCCCGCTTTGACAGGTTTTGTAAGCCTCGTCCAGTTCGCCCCAGTGTTCCGGTGCGCCTTCGCCTTCGTAGCTCCAGTGTGATGCGCAGGCTGAAGCCGAGATAATGCTCAGCGCAAAGAGCGCTGCCTTGCCAGTAAAGTGGGTCATAGTATTCTTCCGGTGAATTATTGTGGTTCAAACCATTGTTATCAATATGATTTGTGTGGGTATTTTACCGGAGAAGAGCATAGGAGGAGAGGATTATCGGAGGAAGAGAGGCGTGGTCAGATGACCACGCCAATGGCTTACTTTTTACGGCCCGTAATACGACACCACTCTTCTTTTTCGACCACCGGGTCGAGGGCGAAAAGATCGGCGTAGGCTTCGCAAACGCTGTCAGCCTGGCTTGCAAGGATCCCGGAAAGCCCCAGCAGACCGCCGTCAACGGGCAGCACGCTGATTAACGGGGCCAGTTCGCGTAATGGGCCGGCCAGAATGTTCGCCACCACCACATCGGCTTTCATGGCTTCTGGCTGCGCATCCGGCAGATACAGTTCAAGGCGGTCAGAAACGCCGTTGCGTTCAGCGTTATCACGGCTGGCCTGAATAGCCTGTGGATCGATATCGATCCCAATGGCTTTGGCCGCGCCCAGTTTCAGCGCCGCGATAGCGAGGATCCCGGAGCCGCATCCGAAGTCGATCACCGTCTTGCCGTCCAGATCCAGACTGTCCAGCCACTGCAGGCACAGAGAAGTCGTCGGGTGAGTACCGGTCCCAAATGCCAGGCCCGGATCCAGCATCACGTTTACCGCGTTTTCATCCGGAACGTCACGCCAGCTCGGGCAGATCCACAGACGTTTACCGAACTGCATCGGGTGGAAGTTATCCATCCACTCGCGTTCCCAGTCTTTGTCTTCCAGTTGTTCGATTTTGTGTGCAAAACCCGCACCCAGCAGCGGATGATTTTCCAGGATCGCGACAACCTCTTTCATGTCAGTTTCTGCATCAAACAGGCCAATAACGTCGGTATCACCCCACAGGCGGGTTTCGCCCGGCAGTGGCTCAAACACCGGCGTGTCATGCGTGTCCTGGAAGGTGATGGAGACCGAACCGGCTTCCATCAGCGCATCGCTTAGCTCTTCGGCGTTAGCGCCGGTTGTATTCAGTTTTAGTTGGATCCACGGCATGGCAAAACTCTTTATTTATCAGTAGAAATCGTAGCGGGCTGTGGGACAGGCTGACCGAAACGGTTCCCGACCACAAACGCCAGTAAACTTAACAGTAACGAAGGCACAATAGGATGGAAGCCCAGGTACTGAATTTTAAATGTAGCTAGCACGGCATACAGCACACCGCCGACAATCATGCCGCTCAGGGCGCCGGCAGCGTTGGCGCGCTCCCAGTAGAGGCCCAATACCAGCGGCCACAGGAAGACGGCTTCAAGGCCGCCAAACGCCAGCAGGTTCAGCCAGATAATCATCTCCGGCGGACGCCATGCGGCTAACAGCAGCAGCGCGCCTAAAACGAGCGTAATCACCGCCGACATACGCTTCAGGCGTCGTTCATTTTGCACCTGCTCAGGACGCAGGTTCAGATAGAGATCTTTAATGATCGTAGCGGAACTCTGCAGTAGCTGGGCGTTAATGGTCGACATTATGGCGGCCATTGGCGCGGCGAGGAATATCCCCGCGGCAAAAGGCGGAAGCACTTTGACCATCAGGGTTGGGATCACCAAATCGGGAACCGTAAGGTCGGGGATCACCGCACGTCCTAACGCACCCGCCAGATGCATGCCGAACATCAGGATTGCAACAACGATCGTCCCGATAATAATACCCCGGTGAACGGCTTTGCTGTCTTTATACGAGATACAACGCACGGCGGTATGCGGCAGGCCAATAACACCAAAGCACACCAGCACCCAGAACGACGTCATAAATGTTGGCGAAAGGATATCATCCGCACCCTGCGGGGAAATCAGTTTCGGGTCAATCGCTTCCAGAGTTTCAACGGCATGGCTCAGACCACCTGCGGCGTGAACAATTCCCACCAGCAGAACGATTGTGCCAACGAGCATCACCATCCCCTGCAGCGTATCGTTCAGCACGCTGGCGCGAAATCCGCCAAACGCGGTATACAGCGCAATGCTCACCCCAAAGATGATAAGGCCCGTCTCATAGGGGATCCCAGCAGCGGTTTCCAGCAGACGTGCCCCGCCGATGAACTGCACCGTCATTGCACCAATAAACGCGACCAGCAGGCTTAAGCTTGCCAGCCACACCAGCAGACGGCTCTGGTAGCGCGCAAACAGCATATCGTTGAGCGTCACGGCGTTATAACGGCGTGCCAGAATGGCAAATTTTTTACCCAGTATACCCAGCGAGAGCCAGACGGCAGGCAGCTGAATCATTGCCAGCAGCACCCAACCTAACCCGTATTTATAGGCTGCACCGGGGCCACCGATAAACGAGCTGGCGCTGATATAGGTGGCGGTAAGCGTCATGGCCAGCACGACACCGCCCATCGAGCGACTGCCGAGGAAATACTCATTCAGGAAGGTGCCGGTCGTTCTCTTACGCATTGCATAAACGGACAAACCAAACACGACCACCAGGTACGCGACCAGCGGCAGAATGACTTCAAGCTGCATCATCATCCTCCAGCGGGATATCCCGGTAGATAAATTTCACCATTGCCCAGCACAGCAGGATAAAGACCAGCGGCACCAGCAGGCAGGCCATTTCGAACCAGTGAGGCAGGCCGGTAATGCCGATAGCCGAGTCAGGTAAGTAAGCGGTCACCAACCATGCGGCAAGATAGAGAAGGGTCAGCCACAGCGCCCATCGCGCTTCTTTATGGGCCTGAACAAAACGCTTGTCCATTTTTTGTCCCTTGTGGATGAATAAAGCGGGGATTGTACATGATGGGGCTTTCCGATCCCCAGAAATAAAAAAAGGCCGGATTATCCGGCCTTTTTGGCGTGACTGCGCGCTTACTTCTCTTGCAGACCGAGTTTTTTCTCCAGATAGTGGATGTTAGTCCCACCATTCTGGAAGTGCTCGTCGCTCATGATACGCATCTGCAGTTCAACGTTGGTTTTGATACCGTCGATAATCAGCTCCTGCAGGGCGTTCTTCATGCGGGCAATTGCCACGTCACGGTTTTCGCCGTAGCAGATAAGCTTACCGATCATGGAGTCATAGTACGGCGGTACGGTGTAACCCGCGTAGATATGAGACTCCCAACGCACACCAAAGCCACCCGGCGCGTGGAAACGCGTGATTTTACCCGGGCTTGGCAGGAAGGTATTCGGGTCTTCGGCGTTGATACGGCATTCCACCGCATGGCCTTTGACCACAACTTCTTCCTGTTTGATGGACAGAGGCTGACCCGCAGCGATACGCAGCTGTTCTTTGATCAGGTCAACGCCGGTAATCATTTCGGTAACCGGGTGTTCTACCTGAATACGGGTGTTCATCTCAATGAAGTAGAACTCGCCGTTTTCGAACAGGAACTCGAAAGTACCCGCACCGCGATAGCCGATATCGACACAGGCTTTAGCACAACGCTCGCCGATGTAGCGACGCAGTTCCGGCGTAATGCCCGGTGCTGGCGCTTCTTCAACCACTTTCTGGTGACGACGCTGCATGGAGCAGTCACGTTCTGCCAGATAGATAGCGTTACCCTGACCGTCAGCCAGCACCTGAATTTCGATGTGGCGTGGGTTTTCCAGGTATTTTTCCATGTACACCATGTCATTGCTGAAAGCTGCTTTCGCTTCCGCTTTGGTCATGGAGATGGACTGAGCCAGTTCAGCATCGCTACGCACAACGCGCATACCGCGACCGCCGCCGCCGCCGGACGCCTTGATGATAACCGGATAGCCAATGCGTTTCGCATGAGCACGGTTAGCATCCATGTCGTCGGTCAGAGGACCGTCAGAGCCCGGTACGGTTGGAACACCGGCTTTTTTCATCGCGGTGATTGCGGACACTTTGTCGCCCATCAGGCGGATAGTGTCAGCTTTCGGGCCGATGAAGATAAAGCCAGAGCGCTCAACCTGCTCAGCAAAGTTGGCGTTCTCAGAGAGGAAGCCATAACCCGGATGAATTGCCACCGCGCCGGTGATTTCAGCGGCGCTGATGATAGCCGGGATGTTCAGATAGCTTTTTACGGACGGAGCCGGGCCAATACAGACCGTCTCATCCGCCAGCAATACGTGTTTTAAATCGCGATCCGCGCTTGAGTGCACAGCGACGGTCTTGATGCCCAGTTCTTTACAGGCACGAAGAATACGCAGTGCAATCTCGCCGCGGTTGGCGATAACAATTTTATCCAGCATGTTCGCCTCGTTACTCGATGACGACCAGCGGCTCGTCAAATTCAACCGGCTGACCACTTTCGACCAGAATCGCTTTCACAGTGCCTGATTTGTCTGCTTCGATCTGGTTCATCATTTTCATCGCTTCAACGATGCACAGGGTATCGCCTGCGTTGACTTTCTGACCCACTTCGATGAACGCTTTCGCGTCCGGGCTCGGGGTGCGGTAGAAAGTACCAACCATTGGGGAACGTACGATGTGACCACTGATTTCTGCTGCAGCGGCAGGTGCGGCTTCAGCTGCTGGTGCAACGGCTGCGGAAAGCGCAGGCTGCTGCACTGGCGCAGCATAAGCCTGCTGCATTACCGGGAAGCTAGCGGCTGGGGCTGCACGGCTGATGCGTACAGACTCTTCGCCTTCAGAAATTTCCAGTTCGGAGATGCCTGATTCTTCAACCAGCTCGATCAGTTTTTTAATCTTACGAATATCCATGAGTGGGTTCCGTACTCTTGTTTAGTGTGATTGTGACAAGCGTTTTACCGCTGTCTGTAAAGCGTATGAATAGCCGTCAGCGCCCAGTCCGCAAATAACGCCAGCGGCGATATCTGATAGATAGGAATGGTGGCGGAACGGCTCTCGGGCGTGCACGTTGCTCAGGTGGATCTCGATAAACGGGATACTCACTGCGAGCAGTGCGTCGCGAATAGCAACACTGGTGTGCGTAAACGCGGCCGGATTGATCAGGATATAGTCCACAGTGTCTTTAGCCTGATGAATACGGTCGATGATTGCGTACTCCGCGTTAGACTGAAAATGATCCAAATCCACATTCAGCGACGTTGCTTCCGTGCTCAGACGGTTAACAATTTCACTCAATGTTAGCGAGCCGTACTTCTCTGGCTCGCGGGTGCCGAGCATGTTCAGGTTCGGTCCGTTTAAAACTAAGATATGGAACTTATCAGCCATTGTGCCGCTATCTCCTGCGATTCTCCGGTAAAAAACAAAATATACCTTCGAAGCACGATTGTCACCTTTTCAGAGGCCTAAAACCGCTGTCGGGTAAACCAAAGTCGCACATTATAACGATTTCGTAGCATTTGGCAGCTAAATACTGGTCTTATCAGGGAAGATTATCAACCGCTATCCGAAAAAGATTCGCGGTTGACAGGGATTCTGCGGGAAAACGCACAGTTTCGCGAATTATCGCAACCACTGACGGAACTTCTTGTAACGCCATGCTAAAAGCGCCACAGCCAGCAGCGCGTAGAGTATGGGCTGCGGGGAGAGGATCTTCACCGACCACAGATAATGGATGGGTGCGAGGATCGCGACAAGATAGACGAAGTTGTGCAGCAGTTGCCAGCGCCTGCCCAATGTACGTTGTGCATATTGCGTTGATGTCAGTGCTAATGCCAGTAACACCAGCCAGCTCACGATACCTAACGTCAGGTACGGACGGGTAACCAGTTCGCGGCCCAGCAGTGCCAGGTTGTTAACGCCCAGTTCCAGCAAGGCGTAGCTGGTCAAATGGAGCGTCGCCCAGGCAAAACACCATAGCCCCAAAAGCCGGCGGGTGCGTATCAATAATGGCTGTTTAGCGTAGCGCGCTAACGGTGACACCAGCAAGGTCGCCAGTAAAAATTTCAGAGCCATCCGACCGGTAAAGTGCTGGATATCCTTTGCCGGATCAGCGCTAAAAAGCCCCTGGCTGGCGGCCCAGAATAACCAGATAAAAGGAAGCAACCCGGCTAAGTGCAACAGCACTTTCAGCCAGGTTATCTGTTTTGCCGTTAAACGCACTCAGAAGTTCTCCCGTAAATTAAGGCCACGGTAAAGCGACGCCACTTCATCAGCGTAGCCGTTAAACAGCAGTGTCGGCTGACGCTTCACATCCAGCGCGCCGCCGGAACCGATAAATCGCTCGGTGGCCTGCGACCAGCGGGGATGATCGACGTGCGGGTTCACATTGGCAAAAAAGCCATATTCGTCGGGCGCCGCCAGGTTCCAGGTCGTGGGTGGACGTTCGCGGGTGAGCTTAATGCTGACGATAGATTTAATCCCTTTAAAACCGTACTTCCACGGCACCGTTAAGCGAACTGGCGCGCCGTTCTGCGGCGGGAGTGCTTTGCCGTAAACGCCGACGGTCAGCAGCGTAAGAGGATGCATCGCTTCGTCGAGCCGTAACCCTTCGACATACGGATACGCAAGCCCACCACCGATAAACCGATCTTTCTGGCCCGGCATCTCGTCCGGAGCGTAGCGCGTCTGGAAAGAGACATATTTTGCGTTGCTGGTGGGTTCAACCATCGCCAGCAGTTTATGCAACGGGAAGCCTACCCAGGGCACAACCATCGACCAGGCTTCCACGCAGCGCATGCGGTAGATACGCTCTTCCAGTGGAAAACGGGTGGTGAGATCGTGATGGTCCAGCGTCAGCGGTTTTGCCACTTCACCGTCGATTTTCAGCGTCCACGGATCGGTTTTCATACTCCCCGCGTTGGCCGCAGGATCGGCCTTATCGAGACCAAATTCGTAGAAATTGTTATAGCCGGTCACTTTGTCTTCCGGCGTGAGCGTCAGTGTGTTTTGCCACTGAGCGGGCTTCGTAAAGGTGAGTGGGGCGCCAGAAGGGGCTTTGGGGCGATCGTTACCTTTAAACCAGTCGAGCAGGTCGGCATGAGCCGCAGGGGAAAGCGTCAGTGCGGTGGCGCTGATGCCAAGCATTTTCAGGATGTGGCGGCGCTGTAACATAAAGACAGATTCAGACGTTACGTCGGCTTCCGTCAGTTTTCGGGTTTTCATGGCATCCTCCGTCATGCGTTTTTCTAAGCATGACGGAGGAGAGGGATTAGCGCGAATATGTCACGAAAATTTGAAGATTAGGCAATTTTCACCAGCGCGCGGCCGTGGAACTGGTTGTCCATGATCTTGCTGGCATATTCAGGCGCCTGGCTAAGCGTGATTTCGGTTGCGCTCTGAGTAAAGAACGTGTCCGGCAAATCGCGCTGCAGACGTTCCCAGGCTGCAATGCGGCGCGCCGCCGGGGTCATCACGGAATCAACACCCTGCAGGCGAACGTTACGCAGAATAAAGGGCATCACGGTGGTGGGCAGGGCAAAACCGCCCGCCAGACCACAGGCTGCCACGCAGCCGCCGTAGTTCATCTGCGCCAGCACTTTTGCCAGCACTTTGTCACCGACGGTATCTACCGCACCTGCCCAGAGCTGTTTTTCCAGTGGACGGGTTTCGGCAAACTCGTCGCGGCTCAGGATGCGATTAGCGCCGAGCTGACGCAAGTATGCATGGGTGCTCTCGCGCCCGGAAACTGCCGCAACCTGGTAACCCAGTTTGTGCAGCAATGTCACCGCCGTGCTGCCCACACCACCGCTGGCACCGGTCACGACGATCTCACCCGATTCAGGGCGAATACCGGCATCTTCCAGCGCCATCACGCACAGCATGGCGGTAAAGCCTGCGGTACCGATGATCATCGCTTTACGACCATCCAGGCCTTGTGGCATCGGCACCAGCCAGTCGCCTTTCACGCGCGCCTGTGTCGCCAGCCCACCCCAGTGATTTTCACCCACGCCCCAGCCCGTGAGCAGCACCTGCTGGCCGGCATGGAAGCGCGGATCTTCGCTCGCATGAACCCGGCCCGCAAAATCGATACCTGGCACCATAGGGAAATTTCGGATGATTTTACCCTTCCCGGTAATAGCCAGCGCATCTTTATAATTTAAACTGGACCAGTCGATGTCGACGGTCACTTCGCCGGCCGGCAGTCGGCTCTCTTCAACGGCCTGCACCGAGGCAAGCGTTTTGCCGTCCTGCTGTTCTAAGATCAAAGCCTGCATACAGGGTCCTCACGACTCAGATGATTGGAAAATAGCTCCTGAAGACTATACTCCCTCAGGGAAAAGCAATGCCGATTTAACGCAATAAATTGCCAGATACGCCAGGTTTGATAGTATGCCGCATTTGAAATGCAAGTTAGCGCTTACTCGCTAACCCCTCAACCCACGGAGTTATCTCAAGGATGCGATTAACGACGAAGTTCTCGGCTTTTATCACCTTACTGACGGGGCTGACCATTTTTGTCACGCTCCTTGGCTGTTCTCTGAGCTTTTATAACGCCATTCAGGACAAGCTGGTTAATCGGGTGCAGTCTGTCGCGTCGGTGATTGATAATCGTCTCCTCACCACCCCGCTGCCGGCGCTGTCCCGCGAGCTGGATGAGTTGATGGTGCCTGTCGATATTGTCCAAATCGACATTCTGCAGGGAAAGCATAATGTTTTAAGCCATGCCCGGCAGGACAGCTATCGGCCTGCGGGCGTGGTAAGCCAGTACCGGGAAGTGACGGTGCATTCCCTTAAAAACCCCGGCATGACCATAAACATGGTCTACCTCGATCCGATGGCCAGCTACTTCCGCTCGATGATGACCACCGCGCCGCTCACCGTCGCCGTCGCGTTTATTGTCCTGCTGATTTTTCTCGCGGTTCGCTGGCTGCGCCGTCAGCTCTCTGGTCAGGAACTGCTGGAGATGCGTTCCGTGCGAATACTGAACGGTGAACGCGGCCCGCAGGTGCGTGGCTCGATCCATGAATGGCCTGCACGTGCCAGCAGTGCGCTGGATATGCTGCTCTCAGAAATTCAGTTCGCCAGCGACCAGCGCAGCCGTATGGACACGCTGATCCGCTCTTACGCTGCGCAGGATAATAAAACCGGGCTGAACAACCGTCTTTTCTTTGATAATCAACTGGCCACGTTGCTGGACGATCCGGAAAAAGTCGGGACGCACGGTGTTGTCATGATGATTCGCCTGCCCGATTTCGATCTGCTGCGCGACACCTGGGGACAGCGCGTGGCGGAAGAGAATCTCTTTACGCTGATCAACCTGCTCTCCACCTTTATTATGCGTTATCCGGGAGCGCTGCTGGCCCGTTATCACCGCAGCGACTTTGCCGTGCTGCTGCCTCATCGTACGCTGAAAGAGTCAGAAAGCATCGCCAGCCAGCTGCTGAAAGCGGTGGATGCGCTGCCGCAGAGCAAAATGCTCGACAGGGACGATATGGTTCATATGGGCATCTGTGCCTGGCGCGGCGGCCAGTCGACGGAACAGGTGATGGAACATGCTGAAGCGGCAACCCGCAACGCCGTGTTGCAGGGCGCTAACGGCTGGGCTGTGTACGACGATTCGTTACCGGAAAAAGGGCGCGGCAATGTGCGCTGGCGAACGTTGATAGAGCAAATGCTCAGCCGCGGCGGGCCGCGCATTTATCAAAAACCGGCGGTGATGAAAAACGGGATCGTTCATCACCGTGAGCTGATGTGCCGTATTTTTGACGGTACGGAAGAGGTCATCTCCGCGGAATATTTGCCGATGGTGCTGCAGTTTGGGCTTTCTGAAGAGTATGACCGCCAGCAGATCACCCGACTCATGCCGTTTTTATCCTTTTGGCCCGAAGAAAACCTGGCGCTACAGGTTACCGTGGAGTCGTTAATTCGCCCGCGTTTTCAGCGCTGGTTGCGTGATACATTAATGCAATGCGAAAAATCGCAACGCAAACACATTATTTTTGAACTTGCTGAGGCGGATGTGGGTCAACACATCAGCCGGTTACGTCCGGTAGTACGGTTGATTAATGCGCTAGGTGCCCGTGTCGCGGTCACGCAGGCGGGTTTAACGCTGGTCAGTACTAACTGGATTAAGGAACTGGATGTGGAGTTATTAAAGCTGCATCCGGGGCTGGTAAGGAACATTGAAAAGCGCACGGAAAACCAGCTGCTGGTACAGAGTCTGGTGGAAGCGTGCAAGGGAACGCGAACACAAGTCTTTGCCACGGGCGTGCGCTCCAGAAGCGAATGGCAGATGTTGACAGAGCGCGGTGTGACGGGCGGTCAGGGGGATTTTTTTGCCTCCTCTCAGCCGCTTGACACCAATGTGAAAAAATATTTGCAAAGATACTCTGTTTGACCTGCCGTTTAATCCGTTTTCACGTAGAATATCGCGCCTGTAGCTTTGAGTATGACGAGCAAAAAGCCAGTGAACGACCTTTAGCGGGTTACAAATGTCAGTGAGGGACGCTACTGTGTACTCAGCCCTGAGGGAATCAGGGAAAGATTTGTAACATCAGGATACGTACTGCACAAATTTTCACCGCTGCAGATGATTTTTGCGCCTTGTCGCTGCTGCGTGTGGTTGGTAAAGTAAGCGGATTTTGTTTTCCGCCCCAGCTTTCAGGATTATCCCTTAGTATGTTGAAAAAATTTCGTGGCATGTTTTCCAATGACCTGTCCATTGACCTGGGTACCGCGAATACCCTTATTTACGTTAAAGGACAAGGCATCGTATTGAATGAGCCTTCCGTTGTGGCCATTCGTCAGGATCGTGCCGGCTCGCCGAAAAGCGTAGCCGCTGTGGGTCATGACGCGAAGCAGATGCTGGGACGTACCCCTGGCAACATCGCCGCAATCCGCCCAATGAAAGACGGCGTTATCGCTGACTTCTTCGTGACTGAAAAAATGCTTCAGCACTTCATCAAGCAGGTTCACAGCAACAGCTTCATGCGCCCAAGCCCGCGTGTTCTGGTGTGTGTGCCGGTTGGCGCCACCCAGGTTGAACGTCGCGCAATCCGTGAATCAGCCCAGGGTGCAGGCGCGCGTGAAGTGTTCCTGATTGAAGAGCCAATGGCGGCGGCAATCGGTGCGGGTCTGCCTGTTTCTGAAGCGACCGGTTCTATGGTGGTGGATATCGGTGGTGGTACCACTGAAGTGGCCGTTATCTCCCTGAACGGCGTGGTGTACTCCTCTTCCGTGCGTATCGGTGGCGATCGTTTCGACGAAGCCATCATTAATTATGTGCGTCGTAACTACGGTTCCCTGATCGGCGAAGCGACCGCTGAGCGTATCAAGCATGAAATCGGTTCCGCTTACCCGGGCGATGAAGTGCGTGAAATCGAAGTTCGCGGCCGTAACCTGGCTGAAGGTGTTCCACGCGGCTTTACCCTGAACTCCAACGAAATTCTGGAAGCGCTGCAGGAACCTCTGACCGGTATCGTGAGCGCAGTGATGGTTGCCCTGGAACAGTGCCCACCAGAACTGGCGTCTGACATCTCCGAGCGCGGTATGGTTCTGACCGGTGGTGGTGCGCTGCTGCGTAACCTCGACCGCCTGTTAATGGAAGAGACAGGTATTCCTGTCGTAGTTGCAGAAGATCCACTGACTTGCGTCGCCCGTGGTGGTGGCAAGGCGCTGGAAATGATCGACATGCACGGCGGCGACTTGTTCAGCGAAGAGTAGTCATTGTGAAAGGGTAGCGTATCGCTACCCTTTCTCTCTGACACGAGAATACGCATAGCCTATGAAGCCAATTTTTAGCCGTGGCCCATCGCTACAGTTTCGCCTCATTCTGGCGGTCCTGGTTGCGCTTGGGGTCATTATTGCCGATAGCCGCCTCGGTACGTTCAGTCAGATCAGAACGTACATGGATACCGCCGTCAGTCCTTTCTACTTTATTTCAAATGGTCCCCGTGAGTTGCTCGACTCCGTTTCTCAAACGTTGTCTTCACGTGACCAACTCGAACTCGAAAACCGGGCATTACGTCAGGAACTGCTGTTGAAAAACAGCGAGCTGCTGATGCTGGGACAATATAAGCAGGAAAACGCGCGTCTGCGTGAGCTGCTTGGCTCGCCGCTGCGTCAGGATGAGCAGAAGATGGTGACGCAGGTGATCTCCACCGTCAACGATCCCTACAGCGATCAGGTTGTGATCGACAAAGGAAGCGTGAACGGTGTGTATGAAGGTCAGCCTGTTATCAGTGATAAAGGCGTTGTAGGCCAGGTTGTTGCTGTGGCCAAACTGACCAGCCGCGTTCTGCTGATCTGCGATGCCACGCATGCGTTGCCGATTCAGGTACTGCGTAATGACATTCGCGTCATCGCGGCCGGTAACGGGTGTACCGACGATCTCCAGCTGGAACATCTGCCGGCTAACACGGACATTCGTGTGGGCGACGTTCTGGTGACGTCGGGTCTGGGTGGACGTTTCCCTGAAGGGTATCCGGTTGCGGTTGTCTCTTCGGTGAAGCTTGATACGCAGCGTGCCTATACCGTGATTCAGGCGCGTCCAACCGCGGGTTTACAGCGTCTTCGCTACCTGCTGCTGCTGTGGGGCGCCGACCGCAATGGTGCTAACCCCATGACGCCTGAAGATGTTCATCGCGTCGCGAATGAACGCCTGATGCAAATGATGCCGCAGGTTCTGCCGGCACCGGATGCCATGGGACCCCCTGCGCCAGTACCGGCCCCTGCTACGGGGCTAACGCAGCCGCTGCCGGATGCACCGCCACCGCCTAAACTCTCCTCGGGAGGGCAGTAGTGGCAAGTTATCGTAGCCAGGGACGCTGGGTTATCTGGCTCTCATTTCTCATTGCGCTGTTACTGCAAATCATGCCCTGGCCGGACGACATTCTCGTTTTCCGGCCAAACTGGGTATTGCTCATTTTGCTCTACTGGATCCTTGCCCTGCCGCACCGCGTAAATGTCGGCACAGGTTTTGTGATGGGTGCCATACTGGATCTCATTAGTGGCTCTACGCTTGGCGTGCGCGCCTTGTCCATGAGTATTATTGCGTACCTCGTCGCACTTAAATTCCAGCTCTTTCGTAACCTCGCGCTCTGGCAACAGGCGCTGGTGGTGATGTTGTTGTCGCTTGCTGCGGATATCGTTGTTTTCTGGGCAGAGTTTTTAGTGATCAACGTCTCTTTCCGACCGGAAGTGTTCTGGAGTAGTGTAGTAAACGGTGTGCTCTGGCCGTGGCTGTTCCTGCTGATGCGTAAGGTTCGCCAGCAGTTTGCTGTGCAATAAAAGGTTTCTATGACGTCTCTATATCTTGCTTCTGGTTCTCCGCGTCGTCAGGAGTTGCTCACTCAGCTGGGTGTCTCCTTTGAACGCATCGTTACGGGCATCGAAGAGAAACGCGCTGAAGGCGAAAGTGCCCAGCAGTACGTTTCTCGACTGGCGCGTGAGAAAGCGCAGGCAGGCGTGGCGCAAACGCCGCGTGACTTGCCGGTGCTGGGGGCAGATACCATCGTTATTCTTAACGGTGAAGTGCTTGAGAAACCGCACGACGCTGAACATGCGGCGCGCATGCTGCGCAAAATGTCCGGACAAACACATCAGGTAATGACCGCCGTCGCGCTGGCGGACAGCCAGCACGTGCTGGATTGCCTGGTGGTGACGGACGTGACATTCAGAGTGCTTACCGACGACGAGATCGCCGCTTATATCACCAGCGGTGAACCGATGGATAAGGCAGGTGCATACGGTATTCAGGGGCTGGGTGGCTGTTTTGTCAGGAAGATTAATGGCAGCTATCACGCCGTAGTCGGCTTACCGCTGGTGGAAACGTATGAGTTGCTGAGCAATTTTAACTCACTGCGTGAGGGAAGGGATAATTATGACGGCTGAATTGTTGGTAAACGTAACGCCATCGGAAACCCGTGTGGCCTATATTGATGGTGGCATTCTTCAGGAAATTCATATTGAGCGTGAAGCGCGGCGCGGAATAGTAGGCAATATCTACAAAGGTCGTGTCAGTCGTGTACTACCGGGTATGCAGGCGGCTTTTGTAGATATTGGACTGGATAAGGCGGCATTTTTACATGCCTCCGACATTATGCCGCATACCGAGTGCGTCGCGGGCGAAGAGCAAAAGCAGTTTGCCGTGCGCGATATCTCCGAACTGGTGCGTCAGGGCCAGGATCTGATGGTGCAGGTCGTCAAAGATCCGCTGGGCACGAAAGGCGCCCGTCTGACGACCGACATTACCTTGCCTTCCCGCTATCTGGTCTTTATGCCTGGCGCGTCGCACGTGGGCGTTTCGCAGCGCATTGAGAGCGAAAGCGAGCGCGAGCGTCTTAAAAAAGTGGTCAGCGCTTACTGCGATGAACAGGGCGGGTTTATCATCCGTACCGCCGCAGAAGGGATCAGTGAAGACGATCTGGCATCTGATGCGGCCTACCTCAAGCGCGTCTGGACCAAAGTCATGGAGCGTAAAAAACGCAACCAGACCCGCTACCAGCTTTACGGCGAACTGGCGCTGGCTCAGCGCGTCCTGCGTGATTTTGCCGATGCACAGCTCGACAGAATTCGCGTGGATTCCCGCCTGACCTATGAAGCACTGCTGGAATTTACCGCCGAATACATTCCCGAAATGCCTGGTCTGCTGGAGCATTACACGGGGCGTCAGCCTATCTTCGATCTCTATGACGTCGAAAATGAGATCCAGCGAGCGCTGGAACGCAAGGTTGAACTGAAGTCCGGCGGCTATCTGATCATCGATCAGACCGAAGCGATGACGACGGTGGATATCAACACCGGCGCGTTTGTCGGTCATCGCAACCTGGATGACACCATCTTTAATACCAACATCGAAGCCACGCAGGCCATCGCCCGCCAGCTTCGCCTGCGCAATCTGGGCGGCATTATCATCATCGACTTTATCGATATGAGTAATGAAGACCATCGCCGTCGTGTGCTGCACTCGCTGGAGCAGGCGCTGAGTAAAGATCGCGTGAAAACCAGCATCAACGGCTTCTCACAGCTGGGGCTGGTGGAAATGACGCGTAAGCGTACCCGCGAAAGCGTGGAGCACGTGCTGTGCAATGAATGCCCAACCTGCCACGGACGTGGCACAGTAAAGACGGTTGAGACCGTCTGCTACGAGATCATGCGTGAAATCGTTCGCGTTCATCATGCCTACGACTCCGATCGTTTTCTGGTCTATGCTTCCCCTGCGGTGGCTGAAGCGCTGAAAGGCGAAGAGTCGCACGCGCTGGCGGAAGTGGAAATCTTTGTCGGCAAACAGGTAAAAGTTCAAATCGAACCGCTCTATAACCAGGAGCAGTTTGACGTCGTGATGATGTAAGACGCGGTACGCCGCGTGACCAAAGCTGACAAGGAGAGATGAGTGAGGCGATTGCCGGGGATTTTATTGCTTACAGGGGCAACGCTGGTCGTGATTGTCGCGTTGCTCGTGAGCGGGCTGCGCCTCGTTTTACCGCATCTGGACAGCTGGCGTCCGCAGCTGCTGGCAAAAATCGAATCCACCACCGGTGTCCCGGTGGACGTGAGCCAGATAAGCGCCAGCTGGCAGAATTTTGGCCCGACGCTTGATGTCCGGGATATCAATGCCAGCCTGAAAGATGGCGGCTATCTGAAAATCAAACGCGTCACCCTGGCGCTGGATGTCTGGCAAAGCCTGCTCCATTTTCGCTGGCAGTTCCGCGATCTCACCTTTTATCAGCTTCAGTTTCTGACCAATACCCCGCTGTCCGGCGGCGATAGCAATCAGAGCCTTGAAACCAACCGCTTCAGCGATCTCTTCCTGCGTCAGTTCGATCATTTCGATCTGCGTGACAGCGAAGTGAGCTTTATTACCCTCTCCGGGCAGCGCGCTGAACTGGCGATACCACAGCTGACCTGGCTCAACGGCAAAGAACGCCATCGCGCGGAAGGACAGGTGAATCTCTCCAGCCTGAACGGCCAGCATGGCGTGATGCAGGTTCGTATGGATCTGCGCGACGACGACGGTTTGTTAAATAACGGCAAGGTATGGCTGCAGGCCGACGACGTGGATGTTAAGCCGTGGCTCGGCGACTGGTTACAGCAAAATATGCAGCTGGAAACCGCCCGTTTTAGCCTTGAAGGCTGGATGACCCTGACGAAAGGGGAATTTGCCAGCGGCGATATCTGGCTTAAGCAGGGGGGCGCAAGCTGGAAGGGCGAAAAACAGCAGCATCAACTTTCGGTCGACAACCTCACCGCGCACGTGACGAAAGAGAAAGAGGGGTGGCAGTTTGCCATTCCGGACACACGCATCACCATGGATAACAAACCCTGGCCGCGCGGTGCTCTGACGCTGGCCTGGATGCCGGAACAGGATGTCGGTGGGGCGACCAGCAAACGCAGTGACGAGCTGCGTATTCGCGCCAGCAACCTTGATCTGGCCGCAATAGAAGGTCTGCGCTCGATGGCCGCCAAGCTCTCTCCGGACCTGGGTGAGATCTGGCTGGCAACGCAGCCAAGCGGAAAGATAGATTCGCTGGCGCTGGATATCCCGCTTCAGGCCACGGAAAAGACCCGTTTTCAGGCCGCATGGAAATGTCTGGCCTGGAAGCAGTGGAAGATGTTACCGGGCGCGGAAAACTTCAGCGGTAAGCTGGAAGGGAGCGTTGAGAACGGCAGGCTAACGGTCGATATGCATGACGCCAGAATGCCTTACGAAACGGTCTTCCGTGCGCCGCTTGAAATTGAACAAGGCAATGCGGTGCTCAACTGGCTGCGTAACGATAAAGGCTTCCAGCTGGATGGACGCCATATCGATGTGAAAGCCAAAGCGGTACATGCGCGTGGCGATTTCCGCTATCTGCAGCCTGAAGGTGAAGAGCCGTGGCTGGGTATTCTGGCCGGGATCAGCACTAACGACGGTTCTCAGGCCTGGCGCTACTTCCCCGAGAACCTGATGGGCAAAGCGCTGGTGGACTATCTGAGCGGCGCGATCCAGGGCGGCCAGGCGGATAATGCCACCCTGGTCTACGGCGGTAATCCGCATCTTTTCCCGTACAAGCACAATGAAGGTCAATTCCAGGTGCTGGTGCCGCTGCACAACGCCACCTTTGCCTTCCAGCCGGGCTGGCCTGCGCTGAAAAATCTCGACATTGAACTTAATTTTATCAATGACGGATTATGGATGAAGGCAGACAACGTGGCGCTGGGCGGCGTAACGGCCAGTAACCTGACGGCAAACATTCCGGATTACTCAAAAGAGAAGCTTTTGATCGATGCCGACATTAACGGCCCCGGGAAAGCGGTCGGCCCCTATTTTGAAGACACGCCGCTGAAAGAGTCACTGGCAGCCACCCTTCAGCAGCTGCAGCTGGATGGCGATGTGAGTGCTCGCTTACATCTTGATATCCCGCTCGACGGTGAAATGACCACCGCCAAAGGCGACGTCCGTCTCAATAACAACAGCCTGTATATTAAGCCGCTTGAAAGCACCCTGAAGAACCTCAGCGGGCAGTTTAGCTTTGAGAACGGTAACCTGAAGAGCGAGCCGCTCAAGGCCAGCTGGTTTAATCAGCCTGTGAATATTGATTTCTCGACCACCGAGGGCGAGAAAGCTTATCAGGTAGCCGTCAACCTGGACGGCAACTGGCAGCCATCGCGCATGGATGTTCTGCCGAAGCCGATTGAGGAGTCCGTTAACGGTGCAGTCTCCTGGAATGGCAAGGTGGCAATTGAACTGCCTTATCACGCCGGTGCGCGCTATAAAGTTGATATCACTGGCGATCTGAAAAACATTCAGAGCCAGTTGCCTGCACCGCTGGATAAATCGTCCGGTCAACCGCTGCCAATAAAGGTTAACGTCGATGGCAATCTTAACAGCTTCGCGCTAACCGGCAGTGCGGGTGAGAAAAACCATTTCAACAGCCGCTGGCTGCTTAACCGTAAGCTCACGCTCGACAGAGCCATCTGGACGACGGACAGCCGCACCACGCCGCCGCTGCCCGATCACACCGGCATTGAGCTTAATCTGCCGCCAATGGACGGGGCCGAGTGGCTGGCTCTGTTCCAGAAGGGCGTAGGCCAAAACGTTGATGAGGCTGCCCAGTTCCCGCAGAGCATTACTGTTCGTACGCCGTCGCTGATGCTGGGTGGACAGCAGTGGAATAACCTGAGCATTGTTTCGCAGCCAACGGCGAACGGGTCAAAAGTCGAAGCCCAGGGCCGCGAGATCAATGGCACGCTGACCATGCGCGACAACGCGCCGTGGCAGGCGGCGATTCGCTATCTTTACTACAACCCGGCCACCGCGAGCGGAAAAGATCGTCCGTCAAATACGGCGCCGTTGAATAACCCAACCCGTATCGACTTCAGCGGCTGGCCCGATCTCCAGCTACGCTGTGCTGAGTGCTGGCTTTGGGGTCAAAAGTATGGCCGTATTGACGGCGATTTCGCCATTAAGGGGAATACGCTGAGCCTTGCGGGCGGGCTTATCGACACCGGCTTTGGCCGTCTGAGGGCCGCCGGGGAGTGGGTTAATAACCCGGGCGAGCAGCGAACCTCTTTGAAGGGCGACATCAAGGGCAATAAACTGGATTCCGTGGCTAACTTCTTTGGCATCAGCACGCCGCTGCGGGGGTCATCATTTGACGTGAATTACGATCTCCACTGGCGTGCGGCACCGTGGACGCCGGATGAAGCCTCACTGAACGGCATTCTGAAAACCCGCTTTGGCAAGGGTGAAATTGCCGATGTGAGTACCGGGCATGCGGGCCAGATACTGCGTCTGTTGAGCTTTGATGCCCTGCTGCGTAAGCTGCGTTTCGACTTTAGCGATACCTTCAGCGAAGGTTTCTATTACGACTCCATCCGCAGTACGGCATGGATCAAAGACGGGGTGCTGCATACCGACGATACGCTGGTGGACGGCCTGGAAGCGGATATTGCGATGAAAGGCTCGGTCAACCTCGTGCGCCGCGAACTGGATATGGAAGCGGTGGTGGCACCTGAAATTTCTGCCACCGTCGGCGTGGCGGCGGCTTTTGTGGTGAACCCGATTGTCGGTGCGGCGGTGTTTGCCGCCAGTAAAGTGCTGGGGCCGCTGTGGAGCAAAGTCTCTATTCTGCGCTATCGCATCACCGGGCCGGTGGATAAACCGCAGATTAATGAAGTGCTGCGCCAGCCGCGCAAAGATGCACAGCAATGATTTGACGTGGGCAGGTAATTGCCTCACTCTCAATAAATACGATTTATATACCGCCACGGGCGGCAACGAACGAGTAGCAATACGATGAGTCTGAACCTGGTAAGTGAACATTTGCTCGCAGCGAACGGCCTGAGCCATCAGGACCTGTTCTCCATTCTTGGTCAACTGACCGAACGCCGTCTCGACTACGGCGATCTCTATTTCCAGTCGAGCTATCACGAATCCTGGGTTTTAGAAGACAGCATCATTAAAGATGGCTCTTATAACATTGACCAGGGTGTCGGTGTACGTGCCGTCAGCGGCGAGAAAACCGGTTTTGCTTATGCCGACCAGATTAGCCTGGCCGCACTGGAGCAGAGCGCGCTGGCCGCGCGGACTATCGTGCGTGAAAGCGGTGACGGTCGCGTGAAGACGCTGGGTGAAGTGCAGCACTCTGCACTCTATACCAGTATCGATCCCCTGCAGAGCATGAGCCGTGAAGAGAAACTGGATATCCTGCGTCGCGTGGATAAAGTCGCACGCGCTGCGGATAAACGCGTGCAGGAAGTCTCTGCCAGCCTGAGCGGTGTCTATGAACTGATCCTGGTCGCGGCGACAGACGGCACGCTGGCAGCGGATGTGCGTCCGCTGGTACGTCTTTCTGTCAGCGTGCAGGTTGAAGACGACGGTAAGCGTGAACGCGGTTCAAGCGGTGGCGGCGGTCGTTTTGGTTATGACTGGTTCCTGGGCGATGTTGACGGTGAAGCACGCGCTGACGCGTGGGCAAAAGAAGCCGTGCGCATGGCGCTGGTGAACCTGTCTGCCGTGGCGGCACCCGCCGGTACATTGCCGGTGGTACTTGGCGCAGGCTGGCCTGGCGTGCTGCTGCACGAAGCGGTGGGCCACGGTCTGGAAGGCGATTTTAACCGTCGCGGCACCTCCGTATTCAGCGGCCAGATGGGACAACGCGTCTCATCTGAACTCTGTACCGTGGTTGATGACGGCACGATGCAGGATCGCCGTGGCTCGATTTCAATCGACGATGAAGGTACGCCCGGGCAGTACAACGTGCTGATCGAAAATGGCGTACTGAAAGGCTACATGCAGGACAAACTCAACGCGCGTCTGATGGGCGTTGCGCCAACGGGCAACGGCCGTCGTGAATCCTACGCGCATCTGCCGATGCCGCGTATGACGAACACTTACATGTTGCCGGGTAAATCCACACCGCAGGAGATCATCGAGTCCGTTGATTACGGCATCTTCGCGCCAAACTTTGGTGGCGGTCAGGTAGATATCACCTCCGGTAAGTTCGTCTTCTCCACTTCAGAAGCGTATCTGATTGAGAAAGGCAAAGTGACCAAAGCGGTGAAAGGGGCGACCCTGATTGGCTCCGGTATTGAAGCCATGCAGCAGATCTCCATGGTCGGCAACGATCTGAAGCTGGATAACGGCGTTGGTGTTTGCGGTAAAGAGGGCCAGAGCCTGCCGGTTGGCGTCGGTCAGCCAACGCTGAAAGTGGATAACCTGACGGTGGGCGGCACCGCCTGACCTGAATCAATCTGAAAAAATGGCGCGACTGTAAAAGTCGCGCCATTTTTTTTAACGTGCGTTACCCAGCGGGATTTCCGGGTCGGGCTCGTGCGTGATGCGGTTACGTAGGTCACGACGAATGATTTCAATCGACCAGAACCAGATCAAATGCCCCACGATCTCTGAGACGTGTTCGTACCAGGGCAGTTCGAACAGCGGGGGTGTCAGCCCCATCAGCGGGAAGGAGATCATGTGAACAAAAAGCTGTGCTAACGCACCCGCCAGTAAACCTTGCCAGAGTTTAATTTTTGGGAAGACTTCAGCAACTACACAATACCCTACAGCAAAGACGATAGAGAAAATAATATGTGTTACGCCGACCGCGTTAAATATATGTCCGGCAAAGGTATAAACCGCGGCGTTAGGGTCAGCAATGCCCAGCCAGTCGCGTAAAAATACATAAGGAGGATTTAAAAAATTGCGGGAACAATCAATCTGACCTGCGGCTCTTATTAATTGCTCCGGTCCGCATGCGCTGGTGAATAAATCGGTAGGGCTTCGCGGCGGAAGCGGCACCTCTGCTCCCCATTTTACGAAGGCGGAGACAATCCCTGCAATCAAACCAATGAACGCGGCGAGTCCATAGCGCCTGCGTGAAGGCGGTGTTTGTTCAAATATATTCATTTCTTTTCCTTGTTTAACGTCATCCTGAGAAATACATTTTATTATTCATATCGGTAACAAATTAATAACAGCCTGACTGTCAGACTGTTTATAAGGTAAGGCGCAGATGGCGGCAGTGTCAATTCGCTATTCCTGGCAGGGGTGAAGGAATATTCCTGAATGACGGTCTGTATCATCCTGGAATATTCATCACAAATATACATTTCGGAAATTAAAGGTTATTCCTTTCGTCTTTCGCGCATTCCCTGAAACAACTCCGCCACGTCCACAAAATACTCGGTCAGATAGTTTATGCACACCTGAACCTTGAGCGGCAGTTTGTCTTTCTCGGTGTACAACGCGTACACCGGACGCGGATCGGACTGATAGCGCGGGAAGAGGATCTCCAGTACACCGCTGTTGATCTCGTTGATCACCCACATTAACGGCACATACGCGATCCCGGCGCCGGCCACCAGCCAGCGCGAGATGGTCATCGGATCGTTGGTGACGAACCGTCCTTCCGGCAGCAGTCTGGTGGAAATCCCTTCCGGGGCAATCAGCTCAAATTCATTGTCGGGGCGAACGCTGTACTCCAGCCAGGAGTGGTTGGTGAGATCGGCGGGTTTCTCCGGCACCCCGTACTGAGCCAGATAGCTTTTCGAGGCGCAGACCACCATTGGCATACTGCCCAGCCGCCGGGAGAAGAGGCTGGAGTCCTGCAATGCCCCCACGCGGATCACCACGTCCAGCCCGTCGGCAATCAAGTCCGGGGCGGGAATGCCCGTGACCAGATTGACGGTTAATCCCGGGTACTCTTTCAGCATGTCAGCGGTCATGGCGGCGAGAACATTTTGTGCCATAGTTGAAGAACAACCGATGCGCAGCGTACCGATAGGCGTGTTGTTGAAGGCGTAAAGTTGTTCGTGCACATCCTGCACTTCGAGCAGCATGCGGCGACAACCCTGATAGTAAATCTTACCCGCTTCCGTCAGCCCAATGCTGCGGGTGCTGCGGTTGAGTAGCTTGACCTGCAGCTCATCTTCCAGTTTGGACACGGTCTGGCTGATGGAAGAGACGCTCATCTGAAGCTGACGTGCAGCGGCGGTAAAAGAGCCAAGTTCAACCACTTTGGCAAAGACCGACATCCGTTTTAGACGTTCCATTGTTAACTCTGACTTAAAAGTGATTTAGATCACATATTATAGATAACAGCATAACAGTTACGTTAATATATTATTAATTACATAACGGCTGCGCCATTCTCGCCCGGCGTTTCTTGCTCTCCTGCGGTGGCGTGCGCTAAAAAAGTCTGAAGCCTGCACTCTCTCTAATCAAGGTCAACATGAGTCTGTTTCCCGTTATCGTGGTGTTCGGTTTGTCGTTCCCACCGATATTTTTCGAGCTTCTTTTATCACTGGCGATTTTCTGGCTGGTGCGCAAGGTGCTGGTCCCCACCGGGATCTACGATTTTGTCTGGCATCCTGCATTGTTCAATACCGCGCTGTATTGCTGCCTGTTTTACCTGATATCGCGCATGTTTGTCTGAGGTTGATGTGAAAACGCTAACAAGAAAAATCTCCCGCACTGCCATCACCATGGCGCTCGTTATCCTCGCGTTCATCGCTATTTTCCGCGCCTGGGTCTATTACACTGAATCACCGTGGACGCGTGATGCGCGCTTTAGCGCCGATGTCGTGGCAATCGCCCCCGACGTGGCGGGTCTCATCACTGCGGTCAATGTCCACGATAACCAGCTGGTGAAAAAAGATCAGGTACTGTTCACCATCGACCAGCCGCGTTATCAGAAAGCGTTAGAAGAAGCCGAAGCGGATGTGGCCTATTATCAGGCGCTGGCTTCCGAGAAACGCCGTGAGGCAGGTCGCCGTAACCAACTGGGTGTTCAGGCGATGTCCCGCGAAGAGATTGACCAGTCCAATAACGTCCTGCAAACCGTGCTGCATCAGCTGGCCAAAGCGCAAGCGACACGCGATCTTGCCCGGCTCGATCTTGAGCGCACCGTGATCCGTGCACCAGCCGATGGCTGGATCACCAACCTGAATGTTTATGCCGGGGAGTTTATCACCCGCGGCTCAACCGCCGTGGCGCTGGTTAAACAGAACTCCTTCTACGTGCTCGCTTATATGGAAGAGACCAAACTGGAAGGCGTGCGTCCGGGGTTCCGGGCTGAAATTACGCCGCTTGGCAGCAACCGAGTGCTTAAAGGCACCGTCGACAGCGTAGCCGCGGGGGTCACTAACTCCAGCAGCTCTAACGATACTAAAGGGATGGCGACGGTGGATTCCAACCTGGAATGGGTACGTCTGGCCCAGCGTGTGCCGGTGCGTATCCACCTGGATGAACAGCAGGGCAATCTGTGGCCTGCCGGGACCACAGCGACGGTGGTGATCACCGGTGAAAAAGACCGTGACGCCAGCCAGGACTCCATCTTCCGTAAAATTGCCCATCGCCTGCGCGAGTTTGGTTAATCGTTATGGGTATCTTTTCCATCGCCAGCCAGCACATTCGCTTCGCCGTTAAGCTGGCGTGTGCCATTGTGCTGGCGCTGTTTGTCGGCTTCCACTTTCAGCTGGAAACCCCCCGCTGGGCCGTACTGACGGCGGCGATTGTGGCGGCAGGGCCTGCCTTTGCTGCGGGCGGGGAACCTTACTCCGGGGCGATCCGCTACCGTGGGATGCTGCGCATCATTGGGACATTTATTGGCTGTTTCGCCGCACTGACCATCATCATATTGATGATCCGCACGCCGCTGCTGATGCTGATGGTGTGCTGTATCTGGGCGGGCTTTTGTACCTGGCTCTCGTCGCTGGTGAAAGTGGAGAACTCCTACGCCTGGGGTCTGGCCGGTTATACCGCGCTGATTATTATCATCACCATTCAAAGCGAACCGCTGCTTGCCCCGCAGTTTGCCGTAGAGCGCTGCAGTGAGATTGTCATCGGTATTGTCAGTGCCATTGTCGCTGACCTGCTTTTCTCTCCTCGCTCCATTAAGCAGGAAGTGGATCGTGAACTGGATGCGCTGATTGTTGCCCAGTATCAGTTGATGCAGCTCTGTATTAAGCATGGTGACAGCGAAGAGGTGGATAAAGCCTGGAGTGCTCTGGTGCGCCGCACCACGGCGCTGGAAGGGATGCGCAGCAACCTGAACATGGAGTCTTCGCGCTGGGCCCGTGCCAACCGCCGCCTTAAAGCCATCAACACCGTCTCCTTAACGCTGATTACCCAGGCGTGTGAAACCTATCTGATCCAAAACACCCGCCCGGACGCGGTAACCGATACCTTCCGCGAGCTGTTTGCTGAGCCGGTGGAAACCGTGCAGGACGTACACAAACAGCTTAAACGCATGCGCCGGGTCATTGCCTGGACCGGGGATCGTGATACGCCAGTAACGATCTATACCTGGGTCGGGGCCGCGACGCGCTACCTGTTGCTGAAACGCGGTGTGATCAGTAACACCAAAATCAGCGCGGTAGAAGAAGAGGTGCTGCAGGGTGAAGTGGTGATCAAGGCAGAATCCGCCGAACGCCATCACGCAATGGTTAACTTCTGGCGTACAACGCTTGCCTGTATGCTCGGCACGCTGTTCTGGCTGTGGACCGGCTGGACCTCCGGCAGCGGCGCGATGGTGATGATCGCCGTCGTTACCGCGTTGGCGATGCGTCTTCCGAATCCGCGCATGGTGGCCATTGATTTTCTGTTCGGCACAATTGCTGCACTGCCGATTGGCGCGTTCTATTTTCTGGTGATCATTCCCTCGACCCAGCAGAGCATGTTACTGCTCTGTATTAGCCTCGCGGTGATGGCGTTCTTTATCGGAATCGAAGTGCAAAAGCGCCGGCTGGGTTCATTGGGTGCCCTGGCCAGTACGATTAACATCATTGTGCTGGATAACCCGATGACCTTCCATTTCAGCCAGTTCTTAGACAGCGCCTTAGGTCAGCTGGTGGGCTGTTTCCTGGCGATGATGGTCATTCTGCTGGTGCGGGATAACTCTCAGGCACGGACGGGCCGCGTGCTGTTGAATCAGTTTGTCTCGGCTGCTGTGTCGTCCATGACCACCAATACCGCGCGTCGCAAAGAGAACCACCTGCCGGCGCTCTATCAGCAGCTGTTTTTACTGCTGAACAAGTTCCCGGGTGACATCGCCAAGTTCCGTCTGGCCTTGACCATGATTATCGCGCACCAGCGTTTGCGTAATGCCCCCGTGCCCATCAATGACGATCTGTCGGCTTTCCACCGCCAGCTGCGTCGGACGGCCGACCACGTGCTTTCCGCCTCCAGCGATGACAAACGACGTCGTTACTTTAAGCAACTGCTTGAAGAGCTGGATATCTACCAGGAGAAGCTGAAAGTCTGGGAAGCACCGCCTCAGGTGACAGAGCCGGTAGGACGGCTGGTGTTTATGCTGCATCGCTATCAGAACGCCCTTACGGATAACTGACTGAAGTAAAAAAGCCGACGCCAAAAGCGTCGGTTTTTTTGTGGCTATACTTATTCCAGCATGCTCTTACATTCAGGAAGGGAGGACACATGACAACCCAGGCGCTTCAGGACAATCACCTTTTTCAGACCGGTTATCTGGTCAACGGCATATGGAAAACGCTGGACACGACGTTTGATGTGCTGAACCCGGCTACCGGTGAGGTCATCGCCAGAGTAGCCAAAGCCGGCAAAGCAGAAACCGAAGACGCCATTGCCGCGGCGGCCAAAGCCTTCCCGG
This sequence comes from Enterobacter ludwigii, assembly GCF_001750725.1. Classification (NCBI taxonomy): domain Bacteria; kingdom Pseudomonadati; phylum Pseudomonadota; class Gammaproteobacteria; order Enterobacterales; family Enterobacteriaceae; genus Enterobacter; species Enterobacter ludwigii. Next base: position 4,176,538 of record NZ_CP017279.1, read on the forward strand.
CATGGCGCGCCAAAACCGCGAAAGCGCGTTCGGCAATTCTCTACCGCTGGTACGAACTGATCATTGAGAACAAAAGCTGGCTCGGGCGTTTAATGACCACCGAACAGGGCAAGCCCCTGCAAGAAGCGGAAGGCGAGGTGGAATACGCCGCGAGTTTTATCCAGTGGTTCGCCGAAGAGGCCAAGCGCGCGAACGGTGAAATTATTCCACCGATCAAACCGGGCTCCCGCATCCTGGCGACCCGCGAGCCCATCGGCGTGGTCGCGGCGATTACGCCGTGGAACTTCCCGATGGCCATGCTCACCCGTAAATTAGGTCCGGCGCTGGCGGCAGGGTGTACCGGGGTAATCAAACCGGCAAATAACACACCTCTCAGCGCCTTCGCGCTGCTTACGCTGGCAAAACAGGCCGGTGTACCGGATGGGGTACTCAACGCCGTAGCCGGGAATACGCATGAGATCAGCGACGCGATTATGGCGAGCCATGAGGTGCGGAAAATCTCCTTTACCGGCTCGACTTCCGTCGGCAAAACGCTGGTGCGTAACGCCGCAGAAACCATGAAGAAAGTGTCGATGGAGCTGGGAGGCAATGCGCCGTATATCGTCTTTGAAGATGCGGATATCGAGGCTGCCGTTAAAGGGGCTATCGCCAATAAATTTCGCAATGCCGGCCAGGTCTGCGTCAGCGTTAACCGTTTCTATATCCAGGAAACCGTCTACGACAAATTTGTGAATAAGCTTGCCGATGCGGTGAAGGCCCTGAAGGTCGGGAATGGTCTGGAAGAGGGCGTCATCGTGGGGCCGCTGATCGAATCCTCCGCCGTCGATAAGGCGCGTGAACACGTTGAAGATGCCGTGGCCCGTGGCGCGACCGTTCTGGCGGGCGGTAAACCCCATTCGCTTGGCGGCAATTTCTGGATGCCAACTGTCCTGGGCGATTGCCATGAAGGCATGAAACTGGCTGAAGAAGAGACGTTTGGCCCGGTTGCGGCCTGCTTCCGTTTTACCTCGGAAGATGAGGTTATCCAGCGTGCCAATAACACGCCATATGGCCTGGCGGCTTACTTCTATACCCAAAATCTGGCACGTGTCTTCCGCGTGTCGCAGGCCATCGAAAGCGGGATGATAGGAATTAACGAATGTGCCGTCTCCACAGAGCTGGGGCCGTTTGGTGGGGTAAAAGAGTCTGGCCTTGGGCGCGAAGGGTCCGTGCTGGGGCTGGAAGAGTATCTGGAAGTCAAAACCCTGCATATTGGGGGATTATAATAATCAGGGCGGCGCAGGCCGCTCGCCTGGACTGGGTGACTGGCAATGAAAACCTATACCTTTGATTTTGACGAGATCGACAGTCAGGATGACTTCTATCGTGAATTTATCCGGGTGTTTGATCTTGAACGGGAAAGCGTCACCAATCTGGACACGCTGTGGGACGTGGTGACCGGCAGCCTGCTGCCGTTACCGCTGGAAATTGAGTTTATCCATCTGCCTGAAAAGTTGCGCAGACGGTTTGGCGCACTCATTTTGCTGTTTGATGAAGCGGAAGAAGAGCTGGAAGGGCAGCTACGCTTCAACGCGCGCCATTGATCAAGCCATAAAAAAGCCCCTGACCAGAAGGCCAGGGGCAAGTCGTATGATGAGATACGACGAGGGTTTATTTATACAGTTGAGCCGTTGCATGCCAGTGGTCACCCTGGTTCAGCTCGGTGACGCGATAGCTGCTGGCGCCTGCTTTTTCAGCTTTAGCGGCCAGTGCCTGACGGATATCCATTGGAGAGCCGGTAACGGACGTCACAGACACACTCCCCATAGACTGCAGATTCTGCGCCTGGTCAGCGTTCACTTGCTGTACGGCGGCACTTGCGCCGAAAGAGAGAACGGATGCCAGACCGAGGGTTGCGATGATGAATTTGGTTTTCATAGTTTTTGCTCCTGAATAGGGTTTTTGCTCAACGGCGAGAAGGGTTGAACTGCTATTTTTATGCCTGGTGCCGTTGAGTAGAGATTTTGGTCTTCAGTTATTACTAAAACTTATTTGTACAGCTCAGCGGTTGCGTGCCAGTGGTCACCTGAACGCGCTTCAATGATGCGATAAGATGACGCACCTTGTTCTTCCGCTTTTTTGTTCAGCATCTCATGCATGTCCATTGGAGACGTGCCGATTGCGCCGACAGAAACCGTACCGATTGCCTGGCGGGATTGTGCCTGCTCGGCATTGATAGCGTCAGCGGCGAAAGCACCGAATGACAGGACAGACAGGACGCTGAGCGCCGCTACAGTAGTTTTGATTTTCATGATTCTTTACCTCGTCGAATTTTTAGTGGGGTCTTTGTTTCGTGACCCTCATCACAAAATCAAGTATACACTAATAACGGTAAAAATTAATACCAGACTAATTGTTTCTGTTGTTATTACGTATTAACTAACCTGTTTTTTATAACCTAATGGCATAAAATTGTGCGTTTATTGTTCAATGTGTGGCTGTATATCTAAGAAAATCATATGGATATCAGCTTTTGATTTTTTGTGCGATTTTTTGATTTATCATTCACCAAATGAATGTTAATGGGCGGTAAAAAGCACTATTTGTTAAAGTAAAGGGCGGGATAAAACAGGGGTAAACGCGGCAGAAGCAGAATGATCCCCGCAGCAGGACGCCACGGGGAGGGTAATCAGAGTTCCTGCTCGAACAGGTCCAGAATCGCTTCGTAGAGATCTTTCACTGAGAAGCCATTGGCGGGGGTAGTGAAGATGGTATCGTCACCCGCAATCGTCCCAAGGATGCCTTTGGGCTTACCCAGCGAGTCCAGCATACGTGCAATCAACTGTGCAGCACCTGGGCTGGTATGGATCACGACAACGGCATCGTTGTAATCGATATCGAGAACCAGATTCTTCAACGGGCTGGAGGTGGTTGGCACGCCAAGTTCTGCAGGCAGGCAGTAGACCATCTCCATTTTGGCGTTACGCGTACGTACCGCACCAAATTTGGTTAACATGCGGGAGACTTTCGACTGGTTGATGTTATCGAAGCCTTGTTCCTGTAAAGCCTGAACAATTTCTCCCTGAGAACTGAATATCTCTTCTTTGAGTAGCGCTTTAAACGCCTTCACTAAATCTTCTTGCTTAGACGAGCTTCGCATAAGTCACCCGGAATATGACGAAAGAAACAACATTATTATGCATGTGGATGAATTTTTATGCAAATTATCTGCCAGCGGTTAGGCTGAAATAATGTTATGAAAGGGAGTGATTTTATCAGATTTCGTTATCAGAAAACATGCCTGGGTCACGGCAAGCAAATAAGCTTAAAAGTAAATTAAATGTTATCAAAATGATGTTGTTTTGGTGGCGTGGCAGGGTGTATTGTAACCCCCTCTTAATTCGTTGTCGTCTGTCGTCAGATAGCCTTCTGGTGAGAGATAAAGTCGCGCGACCTCAAATTATTTAGTGACGAAAATTGTAATTAATTACCTGCTGAATTATGGTCGCCGCAACGGAGTTACAGATACTTAAGTTAACCATAATAAGGAGTTTAGGATGAAAGTCGCAGTCCTCGGCGCTGCTGGTGGTATCGGCCAGGCGCTTGCCCTACTACTGAAAACCCAACTGCCTTCAGGCTCAGAACTCTCCCTGTACGATATTGCTCCGGTAACCCCAGGTGTGGCGGTTGACCTGAGCCACATCCCGACAGCTGTGAAAATCAAAGGCTTCTCCGGTGAAGATGCTCGTCCTGCCCTGCAGGGCGCGGACGTGGTGCTGATCTCCGCTGGCGTGGCGCGTAAGCCAGGCATGGATCGTTCAGACCTGTTCAACGTCAACGCGGGTATTGTGAAAAACCTGGTGCAGCAGATTGCTGAAACCTGCCCGAAAGCGTGCATTGGTATCATCACTAACCCGGTGAACACCACGGTCGCTATCGCGGCAGAAGTGCTGAAAAAAGCCGGTGTTTACGATAAGAACAAACTGTTCGGCGTAACCACGCTGGACATCATCCGTTCCAACACCTTTGTGGCTGAACTGAAAGGCAAACAGCCTTCAGAAGTTGAAGTGCCGGTTATCGGCGGTCACTCTGGTGTCACCATTCTGCCTCTGCTGTCGCAGATCCCTGGTGTTAGCTTCACCGAGCAGGAAGTGGCTGACCTGACCAAACGCATCCAGAACGCGGGCACCGAAGTGGTGGAAGCGAAGGCGGGTGGCGGTTCTGCAACCCTGTCTATGGGTCAGGCGGCGGCACGTTTTGGTCTGTCACTGGTTCGTGCACTGCAGGGCGAGAAAGGCGTTGTTGAATGCGCGTATGTTGAAGGCGACGGAGAACACGCTCGTTTCTTCTCTCAGCCGCTGCTGCTGGGTAAAAACGGTATCGAAGAACATCAGCCGATTGGCAAGCTGAGCGCGTTTGAACAGAACGCGATGGAAGGCATGCTGGATACGCTGAAGAAAGATATCACTCTGGGCGAAGAGTTCGTTAACAAGTAAAACGGATGTCCCCATAGGCCGGGCCGTCATGCCGCCCGGCAAAAAAAACGGAGCAATGCGCTCCGTTTTTTTATGCCTGTCAGTTGGTGGCCGGGTATTCCTGAATCGTCACCTGCAGCGTCAGCTTCTTATCGTTACGCATGACTTCAACCGGGATGATAGAGCCAGGACGGATCTCCGCAACCTGATCCATGGTCTCCAGCGCCGATACCGCTGGTATGCCGTTGACCGACACGATGACATCATTAACCTGAATTCCCGCGTTAGCCGCCGGGCCGCCAGGCGACACTTCGTTGACCACGATGCCCTGAATCTGATCGATGCCACCGCCCTGCGAATGCATAGGCGCAATTTCACGACCGCCAATACCAATATAACCGCGGATCACACGGCCATCGCGGATCAATTTATCCATGATCTTGGTCGCCAGCTGGAATGGAATGGCGAACCCAATCCCTTCCGGCGTCTCACCGTCATTGCTTTTATCGAACGAGAGGGTATTGATACCCATCAGTTCGCCCAGCGAGTTGACCAGCGCACCGCCGGAGTTACCGTGGTTGATGGACGCATCGGTTTGCAGGAAGTTCTGCCGTCCCGACGGGTTGAGGCCAATGCGACCGGTGGCGCTGATAATCCCCTGCGTGATCGTCTGGCCCAGGTTATAAGGGTTACCGATAGCCAGCACGACGTCGCCAATATGAGGGGTTCGTTTACGGTTGATAGGAATAACCGGTAAACCGCCCGTGGCGTTGATCTTCAAAACAGCCAGGTCAGTCAGGCTATCCGAGCCCACCAGCAGGGCCTCAAACACGCGGCCATCCTGCAGGGCAACGATGATCTGGTCGGCATCGTTAATCACGTGTTTGTTGGTAATGATGTAGCCGCGCTCGTCCATAATTACCCCGGAACCGAGAGTGCGGATCTCCAGCTGGTTATGGGCTGAGCTATTGAGGCCACGGTTATAAACGTTAACCACGGCAGGCGCGGCACGGCGAACGGCCTGGTTGTAGGTCGCAGGCGTTTCATCCGCACTGTCGAACTGAGGCGCCGACAGCTTATTGAACTGGCGTAAAGACGGCATGACGACCAGCAGCAGGCCGGCAACAATCAAACCGATGACAATTGAACGAAAGAGCTTTAAAAGCATGATGCGCGTGTCGTTAATAAAGGAACGATTTGCAGCATAACATGAGTTATCCGGACATCACACGCAGCGGTGATGTCCGGAATCGCAAATGCTTAGCGCAACAGAATATAGATAGACTCGTTGCCGCGCATAACCTGCAGGGCAATGACCGCCGGTTTGCTTTCCAGCACCTTGCGCAGTTCTGCGATGGATTGCACGCGATTGCGGTTCACGCCGATGATCACATCATCCTGATGCAATCCGGCCTGCGCGGCAGGACTGCTCTTCTCGACGGTATCGACACTAATCCCTTTCGTCCCGTCTTTCAGCTGTCCATCGCTCAGCGTTGCCCCTTGCAGCGCCGGGGCGATAAGCTCCGCGCTGGCAGAGGATGAGGTGCTCTTATCAAGCGTCACTTCGACATCCAGCGGCTTACCATCACGAATCAGGCCTAACTTCACTTTGGCACCCGGTTCGGTGGTGGCAATACGCGAGCGCAGTTCCGCAAAGCTGCTCAGCGGTTTATCGTTCAGGCTGACAATCACATCGCCCGACTTCACGCCAGCTTTTGCCGAGCCGGAGTTTGGCAGCACTTCACTGACAAACGCACCGCGCTGCACATTGATGTTGAACGCTTTCGCGATGTCAGCGCTCATCTCCATCCCTTTGATGCCCAACAGCCCGCGTTTGACCTCACCGAACTGAATGAGCTGCTGCGCCAGCGTTTTGGCCATATTGCTGGGGATAGCAAAACCGATGCCGATACTGCCGCCGCCCGGCGCCAGGATTGCGGTGTTAATCCCAATCAGCTCGCCGTTGAGATTGAGCAAGGCCCCGCCGGAGTTCCCGCGGTTGATTGAGGCATCGGTCTGGATAAAGTTTTCCAGACCTTCCAGATTCAGACCGCTGCGACCCAGCGCCGAGATTATCCCGGAGGTGGCGGTTTGCCCTAAACCAAACGGATTTCCCACGGCGACAGCAAAATCACCAACACGCAGTTTATCGGAGTCCGCAATGGCAATTTGAGTCAGATTGCTCGGGTTTTGCACCTGCAGCAGCGCGATGTCGCTCTGGTCATCGCCGCCAATCAGTTTGGCCTCAAACTCACGCCCATCGTTGAGCTGTACGCTGATTTTATCGGCCTGACTGATAACATGATTGTTGGTCAGAATATAACCTTTGGCCGCATCAATAATGACGCCAGAACCCAGACCTTCAAAAGGCTGCGCCTGCTGGTCGGGCGACTCATCGCCAAAATATTTTTTCAGTTCTTCAGGTACGCGTTGATTTTGTAATGCCGTGCCTTCTACCTGCACGCTCACTACTGCAGGCAGAACTTTTTCCAGCATTGGCGCAAGACTTGGAATTGCCGCCTGGCCGGGTACCTGGGAAGGCAGGGCGGCAGATGCAGGGAAGGACGCCGAGAGAGATAACCCGACACTTAACGCTATAGCGCTCAACAGCTGGTTTTTTTTCTTCATCGATGCTGACTCTCGTAACCTGGAATAAAGGAAAAACGGCCCTAAAACACGTTGATGTTATTGAATTTTAAACCGCTGAACAATGAAGTGCTTACTCAATAATAGCTGGGGTCATGAAGAAAGGACGGGCGCAATAGCAGCGCCCGTAAAATAAATTCAGGTTGTGCGATTAATCGCGTTTTGCACCGCCGCGCAGCAGGCCGGACGCGCCATCTGAATAGTCGCGTGGCATCTGAACAGGGGCCTGATCGTTACCGGCTTCAGAGTCGGCCAGACGGTTACGGAATGGATTGGATTCCGCGGTCATTTCTGGCAGCAGGCTGCTGGAGCTTTTTGCCATATGTTGATAGAGCTGACGATAGTCGGTCGCCATGTTGTCCAGCAGCTCGGCGCTACGGGCAAAGTGGCTGACCAGCTCTTCACGATACTCTTCCAGTTCGGCTTTGTTCTTTTCCAGTTCGTACTGCAGTGACTGCTGCTGACGCAATTTGCGATTACCGAAACGCATGGCCACAGCACCAATGACGATGCCGACGACTAAACCGATTAGCGCATATTCCCAGGTCATGAACTTCTCCCGTTGTCTTGTTGTTCCGTAGGGTGTTGGCTCGGCTCCTGCCTGTGCCTGATATTGCCACTATAACCGCTATTTCCGCAGAAGTGGAATCCTGACGTATCATCGCGTAGTGTAGAACGGCCTTTTTTTCATCAGTCACGTCTGCTGGTGAGTATTATTTGAAGGAATAACAATACGTTTATGCAAAACCTGTCCCCTGCATCGCGATACCAACTTGCCCTTAATGAGGGTACACATCAGCCGGATGACGTTCAGCGTGAAGCGGTGAATCGTCTGGATACGATTTATCAGGAGCTCACGGCAAAACCTGCAGAGGGTGAACAGAGCGGTGGGTTGAAGGCGGCTCTGGGGCGGTTGCTCGGAAAAAAAGAGCCACAGACTCATGCGCCGGTGCGCGGTTTGTATATGTGGGGCGGCGTCGGGCGCGGGAAAACCTGGCTGATGGACCTCTTTTATCTGAGCCTGCCGGGTACCCGTAAGCAGCGTCTGCATTTCCACCGCTTTATGCTGCGGGTTCACGAAGAGCTGACGGCACTGCAGGGCAAAAGCGATCCGCTGGAGATTGTGGCCGACAGGTTCAAGGCGGAAACGGACGTACTCTGTTTTGACGAGTTTTTTGTCTCCGATATTACCGACGCCATGCTGCTGGGTGGCCTGATGAAAGCGCTGTTCGCACGCGGGATAACGCTGGTGGCGACCTCGAATATCCCGCCGGATGAGCTATACCGCAATGGCCTGCAGCGCGCGCGTTTCCTGCCCGCTATTGATGCCATCAAACAGCACTGCGACATCATGAATGTTGATGCCGGGGTGGATTACCGCCTGCGTACCTTAACTCAGGCGCATCTGTGGCTCTCTCCCTTAAACGATGAGACCACGCAGCAGATGGATAAACTGTGGCTGGCGCTGGCGGGGGCAAAACGGGCTCATGCCCCTGAGCTCGAGATTAACCATCGCCCGCTGCAAACCCTGGGTGTCGAAAATCAAACCCTGGCCGTCTCCTTTGCAACGCTCTGTGTGGATGCCCGCAGTCAGCATGACTACATCGCGCTCTCGCGTTTGTTCCATACCGTGATGCTGCTCAACGTGCCGGTCATGACGCCGCTGATGGAAAGCGAAGCGCGCCGCTTCATTGCGCTGGTCGATGAGTTCTATGAGCGTCACGTGAAGCTTGTGGTCAGCGCCGAGGTACCTTTATATGAGGTGTATAAAGGCGAGCGGCTGAAGTTTGAGTTCCAGCGCTGTCTGTCGCGCCTGCAGGAGATGCAAAGCGAGGAGTATCTTAAGCTTCAGCATATGCCATAAATGCGACCTTCTCCCTGTGGGAGAGGGGCTGGGGGTGAGGGCGGCAGACCGCAAAAACCTTACCCCCGAAAAACCCGCCTCGAATCACATTTAAGGGTCGATCTTTGACCTCAACTTCTCTATAATCTTGCGACCCCACGTTACGAGAAGGTTTTTTTCCCGAAACTTTCTATGTGTCGGCATTAGCTATTCGAAGGGGTAGGTTTGCCGGACTTTGTCGTGTGAACCTCAACTGACTAAACGTTTGGGTGTTCACCAACGTGTAACTTATTATTTGGGTAAGCTTTTAATGAAAACTTTTACAGCTAAACCAGAAACCGTACAGCGCGACTGGTATGTTGTTGACGCGACCGGTAAAACTCTGGGCCGTCTGGCTACTGAACTGGCTCGTCGCCTGCGCGGTAAGCATAAAGCGGAATACACTCCGCACGTTGATACGGGTGATTACATCATCGTTCTGAACGCAGATAAAGTTGCTGTAACCGGCAACAAGCGTACAGACAAAATGTACTACCATCACACTGGCCACATCGGTGGTATCAAAGAAGCGACCTTTGAAGAGATGATTGCTCGCCGTCCTGAGCGTGTGATTGAAATCGCGGTTAAAGGCATGCTGCCAAAAGGCCCGCTGGGTCGTGCTATGTTCCGTAAACTGAAAGTTTACGCAGGTAACGAGCACAACCACGCGGCACAGCAACCGCAAGTTCTTGACATCTAATCGGGATTATAGGCAATGGCTGAAAATCAATACTACGGCACTGGTCGCCGCAAAAGTTCCGCAGCTCGCGTGTTCATCAAACCGGGCAGTGGTAAAATCGTAATCAACCAACGTTCTCTGGAACAGTACTTCGGTCGTGAAACTGCCCGCATGGTAGTTCGCCAGCCGCTGGAACTGGTTGATATGGTAGAAAAACTGGATCTGTACATCACCGTTAAAGGTGGTGGTATCTCCGGTCAGGCAGGTGCGATCCGTCACGGTATCACCCGCGCTCTGATGGAGTACGACGAATCCCTGCGTTCTGAACTGCGTAAAGCTGGCTTCGTTACTCGTGACGCTCGTCAGGTTGAACGTAAGAAAGTGGGTCTGCGTAAAGCACGTCGTCGTCCACAGTTCTCCAAACGTTAATCCTTTTCTGCTTACGCAGAAACGATTGGCGAAAAACCCGCTTCGGCGGGTTTTTTTTTATGGATAATGTGCAGGTTATCCACAGCATCACTGCATATATCTTCTCTTTTTCCACATTTCCAGAATCCCCTCACCACAAAGCCATCAAAATCTGGTAAACTATCATCCAATTTTCTGCCCAAATATCGGTGAATACTCGTTTTTTGTTCGATTCTTGAACAATGTGTTTTCTCTGGGATGGGCGATACAACATCTGGCTGGCCCTGTTTGGGCTGGTAGCAGTAAAAATTCTGAATATACCTGGAGGTTTTCATGGCTGTCGCTGCCAACAAACGTTCGGTAATGACGCTGTTTTCTGGTCCTACTGACATTTATAGCCATCAGGTTCGTATCGTGCTGGCCGAGAAGGGTGTCAGTTTTGAGATCGAGCATGTGGAAAAGGATAACCCGCCTCAGGATCTGATCGATCTCAACCCGAGCCAAAGCGTACCGACGCTGGTGGATCGCGAGCTGACCCTGTGGGAATCCCGTATCATTATGGAATATCTGGATGAGCGTTTCCCGCATCCACCACTGATGCCTGTTTACCCTGTTGCACGTGGTGAAAGCCGCCTGTACATGCAGCGTATCGAAAAAGACTGGTACACGCTGATGAACGTTATCGTCAACGGTTCCTCTTCTGAAGCAGACGCTGCACGCAAGCAACTGCGTGAAGAGCTGCTGGCGATTGCCCCTGTGTTTGGTCAGAAACCATTCTTCCTGAGCGATGAGTTCAGCCTGGTAGATTGCTACCTGGCGCCGTTGCTGTGGCGTCTGCCAACCCTGGGCGTAGAGTTCAGCGGTCCGGGCGCGAAAGAGCTGAAGGGCTACATGACTCGCGTATTTGAACGCGATTCTTTCCTGGCATCTTTAACTGAACCGGAACGTGAAATGCGTCTCGGCCGAGGCTAATGACTGTGGAAATGTCACAACTTACCCCACGCCGTCCGTATCTGCTGCGCGCCTTCTATGAATGGCTGCTGGATAACCAGCTCACGCCGCACCTGGTTGTGGATGTGACGTTGCCGGGCGTGCAGGTTCCTATGGAATATGCACGTGACGGGCAGATCGTACTGAACATCGCGCCGCGCGCGGTGGGTAACCTTGAACTGGCCAACGACGAAGTGCGCTTTAACGCGCGTTTCGGCGGTGTGCCGCGTCAGGTTTCTGTACCGCTGGCTGCGGTGCTGGCGATTTATGCGCGTGAAAACGGTGCAGGCACTATGTTTGAGCCGGAAGCGGCTTATGACGAGGATGTTGTCGGCCTGAATGACGAAAACGGCGCTTCGGAAAACGAAAGCGAAACGCTGATGTCGGTCATTGAGGGTGACAAGCCCGATCACAATGACGATCCTGATGACGATCCGCCGCCGCGCGGAGGCCGTCCGGCACTGCGCGTTGTGAAGTAGTAAAAGCATTTTTATCGACTATCCAGTTAGTTATTCAGACTAGCTGGATTTTTTTTATGTCTTTTTATGTCAAAACGTTTAATAAAGTAAATCATATACATCCCTTCTTTTTTGCTTGCCCCCACCGTTCGGATAATTTCAAGCTATATCTCCGCTGAATATAATATGTCGTTTTAAAGCTATATACACTCTTATAAATAAATATCACTTATTGATAACGTTATTCTAAATCCATAAATTAATTTTTCTAAATTGCTTGTATTTATAAAGATTATATTATCTACGCATGCTCTCAAGCATGACGATAAACAGTATGGGGTAAATTTATTTATCCCTGCTGTATTTAATATTGCAATTACTCATATGTTAAGGAATAACAAGTGAAAAAGGTTTTACTCGCTACTGCGCTCTCTCTGTGTGTGACATCCGCTTTTGCGGCTAACCCAACTGCCGTTCTGAAAGTCAAAGGTACGCTGACTAATTCAGCCTGTACGCCTCAGTTAAGCAACGGCGGAACGGTTGACTACGGCACAGTTAGTTTGGGTGGTTTAAGCTCAACGGCAGTTAACCAGCTGGGCCAGAAAGACATCGATCTGACTATTACCTGCACCGCAGCAACAAAAGTGTCCTGGAATATGATTGACGATCGCGCTGATTCTAACGCGAAACTCACCGTTGAGAATGGCATGTTTGGTGGTGGTTCTAATTCGTCTGAAAGCCAGACTTACGGTGTAGGTAAAACAACAGGTGCAACACCAGTGAACATCGGAACATACTCGCTGTTCGTTAAAACTGACAGCGTAATGGCTGACGGCGCTAAAGTTGACCCAATTTACCAGCAGAATGCTACCGGTAACTGGTCGAAGAGCACCAACGGTACAACTCAGGGCGATAACTATCGTGATTTCACCGTTGCGACTGTTGGCACCCTGGCTCCACTGGCGTTCCAGACCGCAACCTTCCCACTGGTGACCTCTCTGGCGATCCAGGATACCACCACGCTGGCGATCACTGATGACACCCAGCTTGATGGTCAGGTGACTATCAGCCTGCGTTATCTGTAAGACTTTTAATCGAGTAAACGTAATTTAATTAACCGGAGAGTAAATGCGCTGCATTTACTCTCTTTTTAACGGCGCGATAAACATGGACTGTTCTGTTGTTGCTTTCAAGGAGATATTATTATGCATTGTTTAAAATCCACTTTATTTAACACGCTTATTACTGCCGCGTTATTATCTGCCAGTGTTGCTGTACATGCAGAAGGCATGGTGCCTGAAACCAGTCTGTTAATCATTGATGAAGCGACGCACAGTGGAACGATTAACGTCAAGAATACCGATTCGCATCCTTCACTTTTATATACAAATGTCGTTGACCTGCCGGACGATACTGGTCTTAAGCTTATTGCAACGCAGCCGGTGGTACGTCTTGAGCCAGGTCAGACGCAGCAGCTGCGCTTTATTCTTCAGAACAAACAGCCATTGGATGTAGAGCATTATAAACGCGTCACATTCGACGGTATTCCGCCTAAAAACGATGATAAAAAAATAAAGATTGGCATTAACATTCGCCAGGATATCCCCGTGCTTATTCGTCCGGCATCCCTGGGAGTGGTCACTGATGCCTGGAAGTTCCTGAAGTGGTCCTCAAACGGCACGTCCGTCACCGTGAACAATCCCAGCAAATATGTGGTCCGTCTTGGGCAGAACGTGATGCTGCTGCCTTCAGGTGTGAGTGCCTCTCTGTCCAAAACCTACATTCTTCCTGGCGAAACGCTAACGGCTGATATGAGTAAGAAAGTCAGCGGTGACAGCAGCGTTAAGTTTTTCCCGGCCAGCCGCTATGGCGTTGAGGTACCGAGCTTTACGTCGGAATTAAATAAATAAAATAGGGATATGACGGTCAGTAAACAAAGCCGCCTTGCACTTTGTGTCCGCGCCATTCTTTGCGGCACATTACCTCTGGTGTTACTTGATTCAACATCCGTTCTGGCGAGGGAGGTCACCTTCGACACGGGGATAATGCAAACGCTGGGGTTGAATAAAGATCTCAACCATTACTTCGCAGAAGCACCGCGCTTTTTACCCGGAACCCACTCCGTTTCGGTGAAGGTCAACGGGAAAGAGCGGGGAATGGCTGCAGTTCGTTTCAACAAAGATGGCATGCTTTGCTTTGATAACGATCTCATGGAGTTTGCTGGGCTGATGCCTGTGTCAATAAAGTCCGGTGAGGAGTGTCATGATATTCGGGATAACTATCCTAAAGCCGTCATCAACGCCTTGCCTAACCAGGAGGCCGTTGAACTCTATCTGCCAGCTGAAGCGGTGAACAGTCTGTCGTCGGATATCAAAAACTTCCAGCATGGTGGAACGGCGGCGTTGCTGAACTATTCATTGTTCAGCACCCATAACGACTATGGTGACAATGACAGCAGTCGCTACTCTCAGGCCAGCCTGGAAGCCGGATTCAACACGATGGACTGGGCGCTGCGCAGCCGTTATATCCTGACGGATGACGACGGTAGCCGAAATGCCGAAAGCATTTACACCTATGCAGAGCATGTCTTTACCGCGCAAAAAATGACGATGCAGGTGGGTGAAATCAACGCCATGTCCAACGTGTTGAGCGGGGTGCCGATTACCGGCGTTCAGTTTATGCCGACCAGCGGTCTGGCGAGAGCAAGCTCTGGCGTGAGCGTTTCCGGTATTGCCCAGTCTTCCCAGGCACGTGTCGAAATCCGCCAGAACGGTCAACTGGTCTTCAGTACCCTTGTGCCAGCCGGCCCCTTCACGCTGGATGACGTGCCCGTGGTTCGCAACAATGTGGATCTGGACGTCTCGGTGGTGGAATCCGACGGCGCAACTAACCGTTTCATCGTCCCGGCGTCTCAGGTAAGGGCGCGCAACCTTTCACGCCCGCAGGGTCTAACCCTTTCTGTAGGTCAGGTGCGCAGCATCGACAGCGACTATAACGATCCGCTGGTGATGAACATCTCTGACGGCTGGCGTGTCTCTCCGTGGATGAATCTCCTGGCTTCAGGTGCCGCTGCGGAAAACTACCAGGCGGCAGGCGGCAGGACAGAGTTCCTGATAAGCGATGACTGGACCCTTTCAACGGGTGCGGCAGTCAGCAATGCGAGCTTTGGTGACAGCAGCAGCGGGGTAAAAACCGAGCTGCAAAGTGATTACATCCTGAACGAGTACGTCGGTCTTTCAGGCAGTGCGACACATTACAGCGGAGAGTATCGCGAACTGGCTGATGCGATGGACGATGATTATCAGGGATATGACAACACCTATTCCGGCAACGTTCGTTTCTCCTCCCCTCTGGCGGGGGTGTTTAGCGCAGGGTTCAACTACAACCAGACCAGCGGTGACGGTGAAGATTCACGTTACCTCTTGCTGTCATGGGGCAAGACCTTTACGTACGCGTCAGTATCCATGAACTGGCAAAGTGCGGTCGGTAATGTCGATGACGATCAGGACAATGAGATGTTCTACGTCAACGTGAGCATCCCGCTCGGCGGCAGTCAGTCCATCAGTACCTATATGCGTAAACAGGGTGATAGCACCTCCTATGGCGCGTCTAACAGCGGCTCGCTGGGAGACAATACGAACTATTACATCTCAGCCGATCGCGATCAGGATTCGAAAGACAACAGCTTCAACGGCAACATCAACACTAACCTGCGCTATACGCAATTGAGCGTAGGGGGCGGAACCAGTGGGGATAATCAGCGGAACTACAATGCGACATTGTCGGGTGGCGTGGCCATGCATAAAGAGGGTGTGACTTTCTCGCCATATACGATTCAGGACACCTTCGCGATTGCCAGACTGAGCGAGAAGAAGAGCGGCGTTGAAATCTCCACTCCGCAAGGTACCGTCTGGACCGATCCATGGGGTCAGGCCGTGGTACCTTCACTCAACGAATGGCATAACTCCCGCATAGAAATTGATGCTAATAAGCTGCCGCAGAGTATGACGCTGGCTAACGGCACGAAATATATTGCCTCAGGCCATGCCTCGGTCAGCGAGATTGATTTCAAAGTACTTAACAGCCGCCGCGTCATGCTAAGCGTTAAGCAGGCTGACGGTCAGCCCCTGAGTAAAGGGATCTCGATTGTTGATGAGAAAGGTAACTATATCGTGACCACGGTTGATGATGGCCACGTCTTTATTAACGATGCCGATCAGCTGAGCGCGCTCTACGCGCTAGACGGTGACAATAACCGGCTGTGTAAGATTGATTACACCCTGGCTGATAAGCGTGACGAAAATGCCTTCTATGAAGAAGTGAACGGAGTCTGCCGATGAACAGTCGACACTTATCGGGCTTAGTGGCCTTGCTGATGCTCGGTGTGACAGGAATAACCCATGCTGAAGATTGCCAGCTCAGTCTCTCACAGCCGGTGGTGGATTATCATGAAATGCGCCGGGATACGATCGAAACGACGCAGCAGGACTGGCATAAAATGGCCGATCGTGACATCACGGTAAATGTTTTTTGCCCTCAGTCTCAGCAGATGGCGGTGATACTGCGCGGTACAGCGGGAGATAAGGGGCGGTTTCTTTTTGGGCAGTCCGGCGGTGTCGCAGTCAAAATTGACAACATGACCGTCGATGGCAAAAGTTACACCGTGGGTAAAACGGTCGATCAGCTGAATTTTACGCCGGAAAACGGTACACCGACGCCGTTCTATCTGCGTAATAACGAGGCGGTGATTGCGCTTGAGAATAACCAGGTCCCTTCCGGCCAGCAGATGAGTTTCAACGTAACGCTCTCACCGGTACTCAACGAAAGCGCGTTCAGCCATCTGACAGATCAAACTACGCTGGAAAGTGATTTGACCTGGAGCTTATTGACGAAGTAACCCTTCTTTTTGCGGCACCACAGAAAAGCGGAGCTGCAGGGCGGGAATCAACGGTGGTTAGCCGCATAAAAAAAGCCGGATGGTATTTGCCATCCGGCTTATTTTTTTACACTTCCAGGTAATTCAGAATACCGTCAGCGGCTTTACGGCCTTCGGCAATCGCGGTAACGACCAGGTCGGAACCGCGAACGATATCACCGCCAGCAAAGATTTTCGGGTTGCTGGTCTGGAACGCGTTTTCGTTGCCTTCCGGCGCAATAACACGACCCTGAGAGTCCAGCTCTACGCTGTGCTTCGCCAGCCACTCCATGCTGTGAGGACGGAAACCGAACGCCATTACTACGGCATCGGCCGGGATCACATGCTCGGAACCTGCCACGATCTCTGCGCGACGACGACCTTTCGCATCCGGCGCACCCATCTCAGTGCGCGCCATTTTCACGCCGCTCACTTTGCCGTTGGCATTCACTTCAATACCCAGAGGCTGGATGTTGAACTGGAATTCCACGCCCTCTTCACGCGCGTTTTTCACTTCGCGTTTAGAGCCCGGCATGTTCTCTTCGTCACGACGATAGGCGCAGATCACGTGTGCCGCATTCTGGCGAATGGAGGTACGCACGCAGTCCATCGCGGTATCACCCCCGCCCAGCACCACCACGCGTTTGCCTTCCATGCTGACATACGGCTCATCGGCGGTTTCGCCATAGCCCATGATCTGTTTGGTATTGGCAATCAGGAACGGCAGTGCGTCGAATACGCCCGGCGCATCTTCGTTTTCCAGACCACCACGCATGGACTGATAGGTTCCCACGCCCAGGAAGACGGCGTCGTAATCCTTCAGCAGGTCGTCGAGCTGCACGTCGCGACCCACTTCCACGTTCAGTTTGAACTCGATGCCCATACCGGTGAAGATTTCACGGCGGCGGGTCATGACCTCTTTTTCCAGCTTGAAGGCCGGAATACCGAAGGTCAGCAGACCGCCGATTTCCGGATGGCGGTCAAAGACCACCGCCTTCACGCCGTTACGGGTCAGAACGTCCGCACAGGCCAGGCCCGCCGGGCCCGCACCGATGATCGCCACACGCTTGTCGGTTTGCTTCACGCCGGTCATATCCGGACGCCAGCCCATTTCGAAGGCTTTATCGTTGATATAGCGTTCGATATTACCGATGGTCACCGCGCCAAATTCGTCGTTCAGCGTACAGGAACCTTCACACAGACGGTCCTGAGGACACACGCGGCCGCACACTTCCGGCAGGGTGTTTGTCTGGTGAGACAGCTCGGCAGCTTCAAAAATACGTCCTTCGTTGGCCAGTTTCAGCCAGTTCGGGATGTAGTTATGGACCGGACATTTCCATTCGCAGTAAGGGTTACCGCAGGACAGGCAGCGGTCTGCCTGTGCTTTGGCCTGGCCTTCTGAAAACGGCTCATAGATTTCTACAAATTCAATTTTACGGATCTTCAGCGGTTTCTTTGGCGGATCAACACGCTGCAGGTCGATAAACTGGTATACGTTCTGGCTCATCTGAATTCCTTACTGCGCCTGCACACGCAGCTCTGCTGCGCTACGACTACGGTGACCCAACAGGGCTTTAACATCGCTGGACTTCGGTTTAACCAGCGCGAATTTCGCAGAGAACGCCGGCCAGTTGGCCAGGATCTCTTCGCCGCGCGAAGAACCGGTATGCTGCACGTGTTCGGTAATCAAACCGCGCAGGTGTTCTTCGTGGATAGCCAGCGTTTCAACGTCCAGCACTTCCACCAGTTCAGGGTTCACGCGTTTGCGGAACTCACCGTCTTCATCCAGGACGTAAGCAAAACCGCCCGTCATGCCTGCGCCAAAGTTCACGCCGGTTTTACCCAGGACGCACACAATCCCGCCCGTCATGTATTCACAACCGTTATCACCGATACCTTCAACCACGGTGATGGCACCGGAGTTACGTACGGCAAAACGTTCACCTGCACGACCCGCTGCAAACAGACGACCACCGGTCGCGCCGTACAGACAGGTGTTACCGATGATGCTGGCATCGCAGCTACGGAAGGCTGAACCGACCGGCGGACGTACCGCCAGCAGACCACCCGCCATGCCTTTACCGACATAGTCGTTGGCATCACCGGTCAGATACAGTTCAACGCCGCCGGCGTTCCACACGCCGAAGCTCTGACCCGCGGTACCGCTGAAGTGTGCGGTAATCGGGTCGGCCGCCAGGCCCTGGTCACCGTGCGTTTGCGCGATGTAACCGGAAAGCGATGCACCGACAGAACGATCAGTGTTGCGAATATCAAACCAGAACGTTTTGCTCTGCTTGTCATCCACGTACGGCTTCGCTTGCTGCAGCAGCTGCGCGTTCAGCACGCCATTGTCGAACGGCGGGTTATTCTCAGTGCAGTAGACCGCTTTGCCAGGATGTGGCTCGGCAGTTTCCAGCAACTTAGACAGCTCCAGCTTCTGCTGTTTGGCTGTGAAACCTTCCAGCTCTTTGAGCAGGTCGGTACGGCCAATCAGATCCACCAGGCGTTTCACGCCCAGCTGTGCCATCAGCTCACGGGTTTCGCGGGCGATGAAATCAAAGTAGTTGGTCACTTTGAACGGCAGGCCGTGGTAATGGTTCTTACGCAGCTTCTCGTCCTGGGTTGCAACACCGGTAGCACAGTTGTTCAGGTGGCAAATACGCAGGTATTTACAGCCGAGCGCGACCATAGGGCCCGTGCCGAAACCAAAGCTTTCCGCACCCAGAATCGCCGCCTTGATGATGTCGAGGCCGGTTTTCAGGCCGCCATCCACCTGCAGACGGATCTTATGACGCAGACCGTTAGCCACCAGCGCCTGCTGGGTTTCCACCAGGCCAAGCTCCCACGGACAGCCCGCGTATTTCACGGAGGAGAGTGGGCTTGCCCCGGTACCACCGTCATAACCGGCGATGGTGATCAGGTCCGCATAGGCTTTTGCCACACCGGTCGCGATGGTGCCAACGCCCGGTTCGGAAACCAGCTTCACGGAGATCATCGCTTTCGGGTTGACCTGTTTCAGGTCGAAAATCAGCTGAGCCAGATCCTCGATAGAATAAATATCGTGATGCGGTGGCGGAGAAATCAGCGTCACACCCGGTACGGAATAGCGTAATTTGGCGATATACGGCGTGACTTTATCACCCGGTAACTGGCCGCCTTCGCCCGGTTTTGCACCCTGAGCGACTTTAATCTGAATCACGTCGGCGTTAACCAGATACGCTGGCGTGACGCCAAAGCGACCGGATGCAACCTGCTTGATACGTGAGACTTTGTTGGTGCCATAACGGGCAGGGTCTTCACCACCTTCACCGGAGTTTGAATTGCCGCCGATGCTGTTCATCGCTTCAGCCAGCGCTTCGTGAGCTTCCGGGCTGAGCGCACCGATGGACATTGCCGCGGTGTCAAAGCGTTTAAACAGTTCAGTGGCAGGCTCAACGTCGTCAATGCTGACGGCTTCATCACCCGGGTTCAGCGCCAGCAGGTCGCGCAGCGTCGCCGCCGGACGGTTGTTCACCAGTTCAGCATACTGCTGGTAATCGCTGTACTCGCCGCTCTGAACGGCCTGTTGCAGCGTACGCACCACGTCCGGGTTATAAGCGTGATATTCACCGCCGTGGACATACTTCAGCAGACCACCTTGATCCAGCGGCTTACGTGCCAGCCAGGCGCGTTTCGACAGGTTCATCAGATCCTGCTGGAAGTCAGCGAATCCGGCACCGCCGATACGGCTGATAACACCCTGGAAGCAAAGTGTCGCCACGTCGTCATGCAGACCGACCGCTTCAAACAGCTTCGAGCAGCGGTAGGAGGCGATGGTCGAGATGCCCATTTTGGACATGATTTTGTACAGGCCTTTGTTGATGCCGTTACGGTAGTTCAGCATCACCGTGCGGTAATCTTTGTCGATAGCACGGGTATCCACGAGACGCGCCAGCGTTTCGTAGGCCAGGTACGGGTAAATAGCCGTCGCACCAAAGCCTAACAGCACGGCAAAGTGGTGCGGATCGCGGGCGCTGGCGGTTTCAACAATGATGTTGGCGTCGCAGCGCAGGCTCTTATCGACCAGACGCGTCTGGATAGCACCTACCGCCATTGGGGCCGGTACCGGCAGACGGTTTTTCGCAATATTGCGGTCAGAGAGCACCAGCAGAACGGTACCGTTACGCACCATCTGTTCCGCTTTGTCACACAGCGCATTCACCGTCTCTTCGAGGGTCGCTTCGGTCACGTCGAAAGTGATATCGAGCGTGTCGGCGCGGTAGTGATCCTCTTTCAGGGTGGTGAGCTGTTTGAAATCAGAGTACAGCAGGATCGGCGATTTAAAGGTCAGGCGGTGCGCCTGGCCTTCAGCTTCGCAGAAGACGTTCATCTCGCGACCGATGCTGGTGGCCAGTGACATCACGTGTGCTTCACGCAGCGGATCGATTGGCGGGTTGGTCACCTGCGCAAACTGCTGACGGAAGTAATCATAAATGATGCGTGGCTGGCTGGAGAGCACGGCAAACGGGGTATCGTCACCCATGGAGCCGACCGCTTCCTGGCCATTTTCACCGAGTACGCGGATCACGGAATCCAGCTCTTCGGCGCTGTAGTTAAACTGTTTCTGGAAGCTGGCGAGCGTATCGTCGTCCAGCTCACGACTGCCCACTTCTTCATCCGGCAGATCTTCGAATGGCACCAGGCGACGAACGTTTTTCTCCATCCACTCTTTGTACGGATGGCGGCTCTTCAGATCGTTATCGGTTTCAGCAGAGTGCAGAATGCGCCCACCGCGGGTGTCGATAACCATCAGCTCGCCCGGGCCAACGCGGCCTTTCTCAACCACTTCGTCAGGCTGGTAATCCCAGATACCGACTTCAGAGGCGCAGGTGATGAGCTTATCTTTGGTGATGACGTAGCGTGCCGGACGCAGACCGTTACGGTCCAGGTTACAGGCAGCAAAGCGACCGTCGGACATAACGATGCCCGCCGGGCCATCCCACGGCTCCATGTGCATGGAGTTAAAGTCGAAGAACGCGCGCAGCTCTGGATCCATATCCGGGTTGTTCTGCCATGCCGGTGGCACGAGCAGACGCATGGCGCGCACGATATCCATACCGCCTGCCAGCAGCAGCTCCAGCATGTTATCCATGGAGCTGGAGTCAGAGCCGGTTTCGTTAACGAACGGCGCGGCATCATGCAGGTCAGGGATCAGTGGCGTCTGGAACTTATAGGTACGAGCACGCGCCCACTGGCGGTTACCCGTAATGGTATTGATCTCGCCGTTGTGCGCCAGGTAGCGGAACGGCTGCGCCAGCGGCCAGCGAGGGACGGTGTTGGTGGAGAAGCGCTGGTGGAAGAGGCAGATGGCCGATTCCAGACGCAGGTCCGCCAGGTCCAGGTAGAAGCGCGGCAGGTCAGCCGGCATACACAGACCTTTATAGATGTTCACCAGGTTAGAGAGGCTACAGACGTAGAACTCTTTGTCGTCCTGGAGACGTTTTTCAATGCGACGACGGGCGATAAACAGACGGCGTTCCATATCACGCGGACGCCAGCCCGCAGGGGCATTAACAAAAATCTGTTCAATTCGAGGCAGCGAGGAGAGGGCGATTTCGCCGAGTACCCCTTCGTTGGTTGGCACATCGCGCCAGCCAACAATAGACAGGGTTTCACGTTGAAGTTCTTCTTCGACGATGCGGCGTGAGGCGGCAGCTTTTTCAGGATCCTGATTCAGGAACAGCATACCGACAGCGTAGTTTTTGGCTAAACGCCAGCCGCGCTCTTCCGCAACGATACGGAAGAAACGATCCGGTTTTTGCAGCAGCAGACCGCAACCGTCGCCGGTTTTACCATCAGCAAGGATGGCACCACGGTGCTGCATGCGGGCCAGTGCGTGAATAGCAGTACGCACTACCTTGTGGCTAGGTTCGCCTTCTATGTGGGCGATCAGGCCGAAACCACAGTTATCCTTCTCAAGGGATTTATCGTACAACATATCAGTGAACCTCCCCAGGCTCGTCGGGCTTCCCACTGAACCGTGGCGCACAGGCACAGAAAGAGCATGGCGACGGGGTTTGCGTTTCATACGCGTACCTCGCATTCGCCCTCTTTTTCATCCTTTCGCGCAGGTAAACAAGTTTGAGGACTTGCTTCAGAGGGAATCTCAATTACTGCATAAATATGATGAGCAGGCTGCTCATCCAGAAAGCTTCCAGCGGATTTCCAACTTATCGGGAATTGGTACACAGGTCAAATGGCAATCTTATTTATACAAAAATGTGCTAAAGAGCTATTAACTATTTGTATATAAAAGAAATTCAACTCTATTTACAACGTTTGTAAGCTGTGGTGAGACGCAGCGGAGTGTGATCTGACTCACTATATGAAAGCGGTATTATCGATGTAGCGTGCTGAATAGCCGTTTTTTAGCAGAATAATTCTCTACGATGAAATGCAAACCCGCATAAAGTCACTGTTTTTCAGTGCTGACGCTATAAGTGAAAAAAACAATCAGAACATAAGGAAAAGTAATCACAACTGGCGTGAATGAAATTGCAGTAATCCTGAGTATTTATTCATAGAGATAAAGGCCGTCCAGGGCGATTGATCCAGGTCATCGCCGACAGAGGCTAAAAATGGCAGGCTTGTCCCCTTTCTTTGGGACGGTCTATCAGATTATGCAGTTACAGAAATTAGTCAATATGTTTGGTGGGGATCTTTTGCAGCGTTATGGGCAAAAGGTTCACAAGCTGACGCTGCATGGCGGTTTTAGCTGCCCGAACCGTGACGGGACGATCGGGCGCGGGGGCTGTACTTTCTGTAATGTGGCGTCTTTTGCTGACGAAGCGCAGCAGCATCGTTCCATCGTCGAACAGCTGTCCCATCAGGCGGGTCTGGTCAACCGTGCGAAACAGTATCTGGCCTATTTCCAGGCCTACACTAGCACATGGGCGGAAGTACAGGTCTTGCGCTCCATGTATCAGCAGGCGGTAAGTCAGGCCAGTATCGTAGGGCTGTGTGTGGGCACCCGCCCGGACTGCGTGCCGGAAGCGGTACTGGACCTGCTCAGCGAGTACAAGGAACAAGGGTATGAGATCTGGCTGGAGCTGGGCCTGCAAAGTGCGCACGCCAAAACTCTGCACCGCATCAACCGTGGGCATGATTTCGCCTGTTACCAGCGCACCACACGTCTCGCGCGTGAGCGTGGGCTAAAGGTGTGCTCGCACCTGATTGTCGGCCTGCCAGGCGAAGGGCAGCAGCACGGTCTTGAGACACTGGAAAAGGTGGTCGAGACCGGTGTGGACGGAATTAAGCTGCATCCACTGCACATCGTAAAGGGCAGTATCATGGCCAAAGCCTGGGAAGCCGGGCGCTTAACCGGTATTGAGCTTGATGCGTATACGATGACGGCGGGGGAGATGATTCGGCACACCCCACCGGAGATTGTCTACCACCGCATCTCCGCCAGCGCCCGCCGTCCAACGCTTCTTGCACCGCTCTGGTGTGAGAACCGCTGGACGGGGATGGTTGAAATCGACCGTTATCTGCAAGAGCACGGCGTACAGGGGTCGGCGCTTGGTCGCCCCTGGGTTCCCCGCTTACCGGCGACGACCGCCTAACAGGCTCCCCAGCATGCCGCGTACAATCTGATTCGTGACCTGACGCGCTGCACTTTTCGCCATGGTCTGCACGACGCCATCGCGTTTGCCGCCGCGTGGTCCGGTTGTACCAAACAGGATATCCTTAAGCCCGCCCAGGATGCCGTCGTCCACGGCAACAGACTGGCCTTTGGCGGCAGGTGCGTCCTGGGATTCGGTGGTGGCCTGAACCCCTTTTTGCAGCATCTCGAATGCCGACTCGCGATCCACGTCGTCCTCATACTTACCATACAGCGGGGAGCGGTTAATCAGGCCGTTGCGTTCATCGTCCGTCACGGGTCCCATCCGGGAGCAAGGGGCAATCACCATTGCGCGCTCCACAACGGACGGGCTGCCTTTTGCATCCAGGAAAGAGATAAGCGCTTCACCGGTGCCCAACGCCTGGATGGCCGCTTCGGTATCAAATGCCGGGTTCGCTCGCATGGTTTGCGCGGCGGCTTTGACGGCCTTCTGATCTTTCGGCGTAAAGGCGCGCAGGGCATGCTGTACGCGGTTGCCAAGCTGTCCCAGCACGTTGTCAGGAATATCGGACGGGTTTTGCGAAACAAACCAGACGCCGACGCCTTTAGAGCGGATCAGGCGGATCACCTGTTCAATCTTATCCAGCAGAACCTGAGGCGCATCGTTAAACAGCAGGTGCGCTTCGTCGAAGAAGAAGACCAGCTTGGGTTTGTCGAGATCGCCGGCTTCGGGTAACTGCTCGTACAGTTCAGAGAGCAGCCACAGCAGGCTGGCGGCGTAGAGCTTCGGCATCTGGTAGAGCTTCTCTGAGCTCAGAATATTGATGATGCCTTTCCCGTTGCTGTCGGTGCGCATCCAGTCCTTGATATCCAGCATCGGCTCGCCAAAGAAATGTTCGGCACCCTGTTGCTCCAGGGTCAGTAACCCGCGCTGGATGGCCCCGACTGAGGCGCTGCTGATATTACCGTACTGGTTTTGGAACGATTTGGCGTTATCACCGATGTACTGGGTAATGGCCCGCAGATCTTTGAAATCAAGTAACAGCAGACCCTGGTCGTCGGCAATACGGAAGATGATATTCAGCACACCGGACTGCACATCGTTGAGGTTGAGCAGACGAGCCAGCAGCAGCGGACCAAGATCGGAGACGGTTGCACGTACCGGGTGACCTTTCTCACCAAAGATATCCCATAACACGACCGGATTGTTGTGCGGTGTCCAGTCCGTGATGCCGATATTTTTGAGTCGGTCGAGCAGTTTTTCGGAGGGAGTGCCTTCCTGAGCCACACCGGTTAAATCGCCTTTTACATCGGCCATAAAGACCGGTACGCCAATCTCTGAAAGCGACTCTGCCAGCTTCTGCAGGGTCACGGTTTTCCCCGTCCCGGTGGCCCCGGTGATGAGACCGTGGCGGTTGGCCATCGCGGGCAGTAAAAACAGCTCTTTGTCCAGCGTGCGGGCAATTAACAATGGTGTACTCATAATGCGCTTCCTCTCTTAGTCCTCGGTCGAGTATAGGCAACCTGACGGCAAAATGGCTGAGTAAATTGCTGACTTTGCGGCGCATTATCCAGCGCGGACTATGCTTTTGCATACGGTTCACAAAATTTTGGAAAACTATGTCCAGATTCTTCTTTAACGATCGCAAACAGCTGGTCAACGACGCCATCGAAGGCATACTGATTTCGGCACCACACGCTAATCTCGTCAAACTTGATATCGACCCGGCCATTCGGGTGGTGGCGCGCAGCGACTGGGATAAAAGCCGGGTGGCGGTCATTTCAGGCGGTGGCTCTGGTCACGAACCTGCACACGCCGGGTTTGTCGGCAAAGGGATGCTCACGGCAGCGGTGTGCGGGGATCTTTTTGCTTCGCCGAGCGTTGATGCGGTGCTGAACGCCATTGTGGCGGTAACGGGCGATCGGGGTTGTCTGCTGATCGTGAAAAATTACACCGGCGACCGGCTTAATTTCGGCCTGGCGGCAGAAAAAGCCAAGCGCTATGGCCTGAAGGTCGAGATGGTCATTGTCGCCGATGATATTGCCCTGCCGGAGAACAAGCAGCCGCGCGGTATCGCCGGTACGGCACTGGTACATAAAATCGCGGGCTATGCGGCAGAGCACGGCAAATCACTGACCGAGGTGCGCGATATCGCGCAACAGGCTTGCGATAATCTCTGGAGCCTGGGCGTGGCAATGCAAACCTGTAACCTGCCGGGCAGTGATGATGAAGAGGGGCGGATCAAGCAGGGGCACGTGGAGCTGGGGCTCGGGATCCACGGGGAGCCTGGTGCCTCGGTTGTCGATACGCAAAACAGCAAAGCCATCATCGACACGCTGGTCGAGCCGCTCAAAGCGCAGGCCGGTAACGGGCGTTTTGCCGTGCTTATCAATAACCTCGGCGGCGTGTCGGCGCTGGAGATGGCGTTGCTCACCAAAGAGCTGGCCCACTCGGCGCTGAAAGAAAATATCGCTTATCTGATTGGTCCGGCACCGCTGGTGAGTGCCCTGGATATGAAAGGCTTTTCGCTGACGTTGCTGAAGCTTAACGATCTGTTCGAAAAAGCTCTCCATGAAGAGGTGGAGACGTTGGGCTGGCAGAAGCCGGTGGCGTTTGCGCCGCTGCGCGTGCAGGAACATAGCGCGATCCATGACCGCGTGGAATATACCGCCTCGGACAATCCACGGGTCGCAGAGATCGTCTCCACGGTCACGCAGACGCTGATCCAGCTGGAAAACCGCCTCAATGCGCTGGATGCCAAAGTGGGTGATGGCGATACGGGCTCTACCTTTGCGCAAGGGGCGCGGGATATTGCGCAGCGTCTGGAGAAGAAACAGCTTCCGCTAAATGATGTGTCGACGCTGTTGCTGCTGGTTGGCGAGCGGCTGGCAACGGTTATGGGGGGCTCAAGCGGTGTGCTGATGTCGATCTTCTTTACCGCTGCCGGGCAGACGTTGCACGACGGTCAGCCGTTGCCGGAAGCGCTCTTCAGCGGGCTGGCGCAGATGAAGCAGTATGGTGGGGCAGATCTTGGCGATCGCACCTTGATCGATGCCCTGCAACCGGCGCTGGAGGCATTGCAGAAAGGCGACCTTCAGGCTGCTGCGCAGGCTGCGAACGCGGGCGCTGAGGCGACAGCGAATATGGTGAAAGCAGGTGCCGGACGTTCGTCGTATGTCAACAAAGAGAACCTGGAGGGTGTGACCGACCCGGGGGCCGTGGCGGTGGCAGAGGTGTTCAAGGCAATGACCGCAGCAAAACGGTAGCGTTTTGAGTATTACATCCTCTCCCGACGGGAGAGGATGTAGATGCGTGCAATCAGGCCGCACGCACCCCGCGCGTTCACATCAAAAATCCGCTTTCAACACCACGCGATAACGGGCTTTACCGTCACGCACATGCTGGATAGCTTCGTTGATCTTAGACATCGGATACAGTTCGGTGGTGGGCGCCACTTTAGTGCGTCCGGCAAACTTCATCAGTTTGCGCAATTCGAACGGCGTACCGGTTGCTGAACCGGAGACGCTGCGATCCCCCCCGATCAGCGTAAACGCAGGCACCGGCAGCGGTTTCATCACCGCACCGACGGTGTGGAAGTTACCGCCGTGGGCCAGCGCTTCAAAGTACGGTTGCCAGTCGAGATCGACGTTAACGGTATTGATGATCAGATCAAACTGACCTGCCAGCGATTTGAGCGCTTGCGGATCGCGGCTGTTGACTACCTTATCCGCCCCCATCGCCAGCACTTCTTTCTCTTTGGCCGGGTTCGAGCTAAACGCCGTGACTTCACAGCCCATCGCATGCAGCAGTTTAATTGCGATATGGCCCAGACCACCAATCCCGATGACACCCACACGGCTGGTGGCGGTGACATGATGCATCAGCAGCGGTTTGAATACGGTGATACCGCCGCACAGCAGCGGACCGGCAGATTCGATATCAATGCTGTCCGGCAGGGGAATAACCCATTGCCAGTCGGCACGCAGTTTATCGGCGAAACCGCCTTTGTTCAGAATGGTAGGGACTGCGCCTTCGAGGCAGTTAATTTGGTTACCGCTGATACAGGCATCGCAGTGACCACAGCTGCGCGCCGTCCAGCCAATACCCACGCGCTGGCCGACCTTCAGCCCTTTGTCCTGTGCGGCGCTACCGAGCGCCACAACGCGGCCAATGACTTCGTGGCCGGCAATCAGTGGATACTGTGAGAAGCCCCATTCATTGTCGATCATGGAGAGATCGGAGTGGCAGATCCCGCAGTAATCAACCTGCACTTCGACGTCTTCTGCTTTTAGGTCGCCCGCATCGTATTCGTACAGCTCAAGTTCTGCACCCGCCTGCGGTGCGGCGTAGCTTTTTATCTTCGACATCGTGTTTCCCCCGTTATGGTGTGAACTGAGAGTGTAGAGCATTCAGTTTACAGTCGCTTAACAGAAGAGGGCAGGAATGCCCTTTACAGAGTTTTCAGCATTCTGACTTCGCAATCGACGTGGCCGGTACAGCCCAGCGGCGCATCAATATGCGTAAAGCCC
Source organism: Enterobacter ludwigii (assembly GCF_001750725.1). Taxonomy (NCBI): domain Bacteria; kingdom Pseudomonadati; phylum Pseudomonadota; class Gammaproteobacteria; order Enterobacterales; family Enterobacteriaceae; genus Enterobacter; species Enterobacter ludwigii. Next base: position 4,205,100 of record NZ_CP017279.1, read on the forward strand.
AGATGTTCATACAGGCCAATGGCCTCTTTGAGGAAGGCGGTTGTTTCCAGGTAACAGCGTTTAAAACCCTGAGTACGCGCATGTTCAAGGGCGATAAGCGCCAGCTTTTTCGCCAGCCCTTGCCCGCGTACCGACGGCAGAAAATACATTTTTTGCAGTTCGCAGATATCCGGCTCGCTGCAGCTTAAAGGCGCCACGCCACCGCCGCCCACGACCTGGCCGTTCTGCTCAATAACCCAATAGGCGTAGCCCGGCTGGCTGTACAACTGAAACAGCTCATCCAGATTCGGGTCGGCAACGGTATAGCCTTTGTCGGCGGTCAGGCCATACTCTGCGGAAACCGTTCGGATAACGGCGGCAATAGCCGGGTTGTCCTGCTCAGTGATCCGACGCATCGTCGTCGCGACGGGGGTAATCACGCTCATAGTCTTACTCATTACAAAAATTGACACACAACTGCTGTTAATAGCACCGCAGTAAAGGGAGCGCAAGCGAGGAGTTTTCAGGAAGGATACCCCTTACGCCCTGAAGCGTAAGGGGTAAAAGCATTACAGGGCTGCAATAACCGCCTGCTGCTCGATCAGTTTGGTCTTAGCATCGGCGAAGGCAACCAGACGCTCACGCTCTTTCGCGATAACCGCTTCCGGCGCGCGGGCAACAAAGCCTTCGTTCGCCAGTTTGCTTTCGATTTTGCCAATTTCCACATCGACCTTAGCCACTTCTTTTGCCAGACGGGCCAGCTCAGCGTCTTTGTCGATAAGACCTGCCATCGGGATCAGCAGCTCGGCGCCGTCGATGATTTTGGTCACGGATACCGGACCTTTGTCATCCGCAGGCAGCACGGTGATGCTTTCCAGACGCGCCATGGTTTTCAGGAAGGTGTTGTTCTCGGTGACACGGCGAACAGCAGCCTCACTGCAACCGCGCAGCAGCAGCTCCAGAGGTTTACCCGGGGCGATGTTCATTTCGGCACGGATATTACGTACCGCCACGATCGCCTGTTTCAGCCATTCGGTATCGGCTGACGCCGCTTCATCGACCTTCGCTGCATCGAATTCCGGGAACGGCTGCAGCATGATAGTGTCGGCGTTGATGCCGGCAATCACTTTCACACGCTGCCAGATGGTTTCGGTGATGAATGGAATAATCGGGTGCGCCAGACGCAGCAGACCTTCCAGAACGGTAATCAGCGTGTTGCGCGTACCGCGCAGTTCCGCTTCAGAACCGCCGTTCATTACCGGTTTTGCCAGCTCCAGGTACCAGTCACAGAACTGGTTCCAGGTGAATTCATACAGAATGCCCGCCGCGATATCGAAGCGGTAGCTGTCCAGCGCTTCGCGGAAGGCTTTTACCGTCTGGTTGAACTCTGCCAGGATCCAGCGATCGGCCAGAGACAGGGTCATCTCGCCGCCGTTGAAGCCGCAATCCTGATCTTCGGTGTTCATCAGCACGAAGCGGCTGGCGTTCCACAGCTTGTTACAGAAGTTACGGTAACCTTCCAGGCGCTTCATGTCCCAGTTGATGTCACGACCGGTTGAAGCCAGTGCCGCCAGAGTGAAACGCAGGGCGTCAGTACCGTGAGGTTCGATCCCATTCGGGAACTGTTTCTCAGTACGCTTGCGGATCTTCTCTGCCAGCTGCGGTTGCATCATGTTGCCGGTACGTTTTTCCAGCAGCTCTTCGAGGGAGATACCGTCAACCATGTCCAGCGGGTCGATAACGTTACCCTTGGACTTGGACATCTTCTGGCCTTCGTCGTCACGAATCAGACCGGTCATGTAGACGGTATGGAACGGAACCTGTGGCTTGCCGTTTTCATCTTTGATGAAGTGCATGGTCATCATGATCATGCGGGCGATCCAGAAGAAGATGATGTCGAAGCCGGACACCATCACGCTGGTTGGGTGGAACTGACGCAGCGCGTCGGTGTTCTCCGGCCAGCCCAGCGTGGAGAAGGTCCACAGTGCGGAGGAGAACCAGGTGTCCAGTACGTCTTCGTCCTGACGCAGGGCGACATCGGCACTCAGGTTGTTTTCCTGACGAACTTCATCTTCGCTGCGGCCAACATAGACGTTGCCTTCGCTGTCGTACCAGGCCGGGATACGGTGGCCCCACCACAGCTGACGGGAGATACACCAGTCCTGAATATCACGCATCCAGGAGAAGTACATGTTTTCATACTGCTTCGGCACAAACTGGATGTCGCCGTTCTCGACCGCTTCAACAGCCGGTTTCGCCAGCACGTCGGCGCGCACGTACCACTGGTCGGTCAGCATTGGCTCGATAACAACACCACCACGGTCACCGTACGGCACGGTCAGATCGTGAGGTTTGATCTCTTCCAGCAGGCCGAGTGCATCCACTGCAGCGACAATCGCTTTACGCGCGGCAAAACGTTCCATTTTCTGGAATTCAGCCGGAATGTCGCTGGAGTAAACGTCGGATTCGTTACCTTTGGTGTCATACACTTCCGCGCTTTCACGGATATCACCGTCGAACGTCAGAATGTTGATCATTGGCAGGGCGTGACGACGGCCCACTTCGTAGTCGTTGAAGTCGTGTGCCGGGGTGATTTTCACACAGCCGGTGCCTTTTTCCATGTCGGCGTGTTCATCGCCCACAACGGGAATGCGGCGGTTAACCAGCGGCAGCACCACGAATTTACCAATCAGATCTTTATAACGCGGATCTTCCGGGTTAACGGCCACGCCGGTATCGCCCAGCAGGGTTTCCGGACGGGTGGTCGCTACCACCAGGTAATCTTTACCGTCTGCCGTTTTAGCGCCGTCGGCCAGCGGATAGCGGATATGCCACATGGAGCCTTTAGACTCACGGTTTTCCACTTCCAGGTCGGAGATAGCGGTGCGCAGTTTAGGGTCCCAGTTTACCAGGCGCTTGCCACGGTAAATCAGGTCTTCTTTGTACAGACGGACAAACACTTCTTTAACGGCGTTGGAAAGGCCTTCGTCCATGGTGAAGCGCTCGCGCTCCCAGTCCACGGAGTTGCCAAGACGGCGCATCTGACGGGTGATGGTACCGCCGGATTCTGCTTTCCACTGCCAGATTTTATCGATGAACGCGTCGCGACCGTAGTCGTGGCGGGTTTTACCTTCTTCAGCGGCAATTTTACGCTCAACCACCATCTGGGTCGCGATACCCGCGTGGTCAGTCCCCGCCTGCCACAGGGTGTTTTTGCCCTGCATGCGCTGGTAGCGGATCATGGTATCCATGATGGTCTGCTGGAAGGCATGACCCATATGCAAACTGCCGGTGACGTTCGGCGGTGGGATCATGATGCAGAAGGACTCTTTGCTTTCATCGCCGTTAGGCTTGAAATAGCCCTGCTGTTCCCAGTGCTCGTAAAGCGGCTGTTCGATATCGCGTGGGTTATATGTCTTTTCCATTATTTCCAGGTTGCCGTATTCAGGTTAAAACCAGCCAGGCGGTACGCTTTATAGCGTTCGCGCGCCAGTTGTTTCAAAGATTCTTCGTAAGGGACAAAGTCTACCACTTCTGTGAAAGCGGTGGCAAAATCTGCAAAATCTATCCGCAGGCTAATCAGAATATCGCGCGCGCTGCTGTTGCGCTTTTGCGGCCAGGCAATCTCTACCGGTGCGCCGCCACGAGGGCCTTCGCCAGACAGATTATGCGGAACAAAACTCTCCGGCGGGCGTGCCCAGAGTGCTTCGTCAAGGCGGATGGCCTGCTGCTCATCTTCGCAGGCAATCAGAACGCGTTTACCTGCGCGCCAACGTTCTGCGGCAATTTCACACACCAGCTGTTCAACTGCGCTGAGGCCGTCCTGATGGGTGTCGTTGTCCAGAAGGTAGAACGTTGCATTCTTCATATATGGGGCTTCTTGTTGTGGATTTAAATGCAAGGCCGGGCTGACCCGGCCTACAAACGGCATCTTTCCGTAGGCCCGGTAAGCGTAGCGCTACCGGGCATCTGACGGCAATTACTCTTCGCCGTTAAAACCCGCACGATTGAGCAGGAACTGCGACAGTAACGCGACCGGACGACCGGTTGCGCCTTTGGCCTTACCGGAACGCCAGGCGGTACCTGCGATATCCAGATGCGCCCAGTTGTACTTACGGGTAAAGCGCGCCAGGAAGCAGCCCGCAGTAATTGCCCCGCCAGGACGACCGCCGATGTTCGCCATATCGGCGAAATTAGACTCCAGCTGTTCCTGGTACTCGTCACCCAGCGGCAGACGCCATGCGCGGTCACCGGCCTGTTCGGACGCGCCAATCAGCTCGTGCGCCAGAGGATTGTGGTTCGACATCAGCCCGGTGATGTGATGGCCCAGCGCAATCACACAGGCACCGGTCAGCGTGGCCACGTCAATGACCGCTTCAGGCTCGAAGCGCTCAACGTAGGTCAGCACGTCGCACAGCACCAGACGGCCTTCGGCGTCGGTGTTCAGCACTTCAACGGTCTGGCCGGACATGGTCGTCAGAACGTCACCCGGACGGTACGCACGACCGCCAGGCATGTTTTCACAGCCCGCCAGCACGCCAATGACGTTAATCGGCAGCTGAAGTTCCGCCACCATACGCATCACGCCATACACTGCTGCTGCACCACACATGTCGTACTTCATCTCGTCCATGCCTTCGGCAGGCTTGATGGAGATACCGCCGGAATCGAAGGTCAGACCCTTACCAACCAGCACAATCGGACGCGCATCTTCAGACGGGTTACCTTTGTACTCGATAACCGACATCAGCGACTCATTCTGGGAGCCGTTGCCGACTGCCAGATAGGAGTGCATTCCCAGCTCTTTCATCTGCTGTTCGCCGATGACGCGGGTGATGACATTTTTACTGTAGGCGTCAGCCAGCTGACGTGCCTGAGAGGCCAGATACGCTGCGTTACAGATGTTAGGCGGCATATTGCCCAGATCTTTTGCGGCTTTAATCCCGGCAGCAATCGCCAGGCCGTGCTGAATAGCGCGTTCACCGCTGGTCAGCTCGCGACGGGTCGGTACGTTAAAGACCATCTTACGCAGCGGACGACGTGGCTCGCTTTTGTTGGTTTTCAGCTGGTCGAAGCTGTACAGGCTCTCTTTTGCCGTTTCGACCGCCTGACGCACTTTCCAGTAGGTGTTACGGCCTTTGACGTGCAGCTCGGTCAGGAAGCAAACGGCTTCCATTGAGCCGGTATCATTCAGCGTATTAATCGTTTTCTGAATAACCTGCTTATACTGACGTTCATCCAGCTCGCGCTCTTTACCGCAGCCAATCAGCAGAATACGTTCAGACAGTACGTTTGGAACATGGTGCAGTAACAGCGTCTGCCCAGGTTTGCCTTCCAGTTCGCCACGGCGCAGCAGGGCGCTGATGTAGCCATCACTGATCTTATCGAGTTGCTCGGCGATCGGGGAGAGTCGGCGTGGTTCAAAGACGCCCACAACGATGCAGGCACTCCGCTGTTTCTCCGGGCTACCGCTTTTTACACTGAACTCCATGCACTACGCTCCTGAATCTTAAAGACAACAGCGGCTGCTACAGATAGAATTGAAACCTTTCGTAACTCATGTCCGCTGTTGTGGTGACTTCGTGTTAATCTTACGTTACTACGGTTTCGACACGTCAGAAAAAGTCCTGAAGCGTGAATCCGCCGGATGTTTTAATCTTAGCGATGATTTCGACGACTCAAGAGAATAAATGACGTTTAAGCCATGAAACAAGCGATTTTCCAGCAAAGAGACGGGTTTTTACGGGCGTATTTAAAGTGATAATCATAAGATATCTGGTGCGGGAGACGCTCAAAAGCCAGCTGGCGATCCTCTTCATCCTGCTGCTGATTTTTTTCTGTCAGAAGCTGGTCAGGATCCTCGGTGCGGCCGTTGACGGCGAAATTCCTACGAATCTGGTGCTTTCCCTGCTTGGTTTAGGGATCCCGGAAATGGCGCAGCTTATCCTGCCGCTAAGTCTTTTCCTCGGTCTGCTCATGACGCTCGGCAAGCTTTATACCGAGAGTGAAATCACCGTGATGCACGCCTGCGGCTTGAGTAAAGCCGTACTGGTGAAAGCCGCTATGGTTCTGGCGCTTTTCACAGGTATCGTTGCGGCGGTGAATGTGATGTGGGCGGGCCCAACGTCTTCCCGTCACCAGGATGAAGTGCTGGCAGAAGCCAAAGCAAACCCGGGTATGGCCGCACTGGCGCAGGGCCAGTTCCAGCAGGCGACGGACGGGAATTCTGTTCTCTTTATCGAAAGCGTGGATGGTAGCCGCTTTAACGATGTGTTCCTTGCGCAGCTCCGCACCAAAGGGAATGCCCGTCCTTCCGTCGTGGTGGCCGATTCGGGTCAACTGTCACAGCGTAAAGATGGCTCTCAGGTAGTGACGCTGAATAAAGGCACGCGCTTCGAAGGCACTGCGATGCTGCGCGATTTCCGCATCACCGATTTCCAGAACTACCAGGCCATTATTGGTCACCAGACCGTGGCGCTCGATCCAAGTGATACCGAGCAAATGGATATGCGTACCCTGTTCAATACGGACAACAACCGTGCGCGTGCCGAACTGCACTGGCGTATCACGCTAGTATTCGCCGTATTTATGATGGCTCTGATGGTCGTTCCGCTGAGTGTGGTTAACCCACGTCAGGGACGCGTGCTGTCAATGTTGCCAGCCATGCTGCTGTACCTGGTGTTCTTCCTGTTGCAGACCTCAATTAAGTCTAACGGTGGTAAAGGTAAAATTGACCCGTTCGTCTGGACCTGGGTGGTCAATGGTCTGTATCTGCTGCTGGCGGTGGGACTCAACCTGTGGGATACGGTGCCTGTGCGCCGCATTCGTGCCCGCTTCTCGCGTAAAGGAGCCCTCTAATGCAGGCGTTTGGCGTTCTTGACCGCTATATCGGTAAAACTATTTTTTCCACCATCATGATGACGTTGTTCATGCTGGTGTCGCTCTCCGGCATTATCAAATTTGTCGATCAGTTGAAAAAAGCCGGGCAGGGGAGCTATGACGCGCTGGGTGCGGGCATGTATACCCTGCTCAGCGTGCCAAAAGATGTGCAGATCTTCTTCCCGATGGCAGCCCTGCTGGGTGCGCTGTTGGGCTTAGGGATGCTGGCACAGCGCAGTGAACTGGTTGTTATGCAGGCTTCGGGCTTCACCCGTATGCAGGTTGCGCTGTCGGTGATGAAAACCGCGATCCCGCTGGTGCTATTGACCATGGCAATTGGTGAGTGGGTGGCACCGCAGGGTGAGCAGATGGCGCGTAACTATCGTGCGCAGGCGATGTACGGTGGTTCATTGCTCTCAACGCAGCAAGGGTTGTGGGCAAAAGATGGTGACAGCTTCGTCTATATCGAACGTGTGAAGGGCGATGACGAACTGGGGGGCGTGAGTATTTACACCTTCAATAACGATCGTCGTTTGCTCTCCGTGCGTCACGCCTCTTCGGCCAAGTTTGACGCCGAGCATAAGCAGTGGCGGTTGTCGCAGGTGGATGAGTCAGACCTGACCGATCCAAAACAGATCTCCGGCTCTCAGACGGTGTCGGGCATGTGGAAAACCAAACTCACGCCGGACAAACTCGGCGTGGTGGCGTTGGATCCTGACGCTCTCTCCATCAGTGGTTTGCACAACTACGTGAAATACCTGAAGTCGAGCGGACAGGACGCCGGACGTTATCAGCTCAACATGTGGAGCAAAATCTTCCAGCCGTTGTCCGTGGCGGTGATGATGCTGATGGCACTGTCGTTTATCTTTGGCCCGTTGCGTAGCGTGCCGATGGGCGTGCGCGTGGTGACCGGGATCAGCTTCGGCTTTGTGTTCTACGTTCTCGATCAGATCTTCGGCCCGCTGACGCTGGTTTATGGTATTCCGCCTGTTATCGGCGCGCTGCTGCCGAGCGCCAGCTTCTTCCTGATCAGCCTCTGGCTGATGCTGAAACGCTCCTGACATACCTCTCCTCGCTTCCGGAGAACCGGAAGCGAGGCTAATCTCCTGTTTCACCCCGCACTTTTTCTCACAACCTTCAACGCCCCGCCGCGAATTTGAGTATTATTGAGCGATAAAGTCGTGAAGGGATCCTCTATGAAGCAAATTCGAATGCTGGCCCAGTACTACGTCGATCTGATGATGAAGCTTGGGCTGGTGCGTTTCTCCATGCTGCTGGCACTGGCGCTGGTCGTTCTGGCCATTGTCGTGCAGATGGCCGTAACCATGGTTCTGCACGGTCAGGTCGAGAGTATCGACGTGATCCGCTCCATCTTCTTTGGCTTGCTGATTACACCCTGGGCGGTCTATTTCCTCTCCGTGGTGGTTGAACAACTGGAGGAGTCCCGTCAGCGCCTGTCAAAATTGGTCGATAAACTGGAAGAGATGCGCGATCGCGATCTGAAGCTCAACGTTCAGCTAAAGGATAATATCGCCCAACTGAACCAGGAGATTTCGGATCGTGAGAAGGCGGAGGCTGAGCGCCAGGCGACGCTGGAGCAGCTGAAAATCGAAATGAAAGAGCGCGAGGTGACGCAGATCCAGCTTGAGCAGCAATCCTCTTTCTTGCGCTCGTTCCTTGATGCATCACCGGATCTGGTTTTCTACCGTAATGAAGATAAAGAGTTTTCCGGGTGTAACCGGGCGATGGAACTGCTGACCGGGAAGAGCGAGAAGCAGCTGATTCACCTGAAGCCGCAGGACGTATACTCCGAAGAGGCGGCCGCCAAAGTGATGGAGACGGACGAAAAAGTGTTCCGTCATAACGTTTCGCTGACCTATGAACAGTGGCTGGATTACCCCGACGGGCGCAAAGCCTGCTTTGAGATCCGGAAGGTGCCGTACTACGACCGCGTGGGGAAACGCCACGGTCTGATGGGGTTTGGCCGCGATATCACCGAGCGTAAGCGCTATCAGGATGCCCTTGAACGTGCCAGCCGCGATAAAACCACCTTCATCTCCACCATCAGCCATGAACTGCGTACGCCACTTAACGGAATTGTCGGCCTGAGCCGCATTCTGCTGGACACCGATCTCACCGCAGAACAGGAAAAATACCTTAAAACCATCCATGTCTCAGCGGTCACGCTGGGGAATATCTTCAACGATATTATCGATATGGATAAGATGGAACGCCGCAAAGTGCAGCTTGATAACCAGCCGGTTGATTTCACCGGTTTCCTTGCCGATCTGGAAAACCTGTCTGGCTTGCAGGCGCAACAGAAGGGGCTGAGCTTTGTCATGGATCCCACGCTGCCGCTGCCGCACAAGGTGGTTACCGACGGCACGCGTCTGCGCCAGATCCTGTGGAACCTTATCAGCAATGCGGTCAAATTTACCCAGAAGGGGCAGGTCTCGGTACGTATTCGCTATGACCAGGGCGACATGCTGCACTTTGAGGTGGAAGACTCCGGCATTGGGATTCCGCAGGAAGAGCAGGACAAAATATTTGCGATGTACTATCAGGTGAAGGACAGCAACGGCGGCAAGCCCGCGACCGGCACAGGAATTGGTCTGGCGGTGTCTAAACGCCTTGCGAAGAGCATGGGCGGTGATATTACCGTCGCCAGCCATCCGGGCAAAGGCTCAACCTTCACGTTGACGGTGCACGCGCCGGCGGTGGCGGAAGAGGTGGAAGATACCTTCGAAAACGACGATATGCCGCTGCCTGCGCTGCATGTCCTGCTGGTGGAAGATATTGAGCTTAACGTAATTGTCGCACGCTCTGTCCTGGAAAAACTGGGCAACAGTGTAGATGTGGCGATGACCGGTAAAGCCGCGCTGGAGATGTTTAAGCCGGGTGAATATGATCTCGTTCTGCTGGATATTCAGTTGCCGGACATGACCGGGCTGGATATTTCCCGTGAACTGACGAGCCAGTACGCTGCCGACGAACTGCCGCCGCTGGTGGCGTTGACGGCGAACGTGCTGAAAGATAAAAAAGAGTACCTCGATGCCGGTATGGATGATGTACTTAGCAAGCCGCTGGCGGTGCCTGCCCTGACCGCCATGATCAAGAAGTTCTGGGATACCCATGATGAAGAGGAGAACACCATGACGTCTGTGGATAGTGCGAAAGCCCAAACGATACTCGATACCGCGATGCTGGAGCAGTACATCGATCTGGTTGGTCCAAAACTGATTACCGACGGTCTGGCGGTATTTGAAAAAATGATGCCGGGCTATCTGAGCGTGCTGGAGTCAAATCTGACAGCGCGGGATCAGAAAGGCATTGTGGAAGAAGGGCATAAAATCAAAGGCGCGGCCGGCTCGGTCGGCTTACGTCACCTGCAGCAGCTGGGACAACAGATTCAGTCACCTGATTTACCTGCCTGGGAAGATAACGTAGGTGATTGGGTTGAAGAGATGAAACAAGAGTGGCAGAACGATGTGGCGGTGCTTAAAGCCTGGGTGGACGCCAGAAAAAAATGACCCCGGCTTAACCGGGGTGCGCGAATACTGCGCCAACACCAGGGAAATTGTGGCTGCGCCTGTTTTTTTGTGTTGTTTTCGTATGGACGCCGCCTGAAAATTTAGGCCGCACGCAAATAAGATAGCAAATCTTAAATGGTTTGTTACAGGAATCAGTGAAATGTGTGAAGCATAGCGTTTTAATCAAAATTAATTATGTGCTTCAGCGAGTTGCAGAGAAGGATCGTCATGATGAAAAAGATTGGTGTCGTACTGAGCGGATGTGGCGTTTACGATGGTTCTGAGATACACGAAGCCGTCATCACATTGCTGGCCCTGGCAAGAGAGGGGGCTGAAGTCATTTGCTTCGCGCCAGACAAAAATCAGGCTGATGTCATTAATCATCTGACCGGGGAGCCGATGGCGGAAACCCGTAACGTCCTGATTGAAGCCGCGCGTATTGCGCGTGGCGAAATTCATCCTCTGATTCAGGCGGACGCGGCAGAGCTTGATGCGTTAATTGTGCCGGGCGGGTTTGGGGCGGCTAAAAACCTCAGCACGTTTGCCACGCAAGGCGCCGGGTGTCAGGTTGATCCGCATTTAAAAGCATTATCACAGGCCATGCATGCGGCGGGTAAACCGCAGGGCTTTATCTGTATCGCTCCGGCCATGCTTCCGACAATTTTTGATTTCCCGCTGCGCCTGACCATCGGGACCGATATTGATACAGCGGAAATCATCGAGGAGATGGGAGGCGAGCATATCCCTTGTCCGGTGGATGACATTGTGGTGGATGAAGACAATAAAATCGTCACCACACCCGCGTATATGCTGGCGCAGACTATCGCGGAAGCCGCTTCAGGCATTGAAAAGCTGGTGGCCAGAGTGCTGGTGCTGACTGAATGAGGCGTCAATTCGCCGCAGGCGCCTGGGTAAAACGTATTCTTTGGCGTGCCGTGCTGGTGCTGGCGGTGTTCTGGGGCGGCGGACTGGCATTATTCAGCATTCTGCCGGTTCCGTTTTCTGCCGTGATGGTTGAGCGTCAGCTGAGCGCGTGGTTCACCGGTGACTTCAGCTATGTTGCCCACTCTGACTGGGTGAGCACAGATGAAATCTCCCCGTGGATGGGGCTGGCGGTGATAGCGGCGGAGGATCAGAAATTCCCGGAGCACTGGGGGTTTGACGTGGCGGCAATCGAGAAAGCGCTCGCCCATAACGAACGCCATGAAAACCGCGTGCGCGGCGCATCGACGCTGTCACAACAGACGGCCAAAAACCTGTTTTTGTGGGATGGCCGTAGCTGGGTGCGAAAAGGGCTGGAAGCCGGATTGACCCTGGGGATGGAAACGGTCTGGAGCAAGAAACGTATTCTGACGGTCTATCTGAACATTGCCGAGTTTGGTGATGGCGTGTTTGGTGTCGAAGCCGCGTCGCAGAGATATTTCAATAAACCTGCCAGCCGGCTGAGCCTCTCTGAAGCTGCGCTGTTGGCCGCGGTCTTGCCTAACCCAATTCGCTTTAAGGCTGATGCCCCCTCAGGCTATGTGCGAAACCGACAGGCGTGGATCATGCGCCAGATGCGGCAGCTGGGAGGAGAAGGGTTTATGGCGAGAAATAAATTGATGTAAGGCGGGTAAGCGTAGCGCTACCCGCCATGAAAGAGGCGTTAGTCTTCGTCAAACCCGGCGTTAAACAGCGCAATCACCGCCGCCAGCGCTTCCTCTTCCTGTGGACCGGTAGCTTCTACTTCAATCTGGCGGCCTTTGGCGGAGTCCAGCATCAGTAGCGCAATTACGCTGTTCGCTTCCGCCTCGGTACCTTCATCGTTACGCAGCAGAACTTCTGCATCGAAACCCTGCATCAGCTCAAACAGTTTCATCGCCGGACGTGCATGCATGCCCAGCTTATTGGTGATCTCAACGGTTTGTTTTACGGTCATGTTTTACGTTTTTCCAGCGTGCGATGACGGGACTGAACGTTCTTTCCGCGTGAACGGAAATAGTCGGCCAGCTGTTCGGCGATATAGACCGAACGATGTTTACCGCCGGTACAGCCAATCGCTACGGTCAGGTAGCTACGGTTGTTTGTCTCCAGCATAGGTAACCATAGCTCAAGGTAGCTTCGCGTCTGGTAGATAAAATTGTGAACTTCTGTGTGTCTGTCGAGGAAGGCCGCGACGGGCTTATCGAGACCGGTCATTGGACGCAGCTTCGGATCCCAGTGCGGGTTCGGCAGGAAGCGCACGTCGAAAACATAATCCGCATCGATAGGAATACCGTGCTTAAAGCCGAACGACTCGAACACCATCGTCAGTTCACGCTCGCGTTTGCCCAGTAAACGGGTACGCAGCATTTCCGCCAGCTCATGCACGGACATTTCGGACGTATCGACAATCAGGTCAGCACGGGAACGCAGCGGTTCCAGCAGATCGCTCTCTTCGTCGATAGCACTTTCCAGCGAGAGGTTCTTGCTGGAAAGCGGGTGCAAACGACGGGTATCGCTGTAGCGACGGATCAGAGTATTGCGGTCTGCATCGAGGAACAGCAGCTGAGGCGAGAATGAATCAGGCAGGTTGCTCATTGCCTGTTCAAAGATTTCTGGCGATTCAGGCATGTTACGAACGTCGATACTGACGGCGGCAGAGATTTGCCTCTCCGCAAGCGTGCGTGCCAGGTCGGGCAGCAGCACGACCGGCAGGTTATCTACGCAGTAAAACCCCATGTCTTCCAGCGCGCGCAGGGCCACGGATTTCCCGGACCCTGAACGGCCACTGACAATCATCAGCACCATGTTCCGTTTCTCCTCAGGACAACAGATGTGAAGGCCATCTCCTGGTTATGCATCATCCTGATTGCCTTCTGCTTCAGTGATAATTTGATATAGCTCTTCATCACTTTGGGCTGCGCGCAGTCGACGGCAAATGGTTTTATCGGCCAGGCGTTTTGCGACCAGCGAAAGCGTATGCAAATGGGTTTTCGTCTGGTCGGCAGGCACCAGCAGCGCGAAGAGGAGATCGACGGGCTGATTATCGATGGCATCGAAGGCGATAGGCGTCTCCAGCTGCACAAACACACCGACGGCACGCAGGGTGTCCTCTTCCAGTTTGCCGTGCGGGATCGCGATGCCGTTGCCGATGCCGGTACTGCCCATTTTTTCACGGGTCAGGATCGCTTCGAACACGACCTGCGGCGGCAGGCCCAGCTGTTTTGCGGCCAGTTCACTGATGATCTCCAGCGCACGTTTTTTGCTCTGGCAGTGAACAGCACTGCGCGTACATTCCTGGTTAAGGACATTGCTCAGTTGAAGAGCGGAATCGTTGTTCATCATAATTTCACCTAAGCGCTAACTGTACAAACGGCCTGTTGTGTTTCACAACAGGCCTTCCTGCACCCGTTAACTGCCCGGACAATTAGTGTTGTTTCAGTTTGTCTTTATGTTTATTGAGCTGTCGTGCAAGCTTATCAATCAAGCCGTCGATAGCAGCGTACATGTCTTGCCCTTCCGCACTGGCATGGAGCTCACCCCCGTTGACATGCAGGGTCGCATCCGAGATATGAGTCACTTTCTCCACTTTCAATACAACATAGACCTGGTTGATCCTTTCGAAATACTGCTCGAGTTTCGCGAATTTAGCATTCACAAAATCACGTAAAGCCTCAGTAATCTCGACGTTATGTCCTGTGATATTGAGCTGCATAGTGTCTTCCTTATCGGTTGTGTCAGACCAGCTGTTTACGCTGGTTAGACGGCGGAATGGATAAAGACTCTCGATACTTCGCAACAGTTCGGCGTGCCACCATAATACCCTGGTCGGACAGTATGGTGGTTAACTTACTGTCGCTCAGTGGCTTCGCGGGGTTCTCCGCGGCGATCAACTTCTTCACCAGGGCGCGAATGGCCGTTGACGACGCTTCACCGCCGCCCTCGGTATTCACATGGCTGGAGAAGAAATACTTAAGCTCAAAAATACCGCGTGGGCTGTGCAGATACTTCTGCGTGGTCACGCGGGAAATGGTTGATTCATGCATCTCGACGGCCTGGGCGATATCCGCCAGCACCATCGGTTTCATATACTCTTCGCCCTGCTCAAAGAACGCCTGCTGCTGTTCGACAATACAGCGGCTTACGCGGAGCAGCGTATCATTTCGGCTCTCCAGACTTTTGATCAACCATCGCGCTTCCTGCAAATTGCTACGAATGTATTGATTATCGGAGTCGTTACGCACGCTGGTGCACATGGAGGCATACTGCTGGTTGATTTGCAGGCGAGGGATGCTGTCTGAGTTCAGTTCAACGACCCAGCGGTCATTGTGTTTTCTGACCAGCACATCCGGGATGACGTACTCGGGTTCGCTGGTCTGAATGGACTGACCGGGGCGCGGATCGAGGGACTGAATCAGATTGACCGCCTCTTTCAGCACCTCTTCTTTCAGGCGCGTGACGCGCATCAGGCTGCGGAAATCGTGGTTGGCCAGAAGATCCAGATGGTCGCTGATGATCAAGCGGGCTTCATCAAGCCATGGCGTCTCTTTACTGAACTGAGAAAGTTGGATAAGCAGGCAGTCGCGCAGATCTTTTGCGGCCACCCCAACCGGATCGAAACGCTGAATGCGCTTCAAAACGGCTTCTATCTCCTCGAGTTCAATCTCTTCGTCACCCATGCTTTCCAGAATTTCGTCCAGCGTGACGGTCAGATAACCGGTGTCATCCACGGCATCGACAATGGATGTCGCTATCGCGCGGTCGGTATCGGAGAAGGGGGTAAGTTCCACCTGCCACATCAGGTAATCCTGCAGTGACTGGGTAGTTTCACCCTGATAAACCGGTAGCTCATCGTCCTGGTAGTCTGCACGCGTACCGGAAGGGGTTCCGGCGGTGTAGATTTCATCCCAGCTGGCATCCAGCGGAAGCTCGTCCGGCATCTCTTTTTGTTCGAGCGCATCGGCGGTGTCGAGTGCTTCAGTATCCTGCGACTGCTGGGTATCTACCTCTTCATGAAGATCGGCTTGCTCCAGCAACGGATTGCTATCCAGCGCTTGCTGGAGCTCCTGCTGGAGTTCTAAGGTGGACAGTTGCAACAGGCGAATCGCCTGCTGTAGCTGCGGCGTCATCGCCAGTTGTTGGCTGAGCCGTAATTGCAAACCTTGCTTCATGTTCAGAGCATTTTTCTCCGGTTCGGCGTTACATTACCTCTACCCTATCAGAGTCTGAAGTCTTCCCCAAGGTAGACACGCTTAACATGATCATCTTCGAGGATCTGCTGCGGCGTACCGTGGGCGATCAGATTGCCCTGGCTCACGATGTATGCGCGTTCGCACACGGCCAGCGTTTCACGGACGTTATGGTCAGTGATCAGTACGCCAAGCCCGCTGTCGCGCAGATGCTCAATGATACGTTTAATGTCGATAACGGAGATCGGGTCAACGCCTGCAAACGGTTCATCCAGAAGGATAAATTTCGGGTTTGCAGCCAGCGCACGTGCAATCTCAACGCGACGGCGTTCACCGCCGGACAGCGCCTGACCGAGGCTGTCGCGCAGATGTTCGATATGGAACTCTTCCATCAGCTCGTTAGCCCGGTCCTGACGCTGTTCGCTGGTCAGATCGTCACGAATTTGCAGGACGGCCATCAGGTTATCAAAGACGCTCAGGCGGCGGAAAATGGAGGCTTCCTGCGGCAGATAGCCGATACCGCGACGCGCACGCGCATGCAGCGGCAGAAGACTGATATCTTCATCATCAATGACGATGTTGCCTGCATCGCGCGACACAATGCCAACGACCATGTAGAAGGTTGTGGTCTTGCCCGCACCGTTAGGGCCAAGCAGGCCTACAATTTCGCCGGAGTTGACGGTCAGACTGACATCTTCTACGACACGGCGGCCCTTATAGGCCTTCGCGAGATTTTTTGCAGTTAATGTTGCCATAACGAATTAGTTACTCTTCTTCTGTGCCGGGGCCTGACCCTTACCTTTGTCCTGCAGCTGCGACGGAACCAGCACGGTGGTTACGCGTTTGCCTTTCTCGCTGGAGGCCTGCATTTTTTGCTCTTTCACCAGATAGGTGATCTGGTCGCCGGTGATGTTGCTGTCCAGCTGTTCCAGATAAGCGTTACCGGTCAGGATGACCAGGTCCTTTGCCAGCTCATAGTGCATATGCGTGGCGCGGCCTTTCACGGGTTTGCCGTTATCCTGCATCTGGTAGAAGGTTGCCGGGTTGCCATAGCCATCAATGATCTCTTTGCCTTGCTCGCCACCGGGACGGGTAACGACCACTTTGTCGGCGTTGATTTTGATGGTGCCCTGGGTCATGACGACGTTACCGGTAAAGGTAACGACATTGCCTTGCATATCAAGCGACTGCGTGTCGGACTCGATATGGATAGGCTGGTCAGTATCGCCCGTTACAGCAAGCGCGGGAAGACTGGTCGCCAGCATCGCACTGGCGATAATTACTTTAAGGCTGAGTTTGTTTGTTTTGAATTTCATAGGAGGTTCTAACCTTTTCAATCAGCTCGGCGTTTTTGCTGCGTAAGTTCCCGCGCATTCTTAAACCGCTGGAATTAAATGTTGTGCCATACAGTGTGACCAGATCCTGCGACGTCACGTCCTGGGTCACGAGGTTGATCTGTGCATTATCCGTCGTGATTTTGCGCAGTTGTGAGTCAGCGGTCAGGGCGTTGACTTCAACGTGGCCATACAGATAAAGCATACGGTCATTCGTCAGTTTTGCCCGGTCAGATTTAATCGACCACGTCGGCACTTTGTCTTTATCAAACGTGGTCATGACAGGCTGGGTAAACCACGAAATACCGTCATCTGAAAAATATTCAACATGCTGGGCAATCAGGCGATAGTTCAGCGCACCTTCCGGGCTGTAGACCACGGTGTCACTGTGATCGCTTTTATAAGTTGGCTCGCTCGTATTGACCACTTCCGTCTGCGTATCGTCGCGATCGGCAAGGTTCACGCCAATCAATACCAGTGCGACAAGCGAAAGCAGAATGATAACCCAACGTCTGGTTTTACTCATATCGATTGCCCTTTGGCCTCATCAAGCTTGCCCTGCGCCAGCAAAAGCAGATCGCAGACTTCACGTACGGCACCACGGCCACCGTTGATATGGGTGACATAGTCAGCGCGCGGGATCAGCAGCGGATGCGCATCGGCCACGGCGATACTCAGACCGACTTCAGCCATCACCGGCCAGTCAATCAGATCGTCCCCGACATAGGCCACGTTTTCCGGCGCGACGGCCAGTTTACCCAGTAAATCGTTGAACGCCGCCATCTTATCGGACTGACCCTGATACAGATGGGTAATGCCTAACGTTTCACAACGGTCTTCTACCAGTTTAGCTTTCCGACCGGTGATGATGGCAACGTCGATGCCTGATGTGAGCGCACAACGAATACCGTAGCCATCGCGAACGTTAAACGCTTTCAGCTCTTCACCATTATTGCCCATGTAAATCAGGCCATCAGAGAGTACCCCATCCACATCCAGGATGAGCAGGCGAATGTTTTCCGCCTTTGCCATCATATGGGTACTGACCGGACCATAACAGGTTGCAAGGGATGCACCCGCATTACTCATTGTCTTATCCTTCATTACACTACGCCTGCGCGCAGCAGATCATGCATATGTACCACACCCAGCAACTGGTCGCCATCGGCAACCATCACTGAGGTGATATGACGGGACTGCATCAGGTTCAGCACATCCACCGCCAGCGTGCCCGGACGAACACGGATACCGCCGGACGTCATCACATCAGCGATGCCCAGCGTGCGAACATCAACACCCATGTCGAACACGCGGCGCAGGTCGCCATCGGTGAAGATCCCCTGGATCTTCATCAGGTCGTCGCACACAACCGTCATACCCAGATTCTTGCGGGTGATCTCCAGCAGCGCATCGCGCAGGGAGGCCTCTTTACTGACGTGAGGGATCTCATCGCCAGTGTGCATAATATCGTTAACCCGAAGCAGAAGCTTACGCCCGAGCGCGCCACCTGGGTGGGAAAGCGCGAAATCTTCCGGGGTAAAACCGCGGGCTTCCAGCAACGCAACGGCAAGCGCATCGCCCATGACCAGCGCAGCGGTCGTGCTGGACGTTGGAGCAAGACCCAGCGGGCAGGCTTCTTTAGGCACTTTCACGCACAGGTGAATATCCGCCGCGCGCGCCATGCTACTTTCCGGGCGGCTGGTCATGCAAATAAGCGGAACCCGCAGCCGCTTCAGCACGGGGATCAGCGCCAGGATCTCATTAGACTCACCGGAGTTCGACAGCGCGATGACGATATCCTGCGGCGTTACCATGCCCAGATCGCCGTGCGCGGCTTCCCCCGGGTGTACAAAGAAGGAAGAGGTTCCGGTGCTGGCAAACGTTGCTGCCATTTTGCGCCCAATGTGACCGGACTTGCCCATGCCCATCACCACGATTTTACCGGCACAGTAGAACATCTTCTCACATGCCAGACTAAAATCCTGATTAATGTACTGATCTAACTGCGCCAGACCTTCACGTTCAATCTCCAGAACCTCTTTGCCTGCTTTCTGAAAGTCAAAACCCGGCTGCAATTCTATTTGCGACATAATGCGTTTCCGTTTACCCAGAGAGAAGAGGCGAAAGCCAGTACAGCATCGCCATCCATACGATAAATCCACCCGTCAGCAGCGCCCCTGCGCCTTTGCCGATCTGTCGTTGCCGCCGCCAGCAGAGCAGGGCAAAAATGACGCTGACCAGCAACATCACCCCGTAATCGCGTGAGAATGCCAGGGGGTTAAAAGGCCCGGGCGTTATCAGGGCCGGCAGGCCCATCACGATGGCGATATTAAAAATGTTTGAACCGATAATATTGCCTATGGCAATGTCATCTTCACCTTTACGTGCCCCTGCGATAGCGGTGGCCAGTTCCGGCAGACTGGTGCCAATGGCAATGACCGTCAGGCCAATGGTGAGCTCACTCATGGCGAAATAGTTCGCCAGCACCGTGGCGTTATCGACGACCATGCGCGTGGCCATCGGCATGATGATCAGCGCGACGCCGAGCCACAGCAGCGCTACAGGCAGCGTGCCTTCACGCGGGAGTTCGGCGACCTGCTCTCGCGTCAGGCTATCCTGGCCCTGTTTTTCTGCCAGACGGGCGATTTTAACACTATACAGCAGCCAGATAACGGCCAGCGCCAGCAAGAAAATGCCGTCACCGTAGCTCAGTACGCCATCATAAAATACGCACCCTGCCAGCAGGCTTACGATTAACATTAGCGGCAATTCACGGCGCAGAACATCAGAATGCACGCGAAATGGATGGAGCAGGGCCGCAAGGCCAAGGATCAGTAAGATATTGACGATGTTGGAACCAATCGCGGTGCCGACGGCAAGGTCTAACTGACCGTGCAGTGATGCCGTGACAGAGACGATGATTTCAGGAAGCGAGGTTCCGACACTGACCACGGTCATCCCGATGACGACAGGCGGTACGCCAGTCAGGCGGCACAGGATAGATGCAGCAAATACCAAACGGTCAGCACTGTAGACCACCAAAAGTAAACCAATTATTAACAGTGCTGTTGCTAAAAGCATCAAAAGTCCTTTCTTCAGGTATACTCGTCGGTCCATCGCGCAGGAATGGAATGGCAGGACTGCATACAGTCTGAGGCGTAACGAATTCCTAATTTTGACTTTATGCGCCGGAAAAGTAAAACAAATGCCAGCTTTCGCTAACCTCAACGGCTAATATTCTGTAAAAATGCTGAGTTTAGGGCTGATTCAGTCTGCATGCTTAACGTGAGCAGGGTAAGAAAGGAACCATAAATGAGCCAAACTATGGCGAATTTAGTTGATGTCCGGGGTGTGAGTTTTTCTCGCGCCAACAGATTGATATTCGATGATATTTCGTTGACCGTACCGCGTGGCAAGATCACTGCCATCATGGGGCCGTCCGGGATCGGTAAAACGACCCTGCTGCGCCTTATTGGTGGCCAGATCCCACCCGATAGCGGTGAAATCCTCTTTGACGGCGAAAACATCCCCGAGATGTCACGATCGCGCCTGTATACTGTTCGTAAACGCATGAGTATGCTTTTCCAGTCGGGAGCGTTGTTCACGGACATGAATGTCTTTGATAACGTGGCCTATCCGCTGCGCGAACACACCCGTCTGCCGCCAGAGCTGCTGAAAAGTACGGTGATGATGAAGCTTGAAGCCGTGGGACTGCGAGGGGCTGCAAAACTGATGCCCTCAGAGCTGTCCGGCGGTATGGCACGTCGTGCCGCGCTGGCACGCGCCATCGCCTTAGAACCCGATTTAATCATGTTCGACGAACCGTTCGTCGGGCAGGACCCTATCACGATGGGCGTGCTGGTGAAGCTCATCTCTGAACTGAACAGCGCGCTCGGCGTAACCTGTATAGTGGTTTCTCACGATGTACCGGAAGTGTTGAGCATCGCCGACTATGCCTACATTGTGGCAGACAAAAGGATCGTTGCGCATGGCAGCGCTCAGGCGTTGCAGGAAAACTGCGATCCGCGTGTACGGCAGTTCCTCGACGGCATTGCGGATGGGCCTGTGCCATTCCGCTATCCGGCGGGCGACTATCGTGACGATTTACTGGGAATAGGGAGTTAAGCCACTGATGCTGTTAAATGCATTGGCCGCTCTTGGACACCGTGGCATAAAAACCATCAGGACGTTCGGGCGTGCCGGATTGATGTTGTTCAACGCGCTGGTCGGCAAGCCGGAATTTCGTAAGCATGCACCGCTACTGGTGCGGCAGCTCTATAATGTCGGCGTGCTGTCGATGCTCATCATCATTGTCTCCGGTCTGTTTATCGGCATGGTGCTGGGGCTGCAGGGCTACCTCGTTCTGACGACCTACAGCGCCGAAACCAGCCTCGGCATGCTGGTGGCGCTGTCGCTGCTGCGTGAACTGGGGCCGGTAGTGGCGGCGCTGTTGTTCGCCGGGCGTGCAGGGTCGGCATTGACCGCTGAAATTGGCCTGATGCGTGCGACCGAGCAGCTTTCCAGCATGGAGATGATGGCGGTCGACCCGCTGCGTCGCGTGATCTCGCCACGCTTCTGGGCGGGGGTGATTTCCTTACCGCTCCTGACGATCCTCTTTGTCGCCGTGGGTATCTGGGGCGGCTCGCTGGTTGGCGTTCACTGGAAGGGCATCGATGCGGGCTTCTTCTGGTCGGCCATGCAGGACGCCATCGATCTGCGAATGGATCTGGTTAACTGTCTGATTAAAAGCGTGGTATTTGCCATTACGGTTACCTGGATCGCCTTGTTCAATGGCTATGATGCGATCCCGACCTCGGCGGGCATCAGCCGTGCAACTACACGTACTGTCGTACATTCGTCGCTGGCCGTACTGGGTCTGGATTTTGTGCTCACCGCACTGATGTTTGGGAATTGAGTTCATGCAAACGAGAAAAAATGAAATTTGGGTCGGCGTGTTCCTGTTACTGGCGTTGCTGGCCGCGCTGTTTATCTGCCTGAGAGCGGCGGATATCACGTCTGTGCGCACCGAGCCGACTTATCGCATTTATGCGACCTTTGATAACATCGGCGGGCTGAAGGCGCGCTCGCCGGTACGTATAGGCGGGGTGGTCATCGGACGTGTCTCTGACATTACGCTTGATGAGAAAACCTATCTGCCGCGCGTGTCGATGGATATTGAAGAGCGTTACAACCATATCCCGGACACCAGCTCGCTTTCTATCCGCACGTCCGGCCTGTTGGGTGAGCAATATCTGGCGCTTAACGTCGGTTTTGAAGACCCGGAGCTGGGAACGACTATCCTTAAAGACGGTAGCGTAATCCAGGATACGAAGTCCGCGATGGTACTGGAGGATATGATTGGTCAGTTCCTTTATAACAGTAAAGGAGATGATAAGAAGTCCGACGCTGCCCCGGCGCAGAGCGAAGATCCTGCCAGTGTCGCACCGACACCAGGCACGACGAATTAATTTCAGGAGAAGTCATTCATGTTTAAACGACTGTTAATGGTTGCCATGCTGGTCATTGCCCCTCTCACCGCGGCGCATGCTGCGGATCAGAGTAACCCGTACAAACTGATGGATGAGGCTGCGAAGAAGACCTTCGACCGGCTTAAAAACGAACAGCCGAAAATTCGTTCCAATCCTGATTATCTGCGCGACGTGGTTGATCAAGAGCTGCTGCCGTACGTGCAGATCAAATATGCGGGTGCGCTGGTTCTGGGCCGTTATTACAAAGACGCGACCCCGGCGCAGCGCGACGCCTATTTTGCCGCGTTCCGTGAATACCTGAAACAGGCTTACGGTCAGGCACTGGCGATGTATCACGGTCAGACCTATCAGATTGCGCCAGAGCAGCCGCTGGGCGACGCGACTATCATTCCTATCCGCGTAACGATTATCGATCCTAACGGCCGTCCGCCAGTACGCCTGGACTTCCAGTGGCGTAAAAACAGCCAGACCGGTCACTGGCAGGCCTATGACATGATTGCGGAAGGGGTGAGCATGATCACCACTAAACAGAACGAGTGGAGTGACCTGCTGCGCACCAAAGGCATTGATGGCCTGACCGCACAGCTGCAGTCTATCTCGCGTCAGAAAATCTCTCTGGACGAGAAGAAGTAATGTCGGATCAACTGAGCTGGTCGCGTGAGGGTGAGACGTTGAAGCTGACGGGTGAACTCGACCAGGATCTGCTGAACCCGCTCTGGGACAAACGTTTTGAAGCGATGCAGGGCGTGACGGTTATCGATCTGAGCGGCATTTCACGGGTGGACACGGCAGGCGTCGCGCTGCTGGCCCATCTTGTTGCCGTGGGGAAAAAGCAGGGGACAAGCGTTACGCTGCACGCGGCGAGCGATAATGTGGTCACCCTGGCCCAGCTCTATAATCTCCCTCAGGACGTACTGCCTCGTTAATATTTTCAGTGCGTTACTTCTGAAAGCCCTGACAGATTCATCGTCGGGGCTTTTTGCTTGTTTAAGACGACGCCACTTTGCTCTAAGATGTTGGGCTTGTTTTCACTATCAGATGATTAAGAACCCATGGAAAATCATGAAATCCAGACAGTGCTGATGAATGCACTCTCCCTTCAGGAAGCCCACGTCACTGGCGATGGCAGTCACTTCCAGGTTATTGCTGTGGGTGAGATGTTCGACGGTATGAGCCGTGTGAAGAAACAGCAGGCTGTATACGCGCCGCTGATGGAATACATTGCGGATAACCGCATCCACGCCCTGTCGATTAAAGCGTTCACCCCTCAAGAGTGGGCACGCGATCGCAAACTAAACGGTTTTTGAGTTGTGGGCGACACGCCCGCAGCACGGTTGAATTTATAAGAGAGCACACAATGGATAAATTTCGTGTACAGGGGCCAACGCGTCTCCAGGGCGAAGTCACAATTTCTGGCGCAAAAAATGCCGCGCTGCCCATCCTCTTTGCTGCGCTGCTCGCGGAAGAGCCGGTAGAAATTCAGAACGTACCGAAGCTGAAAGATATCGACACCACCATGAAGTTGCTCAGCCAGCTGGGCACCAAAGTTGAGCGTAACGGTTCCGTCTGGATCGACGCCAGCAATGTAAACAACTTCTCTGCACCTTACGATCTGGTGAAAACCATGCGTGCATCCATCTGGGCGCTTGGCCCGCTGGTGGCACGTTTTGGTCAGGGTCAGGTTTCCCTGCCGGGTGGCTGCGCAATCGGTGCACGTCCGGTTGACCTGCACATCTTTGGCCTGGAGAAACTGGGCGCCGAGATCAAACTCGAAGAAGGTTATGTTAAAGCGTCTGTGAATGGCCGCCTGAAAGGCGCGCACATTGTCATGGACAAAGTGAGCGTTGGTGCCACCGTCACCATCATGTCTGCGGCAACGCTGGCAGAAGGTACTACCATCATCGAAAACGCCGCGCGTGAACCGGAGATTGTGGATACCGCGAACTTCCTCGTGGCGCTGGGTGCGAAGATCACCGGCCAGGGCACCGACCGTATCACCATCGAAGGCGTTGAGCGTCTGGGCGGCGGCGTGTATCGCGTCCTGCCAGACCGTATCGAAACCGGGACGTTCCTGGTTGCTGCCGCGATTTCAGGCGGGAAAATTACCTGCCGCAACGCGCAGCCAGATACCCTGGATGCGGTGCTGGCGAAACTGCGTGACGCAGGCGCTGATATCGAAATCGGTGAAGACTGGATCAGCCTGGACATGCACGGCAATCGTCCAAAAGCGGTAAACGTGCGTACAGCTCCGCATCCTGCTTTCCCGACCGATATGCAGGCGCAGTTCACCCTGTTAAACCTGGTGGCGGAAGGGACGGGGTTCATTACCGAGACCATCTTTGAAAACCGCTTTATGCACGTACCGGAACTGATCCGTATGGGCGCACATGCTGAGATCGAGAGTAATACCGTGATTTGCCACGGCGTTGAGAAACTGTCTGGTGCTCAGGTGATGGCAACCGATCTGCGTGCATCTGCAAGCCTGGTGCTGGCGGGTTGTATTGCGGAAGGGACGACGGTCGTTGATCGTATTTATCACATCGATCGTGGCTATGAACGTATCGAAGATAAACTGCGCGCGTTGGGTGCGAATATCGAGCGTGTGAAGGGCGAGTAATCGTTCCGGCAGCCCCCTGCCAGAAATGACCGGGGGGTTGCTGTTCCTGTCAAAAAAACCGCTATTCCTGCGGGTCTTTCTTCACTTTCCTCTGGCGGATCATGCGCGATCTGTCGATAAATTCATGGGTAATGGGATCGTGGTAACGCGAAGGCCAGATCACCCACGGATGCGTATCCAGCGCCGTCGCAATGATCAATTCTCCCTTCGGCCAGGGGCGCGTCAGGGCATTTGCCAGGGTTGAAGAACTCAGGCCATGGCGGCGAGATTCCGCAGCCAGTGATGTGCCTTTTTTGCGCAGTGCCGCAATGATATCTGCTGTGTGCCAGTCGATAAATTTCGTATCCATAACGCTGTCCTTAAGTTCGGATTCACTTACGCCATTTCGTCTGAAACGACTGGCCTTACTATACCCATTTCAATTTCTTGTTCTAAAAAGTTCGCGTTACTGGTAGGGATATTCAGAATAAGGCATAGCTTTATTCATGCGGTCTGTAAACCGGTGCGTTTACGTGAAAGAGGAATATACAGGTGTGTACTGGAATCTCCCCGCGAGGGCCGCGGGGAGGGGAGAGCAGGATTAACGGTCGCGCTGAACGGCGATATGGGCAAGACCAATAAGCGCATCGCGCCATGGGCTGTCCGGGATGACCTGAAGTGCAGCGATGGCTTTATCCGCCTCTTCTTCGGCACGCTGACGCGTCCAGTCCAGCGATCCGCAAACGGCCATTGTTTCCAGCACGGGTTCCAGAAGATGACGACCATTTCCCTGCTCGATCGCTTCACGGATCATTTTCGCCTGGTCGGCTGACCCGTTGCGCATCGCATGGAGTAGCGGCAGCGTCGGTTTGCCTTCGTTCAGGTCATCACCCACGTTTTTGCCGAGCGTTTCGCCGTCTGCACTGTAATCCAGCAAATCATCAATCAGCTGGAATGCGGTACCCAGATAACGGCCATAGTCCTGCAGCCCTTTTTCCTGGGCTTCGCTACAGCCAGCCAGAATGCCGGAACACTGTGCAGCCGCTTCAAACAGGCGCGCAGTTTTGCTGTAAATCACGCGCATGTAGTTTTCTTCGGTGATGTCAGGGTCGTTGACGTTCATCAGCTGAAGCACTTCGCCTTCAGCAATCACGTTAACGGCTTCAGACATGACCTCCAGCACTTTCAGCGAACCCAGGCTGGTCATCATCTGGAAGGCACGGGTATAGATAAAATCCCCCACCAGGACGCTGGCAGCATTGCCAAAGGCGGCGTTGGCGGTGGCTTTACCCCGGCGCATGTCTGATTCATCCACAACATCATCATGAAGAAGCGTCGCAGTGTGAATAAATTCGATCAGTGCCGCGATCGTGACGTGAGCATTTCCCTGATAGCCGACGGCTCGGGCAGCCAGGATGGCAATCATCGGGCGAATGCGTTTACCGCCGCCGCTGACGATGTAATAGCCCAACTGATTGATCAGCTGAACGTCAGAATTGAGTTGCTCCAGGATTGCTGCATTCACACCCGCCATATCTTGCGCGGTTAACTCGTTGATTTTTTCTAAATTCATCGCAAAAGCCGGGCTTTTTATCCTGTTTATCCCATCTTCAATGGGGTAACGAAGGGTTAGGTTTATCAATAGTAGTGCTGATTGTACTGAAAAAACGGCTCAGATAAACGTTACCTTACGCGTTGTGTTTTTTTTCTTCATGTATTGATGGTAGCACTTGTCAAAGGCTCGCGTTTTGCGTAATATTCGCGCCCTATTGTGAATATTTATAGCGCACTCTGATTCATACGAGGATGTGCGCGGAAGCGGAGTTTATATGTACGCGGTTTTCCAAAGTGGTGGTAAACAACACCGAGTAAGCGAAGGTCAGACCGTTCGCCTGGAAAAGCTGGACATCGCAACTGGCGAATCTGTTGAGTTCGCAGAAGTTCTGATGATCGCAAACGGTGAAGAAGTCAAAATCGGCGTTCCTTTCGTTGATGGCGGCGTTATCAAAGCTGAAGTTGTTGCTCACGGTCGTGGCGAGAAAGTTAAAATCGTTAAGTTTCGTCGTCGTAAACACTACCGTAAGCAGCAGGGCCACCGTCAGTGGTTCACTGATGTGAAAATTACTGGCATCAGCGCCTAAGACCTGAGGAGAGATTTAAATGGCACATAAAAAGGCTGGCGGCTCCACACGTAACGGTCGCGATTCAGAAGCTAAACGCCTGGGCGTTAAGCGTTTCGGTGGCGAATCCGTTCTGGCGGGTAGCATCATTGTTCGTCAACGTGGCACCAAATTCCACGCTGGCAACAACGTAGGTTGCGGTCGTGACCACACTCTGTTTGCTAAAGCAGACGGTAAAGTGAAATTTGAAGTTAAAGGCCCGAACAACCGTAAATACATCAGCATCGTTGCTGAGTAAGGTTTTCTCGGTCCGGTAACGGATTAAAGCCCCGCAACCTGTTGCGGGGCTTTTTACATTGGAAACCCGGTAATTTTTTCTGTAGGGAAAACGGGCATGAAGCAGCAGGCCGGCATTGGTATTCTTTTGGCGCTCACGACCGCAATGTGCTGGGGTGCGCTGCCAATTGCAATGAAGCAGGTACTGGAAGTGATGGAGCCGCCAACGGTGGTATTTTATCGCTTTCTGATGGCAAGTATCGGCCTTGGGGCCATCCTCGCGATCAAAGGTAAGCTTCCGCCGTTGCGTATCTTCCGTAAACCGCGCTGGCTGGTGTTGCTGGCTATCGCGACGGGTGGCTTGTTCGGTAACTTCATACTGTTCAGTTCTTCCCTGCAGTATCTTAGCCCCACGGCGTCGCAGGTGATTGGTCAGCTTTCACCGGTCGGCATGATGGTCGCCAGCGTCTTTATCCTCAAGGAGAAGATGCGTGGCACGCAAATTATCGGGGCGAGCATGTTGCTCTGTGGTCTGGTGATGTTCTTCAACACCAGTCTGATAGAGATTTTTACCCGACTGACGGATTACACCTGGGGTGTGATCTTCGGAGTGGGAGCAGCAACGGTTTGGGTGAGTTATGGCGTCGCGCAAAAGGTGTTATTGCGTCGTTTGGCCTCACAGCAGATCCTCTTTTTGCTGTACACTTTGTGTACAATAGCATTATTGCCGTTAGCAAAACCGGGTGTGATTACCCAGCTTAGCGACTGGCAACTGGCGTGCCTCATTTTTTGTGGGCTGAACACGCTGGTCGGTTATGGCGCGCTGGCCGAAGCGATGGCGCGCTGGCAGGCAGCACAGGTGAGCGCACTCATTACGCTTACCCCGCTGTTTACGCTGTTATTTTCAGATTTGTTATCAATGGCCTGGCCCGATGTCTTCGTCAGACCGATGCTCAACATGTTGGGCTATCTCGGTGCGTTTGTCGTGGTTGCGGGCGCGATGTATTCCGCCATTGGTCATCGTCTTTGGGGGCGTTGGCGCAAAAATGAAGCGGTCGTAGTAGTCCCCCGCTCAGGCGAATGAGTTACGGAGAGTAAAATGAAGTTTGTTGATGAAGCGACAATCCTGGTCGTGGCAGGTGATGGCGGCAATGGTTGCGTGAGCTTCCGCCGTGAGAAATATATTCCACGTGGCGGTCCTGACGGCGGTGACGGTGGGGACGGCGGTGACGTGTGGCTGGAGGCGGATGAGAACCTCAACACGCTGATCGACTACCGTTTCGAAAAATCCTTCCGCGCTGAGCGTGGTCAGAACGGTCAAAGCCGTGACTGTACGGGCAAACGCGGTAAAGACGTGACCATTAAGGTTCCGGTCGGTACGCGTGTGATTGACCAGGGGACGGGCGAAACCATGGGCGATATGACCAAACACGGTCAGCGTCTGATGGTGGCGAAAGGCGGCTGGCACGGTCTGGGTAACAGCCGTTTCAAATCGTCCGTAAACCGTACCCCGCGTCAGAAAACGATGGGTACGCCGGGTGACAAGCGCGATCTGCAGCTGGAGCTGATGCTTCTGGCCGATGTCGGGATGCTGGGTATGCCAAACGCCGGTAAATCGACGTTTATTCGCGCGGTCTCTGCAGCCAAGCCAAAAGTGGCGGATTATCCGTTTACCACGCTGGTACCAAGCCTGGGCGTTGTCCGTATGGATAACGAGAAGAGCTTTGTGGTTGCTGATATCCCGGGTCTGATTGAAGGTGCTGCAGAAGGTGCCGGTCTGGGTATCCGCTTCCTGAAACACCTTGAGCGCTGCCGCGTACTGCTGCATCTCATCGATATCGATCCAATCGACGGTTCCGATCCGGTAGAAAATGCCCGCATCATTATCGGCGAGCTGGAAAAATACAGCGAAAAACTGGCGAACAAGCCACGCTGGCTGGTCTTTAACAAGATCGATCTGATGGATAAAGCCGAAGCGGAAGCGAAAGCGAAAGCCATTGCTGAAGCGATGGGCTGGGAAGATAAATACTACCTGATCTCCGCGGCAAGCCAGGTTGGCGTGAAAGATCTGTGCTGGGATGTGATGACCTTTATCATCGAGAACCCGGTTGTTCAGGCTGAAGAAGCGAAACAGCCAGAAAAAGTCGAATTCATGTGGGATGACTACCACCGCCAACAGCTCGAAGAGCTGGAAGTGGAAGAGGAAGAAGACTGGGACGACGACTGGGATGAAGACGACGAAGAAGGTGTCGAGTTCATCTACAAGCACTAATCGCAGTTTAAAGCCCCCGGAAGGGGGCTTTTTTATTGCAGGCTGGACGGCAACCAGCAGCTGGCGATTAAGCCGCCCTCAGCACCATTCTCCAGCGTCAGCTTGCCGTGGTGGAGCTGCACGATACGTTGCACAATGCTCAGCCCCAGGCCGCTGCCACCGTAGCGCTGGTCAAGACGACGGAACGGTTCAGTAATCAACTGGCGGTGCGCTTCATCTATCCCCGGCCCCTGATCGATAACGCTGACCTGTGTCCCCCCGTCAACGTCGGCCAGAGTCACGCGAATCGTTGTGCCTGACGGACTGTAGCGCCCGGCGTTCTCAAGCAGATTGCGCAGCATCAAACGCAGAAGTACCGCATCACCCTGCACCGTGAGCGGACTTTTGTCCGGCCATATCACCGTATGCTCTTTGGCTTCATGCCCAAGACCGAGCGGCATGATGATATCGTCTGTCCAGTTGACGGTTTCATAGTGACCGCTCGCCATCGCCTGTCCGGCACGGGACAACATCAGCAGTTGCTCAACCGTGTGCATCAGCTGATCGATACGGGTAATTAACGTCGTGGCCTGTGGAGAGCCGGACTGCGCCATCAGTTCCAGATGCAGTCTGATCCCCGCAAGCGGCGTTCGCAGCTCGTGAGCGGCGTCCGCGGTGAAGAGACGTTCCTGTTGAATGGTGTGATCCAAACGGGCGAGGAGCTGGTTGAGCGAGGTTGTGACGGCACCAATTTCTTCCATGTCGGAATAGACAGGGAGTGGGGTTAAGTTATCCGCCGAGCGGTTCGCCAGGCTGACGCGCAGTTGATTCAGCGGCCGGGTTATCCAGGTGACCGCCCAGAATGAGAAGCACAGCGTAAAACCGACCATCACCAGAGAGGGAACCAGCAGCGAGGCAATCGCTTCACGGATCTCTTTCTCGACATGATTATTGCGCGATTTCGCCGAGAGCGTTTCGTTGACCAGAAAACCAATCTGTTCACGGCTTTCATGCCAGAGCCAGATCACGCTTATCAGCTGGAAAAATAACAGAATGACCGCCAGCAGAACCATTAATCGCCGACGCATGCTGTTCATTTCTGGCTCTCCAGACGATAGCCTACGCCACGGACAGTTTTAATCCGGTCTTTACCCAGTTTGCGACGCAGATTGTGAATATGCACTTCGAGGGTATTTGAGCCCGGATCGTCCTGCCAGGAGTAAATATCCTGCTGCAGGGTTTCGCGGTGTACCGTTTGTCCGCTGCGCATAATCAGGCGCGTCAGCAGCGCGAACTCTTTAGGGGTTACTTCAACCGGCAGGGACTGGCACAGCACCTGCTGGGTTTGCAGATTCAGCGTAATATCGCCGTCGGTCAGTAAGTTATCGCTGTGTCCCTGATAACGACGAATCAACGCCCGTACCCGCGCCTGAAGCTCCGCAAGGGCAAACGGTTTCACCAGGTAATCATCAGCGCCAGAATCGAGGCCGTTGATACGATCTTCAATGGCATCACGTGCCGTCAGGATCAATACTGGATTGGCGATACCCCGGCGGCGCCACTGGCTTAGCTGCGTAGCGCCGTCTTTATCCGGTAAGCCTAAATCGAGGATCACCAGACTGTATTCGCCGCTCTGGATCAGGGCATCCGCCTCAGCCGCCGTGGCGGCGCAGTCGAGGGCATATCCTTCATTGGCCAGCGCCAGAGCCAGCCCTTCCTGCAATAACAGATCGTCTTCAACTATGAGTAGTTTCATCGCTAGTTATTCTGGTAGATGTCCTTATAAAGCCTGCTTTCGAAGCGAACCAGTGGAATACGACGATTACGCTGGTCGGTCGGTTCGACGGCATAGCCGGAAAGATACTGCACGAATGCCATGCGTTGCCCGCTGGCGGTAGTGATGAAGCCTGCAAGGTTATAAACCCCCTGCAGTGAACCTGTCTTGGCTGAAACTTTTCCATCCACCCCGGCCGCATGAAGGCCGGCACGGTACTGAAGCGAACCGTCATGCCCGGCAAGTGGCAGCATCGAAATAAAGTTTAGCTCAGTGTCATGTTGTGCAATGTACTGAAGTACTTGCATCATCGTTGCCGGGGAGATCAAATTATGCCGCGATAACCCGGAGCCATCGACGGCAATGGTGTTGCCAAGATCGATCCCCGCCTGTTGGCGCAGGATCTGACGTACGGCGTCGGAACCCGCACGCCAGGTTCCTGGCACGCCGAAACGCGCGTGACCAATCATGCGGAACACCGTGTCAGCAATCATGTTGTCAGACTTTTTCAGCATAATCCGTAGCAAATCGTGCAGCGGCGCAGATTGTTTGCTGGCGATGACCGTACCGGATTGATTAACCTGCGTCTGGCGCAGCAGGGTACCGGAATAGGTTATTCCCGCCTGCTTCAGTTCATCCTTGAGAATGGCACCCGCATAGCTTGCGCCATCCTGTATCGCAAAGGCCAGCGGCAATGGGTCGGCGCGCTGTGTCAGGCACCCGGTCAGCGTGAAGCGGTTAAGATCGCCTGGCACCACGTCCAGCTCGCAATACTGCGCATCCGGGGAGCCTTTTGCGAGGGTACGAACCTGGCTGAACATCGTCACCGGGTAGTAAGACGCCACGCGAATAAACGCTAAGTCATCCGGTTTTGGCGCGCTGTAAAGTGAAATGGAGAAGCAGTTACGATCCACAATCGCGGCGGCTGGCGGAGCGCTAAAGCACTGCGTCATGTCGTTCCACGGCCATCCTGGCGCTTTATCGTGGCTGGCAAAAATAGAGGTGTCGATTAACACATTGCCATCAATCTTCTGCACGCCAGATTTTTTCAGCGACGCGACCATGTTGCGGATATCCTGGCGTTTAAACGTAGGATCTCCCCCGAAACGAGCGATAAGATCGCCTTTCAGTTCGCCACCCTCGATGTTGCCTTTGGTCTCGAGCGTGGTGGTAAAACGGAAGTCAGGTCCAAGCTGAAGCAGGGCGGCGAGTGCGGTGATCACCTTCTGGGTACTGGCAGGCAGCGCCATCTGTTGACTGTGATAGTCAATCTCTGGCGACTGCGCCCCGACCTTCTGCACCATCAAGGCAAGGTTGGCACCTGCGGGGAGCTGATTAATGTACTCATCAACATTCGCGGCCTGAACGCTGAACGCTATACTGGTAGTCAATCCGATGATAAATCTGGAAAATCGCATAATCTCGCGCTAACAACCCGAAAACAAACCGTCATACTACGGTGCATAGCACTGCAAAGTAAACGATGACCCATAGTGAACTTCGCGGTAAAATGCGTATCAAATTGAAAATTGTTGCTGACCTGGGGCTTCGCTCCCGGGTCGGTTTTCTTTTTGCTTCTGGCCCGCTCATGGGGGCCGGGGCAGGGAACACTGCTCCCAACAGGAATGTTTAAGAGGTATAACAAATGCAAGCTATTCCGATGACCTTACGTGGTGCCGAAAAACTGCGCGAAGAGCTGGATTTTCTGAAATCCGTTCGTCGCCCTGAAATCATCGCCGCTATCGCGGATGCGCGTGAGCATGGCGACCTGAAAGAGAATGCTGAATACCACGCGGCGCGTGAGCAGCAGGGCTTCTGTGAAGGGCGTATTAAAGATATCGAAGCAAAACTGTCCAATGCGCAGGTTATCGATATCACCAAAATGCCTAACAATGGCCGCGTCATTTTTGGTTCAACCGTTACCGTGCTGAACCTGGACAATGACGAAGAGCAGACTTATCGCATCGTGGGTGATGATGAAGCGGACTTTAAACAGAATCTGATTTCGGTGAACTCCCCGATTGCTCGCGGCCTGATTGGCAAAGAGCAGGATGATGTTGTCACTATCCGCACCCCGGGTGGTGAAGTGGAATACGAAATTATTAAGGTTGAATACCTGTAATTCGCATCTCGACTAAGATGTTGATACATTGTAAAGAAAAGAAAAAGGCCGCATAGCGGCCTTTTATCAACTCAAGGAGCGTGGCATTTTGCTCACCTGCTGACAGAAATCCCTCGTTTTACACAGAAAATGTGTTCGATTCAGGATATCCTTAGCGTGGCAGCGAGATTTTACGCTCTTTAGATGGGCGATAGAGCACCAGCGTTTTACCGATGACCTGTACATTACAGGCACCCGTTTCACGCACGATGGCTTCCACGATCAGGTTTTTAGTGTCTCGGTCTTCAGAGGCGATTTTCACCTTGATCAGCTCGTGGTGTTCCAGCGCTTGTTCAATCTCGGCAAGCACCCCTTCGGTCAAACCATTGTTGCCAAGCATGACTACAGGCTTGAGCGGATGTGCCAGACCTTTAAGGTGCTGTTTTTGTTTAGTACTCAGATTCATCGTATATTTTTGCTTACGTTGGGATTGAAAACGGTTCATTCTACCGCCATCTCCCTTATATCGCCAAATAGCTGCGTAGAAATTTACGTCACAGGCAAGTAACGATGAACCAGGACGGAAATGTTAAATGACAGGTAAAAAGCGTTCTGCCAGCTCCAGCCGCTGGCTTCAGGAACACTTTAGCGATAAATATGTTCAACAGGCACAGAAAAAGGGGTTGCGTTCCCGTGCCTGGTTTAAACTTGATGAAATACAGCAAAGTGACAAACTTTTTAAGCCGGGAATGACGGTTGTCGATCTCGGTGCAGCACCTGGCGGATGGTCCCAGTATGCGGTTACGCAGATCGGCGGAACGGGCCGAATCATCGCATGCGACCTTTTACCAATGGATCCCATCGTCGGTGTCGACTTCCTTCAGGGCGACTTTCGTGATGAATTAGTGCTGAAAGCGCTACTTGAGCGTGTAGGTGATAGTAAGGTCCAGGTTGTCATGTCAGATATGGCACCAAATATGTGTGGAACACCGGCGGTGGATATCCCCCGCGCCATGTATTTGGTGGAGCTAGCGTTAGAAATGTGTCGTGATGTACTAGCGCCTGGTGGTAGTTTTGTTGTGAAGGTGTTTCAGGGCGAAGGTTTCGAGGAGTATCTTAAGGAAATTCGCTCCCTGTTTGCGAAGGTTAAAGTTCGTAAGCCGGACTCTTCCCGGGCCCGTTCCCGAGAAGTGTATATTGTAGCGACCGGGCGAAAATGATAACCCGCGTCTTTCAGACGAAAGTTTGAATGACACGGGATATAGAGTATCCTGACGCTGTTTTTAACACAGTTGTAATATGAGGTTAATCCCTTGAGTGACATGGCGAAAAACCTAATACTCTGGCTGGTCATTGCCGTTGTGCTGATGTCAGTATTCCAGAGCTTTGGGCCCAGCGAGTCGAATGGCCGCAAGGTGGATTATTCTACCTTCCTGCAGGAGGTCAATCAGGACCAGGTTCGCGAAGCGCGTATCAACGGACGTGAGATCAACGTTACCAAGAAAGATAGTAACCGTTACACGACTTACATCCCGGTGAACGATCCTAAGCTGCTTGATAACCTTCTGACCAAAAACGTCAAGGTGGTAGGCGAGCCGCCAGAAGAACCAAGCCTGCTGGCTTCTATCTTCATCTCCTGGTTCCCGATGCTGCTTCTTATTGGCGTCTGGATCTTCTTTATGCGCCAGATGCAGGGCGGCGGTGGCAAAGGTGCCATGTCGTTCGGTAAGAGCAAGGCGCGTATGCTAACGGAAGATCAGATCAAGACCACGTTTGCCGACGTTGCAGGTTGCGACGAAGCAAAAGAAGAAGTGGGCGAACTGGTCGAATACCTGCGCGAGCCGAGCCGTTTCCAGAAACTGGGCGGTAAGATCCCGAAAGGCGTTCTGATGGTAGGGCCTCCGGGTACCGGTAAAACCCTGCTGGCGAAAGCCATCGCGGGTGAAGCGAAGGTGCCGTTCTTTACTATTTCAGGTTCTGACTTCGTTGAAATGTTCGTGGGTGTTGGTGCATCTCGTGTGCGTGACATGTTCGAGCAGGCCAAGAAGGCAGCACCGTGCATTATCTTCATCGATGAAATCGACGCCGTAGGCCGCCAGCGTGGCGCAGGCCTGGGCGGTGGTCACGATGAACGTGAACAGACGCTGAACCAGATGCTGGTTGAGATGGATGGCTTCGAAGGTAACGAAGGTATTATCGTTATCGCGGCGACTAACCGTCCGGACGTTCTTGACCCTGCGCTGCTGCGTCCAGGCCGTTTCGACCGTCAGGTTGTGGTTGGTCTGCCGGATGTACGTGGTCGTGAACAGATTCTGAAAGTTCACATGCGTCGCGTACCGCTGGCACCTGATGTCGACGCGGCGATCATCGCGCGTGGTACGCCGGGCTTCTCCGGTGCTGACCTGGCAAACCTGGTCAACGAAGCTGCACTGTTTGCTGCTCGCGGTAACAAACGCGTTGTGTCGATGGTGGAGTTCGAGAAAGCGAAAGACAAAATCATGATGGGTGCTGAACGTCGCTCCATGGTGATGACGGAAGCGCAGAAAGAGTCCACGGCTTACCACGAAGCCGGTCACGCGATTATCGGTCGCCTGGTGCCGGAACACGATCCGGTGCATAAAGTGACGATTATTCCGCGCGGTCGTGCGCTGGGTGTGACGTTCTTCCTGCCGGAAGGCGATGCCATCAGCGCCAGTCGTCAGAAACTGGAAAGTCAGATTTCAACCCTTTACGGCGGTCGTCTGGCAGAAGAGATTATTTACGGTGCGGAACATGTTTCGACCGGTGCGTCCAACGACATTAAAGTCGCGACCAACCTGGCGCGTAACATGGTGACCCAATGGGGCTTCTCCGAGAAGCTGGGTCCCCTGCTGTATGCGGAAGAAGAAGGCGAAGTGTTCCTGGGCCGCTCCGTGGCGAAAGCGAAACACATGTCCGATGAAACCGCACGTATCATTGACCAGGAAGTGAAGCTGCTGATCGAGCGTAACTACAATCGCGCCCGTCAGATCCTGAACGATAACCTGGACATTCTGCATTCGATGAAAGATGCGCTCATGAAATATGAAACCATCGATGCTCCGCAGATTGACGACTTGATGGCTCGCCGCGAAGTGCGTCCGCCAGCGGGTTGGGAAGACCCAGGCGCTTCCAACAATTCTGACAACAATGGCACACCGCGTGCACCGCGTCCGGTCGATGAACCGCGTACGCCGAACCCGGGCAACACCATGTCAGAACAGTTGGGCGACAAGTAAGTCACTGCTGTTGAAGTCTATGTTTGCACCTCAAACCCTGGAGCTTGCTCCGGGGTTTTTCTTTTCTGTAAAACCATATTGATACCAGGGATTTGACCATGAAACTATTCGCCCAGGACTCGCATCTCGATCTCTCACATCCGCATGTGATGGGTATCCTGAATGTCACGCCTGACTCCTTCTCTGACGGCGGCACGCATAACACGCTTATCGAGGCTGTGAAGCACGCAAATTTGATGATTAACGCGGGCGCCACCATCATTGACGTAGGTGGGGAATCGACGCGCCCGGGGGCGGCAGACGTTTCGGTGGAAGAAGAACTGGCGCGCGTGGTGCCTGTGGTTGAAGCTATCGCACAGCGGTTCGAAGTGTGGATCTCCGTCGATACGTCTAAACCTGAAGTGATCCGTGAAGTCGCGAGAGTGGGTGCTCACATCATCAATGATATTCGCTCGCTGACGGAGCCTGGCGCACTGGAGGCGGCCGCGGAGACCGGGCTACCGGTTTGCCTGATGCACATGCAAGGACAGCCGAAAACCATGCAGGAAGCGCCAAAGTATGACGATGTTTATGCCGACGTAAATTGCTTCTTTATTGAGCATATTGCACGTTGTGAACGTGCGGGTATCGCAAAAGAGAAATTGCTGCTCGACCCGGGGTTCGGTTTCGGTAAAAATCTCTCTCACAATTATGAGCTGCTTGCGCGCTTATCGGAATTCCATCATTTCGACCTGCCATTGCTGGTTGGTATGTCGAGAAAGTCGATGATTGGTCAGTTACTGAATGTAGGGCCGAGCGAACGTCTGAGCGGAAGCCTGGCCTGCGCTGTAATTGCGGCGATGCAGGGCGCGCACATTATTCGTGTCCATGACGTTAAAGAAACAGTAGAAGCCATGCGTGTAGTGGAAGCTACACTGGCAGCGAAGGAAAACAAACGCTATGAGTAATCGTAAATATTTTGGTACCGATGGTATTCGTGGGCGCGTGGGTGATGCGCCAATCACCCCTGATTTTGTACTGAAACTGGGCTGGGCAGCGGGTAAAGTCCTTGCGCGTCATGGCTCCCGTAAAATCATCATTGGTAAAGATACCCGTATCTCCGGGTATATGCTGGAGTCAGCGCTGGAGGCCGGTCTGGCTGCCGCGGGGCTTTCCGCTTCCTTCACTGGCCCAATGCCAACGCCTGCTGTGGCATATCTGACGCGTACTTTCCGTGCTGAAGCAGGGATTGTGATTTCGGCCTCGCATAACCCGTTTTATGACAACGGCATTAAATTCTTCTCCATCGACGGCACTAAGCTGCCGGATGAAGTGGAAGAGGCGATCGAAGCGGAGATGGAAAAAGAGATCACCTGTGTCGACTCCGCCGAGCTGGGTAAAGCGAACCGCATTGTCGATGCCGCGGGTCGTTACATCGAATTCTGCAAAGGTACTTTCCCGAATGAACTGAGCCTGGCCCATCTTAAAATTGTGGTGGACTGCGCCAACGGTGCGACCTATCACATTGCGCCGAATGTTTTCCGCGAACTGGGTGCGAACGTGATTACCATCGGCTGTGAGCCTGATGGCCTGAATATTAACGAACAGGTGGGTGCGACTGACGTTCGTGCTCTGCAGGCGCGCGTTCTGGCGGAAAAAGCCGATCTGGGCATCGCACTGGATGGCGACGGCGATCGCGTGATCATGGTCGATCACGAAGGTAATAAGGTCGACGGCGACCAGATCCTCTATATCATTGCGCGTGAAGGTCTGCGTCAGGGCCAGTTGCGCGGCGGTGCAGTAGGCACGCTGATGAGCAACATGGGTCTGGAGCTGGCGCTGAAACAGCTGGGTATTCCGTTTGTCCGTGCAAAAGTGGGCGACCGCTATGTGCTGGAAAAACTGCAGGAAAAAGGCTGGCGCATCGGGGCTGAAAACTCAGGCCACGTGATCCTGCTGGATAAAACCACCACCGGAGACGGTATCGTCGCTGCGCTGCAGGTTGTTGCCGCCATGGCGCGCAACCATATGAGCCTGCACGATCTCTGCAGCGGCATGAAAATGTTCCCGCAGATCCTGGTGAATGTGCGTTTCACCGCCGGTAAAGGCGACCCGCTGGAAAATGAAAATGTGAAAGCGGTGATGGCTGACGTTGAAGCCGCGCTGGGCAACCGTGGGCGTGTGCTGCTGCGTAAGTCTGGAACTGAACCGCTGATCCGCGTAATGGTGGAAGGCGAAGACGAGGCGCAGGTGAATGAATTTGCGCACCGTATTGCGGATGCCGTAAAAGCTGCATAGTTTTTCACGTTAAGTGATTAAAAAGGCGGCGCTTGCCGCCTTTGTTTTGAGCAATTGATGGCTTTTTGCTGTTTTTTTCCGCAGTTGATACAATGCGTCAAAATTGCCCTTGCGAAGCACATTCGCTTTGGTTAGTATTCACACCCGCTTCAGTGGGAAACAAAAATCCTGCTAATTGGTCGAAGCATTGGTATGCGGCAAATCCGCAAGGAACAGGTTGATTATGTACGAAGCTCTTTTAGTTATTTTCCTTATTGTAGCCATCGCTCTCGTAGCGCTGATTATGCTGCAGCAAGGTAAAGGCGCTGATATGGGAGCCTCCTTCGGAGCAGGCGCTTCCGGTACGCTGTTCGGTTCAAGTGGTTCTGCGAACTTCATGACCCGCACAACGGCGATTCTGGCTACGCTGTTCTTCATCATCAGTCTGGCGCTTGGCAATATCAACAGCAACAAGACCAGCAAAGGAAGCGAGTGGGAAAATCTGAGCGCGCCAGCGAAAACTGAGCAGACTCAGCCAGCTGCACCGGCTAAGCCGACCAGCGATATCCCGCACTAAGTATTCAGTACCGAGGTGGTGGAATTGGTAGACACGCTACCTTGAGGTGGTAGTGCCCTAACGGGCTTGTGGGTTCGAGTCCCATCCTCGGTACCAATATTCCAGAAGAAAGACGTCGAAAGACGTCTTTTTTTTCGTCTGTAGATTTCGTCTGTAGAAGGAGCGTTTTCGTCGGCGGGTACGTTCGTGCCAGCGGGACCGGTTCTGCAGCGATCGTAAAAAAGGCGCCCACTGAGCGCCTTTTGCATTTCTGCGTAAGCCTTATTTCTTAACACTGTGCTCCAGGTTTTCAACCTGCGGCAGGCCATTACCGGCGCTTGCGGAGAGCAGGCCATTCTCAACGTAGTTGAACAGCTTCTCACGGGTATCGGTGATGTCCAGGTTACGCATGGTCAGCTGGCCAATACGATCGTCCGGAGAGAACACGGATTCACCTTTCTCCATGGTCAGACGCTCTGCTTTATAAGTCAGGTTGTCGGACACGGTGTTCAGAATCGAGTAGTCATTCCCGCGACGCAGCTCCAGCGTCACTTCGCCGGTGATCGCGCTTGCCACCCAACGTTGCAGTGCATCGCGCAGCATCAGGGCCTGTGGGTCGAACCAACGGCCCTGGTACAGCAGTTTACCCAACTGACGACCATGAGAGTGATACTGCTCGATGGTGTCTTCGTTGTGAATACCGGTCAGCAGACGCTCATAAGCGATGTGCAGCAGCGCCATCCCAGGGGCTTCATAGATGCCACGGCTTTTTGCTTCGATAATACGGTTTTCAATTTGATCGCTCATGCCCAGACCGTGACGGCCACCGATACGGTTAGCTTCCAGCATCAGTTCCACATCGTCAGAGAAGGTCTTGCCGTTCAGGGCAACCGGATGGCCGCGCTCGAAACGCACGGTGACTTCTTCCGCCTGGATTTTGACGTTTTCGTCCCAGAACTTCACACCCATGATCGGGTTAACGATCTTCACGCTGGAGTTCAGGAATTCCAGGTCTTTCGCTTCGTGCGTCGCACCCAGCATATTGGAATCGGTAGAGTAGGCTTTCTCAACGGACATCTTATAGTCGAAGCCACAGGCGATCATGAACTCGGACATTTCATGACGGCCGCCCAGCTCGTCGATAAAGTCGGTATCGAGCCACGGTTTATAAATCTGCAGCTCGGCGTTGGTCAGCAGGCCATAACGATAGAAACGTTCGATATCGTTTCCTTTATACGTACTGCCATCACCCCAGATGTTTACGCCATCTTCTTTCATGGCGGCAACCAGCATGGTACCGGTCACTGCACGGCCCAGCGGGGTGGTATTGAAATAGGTCAGGCCGCCGGTGGTATTATGGAAAGCACCACACTGAATAGCAGCAATACCTTCAGCGACCAGTTGCTTACGGCAGTCAATCAGTCGCGCGTTCTCTGCGCCATACTCTTTAGCACGACGAGGGATTGCATCATAATCGTCCTCATCCGGCTGACCCAGGTTCGCAGTATATGCATACGGAACCGCTCCCTTCTGGCGCATCCACAGCAGTGCAGCGCTGGTATCCAGGCCGCCTGAAAAAGCGATGCCAATACGTTGTCCTACCGGAAGATGCTTGAGAATCGTCGTCATAAAATAAAACCCTGCTTGATTGACTGATTAAGAGACCGCTTTCGCTCTCGATGCATGTTTATGCAAAATAAGTGAGTATTCATTTAATCATCTTTTGTCGATGACCGGAAGAGACTCGTGCGTTTTTTGTAAAATTTTCCCTTTGTTTGACCTGGCGGAAACTGGCTTGACAGGTGGGGTTCACTATCAATATACTAAACGCCGATTTTACGTCCCGTCTTCGGTACCAAATCCCAGCATTATTTGCAAATTCTCTCCAAAACGCGTAGAATTTGCCACGTTTCAGGCGCGGGGTGGAGCAGCCTGGTAGCTCGTCGGGCTCATAACCCGAAGGTCGTCGGTTCAAATCCGGCCCCCGCAACCACTTTCCCATAAAGTTCTTTTTCAAATATACTGTGAAGACTTAGAGCCTTCGTAGCTGGATTTGAAAAAATTCTTTCGGAGAGTGCTCCAGGCCGCAGTTGCGGCTATAGGGTTCAGTTATCTAAAGCCCCGATTTATCGGGGTTTTTTGTTATCTGACTACAGAATAACTGGGCTTTACGCCCTTTTTTTATGTCTTGGGGGTGGGCTTGTCCACATTAGAGCAAAAATTAACAGAGATGATTACTGCACCGGTCGAAGCACTGGGCTACGAACTGGTCGGCATCGAATTCGTTCGCGGCCGTACATCGACGCTGCGCATCTATATTGATAGTGAAGATGGCATCAATGTTGATGATTGTGCTGATGTTAGCCACCAGGTGAGTGCGGTTCTTGATGTTGAAGACCCGATTACCGTTGCGTACAACCTGGAAGTTTCCTCACCCGGCCTCGATCGCCCGATGTTCACGGCCGAGCACTATGTGCGCTTTACCGGTGAAGAAGTGGCTC
This sequence comes from Enterobacter ludwigii, assembly GCF_001750725.1. NCBI lineage: Bacteria > Pseudomonadati > Pseudomonadota > Gammaproteobacteria > Enterobacterales > Enterobacteriaceae > Enterobacter > Enterobacter ludwigii. The sequence goes on from NZ_CP017279.1 coordinate 4,247,149, forward strand.
TCGTTCTGCGTATGGCCGTACAGAACCGCCGTAAATGGCAGGGAATTATCAAAGCCGTTGATGGTGAAATGATCACGGTTACAGTCGAAGGCAAAGATGAAGTGTTCGCGCTGAGTAATATCCAGAAGGCGAACCTGGTTCCCCACTTTTAACAGTCTGGATTGAGGTGAAAAGCCCGCGATGAACAAAGAAATTTTGGCTGTTGTTGAAGCCGTCTCCAACGAGAAATCACTGCCGCGTGAGAAGATTTTCGAAGCGCTGGAAAGTGCACTGGCTACAGCAACCAAGAAAAAATACGAACAAGAGATCGATGTTCGCGTAGAAATCGATCGTAAAAGCGGTGACTTCGATACATTCCGTCGTTGGGTAATCGTTGAAGAGGTGACCCAGCCGACGAAAGAGATCACCCTGGAAGCGGCGCGTTTTGAAGACGAAAGCCTGAACGTGGGTGACTATGTTGAAGACCAGATTGAATCTGTCACCTTCGACCGTATCACCACGCAAACCGCAAAACAGGTTATCGTCCAGAAAGTCCGTGAAGCTGAGCGCGCGCTGGTTGTCGATCAGTTCCGCGATCAGGAAGGTGAGATCATTACCGGCGTGGTGAAGAAAGTAAACCGCGACAACATCTCTCTGGAAATCAAATCTGAAGGGCTGCCAGGTAACGCTGAAGCCGTTATCCTGCGTGAAGACATGCTGCCGCGTGAAAACTTCCGCCCGGGTGACCGTATTCGTGGCGTTCTGTATGCCGTACGCCCTGAAGCGCGTGGTGCACAGCTGTTTGTGACCCGTTCCAAGCCAGAGATGCTGATTGAACTGTTCCGTATCGAAGTACCGGAAATCGGCGAAGAAGTTATCGAAATTAAAGCGGCTGCCCGCGATCCGGGTTCACGCGCGAAAATCGCGGTGAAAACCAACGACAAGCGTATCGACCCGGTCGGTGCTTGCGTAGGTATGCGCGGTGCGCGTGTTCAGGCGGTTTCTACCGAACTGGGCGGCGAGCGTATCGATATCGTCCTGTGGGACGACAACCCGGCGCAATTCGTGATTAACGCAATGGCTCCGGCGGATGTGGCGTCTATCGTTGTTGACGAAGACAAACACACCATGGATATCGCTGTTGAAGCGGGCAACCTGGCGCAGGCAATCGGCCGTAACGGTCAGAACGTACGCCTGGCGTCACAGCTGAGCGGCTGGGAACTCAACGTAATGACCGTTGATGACCTGCAGGCTAAGCATCAGGCTGAAGCCCATGCGGCGATCGATACCTTCACGAAATACCTGGATATTGACGAAGATTTCGCCACTGTTCTGGTTGAAGAAGGTTTCTCTACCCTTGAAGAACTGGCCTATGTGCCAATGAAAGAGCTGCTGGAAATCGACGGTCTTGATGAAGCCACCGTTGAAGCCCTGCGTGAACGCGCTAAAAACGCACTGACCACCCTGGCACTGGCTCAGGAAGAAAGCCTTGGCGATAAGAAGCCGGCTGATGACCTGCTGAATCTGGAAGGTCTTGATCGTGCGATTGCGTTCAAGCTGGCTGCCCGTGGTGTTTGTACGCTGGAAGATCTCGCTGAGCAAGGCGTTGATGACCTGGCTGATATCGAAGGTTTAACCGACGAGAAAGCCGGCGAACTCATCATGGCCGCACGTAATATTTGCTGGTTCGGCGACGAAGCGTAATAAACTGTAGCAGGAAGGAACAGCATGACTGATGTAACTGTAAAATCGCTGGCTGCCGAGATTCAGACCTCCGTGGACCGCCTGGTACAGCAATTTGCTGATGCAGGGATCCCGAAGTCCGCTGATGACTCGGTGAACGCGCAAGAAAAACAAACCTTGTTAGCGCACCTGAACCGTGAACACGGTTCGACGCCTGACAAGCTGACGCTGCAGCGCAAAACGCGTAGCACGTTGAATATCCCTGGTACCGGTGGTAAAAGCAAATCGGTACAAATTGAAGTCCGCAAGACACGCACCTTTGTAAAACGTGATCCGCAAGAGGCAGAACGCCTTGCTGCGGAAGAGCAGGCACAGCGTGAAGCGGAAGAACAAGCTCAGCGTGAGGCAGAAGCGACTGCCAAACGTGAAGCAGAATTAAAAGCTGAACGTGAGGCCGCAGAAAAAGCGAAACGCGACGCAAGTGATAAAGTGAAGCGTGAAGCTGCGGAAAAAGACAAAGTGAGCAATCAACAGACCGACGAAATGACAAAAACCGCCCAGGCTGAAAAAGCCCGCCGTGAAAATGAAGCTGCCGAGCTGAAGCGTAAAGCGGAAGAAGAAGCCCGCCGCAAGCTTGAAGAAGAAGCTCGCCGTGTAGCTGAAGAAGCGCGCCGTATGGCCGAAGAAAACGAGAAGAACGGTGTGAACCCTGCTGAAGCGTCTGAAGACACCAGCGATTATCACGTCACCACTTCTCAGCATGCGCGTCAGGCAGAAGACGATAACGACCGTGAAGTTGAAGGTGGTCGTGGCCGTACTCGCAGCACCAAAGCTGCTCGCCCAGCCAAAAAAGGCAACAAGCACGCTGAATCTAAAGCTGACCGTGAAGAAGCACGTGCAGCGATCCGCGGTGGTAAAGGCGGCAAGCGTAAAGGTTCCGCACTGCAGCAGGGCTTCCAGAAGCCAGCTCAGGCTGTTAACCGTGACGTAGTGATTGGTGAAACCATCACCGTTGGCGATCTGGCCAACAAAATGGCGGTTAAAGGTTCTCAGGTCATCAAAGCGATGATGAAACTGGGTGCAATGGCCACCATCAACCAGGTTATCGACCAGGAAACTGCGCAACTGGTAGCCGAAGAGATGGGCCATAAAGTTATCCTGCGTCGTGAAAACGAGCTGGAAGAAGCAGTAATGAGCGACCGTGACACCGGCGCAGCGGCAGAACCGCGCGCGCCTGTAGTGACCATCATGGGTCACGTTGACCACGGTAAAACCTCTCTGCTCGACTACATTCGTTCGACGAAAGTGGCCTCCGGTGAAGCGGGTGGTATTACCCAGCACATCGGTGCGTACCACGTAGAAACCGACAACGGCATGATCACCTTCCTGGATACCCCGGGCCACGCAGCGTTTACCTCTATGCGTGCTCGTGGTGCTCAGGCAACGGATATCGTTGTACTGGTTGTTGCTGCAGATGACGGCGTGATGCCACAGACCATTGAAGCTATCCAGCACGCGAAAGCGGCGCAGGTGCCTCTGGTGGTTGCAGTGAACAAGATCGATAAGCCAGAAGCTGACATGGATCGCGTTAAAAACGAACTCTCCCAGTACGGTGTTATGCCGGAAGAGTGGGGCGGTGAAGCGCAGTTCATCCCTGTATCTGCGAAAGCCGGTACCGGTATCGACGACCTGCTGAACGCTATCCTGCTGCAGGCTGAAGTTCTGGAGCTGAAAGCGGTTCGTAAAGGTATGGCGAGCGGCGCGGTTATCGAATCCTTCCTGGATAAAGGTCGTGGTCCGGTTGCAACCGTTCTGGTTCGTGAAGGTACGCTGCATAAAGGCGATATCGTTCTGTGTGGTTTCGAATACGGTCGTGTTCGTGCGATGCGTAACGAACTGGGTCAGGAAGTTCTGGAAGCAGGTCCGTCCATTCCAGTGGAAATCCTGGGCCTGTCCGGTGTGCCGGCTGCGGGCGATGAAGTGACCGTCGTACGTGACGAGAAGAAAGCGCGTGAAGTTGCACTGTATCGTCAGGGCAAATTCCGTGAAGTTAAACTGGCTCGTCAGCAGAAATCTAAACTCGAGAACATGTTTGCGAACATGACCGAAGGCGAAGTTCACGAAGTGAACATCGTTCTGAAAGCCGACGTTCAGGGTTCTGTGGAAGCGATCTCCGACTCCTTGCTGAAACTGTCTACTGACGAAGTTAAAGTGAAGATTATCGGTTCTGGCGTAGGGGGTATCACCGAAACCGACGCCACCCTGGCTGCTGCATCCAATGCAATCCTGGTCGGCTTCAACGTACGTGCTGACGCGTCTGCACGTAAAGTGATTGATGCTGAAAGTCTGGATCTGCGTTACTACTCCGTCATCTATAACCTGATCGACGAAGTGAAAGCAGCGATGAGCGGCATGCTGTCTCCAGAGCTGAAACAGCAGATCATCGGTCTGGCTGAAGTGCGTGACGTGTTCAAATCACCGAAATTTGGTGCGATCGCGGGCTGTATGGTTACCGAAGGTATCATCAAACGTCACAACCCAATCCGCGTACTGCGTGACAACGTGGTTATCTACGAAGGCGAGCTGGAATCCCTGCGCCGCTTCAAAGATGACGTTAACGAAGTCCGTAACGGCATGGAATGTGGTATCGGCGTGAAGAACTACAACGACGTTCGCGTTGGCGACATGATCGAAGTGTTCGAGATCATCGAAATTCAGCGTACGATTGCTTAATCATCGATGCAGGCCGGGTAAGCAAAGCGCCACCCGGTAATAATTTTAAAAGGGGCTTTTTGCCCCTTTTTTGTCTGGAGAATTTATTATGGCGAAAGAATTTGGTCGCCCGCAGCGCGTAGCGCAAGAAATGCAGAAAGAGATCGCCCTCATCCTGCAACGTGAAATTAAAGATCCACGCGTGGGTGTGATGACCACCGTGTCCGGCGTGGAAATGTCCCGCGACCTGGCGTATGCCAAAGTGTTCGTGACCTTCCTGAACGATCAGGACGAAGCCGCGGTAAAAAACGGCATTAAAGCGCTGCAGGAAGCCTCTGGCTACATCCGCTCTCTGCTCGGCAAAGCGATGCGTCTGCGTATCGTGCCTGAGCTGACCTTCTTCTACGACAACTCTCTGGTCGAAGGTATGCGCATGTCCAACCTGGTGACCAGCGTGGTGAAACATGACGACGAACGTCGTGTTAACCCAACGGACGACAGCAAGGAGGACTAATGAGTCGTCCTCGTCGTCGCGGTCGCGACGTGCATGGTGTGCTGCTGCTGGATAAACCCCAGGGCGCTTCCAGCAACGACGTGCTGCAAAAAGTTAAGCGTATTTTTAACGCCAACCGTGCGGGCCACACGGGCGCGCTCGATCCGCTGGCGACCGGCATGCTGCCGATCTGCCTGGGGGAAGCGACAAAGTTTTCCCAGTACCTGCTGGACTCCGATAAGCGCTATCGGGTCATCGCCCGATTAGGCCAGCGCACTGACACCTCCGATGCCGATGGTCAGGTGGTAGAAGAGCGTCCGGTGACCTTCAGCGCGGAGCAACTTGATGCTGCGCTGGAAAGTTTCCGTGGCGACACGCTGCAGGTACCGTCAATGTATTCGGCGCTGAAGTACCAGGGTAAAAAACTGTACGAATATGCACGCCAGGGCATTGACGTTCCTCGTGAACCCCGTCCGATTACCGTGTACGAACTGCTCTTTATTCGTCACGAAGGCGATGAGCTGGAGCTGGAAGTTCACTGTTCGAAAGGCACCTATATTCGTACCATCATTGACGACCTGGGTGAAAAGCTGGGTTGCGGTGCGCACGTGATTTACCTGCGTCGCCTGGCTGTCAGCACGTACCCGGTTGAGCGAATGGTGACCCTTGAACATCTGCGCGAGTTGGTTGAGCAGGCGGAAGCGCAGGAGATTGCGCCGGCCGATTTGCTCGATCCGCTGCTGATGCCAATGGACAGCCCGGCGGCCGATTTCCCGGTTGTTAATCTTCCTTTAACATCCTCCGTTTACTTTAAGAACGGAAACCCGGTTCGTACCACCAGTGCTCCTTCTGAAGGTCTGGTGCGCGTGACCGAGGGGGATGAAGGTAAGTTTATCGGCATGGGTGAAATGGATAGCGAAGGGCGCGTCGCGCCGCGTCGCCTGGTCGTTGAGTATCCGGTTGAAGCCTGATAGCGATAACGGCTCGCCTTGCGATAAGCAGGGGAGACGAGTAGAATATCGCGGCTTAACGTTCGGCAAATTGTTTAACATATTGCGGGACGTATACTGGGATTGCTGAATTAGAGATCGGCATCCTTACATTCTTTATATTCTGGAGTTTGAAAATGTCTCTAAGCGTTGAAGCTAAAGCTAAAATCGTTTCTGAGTTTGGTCGTGGTACTAACGACAGCGGTTCTACCGAAGTTCAGGTTGCACTGCTGACTGCACAGATTAACCACCTGCAGGGTCACTTTGCAGAGCACAAAAAAGATCACCACAGCCGTCGTGGTCTGCTGCGTATGGTTTCTCAGCGTCGTAAACTGCTCGACTACCTGAAACGTAAAGATGTTGCACGTTACTCCGCGCTGATCGAGCGTCTGGGTCTGCGTCGCTAAGTCTTGCGAGTTTCAGAAAAGGGGGCCTGATGGCCCCTTTTTTCAACCAGACGGCAGCAATTCACTGGAAACTATTGTATTGTTGCTATAAATGATCTTCATTGCAGAGGTTCGCGCGGCTAATGAGAGGCTTCACCCATGGGGGTGTTGGTTGTCATTAGTCGCGAGGATGCGAAGAAGGTCGGGTTAAAACGTCAGCACACCGGTGGTGTGCTGTCATACATTTAAGAAAGGACAGAACTTTGCTGAATCCGATCGTTCGTAAATTCCAGTATGGTCAACACACCGTCACGCTGGAAACCGGCATGATGGCACGTCAGGCTACTGCTGCCGTTATGGTAAGCATGGATGACACTGCGGTATTCGTAACCGTAGTTGGCCAGAAAAAAGCAAAACCAGGTCAGGACTTCTTCCCACTGACCGTTAACTACCAGGAGCGTACCTACGCTGCCGGTAAAATTCCGGGTGGCTTCTTCCGTCGTGAAGGCCGTCCAAGCGAAGGCGAAACCCTGATTGCGCGTCTGATTGACCGCCCGGTTCGTCCGCTGTTCCCGGAAGGCTTCGTGAACGAAGTGCAGGTTATCGCGACCGTTGTTTCCGTTAACCCACAGGTTAACCCGGATATCGTTGCGATGATCGGTGCTTCTGCAGCCCTGTCACTGTCTGGTATTCCATTCAATGGCCCAATCGGTGCTGCACGCGTTGGTTACATCAACGACCAGTACGTGCTGAACCCAACGCAGGAAGAGCTGAAAGAAAGTAAGCTGGACCTGGTTGTTGCTGGTACTGAAGCGGCTGTGCTGATGGTTGAATCCGAAGCGGAACTGCTGAGCGAAGACCAGATGCTGGGCGCGGTGGTCTTTGGCCACGATCAGCAGCAGATCGTTATTCAGAACATCAACGATCTGGTTAAAGAGGCGGGCAAACCACGTTGGGACTGGCAGCCTGAAGCCGTCAACGACGCGCTGAATGCACGCGTTGCTGCGCTGGCTGAATCTCGTCTGAGCGATGCTTATCGCATCACCGACAAACAGGAGCGTTATGCTCAGGTTGACGTGATCAAAGACGAAACTATCGCAACGCTGATTGCTGAAGACGAAACGCTGGATGCTAACGAGCTGAGCGAAATTCTGCACGCTATCGAGAAAAACGTGGTTCGTAGCCGCGTCCTGGCGGGTGAGCCGCGTATCGATGGCCGCGAAAAAGACATGATCCGTGGTCTGGACGTGCGTACTGGCGTTCTGCCACGTACTCACGGTTCTGCACTGTTCACCCGTGGCGAAACGCAGGCGCTGGTTACCGCGACCCTGGGGACAGCACGTGACGCGCAGAACATCGACGAACTGATGGGCGAGCGTACTGACAGCTTCCTGTTCCACTACAACTTCCCTCCATACTCCGTAGGTGAAACCGGTATGGTGGGTTCGCCTAAGCGTCGTGAAATTGGTCACGGTCGTCTGGCGAAGCGTGGTGTGCTGGCAGTGATGCCGGATGCTGACAAATTCCCGTACACCGTTCGTGTGGTTTCTGAAATCACCGAATCTAACGGTTCTTCTTCCATGGCTTCCGTGTGTGGCGCATCTCTGGCGCTGATGGATGCAGGCGTGCCAATCAAAGCCGCCGTTGCGGGTATCGCAATGGGCCTGGTGAAAGAAGGCGAGAACTTTGTTGTTCTGTCTGACATTCTGGGCGACGAAGACCACCTGGGCGATATGGACTTCAAAGTTGCGGGTTCCCGCGACGGTATCTCTGCGCTGCAGATGGATATCAAAATTGAAGGTATCACCAAAGAGATCATGCAGGTTGCGCTGAACCAGGCTAAAGGTGCTCGTCTGCACATCCTGGGCGTGATGGAACAGGCGATCAACGCGCCACGTGGCGACATTTCTCAGTTCGCTCCGCGTATCCACACCATCAAGATCAATCCAGACAAGATCAAAGATGTTATCGGTAAGGGCGGTTCCGTTATCCGTGCTCTGACCGAAGAGACTGGCACCACTATCGAAATCGAAGATGACGGTACGGTGAAAATTGCAGCGACCGACGGCGAGAAAGCGAAATTCGCTATTCGTCGCATCGAAGAAATTACTGCAGAAATCGAAGTGGGCCGTATCTACAATGGTAAAGTGACCCGTATCGTTGACTTTGGCGCGTTCGTTGCCATCGGTGGCGGTAAAGAAGGTCTGGTTCACATCTCTCAAATCGCTGACAAGCGCGTTGAGAAAGTGACCGATTACCTGCAGATGGGTCAGGAAGTCCCGGTTAAAGTTCTGGAAGTTGACCGCCAGGGCCGTATCCGTCTGAGCATTAAAGAAGCAACCGAGCAGTCTCAGCCGGCTGCTGCGCCAGAAGCATCGGCAGCAGAACAGCAAGGCGAGTAAGTGTTGCATTTGCCCTCCGCTTCGGTGGAGGGCCTATTATCAGGCAGGACGCCTTGTTAAGCCGCCGGGGGACAGGACGTTCATCCAATAGTTGTCTTCGGGAGTGGGAAATGAAGCCTTTTTTGCGCTGGTGTTTCGTTGCGACAGCTTTAACGCTGGCAGGATGCAGCAACTCTGCCTGGCGTAAGAGCGAAGTCCTCGCAGTGCCATTGCAACCGACTTTGCAGCAGGAAGTGATTCTGGCACGCATGGAACAAATTCTTGCCAGTCGGGCTTTAACCGATGACGAACGCGCACAGCTTTTATATGAGCGCGGAGTGTTGTATGATAGTCTCGGTCTGAGGGCATTAGCGCGGAATGATTTCTCACAAGCGCTGGCAATCCGACCTGATATGCCTGAAGTATTCAATTACTTAGGCATTTATTTAACGCAGGCAGGCAATTTTGATGCTGCCTATGAAGCGTTTGATTCTGTACTTGAGCTTGATCCAACTTACAACTACGCGCACTTGAATCGCGGTATCGCCCTGTATTACGGCGGTCGTGATAAGTTAGCGCAAGATGATCTGCTGGCGTTTTATCAAGACGATCCTAATGATCCTTTCCGCAGTCTGTGGTTATACATCGTTGAGCAGAAGCTCGATGAGAAGCAGGCAAAAGAAGCACTGAAACAGCGCTTCGATAAATCGGACAAGGAACAGTGGGGATGGAACATTGTCGAGTTCTACCTGGGCAACATTAGCGAAGCAACGCTGATGGAACGCCTCAAGGCGGACGCAACGGATAACACCTCGCTCGCTGAGCATCTCAGTGAAACCAACTTCTATTTAGGTAAGTACTACCTAAGTCTGGGGGATAAGGACAGCGCTACGGCACTGTTCAAATTAGCGGTTGCTAACAACGTACACAACTTCGTTGAGCACCGTTATGCATTGTTGGAATTATCGCTCTTGGGCCAGGAGCAAGACGACCTGGCAGAATCGGACCAGCAATAGCTGACGACATAAACATCAGCCCGTAATCTTTTGATTGCCATCACCTTAACTGGTGAGGGCGTTGTTGTTCGTCAATACATCTACTTTGAGCCGGTTCACACTTTTCAATGAAAATTGCTAATCATTTTCACGATGAGCTAAGTAGACTGGCCGCCATTGACATTGAGGCACTCGTACTACATGGCTGAATTCGAAACCACTTTTGCAGATCTGGGCCTGAAGGCTCCTATCCTTGAAGCCCTTACCGATCTGGGTTACGAAAAACCATCTCCGATCCAGGCAGAATGTATCCCACATCTGTTGTCTGGTCGTGACGTGCTGGGCATGGCCCAGACTGGTAGCGGCAAAACCGCAGCGTTCTCGCTGCCGCTGCTGCACAACATCGATCCGGAACTGCGTGCACCGCAGATCCTCGTCCTGGCTCCAACCCGTGAACTGGCTGTTCAGGTTGCAGAAGCTATGACTGATTTCTCTAAACATATGCGCGGCGTAAACGTGGTGGCCCTGTACGGTGGCCAGCGTTATGACGTGCAGTTACGTGCCCTGCGCCAGGGTCCACAGATTGTTGTCGGTACGCCGGGCCGTCTGCTGGATCACCTGAAGCGCGGTACCCTTGACCTCTCTAAACTGAGCGGTCTGGTACTGGATGAAGCAGATGAAATGCTGCGTATGGGCTTCATCGAAGACGTAGAAACGATTATGGCGCAGATCCCGGAAGGTCATCAGACCGCTCTGTTCTCTGCAACCATGCCAGAAGCGATTCGTCGCATTACCCGCCGCTTCATGAAAGAGCCGCAGGAAGTGCGCATTCAGTCCAGCGTGACCACTCGCCCGGACATCAGCCAGAGCTACTGGTCTGTATACGGTATGCGTAAAAACGAAGCGCTGGTTCGTTTCCTGGAAGCGGAAGATTTTGATGCGGCGATTATCTTCGTTCGTACCAAAAACGCGACCCTGGAAGTGGCTGAAGCGCTGGAGCGTAGCGGCTACAACAGCGCAGCGCTGAACGGTGACATGAACCAGGCTCTGCGTGAGCAGACGCTGGAGCGCCTGAAAGACGGTCGTCTGGATATCCTGATTGCAACCGACGTGGCAGCACGTGGTCTGGACGTTGAGCGTATCAGCCTGGTTGTTAACTACGATATTCCAATGGACTCCGAGTCCTACGTTCACCGTATCGGTCGTACCGGTCGTGCGGGTCGTGCAGGTCGTGCGCTGCTGTTCGTTGAGAACCGCGAGCGTCGTCTGCTGCGTAACATTGAACGCACCATGAAGCTGACCATTCCAGAAGCGGAACTGCCAAATGCAGAACTGCTGGGCAAACGCCGTCTGGAAAAATTCGCCGCGAAAGTCCAGCAGCAGCTGGAAAGCAGCGACCTGGACCAGTATCGTGCGCTGCTGGCACAGATTCAGCCTACCGCTGAAGGCGAAGAGCTGGATATGGAAACGCTGGCCGCAGCACTGCTGAAAATGGCACAGGGCGAACGTACCCTGATCGTGCCACCAGATGCACCGATGCGTCCTAAGCGTGAGTTCCGTGACCGTGACGAGCGTTTCGAACGTCGTGGCGACCGTAACGATCGTGGTCCACGTGCTGACCGTCCAGAGCGCAGTGGCGAAGAGCGTCCACGTCGTGAGCGTCGTGACGCTGGCGAAATGGAACTGTACCGCATTGAAGTGGGCCGTGATGATGGTGTTGAAGTTCGTCATATCGTTGGCGCGATCGCTAACGAAGGCGACATCAGCAGCCGTTACATCGGTAACATCAAGCTGTTCGCATCTCACTCTACCATCGAGCTGCCAAAAGGCATGCCGGGCGAAGTACTGCAGCACTTTACTCGCACCCGCATCCTGAACAAGCCGATGAACATGCAGCTGATGGGCGATGCCCAGCCACGTACTGACCGTGGTGGCGAACGTCGTGGCGGTGGTCGTGGTTTCGGTGGCGAACGTCGTGAAGGCGGTCGTAGCGAAGGCAACCGCGCTGGCGCAGGCGAAGGTCGTCGTTTCTCTGGCGAGCGTCGCGAAAGCCGTGGCCCACGTCGTGAAGAAGGTACCGCTCGTCGTCGTTTCGGTGACGCGTAAGTCTTTCGTTTCTGACGTAAAGTAATCTATACAGCCCCGATAAACACTGTCGGGGCTTTTTTTATTCCTTTTGTACTCTTGTACTGGTACAGTGCTGCACATTAACATGCATAACCGCATTATTGACTGGAGAAAAGGCTGTATGGCGACACTTACCACCACCCAAACGTCACCTTCGCTGCTTGGCGGCGTGGTGATCATCGGCGGAACCATTATTGGTGCCGGGATGTTCTCCCTGCCTGTGGTTATGTCCGGTGCGTGGTTCTTCTGGTCGCTGGCGGCACTGGTGTTTACCTGGTTCTGTATGCTTCATTCCGGGCTGATGATCCTCGAAGCCAACCTGAACTACCGCATTGGCTCCAGCTTCGACACCATCACTAAAGACCTGTTAGGCAAAGGCTGGAACCTGGTAAACGGCCTCTCCATTGCCTTTGTGCTCTACATCCTGACTTACGCGTACATCTCAGCGAGTGGCTCCATTCTGCATCACACATTCTCGGAGTTGTCGCTGAACGTGCCGGCAAGAATGGCGGGCTTGTGCTTCGCGCTGGGCGTCGCGTTTATCGTCTGGATGAGCACCAAAGCGGTGAGCCGCATGACGGCGATTGTGCTGGGCGCGAAGGTGATCACCTTCTTCCTGACCTTCGGCAGCCTGCTTGGGCACGTTACGCCGGCCACGCTGTTCAACGTGGCGGAGACGAATACCGCTTACACGCCGTACCTGCTGATGACCCTGCCGTTCTGTCTGGCATCATTTGGTTACCACGGTAATGTGCCGAGCCTGATGAAGTATTACGGTAAAGATCCCCGCACGATTGTGAAGTGCCTGATCTACGGCACGCTGCTGGCGCTGGCGCTGTACGTGATTTGGCTGCTGGGGACGATGGGCAATATCCCGCGTCCTGAATTTATCAGCATTGCGCAGAAGGGCGGTAACATTGATGTACTGGTACAGGCGCTGAGCGGCGTACTGAACAGCCGCAGTCTGGATCTGTTGCTGGTAGTATTCTCTAACTTTGCCGTCGCGAGCTCTTTCCTCGGCGTGACGCTGGGCCTGTTTGACTACCTGGCCGATCTGTTTGGTTTTGATGATTCTGCTATGGGGCGCTTTAAAACCGCGCTGCTGACTTTCCTGCCACCGATTGTTGGCGGTCTGCTGTGGCCGAATGGTTTCCTCTATGCCATCGGCTATGCCGGGCTGGCGGCGACCATCTGGGCGGCGATTGTGCCTGCGCTGCTGGCACGCAAATCACGTAAACGCTTCGGCAGCCCGAAATTCCGCGTCTGGGGTGGAAAGCCGATGATTGCGCTGATTCTGGTGTTCGGTATTGGCAACGCGCTGGTGCATGTCCTGTCGAGTTTTAACCTGCTGCCGGTGTATCAGTAACACCACCTGTCACCCTCTCCCGACGGGAGAGGGTGACAAACCGCGCTAACCTGACACTTCCTCTTTCACCTGCATCGCCAGGTCAAACGAATGCAAGCGTGCCTGATGATCGAAAATCTGGCCGTTAACCATAATTTCATCCGCCTGCGTCTCACGCAGCACCGCCTCCAGCCCGTAACGCACTTTTGCCTTATCCCCCACCAGCGACATGCTCAGCGCCTGCTGAACGCCATACTGTTCGGATGCCGACCACAGCTGATGCATATTCTCCACCGGCGGCGGCAGCTGGCCGGTCTCACCGCGACGCAACTTCACAAAAGCCTGTTGCATGGAGGTGAACAGGAATTCCGCATCGCGATTGCTGTCGGCGGCAACGATGTTGATGCACACCATCGCATACGGTTTTTCCAGACGCTCTGAAGGTTTGAAGTTTGTGCGATAGAGGTGAAGCGCCTGGTGGAGCATATCTGGCGCGAAGTGTGAGGCAAAGGCGAACGGCAGCCCCAGCTGCGCGGCAAGCTGCGCGCTGTACAGGCTTGAGCCCAACAGCCACACCGGGATCTTCTCACCGTAGCCTGGCACCGGGCGCACGTGCGGGTTAGGGTCACGCGCGTCAAACCAGTCCACCAGTTCAGCCACATCGCGCGGGAAGTTATCGATGTCGCCGCTCATATGGCGACGCAGGGCGCGCATGGTCGGCTGGTCGCTGCCCGGCGCACGGCCAAGACCCAGGTCGATACGGCCAGGATAGAGGGTATTCAGCGTACCAAACTGCTCGGCAATCACCAGCGGGGCATGGTTCGGCAACATCACGCCACCGGAGCCAAGGTGCAGCGTGGTGGTGTTCGCCGCCAGGTAACCAATCAGCACGGAGGTCGCGGCACTGGCGATACCAACCATATTGTGGTGCTCAGCCAGCCAGTAACGGTGATAACCGCGTTTTTCTGCCAGGCGAGCGAGATCGAGAGAGTGGGTAAAGGCTTCTCGTGCTGAGGACCCTTGAGGGATCGGCGCCAGATCCAGCACCGAAAACGGAATGGTTTTATCAGTCATAACAGCTCACTTTGTCGACGGTGAATCTTTTAATAGTGCATTAAAATTTAATAACCGTTGTTAACAAAGTGAGCTTTTACATTTCTTCTTCAGCCCTGTAGCACCAGCCCGGGGAGGCGTTTCCAGTAGCCGTTACAGTCGCTGTTAGCGGTTAACGGCAGCGGAGCGTCACCGTTTTCATTGGCGCGGAAGGCATCCAGCATGGCGAATACGCCCGTATCCACCGGTGACAGGCGCACCATGTCGACCAGACCGTTCATCGACGCCAGTTCATTGCCGAGGTTATACACATAGCCGCTCATGGTCTGGATACCGTTCAGGACGAACACCTGCTGATTTTCCTGCGACAGCATGCTGCGCCCGTTCGGGTATTTGATGCAGCAGGTTTCACACTCGTCTTTCGGGCGGTCTTCAGAGCGGGCGGTGAAGCAGCGGGCAGAATAGGCCAGCGGCAGATGACCATAGCTCAGCACTTCCACCTCAAACTGATTGCGAATACCCAGCGTTTCGCACTGGTTGAGCAGGTTAGCCAGCCAGTCGCGCGAGAGTTCGACCGGCATGCACCAGCGCGTCATCCCCTGTTTAAGCAGCAGGCGCAGCGTCACGGCGTTATAGCAGTTCAGCGCATGGCCTGCGACAAACGGCAGCCTGCGTTCGGCGCACATGTTCACTACGCCCAGATCGCTGGCTTCCAGCAGGAATTCACCGTTCTCTACGTAGCGTTTGAGTTCACCCAGTTCGGAGGAGGCCTGGACGAGGGCGAGCGTTGAGAGCACCACCTGTTTACCGCTTCCGGCGAGGCTTTTCGCCATATCCAGCCAGTCGCCCACTTTGGTGGCGCGGCGCTTGCTGCATACCGCTTCACCGAGGTAAATCACATCTGCGCTGCTGGTCGCGGCCTGGTGGTAAAAATCTTCCAGCGTCTCTTTTGGCCAGTAGTAGAGCACCGGCCCTAATGAATATTTCATGATTATCTCACTGCCATTTACGGTGATACGCGCCAAGCGTGGTTTGTGTACCCTCGGACATCGCACCGAGTGTCTCCATCCACGCCGGTTGCGGTGCGTAGTTCTGCGGGTCTGCCATGCAGCGATCGATAGCCTGGCGCCAGACTTTCGCCACCTGGCTGACGTACGCCGGGCTGCGCTGGCGGCCCTCAATTTTCACCGAGGCGATATTGGCGGCCAGCAGTTCTGGCAGCAGTTCCAGCGTATTAAGGCTGGTTGGCTCTTCCAGCGCGTGGTAACGCTCGCCGTCTACCAGATAGCGGCCTTTGCACAGCGTCGGGTAACCGGCATTTTCGCCGTCCTGATAGCGGTCAATCAGCACGTCGTTCAGGCGCGATTCCAGCCCCTGCGGCGTTTGTTGCCAGCGAACAAAGCGGGCGGGCGAGCAGGCCCCAACGGTATTGGGGGATTCGCCGGTTAAATAGGAAGAGAGATAGCAACGGCCTTCGGCCATGATACACAGGCTGCCAAAGGCAAAAACTTCCAGTGGTACTGGCGTGACGCGCGCGAGTTGCTTAACCTGATGAATAGAGAGCACGCGTGGCAGCACCACGCGGGCAACATCAAAGTGACGATGATAAAAACGCACCGCCTCTTCGTTAGTGGCAGATGCCTGAACGGAGACGTGACGCTCAATATGAGGATAGCGTTCTGCCGCATACTCAAGCATAGCGAGGTCGGCGAGGATCAGCGCATCGGCACCCAGCTGTGCTGCCATATCCACCGCGCGTTGCCAGCGGGCGTAGCCATCAGGATGGGCGAAGGTATTGATGGCGATATGCAGTTTGCGGCAGTGCTGGTGGACGAAGGTAACGGCTTCCTGAAGCTTTTTCTCCGTAAAGTTGAGGCCAGCAAAATGGCGGGCGTTGGTATCATCTTTCAGCCCGATATAGACCGCATCGGCCCCATTTTCGATGGCCGCCTTAAGCGCCGGAAGATTTCCGGCTGGGCAGAGCAGCTCCATAATTTATCCTGATGTAGTCGATCGCAAATTTGTTAACGAGCTGGGATTTTAATTAACCCATACGCGACAATTTTTGATTTAAGGCAGCTAATGGCGTATTGATGGCACCAATAATGAGGTACACCTGACGACAGTTTGTTGATTTACGCCGCTATGTTGTGCTTCGGATATGGCAAAATAGCAGGACTATAGCTATCAGGGAGTAAAGCTCGTGCTGGATAAACTGCGTTCACGTCTCGTACAATTTGGTCCATCAATGCTGAGCGTGCCGGTAAAACTGGCCCCGTTCGCGCTTAAACGCCAGGTGCTGGAGCAGGTGCTGAGCTGGCAATTCCGCCAGGCACTGCAGGACGGTGAGCTGGCGTTCCTGGAAGGGCGCTGGTTAAGCATTGACGTCCACGATATCGGGCTGCGCTGGTTTACCTCTGTTGAGAATAACCAACTGATCGTCCGTGAGTCCGCCGAGGCGGATGTGAGCTTTAGCGCCAGCGCCAGCGATCTGCTGATGATCGCCGCGCGTAAGCAGGATCCGGACACACTCTTCTTCCAGCGCCGACTGGTTATCGAAGGCGATACGGAACTTGGTCTGTACGTGAAGAATTTAATGGATGCCATTGAGCTGGAGCAGATGCCGAAAGCGCTGCGTGTGATGTTGATGCAAATGGCAGATTTCGTTGAGGCGGGGCTGAAAACCCCGCCGGAAAGTAAACACACTTCAGTAGGTGAGCCATGCTGATTCGAGTCGAAATTGGGATTGATGCACCGGGAATCGATGCGTTGTTACGCCGCTCTTTTGCGCGGGATGACGAAGCGCAACTGGTCCACGATCTCCGCGAAGACGGCCTGATTACGCTGGGGCTGGTTGCCACCGATGACGAAGGTCAGGTGGTGGGCTATGTTGCCTTCAGCCCGGTTACCGTTCAGGGCGAAGAGTTACAGTGGGTAGGAATGGCACCGCTGGCGGTTGATGAGCACTACCGCGGCCAGGGGCTGGCGCGCCAGCTGGTTTACGAAGGGCTGGACTCGCTCAACGAATTTGGCTATGCCGCCGTGGTGACGCTGGGAGATGCTACGTTCTATGGCCGTTTAGGCTTCGAGCCGGCAGCGCATTACGATCTCCGCTGCCGCTGGCCGGGAACGGAATCCGCCTTCCAGGTGCACCGTCTGGCGGATGACGCGCTTAATGGCGTGAACGGTCTGGTTGAGTATCACGACCATTTCAATCGCTTTTAATCAGGCTCTCGCGAAGCGCCTCAAAGGAGCCGTCTCCGGTGACGAGGCGCTCTTTCTGACGCTTCGTCAGTTGCTTAATGCGGTATTCCATTCTGAGCGCCAGCGATCTGTCGCCAACGGGCGCTGAAAAGGCGAGCTGTAATTCCCCTTTCCCCCGCAGCGCTTTGGCACCTTTCCCCGTTTGATGTTGCAGAAAACGCCGCGCCACATCGGTAGTAATCCCGGTGTACAGGGCGTTATCGGCGGTACGAACAAGATAGAGAAACCAGCACACGGTAAACAGATTCAGTATGTTAAGGTGAACGCACCTTAGCATGAGAGAGAGCGAAAATGGAAACTCTGACCACCATTAACCGCTGGCTGGCAAAACAGCATGTCGTCACCTGGTGCGTGTATGACGAAGGTGAAATGTGGTGTGCAAACGCGTTTTATTACTACGATCCAGAGCGCGTCGCCTTTTATGTCCTGAGCGAGGATAAAACCCGTCATGCGCAAATGTCGGGTCCGCAGGCGAAGGTGGCGGGCACGGTGAACGGCCAGCCTAAAACGGTCGCGCTGATTCGTGGCCTGCAGTTTAAAGGGGAGATCCGCCGCCTGGACGGAGAAGAGAGCGACGCGCAGCGAAAACGCTACACGCGCCGCTTTCCGGTTGCCATTGCGCTAAAAGCTCCGGTGTGGGAAATCCGCCTTGATGAGCTGAAATTTACCGACAACACCCTGGGCTTTGGCACAAAGCTTCACTGGCTACGCGCCGAGCAGGCGTAGCGCTTCACGGTTAAACGCGGGCAGATCGTCCGGGGTCCTGCTGGTGATCAGCTGGTCTTTGTCGTTCACAACCTCCTGATCGTAAAACTCAGCCCCCGCATTTTTCAGATCGATAACGATCGGTTTCACGGCCGTGAGTTTACGCCCGCGCACGACATCTGCGCTGATGAGCAGCTGCGGACCGTGGCAGATGGCAAAGACCGGTTTGCCCGTCGAGACAAAGTCTCGCGTGAAGGTCACGAACCGTTCATCCCCACGCAGGGAATCCGGTGAATGACCGCCGGGTAACAGCAGGGCATCGAAATCTGACGGGCTGACGTTATCGATGGTTTCATCGATGGTCACGCTGGCTTCGCCCTTATGGCCTTTCACCGTTTTACCCGCCTCTTTCTCAATGGTGATGACCTCATGTCCTGCCTTGCGAAATGCCTCGGCTGGCGAGGTGAATTCTGAATCTTCAAACTCGTCGGTGATCAAGACTGCGATTTTCTTGCCCATGCTTCCTCCGTTGTTTTGGCTTCAGACAGATTTTTCTCCGCTTGTGGTAAATACTTACCTGTAACAGACTTCTAAGTGTGGTCGACGACGCTGAGTTCGCAAACGGACAATTCTGTAAAGGGGAGATGAGATGAGTCAGGTACTGATTACCGGCGCGACCGGGCTGGTGGGCGGACATCTGCTGCGGCTGCTGCTTCAGGAGCATCGGGTTAACTATATTGCCGCCCCGACGCGTCGGCCTCTCGCGGATATCTCCGGCGTCTTTAACCCCCACGACCCGCAGCTTACCGATGCACTGGCGCAGGTACAGGATCCTGTTGATATCGCCTTTTGCTGCCTCGGTACAACGCTGCGTGAAGCGGGCAGTAAAGAGGCCTTTGTGCATGCGGACTACACGCTGGTGGTCGATACGGCGCTGACGGCTAAAAAGCTGGGGGCAACACATTTTGTGGTAATCAGTTCGCTCGGTGCCAATGCCGGGTCACCTTTTTTCTACAACAAGGTGAAGGGCAAAATGGAAGAGGCGCTGATTGCCCAGAAGTGGGAGCAACTGACCATTGTTCGCCCCTCCATGCTGCTCGGGCATCGGGATGAACGCCGTTTTAACGAATCGTTTTTCGCGCCTCTGTTCCGCATCCTGCCGGGTAACTGGAAATCCATTGAGGCAGCGGACGTGGCGCGTGCGATGCTAAAAGAAGGGCTCTCGCCATCGCAGGAGGGCGTGAATATCATCCCGTCGGCAAAACTGCGTGAAATCGCACAGGGCGAGGCGTAAACTCCCCCGGCTAATAACCTACTACTCTCCGGGGAATGCTATGACTGGTCAGTCTTCATCTCAGGCGGCTTCACCTGTTCAATGGTGGAAGCCCGCGCTCTTCTTTCTCGTGGTCATCATCGGCCTCTGGTATGTGAAATGGCAGCCGTACTACGGTAAAGCCTTCACGGCCGCCGAAACGCACAGTATCGGAAAATCTATTCTCGCTCAGGCTGATTCCAGCCCGCTTCAGGCGGCGTGGGATTACGCCATGATCTATTTCCTTGCCGTCTGGAAAGCCGCGGTACTGGGCGTCCTGCTGGGCTCGCTGATTCAGGTGCTTATCCCGCGTCACTGGCTGGTGAAAACCCTCGGTCAGCCCCGCTTTCAGGGTACGCTGCTGGGGACGATTTTCTCCCTGCCGGGCATGATGTGCTCGTGCTGTGCGGCGCCTGTGGCCGCCGGGATGCGTCGTCAGCGCGTCTCGATGGGCGGTGCGCTTGCTTTCTGGATGGGGAACCCGTTGTTAAACCCGGCGACGCTGGTGTTTATGGGCTTTGTGCTGGGCTGGCATTTCGCCTTTATTCGTCTGGTGGCCGGGCTGCTGACGGTGCTGGTCGTGGCGACCCTGGTGCAACATCTGGTGAAAGACAAAACCGTAGCGCCTGCGTCAGTTGACGTGGATATCAGCGAACCGCAGGGCGGCTTCTTCGCGCGCTGGGGCAGGGCGCTGTGGCAACTTTTCTGGAGCACCATCCCGGTCTATATCCTGGCGGTTCTGGTGCTGGGCGCGGCGCGCGTCTGGCTGTTCCCGCATGCGGACGGGGCTATCGACAACACGCTGCTGTGGGTCGTTGCAATGGCGGTTGCCGGTTGCCTGTTCGTGATCCCAACGGCCGCTGAAATTCCCATTGTTCAGACCATGATGCTGGCCGGGATGGGCACCGCGCCTGCACTGGCGCTGCTGATTACCCTGCCTGCAATCAGCCTGCCGTCGCTTGTCATGTTGCGTAAGTCATTCCCGGCGAAAGCGCTGTGGCTGACCGCGGGGCTGGTGGCGCTGAGCGGGGTGATGGTAGGAAGTATTGCACTGGTATAAAAAAAGCCCGGTAGCGTTACCGCTTACCGGGCTTTTTGTCAGACGTCCTGGTTACTTGATGTAGGTAAAGGCGGTGGTGACGTGTTTCACGCCGCTCACCCGGCTGGCGATATCGGCCGCCGCTTTGCCTTCACGGTCAGTGACCAGACCCAGCAGGAACACTTCGCCGTTTTCCGTTGTCACTTTCACGTTTGAGGATTTCACCTGGTCCGAGCCCAGCAGCTGGGAGCGAACTTTGGTGGTGATCCAGGTATCAGACGACGCGGTACCCAGGCTGATTGGCTGCCCCTGACGGATTTCATTGAAGACTTCCGTGGTGCCCTCAACGCCCATTGCGATCTGTTTTGCGCGGCTGGAGAGTTCGGTATTCGGCGACTGGCCCGTCAGCAACACTTTGCCCTGATAGGCCGTGACGTTGATACGCGCTTCTTTCTTGATTTGTTCGTCTTTCGACAGCGCACTGTTGACGCGCAGCTCCAGCGTACCGTCATCGACTTGTGTCCCTACGGAACGCGGGTCGGTTGCCGCTTTAGTACCAACCGCGGCGGTACCCACGACAGCCGCAGCGATACATCCCTGAAGCAGTAATGCAGACATAAGGACTGCGAGGGTCGATAAAGCCTTCATAAGAACTCCTTAATCATCCTGGTGAGGGAAAAGCGTGTTATCGATCAAATCGCATAAGCAGTTCACCGTGAGCATATGCATCTCCTGAATGCGCGCGCTACGGTGAGAGGGAATGCGGATTTCAACATCCTGCGGCCCAAGCAAACCCGCCAGCTCACCACCGTCATAGCCTGTTAAGGCAACGATAGTCATGTCGCGGGTGACGGCGGCTTCAACGGCTTTGACAATGTCCCGGCTGTTGCCGCGCGTGGAGATTGCCAGCAGAACATCTCCGGCATGACCCAGGGCTCGCACCTGCTTTGCGTAAATCTCATCATGCAGACGATCGTTAGCAATCGCTGTTAAGACCACATTATCGGTATTAAGTGCAATGGCGGGTAAACTCGGTCGTTCTGTTTCAAAACGATTGATCATGCTGGCAGCAAAATGCTGTGCGTTGGCGGCTGAAGTGCCATTGCCACAACAGAGGATTTTGTTGCCGTTGAGCAGGGATTGCACCAGCGTCATGGCGGCACGAGAGATAGCGTCCGGAAGGGCTTCCGCCGCTGCAATCTGAGTCTGGATGCTTTCAGTGAAGCACACTTTAATTCTTTCGAGCACGTTATCCCTTTTAAATCTTAATTATGCGTCTTCGCCAAAAGCGTTTTTCAGCCATTCGATCGCATTGCCGGTGAAGGCTACCACATCGAACCGGCAATCCACAGTATCAAAACTCCCATTATGGCGGGCAAGCCACAAGTGGGCAGTCTGTAATAATTTATGTTGTTTGGCGAGCGTCACGCTGGCGGCAGCGCCGCCAAAACGGGAAGACTGTCGGTAGCGAACTTCTACAAACACGATGACCTCACCGTCTTTCATGATGAGGTCGATTTCGCCGCCACGTCCGCGAACGTTAGCGGCGATAAAGTGCAGTCCTTTGCCTTCAAGCCAGCGACGCGCTTTTAATTCCCACGCGTCACCGGTCTCTTTACGGCTTAACTGGCCGGGACGATTTGCCCCTGCTGGTATTTGAGCCATGATAACTTCCTGTTAATCACACAATCCTGAGTGGCCGTCAGATCGCCGGTATTGCCGTTAAGCTCAAAGCCCGGCACCTGACGCATCTGGGTAAAGTGGTTCGCCAGCGCCCAGGCATCGACACCCATGGCATACAGACGTGCCAGAGAGTAGTCATTGCGGACGGTGCTCAGCGCCTGCTGCATCAGTGCCGGGTTGCTGCCTGCGAGCATGGGTATTTCGCTGTACTGCAGGCCGTCCATCTCCAGACGGAAATCCGGGCCGGCGGTACCTTGCGCGCTGCGTGAACTGGCGTACAGCGTTGCGCCGCTCTGGCTACCGTTACGCATTGCAATCATCGGTTTGATGAAGGCGATTTCCTGCGGGGTGGCAACGATATACGCTGCATCCACTTTACCGCCACCGCTGATCTGCGCGTCGGTAGGTGGCGCAGGGATCGACAGACCGCCAATGGTCACACTCTGCTGCTGCGGCAGGCTTGCGCTGACCGGGCTGCCGTTGAGGGCAATGCCCGCTCCGCCATTGACGCCCGCGCGCAGTTCAGACGCGGAGCCGAATTTCTGCTGCAGCACAATGCCGCCGCCCAACTTCTGCCACTCATCGGCAAAAGCATTAGCAACGCGATCCCCCAGCGTACTGCGTGGGATGAGCAACAGCGGAGCCTGTTTACCCTGCTCGTGAATATGACGCGCCGCATCGCGGGCTTCATCTTCTGGCGACAGCGCGAAGTAGCAAATATTGGCCCGGTTCTGAACCTGCTCTGGCTGGTTGAGTGCCAGCACGTTCAGCGTGGTATTGCTCTTCATCAACTCTTCGACATTGTTTTTCAGCAGCGGGCCGACAACGATGCTCGCACCATCCTGTTGAACCTGCGCCAGTACCTGGTCAAGCGGCTTCGAACTGGTGTCGTAGATTTTCAGCTCAGCACCCGGGTTCGCGCTGGTGGTGGCCACCGACGGTGTTTGCGCGACAGGTTGTGCCGTTTGTTCTGCGGGCTGGGCAGGCTGAACGTTCTGCGGTTGAGGTTGTTCAGACGCGGTGTCAGTCGCTGGGGCTGCTTGAGTTTCAGCCGGCGCCGGCGTGGCGGGCGGTGCAGGCTGAACGTTCTGCGGTTGAGGTTGTTCAGAAGCGGTGTCAGTCGCCGGAGCTGCTTGAGTTTCAGCCGGCGCTGGCGTTGCCGTCGTAGGGGCCGTTACCGGGTTCTGCATCGTCCCCTGTGCCGGCGTCTGCGCGGTGGTCAGGTCACTGGTTTCAGCGGCGGAAGGGCTGACCACGTCGTTCACGTTTGCCGCCTGTGCCGCCTGGGTCGGCACTGCGCTGCCCGTCACTGGCGTCGTGCCGTTTTTCGCGGCTTCAAAACCCTGTTGAATAGTGCGACCGAATACCGCCGCCTGACCGTTTAAGGGCAGAAGGAGTGCAATCTTGCTGGTCGAGGCCGGCTTAAAGTTCTGCACGTTTACCAGCTGCGTCGGCAGCATTTTCGCGCCCGGATTCTGCGGGTAGCGGGTCTGCCAGTCAGTGATACCGGCTTTCAGCATCTTCGGATCGTTGCGGTTGTTAAACCACATCTGCTGCAGATCCAGCCAGCCCTGCAGGACGTTTTCATCTGCATTGATCACCAGTGCACGCGCCTGTTCCTGCGTCATAGAGGCCAGCGCCTGCCACGTGGCATCGATATTTTTCTGCTTATCAGCCCCGCCGAGCAGAGGCTCCTGGGCGATCAGCGCACGGAGCAGCGTCAGGGAAGGGCGGCCCTGTTCAGCGGTAATGCCCGCCTGCCAGAAGCGAGCCTGCTGATTTTTGTCCAGCGCGCTCACGTCGATATCCCCGAGTATCTTTTTCGCGGCATCATAATCTTTCAGCGCGACTTTCAGCTCGGCAGAGAGCAGGCTCTGCTCACGACGCTGAATATCATTCAGATCTTTTGGCAACTGGTTGAACAATTCGGCAGCCTGCTGGGTTTTACCCTCTTTCAGCAGTGCACGAATGGCGAGTAATTGCCAGTTGGTCTTGGTATCATTTGAGCTCTGCGACATTTGTTGCAGATAAAAGCCAGAGTCAGCCTGAGCAGAACCCTGCAAATGGGCGGTGCTCTGGTCGGGTGCCTGGGTGCCACAGCCTGCAAAGATCAGGGCTGCCAGCAGGAGCGGCACGCTGCGCGTGGCTTTTTTTCGAAGAAACGTTAACGGTACCATACTGTATCCAGTGATTTTTTTTACGCAATGCTCAATATTAAATCGGCAATACGGACGAAACAATGAAACAACACGAAACGGCAGATAATTCTCAAGGCCAGCTCTATATTGTACCTACTCCTATCGGGAATTTATCTGATATTACCCAACGTGCGCTTACCGTATTGCAGGCTGTTGATTTAATTGCCGCTGAAGATACCCGACACACAGGCTTACTGCTCCAGCACTTCGCCATTAGCGCGCGTTTGTTCGCGTTACACGATCACAATGAGCAACAAAAAGCCGAAACGCTGGTGGCGAAGCTGAAAGAGGGGCAGAACATTGCCCTGGTCTCCGATGCGGGTACGCCGCTGATTAACGACCCCGGCTACCATCTGGTGCGTACCTGCCGTGAGGCCGGGATCCGCGTGGTGCCGCTGCCTGGCCCATGTGCGGCTATCGCGGCGCTGAGCGCTGCGGGTCTGCCTTCCGACCGCTTCTGCTATGAAGGTTTCCTGCCTGCCAAATCCAAAGGCCGCCGCGACGTGTTAAAAGCGCTGGAAGCTGAACCGCGCACCCTGATTTTCTACGAATCTACGCATCGCCTGCTGGAAAGCCTGGAAGATATGGTGACCGTCTGGGGGGAAGCCCGCTACGTGGTGCTGGCACGCGAGCTGACCAAAACCTGGGAAACCATTCACGGCGCACCGGTAGGAGAACTGCTGGCGTGGGTGAAGGAAGACGAAAACCGCCGCAAGGGCGAGATGGTGCTGATTGTCGAAGGACATAAGGCGCAGGAGGACGCATTACCTGCCGATGCGCTTCGTACACTTGCGCTGCTGCAGGCTGAACTGCCGCTCAAGAAAGCGGCTGCGCTGGCGGCAGAGATCCATGGCGTGAAGAAAAACGCACTGTATAAGTATGCGCTGGAGCAGCAGGGGTAATTTATCGGCCCGGCAATCACGCCGGGCCAGTTTATTTTACTTCGCGGGAATGGCCTCGTACACCAGCGTTTCCAGCGGCTGCAGCGTAATCACCACGGCCTTTTGATACTCTCCTGGTACGCTTGTGTTACTGCCGTACACGGCGTTCAGACTGAACTGCGCCATGCCCCCTGTGGGGATTTCAAAGTCTTTTGCCAAATCCAGATAATAGCTTTGCGGTTTATCCGACGGGTTTCGCAAGCCCAGAATGGCTTTGTCTTTGCTCCAGGAGGCCCAGCCGTAAACCTCAAGCGCCGTCGGGTCGCCACCGATCCAATGCGTATCCACCAGCACGCTGGCGTTATTTCGCGCCCATTTTGCTGCCTGCGCCAGGGTGTCCCATTTCGCCTTATTCAGCATTGATGGCGTGATATATAACTCCTGCAGTTGCGTTCCTGTGGCGAAGTAGCTCCAGACCTGATCGGCAAAATCGCTGTCCGTTTGCACCTTCTCCAGTCCGTAATAGGCATTTTCCGCGCTAACTATCCCGTGGTACATCAGCGAGTTCAGCGGGAACAGTGGGCCTTTACGCACAATAGAGCGATATGTTTCAGCATCGCGGTAGGTCATCCACTGCTGTACCGGCGTGCCGGGGCCGTAAAGGTTGATGTCATCCCCCTGACGCCAGATGGAGTCGGCATAGAACAGCCAGGACGGGCTGGCGTCGGTACCGGTCGTCAGGTTGATAAATAGATTGGGGTTTGCGCTGCGCATGTTATGCAGCAGGGCGATAGACGCATCAAAATCGGACGCGAACTGGCTGCCAGTAATATGCGAGTTGGCGTTGCCCATCCCGTCGAGCTTAAACGAGGTGATATGTTCGTTTTTAATCAGTTTGATGATCTGCTCATTGAAGTTTTTGAAGTAGCGCGGGCCCGAGAGAGCCAGCTTCCCGTCTACCGTTTCGAAGCCGTACTCTTTGGCGTGGGAGACGCGAATATCGCGCGGCTTATTATAACCTCCCCACGGTGAGAGCCACAGCCCGACGGAACTGTGCAGACTGTCCGCTTTTTCCCTGACCTTACCAAAGCCGTGGCTGAAGGCCGGGCCAAACAGCCAGCGTCCGGTACGATCGTCCCAGCCATCGTCCAGCAGGAACGCATCCAGCGCCACGCCGCGTCCGGTGATAAATTCTTTATTCCACT
The DNA here is from genome assembly GCF_001750725.1 of Enterobacter ludwigii. Lineage (NCBI taxonomy): Bacteria > Pseudomonadati > Pseudomonadota > Gammaproteobacteria > Enterobacterales > Enterobacteriaceae > Enterobacter > Enterobacter ludwigii. The sequence goes on from NZ_CP017279.1 coordinate 4,273,579, forward strand.
CATCCATCCGCCCCAGCACATCCTGTTCGGTGTAGGGGTTAAAGAAGCCGATATCCATCCAGCTGTTGTAGTGCAGATAGGGTTTGTACACCCGTGGGCGCACGGCGTCGATAAACTGGTTTACGCTACGGCGCAGCTGGCTGGTTTCCGGGAACGTGCCAAAGTAGGTGGTAAAGCTGACCGGTGCGTCAGGCTGAACCGGCGTTTTCAGCTCCACGTTCAGATTGGTCGTCGCTTCATAGGCATACGTATTAACGATTGGCTTATCCGGCAGGATAAAGAACGAATCAGCAATAATGGGCGAGCTGTTGATGGCGCCATCAACGTACGGTGCCTGAGACTGTTTTTTCGTCGGGAAGAAGGTGATTTTCGCCACCTCTCGCGGCTGGCCGACGGCCGCAATGGTGTAATCAATACTGGCGTATTTTCCCTTCACCAGATTCAGCTTCACCGTCACGTTAAAATCCGGACGGGTGAAATCAATGACAATCGCGTTGTCCTGTTTTTCTACATGCTTAATTGTAAAATCTGCGGTGTGAATTTTGGTCTCATCCGGCAGGGTCAGAAAGAACAGCTCCTGCGGCGTAAGCGGATGGTTAACCGTTTTGTCTTTCACTACCACCGTTGAACTGGCGTCATCAAACGAGAGGGCAATGGAGTCGTTATCAAGCGCGTATTGCGCTGCCGCCGCGCCATGAGAAACACACAAGGCAAGCATCGAGAGTGTGAGCACTTTTTTCATCAGGGTAAGATCCTTATTAGTAATGCTTCAGCATTCGGGTGATGGACTGCTCCAGCCAGTAGCGCTGGGTGCCGAAATTAATGCGCAGGTAGTGTTCGCCGTTTTGGACGTAGTGGCTGCCATCTTCGAGGACGACGCCAGCCTGATGGGCGAAATGTCGGGTCAATTCAGTGGCGCTACGTTCATCTGCGCTGACGTCAACCCAGGCCAGATACGATGATTCCGGGTTCATCATTTTCCAGGCCGGGAAGTGGGTCTGGATGGCCTCTGCCAGATAGCAAGCGTTACGGCGCAGATAGCCGTTCAGCGCGTCGAGCCACGGCAAACCATGCTGGTAGGCAAGAATAATTCCCCATATCCCGAATATATTGGGTGAGGTGATGGCGTTCTTCTCAAGCTGGTGGCGAAAGCGCTGGCGCAGGGTGGCATCCGGAATGATGGCGTAGGAGGTTTTCAGCCCGCCAAGGTTGAACGCTTTATTCGGGGAGGTCAGCAGGATCAGATTGTCCTGCGCCGCGCAGCCGGATGCCAGACAGCTGACGAAATGACCGTCCAGAATATGTTCGGCGTGGACCTCATCAACCACCAGAAGGGTGCCGTAGCGTTGACAGAGGTCTGAAACCTGGCGTATCTCATCGGCGTGCCAGATCCTGCCGGAAGGGTTATGCGGCGAGCAGAAGAACCACAGTTTTGGACGGTACGTTCTGAGCTGTTCTTCCACCAGATTAAAATCAAGCTGGTAGCGATTTTCCCTCACGCACAGCGGGTTTGCCAGTATCGCTACCCCCTGACGCTGGGCGGCCATGGCAAACGGATCGTACACCGGTGTGTTCATCATCACCGTGTCGCCAGATTTACAAAACGCCTGAACCGTATAATGCAGCGTGGAGACGGTACCGTACGTCAGCGTGATCCACGATTTATCGACGTCAACCTGATGTCGTTCGCGCTGGAAGGCGATAACCGCATCGTAAAATTCGTCAAAGCACCAGGTGTAGCCGAAGGTGCCATGCTCCACGATGCGCTGGAAACCTTCTGTCACGGCAGGTGGGGAGGTGAAATCCATATCGGCAATCCACAGCGGGATAAAGCCTTCAGGCACATCACCAAAGCGCGAGCGGACAAAGGCGTGATCCCATTTTCGACACCGGTCGCTTTTACGCTCAATGATTTCGTCAAAATTAAACACCACAACCCCCTGTTAAATTAAGGCTTCAATGCCGGTTTTTACGCTTTGCACCTGCGGGCCGATGATCACCTGGACGCTGTGCGCATCCAGCACCACAACCGACAATGCACCGGCCTCTTTTAACGCCTGCTGGTCGATGAGACTCATGTCTTTCACCACCAGACGCAGCCGGGTAATGCAATTATCAAGCGACTCGATGTTCTCTTTACCGCCGAGCGCACGCAGGATAAGCCCGTGATCGTATTTCGATTTTCCGCGTGCCCGGGTATTGGCCTCGACGGCCTGCTGTGCACCCTGGGTGTCCACTTCACGGCCCGGCGTTTTAATATCGTGTTTGAGGATGTACCAGCGGAAGACGAAGAAGTAGAGGGCAAACCAGGCAATGCCTACCGGGAATACCAGATACCATTTGGTCGACATTCCTTGCATGACCCCGAAGATAAGCAGATCCAGAATGCCGCCGTCGGTGTTGCCGATGGTCACCCCCAGCAGAGCCATGACCATCAGCGCCAGGCCCGACATCACAATATGGAAGGCGTAAAGGGCAGGGGCGATAAACAAGAACAGGAATTCAATTGGCTCGGAGATCCCGGTGACGACGGAGACCAGCACGCCGGAGAGCAGCAGGCCTTTAATCACCGGGCGGTTTTCCGGGCGGGCCGTGCGATAGATGGCGTATGCCACTGCCGGTAAGCCGAAGATAAAGGTCGGCATAAAGCCCTGCGACAGGAACGCGGTAACGTGCGGGCTGAACGGCAGACCCGCTTTCAGTTCGGCGTAGAAAATGTTCAGCGCCCCGGCGACTTCATGACCATTGACCATTTCAATACCGCCCGCGGGCGTGAAGCGCACCATCGCCAGCAAAATATGGTGCAGGCCAAAGGGTTTGAGCAGTAGTACCCCCACGCCGTAGAGGAACGGGCCGAACACGCTGGTGCTCTGGATAATATGGCCAATCCCGGTAATACCCAGCGCAACGTACTCCCACAGCAGGGGAATAAACAGCCCCACCAGTGAGAGGGTGAGGGCGGTGATAATCGGCACAAAACGAATGCCGCTAAAGAAGGCGAACGCGTCGTGTAAAACGGTGTCCTGAAAACGCTCGTGCAGGAAAAAGGTAATGACCCCAACCACGATACCGCCCAGCACACCCATCTCCAGGGTTTGAATGCCCAGCACCATCGATTGCCCGACTTGTCTCATGGAGGCGGCATCGGCAAGCTGGTGGGTCGCAATCAGGTAATAATTGATGCTCATGTTCATCAGCATATAGCCAACAAACCCGGCAAAAGCGCCCACTGCTTTGTTGCGTCTGGCCAGCCCCATTGGGATCGCCATGGCAAACATGAGGGGAAGATAGGTAAAGGCGAAGCCGCCAACCATGGCAATAAAGCCAAAGGTGAGCTGAGTTAATTCGCCGCCCAGAAAGGGGAAACTTTTGAGGGTGGAGGGGCTGGTAACAGAACTACCGATACCCAGCAATAACCCCATAAAGGCCAGAAGGGAGACCGGGAACATAAAGGTCTTTCCCAGGCTCTGAAAAAACTCCCACGCTTTCGATTTAAACGACTTTTCCTGTGTCATGTAGGGACTCCTCGGAATTATTTATCGTAATGGAAGGCGCTGTCTGGCTTAAGAACGCGCCTTCATATTTGCGAGGCTTATAGTTATTTTTGAGTTATTGATGTTCGATGCGATGAGATCAGGCTTCCGCCGGGAGCAGCAATCGGTTCGCCGAGCCGCACACGGTGATTTTGCTTCTGACCACGTCTTTCATGGCATCCATGCCAACCCGCATGTAGAAACGCGGATCGTTGCCCTGCGGGTTCTCAGCAAACCAGGCCTTAACGGCGCCAGAGAACGCAATTTTTAGCTCGGTTGCCACGTTCACTTTGCAAACGCCCAGCTCTATGGTGCGGCGAACATCGTCATCCGGCACATCACTCGCCCCGTGCAGCACCAGCGGTACGCTCACCACGTCGCGGATTTCAGCCAGCCGCCGGAAGTCGATTTTCGGACGTTTGGTATAAAGACCGTGGGCGGTTCCGATGGCCACGGCCAGGCTGTCGACGCCGGTCAGCGCAACGAAGCGTTTCGCTTCCTGCGGGTCGGTCAGAAACGCGCTTTCAGCGTCCACGCTCATGTCATCCTCCACGCCGCCCAGGCGGCCCAGTTCGGCTTCAACGCTGCAATCGTTGAGGTGGCAGAAGTCGACCACTGATTTCACCAGCTTTACGTTTTGCTCAAACGGATAGTGGCTGCCGTCGATCATCGCGCTGCGCACACCCGCGTTAACTTTGCGACGAATGTCGTCGAGTGATTCGTGATGATCGAGATGCAGCGCCAGCGGCATGTCGTAAGTGGTGGAGTACGCGCTGCACAGGGCGTAGATCTCTTCCAGGGCAATGTGCTTAAAGGTGCCCGGCGTGCCCGCGAGGATCACCGGCGATCGCATTTCACTACACACTTCGAGGATCGCCTGGATCGTCTCCGCGTTATGGATATTGAACGCCGGTACGGCGTAGCCTTTCGCCTGGGCGTCCAGCAGAAGATATTTTGTCGAAATAATACTCATGATCGGATCCTCTCAAGCCTGCCACGGATGAATAACGACGCCCTGCACGACACGGTTAACCGTGCCGCTGGCGGACGGTGTATCCGGGGTATTGCCCACACGAAGTGACTGAGACAGGGCAAAAACCTGGGCGTACATCAGGAAGCAGAAGGCCTGCTCCATATCGATAAACGTGCGGGCAGGGGGCAGCAGGATATGCGGGCCAGCCTCAATGACCGGATCGGTTTCGGCGGCAATGGCCACCACGCGCATGGCCTGACGATCGCGGCGCAGCTCAGCAAGCAGATCCAGATCGTACAGCCGCGTATACGGATGGCTGGAGACAAACACCACCACCAGCGTTTCGCGATCCACCAGCGATTTGGGGCCATGGCGGAAACCGGTTGGGGAATCGTAGAACGCCGCCAGCTTGCCTGCCGTCAGCTCCAGCACCTTCAGCGCCGATTCACGAGCGGCTCCCTGCAGACCCCCGCTTCCCAGATAGACGATCCTTTTCCACGGATCGTTGCCAAAGACGCTCTGGCTGAAATCGCCCAGTGACGTGAGGATCGTCTGGCATCGATCGGCCACATCGCGGAAGGTGTGGCTGTTGATCGTCTCCGGGGCGAAGACTGCCAGGCAGCTTGCCATCATGGTGGTAATGCTGCTGGTCATCGCGAACCCGCGATCGTGTGTTTCGGCAGGCATCAGCAGCGCATACGCGTTATCGCTGTTTACCGCGGTCTGATAAAGGCTTCCCGCCTCATTACAGGTGATCGACAGGTGGTAGCACTCCGGCACACACTGGTTTGCCAGTTCAACGGCGGCTACGCTTTCCGGACTATTGCCGGAACGGGCAAACGACACCAGCAGCAGCGGGTGTGCGGCGCTCAGGTAGTCCATCGGATTCGTGACCAGATCGGTCGTCGGTACGGCGGTAATGTTTTTCCCGGTGTGGCTGGCGAGCCAGGGCGCAATGATGTCGCCGATAAAGGCCGAGGTGCCTGCCCCCGTCAACACGATCCGTAGCTCGTGCTTGCGCAGCAGCGGCGTCAGGAAGTTATCGATCGACGCGCGCAGGTTATCGATATTGTTGAGTGAGCGGATCCAGCTGGCAGGTTGCTGGCGGATCTCTTCTTCGGTCCATGTGCCGGTGGTGGCGGTAGTGTTGGTTTCTGACATAACTTCAGTCCTTAGTCGTGTGAATTCCACATCAGACGCTGGCAAACGTGTCGCTATCTTTCGTTTCGTTTCACTTGTTCACTTAAGCAGTTAAATAAAATCTATAGAAAAGAAATCGAAAGTTCAATGAAAGAAAAGAAATAAAACGAAAAGTGTGATCGGCAAAGAAAAGGCAATGATTAAGGAAAGGAAAAGAAAGACCTTGCGATCGCTTGCCGCAAGGCCCAATAACGGGACAATGAAAGGTCTAAAGGGGGAGAGACAAACCCTGGATCCAGATCTGCTGAAGGTGGAAACCTTCATCCAGCGCAATCATATTGGCACGCTTGCCCGGTTTTAATGAACCGAGCTGGTGATCAATACCCAGCAATCGGGCAGGGTGCAGCGAGGCCATATGGATCGCATCCGCTGGCGTTATTCCCGCCTGCGCCACCATATTGCGCACGGCGGCATCGAGAGACAGCGTGCTGCCTGCAAGCCCACCGGAAGCGGTGCGTACCACCCCACCGTGCATGTTGACCTCGTCGCCACATAGCCTGTAACGTCCGTCGGGCATCCCTGCGGCCTGCATGGCATCGGTAATCAGAACGATCCGCTCTTTGGCACAGCAGGCGCACAGCCGCAAAGCGCCCGGGTGAACGTGATGCCCGTCGGCAATCAGTTCCAGCCATGCCCGCGGGTCCGTCAAGCCTGCACCGACCATACCGGGTTCACGATGATGGAGCCCGGTCATGCCGTTATAACAGTGCACTAACCCATCAGCGCCCGCCTCAAAAGCGGCAAGCGTTTGATCGTACGTCGCGGCGCTGTGGCCCAGCATGATCCGTATCCCACGCTGCTTAAGGTGGCGAATGGCCTGCAACGCACCGGGTTTCTCCGGTGCCAGAGCGACAACCCTGAGGGTGTGTCGCGATACTTCAATCAGCGAGTCCAGTTCGCTGACATCCAGTTCACGAAACAGCGCTGGCGGATGTGCCCCTTTGTTCTGTGGCGTAAAATAGGGACCTTCAAGATAGCTGCCCAGTATCTGCGCGCCGGGACCCCCGGACATACAGCGCCGGGCGATGCGTGCGAGCGCCCGGTGGACAGTCTCCAGCGGTGCGGTGACGGTCGTCGGTAAAAAAGCCCCTGTGCCTTCACGCGCTTTATGCATCGCCAGCGTGTCCAGCACCTCTGGGGCATCATCCATCACGTCCACACCCGCGCCACCGTGAACATGGGTATCGATATACGCCGGGCAAAGCTGGTCGGCATCCCGGGCATGCACGCCAGCTGGGATCGGCTCGATGGCGGTGATAATTCCGCTCTCCATGCGTAGCTGGTGATCCTCAAGCCAGCCCTGCTCGGTCAGCAGACGACGCGCGCGCAGCACCTGACTCATATCCCTTCCTCAGCGGGGGCTTCCTCACGACAGCGCCCCAGCTCATCCACCAGGCTGGTCAGGCCGCGATGCCCGCATTCCAGGGCCTGCAGACGAAAGGCTTCGCTGCTTAACCCGTCGCGCTCCAGCACCATCTCAAGCAACAGCTGCAGGTTTGTACCGGTAATCACCTCGCTGCCGGGTCTTTTCATGGCGAGCGTTGATGCCACCCGGAACGGCGTCCCCCCGAGCAGATCGGTGAGAAACACAATATCGTGCTGCCCGTCCAGTTCACTGACTGCCTGTTCAAGCTGCGCGGTCAGCCGCGCGGTGGTGGAGCTTTCAGGAAAATCGATGGCGATAAACTGCGGCTGCTCGCCGAGGATTTGTTTCATCGCCTGTTCAAGCCCGCTGGCAAACCCGCCGTGACCCGTCAAAATAATGCCTAACATTGCGACCTCTTTGCTTTACAGGAAGTGACAGAACTTACCGACAACCCCCAGCACCACGGTGATACCGATCAGGCGCAGTGGGGTCCAGCCGCGACGAACCAGCCAGAACATGGTCAGGGTATAGACCAGCGGCAGGAAAGCGGGCATCAGTTTATCGATAACGTCGGCTTGCAGCTTGACCACCGCATGCCCGGCCTTGATTTCAAGCGTGGTGTTGAGACGTACGTAGGTTGCCACCAGCGCGCCAATGACCGTCATCCCCACGATGGAAGCCGCGTGGCCGACCTTTTTGGTATTGGCTTTAATCAGCGGGATGGCTGCCACACCCATCCGGTAGGCGTAATGTGCCAGGCCAAAACGCAGGCCAAGATGCACTACGTTAAACAGCACAATAAAGACCACCGCACCCAGTATGGAGCCTTGCAGGGCAAGGCTTGCGCCGATCCCGCCGCAAATTGGCAATAGCGTAAGCCAGAACATGGCATCGCCAATGCCGCCAAGCGGTGCCCCCACGGCGATCTTGGTGCTCTGGATACTGTTGACATCCTGCTTGGAGCGCTCCATCGCCAGGATGATGCCAATGACAAATGTCACCAGAAATGGATGCGTATTGAAGAAGCCCATATGGCCTTTCATGGCGCGGGCCAGATCCCGCTTGTTGGTATGGATCTTTTTCAGCGCGGGCAGGAGGCCATACAGCCAGCCGGAAGCCTGCATACGTTCATAGTTAAACGAGGCCTGCAGCAGCATCGAACGCCAGGCGACACGGTTAATATCCTTTTTCGTCAGCTCGGCACCAATATGTTGATCTTCATAGACGTTTTCATTCACGCCCGTGAGCAGCGTCTCTTCGTGGTCAGAAACGCCAGGCAGCGTAGTTTGATTAGATGCCATCTTCGAATTCCTCTTTCTGGGCTGCAGGTGTCGCCGGTTCAGGCGATTTACGCATCAGGTCAATCAGCGCCATTGCCAGCGCGGCCGCGGCAATCGCCAGCACCGGCAGTTTCAACCAGGCTGCGGCAACAAAGCCGATGATAAAGTAAGGGATATAGACGTTTTTCATCATGATTTTCAGCAATACGGCGAAGCCAATCGCGGGCATGATGCCGCCGGCGACGCCGAGGCCGTCAATCAGACGTTCCGGCAGCACATCAATGGCGGTTTTCGCGTGTTCAGCGCCAAAGTAGATCGGCAGGAAGGCACACAGAAAATAGAAGATACCGAGCGCCAGCAGTGCCAGATAGTTGACTCTTTCGATGCCGTTCGTGTCCGCATTGGCTGCCATGCGGTCACAGCGTGACATCACCCCGGACATGACGGAGAACAGGAAAGTGATCCCCATCTGTACCGCAACCGCAAACGGGACGGCGACCCCAACGGCGACATCCGGCTTCACACCGGTGCTGATCGCAAACGTGGTGCCGACAATCGTGCCGATAATGACGTTTGGCGGTTGCGCGCCGGCCAGCGGAGCCAGCCCCATCCAGACCAGCTCCAGCGTACCGCCCGTTAAAATACCGGTGTGCAGATCGCCCAGAATGAGGCCAACCAGCGGCCCGAGCACCACCGGGCGGTGCATGTGTGTTAACCCGTTAAACATATCCAGGCCCGCGATAAAGGCGAGAATGCCCAGCGCGAATGCCTGCAAGAGACTAATTTCCATTGTGAATCCCTCAGAGCAGTTTAAAGAGATCCAAAGCAGTCTCAGTCGGAACACCCTGAACGAAGCATTCCACTCCGGCGGCTTTCAGGCCGTTAAATGCGGCGATATCGTTCGCATCGACAGAGACCGTTTTGGCAATTTGTTTTTTGCCACTGGCGTAATGCAGGTTTCCTACGTTGATACGGGTGATGGGCACGCCGCCTTCGACCAGCGTCAGAAAATCCGCGGGTGATTTGCAGACCAGCAGAATTTTCTGGCGCTCGGCAGCGCGATGAATGTTGTCGATCACTTTTTGCAGCGACCAGAAACGCACGGCGATCCCTTCTGCGAGCACCATCTCCATCAGGTTTTGTTGAACCGGATCCTCAGCGACTTCATCATTAGCGACCAGCACCAGGTTGGCCCCCGCAAACCCAACCCATTGCACACCTACCTGACCGTGGATCAGGCGTTCATCGATGCGGCATAAGACAATGTTTGGCATAGCGCTTTCCTCTTTTTAATTATGCGTTTTGAGTCGTTACGCCTTCGCAGGCGGCATGGTACTGCTGGAGTATGTCCTGAATGTGGTCGAGGATGAGGTCCCGTGGTGTCGACTTGAGAGCACCCTCGCGAACTTTGCTGTATTGCAACGGCAGGTACTGGCTGATCAGCGGCAGCGGGATCGGTTCGTCTGCCAGGTTGCGTACCAGTCGCGCAAAGGCTTCGTCGATCTGGCTGTCCGGCCAGTAATAGCGCACCCGATCGGAGTAGCTATACCCGCGTGCCAGGCGTCGCGCATTGCCATCACCGTGATAATGGCTTTGCCAGTATTCGGGGCGATCGAGCATCACGTTTTCCAGGACATGACGCAGGCCCGAACAGGCTTTTGCAGGCAGCAACTCTTCTTCAATGGCGGCCAGCGAGAACAACGCTTCACGCAGGGCAAAGGTCAGTGCCGGGCCAACTTTGAGGATGGCGAAGTGATCTTTCACCAGTTGGCGCAGCGCCTGCGGTGTCTGGTAGTCGGTAGAGTGCGCTTCAAATATCAGCGTGTCGTAAGCTTCAACCATATGGCTCAGGGCGACGGCGTTTTGGGGTTGATAGTCACACACATGTGCGTGGTCAAACTCAACGCCAGGCTGAACCACCAGGCCAATAATGCGTGGCCAGATGTCGCTTAACCCTTCTTTCTCGAACGCGTGGCGGTGAGCTTCAAGGGTGGCACGCGCGGCTTCTGGGGTCGTGACGGCAAGCTCGGTGAGCGTTTCATGCGCGCCGCCCGGAACCGGCACTTCCGTACCGATGACATACACCAGGTCAGCGACATCAGCGTGCGCCAGGCTGGTTTTCTCCGCAATTTTCGCCAGGCGTGCCGCGCGTTCGGCAACGATGGCGTCGGTTAACGGAACCGGATCGTCTTCGCAGGACATGCTGCAGTCGAGGTGGATCTTTTTAAACCCGGCAGCGACATAGCTTCTGATCAGATCTTCGGCATTCGCCATCGCCTGCCGGGCAGGCAGGTTTTGCCAGCGGTTTGGCCCTAAATGATCGCCGCCGAGGATCAGTTGCGATGTCGGGAAACCAAGGGATTCCGCCAGCTTACAGACGAACCCGTGAAAATCGGCGGGTGTCATACCGGTGTAACCGCCAAATTGATCCACCTGATTAGAGGTGGCTTCAATCAGCAGCGGCGTGTGATGCAGTTGGGCGTAACGAATTGCGGCTTCAAGTACCAGTGGATGTGCGGAACAAACGGCATAAATCCCGTTCGCATTCCCCCGTTTATGTTGTTCCACCATTTCTGTCAGATGTTTCACTTTCCTCTCCATTTCGGATGGTGATGGTTTTCATCTTTCGTTTTGTTTCATTTAATCCTGCATCATGGTGATATAAAAATAAAACGAAAGATAATGGTTTTCCGATCTGTTTCACAAAAGAAACATAATGAAATGTTTCAGCGACGAGAGAGTGCGCTGACTGGAAGCAGGCAGGGCTTGCATTCCCATAAAAGAAAGGCGTTAATAGACAAAACGAAATGAAACGAAAGACCATTTATTAAGGAGCTCGCATGAGCAGCACCGATTCATCCGCGGAGAAGCGCGTCACCGGCACCAGTGAAAGGCGAGAGCAGATCATTCAGCGGTTGCGGGCACAGGGAAGCGTGCAGGTTAACGATCTTTCTCATTTATATGGCGTTTCCACGGTGACGATCCGTAACGACCTGGCGTTTCTTGAGAAGCAGGGCATTGCCGTTCGTGCTTATGGCGGAGCGCTGATTTGTGAAGGCAATGCGCCTGGCACTGAACCCTCCGTGGAGGACAAAAGTTCGCTCAATACTGCAGTTAAGCGCAGTATCGCGCAGGCCGCCGCCGCGCTGGTGAAGCCGGGTCATCGCATCATTCTGGATTCCGGAACCACAACGTTTGAAATCGCCCGTATGCTGCGTCAGCACACGGATGTGATTGCCATGACCAACGGAATGAACGTGGCGAATGCATTACTGGAAGCGGAAGGGGTGGAGCTGCTGATGACCGGTGGGCACTTGCGCCGCCAGTCGCAATCTTTTTACGGCGATCAGGCTGAGCAGTCCTTACAGAATTACCACTTTGATCTGCTTTTTCTTGGGGTCGACGCCATCGACCTCGATCGCGGCGTCAGTACCCACAATGAAGATGAAGCCCGACTGAACCGGCGGATGTGCGAGGTGGCAGAGCGTATTATCGTGGTCACTGACTCCAGCAAATTTAACCGTTCGAGCCTGCATAAAATCATCGATACCCAGAGAATCGATATGATTATCGTCGATGAAGGGATTCCGCCTGAGAGCCTGGAAGGGCTGCGTAAGAGCGGGATAGATGTGGTGTTGGTGAAGGGATAAGTTGCCCCCTCTCTTCGGGAGAGGGGGAAAGCGGTCACGTCACCGGTGCCGGGTTAAACACCGCCAGCTGGTTATGTAATCCCCATTGATCGGAGAACGTCTTCTTACGGCCGCTTGCCACGTCCAGAATGAAGTGGAACAGCTTCCAGCCGACATCCTCAATACTCTCTTCGCCAGTGGCAATGGTGCCTGCGTTGATGTCCATTAGGTCATACCAGCGGTTTGCCAGCTCGGTACGGGTGGCCATTTTAATCACCGGTACCGCCATCAGCCCGTACGGCGTGCCGCGCCCGGTGGTAAAGACCTGCACCGTAATGCCGGATGCCACCTGCTGTGTGCCACAGACGAAGTCGCTGGCCGGGGTCGCGGCGTAAATCAGGCCGCGTCTGGTGGGGCGCTGGCCCGGGGAGAGCACTTCAACAATGGCGCTCTGGCCGGATTTGGCAATCGAGCCGAGGGCTTTTTCCACCACGTTCGCCAGACCGCCTTTTTTATTGCCCGGAGAGGGGTTGGCGCTGCGATCGGTTTGTCCCATGTCGAGATAGTTATCGTACCAGGCCATCTCCTCAAGCAGGCGTTTGCCCACCTCTTCATTGATGGCGCGTGGGGTGAGCAGATGGATGGCATCACGCACTTCGGTCACTTCGGAGAACATCACCGTGGCGCCACAACGGACAAACAGATCCGAGGCATAGCCCACCGCCGGGTTCGCCGTGACGCCTGAAAACGCATCGCTGCCGCCGCACTGGGTGCCTATCACCAGCTCTGATGCCGGGCAGGTCTCGCGCTGGCGCTGGTTCAGTTTTTCCAGATGGCGCTCCGCCACCTGAAGGATATCGTCAACCATTGAACGGAATCCGACGTGATGCGCATCCTGCAAACGTACAATGCTGGCCTCGTCGACCGGAATGGCATTCACATCTTCGGTGCCCTGCAACAGACGCTCTGGCTGCAGCTTTTCGCAACCCAGACCAATGACCATCACTTCGCCACCGAAATTCGGGTTCAGGGCGATATTATGGATGGTACGAATCGGTACCACGGCCGCCGGAGCATTGATGGCCACGCCGCAGCCGTACAGATGGTTCAGACCCACCACGCCGTCGACATTCGGGTATTTCGGCAGCAGGTCGCGCTCAATGATTTTCACCACGTAATCCACCACGCCTGCCACACAGTGCACGCTGGTGGTGATACCGAGCAGATTCTTGGTGCCTACGCTGCCGTCCGCATTCCTGTACCCTTCGAATGTGTACCCTTCCAGCGGGGGCAGTGGCTCAGGAACCCGGGTGGCCAGGGGTAGCGTGTTCAGCGGCGGCGCTTCGGGTAACTCAACCAGCGACTCCTCAATCCAGCTCCCCTGAGGAATAGCGCGAACCGCATACCCGATAACTTCGCCATACCGCACGATTTCACCGTGGGCCGGGATATCCACCAGGGCGACTTTATGCCCCTGCGGAATATGTTCAGTCAGCTCCAGCCCATCCGGGAAACGGGTGCCCGCTTTTAGACCGTTGTCGTTAACAATTATCGCCACATTATCCGTGTCGTGAACTTTGATATAGAACGCCGTCGGCGACGCTTGTCGAATTTCAATGTCGGCCATTGTTCAATATTCTCCAGCAAAATGTCTGATAGTAAATGCAGCCAGGGGATGTTTATTTTCTTATCGCAGAAATAAAGACGCGGCTTGAGTCAATAAAGAATGTCAGGAGACGAGATATCAAAATGTGATCCCGATCGCTCCTTAAAACCGGCGCAGATGCCACCCGGCCAGCAATACCTGATTCTGTGCATCAGCGCCCATCGCGTTGTGCATATGCTCAAAATATTATCAAAACACGCCGCAATGCTTGAGCATTAAAACAATGTGCTGCCATGACGTGAGGATTATACTGAATGACGATTTTATAACGCCTAAATTAAGTCAGGAAATAAATATAACGCTGACGCTGCGTCTGAAAATATAAATATGAACCTGAATAAGACTGCGGAATTAAAAAGGTAAACGTGATGAATAATGATATCTTCCCGAATAAGTTTAAAGCGGCCCTCGCGGCGCACCAGATCCAGATTGGCTGCTGGTCCGCGCTGGCAAGCCCCATCAGCACCGAAGTACTGGGCCTGGCCGGTTTCGACTGGCTGGTGCTGGACGGCGAACATGCGCCGAACGATATCAGCACCTTTATTCCGCAGTTAATGGCGCTCAAAGGGAGCCATAGCGCGCCGGTGGTTCGCGTCCCGACCAACGAGCCGGTAATCATCAAACGTCTGCTGGATATTGGGTTTTACAACTTCCTGATCCCGTTTGTGGAAACGGAAGAGCAGGCGGTGCAGGCCGTGGCGTCAACGCGTTATCCGCCGGAAGGGATCCGCGGGGTCTCCGTTTCCCATCGTGCCAACATGTTTGGCACCGTCCCGGACTACTTCACACAGTCCAACAGCAACATCACCATCCTGGTACAGATTGAGAGCCAGCAGGGGGTCGATAACGTCGACGCTATCGCTGCCACCGACGGTGTGGATGGCATCTTCGTTGGCCCAAGCGATCTTGCTGCGGCATTCGGCCATCTGGGCAATGCGGGTCATCCTGAGGTGCAGCGCGCTATTCAGCACATCTTTGCCCGTGCCAACGCGCACGGCAAACCGTGCGGCATTCTGGCGCCGGTTGAGGCTGATGCCCGTCGCTATCTGGAGTGGGGCGCGACCTTCGTTGCCGTCGGTAGCGACCTCGGCGTATTCCGCTCGGCCACGCAGAAGTTAGCGGACGCCTTTAAAAAATAACCATCATTGAGGAAACGAATTATGACGCTGAAAGTGGGTTTTATTGGCCTTGGGATCATGGGTAAACCCATGAGTAAAAACCTCATCAAAGCAGGTTACTCCCTGGTGGTTGCAGACCATAATCCGCAAGCCGTGGCCGAGGTGATTGCCGCAGGCGCAGAAACCGCAGCACACGCCAAAGCGATTGCTGAGCAGTGCGATGTCATTATCACCATGCTGCCAAACTCCCCGCATGTGAAAGAGGTGGCCCTGGGGGAGAACGGCATCATTGACGGTGCCAAACCCGGCCTGGTGGTGATTGACATGAGTTCTATCGCGCCGCTGGCAAGCCGTGAAATCAGTGAGGCGCTAAACGCGAAGGGCGTCGATATGCTGGATGCCCCGGTCAGCGGCGGAGAGCCCAAAGCCATCGACGGCACCCTGTCGGTGATGGTTGGCGGCGACAAAGCTGTTTTCGATAAATACTACGACCTGATGAAAGCCATGGCGGGATCCGTGGTGCATACCGGCGATATCGGGGCGGGTAACGTCACCAAGCTGGCAAACCAGGTGATTGTGGCGCTGAACATTGCCGCAATGTCGGAAGCGCTGACGCTGGCCACCAAAGCGGGCGTTAACCCTGATCTGGTGTATCAGGCGATCCGTGGCGGCCTGGCGGGCAGCACCGTGCTGGATGCCAAAGCGCCCATGGTGATGGATCGTAACTTCAAGCCCGGTTTTAGAATCGACCTGCACATTAAAGATCTGGCGAATGCCCTGGATACCTCCCACGGCGTGGGCGCGCAGCTGCCGCTGACCGCCGCCGTCATGGAGATGATGCAGGCCCTGCGCGCGGATGGTCTGGGCACTGCCGACCACAGCGCGATTGCGTGCTACTACGAAAAACTGGCGAAGGTGGAAGTCTCTCGCTAATAAAAACGGACGCGGGAACGCGTCCGCTATTTTTGCCGAGTGCGGTAACAGGCGACAACTATGAAAATCGTAATCGCGCCAGATTCCTGGAAAGAAAGCCTTTCTGCCTCCGGGGTTGCTCAGGCGATTGAAAAAGGATTTCGGGAAATTTTCCCCGATGCACTTTATGTTTCGGTGCCGGTTGCTGACGGCGGGGAAGGTACGGTTGACGCGATGATCGCCGCCACCCAGGGCACAGAACAGTATGCTCGGGTCACGGGCCCGTTGGGTGAACAGGTAAACGCCCGCTGGGGCATGTCCGGCGATGGCAGCACGGCATTTATTGAGATGGCCGCCGCCAGCGGCCTGGCACTGGTCCCGGCCACCCAACGTAACCCGCTCGTCACCACGTCCCGGGGTACCGGGGAGCTTATTCTCAGCGCGCTGGATAAAGGTGCTCGACATATCATTATCGGCATTGGCGGCAGTGCCACCAACGACGGCGGCGCCGGAATGATGCAGGCGCTGGGGGCCACGCTCCGCGATGCCAACGGTACTGAAATGGGTTATGGCGGCGGCAGCCTGATGGCGCTCAACAGCGTCGATCTCTCCGGCCTCGACGCCAGGCTAAAAGATTGCACAATCCACGTCGCGTGCGACGTCACGAATCCGCTGGTTGGCGAGAGAGGCGCTTCCCGTATCTTTGGCCCGCAAAAAGGGGCGACAGAGGAGATGATCCTCACTCTCGACGCTAATCTCAGCCACTATGCCGATGTGATAAAAAAATCTCTGCGAATTGACGTGAAGCAGGTTCCCGGTGCGGGTGCCGCGGGAGGCATGGGGGCGGCCCTGATGGCCTTCCTCGGCGCGGAACTGAAGAGCGGTATTGAGATTGTCACCCAGGCACTTAACCTCGAAGAACATATTCACGACTGCACGCTGGTACTGACGGGCGAAGGGCGCATTGACAGCCAGAGCATTCAGGGCAAAGTGCCCGTCGGTATCGCCCGTATCGCCAAAAAATACCATAAGCCGGTGATCGGCATTGCCGGCAGTCTGTCCCGGGATGTGGGGGTCGTGCATCAGTATGGCATCGACGCGGTATTCAGCGTGCTGAGCTGCGTCGAGTCGCTGGAAGAGGCTTACCGTGGGGCGTTTGACAATATTTACCGCGCCTCGCGCAATATCGCCGCCACTTTGCAGATAGGGATGCACACCCAAGGGTGACAGCAGGGCACAAACCCTCTATACTGCGCGCCGAAGCTGACCAGACAGTCGCCGCTTCGTCGTCGTCCCCTTTCGGGGGGAGACGGGCGGAGGGGAGGAAAGTCCGGGCTCCATAGGGCAGGGTGCCAGGTAACGCCTGGGGGGGAAACCCACGACCAGTGCAACAGAGAGCAAACCGCCGATGGCCCGCGCAAGCGGGATCAGGTAAGGGTGAAAGGGTGCGGTAAGAGCGCACCGCGCGGCTGGCAACAGTCCGTGGCACGGTAAACTCCACCCGGAGCAAGGCCAAATAGGGGTTCACATGGTACGGCCCGTACTGAACCCGGGTAGGCTGCTTGAGCCAGTGAGCGATTGCTGGCCTAGATGAATGACTGTCCACGACAGAACCCGGCTTATCGGTCAGCTTCAACTTCTTACAAAACCCCGCTTCGGCGGGGTTTTTGCTATCTGCGCTAAATGAGATGAATGACTGTCCACTCCGCTTTCTAAGAAAGAACGCGGCTTATCGGTCAGGTTCAACTTCTTACAAAACCCCGCTTCGGCGGGGTTTTTGCTATCTGCGCTAAATGAGATGAATGACTGTCCACTCCGCTTTCTAAGAAAGAACGCGGCTTATCGGTCAGCTTCAACTTCTTACAAAACCCCGCTTCGGCGGGGTTTTTGCTATCAGCGCTAAATGAGATGAATGACTGTCCACTCCACTTTCTATGAAAGAACGCGGCTTATCGGTCAGCTTCAACTTTTTACAAAACCCCGCTTCGGCGGGGTTTTTGCTATCTGCGCAAAACGAGATGAATGACTGTCCACTCCGCTTTCTAAGAAAGAACGCGGCTTATCGGTCAGCTTCAACTTCTTACAAAACCCCGCTTCGGCAGGGTTTTTGCTATCTGCGCAAAACGAGATGAATGACTGTCCACTCCGCTTTCTATAAAAGAACGCGGCTTATCGGCCAGCTTCAACTTTTTATAAAATCCCGCTTCGGCGGGGTTTTTCTTTTATCGGCCTTAGAAATTGCAAGCAAGTGCCACCCGATGCATCGCTCACACGACATCAATTCTCATATTTGCGACATTAAGCACATTTCACTGCTTTCACCCCTTCAGCCTCTTTTTCGCATCTGCTGGCGATCGTAATCGCAAAATTTCGCGCTAAATAATACTGATTCTGCAATATTGTTAATTTGTTATGAATGTTGCTTTTCTGATCGTGAATGTTTTCTTATTTGATATATGTATATTGAATTCAAAAACATTTGGCTCATGAATGTGTGATGCATTCCACTGTTTCCCGAAAGTCAGCAAAATCACCCCAGACAAATTTGATAAATTGAAAGAATGTTTTAAACGAATTACGGTTATTTATTAATCTTTAATTGCCTGAAAGATAGTCTTTATCGATTTTTTTAGCGCCGAAAAATTTACCTGTGTTATCGCCATAAAATAAATTTATTACTGCTCTTTTTGTTGATCAATATCAGCGTTATGGCGTATTTATTTTAATGTAACTTATTGATAGCAAGGTGTTTTAAAGGATTATCGTTATGCTGATTAAGGGTGTGAAAAAGCAAATTGTGAGTAACAGCACATACCCCCGTCAGCCATATTGAGTAGAATCCACCCCGTCATAGGGAAATAAGCGCAGAATATTATGAACACTATTATTCTACCGAAAACACAGCACCTCGTGGTATTTCAGGAAGTCATTAAAAGTGGCTCCATTGGTTCTGCTGCAAGACAACTGGGCCTGACGCAACCTGCCGTCAGCAAAATTATCAGCGATATCGAATCTTACTTTGGCGTTGAAGTCATGGTGCGCAAAAACACCGGCGTTAAACTGACTGCGGCAGGCCAGGTATTACTCTCGTATTCTGAGTCGATCACCCGTGAGATGAAAAACATGGTGAGCGAGATTAACAGCCTCAGTTTCAGTACCGTCATGGATGTCTCATTTGGTTACCCGTCGCTCATTGGCTTCACCTTCCTGTCCGAAATGATCAAAAAATTCAAGGAAGTGTTCCCGAAAGCGCGCGTCTCGATGTACGAAGCTCAGCTGTCCTCTTTCCTGCCGGCCATTCGCGACGGTCGGCTGGATTTTGCCATCGGCACATTAAGTGATGAAATGCTGCTGCAGGATCTTCATGTCGAGCCGCTGTTTGAGTCTGAGTTTGTCCTGGTAGCCAACAAATCACGAACGTGCACCGGCTCGACTACACTGGCATCACTCACGGATGAACAGTGGGTGATGCCGCAAACCGATATGGGCTACTACAAAGAACTTCTGACCACCCTGCAAGACAATCACATCAGCATTGAAAACATCGTCCAGACCGATTCCGTCGTGACCATTTACAACCTTGTCCTGAATGCCGATTACCTGACGGTTATTCCCCGCGACATGATTGCGCCATTCGGTTCCGACCAGTTTATTGTACTGCCGGTGGAAGATGAATTACCCATAGCGCGTTATGCTGCGGTGTGGTCAAAAAATTACAGAATTAAGAAATCGGCGTCAGTATTAGTCGAACTGGCAAAACAATACGCGTCACTGACCAGTGAAAGACGACGATGATTAAATAACCCTCTGATAACGCGTTAACCTGTTTAAAAACACCCAGAGCTTATTTTATCCGTGCTCTGATACCCTGACTTTGCCTGAAGAAAATGAATTATTATAACGAGGATATTATGCATATTACCTACGATCTCCCGGTGACCATTGAAGATATTCAGGACGCCAGAAAACGACTGGCAGGCAAAATATATAAAACCGGCATGCCGCGCTCAAATTATCTCAGCGAACGCTGTAAAGGTGAGATATTCCTGAAGTTTGAAAATATGCAGCGTACTGGCTCCTTCAAGATCCGCGGTGCGTTTAATAAATTAAGTTCGCTGACCGAAGCTGAAAAACGTAAAGGCGTGGTCGCCTGTTCTGCAGGCAACCACGCGCAGGGCGTGTCGCTCTCCTGTGCAATGCTCGGTATCGACGGCAAAGTGGTCATGCCGATGGGCGCGCCGAAATCTAAAGTCGCCGCCACCCGTGACTACTCGGCTGAAGTGGTGCTGCACGGCGAAAACTTCAACGACACCATCGCCAAAGTCAGCGAAATCGTGGAGCTGGAAGGGCGCATTTTTATCCCGCCGTATGACGATCCGAAAGTGATTGCCGGCCAGGGCACCATTGGTCTGGAAATTCTCGAAGATTTGTATGATGTGGATAACGTGATTGTACCCATCGGCGGTGGCGGTTTAATTGCCGGAATTGCAACGGCCATTAAATCCATCAACCCGACCATTAATATTATCGGCGTGCAGTCTGAAAACGTACATGGAATGGCCGCATCGTATCAGGCAGGAGAAATCATTAACCACCGCGTTACCGGTACACTAGCCGACGGATGTGATGTGTCTCGTCCGGGTAAATTAACCTTCGAGATTGTTCGCGAATTAGTCGATGACATTGTGCTGGTCAGCGAAGACGATATTCGTAACAGCATGATTGCCCTCATTCAGAGAAATAAAGTGGTTACAGAAGGTGCTGGCGCACTGGCCTGTGCGGCGTTATTAAGCGGCAAGCTTGATCACTATATTCAGGGTCGTAAAACCGTCTGCATTATTTCCGGCGGCAATATCGATCTCTCCCGCGTATCCCAAATTACCGGCTTCGTTGACGCATAAAGGATGACCTATGAGCAACACAGAAAGCATTATCGTTGGCCAGACAAAAACGTCCTCCTGGCGTAAGTCTGATACCACCTGGACGCTTGGCCTGTTTGGAACCGCCATTGGCGCAGGTGTGCTGTTCTTCCCGATTCGCGCAGGCTTCGGCGGCTTGATTCCTATCCTGCTGATGCTGGTTCTCGCTTTCCCGATTGCGTTTTATTGCCACCGGGCGCTGGCACGCCTGTGTCTGTCCGGCAGTAACGTGTCTGGCAACATCACCGAAACGGTGGAAGAGCATTTTGGTAAGACCGGTGGGGTGGTGATTACGTTCCTCTACTTCTTCGCCATTTGCCCGCTGCTGTGGATTTACGGCGTCACCATTACGAACACCTTTATGACCTTCTGGGAAAACCAGCTCCAGCTGCCCGCGCTTAACCGCGGCGTGGTGGCGCTGTTCCTGCTGCTGCTGATGGCCTTTGTTATCTGGTTTGGTAAAGACCTGATGGTGAAGGTGATGAGCTTCCTGGTGTTCCCGTTTATCGCCAGCCTGGTGCTGATTTCCCTGTCGCTGATCCCTTACTGGAACTCGTCGGTGATTGACCAGGTCAATCTGAGCGATATTGCGTTTACCGGGCATGACGGCATTCTGGTGACGGTCTGGCTGGGGATCTCCATCATGGTCTTCTCCTTCAACTTCTCGCCCATCGTCTCCTCGTTTGTGGTCTCGAAACGTGAAGAGTACGAACCCGAGTTCGGTAAAGCGTTTACCGAGCAGAAATGTTCCAAAATCATCGGTCGCGCCAGCTTGCTGATGGTCGCGGTGGTGATGTTCTTCGCCTTTAGCTGCCTGTTCACGCTCTCGCCGCAGAACATGGCCGATGCCAAAGCGCAGAATATTCCCGTGCTCTCTTACCTGGCGAACCACTTTGCGACCATGTCAGGCACTAAATCAACGTTTGCTACGGTGCTGGAATACGGTGCCTCCATCATTGCGCTGGTCGCTATCTTCAAATCCTTCTTCGGCCACTATCTGGGCACGCTGGAAGGGCTGAACGGCCTGATCCTGAAGTTCGGTTATAAAGGCGATAAGAAGAAAGTCTCCGTGGGCAAACTGAACACCATCAGCATGGTGTTCATCATGGGGTCGACCTGGGTCGTTGCCTATGCCAACCCGAACATTCTTGACCTTATCGAAGCCATGGGGGCGCCAATCATCGCCTCTCTGCTGTGCCTGTTGCCGATGTATGCCATTCGTAAAGCGCCGGCAATGGCGAAATATAAGGGCAGACCCGAAAACATCTTCGTCACGGTTGTGGGCCTGCTGACCATCCTGAACATCGTCTACAAACTGTTCTAAACCCTGGCTCAGGAAGAGCGGAGTAACACCATGATTGAGTTTCCGGTTGTATTGGTTATTAACTGCGGATCGTCCTCTGTTAAGTTTTCAGTACTCGATGCCAGCAGCTGTGATGCCCTGATGACGGGCATTGCAGACGGGATTAACACTGAAAAAGCCTTTATTTCCGTGAACGGGGGTGAGCCAGCCAGACTGGCTCACCATGACTACGAAGGGGCGCTGGCAGCCATCGCCCTGGAGCTGGAGAAGCGTGACCTGATGAGCAGCGTGGTCCTGATTGGCCATCGTATTGCGCACGGCGGCGACCTCTTCAGCGAGTCGACCCTTATCACGGAACAGGTTATTGAGCAGATCCGTCAGGTTTCCTCGCTGGCACCGCTGCATAACTACGCCAACTTAAGCGGCGTCGAGGCAGCCGAACGCCTGTTTCCGGGCATACAGCAGGTGGCGGTGTTTGACACCAGCTTCCACCAGACGCTGGCCCCGCAGGCCTATCTGTACGGGCTGCCGTACCGCTATTTTGAAGAGCTTGGCGTGCGGCGCTATGGCTTCCACGGGACGTCCCACCGCTACGTTGCCGGGCAGGCGCATGCCTTGCTCGGGATTTCGCCTGAGGACAGCGGGCTGGTGATTGCCCATCTCGGCAACGGGGCATCCATCTGCGCGGTACGCAATGGTGAGAGCGTGGATACCTCCATGGGCATGACGCCGCTGGAAGGGCTGATCATGGGGACCCGCTGTGGCGACGTTGATTTCGGCGCCATGGCCTGGATAGCCCAACAGACCGGACAGTCATTTGAGGATCTGGAACGCGTCGTCAATAAAGAGTCCGGCCTGCTGGGGATCTCGGGAATATCCTCCGATCTGCGAGCTCTCGAAAAGGCCTGGCATGAGGGACATCAGCGGGCACAGCTGGCGATCCAGACCTTTGTTCACCGTATCGCACGGCATATTGCCGGTCACGCGGCGTCGTTACACCGCCTGGACGGTGTGGTGTTCACCGGCGGGATTGGTGAGAACTCCAGACTGATCCGCACGCTGGTGGCGGAACACCTGGCCGTCTTTGGCATCACCCTCGATGAAGCCAAAAATGCCCTGCCGGGCAGCGCAGGTGAGCGCGTGATCACCACCGATTCGTCCCGCGTGGCCTGCGCGGTGATCCCAACCAACGAAGAAAAAATGATCGCGCTGGATGCCCTCCGTCTTGGGAAGGTCATTCCGGCTGCGGCTTATGCCTGACAGAGCGAGAAATTCATGAAAGTAGCAATCGATACGCGCGTGGCCCCTTACAGCGACGCATGGGCCGGGTTTCGCGGTGAAGAATGGAAAGACACCGTCAACGTGCGCGATTTTATTCAGCATAACTATACCCCTTATGAAGGCGACGAAACTTTCCTCGCGCAGGCGACGCCAGCAACGACGGCGCTCTGGGAGAAGGTAATGGTGGGCATTCGTCAGGAGAATGCCACCCATGCGCCGGTGGATTTTGACACCAACATTGCCACCACCATCACGGCCCACGGACCGGGCTATATTGACCAGCAGCTGGAGACGATCGTCGGCCTGCAAACCGATAAGCCGCTCAAACGTGCGCTGCATCCGTACGGCGGGATCAATATGATCCGCAGTTCATTCGAAGCCTATGGCCGTGAGATGGATCCGCAGTTCGAATATCTCTTTACCGAACTGCGCAAAACCCATAATCAGGGGGTCTTTGACGTTTACTCCCCCGAGATGATGCGCTGTCGTAAATCAGGCGTGCTGACCGGGCTACCGGACGGCTACGGACGCGGGCGCATCATCGGCGATTACCGTCGCGTGGCGCTGTACGGCATCCGCTATCTGGTGCACGAGCGTGAGCGCCAGTTCGCGGATCTGCAGGGCAAACTCGAACGGGGTGAAGATCTGGAGGCGACGATCCGCCTGCGTGAAGAGCTGGCGGAACACAAACGCGCACTGCTGCAGATCCAGCAGATGGCAGCGAACTATGGCTTCGATATTTCTCGCCCGGCGATGAATGCGCAGGAAGCGGTACAGTGGGTTTACTTTGCCTATCTGGCCGCAGTGAAATCCCAGAACGGCGGGGCGATGTCGCTGGGACGCACGGCCTCGTTCCTGGATATTTATATCGAACGCGATATCGAGGCGGGTCGCCTGAGTGAGATCCAGGCGCAGGAACTGGTCGATCATTTCATCATGAAGATCCGCATGGTGCGCTTCCTGCGTACTCCGGAGTTCGACACGCTCTTCTCCGGCGATCCTGTCTGGGCCACCGAAGTGATTGGCGGAATGGGGCTGGATGGTCGCACGCTGGTCACCAAAAACAGCTTCCGTTACCTGCATACCCTGCACACGATGGGACCTGCACCGGAGCCAAACCTGACGATCCTGTGGTCCGAACAACTGCCCGTCGCATTCAAGAAGTACGCTGCACAGATGTCGATCGACACCTCGTCGCTGCAGTATGAGAACGACGACCTGATGCGCGTGGATTTCAACAGCGACGACTACGCCATTGCCTGCTGCGTCAGCCCGATGGTGATCGGCAAGCAAATGCAGTTCTTTGGCGCCCGCGCTAACCTGGCGAAAACGCTGCTGTATGCGATCAACGGCGGGGTGGATGAGAAGCTGAAGATCCAGGTCGGGCCGAAAACCGCGCCGCTGCTGGATGAGGTGCTGGATTACGACACCGTGATGGCGAGCCTGGATCACTTTATGGACTGGCTGGCGGTGCAGTACATTAGCGCGCTGAATCTCATTCATTACATGCACGATAAGTACAGCTACGAAGCCTCGCTGATGGCGCTGCACGACCGGGACGTTTACCGCACCATGGCCTGCGGTATCGCCGGGCTGTCGGTGGCGGCGGACTCGCTGTCCGCCATCAAATACGCCACGGTAAAACCCGTACGCGACCATACCGGCCTGGCGGTCGATTTTGTGATTGAAGGGGACTACCCGCAGTACGGTAACAATGATGACCGCGTGGACAGCATTGCCTGTGACCTGGTGGAACGCTTTATGAAGAAAATTCAGGCGCTGCCGACCTACCGCAACGCGGTGCCGACCCAGTCGATCCTGACCATTACGTCGAATGTGGTCTACGGCCAGAAGACCGGCAATACGCCGGACGGACGCCGCGGCGGTACGCCATTCGCACCGGGCGCGAACCCGATGCACGGACGAGACAGGAAAGGGGCGGTGGCCTCGTTAACCTCTGTCGCTAAGCTGCCGTTCACCTATGCGAAAGACGGGATCTCTTACACCTTCTCCATCGTGCCTCAGGCGCTGGGCAAGGATGAGAGGGTGCGCAAAACCAACCTTGTCGGGCTGCTGGACGGGTATTTCCACCACGAAGCGGCCATTGAGGGGGGACAGCACCTCAACGTTAACGTCATGAACCGGGAGATGCTGATGGAGGCGATTGAGCACCCGGAGAACTATCCCAACCTGACCATTCGTGTCTCAGGGTATGCGGTGCGCTTTAATGCGCTGACGCGCGAGCAGCAGCAGGACGTGATCTCAAGGACGTTTACCCAGGCACTGTGATCGTCGTCTGAAACAGGCCCCCTTTGGTTAAGGGGGCTTTTTTGTCCGCGGAACATACAAAAATGTTTATATAATTACTCACACATCTTCATCCGCTTCTGAAAAACAATGCGCCTGCTTTTCCCCTGAAACAGTATGTAAGGACAGTAAGATGATGAAAATGACCCGTATCACCCTGGTTGCTGCCTCGCTGGTGGCGTGCAGTTTTGCCGCACAGGCCGCTGACGTTGAAGCTGCCCCCTCTCCGGCGCAGGATCCGCTGGTGCAACACCTCAAGCTGAGCAACGATCAGATTAAGAAGATCGACGCGCTGCATCAGACGCTGGAACAAAATGTCAGCAAGATCCCGATGACCGGCGTGAAAGATGGTGCGCTGATCGAGATGTTCCAGACAGGGAAATGGGATGAAAGCACGGTGAAAAACCAGCTTGCCGCGTTCAGTAAAATTGAAGAGCAGACCCGCTATTACCGCGTCAAATACTACTTTGATGTCAGCCAGGTTCTGACAGCGGAGCAGCGTAAACAGGTGAAAACCGATATGGCGAACGCGCTGGCTAACTGATGACACACCCGCGCATGTCGCGGGTTTTTTATTTCTTGATCGGCATCACTTTTAGAAAAACCCATCGATTATTCATCATATCAGAGTATTTATTTCTCTCGCTTGCGAAAAGCCTTATAAATATTGTGACTTTTTTCTCCCGCTCTCCACGTATGATTTGTCCATTCCAATAACACACACCTGCAGCAGTCTGGCTCATTATCGCTGGTGGTCAGAATCCCATAAAAACAACTGGTTACCCTACAAAATAAGCGAGTGCCTTATGGATACGGCAACAAACAGCAGTGTGATTGTGAACGATTCACCCGCGGCAAAGCGGGCAGGGATGAGTGAAAGCGAGTGGCAGGAGGCCATTAAATTCGACAGCACCGATACGGGCTGGGTCATCATGAGTATCGGAATGGCCATCGGCGCGGGGATTGTTTTTCTCCCGGTACAGGTGGGGCTGATGGGACTGTGGGTGTTTCTGCTTTCGTCAGTGATTGGCTATCCGGCCATGTACCTGTTTCAGCGGCTGTTTATTAACACGCTGGCAGAATCGCCGGAGTGCAAAGATTATCCAAGCGTCATCAGCGGCTACCTCGGTAAGAACTGGGGCATTTTATTAGGTGCGCTCTATTTCGTGATGCTGGTTATCTGGATGTTCGTCTACTCCACCGCCATCACCAACGACAGCGCCTCCTATTTACACACCTTCGGCGTGACGGAGGGGCTGCTCTCTGAAAATCCGTTCTACGGTCTGTTCCTGATCTGCATCCTGGTGGCGATCTCCTCCCGTGGCGAGAAACTGCTGTTTAAAGTCTCCAGCCTGATGGTGCTGACCAAGTTATTTGTGGTGGCGGCGCTCGGGTTGTCGATGATTGGCCTCTGGCATTTAGCCAACGTGGGCATGCTGCCACCCGTGGGGCTACTCATTAAAAACGCGATTATCACGTTGCCGTTTACCTTAACGTCGATTCTGTTTATTCAGACATTAAGCCCGATGGTGATCTCCTATCGTTCACGCGAAAAATCGGTTGAAGTGGCGCGCCATAAAGCGCTGCGGGCGATGAACATCGCCTTCGCGATACTCTTCGTGACGGTCTTTTTCTACGCGGTCTCGTTCACCCTGGCAATGGGGCATGATGAGGCAGTCAAAGCCTACGAACAGAATATTTCCGCACTGGCAATTGCCGCGCAGTTTATCAGTGGCGACGGTGCCGGCTGGGTCAAAATTGTCAGCGTTATCCTGAATATTTTTGCCGTCATGACCGCGTTCTTCGGCGTGTACCTGGGCTTTCGTGAAGCGACGCAGGGCATTGTGATGAACATTCTGCGCCGCAAAATGCCGGCAGAGAAAATCAACGAAAACACCGTACAGCGCGGCATCATGCTGTTTGCCATTCTGCTGGCATGGAGCGCGATTGTGTTAAACGCGCCGGTACTGAGCTTCACCTCTATTTGCAGCCCCATCTTCGGCATGGTGGGGTGTTTGATTCCGGCGTGGCTGGTCTACAAAGTGCCGGCGCTGCACAAATATAAAGGCGTGTCGCTGGTGATCATTATCATCACCGGTCTGCTGCTGTGTGTTTCTCCTTTCCTCGCGTTTTCTTAAGGGCAAACAAGGTCGTAACGATGTCAGAGCAAACTCAATCTTTATGGAATCAATTTATTCGGGCGGTGCAGGAGGAAGTTAAACCTGCACTGGGGTGTACCGAGCCGATCTCTCTGGCGCTGGCTTGTGCGATGGCCGCGGAGCTTCTGCCGGGTGACGTCACACAGATTGAGGCGTGGGTTTCACCGAATCTGATGAAAAATGGCCTTGGCGTGACGGTACCTGGCACCGGGATGGTTGGGTTGCCGATTGCGGCGGCACTGGGGGCCATTGGCGGCAACGCGCACGCCGGGCTGGAGGTACTGAAAGATGCCACTGCTGATGCGCTGGTGCGTGCCAAAGCGCTGCTGGACGCCGGACAGGTGCAGGTCAAGCTGCAGGAGCCGTGCGATGACATCCTCTACTCCCGCGCCTGCGTTCACGCCGGACAGGCCTCGGCGATGGTGACCATCGCCGGTGGGCATACGCGGGTGGTGGAGATTGTCTGTCAGGGCGAAACCCGCTTTACGCTTGATTCTCAACCCGACGAGAGGAACGACGATCCGCTGGCGGTACTTTCAAACGCCACGCTATCGCAGATCCTTGAGTTTGTGGAGCAGGTGCCGTTTGACGCGATCCGCTTTATCCTGGCTGCCGGACAATTAAATGATGCGCTCTCCCGTGAAGGTTTAAGCGGAAAATGGGGGCTGCATATTGGCGCGACGCTCAATAAGCAGCGCGCTCGCGGATGGATAGCGCAGGACCTGGGCTCGGATATTGTCATTCGCACCAGCGCGGCCTCGGACGCCCGAATGGGCGGGGCGACGCTGCCGGCAATGAGCAATTCCGGATCGGGCAACCAGGGGATCACGGCCACCATGCCGGTTGTGGTGGTGGCGGAACATGTCCAGGCGGATGATGAACGTCTTGCCCGGGCGCTGATGCTTTCACACCTTTCGGCTATTTATATCCACGCCCAGCTTCCGCGCCTGTCGGCGCTGTGTGCGGCTACCACGGCGGCGATGGGGGCGGCGGCAGGCATGGCCTGGCTGATGGGCGGAAGCTATCAGACGCTCTCAATGGCAATCAGCAGCATGATTGGCGATGTCAGCGGGATGATCTGCGATGGCGCGTCCAACAGTTGTGCCATGAAGGTCTCAACCAGCGTCGGCAGTGCCTGGAAAGCGGTGATGATGGCGCTGGATGATTCGGCGGTAACGGGCAATGAAGGGATTGTGGCGCACGATGTGGAGCAGTCGATCGCGAACCTGTGTTCGCTGGCGTGCCGCGCCATGCAGGCGACGGACCGGCAGATTATTGAGATTATGGCACGTAAAGTGTAACGGTTTCCTCTCTCCCCGCCGGGGAGAGAGGAGCATCGGGTGTTAAACCGGTAAATCAATTAACAGCGCGCGCAGCGGCGAATCAGCAACCAGCGTGATATTCGCTTCGTCGCGAATAAACGCCCCGTCACCGCAGGTGAGCGCTTCTTTCTCTTCCGTATGCGTCACCGCATGCACCGTACCGTGAATCGATTGCAGATAGGCGCGCGGACCATGAAGCTGGAAGCTCGCCTGTTCCCCTTTCTTCAGTTCGATATGGTGCAACCACACCTGCTGGCGCAACTGCAGGCTGCCTTGACTGCCGTCCGGGGAGGCTATCAGCTGCTGCCTGTCGCCCGTCAAATCTAACTTCTGTACCAGCGGGTTTTCCCGCTCAGGGCAGGCATCCAGCCACAGCTGCATACGGGTCAGCGTTTTGTCTTTGCTGAGGTTATGCTCGCTGTAACTGATGCCCGGCTGCGTGGAGATTAATAATGCTTCGCCGGCCTTCGCCTGAACATGATTGCCCTCGCTGTCGCGGTATTCTGCTTCGCCTTCCAGGATCAGGTTCAGGATATCGACTTTCGGGTACGTACGCGGCTGGAAGGACGCGCCTGGGGCGAGCACTTCCTGATTCAATACGCGCAATGAAGCGTAACCGAGCAGTTTAGGGTCAAAGTAGTGTCCAAAGGAAAAGGTGTAGCGGGCCTGCAGCCAACCGAAATCGGCTTGTCCGCACTGTTTAGCTGTTCTTGTCGTAATCATAAACTTGACCTCTCTTTACACTAAACAATGGTAAAGGTATGGACGCTTCATTGTTAGCCAGATATTCTGCCCGGTATGTTCAAATTTCCTGAATGAGAACGAGATGGCTAAAGAGAGAGCATTGACGCTTGAGGCGCTTCGCGTCATGGACGCAATTGATCGGCGTGGCAGTTTTGCCGCGGCGGCAGATGAACTGGGGCGCGTTCCGTCTGCGCTCAGCTATACCATGCAGAAGCTGGAGGAAGAGCTGGACGTGGTGCTCTTTGACCGCTCCGGTCATCGAACAAAATTCACTAACGTCGGACGGATGCTGCTGGAGCGTGGTCGCGTCCTGCTGGAAGCGGCGGACAAGCTGACGACGGACGCCGAAGCGCTGGCGCGCGGCTGGGAAACCCATCTGACGCTGGTGACGGAAGCGCTGGTGCCCACCGAGGCGCTGTTCCCGCTGGTGAACCGGCTGGCCGACAAAGCAAACACCCAGTTATCGATCATCACCGAGGTGCTGGCCGGGGCCTGGGAGCGACTGGAGACGGGCAGGGCGGATATCGTCATTGCCCCGGATATGCACTTCCGTTCCTCATCTGAAATCAACTCCCGCAAGCTCTACAGCGTGATGAACGTCTATGTCGCCGCACCCGATCATCCGATTCACCAGGAGCCGGAGCCGCTCTCGGAAGTGACTCGGGTGAAATACCGCGGGGTCGCGGTCGCAGATACCGCACGCGAGCGTCCGGTGTTAACGGTGCAGTTGTTGGATAAACAACCGCGTCTGACCGTCACATCGCTTGAAGACAAACGTCAGGCGTTGCTGGCGGGCCTGGGCGTGGCAACAATGCCGTATCCGTTTGTCGAAAAAGATATTGCAGAAGGGCGGCTACGCGTGGTCAGCCCGGAGTACACCAGCGAAGTGGACATCATTATGGCGTGGCGGCGCGACAGCATGGGTGAGGCCAAATCGTGGTGCCTGCGCGAAATACCCAAGCTCTTTGCCCATCACAACAAATAAAAAATCGAGCCCGGTACGCGAAACGCCACCGGGCTTTATTTATGCGTTGAGTTTTGGATCGGGCCCGAAGCGGTTTTCGCCCGGCGTGCCGGCCTGGCAGTTGAAGACCAGAATGACCAGCCAGCCCACAATCGGGATCAGCAGCAGCAGTAACCACCAGGCTGAACGATCGGTATCGTGTAGCCGTCGGAACAGTACGGCCCATGAGGGAAGCAGGACCAGCAGGCCGTAAATCGTGGTGAGAACACCTTCACCGCCGGCTCGTTCCCAGCCGAGAATTTTATCGATAATGCCCAGCACCATGATGAGGATGAAGTTCACCAGAACGAACATCCAGTACTCTTTACGGCGAGCGCGGCCACCAAATCCAATGTAGTTGCGCAGTACTTTTAAATACCAGTCCATTTTCCTTGCCTCATTAGTCAGTCAATCACTTGTTTTTTAAGCGATCGAGGTAAGGATAGATGGAGATTGTGAATTAAAAAAGGGCATCAATTGATGCCCTTGATATTTATCCGAAACGCACGTCGCGACCGTGCGGTTCATCCAGGTCTTGCCACGGGCCCACCGAGATAATACCCGTCGGGTTGATGGTCTTATGGCTGCGGAAATAGTGGGTGCGGATATGGTTGAAATCGACCGTTTCAGCAATGCCCGGCATCTGATAAATATCGCGCAGGAAACCGTACAGGTTCAGGTAATCGCTGATGCGGTGTTTATCACACTTGAAGTGGGTGACATAAACAGGATCAAAGCGAACCAGCGTTGTCCACAGACGAATGTCTGCTTCCGTCAGGCGGTCGCCCGTCAGGTAGCGATGCTGGCCGAGGATCTGCTCAAGACGCTCCAGCGATTCAAACACTTTTCCCACCGCGTCGTCATACGCTTCCTGGCTGGTGGCAAAGCCGGCCTTGTAGACCCCGTTATTCACGTTGTCGTAAATCCAGCTGTTCAACTCATCAATCTTATCGCGCAGCTCAACCGGATAGTAATCCCCGGCGCGGGCCCCGTGGGCATCAAACGCGGTGTTGAACATGCGGATGATCTCTGCGGACTCATTGCTGACAATGGTCTGGTTTTTCTTGTCCCACAGCACGGGTACGGTCACGCGTCCGGTGTAGTGCGGATCGGCGCGCAGATAGAGCTGATAGAGAAAATCGTGGTGGTAGAGGTCATCACCGGTGGCGGCCGGGAAATCACTGTCAAACGTCCAGCCGTTTTCCAGCATCAGGGGGTTGACCACCGAAACCGGAATTAAGGATTCGAGTCCTTTCAGCTTGCGCACAATCAGCGTGCGGTGCGCCCACGGGCAGGCCAGAGAAACATAGAGATGATAACGGTCTTTCTCAGCCGCAAAGCCGCCTTCGCCGCTTGGGCCCGGTGCGCCATCGGCGGTTAGCCAGTTACGGAAGGCCGAAACAGAGCGCTTGAAGCGTCCCCCGGTGGATTTGGTGTCATACCAGACATCCTGCCAGACGCCGTCTACGAGTTGTCCCATTTTTTTCTCCTCCGTCAATAAGCAAAAGCGAGGAGATATCTCCTCGCTTTGTGTTCATTCAGTATAGCGTGCTTACCACTTCTTATTCAGAACGCGGTCGATGCTGTATGCGCCTGGGCCAGTGATGGCCAGCAGCAGGAAGCCACCCGCGATGGTCAGGTTTTTCATGAACATCAGAGAGTTCACGCCTTCCGCAAAGTTACTGTGGAAGATGAACGCCGTCAGCAGGGTGAAGCCTGCGGTAAACAGTGCCGTGGTGCGGGTCAGGAAGCCGAACAGTACCGCCAGGCCGCCGCCGAACTCAAGGAGAATAGTCAGTGGCAGCAGGAACCCGGGAACACCCATGGCTTCCATGTATTGCTGCGTGCCCGCATAACCGGTGATTTTGCCCCAGCCTGCGGTGATAAACAGAACCGGCATCAGAATACGCGCTACCAGAACACCAACATCTTCTAATTTTTTCATTTTACTCTCCAGGAAACCACATCAGCGGCTGAACTTTATTTGTGTGCAAATTCGGGTAGATACCGCGTCTTTGCTGTCGATGGAGAGGAGTGTAAACGGGGCAGATGGGAATTGTTAGCAAGGAAAACTGTCAATCTTCTTCAAAGATATTGAGTAACGGGGAAGGGGGAAAGTGTGCCGGGTAAGCGAAACGCTACCCGGCATAAGAACTAACGCAGCTGTTGTTGACGAATCGTCGCTTTCACCAGACGCCAGGCGCTCCAGGCACCAAAGCCGCGGCGGGCCCAGCGGATCAGCATATTTGGATGACGAACCGTCCAGATAGCCATCACGCTGCTTCCGACCAGCGCCCATGATCGCAGGCTCAGGAAGGTATTCCAGCCCCGGTCAAAACGACGCGTCGCGTCAACCCAGTCGCGACGACTGGCAGACAAATCCAGCCGTTGCTGCTGGATCTGACTGAGCAGGAATGCTTTTCGCTTCTGACGTTCGGCTTTATCGCTCACGACTTGTCATCCTCCAGCAGGGCGCGATCGTTGGCCAGTTCCTGGCGCGTATGGCGCAGGAAAGTGGATTTGCGTGCTTTACGCATCGTCCATATGCCGCCAATCAATGCCGCAACCAGCAGAACAACGGTGGTGGCAATCATCGCGTTGAGTCGATATTGCGGGTCAATGGCCCAGATGATTAACACCATCAGGCTCATCAGACCAAACGCGGCGAAGAGCATGGTAAGCCCGAGCATCAGCAGCATCTGGAAAAGGTTCGCTTTCTCCTCTTCCAGTTCAACCACTGCCAGTCGGACGCGCGTTTCGGCAATCCCGACCAGCGTCGTCAGAATACGCTGGCCGATGCCGAGGACGTTGTTAGCAGGCCCTTGTGCGTGACGAGGATCTTCCATATTAACGACGCGTCAGCAGGACACCCAGTACCACACCTACCGCGGCACCAATCCCTACACCCGTCCACGGATTATCGCGAACATATTCGTCCGCGCGAGCTGCCGCTTCGCGGGTCTGTTTCGCCAGTGCATCACCGGTTTCACCCAGGCGATAACGGCTCTCTTTCAGCGCCTGCTCAGCTTTGCTGCGCAGTTTGCTGACCTCTTCTTTTGACTTATCTGCAGAGGAGTTCAGCACCTCTTCCAGGGTATCGGCCAGGGATTTCAGTTCAGCGCGCAGATTTTCAGACGTCGTATCTTTTGACATGATTCTCTCCTGTTGAGATTTCCGTTAACTCAATAATCGCGAGCTTCCAGCGCTTTCAGGTCGTCCTGCGCTTCTTTCAACTTCTTCTCGCGCTTAGCAATTTTTTCCGCATCCCCTTTCTCTTTCGCTTCCTGCAGGTCGTGACGGCGCTCGGCTATCTCGTCCTTCTGTTCAGCGATTTTTTTCTGGTGATCGGCACGTAGCTTGCTGTCAGAACAGTTCGCTTTCACTTCGCTCAGCGCTTTTTTGAGACCCTCAACACGATGCTGATTGTTATGCTTTTCGGCATAACTGATCTCACGCTGAATATCCTGTTCTTTCTCCTGACAGAGAGAGTTGGCGAAGGACGCTGTGCTTAAAGAAAAAAGGGCCAGAGCCAGAGTAATGCGGAATTTCATTATCGAAACCTTCCATTGTGTTGCGGCGTGAGCCGCTATCCAGAGTCAAGCGGAGTACATTCATGGGGTGCTCCGCGTACTTAAGCATAGTAAGTAAACGGGGGATTCACCAAAGTGAGTGAAAAGATTCGGAATCCTGGTAATTATCCAAATCTATGCGACGAATCGCGAATCAGTGACAGCCAGGCTGCAGGCTGGTTGTCATCTTCCTGCTGGGCAATGATATAACCGTGCGGCAGCGTACGGTCGAGCACCACTTTCGCGGCGGCACTCTGCGCGCGGGAATCAAACTTAATCAGTAAAACATCGTCCTGCGGGGTGATGCTCTTAAAGCGGATGCCGTTGGCATCAAGATGATGCCACACCGAAAAACCGTCAGGCACGCTGACACCCTGACTCACGGGACGAATGGCCAGCGTCGATTCCTGATGCGAAAGCGTCGTCCAGGCCAGGAACATGAGGCTGAGCAAGCCCAGGGCAATCATGGCCACGGCAAAACGGCGCACGGCAAGCGGTGAGATAACCATCGTTAACCTCTGGCCCCGTATTTCTTCTTCCACAGCACCACCAGCGAACCGACCAGACCAAAGACCAGCAGAACCACCGGTAACAGCATCAGGCAGGACATGAGCTGATCTTCATATTTCATGAAGACCGGCGTTTTGCCCAGCGCATAGCCCAGCGTGGTCAGGATCAGAACCCACAGCAGGCCGCTCATCCAGTTGAAGAACTGGAAGCGGGTGCTGCTTAATCCGGAAAGACCCGCAATGGTAGGCAGCAGGGTGCGTACAAAGGCGATAAAGCGGCCGATCAGGAGCGCGGAAAGCCCGTGCTTATGGAAAAGATGGTGCGCCCGCTGGTGATAATGCGCAGGAAGGTGGGAGAGCCAGTTCTGCACCAGACGCGTATTGCCCAGCCATCGTCCCTGGATATAGCTCACCCAGCAGCCAAGGCTGGCGGCGATGGTCAGTAATAAAATGGTTTGCGGAAAGGCCATTGCCCCTTTGGCACACAGCACGCCGACGAGCACCAGTAAGCTGTCGCCAGGTAAAAAGGCGGCAGGCAGTAAACCGTTCTCAAGGAACAGAATCATAAATAAGACGAAGTAGAGCATGCCAATCATGGAAGGGTTGGCCAGCGTTTCAAAATCCTGCGCCCAGAGGGCATGCAGTAGTTGGGTCAAAAGTTCCATTCAGTGTTCCTGGAAATCGGTTAACGTCACGCCTGTTATCCGGGACAAACAGCACGGCGACATTGTTGTGATTTCATTATGGTCGCTCGCGGACACATTGAGGTGTGGCCAACACTGTTCCCTGTTAATTGGCTGGTTAGCAAGCACTAACTTACAAAATAACGAATTGAATCCAATTGTAACAAAGCCCAAGGTTCTGCGTCACAGAATTTGCAGGGGTGTGATGATTTTGGCGTAAGCCATGGAGGGGAGCGAGGGGATTTACAAAGGCTGACACTATATATGTTTTGCTTACCCACCTCTGCCAGAAGGCGCAGCGAAGCGCCTGCCAGCGAAAAGGTAAACTATTTTGCCGCACTGGCTGCCGTATCGAGATGAACGACAGGATTATCGGCAAAAAGATAGCGGTCAGCGTTAAATTCGAAGTCATCGCTGGTTTCATTGAACAGCATCTGCTTGGTGTTTTCCAGGTGCTGCCACATGGCCAGTTTTGCCGCATGGGGATCTTTGCGAATCAGCGCTTTAAGGATCTGATCGTGATCGTCGCACCAGTTATCCACGGTGCGGGAATCGATGTGATCGTGCAGTTTTTTCCAGTACGGGTTGTGAACGCGCTGAGTCCACATTTTTTCCACGATTGCCGCCAGCGCCGTGTTTTGCGTTGCCAGCGCGACCTGAACGTGGAACTGCAGATCCCACTCTGAATCACGGAAACATTTTTCCTTGCGCGCGTTTTCCTGGATTTCCATCAGCTTCATGATGTCCTGCTTGGTCACCTGGGTCGCTGCAAATTCCGCAATATTGCTTTCGATAAGCTGGCGCGCCTGGAGCAGTTCAAACGGACCGTAGCTGGCGAATTCGAGACTTTCGTCGGCGACCGGGGAGTGTTTCGGCTGATTAGAAATCACGTGAATGCCGGAGCCTTTGCGAACTTCAACGTAGCCTTCCACTTCCAGCATGATAATCGCTTCACGCACCACGGTGCGGCTTACGCTTTTTTCATCAGCGATAAAGCGCTCAGCGGGGAGTTTATCACCGACAAGGTAGACACCTTGCTCGATGCGATCTTTCAGCTCGGCAGCAAGTTGTTGATATAAACGACGTGGTTCGGTGATTTCCATATGCGCTCCAGGCAGGGTACGGCGGATTATTTGTTATACCACTTTTGCGTGCCAGTCTCCAGATTTTGCCATGAAAAAAGCCGCCCGGAGGCGGCTTCTGTGACAGCAGGAGGGGCGCTAACTTTGCGTTGCCGGTCCCCCCAGGGACTCTTTTAGCACCTCTTCTGCCGACTTACTTTTCAGCACCGTCCAGATAACCACTGCACCCATCAGGTCGAAGATAGCCAGTACGGCAAACAGCGGGCTGAAGCCGATAGTGTCCGCCAGCGCACCCACCACCAGAGCAAACAGGGTGCTTGCTGTCCAGGCAGCCATACCGGTCAGGCCGTTAGCGGTAGCCACTTCGTTACGCCCGAAGACGTCAGAAGAGAGCGTAATCAGCGCACCGGACAGTGACTGGTGAGCAAAACCACCGACGCACAGCAGGGCGATTGCCACATACGGGCTGGTGAAGAGGCCGATCATGCCCGGGCCAATCATCAGCACTGCGCCCATCGTCACGACCATTTTACGGGAAACGATCAGGTTCACGCCAAACCAGCGCTGGAACAGCGGTGGCAGATAACCGCCAACGATACAGCCGAGATCGGCAAACAGCATTGGCATCCACGCGAACATCGCAATCTCTTTCAGGTTAAAGCCATAGACCTTAAACATGAACAGCGGGATCCAGGCGTTGAAGGTCCCCCAGGCGGGTTCGGCGAGGAAGCGCGGCAGGGCGATACCCCAGAACTGACGGGTACCCAGAATCTGCCAGACCGTCATTTTTTTGCCGTTGTTGGTCTGATGCTGAGCTTCCTGACCCCCAATGATGTATTCGCGTTCGTCTTCAGACAGTTTTTTCTGATCGCGCGGGTGTTTATAGAAAATCAGCCACGCCATGGCCCACGCAAAGCTCAGTACACCAGAGATAATGAACGCCATCTGCCAGCTGTGCATCACGATAGCCCACACCACCAGCGGTGGTGCAATCATCGCACCGATGGAAGAACCGACGTTGAAATAGCCGACGGCAATAGAACGCTCTTTCGCCGGGAACCACTCAGAGCTGGCTTTCAGCCCGGCCGGGATCATTGCCGCTTCCGCCGCACCTACCGCACCACGTGCCAGCGCCAGACCGCCCCAGCTGCCTGCCAGCGCCGTGGCGCCGCAGAAAATAGCCCAGGCGATGGCGAAGAAGGCGTAGCCGATTTTGGTCCCGAGAATATCCAGAACATAGCCTGCGACAGGCTGCATGATGGTGTAAGCCGCGGAATAAGCAGCAATGATGTAGGAATATTGCTGAGTGGAGATATGCAGCTCTTCCATCAACGTCGGGGCTGCGGCTGCCACGGTGTTACGTGTCAGGTAGCCCAGCACGGTGCCTAACGTCACCAGTGCGATCATATACCAACGTAACCCTTTAATTTTACGCATCTAAAACCTCATCGTTATGTTAATTCCGTGCCTTGCACGGCAACCTCTCGACCGTGTCCGGGAGCGGTTGTGTAACGGGAGGGGCATAACCGGGAGATGTCCCGGAACGGCCCGAACCTTGCCATAAGTAAGCGTGCATAAGTCGGTATCCGTACCGTTAAAACCGGTGTTTTCACACCGGGAATGCATTCCGTCGGCTTAGTGTTTGCGACGGCGAAAAGATAACTTGTCATACAACTTTAAAAGGTGAGTGACATCACAAATGCATGATTATTTGTAGGGACATTATGTGTTACGGATAAAGCCAGTTCTGGCGCGGCCTGGCGAAGGGTTTACCTCATTTGAGGTAATTAATTTGTCTGCGTTTATTGATCTAACTCACGAAAAAATGTTCTGTCTCTGGAAATTGGTGTGATAACTTTGCAGCATCTGAGCATAAGCTTTCTGACGCTCTCGTTACGAGGAAGACGATAATGACACCGTTTATGACCGAAGATTTTCTGTTAGATACCGAATTTGCTCGCCGCCTGTACCACGACTACGCCAAAGACCAGCCAATTTTCGACTACCACTGCCATTTACCGCCGCAGCAGGTTGCCGAAAATTACCGTTTCAAAAACCTGTATGACATCTGGCTGAAAGGTGACCACTACAAATGGCGTGCGATGCGCACCAACGGCGTGGCGGAGCGCCTGTGTACCGGTGATGCAAGCGACCGCGAGAAGTTTGACGCCTGGGCGGCGACCGTTCCGCACACCATCGGCAACCCGTTATATCACTGGACGCACCTTGAGCTGCGCCGTCCGTTCGGCATCACCGGAAAGCTGCTCTCCCCGGCTACCGCCGATGAAATCTGGGATCGGTGCAATGAATTACTGGCGCAGGATACCTTCTCCGCCCGCGGTATCATGAAGCAGATGAACGTGAAGATGGTGGGGACCACTGACGATCCGATTGACTCCCTGGAACATCACGCGGTGGTCGCCCGCGATACCTCGTTTGATATTAAAGTGCTGCCAAGCTGGCGTCCGGATAAAGCCTTTAATATCGAACAGGCGACGTTCAATGATTACATGGCGAAGCTGGCGGAAGTGTCTGACACCGACATTCGTCGTTTTGCAGACCTGCAGAGCGCGCTGACCAAACGTCTGGACCACTTCGCGGCACACGGCTGTAAAGTCTCTGACCACGCGCTGGATGTGGTGATGTTTGCGGAATCAAATGAAGCTGAGCTTGATAGCATTCTGGCACGTCGCCTGTCCGGTGAATCCCTGAGCGAGCACGAAGTGGCACAGTTCAAAACGGCGGTGCTGGTCTTCCTCGGTGCGGAATATGCTCGCCGCGGTTGGGTGCAGCAATACCACATTGGTGCCCTGCGCAATAACAACCAGCGTCAGTTTAAACTGCTGGGCGCGGACGTGGGCTTCGACTCCATCAACGATCGCCCGCTTGCGGAAGAACTTTCTAAGCTGCTGAGCAAACAGAACGAGCAAAATCTGCTGCCAAAAACCATCCTCTACTGCCTGAACCCGCGCGATAACGAAGTGCTGGGTACCATGATCGGTAACTTCCAGGGTGAAGGTATGCCAGGCAAGATGCAGTTCGGTTCCGGCTGGTGGTTCAATGACCAGAAAGACGGGATGGAGCGTCAAATGACGCAGCTGGCGCAGCTGGGTCTGTTAAGCCGCTTTGTGGGCATGCTGACCGACAGCCGTAGCTTCCTTTCTTACACGCGCCACGAATATTTCCGCCGCATTCTGTGCCAGATGATTGGCCGCTGGGTAACCGCGGGTGAGGCCCCTGCCGATATTCAGCTGCTGGGCGAAATGGTGAGAAACATCTGCTTTAACAATGCGCGCGACTACTTCGCCATTGAACTGAACTAAGGCCGTTTGAGGTTGA
The DNA here is from genome assembly GCF_001750725.1 of Enterobacter ludwigii. Lineage (NCBI taxonomy): Bacteria > Pseudomonadati > Pseudomonadota > Gammaproteobacteria > Enterobacterales > Enterobacteriaceae > Enterobacter > Enterobacter ludwigii. Next base: position 4,313,476 of record NZ_CP017279.1, read on the forward strand.
TATGCAATACATCAAAATCCATTCGCTGGATAACGTTGCCGTCGCGCTGGCGGATCTGGCCGAAGGTGAAGTTGTCACCGTTGATAACCAGACGGTAACCCTGCGTCAGGCGGTGACTCGCGGGCATAAGTTTGCCGTGAAGCCGATCGCCCAAGGAGACAACGTTGTTAAATACGGTCTCCCGATTGGTCATGCGCTGGCGGATATTGCGCCGGGTGAGCATATTCATTCCCACAACACCCGCACCAATCTGAGCGATCTGGACGAGTACAGCTATCAACCTGATTTAGCGGCGGAAGAAGCGCAGGCGGCGGATCGCGAGGTACAGATCTACCGCCGGGCGAACGGTGAGGTGGGGATCCGCAACGAGCTGTGGATCCTTCCCACCGTCGGCTGCGTGAATGGGATCGCGCGTCAAATCCAGACGCGTTTCCTGAAAGAGACCCATGACGCCGAAGGTACGGACGGTGTGCACCTGTTCAGCCACACCTACGGCTGTTCTCAGCTTGGCGACGACCACATCAACACCCGCACCATGCTGCAAAACATGGTCCGCCACCCGAACGCGGGCGCGGTGCTGGTGATTGGCCTGGGCTGCGAGAACAATCAGGTGGATGCGTTTCGCGACACGCTGGGTGAGTTTGACCCCGAGCGCGTGCACTTTATGGTGTGTCAGCACCAGGATGATGAAGTGGAAGCGGGCATTGAGCACCTTCACCAGCTGTATGAGGTGATGCGTCACGACAGGCGTGAGCCGGGCAAGCTGAGTGAGCTGAAGTTTGGCCTGGAGTGCGGCGGGTCTGATGGCCTGTCCGGGATCACCGCGAACCCGATGCTGGGCCGCTTCTCAGATTATGTGATCGCCAACGGCGGTACGACGGTGCTGACAGAAGTGCCGGAAATGTTCGGCGCTGAACGTATTCTGATGAGCCACTGTCGCGACGAAGAGACGTTTGAGAAGACCGTCACGATGGTGAACGACTTCAAGCAGTACTTTATCGCCCACAACCAGCCGATTTATGAAAACCCGTCTCCGGGTAACAAAGCGGGCGGGATCACCACGCTTGAAGAGAAGTCTCTCGGCTGCACGCAAAAAGCGGGCGCCAGCCCGGTGGTTGATGTCCTGCGCTACGGTGAACGTCTTAAAACGCACGGTCTGAATTTGCTCAGCGCACCGGGTAACGATGCGGTTGCGACCAGCGCGCTGGCCGGCGCCGGCTGCCACATGGTGCTGTTCAGCACCGGGCGCGGGACACCGTACGGTGGCTTTGTGCCGACGGTCAAAATCGCGACCAACAGCGAGCTGGCAGCGAAGAAAAAACACTGGATCGACTTTGATGCAGGCCAGTTAATCCACGGCAAAGGGATGCCGCAGTTGCTGACGGAATTCGTGGATACCATTGTGGAGTTTGCCAACGGCAGACAGACCTGTAACGAGAAGAATGACTTCCGCGAACTGGCGATCTTCAAGAGTGGCGTGACGCTGTAAGTGTGGTGCGGGTGATGCCCTCATCCCTGTGGAGAGGGTCAAATACTAAAACGGCAACCTTCGGTTGCCGTTTTGCTTTACGTTTTGTCACCGGGCTTTTGTTTACCCGCGTAACGCGTTCTTCGCTAAACGCGCGTCTTCCGCCTGGCATGCCGCTGCGGTGAACAGCACGTCCGTTGAGGAGTTCAGCGCGGTTTCGCAGGAGTCCTGCAATACACCGATGATAAAGCCGACGGCCACTACCTGCATGGCAATCTCATTCGGGATACCGAACATATTGCACGCCAGTGGGATCAGCAGCAGCGAACCACCCGCTACACCCGATGCACCACACGCACACAGCGACGCCACCACGCTCAGCAACAGCGCCGTGGGCAGATCGACCGGAATGCCCAGCGTATGCACAGCCGCCAGCGTCAGCACGGTAATGGTAATTGCCGCACCCGCCATATTCACGGTCGCACCCAGCGGGATGGAAACCGAGTAGGTGTCGCGATCCAGATTCAGCTTCTCCGCCAGCGCCATGTTAACCGGAATGTTTGCCGCAGAACTGCGGGTGAAGAACGCATACACACCGCTCTCGCGCAGGCAGGTTAACACCAGCGGATACGGGTTACGGCGGATCTGCCAGAACACCAGCAGCGGGTTAATTACCAGCGCAACCAGCAGCATGCAACCAATCAGTACCACCAGCAACTGCGCATAGCCCAGCAGTGCGCCAAAGCCGGTGGTCGCCAGTGTGGAAGAGACCAGACCGAAGATGCCAATTGGCGCAAAGCGAATCACGATTTTGACCATAAAGGTCACGGCGTTCGACACGTCGTTGACCAGGTTTTTCGTTGTTTCGTTGCCGTGACGCAGGGCAAAACCAAGACCGATCGCCCAGACCAGGATGCCGATGTAGTTAGCGTTCATCAGTGCCGTAATCGGGTTAGAGACCATGCTCATCAGCAGGCTGCGCAGCACTTCCACAATACCGGATGGCGGGGTGATATCACCCGCAGCGCTGGTCAGGTGCAGCGAGGAAGGGAACAGGAAGCTGAAAACGACGGCTGTTAAGGCTGCAGAGAAGGTGCCCAGCAGATACAGGAACAAGATAGGGCGAATGTTGGTTTTTTGTCCGTGTTGATGATTGGCAATTGACGCCATGACCAGCATCAGCACCAGCACCGGTGCCACGGCTTTCAGTGCGCCAACGAAAATGGTGCCAAGCAGCCCCGTCGCTTCCGCAGCCGGTTTTGACACCATTGCCAGCAGAATCCCCAGTACCAGCCCTACCAGAATTTGTTTAACGAGACTGCCTTGCGCCAGGCGCGCAAAGAGACCAGTTGATTGTGTGCTCATAAAAATTCCTAAGTGAAATTGCGTTCCATCCTTTATGTGCTCTAAGTCACATTTATGTCCGGATGTAAGAAAATGTTTGCCTGGTTGAGTATAGGGAAACCGGATGCGGAGGGAAGCGTAAAATGCTGCATTTTACGTGTTGCGTCATAGTTTTTAACTATTCATTTACAAAAGTGTGCTGGCCCTCTCCCTGGGGGGAAGAGGGCCAGCGTAAAGGCAGCAGGAAGGAGCGTAATTACTCCATCTGTTGCTTCTTATCGTGCTGACGATTAACCCAGGTATTGATAAGCAACGTCACGATCAGAATGCCAAACACCACACCGAGCGAGATAGCGATAGGGATGTGGTAGAAATCGACAATCAGCATCTTGATACCGATAAACACCAGAATCACCGACAGACCATATTTCAGCATTGAGAAGCGCTCAGCCGCGCCTGCCAGCAGGAAGTACATGGCACGCAGACCGAGGATGGCGAACAGGTTAGATGTCAGCACAATGAACGGGTCAGTGGTGACCGCGAAGATAGCCGGAATGCTGTCTACCGCGAAAATCACATCACTCAGCTCAACCAGAATCAGCACCAGCAGCAGCGGCGTGGCAAAAAGCAGGCCGTTCTTACGCACGAAGAAGTGCTCGCTCTCGATCTTGTCGGTCATGCGCAGATGACCACGGATCCACTTCACCAGCGGACGGTCGCCAATGGCGGAGCCATCTTCTTTTGCCAGCGCCATTTTGATCCCGGTGAACAGCAGGAATGCGCCAAAGACATACAGCAGCCATTCGAACTGCGTAATCAGCCAGCTTCCGGCGAAGATCATAATCGTACGCAGGATAATCGCACCCAGCACGCCGTACACCAGCACGCGACGCTGCAGGGCCGCAGGCACGGCAAAGTAGCTGAACAGCATCAGCCAGACGAAGACGTTATCGACCGCCAGGGCTTTTTCAATCAGATAGCCGGTGAGGAACGCGAGCGCCTGAGGATCGGCAACCGCGCGGCCTTCCGTTGAGGCCAGGTACCACCAGAAGGCAGCACAGAAGAGCAGGGAGAGGGTGACCCACACCAGTGACCAGGCCGCAGCCTGTTTCATGGTCATGCCATGTGCGCCGCGACGCCCCTGCAAAAAGAGGTCGATCGCCAGCATGATGAGCACGACAACCGCGAATCCGCCCCACAACATGGGAGTGCCGACAGAATGCATACTATTTTCCTTACACATAAAAAACAAAAACGGCCATGGTCAGAAGACGATAGCCGTTAGCTTTTTATGCATAGACCTCGCCTTCCGGCAAGGTCTCACTTACAACCAAAAAGACGGGCTTTTTGGTTGCCCGGCGACCGGATGCGGTTTTGCACGCATCGTAATGACGATCCACCGGCAAGGAAGTTACTCCCCTTTGCAGGTAACAAAATATGTCAGACCAGTGATTTCGTCAATGGTCTGCACCGTTTCATTACACAGCTTTACGCGATAGCTTCTGCGCCCACGCCATCTGCAGGGAAGACCACGCCGGTTTGACGGCGGATCTCGGTTTGCAGTTTCGCCGTGGTGCGGCTGACCGCCAGCCCAGGGTGATTCACTTCGTTGTCTTCAACCAGACGGGCGAAGACCTCTGCCTCATAGAGCATAGTGTTAATATGCTGAGGCTGCGTCAGCTCCTGCGCTTTGCCGCCGCGTGGGACAATGCTCAGCTTCTGACACTCGGAAATCTTCTCGATAACCAGTGAGCCCGCTTCGCCCTGAATTTCGCTGGGCAGAACGGAATCGCTCACCTTGGAGTGCTGCAGCGTAACGCTGAAATCACCGTAATCCAGCACCACGATGCCGTGCGCATCCACACCGCTTTCCAGCAGGCTGGCCGTGGCGGTGACGCCGTGCGGCTCGCCCCACAGCGCCACGGCAGAGGCCAGACAGTAAAAACCGATGTCCATAATCGAGCCGTTAGAGAAGGCCGGGTTAAAGGTGTTCGGGTTTTCACCGTCCAGATAACGTTGATAGCGCGACGAGTACTGGCAGTAATTAATAAACGCTTTACGCACTTTGCCAATCTTCGGCAGAGACTGCTGTAACAGCAGGAAGTTTGGCAGGCTGGCGGTTTTGAACGCTTCGAACAGCACCACCTGATTGTCGCGGGCAAGCTGAATCGCGGCTTCCACTTCCTGAATGTTCGAGGCCAGCGGCTTCTCGCAAATCACATGTTTTTTATGGCTGAGAAACAGCGACGTTTGCGGAAAGTGCAGGGAGTTTGGGCTGGCGATGTAGACCGCGTCAATGGCGTCACTTTGCGCCATCTCATCGAGCGACGTGAACAGATGTTCAACCAGATAGTCGTTCGCGAAACTCTGCGCCTGCTCCAGGCTGCGGGAATAGACTGCGGTGAGCTTAAATTTGCCGGTTTCATGGGCGGCGTCGACGAACTGGCGGGTGATCCAGTTCGTGCCAATAACTGCGAAACGTATCATAAACGTTTACGTACTCCGTAGCAGGGAACCTTTAGCCACTGTAGCACGTGATTATTGCAAAACCAGTGCGCTACTGCGCATTACTCTTTAACGATAAATGCGTAAGCCATAAACGGGTATCGAACTCCAGCTGGTGGTACTGCGGCTCCATATGGCAGCACAGAGAGTAGAAGGCCTTGTCGTGCTCTTTTTCCTTCAGGTGTGCCAGCTCATGCACCACGATCATCCGCAAGAACGCTTCCGGCGCGTGACGAAACACGGTGGCAACGCGGATCTCCGCTTTCGCTTTGAGCTTGCCGCCCTGAACACGGGAAACGGCAGTGTGCAGGCCGAGCGCGTTTTTCAACACATGGATCTTGTTGTCGTACATCACCTTATTGATGGGTGGCGCGCTCTTCAGATAGGTGTTTTTCAGATCCTGGGTATACTGCCAGAGCGCCTTATCGGTCGCGAAGTCATGCGTACCCGGATAGCGTTTTTCCAGCACCGCGCCCAGCTTTTGCTCGGCAATTAAGCTGCGAACCTGAGAAAGTAAGTTCTCCGGGTAGCCCTGGAGATAAGTTAGTTGGTTCATCAACGCCCCAATTTGACAATAAAACGGGTATACTCACGCACCCTTTTCAGGGATAACGCCGAAATTTTACCATTCAGGAGGGCCGATGAGCCACTTAGACAACGGTTTCCGTTCACTCAACCTTAAACGTTTCCCGGAAACGGACGACGTTAACCCGCTTCAGGCGTGGGAAGCGGCGGATGAATATCTGCTGCAACAGTTGGATGACACTGAAATCAGCGGCCCGGTTTTGATCCTGAATGACGCGTTTGGCGCGCTGGGCTGTGCTCTGGCAGAACACACGCCTTACAGCATCGGTGATTCCTACCTGAGCGAGCTGGCGACGCGGGAAAACCTGCGCCACAACGACATCGACGAATCCAGCGTTAAGTTCCTCGACAGCACCGCGGACTATCCGCAGGCGCCGGGCGTGGTGCTGATCAAAGTGCCGAAAACAATGGCGCTGCTGGAACAACAATTGCGCGCACTGCGCAACGTCGTTACCCCACAAACGCGTATTATCGCGGGGGCCAAGGCGCGTGATATCCATACCTCAACGCTGGAGCTGTTCGAGAAAGTGCTAGGCCCAACCACCACGACGCTCGCCTGGAAAAAAGCGCGTCTCATTAACTGTACTTTCAGTGCCCCCGAACTGGCCGACGCGCCAGAAACTCTGAGCTGGACGCTGGAAGGCACTGACTGGACAATCCACAACCACGCGAACGTCTTCTCCCGCACCGGCCTTGATATCGGGGCGCGTTTCTTTATTGAAAATCTGCCGGATAACCTGGAAGGCGAAATCGTCGATCTGGGCTGTGGTAACGGTGTGATTGGCCTGACGCTGCTGGCGAAGAACCCTGAAGCGAGCGTTGTATTTAGTGATGAGTCGCCGATGGCGGTGGCCTCCAGTCGTCTGAACGTTGAAATTAACATGCCGGACGCGCTGGATCGCTGCGAGTTTATGATTAATAACGCGCTGTCGGGCGTTGAGCCGTTCCGCTTTAATGCCGTGTTCTGTAATCCCCCGTTCCACCAGAAACACGCCCTGACGGATAACGTCGCCTGGGAGATGTTCCACCATGCACGCCGCTGCCTGAAAATTAACGGCGAGCTGTATATCGTGGCGAACCGTCACCTGGACTACTTCCACAAGCTGAAGAAGATCTTCGGTAACTGCACCACGGTTGCCACCAACAACAAGTTCGTGGTGCTGAAATCCGTCAAGCTGGGTCGCCGCCGCTAACGCGGGGCGCTGAGTTTACACCGGCCTGCCTCGCGTGCAGGCCCGGTGAGCGTTGCGTCACTCAGAGACTCAAGGCCAGCGTTGTGCCCTGCGCAATGGCGCGTCGCGCATCCAGCTCCATCGCCACGTCGCATCCGCCGATCATGTGTACCGTTTTTCCCGCCTCACGTAGCGGATCCACCAGATCGCGCTTCGGCTCCTGACCCGCACACAAAATCACATGATCCACCTGCAGCAGCTGCGGCTCACCGCCGATCAGCACGTGCAGCCCCGCGTCATCGATCTTCTGATAGCTCACCGACGGTATCATCTTCACCCCGCGAGAGAGCAGGGTTGCGCGATGGATCCAGCCCGTGGTTTTGCCCAGTCCTTCACCGGGTTTGCTGGCTTTACGCTGCAGCATGACGATCTGACGCGGGCTTTTCGGCAGCTGGGGTCCTTCCGGTCGCAAGCCGCCGGACTGGTTAAGGCTGGTGTCGATACCCCATTCCACGCAGAAGTCGGCAATGTTCTGGCTGGTGGGTTCGCCGGGCTGACTTAAGTACATCGCGGTATCGAACCCGATCCCGCCGCAGCCGATGATCGCCACTTTTGCCCCCACCGGCGCTTTGTCACGCAAAACGTCCAGATAGCTCAGGACTTTCGGATGATCGATGCCCTCGATCGCAGGCCTGCGTGGTGCGATCCCGCTCGCAAGGATCACCTCATCGTACTCCATTACATCCGCCGGGTTTACAAACTGGTTGAGGCGCAGATCCACGCCCGTCAGGTCGATCATTCGGCGGTAATAGCGCAGGGTTTCGTAAAATTCTTCTTTGCCCGGGATCTGTTTGGCGATATTGAACTGCCCGCCAATCTCAGCGGCGGCATCGAACAACGTTACGCTGTGGCCGCGCGAGGCGGCATTCACCGCAAACGCCAGACCCGCCGGGCCGGCACCGACCACGGCCAGGCGTTTTTTATTCACCGCCGGGAAAATCGGCATTTTGGTTTCGTGGCAGGCGCGGGGGTTGACCAGACACGAAGTGACCTTGCCAACAAAAATCTGATCCAGACAGGCCTGATTACAGCCGATGCAGGTGTTAATCTCATCTGCACGCCCGCTCTGCGCTTTGGAAAGCAGCTCGGCATCCGCAAGGAACGGACGCGCCATGGAGACCATGTCGGCATCACCGGCGGCGATCACATTTTCCGCCACCTGAGGGTCGTTAATGCGGTTAGTGGTCACCAGCGGGACAGACACTTTCCCTTTCAGCTTGCGCGTGACCCAGCTGAACGCCGCGCGTGGCACCGGCGTGGCGATGGTCGGAATACGCGCCTCATGCCAGCCGATGCCGGTATTGATGATGGTCGCGCCGGCGGCTTCAATCGCCTGCGCCAGCTGTACGGTTTCGTCGAACGTCCCGCCGCCTTCCACCAGGTCGAGCATCGACAGGCGGTAGATAATAATAAAATCCGCCCCGGCACGTTCACGCACGGCGCGCACCACTTCCACTGCAAAGCGCATGCGGCGCGCGTAGTCGCCACCCCACTCATCGTCGCGCTGGTTAGTGCGGGCCGCGAGGAATTCGTTGATCAGGTAGCCTTCCGAGCCCATCACCTCAACACCGTCATAGCCCGCTTCACGCGCCAGTGCCGCACAGCGGGCGAAGTCGTCAATCAGCGTCAGGATCTCATCGTGGCTGAGGGCATGGGGCGTAAAGCGGTTAATCGGGGCCTGAATGGCCGACGGTGCGACCAGATTCGGTTGATAGCTGTAACGCCCGGTGTGCAGGATCTGCAGGGCAATTTTCCCGCCCTCCCGGTGAACGGCGTCAGTGACCACGCGATGATGCGGCAGCTGGCTGGCGTCGTTCAGCACCGCACCGCCTTCCATCCCCACGCCAGAAGGCGCAGGGGCCACCCCGCCGGTAACAATCAGCGCCACCCCGTGACGTGCACGCTCGGCATAGAAGGCCGCCAGACGTTCGGCCCCGTCCGGATGTTCTTCAAGCCCGGTATGCATTGAGCCCATCAGCACGCGGTTTTTAAGGGTGGTGAACCCCAGATCGAGGGGGGCAAATAACGACGGGTAGTGGCTCATAGTCTCTTCCAGTGTAAAATTATTGTTATGTGGTCGGATGAGTTACTAATTTAGCCAGCGATGAGTAAAAGGGAAAAGGGGAATGCGGCGATTGTGATGGGATTCAAATATTGGTGTGGCCTGACGCCCTCTCCCGGAGGGAGAGGGGGCGTAATAGCTCTCAGGGAGAGGGGGCACGCACTAAGCCCGGTGCCTGCCACATCGATGTCGTCAGTCCGCTGTCCACCAGCCCAAGCTGGTCGGCATAAACGGCCTGCCACTTCTGCATCATACCGTCATACAGCTCCCGGTGCGCCGGGTTCGGCGTGAACTCGCGGCTCCATTTCACCAGCCGTTCGCCTGTCGCCGCCATATCCGAAAACAGCCCGGCTCCCGTTCCGGCAGCAATCGCGCAGCCCAGCGCTGTCGCCTCTTTCACTTGCGGGACGCGCACCGGCAGACCGGTCACGTCGCTTAAAATCTGGCTCCACAACGCACCTTTCGAGCCACCGCCTGCAAACACCAGACCGTCGAACGTTACCCCTGAGAACCGTGAGATCTGCGTCAGGTTACACGCCGAGACAATCGCCGCGTTCTCTTCCAGCGCACGGAACAGCGTGGCTTTGTTGCATTTTTCCGGGTCGATGGAGAGGTTAATAAACGACGGCGCGGCGTGATACCACTGCTTGAAGTGCATAGCATCTGAGAAGATCGGCATCACACCGTGTGAACCGGCAGGCACGCGGCTGGCCATCTCCTCAAGCAGGGAGTAAGTGTCCATTCCCATCCGCTCCGCGATGAGTTTCTCTTCCGCGCAGAAGGCGTCACGGAACCAGCGCATGGTCAGGCCGGTAAAGAAGCTGATCGACTCCGCCTGCACCATGCCGGGGATCACATGCGGATTCACGCGGATGTTCATCTCCGGGTCGGTGCGTACCTGCGGCAGGTTGACCACCTGCTGCCAGAAGGTACCGCCCAGCACGGCCGTTTGCCCGGCCCGCACGACGCCTAACCCAAGACAGCCAAGCTGCACATCGCCACCGCCCATCACCACCGGCGTGCCTTCGCGCAGGCCGCTCTGCTGTGCGGCATCTTTGGTGATCGCACCGAGCACGGTGCCGGTCTCCTTCACCGGAGAGAGGATATCGGCACGCAGCCCGGCCATGTCGAGCAGCGCCGGACGCCAGTCACGGGAGAAGAGATCCAGCATACCGGTAGTCCCGGCATTGGACGGGTCAACGGCCAGCTCGCCGGACAGTTTTGCCGCCAGCCAGTCGCTTATCATGGTGATCGTGGCGGCTTTGCGGTAGATGTCCGGACGATGGTGCGCCAGCCACAGCAGGCGCGGCATGGCGCTCAGGGCCAGGGTTTGGCCAGAGACGTCATACACTTCGGATTCAAAACGGTAGTCGTGGATCTCTTTGAGTTCGGCTACCTCGCGGCTGGCGCGGGCATCGACGTTGGCGCACGCCCAGATGGCGTCGCCGTTGCGGTCATACAGCACGATCCCCTCGCGCATTGAGCAGCAGGCCACGGACTGGATATCCGCTGCGCTCAGGTGGGCGCGCTCCAGCGCCTGATGAATACACTGGCAGGTGAGCCGCCAGTTAATGTCGAGATCAAACTCCATCGAGCCCGGCACATTCTCCACGCTCAGGTGTTTCCACTCGGCCTGGCCGACGGCAACCTGGTTGCCCTGCAAATCGAAAATTACGGCGCGAACGCTGCCTGTCCCTGCATCTAACGCTAAAAGGTAACTCATGAGCATGCCTCGTGTCAGGCGCAGGACAGGCTCTTAGCTCGCCAGAGCCAGCACCGCGCGGGCTGTCGTCTCCTCCGTCACCAGGCCATTAATACGGCGGCCTTTGAGTGCGGCATAAATCGCATCGGCTTTCTCTTCACCTCCGGCCACGCCAACGATGGTGGGCAACTGCGCCAGTTCATCGAGTGTGACGCCCAGTAATTCCCGGTGGATCTCCAGCTCGTGCACGCATTCCCCTTCGGCGTTCAGGAAATAGCCAAGGATATCGCCCACCGCCCCTTTGCGGGCGTACATCAGCTGTTCACCTTCGCTGATATAGCCGGAGCGCAATATGGTGGCGTCCCGGCGCTGGTTTACTGAACCAATGCCTACCACCGCCGCATCGGCCGCGGCGGCGGCGAGGATCACGTCCCGCACGCTGGATTCACGTTTTAGGATCCCGGCCACTTCGGCGGAGGAAACGCGAAGCGGGGCGGGGATCATGCTGACGCTGCAGGCGGCATCAAGCTGACCGATGCCCGTCATATACGGCCCAACGCCGCCGGAGAGCGTCACCAGGCGGATCTGCTGCGAGCTGATAAAACCGCTTAAGTGCTGCAGGCTGCTCATGGTGGTTTCACCAAATCCCACCGCCAGCAGCTGGCCGGGCTCCAGCACGCCCATCAGCGATTGCGCCGCGCCAATGCCCAGCCGGACATTCATGGGCGGGGTATTCAGGGCCGGCAACACGCGAACCAGCTTGAGCCCGAAGCGTTGCTGCAGCTCGGTTTCCAGCGCCAGACACCCCTCATAGCGGGAGTTGATCTGCACGCGGATCACCCCGGACTGTCGTCCTTTCTCCAGCAGACGCGAGATCTTCAGACGCGGCAGTCCGAGCCGCTCGCCGATGTCGTTCTGGGTTAATCCGTCGTGGTAGTAGCACCAGGCGACGCGGGCAACCAGCTCTTCTTCCGACAGTGCCAGCCCGGCAAAACGACCTTCTTCCGCAGTGCGTTTATCGCTCATAATTGAACTCTTATAAAAATTTAGATCATATGTTCGTGATCGCGCAGAAAGAAAGTGTGAACCACGCGACAAAACAGATCTTTTAGATTGATTTGTGTCTGTGTGGATCTTAATCGATAAATTTGTGATCCCTGCACGGTTCTAAATATAGTTCACCGTCTACGCTTTTGAACATTATTAAATCTAAAAATCATTTGTTCAATAGCGGAGCGATAATGACGCCACTTATCGAAGCACGTGATATCAGCAAGCAGTTCTCCGGCGTACCGGTCCTGAAAGGTATTCATTTCACGCTGCTTGCGGGTCAGGTGCATGCGCTGATGGGCGGTAACGGCGCGGGAAAATCAACGCTGATGAAAATCATCGCCGGGGTGGAAACGCCGGACAGCGGTGAACTTTCGGTTGACGGCCACGCGTTTGCGCGGCTTTCGCCCGCGCAGGCCCACAGGCTGGGGATTTATCTGGTGCCGCAGGAACCACTGCTTTTCCCCAACCTGACGGTGCGGGAAAACATCCTTTTCCGCCTGCCGCGTGAGGCCGGTATGGGGGAACGGCTGGCGGAGAAACTCCAGCAGCTGCAGTGCCAGCTCAATCTTGATGCCACCGCCAGCACCCTGGAAGTGGCGGATCAACAGATGGTGGAGATCCTGCGCGGCCTGATGCGCAACGCGAAGATCCTGATCCTTGATGAACCCACGGCGTCGCTCACCCCGGGGGAAACCGAACGGCTGTTCCGCCAGATCCGCGCGTTGCAGGCGCTGGGCGTCGGCATTGTTTTTATCTCGCACAAATTACCGGAGATCCGCCAGCTGGCGAGCCACGTTTCGGTAATGCGCGACGGCGCGATTGTGCTCAGCGGTGAAACTGCACAGTTTGACGATAATGCCCTGATTGCCGCCATGACGCCGGTGAGCCGCGAAAAAGGATTAAGTGATGCGCAAAAACTGTGGCTGGCGCTGCCGGGCAATCGCCGCACGCAGCCGCAGGATTTCCCGGTGCTGCGGGTGGAAGAGCTTACCGGTGAGGGGTTTATCGATCTCAGCATGGAAATCTATGCCGGGGAAATAGTTGGCCTCGCCGGGCTGGTCGGCTCCGGGCGTACCGAGTTTGCGGAAACGCTGTATGGGCTGCGCCCGGTGCGCGGTGGGCGAGTCTGGCTGGAAAATCAGGAAATAACCGGCGAACCCGTGGCGGCACGGCTTGAGAAAGGGCTGGTCTACCTGCCAGAGGACCGACAGGTTTCCGGCTTGTTCCTGGATGCGCCGATTCGCTGGAACACCGTGGCACTGAATGAGCCCTCGGTCTGGCAGCAGCGCAAACGGGAGTCGGCGGTGGTGGAGCGCTATCACCGGGCGCTGGGGATCAAGCTTAACCATGCGGATCAAACCGTGCGCACGCTCTCCGGCGGCAACCAGCAGAAGGTGTTGCTGGCGCGCTGTCTGGAGGCGAACCCGCTGCTGTTGATCGTCGATGAACCGACACGCGGAGTGGATGTGTCGGCGCGGGCCGATATCTATCAGCTCATCAAAAGCGTGGCGGCGCAGAACGTGGCGGTGCTGATGATCTCAAGCGATCTGGATGAGTTCCCCGGGCTTGCCGATCGCGTGCTGGTGATGCACCAGGGCGTGCTGAGCGGCGAGCTGTCCCGGCACGCGGTCAGTCTCGACAGAATGATGGCGCTGGCATTCGGAGGGCAGTCATGAAGACCTTACTGAAAAATCGCGAACTGAGCGCGTTCATCGCCATTCTGGCGTTGTTCGCGGTGCTGGTGGGGCTCAATCCGGCCTATTTCAGCCTGCAAACGCTGGGGATGATCTTCGCCAGTTCGCAAATCCTGATCCTGCTGGCGCTCGGCGCCGCGCTGGTGATGTTGACCCGCAATATTGATGTTTCCGTCGGCTCTACCGTCGGGCTGTCTGCCATTGCCGTGGGGGTGGCCCTGAACAGCGGCTACACCCTGCCGGTATCGATCCTCTTTGCGCTGTCGATTGGCGCACTGGCGGGAGCATTTAACGGTTTTCTGGTGGTGGGGCTGCGTATTCCGGCAATCGTGGCCACCCTCGGCACGCTGGGTCTCTATCGCGGGGCGATGCTGCTGTGGACGGGAGGAAAGTGGATTGAAGGGCTACCGCCGAGCCTGAAATCGCTCTCTGAACCTGCCGCTATGGGTATTTCACCGCTCGGAATGGGCGTGGTGTTTTTAGCCGCGGTCGGCGCATGGACGTTGTCGCGCACCGCCTTCGGACGCGATTTCTACGCCGTGGGCGATAACCTTACCGCCGCACGCCAGCTGGGTGTGGCGGTGAACCGGACGCGAATGATCGCTTTTACGCTGAACGGCATGCTGGCCGCGTGTGCGGGAATTGTCTTCGCTTCGCAGATTGGCTTTGTACCTAACCAGACCGGCAGCGGGCTGGAGATGAAAGCCATTGCCGCCTGCGTACTCGGGGGGATCTCTCTGCTGGGCGGTACCGGGACGCTTATTGGCGCCTTACTGGGGGCTTTTTTCCTGACTCAAATCGACACCGTGCTGGTGCTGTTCAGGCTGCCCGCGTGGTGGAATGACTTTATCGCCGGGCTGGTGCTGCTCGGTGTGCTGGTGCTCGACGGGCGCTTGCGACAGGCGCTGGCCCGGCATCAGCGCGCACTTAAGTACAGCCGCTTCCAGCCCGGTAACAAAGGGGGGAAGCATGTCACCCCGTTTACGAAACACAAAAAAGAGGTGGCGTAAATGAAGCTTAACTGGGAAAGCGCGCTGCTGATATTACTGGTGCTGGAAATCCTGCTCTTTGGGGCCATCAATCCGCGCATGCTCGATATCAACATGCTGCTGTTCAGCACCAGCGATTTTATCTGCATTGGCATTGTGGCGCTGCCGCTCACCCTGGTGATCATCAGCGGCGGCATTGATATTTCTCTCGGTTCGACCATCGGCCTGTGTGCCATCGCGCTGGGGGTGATGATGCAGGCGGGCTGGCCGATGGCGCTGGCGATACCGTTGACGTTGCTGCTCGGCCTGCTGTGCGGTCTGGTCAACGCTGCGCTGATCCACTACACCGGCATCAGCCCGCTGGTTATCACCCTCGGCACGCTCTATCTCTACGGCGGTGGCGCACTGTTGCTCTCCGGCATGGCGGGGGCGACCGGTTACGAAGGCATCGGGGGCTTCCCGGACAGCTTTACCGCGTTCGCTAACCTCACGTTCCTGGGGTTGCCAATCCCGCTGGTGCTGTTCGCCGTGATTACCGTCTTCTTCTGGCTGATTACCCATCGCGGACGCTTTGGCCGCCATCTGTTTCTGATTGGGCAGAACCCGCGCGCGGCGCGCTATGCGGCGCTCTCGGTCAACGGGATGCCCTACGCCCTGTATGGCCTGGTGGGCGTCGCTTCGGCCATTGCTGCGCTGGTGATGGTCTCCTATTTCGGTTCGGCGCGTTCGGATTTGGGACGCGATTTACTGATGCCTGCACTGACCGCAGCGGTCCTCGGCGGCGCCAATATCTATGGCGGTTCGGGGTCGGTAATCGGTACGGCCCTGGCGGCGTTGCTGGTGGGGTATCTGCAGCAGGGTTTACAGATGGTCGGCATCCCCAACCAGGTGTCGAGCGCGCTGTCAGGGGCGCTGTTGGTTGTGGTGGTGATGGGACGTTCACTGAGTTTGCACCGTGAATGGGTGCGCTCTCTCCTCACAAAACATACCCGGAGCGTAAGATGAAAACAAAACTGATAGTCCTGGCGATGGCACTCAGCTTCGCGTCGGCACAGGCCGCGGACCGCATCGCCTTTATCCCCAAGCTGGTGGGCGTTGGCTTCTTTACCAGCGGCGGCAATGGCGCGAAAGAGGCGGGTAAAGATCTCGGCGTGGACGTCACCTACGACGGCCCGACCGAGCCCAGCGTCTCAGGCCAGGTGCAGCTTATCAATAACTTCGTTAACCAGGGCTATAACGCCATTATCGTTTCGGCGGTGTCGCCGGATGGCCTCTGCCCGGCGCTGAAGCGTGCGATGCAGCGTGGCGTCAAAGTACTGACCTGGGACTCCGACACCAAACCGGAATGCCGCAGCATCTACATCAACCAGGGCACCCCGGCGCAGCTCGGCGGCCTGCTGGTCGACATGGCCGGTAAACAGGTCACCAAACCGAATGCCAAAGTGGCGTTCTTTTACTCCAGCCCGACCGTTACCGACCAGAACCAGTGGGTGAAAGAGGCGAAGGCCAAAATCGAGAAAGATCATCCGCAGTGGCAGGTCGTGACCACGCAGTTTGGCTATAACGATGCCACCAAATCGCTACAAACCGCCGAGGGGATCTTAAAAGCGTATCCGGATCTGGATGCGATCATCGCCCCGGATGCCAACGCCCTGCCGGCGGCGGCGCAGGCGGCGGAAAACCTGAAGCGAGAAGGGGTGGCGATTGTCGGCTTCAGCACGCCTAACGTGATGCGTCCGTACGTAGAACGCGGCACGGTGAAAGCCTTCGGCCTGTGGGATGTGGTGCAACAGGGCAAAATTGCGGTCAATGTCGCCGATCGGTTGTTGAAAAAAGGCGATCTTAACGTTGGCGACAGCGTGGAGGTGAAAGATATCGGTACGCTGAAGGTCGAGCCGAACAGCGTGCAGGGCTACCAGTATGAAGCGAAGGGCAACGGCATTGTGCTGCTGCCGGAGCGGGTGGTGTTTACCAAAGAGAACATCAACAAATACGATTTCTGACGGGGGAGCAAATGGCTGATTTAGACGACATCAAAGACGGCAAAGATTTTGGCATCGGCACACCGCAGCAGAACGTGCCGTTTACCCTGAAGGGATGCGGCTCGCTGGACTGGGGAATGCAGTCCAGGCTGGCGCGCATCTTCAACCCAAAAAGCAACCGCACGGTGATGCTGGCCTTTGACCACGGCTATTTCCAGGGACCGACGACCGGCCTTGAGCGTATCGATCTCTCTATCGCCCCGCTGTTCGGGGAAACCGACGTGCTGATGTGCACCCGCGGTATTTTGCGCAGCCAGGTGCCTGTCGCCACCAATAAACCCGTCGTGTTGCGCGCCTCCGGCGGCAATTCGATTTTAGGGGAACTTTCCAACGAGTGCGTGGCGGTGGCGATGGAAGATGCGCTGCGCCTGAACGTCTGCGCGGTGGCGGCGCAGGTGTACATCGGCAGTGAGTTTGAACATCAGTCGATCAACAACATCATCAAACTGGTGGATGCCGGTGCGCGCTATGGCATGCCGACCCTGGCGGTGACGGGCGTTGGCAAAGAGATGGCGCGCGACGCGCGGTATTTCTCGCTTGCCAGCCGTATCGCGGCCGAGATGGGGGCGCAGTTCGTCAAAACCTATTATGTCGACGAAGGGTTTGAAAAAGTAACCGCCAGCTGCCCGGTGCCGATCGTGATTGCCGGAGGCAAAAAGCTGCCGGAGCACGACGCGCTGGAGATGTGCTGGCGGGCGATTGACCAGGGGGCGTCCGGCGTTGACATGGGCCGCAATATCTTCCAGTCCAGCGCCCCGCTGGCCATGCTGAAAGCGGTGAAAAAAGTGGTACATGAGAACATGAGCGCGCGGGACGCGTTCCAGTTCTGGCAGGAAGAGAAACAGGGAGAAGCAAAATGAACGTGACATTAGTGGAAATCAACATCAAACCCGAGCGGGTCGATGAGTTTCTGGAGGTGTTTCGCGCTAACCACGAAGGGGCGATTCAGGAGCCGGGCAATCTGCGCTTTGATGTTTTACAGGATCCGCGCGTGAAAACCCGGTTCTTTATCTACGAAGCCTACAAGGATGAAGAGGCGGTGCTGGCGCACAAGAAAACCCCGCACTATCTGGCCTGCGTGGATAAGCTTGAGGACCTGATGTCAGAGCCGCGCAAAAAACGCAGTTTTGTCGGGTTGTTGCCGGCGTAACAGACCGCCGGGTAGCGCTTACGCTAGCCCGGCGATGCTCAGGCGAGGGCCAGTTCCGCCAGGATCGCCGCCAGCGTTTCGCGCGGTTTCCCGCTCAGCGACGCAAGCGGGAACGGCAGTGCAGGCGCGGCCACTTTCCCTGACATTTCTGCTGCTGCGGCCATCACCCGCAAACTGCCGTACTGGCGGAACAGCGCCCACAGCGGTGCCAGCCGGTCAGAGGCTGCGGTGTCTTTGGCTCGTGCAATCGCCAGTGCCGTCTGCGGATAGAGCCCTGCGATAACCGAATACCAGACATCAAACCCGGCCTGCAGGGCTGACGCCGCCCGCCAGTCGCCACTGATGCCCAGGGTGACGTTTTCAGGAAGACGGGCGCGCATGTGGGCGATATCGTCCGGTATGCGCCCGAGCTTGACGGATTTGACGTTCGGTAGCGCCGCCACGGCATACAGCAAATCGTCGTTAAACTCGAACCCGGTGGTGGCCGGGTTGTCGTAAATGCACAGCGGAACAGAGATCCGGTGGGTCACCGTCTCATACAGGGTAAACACTTCCTCTGCCGTCAGGCGCTGGTACGACACGGGGGCCAGTAACACCCCGCGGGCGCCGGCACTTTGCGCCTCATCCGCCAGACGGAGAATATCGTCGAGGCGAAGCGCGCCAATACTTACGCTCACCGGGATGTTGTCGGCATGCGCCACGGCACAGCGGGTGATATGCGTGCGCTCTTCAGGCGTCAGATACGCGTAACTGCCCGTCGAACCGAGGATCCCCAGCGAATCGACACCGGCATCCACCAGCGGGCGCAGCAACTGCACAAACGCCTGCTCATCAAATTTCCCCTCTCGCAATGGCGTCAGAGGGAATGCGCTTAACCCGTGAAACATCCGCTTATCCTTTTAGAGTTCAATCAGTTGAAGGTGAGCAGTGGAGCCCGGCATCAGCCGCTGCAGGTTGCTGACTAACTCATCGCCAGCCTCCTGCAACGCCGATAACGGCATCGACGGCAGACTTTCGAGAATAAACCACATGTGTTGCGCCTGGCTATCGAGACGTGTACGCACGCCCTGGCGCCAGTTCCAGCGACGGCAGGTGACGCCGATATCATCGCGCCAGATAACTTCGCCCGCATCCGGGTATTCGATAACCGGCTGGCCCTCTTTCAGGGTATCAAACGGTTCATTACCTTCGGCAAGCGTCAGACGCGGTGCGCCTGCATAAGCGGCAAGGTTCTCACCCCCGACGGGAATGGCGTAACGAATGCTGATGGCATTGTAAATATCGACCACTGGATCGAGCGGGGGCAGTGCGCCCTCTTTCAGCACTCGCTTACGCAGGGCCGATGCCGAGCAGGGCGTGCGTTTCGGTTTCGCACCAAATGCCCTGAACACGTCATCCCAGGCGCTGAGGTGCGCTTCCGCCCAGACGACATCATCAGTGAGGACCTGCTGGCAGGCCTGTGCCAGCGCGGCAGAGGCCACGTCCGGCTGGGTTATCGGGGCGGCTTCAACCAGAATGCTCAGCGCCCGAAAGCCGGGGGCAATCCCGGCAAGACGCGGGTCTATTGACGGCGTAACGAGAGACATAAATAATCCTGTATTGACTGTTTTATACTATGGTAGTGACCAATGACTGATAAAGTCAATATAATGACCGATTCGGGTGCCGATATCGCCCAGGTAAGCCTGGCCGTCGCCACCCGCATTCGCAACTGGCGCAAAGAGAAAAAACTGTCGCTGGATGAGCTTTCACGCCGCGCCAGCGTCAGCAAAGGCATGCTGGTGGAGATTGAAAAAGGGGCGGCGAATCCCAGCATTGCCATTCTCTGCAAGCTGGCTGCCGCGCTGGGCGTTTCGGTGGCGGATATCGTAAACGTCTCCAGCGAGCCGCGGGTGCACGTCATAGAAGCAGCGGCGATCCCGGTTCTGTGGCAGGGCCCACAGGGCGGATATGCCCGGCTGCTCGCGGGCACGTCTGGCCCGGATATGATTGAACTCTGGCAGTGGGTGATGCATCCGGGGGAGCGTTTTACCTCACCGGGGCATCCGGCGGGAACGTTTGAGCTGCTGCATGTCACTGAGGGAGGATTGACCCTGACGGTCGAAGAGGCGGTGACGCAGGTGGCGGCAGGCGCTTCGGCGGTGGCGAAAACGGAAGCGGCACACGGCTACGCGAATGAGGGCGAAAATGTGTTGCGGTTTACCATGACGGTGGCGGAGTTTCACCGCTAAAAACGCCCCCTCCGTCAGGAGGGGGAGGGGATATCACGCTTCTTCCACGCTTACCCGCAGGGCTGCCAGCGCTTTACGCGCCGCTTTCAGCACCTGCTCACACTGTTCAACCGTCAGCGTCAGCGGCGGTTCAATGCGAATGGTCTTCGAGTTGTTGAGCGTTCCGGCAACCAGGACACGCTGGCGGAACATCTCGCTCGCGAAGCTGTAGCCGATTTCGTTGTCGACAAACTCAATGGCCATTAGCAACCCTTTACCCCGCGCATCCTGCACCAGATCCGGATATTCCCGGCCCAGCTGGCGGAAACCGTCCAGCAGCATATCGCCTTTCTGTTCCGCCTGTGCAGGCAGGTTTTGATCCAGCAGCACGTTGATGGTCGCCAGCGCGGCCGCGCAGGCCAGCGGGTTACCGCCAAACGTAGTGGTGTGCAGGAACGGGTTATCGAACAGCACCGAGAAGACCTCTTCGGTTGCCACCGTCGCGCCAATCGGCATCACGCCGCCGCCCAGCGCTTTTGCCAGACAGAGAATGTCCGGCTGGACGTTCTCATGCTCGCAGGCAAACATCTTGCCCGTACGCCCCATCCCGGTTTGGACTTCGTCGAGGATCAGCAGTGCGCCAAACTCATCGCACAACTGACGCACAGCAGGCAGATAGCCCTGCGGGGGCAGGATCACGCCACCCTCACCCTGAATAGGCTCCAGGATCACCGCTGCCACGTCGTCGCCGGTTTTACGGCATTCGCTCAGCATGGTGCGCATAGCGCTAATGTCACCAAACGGCACGTGGCGGAAGCCCGGCAGCAGCGGCATAAACGGTTTGCGGAAGGTAGATTTGGCGGTAGCCGACAGTGCGCCCAGGGATTTTCCGTGGAACGCGCCGCTGGTGGCGATAAACGTGAATTTGCCGCGCGGCGACTGGTACGCTTTGGCGAGTTTAATCGCCGCTTCGACCGATTCCGTGCCGCTGTTGCTAAAGAAGCTGTACTTCAGTTTGCCGGGCGTTAAGGCCGCGAGCGTTTTCGCGAGCATAGCGCGAAGTGGATCGAGCAGTTCCTGGCTATGGAGAGGTTGTTTCGCAAGTTGATTCTGTACGGCGGAAACCACAACTGGATTACGGTGCCCCACGTTGAAAATGCCAAAACCACCCAGGCAATCTATAAACTCCTGTCCCTGGGTGTCGACAAGCGTATTAAGACTTCCCGCTTGCCACTCTACGGCTCCGTAATCCCCGCCGGCGGTAACAGATTTGCGATACTCCAAAAACCCTGGATTGACATGCTCTTTAAAGTAATCGATGACCTCTCGGTTAAGTTGTTTCATCTCCTCATGATCAAGCGTTCGCTTCTCAATGAGATTCAGTGCGTGCGCGGTACAGGCAAGAGCCGAGGCGCTGGAAGGTAACCTGTTCAAAATGTGCTCCCGGGGATCGCGTATCACATGATACTGGATTAAGTATTGCAGGGATTACGCCACTTCAGATGCCTTAACGAAAATCAGGATAAACACCAGGTTAACATTATGTTGCGCAAAATTTAATCATGCCGATATAACCGATACGGGATTTAGCGGTACGGCGGAAAAGGCTGGGGAGGTGCGAACAAGAGGCAATTGCACTTATAGAGTGCAGACGCTGCGACTTAAGTGGGCGTTAACGCGTCATACTCTGCAGGTAATTTCTCTGTGAAAGTATTTGAAATCAATGAATTATAAAATCTCACAAAAAGTGCGGTTTAAGTGAAATCTGCGATCTCTATCAACTTTAACAACTAAAGATAAATTCTTTACCGCCGAAAAAACATTAATCCACAAAATTAACATTCAAATAACCTGCAAGGGATGCTCACGATGTCCGCTCCAACCTTTGTCACCCAGAATGAATATCCTCTGGACGATGACACCACCTTAATGTCGACCACCGATATCCACAGTTACCTGACCCACGCCAACGACACCTTTGTGCAGGTGAGTGGCTATCAGCTTGATGAGCTGATGGGCCAGCCGCACAATCTGGTGCGCCACCCCGATATGCCAAAAGCGGCGTTTGCCGATATGTGGTACACCCTGCAAAAGGGCGAGCCGTGGAGCGGCATTGTCAAAAACCGACGTAAAAATGGCGACCACTACTGGGTGCGCGCCAATGCGGTGCCGATGGTGCGTCACGGGCAGGTGACGGGCTATATGTCGATTCGCACCAAAGCCACGGCAGAAGAGATTGCTGGCGTGGAGCCGCTCTATCGTGCTTTGAATGACGGGCGCTGCAAGAAACGTATTCATAAAGGACTGGTGGTAAGGAAAGGCTGGCTGGGGAAACTTCCGGCAATGCCGCTGCGCTGGCGCGTGCGCAGCGTGATGGCAGGGCTGTTTGCGGTGCTGGCTATCACGCTGGTGGGCACCTCAGCGGGTGCGTACCCGCTGGCTGCCGCCGCGGTAGTCATGCTGCTGGGCACGCTGCTGTTCGAGCAGCAGATTGTTCGTCCGATCGAAAACGTGGCGCGTCAGGCGCTGAAAGTCGCCACCGGCGAGCGCAACAGCGTGCAGCACCTGAACCGCAGCGACGAGCTGGGGTTGACCCTGCGTGCGGTAGGGCAGCTGGGGCTGATGTGCCGCTGGTTGATTAACGATGTGTCAAGCCAGGTGGTGAGCGTGCGTGATGGCAGCGACAGGCTGGCAAAGGGGAATGAAGATCTGAACGATCGGACGCGTCAGACCGTGGCCAATGTGCAGCAGACCGTGGCGACAATGAATCAGATGGCCGCCTCCGTGCAGAGTAATTCAGAAACCGCCGCCGAAGTGGACAAGCTGTCAGTGGCCGCCAGCAGCGCGGCGACCAAAGGCGGAAACGCGATGCAGACGGTGGTGAAAACCATGGATGACATCGCGGATAGCACGCAGCGGATTGGCTCGATTACCTCCCTTATTAACGACATCGCGTTTCAGACCAATATTCTGGCGCTGAATGCGGCGGTGGAGGCGGCAAGAGCCGGTGAGCAGGGGAAAGGCTTCGCGGTTGTCGCCGGCGAAGTGCGCCATCTCGCCAGCCGTAGCGCCAGTGCAGCCAACGATATTCGCAAGCTGATTGATGCCAGCGCCAGCAAGGTGCAGTCCGGCTCTGATCAGGTTCATGCCGCCGGTCGTACAATGGATGATATCGTCGAGCAGGTGAAAAACGTGACGCAGCTTATCGCGCAGATCAGCCACTCCACCTCTGAACAGGCTACCGGCTTGTCAGAGCTCACCCGTGCGGTGGCCGAGCTGGACAGCATCACGCAGAAAAATGCCGATCTGGTTGAGGAAAGTGCCCACATATCCGCAATGGTGAAGCATCGCGCCGGGCGTCTTAAGGATGCGGTAACCGTGCTCCATTGAGCCAGTAAGGTTCCAGAAAGCCGTTTATTTCATCAGGAATAAGCGGCTTTATTTTTTCTGAATGTAATTATTAATGTCTTTTATTGTTAACTTTATATTAAGTAACTAAAGAAAGCACATCAGATATTTACCCCAGCCTAAGTCCGTTTTTCCCGATGCTATTTTGAAAATGCCTCATCAGAGGGTGACGTAACGATCGATTTACGGATATTAATAGCCTACACCTATCCATTGTTGTGGTTATGAAATAAAAAAACGATCAAAGTCATAAAGTTAGCGGTTTCGTTACCGATAACGGTGATCGTCTGAGAAATAATCACATCGATGGAGAAAATATGTTCTTACATGACGTAAAGATCGGCACGAAATTATTTCTGGCGTTTGGATTCTTTATTGTCCTGATGGTGGTCAGTGCGAGTTTATCCTTGCTAAGCCTGAACCGGGCGAACAACGGAATGCAATCCATCATTACCCGTGATTATCCGACCACGGTAAAAGCGAACCAGTTAATCGACAACTTCCAGGAATTTATTGGCACTCAGCAGCTGATGTTACTGGATGAACAGGGAACGTATACAGCGCAGTCACAGCAGCGTCTAAAAGCGATCAGCGAACAGATTACGGTGATCCTCGGCGAGCTGAATACTGCGCTGCAGGATCCTGAATCACAGCGGGTTCTTGCTGAGATACGCGGCGTGCGTCAGCAGTATCTGGACTCGCGTTATCGCATTTTGCAGGCGGTGCAGAATAACGATCGGGCGGGCGCTATTCAGGAGATGATGACCAACACCCTGAAGCTACAGCAGGCCTATAAAGCCAACGTGCAGGCGTTGATCGCGATTCAGAACCAGGAAATGCAAAGCGCAGGAGTGCAGGTCGAGGGCGATTTCAAATCGAACCGCCTGCTGCTGATCCTGATCACGCTCTTTAGCGTCGCGACCGGCAGCCTGATTGGCTGGTTTATCGTGCGCTCAATCACGCGTCCGCTGGGCGAGGCGGTGGATTTTGCAAAAGCCATTGCTGAAGGCGATCTGACCGGCAGCATCACGCCGCACGGTAAAGACGAAACCGGCCTGCTGCTGCATGCGCTGATGGAGATGAAAACGCGTCTGCTGGACATTGTGCAGCAGGTCCAGACCGGTTCGGAGAATATCTCGACTGCCGCCGCGCAGATTGTCGCGGGGAACCAGGATCTTGCCGCGCGCACTGAAGAGCAGGCCAGCTCTGTTGAACAGACCGCTGCCTCGATGGAGCAGATCACGGCGACGGTAAAAAACACCGCCTCACACACCGGAGAAGCAACTCACCTCTCGGCGGACGCCGCCATGGTGGTCAAAAACAACGGCGAGATGATGAAGCAGGTCACCAGCAAAATGCGCCTGATTAACGAGACCTCTAACCGGATGTCCGACATCATCGACCTGATCGATGCCATCGCTTTCCAGACCAACATTCTGGCGCTGAACGCGGCGGTGGAAGCAGCACGTGCGGGCGAGCACGGTCGTGGTTTTGCGGTGGTGGCGGGCGAAGTGCGTCAGCTTGCGCAGAAGAGTGCGTCATCTGCCAGTGAAATTCGCCAGCTGATCGAAAGTTCTACCAGCCAGACGCAGGACGGGATGAACCTGGTCGAGAAAGCGAGCGAGTTGATTAACGGTATGGTCGGCAACGTGGAAGAGATGGACGTCATTCTGCGTGAGATCCGCCAGGCCAGCCATGAGCAGACGGAAGGGATCTCGCAGATTAACAGCGCGATCGGCCTGATTGATGCCACCACGCAGCAGAACTCCGCCCTGGTGGAGGAGTCTGTCGCGGCAGCAGCGTCCCTGAACGAACAGGCGATGCACCTGAAAGACCTTGTCCGCGTCTTCCGCGTGAGCGATCGCGTACTGGCTTAATCCAGCTGGGAGATCTCCAGCGCTGCGCGGTCGATCACGCCGATGATCTGCTTAAGCTGCGCATCGCTGAGTTCGCCCTGGTTCACCTTCAGGTCTAACACCGCTTTGAAGTTATCCAGAGCCCGCTTCATTTGCGGGTTTTTTCTCAGCTGGAAGCCGACGGAGCGCGCTTTGATACGCGCCTGAATTTGCGCCAGCTGCTCCTGATTTTCATCCAGCCACTGCTGACCGGCCACGGTAATCGCAATTCTCTTGCGGCCATTCTCTTCTTCGGTGATGGTGATATAGGTCTGATCCTGAAGGTAATCGAGGGTCGGGTAGATAACGCCAGGGCTTGGGGTGTAATTCCCCTGCGTCATGTTCTCGATCGCCTTGATCAACTCGTAGCCATGGCTCGCGTTGTGGGTCAGGATATCCAGTATCACCAGACGCAGATCGCCGTGACCAAAAAAGCGTGGTCGGCGTCCGCCGCCGTCGTGTTCGTTTCGCATACTCATCCCTTCAAATTGATATATCTAAACTATATCTTAGATATATTCAGATGCAATCTAAAAGATCTTGCATTCTTGCTGATTAGCAATCATTATCATTTAAAATTGATTTAGATATATCGTATTCACCTGAGAAGGGTCTCATCATGACATCCACCCGTTACCCACAACGTGTTCGTAATGATCTCCGTTTTCGCAAGCTGGACGTGCTTCGCGTTGAGCGTGTCAGCGCAGGTTTCCAGCGCATTGTTTTAGGCGGCGAGGCGCTGGAGGGCTTTAGCTCTCGCGGTTTCGACGACCACACAAAAGTGTTTTTCCCGGCCCCGGGGGCGACCTTTGTACCACCGGTTGTTACCGATGAAGGTATCGACTGGGGCGACGGTGTGCGTCCGCAGGCGCGAGACTATACACCTCTGTACGATGCCGAACGGCATGAGCTGGTGCTCGATTTCTTCATACACGATGGCGGCGTTGCCAGTCACTGGGCGACAGAGGCAAAAGTGGGTGACACGCTCACGATTGGCGGCCCGCGCGGTTCGCTTGTTGTGCCGGAAGATTATGCCTGGCAACTGTATGTGTGCGATGAATCCGGCATGCCCGCGCTGCGCCGTCGCCTGGAAAGCATCGCAACACTGCCGGTTCGCCCGGACATTCATGCGGTGGTGACGGTCGGTGATGCGTCGTATCAGGACTATCTGGCCCATCTGAGCGCGTTCAACATCACCTGGGTTGTCGGCCACAGCGAACAGGCGGTGGCCGAGCGTCTGGCGGCGTTGACGGTGCCTGCGGAAGATTATTTTATCTGGCTGACCGGGGAAGGGAAGGTAGTGAAAAACCTGAGCCGTCAGTTTGAAACCGACGCAATCGACCAGCAACTGGTGCGTGCCAGTGCATACTGGCATGCTAAATAATCAGGCTGCGGACTCCAGCTGCGCTTCGCTCACCTGATGTTCGAGCGAGGCGCGAACGTCGTGCAGCGCCTTCTCCTGCTGGGCAAAGTAGGTTTCCATATTGCTCAGCGACGAGACCAGCAGCCAGGACTCCTCTTTCTCCAGCTCCGCCAGCTCGTTCACTAACGTGTCAATCTGCTCGCGAACCTGCGCCATTTTTTTGCGGATGCGTTCCAGATCGTTCAGCCTGTCGCTGGCCATCAGCGGCTCAAAGCCCTGCTGCAGACGTGCCACCAGCGAACGAATGGCTTTAACGTCACCACGCTGTTTGGCCTGGTTGAGTTGCACCATCATCGCGTTGGCTTCTTCTTTCAGATCGTCAGCGACCAGGTCCGGATGGCAGAGCTTGCTCGCCTGACGCCAGAGACGCTTCAGTTCGTTCTGATCTTCCTCGGAGAGGTTCTTGCCTTTACGCAGACGCATTTCGGCATCGTGATGCTGCTCGCGGTATTTCTCGTACTCTTCATTGGCCTCGTCGCGCGCCTGACGTGCAGGCTCTTCTTCGCGCGTTAAGCCACTCTCCAGTTCCAGCGCTTCGGCCAGCAGGTTAGCAATCAGATTGCTTTGCTGCTGCAGTTGCTTACGCGCCTCGGCGGCCTGTACGGAATCCGCAGGCAGATCGCGCCAGCGCTGGGTCAGTATCGCCAGCACTTCCACCGCCTGCGCCATATAGCGCTGGCAGCGACGGTAATCTTCCTCACGTCGACGCGCCTCCGCCTGCTGACGTCGCAGGTTCAGCTCCGCCAGCGTTTTACGCAGGGCGAGGATCTGCTGCATCAGCGGTCCGAGGCGTGAGAAATAGAGATCGTTGAATTCATCGAGCTGTTGCACGCGGGCATTGCGACGGTCAATCAAATCCCTGAGGCGCTCTTCCAGCGCTTTTAGCTCCATCTTGCTGGCCGCCACCTGCGGGTCACGCCATTGCGTCATGGCGCGCTGGCCCTGTAGCCAGGCAGCGATCGCCGCCATGGCCACGGTATAGTTTTTCTGCTCAAGCGCCGCGACGATTGCCTGTAGCTCATCGTCAAACGCTTCATTTTTCAGCCGTGTCAGCTGGCTCTGGATGATGTCGTCGTCTTCCAGTTCAATCGCATTTTTTATGATTTCTAGCCGTTTGATCGGTGTGCTCATGATGCCTTTCGCTTTGGCGCTTAAGTATTTGAGTTAAGGTTAATTGTTGTAAACGCTACAGGAAATAATACACACGGATGATGATCGGCGCGATGGGGGATTTCTTTAGTTTTTAGGGTTTGTGAAGAAGAGTGGCACGAACAGGAAGCCGAAAGGCTGGCGGGGGAGCGTTGGCCCCGGTTCTTGTTCTGCCATTCCTGAAGGAATACCTAAGGCTGAATGCCCTGCATAGCGAAATCGAAAGATGCCATACGAACCATATGTACCGTCATCAGTTCACCTCGCTGTAGATGCCCACCACACGGCCCAGTGTTTTTATCTCATCGATACCGCATTCAAAGGGAACTTTGCCGCCCGCGACGTGGAGTTTTTTCCCCGGCAGCAGGGTTAAATCACGAAGACTGGTGGTGCCTTCAATCTCAACCAGCCATAGCCCGTCGGTTAATGACGCCCCTTTTTCAACAAAGTGGAGCTTTGCCTCAGACCGGACTGCGATACCGCGAGTGAGCGGTTTGCTAAAGAGATGTGAATCGATACTCAAAGTGGAATTTTCTTCCAGTTGACCATCACTGAGAGTGAATGTGACAACCGCAACGGGATCGCCAGGCGCAGGGTTACCTTCAAACTGGGCACCCTGTCCGGTCATCAACCAGCGCAGGCTGGCCCCTGTGTCCAGTGCACACTGTACCGCGAAGTCGTAGGAGATGGTGCCGCGCGCGTAGCGGTTCTGAAGGGAACTGGCGGCAATATTGAAGTGCCGGGCCAGCTGGATTTTTTGGGTAAAACCATATACCTGACAGATTCTATCGAGTAACTCTTCATTATTCACTTGAGAATCTAAAATCAAAATATATTCCTTTGGGTATTTACTAATACTCAATTGGGTATTAGTATCAATGCGAATTCGGGCAATCAGCGGCAGACGTTGGCAAACAGAGGCTAATGATTGCAGACATTATCAAAATGGGAATCATGCAACATGGCTTCTGAAATCGCAATCATCAAAGTGCCAGCCCTGTCGTTAGGCTGGCGCAGTTCGCTGCGCTGGAAAGCGGCGTAACGCGTAGGCCAATCCCGTTTTCAGCCCGTTACGGGTGAGTAATTCACACAGTGTGAATCAACGCGAGGGTCGTTATGGCAATAGAAGCGACACGTGCAACGGTCCCACTCAAGGTGGGGGCACGTCTTTCCGGGCTTAATCACGTGGCCGAACTGCGTGCCAGGTACTGGGGCGATAACGAGAAAGCGCTGGCGCGGTTTTTGGCCGAGATGCGTGATAAGCGCGATCCCAGTTTTGAGGAGAATAACAGGGCGCTGGCGGCCATCTTTTTCCTGGCTAAATTACCCGCCGCCCGTCACGAATGCGGTATCAACGAGCTGACGACTGAGGAGAAAAGAGCGCTTATCGGAGCCATGAATCATTTCCGTGCAGTCGTGAGTTTATTTCCTGAACGGCTGACCATGCCGCTTTAATCCACCCCAAAACGTAATGGCGTAAACCCGCCGGGCATTTTATTGCCTGAATTAAGGAGAATGAGTGATGCGAAATAGCGAAAACCGCACTTTTCTGAACGGGCGCGAGGAACTCCAGCACCTGCTGGTGCAGGCGAAGATGGAGGAGCGCAGGGCACTCGCACTCGCCGTCTCCCTGCGGCTGGAGGCATTAGCCAGTCACATCTATAAGACCGGAATGTGTGGCGAAGACGCAGCGGAACTGCTGTGTCACGAGGCTGCCCGTTACGAACGCGAATCCCAGGAGCTGCACTGATGGCCGATTTTATCGATCTGGCGCAGGAGCGTGAGCTTGAAGATCGCGAACGTCATATTAATAGCGCCCGCCAGCGATGCGCATCGCCCTCGCGTTTTACCTGCGAGGAATGCGACATCCCCATCCCCGAGGCGCGGCGAAAGGCGTTACCTGGAGTGGCCTTATGCGTCACCTGCCAGGAGATAACGGAGCTGAAAAACAAACATTTCCGGGGAGGATAAGTTGGTGATGTCATTTGCTTATCCGTGGAATGAACCCCGATCGGCTATTGCCAGCCCCTACCTGACTCACCCCCAATTACAGCGTCGCGACCGTCTGTTCGCGGCGCTGCGGCAAGCCAGAAAAGCGCTCGCTCTGCAGCCTGACTGCGTGCGTTTTGACGTCTGGCGCACGGTTGATGCTCTTGAACTTCATCAGGGCAGCCTGCGAGCCAATGCCTTTTTGATTCGGTTCTGCAACAGGGTATTACCACGTCTGCAGCAGGTCTCTGCACGGTATGCCTGTTCAGGTGTTGACCGTAACGTCTCCACCGCCGTTTTTGGTGGACACTTCGACACGCCGCTTTTGCAATATCTTGCATCGCGGATGGTTACGCTGATTGCCCGCTTCAATCGTCTCCCGGATATGTCCCGCGCCGATATTGATTTGCTGGCCGCTGACATCGCTGGCTTTATTCGTTCCGAGCTGGCGAATATCAATGACGCTGGCCTCGGCGAATTTCAAACCCTTCATGTCTGGTATCAGCGAGCTGGATTAATCACCCGCCAGTTCAATGTACTGCCTCCTCACTGGGAGCGCGTGTCGAAGATACTCTTTAACAAAGAGGACATTGCGCCAGCGGTGATCCGCATGTTTTCCGAAGACTGGTGGCGTGGACGACTGCGTCGCATGGCGGCCGCCTGGCGTGAGCATGTGCAGATTGCACTTGGAAACGTCAGCAAAAAGAAGTCTGCCTATGCGAGTAAACGCTGCATCACTGACTGGCGTGAACAGAAGCGGCGCACGCGTGAATTTCTTAAAGGTCTGGAACTGGAGGATGAAGAGGGCAACCGTATAAGCCTGATTGCCAGGCACGATGGCTCGGTGGCCAATCCCGCGATACGTCGCTGCGAACTGATGACCCGCATCCGCGGGTTTGAAAATATCTGCCATGAGCTTGGCTATGTGGGCGAGTTCTATACCTTAACCGCGCCGTCGAAATATCACGCCACCCTGAACACCGGCTATCGTAACGGTAAATGGAACGGGGCGAGCCCTGCGGATACACAAAGCTACCTGACAAAACTGTGGGCGCGGATCCGGGCAAAACTCCACCGGCAGGCGATTCGTCTGTTTGGCATCCGCGTTGCTGAACCCCACCATGACGGTACGCCTCACTGGCACATGCTGATGTTCATGCTGCCCGAAAACGTTGAGCGCGTTCGCCGCATTATGGAGGAATACACACAGGAGGAAGACGCTTTTGAACTGCAAAGCGATAACGCCAGAAAAGCTCGCTTTCACGCTGAAGCTATAGACCCGCAAAAGGGCAGTGCCACCGGTTATATCGCTAAATACATCTCCAAGAATATCGACGGCTATGCCCTTGATGGCGAGACTGATAACGAAAGCGGCGAGTTGCTTAAAGTGACTGCATCTGCCGTTTCGGCCTGGGCGGCGCGCTGGCATATCCGTCAGTTTCAGTTTATCGGCGGTGCACCGGTGACCGTCTACCGTGAGCTGCGCCGTTTGACTGATACGCAGGCCGCACACGGTCTGAGCGTAGAATTTGCGGCAGCGCATGACGCCGCGGACGCCGGAGACTGGGCAGGATACGTCAATGCACAGGGAGGACCGTTTGTTCGTCGGGATGCGTTGCAGGTGCGCACGCTGTATGAGCCCCGTGCCGAATACAATCAGTACGGCGAAGAACGAGTCTGTATTCGCGGCGTTTACGACACCGCACTCGGCCCGGGCTCGCCGATTTTGACCCGGCTCACGCAGTGGAAAATTGTGCCGAAGCGTGCCGTTGATTTGGCCGTTGACCTTAACGGCACCGCTGCGCGTTCTTGGAGTTCTGTCAATAACTGTACGGTGAGCGACGTCTCTCAACCCCTCAGCCGCCGTGCGAGACGCGCGTTAGCCGCACGCATAACCCTCCCCAGACCGGTTGCAAAGACTCCCTTTGTCTATGAAAAGGATCCGCAGAACGGAGTGGCAGAGAGAGTGATTGATGAGATACGGCTCGCCACCGGAATAACGATCAGCCGGGGGGAAGCCCTGCATCTTATGGCGGGGGGCATTAGCCGTTTTAACGACAAATGGTGCCGGGGATCTGCAGACGGATCGCTATTTCCTGCGGCACCGTCTTATCAGCAAAAGGCCCGGAAAATCCTTGAACGTATAAGGTATTTAACGCATCTGATAAGCAAAGGGATTCGCTAATCTTCATCGATATCATGTACATACCTCGCATGGTTCTGATTTTTTGCTTCACTCTTTTTATGAATACATGCTACTGTATGTTTATACAGTATCTCGTGGTGGAGGTTGTGTGGACAGAGAGTTGAACGAGCAAGTCATGATTGAACGCGTCGAGATGATTGCGCGGCTGACGACAGAAGGAACGTGTCAGGAAAGAGATCGTGAAATTGCCCTGAATTTGATCGCTGAGATTGCGAGAGGAAATTTAATCAGGAACAACGCGTTTACCGTGGTTTTCTCGGCATCACCCGTTCCGGACAGAATCAAAAAAGAGGCCAGCGTGCGGGTGAACATTACCCTGGATAAGGATCAGCTTATTGGTCCGTCCGTCGTGGAGGCGTTTCAGGACGAATTAACCCGCAGGATAAGATCCGTGTTTCCGTCAACGCTGGTTACCGTCAAAAAAGGATCCATGACCGGCGTGGAGTTGCAGGGGATTGAAAGAGAGGCCGATCGCGAAGCGCTGGACAATATCCTCCGGGAAGTCTGGGAAGACGAGAGCTGGCGCTAGGCCCTCTGCCATCTCGCGGGCAGTCTGTTGTGTCCGCGATTGTCCATCCTGCAGCAATAGCAAAAAGGGCGCCAGCGCTGGAAACTCAACGGTACCTGGAAATCCGGATGTTGGGAGCGTCTGATGAAAATCTATGCAATGCAGGGGGACACGCTTGATGCCATCTGTGCCCGTTATTATGGGCGCACGGCAGGGGTGGTTGAAACCGTTCTGAACGCCAATTCTGGCCTCGCGGAGTTGGGGGTCATCTTACCTCATGGCACGCCGATAGACATGCCAGAGGTTGATAGCGCACCGACTAAAGAATCAGTGAACCTATGGGACTGAGTCTTGAGAAAATCACCACGTTTATCGCCTACTGGCTGGCCGTAGCGCTGGCCTGGTTCGGGGCGATGTCTCCTGAAAAAGTCGCGCTATACGTGGGAAGCCTCTGCGCCATTTTTACCGCGCTGACGAATTACTGGTTTAAGCGGAAAACCTATCGCTATCTGACCTCTCTTGGACTCGATAAGAAGAGTATTCGTGAACTCAATCATTAAGCGTTGCAGTGCCGCGGGCGTACTGGCCCTGGCGGTGCTGATGCCTGACTTCCGGTTACTGAACATCTCACCGGAGGGGTTGGCGCTCATTGCTGATCTCGAAGGGTGTCGCCTGTCGCCTTATCGTTGCAGTGCGGGCGTATGGACATCAGGCATTGGCCATACGTCAGGCGTCGTGCCGGGACGGGAAATTACGGAGCGTGAGGCGGCAGAGAACCTTGTTGCCGACGTGATGAACGTTGAAAGACGGCTGGCGGTATGCGCACCGGTGGAGATGCCACCCCGTGTCTATGATGCGCTGGTGAGTTTTGCCTTTAACGTTGGAACAGGGGCTGCCTGCCGTTCCACGCTGGTGTCATTCATAAAGCGTAAACAGTGGCCGCAGGCGTGCAATCAGCTTACCCGCTGGGTGTACGTCAATGGGGTCAAAAATGCCGGACTGGAAAACCGTCGAGCTCGTGAGAAGGCCTGGTGCCTGAAGGGGATGCCATGAAACCTCTCCTGCTGGTACTGGCTGTTCTGCTGGCCATCACGCTGTGGTTTCGTCATGACAACGTGAACCTGTCCCGCTCTCTTGCTAAAGCCAACCAGATCGCCCGCGATCAAAAAAACACTATCAACACGCTGCTTCAGCAGTTATCCGAAGCACAGCGGATTGCCAGGTCGAACGAAGATGCGCAGGTCAGGCTCCGCGAGGATCTTGCTGCCGTCGGCGAGGAGATGGCACGACGCGAAGCGGCTATCGGGAAATGGGTAAATGAAAATGAAGAGTTACGCCGCTGGTATAACGCTCAGCTGCCTGATGCTGTGCGCAGGTTGCACACCCGCGCCGCCTGCGCCTCCGCAGCACATTGTTTACAACGCCTGCCCGAAGGTGAGCGCCTGTCCGATGCCGGGCAGTGAGCCCATCACCAACGGCGATCTCAGTGCTGATATTCGTCGGCTTGAGCATGCCCTTATCGCCTGCGCGCTGCAGGTCGAAACCATAAAAGACTGTCAGGATAAACTCGATGCACAAACTCAACAGCCTGCGTCAGGCATTAATTGACGCCGTTCCTCAACTGAACGCTCACCCTGATCATCTGCAGATGTCGGTGGGGAGCGGAAATATTGACGCCCGCCTCGCGTCCTCGCTCTCCTTTGAAAAAAAGTATGAACTGAAAGCGAATATCAGTAGCTTCGCCGGCGACAGCGAGGGGGTCTTCGTCCCGGTACTCGCCTGGCTGCGTGATAACCAGCCAGATATTTTTACCCTCGATGACGGGCGAAAAAACGGGTTTCTCTTTGGCGTCACCATCAACGACGATGGTACGGCGAATATCAGCTTTAGCCTGCAGCTCACCGAGCGCATTCTTGTTTCGCAGGAGCAGGGAACGTTGCATGCCACCTATTCCCCGGAGCCGCCGTTACCAGAGCCCGTCACACGTCCGCTGGAGCTGTACATCAACGGTGAACTGGTCAGTCAGTGGAAAGCGTAAGTTCACCGCGCTGATGGCTGTCCAGCCATCAGCGTGAACGATTGTTGTTTCATCCCGCATAAAACCCCGTCTCGTTGCTGCCGATCCCCCTGAAGGGCATTCTCTTCTCATGAATACACTCACTTCCATGCACGGTATCGCTCGCGCGATCCGTAACCTGATTCGTATCGGTGTTGTCACCGATGTTGACCTCAACAGAGGGCTCTGCCGCGTCCAGTCCGGAGGGATGAAAACCACCTGGCTGAACTGGCTGACCTGTCGCGCCGGCCGTTCGCGCGTGTGGTGGGCACCGTCCGAGGGAGAACAAGTGCTGCTGCTGGCCATCGGCGGTGAGCTTGATACCGCCTTCGTGCTGCCAGGTATCTTTTCCGATGACCACCCGGCGCCGTCAGGTTCCCCTGACGCACTCCACGTCTCGTTCCCTGATGGGGCAGTTATCGAGTACGAGCCCGGGAGCGGAGCACTCATGGCCGCAGGCATTAAAACGGCTGACATCACAGCCTCTGAATCACTCACCGCCACCGTACCGGTGGTCCTGGTGAAGTCTGAGACGCGCATCACCCTGGATACACCTGAGGTGGTGTGTACCAACAAGCTAATTACCGCCTCTCTTGAAGTGCAGAAGGGCGGGGTAATGGCCGGCAATATTGAGCATTCCGGCGGTAAATTCACCTCCAATGGGGTGCAGGTGGACAACCATGCTCACGGCAGTGTGCAAAGCGGCGGAAGCTGGACTAAGGGGACGCAATGACGGTGCGCTACAGGGGAATGAACAGTCAGACCGGGCTCAGCATTTCAAAGGCTGAACATATCAGACAAAGCGTGCGGGACATTCTGGTCACGCCGATTGGCTCGCGGGTGATGCGCCGCGAGTACGGTTCACTGCTGGCGGCAATGATCGACAGGCCGCAGAGTCCGGCGCTGCGCCTGCAAATCATGGCCGCATGTTACTCCGCTATCCAGAAATGGGAGCCGCGGATCAGCCTGACGGCCATCACTTTCGAACGTTCGGAGAATGACGGGACGCTGTATGTCGATCTCACCGGCACCCGCCAGACCTCCGGACATTCCTTTTCTATCACTATTTCATTGAGTTAAACGCTATGGCTATTGTTGATCTGAGCCAGCTCGCCGCGCCGGATGTCGTGGAGGAGGTGGATTACGAAACGCTGCTGGCAGAACGAAAGGCCACTTTTGTCTCGCTCTATCCCGAAGAAGAGCAGGAGGCAATTGCACGAACGCTGACGCTTGAGTCAGAGCCGATTGTGAAACTGCTGCAGGAGAATGCGTATCGGGAAGTTATCTGGCGCCAGCGCGTTAACGAGGCCGCGCGTGCGGTCATGCTGGCCTACGCCACCGGTAGCGATCTCGACCAGCTTGGTGCTAACGCTAACCTTGCGCGTCTGGTGATAACGCCTGCCGACGACATGACGTTTCCGCCCACGCCGGCAGTGATGGAGTCTGACACCGACTTTCGTTTGCGCATCCAGCAAGCCCCGGAAGGGCTGAGCGTGGCGGGATCGACGGGGGCTTATCAGTTCCATGGTCGCAGCGCGGATGGCCGGGTAGCGGACATCTCTGTCATCAGTCCTCAGCCTGCGAACGTTACCGTCTCCGTGCTGTCCCGGGAGAATAACGGCGTGGCGTCTGAAGAGCTGCTGGCCATTGTGCGCAACGCGCTGAACGATGAGGACGTCAGGCCCGTTGCCGATCGTGTGACCGTCCAGTCCGCCAGCATTGTCGACTACCGCATTGCGGCTTCTCTTTTTCTCTTCCCAGGTCCCGAAAGCGAGCCAGTACTCAACGCGGCAAGGGCCCGGCTGCAGGCCTATATAACGGCACAGCACCGGCTCGGGCGGGATATTCGTAAGTCCGCCATTTACGCTGCACTGCATGTTGAGGGTGTACAACGCGTCGAACTGACCGCGCCTGCGGCCG
This sequence comes from Enterobacter ludwigii, assembly GCF_001750725.1. Taxonomy (NCBI): domain Bacteria; kingdom Pseudomonadati; phylum Pseudomonadota; class Gammaproteobacteria; order Enterobacterales; family Enterobacteriaceae; genus Enterobacter; species Enterobacter ludwigii. The sequence goes on from NZ_CP017279.1 coordinate 4,350,066, forward strand.
ATATTGTGCTTGATGAAACCCAGGCCTCATGGTGCAGCCAGTACAGCGTAACCGTTGGGGGAAACGATGAGTAATGCCCGATTGTTACCGGTGGGGTCGTCGCCGCTTGAGGTCGCGGCGGCGCGCGCCTGTGCCGACATTGAGAATACCCCCGTCCCGCTTCGTCACCTCTGGAATGCCGACACCTGTCCGGCAAATCTGTTGCCCTGGCTGGCGTGGGCGTTTTCGGTTGATCGCTGGGATGAAAACTGGCCGGAGGCCACCAAGCGCGATGTTATCCGCAATGCATGGTTTATCCATGCACACAAAGGAACGATCGGCGCAGTACGCCGCGTGGTGGAGCCACTTGGCTATCTGATCAACGTGACGGAGTGGTGGCAAACCAACGACCCGGCAGGCACGTTTCGCCTGGACATTGGCGTGCTGGAAACCGGCATCACCGAAGAAATGTATTACGAAATGGAGCGGCTTATTGCTGATGCAAAGCCTGCCAGCCGACATCTTATCGGCCTCAATATCATTCAGGATGTTCCGGGCTATCTCTATACCGGTGCCCTGAGCTATGACGGCGACATCATCACGGTTTACCCCGGATAAGTGAGAGCACAATGACAGTGAAGTATAAAACGGTTATCACCAAAGCCGGCGCCGAAAAACTGGCTGCCGCAACCGTCCCGAACGGGAAGAAAGTGAATTTTACGGCGATGGCGGTGGGTGATGGCGGCGGGCAACTCCCGACGCCAAATGCCAGCCAGACGAAACTCATCAATGAGGTCTGGCGTCATGCGCTGAACAAAATCAGCCAGGACAAAAAGAATAAAAATTATGTCGTGGCGGAGCTGCTGATCCCTCCTGAGATCGGCGGGTTCTGGATGCGTGAAATGGGGCTCTATGATGATACCGGGACGCTGATTGCTGTCGGCAATATGGCTGAAAGTTACAAACCTGCACTCGCTGAAGGATCTGGACGTGCGCAGACTGTGCGTATGGTCATCATGGTGAGTGATATCGCCTCCGTCGAGTTGACGATTGACACCTCAACGGTGATGGCGACGCAGGATTACGTCGACGACAAACTTGCCGAGCACGAGCAGTCCCGACGCCATCCTGATGCTTCTCTGACGGCAAAAGGTTTTACTCAGCTCAGTAGTGCGATCGACAGTGTCTCTGAAGTCGTTGCCGCGACGCCAAAAGCGGTGAAGGTCGCGTATGACCTGGCTAAAGGGAAATATACTGCTCAGGATGCCAGCACGGCACAAAAGGGTATCGTCCAGCTCAGTAGTGCGATCGACAGCGTGTCTGAGGTGCTGGCCGCAACGCCTAAAGCGGTAAAGGCCACCTATGACCTGGCCAAAGGGAAATATACGGCTCAGGATGCCAGCACGGCACAAAAAGGTATCGTCCAGCTCAGCAGCGCCATTGACAATGTATCTGAGACGCTGGCCGCGACGCCGAAAGCGGTGAAGACTGCTTATGATCTTGCTAAAGGGAAATACACCGCTCTGGATGCTACTACGACACAAAAGGGCATCGTTCAGCTTAGTAGCGCAGCCGACAGCGCATCTGAGGCGCTCGCCGCCACTCCGAAAGCCGTCAAAACAGCTAATGATAACGCTGTAGCCGCAAATCGTAATGCCAGCGAACGCGTAAGTAAATTTGGTGACAGCATGAGCGGTACGCTCAATCTTGATGGCGTAAAGCAAGGAGTTTATCTGCAATCTGGACTGAGTAATGGCATGCGCGGTGAAAAAAACTACCTACGAAAAATGCGTGGTGGGGAAGGTGATACTATCTGGCATGAGACGGTACAACAGGGAAATTGGCGTCTTGCAACTGGTTCGACAGACGGTCAGGAGGAAATCAATCTCAGTACTGCAAACGGGTTACGTGCACGACTCGAAATCACCTCCTTGAATGCAAATGGTATGCGTATTGCTTACGGTGACTATGGCACCTTTTGGCGCAATGATGGCGCAAACCTATATCTCATGCTAACGAACAAAGGTGATAAATTTGGTGGCTATAATTCGCTGCGCCCTTTGTGGGTGAGCCTTGAAACCGGTGCGCTAAATTCCGCTTCGCCGCTATCTGTTAATAATACGATTTATGCTGGAAAAGAAATTACGGCGGGTTATAGCGGAAATTATGCATGGGTCGAGCAATATAATACTAAAGCGCCATTTTTCAATTTATACAGTACAGCCGGGACAAGCGAATATCACCCAGTTTTAAAACAACAGGCAACCATTCAGGGGGTAAACTCTTGGGCATTTTCAATGGGCTCCCTGGTAAGCAGTAGCGTTCTTTCATGGCATTTACATATGAAAGGGAGTGGAGGTCAGGACGTTAATTATAAATGGGATACTAGCGGTAATTTTATTGCACCAGGACAGATTATTCCAGGGAGTTTTACTAATTTCGACTCCCGTTATTACACCAAGGGACAAAGTGATGCCGGTTATATGGCAAAAACTTCTGCCTATACAAAAGCCGAAAGCGATGCGCGGTACAATCTTAAAAATACAGCCAGCAAGGCGGCGAGTGGTTGGGAGAAAGATAACTCGACAGGAATTATGAAGCAATGGGGTGTGGCAACACGGAGTGCGGATTCAACACGTATCGCTTTCCCTACGGCATTTCCTAATGCTTGTTTGAGTGTGCAGTTAACACTGCTTTATACCAATGGATTCCACGATCAGAATATTTATGTTCAAAACCCTGATAAATCAGGTTTTACCTATGTTGCTGGCAGTGGTGAGGTTAAAGTTTATTTCGAGGCGAGAGGCTATTAATATGAGTTATGTTTATTGTCCCATTACCCGGGCTTTTTATAACGATACTCTTGAGGCAGACTATCGTTCCGCCGGCACCTGGCCAGATGATTATGTAAAAGTGATCGATGAAGATTATGATTCGCTTATGGCCGGGCAAACCGAGGGAAAAGTGATTGTCTCAGATAAGAACGGCTATCCCGTGCTTGCGGAACCGCCAGCACCCACGCATGAAGATCGTGTTGCTCTGGCGCATTCTCAAAAAACATCCTTAATGCAAGCGGCAAATGACATTATCACTCCGCTTGAGGATGCCTCCGAGCTAGGCATTGCTACCGAGGAAGAAGCTGCCGCGTTGTTACGCTGGAAGCGGTACCGGGTAATGCTAAATCGGGTTGATGTTACCACCGCCCCGGATATTGAATGGCCAGAACGCCCTGCCTGACCCCAAACCCTCCATCCGGAGGGTTTTTCGTTTGTTGTGTAATCCTTTCTCCAACCCCAATACGTCGCATCAATCGTGCGCTCCACAGACAATAGCCTCACCACTAAACGAAGGAGTTAAACGGATGGGCGACTATCATCACGGCGTGGAAGTCATCGAAATCAACGATGGCACCCGCACCATTTCTACCGTCTCGACGGCAATCATCGGCATGGTCTGTACGGCCAGCGATGCGGACGACAAGACATTTCCTTTAAACGAGCCTGTGCTCATTACCAACGTGCAAACCGCGATTGCGAAAGCCGGGAAAATGGGGACGTTGTCCGCTTCCCTGCAGGCGATTGCCGATCAGTGTAAACCGGTTGTTGTTGTCGTGCGTGTCGCTGAAGGCACCGCTGATACCGCTGAGGAAGCACAGAAAGAGACTATCTCTAATATCATCGGTACAACCGATGAAAACGGTAAATATACCGGTCTGAAAGCGCTCCTTACCGCGAAAACGGTCACTGGCGTTAAGCCACGTATTCTCGGTGTTCCGGGGCTGGATTCGCAGGAAGTGGCGACCGCGCTGGCCGCCATGTGCCAGAGCCTGCGCGCGTTTGGCTATGTCAGTGCATGGGGTTGTAAAACCATTTCAGCCGCTATCGATTACCGCAAAAACTTCAGTCAGCGCGAGTTGATGGTAATTCACCCTGATTTTCTGGCGTGGGATACCACCACCAACACGACGACCCACGCCTGGGCCACTGCACGTGCTCTCGGCCTGCGCGCCAAAATCGACCAGACGATTGGCTGGCACAAAACCCTGTCCAACATCGGCGTTAACGGTGTCACAGGTGTAAGCGCCTCCGTGTCCTGGGATCTGCAGGAACAAGCGACCGATGCGAACCTGCTTAACCAGGCCGGCGTCACCACGCTTATTCGTAACGACGGCTTCAAATTCTGGGGCAACCGTACCTGTTCAGACGATCCGCTCTTCGTCTTTGAAAACTACACCCGTACCGCGCAGGTGTTGGCCGATACCATGGCCGAAGCACACGCATGGGCAATGGATAAACCCATTACGCCAACGCTCATCCGCGACATCGTTTCCGGTATCAATGCCAAATTCCGTGAGCTGAAAACCAACGGCTATATCGTTGATGGCACTTGCTGGTATGACCCGGAATCAAATGATGCATCGACCCTGAAAGCAGGGAAATTGTACATCGATTACGACTACACCCCTGTCCCGCCGCTGGAGAACCTGACCCTGCGCCAGCGCATCACCGATACCTATCTGGCAGATCTGTCCGATTCGGTTAACAGCTAAGGAGCTGAAGCATGGCGTTACCACGCAAACTTAAATATCTGAACATGTTCAACGATGGCCTGAGTTATATGGGCGTTGTTGAGTCTGTCACCTTACCGAAGCTCACCCGCAAACTGGAGAAGTATCGCGGCGGCGGTATGCCGGGCTCGGTCTCTGTCGACCTCGGCCTGGACGATGATGCCCTGGCGCTTGAGTGGACCATTGGCGGTCTGCCGGACGTCGCGCTGTGGGCACAGTATGCCTCTCCGGGCGCGGACAGCGTGCCTCTGCGCTTTACCGGCTCCTTCCAGCGTGACGACACGGGCGAAATCTCCGCCGTCGAAATCGTCATGCGAGGCCGTCATAAAGAGTTTGATGGTGGTGAAAACAAGCAGGGCGAGAGCGGCACCACCAAGATGTCCACCGAGTGCGCTTACTACCAACTGACCATCGATGGCAAAGAGATCATCGAAATTGACATCATCAACATGGTGCTGAAAGTCGACGGCGTCGATCGTCTGGCGGAACACCGTAAGGCGATTGGCCTGTAAACCTTTAACCGGCCGGGACTGCCGGCCGGTAAGTTAACTTTCTGAAGAGTAACGAAATGGAAAATATCAACGAGACCGTCATTAACGAAAGCGAAAACCCGAACACCATTACGCTCGATACCCCCGTTCTGCGCGGCGAGCAAAAAATCGAAAAGGTGACCGTCGCAAAACCCAACGCGGGGACCCTGCGTGGGGTATCGCTGGCGTCGCTGGCACAATCTGACGTCGATGCGCTGATTAAAGTGCTGCCGCGAATGACCTCTCCGGCCCTGACCGAGCATGAGATTGCGCGTCTGGATGCTTCCGATCTGCTCTCTTTTGCGGGCAAGGTGATCGGTTTTTTGTCACCGGCTTCGGCTCGCTAACATTTCCCGAAAACCTGTCGGTCGATGATCTGATGGCGGATATCGCGGTGATCTTTCACTGGCCGCCGTCAGAGCTGTACTCGCTGAGCATGACCGAACTCCTTATATGGCGCGAAAAGGCGCTGCAGCGAAGCGGAAACTACCATGAGTAATAATGTCAGACTTCAGGAGTTGCTTAAGGCAGTCGACCGGGCAAGCCGACCGCTTAACGCTATCCAGAACGCCAGTCTCTCTCTCGCGGCCAGTATCCGCGATTCTGAGGCGGCGTTGCGCGCGCTTGATGAACAGGCGGGCCGCATTAACGGCTTCAGAAAAGCCAACGAACAGCTCGCCGTGACGGGGCAGTCTCTTGCCCGGGCGAAACAGCAGACCGCGGCACTGGCGCTCCAGCTCAAAAACACCCAGAACCCAACCCGTGACCAGGCGGATGCGCTGGCGGCAGCCCGCCAATCTGCCGCCGCGCTTAAGCTTGAGTACAACAATTTACGCCAGTCGGTGCAGCGCCAGCGCGGTGAGCTGGCGCAGGCAGGGATTAATACGCGCACGCTGTCGTCAGATGAGCGTCGTTTAAGACAGGGTATCAGCGAAAAAACGCTACAACTAAATCGACATAAAGAGGCGCTTGCCAGGGTCAATCAGCAACAGGAGCGGCTTAATACCGTTCAGAACCGCTACGAGTCTGGCAAACGTGTTGCCGCGGGTGTGCAGCAGTTTGCTAATGTGAGCGCAGGAATGGCAAAGGCGGGCTTTAATCAGACGTCCCGCTTTATTGCCCCGGGAATCCGTTTTGAAAAGCAGATGTCTGCCATACAGGCAAGCCTGGGTCTGCAGAAGGGGGATACCAGGCTGGAGGCCATTCGCCAGCAGGCACGGGATGTCAGCGTCAGTACAGGAACCTCTACAGATGTTGTCACCCGGGCGCAGGGCGAGCTGGCCCGATCAGGCTATGACGCCGACGGGGTGGTGGCCGCCACTGTGCCGACGGTCAACCTCAGCCTCGCTGGGAATATTGATGCCGCCAAAGCGGTCGACATCATCCGCAGCACGCAGGCCTCGTTTAACCTGGCGAATACGGATGTTGAACGCGTTGCAGATGTCCTTACCCGCGGTTTCACTGCGTCAAATACCAGTCTCACCGAACTGAGTACCGCCGTTGCATCCGCCGCACCTGCCGCCGGAGAAGCCGGCGCCAGCCTTGAGGAGACCACCGCGCTGCTTGGTATTCTGATGGAAAAGGGGATGAAAGGGGCAGATGCCGGCGCAGAGGTTAGCGCCATGTTGAGCCGCCTGCAGACGCCGGATGGGCAGCGTTCTGCAGCGCTGAATGAACTGAAGGTGCAAACCCGGGATGGCGAGGGTAATCCACTGCCGACAGAGAATATCCTCAAGGCGATCTCTGCCTCATTCGAAAACAGCAAAATCGGTGCGGCTCAACAAACTGAATACCTGAAGGCCATTTTCGGTACGGATGCGATGCAAGGCGCAGGCGTACTGGTTTCAGCGGCTGGGAATGGAACGCTGGATAACAAGCGCCAGACACTCCAGGGCGCGAGGGGGAGCACCGCGCTGACAGCCTCGGTTCAGGGCGATAACCTCGAGGGTGATATCAGCAAGTTCCAGGCTGCATTAAACGGCCTGAAGATTGATGTCTTTGATAAGGCCGATGGTGCCCTACGCACGCTGATCTCAACCGCGACCGGATGGCTTAGTACGCTCTCTCTCTGGGTCAACGCTAACCCTGCACTGACGCAAGCCCTGGTCAGCGTGGTTATGGGCGCACAAGCCTTTGCCGGTGTCCTGGGCACGCTAGGTATGGTGGTCGCCCCCATTGTGTCAGGCCTGAATCTGGTGATAACCGCTGCCGGGATGCTGGGCACGGTATTCAGCGTAGTGGGGGGGAGCATCATGACGGTGCTGGGCGCCCTGAGCTGGCCCGTTATTGCTCTCGGAGCGGCAATTGCCGCCGGCGCTTTACTGATTCTTAAATACTGGGAGCCCATTAGCGCCTTCTTTGGCGGGGTGATTGAGGGGCTTTCTGCGGCCTTCGCGCCGCTGGGCGAGCTGTTCTCTCCGCTGTTACAGGCCTTTGGTTTCATTTCAGAAAAACTGGGCGGGATCTGGCAGTGGTTCATCGATCTGATTGCGCCGATTAAGGCGACGCAGGAAACGCTCGACAGCTGCAAAAATGTCGGCGTGGCGTTCGGTCAGGCGCTGGGAGATGCGCTAATGGCGCCGCTAAATCTCTTTAACAGCCTGCGCGGCAAGGCCAGCTGGCTGCTGGAGAAACTCGGCGTCATAAAAAGAGAGTCGGGCAATATCGACTCGGCTGTACCGAAAGAAGGCACCTCCTCTGCTGACGCCGGCAGTGCCTGGGACCCGGCGTCACCTGTTTACAGCGGCTTCATGGGATACCAGCCGATGGCAGCAGCGGGAGGACGTTCTTACATCGATCAGAGTAAAAGTGAATACAACTTCACGCTGCAGGGGAGCGCAGCCTCCGGAACGGATCTGACTCGTCAAATCCGGGAGGCTATAGAGAGCAGTGAGCAGGAAAAAGCGAGACGGCAGCAATCCAGCTTTATGTATGGTTAAGGAGAGAGAAAATGTTAATGGTGCTGGGTCTGTTTGTCTTTGAACGACGAACCTTACCGTATCAGTCAATGGTATTTACAAAAGACTACCGCTGGGCATCCAACGAACGCATCGGGAAACCCAAAGCCTGGCAGTACCTTGGCGAAGGTGAGACATCCTTTAACCTTTCCGGATTACTTTACCCGGAGCTCACGGGAGGGCGGCTTTCTCTCAAGGCGGTTGAGCTGATGGCGAATGAAGGGCGGGCATGGCCGTTGATAGACGGTACCGGCATCATTCACGGCATGTTTATCATTGAGAAAGTCACGCATACGCATTCGGATTTTTACAGCGATGGCACTGCCCGGAAAATTGATTTTACCCTGGTACTGAAACGCGTGGATGAATCGCTGATGACGACGTTTGGCGACCTGAGAACGCAGGCCTCAGAGCTGGTGGAAAGCGCACGTAATAGCATTGGAGGGCTGGTGGGATGATCACCGAAATGAATATCCGGGCAGGTGGGAAAATCGCCCCTGATTTTATGCTTAAGCTTGACGAGCGCGATATCACGCAAAATTTCAGCCATCGTCTTATCAGTTTGACCATGACCGACAAACGTGGGCTGGAAGCCGATCAGCTGGATATTCTACTGGATGATTCCGACGGGTTGTTAGACCTGCCTGCCCGGGGGGCAAGACTGTCCTTATGGCTGGGATGGGAAGGAACACCGCTCCAGCCGAAAGGGGACTTTACGATAGATGCGATTGAATTCCGGGGCACGCCGGACACGCTGACCATCCGAGGATGCAGCGCCGATTTTCGTGGGAAGCTCAACGTGCGGCGCGAACAGTCGTGGCATGACACGACGATCGGCGCGATAGTCAACACCATTGCTCAGCGTAACCGGTTTACCGCCAGCGTCGGGGCGGGACTTGCATCCATCGCCATTTCTCATATCGATCAGTCTCAGGAGACTGACGCGGCGTTTCTCTCCCGCCTGGCCGAACGTAATGGTGCATTTGTTTCAATCAAAGCCGGGAAGGTTATTTTTATGAAAGCGGGCCATGCCGTGACGGCCAGTGGCACACCGCTTCCCTTAATGATGATTGAGCGTGGAGATGGCGATCGGCACCTTTTTTCCGTCGCTGACCGTGAAAATTATTCCGGCGTGACGGCCAAATGGCTGCAAACGCGTGACCCAAAACAACAAAATACTCAATTGAGTATTGCTCGTCAGCCCGGGGGGCAGCCGACAGAAGGACTACAGCACCCGGATGCCGCTACACCGGTAGCGGGAGCAGGAGGCAAGGCAGAGAAGCCGCAAGAGAGGCTGGTGGGATCGGCGGAAAACGTTTTTGAGCTCACCACGGTTTATGCCTCTCAAGAGCAGGCGCTCAGGGCTGCAGAGGCGAAGTGGCGCGCGCTTCAGCGGGGTACCGTGAATTTTTCTATCCAGCTGGCGCTGGGACGCGCCGATCTGTATCCCGAAACGCCGGTGCTGGTCAACGGCTTTAAACGGGTCATTGACGAGCAGGCGTGGATTATCAACGAGGTGGTTCATACTCTCAGCGAGAGTGGATTTACCACGCAACTTAAGCTTGAGCTGAACGTCGCCGATGAAAAATTTTCTATCGAAAATGAGTAATGTATTTGCTATTGAGTTCTTTTCGGGTATTATAATTCACAAATTGTGAATTACGTGGAGGGGTACATGTTTCATTGTCCTAAGTGCAAGCATTCCGCGCATGCGCGTACCAGTCGCTATTTAAGTGAAAATACCAAAGAGCGCTATCACCAGTGCACCAATGTGGACTGCAGCTGTACGTTCGTGACGATGGAGTCCGTGGAGCGTCTGATTGCGACACCTGGCGCCGCTGAGCGTGTCCGAACGGCTTCGCAGACCCATGGTTAGCGACTGCGCCACCGGCTCAAAAAAACCAATAAAAAAGCCACTCAATCGAGTGGCTTAATCATTTGATTATACAGCTAAATTTGGTGGCCCCTGCTGGACTTGAACCAGCGACCAAGCGATTATGAGTCGCCTGCTCTAACCACTGAGCTAAGGGGCCGTGGCGGTGAATTATAGAGGAACTCCCTTCAGCAATCCAGCCATTCACACCTGCCTGCTGTTTTTATAAACAATGCATAATCAATCCTTTATACTTCCATAAGGATGTATCAATGGGAGTAGAGATGATCAACGATATTCTGGCCCCGGGCTTGCGGGTGGTGTTTTGCGGGATTAACCCGGGGAAGTCCTCGGCGCACACCGGTTTTCACTTTGCCCATCCGGGGAATCGCTTCTGGAAGGTTATCTATCAGGCCGGGTTTACCGACAGGCTACTAAAGCCTGAAGAGGAGCAGCACCTGCTGGATACGCGCTGCGGGATAACCATGCTGGTCGAGCGGCCCACGGTACAGGCGAGTGAGGTGAACCTGCATGAACTGCGCAGCGGTGGGCGGGAGCTGATTAAGAAGATTGAAGATTATCAGCCGGCAGCGCTGGCCATCCTGGGCAAGCAGGCTTACGAACAGGCGTTCAGTCAGCGCGGTGCGCAGTGGGGCAAACAGGCCATCACCATTGGCGTCACGCAGGTGTGGGTGCTGCCGAACCCGAGCGGGCTTAACAGGGCAACGCTGGATAAGCTGGTGGAGGCGTATCGGGAACTGGATGAGGCCCTGGTTGTGCGTGGGCTGTAGGGCGGTGTTTCCTTGTCCCTGAGGGGCGGAGAAAATGCAAAAAAAAAGCTCCCCAAAGGGAGCTTTTTCACTGACAGGATCGATTAATCGTCCAGGAAGCTACGCAGTACTTCAGAGCGGCTTGGATGGCGCAGTTTACGCAGCGCCTTCGCTTCGATCTGACGGATACGTTCGCGGGTAACGTCGAACTGTTTACCCACTTCTTCCAGAGTATGGTCGGTGTTCATATCGATACCGAAACGCATACGCAGCACTTTTGCTTCACGGGCGGTCAGGCCAGCCAGAACGTCGTGTGTTGCAGCACGCAGGCTCTCGGTCGTCGCAGAGTCCAGCGGCAGCTCGAGGGTGGTATCCTCGATGAAATCACCCAGATGCGAATCTTCATCATCACCGATTGGTGTTTCCATGGAGATTGGCTCTTTGGCGATCTTCAGCACTTTACGGATCTTGTCTTCCGGCATCAGCATGCGCTCAGCCAGCTCTTCTGGCGTTGGCTCGCGGCCCATCTCCTGCAGCATCTGGCGGGAGATACGGTTGAGCTTGTTGATGGTCTCAATCATATGCACCGGAATACGGATGGTGCGCGCCTGATCCGCGATAGAGCGGGTGATAGCCTGACGGATCCACCAGGTAGCATAGGTGGAGAACTTATAACCACGACGGTATTCAAACTTATCAACCGCTTTCATCAGACCGATGTTGCCTTCCTGAATCAGATCCAGGAACTGCAGGCCACGGTTGGTGTACTTCTTGGCGATAGAGATAACCAGACGCAGGTTCGCTTCAACCATCTCTTTCTTCGCACGGCGGGCTTTCGCTTCACCGATGGACATACGACGGTTGATGTCTTTAACCTGCTCAATGGTCAGGCCGGTCTCTTCTTCAATCTGATGCAGTTTCTGCAGGCCGCGGAACACGTCTTCTTTCACGTCATGCAGTTTTTCAGACCACGGCTTGTTCATCGCGATAGCCGCATTGAACCAGGTTTCGCTGGTTTCGTTGCCGGTGAAGAGGGTGATGAAGTTCTTCTTCGGCATTTTGCACTGCTCAACGCACAGTTTCATGATGATGCGTTCCTGGGTACGTACGCGATCCATCATCACGCGCATGCTGTTAACCAGGTAGTCGAACTGTTTAGGCACCAGACGGAACTGTTTGAAGACTTCAGACAGTTTCAGGATCTCTTCCTGTGCGGCTGCGTGGCTGCGACCTTTTGCTTTGATGGTGTCACGCGTGACTTCGTACTGGGTACGCAGCTCGGCAAACTTCTCGCGCGCCAGTTCCGGGTCGATGCTGTTGTCATCATCGGCGGTATCGTCGTCGGCATCTTCCTCATCTTCGTCTTCGTCATCATCCATCTCTTCCTGAGACAGTTCAGAACCCACGTGAGTGGCGGTCGGTGCCATATCTTCTTCAGCGTTCGGGTCGACAAAACCGGTGATCAGGTCAGACAGGCGCGCTTCTTCCGCTTCAACACGATCGTACTGCTCCAGCAGATAGGTGATCGCTTCCGGGTATTCGGCAACAGAGCACTGAACCTGGTTGATCCCGTCTTCGATGCGTTTCGCGATGTCAATTTCGCCTTCGCGGGTCAACAGTTCAACGGTACCCATTTCGCGCATGTACATGCGGACCGGGTCAGTGGTACGCCCGATTTCAGATTCCACGCTGGACAGGACCTGTGCAGCAGCTTCTTCCGCATCTTCGTCAGTGTTGTTGGAGGTTTCAGCCAGCAACAGATCATCGGCATCAGGTGCTTCTTCCATCACCTGAATACCCATGTCATTGATCATTTGGATGATGTCTTCGATTTGATCTGAATCGACGATATCTTCCGGCAGATGGTCATTGACCTCGGCATAGGTCAGATAGCCTTGCTCCTTACCGCGTTGGACAAGAAGTTTCAGCTGTGACTGCGGGTTTTGCTCCATAAGACGGTATCCACACTTAATTCGTTTGATTGGTGTCGGCGATGGGGCTGCCAACCTTTAAAGCGAGGGCGTACTTATATTTGTGCCGCTGCCTCTCAGTGCGGCTGCCGGGGGCTTCCCGATCGATATTCGGCACTTAAGCCGTTGAATTCATTTTTTTGCCAGCTCCTGGTTCAGCATCCAGAGTTCCCGGCGTTCTTCGCTGCTTAAGCCGTGTGTGCGCTCGCGAGCTATCAACTCTTCCTGGCGCAGCTCAAGCATCGAATCAAACATATGGTTGAGTGAGTCGGTGAACGTTTTTTCTGCAATGTCCTTATCTGCTATATCGTCCCACATCGACAATTTTTCAAGGGTAGCAGCCTCTTTTGTGCCGCGATAATGTTCTAAAAGTTGTCCGGTGGTCAGACCTGGCTGAGACAAACAAGTGTTGACCAATTCTGAAAATAAGCCAAGCCCGGGCAATTTTTCGTGGTTCAAACCCGCCAGTGATGGCACTTGCGGAGCAAGTTCGGGGTTTTGAACCAGTAACCCTATCAGTATACGCATGGTTGTGCGTTTTAGCTGAGGCGCGGGACGAACCGCACCGTTTTCAGACTGTTTAGGCATTAAACGTTCAAGCTGACTGTCATCCAGAATGCCGAGCTTGTTGCCTAGCTCCTGACGCAGATAGATGCGCAGCGTTTCGCCGGGCACCTGACTGATTAACGGCAGCGCCAGCGTGCTGAGCTGCGCGCGCCCGTCAGGGGTACTCAAATCGACCTGCGGCATCAGGCTGTTAAACAAAAACGTGGAGAGCGGCTGAGCCTGCTCCATCCGCGCTTCAAACGCCGCTTTGCCCTCTTTACGCACCAGCGTATCCGGGTCTTCACCGTCGGGCAGGAACATAAAGCGTAACTGACGCCCGTCGGTCATATAAGGCAGTGCGGTTTCCAGCGCACGCCAGGCGGCGTCGCGCCCTGCACGGTCACCGTCGTAACAGCAGATGACATTGTTAGTCACCCTGTACAGCAGCTGAATGTGATCGGCTGTGGTCGAGGTGCCCAGAGATGCAACCGCATAGTTGATGTCGTACTGCGCCAGCGCAACGACATCCATATAGCCTTCGACGACCAGAAGGCGCGGAGGTTCCGCGTTATCCTTCAGCGCCTCATAAAGACCGTAAAGCTGGCGGCCTTTATGAAAAATATCGGTCTCCGGGGAGTTGAGGTACTTCGGCAGGGCATCACCCAGCACGCGACCACCAAAACCAATCACCCGGCCACGCTTGTCGCGGATCGGGAACATCACCCGTTCGCGGAAGCGGTCGTAGCTTCGTCCCTGGTCATTGGTGACCAGCATGCCGGCATCGATAAGAGACTTACGATCTTCGCTATTGCCGCCAAAACGCTTTAACACGTTGTCCCAGCCGGGCGGGGCGTAACCAATAGCGAAACGCGCAATCACATCGTCACTCAGTCCGCGCGCTGTCAGGTACTGACGCGCAGGCTCAGCAGCAGCGTGCTTAAGAGACTGTTGATAAAACGAGTTCAGACCATCCATCAGTTGGTACAGCGTTTGCCGTTGATGGCGCTCGATCTGGCTTGGTCCACTGCCTGCTTCATACGGCACTTCAAGGTTGTGCATCGCCGCCAGTTCTTCGACGGTTTCAACGAACTCGAGCTTGTCGTAGTTCATTAAAAAATCGACAGCATTACCGTGAGCACCACAGCCGAAGCAATGGTAAAACTGCTTTTCACCGTTTACGGTGAAGGAGGGGGTTTTTTCGTTATGGAAAGGACAGCACGCATGGTAGTTCTTGCCCTGCTTTTTCAGCTTTACCCGCGCGTCGATGAGATCGACGATGTCGGTTCTGGCTAGCAGGTCATTGATGAATACGCGTGGGATTCGTCCGGCCATATGCCCCAAAATTTTTAGTAACTCATAAACGAAAACAAGCCGCGCATTCCTTCCGGAAGCACGGCCTTACGACTACAACTCTGTCTGTCATTGAGGGCTGAGGCCCTCAATTGATTAGTACAGACGAGTACGGCGTGCGTTTTCGCGAGCCAGTTTCTTCGCGTGACGTTTCACAGCAGAAGCTTTAGCGCGCTTACGTTCGGTCGTTGGTTTTTCATAGAACTCACGACGACGAACTTCAGCCAGAACACCTGCTTTCTCGCATGAACGTTTGAAGCGACGCAGTGCAACGTCGAACGGCTCGTTTTCACGTACTTTAATTACCGGCATGTAACTCTCACCTTTGATAAATTCGGTTTGCCGCTGGCATCAACGCCAGCTTATTTCAAAATGGTGCGGAATTTTACTGCAAATGCTGCTGCTTTGTAAAGCACCGACGCGTTTTTGAAAGGGACTTTAATAAGGGTGAGGAGTATACACGAGGCTTCTTCCTGGGGCGAACAAAGTTTTACATCAATCCGCATTGGCCCTACACTGCGCGGTATTGAAACGAGGTAAAACAAGTCATGCGTGTACTGGGTATTGAAACATCCTGCGATGAGACCGGCATCGCCATTTACGACGACGAAAAAGGGCTTCTTGCCAACCAACTGTATAGTCAGGTGAAATTACACGCTGACTACGGCGGCGTCGTGCCTGAACTGGCTTCTCGTGACCACGTGCGTAAAACGGTTCCCCTGATTCAGGCGGCGCTGAAAGAAGCCGGGTTGAGCTCTACTGATATTGATGCTGTAGCGTATACCGCAGGCCCAGGCCTGGTGGGTGCGCTGCTGGTCGGCGCAACGGTGGGCCGTTCGCTGGCATTCGCGTGGGATGTGCCGGCCATTCCGGTTCACCATATGGAAGGGCATCTTCTGGCGCCGATGCTGGAAGATAATCCGCCTGCGTTTCCTTTTGTGGCGCTGCTGGTTTCAGGTGGCCATACCCAGCTGATTAGCGTAACGGGGATTGGCAAGTATGAGCTGCTCGGCGAGTCCATTGACGACGCAGCCGGTGAGGCCTTCGACAAAACGGCCAAACTGCTGGGCCTGGATTATCCTGGCGGTCCGATGCTCTCGAAAATGGCATCGCAGGGCACGGAAGGGCGTTTCGTCTTCCCGCGTCCGATGACTGACCGTCCAGGGCTGGATTTCAGCTTTTCCGGTCTGAAAACCTTCGCGGCCAATACCATTCGCAATAACGACGATAGCGAGCAGACCCGTGCTGATATCGCCCGTGCGTTCGAAGACGCGGTGGTCGATACCCTGATGATCAAATGCAAACGCGCACTGGAAAAGACCGGCTTTAAGCGTCTGGTGATGGCCGGGGGCGTCAGCGCCAACCGCACGTTGCGTGCAAAACTCGCGCAGATGATGCAAAAGCGTGGTGGGGAAGTATTTTATGCCCGTCCGGAATTCTGTACCGATAACGGGGCGATGATCGCCTACGCGGGTATGGTACGTCTGAACGCTGGCGCGACCGCCGATCTGAGCGTCTCTGTACGTCCACGCTGGCCGCTGGCGGAGTTGCCGGAGGCGTAATGTCTGACCCTCTCCCGCCAGGGAGAGGGGATTTATACGGTTACACCCGCAACATCCCTTTCTCTTCCAGAAATGTCACGATCGTTGCCAGTCCGTCGCCCGCCTTCAGATTGGTGAAGGTCCACGGGCGCTCGCCGCGCATGCGGTGGGTGTCACGCTCCATCACCTCCAGTGAGGCCCCCACATAGGGTGCCAGGTCGGTTTTGTTGATCACCAGAAAATCGGATTTGGTAATCCCTGGGCCGCCCTTACGCGGGATCTTCTCCCCTTCAGCGACGTCAATCACATAGATCGTCAGGTCAGCCAGCTCCGGGCTGAAGGTGGCGCTCAGGTTGTCACCGCCGCTTTCAACGAAGATCAGATCCAGATTGCCGAACTTTTCGCTTAACGCTTCCACTGCCGCCAGGTTCATTGAGGCATCTTCCCGGATTGCGGTATGCGGGCAGCCGCCCGTCTCCACGCCCACGATGCGCTCTGGCTCAAGGGCGCCCGCTTCGGTGAGAATGCGCTGGTCCTCTTTGGTGTAGATATCGTTGGTCACCACTGCCAGGTGATAGGTGTCGCGCATTGCTTTGCAGAGTGCTTCCAGTAACGCGGTTTTGCCCGACCCCACCGGGCCGCCCACGCCCACGCGCAGGGGATGTTTGTAATCAGCCATGTTGTCTCCTCAGGAACGGAATAATCGTGAATATTGTGTTTCGTGGCGCGCAGAGGCGATGGCCGACAGCGGCGTTGCCGCACCCAGCGCGTCGTCGCCACGCAAAAATGCCGGTTCAAGCCCGGCGGCAAAGTGGTCGCTCAGGTCGATAATCAGCTGCTGCGCCGCCTGTTGCCCGAACGGCACCAGCTTGACGCCCGCCATGACCGCGCTCTCAATCCAGCTGTAGCCCAGGCTCAGGGCCAGCTCATGGGCGCTAATGCCCCAGCGTACTCCGAGCCACGCCATGCCGCTGAGCTGGCTTTGCATAAACAGCGTCTGCCACTCTGCCGGACAGTCTGGCTCCCAGCTTTTGAGCAGGCGCGTAAAGGCCGCCCCGCGGTTGCGTTCCTCTTCACGCAGTTCACGCGTTTCCCGGCAGGCGAGAAGGTAGGCCGTCCAGCGTGTTGCCGTCGCCAAATCGTTTTGCTCGCACGCCTGATAAAGTCGGGAAAACAGCGGCAGATCGACACAGAAAAAGCTCTGCTCCATCTGCAGGATCTGCCAGTTTTTGAACGCCTCAGCATCGGGGACCCAGCCTGCTTCAACGGCCCACTCCAGCCCCTGCGACCAGGTGAATGACCCGACCGGAAGGCTGCTGCTGGAGAGCTGCATCAGGCGCAGCCGCTGGCGGACGTGCTCCATCAGCTCATCAGCGCCAGCAGCGCAGAGACAATCAGCCCGCCACCAAAGGTTTTACGCAACCCGTCGTGACGGCGCAGCAGTAACCCGGCGGCGAAGCTGGCGCACAGCACCGTGGCACTTGCAAACATAAAGCCGCTGGTGAAGAGCCAGAAGTTGTGGCCAGACATCTCTACCCCGTGCGCCCAGCCGTGGAACATTGCCAGCGCCGGCACGGCCAACAGCAGGCGATTTTCGGTTTTAAACATCATCGCGCCGCAGACCGCCAGCGAGGCGATAATCAGCATTTCCATGCCGCTAAAGCCGCCAAGCAGGCTGCCTGCAACGGCCCCGGCCAGCATCATGCCGAGAGTGGCGAGAGGCAGCAGTAGCTTGCGCCCGCTCAGGGCCGAAAGTACGCCCGCACCGGTTAGCATCAGCAGATGATCAAGACCCGTCAGCGGATGGAAAAAACCGGCCTGAAAGCTGTCTGTGCCGTGTCCGGGATGCGCCAGGGCAGGAAGAGAAAAGGCCAGCAGTAACAGAGGTAAAAACGTACGCATGATGAATCCTTAATGTGAATGAGCGTGAGAGTGACTATGGCTGTGGGCATCGCTGGTATACGCCCCTGCTTCCGGTTCAAACGGGAGGGTGGCAAATGTCACCTCGAGTCCGAACTGGCGCAGCATGTCATCGAGCACATGATCGTGGTGATAGCGCAGCTCGCCGGGCATGATCTGCAGCGGCACGTGGCGGTTGCCGAGGTGGTAGCAGGCGCGGGCGAGCAGGAATGGATCGTCGCAGCGCACCACGGAGACCGATTCCGGCGCGGCGATCACCTCGATCACCTCGCTGCCGTCGTCAGTGGTCAGCAGATCTCCCCCGCGCAGCAGCAGGCCGCGCGGCAGCATCAGCCCGGCTTCGCGACCGTCATTCAGCGCCACGCGGGCGCGGCTTTTCACCCGGACATCAATCGGCAGCGTGACGCTGGCGGTTATCGGATGGGCATGGTCAAGGCGTTGGGTCAGGTAGATCATTGTCACTCCTTAAAACAGGAAATAGCGTTGGGCCATCGGCAGAACGTCTGCCGGCTCGCTGGTAATGAGCTCGCCATCAACGCGAACCTCGTAAGTTTGTGCATCAACGGTGATGTTGGGCTGCAGGCTGTTGTGGATCATGTCGGCCTTTTTCACCGTGCGGCAGCCTTTTACAACGGCTATGCCGCTCTGCAGGCTGAGCTGGTGCGAAATGCCCTTCGCATCGGCAGCCTGTGAGACAAACGTCAGCCGCGTCGCATGGCGTGCGGCACCCAGCGAGCCAAACATCGGACGGTAATGGACCGGTTGCGGCGTTGGGATAGAGGCGTTGATATCCCCCATCGGCGCGCAGGCGATCATCCCGCCTTTCACAATGGTGGCGGGTTTGACGCCAAAGAACGCGGGGGACCAGACCACTAAATCCGCCAGTTTCCCGGCCTCAATCGAGCCCACTTCATGAGCAATCCCGTGGGTCAGCGCCGGGTTAATGGTGTATTTGGCGATATAGCGTTTCACGCGGAAGTTATCGTTGTTCCCGGTCTCTTCCGGCAGTGCGCCGCGCTGAACCTTCATACGGTGCGCCACCTGCCAGGTACGAATAATCACTTCGCCGACGCGACCCATTGCCTGGGAGTCGGACGAGGTCAGCGAGAAGGCGCCGATATCGTGAAGGACATCTTCCGCAGCGATGGTCTCCCGGCGAATGCGTGATTCAGCAAAGGCCACGTCCTCGGCGATATCCGGATCGAGGTGGTGACACACCATCAGCATGTCGAGATGCTCGTCGATGGTATTCACCGTGTAGGGCAGCGTCGGGTTAGTGGAGGAGGGCAGAATATTCGGGTGCGCGCAGGCAGTAATAATATCCGGTGCATGTCCGCCGCCCGCCCCTTCCGTATGGAAGGTGTGAATGGTCCGCCCGCCGATAGCCGTCAGCGTGTCCTCAACAAACCCGGATTCGTTCAGCGTGTCGCTGTGCAGCGCCACCTGAATATCCATCTCCTCCGCCACCGCCAGTGAGCAGTTGATGGCGGCAGGCGTCGCGCCCCAGTCTTCGTGGATCTTCAGCCCGATGGCACCCGCTGCGATCTGCTCGCGCAGGGCATCAGGGTTGGAACCATTACCTTTGCCAAGCAGGCCGATATTCACCGGTAGTGTATCGGCCGCCTGCAACATTCGTGCGATATACCAGGGCCCCGGCGTACAGGTCGTGGCGTTGGTGCCTGCCGCAGGGCCCGTGCCCCCGCCAATCATGGTGGTGACGCCAGAGACCAGCGCCTCTTCCGCCTGCTGCGGGCAGATCCAGTGGATGTGCGTGTCGATCCCGCCGGCGGTGACAATTTTCCCTTCGGCGGCGATCACTTCTGTCGCTGCGCCAATTGGGATCGTGACCCCGGGCTGTATATCCGGGTTGCCGGCTTTACCCACGGCAAAGATCCGCCCGTTTTTTACGCCAATATCGGCTTTAACGATCCCCCAGTGATCGATAATCAGCGCGTTGGTCAGCACCAGATCCACGCAGCCGTCGGATGTCATCTGCCCCTGGCCCATACCGTCGCGGATCACCTTCCCGCCACCGAATTTGACCTCTTCGCCGTAGACCGTGAGATCGTTTTCCACTTCTATCCACAGCTCGCTGTCGGCCAGACGCACTTTATCGCCAGTGGTGGGGCCGAACATATCGGCGTAGGCCTGACGTGAAATTTCAGCCATTTTTCACCTCTCCCATCACCTCGCCGCGAAAGCCGAAAATACGCTGCGCGCCGCTGACCTGAACCAGCGTCACCTCGCGCTTCTGTCCGGGTTCGAAACGCACGGCGGTGCCTGCCGGAATATTCAGCCGATAGCCTTTGGTGGCTTCCCGGTCGAATTTCAGCGCCGGGTTAATCTCATAAAAGTGGTAGTGCGATCCCACCTGGATCGGTCTGTCGCCATGGTTTTCGACGATCACGTTTTGCGTGTCTCGCCCAACGTTGATCGTAATGTTTCCGGATTGGATCTGGTATTCGCCTGGGATCATCACGCGCTCCTTATACGATCGGGTTATGGACGGTGACGAGCTTTGATCCGTCCGGGAACGTCGCTTCCACCTGAATGTCGGGGATCATCTCCGGTACGCCTTCCATCACCTGGTCGCGCGTCAGGACGTGACGGCCCGCTTCCATCAGTGAGGCGACGGTTTCGCCATCGCGGGCGCCTTCCATAATAAACGCGCTGATCAGCGCGACTGATTCCGGGTAATTCAGTTTTACCCCGCGCGCAAGGCGGCGTTCGGCAACCAGCGCAGCGGTAAACAGCAACAGCTTGTCTTTTTCTCTGGGGGTCAGTTCCATAACGTTTCTCTTATGTCTGCCAGATACGCGGCGAACAGGCGGTTTTGGGGGTTAAAAGCGGGCGAAGCGACTGCCAGATATCGCGCATCACCCGCTGGCAAATCAGGTTGTCGTGGGAGAGAAAACGCACCGACAGCAGATCGTCTGTGAGCGTTGCCCCGGCAAAGTGGCTCAGCGGCGTCAGCAGCTCGCGCACCGTTTCGAGGTGCGCTTCCCTGGCCGGAAAGAACAGCAGCGTGCCGACCCACGGGAGACCTGCAACGGGCGTGAGATCGCCATTGCTGAGGTGCTGACGTTCAATCAGCCGTGGCTCATCGTCGACCCAGATCTCAAGGCGGCTTTCCAGCGTGCCGTGGCTGAAGGTTTCGCCGATCACCGGGCGACCCAGACAGTACAATTCCCACGCCAGCAGCGTACTGGAAGCCTTCAGATGAAAAACGGAACGCAGGGCGGCATTCGCACCGGGAAAGATAATGGTGTCCTGCGGCAGCCACTCCAGCGTAGCCTCATCGTCGAGCCAGAAGTGCTGATTGAGACAGGCCTGCGGACCGCTGCTGCGATAGAACTTGCTCGCGCCGGGCATGGTGATCAGCGCATGGCTTTTCGCGTCCAGATGCACCGAAATATCCAGCGTATCGCCGCCGACTATCCCGCCTGGCGGGTGCAGTAAATACAGGTGGCAGGTGTCGCCTTCGGGATAAAAAGGTCGCTGTACGGTGAGGGGCCCGATGTGATGAGCAGCGTGCAGGAGGGTTTTCTCAGGGGTGTAACAAAACTGCAGGGCGAGCGATGCCTGCCAGCCTTTGTAAGAATTATCAGTGACCTGAGCTGCTAACATGCTGCATCCATCTGCTCATCATCGGGAGACGTTTCAGTATGCCCTGGCAGAAATGAAGGCTGTCATATGAGTCGCTTATGGATAAAAAAACCGGCTCAAGGAGCCGGTTGAGAAGGTTATCGATAATCCTCTGCATCCACATCATAGCCGGACGGTTCCCAGCGGATCGCCAGTAGCGAAGCCAGCCCGATAAACGGTGCCAGGGCGATCACCCAGAACACGGCGGTATCAAGAGAGGCCACCAGCAGCGGGAACAGAAACAGCGAGAGCGTAGAACTGCTGCGCATCAGCGTCTGGTTAAGGCCCACGCCCACGCCGCGCAGAGAGGTGGGATAGCTCAGGGACGCAAACGTCATGGTATGGGCGCCGGGCCCAAATCCCTGACCGAACAGGAACAGCGCCAGCATCGCGACGGCGATAATGCCTTCCGATACGCCTTCCGGACGACCAATCAGCGCCAGCCCCAGCAGAGCAACAAGCTGACAGGCGTAGCCCGCCAGTGACATCCGCCACGCGCCGAAGCGCGGAACATAGCGCACTGCCAGCAATCCGCCGACGAAGGCAAACAGCAGGTTTAGCACCAGCGAGATCAGAATAGTGGTCAGCATCGACTGCACAAAGAAGCTGGAGATAATGACCGGCAGACCAAATGCGACGGCGTTATAGGCGAAAGACGACACCACCGAGAGCAGGGTAGCGAGCGTGGTACGTCGCAAATAGACGCCACGGAACAGGTTCAGATAGTTTGCCCACTTCGCCTTGTTGACCACCGGTGCCGGTTGGTTAAGCGCATCCTGCGGCACGTGGGCGTTGATGTTATACGATTGCCGCAAGATAGCGGCCGCCTCTTTCAGGTTGCCCTGATTCGCCGCCCAGACCGGGGACTCGCTCATGTAGCGGCTACGAATGGCGATAATCACCAGCGCTGGCACCGCGCCAAACCCCAGGATTAAGCGCCACAGCCAGTCGCTGTGACTTTCTGGCAGTACGGCGTAGAAGAATAACACCAACAGGTAAGAGATGCTGATTGCGGCATACCAGGTTGGGCACCACATTGCCACGCTGGAGGCCTTGTTTCCGGGGCCTTTGAGCCTGGCGAACTCGCTAAGAAACGCCATCGCCACCGGCAGATCGATCCCCACGCCGAGGCCCATCACAAAGCGTGCGCCCGCCAGCGCATATTCGTTGGGTGCCAGTGCACAGGCGATGGCCGCTACCACGAAGAACAGCATATCGGCCATAAAGACGCGGTAGCGTCCGATCTTGTCCGTGAGATAGCCACCCAGTAGCGCCCCGACAATCGCACCAAAGGTAATGGCCGAGGCCACCATGCCGGTACCGGCGGGGGTGAGATTAAATTCGCGGGTGATGTCTTTGATGCCGAACGCCAGCGCGCCAAGGTCGTACGCATCGAGGAAAATACCGCCCAGCGCGATACCGACTACGATGCGGGCGTTGGCCCGACCCTGAGAACCGTCGTTGACCAGACGTGAAACGTCAGAGGCGTTACGTACCCACTTGATGTCGCCATCAGGCGAATGTCCTGCCGTTGAAAGGGGAGTTGTGTCTGTAATGTCTGCCATTTTCTTTTTGTGTGGTTGTGTTGTGTCATTAACAGTTACCACAGGCAGAGGGTGACCAAAATCACATTTGGTTATAAGGCATAACTAACCCCTTACGGGGCGTCTTTTTTCTTTCTCTTGAGCTTCGACCAGATTTTGGTCTCCTGGCGACGCCACAGGCGCTGAATATTATCGTGATGACGCAGCAGGATGAGGCAGGAGAGCATCGACACCGGGAAGGTGAACTGCGGTTTGAACCACCAGACATAGAATGGCGCGATCAGCGCGCTGACGATGGCGCCCAGTGACGAGTAACCGCTCAGAAGAATGGTCAGTAGCCAGGTGCCGGCCATCACGCCGGTTAAGTCCCAGCCGATAGGGGCAATAGCACCAAAGGCGGTGGCGACGCCTTTACCGCCTTTAAAACCAAAGAATACAGGCCAGATATGGCCGACACAGGCGGCGATAGCAATGAGCCCCAGCCAGAACGGCGTTACGCCCAGCGCATACGCTCCCCAGACGGGTAACATTCCTTTCAGAACATCAAAAATCAATACCGCTACGGCTGCTCCCTTGCCGCCAATTCGTAGTACATTGGTCGCCCCCGGATTCCCGGAACCACTTTCGCGCGGGTCAGGTAACCCGGCAATGCGGCAGACCAGAATGGCGCTGGAGATTGAGCCGCAAAGGTAGGCGAGGAGGATCATTCCAGGCGCGATTGCACTCATAACGCTGTTCCGTTTTGAAAATGTATCTGTATTCTCAGCATCTGTGGATAATACGCATAATTCGCCGGAAGTGGTATCCGGTTTAGCCAAAAAGCAGGCAGGTCGTGATGGATATTGTATTTATAGAGCAACTTTCGGTAATCACCACTATTGGTGTTTACGACTGGGAACAGACCATTGAGCAGAAACTCGTGTTCGATATCGAAATGGGCTGGGATAACCGCAAGTCAGCAAAAAGCGACGACGTGAATGACTGTCTGAGCTACGCCGATATCAGTGAAACGGTCGTGGGCCACGTCGAAGGGCAACGTTTTGCGCTGGTGGAGCGTGTGGCAGAAGAGGTGGCCGAGCTGCTGCTGAGCAAGTTCAACGCACCGTGGGTACGCATCAAATTGAGCAAACCGGGCGCCGTGGCGCGTGCTGCTAACGTCGGCGTGATCATTGAGCGTGGCACAAATCTGAAAGGGAAGATTTAACGTCATAATAGCTAAACCATTTTAGGTTATACCGGTCTTAAAGCTGTATCTTTCACGGTTGTCCGCGTGGGACACCGTTTTTTTTATATCTTTTTAGGGGTTTATAGATGAGCGATATGCACTCGCTGCTGGTGGCGGCAATACTGGGTGTGGTCGAAGGATTGACGGAGTTTTTGCCGGTTTCCAGTACGGGCCATATGATTATCGTTGGCCATCTGCTGGGCTTTGAAGGCGATACCGCAAAGACGTTTGAAGTTGTCATTCAGTTGGGGTCTATTCTGGCGGTCGTTGTGATGTTCTGGCGTCGTCTGTTCGGGCTTATCGGTATCCACTTTGGCCGTCTTCCTCAGCGCGAGGGTGAAAGCAAAGGTCGCCTGACGCTTATCCATATTCTGCTTGGCATGGTTCCGGCAGTGGTTCTGGGCCTGGTTTTCCACGACACCATTAAATCGCTGTTTAACCCGATTAACGTCATGTATGCGCTGGTCGTCGGCGGTTTCCTGCTGATCGCGGCAGAACTGCTGAAGCCGAAAACGCCACGCGCGGAAGGTCTGGATGACATGACCTACCGTCAGGCGTTTATCATTGGTTGTTTCCAGTGTCTGGCGCTGTGGCCGGGCTTTTCACGCTCAGGCGCGACCATCTCTGGCGGGATGCTGATGGGCGTTAGCCGCTATGCTGCGTCGGAGTTCTCGTTCCTGCTGGCGGTGCCGATGATGATGGGCGCGACCGCACTCGACGTCTATAAAAGCATTGGCTTCCTCACCACGGGTGACATTCCGATGTTCGCCGTGGGCTTTGTCACCGCCTTTATTGTGGCGCTGATCGCCATCAAAACCTTCCTGCAGTTGATTAAGCGTATCTCGTTTATTCCGTTCGCGATCTATCGCTTTATCGTGGCGGCTGCGGTTTACGTGGTCTTCTTCTGACCGACGGCCCTCAGTCTTTAGGCTGAGGGCAATGCTTTTCCTTCCAGTCCGTCACCGCCTGAATTCGACGTTTCGTCAGCTCTTCCCGGATTTCCGGTCCCTTGAAGCCCGCCTCGACAACCGCTTTAGTCGGTACCGCTTTTGCCACTTCCCACGCTGCGCGTAACAGCCGCCCCTGCGGATAATCGCAGGCTTCAAAACCGGTGCGGCCACGTACGTCGGCTTCGCTGGTCAACGCGATCTGCTCGACGCGCTGGGGTTTGCGCCATGCGTCGATGTTATCAAACAGCTTAACGATGGTGGCCGGTTTGAGGATCGGGAAGGTGTGGATCAGGTCGTGAAATTCCGCCACCAGTCTGGCGAGATCGCGGATCTCGTTCGGTACCCGCAGGCGCTGGCAAAGCCCTTCGACCAGCTTCACCCCGGCAGGACCGTGGCCATGGTGGCGCGGCCACATGGCTTTTGGCGTTAATCCTTTGCCGAGATCGTGGCACAGCGTTGAAAAACGCACATCCACCTCGGGGCTGAGCATGGCAGCCATACTCAGGGTCATCAGGGTATGCACGCCGGTATCGATTTCCGGGTGCCATTTCGCCGGGGCGGGCACGCCGAACAGCGCGTCAATTTCCGGGAACAGCACTTTCAGTGCACCACAGTCACGCAGCACCTGGAAAAAGACCTGCGGGTTGCGGGTAGTAAGGGCGTTTTCCGTCTCTTTCCAGACGCGCTCTGGCGTGAGGTGGGCCAGTTCGCCCGCCTCGGTCATGGCGGTCATCAGTGCCAGGGTCTCATCAGCAATGCGGAAGCTCAGATGCGCGTAACGCGCCGCAAAGCGCGCCACGCGCAGCACGCGGAGCGGATCTTCAGAAAACGCCGGGGAGACGTGACGCAGCAGTCGATTACGCAGATCGTCCTGACCGCCATACGCGTCAATGATCTGGCCGTCTTCGTCCTGCGCCAGCGCGTTGATGGTGAGATCGCGACGCAGGAGATCTTGCTCCAGCGTGACGTCCGGTGCGGCATAGCAGGTGAAGCCGGTATAACCCGAACCGGATTTCCGTTCGGTACGCGCCAGGGCGTACTCCTCACGGCTTTGCGGATGCAGAAACACGGGAAAATCGCGGCCTACCTGCTGGTAGCCCGCGTTAAGCATCTCTTCAGGTGTGGCTCCCACCACCACCCAGTCTTTATCTTTGACCGGCAGACCTAACAACGCATCACGTACCGCACCACCGACCAGATAACTCTTCACGCCCTGTACTCCCGTTTTCTCTTTTCGCAAGATAATACGTAAGTCTGGCAGAGAAGACGAATTAGTTCATCCAGCGGTCTTTACGCTTACGGCTTGGGATCAGGTGAGGAAGCACCAGACCCAGCACCAGGCCAACGCCCAGCACACCGCCACCGTACATAAACCACTGCATGATGATGGTACGTTGTTTGTCATCAAGTTGCAGATTGGCGGCGTTCACCTTCTTCTGCGCGACAATCAGCTCGTTTTTCAGTTTCTGATTCTCATCTTTCAGACCGTTAATCACGCTGTCGCTCTGGGCCACTTTCTGCTGCATTTCCGCGGTGCGCTGGTTCCAGGTACCGTCGATATTGTTCAGCTTGTCGGTCAGCGTTTTCACCTGATTTTCCAGGTCCGGCACGCGGGTGCGTAGGCTTGGCACCGCGCTCAGCTCTTTCAGTGGGATCCAGGACGTGCGGCCGGTACTGTCGCGAACCTGACCATAATTGGTCTCCGCGTTGGTCTGTAACAGCGTCACTTCCTCGCCGGCATTGACCGTACCCACGAGGCGATAATTATCTCCGGGGCCACTGCGTACCCAGGTGTTCAGTTCGTCAGAAACGTAACGCTTCTCTTCAGCGTGCACGGCGGTTGCGGCGCTAAAAGCGAGGAAAGTAAGTCCAATCAGGCGTAATTTAAGCATCATTAGTCGTTATTTTCATAAATAGTGGAACGATAGTAGTGGCAACAGTGTCTCTACGCAAAGCATTCGTCAGCAATCAGAATCATCTGTGTCACGACCCTAAACATTTACGCCCGTCAAATTGCTCATTGCGTGGCAATTTGGCGCAAAATACTATGTACTGACAAACAAATGGCGAGGAAGTTCGCCCTCATTGACGCGTCTGTGACGCCTGCAAAAGTACAAGGCTATGGCTCAAGAAATCGAATTAAAATTTATCGTCGAAAAAGACAGCGTTGACGCACTCCGTCAGCATCTGCAGACCCTTTCCGGCGAACACCATGAACCGGTACAACTGCTTAATATCTATTACGAAACGCCAGACAACTGGCTGCGCCGCCATGATATGGGACTGCGCATCCGTGGCGCGAACGGGCGCTACGAGATGACGATGAAAATCGCTGGCCGCGTGGTCGGCGGTTTACATCAGCGCCCGGAATACAATATCGACATCAATCAGCCAGAACTTGAGCTGGATCGTTTCCCGGCAGAAGTCTGGCCGAACGGCGTGCTGCCAGAAACCTTATCCGCCGAGGTGAAACCGCTGTTTAGTACCGATTTCTGGCGTGAAAAATGGCTGGTAACGGAAGGGAAAAGCCGCATTGAAATCGCCCTCGATCAGGGTGAGGTAAAAGCGGGTGAGCTTCAGGAGCCGATTTGCGAGCTGGAGCTCGAACTGCTGGAGGGTGAAGTCCAGGACGTACTGAAGCTGGCGCGTAAGCTGGTAAGCCAGCCGGGCCTGCGTCAGGGCAGCCTGAGCAAAGCGGCGCGGGGGTATCATCTGGCCGCCGGGAATGCGCCGCGCCTGCTGAAAGAGACGACTATTTTGCACGTGCCACCGAAAGCCAGCGTTGAGCAGGGCATGGAGGCGGCGCTGGAGCTGGCGCTCTCACAGTGGCTTTATCATGAAGAGCTGTGGGTGCGTAATGTGAAAAACGCAAAAGCGCACGTGTTAGCGGCGATGAGCCTTGTGCGTCATACCCTGGCGCTGTTCGGCGGCATCGTACCTCGTAAAGCGAGCGCTCACTTACGTGACCTGCTGACCCAGACCGAAGCGCTGCTGCTCTCTGATGTATCCGCACAAACGGCGCTCTACAGCCCGCAAAACGCCGCCGCCAGGCTGGCGCTGACCGAGTTTCTGGTGACGCGTAGCTGGCGTGCCTTCCTGGATGCAAAAGCGCAGGCCAAAATTGAAGATAACTTCAAACGTTTCGCGGATATCCATCTTTCACGCCACGCGGCGGAGCTTAAAACCACCTTTGCGTATCCGCTGGGAGACCAGTATGGCGATCAGCTGATCCGCCTGTCGCGCAATATCGACAGCATGCTGCTGCTGTCGGGTGCCTATGACGGCCCTAAAGCGCAGGCCTGGCTGGAGAACTGGCAGGGGCTGAAACATGCTATCGAAACCCGTCAGCACATAGAGATTGAGCATTTCCGTAATGAAGCCATTTCGCAGGAGCCGTTCTGGCTGCACAGCGGAAAACGTTAACTCTGGCAAGGAACCCTATAATGCCGCTTTCTTCGCAGTTACAGCAGCAGTGGCAGACCGTTTGCGAACGTCTGCCTGAGTCATTACCGGCGTCATCGTTAAGCGAGCAGGCCAGGAGCGTGCTCACCTTCAGTGATTTTGTGCAGGAAAGTATCACCGCTTACCCGGACTGGCTGGAGGCGCTTGAGAGCACCCCGCCGCAGGCAGACGAGTGGCGGCATTATGCGGGCTGGTTGCAAACCGCACTTGAAGAGGTCGCGGATGAAGCGACACTGATGCGCGTCCTGCGCCAGTTCCGCCGCCGGGTCATGGTGCGTATTGCCTGGGCTCAGGCGCTGGAACTGGTCAGCGAAGAAAGTACCCTGCAGCAGCTGAGCGAGCTGGCACAGACGCTGATTGTTGCCGCACGGGACTGGCTCTATGCCGCCTGCTGTAAAGAGTGGGGCACGCCGTGCAATGAGGATGGGGTTCCTCAGCCACTCTTGATTCTGGGCATGGGCAAGCTCGGGGGCTGCGAACTGAATTTCTCCTCGGATATCGACCTGATTTTTGCCTGGCCGGAGAACGGCTCCACACGCGGGGGCCGCCGTGAACTGGACAATGCGCAGTTCTTTACCCGTCTCGGGCAACGTCTGATTAAAGCGCTGGATCAACCTACCCAGGATGGTTTTGTCTATCGCGTGGATATGCGTCTGCGCCCGTTTGGCGACAGCGGTCCGCTGGTGCTGAGCTTTGCGGCACTGGAAGATTATTACCAGGAGCAGGGGCGCGACTGGGAGCGTTACGCGATGGTCAAAGCGCGGATCATGGGAGACAGCGACGATGCCTACGCCAACGAGCTGCGCGCCATGCTGCGCCCGTTCGTGTTCCGTCGCTATATCGACTTTAGCGTTATTCAGTCGCTGCGCAACATGAAAGGAATGATCGCCCGTGAAGTGCGTCGCCGGGGTCTGAAGGACAACATCAAGCTCGGCGCGGGCGGCATTCGCGAAATCGAATTTATCGTTCAGGTCTTCCAGCTGATCCGCGGCGGACGTGAGCCTTCACTGCAATCCCGTTCGCTGCTGCCGACGCTGTCAGCCATAGAGCAACTGCATCTGCTGCCGGAAGGCGACGCGCAGATCCTGCGTGAGGCCTATCTGTTCCTGCGCCGCCTGGAAAACCTGCTGCAAAGCATCAATGACGAGCAGACCCAGACTTTGCCAGGCGATGACCTGAACCGGGCGCGGCTGGCCTGGGGGATGCACGTCGACGACTGGTCAACGTTGACCGGGCAACTGGATGCGCATATGGCCGGCGTGCGCCGTGTCTTTAACGCGCTGATTGGTGACGATGAAAGTGAATCGCAGGACGATACGCTCTCTGAACACTGGCGCGAATTGTGGCAGGACGCGCTGCAGGAAGATGACACCACGCCGGTGCTGGCGCACCTGAGCGATGACGATCGCCATCGTGTGGTGGCGTTAATTGCTGATTTCCGTCTCGAACTGAATAAACGGGCCATTGGTCCGCGCGGTCGTCAGGTGCTGGATCATCTGATGCCGCACCTGCTGAGCAACGTCTGCTCGCGTGCGGATGCGCCGGTCCCGCTGTCGCGCATGATGCCGCTGCTGAGCGGGATCATCACCCGTACGACCTATCTTGAGTTGCTGAGCGAGTTCCCGGGCGCGCTCAAGCATCTGATTACGCTTTGCGCCGCCTCGCCGATGGTGGCCAACAAGCTGGCGCGGTATCCGTTGCTGCTGGATGAGCTGCTCGATCCCAATACGCTCTACCAGCCGACGGCAACGGACGCCTACCGTGACGAGCTGCGTCAGTATCTGCTGCGCGTACCGGAAGAGGACGAAGAGCAACAGCTGGAGGCGCTGCGTCAATTTAAGCAGGCGCAAATGCTGCGCGTGGCGGCGGCAGATATCGCCGGAACGCTGCCAGTGATGAAAGTGAGCGATCACTTAACCTGGCTTGCAGAAGCGATCATTGATGCGGTGGTGCATCAGGCATGGATTCAGATGGTGGCGCGCTACGGCCAGCCGAAACACCTTGCTGACCGCGAAGGCCGCGGTTTTGCCGTTGTGGGTTACGGTAAGCTCGGCGGATGGGAACTGGGGTACAGCTCGGATCTCGATTTAATCTTCCTGCATGACTGCCCGGCAGACGTCATGACCGACGGCGAGCGTGAAATCGACGGGCGTCAGTTCTACCTGCGTCTGGCCCAGCGCATTATGCATCTGTTCAGCACCCGCACGTCATCCGGCATTTTATATGAAGTGGATGCGCGTCTGCGTCCTTCCGGCGCGGCCGGCATGCTGGTGACCTCAACGGAGTCCTTCGCTGAGTACCAGAAGAATGAAGCCTGGACGTGGGAACATCAGGCGCTGGTGCGTGCCCGCGTGGTGTACGGCGATCCGTCGCTGAAAACGCAGTTTGATGCCATTCGTCGGGAGATTATGACGACCCCGCGTGACGGCAGCACGCTGCAGACCGAGGTGCGAGAGATGCGCGAGAAAATGCGCGCGCACCTGGGCAATAAGCATCGCGATCGCTTTGATATTAAAGCGGATGAGGGCGGCATTACCGATATTGAATTTATTACGCAATATCTGGTGCTACGCCATGCGCACGCTAAACCGAAGCTGACCCGCTGGTCTGATAATGTGCGTATTCTGGAACTGCTGGCGCAAAACGACATTATGGATGAGCAGGAGGCGCAGGCCTTAACGCGCGCCTATACCACGCTGCGCGACGAGCTGCACCACCTGGCCTTACAGGAGCAGCCTGGCCACGTCGCGCTGGACTGTTTCGCCACTGAACGCGCGCAGGTTACCGCCAGCTGGCAGAAGTGGCTGGTGGAACCGTGCGTAACAAAACAAGTGTGATATTATCGCGCGCAAATTGTGAATCTTTCTGGAGTCAGGAATGAAAGTAACACTGCCAGAGTTTGAACGTGCTGGAGTTATGGTTGTCGGGGATGTCATGCTGGATCGCTACTGGTACGGGCCGACCAGCCGCATCTCTCCGGAAGCACCGGTACCGGTAGTTAAGGTCGACACCATTGAAGAGCGTCCTGGCGGCGCGGCAAACGTGGCGATGAACATTGCCTCTCTGGGCGCGCAGTCGCGTCTGGTTGGCTTAACCGGCATTGATGATGCGGCGCGTGCGCTGAGCAAGTCGCTGGCGGACGTGAACGTGAAGTGCGACTTCGTTTCGGTTCCGACACACCCGACGATCACCAAACTGCGCGTTCTGTCGCGTAACCAGCAGCTGATCCGCCTCGACTTCGAGGAAGGCTTTGAGGGCGTTGATCCTGAGCCGCTGCACGAGCGCATTAACCAGGCGCTGAGCACTATCGGCGCGCTGGTGCTGTCCGACTACGCCAAAGGTGCGCTGGCAAGCGTACAGCAGATGATTCAGCTCGCGCGTAAAGCCAATGTGCCCGTGCTGATCGACCCGAAAGGTACTGACTTTGAGCGCTATCGCGGCGCAACGCTTCTGACGCCAAACCTCTCTGAGTTTGAAGCGGTGGCGGGCAAATGTAAGACGGAAGAAGA
Source organism: Enterobacter ludwigii (assembly GCF_001750725.1). NCBI lineage: Bacteria > Pseudomonadati > Pseudomonadota > Gammaproteobacteria > Enterobacterales > Enterobacteriaceae > Enterobacter > Enterobacter ludwigii. The sequence goes on from NZ_CP017279.1 coordinate 4,382,404, forward strand.
GCTCGTTGAGCGCGGCATGAAGATCATTGCTGACTTCGAACTCTCCGCGCTGCTGGTGACCCGCTCCGAGCAGGGGATGACGCTGCTGCAGCCTGGCAAAGCGCCGCTGCATATGCCGACCCAGGCGCAGGAAGTGTATGACGTGACCGGTGCCGGCGACACGGTCATAGGCGTTCTGGCGGCGACGCTGGCGGCAGGGAACTCTCTGGAAGAAGCGTGCTACTTCGCTAATGCTGCGGCAGGCGTGGTCGTCGGCAAGCTGGGGACTTCCACCGTTTCGCCGATCGAACTGGAAAACGCGGTGCGCGGTCGTGCCGATACCGGTTTTGGCGTGATGAGCGAAGATGAGCTGAAAGTGGCCGTTGCCGCCGCCCGTAAACGCGGTGAAAAAGTGGTGATGACCAACGGCGTGTTCGACATCCTGCATGCCGGTCATGTCTCTTATCTGGCCAATGCGCGTAAGCTGGGCGACCGTCTGATTGTGGCGGTGAACAGCGATGCGTCGACGAAACGTCTTAAAGGTGAAACGCGTCCGGTGAACCCGCTGGAGCAGCGCATGATCGTACTGGGTGCGCTGGAAGCGGTGGACTGGGTGGTGTCGTTTGAAGAAGATACCCCGCAGCGCCTGATTGCCGGTATTTTGCCGGATCTGCTGGTGAAAGGCGGCGATTACAAACCGGATCAAATCGCAGGCAGCGAAGAGGTCTGGGCTAATGGTGGTGAAGTGATGGTGCTCAACTTTGAGGACGGGTGCTCAACCACCAACATCATCAAGAAGATCCAGAAAGACAGCAAATAAAGTCAGCCAATAAAAAACGGGCCATCTGGCCCGTTTTTTTCACCCTCTCTTTGCAGGAGAGGGTATCTTCGCAAACAGCCCGTTATACGCGGCTGTTATTCTGCTTCATCAACCGGTGGAATGGCCGGTGCCGGTTTTACTTCCGCTGGCGTATTGCGGTTTTCCAGCTCGTTCAGACGCTGCTCCAGCAGGGCCAGCTTCTCGCGGGTACGCAGCAGAACCTGCGTCTGCACGTCAAACTCTTCGCGGCTGACTAAATCAAGGCGAACCAACTGCGCCTGCAGCGTCTGGCGGATTTTCTTCTCTACGTCATCTCCAAACTCACGAATACCTTTTGGCATAGACTCATGAACCTGACGCGCAATTTGCTCAATTTTCTTCGGGTCAATCATTGTGGCTTCCCTTGATAAGACGGTGTTAATGAACATTGTAGCGCGTCATGCCCCAGGATAAAGGAGATTTTATGTCTGCGCATTGCCCAGGGTAATCAATCGCGTTATAGTTATCTCGCTTATTCTCAGGGCGGGGCGAAATTCCCCACCGGCGGTAAATCAGCGTAACGCTGAAAGCCCGCGAGCGCTTTGGGTCACCACTCAAAGGACAGCAGATCCGGTGTAATTCCGGGGCCGACGGTTAGAGTCCGGATGGGAGAGAGTAACGATCAAGTCGGGCCTGGCCCGCTCACGTTATCTTTTTGCCGCTAATACGGCGCTCCTAAGACTGCCCTGATTCTGGTAACCATAATGTTAATGAGGTTTTTTTACCATGAATCAGACGCTACTTTCCTCTTTTGGCACTTCTATTGAACGTGTTGAACATGCACTGGATGCACTGCGCGAAGGCCGCGGCGTGATGGTGCTTGACGATGAAAACCGTGAAAATGAAGGCGACATGATTTTCGCCGCCGAAAACATGACCGTTGAGCAGATGGCGCTGACCATCCGTCACGGTAGCGGCATCGTGTGCCTGTGTATCAACGAAGACCGTCGTAAGCAGCTCGACCTGCCCATGATGGTTGAAAACAACACCAGCGCCTTTGGAACCGGTTTTACCGTGACCATCGAAGCGGCACATGGCGTGACCACCGGCGTGTCGGCGGCTGACCGTTTGACCACCGTACGTGCCGCGATTGCCGATGATGCGAAGCCATCAGACCTGCATCGTCCAGGCCACGTCTTCCCGTTGCGTGCGCAGGCCGGCGGTGTATTGACCCGTGGCGGTCACACCGAAGCGACCATTGACCTCGTGACCCTGGCAGGCTTTAAACCTGCGGGCGTACTGTGTGAACTCACCAACGACGATGGCACCATGGCACGTGCGCCGGAGTGCATCACCTTTGCCCGTCTGCATAATATGCCCGTGGTGACGATTGAAGATCTGGTGGAGTATCGCCAGGCGCACGCGCGCAAAGCCAGCTGAAAGGGCTGATGTGAAAAAGCCGGGGAAACCCGGCTTTTTTGTTGTGAGACGTTAATGCGCGATTGTTTTAGCCGATCCCTGCCGTTTGCAGCAGCACCAGGCTCAAGCCCATCACCGACATGCCGCACAGCACGCCATAGCTCGGGTTATTATTCGGATCGATCTCTTTCGCCAGCGGCATCAGCTCATCCACGGAGAGCGCCACCATTATCCCGGCCACGGCGGCCATGATAGCGGCCATCACCACAGGCGAGACCAGGCTGCCCAGAATCAACCACGCCAGCACGCCGCCGAGAATTTCGGCCATCCCCGAGATCCCCGCCCAGAAGACCGCGGTCCGTTTCGAGCCCGTGGCGGCATAAACCGGCCCGGCCACCGCCAGTCCTTCAGGAATATTGTGCATTGCTACCGCCAGGGCGATACCAAAGCCCATCTCCAGATTGCTGCTGGCGGTGACATAGGTTGCCACGCCTTCCGGGAAGTTGTGCAGGCTTATGCCGAGCGTTAACAGAATGGCCGTGCGCTTAATATTGCGCGGCATCGGGGTCACGCTTTTTTGCATTAAATCCTGCGGATGCGCGTGCGGCAGCATGCGGTCGAGGGCAAAGTAACCAAGCAGGCCGAATACAAACATGCCATATCCCAGCACCGGAGACATGCCTTCGGTGCCCAGTGCGGCAGGGAGCATCTCCATCAGAGAGATGAGCAGCATGATCCCGGCAGCAAAGCCCAATGAGAAGGCCAGCACGCGGTTAGACGGCTTTTGACCAAGCACACCGAGAATGGCACCGATGAACGTTGCGGCGCCCGCCAGTATAGTCAGGATCAAGGGGACTGACATGCATTGCTCCTTATGATAATGATTATCATTAATATTAATGGTTCATTTCGGTCAAAGCGAGAGGCGAAACCCTGCTTTACACATTCCTTACATTCAAATTTCCTGATGATGATCTTCACGCTTATCAGCGTTCATCCGGGCGAGATTGCGCGTAATGTAGAACCATTAAATTGACACCTTCTGTAAGGATATCACCATGACTTCTTCCCGTATGCCAGCACTGTTTTTAGGCCACGGTAGCCCAATGAACGTTCTGGAAGACAACGTCTATACCCGAGTATGGCGTCATCTGGGCGAGACGCTACCGCGTCCGAAAGCGATTGTGGTGGTGTCTGCGCACTGGTTTACCCAGGGCACGGGCGTGACCGCAATGGAAACGCCAAAAACCATTCATGATTTCGGCGGCTTCCCGCAGGCGTTGTACGACACGCACTATCCGGCACCTGGCTCGCCAGCGCTGGCCCGACAGCTGGTGGAATTACTCGCACCTGTGCCTGTGGCGCTGGATAACGAAGCCTGGGGCTTTGACCATGGCTCGTGGGGCGTACTGATAAAGATGTATCCCGAGGCGGATATCCCAATGGTGCAGTTGAGTATCGACAGCACTAAACCGGCGGCCTGGCACCTGGAGATGGGGCGAAAACTGGCGACCTTACGCGACGAGGGTATCATGCTGATCGCAAGCGGCAACGTGGTACACAACCTGCGTACAGCGCGCTGGCACGGTGAGAACACGCCATACCCGTGGGCGACATCTTTTAACGATTACGTGAAAGCAAATCTGACCTGGCAAGGGCCGGTTGAGGAGCATCCGCTGGTGAACTATCTGGATCACGAAGGCGGTTCACTCTCTAACCCGACGCCGGAACACTTCCTGCCTTTGCTGTATGTACTGGGCGCGTGGGATGGTCAGGAGCCGATCAGCATACCGGTCGATGGCATTGAGATGGGAAGCTTAAGTATGTTGTCGGTGCAGATTGGATAACGTATGCGTGCCTTTCCCAAAGAGAAAGGGCCGGGGTGAGGGCTTCCGCTCGCACCCCGGCACACCCGATCACTCGACGAAAATGTGCGGATAGAACCGTGACAGATCCTGCGTGATCAGCGCGCGATCTTCGCGGATGCCAATCCCGGCTGGCTGATCGTTGATGAGCCAGCTGCCAATCAGGGTATAGCTGTCACCAAACTTCGGCAGTTGATAAAACGCCTGGACGATCATTCCTTCCTCGCCATAAGGCCCTTCAACGGCTTCCAGCGTTTTGCCATTTTCAATAATCGACACGTTCGCCCCTTCACGGGAGAAGATCGGTTTAACGACGTATTTCTCCATCGGCGGGTGATCGTCTTCCGCAAAGTAAGCCGGCAGCAGGTTCGGATGGTTCGGGAACATCTCCCACAGCATCGGCAGCAGGGCTTTGTTGGAGATAATGCTCTTCCATGCCGGCTCCAGCCAGCGCACGCCGGCGTCTTCCAGCTTGGTGGAGAACATTTCACGCAGCATGTATTCCCACGGGTAGAGCTTGAACAGGTTGCTTATCACCTGATCCTGCAGGTCAGTAAACTGACCTTTCTCACCCAGGCCGATATCTTCGATATAAAGAAACTCGGTCGCCACTTCAGCTTCAGCCGCGCAGTCCTGCAGATATTGCACCGTGCCACGGTCTTCTTCCGTGTCACGGCAGCAGGCAAGGTGCAGCAGATTAAAACCATGCTGTTCGCGCAGTTCGGCGAAACGCTCAATCAGCTTTTCCTGCAGACTGTTGAACTGGTCGCTGCCTTGCGGCAGGTTGCCGGCATTGGCCTGGTCTTCCAGCCAGATCCACTGGAAGAACGCCGCTTCGTACAGCGAGGTTGGCGTATCAGCATTGTTTTCCAGAAGCTTAGGATCGCCCACGCCGTCCCACGCCAGATCCAGACGTGAGTAAAGCGAAGGCTGGTGGGTTTTCCACGACTGGCGGACGAAACTCCAGGTGTGCTTCGGAATGCGGAACTTCGCCATCAGCGCGTCGCTGTCGATGACTTTATCCACCACTTTCAGGCACATCTGGTGCAGCTCGGCGGTCACCTCTTCCAGTTTCTCAACCTGGGCAAGCGTGAGCTTGTAGTAAGCGTCTTCACACCAGTATGGCTCGCCGTACATGGTGTGGAAGTTAAAACCGTATTCGGTCGCTTTTTCGCGCCAGTCCGGGCGCTCGGTGATACTGACTCGTTCCATGATCAGCCGCCCATTGAGCGAGTGGACGTGCCTGACGCGCTACGCTGCATGCTGGTCTGTTTCGCCACAGACTCACCGAACCCGCCACGGGTAATGGTGCTGGTGGTCGCGGGTTTCGGAGCCATCGCCGTTTTCGGTACGGTTACGGAGCGGCCAGGGGTGGCTGCGCCATAGCCTTTGCCGCTGGCATCGGTATATTGCCCATAAGCCGGGCTGGCCGGGTTTTTCGAGCTAAACAGCGGCTGCTGCTGGTAACCCGCGCCGCCACTCATCAGGCGGCCCATCATGTAACCTGCCATCAGCGGCATCCAGAAACTGCCGCTGGACTGGGCCTGTGCCTGGTTTTCAGGGGCCGTGCCTGCCTGAGCCGGTGCCTGCTGACACTGACCTTCACCGAACTCTGCTACGCAGTCTTCACGTGAAGCATATTTCGGAGCCGTACGTTCCGCCTCTTTCAGGGCGTTGGTATACGCCGTTTTACACTCTGCGGCGTTGCCGGTTGCAGCAGAGCAGTCGTCCGCGTTTTGATAAAGCGAAACTGTTTCATCGCTTTTCTCACAGCCTGCAAGCATAAAGACAGCCGTGACGGCCAGCGCAACAGGGGTGAGATGACGCGCGTTCCAGCTTTTGCGGAACGAAGCGTGATTGATAGATTTTGTCCGTTTCATCGTTGTCTTCCTGGACCCAGTGGTAATAACGCTCAGGATAGAGGATGAGTGGTTGAAAATGAAGCGATGATGGCCGGAATGAGGGGGATCTTTACGTTGGCTTACGTTCAGGTGTGATTTACGTACGCCCTCTCCCGAAAGGAGAGGGGTATGGCGAAGGCATCAGGCCGCAGTGGGCCCGATGACATGCTTAATTGCGGAACGGATTGTTACCGCTGCTGGCCGGTGCAGTCGTACGTGCGGCAGCTGGCTGCGCGGCAGGTGCAGCACCGTTACCGTTGAAGTTATCAACGGCGGCAACCTGCTCAGGGTTCTCTGGCGCGACATTTTCCGGAGAAGTAGAGACAGGTTTACCCAGGGTGCTGTTCAGCATCTGCAGATCCTGCTCGTTCAACGTACCCAGCGCCTGTTTGATGTTCAGCTGGTTAATCAGGTACTGGTAACGTGCGCTGGAGAGCTGCTGTTTCGCGTTGTACAGCGTGGTGGTCGCGTCCAGGACGTCAACGATGGTACGCGTACCCACGGAGTAACCCGCTTCCATGGCATCAAGAGAGCTCTGCGCAGACACAACGGCCTGTTTGTAGGCGTTGATGCTGCTGATAGAGGCATTCACGTTGTTGAAGGACGAACGAACGGTCTGTACCACGTTGCGGTGGGCACTTTCCAGCTGTTCGCTCGCGCCAACAAAGTTGTACTGCGCCTGTTTCACCTGAGAGGTCACCTGGCCGCCCTGGTACAGTGGCAGCGAGAAGTTCAGACCCACTTTGTTCTGACCCATGTTGCTGTCGTCGTACTGGGACGTGTTCGTTTTAGAACCACTGTAAGTGGTATCAGACACGCCGGTAGACGCGCTCAGGCTCAGGGTCGGCAGGTGGCCGTCCTGTGCCTGACGGATTTGCTCGCGGGCCAAATCCTGGCTCAGACGCGCCTGCAGTAACGTCAGGTTGCGGTTTTCCGCTTCTTTCAGCAGGGCGTTAACGGCCTGCGGTTTATCCGTTTTGAAGCTGTCGACGTTCAGAGACGCCAGCTCAGGGTAGTAATTCCCGGTAACCTGACGCAGGGATTCCAGCGCGTTATCGAGGTTATTACGTGCGGTCACTTCGTTGGCCAGGACGCTATCGTATTGTGAACGGGCGTTCTGAACGTCAGTGATTGCCACCAGACCCACGTTGAAACGCTGGGTGGTTTGATCTAACTGGCGGTAAATCGCCTGTTTCTGCGCTTCGGTGTAGGAGAGCGAGTCAATTGCGCTCAGCACGTTGAAGTATGCGGTGGCGGTGTTCAGGATCAGCGTCTGCTGATCGGTCTGATACGTCACATCCTGGATGCCCGCGCTCTTTTCCTGCAGGGTCAGGGCGCGCCATTTGGACATATCAAACAGCGTCTGTGTTAATTGCAGTGAGGCGCTGGTAGCATTGGAGTTAACGCCATTGGCGTCGCGGAAGCCGTTGCTGTAGGTATAATCTGCACCTAAACCTAACTGTGGCAGCAATGGGCTACGCGCTTCGTTAATCTTTTCAAACGCAGCATCACGATCGGCCGCTGATTTACGTAAATCAGGGTTGCCCAGACGTGCCTGCTGGTAGACCTGTAACAGGTTTTCCGCCTGGCTCATTGCACTGAAGCCCGTCAGGCTCAGGCCGATAAGGATGGGGAGCAATTTCTTCATTTGCATTCCTTGTTGTGAAGCAGTATTAGCGCTGATCTAATTAAAAAATAATTGCCGATTCTAACAGAATCTTCCATACCAAAAGGTTGGCGTTACGTGCCATCTGGCGGTAATTTGCACCAATCTACCATATAGCCTTACAAACGGCAGCCAAACAGCCTTGAAATTCATAATTTCATCACCATTGCTACCAGGACTCGACTCATGCAAAAACCAGAAAACTTGCCCGTGACATTCGCGAAAAACGATGTAGAAATTATTGCACGAGAAACGCTTTATAGCGGTTTTTTTTCAATGGAACTTTACCGTTTCAGGCATCGCCTGTTTAACGGCGAAATGAGCGGTGAAATCAGACGCGAAATTTTTGAGCGCGGGCATGCGGCAGTCTTGCTACCCTTTGACCCAGTGCGTGATGAAGTCGTGCTGGTGGAGCAGATCCGTATTGCCGCGTATGACGTCAGCGCCAGCCCCTGGCTGCTGGAGATGGTGGCCGGCATGATTGAAGAGGGCGAATCGGTCGAAGATGTTGCCCGCCGCGAGGCGCTGGAAGAGGCGGGGCTGGTGGTTGGCCGGACAAAACCGGTGCTGAGTTATCTGGCAAGCCCAGGCGGCACCAGCGAGCGCTTGTCCATTATGGTGGGCGAAGTGGACGCCACGACGGCGGAAGGGATCCACGGTCTGGCAGATGAAAACGAAGATATTCGGGTTCATGTGGTGAGTCGGGAGCAGGCTTATCAGTGGGTAGAAGAGGGGAAAATCGACAACGCAGCGTCTGTCATCGCTCTGCAATGGCTGCAACTGCATTATCAGACTTTACGAAACGAGTGGAAAAAATGAAGCGTTATACACCTGACTTCCCAGAAATGATGCGCCTGTGCGAAACCAATTTCGCACAATTGCGCCGCCTGCTGCCGAAAAACGACGCACCCGGCGAAACGGTGAGCTATCAGGTGAGCAACGCGCAGTATCGATTAACGATAACAGAATCAACGCGCTACACTACGCTTGTCGAAATTGAACAAACGGCGCCCAGCATTAGCTACTGGAGCCTGCCGTCGATGACGGTGCGCCTTTACCATGACGCGATGGTCGCTGAAGTGTGTTCAAGCCAGCAGATCTTTCGCTTCAAAGCGCGGTATGATTATCCGAATAAAAAGTTGCATCAACGCGACGAAAAGCATCAAATTAACCAGTTTTTAGCCGACTGGCTAAGATATTGTTTAGCACATGGAGCAATGGCGATTCCGGTTTGTTAGCGTCATAAACCTACCTAAGGACACCATTTGGAAAGCCTGTTGAACCTGACTGTTGCTGGTGGGGCACCAGTCAGGATATTACAAATCACCGATACCCACCTTTTTGCCGAAAAGCATGAAACTCTGCTTGGGGTGAATACCTGGGAGAGCTATCAGGCGGTACTTAGCGCCATTCACGCTGAAAATCGCCCATGCGATCTGATTGTCGCGACGGGCGATCTGGCGCAGGACCAATCCTCCGCGGCCTACCAGCATTTCGCTGAAGGCATCGCGAGTTTTAGCGTGCCTTGCGTCTGGCTACCGGGAAACCACGATTTCCAGCCTGCCATGTACAGCTCGCTGCAGGATGCGGGGATCTCTCCGGCAAAATGTGTTTTTGTGGGTGACCACTGGCAGATCCTGCTGCTGGACAGCCAGGTCTTTGGCGTCCCACACGGTGAGTTAAGCGACTTTCAACTCGACTGGCTTGAGACCAAACTGTCTGCCGAACCTGAACGTCATACGCTGCTGTTGCTGCATCATCATCCTTTGCCGGCAGGCTGTAGCTGGCTTGATCAACACAGCCTGCGCAACTCTGCCGCGCTGGACAGAGTGTTGGCGAAATTCCCGCGGGTGCAGAATCTCCTGTGCGGACATATTCATCAGGAACAGGATCTCGACTGGAATGGCCGCCGACTGCTGGCCACGCCCTCGACCTGCGTTCAGTTCAAGCCGCATTGCGCAAACTTTACCCTGGACACCATCGCACCGGGCTGGCGCTGGCTCGAACTGCATCCCGATGGCCTGCTCACCACGGAAGTCTGCCGTTTAACCGGCGCAAAATTCCGCCCGGACACCGCTTCAGAAGGCTATTGATGTCTACGCTCCTCTATCTGCACGGATTCAACAGTTCGCCGCGCTCCGCGAAAGCGACGCAGTTTCGCCAGTGGCTGAGCGAACATCACCCGCACGTTGAGATGATCGTCCCACAACTGCCGCCTTACCCGGCGGAAGCCGCAGAAATGCTGGAATCGGTTGTGATGGAACACGGCGGCGAATCGTTCGGCGTGGTCGGTTCTTCGCTGGGCGGATATTACGCCACCTGGCTCTCGCAATGTTTTATGCTGCCTGCGGTGGTGGTTAACCCGGCGGTTCGGCCATTTGAGCTGCTGCGGGACTTTCTCGGGCAAAACGAGAACCCCTACACCGGCCAACAATATGTGCTAGAGTCACGCCATATTTACGATCTCAAAGTTATGCAGGTAGACCCGCTTGAAGCGCCCGATCTTATCTGGTTGCTGCAACAGACGGGTGATGAAGTGCTGGATTACCGCCAGGCAGTGGCGTATTACGCATCCTGCCGCCAGACTATAGAAGAAGGCGGAAACCATGCTTTCACGGGCTTTGAGAATCATTTCACCCAGATTGTCGATTTTCTTGGACTGCACAGCCACTGACAATCAATGCGAACTGCTAGTTTAAATCATGACGCAAACCTATAACGCTGATGCCATTGAGGTACTCACCGGGCTTGAGCCGGTTCGCCGCCGCCCTGGGATGTACACCGATACGACACGCCCAAACCATCTGGGCCAGGAAGTTATTGATAACAGTGTGGATGAAGCGTTGGCTGGCCATGCCAAACGCGTTGACGTCATCCTCCATGCCGATCAGTCGCTGGAAGTCATCGACGACGGACGCGGCATGCCGGTGGATATCCACCCGGAAGAGGGGGTGCCAGCCGTTGAGCTGATCCTCTGTCGTCTTCATGCGGGCGGTAAGTTCTCCAACAAAAACTACCAGTTCTCGGGTGGTTTGCACGGCGTGGGGATCTCCGTGGTTAACGCCCTGTCCAGACGCGTGGAAGTCAATGTCCGCCGCGACGGTCAGGTGTATAACATCGCCTTTGAAAACGGCGAGAAGGTGCAGGATCTGCAGGTCGTCGGCACGTGCGGCAAGCGCAATACCGGGACCAGCGTCCACTTCTGGCCTGACGAAAGCTTCTTTGACAGTCCTCGTTTCTCTGTTTCACGCCTGACGCACCTGCTGAAAGCCAAAGCGGTACTGTGCCCTGGCGTGGAAATTACCTTTAAAGATAACGTCAACAACACCGAACAGACCTGGCGCTATGAAGACGGTCTAAACGACTATCTGTGCGAAGCCGTTAACGGCCTGCCAACCCTGCCGGAAAAACCGTTTGTCGGTAATTTCACCGGTGATACGGAAGCGGTGGACTGGGCGCTGTTGTGGCTGCCGGAAGGCGGCGAGCTGCTGACCGAAAGCTACGTCAACCTGATCCCGACCATGCTTGGCGGTACGCACGTCAACGGTCTGCGTCAGGGGCTGCTGGATGCAATGCGCGAGTTCTGCGAATACCGCAACATTCTGCCCCGGGGCGTGAAGCTGTCGGCGGAAGATATCTGGGATCGCTGCGCCTACGTCCTGTCGGTGAAGATGCAGGATCCGCAGTTCGCCGGTCAGACCAAAGAACGTTTGTCCTCACGTCAGTGTGCGGCGTTCGTCTCCGGCGTGGTCAAAGATGCTTTCACCCTGTGGCTGAACCAGAACGTGCAGGCCGCCGAGATGCTGGCAGAAATGGCCATTTCCAGCGCCCAGCGACGCCTGCGTGCTGCCAAGAAGGTGGTGCGTAAAAAACTGACCAGTGGCCCGGCGCTTCCGGGCAAGCTGGCGGACTGTACCGCGCAGGATCTGAACCGCACCGAGCTGTTCCTCGTGGAAGGGGACTCGGCAGGAGGCTCTGCCAAGCAGGCGCGCGATCGTGAGTATCAGGCGATCATGCCGCTCAAGGGTAAGATCCTGAACACCTGGGAAGTGTCGTCGGATGAAGTGCTGGCCTCGCAGGAAGTGCATGATATCTCCGTTGCGATCGGTATCGATCCGGACAGCGACGATCTGAGCCAGCTGCGCTACGGTAAGATCTGTATCCTCGCGGATGCGGACTCCGATGGGCTGCACATCGCTACGCTGCTGTGCGCGCTGTTTGTGAAGCACTTCAGGACGCTGGTGAAAAACGGTCACGTCCATGTGGCGCTGCCGCCGCTCTACCGTATCGACCTCGGCAAAGAAGTTTACTACGCGCTGACGGAAGAGGAAAAAGCGGGCGTACTGGAACAGCTCAAGCGTAAAAAGGGCAAACCGAACGTGCAGCGCTTTAAAGGGCTGGGCGAGATGAACCCGATGCAGTTGCGCGAAACCACGCTGGATCCAAACACCCGCCGCCTGGTGCAATTGACCATCAGCGACGAAGACGAACAGCAAACCAACGCCATGATGGATATGCTGCTTGCCAAGAAGCGTTCGGAAGACCGACGCAACTGGCTGCAGGAAAAAGGCGATATGGCGGATATTGAGGCCTGATGCCCTCTCTTTACTCCTCTCCCACCGGGAGAGGGGATGGAACGAAGGCCCGGTAGGCGCTAGCGCCACCGGGCTTTTTTACATCAAAATTCCATCTTCACCGTAAACTGCACTTCACGCGGATCGCCTGGCTGGTTGCCGAGGTTATTGGTCGCAATCGACGAGGTGTAGTAGGTCTTATCAAACAGGTTCTTCACGTTGACCTGCAGCGTCACCGGATACTGTAGCTTCATTTTATAGGCCGCAAAGGCATCAGCAACAACGTACCCTGGCAAATAATAATCCGCACCGTTGGTCGCGGAGCGACGGCTCACGCCGTGTCCACCGCCGCCGATTGTCAGGGTATTCCCGCCGATGACGTTGTGAATATCGTACGTCAGGAACAGCGAACCGGTATGGCGCGGCACGTTTGGTAGCGGTTTGCCGGCGTAGTCCGGGTCTTCCAGCACTTTCGCATCGGTGTAGCCATAGCTGGCAATAATATTGGTGTTCTCGGTCAGAGAGCCAGCCAGATCCACTTCCACACCCTGCGAGCGCACGCGGCCAGCGGTTTTAGCAATGTTTTCACCCGCCACGCTTTCGGTGTACAGCACGTTGCGCTTGTGGATATCAAACAGCGCGATGTTGGCGGTAATGCCGTTGAACAGGTCAAATTTAGCGCCGACTTCGTAGGCATTGGACGTTTCTGGCGGCAGGTCGCCAATGTAGCTCGCGATGGACGATTGCGGCATAAACGTCTGGGCGTAGTTCGCAAACAGCGAGACGGATGGCGTGAGCTTGTAGACCAGCCCCAGCTTCGGCGTCCACTGCTCGTCGCGGCTGTCGGTATTGACGTTGAACGGCCGGCCCTTGCCCGCGTACTGGGTGTAATACTGATAACGCAGCCCCGCGACGGCAATCCATTTATCCGTCAGGTACAGGGCGTCCTGAGCATAAGCGGAGTAACTCTCCTGCTTGAGCGTCTGATCGCTGTCCGCGGCGGAAACGGTCGTACACTTGCTCAGATTGCCGTAAGACGGATGGTAAATATTGAAATCTTTTACATTCTTACAGCGAATCATATCCGTGCGCAGCAGGTCGTAATTCTCATACGACACGCCGGTCAGGATCTCATTGTAAAAGCCCGCTATATCCACGTTCCCCTGCAGGTCTGCACGGGTGGAATGCATGCGCTGCGTTGATCCTTGCGTCGCATCGACACGACGGGTCAGGTTGCCGGTTTTCGCGTCATAGGCCATCACCCGCGCCTGGTTATCGCTGTATTTATCCTGGCTGTAGCTGTAATCGAACTTCGCCGTCCACTGGCTGTTAAGGCGGTATTCCGCGTTGAGCTGCGCCAGATCGGACTGGCCATCGGTAATGTTGAACGGCTCGTCAAAGCGGGTTTTACGGTCAACATTCACCGGCTGTTTGGTCGTGAGATCGAAGATCGTACCGCGATCGAACGGCGTCTTATAATCACGATGTGAATAGAGCGCGGTCACGGTGGCGTCATCGCCAAACCAGGTCAGCGAGGGCGCGATAAAGGTGCTGCGCGCCTTGCCGAAACTTCGCCAGTAATCTTCGTCCTGGTACTCGCCCGTCAGGCGGTAAGCCAGACGCGTTCCTTCAATGGGACCTGTGACATCGAGCTGGCCGGTACCGCCGCCAAAACTTGAGGAGGTGCCCGAGATCGAACCGCCAAACTGTTTTTCCGGGCGTCGGGTGACCACATTGATAAGCCCTCCCGGATCGAGGATGCCGTACAGCGTTGAGGCCGGTCCCTTGAGGACTTCCACACGCTCGGTGGCCGCGTTAAAGCTGCGCGGCAGCACGGTGCGCAGGCCGTTGGTCATGATTGAACCGTCGCGGTTCGCGCCAAATCCACGGCGTACAAACGCATCCTGCGTGCCGCCCAGCGTGTTGGTCTGCACCACGTTACTGACGTTATAGAGGGCTTCATCCAGCGTGGTAGCATGCTGATCTTCCAGCACTTTATCGCTGACAGTATTTACCACCTGCGGGATATCCAGCATCGGCATGTTGGTCAGCGTGGCGGTGGAGGTGTTCAGCGGCTGATAGCCGTTGGTGGCATCGGCCACGGCATTAGGATCGGCGGTGACGGTAAGCGTTTCGCCGTCCTGAGCCGCGGTGTTGTCTGCTGCCTGCACCAGCGGCGCCATAAACAGCAGTGAAAAGAGCGCGCGCCCTTTTACCCCAGAGAGTGAAGGAGTGAACGTAGCCATTACATCTGTTTTCCCGAAATATCCCGCGAATGAAGCGTCACGGAAGAATGTGTGAGTCATTGCCCTTTACGGTCTGCTCGTTAGCCATCGCTGGCATCGAACATGTAATTGAGAATCATTCAATCATGCGCTGATGTAGTAGTAAATGGAAAAAAGCAAAAATCGACTACAGCGGTACTTTCCCTCTAATGCTTAGCGAGGTAAGTAATTAACCTGTTGAAAATAATTAATTAATGCGTTTAGCGGTTTTCCCGTTTCTGCACGATAGCCCTGGGGTTTTAAGGGTGTTTCTTCTCTTGACTACTACATGGCGCAGCGGCAAACTCTCAAAAGAGAATGAGTTTTATTTTTATTTGTTAGTTTTTTATTAAGTTGGCGTTCACGTGGCTCACAACACGAATAAGTCAGGGCTGGTTCTTGAGAACCTCTCTGCTGGCTATCAGAAAAAAATCATCGTCGATGAGATCTCGCTTGCGATCCCCCCACAGAAAATAACCGTTCTGGTGGGCGCGAACGGCTGTGGAAAATCCACGCTACTGAGCACGATCGCACGTCTGCTGCAACCGCTCGGGGGAGCTGCGCTGCTGGATGGCAAAGCCATTCATCAACAGCCAACCAAAGCGGTCGCCCGTCAGCTGGGCATTCTGCCGCAGTCACCGCTGTTGCCGGAAGGGTTAACCGTGTTTGAGCTGGTTTCACGCGGGCGTTTCCCCTGGCAAAATTTTATGCGCCAGTGGAGTGACGAAGACGAGCAGGCCGTGGAAGAGGCACTGCGCCTGACCGGTACGGCGGAGTTTGCCCATTTGCCGGTGGAAAGCCTTTCCGGCGGCCAGCGTCAGCGCTGCTGGATTGCGATGGCGCTGGCGCAGCAAACGCCCTATATCCTGCTCGACGAGCCGACAACGTTTCTTGACCTCCGCTATCAGGTGGAAATCCTTGAACTGCTGCATACGCTGACCCGTCAGCACGGGCGCACCGTCGTGGTGGTGCTGCACGATCTTAACTTCGCGGTGAACTACGGTGATTCCCTGGTCTTTTTACGCCAGGGGAAAGTCGAGGGCGTGCTTCACGAGGGCGATACCTGTACGCCGGAACTGATCAAAGCGGTGTTTGAGGTTGACGTACATATGTCAGTTAATCCGCTCACCGGCAAACCGTTCTTCATGCCGTTTCGCCAGGTCGCAGAAAAATCATGATGCGAACGTCACTGGCTTTTCTGCTCTTTGCGCTGCTGCTGGTGATGGGCGCAATTGCGCACCTGGGCACGGGCGCGCGCGTTATTTCCCCCCTGACGGTCGTGCAGGCTTTTGTCGATTTCGACCCGCGCAATTTCGACCATAACATCATTATCAGGCTGCGCCTGTTACGCCTCCTTGCGGCCATGCTGACCGGCGCTGCACTTGGCGTGGCAGGCGTCTTGCTGCAGTCCGTTATCCGTAACCCGCTGGGTGAGCCACATATTCTGGGGCTGAATGCTGGCGCCGCGCTGGCCGTCGTGCTGACAAGTGCACTCGGGTTCACCCTGCCGTTTGGTCGCCCGTTGATTGCCGCCACCGGCGCCGCCGGGCTGTTTCTGCTGGTACTGATGCTCTCCTCTTCGGGACGCACCGGGTTGACGCCGATGAAAGTCACCTTGTGCGGGGTGGCGATGTCGGCGTTCGCCTCCTCGATTACCGCCACGGTCCTGATCCTCGATGAGCAGACGCTTCTCGCCTTACGCACCTGGCTGGCGGGGGATTTGGCCGGGATAACAGAAGGAACGCTTCGCAGCGCTTCGTGGGCCGCTGGCGCGGGTTTCGCCCTTGCGCTCTGGCTGTCGCCATCACTCAATATGCTGGCACTGGGAGACCGGATGGCCCAGGGGCTTGGCGTATCGCTTCTCAGGACGCGCCTGTTCGCGCTGCTGGCAATCGCGCTGCTGTGCGGCGCGGCAGTCTCCGTTGCCGGGCCGATTGGTTTTATTGGCCTCGTGGTGCCGCAGCTGATACGGCGTCTGGTGACGGTGGATCTGTGCGTGATGGTGCCGCTTTCAGCCCTGTGTGGAGGGTTGGTTTTGCTGCTGGCGGATCTCGCCGCCCGCACGCTGTTTACCCCTTATGAACTGTCGACCGGCATTATGACCGCGCTGGTCGGTGCTCCCGTCTTTATCTTTATGGCCTCGAGGGTGTTCAAATGAGCCGGGCCGGACTGCGCGCGTTGCGTATAGGCACCTTTTCTACGCTGGTACGCCCGAGGGCGCTGGCCTGCCTTGCGCTGATTTCACTCACGGCCTTTATCCTGCTCGGGTTTGGCCTGACGCACGGCTCGCTGCCGATCCCGACGTCGGCCATCGGACGGGCGCTGCTGTATCCGCAAAGTCTGGAGGCGGATACGCGCTACATCGTGATGGATATTCGTCTGCCGCGTCTGCTCATGGCGGTGTTATGCGGTGCCATGCTCGGCATGGCGGGGGCAGCGATGCAGTCTGTCACCCGTAATGGCCTTGCCGACCCGGGGCTTATCGGCGTGAAAGAGGGATGTAGCGCGGCGGTGCTGGTGCTGATTTTTCAGTTCCCGGCGCTCAGCCTGGCCTGGCGACCGCTGGCGGGAATGGCGGGGGGCATACTCACCGCGCTGCTGGTGGTGGCGCTGGCGCGCGATATTTCGCGGCCGCGATTTATCCTGACGGGGATCGGCGTTTCCTGGGCGTTTGCCGCGGCAATGGGGGTCTTCATGACCACCGCCGACGTGCGTGACGTGCAGACGGCGATGCTGTGGCTGGCGGGAAGCCTGCATGCCGCAAACTGGACGCTGGTGGGCATTGCGGCAGCCTGGACGCTGCCGGCATTTGCGCTATTGCTGTTGACCGCGCGCGCCGCAGACGTGGCCCTGATGGGCAACCCCACCGCAACGGGGCTTGGCGTACACACCTCACGGCTGGCGCTGCTGCGTGTGCTTGCCCCGGTGGTGCTGACCGCAGCCTGCGTCTCCTGCGTGGGCAGTATCGGTTTTGTGGGACTGATTGCGCCACATATGGCACGCCTGCTGCTGCGCGGCGGACAAACCGCGCTGCTGGCGGGAAGTGCCGTCCTGGGTGCGCTGCTGGTTCTGCTGGCAGATAACGTCGGACGTCTGGCTTTCCTGCCGCTGCAGTTGCCGGCAGGCGTAGTCATTTCATTGATTGGCGGACCGTTTTTCCTGCTGCTGCTCTGGCAGCGACGGGACAGATTTTAGGGGATGGTGATGCGTATACTTTTTTCGATGTTGTTGCTGGTGGGGTTTACCGTGAGTGCGGCGGAGCCGACGCAGACGTTTACCGACGATCTGAACCGCAAGGTGACTGTGCCCCTTCACCCGAAGCGGATTGTCTCGCTGCACGATCTGGATATCACCATTCCGCTGATTGAGCTCGGCGTGCCGCCAGTGGCAAGCCACGGGCGCACGCGGCCGGACGGTAGCCATTTTCTGCGCGCCAGCGGCATGCTGACGGGCGTTGATTTTGATAACGCCGACATCAAATTTATCGGCTCCGCGGATATCGACATCGAGGCCATCGCCGCTGCAAAGCCGGATCTGATCATCACCGAACCAACCCGTAACACGCCGGTTGAACAGCTGGAGAAAATTGCCCCGACGGTGAGTATCGATCATCTCGATGGCGGCGCGCCGGAGATCTACCGCAAGCTGGCACAGCTCACGGGCACCGAAGCCCGGTTGAAGATCCTTGAACGTCGCTATCAGGAGCAGATTAACGCCCTGAAAGCGACCATCGACACCCGCAACATCACCGTGTCGGTGATACAGGCCAACCAGGGCAAAATCAACGCCATGCACAGCTACCACTCGCTGGGGCGCGTGCTGCGTGACGCAGGATTCACATTCCCGCCGCTGATTGAGTCCATCCCTGACGGCGGTCGAATTGACGTCAGCGCCGAGCGTCTGCCCGAGCTGGATGCAGATTTTGTCTTTGCCACCTGGCGCGGGGATACCGGCGGCAAACCGCAGGATGAGCTGGCAGCGATGGATGCCGTGATGCCTGGCTGGTGTCAGTTCCTCAATGCCTGTCGCACCGGTCACTACATACTGATCTCCCGTGAAGAGGCCATCTCGAACTCCTTTGCCTCCTTAGGCCTGATGGCCGCCCAGGTGCAGTCGCAGATTGCCGGTCGACCGCTGCCGGAGGCGTCACAGTGATCAGAAAAGACAAAGCCCGGGTTGATGTCTATGGCGACCGCTTTCGCTCGCGGGGGCACCAGCTCACGCCGCGCCTGCTGCAGGTTGCGCGTTACATCAATGAAAACCGCGAAGCGGTGATGGAGCAGACGGCGATGGAGATTGCCGCGTTGCTGAAAACCTCGGACGCTACGGTGGTACGCGCCATTCAGGCTCTTGGCTTTGCCGGGCTGCGTGACCTGAAGCAGACTCTGGAGCAGTGGTTTGGGCCGGTGGTCTCCTCCAGCGAAAAAATGTCCACCACGGTGAATACGCTCACCAGCGACGTGAACGCGAGCATCGATTTTGTGCTGGAAGGGCATCAGCATACCTGTGACGTGCTATCCGAGCCGCACAACCGCTACGCAATGGCGCAGGCGGTGTCGTTGCTGGCGCAGGCACGTCAGGTCGCGATCTTTGGGATTGGGGCTTCCGGCATTCTGGCCGAGTACACTTCCCGGCTGTTCAGCCGTATCGGCCTGCCCGCTATTGCGCTCAACCGCACCGGCATTGGTCTGGCAGAGCAACTGATAGCCTTACAGCGCGGCGACGTGCTGGTGATGATGGCGCAAAAATCGGCCCACCGGGAAGGACAAACCACGCTGCGTGAAGCGAAACGGCTGAGTATTCCCACGATACTGCTGACCAATGCTACGGACTCGCGCTTCAGCAAAGAGGCCAGCGTGGTGATCCACGTTCCGCGCGGCGGTGAAAAGGGCAAAATTCCGCTCCACGGCACGGTGCTGCTGTGTCTGGAGATGATCATTTTGTCTGTAGCGTCAATGGAGCCCCAGCGCACCATCAGGTCGATGAAGCGCATTAACGAATTTCATCGCGGGTTAAAACCGGGCAAGAAGAGCGGGTGAGGGGTTCACGCCGCGCCATGATTTTTCCGGTACTGCAGCGGCGTCTCACCAATTCCTTTTTTAAAGGCGCTGATAAACCACGTCACGTCGGAAAATCCCACCTGCGCGGCAATCTCACGCACGCTGGCATCACTGTGCAGCAAGTACTCGCAGGCTTTTCGCAGCCGTAGTGTATTCAGATAGTCGTGGATCTTCTCGCCTGTTTCCGCATGGAATTTTCGCGATACATAGCTGCGTGATTTTCCCAGCTCAGCCGCCAGCGCATCCAGGCGAAATTTCTCCCGATAGTGCTCATCCAGCCAGAACATCACCTGACTTGCTACTCCCTGACTGCTCCCCGGGGCACCGTCGTTATCATCCGGCAGCATGGCAAACAGGCTAATCAACAGCCCGGCAATGTTTTCGCTGTTCAGCGGCGGCTGATAACAGCCAAGAAGATAATCGATATGCTTCTGGCAATGCGCCAGGTCAGCGACCCAGGCCTCGCCGCCACGACGAGACAGCTTCTGCAGACGCTGCTGAGCCTGCGGAAAATCACGCAGGGTTTTCAGTACGGCATGCTGGTCGAGATGAATAATGGTGCGCCTGTAAAGGGCTTCTGCCTTCTCGTCCACCATCACCTTATGCAGGGTAAACGGTGGGAAGAAAAACAGCCGCCCGGGGCGCATGGTGTAATGACGGTTATCGACAATCGCCACGCCAAAGCCTTCTTCCACATAGAGAATTTCCAGACACTGATGCCAGTGGTGATAGCGCACCGTATTGGCGAACAGGCGGCTAAACGACACCACGGTGTCATTTAAGGTAATCAGCTCCAGATGATCGGATGTTGGCGTGTCGCGCATAGTGCAATAAAACTCAACTTTTTCCCGTCAGAATCTCTTTATAAACCACCTTTTTAAATTTTCTTAACTGCGGGTTTATTCATCGCTCTTAGCTGTGACATGGCTAACATTTCTGCCCCGTGCGGATTCACTATGCTTTGCCGCAGTTGATTACGAGGGTGAGCGTATGTGGGCGGCAAACAAAGAAAAATCAAATCCGTTGTCTTCACGCCAGGATATCGTGGCGTCACTGAATACTCTGTTGAGTGCGCTGGATAAGGCGTTTGCGCCGGACAGTTCACGATTTTCGCTGGGCGAAACCTGTGCGCATTACAGCACGGATATCGCGCAGATGGAGGGACTCTCACGTGCGCTATGGGGGCTGTTTCCGCTGCTGGCATCCGGCGATGCCAGCCCCTTTTGCGAAAAATACCTTACCGCGATCAAACTCGGCACCGATCCGCACAGTGACGGTTACTGGGGCGAAACCGGCCCCTACGATCAGCGTCTGGTCGAAATGGCGGCCTACGGTCTGGGGCTTGCCCTGCTGGGGGATAAACTCACCGCGCACTTCACCGGGCGCGAGGTCATGAACCTGCACGCATGGCTCAACCAGAGCGCCCATGCGCAAATGCCGGACAGCAACTGGAACTACTTTGCCATTATGGTGCAGCTCGGTTTTAAGCGCGCCGGGCTGCCGTATGACCAGACGGCGATTGACCGACGGTTTGCGATGATGGAGGCCTATTATCTGGGCGATGGCTGGTATTCCGACGGGCCGGGGCGGCCGAAAGATTATTACATCTCGATGGCATTCCATTTCTACGGCCTGATTTACGCCACCCTGAGCGGTGACGAGGAGAGGGCGCAGGTGCTGCGAGCACGTTCGCGCCTGTTCGCCGAAGACTTTATCTACTGGTCAGCCGCCGACGGTGCCTCGGTACCGTTTGGTCGCAGTCTGACCTATCGCTTTGCAATG
The DNA here is from genome assembly GCF_001750725.1 of Enterobacter ludwigii. Classification (NCBI taxonomy): domain Bacteria; kingdom Pseudomonadati; phylum Pseudomonadota; class Gammaproteobacteria; order Enterobacterales; family Enterobacteriaceae; genus Enterobacter; species Enterobacter ludwigii. The sequence goes on from NZ_CP017279.1 coordinate 4,403,713, forward strand.
GTCGCCTTCTGGAGTGCCGTCGCCTTTTCCGGTCTGGAGGTGTTCACGCCGGGGATTGTGAAGGGCGTCGTGCTGCGCCATCTTCGCTGGTGGCAGCAACAGCCCATCACCGATCGGGACGGCATTCTGACCCTCGGTTTTGCTTACCCGAACCTGGCGATGTGTGAGGACTATAACGCCCCCGGCTCGCCATACTGGGCGCTGAAAACTTACCTGATTCTGGCGATGCCGGAGGACCATCCGTTCTGGCAGGCTGAAGAGCAGCCGCTGCCCGCGCTTGCGGAAAAACGCGTCATCCCGCACGCGCAGCAGATCCTGATGCATGCCGGTCAGTCGCAGCACATCACCCTGCTTACCGCCGGGCAGCTTGAGCTGAATAACTACGTGAATACGGAAGCCAAATACACCAAATTTGCCTACTCCAGCCGCTTTGGTTTCACGATTGAGCGCGGACGGTTTGGCCTGAAACATGCCGCCTGCGACTCCATGCTGCTGCTGGCAGACGGGGATAACTATTTCCGCGGTCGCCGCGAATGTGAAGCGGTGCGGGTCACTGAAGATTATCTCTACTCACGCTGGTCTCCGTGGCATGACGTCCATATCGAGACCTGGCAAGTGCCGTTTGGTGAGTGGCACCTGCGACTGCACCGTATCAACAGCGCCCGTCGACTGAATACGGCGGAGGGCGGTTTTGCGGTGATGAACACTGAACCGCAGATCCGTGAGAACGGATGCTGGCTTGTCGCCGGTAACGGCACCAGCGTGCTGGTCGATCTCTCTCCGGTGGTTAACCGTGAACCGGACAGCATCGTCACACCGCCGAACAGCAGCATTATGTTCCCGGAATGCGCTGCCATTCCGCTGTTGAAAACCACGCTTGCGCAGGGGGAGAGCTGGCTCTGTTGTGCCGCCGTCGCCGGCGAAAGCCAGCCGGTTATGGCAGTCCCACAACTGAATATCAGCGAGAACCGGGTTGTTATCCGCGAGCCCGGCAGTGAGCGACAGCTGTCGTTCTCATTATAAAAACTCTGACCCTACACGTCGGCGAGGATGATATGAAAAAGACCGCTACAACAAACAGAACTGAATATTACAAAATCAGCAGTTTTATATTTCTCTATTTCTTTACCTGGTCTGCCAGTATTGGCCTGCTGGCTATCTGGTTAGGCCAGAAAGCGAACCTCAGTGGTTCGGTGATTGGTACCGTATTTGCGGTGAACGGGATTTTCTCCGTCATTCTGAAGCCCATCTATGGCTATATTCTCGATAAGATCGGCATGAGCAAATACCTGCTCTATTTTGTAGTGGCAATGTCTGCCCTGATGGCGCCGTTCTTTATTTATGTCTATCAGCCGCTGTTAATGTCCAACACGCTGTTGGGGATTATTATTGGCGCACTCTATTTAAGCTTTGCCTGGTATGCGGGCGTGGCGGCGTGCGAATCCTATTCTGACCGTTTTAGCCGTTTAAACGGCATGGAGTTTGGTCAGATCCGGATGTGGGGCTCCCTTGGCTGGGCAGTGGCGTCCTCCTTCTCCGGCCTGCTCTTTAATCTCTCGCCAGCGTATAACTTTATTATGGGCAGCGTGGCATCGGTGGTGATGCTGATTGTCCTGTTGAGCCTGAAAGTGAACACTAACTCCGCACATGCCGGCGAAGTGCTGACGAAAGAGAAAATTGCCCCGTCAGACGTTTACGCGCTGCTGCGTAACCGTAAATTCTGGGCCTTCTGTCTGTACGTAGCCGGTGTGGCGTGGATGATGTTTATCGCCGAGCAGCAGTTTTCGCGTTATTTCGTGACCTTCTTTGATGATATTCACCAGGGCAATGCGGTGTTTGGTTATCTGGGGACCGTGCAGTCGGGAATGGAGTTTGTCATGTATATGGTGATCCCGCTGCTGGTGAACGCTATTGGCGCCAAACGTGGGCTGTTAATTGTCGGGCTGGTGGTCGGTGCGCGTCTGATTATTTCCGGTCTGTGTGATTCACATCTGTTAATTTCCATTCTTAAGCCGCTGTACGGTCTGGAAATTTGTCTGCTGCTGGTCTCCGTCTTTAAATATATTGCCGAACATTTCGATAAGCGCGTTAACGCCACCATGTATTTGCTGGGATATCAGGCGATGCTGTACGTCGGCAATGTCGTGGTCTCGTCGCCTGCCGGCTATATGTATGACCGCATCGGTTTCGAGAACACCTATATCATCATGGGCGCCACGGCGCTGATCTTCACGTTTATTTCTGCCTTTACGTTATCGGCCTGCCAGAGTAAATGGCGCGGCCCACGCTCGCTGAACGTAGCAGAACCCTCATCACGATAATTAAGCCGTCAAAGAAGGAACCGAAATATGTTAAGTCGTATCGCAGAGGAACGCCTGCCCGCTATCCCCGTGCCCGTTGATTCGCGCGTATTCCGCGATGAACTGAGTTCAGCACGCGACCATGTCCTTGCGCTGATTAGCCGCCATTTAACGGCGTTTGGTGAGCAGTTCCCGGCGGAAACCTGCCAGCAGGGTTTTTATCCGCTGACCGACAACGTGGAGTGGACCACCAGCTTCTGGACCGGGCAGCTGTGGCTGGCGTGGGAGATGAGCGGCGAAGCGAAATTCCGCGCGATGGCGGAAAAACATGTGCGCTCGTTTGGCCTGCGTATCGCCGGGCGCCACGACACTAACACCCACGATCTGGGCTTTTTGTATACGCTCTCCTGCGTGGCGGCCTGGCGACTGACCGGTAACCGTGAGGCGCGTGGCTTCTCGCTGCTGGCGGCAGAGGCGCTGCTGGAGCGCTTCCACGAGAAGGCAAAAATTATTCAGGCGTGGGGCGATCTGGCTGACCCGGAACAGGCCGGGCGGATGATTATCGACTGCAATATGAACCTGCCGCTGCTCTACTGGGCGAGCGAACAGACGGGCGATCCGCGCTTTGCCGATGCTGCTAAAGCACACGTGATGCAGGCAGCGAGGTACCTTATCCGTGAAGATGCCTCAACGTTCCACACCTACTATATGGATGTGCACACCGGCGCGCCGCGCTACGGCAATACTCAGCAAGGCTATGCCGATGACTCCTGCTGGTCACGCGGGCAGGCGTGGGGAATTTACGGCTTCCTGTTGAGCTACATCTATACCGGTGATGCGACGATGATTGCCCTGTCGAAACGGCTGGCGAACTACTTCCTCAACCGTCTGCCGGAAGATTACGTCTGCCACTGGGATCTGGCGCTGGTCGGCACGGATGCGCTACGCGACGCGTCCTCGGCGGCGATTGCGGTATGTGGCCTGCTGGAGCTGGTGAAGCATCTGCCGGTGACCGACCCGGATCGCGAGCGGTATTCTGAATGGGCAAAAGGAATGATGTCGTCACTGACGAAACACTACCTGATGGGCAAAGACGAGAAGGGCACAGGGCTGCTGAAGCACTCCGTTTATCATCTGGCAAGCAATAAAGGCGTGGACGAGTGCGCGAGCTGGGGGGACTACTTCTACGTGGAGGCGCTGGTCAGGTTTACCCAAAGCTGGAAGTTGTACTGGTAATATGCCTCCCTGACCCTCTCCCGAAAGGGGGAGGGCAGGAATCAGGAACAGGGTAAACTTACACCCCTTGCTCCAGAATGCGGATATGCGTTTCCAGCACATCGCCCTTCACCGCGTCGCTCCACGCTTTCATGTGCGCGGTCTGCAGATGGGCTTCAAGATGGGCCACGGTTTCCCACTGCTCAATCATAATGATCGAGTCTGGGGCAGTAGCCTGGAAGCTGGCGGTGGTGGTGGCGTCGACCATCGGCGCGTAGCCGTGGCAGCCTTCTTCCTTCAGTACAGTGGGGATAATTTTCACGAACTCATCCAGCACCGCCTGGCGGTGATGTTGGCCTGGACGAGTACGGATTTCAGCAATAACAGTAAGCATGGTTAACTCCTTCTAATTCCAGGTTACCAGTTAAGCAAAAATTTCCGCGAGATGCTTGCGATATTCTGCGATATAGCGCGGGACGTCAGGCATTTTGATGACGTCGTTAACGATAAAGGTTGGCAGCGGCGTCATTCCGAGGAACTGGTTAGCTTTGTGGAACGGCAGATACGCGCCGTCAACGCCCACCCCTTCAAAGAACTGATCTTTCTCGGTGAACGCTTCCAGCGGTGCGTTCCAGGTCAGGGACAGCATATATTTTTTGCCCTGAATCAGGCCGCCAGAACCGTATTTTTTGGATGCGTCGGAGCGGGTGCGACCGTCGCTGGCGTACAGTGCGCCATGGCCTTCGGTGAAGACATCATCCATGTATTTTTTCACGGTCCAGGGGGCGCCCATCCACCAGCCAGGCATCTGCCAGATAATCACGTCAGCCCACAGGAAGTTCTGCACTTCCGCGTTGACATCGTAATCGCTGTCCGCGCGCACGACCTTAACATCATGCCCGGCGTCGCGCAGAAAACCGTCCGCGACCTCGGTCAGGGTGTCATTCAGTTGGCCTTTAGAGTGCGCAAATTCTTTTGCACCGTTGATAATCAGAATGTTGCTCATGAGGTGTCCTCGAAGATGAAAGTATGGCGAGGATTTTACGCGCGCGAGCGATGCGGTTAAATGAGCAAAATGTGCAAAGTCTTTTGCATTAAACGCAATAATCCCTTACCAGCTGACCTTCACTTCGAAGCCGCCTTCTGCCGCATTGCCCAGCGCGACGCGCATACCATGCAGGGCGGCAATGCGCCTGACGATAGATAACCCCAGGCCGCTACCCGTTGCATCCTGTCCCGGTGGGCGATAAAAACGCTCGCCAATACGCGCCAGCGCATCGGTGGAAACGCCGGGGCCGGTGTCACGCACGGTAAAACGCCGGGTGTCCAGCGTGACGTCCACCACGCTGCCATGCGGGCTATAACGCACGGCGTTGTCCAGCAGGTTACGCACCAGCAGGCTCAGCAGCAGCGGCTGGCCCTGACGTGTGACCTGCGGGGCATGAATGTTCAGGCGAATATCAATCCCGGCCTGCTGTGCCGGATGCCAGATATCCAGCACCGCCGACTGCAGGAGATCGGCCATCACGATCGGTTCGATATCGTCGAGGTTATCCAGCGAGTCCAGACGCGACAGCGTAAGGAGCTGATCCACCAGCCGGGATGCGCGATCGATACCCGCATGCAGCTGCGCCAGCGCTTTTTGCTGCGCCTGCGGATCGTCCTGATACAGTTGCGCCACGTCGGTTTGCACCTTCAGGGCCGCGAGAGGGCTGCGTAGCTCGTGCGCGGCATCTGAGGTAAAACGACGCTCGCGGGTCATCATCTCCTGGGTTCGCGTGAACAGATGGTTCAGCGAGTCGAGCAGCGGGCGCACCTCAGTGGGAACCCCCTGAGTCGGGAGCGCGTCGGTGGCATCCGGTGAGCGGGAGCGCAGGGTCTGCGCCAGTTTTTTTAACGGTTTCAGTTCCCGGCTCAGCAGAACGATCAGCAACAACAGCATCAGGGGCAGCGCCACCAGCCACGGGGTCAACTGGGAGCTGACCACATCTACCGCCATCTCCTGGCGATACTCCCACTCCTGGCCGACCACCACGCGGTACTTCCCGTCGGGTGAGGTGAGCCATAGAAAACGCCACTCGTCGTTGTCGCCCTGTAGCCGTCCATTATCAAACCCGTCACGGCGATAGTGGTACGGAATGTCCCGCCCGTTTTCGCCGTCATTTAACATCATCTTGCCGTCGGTGGCGTAGATGGCGAAGGCCAGCGCGTCGTCATCCAGACGACCATGTTTCGCTTTTTTGGGGATCTCACGCATCCGTTCGGGGGCCCGGATCTCATCCAGATCCATGGTCAACAGCCGTTTGGCAAACAGCATCTGCTGCGTATCGAACAGCTTATCCAGCGTGTGGGTGGTCTGCTGCCAGGCGACCAGGCTTGCGGCAAACCACGCCGTCAGCGATAGCACTAAAAAGAGGAGCGTCAGGCGCAGCTTCAGGCTCAGGCGTTGAGTCAGTTTCATGCGTCACCCAGGGTATAGCCGATACCGTGCACGGTGCGGATAAATTCGCTGCCCAGTTTACGACGAAGATGGTGGACGTGGACTTCAACGGCGTTGCTGGAGACGTCGTCGTCCCAGGTGTAGAGCTTTTCCTCGATCAGCTTGCGCGGCAGCACGCGGCCCGCGTTACGCATCAGCAGCTCCAGCAGGGCGAACTCTTTCGGCTTGAGCGTCAGCGTTTCGCCGTCCAGCGTGGCCACGAGACTGGTGGGATCGAGCGTGACCTTTCCATGGTGCAACTCGCTGCGGGTCTGGCCGTGGCTTCGGCGCACCAGCGCCTCAAGGCGGGCAGCCACTTCGATCAGTGCAAAGGGCTTGCACAGGTAATCATCCGCCCCCAGACGCAGCCCTTCGACACGCTGGTTCAACGCATCCCGCGCCGTCAGAATCAATACCGGCTCGCGGCGTCCGCTTTCGCGCCAGGCGCGCAGAATCTCCAGTCCGTCGATTTCCGGCAGCGTCAGATCCAGCACTACGGCATCATACGGTGCAGAATGAAGCGCGGTCTGGCCGGTTTTTCCGTCGGTGAACCAGTCCACGCTAAAGCCCATTTTGCTTAAACCCGCCTTGATGCCATCGCCGATCAACTTGTCGTCTTCAACCAGTAAAATGCGCATGTTCCCTCCTTGATAACGTCAGTAAACCCTCTGCATCAGCCTGCTGTACAGTAATAATAAATAAATTTTTCCCTTAAGAAGTTGTTAAGGTTTACCCTGTTAAATGGACTGCGAAACCACATTAAAGGGAGAGTTAATATGAAAAAATTCGCTGCGATTGCCGCCATCATGATGATGACCACTGCCCCTGTTTTTGCTGCACAGGGCGGATTTAACGGCCCCTCTGCCGCACAAACCCAGGCCCAGACGCAGGCGGGCGGTTTTGTCGATAATGACGCGAACCTCACCACCGCGGTGAAAGTGAAGGACATGAAGGACGACAGCTGGGTGAAGCTGCGCGGGAACATCACTCAGCGCCTGTCTGATGACCGCTACACCTTCCGCGATGAGACCGGTACGGTTAACGTGGAGATTGACCACAAGCGCTGGAACGGCGTGACCGTAACCCCGCAGGATAAGGTGGAAATTCAGGGTAAAGTCGATAAAGAGTGGAACGATTTTGAAATCGACGTGAAGCAGGTTATCAAACTGAACAAATAACCCCGAAAGGGCCGCGGATGCGGCCCTTTTTCTTTGTGACTCAACACGCCAGATAAGGTAGTATCTGCGGCAATATTGCCTGAAACCTTTCGGTTTCTGAGTTGAGGAATCACACATAATGAGCGATATGGCAGAGCGCCTCGCGCTACATGAATTCACGGAAAACGCCTACCTGAACTACTCCATGTACGTCATTATGGACAGGGCGTTGCCGTTTATCGGGGATGGCCTGAAGCCCGTTCAGCGCCGCATCGTCTATGCGATGTCCGAGCTGGGGCTGAATGCGACCGCCAAGTTCAAAAAATCCGCCCGTACCGTCGGTGACGTACTGGGTAAATACCATCCGCACGGCGACAGCGCCTGTTATGAAGCGATGGTGCTGATGGCACAGCCGTTCTCTTACCGTTATCCGCTGGTGGATGGTCAGGGGAACTGGGGGGCGCCGGACGATCCGAAATCCTTCGCAGCGATGCGTTATACCGAATCCCGTCTCTCCCGCTACGCTGAAGTGCTGCTGGGCGAGCTGGGTCAGGGAACTGTGGACTGGGTGCCAAACTTCGACGGTACGATGCAGGAGCCGAAAATGCTGCCTGCGCGTCTGCCGAACATCCTGCTGAACGGCACTACCGGTATCGCGGTGGGTATGGCGACGGACATTCCGCCGCACAACCTGCGTGAAGTGGCGAAAGCCGCCATCACCCTGATTGAACAGCCGAAAACCACGCTGGACGATCTGCTGGATATCGTGCAGGGGCCGGACTACCCGACCGAGGCCGAAATCATCACCTCGCGCGCGGAAATCCGCAAAATCTACCAGAACGGCCGCGGCTCCGTGCGCATGCGTGCGGTGTGGACCAAAGAGGACGGCGCAGTGGTCATCACCGCGCTGCCGCACCAGGTCTCCGGCGCGAAAGTGCTGGAACAGATTGCCTCCCAGATGCGCAATAAAAAGCTGCCGATGGTGGATGACCTGCGCGACGAATCCGACCACGAAAACCCGACGCGTCTGGTGATCGTGCCGCGTTCCAACCGCGTGGATATGGAGCAGGTGATGAACCACCTGTTTGCCACCACCGATCTGGAAAAAAGCTACCGCATCAACCTGAACATGATCGGCCTCGACGGTCGTCCTGCAGTGAAAAACCTGCTGGAGATCCTGAGCGAATGGCTGACGTTCCGCCGCGATACCGTTCGCCGCCGTCTGAACTATCGACTGGAAAAAGTGCTTAAACGCCTGCACATCCTTGAAGGTTTGCTGGTGGCGTTCCTCAATATCGACGAAGTTATTGAGATAATCCGTTCCGAGGACGAGCCGAAGCCGGCGCTGATGTCGCGCTTTGACATCAGTGAAACCCAGGCCGAAGCGATCCTTGAGCTGAAACTGCGTCATCTCGCCAAACTCGAAGAGATGAAGATCCGCGGTGAGCAGAACGAACTTGAAAAAGAGCGCGATCAGCTGCAGGCGATCCTCGCGTCCGAACGCAAGATGAACAACCTGCTCAAGAAAGAGCTGCAGGCTGACGCCGATGCATTCGGTGACGACCGTCGTTCTCCGCTGCATGAGCGCGAAGAAGCGAAGGCGATGAATGAGCACGACATGCAGCCATCTGAGCCGGTCACCATTGTGCTGTCTCAGAGCGGCTGGGTGCGCAGTGCTAAAGGTCACGATATCGACGCGCCAGGGTTGAGCTACAAGGCGGGCGATAGCTTTAAAGCGGCCGTGAAAGGTAAGAGCAACCAGCCGGTCGCCTTTATCGACTCGACGGGGCGCAGCTACGCCATTGACCCGATCACGCTGCCTTCTGCCCGCGGACAGGGCGAACCGCTTACCGGTAAGCTGACGCTGCCGCCGGGTGCGACGGTTGACCATATGCTGATGGAAGCCGATGACCAGAAACTGCTGCTGGCGTCTGACGCGGGGTACGGCTTTATCTGTACCTTTAACGATCTTGTTTCCCGCAACCGTGCCGGTAAGGCGCTGATCAGCCTGCCTGACAACGCGCATGTGATGCCGCCGCTGGTGGTGGAAAACGACAGCGATATGCTGCTGGCGATCACTGCCGCCGGACGTATGCTGATGTTCCCGGTCAGCGACCTGCCGGAATTGTCAAAAGGCAAGGGCAACAAGATCATCAGCATCCCGTCAGCGGAAGCGGCGAAAGGGGTAGATGGTCTGGCGCACCTCTTTATTCTGCCGCCGCAGAGCACGCTGACCATTCATGTCGGCAAACGTAAAATCAAGCTTCGTCCGGAAGAGTTGCAGAAAGTGGTGGGCGAGCGCGGTCGACGCGGCTCGCTGATGCGCGGCCTGCAGCGTATTGACCGCGTGGAGATTGACTCTCCTGCGCGCAGTACCGCGGGCGACAGCGAAGAGTAACGCCGTTATCTCCCCCTCTGTTCCGGAGGGGGAATTTCAATAAAATTTCCCGTAAAATCGTTGTTAATTCGTGCGTTGCGATTAACAATACGCGCTCGTAATAAAGTCCTTACCTGGCCACAGGTGAAGTATAATTGTCAGCTGTCAGGGCTTCAGAGGTCGCTATGCTATTCATTGTTCGTTTAATTCTTACCATTATTTACTGCATTCTGGTCTGTATTTTCGGCTCTATTTATTGCCTGTTCAGTCCGCGCAATCCGAAACATGTCGCCACCTTCGGCCATATGTTCGGCCGCCTTGCGCCGCTGTTTGGCCTGAAGGTTGAAAAACGCCTGCCGGAAGGGGCTGAGAACTTCGGTAACGCCATCTTTATCGCTAACCATCAGAACAACTACGATATGGTGACGGCCTCCAACATTGTTCTGCCACCGACCGTGACCGTGGGCAAAAAGAGCCTGCTGTGGATCCCTTTTTTCGGCCAGCTGTACTGGCTGACCGGTAACCTGCTGATTGACCGTAACAACCGCGCGAAAGCGCACAGCACTATTGCTGAAGTGGTTAATCACTTCAAAAAGCGCAGGATCTCAATCTGGATGTTCCCGGAAGGGACGCGCAGCCGTGGTCGTGGCCTGCTGCCGTTCAAAACCGGTGCGTTTCATGCTGCAATTGCGGCAGGTGTTCCAATTATTCCTGTGTGTGTTTCCAATACTTCTAATAAGATTAATCTTAACCGCCTGAATAACGGGCTGGTGATTGTCGAAATGCTGCCGCCGGTGGATACCAGCAAATACGGTAAAGATCAGGTTCGCGAGCTGGCAGCACACTGCCGTGAACTGATGGCTCAGCATATTGCGCTGCTCGACAAAGAAGTCGCAGAGAGAGAAGCCGCCGGTAAGAAGTAAGCCGGCGTTAAAAGGGAAAACGAATTCCCGCGTTGTTAGTCGTTTCAGATGGAGCTTATATGTCATTCAGTCGGCGTCAGTTTATTCAGGCTTCCGGGATCGCCCTTTGTGCGGGTGCGCTGCCGCTGACAGCCAACGCCGCCGGGCAGCAACAGCCGCTGCCCATTCCGCCGTTAATAGAATCCCGTCGCGGGCAGCCGCTTTTCCTGACGCTACAGCGCAGCCACTGGTCCTTTACCCAGGGCACGCGTGCGCCGGTGTGGGGCATTAACGGGCGTTACCTTGGGCCGACCATACGCGTGTGGAATGGCGATGACGTTAAGCTGATCTACAGTAACCGTACGACAGAAAATGTCGCCATGACCATCAGTGGTTTACAGGTGCCTGGCCCGCTGCTTGGCGGCGCGGCGCGCATGATGTCGCCTAACGCTGACTGGGCGCCCGTTCTGCCGATTCGTCAGAGCGCGGCGACGCTCTGGTATCATGCCAATACCCCTAACCGCACGGCCCAGCAGGTGTATAACGGCCTGGCCGGCATGTGGCTGGTGGAAGATGAAATCAGTAAATCCCTGCCAATCCCGAACCACTATGGCGTGGATGATTTTCCGGTCATTATTCAGGACAAACGGCTGGATAATTTCGGCACGCCGGAATACAGCGAGCCGGGCAGCGGTGGCTTCGTTGGCGATACGCTGCTGGTTAACGGCGCGCAAAGTCCGTATGTTGAAGTGTCGCGCGGATGGGTACGTCTGCGTCTGCTGAACGCCTCTAACTCGCGCCGCTACCAGCTGCAAATGAGCGATGGCCGCGCGCTACACGTCATCTCCGGCGACCAGGGCTTTTTACCGGCCCCGGTTTCCGTGAAGCAGCTGGCGCTGTCGCCAGGCGAACGCCGCGAAATCCTTATTGATATGACCAACGGTGATGAGGTGTCGATCACCTGTGGCGAAGCGGCCAGCATTGTGGACCGCATTCGCGGTTTCTTTGAGCCGTCGAGTATCCTGGTCTCCACCCTGGTGCTGACCCTGCGTCCTACCGGCCTGCTGCCGCTGGTGACCGACAGCCTGCCGATGCGCCTGCTACCGCAGGAGATCATGAGCGGTTCGCCGGTGCGCAGCCGCGATATCAACCTGGGCGACGACCCGGGGATCAACGGCACGCTGTGGGACGTTAACCGTATCGATATTACCGCGCAGCAGGGTACCTGGGAGCGTTGGACGGTTCGCTCGGACATGCCGCAGTCGTTCCATATCGAAGGGGTGAGTTTCCTGATCCGCAACGTCAATGGCGCGATGCCGTTCCCCGAAGACAGGGGCTGGAAGGATACCGTCTGGGTGGATGGGCAGGTCGAACTGCTGGTCTACTACGGACAGCCTTCGTGGCCGCACTTCCCGTTCCTGTTCCACAGCCAGACGCTGGAGATGATGGACAGGGGTTCCGTCGGCCAGATGCTGGTCAACCCGGCACCCTAAACCACGATACGATTCCCGGTTCGCCGGGAATGTTTATGCCCGCCAGAAAAAGCGTGAGCACAGGATCAGCACCGGATAAATTTCCAGACGTCCCATAATCATCGCCGCACACATCAACAGCTTGGCCTCGTCTTTTAACGTCCCGAAGGTCGATGCCGTTTCGCCGAACCCCAGCCCCATATTGTTAATGCAGGCCGCAACGGTGGCAAATGACGTGAACAGATCGTATCCCAGCAGGTTCAGCGCCCAGACGAAAAAGCCCGTTATCATCACGTAGAGAAAAAAGAAGCTCCACACCGAGCGCAGAACGCGTTCATTCACGACGCTTTTGCCGACCTTAATACTCAGCAGCGCGCGCGGATGCGCGAGTTGATTCATCTCCTGAATACACTGTTTAAACATGATGAGAAAACGCAGCGCTTTGATCCCGCCGCAGGTAGAGCCGACGCAGCCGCCAAAAAAGCTGGCGCTCAACAGCAGGAAAATGGTGTGGGGAGGCCAGTGAGCGTAATCGGCCGTCGAAAGACCGTTGTCGGTCATCATGGAGCTGGCCAGAAAGAAGGCATGTACCAGGCTGTCGGTGCCGTTGTACATCCCCGCGTGCCACACCTGCCAGGCGGTGATGGCGATAATGACGGTGGCGGCACCGAGAAAGAATTTCACCTCCGGGCTGCGCCGAATCGGTTTCAGCGTGCGGCGCGCGATGACGACATACCAGAGGGTAAAGTTAAACGCGGAAAGCAGTGAAAAAGCCCCGGCGACAAGCTCAATCGCGTGGCTGTCGTAAAACCCGATGCTCTCACTTCGGGTTGAAAACCCACCCAATGAGACGGTGGAAAGCCCGTGACAGACGGCGTCAAAAAAGGGCATGCCCGCCAGCCAGTACGCCAGCGTGCAGACCAGTCCCAGCGCCAGATAGGTTACCCACAGCGTACGCGCGGTATCGGCGAGTCGGGGCGTCAGGCGCTCCTCCTTGAACGGCCCAGGCATTTCCGACTGATACAGCTTCATGCCACCGATACCGAGCAGCGGCAGGACCGCGACGGCCAGTACGATGACCCCTAATCCGCCAATGAAATTGAGCTGAGCGCGGTAATAAAGGTACGACTTCGGCAGGGCACTGACGTCTCCAATCACCGTCGCCCCGGTGGTGGTGATCCCTGAGACCCCTTCAAAGAGCGCATCGGAAAAGGAGAGTTGCAGACCGTCATCCATCCATAACGGCATGGCGCTAATCAATGAAAACAGCAGCCAGAACAGAACGATAATCACGAAACCGTCACGGGTGCGCAGCTGTATACCGGAATGACGTGTTGCCCGCCAGGTGAGTCCGCCAAGGGTAAAAAAGGTCAAAAAGGTGGTTAAAAAAGCAAAGTAGGTTCGCTCTTTATTCAGCAGGGCGATAACCATCGGCGGCAGCATGGACAGGCTGTACAGAAGAACCAGAAAACCGCAGAGGTGAAGCACAACCCGCAGCTGGGACACATGTAACGAATCGTTGAACTTCACAAAGAAACTCCGTGCCAGAATGCATCCCGGTAACTGATTACCGCAAGATATAGTGGATATTATGATCCAAAATTAACAGTGCGCTGTATTTTAACGGCTTCCAGGATTTTCTGTTTACTTCTTGCATCCTTTTCTTCAAATCCGGCAGACTAACAGCGTATAATCCCGCTCCTTTTGTCTATTTTTTCTTCGGAAGCACTATGAGCGCAATTTCCCTGATCCAGCCGGATCGTGACCTCTTCTCCTGGCCCCAGTACTGGGCGGCCTGCTTTGGACCGGCACCGTTCCTGCCGATGTCCCGGGAAGAGATGGACCAACTGGGCTGGGACAGCTGCGATATCATTCTGGTGACGGGCGATGCCTATGTCGACCACCCGAGCTTTGGCATGGCTATCTGTGGCCGTATGCTTGAAGCGCAGGGCTTCCGTGTGGGGATCATCGCCCAGCCTGACTGGAACAGCAAAGACGACTTTATGCGTCTGGGGAAACCCAACCTGTTCTTCGGCGTGACCGCAGGCAACATGGACTCGATGATCAACCGCTATACCGCCGACCGTAAGCTGCGTCATGACGATGCCTACACGCCGGATAACGTCGCGGGTAAACGTCCTGACCGTGCGACGCTGGTCTACACCCAACGCTGCAAAGAAGCCTGGAAAGACGTGCCGGTTATCCTGGGCGGCATCGAGGCGAGTCTGCGCCGTACCGCGCACTACGACTACTGGTCAGACACCGTGCGCCGTTCGGTGCTGGTGGATTCCAAAGCCGATATGCTGATTTACGGTAACGGTGAACGTCCGCTGGTGGAAGTGGCGCACCGTCTCTCACAGGGTGAGCCGGTGAGCAGCATCCGCGACGTGCGCAACACCGCGATCATGGTGAAAGAGGCGCTGCCGGGCTGGAGCGGGGTGGATTCCCGTATCATTGATATGCCGGGTAAAATCGACCCGATCCCGCACCCGTACGGCGACGATCTGCCGTGTGCGGATAACAAACCGGTAGAGCCAAAGAAAGCCGAAACGAAAGCTATCGTTGTTCAGCCGCCGCGCCCGAAACCGTGGGAAAAAACCTACGTGCTGCTGCCTTCCTTTGAGAAGGTCAAAGCCGATAAAGTGCTCTACGCGCATGCGTCCCGTATTCTGCACCACGAAACCAACCCGGGCTGCGCGCGTGCGCTGATGCAAAAGCACGGCGAGCGCTTTATCTGGATCAACCCGCCGGCAATCCCGCTTTCCACCGAAGAGATGGACAGCGTCTTCGCGCTGCCGTACAAACGCGTGCCGCATCCGGCATACGGCGAGCGCCGAATCCCGGCGTATGAGATGATCCGTTTCTCAATAAACATCATGCGCGGCTGCTTCGGCGGCTGCTCCTTCTGCTCCATTACCGAGCACGAAGGGCGCATTATTCAGAGTCGCTCCGAAGATTCGATCATCAATGAGATCGAAGCCATTCGCGATACCGTGCCTGGCTTCACCGGGGTGATCTCCGATCTGGGCGGTCCGACTGCCAACATGTACATGCTGCGCTGTAAGTCACCGCGCGCGGAACAGACCTGCCGTCGTCTGTCGTGTGTGTATCCGGATATCTGTCAGCACATGGATACCAACCATGAACCGACGATCAACCTTTATCGTCGTGCGCGTGACCTGAAAGGGATCAAGAAGATCCTGATCGCCTCCGGGGTACGTTACGATATCGCCGTGGAAGATCCGCGCTACATCAAAGAGCTGGCGACGCATCACGTGGGTGGCTACCTGAAGATTGCCCCTGAGCATACCGAAGAAGGCCCGCTGTCCAAGATGATGAAGCCGGGTATGGGCAGCTACGATCGCTTTAAAGAGCTGTTTGACACCTACTCGAAGCAGGCGGGTAAAGAGCAGTATCTGATCCCATACTTCATCTCCGCGCACCCCGGCACGCGCGATGAGGACATGGTGAACCTGGCGCTGTGGCTGAAACAGCGTCGCTTCCGTCTGGATCAGGTGCAGAACTTCTATCCATCACCGCTCGCAAACTCAACGACCATGTATTACACCGGCAAGAACCCGCTGGGTAAAATTGGCTATAAGAGTGAAGATGTGGTGGTGCCGAAAGGGGATAAACAGCGCCGTCTGCATAAAGCACTGCTGCGCTACCACGATCCGGCTAACTGGCCGCTGATCCGTCAGGCGCTGGAAGATATGGGTAAAAAGCATCTGATCGGCTCGCGCCGCGACTGCCTGGTGCCTGCGCCTACGCTTGATGAGATGCGTGAAGCGCGCCGCCAGAACCGCCATACGCGCCCGGCATTGACCAAGCACACGCCGATTGTGCATCAGCGTTCAAACGGTAACGTCAGTGCGAAGAAACCCGTGAAACGTAAAGCGTAAAAAATAAAAACCCCGGCGAGCCGGGGTTTTTTTATTCACCCGCCAAACTGATCGGGATCCGGGCCTAAACGCTTGCCCTTGTCCAGCTTCGCAATTTCACTCAGTTCATCTTTATCCAGGCGGAAATCCCAGACGTCGAAATTCTCAGCGATACGCGATGGCGTGACCGATTTCGGGATCACCACCAGGCCGTTATCCAGATGCCAGCGAATAACGATTTGCGCCGGCGTCTTGCCGTATTTATCCGCGAGATCGCGAATAATTTTCTGGTCGAACACCCCTTCACCGCCCTGTGCCAGCGGGCTCCAGGACTCGGTCTGGATCTTGTGCGTGGCGTTCCAGGCGTGAAGCTGACGCTGCTGCATCAGCGGGTGCAGCTCAATCTGGTTGATAACCGGCGCGACACCCGTCTCGTCAATCAGGCGCTGCAGGTGGTGAACCTGGAAATTACACACGCCGATGCTTTTTACCAGCCCTGCCTGCTGCAGCTCAATCATCCCTTTCCAGGCGTCAACATAGTGATCGATAGCCGGGACTGGCCAGTGCATCAGATAGAGATCGACGAAATCGAGCTGGAGTTTGTCCAGACTCTCCTGCAAGGCTTCGCGGGGGCGTTTTTGATCGTCGTTCCACAGTTTGGTGGTAATGAAAAGATCGTCGCGGGGCATGCCAGCGCTGGCCAGTGCCTTACCCACGCCGTCCTCATTTTTGTACGCGGCGGCGGTATCAATCGACCGATAGCCGACTTCCAGTGCTTTATGAATGGCGGAGACGACCTCGTCGTTACCGGCTTTCCATACACCTAGCCCCAGTTGGGGCATCACGTTGCCATCCTGCAGCTTGATTACGGTTTGGTTTGCCATTTTTCCTCCTTCAGGTGCTCATCGTCGGAGGGAACCCCCGACGATGTGATGTGCATTAAGTCTGGACGAAATGTCAAAAAACGAAAGGCGGGATGTCAAAAACGCTTAGCGTGCCGCTTCGTAGATACGACGGCTCACTTCCAGCGTAATGTCGCCGTGCTCGCCCAACTGGGTCATACCGTGTTCTTCAAGTTTCGCCAGCAGGGCAGGGATGGAGCTGCCATCCAGGCCATAGCCGGACAGACGCGTTGGCACGCCCAGACCTTCAAAGAAGCTGCGGGTTGCTTCGATAGCCGCGTCGATACGCGCATCGTCAGAACCTTCGGTGATGTTCCACACGCGCTCAGCGTATTGCAGCAATTTAGCGCGTTTGGTATCACGTTTTTCGTTCCACAGTGCAGGCAGGACGACGGCCAGCGTTTGTGCGTGATCCAGACCGTGCATGGCCGTCAGTTCGTGGCCCAGCATATGGGTTGCCCAGTCCTGCGGCACGCCGGCACCGATCAGACCGTTCAGCGCCTGGGTTGCCGCCCACATCACGTTGGCGCGCACATCGTAGTTTTCCGGCTCTTTCAGCGCTGTCGGACCGTCTTCAATCAGCGTCAGCAGAATGCCTTCCGCGAAGCGATCCTGAATTTTGGCATCTACCGGGTAGGTAACGTACTGCTCAACGGTGTGCACAAACGCATCGACCACACCGTTCGCGACCTGACGTGCAGGCAGGGTGTAGGTGTAAACCGGATCGAGGATGGCGAATACAGGCTGAACGTGATCGTTCATAAAGGCCTGCTTATCACCCGTGGTTTTACGGGAGATAACGGCACCTTTGTTGGATTCAGAACCGGTCGCAGGCAGGGTCAGCACGGAACCCATTGGGATCGCGCTTTTGATATCGCTGCCGCGGGTTTCCAGAATGTGCCACGGGTCAATACCGTCCGCGTAGTGCGCCGCAGCGGCGATGAATTTGGTGCCATCCAGAACGGAGCCGCCGCCGACTGCCAGCAGGAAGGTGACTTTTTCATCACGGGCGATCTTGACCGCGTTCATCAGTGTTTCATAAGACGGGTTAGGCTCGATACCGCCGAACTCACGCACGTCCAGACCTTCCAGCGCGCTGTAAACCTGATCCAGTACGCCGGTTTTTTTCACGCTGCCGCCACCGTAGGTGATCAGTACGCGGGCGTCAGCGGGGATCTGTGCGCGCAGGTCGGCGATAGCGCCTTTACCAAACAGAATGCGGGTTGGGGTGTGGAGATTAAAATTATTCATTGCTCGTTCCCTTATGTGGGTGAAAAACCGTGGTGGCGCTGAAGGCGACCTGATGCTGCACATTGTGGCCGTCCGGGGCTATCCTCTCAATGCACATTCCTGCCGATGTCTTGCCCATTTCTACAGAACGCTGGAGAAAACACGGTAAACTGCGCACACTGTTAACGTCGGAAACCGTAGCCGGAGTAACGTAAAATGAACCGTGAAGCGATCTGCCTTCAGCTTACTGCGCAGATTAAAAGACTGATTGATAAAGAAAATGGCGTCGGTGAAATGTTGCCTGACATTCGTCTTCTGTATGGGACGCAGCCAGGGACACGCACACCGGTCATGTACCAGCCGGGCATCGTTTTTCTCTTTTCAGGCCATAAAATTGGCTATATCAATGAGCGCGTGTTCCGGTATGACACCAATGAATATCTTCTGCTCACAGTACCTTTACCCTTTGAATGTGAAACTTTCGCGACAGAAGCGGTACCGCTGGCGGGCATTCGTTTAAATGTTGATCTCCTTCAGCTGCAGGAGCTGCTGATGGAGATTGGCGAGGACGCATTGTTCCGCCCGTCGATGCCCGCGAGCGGGATTAACTCCGCGACGTTATCCGAGGAGATCCTCTGCGCCATTGAGCGTCTGCTCGACGTTATGGAACGGCCGCTGGATGCACGCATCCTGGGCAAACAGATTATCCGCGAAATTCTTTACCATGTGCTGCTGGGGCCGGGCGGTGGGGCATTACTCGCGCTGGTCAGCCGCCAGACGCACTTCAGCCTGATTAGCCGCGTGCTCAAGCGAATCGAAAGCCAGTACACGGAAAACCTGAGCGTTGACCAGCTGGCGGCGGAAGCAAACATGAGCGTCTCGGCGTTTCATCATAATTTTAAGTCGGTGACCAGCACCTCGCCGCTGCAGTATCTTAAAACCTATCGGCTGCATAAGGCTCGTATGCTGATGATCCACGACGGCATGAAGGCCAGCGCGGCGGCGATGCGGGTGGGCTATGAAAGTGCGTCGCAGTTTAGCCGGGAGTTTAAGCGTTACTTCGGCGTCACACCGGGGGAAGATGCGTCGCGCATCAGAATGATGCAGGGGACCTGAGGAGAGAGTCCAGCCGGGTAAGCGTAACGTCACCCGGCTTTTTTATATCACGCGCTGCAGTATTTCTTCTTAATCACGACCGCAATCGTCCCGAGCAGTCCCGCGACCAGCAGGAAAAGCGGGAGGATCATCAGGAAGGTCATTACCTGGTCTTCGTGGTGTTTCACAAAGGGGATCATATTCAGCGCGTAGCCAAGCGTGGTCACCACGCCTACCCACAGCAGGGCGCTCAACCAGTTAAAGAACTGGAAGCGGCGGTTTGACAGCCCGGAAATGCCTGCCATGGTCGGCAGCAGCGTGCGAACAAACGCCAGAAAACGCCCGGCCAGCAGCGCCAGCAGACCGTGGCGGTCAAACATGCAGGTCGCACGTTGATGATATTTATGCGGTAACTGAGCCAGCCAGCCTTTCACGACGCGCGTATTGCCGAGCCAGCGGCCCTGCAGATAGCTCAGCCAGCAACCGAGGCTGGCAGCGGAGGTGAGTATGACCATCGTCGGCGTGAAGTCCATGACGCCTTTACCGATTAACGCCCCGGCCAGTAAAAGCAGGCTGTCACCGGGTAAAAATGAGGCTGGCAGTAATCCATTTTCCAGAAACAGGGTTGCGAACATCACGAAATAGACGATACCTACAACGTGAGGGTCCGCCAGCGCGGCAAAATCGTGTTGCCAGAGTGCCGCAATAATATCTTGAATAACAGCCATGGACTTTCCTGTGGAACAGCAGATGCAGATATAGCGCTATTGTACTCCCTAATTCGCCCGTGGGGTTTGATCGCGGGCGCAACTAATGCAGACTTTTCTGGTGGCAGTGTTCACAAAAGCGTCCAGGGAGTACATTTTCAGCATGCACTCTACACGATACGTTCAAACCCTGCCGCTAAATCCGCAATTAAATCGTCAACATCTTCTAAACCAATATGCAGTCGGATCAGCGTGCCGCTGAAATCCACTTCTCCACCGGGGCGCAGGGCCGCAATTTGCTCCGGCTGGTTAGGCAGGATCAGGGATTCAAACCCGCCCCAGGAGTAAGCCATGCTGAAAAGGGTAAAATGATCCAGGTAGTTCGCCAGTTCGTCGTTACTGAGCCGTTTTTTAAGAACAAATGAGAACAACCCGCTACTGCCCGTAAAGTCACGTTGCCAGAATTCATGGCCTTTGCTGCCCGGAAGCGCCGGATGGTTAACGCGCTCGACCTGCGGGTGCCGGGCCAGCCATTCGGCCACCTTCAGACTGCTTTCATGGTGCTGACGCAGGCGCACCCCCAGCGTACGGATACCGCGGCTGGTCATGTAGGCCGTATCCGCATCCACCATCTGGCCCATCAGGTAGGCATTCTCCCGAAGTTGATCCCAGCAGCGCGCGTTGGATACCGCAGTACCGATCATGCCATCAGAGTGGCCAATCAGATATTTGGTCGCGGCTTGAATAGAGATATCAATGTCGAATTCCAGCGCCCTGAACAGCACGCCCGCCGCCCAGGTGTTGTCGATCATAATGATTGCCTCGGGGGCTTTGCTGCGCACTGCTTTCACAATAGCCGGGACGTCGTGCACTTCCATGGTGATAGAGCCTGGGGATTCCAGAAATACAATGCGCGTGTTCGGCTGAATAAGTTCAGCGATACCTTCGCCAATCAGCGGATCGAACCAGCCGGTGGTCACGCCGAGCTTGCTGAGGATTTTGGTGCAAAAATCCTGGCTTGGTTCATAAGCGGTATTGGTCATCAGGATATGGTCGCCCTGTTCCACAAACGCCAGAATGGTATTGGCGACTGCCGCCGCACCACAGGGGAACAGGGCGCAGCCCACGCCGCCTTCCAGTTCGCACATGGCTTCCTGAAGTGAAAAATGGGTTAGCGTGCCACGACGGCCATAGAACAGCCCGCCTTTGGCGCGGTTGCGCGTGGCGATTTTTTTATCCTCGACGGTATCAAATACCAGCGAGGAGGCGCGTTGAATCACGCTGTTGACCGATCCCTGAGTATATTTTTTGCTGCGTCCTGCCTGTACCAGCGTGGTATCAAGATGCTTCTTTGTCATGTTCGCTAACCCTGTTTTTATACGTCTGGACGTCCAGACTACCACGATTGTAAAAATCTGCACCCGGGGGCTTATCGAATAAGCAGAAAATATTAGCAAAAATACGCATAAGAAATTTTTACTGCGTAAGCGCAAGGAAAGTGAACGAAAATTACGGCAGTATGTAAATACTAATGAGAACTACTATCAATTCGACGACGTTTTGATATTATTACGGTCAGATTTTGTGATTTGCGTCCTGGAGATACAGAGTGGGTAATAATTTGATGCAGACGGATCTCTCCGTCTGGGGCATGTATCATCATGCTGACATCGTGGTTAAGATTGTGATGATCGGCCTGGTTCTGGCGTCCGTGATCACCTGGGCTATCTTCTTCAGTAAGAGCGTCGAACTGCTGTCGCAGAAGCGTCGCCTCAAGCGGGAACAACAGCAACTGGCTGAAGCCCGCTCCCTGGATCAGGCCTTAGACATGACCTCATCCTTCCATGGAAAAAGCCTGACCACCCTGTTAGTCAACGAAGCACAGAACGAGCTGGAACTCTCCGCAGGCAGTGAAGATAACGAAGGCATTAAAGAACGTACCGGCTTCCGCCTGGAGCGTCGCGTTGCTGCCGTTGGCCGCCATATGGGCCGCGGTAACGGTTATCTGGCCACTATCGGGGCGATCTCACCGTTTATCGGTCTGTTCGGTACGGTCTGGGGCATCATGAACAGCTTTATCGGCATTGCGCAGACGCAGACCACCAACCTGGCGGTGGTTGCGCCAGGGATTGCCGAAGCGTTGCTGGCGACCGCAATCGGTCTGGTCGCGGCCATTCCTGCGGTCGTCATCTATAACATCTTCGCGCGTATGATTGGCAACTATAAAGCCACGCTCGGTGACGTCGCCGCGCAGGTGCTGTTGCTGCAAAGCCGCGATCTTGACCTCAATGCCAGCTCCGTTAAACCGGTGCATGCGGCGTCTAAACTGCGCGTAGGTTGATTGTATGGCGATGCGTCTTAACGAAAATCTGGACGATAACGGTGAAATGCATGAAATCAACGTGACGCCGTTTATCGACGTCATGCTGGTTCTGCTGATTATCTTCATGGTGGCTGCGCCGCTGGCGACGGTCGACGTGAAGGTGAATCTGCCTGCCTCTTCCAGCCAGCCGCAGCCGCGTCCTGAGAAACCTGTCTATTTGTCGGTGAAAGCGGATAAATCGATGTTCCTCGGCAATGACCCGGTGACGGAGCAGTCTGTTATCCCGGCGCTGGATCAGCTCACCGGCGGCAAGAAAGACACCACGGTTTTCTTCCGCGCGGATAAAACCGTCGATTACGAAACCATGATGAAGGTAATGGACACGCTGCATCAGGCGGGTTATCTCAAGATTGGGCTGGTCGGCGAAGAGAAAGCGGCCGCGAAATAACAAAGAAGCTGGCGAAAGCCGGCTTTTTTTATGCGTGTCGGGCGATCAGTTTTTTGTCTCAGTGGACGCAGGCGCAGGCGCGTGGGACGCCAGCGCGTCTTCATCAAGCGCAACGCAGGTGACGTTTGACGTGCGGTACTCGCCGTCGGACAGTTTGCGCGTCAGGCGCAGGGTGGCCACTTCTCTGGCGAGCAGATACTGATAATGGGCCTCCAGACGCCCGAGAAGCTTCTCTTTCAGCTCAGGCCGCTGTTCGATGAGGATATTCATCACCGCGCCGTATATCTCTTCCTTCACCTGCAAAGGATAAATCTCGCGGCGATTATGCCATTTCAGGCGTACCAGCGTCGCCGGGATCGATACCAGGTCCTGAGTTATTCGCGTCATCTCGGCATTTTTTGTGTTTCGCAGTGCATCGAGATTTTGCTTTAAGATAAATTCATCACTTTTTTTGTTATCTAAAGCCAAATAAACGTCGTTATCTTTAATTTCTTTCACGTTACTCTTCCCCCAGCTTATAAAAAATAGGGTTGTTGGTTTCACGCGTAATTAGATTAAGCCAAATTTCATTGCCGGCTTCGTTTATTTCTTTGGTTTTTTCCGCGATTATTTGACTTAGTTTCTGGGCATCTATTTCACCTTCGGCCTGCAGGTCATTCAGCAGGTGGACAAAGGCTTCTATTTTAACGGCGCGAAATAACCGGTCCTTTATATGACGGTCGTGCTCTTCCAGTAACATATTACGGGATTTACCGGTGCGAGAAACGCCTATTAATATGTCAGACTCGTAATCAGAGAGCTTTCTTTTCCCCTGAGTGAAATTAGCCTCTTTTTCTGCTTCCGTCGTTTGCTGTTCCACAGGCGCAATGTGGTACTTAGCCGGGACGAGGTAGTCGGGCAGCATTTTAATTTCCTTTAATTACAACAGGGTGGGGTTGGTAAAGGCGTGAGATTCGTTGACAATATCATGAGGCAATTTTAAAATCAAAAAAAATGGAGCCTACCCATGAACAGCATTTTTTTTACGGTCATCACATTACTATTACTGACCGCTGGTGTTCTTTTATTGATGCAGGAGTTCAATAAAACGCAAGTGTCGAAAGACGCCAGTGAACCTCCGCTACCTGAACTGATGACAAAAGAGGAAGGTGAAGACCACTTCTCCGTATTGATGAACTCGGTTACACCGGTTTGGTACTGGCGGGTGAACCATGAATATATCGACTTTTTGCACGCGACAATTAAGCGAATGAAAATGTCGGAAATTAATGACACGCCTGGGTTGTTTGAAGCGCAGCGCCGCTGCAGCGACCTGAATTCCGCGGTGTATAAATATTATGACAATATCAAAAAGCGTTGCCTTAACGGTGAGAAGGTCTCCTGTTCCGATCTGGACGTATTAAACCTGCGCCAGTGTTTTCGTGAGTTCAGCCTGGAGGCGTATCCGGAACTGGTGGTGCTGGTCTGGCCGGAGTATGCGCGCCCGGACGTCAATCCTGACAATGTCTGAACGTACAACGAGTGAGTTGTTGCAAACAGTCAGCGCCGTTGAGATATACTGGGCGCTGGTTTCGTTTGCAGACAGGACTTTATGGAACGCTTCTTTGAAAACGCGATGTACGCCTCTCGCTGGATACTGGCACCCGTCTATTTTGGCCTTTCGCTGGCGCTGATTGCGCTGACGATTAAGTTTTTCCAGGAAATCTTGCATGTTCTGCCGAACATCTTTTCCATTGCCGAAGCAGATTTGATTCTGGTTCTGCTCTCGCTGGTGGATATGACGCTGGTGGGCGGATTACTGGTGATGGTGATGTTCTCCGGCTATGAGAACTTTGTCTCTCAGCTCGATATCGACGAGCGCAAAGAGAAGCTCAACTGGCTGGGCAAAATGGATGCCTCGTCGCTGAAGAATAAAGTGGCCGCGTCGATTGTGGCGATCTCATCTATCCACCTGTTACGCGTATTCATGGACGCCAAGAATGTCCCGGACAACAAACTGATGTGGTATGTGATTATCCATCTGACGTTTGTGCTGTCTGCGTTCGTGATGGGGTATCTGGATAAGATCAGTAAGAAGTAATTTTCCCCCCCTCTTCCCAAGGGAGAGGGGGAGCGTGAGCGCGACAGACCGCGCTATTTATCCGACGATGCCTGCCACAAATTCAATTCCCCATCCGCAACATGCTGGTCAATCCTTTTCAGCTCATCGTCGCTAAAGTGCAGGTTATTCAGGGCCTGCACGTTCTCTTCGATCTGCTCCGGACGGCTCGCACCAATCAGTACGGATGTCACGCGTTCATCCTTCAGCAGCCAGCTCAGCGCCATTTGCGCCATCGTCTGACCACGGGCCTGTGCCATCTCATTCAGTAAACGCAGGCTGTTCAGGTTGGCTTCAGTCAGCATGTTTTCCGTCAGACCGCGCACCTTCTTGCCTTCACGCTGCATACGAGAATCTTCAGGAATACCGTTCAGGTATTTTCCGGTCAGCAGACCCTGCGCCAGCGGCGTAAACGCAATGCAACCCGCCCCGTTTTTCTCAAGCGTATCCAGCAGGCCGGTGTGATCGACCCAGCGGTTGAGCAGGTTGTAAGATGGCTGGTGGATAAGCAGCGGGATCTTCCACTCACGTAACAGGTCCGCCATTTTCTGGGTGCGCTCTGTGGAGTAGGAGGAGATACCAACATACAGCGCTTTACCGCTCTGCACGGCCTGGGCCAGCGCAGCGGCGGTCTCTTCCATCGGCGTATTTTCATCCACGCGGTGAGAATAGAAAATATCCACATACTCCAGCCCCATGCGCTTGAGGCTCTGATCGAGGCTGGCGAGCAGGTATTTGCGCGACCCGCCCGACCCATACGGCCCCGGCCACATGTCATAGCCTGCTTTGGTTGAGATGATCAGTTCATCGCGATACGCGGCAAAATCTTCCCGCAGCAGACGACCCATGTTTTCTTCCGCGCTTCCCGCCGGCGGGCCGTAGTTGTTGGCAAGATCGAAATGGGTAATGCCGAGGTCGAAGGCTTTATGCAACAGCGCCCGCTGAGAGTCGAGAGGCTGTACGTGGCCGAAACTATGCCACAGACCAAGCGACAGCGCCGGCAGGCGCAGGCCGCTTTTTCCGCAGTAGCGGTACTGCATATTTTCGTAGCGGGCGGGGTAAGGGTGCCAGGACATGATGTCTCCTTTCTTGTCGATGAATTTTCGAAACAACGTTTTCATTCTGTGCTTATCAAATCACAAATCCTGTTGATAAGCGATGACATACCTGACCACCCTGAATGATTAAAGCCCGGCAGCATCAGACTGACCGGGCGTTCACTCGTCAGAAGCTGTAACTCATCCCCGCCTGCACGCTGGCATCGTTGTCCACGTCACCGGTGCCGACATACACCCCGGTATTGAGCGTGAAGTTATGCGCGATGGTTGCATTGATGCCTGCTCCGAAGATCCCCATCGTGTTGTTATGGCCGGAGGTGGTGTGGTAATCCGCCGCCTGAATATCAGTATCGTCGCTGAACTCTTTCTGGAAGCGTGCGTCGATCCACGGCATCATCTGCACGTTCTTGCTCAGATCGCGAAGCGTTGTGGTGAGTCTCAACCCGACCCCACTGTTCCAGGAAGAGACCTGACTGTCGGCGAAGGACACTTCACTGTCGGAGAAGCCGTTTGCTTTGGTTTGATCCCAGCCTAAGGTGGCGTAAGGTTGCAGCAGGGTTTCACCTGGCAGCAACACGTTCACACCGGTACGCGCCTGCGCCATATACAGGGTGCCATCCGTCGAACCGTGCAGTGCTTCGGTCATGCCGCTGGTATTCCCCGTCACGTTATTCGCAGACAGGGTGTACCGCATATCGCCATAGCTGAAGCTACCGTCGGCAAACATACCCCATGTTCTGCCGTTAAGCGCCTGCTGCCAGCCACCGTACAGGCTGTAGTAATTACCGTAGACGCTGTCATTAAAGCTATCAGCGCCGTCATGGGTATCCTGCACGCGGCTGCGTGTCCATGCCAGTGCAATACCGCCAGTGACGCTATCACCGTTGTCCAGATGCGCCGTCCAGTCCACGCCACCCTGAGCGCCCTGGGTGATGCTCTTATAGTCAACATCATTGCTGAAGTTGCCATTCTGATAGAGGAAATCACCCCAGACCTGCGCACCTTCCTCCTGCCTGCCGAGCAGGTTAGCCAGATGCACCTGATTCATATGGTTGCTGATATCATCAGCCACCTGATGTCCGGCCTGCTCGGCAGCGTCCAGACCGGCAACAAGGCCCTGAACGTCGCTCGCGAGGCTGCCCTTCTGGCTGTTAAATTCGATATTCCACGACTGCGTATTATCGGCGGTAAGGCGTGTCTGCGGCGCGGTATCTGCGGCCACAATATTCAGGCTGTTGTCATAGTTATAAGCGCCGCTACGGTTTTCAACATTCTGTTGGCCATTTGTGAAGGTGGCCGCCGCATAATTTTGCGGGGTGCTGGTGCCTGAAGTGGTGAACGTACCCAGAATCACGTTCTGCTGATTTTGTGCCGAAGGAGTAATGCTGTTGACGACAACGGCATTATTAACCCCGGTGATATTGCCGAAATCAACAAAGCTGTCGGTGCTCATATTTACCATCGCATTACTGCCGGTGGTAGTAGCGACAAGCGTTGAGCCATTTTGCAAACTCCAGCTGGTGGCATCGTTAATTTTATCAATGGCGATGCTGTTATTGCTGGTCGTGTTCACCGTCTCGAACTGACTAATTTCACCAGAAACAGAACTGCCGTCATCCATTGACAGCGTGTCGCTACCGTCACCGCCATCAACATTGCCGTTAACATGAGAATTATTGGTCAGCACGACCGTATCATCGCCCGCACCGGTTGTAATATCACCATTTACAGTGGCATCGTTTTGCAGCGTGATGGTGGTATTGCCGCTGTTTTGACCGGTATTTACCGCACCATTAATGGTGCTGTTATCCACCAGAACAGAATTCGCTGAACTGCCGTTCAGGGTAATATTGCCATTCACGACGCTCTTATTAGTAAACGTAAGTGATGTCGACCCCTTTTCATTAATAACGCCAATATCGCCAGTGACGGTACTGTTATTCAGGGCCAGGGAATCGGCCTGGGTGCCGTACATGGCGATAGCAAGATCGCCCACGCCATCCAGGTTGATGTCACTGAACGGCTTATACTCGCTGAGTTTTTCGGCCAAATGATCCATGTTCTGCGCGATTTCACTCTGCGAGGCATCGACGGTGGCTCCGGTCAGCGTAATGCGGGTATTTGATTGATCGCTCCCTGCATAAATACCGCCCTTATCCATTGTACTGTTGCTGAGGGTAATATCCTGTTCGCCAGCACCGGCGCTTACAATGCTGCCGTGCAGCACGCTCCCATTCTCAATATTGACGGTGTGGTAGCCTTTATCCAGTGGATCGAGATAAATCGCTGAGCCCATCATATAGGTTTTATCACGCTGGTAATTGCCTGTGCTGTTTTCACCGTTCAGCGTCGCGCCATCAACCGTCACGGTGGTATTGGTGGTCGCGCCTCCGCTACCGACTTCAATCATATCGGCCGTAGCGCCGTTATTCAGGGTGATATTCGCGGTACCGCCGTTGCTTCCCTGGATATAGTGGCCTGACATATCCGTTCCGGATACCGTTAATGACTGCGTGTCGCCATCCCCTCGATGACCATCCATGAAAATATTATTCGCCGTGGCGTCGGCCATAACCGCATTTGTCACACCGGGATTTTGATAAAAGCTGTCATCGGTATATTTCGTTAATCCACAGGTTTGCGTCGTCACGCCATCCTCACACGGTGTCGCTGTCGTCATTGCTGCCTGGGTACCGAAAGAGGTTAAAGCCATTAAGACACACTGCGAAAGCAATGTGCGGTTCATAAATTTACGCATCTGAAACTCCGTTAATAAAAAATCGTCGACATCCTTGTAAAGGAATTTATTTAATTTAAGGAATTTCTCATAAGTAAAGGATGTAATGAAATTTAAAAGATAAGGAGTAAGTTATTGGGGTATTTAAATCATGAAATCTGATAATAAGGTGTTAATATATTTGTGTCATAAATAGAACTGAATAGTTACCCTGCAAATTAAGCGGGTTTTCGCGAAAGGGTAGCGCTATTGATTGACGCAACCTGTTGATGATGTACTCCTCAGGAGGTATGGCCGTTAATTTAATGCGCTGCAGTTTTACATTTATTTATCCACTGACAAAGTAAAACACATTCTTAGCAGGGTAATTTTCCCCTTCGAAAGTGTCTCTTTTTTCTGAATGAACGCAGGAGCAGTAAAAATTTTAATAAAAATAATGCGTGAAAGGTGATGAATTTGCTCATTCCTGCCGATAACGAGGGTAAGACTCGCCTCTGGGCGAATTCACCCTCACGGCAAGGAAGACTTATGAATATGTTGCGTAATTTCACGATCCGTTTCGTCATGCTGACGATTCTCGGGATCTTTTGTTTAATGTGGGCGGGCGTGGGGCTTTACAGCACCTGGTCTCTGTCACGGGTATCAGAGGGCAATGAGGTGGATCGCCAGCTGGTCAAACAGATGACCATACTCAGTCAGGGTAACGATCAGTATTTTCGCTTTGTGACCCGGTTGAGTCGCGCGATGGAAGTGAAAGCCGCGGGCGGCACACCGGACCTGGCCCCTGCCCAGCAGGCGCTGGACAATATGGGGAGGAAACTGGCTGAGATGAAGGCAATCTCACCAGGACCGATGGATGAGCAAGTTTCAGCTCAGGTGATCGGTAGCTGGCAGGCTTTGCTTGAGCAGGGCGTAACGCCGCAAATGCAGCAGGCGAAGCAGTCCTCTCTGGAGGGCTACCGTCAGCAGGCGAATAACATCACCCCTCCGCTGAGTCGTGCGTTTGGTGCTGCTGCGGAGAACTTTAACAACGCGGCCGCCCGGGCACTCGACAGCACCCGAGTCGTCGTAGACAGCCTGACCAGCATGACCCGCACGGTGATTATCACCGCCACGATTATTGGCCTGTTAATCCTGCTCTTCACCGACCGTTACCTGGTGGCGATGCTGGTAAAACCGCTGGCTCGCATTCGCCAGCAGTTCCGCCAGATTGCCCAGGGCGATCTCAGTCAGCCGATTGAACCGTTCGGTCGCAACTGCGTGGGTCAACTGGTTCCTCTGCTGAGCGCGATGCAGGATAGCCTGCGAGAAGCGGTGAGCTCTATTCGCTCCGGCAGCGAGAATATCTGGCGCGGCGCGACGGAGATCTCCAGCGGTAATAACGATCTCTCGTCCCGTACCGAAGAGCAGGCCGCCGCACTTGAAGAGACGGCGGCCAGCATGGAACAGCTGACCGCCACCGTGAAGCTGAACGCGGAAAGCGCGCGTCAGGCCAGCCAACTGGCGGATGTGGCGTCAACAACGGCCAGCCGCGGCGGCTCGCTGGTGGAAGAGGTGGTGACCACCATGAGCGGTATTTCTGAGAGCTCGAAGAAGATTGCTGAAATCACCAATGTGATCAACAGCATTGCCTTCCAGACCAATATCCTGGCGCTCAACGCTGCCGTGGAAGCGGCACGTGCGGGCGAGCAGGGACGTGGGTTTGCCGTCGTGGCCGGCGAGGTGCGTAACCTGGCAAGCCGCAGCGCCAACGCGGCAAAAGAAATTGAGGGATTGATTACCGATTCCGTTTCCCGCGTAGAGCAGGGCGCAAAGCTGGTGGGCGACACGGGCACCACCATGGATGCCATTTTGCGTGATGTGACGGAAGTGACGACCATCATGAAGCAAATCGCGTCTGCGTCTGAGGAGCAAAGTAAGGGGATTTCGCAGGTGGGTATTGCTATCACGCAAATGGATGGCGTGACACAGCAAAACGCCTCGCTTGTGGAAGAGGTCTCGGCAGCGGCCTCCGCGCTTGAACGTCAGACCGAAGAGCTCCAGCGGTCGGTGCAGAAATTCCGCCTCTCGGCTTAATCACTGTTAAAAGGCCGCCGTGTGCGGCCTTTTTTTCGGTTAAATGCAGGCGAACCAAACGGAGCGCCGCCTGCCGCTTATCAGTGGGTGGCTTCACCAATCAGTGCGCCAGAGCCGGCACCGACGGCGGCCCCTTTCAGTACGCTGTTGCCTGTTACCGCTGCAGCACCTGCGCCCACCACGGCACCCACCGCGCCGCCTTTACGCGCAGCTTTACCTTTGTCGCCGTTTTTGAACATCGCACCGGTACCCGCGCCAACGACCGCACCGCCTACCGTGGATTTCAAATCTTTGCCCGTGGCTGCGCCAATTGCCGCACCGGCCACTGCACCGGCGGCGGTTTTATCTATCGCCATACCAGAAGTGGAAAAGATCAGGGTGCTGATAATCAGCGCTGTTTTCATCAATTTCATAACAAATCCTTTGTGACTGCTGTCGGTTGAGTCCGCTTTTCTCGTCATCTGACCTGAGAAAAACGTCCGCATAGTGCCAGTAATACCGGCTCAACCCTTAAGCAAATCATGCCCCTGGCAGGGATCCCTGTTGCCGGGCGGTGGTCCGCCCGGCAGAGCATTACGCCTGACGCTTGTCTTCCGTATTGGTCTCGAAGTCGCTCGCCGCGTGGCGTTCGTGGAGCTGCTCGTTGAGCTCGCCGCTGGTGCGGTTAACGATACGCCCGCGCTTCACGGCATGGCGGTGTGCCACATCTTTCGCCCAGCGCTGAACGTTGGTGTACTTCTCAGCGTCGAGGAACTCTGCGGCGTTATACACGCTACCCAGTGCCACGCAGCCGAACCACGGCCAGACCGCCATATCGGCGATGGTGTACTCTTCACCGGCCACGTAGCGGCTACGCGCCAGCTGTTTATCCAGCACGTCGAACAGGCGTTTGGCTTCCATCGTGAAGCGGTCAATCGCGTACTCAATCTTCACCGGTGCGTAGTTATAGAAGTGGCCGAAACCGCCGCCGAGGAACGGGGCCGCGCCCTGCAGCCAGAACAGCCAGTTCAGGGTTTCCGTACGTCCCGCCGGATCTTTTGGCAGGAAATGGCCGAACTTCTCTGCCAGATAGAGCAGGATGCTGCCGGATTCAAATACGCGCGTGGGCGGTGTCGTGGAGTGGTCACGCAGCGCCGGAATTTTCGAGTTCGGATTCACTTCAACAAAGCCGCTGGAGAACTGGTCGCCTTCACCAATGCGAATCAACCATGCATCGTACTCGGCACCCGTCACGCCAAGCGCCAGAAGCTCTTCCAGCATGATGGTCACTTTCTGCCCGTTTGGTGTGCCCAGAGAATAGAGCTGCAGCGGATGCGAACCCACGGGTAACTCTTTCTCATGCGTCGCACCGGAGATCGGACGGTTAATATTGGCGAACGCGCCGCCACCGTTCTTTTTCCATTCCCACACTTTGGGTGGCTGATAGGTATTTTCGTCTGACATGTTGGCCTGCCTTTTTTGTGATGTGTTGAGGGAGTGTAGCAGGAGTTCATGGGAGGGTTTAGCGAACTGAGCGCAATACATTTCCCCTTCGCGCCACACTACACAGACAGCGGAACGGGTGTATGATAAATCACACCTCTGTCAGGTTAATTACAACGTGCAGACGACGACAACCCTTTCAACATTGCCGCCTGCCCGTCTTAGGTTGGATACATGCGTAAAGGAAAGTTAAGCAGTGACGCGCCATTCGGGACGTTATTAGGTTATGCGCCGGGTGGCGTGGCGATTTACTCTTCAAACTACGGCAGTCTCGATCCGCGTCGTTATCCGGAAGACGCGGATTTTCGCAGCTATATTGGCAATGAATACATGGGCCACAAGTGGCAGTGTGTTGAGTTCGCCCGCCGTTTTCTGTTCCTCAATTATGGATGTGTTTTCACCGACGTCGGTATGGCGTGGGAGATCTTCTCTCTGCGCTTTTTGCGCCAGGTCGTGAACGATAACATCCTGCCGCTTCAGGCCTTTGCCAATGGTTCGAAACGCGCGCCGCAGGCCGGGGCGTTGCTTATCTGGCAAAAGGGCGGGGAGTTTCATGAGACCGGCCACGTTGCCGTGATCACGCAACTGTTGGACGATAAGGTGCGCATTGCCGAGCAGAACGTTATTCACTCTCCGCTCCCGCTCGGGCAGCAGTGGACGCGCGAGCTGCGAATGACCGTTGAGAACGGTACTTACACGCTGCATGACACCTTTAACGATACCGAAATTCTCGGCTGGATGATCCAGACGGACGACATGGAGCACAGCATCCCGCAGCCGGAACTCGACGGTGAACTGCTGAAAATCAGCGGTGCGCGGCTGAAGAATAAACGTCAGTTTGACGGGAAATGGCTCAACGAAAACGACGCCCTGCAGCAGGCGTATGTCCGCGCAAACGGCCACTTTATCAATAAAGATCCCTGCCAGTATTTTACCATTACCGAAAGTGCCGAGCAGGAGCTGATCAAAGCGACCAATGAACTGCACCTGATGTACCTGCACGCGACCGACAAAGTGCTGAAGGACGATAACTTACTGGCGCTTTTTGACATCCCTAAAATCCTCTGGCCGCGTCTGCGCCTCTCATGGCAGTGGCGTCGCCACCATATGATCACCGGTCGTATGGATTTCTGTATGGATGAGCGTGGCATCAAGGTTTACGAGTACAACGCCGATTCCGCCTCCTGCCACACGGAAGGGGGATTAATCCTCGAAGAGTGGGTGAAGAACGGTTATCGCGGTAACGGCCACAATCCGGCGGAAGGTTTGCTGGAAGAACTTACCGGCGCGTGGAAGCACAGCCATGCGCGTCCGTTCGTGCACATCATGCAGGACAATGACGTCGAAGAGGATTATCACGCGCTCTTTATTCAGCGCTCTCTGCTGCAGGCCGGGTTTGAAACCAAAATTCTGCATGGGCTTAACGCTCTCAGCTGGGATGCGGCCGGGCAACTGATTGACGATGAAGGCCGTCACGTTAACTGCGTGTGGAAAACCTGGGCGTGGGAGACGGCGATAGAGCAGATCCGCGAGGTGAGCGAAACCGAATACGCCGCCGTGCCGATCCGCACCGGGCATCCGGCAGGTGACGTACGGCTGATTGACGTCCTGCTGCGTCCGGAAGTGCTGGTGTTCGAACCGCTGTGGACGGTTATTCCCGGCAACAAGGCGATCCTCCCGGTGCTCTGGCAGCTGTTCCCGAATCACCGTTATCTGCTCGATACCGATTTCGAGGTTAACGACCTGCTGAAACAGACCGGTTACGCCATCAAACCGATTGCCGGACGCTGCGGCAGCAATATCGATCTGATTAGCGCCGGGGATGAAGTGCTGGACAAGTCGAGCGGCAAGTTTGTCGATCGCAAAAATATCTACCAGCAGCTGTGGTGCCTGCCGAAGGTGGATGGCAAGCATATCCAGGTCTGTACGTTTACCGTGGGCGGTAACTACGGCGGCACCTGCCTGCGCGGGGATGATTCGCTGGTGGTGAAGAAAGAGAGCGACATCGAACCGTTGATTGTGGTGTAAGACAAGTAAGCCGTTCCGGCTGTCAACACACACCCGCAAGTGTTCCTTGCGGGTGTTTTTCGTTTTCTGGCGGCTCAGGGATGCTCGTCGTGCTGCTGACTTATCTTCAGGTCAATGATGCGGCCGATCTGGTCATGATAGACCGTCAGCAAATTGTACTGACTCATCTCTGAAATGATTTGCGGGGGGACGTTAAAGCTTCTCGCCAGCTCATCGTGACGCCAGGCATCGGGACGCCGCCGCCTTACCTGAGCGCGACGGCGATTGTACTGATACCACAGAATGAGCAACCAGCCGTTAAGCGCGGCGATCAGCAAAAAGATCAGCACCGTATTAAACGAGGCAATAATAATGCCCCAGCGGTAGTTGCTCTCCTCGGTTACCTGCATCCACAGATTGGCATAGAGGAAAAACAGAAAACCTCCCCATGCCAGCAGCGTCAGCACCGCATCAAAAAGACGGGGCAATAGCCGATGTTCAGTCAGAATTAGCGTATTTTCGTTCATTGAATGCTTCCTTTTCCCCGGTCCGGACTGATCCAGCGCGCACGTGCACGCTGGCGTTTAAGCATGACTTTTGGAAAGGCGACGAGGGTGGTGAACAGACCAATCATCCAGTACACCATCGGGAACCAGATCACCCAGAAAAGCGAACTCGCCACGTTTCTTTCATAGCGTCGCTCGATATACAAACTGACGAGGAATTGCATCAGACACATGACCCCCAGAAGCAACCCGGTAAATTCAGGAGGAAACAGACTCTCGACGGTCAGGTTTGTGGGTAACGTAATGATATGGCTGACAATGAACAGCAACACGGTCACCGCATAGGCGAATGCCCACAGCGTTGACAACGCGTACTCTAAAAACAGCGGCCACATGCGATGATGTTCCCAGCGCACGATCTTGCGAAGGTTAACCAGAAAGACCTCCGCACCGCCCTGAGCCCAGCGTAAACGCTGTTTCCACAGACCTTTTAACGTCTCTGGCATCAGGATCCAGCACAGCGCCCGCGGCTCAAAAAAGATATCCCAGTGTCGAAGCTGAAGCTTCCAGCTGATGTCGATATCTTCGGTGATCATATCCGGGCTCCAGTACCCCACATCTGCCAGCGCCTGCCGGCGAAAGGCCGCAATAACCCCGGAGACGGTAAAGACCCTGCCGTAGATCCGCTGTGTCCGTTTGATGAGACCAATAATCGATGAGAACTCGCCTACCTGAATACGGCCAATCAGCGTTGATCGTGTGCGAATACGCGGATTCCCGGTGACGGCCCCGACGTGGGGATACTTAATCAGCGGCTCTACCAGATAGGCTGCGGTATCACGATCGAGCAGGGCGTCGCCATCAATACAGACCAGCAGATCGCCGCGCGCCGCCGCCGCGCCGGCCTTAAGCGCCACCGCCTTACCCTGGTTTTCTGCGAGGTGAATGACGCGCAGGCGCGGCTGTTCCTGCGCCAGCTGCTGCAGCACCTCTGCGGTGTTGTCAGAAGAACCATCGTTGATCGCGATAACTTCGATATGGGGGTAGCGCTGATCCAGCGCGGCGCTAATGGTCTCCCGGGCATTTCTTTCCTCGTTGAAACACGGGATCAGGATTGAAATTAACGGATCGCCGTCTAACGTGGGAGCGGGCGTCTGCTTATCCCATGACCAGTGCCGTTCAAGCTGAAACCAGAAATAGAGCCCTCCGGTTATCCAGAGCACGGACATGAACAGTGGCCAGAAGAAGACAAAATCCAGAATCAGTTCTCCGGTAAAGAGGGCAGCCACGCCCAGAGGCAACCCGAATACCAGGCATAAAATAGAGAATGCGATAATGCGATCAGTCATTGTCAGGGTACCAGTACGAAGAGAATTCAGGCCTGATGCGTGAAATATCAGGTTGGTTGTTGATGAAATCGTCGGGGTAGTAACCATAATTTTTGATGCCGTTCAGCTGGAGAACGCGCATCCACTGCGCCAGACGCGTGTCGGGCACGGCACGTTGAGGTTTCTGCTCCCAGTCCCGGGCCTGTAGCTCGAAAATGGTTTTATTGAGCGCACCGGGCCGTGCGGCAACGGCGGCGATCAACCGCGTGAGCCAGGCATCGCTTTCCTCGGCCGGAACGGATTCCATCAGCGGCATAGCCATCGGAACCGTCCAGTCGTAGGTCATCAGAAAATCATCCAGATTTTGTGCAAACCACGCTTCGCTCTCGGGCTGCAGGATGGGCAGGGCGAACATATTCCGCGCGGTTTTAATCTGCGGGCCGCGTATGTTTTTCACCGCCTGGCTAAGGCTGCGGGTAAAGCCGATGAGCGTCTGACTTTTAAAGCGACTCCAGGCATGAAGGGCGGCCGGATCGTGTTGCATCGCGGCGATGCTGCGGTTATTCCAGGCGCGCAGGGCATCCGGGCCGGCATCTTCAAAGTCTGTTAGTACCGCATCGTCGTGAAATAAGATCCCATTGAAGCTGGCATAGCGGGCAAGATCTTCATAGATTTCCGTGACCTGCTGACGAACCTCGGGGTTCCACGGGGAGAGGCGGATGTAGGGGTCGGTAGCCTCGTGCAATTGGCCCGTTTGACGATCCCAGCGCTGTACCCGCGGGAGTGCGGGTGAGAGATCGAAAGAGAGCACCGGCATCCATGCATAGACTTTTACGCCTGCACGGGTTTGCAGCTGCCAGGCGACAAAATTAAACAGATCGGCGCGCACCGGAAGCCGGCTGTTAGGGAAGTAGAGCGCTTTGATCGTGCCATCGCCCAGTGGATCGGAAAACGCCTGCAGGAAAACATGACTGATTTTCATGTCGTAAACCCGCTGGACAAGTTTGTTGATGTTGTTGGTTTGCTGGGCCGGATCGGGATCGTAAACATAATCGAGATCGACATGCATGACGCGCACGGGATCGGCCTCCTGAATCTGGCTGACCGTGCTGGCAAAGGATTTGAGCGAGGGATTTCCGGAAATCAAAAGACGCGGAATATTGCCGAGATCGCGCACATCCGCCAGCCCATCCTCAAGGGTAAAAGCCAACTGATAACCCTGCTTTCTGGCGATGGCGAGCGATGTGCCGTTCGCGGCGCCATAGGGCCAGACCCAGGCGCGGGGCGCTTTTCCCGTCACCCGGGTAATTTTGTCGGTAACTTTGCGCACGTCATCAGCGATCCGCTGGTTGAACTGCCGATCGGTTTCATAACGCCCCGTCGCTTTATCGTAAAAGCGGTTGGCGATGGCGGGTTCACGGCTTCCCTGTGGGTTAGCCGGTATGCCGTAATGCGAAGCCCAGGTATGCGAGCCAATCTCAACCAGCGGAGACTGGCTTAGCTCCCGCACCATATCCCAGGTTGCAAAGCGCTCGCGGGGCGTCATCAGTCCGCCGAAATTGACCTGCTGATTCGCTGGCGTATCTACCCAACTGCCCACCGGTGCCCACAGCGCAGGGACGTTCCAGGCCTGAAGAAGTGGCCAGACGCGGGTGTAGAAACTGCTGTAGCCATCATCAAAACTGAGTAAATAGGCTCTGGGCGGCAGCGTTTTTTTGCCCTCATGCGCATCCAGAATATCCTGCACGCTAATGGCGTGATAACCGTGATGCACAAGCCAGCCGATCTGCTCGTTTAGGGCGCTGGTACGAACGGACAGGTAGCGCTGATCGGCTGCATCATCTTCAACGTCATGGTAGGCCAGAACCAGAAAATGGTTCTTTGGCCAGGGTTTACTCGCCTCAGGCTGTGGCCGTTCCTGGGGGGACATAAACGAGAGGGCCTGAGCGCAAACGCTCGCGCTGAGGCATAACCAGCCGATAATTATCAGGCTCACAGAAAAACGTTTGTTCAGCATATTCATCCTTAAAAGCGTAAATTCGCATCAAACGTGACGGAGAGATTGCTTTCTCGTTTACCGTCGAAAGGGCGCTTGTCCCAGTTCAGCATCACGCCGCTATCAATGACGTTGTTCCATTGAATGCGCTGCCCGTAACCCAGCAGGGCGATGGCGCCAGCGGGCTGATTTTTCTGCCAGTATTCCCCACCTCCGAGAACGACCTGCTGGCTCCAGAGCGTGTCGTAATGGCGGTACATCTGGTGATCGACGGACAGGGCCGCCGTTACGGACAGATCCCGCTCCGGGTTGTAATAGAGCGTGTCCCGCAGGGTGTTGGTACTCGCTGATATACCCGGTTCGAGATCCAGCGTCAGGGTGGGTGTCTGCCACAGCCGCTCTTTACCCGTAAGGGCGAACTCCTGGCGGCGGTTATGGTCGGAAAAGTGGCTGGCAGAGGCGTTAAACTGGTACTCACGGCGTTCGTTTTGATACCAGCGGACCCAGCCTTCTCCCCGGTTTGCGCTGACGCCATTACGCAGTGCCCGTAAAGGCGTCGTGCGTGAAAGACGTTCGAGGTTTCCACCCACCTGCCAGCTATCGTTCAGGCTGTACGCCGCCGAGAGGCGAGCACCGGGCTTGTTTGCACCGTGATAATGGTTGCCGGAGAGTTCAGCTTCGACCAGAAGGTCGCGAGGCCGCCATTCGACGCCGGCAAACAGGTGGCGGCTGCTGCCTTTGCCTTCGTCGAAATTGCCTTGCGCAAATCGGGTTCCACCAAACAGCCGCCAGTTATCCGCGACGGGCGGACCGTAGAGCGTGGCATCCCAGCTCAGATCGTGTGTGCCGCTGACGGGGTTATCAGAGTGCAGTCCTTTGCCCGCGTTCAAACGCAGTTCGGACAGATGATGGACGTCTCTGAGCCTGTCCAGACGTCGGGCGCTCCCGTCGACAGGCGCGCGGGCGATAACGTCATCGGCCAGTAAATCCATCTGTCGCCACTCCTGCAGATCCATTGCGACGTAGGCCTGCTGCCGTTCCAGCTCGATATTGGATGGCTCCAGCGTCTCGGCCATTTTGAGCTTTTTCTCCGCCGCCCGCGGCAGACCCCGCGCCTGAAGTAAGGTGGCGTAATCAATCTGTAATCCCTGATTTCCCGGCGCTGACGCAGCCAGACGTTGCGCCAGCTTTTCGGCTTGCGGAAGGGCATTCGTCATCAGCAAATAGTTAAAGGTGAGCGACTGCCCGATGAGCCATTGATCGTTGGGTTGCGGGGTTGGCGAACCGAAATCGTAGCGGGTCCAGGGCGTGTTACGGGTTATCTTCTCAACATACTGGAGAGCGGCCTGATACTGCCCGGTATCCAGCCAGGCGTAGAAAAGCGCATGATCGTCGTCCTGCGGATCCGGCGCATAGTCTGGATACCGTTTGAGAAGCGAGAGGGCGGCATCGGCGTTTTTCTCCTCCAGATACGCGGAGATAACCCAGCCAATTGCCCAGGTCGGCACGGGATGCTGAGCCGACGTTAACGCCTGATATTCCCTGATGACCTGTTGATAATTACCGTGGGCGTGAAGCGCGCCAAGCCGATCGACACGGGCCCGGATAACGTCCTCCGCTGCCTGAGGTTCGTTTTGCCAGCGGGACAGCAGTTCGTCATAGCGGTTCAGCGCCGCTTGCGCGAGCTGCAAACGCTCTGTTTCAGTACGGGCAGGTACATCGGCAAGGCGTACCATTTCGGCGGCGGCGTTGAGTGCCAGGCGGCGACGTTGCGCGGGGGGCAGCGTCACCGTTTGTGAAAGCCGCAGGGCAGGCGTGTCGGCCCGGTTGTCTGTTAACGCATCAATCAACTCAGTACGAAGGGCGTCATCCGCTGGCGCACTATTCAACGCGCGGATGTCTGCTAAAAGCCGCTCCTGGTTTTTCCCCTGACGTGAATAGACATAAGAGAGCGTCTGGAGGTGAGCCAGAGAGGGCTTTTCCGCCACCCGTTGCCGGGCTTCCTGCAGAGCCAGTGTATCCATGCGGGCGTCGGCGAGGGTTTTGATGTAGCCGATGCGATAATCGTCGTTATCCGGTGCAAGGTTACACGCCTCCTTCCAGAGCATTAACGCAGGTTGCCACGCCTTTTGGTTTCGCCTTGCCTGAGCAGCAGCAGCCACGCCACGGGCAGGAAGAGGCATATAGACCTTATAACGCAGCCAGACATGAATAACGTCGTCATCACGACCCGCCCAGGACGCCACCTGCAACCAGTCCGCAACCTGCTCAGGCGTCAGGGCATGTTGCTGCTGATAACGCTGAAGATATTGCAGAAAAGGTGCGTAATTACCGTTACGCGCCTGCTGAATCTGTTGTTCATATACTGATTCTGCTGCCTGAACCAGAAAGGGGAAAAGTAATAACAGAAACAATAAAGCGGGAGTGCGGTAAAAGAATAACGTATTGAAGCGAAGTGATCTTTCCATATCTATTTGCCATTTGTTTATCATAAATCCATTGCATAACACGGCCGCCTTTAAGCACGGGGTTAAAGGCCATAAATGAGAACGTTTAATCTGAATGCAGTTACGTTATGGGGTACTTACTTAAAGGTAATTATGGGTCCTTATGGTCAGGGCTAAGTGGCTGGTAATGTACACCCGATATGTTGGCAGATAAATATGTTGAAAAGCAGGGTGGTTGTTTTGAGATAATTCTGTAATGAGCTGTCCTAAACGATTATTTTGAAATGAGTTTATATTTGTAATTTTATGATTTTATTGGTTTTTATTTATATTGTGACAAATTTGT
Source organism: Enterobacter ludwigii (assembly GCF_001750725.1). Lineage (NCBI taxonomy): Bacteria > Pseudomonadati > Pseudomonadota > Gammaproteobacteria > Enterobacterales > Enterobacteriaceae > Enterobacter > Enterobacter ludwigii. The sequence goes on from NZ_CP017279.1 coordinate 4,444,282, forward strand.
TTATATTTTTAATGTGCCTTATTGGTGTGAATTAAAGTACTTTCCGGTGCATGTTTGGGAAGTTTCATGACAAAAATTCTTAATATCCATAAAAGTGACTTTTCTGAGATTGTTTTTTACTTATAATTAATGGCAGCCATTGAATGATAGTCTATGGGAAGGCGTATCAATGAATGTGCGAATTGAGGGTCAATCAAAGCCAGAATACATTTATCGTTAATATAAAAGCGCTATAAAACGAAGGCGGACTTCTTTCCGAAGGGTCGTTCTTGCTTTAATCTAAAAGGGATGGTTAGTGGCAACTTCAATAGTGTTAGTGACACAGGATCGCTACCTTGTCAGGGGGATGAGGATATTTTTTCCGGATATAATCCTGCTGGACTCCATTGACAGAAAGATATTTGATAACGGCGCAGATGAATATTCTGTATTGATTGATAGCCGTGCACCGCTGCGTTTATATGATTACCTGATACGCCATCCGGCCAGAACGAAAAAAACAATCTGCTGCGTTATGCTCGATATGCGGCATCGCGAGGAGAATCTGCTCAGCATGAAGTTGTTTATGAACACGTCGCTCACGGCACCCGATATGGCGTCGTTATTCAACCTGGTGCTCAACATGAAGGGCAAACGTCTGACAACAAAGTGGCTGCTGAACTTACGGCTGAGCACGCATGAAGCCATTATGCTGCGGTTGCTCAGGGCTGGCATGGCGATGGAAGAGGTGGCACAGGAACTGAATACGTCGATTAAAAGCCTCTACCGTAAACGGACCGCGCTCTCAGAACGGCTGGGGGCAGAGAACTTCAACGAGGCTTGTTTGTTTATCTTTAAAAATAAACTGCTGGATTCGGATGGGAACGATCCCTAGCTTTGCTTTACCCCAAAAGCAAAAACCCGCCACGAGGGCGGGTTTTCTGAAGAGTGGTGCCCGGACTCGGAATCGAACCAAGGACACGGGGATTTTCAATCCCCTGCTCTACCGACTGAGCTATCCGGGCAACGGGGCGCATTAAACCTGATATGCCCTCTGCCGTCAACGAAATTTGTTGTTTTCGTAACGGACTGCACACTCTCTCACCAGTTCGCCGTAAACTTAAGCAAAAAAGTGCGTCCAGAGCGCGGATAGCGGCATTGCAATCAACAACGCGGGCAGCATATTCACCACCGCAAACATCTTTATTCCGCATATCCGCAGCCCTGTCGCCAGCAGCAGCAGGCCACCGACGGCGGTGAAGTCGGCCATCATCGCCGGCGTGGTGAGAGGAAGGATCAGTGTGGCGCAGGTAGCGAGGGCCAGCTGGATAAGCAGCATGGGCACGCAAATCGCGGCGACGGCGATGCCGAGGGTCGTGGCGAAAATGGTGGCCGTGAAGAAATCAAGAAACGCCTTCGCAATCAATATGCTGGGGTCGCCAGTCATGCCTTCCTGCATTGAACCGAAAATGCCTGTGCCGCTGGCGCAAAAAAGAATAATTATCGCGACGTAGTTCTGAATAAACGACTCGTGAGTGCCGTTTTTCGCCTTGCCCGGGTGGGCAATCAGGTTTTTGGCTTTGCTGACCGCACTGTTAATACCCTTTTCCAGATAGCAGAACTCGCCAATGAGCGCGCCGAGCAGGGTAGCAAGCACCATCACCGGCAGGTTGGCGCACTTGATCACCAGCAAAATGCCGATACCTAACGAGGCCAGGCCGAATATTGAGGGCATGGAAGAGCGAATACGCTCCGGCAACCGCTGACTTAATACGGCGCCAAGTACGCCGCCCAGCAATACGGCACCGGCATTGATAAAGGGTCCGATAACCACCGTGAACTCCTGTTAGTTAATCATGGGTATTGCAGGATTATGACACGCCAGGGGCCTGTTAAGCTTAGGTTTAGGCGGGTTAACGCATACTGATTGCTTCTTGCACCTCAAAATAAAAGGTGACATGATTGCGCGAAATTTCTCCTTCCTGTGTACGGAGCCGCCAATGATGATGTTGTCTGTCGCTGCGCGAACGCTCACCCGTATCGATATTATCTACTCCTGTCTCACCGTTCGGTGAGGGTAACTGCACTTATGAAAACCATGAAAATCGCCGTCAGCCGCGAGCTGGTCTCTACTGTGTCTACGCACCGCGAAAAGGTGACGCTGGATAACACTGATTTTACGGATGTGGCGGCAGTCGTCATTACCCCCGCGGAAAGTTGCAGCGGCATTCTGGCATTGCTTAAACGCACGGGCTTTCAGCTTCCGGTGTTTATTTACTCGCAAGAGCCGTCTGACGTTCCTGATGGCGCAACGGCAGTGATATCAGGTAAAGCTCAGGAGTTTCTGGAACTGGAGACGGCGGCCAGCCGGTATGAAGAGAATCTGTTGCCGCCATTTTTTGACACCCTGAGCCAGTACGTGGCGATGGGCAACAGTACTTTTGCCTGTCCGGGACACCAGCACGGTGCATTTTTTAAAAAACACCCTGCGGGACGGCAGTTCTATGAATTCTTCGGTGAGAACGTATTTCGCGCCGATATGTGCAATGCCGATGTGAAACTGGGCGATCTGCTGATCCACGAAGGCTCCGCCAAGCATGCCCAGAAGTTCGCGGCAAAAGTCTTTAATGCTGATAAAACCTACTTCGTACTGAACGGCACCTCCGCTGCAAATAAGGTGGTCACCAATGCGCTGCTGACCCGCGGCGACCTGGTGCTGTTCGATCGCAACAACCATAAGTCCAACCACCACGGTGCGCTGATCCAGGCGGGAGCCACGCCGGTTTATCTCGAAGCGGCGCGTAACCCGTTTGGTTTTATTGGCGGGATTGACGCGCAGTGCTTTGACGACGCGTACCTGCGAAATCAGATCCGTGAAGTTGCGCCGGAAAAGGCCATGGAGAAACGCCCGTTTCGTCTGGCGATCATTCAGCTTGGTACCTACGATGGCACGATCTACAACGCCCGTCAGGTGATCGACAAGATCGGCCATCTTTGTGACTACATCCTGTTTGATTCGGCCTGGGTGGGCTACGAGCAGTTTATTCCGATGATGGCGGAAACCTCTCCGCTGTTACTGGATCTGAACGAGAACGATCCGGGCATTTTCGTGACGCAGTCGGTGCATAAACAGCAGGCCGGGTTCTCGCAGACTTCGCAGATCCATAAAAAAGATAATCACATTCGCGGCCAGGCGCGTTTCTGTCCGCACAAGCGCCTCAACAATGCGTTTATGCTCCATGCCTCGACCAGTCCGTTCTATCCGCTGTTCGCGGCTCTTGATGTGAACGCGAAAATCCATGAAGGGGAGAGCGGGCGCCGGCTTTGGGCGGAGTGTGTTGAGCTGGGCATTGAGGCCCGCAAGGCGATCATTGCCAACTGCCATATGATCAAACCGTTTATTCCGCCGATGGTGGCCGGGCGTCCGTGGCAGGATCATCCCACTCACGCCATCGCCAGCGAGCGCCGCTTCTTCAGCTTTGAGCCGGGGGCTAAATGGCACGGGTTTGAAGGCTATGCCAGCGAGCAGTATTTCGTCGATCCGTGCAAGCTGCTGCTGACCACGCCGGGTATTGATGCGGAAACCGGGGAATATACCGAGTTCGGCATTCCGGCGACCATTCTTGCGCACTACCTGCGTGAAAACGGCATTGTGCCGGAGAAATGCGATCTCAACTCGATCCTCTTCCTGCTGACGCCTGCCGAAAGCAGTGAGAAGCTGGCGCAGCTGGTGGCGATGCTGGGTCAGTTTGAACAGCATATTGAAGACGATACGCCGCTTGCTGACGTCCTGCCGACCATCTACCAGAAATACCCGGTACGGTATCGCGATTACACCCTTCGCCAGCTCTGCCAGGAGATGCACGATCTCTACGTGAGCTTTGACGTGAAAGATCTGCAGAAGGCAATGTTCCGTAAAGAGAGTTTGCCAGAACGGGCGATGAATCCGCAGGATGCGAATCAGGCGTATATTCGCGGGAACGTGGAGCTGGTGCGCATTCGTGATGCCGGCGGACGCATTGCCGCCGAGGGCGCGCTGCCGTATCCCCCTGGCGTACTGTGCGTGGTGCCGGGTGAAATCTGGGGTGGGTCGGTACAGCGTTACTTCCTGGCGCTGGAGGAGGGCATCAACCTGCTGCCAGGCTTCTCGCCGGAGCTGCAGGGCGTTTACAGCGAAAAGGATCCCGATGGGATTAAGCGACTGTACGGGTATGTTTTGTCATAGCCGCCGTCATCCGTAATCCCGGCCCTCTCCCAAAAGAGAGGGTCAGGGCTCACACCGCACTTCTCTTATACATCCTCCGTGGATGCCCAATCTTCCCGTACAACATCTCTACGCTCAGAAACCCCGCCTCCACGCAGTGCTCCAGATAGCGTCGGGTGGTGGTTTTACTTAATCCTGTCTCCTGCACGACCTCGTCGACGGAAAAACAGTGTGTCGCCTTGTCGTTAAACAACGCCTGCACCCGTGCCAGCGTATTCTCCTCAATGCCTTTGCTGCCGTTATCCAGACGGTAGTTTTTCGCCTGCAGCTGGTAGAGCGAGTCGACGTTCTGCTGGTCGACAATCTTCCAGACCCGCTGTTGTTCGGCAAACTGCACAAAGCGTTCAAGCGACTGGCTGAGGCGTTTCCAGGAGACCGGCTTCAGGATGTAATCAAAGGCGCCATTTCGGATGGCCTGGCTGCAGGTGTCCATGTCGCTGGCAGCAGTAATGAAAATTACCGAACAGTTGGCGCGGGTGAGCATGGGGTCATTGATCAGTGTGATCCCTTTACCGTCCGGCAGATAGTTATCCAGCAGCATAAGCTGCGGCTGCTTGCTTTCAAGCTGGACCTGGGCGGCAGCGAGAGACGAGGCGATCCCTACCAGCCTCAGGCGCGGATGTTTACCGATAAGTTCCGCGTGCAGTTGCGCCAGTTCGTTCTCGTCTTCAACAATCAATACGTCGATAAGTTCATGTTGCATAGTCGGTATCTTCCAGTTGCTGGGCGGGACGCCGGGCGGGAATAAACAGTGAGAAAATGGCGCCGCGCGGGGTGTTATCGGCAATTTCTATCGCGCCGCCAGCCTGCGTAACATAGCTTTCGATCAGATACAGGCCAATCCCGTGATCGCCGCGTGTTTTGGTGGTGATGCCGCGTTCAAATATCCTGTCACGGATCTCCGGTTTGATGCCAACGCCCTGGTCGGCCACTTCGATAATCAGCTCCTGCTCGCTCAGTTTGATCAGCACTTCGACCGGTGCATGGGGGAGCGGTGAGCGCTGCGTTGCTTCGATGGCGTTATCCAGCAGGTTGCCGATGATTGAGATCAGCTCTTCTTCAGCCAGCGACGGGAACGGCCTGTCCAGCCGGCAGGCCGGGTCAAAACTGAGCTCGACCCCTTTCTCCCGCGCGCGGGCGGCTTTACCCAGCAGCAGGCCACACAGGGTCGGGGAGCTGAAGCGGGAAGAGATAAAGTCCAGCAGCTCCTGAGCGTGTTCCGACTGCGCCTGAATATAGCCAATCGCCTCTTCATAGCGGCCCATGTGCAGCAGGCCGGATAGAGTGGTCATGCGGTTCAACTGCTCATGACGCATGATGCGCAGGTTATCGACATAGCGTTTAACCTGGCTGAGCTGGGCGCTAAGCGAGTCAATTTCATTCCGATCGCGGAAGGTGATCACCCAGCCCTGCAGCGAATCCTCAAGCATGATGCGCACCCGGCTGGCAATCACCGTGAGGGTGTTAAAACGGCAAATTTCATCATGGGTATCTTTTGCCAGCATCGTCTGCGTCGAGAAGAACGGGACAGGGTCGATAACCTGGCTAATCAGCTGCCCGCGCAGTTCACGGGCTGGCTGGCTCAGGCCAAGCAACTTGCGCGCCGCCTGGTTGATCACCTCAATGCGCAGCTCATCATCGATGGCGATCACCCCTTCATAGATAGACTCCATCATCGCCTTTTGCTGGCGCACCAGCAGGCCGATTTCCCGTGGCTCCAGGGAGAAGATCTGCTTCTTAATACTGCGGGTAAAGAACCAGGAGAAGATAAAGAGCGCAATCAACAGCAGCACGGCGGCCAGCAGGATATTGACCACTTTGCTGACGGTAATGGTATCAAGGTAGCTGGTGAGATAACCCACCGAGACAATCCCCACCACTTGCCCCGCATCGTTGAAGATGGGCGCTTTGCTGCGCAGCGAAATACCCAACCCCCCTTTGCGGATGGTGGTGGTGCTTTTTCCCTGCAGGACTTCCTCATTGTCTCCACCGATAAGCGTCTTGCCCACTCTGTCGGCAAAGACCGAATGAAAAAGATGCAGACCTTTATTATCTCCAATCACAATAAAGCTGGCATCACTGTGAGCGGCAATTTTCTGCATAAAATCATGGATGGCTTTGATATCTTTTTGTTCAACCTCATCACGTAATGAGGGAATAAGTGCGATCTCTTCCGCCTGTATTTTGGCACGTGCGCTCATTTCCTGATAAAGCTGCTTGCCGACATCGACGTAATAATATCCGCCCAGTAACGCAAAAAGTACTGAGAAAAAGGCGACCAGCGAAATAAACAGCTTAATCTGAAACGATACTTTCATAACTATCACGCGAGGTAGCAGCAAAGATTGCCAATATATCATCTTTTTTCGCGCCGATGCCCGGTTTGCCGAAAACTTGTGATCCCTTGCACAGCAGGCCCTGTAAAAGAATTTTCCGAATAGCCTATGCGCCTGAAGCCGTCTGGAGAAATGTTATTTGATTGTTCGTTTTAGAAAAGAAACCATAAAAACCACGGCAATAAATAAGGCGTAAATCACATTAAATAAAAGAAACCATTAAAACCATAGCTGCCATAAAAACTTCGCTTTTAATATGCCATCCCTCACATAAAGTAAGCCTTTGTGACTCTAAGCTGAACGCACAAAATAACTAAGGGGCTTATTATGAGCACAACTGACGATTCTTTCTCTGTTACCCACGACCCGATTGATATTCAGCGACCATCACTCAAAGAGCGCTGGTGGCATATTATGGATACGTGGAAAATCGGAATTATCCCTCTGCCACTGTTTGTCCTGGCCGGCGCGCTGATTGCCATTGATTGCCTCGGCGGCAAACTGCCCAGCGATATCGTGGTGATGGTCGCCACGCTCGCGTTCTTCGGTTTTGCCTGCGGTGAGTTTGGCAAGCGCCTGCCGATTGTCGGTAAACTCGGCGCGGCGGCGATTTGTGCCACTTTTATTCCTTCGGCACTGGTCTATTACGGTCTGCTGCCGGATGTGGTGGTGGAGTCCACCACGAAGTTCTACAAATCCACCAACATTCTGTATCTCTACATCTGCTGCATCATTGTCGGCAGCATCATGAGCATGAACCGCACCGTGCTGATTCAGGGCTTCCTGCGCATCTTCTTCCCGATGCTCTGCGGCGAAATTGTCGGCATGATTGTTGGCATGGGCGTAGGGATAGCGCTGGGCCTTGAGCCATTCCAGATCTTCTTCTTTATCATTCTGCCGATCATGGCGGGCGGTGTTGGGGAAGGGGCGATCCCGCTCTCCATCGGCTATGCCACCCTGCTGCATATGGACCAGGGCGTGGCGCTCGGTCGCGTTCTGCCTATGGTTATGCTCGGCGGTCTGACGGCAATCATCATCTCCGGCTGCCTCAATCAGCTCGGTAAACGTTACCCGCACCTGACCGGCGAAGGCCAGCTGATGCCTAACCGTGCGAATACCGATGGAACCACCGCACAGCCTGCGTTCTCCGGTAAAGCAGACGTCACCACGATCGCTTCTGGCGCACTGCTGGCCGTTCTGCTCTACATGCTGGGGATGCTCGGCCACAAGCTGATTGGCCTGCCTGCGCCGGTTGGCATGCTGTTTATGGCGGTGCTGGTCAAGCTTTGCAATGGTGCTTCTCCGCGTCTGCTGGAAGGCTCTCAGGTGGTGTATAAATTCTTCCAGACGTCAGTAACTTACCCCATTCTCTTCGCTGTGGGCGTGGCCATTACCCCCTGGCATGAACTGGTCGCCGCATTCACGCTGACCAACCTGCTGGTGATTGTCAGCACCGTCTCCGCGCTGGTGGCGACCGGTTTCTTCGTGGGCAAAAAGATTGGCATGCACCCGATTGATGTCGCCATCGTCTCCTGCTGCCAGAGCGGCCAGGGCGGTACCGGTGACGTGGCGATTCTGACCGCAGGCAACCGTATGAGTCTGATGCCCTTCGCCCAGATTGCTACCCGTATTGGCGGCGCGATTAACGTCTCCATCTCTCTGCTGATACTGGGCAACTTCCTCGTTTAAGTTTTCAGGAAAGAACAATGAAACTCGCAAGCTTTTTATACCAGGGAACACGCAGCTACGGCATCGTTCAGGCCGAAGGTGTGATTGATTTAGGTCGCCGTCTCGGCGACCGCTACAGCGACCTCAAAGCGCTGCTGCAGGGCAACGGGCTGGCTGAGGCCACCCGTTATCTCAACGACGCCGTGGATGTCCCTCTGAATGCCATCACCTTCTTACCGGTGATTGAGCAGCCGGAAAAAATCCTCTGCGTGGGCATGAACTACGCCGACAAACGCAAAGAGTTTGACCAGCACAACCCGGCGCCGACGCTGTTTGTCCGCTTCCCGGATTCGCAGACCGGCCACAACGAACCGGTGCTGAAGCCGCGTCACTCCAGTGAATTCGACTACGAAGGAGAGCTGGCGGTCATCATCGGCAAAGCCGGAGAGAACATCAGCCGTGATGAGGCGCTGCGCCATGTGGCAGGTTACAGCTGCTATATGGACGGCTCCGCCCGCGACTGGCAGCACACCTGGTTTACGGCAGGCAAGAACTGGCGTCAGACCGGAGCGTTTGGCCCGTGGATGGCGACGGCTGATGAGATCCCGGACCCGCACCAGCTGGCGATCCGCACCTGGCTTAACGGCCGTATGGTGCAGGAAGACAACACCAGCAGCATGATCCACAAGGTCGCGGAGCTTATCGAATACATCAGCACCTTTACCCGCCTCAGCCCGGGCGATGTGATCATCACCGGCTCCCCTGGCGGCGTGGGCAAAAAGCGCAACCCGCCGCTGTTCATGAAAGAGGGCGATCGCATTGAGGTGGAGATCGAGCATATCGGTCATCTGAGCAATGTGATCATGGAAGCGCCCGCCACCGGGCTTGCGGCAGCACACTGAGTAAAACGGCATGAACAGTCAACCCACTATTGATTTTCGCCACACCCTTGTGGCGAAACACCCGGAACGCTTAAGCCAGATCCGTTACCTGCTGGCAGACAGCGGCCTTGGCCTGGACAACGACATCACGCTGTTTGTCGAAGCCTGGTCCGGCACGCAGCTGGTGGGTTGTGCCGGGCTTGCCGCTAACGTCATCAAGTGCGTGGCGGTAAACGAGCAGCTTCGTGGGGAGAACCTCAGCGCACGGTTGCTGGCAGAGGTGGAAAATGCGGCGCTGGAGCGCGGCCATTTTCACCTCTTCCTCTGCACCCGTCCGTGCAACAAGGAGCGCTTTGGCCGCAGCGGCTTCTGGCCGATTGCCCAGAGCGGGAACAACGCGGTGCTGATGGAGAACACCCCGCAGGGGATCCAGCGCTACTGCCGCGCGCTCAAGTGCCAGCGCAAGGCCGGGAAGAAGATTGGCGCGATCGTGATGAATGCGAATCCGTTTACCCTCGGCCACCGGCATCTGGTCGAGCAGGCCGCGGGGCAGTGCGATGCGCTGCATCTGTTTGTGGTGCGCGAGGATGCCTCGTTCTTCCCGTTCAGCGCCCGGCTAGAGATGGTACGGGCGGGCGTGGCGCATCTGCCGAACGTGATTGTGCATGAAGGATCGCAGTACATCATCTCCCGCGCCACGTTCCCGGCCTACTTCCTGAAAGAGACCGGCAAAGTACAGCAGGCGTGGAGCGAAATCGATGTGCTGATCTTCCGGGACTTCATCGCTCCGGCGCTGGGTATTACGCATCGCTTTATCGGTTCGGAGCCGTTTTGCGATATCACCCGTCAGTACAACCAGACGCTGCACGACCTGCTGGCCTCGCAGATTGACGTGGTGGAAATGCCGCGCATCAAGGTCACCGGCAACGCTATTTCCGCGTCGGAAGTCCGCCGCTTGCTGAAGACACAGCAGTTTTCCCGGATCCGGGAGATTGTCCCGGACTCCACCTTCGCGCACCTCGAAACGCATTACCGTGCGAGTGCGGAAGTCGCATAACTATCAGGAATTTATCATGAAAATTGTTAGGGAGGCGCTGGCCGGTACACAGGAGTCCAGCGACCTGATGGTAAAAATTGCCCCCGCTCAGGGTGAGCTGGAAATTATCATCCACAGTGAAGTGATTAAGCAGTTTGGCGAACATATTCGCCAGGTCGTTAACGACACATTGCGCGCCATGAACGTGCACCAGGGATTAATTATTGTTGAAGACAAAGGGGCGCTGGACTGTGTGATCCGCGCCCGCCTGCAAAGTGCGCTCCTGCGCGCAGCCGTTGAGCCGACACTCAACTGGGGGGCGCTGAAATGAGCAAACTCCGCCGCAGTATGCTGTTCCTGCCGGGCGCAAACGCCGCCATGCTCTCTACGGCATTTATCTACCGCCCGGACTCCATCATGTTTGACCTTGAAGACGCCGTCGCCCTGCGCGAGAAGGATACCGCGCGCATGCTGGTGTTTCATGCCCTGCAGCACCCGATGTATCAGGATATCGAAACCGTGGTGCGCATTAACCCGCTGAGCACGCCGTTTGGCTTGCTGGATCTGGAAGCCGCCGTGCGGGCAGGGGTGGACGTGATTCGATTGCCGAAAACCGACACCCCAGAGGATATCGATGAGCTGGAAGGGCATCTGGCGCGTATTGAGCGTGAATGCGGGCGCGAGCCGGGCTCGACCCGCGTCATGGCGGCTATTGAATCGGCGATTGGGGTGATTAACGCCGTGGCCATTGCCCGCAGTTCTCCGCGCTTAATCGGGATCGCGCTGGCCGCCTTTGATTATGTGATGGACATGCAGACGGAACGCGGGGATGGCACTGAGCTGTTTTATGCCCGCTGTGCCGTGCTGCACGCCGCCCGCGCCGCGGGTATCGACGCTTTCGACGTGGTGTGGTCGGACGTTAACGATGAAGCCGGCTTCCTGCGCGAGGTCGATTTGATCCGCAAGATGGGCTTTAACGGTAAATCGCTGATTAACCCACGTCAGATTGACCTGTTACATAACGCCTATGCCCCAACCCAGCAGGAAGTGGATCACGCGAAACGGGTGATTGAAGCGGCAGAAGAGGGGGAGCGTAACGGCCTGGGCGTCGTGTCGCTCAACGGCAAAATGGTCGATGCCCCTATTATTAACCACGCGCAGATGGTGCTGGAACGCGCGGCGGCCTCCGGCGTGCGTCGTTAAGGATTACACAATGAATCAGATAGAACTTCTCCATGTGAATTTCCCCCATCTGCGGGACTTAAAACCGTTTGATGCCGCCCACAGCGCAACGCCATGGCTGAACAGCCCTGACGAAAAACACACCCGTAAGCTCTGTGCTTCGGTCGAAGAGGCGGTGTTACGCAGCGGGTTACAGGACGGGATGACCGTCTCCTTCCACCACGCGTTTCGCGAAGGCGACCGGGTGATCAATACCGTCGTGGCGCTGCTTGCGCGTATGGGCTTTAAAAACCTGACGCTGGCTTCCAGCTCGCTGATGACCTGTAACGACGCGCTGATCGAACACATCGAAAGCGGCGTTATCACCCGGATTTACACCTCCGGTATGCGTGGCAAGCTGGCGGACGCTATCTCACACGGGTTGATGGCCGAGCCGGTACAAATTCACTCCCACGGCGGGCGCGTGAAGCTGTTGCAGGACGGCGAGCTGAATATCGACGTGGCGTTTCTTGGCGTGCCGTGCAGCGATGAATTTGGCAACGCCAACGGCACGCACGGGAAATCGTGCTGCGGCTCGCTTGGCTATGCAATGGTGGATGCGCATTTTGCCCGCAAGGTGGTGCTGCTGACCGAAGAACTGGTGCCGTTCCCGAATATGCCCGCCAGCCTGGTGCAGGATCAGGTGGATTACATTGTGCAGGTGGAGAGCGTGGGTGACCCGGCGAAAATCAGCGTCGGTGCAGCTCGCGTGACCAGTAATCCGCGTGAGCTGATGATTGCCCGCTACGCGGCGGATGTGATTGAACATTCAGGCTATTTCAAACCCGGTTTTTCCATGCAGACCGGCTCCGGTGCGGCGGCTACCGCCTGTACCCGCTTTATGGAGGAGAAAATGGAGCGCAGCGGCGTGAAGGCGCGCTTCGCGCTCGGGGGCATTACCGGCAGCCTGGTGGATCTGCACGAGAAAGGCCTGATCGAAAAGCTGCTCGATACCCAGTGTTTCGATGGCCAGGCCGCGGCCTCGCTGGCACGAAATCCGAATCATGTGGAGATCTCCACCAACGTTTATGCCAACCCCGGCAGCAAGGCAGCAAGCTGCGACCAGCTTGATGTGGTGATCCTGAGCGCCCTGGAAATTGACGTCGATTTTAACGTCAATGTTATTACCGGCTCTGACGGCGTAATGCGTGGGGCATCCGGCGGACATTGTGATGTGGCCGCGGCGGCGAACCTGACCATCGTGGTCGCCCCCCTGCTGCGTAGCCGTATTCCAACCGTCGTGAAGCGGGTGACCACCCGGCTGACGCCCGGGGAGAGTATCGACGTGCTGGTCACCGATCACGGCATCGCGGTTAACCCGGCACGCCCGGAAATCCGCGAACGACTGCTTGCCGCAGGCCTCAACGTTGTCGATATCAATGCGCTTTTCGAGCGGGCGATATCACTGACCGGCGTACCAAAACCCATTGAGTTTACCGACAAAATCGTCGGTGTGATCCGCTACCGCGACGGCAGCGTTATCGACACCGTTCGACAGGTGAAGGAGTAATGATGACTGTAGCGACACCCGTGCGGGCGGGTGTCAGCCTGGAGGAGCTGCTGGCGGCGAAAGAGCGCCGTGCAGCACGCCAGACTGACTGGCTCACGCACTATCAACAACCGGTGATTTCTCTCACGCTCGTCACCCCCGGGGAGATCAAAGACAGCCTGCGCTATCGCAATACGATGGGCGTGGCATTGCAGATGTGCGACCAGCTGCTGTGGGAAAACCGCTGGCAGGTGCTGGACCGCCAGGTGCTGTGGCTGCCCACCGGGCCAGAAGCAATCTGGTGCGTGGCGCATCCGGCGGCGGAAATCAAAGCGCACTGTACGGATCTGGAGCAGACTCACCCACTCGGCAGGCTGTGGGATTTGGATGTGATCTGCCCGGTACAGGGGCATGTGGGGCGCCAGTCTTTAGGGACACATCTCCGGCGCTGTCTGGTATGTGATGAGCCTGCCCACGCCTGTTCTCGTTCGCGTAAGCATCCTGTAGAGCAGGTGGTGGCTCGCGTGGAGAAGATGATCGATGACTGGTTTGCTCGCGACTAACCCGCAGCCATGCGATGTGCCAGGGCTTGCCGAAGAGGCGTTATGGCAGGAGCTGGCGTTGACGCCAAAGCCGGGTCTGGTGGATAAGCTCAACAACGGTGCACACCGCGATATGGACCATGCGCTGTTTGCCCGCAGTATTGCGGCTATCACCCCGTGGTTTGCGCGCTTTGCAGAGCTGGGTCATACCCATGCGGATAAACCCGCGGCGGAACAAATACGGATCATTCGCCCGATGGGCATTGCCTGTGAACAGGCAATGTACGCTGCAACATGCGGGGTGAACACGCATAAAGGCGGCATTTTTGCCCTCGGTTTGCTGTGCTTTGCCGCCGGACGTGTGAAACACGCCACGGCTGAGAGCCTCTGTAGTGAGGTGAGTCACCTCTGTCGCGGGCTGGTAGCGCGTGAGCTGGCAGCACGCAGTGGACAGGCGACGGCAGGGGAGCGGCAGTTTCAGCAGTATGGGTTAACCGGCGCACGGGGCGAAGCGGAAAGCGGTTTTGCTACGGTGCGTGCAGCGCTGGCGCAATGGAACGGGCACGCGCTGCATGACCTGCTGCTGCGCCTGATGGCGATGAATCAGGACAGTAACCTGGTGTCGCGCGGCGGTATGGAAGGGCTGCGTTATGTGCAGGGGTATGCGCGGGCATTACTGACGCGTGGCTGGGATCGTGATGCATTAATACAGATGGACAATGCGCTCATTGAACGGAATTTAAGCCCGGGCGGCAGTGCGGATTTATTGTCGGTAGGATGGGTGCTGGCGAAATTACCCCTCTCCTGAAAGGAGAGGGGATAATCATTAATGCGCGATAGGCTGCGCAGCGTGCGGTTCGCGTACGTGCTTGTACTTGAACAGTGCGATAAACGCGAAGAACAGTACCAATGAGTACGCGGCGAAGATAAGCCACACGGGCTGCCAGTTGGTGATGCCGTTAGTGGTGTACATCTCAACCACTTTACCGCTCACCACACCGCCCAGAATACAGCCGAAGCCGTTGGTCATCATCAGGAACATACCCTGAGCACTGGCGCGAATTTCAGGTTTCACCTCTTTTTCCACAAACACCGAACCAGAGATGTTGAAGAAGTCGAAGGCGCAGCCGTAAACAATCATCGACAGAACCAGCAGCACGGTACCGAACGGGCTTGGGTCGCCGTAGGCAAACAGACCGAAGCGCAACATCCATGCAGCGATACTGATCAGCATGACGTTCTTGATGCCGTAGCGGCTCAGGAAGAACGGGATGGTCAGGATGAACAGCGTCTCAGAGATCTGAGAGATGGACATCATCACTGACGCATGTTCAACGATAAAGCTGCCAGAGAACAGCGGGTTATTGTCGAAGCTGTGCAGGAAGGTGTTGCCGAACATGTTGGTGATCTGCAGTTCCGCACCCAGCAGCATGGAGAAGATAAAGAAGATCGCCATGCGTTTGTTTTTAAACAGCGCAAAGGCGTCCAGACCGAGCATGGTGCTCCAGCTCTGGTTTTTCTGCTGGTTAGACACCGGAATATGCGGCAGGGTCAGGGTGAACAGCGCCAGCACCACGGAGAGTGCCGCCCCGATGTAGAGCTGCATATGGCTCAGTTCGAAGCCTGCGAAGCTCACGCCCCACATTGCCATGATAAAGCCGATGGTGCCCCAGATACGGATTGGTGGGAAATCGGTGACGATTTCCATACCGGCAGATTTCAGGCGGTAGTAGGAGATGGTGTTGATCAGGCCAAGCGTTGGCATGTAGGCCAGCGAGTTAAACAGGATCACCATGAACATCGCCCCCGGCGTGGTGACCTGGGCTGCCATAAACAGCGTCCCCGCACCCACCAGATGGCAAAGCATGTACAGCCATTTCGCACTTAACCATTTATCCGCCACGATCCCCAGCAGCGTTGGCATAAAGACAGCCGCAATGCCGAGCGAGCTGTAGACGGCACCGATAGACGCACCATCGAACTTGAGCGTCACAAACATATAGGAGCCGAGTGTAGTCAGCCAGCTACCCCACAGGCAGAACTGCAGAAACGACAATATTTTAAGCTGCAGCTTAAGGTTCATGTTACTTTCCTCACAAGTGAGCGGGAGATATGTTGTTATAGGAACATTCAGGGTTGTTATTTGATGCAATTCTATCAGCAGGCGAGGTTATGTTTTGTTACCTCCCGCAAAAAAATGCAATCCACATTAATTTGCAGTTTGGATTGTGATGCAAATAACATTTTCGTATGGGTGGGAGCGGGGAAGGTGCGGTCTGATGCCCTCACCCTGGCCCTCTCCCACAGGAAGAGGGCAGGGTAAAGGGTTTAGCGTCGACGGTAGTTTTTTTGCGCCGTGTTCACTTTATACAGATAACGACGCGATTCCGCAGACGGGTGTCGGGTGGTGAGCGTGGAATAGACATCCCCCGGCGCCATACTGTTGATGATATTCGCCGCCTGCACTTTGTCACTCGAGAAGACGCGCAGGACGCTGCCCGCACCGCCGTTATACGCGGTGATCACCGCATAGCGACGTGATGTCGGGTTATCAATCCCGCCCAGGTAGACATTGTTGAGCATCGCCAGGTAGGCGGTACCGGTATCAATGTTGCTTTGCGGATCGAACAGATAACTGCGGCTCGGCGTACCGGATTTACCCTGAGCGCGGAAGACGTCTTTACCTGCGCTGTGCTGCACGACCTGCATCAGTCCCAGCGCGTCGGAACGGCTTACCGCGTACGGGTTAAACGACGATTCGGTCTGCATGATCGCCAGGATCAGCGACTCATCCACGCCGTACTTACGCGAGGCCTGACGCACCATGCCAATGTACTTATGCGCACGTTTGTCGAGGTGGTTCGGCACGAGGTTAATGGTGACGCTGTAGATGATCTTCAGGCCGTTAGAGCGGCTTTTCAGGCGCGTCTGCAGCAGATAATCGGCAAATTTTGTGGCACGCCCTTCCCAGCGAATGGCCTGTCCGGTCTGATCGACAACCTGGCCGTACAGGAACGGTTCTTTGGAGATGGTGATGTCATCGGCGTCGGAGTAGAGATCGATTGAGCCTGGATCGTCACCCATCAGCAAGGTTTTCACGATCGCCTGGCGTAACCGTGCGGCAGGTTCGGTGCCTGCGATGGTTTCAACCGTGATAGTCCCCTCATCAAAGTTGATGTGGCTACGGGTCTGATAGGCGTCGGTGTACTTAACGTAGTCCTTAGGTCCGGCAATAAGAACTTCGTTAAATCCCCATATATTTTCGATGTTATGGGCAAACTGCCCCATCAAAATGTCAAAACCGTTAGTGTCCTTTATCCAGGCTTCGTTGTAATCATCGCCTTTTTTGGAAGAACAAGAGACAAGCAACGGCGCAACAAGGGCTAGCGCTAAAAATTTTTTCATCATTCCGGGAGTGCGTGTTGTGTTTGCTTGTACGGCGGAGTTGCCCCCGCACGCTGTTATTGTTCCGGTGGCGTATAGCCTTCGATGTGGACGTCTTTGCCTTCGAACAGGAAGTTCACCATCTCCTGCTCAAGCAGTTTGCGGTGCTCCGGGTTCATCATGCTGAGTTTCTTCTCGTTGATCAGCATGGTCTGTTTTTTCTGCCACTGTCCCCAGGCTTCTTTGGAAATTTCGTTATAGATGCGCTTACCCAGTTCGCCCGGATAAAGCTGGAAATCCTGGCCTTCAGCGTCACGCTGCAGGAAAGTACAAAAAATAGTTCTGGCCATACTCATTCCTCTGTTGGTGGCTGATGCTAAACCATTGCACCGGCACGTAATTGCTGTAACAGGCGCTCCACGGGAGCCGCCAGCCCGACTGATGGCGGTTGCGCTAAGTTATACCAGAGAGCCGTTCCTTCATCCATGCAGGCGGTGATTGAGGACACGGGAAGCCACATCGGTACAATATCCAGATGGAAATGGCTAAAGGTATGACGAAACGCGGTCAGCTGCGTCAGGTTATCGGCAGCGATGCCGCGCTGTTTAAGCCATTCCCGTAACAATTCTTCATCTTCAAACTGTGGGAAGCAGTATAGACCACCCCACAGGCCGCTCGGCGGCCGCTGCGCCAGAAAGACGCCTTCGCCATGCTGCATCAACAGCATGTAGCCGGTGCGCTCTGGCAGCGTCTGCTTTGGCTTTTTGCCCGGATACTGCGCCCATGCGTGGTTCGCATAAGCCACGCAGAGATTATTGACCGGGCAAAGTTCGCATTTCGGTTTTGATCGCGTGCAGACCATGGCCCCCAGGTCCATCATCGCCTGGTTAAAGCGCTCCACGCCTTTTGCCGGGGTAACCGCTTCGCTGATCTCCCACAGCCGTTTTTCGACCTCTTTTTTTCCCGGCCAGCCGTCAACGGCATAGCATCGTGCGAGGACGCGCTTCACGTTGCCGTCGAGGATCGGGAAATGTTTACCTAAAGACAGGGAGAGGATTGCGCCAGCGGTTGAACGTCCGACGCCGGGCAAATCGGCCACTTCATCGAAGGTTTCCGGAAATGTGCCGTGGTGTCGGGTCGCCACCTGCTGCGCGGCTTTATGCAAATTGCGCGCACGGGCGTAGTAACCGAGACCGGTCCACAGGTGCAGCACCTCGTCTAATGGCGCATTGGCCAGGTCGGTCACCGTTGGGAAACGTGCCATAAAGCGCTCGAAGTAAGGAATCACCGTAGCGACCTGCGTTTGTTGCAACATCACTTCGGAGAGCCATACTTTGTAAGGCGTTTTTTCAATTTGCCAGGGCAGGGTTTTACGCCCGTATTTGTCGTACCAGTCCAGCACCTGGGCTGAAAATTGAGAGGCTTGCATGGTCATCGATTCGCATAATCAGGGACGCCGATTGCAGCACAGCGTCAATCTGCTGTAAACCGGATCTTTCCCATGCTTGCATAGAAGCCTTAACTTTGGATAATGCCCGTTTCCCGAACATTCTCACAAGCAGACAACTCTTTTATGAAAAACGACGTCATTTCACCGGAATTTGATGAAAACGGTCGCCCGCTGCGCCGTATTCGCAGCTTTGTCCGCCGTCAGGGTCGCCTGACCAAAGGGCAGCAACATGCGCTGGACAACTACTGGCCGGTGATGGGCGTTGAGTTCAGCGAGCAGCCTCTGGACTTTACCGAGCTGTTTGGCCGCGACGCGCCGGTAACACTGGAGATTGGCTTCGGTATGGGGTCTTCACTGGTTACCATGGCCCACGCGCGCCCGGAGCAAAATTTCCTCGGCATTGAGGTGCACTCACCAGGCGTAGGCGCATGTCTGGCAACGGCTCATGAAGAGGGCGTTGAGAACCTGCGCGTTATGTGTCACGACGCGGTTGAAGTGCTGCACAAAATGATTCCTGACAATTCTTTGACCATGGTTCAGCTCTTTTTCCCTGACCCGTGGCACAAAGCACGGCATAATAAACGCCGTATCGTTCAGGCGCCGTTTGCTGAGCTGGTAAAAAGTAAGCTGAAACTGGGCGGTGTCTTCCATATGGCGACCGACTGGGAACCTTATGCGGAACATATGCTGGAAGTCATGTCGTCTCTGGACGGGTATAAAAACCAGTCTGCAAGCAACGACTATGTACCGCGTCCGGATTCACGTCCGGTGACAAAATTTGAACAGCGTGGCCATCGTCTTGGTCACGGCGTATGGGACTTAATGTTCGAGAGGGTGAAATAATGGCAAAGAATCGTAGCCGTCGTCTGCGTAAAAAAATGCACATCGAAGAATTCCAGGAAGTGGGCTTCTCCGTTGCGTGGCGTTTCCCGGAAGGCACCAGTGTAGACCAGATCGATCAGGACGTAGATGCGTTCATTAATGAAGTGATCGAGCCAAACAAGCTGGCCTTTGATGGTAGCGGTTACCTGGCATGGGAAGGTCTGATCTGCACCCAGGAAGTCGGTAAATGCACCGAAGAACATCAGGCGCTTGTGCGCAAATGGCTTGAAGACCACAAACTGGAAGATGTCCGCGTCAGCGAACTTTTTGACGTTTGGTGGGACTAATTAAGCAGTAAGGGGCCAGCATTAGCTGGCCCATTTTGTCTGAGGGAGTGTTTAAGATGCGCAAAACGTTGCTGGCTGTTGCCTTAATGGCAACCGGATTCACCGCTCATGCGGAGTATAAATGTAGCGTCACCCCGCGTGATGACGTGGTGTTAAGCCCGCAAACCGTGCAGGTCAAAGGCGAGAACGGCCATCTGGTGATTACGCCGGACGGGAACGTCACATTTAACGGTAAACAGTACAACCTGACCCCCGCTCAGCGTGAGCAGGCGAAAGACTACCAGGCCGATTTGCGTACCGCGCTGCCGTGGATTGATGAAGGTGCCCTGACGCGCGTAGAGAAGAGCCGCGTCGCGCTGGATAAGATCATCACCAAAGAGGTGGGAGAGAGCAGTAACATGCGCACCCGCCTGACGAAGCTCGACAAACAGCTGAAAGAGCAGATGAACCGCATTATTGAGCATCGCGCCGACGGCCTGACGTTCCATTACAAGGCAATCGATCAGGTTCGTGCCGACGGTCAGCAGCTGGTGAACCAGGCAATGGGTGGCATCCTGCAGGACAGCATTAACGAGATGGGGGCTAAAGCGGTGCTGAAAGGCGGCGGTAACCCACTGCAGGGCGTGCTCGGTAGCCTGGGCGGTCTGCAGACCTCGATTCAGAACGAGTGGAAGAACCAGGAAGACGATTTCCAGCAGTTCGGCAAAGACGTCTGTAAGCGCGTAGTGTCGCTGGAAGATAGCCGCAAGGCGCTGGTGGGAACGCTGAAGTAATTTCCCCTCACCCTAAACCTCTCCCCAAAGGGGCGAGGGGATGGTTTGCGCCCTTTCCCTTTTAGAGAGAAGGCCGGGGTGAGGGTTGCAGCATTTGCAGTGTTTCAAGGATCTTTTCTAACACCGCTTCTTCGTTATTCCAGAGTTCGTTGTTCCAAAATCGAATGACATACCAGCCTTTCTCGTTAAGCCAGCACGTTCTTTGACGATCGTATTCCTGCTTTTCATCATGTTGCCCGCCATCCAGTTCAATAGCCAGATGAGCCGCGCAGCAGGCGAAATCCAGAATGTAGTAATCTACAGGATGTTGTCGACGAAATTTATAATTTTCGAAACGGCGGCTGCGCAGTAGATACCAAAGCCGTCTTTCTTCTTTTGTCAGCTCCCGTCTGAGCTGTTTTGCATAAGTTCGAGTAATATCCATCCCCACACTCTGCCAGCCTTTCCCTCAGCCGGCAGAATGGGGTGCAAAATCCTGAATCAGCCTTCAGGAATCTTCTGCGAGGAACAACTCAAGCAGGGAGTTTAAAAACAGTTTGCCGTGCTCGGTGATCTGCCAGTAATCCTCACACTCGGTGAGATATCCCTGCGCCAGCGCCTCGTCAATCTGCGGACGAATCGTGGCTTCCGGCAATCCGGTATAACGCGCAAACTCCGCACGTGGTGCGGGTTCCAGCAAGCGGAAGCGGTTCATAAAGAACTCAAACGGTTTATCCGCCGCCTCAACATCATGCTGACGTTCAAGGTAGCGGCCTTCCATGTAACCACGCGGATGACGCGTTTTGGCGGTACGCAGGATGCGCCCGTCAGGGAAGGTTACTTTACCGTGTGCGCCACAGCCAATCCCCAGATAATCACCAAAGCGCCAGTAGTTCAGGTTGTGCTGACACTGGTAACCCGGCTTCGCGTATGCGGAGGTTTCGTATTGCTGATAACCTGCCGCGGTCAAAAGCTGATGACCTTGCTCAAAGATATCCCACAGGGCGTCATCATCCGGCAGCACCGGCGGACGGGAACCAAACAGCGTGTTTGGCTCAATAGTCAGCTGATACCATGAGAGATGCGGTGGGTTAAGCGCGATCGCCTGACGCAGATCGTCCAGCGCTTCCTCCAGCGACTGGTCCGGCAGGCCGTGCATCAAATCCAGGTTAAAGCTGCGCAGGCCTAAGCCAGTGGCCAGGTTTGCCGCGCGCTTTGCCTCTTCCGGGCCGTGAATGCGTCCCAGACGTTTCAGCTTCGGCTCGCTAAAGCTCTGGACACCGATCGAGATGCGGTTTACGCCTGCACGTTGATAATCGACAAAACGGTCGGCTTCAACGGTGCCGGGGTTGGCTTCCATTGTTATTTCAGCATCCGCGGCCAGGTTCAGGCGCGCACGCACGCCGTCCAGCAGCGTTTGCATCGCCGGGCCAGAAAGCAGGCTCGGCGTACCGCCACCAATGAAAATGGTCTTAACTTCACGTCCCTGTGCGTAAGGTACATCGGCATCGAGGTCGGCCAGCAGATGCGCAACGTAGTCATCATGCGGCACTTCACCTTTCAGCGCGTGCGAGTTGAAATCGCAGTACGGGCATTTCTGCACGCACCACGGGATGTGAATATAAAGACTCAGAGGCGGCAAATTAGCCATTACGCAGTGCTTCCAGTAACAGTTTCAGGGCGCGTCCACGGTGGGAAATCGCGCTTTTCTCTTCGCGGGACAGTTCCGCAGCGGTTTTGCCCTCAGACGGGACAAAGAAAATCGGGTCGTAGCCAAAGCCACCACTGCCTGCCGCTTCACGGGTAATCACACCCGGCCAGCTGCCGTGGCAGACGACTGGCGTAGGGTCTTCGGCATGACGCAGATAGACCAGTACGCAGTGGAACTGAGCCTGGCGTTTATCATCTGGCACGTCTTTCAGCGCGACAAGCAGCTTTTCCAGATTCTGCTGGTCGGTGGCATCGATGCCTGAATAGCGTGCGGAGTAGATACCCGGCGCACCGCCAAGGGCATCTACCGCCAGACCGGAGTCGTCGGCAATCGCGGGCAAACCGGTAATCTGTGCGGCATGGCGCGCTTTCAGGATCGCGTTTTCGATAAACGTCAGCCCTGTCTCTTCAGCGGACTCCACACCCAGTTCGGTCTGTGCAACGACATCCAGTCCAAAATCATTTAATAGCGAGGCCAGCTCGCGCACTTTACCGGCGTTACCGGTAGCGAGAACAACTTTCTGCATGGTTTAATCCTGCTCTGTCAGCGCCGCGACTTCCGTCGGGATAGATTGCGGGTTAAGAATTTTTACCTGTTTATGCCGCCCAAGTTCACCTTTCTCGATGATCACCTGGCTTTTGGCGACACGAAACTGTTTTGCCAGATATTTGGTCAGATGCGCATTCGCCTGGCCATCAACCGGTGGGGCAGTGATGGCGACTTTTAGCTCGTCGCCATGCAGTCCAACAATACTGTCACGGCTGGCTTTCGGCTGAATATACAGCCGTAAAACCAGCCCGTCAGCGCAGGTGCTCACTGCACTCATAGCGCCATCCACAGCCCCGGCAGCAGCATATCGCCCGTGGACTGTAACAGCTCAGCGATCCCCATATTCACGACGTACAGCAGCAGAACCAGGATCATCGGAGAGAAATCGATGCCGCCCATAGACGGAAGCAGGTTACGGATTGGACGCAGCAGCGGTTCAGCCAGCTGAATTAACGCGTACTCCACCGGACTACGGCCCTGGCTTACCCAGCTCATGATCGCCATGACCAGCAGCACCCAGAAGATCAGCAGACCGACGGTTTTTATCAGGATCAGAACGGCGGCAATCCAGATTATCGGCTGGAAGGTGATAACCATAAACAGCACAATCGCTTTGATCACGCTCAGAATAAACGCGACCAGCAGAGAAGCACTGTCAATGGGGCCCATCGCCGGAATGACGCGACGCAGCGGTCCTACGATAGGTTGCGTGATTTTCACGACAAACTGCGAGAACGGATTGTAAAAATCACAGCGGGCCCACTGCATCCAGACGCGCAGTAACAGCGCCATCGTATACAGCTCAATGACCGTTGAAAGCAGGAAAGTCAACGTCTTCATGGCGTTCCTCAGGTTTCCTTATTATTGGGTGTAATCGCGCGCACCGAAAATTGCTGTGCCGATGCGCACCATAGTGCTGCCTGCCGCGATGGCGGCTTCCATATCATCCGACATGCCCAGAGAAAGCGTGTCTACCGTTTCATAGCGCCCTTTAAGCGCCTCAAATGCTACAGCCATTTGCTGTGCCACGGCAAACTGCCTTTCATAACTTGACTCCGGTGCAGGGATGGCCATTAACCCGCGCAGGGTTAAGCGCGGCAGTGCCGCGACATCTGCTGCCAGCGCATCCAGTTCTTCCAGCGCAATACCGGACTTGCTGTTTTCGTCACTGATGTTGACCTGAATCAGCACATTCAGCGGCGGTAACGCTTCAGGGCGCTGGTCGTTCAGGCGCGAAGCAATACGCAAACGGTCAATGGTATGGCACCAGTCGAAATGTTCAGCGACCAGACGGCTTTTGTTCGACTGCAAGGGGCCAATAAAGTGCCATTGCAGATCCGTCTTCCCCTGTTCCTGGAAGAAGCGAATTTTATCCACGCCCTCCTGCACGTAGTTTTCACCAAACGCATGCTGACCCGCCTCAATCGCATCTGCGATGGCGCTCGCAGGCTTGGTTTTACTCACTGCAAGTAACGTAATTTCTTCTGAAGCACGGCCGCAACGTGTTGCTGCAGCTGAGATTTTGTCCCGGACCTGTGCCAGGTTGTGCGCAATGTCGTTCATTTTCCGAGGAGTATTGTATGGATGTGGAAGAAATTGTGGCCCTTAGTGTAAAGCATAATGTCTCCGATCTACACCTGTGCAGTGATTCGCCACCGCGCTGGCGCAGATCAGGTCGTCTTGAACCCGCACCGTTTCCGCCTCCCGAAGTCGATACGCTATTAAAAGCGTGGCTCAACGATGAACAGCAGGGAACGTGGTGGGCGAACGGGCAGGTGGATTTTGCCGTCACCCTGGCGGGCAACCAGCGCCTGCGCGGAAGCGCGTTTAAACAGACAAGCGGCGTCTCAATGACGCTGCGGCTGTTGCCCGGGGTCTGCCCGCAACTCCCCGCGTTGGGGGTGCCCCGGGTTGTTCCTGAGCTGTTATCCAGTGACAACGGGTTGATCCTGGTCACCGGGGCAACCGGCAGCGGTTAGTCCACTACGCTGGCAGCGATGGTAGATTTTCTTAATCACCATACTGACGGGCATATTCTGACGCTCGAAGACCCGGTGGAGTTTCTGTACCAGAGCGAACGTTGCCTGATCCAGCAGCGCGAGATTGGCCAACACAGCCCGTCATTTGCCGACGCGCTGCGCGGGGCGTTACGCCAGGATCCTGATGTCATACTGCTGGGTGAGCTGCGCGACAGTGAAACAATCCGCCTCGCGCTGACGGCGGCGGAAACCGGACATCTGGTGCTCGCGACACTGCATACCCGCGGGGCAGCGCAGGCGATTGAGCGGCTGGTCGATACGTTTCCGGCGCAGGAGAAAGAGCCGGTGCGCAATCAGCTGGCCGGCAGCCTGCGGGCGGTGCTGGCGCAAAAGCTCCTCCCCGATGCGCAGGGCGGGCGCGTGGCGCTTTATGAGCTGCTGGTGAATACTCCGGCGGCGGCGAATCTCATTCGCGAAGGAAAAACGTGGCAATTGCCCGGTATTATTCAAACCGGCCAGCAGGCGGGGATGCAGAACTTTGACCAGAGCCTGGCTGAAAGACGGGCGCAGGGGCAACTCCAGGCCCCGGCGCTCAATAACCCTGTTCGAAATAGCTTTCGAGAATGATGACAGCAGACGCGGAGTCAACGCTGCCTTTGTTGAGAGCCCTGAAGCCGCCGTGTTCAAAAAGACCTGCGCGTGCTTCAACGGTGCTCAGACGCTCGTCGTGGAGCTTCACGGAGACGCCAAAGCGGCCATGGATTTTATTGGCGAACTTACGCGCTCGGGCGGTAAGCGGTTGTTCAGTGCCATCCATGTTCAGCGGTAACCCAACGATGACGTCATCCGGCTGCCACTCTTTTAGCAGGCGCTCGATGAGGTTCCAGTCCGGTGTGCCGTCACTGGCCTTCAGAGCCGTGAGCGGGCGTGCGGTACCCGTGATTCGCTGACCCACGGCGACGCCTATGCTTTTGGTGCCAAAATCGAAGGCCAGAAGTGTTCCGCTCATCAGGCATGCCCCGCTACGCCAGGCATAGTCAGGATATCAATGCCGATCAGTTTCGCGGCGTCACGCCAGCGATCGGCAATAGGGGTTTTAAACAGAATGTTCATGTCCGCAGGCGCGGTCAGCCAGGCGTTATCGAGGATCTCTTGCTCAAGCTGGCCTTTCTCCCAGGAAGAGTAGCCCAGGGCCACCAGCACTTCCGACGGCTGCTCAGCGGTACCCAGCGTTTCGAGCACGTCGCGAGAGGTCGTAATGACGGTGTTGTCAGAGATGCGAATACTGGAAGAGAAGACCGGCGGTGTATGCAGGATAAAACCGCGATCCTCTGCGAGTGGCCCGCCCAGCATCACCGGTTTATCAAGCCTGATTTCCGGCAGACGCTCTTCAGCCGAAATTTTCAGCTTGTCCAGAATCCCTTCAACCTGCAGGTTTTCCAGCGGTTTGTTGATGATAATGCCCATCGCGCCGTCTTCATTGTATTCACAAATATAAACCACGGCGCGGCGAAAAATCGGATCCTGGAGAGCAGGCATGGCAATAAGAAAGTGATGCTGTAAATTCATTGTCAGAGGTACTGTTTCCTGGTTTAAAAAGCGACAGCCCCAGTATGCGGACAAACCGGGGTGCTGTCACTAATAGTATTGAAAGGTTATTTCTGTAAACGTTTCTCGATGGCGTCCATCAGCATTCCGGTGATCGAAATCGGGAATTCCGCTTCGATTTCACGAATACAGGTTGGGCTGGTCACGTTCACTTCGGTCAGGCGATCGCCGATGATATCCAGGCCGACAAAAATCAGGCCCTTGGCTTTCAGTGTCGGGCCAACGCGGCGGGCAATTTCCCAGTCGCTTTCACTTAACGGGCGCGGCTCACCGCGGCCACCGGCCGCCAGGTTACCGCGGGTTTCGCCGCCCTGCGGGATACGCGCGAGGCAATACGGCACCGGTTCACCATCCACCACCAGAACGCGTTTATCGCCATCTTTAATGGCCGGGAGGTAGTTTTGTGCCATGCAGTAACGCGTGCCCAGCTCGGTCAGCGTTTCGGCAATCACCCCAATATTCGGGTCGCTCTCCTTCACGCGGAAAATAGATGCGCCACCCATGCCGTCCAGCGGTTTCATGATGATGTCGCCGTGTTTCTGCCAGAACGCTTTCAGCTGTGCCTTGTTGCGGGTCACCAGCGTTTCAGGCGTCAGGTCAGAGAACCATGCGGTGTAGAGCTTCTCGTTACAGTCGCGCAGGCTCTGCGGTTTGTTGACGATCAGCGTTCCTTTCTCTTCCGCGCGCTCAAGGATATAGGTGCAGTAGATGTATTCGGTGTCGAACGGAGGATCTTTACGCATCAGAATGACATTGAGGTCGGCAAGGGCAATATCCTGCTCGGTGCCGAATTCATACCATTTGTCGTAATTCTGCTCGACGTTAACGATGCGGGTGCGTGCGCGGGCTTCACCGTTGATCAGGTAAAGATCGTTCATCTCCATGTAGTGGAGTTCATAGCCGCGACGCTGCGCTTCCAGCAGCATCGCGAAGCTGGAATCTTTCTTGATGTTAATGTTTGCGATGGGATCCATCACGATGCCGAGCTTGATCATTTTCATCTCCGTTAAAAGCCTGAGGGCTCAGGCTTAGCGTTAACCCAGATCGCCAAAACGCACCTGTAGCGCGGTAATGGCTGTGAGTGCCGTTGTCTCAGTACGCAGAACGCGAGGTCCCAACAGAATATCAGTAAACTGGTAACGCGCCGTCATGGCAATTTCGTCAGCGGACAAGCCGCCTTCCGGACCAATCAGCAGGCGAACACGTTCAACGGGTAGCGGCAGCGTATTGATGCTGGCGCTGGCGCGTGGATGGAGATTGAGCTTCAGCCCGCTTTCCTCTTCAGCACACCAGTCCTCCAGATCCATCGCCGGGCGGATCTCCGGAATACGGTTGCGGCCACTCTGTTCACAGGCAGCAATGGCAATTTTCTGCCACTGCTGGATCTTTTTATTCAGACGTTCCGCATCCAGTTTAACGCCACAGCGCTCAGAAAAAAGTGGCGTAATGAGGCTTACACCCAGTTCAATGGATTTCTGGATGGTGAACTCCATCTTTTCTCCGCGCGACATCACCTGTCCCAGGTGTATGTGCAGCGGAGATTCACGGTCATCCACTTCGCCGCGCAATATCGTTACATGCACGCTTTTTTTATCAGCACGCGTAATTTCCGCGTCGAAAACCTGATTAGAACCATCAAACAGCTGAATAGCTTGTCCTGCTCCCATGCGCAGTACGCGACCAACATGGTTGGCGGCATCGTCAGAGAGGGCAATTTCGCGGCCGACGGTAATCAGCTCAGGGTGGTAGATGCGAGGAATGCGCATAGTCAGAAATTCCATATGTCATGCGGTATAAGCGAATTGCCGCTAGTGTAGGTTAGCTCTTTTGCGCCTGGCAAGCCCGCTGGACGTAAGGGTTATGATTACCCTGAACTTTCGCGATGCGCGCGTCACGCTGGCATTCCCATTCCGTCACCGGATATTGCTTGTCCCATGCGTTGAACAGTTGCGTCTGCTGGCGGGAAAGGTTGAGGTCGTAACGGTCACGCATATAGAAATAGGTGCGGGCGATACTGCCGCGCGCGCGGGCCGGGGGCTCAGCGACTTTCTCTTTAAAATCAACCTTCATGCCGCACTGGCCGTACTGACCCTCTCCGCCGTTCCACTGGCTGTACATAAAGTTGCCGCGATCGCCATTCACCTCGCCAACCGCGGGTTGCAGGTTGTGCATATCGCTTTCCATCTGGCGATAGACCGGATCTTTGGCGCAATTTTTACGACCGCCATCCTGCCAGCACTGACGCTGGTGGCCAAACTGCCATGCCGGCACCACGTGTTCCCACTCGATGCGGCTGGCGCGGTTTTCATTCTTACGCACTTTATAGCCGCAGGATTCGAGATCAACGATCCCTTTTTTACCCTGCCAGTTAATCTTACAGCCGCAATAAAAATCACCGGGAACATCCGCGTTGACCTTTACGCCTGCCGCTTTTGCCTGGGAGAAACTGTTAATACCGTCGGCCAGAGCCTGGCCGGAGAGTGCTGTCGCCAGAAAAGCGACCGCGAGAGAAAAATTACGGGACATCTTACACTCCGTGTCAAAACGAGCCCGCAACGTAACGAATGTTGTTCCTGTATGCAATCAGTCAGATCAGGAAAGTTCCTGAAAGTTCAGTTGGTTATTCCGCGACCAGCGGTTCACCACATTTGACGCAACGGTAGGTGGCCTCGCCGCGCACCACGCGATTATGACGGCGGACGGTAAGCTGATGCTGCTGACACTGGCAGCGGTAGGGGAAGGTATTGCGGCGTACCGACTCAAGTTCAAACTGATGGGTTCTGCGTGCCGGAACGCCCAGCACGGCTTCCATCATCCACTTCCACTCTTTGCCGTGGGGTGCCACGCGGCCAAAGTGTTTCCATACCAGCAGGTGCGCCAGCTCGTGCGGCACCACTTCCTCAATAAAAGCCTGCTGATTTTCCAGCATCAGCACCGGGTTCAGACGGATCTCATAGGATTCGAGCCACGCCGTGCCCGCCGCCGTGCCACGCTGTTGGTAGACGAGTTTCGGCTCAGGGTAATTCCGGCCGAGTTTCAGGTTGGCCTGGGCGAGTTTTTCCCGCAGGCTGCGCATAACGGCTTGCTGAAGGGCGATGGGGAGACGGGGTGCTTTCATAGGGGCAGAGCATAAAGCGCGAAGCGGGGAGGTGCAAGAGGCACCTCCCGCCAGAGAATTAGTCGTGTGCGCCAATCTCGCGCAGTGGACGACCCTTCATCAGGTTACGTTCAATATGTTCCAGTGACACGTGTTTGGTTTCAGGAACCAGCCACAGCGTCAGAACAATAAAGAAGATGTTCAGGCCGGAGTAGACCCAGAAGGTGTTCGCGTTGCCCAGCGTATTGAGCATGGTCAGGAACGTCGCACCCACAATCATGTTGGCAATCCAGTTGGTCGCGGTGGAGCAGGTGATACCGAAATCACGCCCTTTCAACGGCTGGATTTCAGAGCACAGCACCCAAATCAGCGGACCGGCGCTCATCGCAAACCCGACGATAAACATCAGCAGCATCCCCACAGCGAAATACTGGGCGGTTGGAGAGTGAATCCCCACGTGCATCATCGTGCCGAGAACACCCATACCGGCGGCCATCACCAGGAAGCCCAGCGTCAGGGTTGGCTTACGGCCCCAGCGGTCCACCAGACCGATAGCGATAAAGGTCGCCAGAACGTTGGTCAACCCAACGATGACGGTCCCCCACATCTGCTCGGTGGTATTGGTATACCCCGCCAGTTCAAAGATTTTTGGTGCGTAGTACATGATGACGTTCATCCCGGTGAACTGCTGCATCACCTGCAGGAGCACGCCCAGGAATACCGCACGACGGAAGTTGCTGTTCTCTTTAAACAGCGCCCAGCCTGACTGTTTTACCTTCAGGCTCTCGCGGATCTCTTCCAGTTCGTTTTTGGCTTCCGCGCTGGTATCGCGCAGTCGCAGCAGCACGCGCTCGGCATCGACGAAACGACGCTTCGCTGCAAACCAGCGTGGGCTGTCCGGCAGGAAGAAAACGCCAATCAGCAGCAGAATGGCAGGGATAATGATCACGCCAAGCATCCAGCGCCATGCGCCGCTGTAGCTGAACGCGGTATCGGAAAGGTAAGCTCCGAGGATGCCGATGGTAATCATCAGCTGGTACATCGAAATCATACTGCCACGGATTTTCTCGGGTGCGATTTCAGAGAGATAGAGTGGGGCGGTATACGATGCCACACCCACGGCCAGACCAAGCAGCACGCGAGAAAGCAGCAATACCTCAACGTTTGGAGCCGCTGCTGAGAAGAGCGAACCTGCAACAAACAGGATTGCACCGATCATCAGGCTCTTTTTGCGGCCCAGCCTGAAAGAGAGCCAGCCGCTGCCCACGGCACCCACGGCCGCACCAAACATCATGGAACTTACTACCCACTCCTGGGTGTGAGCGCTTATCTGGAACTCTTCAGTGATAAAGGGTAACGCACCGGCAATCACGCCAATGTCCAGGCCAAAAAGTAATCCTGCCAGGGCGGCGAGGAAGCAGACGAAAAATGTCATCGCCTTATTGGACGTACGCCCCTGTTTTTTATTGTCAGGCATTATGCCCTCCAGTTGGGTTATCAGTTTTATCGATGTTAAGGGTAAGTGAGCAACCCGTATAAATATGTGAGATAAATCACATTGGTGTAATCGGTTACACTGGTGTGCAACCGTAAATAAAATTAAAGCTTTGAAAATATAGAGGTAAATTAGTTGATGCGCATCGCGTTTGAATGAATTTCAGACTTAACTGAAAGGAAATGTAACAGCATAAGACATGCGATCATGCAAAGAGATTATTCTGAAAGCGAGGTATATCGGGTGGGGTGTAATCGGTTTCACGCAAAGCGCAATGTCAGGCTCTCTGGCTGACAAAAGCAAAAGGCCAGCACGGGGCTGGCCTTTTTTAACATTTGCTGTCAGTCGATTATTTCAGACCGGCAGCTTCACGCAGCAGAGCGGCTTTGTCGGTTTTTTCCCATGGGAAATGTTCACGACCAAAGTGACCGTATGCAGCGGTTTCTTTGTAGATTGGGTGCAGCAGATCCAGCATCTGAATCAGACCGTATGGGCGCAGGTCGAAGAACTCGCGCACCAGCAGCGTCAGTTGCTCGGATGGCACTTTCTCGGTACCAAAGGTTTCAACCATGATGGAGGTCGGTTCAGCCACGCCGATAGCGTAGGAAACCTGAATCTCACAGCGGTCAGCCAGGCCAGCAGCAACGATGTTTTTCGCAACATAACGCGCAGCGTACGCAGCAGAACGGTCAACTTTAGACGGGTCTTTACCGGAGAAGGCACCGCCACCGTGACGCGCCATGCCGCCGTAGGTATCAACGATGATTTTACGGCCGGTCAGACCGCAGTCACCCATTGGGCCGCCGATAACAAAGCGTCCGGTTGGGTTGATGAAGTATTTGGTTGCGGAGCTCAGCCATTCAGTTGGCAGAACCGGCTTGATGATCTCTTCCATCACTGCTTCCTGCAGGGATTTCTGGTCGATCTCTTCGGAATGCTGAGTAGACAGAACGACCGCGTCAATACCGACGATTTTGCCGTCGTCGTACTGGAAGGTCACCTGGCTTTTCGCATCAGGACGCAGCCACGGCAGGGTGCCATTCTTGCGCACTTCAGCCTGACGCTGCACCAGACGGTGTGCGTAGGTCACTGGCGCTGGCATCAGCACGTCAGTTTCGTTGGTTGCATAACCAAACATCAGGCCCTGGTCGCCCGCGCCCTGTTCCAGCGGATCGGCACGGTCAACGCCCTGGTTGATGTCCGGAGACTGTTTGCCAATTGCGCTCAGTACCGCGCAAGAGTTGGCATCAAAGCCCATATCAGAATGGACATAACCGATCTCACGAACCGTGTTACGGGTGATCTCTTCGATATCCACCCATGCGCTGGTGGTGATCTCACCGCCAACCAGAACCATGCCGGTTTTGACGTAGGTTTCACACGCGACGCGCGCTTTTGGATCCTGCGTCAGGATCGCATCAAGCACCGCATCGGAGATTTGGTCAGCAATTTTATCTGGATGTCCTTCTGATACGGACTCGGACGTAAACAGGTGTTTTGCCATGTTTTATTTCACCTAAAAGGAATTTGTTTAGCTCAAGCTGCTGTGTGGAATAGCCAAAGGAGATAATTCTACCAAGGCCTGCAGGTTAATGACACTGGCAGTCTGAGTGTTAATCAGTATGGATGGATTAACATCTGGATGGCTATTTTAGGTCAGTTCTTCGCCCGATTTCCAGTTTTTTTTGACTAACCTCTCACTGAGTTGAATTCGCTGCTGGAAATTTTTCCTGACGGCGCTGGCAACCCGCGCATTTATCTTTTGCAATTTACCCCTGTTCTCGGTATAAAACGCGGCGCGCGGCTCATACCAATAAGCGCTCGATGAACTCATCGTGTCGCCACTTCCAGCCGGGTTAAGCAGTGAACTTTTAGCTTTGGCTTGTGGTCCGTTTCAGCAGGAGCGGCCGTGGAGGTGATACGAGATAATGAACCAGTGTTTTCCGCTAATTCAGCGCAGCCGTTCTGGCGCGTATTTGATTCCCGCAACCCGCATTACTAATCTGCAAACCTGCCGATGTTATACCCATCTCGGGGCTTCTCAGGATTCCAGGGCCGGTCACGCTTTGTGAAAACTGAACAAGGGCGCTCTTGTTAAGACAAGAGTTTTCTCGTGGTTTCGCCGAACGTTGTCATAATTAAGTTCGGACACGTGTTTACAATGATATGAATATGAAACCGGTCGCACGGTCTGGTTTTCAGCATAGTCTGCTGGGAAATGGATCCGTTTATGGGTTGTTATCGCCGTATAACGCTGCGATAGTAGTCAACTGTTTTACACTTAATACAAAGAGTTGAGGTTCGCTATGTCTGACGACATGTCTTCGCTTTCGCCTTCGTCAGCGGGCGAACAGGGTGTACTACGTTCCATGCAGGAGGTTGCGATGAGCTCCCAGGAAGCCAGCAAGATGCTGCGCACTTACAATATTGCCTGGTGGGGCAATAACTACTACGACGTCAACGAACTGGGCCATATCAGCGTTTGCCCGGATCCTGACGTTCCTGAAGCGCGCGTGGATCTCGCCAAACTGGTGAAAGCACGCGAGGCGCAGGGCCAGCGTTTGCCTGCACTGTTCTGCTTCCCGCAGATCCTGCAACATCGTCTGCGTTCCATTAACGCCGCGTTTAAACGCGCGCGTGAATCTTACGGCTATAAAGGCGATTACTTCCTGGTTTACCCTATCAAGGTGAACCAGCACCGCCGCGTGATTGAATCATTGATCCACTCCGGTGAACCGCTGGGCCTGGAAGCGGGTTCCAAAGCGGAGCTGATGGCCGTGCTGGCACATGCTGGCATGACCCGTTCGGTGATTGTCTGTAACGGTTATAAAGACCGTGAATACATTCGTCTGGCGCTGATTGGCGAAAAGATGGGCCACAAGGTCTATCTGGTAATCGAGAAGATGACAGAGATCGCTATCGTGCTGGAAGAGGCAGAGCGTCTGAACGTTATCCCGCGTCTGGGCGTGCGTGCGCGTCTGGCGTCGCAGGGTTCCGGTAAGTGGCAGTCCTCAGGCGGCGAAAAATCCAAATTTGGTCTCGCGGCGACCCAGGTTCTGCAGCTGGTTGAGATTCTGCGTGAGCGTGGTCGTCTGGACAGCATTCAGCTGTTGCACTTCCACCTCGGCTCGCAGATGGCCAACATTCGCGACATCGCCACCGGCGTACGCGAATCAGCACGTTTTTACGTTGAGCTGCACAAGCTTGGCGTAAACATTCAGTGCTTCGACGTGGGCGGTGGTCTGGGCGTGGATTATGAAGGTACCCGCTCGCAGTCCGACTGCTCCGTGAACTACGGCCTGAACGAATATGCCAATAACATCATCTGGGCGATTGGCGATGCCTGTGAAGAGCACGGCCTGCCGCACCCAACGGTGATCACCGAGTCTGGTCGCGCGGTTACTGCACACCACACCGTGCTGGTATCGAACATTATCGGCGTTGAACGCAGTGAAATTTCCGAGGTAACCCCACCGGCTGAGGACGCGCCTCGTGCGCTGCAAAGCATGTGGGAGACCTGGCAGGAGATGCACGAGCCGGGTACCCGCCGTTCGCTGCGCGAGTGGCTGCACGACAGCCAGATGGACCTGCATGATATTCATGTGGGGTATTCATCGGGCACGTTCAGCCTGCAGGAACGCGCATGGGCAGAGCAGCTTTATCTGAACATGTGCCACGACGTACAGCAGCAGCTGGACCCGAGCAACCGTGCTCACCGTCCGATTATTGACGAACTGCAGGAGCGCATGGCGGACAAAATGTACGTCAACTTCTCGCTGTTCCAGTCGATGCCGGATGCCTGGGGTATCGATCAGCTGTTCCCGGTTCTGCCGCTGGAAGGGCTGAACCACGCCCCGGAACGTCGTGCGGTGCTGCTGGACATCACCTGCGACTCCGACGGTGCTATCGATCACTACGTCGACGGCGACGGTATTGCGACCACGATGCCTATGCCAGAGTACGATCCGGAGAACCCGCCGATGCTGGGCTTCTTCATGGTTGGTGCCTATCAGGAGATCCTCGGCAACATGCATAACCTGTTCGGTGACACCGAAGCGGTTGACGTGTTTGTCTTCCCTGACGGCAGCGTGGAAGTTGAGCTGTCCGACGAAGGGGACACCGTGGCGGATATGCTCGAATACGTTCAGCTGGATCCGAAAAAGCTGCTGACCCAGTTCCGTGACCAGGTGAAGAATACCGGTCTGGACGACGCGCTGCAGCAGCAGTTCCTGGAAGAGTTTGAAGCGGGTCTTTACGGATACACCTATCTGGAAGACGAGTAAGTAAACCTGCCTCTCTCTGTTGGAGAGGGGCGTCGTGAGGGCAAGGGGCAATACCCTCGCCTATACTCACTTGAACCCGTATGAATTAGCGGCGATAATTCGCCCCAATAAGCGATTTACAAATCAATCCCTTCCTCGTCGGGTTTAACGACGCGGAGGGGATTTTTTTCATCTGTTTTTAATGTATCGACTTTAAAGAGGTCAGGACATGAGCACTTTAGGCCATCAGTACGATAACTCTCTGGTATCTAACGCGTTTGGTTTTTTACGTCTCCCGATGAACTTCCAGCCGTACGACAGTGACGCTGACTGGGTGATCACCGGCGTGCCGTTTGATATGGCCACGTCAGGCCGTGCTGGTGGCCGTCATGGTCCGGCAGCTATTCGTCAGGTCTCCACTAACCTGGCCTGGGAGCACAACCGCTTCCCGTGGAACTTCGACATGCGCGAGCGCCTGAACGTGGTTGACTGCGGTGACCTGGTGTACGCCTTTGGCGACGCGCGCGAGATGAGTGAAAAACTGCAGGCCCATGCCGAAAAACTGCTGGCTGCCGGTAAACGCATGCTCTCTTTCGGGGGTGACCACTTCGTCACGCTGCCGCTGCTGCGTGCTCACGCGAAGCATTTCGGTAAGATGGCGCTGGTGCATTTTGATGCCCATACCGACACCTACGCGAACGGCTGTGAATTCGACCATGGCACCATGTTCTTCACCGCGCCAAACGAAGGTCTGATCGATCCAAACCACTCTGTGCAGATCGGTATCCGTACCGAGTTTGATAAAGACAATGGCTTCACCGTGCTGGATGCCGGCCAGGTGAACGATCGCGGCGTGGATGACATCATCGCTCAGGTAAAACAGATTGTCGGCGATATGCCGGTTTACCTGACCTTCGATATCGACTGTCTGGATCCGGCGTTTGCCCCGGGCACCGGCACGCCGGTGATCGGCGGCCTGACCTCTGACCGCGCCATCAAACTGGTGCGCGGCCTGAAGGATCTGAACATCGTGGGTATGGACGTGGT
Organism: Enterobacter ludwigii; assembly: GCF_001750725.1. Lineage (NCBI taxonomy): Bacteria > Pseudomonadati > Pseudomonadota > Gammaproteobacteria > Enterobacterales > Enterobacteriaceae > Enterobacter > Enterobacter ludwigii. The sequence goes on from NZ_CP017279.1 coordinate 4,480,201, forward strand.
GGAAGTGGCTCCGGCTTACGACCAGTCAGAGATCACTGCTCTGGCAGCGGCCACCCTCGCGCTGGAAATGCTCTACATCCAGGCCGCGAAAAAAGGCGAATAAGCCTTACGCCCGGATTGCTGCTGCGCGACGCATGCGCAGCAGCAACATGCCTCCTGCCAGCAGGGTGATAACCTGCGAGACGACCAGCACCGAAAAACCGGAGCTGACTGAACCCACCGATTTCATCACCATCCCCATCAGCAGCGGAATAAACGCCGCGCAAATATTCCCAATCCCGTTGATGATCCCGTAGGCACTGCCAACGGCTTCCCGCGCCGCATGATGCTGGATAACCGCCGGAATGGCTGCCCCCTGAAGTCCCCAGAAAATATTGGCCGAGAGCATAAACAGCGCCAGCCAACCGGGCTGGTGGCTCAGCATCAGCATGACGACGGAACTCGCCGTTAAGATCCCGCCCACCACAAACAGCAGCGGTGCCTGGTCCGGGCGCATTTTGTCGAGCAGCACACCGCCCAGAAACTTTGAGCCAAGACTCAGCAGGAAGGGGATAGCCGCGAGAAAGCCGGTCGCGTGCAGGGAGAAGTGGTGTTCATCGCGCAGCCAGGCCGGAAGCCAGGCGCTGCTGCCCCAGAGATAACTCAGCGTGGCGATTTCAACCAGCAGGATCCAGCCCAGAAGCGGCGTCTGCCAGGCAAGCGTAAAGGTCTGCACAAACCCGGACGTTCGGCGCTTTTCCGAATGTTGAGGGGCCGGCAGGAAACGCCAGATTAACCCCCCACCCAGCGCCAGATTGATCGCCGCGAGGGCATAAAATGAGCCCGCCCAGCCAAGGTGTGCCATCAGCCAGGTGATCAGCGGAAAGCCTACCGCCAGCCCCAGTGAAACGCCCAGCGCGGTAACGGCGTTGGGCTTGCCAATCTCCCCGGCGCTAAAGTTATCGCTGATAAAGCGTGTTTTCAGTGAAAAGAGTGGGCCTTCGGCAATGCCTAAAATCAGGCGGGCGATAAGCATGCCCATCAGCGACCCCAGCAGTGGCGAGATGGCGCAGACCACGGCCCATATCGCAATGCTGATTAACAATCCCTGTCGATAATGTAATTTGCTTTCGATAACTGGGGTCAATAGTAAAGCGGAAAAACCATAACCCAGCAAAAAGCAGGTCATGAGCATTCCTTGTAACATTCTGTTTTCATTTAGCTGAAAATGTTCGGCAAATCCAGGGTTTAAAATCATCACCGAGATATTTACGCGGTCAACGTAGGAAATAATAATGAGCACCAGAAGTGCCAACGTGCCTTGCCATCTTGCCGTCATTTAATCCGCCTTAATCGTGCTGTCTGTTTATATTTTTTATGAACGTTATTGTCACGTAACTAAAATGATTAACCTGTGAAACTCATTGTTTTAATGAGATAAATTAAATTAAAGTTTCACAGGTGAAACACCAGAGGTATGCGCGCATATAATTTTTAAGGAATAAAAATAAAAGAAGTCAATCTCTATTTTAAAAAATAAAAGATCATCAAAAAAATGTATTCATTCACGCCTGAATAATGAAAATTTCATATCGCTGCATTTTTTCGTGATCGCTTGCACACTTAGCTAATTAAACCTCTACTGATTAACAAATTCGTCACATTCGCGCTTGACGAAACATTCTTCGCTTTTATATTGACCGTATTAAATAAGAAACAGAGTTTCATATATGAAACAAAAGCCTGGAGGATCGTGATGAGCTGGATAGGCGTATGTGACGCAGAACAAGTACAGGAAGATTTCCCTTTTAGCGGTAACGTCGAGGGCAAAGAGATCGGCGTTTATTTGATTGATGGCGAATATTACGCGCTGGAAGACGTATGCCCGCACGCTTACGCGCTGCTGAGTCAGGGTTTTGTCGAGGACGGTAAAGTGGAATGTCCGCTGCATGAGGCGGTTTTCGATGTCAAAACCGGCCAGTGCCTGCACGGCCCCGGCGGACGTAACCTCAATCGTTACCCGGTTCGGGTATTTGAAAACCAGATCCAGATTACCTTCGTCGAGGAGACAGTGGCATGAGCGAAAGTCTGAACTTCAACCCGGCGCTGCCGGAAAGCCGTCAGTTTACCCCTCCGGCTGAGGGCGGTAACGGCGCCATCCATAAGCCCGGTGATTACCAGAACCTGATCTGGCAGACCCGCAGCCGCGTACCGGAAAACTGGGAAATCACGCTTATCTCCACGCTGGAAGACCTTTTCGAACAGGGCGCGGAAACCGTGCCGGAACTGGTCAACGGGCTGAACGCGGTACGTATGCACGATCAGCAGGGCGAGCCATGGAGCGATGCCAGCTTCCAGGCTTTCTTACAGGTTAACGGCTACTGAGGGCAATGCGATGACGACTACCGTACAAAACTATCTTGATAAAGGTCTGCGCGGCCTCTGGTACCCGGTGCTGGCGAGCTGGGAAGTTCAGTCTGCGCCCGTGGGGATCACCCGTCTGGGCGAACAGATTGTGGTCTGGCGCAACAAAGATGGCCAGGTGCAGGCGCTGGAAGATCGCTGTCCGCACCGTGGCGCGCGTCTGTCGATGGGCTGGAATCTGGGCGATCGTATCGCCTGCTGGTATCACGGCGTGGAAGTGGCGGGCAACGGCGAAGTGAAGGATGTGCCTGCAGTGGACAAATGTCCGCTGGTCGGCCAGCAGTGTGTGCGCAGTTACAACGTGCAGGAAGTGCACGGGGCCATCTTCCTCTGGTTTGGCGTTACCGCCGATCAGCAACCCGACGAACTGAGCTTCCCGGACGAACTGGCTGACACTGACGCCTACAGCAATTTTCTCTGCACCGCCGCGTGGAAATGCAATTACCAGTACGCACTGGAAAACGTGATGGACCCGATGCACGGCACCTATCTGCACTCTTCGTCGCACTCCATGGCTGAAGGGGATCGCAAAGCGGATATGGTTCTGCAGCCAACGAAAACCGGGTTTATCTTCGAGAAAAAAGGCCAGAGCGGCGTCAACTTCGACTGGGTTGAGCTGGGCAACAGCGGCACCTACTGGATGCGTTTGTCCATTCCTTATAAGAAGTGTTTCGGGCCGGGCGGTCACTTCTTCATTGTTGGCATGGTGGTGCCGGAAGATAACGATAACTGCCGCGTCTTCTTCTGGCGTATCCGCCGCGTGCAGGGCTGGCAGCGCGATATGTGGCGTTTCATGTACCGTAACCGTCTGGAAAAACTGCACTGGGAAGTCCTTGAGCAGGACCGCGTGGTGCTGGAGAGCATGGCGCCAGATGCACGGGAACACGAATACCTTTACCAGCATGATGTGGGCCTCTCGCGCCTGCGCCGCATGATGCAAAAAGCGGCGAAAGAGCAGCTGGCGGCGCGTGAAGCTCAGCAGGGAGCCGCCTGATGAATGGGCTGCTGAACGGGAAACGCATCGTGGTGACCGGTGCCGCGCGTGGGCTGGGCTTTCATTTCGCGAAAGCCTGCGCAGAGCAGGGCGCGGCGGTGGTGATGTGCGACATCCTTCAGGGCGAACTGGCTGAAAGCGCGCATGGCTTAAGTGAGAAGGGCTATGCGATTGAATCACACGTTATCGATCTGGCCGATCCGCTCTCCATTTCGCGGGTGTTCAGCGCCATTGGCGAACAGGGACCGATCGACGGTCTGGTCAATAACGCGGCGATGGCGACCGGGGTCGGCGGCAAGGACATGCTTGATTACGATCCGGATCTGTGGGACCGGGTGATGAGCGTTAACGTCAAAGGCACCTGGCTGGTTACCCGGGATGCGGTACCGCTGCTGCGCGAAGGGGCAGCCATTGTCAATGTGGCTTCCGATACCGCGCTGTGGGGCGCGCCGCGCCTGATGGCCTACGTAGCCAGCAAGGGCGCCGTGATTGCCATGACCCGTTCAATGGCACGTGAGCTGGGTGAAAAACGCATTCGTATTAACGCCATCGCCCCGGGCTTAACCCGCGTCGAAGCGACGGAATATGTCCCTGCAGAGCGGCATCAGCTTTACGAAAACGGCCGGGCGCTCACCGGGGCGCAGCAGCCGGAAGACGTCACCGGCAGCGTGGTCTGGCTGTTAAGCGATCTGTCGCGGTTTATCACCGGACAGCTGATTCCGGTCAACGGCGGTTTTGTCTTTAACTGAGGTAAAGCAAATATGGCAAGCGATCACGAAGTGAAGTACCTGGTGCCCGGGCTGGAGCGAGGCTTACAGCTGCTGCTGGCCTTTGGCGAGCAGCACCGTGAACTGACCTTTGCCGAGCTGCACAGGCTGGTCGATATGCCGAAAGCCACCGCCTACCGCGTGGTACAAACGCTGGAATACATGGGTTTTCTGGAGCGCAACACGCGAACCAATACCTTCTCACTTGGCATGAACGTCCTGCGTCTGGGCTTTGAATACATCGCCTCACTGGATGTGGCGCAGGTCGGTCAGCCGGTCATCGAGCAGCTGCGTGACGTCAGCCAGTGCAGCAGTCATCTGGCGATCCGCGACGGGCGCGACATCATCTATATCGCCCGCGTCAGTGCCGCCGGTTCTCGCATCAATCAGGTGAGCATTGGTACCCGTTTGCCGGTGCACTGTACGTCGCTGGGACGCATGCTGCTGACTGATATTTCGCGAGCCGATTTCGAACAGCTGTTCCCGCACGAACGTCTGCCGGGCAACACGCCGGGCCAGATCCACGACCGTGAAGCGTTGTGGCAGATGGTGCAGCAGGACAAAGCACGCGGCTATGTGATCGGCGAATCCTTCTTCCGTCATGGCATCTCCTCCATCGTTTATCCGGTGTATGACCGCAGCGGAAGGGTGGCAGCCGTGGTGAGCATTCTGGTGCCTTCGGAGGAGATCCCGCAGACCGATCGCGAGCGCCTGCAAAACGATGTCCGCATGGCGGCGGATAAAATTTCTGGCTTCTTAGGGTATTTGTCACAGGCCAGTTAAATCATCAGGTTAACGCCAGGCGCTTCATTGCGTCGGGCATGTTTTACGCCCAATCTGGGCCAGACGAGGCAACGAACGATGTGTATAACCGGAATTGAAAAGCTGGAATTTGGCGTCGAAAACCTGACGCACTGCGCCAAATTTATGCGTGATTTTGGCCTGACGGGCGATGCCAGCGGCCAGCGTTTTACTACCCTGAGCGGCGCGCGTGTGGAGCTTAATCCTGTCGACAGCCCTGACCTGCCGCCAGCGTTTGAAGCAGGAAATACGTTGCGCCGGATGACCTGGGCAGTCGCCACCCGGGACGATCTGGAGGCGCTGCGCCCGAAGCTTGAGAAGCAGCCCGGTTTTCGTGAGGTGGGCGACGCGCTGGAGTGCCGCGATCCGAACGGCATGACCCTGCGCGTACAGGTCAGCCATCAGGTGCCGGTGGAGCTGAACGTCGAGCCGATTAACCAGTGGGGCGATGCCCGCCGTATCGACACGCCAAGCCCGGTCTACGATCGCGCCCAGCCTATTAACGTGGGCCACGTGGTGTTCTTCGTGGAGGAGCTGGCGGCGGTGGAGACGTTCTACCGTGAGGTGCTTGGGTTCCAGGTGTCTGACCGCTACATCAACCGTGCGGTGTTCCTGCGCTGTGGCGTGCGCGGCGGGCATCACAACCTGTTCCTTCTTCAACTGCCTAACCGTAAGCGGGGGCTGAACCACGTGGCCTTTACCGTACGCGACATTCACGAGGTGATCGGCGGTGGGATAGCGATGAACAAAAACGCCTGGAGCACCTTTATTGGCCCGGGGCGTCATCCGGTCTCCTCGGCCTATTTCTGGTACGTCAACAGCCCAACCGGCGGGGCGTTTGAATACTACACCAACGATGATTACCTCACCGAAAACTGGCAGCCGCGCGAGCTGGAACATTCGCTGGTGTCGTTCACCGAGTGGGCGGTAGAGGGTGGGATTGACCACGACACTCGCCGTCAGCAGAAAAAGCCGGAGGCGGTATGACCTCGCGCATTGTCATTATTGGCGGCGGTCAGGCAGGTGGCTGGGCGGCGAAAACCCTGCGTGACGAAGGCTTCGACGGCGAGATTTGCGTCGTGGCGGAAGAGGCGTGGGATTTCTACGAACGCCCGCCGCTGTCCAAGGCTGCGTTACTGGAGCCGGACGCGCCGCTACCGCGTCTCTTTCCTGAAGCGGCGCAACAGGCATTGAACCTGATATGGTGCCGGCCGGTGCGCGCGGAATCTCTCGATCGTCACGCGAAAACGGTGCGCTTAAGCAACGGTGAATATCTTAGTTACAACATTCTATTAATCGCTACCGGTGGTCGGGCGCGTCTGCCGGGCGACGCATGGGCGGCCCACCCGCAGGTCTATACCCTGCGCCACTGGCAGGACGCACAGCGGCTGAAGGCGCGCCTGGCAGAGAGTCAAAACCTGGCGATTATCGGCGGAGGCTGGATTGGCCTGGAGATTGCGGCCTCCGCGCGTAAATGTGGCGTCGCCGTGACGCTGTTTGAGCAGCAGCCCGCGCTGTGCATGCGTTCGGTGAGCGCCGAGGTATCGCAGCAGCTGGAAACACTTCACCGCGAACAGGGCGTGGATATCCGCACCGGCTGCGGAGCGCTGGAGCTGGAAGATAACAATGGTCTGCCGGTCATTTACTGTGACGGCAAGCGTGAAACCTTTGATGCCGTGGTCGTCGGGATCGGTGTTGATCTCAATCTCGAGCTGGCACGTGATGCGGGTCTGCAGACTGAGCGCGGGATCGTGGTGGACGCTCAGGGGCGAACGTCGGATCCGTTTATTTTTGCTGCCGGTGATGTGGCCCAGCACCATCACTATGGGCTGTGTATTCAGTCGTGGGCCTTTGCCCAGAATCAGGCGGTTGCCACGGCAAAGGCGATGCTCAATCCCGATGCCCCCGGCTATGACGACGCGCCGTGGCTGTGGTCGGATCAATACCAGCACAACATTCAGATCCTCGGTATTCCGCAGGCCGGCTGCACAACCCTTGCCCGGGATAATGCGCTGTTTTTCTCACTGGATGAAAACGGACGGCTGACCCAGCTGGTGGCGTTCAACGATGCGCGTACCGTCAAGCTGGCGAAGCGCTGGATGGCTGCCGGAAGGGATCTGTCCGATGTGCCGCTGGCTGACCCGACTTTTTCACTGATGTCATTGCGATAGCTAACCCGCACCCGTAGGGGGAGACATGACCACATTTGAGACTAACACCGCGCCGGTTGAGGCAAGCGGTGAGGGCACCCGCACGCCCGAAAAAGCGGTGCGCTGGGCCATTCCGCTGTCATTGCTGGCCTGCGTACTGCTGGCATTTTTCGACAAAATCAGCATTGCGGCGCTCTTTTCCGACAGCCATTTCCAGCAGGCGATGGGCATTGATTTTGACACCACGCGCCTCGGTATTCTGATGAGCGCCTTCCTGCTGAGCTACGGCTTCTCATCGGTCTTTTTAAGCGGACTGGGGGACAAGATTGCACCGCTTCGCCTGCTCACCGGCATGATGGTGGTGTGGTGCGTGCTGATGGTGGCCATGGGGTTTACCCATAACTACACGGTCATGATCGTCCTGCGCATTTTGCTGGGCGTGGCAGAAGGGCCGCTGTTTCCGCTGGCGTTTGCCATTGTGCGGCATAACTTCCCGCAGCATCTGCAGGCGCGAGCCACCATGTTGTGGCTGCTGGGTACCCCGGTAGGCGCGGCGATTGGCTTCCCTCTTTCTATCTGGCTGCTGAATGCCTTCGGCTGGCAGAGCACCTTCTTTGTGATGGCGATGCTCACCGTGCCGGTGCTGGTGTTCGTGCGCATCGGTCTGCGCGGGATCCGTCTGGGTGCCAAACCGGCTGCGGATCGCGAATCACAGGATGAACGACGTGCCGCGCGGCGCGAGCTGTTTGTCAGCCCGCACTTCTGGATTATCTGCATCTTTAACATCGCGTTTCTCACCTACCTGTGGGGAATCAATGGCTGGCTGCCGGGTTACCTGATTAAAGGGAAAGGCATTCATCTTGAACACGCGGGCTGGCTGTCGTCGATGCCGTTTATTGCCATGCTGGCGGGTGAGGTGATTGGCGCATGGCTTTCTGACCGGGTCGATAAACGCGCGGCGGCCTGCTTTATCTCGATGGCTGGCGCGGGGTTAGGCCTGACGGCGGTCATGCATCTTGATACCCCGCTGGCCGTTATCGCGGCGATGAGCTTTAGCACCTTTATGTGGGGCACCGGTGCGCCGAACATTTTCGCACTGCTGGCGAAGGCTACCCATCCCCGGGTGAGCGCGACGGCGGGCGGTATTTTCAACGGGCTGGGAAACTTTGCGGGCGCGCTGTCGCCGGCGGTGATGGGCGCGTTGATCGCCTTCACCCACAGCATGGATTCCGGGCTGATTTTTCTGGCGGTGATGGCGGCGGTGGGCTGCGTCCTGTTACTGCCGCTGCTGAGACGTTACTGAGGAGAGTGTCATGACTGATTCAACCGTAACTGCAAAACCAGGCATTAAACCTGACCATCTGACCATGGAAGAGTGGGTCGAGTCGCGCATTGCGCGCTTTGAAGGGCGTAAATATGACTGGAACGCGCTGAAGTTCCAGGCCGATTTCGATCCTAAATACCGCCGTGCGCAGATGCGCTACATCGGTACCGGGGCGACGGGCGTGGCTAGCGATACCAATACCGTGCCGGCTGAGCACTTTACCTTCTCCACCATGGTGCTGCCGTCGAAGTGCGAGGGACCATTGCATCTGCATGACGACGTGGAAGAGGTGTTCTTCATGCTTAAAGGGCAGATCACGCTAATGATCCAGGACGGCGATCACTACACCGAAACCGTGCTGCGCGAACGCGATCTGATCTCCGTTCCGCCGGGCATCTATCGCGGTCTGTTCAATCATGGCGAAGAAGAGGCGCTGATGTGCGTGATGCTCGGCACCAACAAGCCGGAAATCCCGACCTATCCGGCCGATCACCCGCTGTCGAAAGTGAAGCGGAACTAAGGGGGCGCGATGACGGGCTTTCGTGAACAGGGAAGCGGCATCCCGTTGATGCTGCTCCACGGCATCAGCTCCGGCGCTGCCTCCTGGCATAAACAGATGGCGCTGAACGGTTTTCGCGTACTGGCGTGGGACATGCCCGGTTATGGCGAAAGCCCGATGCTGGCGGTTGAGCGCGCCAACGCGGGGGATTACGCCGACGCGCTGGCGGCCATGCTGGATCGCGCGGGCGTCTGGCAGGTCGTTCTGGTCGGGCATTCGCTTGGGGCGCTGGTGGCAAGCGCCTTTGCGGCGAAGTATCCCGAACGCGTGCTGCATCTGGTGCTGGCCGATGCCGCGCAGGGTTACGGCCAGGCCGAGCCGGCGCAGCGCGAGCAGGTCTGGCGTAACCGGGAGCAGCAGATGGCGCTTGGGGGCGAGATCCTAGCGCAAACCCGGGCCGCTAAATTATTACGCCCGGGCGCGCGTGAGGACGATATTGCCACCGTTGCGGCGGGCATGCGCAAACTGCGCCCGGAAGGCTACCTCGCTGCCGCATGGATGCTGGCACATGACGATATTCACGGCTGGCTGAAGCGTTACGCCGGTGACTTTGAAGTCTGGTGCGGCGAGCAGGACGCCATTACCCAGCCTGAGCTGGTTCAGGGGCTGGCGCTACGTTACGGCATGCCGTTTACCGCGATTCCCCTGGCCGGGCACGCCAGCTATCTCGATAACGACGCGTTTTTTAATCAACAGCTTTTACGTATCAACGAAGAGGTGCGCGATGAATGCACAAATTGACGGGCGCGTAGCGGTAGTCACCGGCGGTTCTTCTGGCATTGGTTTTGAAACACTGCGCTTGCTGCTGGGCGAGGGGGCAAAAGTGGCGTTCTGTGGCCGCGACCCGGACCGGCTTGCCAGCGCGCATGCGTCGCTGCAAAACGAATTCCCTGATGGCGAGATTTTCTCTCACCGCTGCGACGTGCTGGATGCAGACCAGGTTCAGACCTTTGCCCAGGCCGTTAAGTCCCGCTTTGGCGGGACAGACTTGCTGATTAATAACGCCGGACAGGGGTATGTGGCGCACTTCAATGACACCCCGCGCGAGGCCTGGCTGCATGAAGCCGAACTGAAACTATTTGGGGTGATTAACCCCGTGCAGGCTTTTCAGCCGCAGTTGGAGCAATCGGACATTGCCTCCATTACCTGCGTGAACTCGCTGCTGGCGCTGCAGCCAGAGGAACACATGATTGCCACCTCCGCAGCACGTGCCGCGCTGCTCAATATGACGCTCACGCTCTCGAAAGAGCTGGTGAGTAAGGGTATCCGCGTGAATTCCATTTTGCTTGGCATGGTGGAATCCGGCCAGTGGCGGCGTCGCTTTGAGAACCGGGCGGATAAAAGTCAGAGCTGGCCGCAGTGGACGGCGGATATTGCCCGCAAACGCGGCATTCCGATGGCGCGTCTCGGTAAGCCGCAGGAGCCTGCGCAGGCTCTGCTGTTCCTCGCTTCGCCGCTGGCTTCGTTTACCACCGGTGCGGCGCTGGACGTTTCCGGCGGCTTCTGCCGTCATCTGTAAGGACACATCATGAAAAAAATCATGTTAATCGGCTACGGTGCCATGGCGCAGGCGGTCATTGAGCGTCTGCCCGAGCAGGTTGCCATCGGCTGGATCGTGGCGCGCGAGACGCATCATGCCGCGATTCGCCAGCAGTTTGGCGATGCGGTGGTGGCACTGACCTCGCCCGCATTATGTACGGATACTCCCGATCTGGTGCTGGAATGTGCCAGCCAGCAGGCGGTGGCGCAGTACGGGGAAGCGATTTTACGCCGTGGATGGCATCTGGCGGTGATCTCCACCGGAGCGCTGGCAGACAGCGCGCTGGAACAGCGTCTGCTTAACGCAGGCGGAAAGCTGACGCTGCTCTCCGGTGCGGTGGCGGGCATTGATGGCCTGGCGGCAGCAAAAGAGGGCGGGCTTGAGAAGGTGACCTACCAGTCGCGTAAAAGCCCGGCCAGCTGGCGCGGCAGCTATGCCGAACAGCTTATCGATCTTAACGCCGTGTCCGAGGCGCAGATCTTCTTTGAAGGCAGCGCACGTGAAGCGGCACGACTGTTTCCGGCCAACGCCAACGTGGCGGCGACCGTGGCACTTGGCGGCGTGGGGATGGATGATACCCGTGTGCAACTGATGGTTGACCCGGCCACTCAACGCAATACCCACACGCTGCACGTCGAAGGGATGTTTGGCGAGTTCCATCTGGAGCTGAGCGGGCTACCGCTTGCCAGCAACCCCAAAACCTCCACCCTGGCGGCACTCAGCGCGGTTCGCGCCTGCCGTGAACTGACGCAGCGCTAAGGAGCGACGATGGACGATCTTAACATTTTCATTGGCGGCAACTGGCGGCGTGGCGGCGGTAACCTGATGCAGAGCCATTTCCCGGCAGACGGTGCGGTGAACGCCACGCTCCACGCGGCAAGCCTGGACGATCTGCAGGAGGCTATCGACGCCGGAGAGCGCGCGTGGCGCGATCCTGCCTGGCGTAACAGCCTGCCGCATGCGCGTGCGAAGATCCTGCATAAGGTGGCGGATCTGATCGAATCCCGCGTCGATGAACTGGCCCGCATGCAGAGTCGCGACAACGGTAAACCGCTGGCGGAAGCGCGGGGTCTGGTGATGAGCGCGGCAGGCACTGCGCGTTATTTTGCCGCCGCCTGCGAGCTGCTGGAAGGTGAACTGCCGACACCACGCCAGCCTGATGTGCTTACCCTCAGCCGATATGAACCGCTCGGCGTGGTGGCAGCTATCACGCCCTGGAATTCCCCCATTGCCAGCGAAATGCAGAAAGTGGCGCCGGCCATTGCTGCCGGTAACGCGGTGGTTCTCAAACCAGCCGAAGCCACCCCGCTGATGGCGCTGGAGCTGGCGCGTATTTTTGAGCAGGCAGGCTTACCCGCCGGGCTGCTGAGCGTGCTGCCGGGCAAAGGCTCGGTGATTGGCGATGCGCTGGCGCGTCACCCGAAAGTGCGAAAAATCTCCTTTACCGGTGGCACCACCACGGGCCGTCATCTGGCGCACGTGGCGGCGGAAAAATTGATCCCGGCCTCGCTGGAACTGGGCGGTAAATCCCCGACCATCGTACTGGAAGATGCCGACGTTGAGCTGGCTGCGCGCGGGATCTGCTACGGCATTTTCAGCTCGGCAGGTCAGGCCTGCATTGCCGGTTCGCGGCTCTTTATCCATGAGCGCCTTTACGCCCCACTGATGGCGAGGCTGCTCGAGTTAACGCGCGGCCTGCGGGTCGGGCATCCCTTTACCGACGGCACCCATGTGGGACCGCTGATTAACGACGCGCACCGCAAGAGCGTGCAGGCTTACGTTGAACTGGCAAAGCGTGAAGGGGGCCGCGTGCTGTGTGGCGGGGAGATCCCTGCCGATCCACTGCTGGCAAACGGCAGTTACTTCCAGCCCACCATCATCGAAGGCCTGATCAACAGCGCGCGCGCCTGTCAGGAGGAGATCTTCGGCCCGGTGCTGGTGGCGATGCCCTTTAGCGATGAAGCCGCGTTGATCCGTGAGGCGAATGACTCCGTTTATGGCCTTGCCGCCGGGATCTGGACGCGGGATACCGGGCGCGCCCTGCGCCTGAGCGAGCAGCTTGAAGCGGGCACGGTGTGGATAAACACCTACAAAGTGTTTGCAATTTCGACCCCGTTCGGGGGCTTTAAAGAGAGCGGTCTGGGCCGCGAAAAGGGCATTCAGGGGCTGAAAGCCTGGATGCAGCAAAAGAGCATTTATCTGGCGACGGGTAACAGCGTCAACCACTGGTGCGACTGAGAAAGGGTGAGTAATGAGCGAAATGATAACCGTCGGCGACGCCATCGCCAGAACGCTGGAGCAGTATCAGGTTGAGGCCATCTACGGCGTCATCTCCATCCACAATTTACCCATCGCCGATGCGGTAGGGCAGCGCGGGAATATTCGCTTTGTACCCGCACGTGGCGAAGCGGGGTCGGTCACCATGGCCGATGCCCACGGCCGTTTTTCCGGGCTCGGCGTGGCGCTGACCAGTACCGGCGCCGGGGCGGGTAACGCCGTCGGCGCGCTGGTGGAAGCCATGAATGCCTGCACGCCGCTGCTGCATATCACGGGCCAGGTGGAAAAAGCCTGGCTGGATGCCGACACCGGCTTTATCCACGAAACCCGCGACCAGCTGACCTTCCTGAAGGCCAGCTCAAAACGGGCATACCGCATCAGCAACGCGAACCAGGCGATAGCGATCCTTCACAAGGCCATTCAGGAGGCGCAAACTCCGCCGTGCGGGCCGGTTTCCGTGGAGATCCCGATTGATATTCAGGGGGCGAAAATCCCCGTGTCGCTGATCACCGCTCCGGTGAAACCGACGTCGGTTTCCGCAGTTGATACGACAGTGGTCGACACGCTGTGGGCGCAGCTTAAACAGGCCAGACAGCCGCTGCTGTGGCTGGGGGGCGGAGCACTTGGTAGCGCTGATGCGGTAAAAAAACTGGCGGATGCAGGAGTGACGGTTATCTCCAGCACCCACGCGCGCGGCGTGCTGCCGGACAGCCATCGCGCCAGCCTGCGGGCGTTTCATAACTCGCCGTCAGTTGAGGCGTTGATCGCCCAGTGCGACTTTACGCTGGTCGCTGGCTCACGCCTGCGCAGCAACGAAACCCGCTCGTGGACGCTTGAATTACCGCATCCCCGCGTCCAGATTGATATCGACCCCGCGGCGGCGAGCCGCAACTATCTGATGGACACAACCCTTGTGGCCGACTGCGCGGCGCTGTTAACCGCGCTGGCGGCTAAAGCGCAGGGGCGTGAATGGGGCGATGCACAGTGGGATACACAGGTGCAGCAGGCGCTGGCGAAAGCCGTTGCGGGACTGCGTGAGCAGTGCGGTGCTTATGCGAAGCTCAACGACGCCATCGAGAACGCGCTGCCGCAAGATGGCCTGCTGGTCCGTGATATCACCGTATCCGGAAGCCTGTGGGGCAGCCGTTTGTTCCGCGCCAACGGACCGCTGATGAACATTCACTCGCTGGCAGGCGCCATCGGCATGGGGCTACCGATGGCGATTGGCACGGCGATTGCCAACCCGCAACGCAAAGTGGTGGGGCTGGTGGGCGATGGTGGCGTAAGCCTGAATCTGGGCGAGATGGCAACGCTGGCGCAGGAGAAGGCCAACGTGACGCTGCTGGTGATGAACGACGGCGGTTACGGCGTCATGCGCGGCATTCAGGATAAGTATTTCGGCGGGCGTCAGTATTATAACGAGCTGCATACCCCGGACTTTACACAGCTGGCGCATGCGATGGGGTTACAGGCGTGGAGCGTCGAACGGGCGGAGGATTTTGACGCGGTGATGACCGAAGCGCTTGCCATGCCAGGACCGTCGGTAGTGGAAGTGCGGATGGGACAGATTGGCGCGCTTAAGTTTGCCGGGCCGCCGCAGAAGACGTTGTACTAAACGTGTTTACCCTCACTCGCGCCCTCTCCCTTAGGGAGAAGGGCGGGTGAGGGGCTTAATCAGAACACGTTAAACGGGTATTCCACGTACGCGCGGATCTCATCCCCGCCCACGTTATAGTCGCTGGCGTTGCTGGACACACGCAGGACGGAGTAACGGAGTTTCAGTTTCAGATCTTTAGCCGGGCCGTCCTGCACCTGATACTGGATCTGGTTAAACCACTCATGCTCTTTACCGTTGCTGGTTTCAGAGGTCTTGATGTTGTCGCCACGCACGTAAGCAGTTGTCCAGCTCAGGCCTGGTAAACCCAGACCGCCGAAGTCCAGTGCGTAAGAAGCCTGCCATGAGCGCTCGTCTTCGCCGTTGAAATCAGACCAGTAGGAGTTCGCCAGCCAGATGGTATTGCCGCCGTCACCTACGCCACCCTGATCGCGATAGCTGCCATAGTGATAGCCGGTGCTGCCGCTGCTCTGCTGATACGCCACCTTGAAGGTATGAATATCCCAGATGTAGCTTGCCGCCAGGCTCCAGATGCTATTGCTGCGTCCGGTATCAAGGCTGTCTGCGTAGCGCTGATCCAGGCGTGAGTTATAGCCGTTGAAATCGAGCACCAGCTGTTGCCCGGTGCTGAACGGCTGTTTGAAGTTCATTCCCAGGTACTGCTTGTTCATCACCTCTTCCACATGAGAGGCATACAGCGCACCGCTGAACTGGTCGTTGAACTGGTAGCTCGCACCGCCGAAGGAGAGGCTCTTCAGGCCGCTGTCGTGGCGGTCGTCACTTTTGCGCTGCTCATCGGTGAAGTAACCGGCGTTCACTTCCAGACCCGTGATTTCTTTTGATGTCAGCATGGTGCCGGTAAAGCTTTCAAACAGCAGACGGGAATTGTCGGCATTCACAATCGGTAATTCCGGACGCTGGTTACCGTAGCTCAGCACGGTATTGGAAATACGCATTTTTGCTGTGGCGCCAAATTTCGCCAGATCGGATTTAGCCCGGCCATCGTCTTCCTGTTTAAAGAAGTCAATGCCGCCCGCGCCGCTCTTTCCACGACCGCCGTCCAGACGCACGCCATACTGGGCAATGCCGTCCACACCAAAGCCAACCAGCCCTTCGGTATAGCCGGATTCAAACGTGGCAACGATGCCCTGACCCCATTCGGCTTTGTCCTGCTGACCCTGATGATAATCACGGCTGATATACGCATTGCGTAAAAACAGATCTAAATGGCTGTCATCAACAAACCCTTTGCTGTCGGATTGCTGGCTTGCAACGGCGGGTAATGCGGCGAATAAACTTAACGCAATTAATGATAATTCTTTTTTCACGGAGGGAACGTCTCTGTATTAATATTGTAAATTGAATTACTGCGAGCTCGATAATTACCCGAATGGTAAATGATTGCAATAATTATGTGACGAGACGTTTCAGGGCAATAATCTAGTGTTTGCGCGGCTTAGAAAGGTACTGAAGTGCTATTACCGATATGTGCGGTTAAATTAACAATTCATGCGAAATAAAAAGGAGGCAAATATGCCTCCTTTCGAATTATTTAATTCCGTCTGCGGCCATACGGTCGCGAATATGCTGTGCGCGCTCTTCTGACGCCGGGTGGTCATCAAACATAGAGCTCTGGCGACCGGCTTCCAGTTTGGCCAGTTTTTCGAAGCTGGTGGCTAAACCTGATGGATTAATGCCGCGTTTGCGCAACAGATCGTAGGAGTAGTCATCCGCTTCGGATTCCTGACGCTGCGAGAACTGAGAGTTAACCAGTTTTTCACCCACATCGCCAAGCTGCGACTGTGACAGGCTGCCGACGATACCGCCCGTAGACGCCGCCGCGGCGCGGATGGCGTTAGTGCCTAACGCAACCTGCATGCCTTTCTTCACGTGGCCAAGTGCAACGTGGCCCATTTCATGGCCGATAACCGCTTCAACTTCGTTGTCGGTCATCATATCCATCAGCCCGCTGTAAACGCGGATGCAGCCGTTCGCCATCGCGAAGGCGTTTACATCTTTGGCCATGTACACCTTATAGTTCACCGGCTGGCCGTTAATGTTATCACCCAGCGCGGAGGCTATCTTATTCAGACGCTGCGTGTAGGTACTATTGGCCGGGGCAAGCGTGGCTTTTCCGTCCATATCTTTACAGGCCTGGTCGCTCAGCGCTTTAACCTGTGCGTCGCTCAGGGAGTAGGCCTGAAAGGCTTCTGCGCCTGAGGACATCAGGCCGTTAGAATCCATATTCTGACAGCCGCTCAGCAGGAGCGTTGTACCCAGGGCCAGCACTATTGCACGCATTTTCATGATGTCGCTTCCGTACTCGTTAATCTGAATAAAATCTGAAAAGTGCACCGGCAACGAAGCCGGGGTCGGGCTAAGTATAAGGAATATCTACGGGGCCGGGCGAGCAGATTGCGCAACATGCGAGCATGATCCAGAGATTTCTTAAGCTGCAAAAGAATGCTCCATGTACATGACATGCCGCTTGGGTTACATTGTTGGCACTTTTTTCCGGCGTAGCCCAAAACGCGCTGTCGTCAAGGGCATGGCCTTTAACAGTCCGATCTGGAGTTAAAATGTCCTCACGTAAAGAGCTTGCTAATGCTATTCGTGCGCTGAGCATGGACGCAGTACAGAAAGCCAAATCCGGCCACCCGGGCGCCCCAATGGGTATGGCTGATATCGCCGAAGTCCTGTGGCGCGATTTCCTGAACCACAACCCGCAGAACCCTTCCTGGGCTGACCGCGACCGTTTCGTGCTGTCTAATGGCCACGGCTCAATGCTGATCTATAGCCTGCTGCACCTCACTGGCTACGATCTGCCAATTGAAGAGCTGAAAAACTTCCGCCAACTGCACTCCAAAACGCCAGGACACCCGGAAGTGGGTTACACCGCAGGTGTAGAAACCACCACCGGCCCGCTGGGTCAGGGTATTGCTAACGCGGTGGGTATGGCGATTGCCGAGAAAACCCTGGCCGCGCAGTTCAACCGTCCAGGTCATGACATTGTTGACCACTTCACCTACGCATTCATGGGCGACGGCTGCATGATGGAAGGCATTTCTCACGAAGTGTGCTCCCTGGCAGGTACCCTGAAGCTGGGCAAACTGGTTGCGTTCTATGACGACAACGGCATCTCCATCGACGGTCACGTTGAAGGCTGGTTCACTGACGACACCGCGAAGCGTTTCGAAGCTTACGGCTGGCACGTTGTGCGTGGCGTTGACGGTCACGATGCTGACTCGATTAAACGTGCAGTAGAAGAAGCGCGCGCTGTGACGGACAAGCCGTCACTGCTGATGTGCAAAACCATCATTGGTTTCGGTTCCCCGAACAAAGCGGGTACCCACGATTCCCACGGTGCGCCACTGGGCGACGCGGAAATCGCTCTGACGCGCGAAGCGCTGGGCTGGAAATATCCTGCTTTCGAAATCCCATCTGAAATTTACGCGCAGTGGGATGCTAAAGAAGTGGGTCAGGCGAAAGAATCCGCATGGAACGAGAAGTTCGCTGCCTATGCGAAAGCCTTCCCACAGGAAGCGGCTGAATTTACCCGTCGTATGAAGGGCGACATGCCGTCTGACTTCGACGCCAAAGCGAACGAGTTCATTGCTAAACTGCAGGCGAACCCATCCAAAATCGCCAGCCGTAAAGCCTCTCAGAATGCGATTGAAGCGTTCGGTCCGCTGCTGCCAGAATTCCTGGGCGGCTCCGCTGACCTGGCGCCATCTAACCTGACAATCTGGTCTGGTTCTAAAGCAATCAACGAAGACACTGCCGGTAACTACATCCACTACGGTGTGCGTGAATTCGGTATGACCGCGATTGCGAACGGTATCTCCCTGCACGGTGGTTTCCTGCCGTACACCTCTACCTTCCTGATGTTTGTTGAGTATGCGCGTAACGCCGTGCGTATGGCTGCGCTGATGAAACAGCGTCAGGTGATGGTCTACACCCACGACTCCATCGGTCTGGGCGAAGATGGTCCAACTCACCAGCCGGTAGAGCAGGTGGCTTCCCTGCGCGTGACGCCAAACATGAGCACATGGCGTCCATGTGACCAGGTTGAGTCCGCCGTGGCGTGGAAATACGGTGTTGAGCGTCAGGACGGTCCAACCGCACTGATCCTCTCCCGCCAGAACCTGGCACAGCAGGAACGTACTCCAGAGCAGCTGGCGAACATCGCCCGTGGTGGTTACGTGCTGAAAGATTGCGCGGGTCAGCCAGAGCTGATCTTCATCGCGACCGGTTCTGAAGTTGAGCTGGCTGTTGCCGCATGGGAAAAACTGTCTGCCGAAGGCGTTAAAGCGCGCGTGGTTTCCATGCCGTCTACCGATGCGTTCGACAAGCAGGATGCCGCCTACCGCGAATCCGTACTGCCTAAAGCCGTTACCGCGCGCGTGGCAGTAGAAGCAGGTATCGCTGACTACTGGTTCAAATATGTGGGCCTGAACGGCGCCATCGTCGGCATGACCACCTTCGGTGAATCTGCTCCGGCAGAGCTGCTGTTCGAAGAGTTCGGCTTCACCGTTGAAAACGTTGTCGCGAAAGCAAAAGAACTGCTGTAATCGTTTGTAGGGTAGGGGCGCGAGCCCCTGTCCGTGCTCTCACTGAGAAGAGGGCGCAAACACCCTAAACGGTAACCTTTGGGTTACCGTTTTGTTTTTTTCACGCTATCCGCCTTATATGTCCACTATTCCTCAAACATGTAACGTTCCTGTGAATTATTCCATCCAAAATGTGACGCAAGTCATATAGCGCGCTTATTGCTCTGGACAGACATTCCTTTTATTCACTGATTCGCTTATTCTAGCTGAAGCGTTTCAGTCGATTAAATGTTCGACAATTGACCAATCAATCGCAGTTTGTGACAGCAAGGATTCCCCTTCGGGCGTAGCTGGATTACTCTTTCAGCCACCTCAAACTCAGGGATAGCTTTGCAGGAGATCTATGACCGTACGCGTAGCGATTAATGGCTTCGGTCGCATCGGGCGTAACGTGGTTCGTGCTTTATATGAATCCGGGCGTCGGGCGGAAATAACCGTGGTGGCTATCAACGAACTGGCGGATGCTGCGGGCATGGCGCATTTGTTGAAATATGACACCAGCCACGGACGCTTTGCCTGGGATGTTCGCCAGGAAAGAGATCAGCTGTTTGTCGGCGACGATGCCATCCGCGTGCTGCATGAGAGCAGTATTGCCGGGCTACCGTGGCGTGAACTGGGTGTGGATATCGTACTTGACTGTACTGGCGTATACGGTAACCGCGAGCATGGCGAAGCGCATCTGACAGCAGGTGCGAAAAAAGTCCTGTTTTCCCATCCTGGCAGCAACGACCTCGACGCGACCGTCGTATTTGGCGTGAATCAGCATGAGCTGCAAGCCGAACACCGCATTGTTTCCAACGCCTCCTGCACCACCAACTGCATTATTCCGGTCATCAAACTGTTAGACGATGCGTATGGCATTGAATCCGGCACCGTAACCACGATTCATTCAGCGATGCACGATCAGCAGGTGATTGACGCCTATCATCCGGACTTACGACGCACGCGAGCCGCGAGCCAGTCAATCATTCCGGTGGACACAAAACTGGCGGCAGGTATCACCCGTTTTTTCCCGCAGTTTAATGATCGTTTTGAAGCAATTGCCGTACGTGTACCGACGATTAACGTCACCGCAATTGACCTGAGCGTGACGGTGAAAAAACCGGTAAAAGCCTGTGAAGTCAACCTGTTGCTGCAAAAAGCGGCACAGGGGGCATTTCATGGTATAGTTGACTATACGGAATTACCGTTGGTCTCAGTAGATTTTAACCACGACCCGCACAGCGCCATTGTCGATGGCACTCAAACGCGCGTCAGTGGCGCACACCTTATCAAGACGCTGGTCTGGTGTGATAACGAATGGGGCTTTGCTAACCGAATGCTCGACACCACGTTAGCAATGGCCGCTCAAGGTTTCAGGTAAGACGCATCGTGCGTCTGCAAAACTTTAAGAATCAACGAGAGGATTCACCATGTCTGTAATTAAGATGACCGATCTGGATCTGGCTGGTAAACGCGTTTTCATCCGTGCTGATCTGAACGTACCGGTTAAAGATGGCAAAGTGACCAGCGACGCGCGTATCCGTGCATCTCTGCCAACCATCGAACTGGCTCTGAAGCAGGGCGCTAAAGTGATGGTGACCTCCCACCTGGGTCGTCCAACTGAAGGCGAGTACAATGAAGAGTTCTCTCTGCTGCCAGTTGTTAATTACCTGAAAGACAAACTGTCCAACCCGGTTCGCCTGGTAAAAGATTACCTGGACGGCGTAGACATCGCTGCCGGTGAACTGGTTGTTCTGGAAAACGTTCGCTTCAACAAAGGCGAAAAGAAAGACGACGAAGCGCTGTCCAAAAAATACGCTGCACTGTGTGACGTATTCGTGATGGACGCCTTCGGTACTGCTCACCGTGCGCAGGCTTCAACCCACGGTATCGGTAAATTCGCAGACGTCGCGTGTGCCGGTCCTCTGCTGGCTGCTGAGCTGGACGCACTGGGTAAAGCACTGAAAGAACCTGCTCGTCCAATGGTTGCAATCGTTGGTGGTTCTAAAGTTTCTACCAAACTGACCGTACTGGATTCCCTGTCTAAAATCGCTGACCAGCTGATCGTTGGCGGTGGTATCGCGAACACCTTCGTGGCGGCACAAGGCCATAACGTCGGTAAATCCCTGTACGAAGCGGATCTGGTTGACGAAGCAAAACGTCTGCTGACCACCTGCGATATCCCGGTTCCAACGGATGTTCGCGTCGCGACTGAGTTCTCTGAAACAGCGGCTGCGACCCTGAAATCTGTTAACGACATCAAAGATGATGAGCAGATTCTGGACCTGGGCGACGTTTCTGCACAGAAACTGGCTGAAATCCTGAAAAACGCAAAAACTATCCTGTGGAATGGTCCTGTTGGCGTGTTCGAATTCCCGAACTTCCGCAAAGGTACTGAAATCGTTGCTAACGCTATCGCAGACAGCGAAGCGTTCTCTATCGCAGGCGGCGGTGATACGCTGGCAGCAATCGACCTGTTCGGTATTTCTGACAAGATCTCCTACATCTCCACTGGCGGCGGCGCATTCCTCGAGTTCGTGGAAGGCAAAGTACTGCCAGCAGTAGCAATGCTCGAAGAGCGCGCTAAGAAGTAAGCCATTCAAGGGCAGGGAAACCTGCCCAATTTTCAGCGCGCTTTAAGAGCTCGCACCTTTTCTAACGGCCGAAGATACAGGACTAAGCAACATGTCTAAAATTTTTGATTTCGTAAAACCTGGCGTGATCACTGGTGATGACGTTCAGAAAGTGTTCCAGGTAGCTAAAGAAAACAACTTCGCTCTGCCAGCAGTTAACTGCGTTGGTACCGACTCCATTAACGCCGTACTGGAAGCTGCTGCAAAAGTTAAAGCACCGGTTATCGTTCAGTTCTCTAACGGTGGCGCAGCATTCATCGCTGGTAAAGGCGTGAAAACTGACGTTCCTCAGGGCGCGGCAATCCTGGGCGCAATCTCTGGTGCGCACCATGTACACCAGATGGCTGAACACTACGGTGTTCCGGTTATCCTGCACACTGACCACTGCGCGAAGAAACTGCTGCCGTGGATCGACGGTCTGCTGGATGCGGGTGAAAAACACTTTGCAGCGACCGGTAAGCCACTGTTCTCTTCTCACATGATCGACCTGTCTGAAGAGTCCCTGCACGAAAACATCGAAATCTGCTCTAAGTACCTGGCGCGCATGGCCAAAATGGACATGACCCTGGAAATCGAACTGGGTTGCACCGGTGGTGAAGAAGACGGCGTGGACAACAGCCACATGGACGCTTCTGCACTGTACACCCAGCCAGAAGACGTTGATTACGCTTACACCGAGCTGAGCAAAATCAGCCCACGCTTCACCATCGCAGCGTCCTTCGGTAACGTACACGGCGTTTACAAACCAGGTAACGTGGTTCTGACCCCAACTATCCTGCGTGATTCTCAGGAATATGTTTCTAAGAAACACAACCTGCCGCACAACAGCCTGAACTTCGTCTTCCACGGCGGTTCCGGTTCTTCTGCACAGGAAATCAAAGACTCCGTAAGCTACGGCGTAGTGAAAATGAACATCGATACCGACACCCAGTGGGCAACATGGGACGGTATCCTGCAGTACTACAAAACGAACGAAGCTTACCTGCAGGGCCAGCTGGGCAACCCGAAAGGCGAAGACCAGCCGAACAAGAAATACTACGATCCACGTGTATGGCTGCGTGCTGCGCAGACTTCCATGGTGGCGCGTCTGGAGCAGGCTTTCAAAGAACTGAACGCGGTTGACGTTCTGTAATTTAAGCAGCTCATAGCATCAGAAGGCCCGCAAATGCGGGCCTTTTTTTATGCTTTTTCAATGGTCTGCCCGGTCCGTTTATGTGATCTGTTTGGCAAAACCGGTCCTTTTTGTTTACCCTTTACTGACCTGCCTGTCTCCATGGGGGATGGATTTTGTGTTTTTGGGATAACAAAAGGAAGACTAAATGGAACAACTCGATGTTGTAGACAGCATCAATAATGCCGGTAACTGGCTGGTGCGCAACCAGGCGCTGCTGTTGAGCTATGCCGTTAACATCGTCGCGGCGATTGCCATCATCATTGTCGGGATGATCGTGGCGCGTATCGTATCAAACGCCGTAAACCGCGTGATGCTGGCGCGTCACATTGACGCCACTGTGGCTGACTTCCTCTCTGCACTGGTGCGCTACGGTATTATTGCCTTTACGCTGATTGCTGCACTGGGGCGTGTTGGCGTACAGACTGCCTCGGTGATTGCTGTTCTCGGTGCCGCCGGTCTGGCCATTGGTCTGGCGCTGCAGGGGTCGCTCTCGAACCTGGCTGCGGGTGTGTTGCTGGTAACCTTCCGTCCGTTCCGCTCTGGCGAGTACGTTGACCTGGGCGGTATTGCCGGCACCGTACTGCAGGTGCAGATTTTCTCAACCACTCTGCGAACTGTGGATGGCCGTATCGTGGTGGTACCGAACGGGAAAATCATCGCGGGCAACATCATTAACTTCTCCCGCGAGCCGGTGCGTCGTAACGAGCTGATTATCAGCGTGGCGTATGACTCTGATATCGATCAGGTGAAATCGCTGATCGCCAATATCATTGCCTCCGACGATCGTATTCTGAAAGATAAAGAGCAGACCGTTCGCCTGAACGAGTTGGGGGCATCTTCCATCAACTTTGTCGTGCGCATCTGGAGCAAAAGCAGCGATCTGCAAAACGTTTACTGGGATGTTCTGGAACGTATCAAACGTGATTTTGATGCCAACGGGATCAGCTTCCCGTATCCACAGATGGACGTGAACCTTAAACGCGAGAAAGAAGCCGAGTAATCCTCTTCCTCAGCAGGCCCGGTGAGCGGCAACGCCACCGGCCCTTTTTATTAGCAATACTAATCACCAATTAATATTATCAATTTCCTCTAATAAGATTCTCGCAGTATAGTCAGCTCCCAGGACAACTTGCTGAGAATTTATTCATGTTATCTTATTATTTTCAAGGTCTTGCATTAGGCGCGGCCATGATCCTTCCTCTTGGCCCGCAGAACGCGTTCGTGATGAACCAGGGCATTCGCCGTCAGTATCATCTTATGATTGCCCTGCTGTGCGCGGTGAGCGATTTGCTGCTGATCTGCGCCGGAATCTTTGGCGGCAGTGCACTGCTGATGCAGTCTCCCTGGCTGCTGGCGCTGGTGACCTGGGGTGGGGTAGCGTTCCTGCTGTGGTATGGGTTTGGGGCGCTGAAAACGGCAATGAGCAGCAATCTCGAACTGGCGAGTGCCGAGGTCATGAAGCAGGGCCGCTGGAAGATTATCGTTACCATGCTGGCGGTCACCTGGCTCAACCCGCACGTTTATCTGGATACCTTTGTGGTGCTGGGCAGCCTGGGCGGGCAGCTCGACGTTGAGCCGAAACGCTGGTTTGCCCTGGGTACCGTCAGCGCCTCATTCCTGTGGTTCTTCGGTCTCGCGATTCTGGCGGCATGGCTGGCCCCGCGTCTGCGTACCGCTAAAGCCCAGCGGATCATCAACACGCTGGTGGGCGTGGTGATGTGGTTTATTGCCTTTCAGCTGGCAAAAGAGGGGATTCATCATGTTCAGGAATTGCTCAACTAAGCGTTGTCTTATGGACAACTGAGCGAGAGCCGCTAAGCTTGCTGGCATGCGCCCTGTTGTTGGGCACTCTTCGCAACATGGAGGAATGACAGTGAAGTTTAAAGTGATGGCCCTGGCGGCATTAGTGAGTTTAGGTGCGGTGTCGGTGCAGGCAAGTGAATTGCCTGATGGCCCGCACATCGTCACTTCAGGCACCGCAAGCGTGGATGCGGTACCCGATGTTGCAACGCTGGCAATTGAAGTGAACGTGGCCGCGAAAGATGCCGCTTCTGCCAAGAAGCAGGCTGACGATCGTGTTGCGCAATATCTCTCTTTCCTGGAGCAGAACGGTGTCGCTAAAAAAGACATCAGCTCTGCCAACCTGCGTACCCAGCCTGATTACGACTACCAGAACGGTAAAAGCATCCTGAAAGGCTACCGTGCCGTGCGCACCGTTGAAGTAACCGTGCGTCAGCTCGATAAACTGAACTCGTTGCTGGATGGCGCGCTGAAAGCGGGTCTGAACGAAATTCGTTCCGTCTCACTGGGTGTTGCGCAACCGGAAAAATACAAAGACCAGGCGCGTAAAGCCGCCATTGATGATGCAATCCATCAGGCACAACAGCTGGCGTCCGGGTTCAACAGTAAGCTCGGTCCGGTATACAGCGTGCGTTACCATGTCTCAAATTATCAGCCAAGCCCGATGGTACGGATGATGAAGGCCGACGCGGCGCCGGTGTCTGCTCAGGAAACTTATGAGCAGCCGACGATTCAGTTCGACGATCAGGTTGATGTGGTATTCCAGCTGCAGCCGACCCAAAGTCAGCAGACTGAGCCGGCAAAAGCGCAGTAATCTGTCTTCACAATTCCCCTCTCCCGTCAGGAGAGGGGAATTGTTCCTTAATCCTGTCTCAACACCTTATGCCCATACGCCAGCAGCGCGTCGGTGACGTTGCGCATCATGCGGCTTTCCGGCGCAAAACGGTGCCAGTAGAGCATCCGGCGCTGATACAGCCCCGGCGTTAAGTCAATCAGCTCACCGCTTTTCAACTCTTTCTCTATCTGCAGGTGCGGGATCATACAGCATGTGGTGCCCTGACGTGCGAGCTGCACAAACGCTTCAGACGAGTTCACGATATGACATGGCACGCTGCCCGGCGGCAGATCGAAGTTTTGCTGCAGGAAGGCCTGATGCATATCGTCCAGATGGTCGAACGCCACCGCAGGGGCTTTCAGCAGCGCGGCGCGGGTGACGCCGTTCGGGAAGTAGCGCTCGGCAAACGCTTTTGAGCCGACAAACAGGTAGTCCAGTGCGCCCAACTGATCGACAAGACAGCTCGGCAGCGCCTGAGGCTGGATACTGACCGCCCCAACCACTTCACCGCGACGCAGGCGCTCCTGCGTACGGGTTTCATCTTCAACCTGCAGATTCAGGCGAATCGGGGAGTCTGCTAATACCGGCGCAAGGGCTGGCAACAGCCAGGTTGCCAGACTGTCGGCGTTCACCGCCAGCGAGAGCAGCAGCGGCGTTGAGCCGGTCTGTTCGTCACCCAGCCACTCATCTTCGAGCAGTTCAACCTGGCGCAGCAGGGCGAGGAGCTTTTGCCCTTGCTCCGTTGGACGCGGTGGAACGGTACGTACCAGCAGAGGCTGCCCGAACATGTTCTCCAGCTGTTTGATGCGTTGTGATACGGCGGACTGAGTGATACAAAGCTTTTGCGCTGCGCGCTCAAAACCGCGTTCACGAATAACTGCATCAAGTGCCTGTAGTGTTCTGTAGTCCGGACGTTTCATTGCTCTGGCTGACTCCTTAATTTTGCTTAATCTGCACTATGACACAATTTTCCCTTCGTGGCAGACGAAATCCACCCGACGTGTTCTATAATGCGGCCTACGTTTTCACACCACAGGCTAAACGATCATGACGCAGGATGAACTGAAAAAAGCAGTAGGATGGGCCGCTCTCCAGTATGTGCAACCGGGTACCATTGTCGGTGTTGGTACGGGCTCGACGGCGGCACACTTTATCGATGCGCTGGGCACGATGAAAGGGCAGATCGAGGGCGCAGTTTCCAGCTCCGACGCTTCCACGGATAAGCTGAAAAGCCTTGGCATCACCGTTTTCGATCTGAATGAAGTTGACCGTCTTGGCATCTACGTTGATGGCGCGGATGAAATCAACGGCCATATGCAGATGATCAAAGGCGGCGGTGCGGCGCTGACGCGTGAAAAAATCATCGCCTCCGTGGCGGATAAATTCATCTGTATCGCCGATGCGTCAAAGCAGGTTGATATCCTGGGTAAATTCCCGCTGCCGGTAGAAGTGATCCCAATGGCGCGTAGCGCTGTGGCGCGTGAACTGGTGAGACTGGGTGGACGCCCGGAATATCGTCAGGGCGTTATCACTGACAACGGCAACGTGATCCTCGACGTTCACGGTCTGGAAATTCTCGACGCCATTGCGCTGGAAAATGCCATTAACGGTATTCCAGGCGTAGTGACTGTAGGGTTATTCGCCAACCGTGGCGCGGATGTCGCGCTGATCGGCACGGCAGATGGCGTGCAAACCATCGTAAAATGATCTGATGGGGGGAGCCCTCCCCCCGCTAAAAAAATTTTGAAAAGCTAAATTCGGTGACTTGTGTCACGCTTTTTACCTCTCGTTTGCCGATCCTGCCGCATTCGCAAATTTCTACAGCATTTTCCTCTGTCATTTTGCTCTGTATGACTTTTCTTCAGAGTGCCGACGCAAACGTTCATATTGCTGCAATAGTTTTTTTTGATATGTTGGCTACAGCGGATTTAAATCCAGCACAACATCAGTTCAGACAAAAACAGGGTCGGGTAAGGTAAATGGCAAAGGTATCACTGGAGAAAGACAAGATTAAATTCCTGCTGGTTGAGGGCGTGCATCAGAAAGCGCTTGATAGCCTTCGTGCAGCAGGTTACACCAACATCGAATTTCACAAAGGCGCGCTGGACACCGAAGAGCTGAAAGCGTCCATCCGTGATGCCCATTTCATTGGCCTGCGATCCCGTACCCAACTGACTGAAGACGTGATTGCCGCGGCGGAAAAGTTGGTTGCCATCGGCTGTTTCTGCATCGGTACCAACCAGGTTGATCTGAATGCCGCCGCAAAACGCGGTGTGCCTGTCTTTAACGCCCCGTTCTCCAACACCCGTTCCGTGGCGGAGTTAGTGATTGGCGAGCTGCTGCTGTTGCTGCGTGGTATTCCGGAAGCTAACGCCAAAGCGCACCGCGGCGTGTGGAACAAACTGGCTGCGGGTTCATACGAAGCCCGTGGTAAAAAACTCGGTATCATCGGCTATGGTCACATCGGTACTCAGCTGGGGATCCTGGCTGAATCCCTGGGGATGCATGTCTATTTTTATGATATCGAAAGCAAACTGCCGTTGGGCAACGCCACTCAGGTTCAACACCTCTCTGACCTGCTGAACATGAGCGACGTGGTCAGCCTGCACGTGCCGGAAAATGCGTCGACGAAAAACATGATGGGTGCTGAGGAACTGGCGCTGATGAAGCCAGGTTCACTGCTGATCAACGCCGCGCGCGGTACGGTTGTCGATATTCCGGCGCTGTGCGATGCGCTGAAGCGTAAGCATCTGGCGGGAGCGGCAATTGACGTCTTCCCGACTGAGCCTGCTACCAACAGCGATCCGTTCACCTCTCCGCTGTGCGAATTCGACAACGTGATCCTGACGCCGCACATCGGCGGCTCGACGCAGGAAGCGCAGGAAAATATCGGTCTGGAAGTCGCGGGCAAGCTGAGCAAATACTCCGACAACGGTTCTACGCTCTCTGCCGTGAACTTCCCGGAAGTGTCTCTGCCGTTGCACGGTGGCCGTCGTCTGCTGCACATCCATGAAAACCGTCCGGGCGTGCTGACTGCGATCAACCAGATCTTTGCCGAGCAGAGCGTCAACATTGCCGCGCAGTATCTGCAAACGAACTCTCAGATGGGTTACGTGGTGATTGATATTGAAGCGGACGAAGATGTAGCGGAAAAAGCGCTGCAGAGCATGAAGGCCATTCCGGGTACCATTCGCGCCCGTCTGCTGTACTGATTCTGTTTCTGTGAGCATAAAGCCGGGTCGCTACCCGGCTTTATTTTACCAGCGCCAGGTTTTGCCCGGCGTCACTACCGCCGGCAGCGGAATATCCCACTTCTCTACCGGCAAGGCTTCGACGCCCTGACAGTCATGTGCGTACCCCACAGGCTGTAAATGATACTGCTGCCAGTTTTGCAGCGTCCTGTCATAAAAACCGCCACCCATCCCTAAGCGCTGACCCTGCTCATCAAATGCAACCAGCGGCGTGATCAGCACATCCAGTTCTGAGAGGGGGAGGACGTCGCGGACGTCGAGTTTTGGTTCGGTGATTTTCAGACGATTCACCACCAGTTCGCTGTGCGGATGGTAGTGTAAAAACAGCAGATTTCCCTGGCTAAACGGATGCAGCACCGGCAGGTAAACTCTTTTCCCGGCGCGCCACAGCTGTTCTATCAGCGGTTGAGTATCCAGCTCGCCATCAAACGAGAGGAACAGGGCGACGGTACGCGCCATCACAACAGGGGGATAGGCCATCATACGGGCTGCGCCTTGCTGGGCAAACTGTGCTTGCTGTTCGGGAGTTAACGCACGACGGCGTTGACGCATGAGCTGACGGATGTCCTGGCGTGAGGAAGAGACTTCAGGGAGTTGGGTCATGGTAGTCGGTAGAAGAAAAAGAGAGGGAATCTCCGAGATGCCGCCGCAGGCTGTAACCCTTGAACCCTTGGTTCAAGGTGAATGTGTCGTCATAGTTTTAAGGCTTCTCGGACGAACCGAGCATGCTCACCAACCATGGAGCGCCACATTCTTGTGGTATGAAATATCGGCTCAGGGGACTGGCCCGCTTGCGAACATCTCAGAGAAATTTTGTCTTCACAGTTACTCTACCATAGTCAACTGAGAAGTGTTATTCAAACTTTGGTCCCGGTCTTTCGGGATTGCGACCTTGATCAAGCAATGCCTGTTCTATGGTCTGCTGGAGCATTTTAATGCGCTGCTCCATGCTTGCCGCGTAATCGCGGGTCTTCGCTTTTTCCTGAGTCAGTTCATAACTGATGTTCAACGCGGCGATGAAAACCAGCTGCTCAGTATTTGTGACTCTAGTGCGTTCTTTGAGATCTTGCAACCGCTGATTCAAATCGTCCGCAGCCTGATTCAAGGCATCCCTTTGTTCAGGCGGACAATTCACTCGCAGTGAACGGCCAAAAATCTGGAGATCGACGGGTTGTGCAGACATGCCACCTTCCTGCTGATTGACTGCGCTGCCTTCGCTTACTGCCCCGGGGGCTGCGAAGGGGCGACACTATAGCTACCCTGATGTGAAGATACAAGCCCTTTTCTGGTATCACCAGGGTCCAAAGTGGTAGCATATCATGAATATTCCTCCCAACGATGACGAATGCGCATGTCTATACAGAACGAAATGCCTGGTTACAAGGATTTAAACCAGTTACTGAACCAGCAGGGAGTCGGTTTAACCTCTGCGGAAATGCACGGTCTGATCAGTGGCATGCTGTGCGGCGGAAACAGCGACAGCTCATGGCAGCCGCTGATCCACGACCTGACGAACGAAGGGCTGGCGTTTGGTCACGAGCTGGCGGAAGCCGTGCGTAAAATGCACTCCGCGATCAGCGATTCGCTGGAAGACGATGGCTTCCTTTTTCAGCTTTATCTGCCTGAAGGCGATGACGTCAGCGTCTTCGATCGTGCCGATGCGCTCGCAGGTTGGGTTAACCACTACCTGTTGGGGCTGGGCGTCACGCAGCCGAAACTCGATAAAGTGACCGGCGAAGCGGGTGAGGCGATCGACGATCTGCGTAACATTGCGCAGTTGGGCTACGATGAAGACGAAGACCAGGAAGAGCTGGAAATGTCTCTCGAAGAGATCATCGAATACGTTCGCGTTGCAGCGTTGCTGTGCCACGACCACTTTACGCGTTCGCAGCCGACCGCGCCGGAAGTCCGCAAGCCAACCTTACATTAAGAAAAATAACGCACAGGAGGGTGTCATGGTTATCTCAAATCAAGAGTATTCGCGCCGTCGTCAGGCGCTGCTGGCCAATATGCAGCCGGGCAGCGCTGCGCTGATTTTTGCTGCGCCAGAAGTGACGCGCAGCGCCGACAGCGAATACCCCTATCGCCAGAGCAGCGATTTCTGGTACTTCACCGGCTTCAACGAGCCGGAAGCGGTACTGGTGCTGATTAAGAGTAATGACACCCACAACCACAGCGTGATTTTTAACCGCGTACGCGATCTCACTGCGGAAATCTGGTTTGGCCGCCGCTTAGGGCAAGAGGCTGCGCCAGAGAAGCTGGGGGTGGATCGGGCGCTGGCATTCAGTGAAATCAACCAGCAGCTCTATCAACTGCTCAATGGCCTGGATGTGCTTTACCACGCGCAGGGCGAGTATGCGTATGCCGATGAGATTGTCTTTACCGCTCTGGATAAACTGCGCAAAGGTTCGAGGCAGAATCTGTCCGCGCCGGCCACCCTGACGGACTGGCGTCCGGTGGTGCATGAGATGCGTCTGTTCAAATCGCCGGAAGAGCTGGACGTGATGCGCCGCGCGGGTGAAATCAGTGCGCTGGCACACACCCGTGCCATGGAGAAATGCCGCCCGGGAATGTTTGAATACCAGCTGGAAGGGGAAATACATCACGAATTTAACCGCCACGGCGCGCGTTATCCTTCTTACAACACCATTGTCGGCGGCGGTGAAAACGGCTGCATTCTGCACTACACCGAAAACGAAAGTGCGCTGCGCGACGGCGATCTGGTGCTGATTGACGCCGGATGCGAATTCCAGGGGTATGCGGGCGATATCACCCGTACGTTCCCGGTGAACGGT
The DNA here is from genome assembly GCF_001750725.1 of Enterobacter ludwigii. Lineage (NCBI taxonomy): Bacteria > Pseudomonadati > Pseudomonadota > Gammaproteobacteria > Enterobacterales > Enterobacteriaceae > Enterobacter > Enterobacter ludwigii. The sequence goes on from NZ_CP017279.1 coordinate 4,511,711, forward strand.
AAATTCACCCCCGCACAGCGCGCGGTGTATGACATCGTCCTCGAATCGCTCGAGACGGCGCTCAGGCTGTACCGTCCAGGCACGTCCATTCAGGAAGTGACCGGCGAAGTGGTGCGCATCATGATCACCGGTCTGGTGAAGCTCGGTATCCTGAAAGGCGACGTGGATACCCTGATTACCGAGAACGCGCATCGTCCGTACTTTATGCACGGCCTGAGCCACTGGCTGGGGCTGGATGTGCATGACGTGGGAGCGTACGGTGCCGATCGTTCCCGCGTGCTGGAGCCAGGCATGGTATTAACCGTTGAGCCGGGGCTGTATATCGCGCCGGATGCCGACGTGCCGGTAGCATACCGTGGGATTGGCATTCGTATCGAAGACGACATCGTCATTACCGAAACCGGCAACGAAAACCTGACCGCCAGCGTCGTGAAAAATGCTGACGATATCGAGGCGCTGATGGCAGCGGCACGCGTATGAGCGTGATTATCGTTGGCGGCGGGATGACCGGAGCCACGCTGGCACTGGCCATCTCGCATTTTACGCAGGGAAAACTGCCGGTGCATCTGGTGGAGGCCGTTGCGCCAGAGGCCTCTGATCACCCCGGTTTTGATGCCCGCGCCATTGCACTGGCGCAGGGTACCTGTCAGCAACTCTCACGCATTGGCATCTGGCAGGCGATAGCCGACTGCGCGACGGCGATTAAAACCGTTCACGTCAGCGATCGCGGTCATGCCGGTTTCGTTACTCTGGATGCGCATGATTACCGTATAGATGCGCTGGGCCGGGTCGTGGAGCTGCACGACGTCGGGTTACGCCTGTTCCGCCTGCTTAAGGATGCGCCAGGCGTGACCCTGCATTGCCCGGCGCGTGTGGCCAGCTTTAGCCGCAGTGACGCGTCGGTCAACGTGGTGCTGGATAACGGTACCGTCCTTGAAGGTCAGCTTCTGGTAGCGGCAAACGGTTCGCGCTCTTCGCTCGGCACGCAGTGCGGCGTGGAGTGGCGACAACAGCCCTACGGGCAGGTGGCCGTCATTGCTAACGTTTCGACAGCGGGCGCTCACAACGGCCGCGCTTTTGAGCGTTTTACCCAGCATGGCCCGCTGGCGATGCTGCCCATGTCCCACGATCGCAGTTCGCTGGTGTGGTGCCATCCGCAGGACAACGCGGCTGAGATACAGACCTGGTCTGACGAACGTTTTTGTACCGAGCTGCAAAAAGCCTTTGGCTGGCGGCTGGGACGTATTACCCACGCGGGAAAGCGGAGCGTATACCCGTTGTCGCTGACCACCGCCTCGCAGTCTATCTCCCATCGCATGGCGCTGGTCGGCAATGCCGCGCAGACATTGCATCCCATCGCCGGGCAGGGGTTTAACCTCGGGCTTCGCGACGTGATGAGCCTGGCAGAAACGCTTTCGCAGGCGTGGAGCGAGCAAAAAGACTGTGGTGCCTGGTCGGTGCTCAGCCATTACCAGAAGCGACGCCGGGCAGATAAAGAGGCGACGATTGGTGTGACGGATGGTCTGGTGCACCTGTTTGCCAATCGCTGGGCACCCCTGGTTGCAGGCCGCAATCTTGGGCTGATGGCGATGGAATTATTCATTCCGGCACGTGACGTGCTGGCGCAGCGGACTCTTGGTTGGGTCGCGCGTTAAGGAGTTATCACCGTGCAAAATGTTGATGTCGCCATCGTTGGCGGCGGAATGGTAGGACTGGCGCTGGCCTGTGGTTTACAGGGCAGCGGCCTGCGCGTTGCGGTACTGGAGCAAAACGTACCTCAGCCTGTCGCGCAGGACGCGCCGCCGGAACTGCGCGTCTCGGCAATCAATGCGGCCAGTGAAAAGTTGCTGACGCACCTTGGCGTCTGGTCAGAGATCGTGGCGCAGCGTGCCAGCTGTTATCACGGCATGGAAGTGTGGGACAAAGACAGCTTTGGTCATATCGCGTTTGATGATGAAAGCATGGGCTACAGCCATCTGGGACACATCATCGAAAATGCCGTTATCCACCATGCTCTGTGGCAAAAAGCGCAGTCCTGCAGCGATATCACGCTGTTGGCACCGGCGCAAATCCAGCAGGTCGCCTGGGGAGAAAACGACGCCTTTATCACCCTGCAAAGCGGTGACATGCTGACCGCGCGACTGGTTGTGGGCGCTGACGGTGCCAACTCCTGGCTGCGTAACAAGGCGGATATTCCGCTGACGTTCTGGGACTATCGCCATCATGCTCTGGTGGCAACGATTCGCACTGAAGAGCCGCACGGTGGGGTGGCGCGCCAAATCTTCCACAATGACGGCATTCTGGCATTCCTGCCGTTGAGCGATCCGCACCTGTGTTCGATTGTCTGGTCTCTGGTTCCTGATAAAGCGCAACAGATGCAGGAGGCGACTCCCGAGGCGTTTAACCAGGCGCTGTGCGTCGCGTTTGATAACCGTCTTGGGCTATGCACCCTTGAGAGCGAGCGGCTGGTGTTCCCGTTAACCGGACGCTATGCGCGTCAGTTTGCGGCGCACCGTCTGGCGCTGGTGGGTGACGCGGCGCATACGATCCATCCGCTGGCCGGGCAGGGCGTGAACCTTGGCTTTATGGACGCGGCAGAGCTGGTTGAAGAGTTGCGTCGCCTGCATCGCGAAGGCAAAGATATCGGCCAGCATCTCTATCTGCGTCGCTACGAACGCAGCCGTAAGCACAGTGCAGCGGTGATGCTGGCAGGCATGCAGGGTTTCCGTGAGCTGTTTGCCGGCGCGAATCCAGCGAAAAAACTGCTGCGCGACCTCGGCCTTAAACTTGCCGATACCCTTCCAGGCGTAAAACCTCAACTCCTTCGCCAGGCGATGGGTCTTAACGACCTGCCGGACTGGCTGCGCTAATCTAGACCCCCGTCACACTTTGTTTTCCCGGCCTCTGCGCCGGGGAAATTCGCTCGTTTGAAATAATCTAATTTCACCGCATTTTTCGCATTAGAAAATCTAATCTTACTATTTTTATGTTACGGAAATTCCGCCCGTTTTTCCGCATGAAATATCACCATCTGCTAAATCCTGTTAGAGCAATGTTAATTTTATGCGGGTTTAATCGCAGTTTGCCAGTGAATAACTCTGTAAGCTTTTTCGTGTTTTTAGGTCATAAGCTAATGTGATGACCCGTTTTACCTTATGGTTAATCGCCGGTTTCGGTGGTAAGTTCAGGTAAAAGAGAACGTTTGCGTCGGGGTCCAGAAAGCGATCGCGGCGCCGGGTTTCGTGGCACTGTTCAGGTGTGCGAAACGCAAGACAGCCCTGCTTATTCAACGAGGAAAAGATGGCTCAACAGACTCCTTTGTACGAACAACACGTGTTATGCGGCGCACGCATGGTGGACTTCCATGGCTGGATGATGCCGCTGCACTACGGCTCGCAGATTGATGAGCACCACGCGGTGCGCACCGATGCCGGTATGTTCGACGTGTCACACATGACGATTGTCGACCTGCATGGCAGCCGCACCCGGGAGTTTTTACGTTATCTGCTGGCAAACGACGTCGCCAAACTGAAGACGCCAGGCAAAGCGCTCTACACCGGCATGCTGAATGCCTCCGGCGGCGTAATTGATGACCTCATCGTCTATTACTTCTCTGAAGATTTCTTCCGCCTCGTTGTAAACTCCGCCACCCGCGAAAAAGACCTCTCCTGGATTACCCAACACGCTGAACCTTACGCCATCGACATCACCGTCCGCGATGATCTGTCGCTGATCGCCGTGCAGGGGCCGAACGCGCAGTCTAAAGCCGCCTCTCTGTTCACCGATGAGCAGCGTAAAGCCACCGACGGCATGAAGCCGTTCTTCGGCGTACAGGCAGGCGATCTGTTTATCGCGACCACCGGCTACACCGGTGAAGCGGGCTATGAAATTGCCATGCCGAATGAGAAAGCCGCCGATTTCTGGCGTGCGCTGGTGGAAGCCGGCGTTAAGCCGGCAGGTCTGGGCGCGCGCGATACGCTGCGTCTGGAAGCCGGTATGAACCTCTACGGGCAAGAGATGGATGAAGGCGTGTCACCGCTGGCGGCCAACATGGGCTGGACCATCGCCTGGGAACCGGCTGACCGTGAGTTTATTGGCCGTGAAGCGCTGGAAATGCAGCGTGAAAAGGGCACTGAACAACTGGTAGGCCTGGTGATGACCGAGAAAGGCGTGCTGCGCGGCGAGCTGCCGGTGCGTTTTACAGATGCTGACGGCAACCCGCGTGAGGGCGTGATCACCAGCGGTACCTTCTCCCCGACGCTGGGCTACAGTATTGCACTGGCGCGTGTTCCGGCGGGCATTGGCGAAACGGCAGTGGTGCAAATCCGCAACCGTGAAATGCCGGTCAACGTGACCAAACCGATTTTTGTTCGCGCCGGTAAGCCGGTCGCCTAATCATTTTTATCAGGAGAACTTCAATGAGCAATGTGCCAGCAGAACTGAAATACAGCAAAGAACACGAGTGGCTGCGCAAAGAGGCGGACGGCACTTACACCGTAGGGATCACCGAGCATGCGCAGGAGCTGCTGGGCGACATGGTGTTTGTTGACCTGCCTGAAGTCGGCGCATCCGTGGAAGCAGGCGATGACTGCGCCGTGGCCGAGTCCGTAAAAGCGGCTTCTGATATCTACGCTCCGGTAAGCGGTGAAATTGTTGCCGTGAACGACGCCCTGAGCGACTCCCCGGAGCTGGTGAACAGCGAGCCTTATGAAGGCGGCTGGATCTTCAAGATCAAAGCCAGCGACGAATCGCAGGTCGCCGCGCTGCTGGATGCCACCGCGTACGAAGCGCTGTTAGAAAACGAGTAAGCCTTAACCCTCTCCTCTTTGGGGGAGGGTAGGGTGAGGGGAACAGACGACACCCTCACCCCAGCCCTTTCCCTCCGGGAGAGGGAGAAAACACATTCACTGCACGTTTCAGGAACCATCGCTCATGACACAGACTTTAAGCCAGCTTGAAAACCGTGGCGCCTTCATTGAACGTCACATTGGGCCGGATGCTCAGCAACAGCAGGAGATGCTGAAGACAGTTGGCGCGGATTCATTAAATGCACTGATCGGCCAAATTGTGCCAAAAGACATCCAGCTTGCCACGCCGCCTCAGGTGGGTGAAGCCACCACTGAATTCGCCGCTCTGGCGGAGCTGAAGGCGATTGCCGGCCTGAACAAGCGCTATAAGTCTTACATTGGCATGGGCTACACCAACGTGCAGTTACCTCCGGTTATTCTGCGTAATATGCTGGAAAACCCGGGCTGGTACACCGCCTACACCCCGTATCAGCCAGAAGTTTCTCAGGGCCGTCTGGAAGCGCTGCTGAACTTCCAGCAGGTTACGCTGGATTTGACCGGCCTGGATATCGCGTCCGCTTCACTGCTGGATGAAGCCACCGCCGCCGCCGAAGCAATGGCAATGGCGAAGCGCGTGAGCAAACTGAAAAATGCCAACCGCTTCTTCGTGGCAGCGGACGTGCATCCGCAAACGCTTGATGTGGTTCGTACCCGTGCCGAAACCTTTGGTTTTGACGTGATTGTCGACGACGCCGACAAAGTCCTCGATCATCAGGATGTGTTTGGCGTGCTGCTGCAACAGGTCGGCACCACCGGCGACGTTCACGACTACAGCGCACTGATTGCTGAGCTGAAGGCCCGCAAAGTGGTTGTCAGCGTCGCGGCTGATTTTATGGCGCTGGTCCTGCTGACGGCTCCAGGTAAACAGGGCGCGGATATTGTTTTCGGTTCTGCACAACGCTTTGGTGTCCCGATGGGCTACGGTGGCCCACATGCGGCGTTCTTTGCCGCAAAAGATGAATTCAAACGCTCCATGCCTGGCCGTATCATCGGCGTTTCAAAAGATGCTGCCGGTAATACCGCGCTGCGCATGGCAATGCAGACTCGCGAGCAGCATATTCGTCGCGAGAAAGCGAACTCCAACATCTGTACCTCGCAGGTCCTGCTGGCCAATATCGCCAGCCTGTACGCTGTCTTCCACGGTCCGGTTGGCCTGAAACGCATTGCCAGCCGTATTCACCGTCTGGCGGATATTCTGGCCTGTGGTCTGCAGCAGAAAGGCCTGAAACTGCGCCACGCCCATTACTTTGACACGCTGTGCGTTGAAGTGGCTGACAAAGCCGCGGTGCTGGCTCGTGCTGACGCGGCAGAGATCAACCTGCGTAGCGACATCCATAACGCGGTAGGCATTACCCTGGATGAAAGCACTACCCGCGAAGATATCGTAAACCTGTTTAACGTCTTGCTGGGCGATGCGCACGGCCTGGATATTGATACGCTCGATAAAGATGTCGCGCTCGACAGCCGCTCTATCCAGGAAAGCATGCTGCGTGATGATGCGATCCTGACTCACCCGGTGTTCAATCGCTACCACAGCGAAACCGAGATGATGCGCTATATGCACTCTCTGGAGCGCAAAGACCTGGCGCTGAACCAGGCGATGATCCCGCTGGGCTCCTGCACCATGAAGCTGAACGCTGCGGCAGAGATGATCCCAATCACCTGGCCTGAATTTTCCGAGCTGCACCCGTTCTGCCCACCAGAGCAGGCGGAAGGTTACCATCTGATGATCAACCAGCTCTCCGACTGGCTGGTGAAGCTGACCGGTTACGATGCACTCTGCATGCAGCCAAACTCCGGGGCGCAGGGGGAATACGCGGGCCTGCTGGCAATTCGTCACTATCACGAAAGCCGCAATGAAGGGCATCGCGATATCTGCCTGATCCCAAGTTCTGCGCACGGCACCAACCCGGCGTCTGCCCAGATGGCGGGTATGGAAGTGGTGGTGGTGGCTTGCGACAAGAATGGCAACATTGACCTGGCCGATCTGCGTGCGAAAGCCGAGCAGGCGGGCGAAAAACTCTCCTGCATCATGGTGACCTACCCGTCCACCCACGGTGTGTACGAAGAGACCATCCGTGAAGTGTGTGAAGTGGTCCATCAGTTCGGCGGTCAGGTTTATCTCGACGGTGCGAACATGAACGCACAGGTTGGCATTACCTCTCCGGGCTTTATCGGCGCGGATGTGTCGCACCTGAACCTGCATAAAACCTTCTGTATTCCACACGGCGGTGGTGGTCCGGGTATGGGCCCAATCGGTGTGAAAGCACACCTGGCGCCGTTTGTCCCAGGCCACAGCGTAGTGCAGATTGAAGGCATGTTGACCCGTCAGGGCGCGGTCTCTGCGGCACCGTTCGGTAGCGCCTCAATCCTGCCCATCAGCTGGATGTACATCCGCATGATGGGCGCGGAAGGGCTGAAGCAGGCAAGCCAGGTGGCTATTCTCAATGCTAACTACATCGCAACGCGTCTGAAAGAAGCGTATCCGGTGCTCTACACGGGCCGTGATGGTCGCGTGGCGCACGAGTGCATCCTCGATATCCGTCCATTGAAAGAAGAGACAGGTATCAGCGAGCTGGACATTGCTAAGCGTCTGATTGACTACGGATTCCATGCGCCAACCATGTCGTTCCCGGTGGCGGGTACGCTGATGGTTGAACCCACCGAGTCTGAAAGCAAAGTTGAGCTGGACCGCTTTATTGACGCGATGCTGGCTATCCGCGCTGAAATCGACCGCGTGAAAGCCGGTGAGTGGACGCTGGCTGATAACCCGCTGGTTAACGCACCGCACACCCAGAATGAGCTGGTCTCCGGGTGGGAGCACGGTTATACCCGTGAGCAGGCGGTGTTCCCGGCTGGCATAGCAAACAAATACTGGCCGACCGTGAAACGTCTCGATGACGTTTACGGTGACCGTAATCTGTTCTGCTCTTGTGTGCCAATGAGCGAATACCAGTAATCGTTCCGCGGTTATAATGTGTACAGGCCGGGTCAGCGTTAACGCTACCCGGCTTTTTTTATAAGGAGACATAGATGGCAATTGCACTGGTCACCGGCGCCAGCCGCGGTATTGGTAAAGCCACCGCGCTGCAGCTGGCGCGCGAAGGCTACACCGTGGCGGTGAACTATCACCACAACATTAAAGCCGCGACGGATGTGATCACGATGATTACCGACGCGGGGGGCACCGCGTTTGCCGTGCGTGCAGATATCAGTGATGAAGCTCAGGTGCTGGCGATGTTCGACAGTATCGATCGTGAAGCCGGACCGCTTACCGCACTGGTGAACAACGCCGGGATCCTGTTTGAACAATCCACGATTGAACACCTCTCCGCTGAACGGATCAACCGCGTGTTAGCCACGAACGTGACCGGTTATTTCCTCTGCTGCCGTGAAGCGGTAAAACGCATGTCGTTCAGACATGGTGGCAAAGGCGGCGCGATCGTGAACGTGTCATCCGCGGCATCGCGCCTCGGTGCTCCGGGTGAATATGTGGATTACGCCGCGTCCAAAGGTGCTGTTGATTCGTTGACGACGGGATTATCGCTGGAAGTGGCAGCGCAAGGGATCCGCGTAAACTGCGTGCGTCCCGGGCTGATTTACACCGAGATCCATGCATCTGGCGGTGAGCCGGGCCGGGTGGATAGGGTCAAATCCATGCTGCCTATGCAGCGTGGCGGTCAGCCGGAAGAGGTGGCGCAGGCGATTGTCTGGCTGCTGAGCGAGAAAGCCTCGTATGTGACGGGAAGTTTTATTGAACTGGCGGGTGGGAAATAAACATCTCCTCTCCCCATCGGGGAGAGGAGAAAAGCGTTAAAGCGTCTCGCCGTTGCTGGCAATCACGTCTTTGTACCAGTTAAAGCTCTTTTTCCGCGAGCGTGACATATCGCCGGTACCGTCGTCGTGCTTGTTCACATAAATAAAGCCGTAGCGCTTGCTGTACTGGCCGGTAGTGAACGACACGCAGTCGATGCAGCCCCACGGGGTATAACCCATCAGATCCACGCCATCATACGTGACGGCTTTCATCATCTCTTCCACGTGCGCACGCAGGTAGTCGATGCGGTAGTCATCGTTGATGCTGCCGTCTTCTTCTACTTTGTCATAGGCGCCAAAGCCGTTTTCCACGATAAACAGCGGTTTCTGATAACGCTCGTACAGTTCGCACAGGGAATAGCGCAGACCCACCGGGTCAATCTGCCAGCCCCAGTCAGAGGCTTTCACATGCGGGTTCGGTACGCTGCCTTCAAAGCCTGAGATAGCATCGCCAGTACCGCCTTCCGCTTTCACGGCGTTGGTCATGTAATAGCTGAAGCCCAGATAGTCACAGGTGCCTTCACGCAGGATCTCCTCGTCACCCGCTTCCATATGGATGGTGAAGCCACGGCGTTCCCATTCATTAAGCACATAGGATGGGTAGTAACCGCGCAGCTGGACATCGGTAAAGACATAGCGTTCACGCATGGATTCCTGTGCAAACATCACGTCCTCTGGTTTACAGGAGAACGGATAGAGCGCCACCATTGCCAGCATACAGCCGACTTTCATTTCCGGGTTAATGCGACGCGCCGCTTTCACCGCCAGCGCGCTGGCAACGAACTGGTGGTGCAGCACCTGGTACATGGTCTCTTCCGGATTGTCATGCTCGGTATAAACCACGCCTGAGCAGCAGTAGCCAAACAGCGGCGCACGCCAGTTACGCTGGTTGTTGATCTCGTTAAAGGTCATCCAGTATTTGACCTTATTTTTGTAGCGCTCAAACACCACTTCCGCGAAGCGCACAAAGAAATCCACCACTTTACGGTTGGTCCAGCCGCCGTACTCCTGCACCAGGTGCAGCGGCATTTCGAAGTGGGAGAGGGTGATGACCGGTTCAATATTGTATTTCAGCAGCTCATCGAACATGTCGTCGTAGAACTTCAGGCCTTCTTCATTCGGCTGTGTTTCATCCCCTTTCGGGAAGATACGCGTCCAGGCGATAGAGGTGCGGAAACATTTGAAGCCCATCTCAGCAAACAGTTTGATGTCTTCTTTGTAATGGCCATGGAAGTCGATAGCTTCGTGGTTCGGATAGTATTTCCCCGGCACGACTTCCTGCGTGATTTCGCGCGGCACGCCGTGCGCACCGCCCGTTAAGACATCGCAGATGCTCGGCCCTTTACCGCCTTTGTTCCAGCCGCCTTCAACCTGGTGAGCGGCCACTGCGCCGCCCCATAAAAAGTCTTTTGGTAGGGTAAGTTTTTTCATCGCTGCTATTCTCAGTAAATGACATATTGCGTTCGAGTCTAGCAAAGCGGAATTAAATGTCACGATATAACAATTCGCTGAAAATGTAATTTGTCACATCGAAAAAACAGGGTGTTTTATTCTGTCAGTTTCTTCGCCAGTTTCCGGCCAAGCGATTCGAGAATATAGATGACGGGTATTTGTGTGGTGATATCGTACACGCCGCCTATCCGTGTCTGAGGGACATGCCAGGAGAGGTTAAAGTCCGCGAGCTTTGCCAGGCGCGAGTGCTCGTGGCTGGTAATGGAGAGCACTTTGCAGCGATGCAGGCTAAACTGGCTGGCAAAGCGCAGGATCTCTTCCGTTTCACCGGATACCGACAGCACAATCGCCAGCGCGTTTTTAGCCATATCATTGGTGACCGGGAAATAAGGATCGTCGATGTGGTTGCTGAATTTACCGATATTCGAAAAGAAGCGTGCGCCATATTTTGCCAGCGAGCCAGACGTGCCCGCGCCGACAAATATAATACGTTCGGAAGATAAAATAATATCGACCGCCTCATCTAATAAAGCATCGAACTCTTCGTTATTAACGCCTTTAAAGAAGCTGATAATTTCACTGGCACCAAAATTTGCCTGCTGAGGTTCGTTCTGCTCTAAATAGAGCTTAAAGCGCACGCGGAATTCAGAGTAGCCTTCGCAGTTGAGTTTGCGGCAAAAGCGCAGGATAGTGGTCGTTGAGACGCCGGCCGCATCCGCCAGCTCGCGGATGGTCATGTACATGACTTTGTCACGATTTTTAATGACATAGTTGTAGACCATCATTTCCAGATTATTGAGACTGGCAATGGCGGCGTGGGTGAACATACTCACAATGGCGAAACTCTCATTCAGACATCATTTATCCATCATAACATGCAGCGAGTCGGCAGGATCCAATTTTATGCCCTTGATTCTTAATGATTAAATTTTAATGTGAACAAATGTTAGGTGAATAATTTGTTTATGTTCATGATTTATAGATAAAAATTATGTTTGTGAAATTATTTTAGCTAACAGGTGTTCACTGGAATCATTCTCAGTTAGCATAGACAGGTGATGAATATTCATCGTTAGTTTTCCCGGAGTTTTGTATGGTGAGCAGACCATTAATTGCACAGGGATATTCGCTGGCTGAGGAAATAGCCAACAGTATTAGCCACGGTATTGGCCTGGTTTTTGGGATTGTCGGTTTAGTGTTATTGCTGGTGCAGGCGGTGGATACGAATGCCAGCGCAATGGCCATTACCAGCTACAGTCTGTATGGCGGGAGTATGATCCTGCTGTTCCTGGCGTCGACGCTGTACCACGCTATCCCGCATCAACGGGCCAAGATCTGGCTCAAGAAATTCGACCACTGCGCTATCTATCTTCTTATTGCAGGTACCTACACGCCTTTCCTGCTGGTGGGTCTTAACTCGCCGCTGTCGCGTGGCCTGATGATTGTTATCTGGAGCCTGGCGCTGCTGGGGATCCTGTTTAAGCTGACCATTGCGCACCGGTTTAAGGTGCTGTCGCTGGTGACCTATCTCACGATGGGCTGGCTTTCGCTGATTGTGGTTTATCAACTGGCGATCAAGCTGGCGGTAGGGGGCGTGACGCTTCTGGCCGTTGGGGGCATCGTCTACTCGCTGGGCGTCATTTTCTATGTCTGCAAGCGTATCCCGTACAATCATGCTATCTGGCATGGGTTTGTGCTGGGCGGTAGCGTGTGCCACTTTTTAGCGATTTATCTCTATGTGGGGCAGGTTTAATTTCAGAACGTTGATCTTCTTGCCTCAGCCCTCTCTTTGTGAGAGTAAGCAAAAAAAAACGGTAACCGTCAGGTTACCGTTTTTTTATCTCGTCGCCGGGCAATGACGCCTTACTCTTCCAGCGAATACGGCAGTGGCTCAATGCTCAGCGTATTGGCATCGTCACGCACGCGGAACACGCTGTCGGCTTCCATATCGTTGTTCATGACGGCCTGAACCAGAAGGCGGCCATCATCCAGTTGAACTGCGGCTAACACCGTGCCGGTACGGCGCCAGTTCTCGCCCATCTTCAGCTCTAAATCTTCACCAGCGTCAGGCACGCGGCTGGCGTGGCCCGTCAGGGTCCACAGTGCGCGTTTGTTGGCTCCGCGGAATTTGGCGCGTGCCACCATCTCCTGGCCGGTATAGCACCCTTTCTTAAAGCTAATGCCACCCAGCGCCTGCAGGTTGGTGGCCTGAGGAATGAACTGCCCGCTGTTTGCGGCGTCAATCACCGGCAGACCGGCTTCAATGTTCAGCGCCAGCCACTGTTGGCTGTTATTAAACTGGGCTTCACCACGCAGCGCCTCGGTGACGCGTTCGGCGGTCGCGGTATCCGTGACTAACAGAAAGCGTTCCGCCGGGTGTTCAAACCACAGGATAGACGTTGCGCCTTCGCTGACGACCTGTTTCTGGGCATCCGGGAGTTCACTGAACAGATTTTTCAGCGCCGCACGGGCCTGGAAGCCTGCCACGCCCAGCAGAACGTGTTCATCATCCGCGGCGATAGTGACTTTTGAGAAGACCGCGTATTTTTTCAGCTCGGTGAGCTGCGCGTCCCGCAGGCTGCGGCGCTCAATGAAGGCAAAACCCTCCTGACGACGGAACAGGCGCAGGTTGCTCCACATCTTCCCTTTTGGATCGCAGTGTGCGACCAGCAGATGCTGATGTTCGTCCATCTGGCTGACGTCGGCGGTTACCTGGCCCTGCAGGTATTTTTCGCTGTCTGCACCGGTGAGTGTCGCCAGCGCCCAGTCATCAAGAGTAATAAGCGTCAGCGGCAGACGCGCAGAGGCGGCGGGCTGGCGAGGAGAAAATGGTGTAAAGGCCATAACGATATCCTTAATTGCTTAACGCTTTGATAATGCCTAATGGTAAAAGAGCCTGCTGGCATTGCAAGCGCTTTCAACAGGCCATTTGTGCCATAACCCGGTTATGCGTAGCGCCACGCAAAATAGTGTAATCCGCTGTCTTTATAGGGTTTATTGTGGAAGCGCGCTCGTGGTTCGCAATATTCCAGTAAAGAAACGGTCAAAAACACGTTACACTAGCTGGTGTCCCCGCAGAGAAATCAAGAACACTGGACGGGGTGCCGACTGTGCCAAACGTAATGCAGGAAACAGAACATGGATATTAACAACAAGGCCCGTATTCACTGGGCGTGCCGTCGCGGCATGCGTGAACTTGATATTTCCATCATGCCTTTCTTCGAATATGAGTATGACAGCTTAAGCGATGATGATAAGCGTCTGTTTGTTCGCCTGCTTGAGTCTGACGATCCTGATTTATTTAACTGGCTGATGAATCACGGCAAACCCGCCGACACCGAGTTGCAACGGATGGTGCAATTAATTCAAACACGGAATCAGGAACGTGGTCCTGTGGCAATCTGACCTTCGCGTCTCGTGGCGCTCGCAGTGGATGTCGTTGTTGCTCCACGGCCTGGTCGCGGCCTTTGTGTTACTGATGCCGTGGCCGCTTAGCTATACGCCTCTGTGGCTGCTGTTGCTGTCGTTTGTGGTGTTTGACAGCGTGCGCAGCCAGCGCCGCATTCATGCCCGTCAGGGGGAGATCAAATTACTGATGGATTCCCGCCTGCGCTGGCAGGGAAAAGAGTGGGAAATTCTCGGTATGCCCTGGATGATCGCTTCCGGCATGATGCTGCGGCTACGTAGCGTGGACAGCGGGCGTCGCCAGCATCTGTGGCTGGCCGCGGACAGTATGGATAGCGCTGAGTGGCGGGACCTGCGTCGGATGTTATTACAACAGCTGACGCAGGAGTAATTCGCGTTAGCTGAACTGTTCTGCCATTTCGCCCAGAATCTGCTCACACCAGCTTTGCAGGCGCTCATCGCTGAGATCGTACTGGTTGGTTTCATCCAGTGCCAGCCCGACAAACAGCTGCCCATCGGCAATAATCGGTTTCTTACTGGTGAACTCGTACCCTTCGGTTGGCCAGTAACCGATAAACGTGACGCCCTTCGGTGCCAGTTTGTCGTGCAGCATGCCGAGTGCGTCCAGGAACCACTCACCGTAACCCAGCTGATCTCCCATGCCGTACATGGCAATGATTTTGCCGTCGAGGTTAAGCGTATCAAGCTGGTCCCAGATGGCTTCCCAGTCTTCCTGTATTTCGCCAAAATCCCAGGTCGGGATGCCGAGGATCAGCACGTCGTACTGCTCCATCAGCGTAAGCGCGTCATCTTTCAGGTTATGCAACGTCACCAGTTCCGGGCCAATGATGTCCCGAATTTTCTCTGCCGCCATTTCGGTGTAGCAGGTGCTGGAACCATAGAACAGACCAATATTCATCGCGTGACTATCTCAATTCTTGCTTTGACTTTGCGCGTAGTGTACCAGAAACCGATCGCAATCAGGCATAATGGCCTGACTGCAGAATCAAAGGGGCTGATGTGGAAAAGGATCTCGCACTCATCGAACAGTTTCTCGATGCACTGTGGCTGGAGAAGAACCTGGCCGAGAATACGCTCAGTGCCTACCGGCGCGATCTCACCATGCTGGTGGAGTGGCTGGCGCACCGTGGGCTGTCGCTGGCGAACGCCCAAAGCGACGACCTGCAGGCGCTGCTGGGCGAGCGGATGGAAGGGGGCTACAAGGCCACCAGTTCCGCACGTTTGCTCAGCGCAATGCGTCGGCTGTTCCAGCACCTCAACCGTGAAAAAATTCGCGAAGACGATCCCAGCGCGCTCCTGGCCTCCCCGAAACTCCCGCAGCGGCTGCCGAAAGATCTCAGCGAAGCACAAGTTGAGAGATTATTACAGTCACCCGCAGTTGACCTGCCGCTGGAGTTACGCGATAAAGCCATGCTTGAGCTATTGTATGCTACCGGTTTGCGTGTTTCTGAACTGGTCGGCCTGACGATGAGCGACATTAGCCTTCGTCAGGGCGTGGTTCGCGTAATCGGTAAAGGAAACAAGGAAAGGCTGGTGCCGCTGGGTGAAGAGGCGGTGTACTGGCTGGAAACGTATCTGGAGCACGGTCGTCCATGGTTGCTTAATGGCGCTTCAATCGACGTCTTGTTCCCCAGCCAGCGCGCACAACAGATGACGCGGCAAACGTTCTGGCATCGCATCAAACATTACGCCACACTGGCGGGTATCGACAGTGAAAAGCTTTCGCCACACGTTTTGCGTCATGCCTTTGCGACGCATCTGCTGAACCACGGCGCCGACCTGCGCGTGGTGCAGATGCTGCTGGGACACAGCGATCTTTCCACGACCCAAATTTATACCCATGTCGCGACGGAACGGCTGCGGCAGCTACACCAACAGCACCACCCACGAGCGTGAGTGCCGACGAATTAGGATCTTATATGAAAAAGTCTTTCGCGCTGTTCACCCTGCTGGCAGCCTCATTTACCGGTTTTGCCCATGCGGATGACGCCGCTATCAAACAGTCTCTGGCGAAGCTTGGCGTCACCAGCAGTGATATCCAGTCTGCACCGGTTGCCGGCATGAAAACGGTTCTGACGAACAGCGGCGTGCTGTACGTGACCGAGGACGGAAAACACATTATTCAGGGCCCAATGTACGACGTGAGCGGTGCACAGCCGGTCAACGTAACCAACCAGCTGCTGATGAAAAACCTGAATGCGCTCGAAAAAGAGATGATCGTTTATAAAGCGGCGCAGGAAAAACACGTCATTACCGTCTTCACCGACATCACCTGTGGCTACTGCCATAAGCTGCATGAAGAGATGAAAGATTACAACGCGCTGGGGATCACCGTGCGTTATCTGGCCTTCCCGCGCGCGGGCGTTGAGAGCAAGCCAGAGCAGGATATGAAAGCTATCTGGTGTGCGAAAGACCGCAACAAAGCCTTTGATGACGCGATGAATGGCAAAGGCGTGCAGCCTGCATCCTGCGACATTGATATCGCTAACCACTACGCGCTGGGTGTGCAGTTTGGCGTGAACGGTACGCCAGCGATTGTCCTGAGCAATGGCTATGTTGTTCCGGGTTATCAGGGACCTAAAGAGATGAAAGAGTTCCTCGACGCGCACCAGAAACAGTTTGGTGGTAAATAATTCGCGTGAAAGCCCCAATAAAACTGCGCCGCCGCGAGGCGGTTGAACATGCTGATTTGCCTGACGACCTCCCGCCGCTGCTAAAGCGGCTATACGCCAGCCGTGGCGTGCGTACCGCCGCCGACCTTGAGCGCAGCGTTAGAGGGATGTTGCCATGGCAGCAGTTAAACGGCATCGAAAAAGCCACAGAAATACTTTACAACGCGCTGTGTGAAGGTACGCGTATTGTGGTGGTGGGGGATTTTGATGCTGATGGCGCAACCAGTACCGCGCTGAGCGTGCTGAGCCTGCGCGCGCTGGGCTGCGACAACGTGACATATCTGGTGCCGAACCGGTTTGAAGATGGTTACGGCCTCAGCCCGGAAGTGGTCGATCAGGCCCATGCCCGCGGCGCACAGCTGATCCTGACCGTAGATAACGGGATCTCTTCCCATGCGGGCGTCGATCATGCGCATCAACTGGGGATCCCGGTGCTGGTTACCGATCACCACCTGCCGGGTGAAACGCTGCCTGCCGCGGAAGCGATCATCAACCCGAACCTGCGCGACTGCGATTTCCCGTCGAAATCACTCGCAGGCGTCGGCGTGGCATTTTATCTGATGCTGGCGTTACGCACGCTGCTGCGTGATAAGGGCTGGTTCGACGCCCGCGGTATTGCCGTGCCGAACCTGGCCGAGTATCTCGACCTGGTCGCACTGGGGACCGTCGCAGACGTGGTGCCGCTCGATACCAATAACCGTATTCTGACCTGGCAGGGCTTAAGCCGCATCCGGGCGGGCAAATGCCGTCCCGGTATCAAAGCGCTGCTTGAGATTGCTAACCGCGATCCGCTCAAGCTGGCGGCAAGCGATCTGGGCTTCGCTCTGGGGCCTCGCCTGAACGCGGCCGGCAGACTGGACGACATGTCCGTTGGCGTCGCGTTGCTGCTGTGCGACAACATTGGTGAAGCGCGCGTGCTGGCTAATGAACTGGACGCCCTGAACCAGACCCGTAAAGAAATTGAACAGGGAATGCAGGTTGAAGCGCTGACACTGTGCGAAAAACTGGAACGCAGCGGCGATACGCTGCCGGGCGGCCTGGCGATGTATCACCCTGAGTGGCATCAGGGCGTGGTGGGCATTCTGGCTTCGCGTATTAAAGAGCGTTTCCACCGCCCGGTCATTGCGTTTGCACCGGCTGGTGATGGCACCCTCAAAGGCTCCGGGCGTTCGATTCAGGGGCTGCACATGCGCGATGCGCTGGAGCGTCTGGATACCCTCTACCCGGGTTTGATGCTCAAGTTCGGCGGCCATGCCATGGCGGCAGGTTTGTCGCTGGAAGAGGCGAAGTTCGACGAGTTCCAGCGTCTGTTCGGCGAGCTGGTCACCGACTGGATTGACCCGGCCCTGCTGCAGGGCGAAGTGGTTTCCGACGGCGAACTCACGCCGGTTGAGATGACGATGGAAGTGGCACAGATGCTCCGGGATGCAGGGCCGTGGGGGCAGATGTTCCCGGAACCCCTGTTCGATGGCCGCTTCCGTCTGCTGCAACAGCGCATTGTTGGTGAGCGCCATCTTAAAGTGATGGTCGAGCCTGTAGGCGGTGGCCCGCTGCTGGACGGTATTGCCTTTAACGTCGATACCGCTGTCTGGCCGGACAACGGCGTGCGCGAAGTTGAGCTGGCTTACAAACTGGATATAAACGAGTTCCGCGGTAACCGCACCCTTCAGATCATCATCGACAATATCTGGCCAATTTAGCGGCAGTAATCTCTATAAAAAAGGGCGTGGATTCGGTACAATCCCGCTCTTATCACCGCATTTTGACAAGTCCATAAAAGAAAACAGACCATGTTTGAAATTAATCCGGTAAAAAACCGTATTCAGGACCTCACGGAGCGCTCTGACGTTCTTAGGGGGTATCTTTGACTACGATGCCAAGAAAGAGCGTCTTGAAGAAGTAAACGCCGAGCTGGAACAGCCGGACGTCTGGAACGAACCTGAACGCGCGCAGGCGCTGGGTAAAGAGCGTTCCTCTCTCGAAGCTATCGTAGATACGCTGGATCAAATGGCTCAGGGGCTGGAAGATGTTTCCGGTTTACTGGAGCTGGCCGTCGAAGCTGACGACGAAGAAACCTTTAACGAAGCCGTGGCTGAACTCGACGTGCTCGAAGAGAAGCTGGCGCAGCTTGAATTCCGTCGCATGTTCTCCGGTGAATACGATAACGCTGACTGCTATCTCGATATTCAGGCAGGTTCTGGCGGTACCGAAGCCCAGGACTGGGCCAGCATGCTGATGCGCATGTATCTGCGCTGGGCGGAAGCCCGCGGCTTCAAAACCGAAATCATCGAAGAGTCTGAAGGTGAAGTGGCCGGTATTAAATCTGTCACCATCAAGATTATTGGCGATTACGCCTACGGCTGGCTGCGTACCGAGACGGGGGTTCACCGCCTGGTGCGTAAGAGCCCGTTCGACTCCGGCGGCCGTCGTCACACCTCCTTCAGCTCCGCGTTTGTCTATCCGGAAGTTGACGAAGATATCGATATCGACATCAACCCGGCGGATCTGCGTATCGACGTTTATCGCGCATCCGGCGCGGGTGGTCAGCACGTTAACCGTACGGAATCTGCGGTGCGTATCACCCACATTCCAACCGGGCTGGTGACGCAATGCCAGAACGACCGTTCCCAGCATAAGAACAAAGACCAGGCCATGAAGCAGATGAAAGCGAAGCTTTATGAGCTGGAGATGCAGAAGAAAAATGCTGAGAAACAGGCGATGGAAGATAACAAATCTGACATCGGTTGGGGCAGCCAGATCCGTTCTTACGTCCTTGATGACTCCCGCATCAAAGACCTGCGTACCGGGGTTGAAACCCGTAACACGCAGGCGGTGCTGGATGGCAGCCTGGACCAATTTATCGAAGCAAGTTTGAAAGCAGGGTTATGAGGAACCAACATGTCTGAACAACAAGCACAGGGCGCTGACGCGGTAGTCGATCTTAATAACGAACTGAAAACCCGCCGCGAGAAGCTGGCAGCACTGCGCGAGCAGGGCGTGCCGTTCCCGAACGATTTTCGTCGTGACCATACCTCAGACCAACTGCACGCTGACTTCGACGGTAAAGAGAACGAAGAGCTGGAAGCGCTGAACATCGAAGTGGCCGTTGCTGGCCGCATGATGACCCGTCGTATCATGGGTAAAGCCTCCTTCGTGACGCTGCAGGACGTTGGCGGCCGTATTCAACTGTACGTCTCCCGTGACGACCTGCCGGAAGGCATCTACAACGAGCAGTTCAAGAAGTGGGACCTGGGCGATATCCTGGGGGCGAAAGGTAAGCTGTTCAAAACCAAGACCGGTGAGCTGTCTATCCACTGCACCGAACTGCGTCTGCTGACCAAAGCCCTGCGGCCGTTGCCGGACAAATTCCATGGCCTGCAGGATCAGGAAGCGCGCTACCGTCAGCGTTACCTGGATCTCATCTCCAACGATGAATCCCGTAAGACCTTCAAGATTCGCTCTCAGATCATGGCCGGTATCCGCCAGTTCATGGTTAACCGCGACTTTATGGAAGTGGAAACCCCAATGATGCAGGTGATCCCGGGCGGCGCGTCTGCACGTCCGTTCATCACCCATCACAACGCCCTCGATCTGGACATGTACCTGCGTATCGCGCCGGAACTGTACCTGAAACGTCTGGTCGTCGGTGGTTTTGACCGCGTGTTCGAAATCAACCGTAACTTCCGTAACGAAGGCATCTCCGTGCGTCATAACCCAGAGTTCACCATGATGGAACTCTATATGGCGTATGCGGATTATAAAGATCTGATCGAGCTGACCGAATCACTGTTCCGTACCCTGGCGCAGGACATTCTGGGCACCACTAAAGTGCCTTACGGTGAAGAAGTCTTCGACTTCGGCAAGCCGTTCGAAAAACTGACCATGCGCGAAGCGATCATGAAATACCGTCCAGAAACCAACATGGCCGATCTGGATAACTTCGACTCTGCGAAAGCGATCGCGGAAAGCATCGGTATCAACGTTGAGAAGAGCTGGGGTCTGGGCCGTATCGTGACCGAGATCTTCGAAGAAGTGGCCGAAGCGCACCTGATTCAGCCGACCTTTATCACCGAATACCCGGCAGAAGTTTCTCCGCTGGCACGTCGTAATGATGTGAACCCGGAAATCACTGACCGCTTTGAGTTCTTCATCGGTGGCCGCGAAATCGGCAACGGCTTTAGCGAGCTGAACGATGCAGAAGATCAGGCTCAGCGCTTCCAGGATCAGGTTAACGCGAAAGCGGCGGGCGATGACGAAGCGATGTTCTTCGACGAAGACTATGTGACTGCGCTGGAGCACGGTCTGCCACCAACCGCAGGTCTGGGGATTGGTATCGACCGTATGGTTATGCTGTTCACTAACAGCCACACCATCCGTGATGTGATCCTGTTCCCGGCGATGCGCCCGGTGAAGTAAGCCGTTAAGACAGTAAAAAAAGCCCCGAAAGGGGCTTTTTTATTGCGCCGCGAAGGCCCTGAGCGCGTCGCGGGCGACCGTCGCTTCCTGCACCATCCACGGGCTAAAGCTCCAGGGGGCAGCGTCCAGTGCGCGGAACAACGCTTCCAGTTCGACCCATTCATACTCCAACACTTCATCGTGATTAATATGCAGTTCGCTGGTGACGCGTGCTGCGAATACCGGGCAAATCTCGTTCTCCACGATCCCCGAAGGATCGGCTTCACGGTAACGGAATTCAGCGGCGATGGGGGTGATATTGGCGATCTCGGCGCCAACCTCAAAGCGGCAACGGCGGATGATAGCCTGTTCCGTCTTTTCACCGGACTGAGGATGTCCGCAAACGGAGTTGGTCCAGACCCCTGGCCAGGCTTTTTTGCTTAAGGCGCGTCGGGTAACCAGACACTCACCTCTGGCGTTAAAAAGCCACGATGAGAAAGCCAGGTGCAGCGGGGTGTGGGCGGTGTGCGCGGCGTACTTTTCCTGAGTGCCAATCACCATTCCCTGGTCATTTACCAAAATAACGTGTTCTTGAATACTCATTGATGCTCCAGTGCCAACGATGCGGATGGCTCAGCACCATCAGCAGCTGCATTATACTGCATTCCTCCATGCGCCGTTTGCTCTCAAGAGCGGAAAAGGGCTGACCCATATCAGTCTGGGCTGGTATCATAGTGCGCCATTCACGCTGACCGAGGATCTGTTTTGTTTGCAGGAAGCCTGACGAGAAATCCCATTACCGCCGTTTTTTGTCTGACGCTGACGCTATTACTGGCAGGCTGTTCAGGAAGCAAGTCGTCGGATATGGGCAGCTATTCCGGTGCGGTCTATACCGTTAAGCGCGGGGATACGCTGTATCGGATTTCGCGCGCAACGGGGACCAGCGTGAAGGATCTGGCGCGTCTGAATAACATCTCTCCACCCTACACCATCGAGGTGGGGCAGAAACTGAAGGTTAACGGTGGCGCGTCTTCAACGAAGAAATCCTCTAAAGGCAAAACAGCTAAAGTGACGCCGTCTTACGCGGTGCCGCAGTCCTCATGGCCTCCGGTCGGCCAGCGTTGCTGGGTCTGGCCTGCCAGCGGCAAGGTCGTGTTGCCTTACTCCTTGTCTGAGGGGGGCAATAAAGGCATTGATATCGCTGCTGCGCGCGGCACGCCAGTCTATGCATCAGGGGCAGGGAAGGTGGTCTACGTCGGCAACCAGCTGCGCGGTTACGGTAACCTGATCATGATTAAACATGGGGAAGATTACATCACTGCCTATGCCCACAACGATACGATGCTGGTGAACAACGGGCAGAATGTGAAGGCTGGGCAGAAGATTGCCACCATGGGCAGTACCGGCACGGACTCGGTGAAGTTACACTTCCAGATCCGCTATCGCGCCACAGCCATCGATCCGCAGCGTTATCTTCCGGCGCCAGGCAGCAAGCCAAAGTGCTAAGTGATTATATAATCGCCATTTAGTTGCAAAGAGGCTTGTATGAAGAGGCGTAAGGTTTATAATGCCTTACGCACCTCAAAGCGGGCGTAGTTCAATGGTAGAACGAGAGCTTCCCAAGCTCTATACGAGGGTTCGATTCCCTTCGCCCGCTCCAGCCCTTTAAAAGCCTTGTAACTCAACGAGTTAACTCTAAGGTTATGTGACCAAAGTACCGCTATTTACCCTGAAAGTTGCCGCGATTTGTTGAACGGTGAACAGGAAGTTTAGCAAAGCGCTGGCGGTCGTTCCACTGGTCATACCGCGATAGCCCAACATGAACTGAAAGCCGCACACCCGGCACGATTCCTTGAAACTTTTAGTGAAGCGCATTTTAGCCCGATGCCCCCGTTCTGTCGCCGTCGCGAGACGCCGCAGGGGATAAACAGGTTTATGGTGGTCACGGTACTTGCAGACCATATGCAAGCTCTGCCAGCGGTTCGGCCTCGCTCCCCTTGGGTACATGGTCATCCTGATAAGCCTCACTAACTGACATAACCCTGATGAAGTCGCCAGAGGCTCCGCTTGTTGCTGTACCACCAACGGGGCTTTATGGATTCTATTGCGGTATGTGTATGGAATCATGTATGTGATAGCTTTGGTACACTGCATAAAAACAGGTACTACCGGATGGAACACGATGTGCACACAGGAAGGGCTTAAATCCATTTATGAAGCCAGATGCTCAAGGTATGAGAAGCACCTGCACGCTGGTATGGATACCACCTCAATCATACTTAAAGGGCATCTTTTCGTTGAGGAATTACTTTTTTATATTCTGAAATTGCATTGCCGGGATAGCGGCCCGATTGAGAATATTAAGCTCGGCTTTAGCCATAAGCTAAACCTAGTGCATGCTATGTTTGGATCTCATTTACCGGGCATGGAATTTCCTAAAAATGTTTGGGCTGCTTTGGATAAATTGAACAAGTTGCGGAATGCACTTGCACATAACATTGACTCACCAAGAGCTGCCGAAGTCTTCAAGTCCTTTGTTTCATCGTACAGCCAATTGGTTGGCAAAGAGATGACGACTAGCGTCACTGATGAGATTCCGGGGATAGACCGCAAGCTCGGACTGGAGCTGATTTGTATCATCATGTATTTGCTAGGATTCTTGGGGTGCTTGCATGGTATAGCCTACCTCAACCCACCACTCATATATGGAAGTGAAGTCCCGGTTACGATACCCAACAAAATTGAGTACGAGTGACAATAAGCTGACAATGCGAGGCATTGCCTGCCGCTTGGGTTGTGCATAAAATATCCATTAAATTAATAGCGGATATTGTGCATGGAATACGTGGCCTTTGGTGATGAAAGTGGTACGACAGGGAGTGACCGCTGTTACGGCATTGGTTTGCTGTGTGTGCGTAAAGACACGCTGCACATCTTCAATGAGCGAGTCCAGAAGCTGAAAGACAAGTACGGCATTGTCGGTGAGTTGAAGTGGTCGAAGATTAAGAACAGTGCGGGGCAGGCAAACATCTGCATTGAGCTGCTGGCAATGGTGCTCAAGAACTCATGCTGCTTTCACTCGATTATCGTTGTGAAGAATATGTACAACAACTGGCAGACGGACAGGGAGCTGGCTTTCTACCAAACGTACACAATGCTCGTTAAGAACGTTGCTAAGCAGATTAAGAGTGACGTTGAAGTCATCATTGACCAGAAGATTGATAAGTACAAAAAGAATGATGAGGTGACGGGCATTGTTGCTAACCATATGCTGGCTAGGGCAGGGATGAAGAAGCTGGTTAAGTCTGTAACGATGCACGACTCTAAGCACCATCTGGGATTGCAGGTTGTGGACATCCTGACTGGGGCAGTGAACTCCGGGTACTTGAAGTATCTGAATCCAAGGCTAGAACTGTCAGTGGCTAAAGAGCTTGCCTTTGAGCGGATGGCTGCCCTGCTTGGTTGGGATGTGTTTCATTACGATACGTTCCCGAATAAGGATTTCAATATTTGGCACTTCCCGCAAGAGATGCGAGCTATGCCGGGTTCCAAGAGTATTCGTCCAGATTACAGCGTTCCGCTGGTTAAGCGGGAAGAGCTGGCCTAACCTACCCTTATCGCAAGCTAGATCTGAGTGGAAAATTTGATGAGTTACAATGACCTAGACCCCGCAACAAAGCGTGTGCTGCAACAAGCTGAGTACATGAGAAGTAATGAAGCTAAGTTGGCGCAAATAGCATGTATAAAGCAACTCGTGGCATATACCAATTGGTGTGCTGAGCGGGGCGATTGGGGCGATCCAAACCCAGCAACAAAAGAAGACTCGCTAAAGCTGCTGCATGTACGCCAAATGCGTATTGGGTACGACACGAGACAAGTGCTGGAGTGTGGCTTTGAGGGACTATACGAACATATCGATAATGCTCTTGAAAATGCGCTAGCGTGGAGAGACTATCAGGTTAAAGAGTGGGCAGCTGAATCAGATATTGCTGAACTGAATGCTTTATGGGAATGGTTCCGAGAGAGACTGCCCGCTGACTACGTATCGCCGTATTAGAAATAGAATGCAGCCTTATCCCAAAAGATGTTAGCAATCCCCACCGCAAGTGGCTCTCCGGGGCTTGTGCGCATGAAGTAATGCGGTTGTATTGGGTATATGCGCACAACCGTCTACAAACCGCATTCTACCGTTAGCCTATAGCTGAATCCCCGGTTTGAAAAGTTGCACGCTTATGGCTGCCCCTCCCTCGACGGTTAAGGCTTCAACTTCCCCCGTGCGCCTCTCCCAGCCGAAGGCTGGGCGGGCTGTATATCGATTTGCCTTCCTCTGTGGCGTCTATGACCCTGTTTCGCGTTCTGACCGTGAGGCTGTGGGTTAGGGTTACTCTTCTCTTTAAACGCTAAATCACTCCTGAATCTCTGATCTGCTCCCAGTTCATTAACACATCACAATGTTAGTTATATTTGTATAAACCACATGAGGACATCCCCTTAAAAAAGTGTTTTTTGACAAACACATCATCTGTATCCTCCGCCAGACCGAACCGGGGTTTTGCATTGAAACGCTGTCTTAAGGATGCTATTTGAGACGCCATCTTCTGGAACTTATGCAAGAAGTCTGGCGGTATGGAAGTATCCGAAGTGAAGCGGGAAGCCGTGGGTGTTATGTCTGAGTGAATATGGATTCAGCGATATTTTCATGCCCGGAAAATCATAAATGGCTTGCGGCAGGGCTATAACGAGTACAGACCTCATTTATCGCTTAATGATCAGACTCCATCTTAATTTGTCGGAGGACTGACTTTTAATCAAAATAAGGGGTGTACATTCTTACCGCCTGGTAATAACTCCACCCCCCTCAAAACAATCAGGACTGTTTTGCCGCTTTACTCTGTGGGCAATCGTTGCCGCCCTGCATCACAACTTTTTCACTGCGCGAAGCATCGCCATACACGCATAACGTACCTTCATCGGTATGAATTTGCTCTTTCAGCGGCAGGGACGTTTCCTGGGCGATGGCATAGCAGGAGAGCGCCGGGAAAAGGGTGAGGGCACTTATGAACAGAAAGGTTTTCATCATCTCGCTCCAGAACAGGGATAACGTTTACTGTGTTATCACACCCTTAAGCCGGCAATCGCTGCGTACCCGCTAGCTTTTTTCCATCACCGACTGGCGAGGTGTGAGTTTACCAATCACGGGGGAGAGCTCTGACGTGCGAACAGGTCGGCCATCCACCAGGCTTTTAATGCGCTCAACGCACTGAGTGAGCAACTGATCCATTGGCCACGAGATACAGGTCAGCTGTGGATAGAGCTGGGTTGCCAGAGGTGAATCTTCCAGACTCAGCAGCGATACTTCCTGCGGAACGGAAATGCCAAATTCCCGGAACAGACGCATCGCTTCAGCGGCATAGGCATCACGTTTAACCACAATGGCGGAAAACTTGCTCAGACTATTGATGAGCGTCAGCAGCGCCTGTTCAACATCTTCATTCGCCGTTAACACCAGCTGGCGATTAAACGGCAAAGAGTAGTTTTGCAGGACGTTGCGATAGCCTTCCACCATCTTTTTACTGTTGTCATCGTGTTCGCTGTCAATCACCAGTGCGATATTGCGATGGCCCTTGCCCGTCATGTAACGACAGGCGCTTTCCGTCGCAAAGGCAAAGTCATATCCCTGAGGTTTCGCATCCACCACGGGACGATCGAAGGAGATAACATTCTCTGCGCTACCGGCCGCAACCGGCCCAAAGACTACGACAGCAACGCACTGGCGCTGAAGATCATCAACGGTGACCGCCTGCTCAACAGGATCGTTTACGTACTCTACGATGAGCGTTTTATTCAACGCTTTCATGGCGCGGGAGAGCGCAGGCAGCAAACGTGCTCCGCTGCTTTCATCCTTCGCAGAGAGAACCAGACCAACGTAGCTTGATGACTGACTTGCCAGGTTTTGCGCGGCAAAGCTTGGGCGATAATTAAGCTCTTCTACGGCGCGCAGCACAGCTTCACGGCTCTCTTCGCGCACGCCGCGCGTCCCCGTCAACACGCGTGAGACGGTTGCTCGTGAGACATTGGCTAATCGTGATACATCGTCAATCGTTGGCATAGCATTTTCTGCGTGGTGGGTTTTGGTTATCTTAACATAACCCACCTTAAGAATCTTAGCGCCCCCCACAGGCGGTTTCACGTCTGCGCGGCGTGCAAACCCGGTAGCCACGCCGCGCCACGCACGCCACTGGCGTCGCCGTAACGGGCCGGGACGATACGGGTACGGCAGCTTTCCGAGAAGATGTAGGGCCTGATGGCGGCCGGAAGTTCGTCGTACAGCTGGCTGACATTTGATAACCCACCGCCCAACACAATAACCTGCGGATCAAGAATATTGATCACCGAGGCCAGACTGCGGGCAAAGGCGTCGATAAAGTGGCGCCAGTGGGCCCGCGCGGTCAGGTCTCCCTGGGCCGCCGCTTCAATGATGGCCTGCGCGCTCAGTTCGCTGGGATAACGGCGGGCAAAGCCGGTGCCAGAGATAAAGGTTTCGATACAGTTATGTTTCCCGCAATAGCAGGGCTGCGCCGGACCATCCGTCTCGGGGGCATAGCCAGGCAACGGGTTATGTCCCCATTCGCCAGCGATGGCGTTTGGCCCCTGAAGCAGACGCTTATGTACCGCCACGCCACCGCCGCATCCGGTACCGACAATTACGCCAAAGACGGTATCTGCTTCTGCGCCTGCGCCATCAACCGCTTCAGACAGCGTGAAGCAATCCGCGTCATTGGCTATCCACACGGGCT
This sequence comes from Enterobacter ludwigii, assembly GCF_001750725.1. Classification (NCBI taxonomy): domain Bacteria; kingdom Pseudomonadati; phylum Pseudomonadota; class Gammaproteobacteria; order Enterobacterales; family Enterobacteriaceae; genus Enterobacter; species Enterobacter ludwigii. Next base: position 4,539,116 of record NZ_CP017279.1, read on the forward strand.
GATTGAGCTGCTTTGCTAAATCATGCTTCAGGTCGTGACCGTTGAGCACCAGGCAGTTGCAGTTTTTAATTAGCCCGCTCTGTGGGTCGATGGCCCCCGGCAGGCCAATACCGATACTGAATGGCACTTCACTTACCGCGCGCGCTTCGCCGATAAACGCCAGCAGATGGTGCATAAAGGCGTCATAACTTTTTTTTTGCGTCGGACGACGCTCACGCCAAAGGCATTCGCCCTGAGGCGAAAGCAGGATGGCTTCCATTTTTGTGCCGCCAATATCGAGTCCAAGATAGTGCATACGTTCCTCGAAAAGGAGAGGCCAGCGCCTCTCCTGAATGGTTATGCCTGACGAGTGCGGTACAGTTCGATCAGCTCCGTCACCAGTTCTTTCGCCAGAATCGAGGTCATCAAATGATCCTGAGCGTGCACCATCACCAGCGTCATTTTGGTTTTGCCTTCCCCTTCGTCAGCTTCGATCAGTTGGGTTTGCACCAGATGCGCTTCACGGGCGAAGTGCGCCGCCTCTTTCATTCGCGCGTCGGCTGAAGCAAAGTCACCTTTTTTTGCGAAGCCAAGCGCTTCGTAGCAGAGACTGCGTGACTGACCGGCATTGATAATAATGCCCATGACCTGTTCTTCTAATTCCATCAGTAACCTCTGTGTTTTTACTATCAGGCGGACTGTGCCGCTTCTTCAGATTGTTCAACCGCATTTTCATGCTCTTGTTCCAGCAGCTGCTTCTCGTACGCTTTGAGGAACGGGAAGTACATGGCCGCTGAGGTAACCATGCACAGCAGGCAGAGGATCACCGGGCTAAAGCTCCAGTTGGCCGCCCAGGATGCGCCGATAGGGGCAGGCGTTGTCCACGGTGTCATCGAGACCACGCGACTGACCAGGTCGAAATCAAGGGCAAAGTAGGCGAGGGTGGCATTGACCATCGGAACCAGCACGAACGGCAGGAAAAAGAGCGGATTCATGATGATAGGGGCACCGAATAAAATCGGTTCGTTGATATTAAACATCCCCGGCACCACGCCCATACGCCCAATGGTACGCAGATGCACTGCTTTGCTGCGCAGCAGCAGTAACGCCAGCGGCAGCGTAGAGCCGACCCCGCCAATCAGCAGGTAGTGATCCCAGAATCCCTGAACGTAAATGTGCGGGATCGCCTGACCGGCAGCCATTGCTGCCTGGTTAACCGACAAGTTCGCCATCCAGAACGGGTTCATAATTCCGGTGACAATCAGTGCGCCGTGGATGCCCGCAAACCACAGAACCTGGCACACCAGCACCGAGAGCAGAATGGCAGGCAGCGTATCGGAGGCGGCAACCAGCGGTTTCACCAGCGACATAATCGCTTCCGGAATAATCATGCCGAGCTGGGCCTCAATGAAGAGGTTGAGCGGGTGCAGAGTGACAACAATTGCCAGCACCGGGATCAGAATTTCGAACGAACGCGCAACGCCCGTAGGCACTTCTGGCGGCAGGCGGATGGTAATATTGTGACGCTTCAGGAAGGCATACAGCTCGGTAGAGTAGATAGCCACCAGAATGGCCGTGAAGATCCCTTGCCCGGAGAAATAGGCGGTAGAAATCTGCCCGTCTTTTAACGGCGCAGCCACCAGCAGAAATGCCATCAGCGACAGCATGCCGGCGGTAAGGGCATCCAGATCGTGATGTTTGGCCAGGCTCGCGGCGATCCCGACTGAAATGAAGATCGTCATGATCCCCATGCTGAAGTTGAACGGCAGCATCAGGGCTTGACGGTGATCCAAGGAGAATTGCAGCCATGCCCGGGCGAAACCCCAGGACGTGTCGGGTGAGAAGGGCGGGAAAATAAACACCAGCATAAAGGAACCGACGATCATGAACGGCAGAGCGGTGATAAAGCCGTCACGAATCGAGGTCACATACTTCTGCTGCCCGACGGCGCCTGCCATCGGGGTAATTTTCTGTTCAATGACCTGGATAAGTTTCGCGTACAGAGAGCTCATGGGTTTTCCCTTCGTTATTTGTTATCTATCAGGGAGAGGGCGAAATCGAGAACGGCGCCCCCTTTTTGCATGCCGTAATCCATCATGTTGATAGGCTCAACACGGATCCCGTATTTATCAGCTTGTTTCTGAAGATCGCTTTGCATGTACTTCACCTGCGGTCCAAGCAGCACCACCTGATAGTGACCGACCTGCTCGGCGAATTCGGCCACGCCAAACGCTTTGATCTCCGCTTCCAGGCCACGCTTTTGCGCTTCGTCGACCATTTTTTTCACCAGCAGGCTGGTGGACATCCCGGCAGAACAACACAACATGATTTTTTTCATAACGTCTCCTTTGAACTTATGGCTGGAATATAGTCATCATGGAACAAAACGGAAAGCGCTTTCCATTGGTGGATAAGGTAATTGTGACCGCGATCACCTGAGGGAATCTTTCACTTTGTCCGGATGTGCGAGATCATCGCGGCTATTCACGAACTATTAAGGTCGAGTTATGAACATTCATTTGATGAATGTTGCTGTGGATTTGATTGAGCAACGTCTCACGCCAGCAGCCAATATAATCACCAGAAATCAACATATTACCGCGATGCGGGACGGCTTTTCCCTCGCCATGCCTTTTGTGATTGTGGGAAGCCTGATGGTGCCGCTGCTGTTTCCACCGTTCGCCATTTCAAGTGCATCGCGCCTCGGGCACGTCTATCTGCTGCTGCGTCCGATGCTGTTGCCAACCTTTGAGCTGACGCTCGGACTGGTGGCGCTGATTGTCGCGTTTGGTGCCAGCGCCAGTCTGGCCAAGCAGTATCAACTCCCGGAACGGCTGTGTGGACTCACCGGCTGCCTCTCCTTTTTGCTGTTCATTGGCTTTCGGGATAACGGTGCAACGAATATTTTTCTGGGCGGGATGGGGCTTTTTACTGCGCTCATTTCAAGCGCTTACTCTATTGAAATAATAAGGTTTTTCTACAAAAGAGGGTGGTGCATTCGTCTACCGGAGGAGGTACCGGTGATGACGCGAAATGGTTTCCAGCTGCTGATGCCGCTGCTGGTGATCATGCTCTCCATTAGCGTAATGAATGCCGTGATGCTGCAGACGACCGGACAAATTTTGCCGCAGCTGATTGGCGAGGCGTTACGCCCGCTTATCGTGGCATCCGATACCCTTACGGCTGTGCTTATCTCCTTGTTTCTATGTAATCTTTTATGGTTCGTCGGTATTCATGGCGCCCTGATCATTACGGGCATCATGAACCCGTTCTGGCTCACCTATCTGTTTGAAAACCAGCGGGCCCTGGCCGCCGGGGAAGCCGTGCTGCCCCATATTTATCTGCAGGGATTCTGGGATTTTTATCTGCTGATTGGCGGTATCGGCTCTACGCTGCCGCTGGTCTTTATGGCGATGCGAAGCCGATCCCGGCAGTTGAAGAGCGTCGGGAAAATTGGCCTTCTGCCGTCGCTGTTCAACATTAACGAGCCGATATTGTTTGGTTTCCCCGTCATCATGAACCCGGTTTTTTTACTGCCCTTTGTGTTTGTACCACTGATAAATGCCTGTATAGCTTGGTATTTAACCCAGCTTGGCGTGCTCGACAGAGCCGTCGCCATGCTGCCCTGGTCTATGCCTTCACCGCTGGGCGCAGCCTGGTCGGCGAACGGCAGCTGGAAAAATATGTGCATGTGCCTGTTCGCCTTTTTTAATGCATGGATGCTCTATCGCCCCTTCTTCAAGGTTCATGAACGCCAGTTGATGCAGCTGGAAAAATAATCCCCGCCTCCCTGCTTCTGCCCGTTCCTGATGGGCAGAAGATTATTTCGTGACATTCTTCACAAAAATTTTCTCTTTGATCTTAAATTTGTGATTCAATCCGGCAAACATGGAAAGCGCTTTCCGTTTGTGGATGTACATTTCCAGATTTGATCCTTACATTTCCCCTGCACGTTTAACCGTGAAAATAAAAATTCAAAGGGAACCTATGCAAACGTTAATGAAATCAATACCTCTGTCCTTGATTGCTCTTACTGTCATCAGCGGTTATGCCAGCGCCGATGAGAAATATGATTTCGCCCTCCACGGCTATTTACGCTCGGGTATTCTTGCCAATAGCGATGGCAACCGGGTCGATTCGGTGGGGCTGATGCCTGACGGGAAATGGCGTCTGGGTAACGAAGAAGATACCAAAATTGAGCTGATCCCGACGGTGACGCTGAAGTCGGATTCAGGTGCAGTCGCACGTATTCAGGCCAACCTGACGCACCAGACCAAATGTACTGCCGACTGGAACTGTACTGACGATGACGGCAAAGAGACCCAGTTCCGTGAAGGGTTTGCTGAATTAACGAATCTCGATTTTGCCCCGGACATGACCTTCTGGGCCGGTAAACGCTACAGCAGCTCCAACCTTTCCAGCCACCAGTTCGACTGGGAGTACATTCAGTACAACGGAACCGGGGGCGGGTTCGATAACCTGGACTTAGGCTTTGCGCGCTTTGATGCAGGTGTGTATGCCTTCTCGACCACCGACGAAGCCAAAGCTTATCCGGTAGATCTGGGGGATCAGGGCTATCCGGACGACTATTCGCTTAACCTGTGGTTTAAAAAGATCGGCGGCACCGGGCTCGACGTCGAACTTATCGGCCACCACATGAACCGCAATGAAAACCATCCTACCTCGGCTGAGAAGGGGTACGGCGTGACGGCGCTGTACAACTTTGACAGCTTCTACGGCCTGACCAACGGATACTCCCGCATCGCTTTCCAGTATGGCAAAGGCCTGGCCGCCGCGGATTCGCTGGGTAAAAACGGCTGGGGCTGGGCAAACCTTGAGGATACGCAATCCTGGCGCGTCGTGCTGGACAGCATGGCCAACCTGGGTGACGTGGAAGTATCGACCTTTGCGTTTTATCAGAAAGACAAAAACTACCGCTGGTGGACCAACGACGATGACGGCTGGGGACGTTCCATGTGGGTCGCGGGTATCCGTCCGTATCATCAGATAACCAAAAACTTCGCCATGCAATATGAGGTGGGCTACGAATATCTGGATGATAAAAACTACATGGGCGTAAACGGTAAAGGGAAAGGTGGCCTGACCAAGGTGACCATTGCGCCGACCCTGACCTTTGATTCAGGTTTCTGGAGCCGTCCGCAGCTGCGCTTCTTTGCCACCTACGCAAAATGGGATAAAGGCGTCTCGGATGCGATGGACAGAAATTACGACTGGAGCACTGGCACCCTGAGTCCGGGGGGATATTCACGTAGCGGCGATACCGATACGCTGAATTTTGGTGTGCAGGCTGAAGTCTGGTTCTGAGGAGAAAAGAGATGGCTTTCCCGATTCGAAAACTGCTTCTCGTCTCCTTACTCTCCGCGCTGGGAAGCGCGGGGGCTCTGGCGGCCGAGCAATCCCATTTTGAACACTTTATTACTCGCGATGGCGCAGCGTTAAAAGATGGCGATCGCGTCTTTCGCTTCGCCGGGATCCACGCCCCGGAGCTGCATCGTATAGAAGATGACGCGCGCGGAACCTGTAAGGCCGATCCGCGCGGCTGGGGGCAATACTTTAGATGGCCGACTGCTGAAGAGCAGGAGAACTGGATCAAAGCGCTGGTGCAAACCGGTGCTAAAGCACAGCGCGTATATGTGCTTTCCGTGCAGCAGGAAAATGATGCTGCCTGCGGACGTGAGACACATATTCTGGCACCGGCAACGCCGGACGGCATGCCGCGGCTGAATGAAACGGCCATGAAAGTGTATGACAACATGATTGCCGAGGCGGATAAGCAGGGGCTGCGCCTGATTCTGCCGTTTATTGACCACTGGTGGTGGTGGGGGGGACGCGAACAGCTGGCCGCGTTTTATCATGAAAAGCCGGAAGATTTTTATCGAACCGACAGTAAAACCTACCGTGCTTATCAGGATGTGATCCGTCAGGTGATTACCCGTACCAACACCATTACGGGACGCCATTACTACGATGAAAAGGCGATCATGGCCTGGGAAACGGGTAATGAGCTGGAAAACACCAATGCTGATTTTCTGCAGAAAACGTCGGCCTGGATCCGCAAGTGGGCGCCCCATCAGCTTGTCGTCGATGGTACCTATAAAAAGGTGAATGATTTCGCGCTCAACGATCCGAACGTCGACATCATCAGTAACCACTATTACACCAATGCCGAGAACAACCACCCCGAGCAGGTTCGCAACGATCTGGAGGCGATTGGCGGCAAAAAGGTCTATCTGGTTGGCGAATTTGGTCTGCTCGATCAAAAAGACCTTAACACTATCATGCAGGCCATTGTGCATACCGAGGTCAATGGCGCGCAGGCGGCGGGGGGCTTTATCTGGGGCTTCCGTGGTCATCGCCACGATGGTGGTTTTTACTGGCACAAAGAGTTTACCGGGCACTACAGCTACCATCTGCCTGGCTTCCCGGTCGAGGGCAAAGCAAACCAGGAGATGGAGGTCGTCAATCTGGTGCGAACCGCCTCGGCGCAAATGGCGGGGCTGAGCAAGGCGCCGGCTCTGCCGGTCCCGGAAGCGCCTAAGCTGCGCGAGAGCAACTCACCGTTTGCCATTAACTGGATGGGGTCTCCCGTCGGGCGTTATTACGATGTGGAGAGAGCGACTCAGCCACACGGCCCGTGGACCCGCGTTGGTCAGGATATCTCTGACGGCAAAAATGAGTGGGATCCGGCAAAAATGGATCTCTTCCGTGATGACTATCGCAGCCTGACGCTGGGCCAGACTTACTACTACCGGGTGATCGCAAAGAACGAAAGCGGTCAGTCTGCGCCTTCAAACGTGATTCGCCTTGAGCATACGCAGAAAAACCTGCCGCCGGTCATCACTCTGCAGGATGCGCTCTCTACCACCGTGGATAAAGGCGTTCAGCTCACCGCGGCCTGGCAGGATGACAATCTGCCGGAGCCGAAGGTCAGCGTGGCATGGCATCACGAAGGCAAGGATAACGTCCACTTTTGTGACAGCACCAAAGCGGAAACCCGTGCCTGGTTCTCGGCTCCCGGTGACTATGCGTTGACCTTTACCGCTGACGATGGACTGCTGAAAAGCAGCAAGACGGTAAACGTTAGCGTGAAGGCCGCGGCGGGACCCGTGCCGGCGGACTACTGTCATTTTGGCGGCGGAACGCTGGACGTCAGCAAGGGGAAACTGAACATTACCAAGAGCGATAAAGATACGTTAGCGATTGGTGAAGACGGTTTCCTTGGTCCTTTTGCCAATGACGGAGACAGCGTGACCTGGCAGGTTAACGCCCCCTGGGACGGTAAGTTTGCCCTGCACGTGAAATTTAACGGCAAATGGGGGAGTAAGAAAAACTCGTTCATTGTGAACGGCGGAACGCCGGTGAGCATTCAATTCCCGCAAACGGATGAGAAAGGCCAGACGATGATCGTACCGGTCACGCTCAGGGCAGGGGACAACACCATTAGCTTTGGCAAGTTCTCTGGCGACTGGGGATATATGTTCATCAAATCAATTGAAGTCACTGCAGAGTAGTTATTTGGCTGCCCTGTTCGGGGCAGCCCTTTTTTTCATTCAGGAGGCGTTATGAACCGGTATCAATTCCCGGAAGGTTTTTTTTGGGGCGCAGCGGCATCAGGTCCGCAGACGGAAGGCATAGCCAATAAGCCGCACCGTTCTGTCTGGGACAGCTGGTTTGCCGAACAACCGGAGCGTTTTTTTCAGCAGATTGGTCCGCAGCACGTTTGTGAAACCTACAGTAAATATAAAGAAGACGTTGCCCTGATGAAGCAAACGGGGTTTAACTCGTTTCGAACCTCTATTCAGTGGTCGCGTCTGATCGATGATTTCAAAACCGGACAGCCAAACCGCGACGCCGTCCGCTTCTATAACGATTACTTCGATGAAATGATTGCCAACGGCATCGAGCCCATCATCAATCTTTACCATTTTGATATGCCCGAGGCGCTGCAAAAAGCATATGGCGGATTTGAGTCATCCTACGTAACTGAGCTTTTTGCCCGCTTCGCCCGCACCGCGTTCGAGCTGTTTGGCCATAAGGTGAAATACTGGATAACCTTTAATGAGCCGATCGTGCCGGTGGAAGGCGGTTATTTATATGACTTCCATTATCCGTGTAAAAAAGATGGCAAACTGGCGGCTCAGGTCGCCTTTAATATTATGCTGGCGCACGCCAGGGCGGTGAATGTCTACCGTGAAATGGGCTTGCCGGGTGAGATTGGTGTCGTGCTCAACCTCACGCCTTCTTATACCCGCAGCGACAGCGAGGCCGATAAAAAAGCGGCCTGGTATGCCGACCTGCTGTTTAACCGCAGCTTCCTCGACCCGCTGGTTAAACATGAATTCCCCAAAGAACTGTGCGAAATCTTAACCGCAAACGGCTGCTTACCAGAGGTTTCACGGCAGGATGTGGAGACGATCCTGCAGTCGAGAATTGATTTTCTGGGGGTGAATTATTATGTGCCGAGAAGGGTGAAAGCGCGGGAAAGCGTTTACGCGCTCGATTACTTCACACCGGAAGTCTATTTCGAAAATTACGTCGATCCTCAGGGACGGTTTAACCCTTATCGCGACAATAACGAGATCCACCCGGAAGCTATCTATGACATTGCCTGCAATATTCGCGATAACTACGGCAACATCAAATGGTATCTGGCGGAAATTGGCATCGCGATGGATCTGCAGTCCGAAGGGCCGGTGCAGGCCGATGGCGTGATAGATGACACCTTCCGTATCGCTTTAATGGAGGAGCATCTGGCTCAGCTGCATCGTGGTATCGCTGACGGCGCCAACTGTTTTGGTGTTCATCAGTGGACCTTCATTGATAACTGGTCCTGGATCAACAGCTTCAAGCGGCGATATGGCTTCTGGCGTCTGGATTTAGCCACCGGGGAGCGACAAATCAAACGTAACGCATTGTGGTTTGCGCAGCTGGCGGCTGAAAATGGCTTCGCCCCTGGCGAATGTGAAAAGGATACGCAATGAGTCAGCCTTTTTACCGGATGCGTAACGGCATCAAAAATTACGCCTGGGGCAGTCGCGTAGCGCTTAATCATCTTTTTGGCCTGCTCAACCCTGACGATCAACCCCAGGCCGAGGTCTGGATGGGAAGCCACCCCGCAGGCTGCTCGGAGATTGAAACCGATACAGGGTTACGCTCTTTACAGGACCTTATTTCACAGAGGCCGGCAGAGATGTTGGGCGCGTGCGCGGGAGAAACTGCGGGGCAGTTGCCTTACCTGCTGAAGTTGCTGTCAGCGGAGCGCGCACTGTCGCTGCAGGTACATCCCAATAAGCTTCTGGCAGAAGACGGGTTCGCCCGTCAGGGCAACCTGCCCGGAGAGGATTACACCGATGCGAACCATAAGCCCGAGCTGGTTTTTGCCCTGACGCCTTTTATGGCCATGAACGGCTTCCGGCCGTATCAGGAGATTGCTAATCACTTTTTGCGCCTGGATGCCCCGGCCCTGACGTCCGCGCTGTCGCTGTTTCGCAACAACCTGCATGCTGAAGGGCTTAAGGCCTTTTTTACGCGTCTGATGGCGCTTGAGCCGACGGAAAAAGAGGGCGTGCTGACGTGTCTGGAAGCGCGACTTGCATGCGGGGTGTTTGCTCCGGTAGCGCCCTTTATCGAACGGCTACTGCGAGACTACCCGGGGGACATCGGGGCTCTGGCCCCGCTGTATCTGCACTGCATTACGCTTGCGCCGGGTGAGGCGATGTTCCTGCGCGCCGGTACGCTACATGCTTATGTGAATGGTACGGCAGTTGAGGTCATGGCCAGTTCTGACAACGTGCTGCGGGCGGGCTTAACCCCCAAGAACATCAACGTGGCAGAATTGGTGCGCTGTACGGTGTTTGACGAAACCCCAGCCGACCGCCTCAGGATGCATCCACAGCGGGAAGAGGGGATGCAGCAATACCCGATCCCGGTAACGGATTTTCGCTTTAGCGTCATTGAACATTGCGAGCAGCAAAGCATCCGGACAGACCGTGCGCAAATTCTGCTGGTGCTGAAGGGGAGTGCCACGCTCAGCCACGCCGAGGGTGCCACCATGACGCTGAACGCCGGTCAGTCTGCGTTCATCCCGGCGGTCACAACCTTATGGACGTTGACTCAGCGCGGGCAGTCTTGCCTGGTAAGCTGATGACGTAAGGCTTTCACTGCCGTGTGCAGGCAGTATGTCGGGTATAAAAAAGGCTGCTTATCGCAGCCTTTTTACATTTAGTTTTTCGGGAAGATCCACACGTGCTTTTCAGGCAGCGAAAGGTGGCAGTGCAGCGGGTCCCGGGCCTCGTGACCATAGGCGCGAATGACAAAATCATCCCCCGGCGTGCGGAACAGGTATTCCCAGCGGTCGCCGAGATACATGCTGGTCAGTAACGGGAGCGCCAGCTGGTTTTCCCCCGGCCCCTCGACCACCGCCACGCGCTCGACGCGGATCACCGCGGTGGCGTCTTCACCGCTTCGTACCCCTTCACCGGCCTGGCCCCACAGCACCCAGCCTTTGCCTTCGATACGCGCTTTGCCGTCGCGCACTTCCGTAACCTTGCCGTGCAGGCGATTATTGCTGCCCATAAACTCAGCGGTAAACAGCGTTTTCGGCGAGCCGTACATCTCCTGCGGTGTGCCCTGTTGCTCGATTTTACCGTTGTTAAGCAGCAGGATACGGTCGGAAATCGACATCGCCTCATTCTGGTCGTGCGTTACCATCAGCGCGGATAAGCCCAGCTTGATAATCAGTTCACGCAGGAATACGCGAGCCTCTTCGCGCAGCTTGGCGTCGAGGTTAGAGAGCGGTTCATCCAGTAAAATGACCGGCGGGTTATAGACCAGTGCCCGGCCAATTGCCACGCGCTGCTGTTGTCCACCGGAGAGCTGGTGCGGGTGGCGTTTGCCCAGATGGCCCAGCCCTAGCTGGTCCAGCACGTCCTGTACGCGCTGCTGGATCTCTTTGGCCGGAACCTTGCGCAGCTTGAGCGGATAGGCCACGTTTTCAAAAACGGTTTTGTGCGGCCACAGCGCATATGACTGAAACACCAGGCCCAGGTTACGCTCTTCCGCCGGGATCTCACTGCGCGGCGTGCCGTCATAGACTTTGTTTTTGCCAATGATAATCGAGCCCTGAGTCGGTTTTTCCAGGCCCGCCACCGCACGCAGCAGGGTGGTTTTCCCGCTGCCGGAAGGACCCAGCAGGGAGACCACTTCGCCGCGGTTGAGGTTCATGGAGACCCCTTTTAAAACAGGATTGTCACCGTAGGTCAGGTGCAGATCGTTAACCGCTAATTCAATCATGTATTTTGACTCCGAAACGAAGGGCAATGCCCAGACCTACCACCACCAGCAGGATGTTAATAAAAGAGAGCGCCGCCACAATATCAATGGCTCCTGCTGCCCAGAGGGATACCAGCATCGAGCCGATGGTTTCCGTGCCGGGTGAAAGCAGGTACACACCCGTTGAATATTCGCGTTCAAAAATCAGGAACATCAGCAGCCACGAACCGATAAGGCCGTAGCGGGAGAGCGGGATCGTGACATGGCGGGTGATCTGGCCACGCGTAGCCCCCGTACTGCGGGCGGCCTCTTCAAGCTCCGGCGCAACCTGCAGCAGGGTGGACGAGATGAGTCTCAGCCCGTAAGCCATCCAGACCACCGTATAGGCCAGCCAGACGCTGAAAATGGTGCTGCGCAGCGAACGTAGCCAGACAATCAGGTTTTCACGCATCCAGTCGCTCCAGGCGAACCCGGAAAGCCAGCCCGATTTCAGCGAGTTATCCAGCCACATCGGCAGGAACAGGAACACCCAGAGAAAGGCCAGACCCGCGAGCAGGCCAGGCACGGCGCGCGGCACCAGGACGCTGTAATCCAGAAAACGCGTGGTATTGTCCGGTTTGCGGTGCATGGCGATACCGACAAACAGGTAGCACGCCACGGCCAGCGCGCCGCCAATGACCCCAATGGACATGGAGTTGACGATGGCGCGCAGCAGGTTCGGCTGCGCCCATATCGTGCGAAAAGTACTGAGGGAAAGCTCGTCCCACAGCGAAACGCCCACGCCCCAGTTTGAGATAAACGCGCGTAACACCACGCCGAGCAGGGGAACGCCGATCGTGACGGTGAGCCAGAAAGCGACCACCGCGCCCGCCACCCAGCGCCATTTACCCAGAGGTAAGGCCCGGGCCTGAGACGCTTTGCCTTTCATGGTCACGAAACGGTTGGCGGTACGCATCAGGCGACGCTGCAGCATGACCAGCGGAATGGTGATACAGATAAGCACCACTGCAACCGCCGCCATCAGGTGGTAGGAAGGGGTACCAAGCTTGTTGGTCAACTGGTACAGGTAGGTTGCCAGCACCATGTTGCCTTCCGGATCGCCGAGGACCAGCATCAGACCAAACACTTCAAGACCGAGGAAGAACAGCAGAACGATGGCGTACAAAATGGACGGTCGCACCATCGGCAGGCTGACCGAGGTCATCACCTGTAACGGCGACGCACCCGCGGTACGTGCGGCCTCTTCCACATCGGAACCGACGCTTCGCAGCGCGGACGAAATATAGAGATAGGCATGCGGAACATGCGTCAGGCCAGCAATGACCACGATGCTCGACATGTCGTAGATATTCCACGGTACGAAACCAATCAGCGCCTGCGCCCAGAGGGATAAAAAGCCCACCGGACCGGCGGCCACCACGTAGCCGAATCCCAGCACCATTGGCGACACGAAAACCGGCACGAGGATCAGCGGTTCAATCAGGCGGCGGCCGGGCAGGTCGGTACGCACCATCAGAAAGGCCAGCACGCCCCCTAACGGAATGGCGATGATGACCAGCCCGAAAGCGAGAATAAAACCGCTTTTCAGCGCCTTATAGAAATCAGGGTCGGTGAAGATAAAATCAAATGATTCAAGGCTCCACTCTTTTGCCGGTGAAAAGAACGGGGCGGACAAGAAGCTCTGTATCACGATAAACGACAGCGGCGTGTAGATAACCAGGGCGGTTATCAACACGACAATACCGCGCGGCAGGCTTTGCCACTTTCTGCGTAATGTATTCATGGGGTATCCCTGGTGTTGCAGCCCAGCAAAACGAACTCAGGTAACAGGAGCGCGACGGCCCGCGTCGCGCTCAGACGCTTATTTGGCGGCGGCGGTACGCCACTGTTTGATGTACTCCAGGCGTTTTTTCGGCTGCAGATACTCCAGCAGGCTTTCATCAACCGGGATAGGTTTCAGCGCATTGCCGAGCACTTTCGTCAGGCCGTCGATATCATTTTTGCCGTCGATATCGTTACGAATGGACGGGATATCCGCCTGGCTTGCCAGAATACTTTGTCCTTTTTCAGACAGGACGTAGTCCAGCCACAGTTTCGCGGCATTGCTGTTTTGCGCCTGCTGGCTGATGAACGACACGCGTGATAACACCAGGGTGTAATCTTTTGGATAGGCGATCCCCAGCGACGGATCGTTCTTCGCGCGCGCTTCCGCGTAGGATCCGAGGATATTAAAACCGATCAGGTTTTCCCCTGATGACACCCTCTCCATCATGGTGCCGGTTGAAGACTGAACGGCTAAGCCCCCTTTGGCGATATCGGCCAGGGTTTTGAAGTAGTTAGGATCGGCCTTGTGATCCTGCACCGAGAGCATAAAGCCCAGACCCGATTTTTCGATGTCGTAGGTAGTGACTTTGCTCTTGAATTTATCCGTCTGGCTGGCAATAAGCTTAGCCAGCGCCGCATGGGAATCAGGCACGTCGCCCGCCGGGATCAGCCGTTTGTTGTAGATAAACACGACGGGTTCATAGGTGGTACCGTAGGCTTTATCTTTCCAGACCGCCCATTTAGGCAGCTGGCTTTGCTCCGGTGATTTGTACTCCATGGCGTAGTCGGTAGCGAGCTTCAGCCCGGTGTCCATGGAGGAGCTCCAGACCACATCGCCGCTTCCGCCACCCGAGGCCTGTTCGCTGATAAAACGGTTGTACAGCTCGGTGCTGTTCATGTCGTTATATTCAACTTTGATGCCCGGATAGGTTTTTTCGAAGCCCTCAATCAGCGGCCCGGCAGCTTTGGTGTCGGTGGTGGAGTAGATCACCACTTTGCCCTCTTTGGTCGCGGCATCGACCATTTTTTGATAGTCAGCAGGGTAGCCCTGCGGCAAAGCAGACAGTGCGGAAGCAGAACACAGTACGGTAGCGGTAATCAGAGAAATTCGGAAAATGTTCGACATTATAGTTAACCTTTTAGTTACATTTGAGGAACTAATTGTCAACATAGCGCATAGCTCCGCGCCGACAATAGGGGGGCGCGGGTTGCGGTTCCGAAGTGTGATTGTCGGCGTCGTTTCAGCAATTAACACCATAAAATCCGCGACGCTTAGCAAACGAACGGTTACGGATTACGTTTTCTCTGCCGCTTTGCGGTAAAGCCTTCTGGGATGTCCGATATTGCCATACAGCATTTCGATGCTGATTAACCCACTTTCCACGCAGTATTCCAGATAACGGCGGCCCGTGGTTTTGCTGATCCCGACGTATTCCACCACCTCTTCCACCGACATTGTTTTTTCGGGGTGTTCCGCAAATAAACGCTTAATACGGTCCAGGGTGTGGGGCTCAATACCCTTTGTGGACGGGGTCTGCGAGGTGTCCGCCGCGGGGAGGTTAAACAGGCGATCCAGCGCATGCTGGTCGACAACCTTCACCTGCTGCACGGTGTGGATGAAACGCATAAAACGCTCCAGCGAGGCGTGCAGACGCTGGAAAAAAACGGGCTTAATCAGGTAGTCAAACGCGCCGCTGCGCATGGCATGGCTACAGGTCTGCATATCGCTGGCTGCGGTGATAAAGATCACCGAGCATTCATAGCTTTTCAGGAGCGGGTTATCGATTAACGCCACGCCTTTACCGTCCGGGAGATAATTGTCCAGCAGTATCAGCCTCGGCTGATGCTGGCGTATCAGGTTACACGCCTGCTCAATCGACGCGGCAATGCCCACCACGCGCAAATGGAAATTTTGCTCGATATACTCGCGATGCAGTTCCGCCAGGTGCGGCTCATCCTCAACAATCACAACATCAAGTGCTCGGGTCGTGGTCATGCGTTAGCCCTGTCGAACGGGGAGTGGATTGGGAATAAACACAGAGAATATCGTGCCTTGAGGAGCGTTATCCGTTATCTCAATGCTGCCGCCCGCCTTGTTGATATAGCCTGCCACCAGAAACAGGCCAATACCGTGCTCTGTGCCCACAATGTCGTTCTCGCTTTCCGGCTTGCTGCTGAATCCCTGGCGAAAGAGATGCGGTTTCATCGCCTCATCCACCCCGCAACCCCGATCGGCCACCTCTATCAGCAACTCCTGGTTGCGATCGGAAATGTAAAGCTCAACAGCTGCGGGAACCGGGGCTTTCAGGGTGGCGTCAACGGCGTTATCCAGCAGGTTGCCAATCACCGACACCAGCTCCGTTTCCGTGATGCTGGCAGGCATGCGGGTGAGCTGGCAGGCGGGATCAAACTGCAGTTCAACGCCCTTTTCCCGGGCGCTGACATATTTCCCTAGCAGCAATCCGCACAGGGCCGGCGAGACAAAATGGGCTGAAACGAAGTCCAGCACGCGCTGCGCCCCTTCTGACTGTGCCTGGATGTAACGGATCGCCTCGTCATAGTGTTTCATCTGCAGCAACCCCACCAGCGTGGCGGTCCAGTTCAGCTGTTCATGACGCATAATGCGCAGGTTATCCGCATAGCGTTTAATCTGGCTTAGCTGGCTGCTGAGAGTGTTGATATCATTCTTGTCGCGAAAGCTATAAACCCAACCGCTTTCAACACCAGGTTCAACCTCAATCGCCACGCGGTTCACAATCACCTCGCGCTGGTTAAGCACCGCAATCTGGTCGTGGCTGCCGCGGCTAACCGAGGCGTAGCGCTGAGATAAAAAACCGGGGGACGTTTGCAGAACGTCTTCCAGCGGTTTGCCGATAAGCGCTTTCTCACTTTGATGAATATCCAGCATCTCTCTGGCGGCACGGTTAATTAAAATCAGCTGCTTTTCTTCATTGACGGCAAATACCCCTTCATACATTGCTTCCAGCAGCGCGCGTTGCTGTAAGACCAGTTGCGCAATATCTTTTGGCTCAAGGCGGAACATCTGCTTTTTAAGATTGCGGGTAAACAACCAGGAAAAAATAAACAGTAACAGCAACAGACCCATACCGTATAACCCGGACTGCCAGAGAATACGCGCATTGATATTCGCAATGTACGACGTCAAATAACCGACCGAGACAATCCCAATCACCTGATGCTGCGCATTAAGGATGGGCGCTTTGCTGCGCAGTGAAACCCCAATCCCACCCTTACGCACCGAAATAATTGTTTTGCCTTGTAATACCTCCGCATTATCCCCGCCGATCATCGGTAAATTGATGCGTTCCGGTGATTCTGAATGATAGAGATGCTGTTCCCGGGTATCGCCAATGACAATATAACTGGCATCACTTTCGGCCCGTATAGGCTGAATTAAACGGGCGATGGCGGGGATATTTCTGGACGCGACGTTTTCCGCCAGACCCGGCATCAACGCGATTTCGCTGGCCTGAACCCGGGCGCGCTGGCCAAGATCGTGATGCAATTGCCGGTCAATAAAATGAAACAGGATGGTTCCCAGCAGAACTAACAGCAGGCAGGAGAAGCACACCAGCGCTAAAAAAAGTTTTACCTGAAAAGAGAGTCTGCGTTTCATACGACCTGACGCGGGGAGTCTGATTAGAGCGGTCTGCGCAGACTGACATGAGGAAATGGGGGATGCAATCTGGCGAAAACAGAGTTGTGACCTGGCTTTTCGTTTTGGGGGTTATAGCTATCAGGATCGCGTAAGGCTATGCTTCATTCAGCACCCGAATAATTACAGAGGCAATGTCGTGGATAAAGCGCTACTGGATGCAGGCTACCGGGCCTATACCGGAGAGAAAATTGACGTTTACTTCAACACCGCGATCTGCAAACACTCAGGAAATTGCGTGCGCGGGAGCGCTAAGCTCTTCAACCTGAAACGTAAACCGTGGATTATACCGGATGAAGTGGACGTCGAAACGGTTGTACATGTGATTGATACCTGCCCGAGCGGTGCGCTGAAGTATCGCCAAAAATAAGCGAGGAACCATGGATATTCTGGAAGGCCATAACAAGTTTTACGTCAACGATGCTGACGGTAACCAGGTTGCAGAGATTGTCTTCGTACCGACCGGTGAGCATCTGAGCATTATCGAGCACACCGATGTGGATCCGAGCCTGAAAGGGCAAGGTGTGGGTAAACAGCTGGTGGCAAAAGTGGTCGCGAAGATGCGCGGTGAAAACCGAAAAATTATCCCGCTATGCCCGTTTGCCAAACATGAGTTTGATAATACGCGGGAATATGACGATATTCGGGCGTAGAAACACACCGGCAATGGCCGGTGTTTTTTTATCTGATCTGTTCAAACAGCAGCACCACTGCAATCACTACCATCATTCCCCCTGATGCTCTGCTCACCAGACGCGCGGCCTGCGGGCGGGTGGCCAGGATGGCTTTTGAACCGTATCCCACCAGCAGATAGACCAGCGTACAGGTGATGAGGTGTAGCAAGCCCAGCGCGGACATCTGCATCGCAACCGACCAGCTTCCCTTCGGGTCAGTAAATTGTGGAAGCAGGGCCAGGAACAGCAAAAAAACTTTCGGGTTAAGGCCGCTGATACATAATCCCTTCACCGCCCACTGTTTCCAGTTTGCCGCCGAGGTTGTGGCGCTTTCCGGTGCGCCAGGAGCGCGTAACAGTGAGATACCAAGCCACAGCAAGTAAAGTGCTCCCGCTATCGTCAGCCCGGATAATGCCAGCGGATGTTGCGCCATCATGACGCCCACGCCCGCGACCACAATCAGTGTCGCCAGCAGATGCCCGGACATGAGGCCCATCACTGCGGGTATCACGCGCCGCCCGTGGATGCCGGCGCTAATAGCGTAAGCCCAGTCGGCGCCCGGCGTCATGATGAGCAGGAAAGACACCACCCAAAACCCAGCCACAATACTCATTTCCATCGTCTGTAAAACTCCAGAATTTCACCCGTCAACAGAGAGAAAGCATATCGGTATCCGGACGAAATGAGTTTTCAATGTTATGCTCAAAAGACGGTGAAATTGACAAAATCTTCCACATGGACAGCATCGATCGAAAAATTCTTGCGCAGTTGCAGGCTGATGGCCGTTTATCTCTTACGGAGCTGGCTGAACGGGTGAACCTGAGCCTCTCGCCGTGTCACCGGCGCGTGCGGGCGCTGGAGCAAAGCGGGGCCATTACGGGATACCGGGCCAGTCTCGATCCCGCCAAAATGGGGTTTAACTTTCTGGCGATCGTGTTTGCGACGCTGAAAGAGGGCGACAGAAAGGCGGTGAGCGCCTTTGAGGAGGCGGTGGAAGAGATCCCGCAAATTGTGCTGGCGCAGCGTTTATTTGGCGATCCTGATTATCTGATGCACGTCGTGACCCGCGACCTGCCGGCTTTTCAGAAACTCTATGATGAGAAGCTCTCTGCGATGCCCGGCGTTCAGCATCTTCGCTCAACGCTGGTCATGAAAACGGTCGTGCAGGACAGGCCGTTTCCGCTCGACATCTCAGGGCGTGACGAATAACGCGCCCGGCAGAACGCCGGGCGCAGGGGCGTTTAGCCTACAAACATCACTGACACGCACAGTACGCCAACGATCAGCGTCAGCAGGTTGCCGACAGATCGGTACGGTTTCAGGGACGGGATCAGGTACGTCGACAGCGTCGGCATGATAAACAGGATCATGGCGATAAGCGGACCACTGATGGCATAAATCATCGAAATGGCATTCGGGTTAATGCAGCACACCGCAAAGGTGATTAACGACACCCCCATGATGGAGAGCGCGCGGTTAAAGGCGCGGCTCTTTTTCACGCCCACCTGGTTCAGCGATGACTTCACAATCTCCGTCGCCCCTTCGATCACCCCAAAATAGGTGCCGAGGAACGATTTCGACATGGCGATAATCGCCACAATTATCCCGGAAATCCCCAGCCATGCCGGAGAAGAGGGCATCATCGACAGCGCCGACAGAATGGTTACCCCTTCCTGTTTTGCCGAAACGATATAGGACGGTGGAATAGAGAGCAGGCAGCTGAACACGAAGAACAGCACGCTCAGGCAGATAATCAGGTACGCCACCTTCATGATTTTCTTGCACTTGTCCATGGCGGCGTCGCCAAACTTCTCACGGCGGTCAACGGCAAACGTCGAGATAATCGGCGTATGGCTGAAAGCGAATACCATCACCGGGATCGAAATCCAGACCTGATGCAGCGTATGGCGGTCAAATGCCATCTGGCTTGTGAGCAGCGTGGGTTGCCAGCTTCCGGTCAGATAGAGCGAGACAAACAGAAAGTAGGCGATCAGCGGAAACACCAGGAAGCCCATCACTTTTATGGTGATATGCCGTCCCATCAGGAAGATCAGATTTAACACCAGCACCACGCCAAAACTGACCAGCACGCGAACGGCGGTATCCACCGTCATGTGTTTTGCCAGCTGCTCAGTTAACGAGTTGGTGATGGCCACTGCATAAATCTGCACCACCACGAAGAAGGCGATGAAATAGAGCGTGGTGATCAGGTTGCCCATCTTCCTGCCGTAATAATGGGAGACGGCGTCGGTGATCCCTTCATTGCCTTTTGTTTTCGACGACAGGATGAATTGTGCCAGCGCGCGGTGCGGCCAGTAGGTTAATGGGTAGGCCACAAGGGCAGTGATAAACAGGACGATAGCGCCTGCGGAGCCCAGCTGAATGGGCAAGAACAGCGTTCCTGCGCCCACGGCCGTGCCATAGAGAGCGAAACTCCAGAGAGTCTCATCTTTTGACCAAATTTTCGACATTAGAGCAACGTATCAACTATCAAACCAACAGAATGGAGCGCAATTTACCATAATTATGGGTTGAGAGCGCAGTTGCTTCGAAGGAGTTTGGCCGGAGCGGGCGTCCGGCCAGAGGGAATTAGCCTGCGAGGGCGCGTCGCTGCTGGCGACGTTTAAGGAATTTCTCGCGCAGCGTATCGTAAGCCCAGTTATAGAACATGGTGTACGGCAGGAAGAACAGGAAGAAACCAATTTCCAGTGTGAATGCCTGCAGCAGCGTGACGCCCAGCACCGCGGCGACTATCGACACGCCGATCACAATAAACCCGCACTCGAATCCCAGCGCATGCAGTGCGCGGATTTTTGCCGTGCGTGTGATGCGGTGAACCGGCCAGAAACGGTCGAAGCCGACGTTATAGATAATGTTCCAGAGCATGGCCGTGGTTGCCAGGATAATGGTCAATCCACCCATCTCCACCACGGAACGTTGCATAAGCCACGCCGCCGTCGGGGCGAGGATCGCCGTGGCAATCCCTTCGAAACAGACGGCATGAAAGATCCGCTCCGGCAGTTTACGTTGGAGTGCATCCTGATGTTGCATAGTTTTAGACCTCGTGAATACGCATTTTGGCGTTGATGCGGCCTATTGTTATCGCTAAAGGTGATATATTAAAGATGGTATCCATCGATAAAGTAGATAGTGCATGCGTTATTCACCTGAAGCCCTTACCGCATTCGTTGAGACCGTCGCGGCGGGCTCTTTTTCTGCCGCCGCGCGTCGGTTACGTAAAAGCCAGTCGACCGTGAGCACATCCATCGCCAATCTTGAAGCCGATCTGGGCTTCGATCTGTTTGACCGTTCGGCCCGTCAGCCGGTGTTAACCGCCCAGGGCGAACAGGTGCTGGGTTATGTGCAGGCGATCCTCGCGGCCAGCACGCGGCTTGACGAACTGGCGGTGTCGTTAACGGCACAAACGGAGGCGCGCCTGACGTTTGTTCTTTCCGATACCCTCAACCCGGACGTGCTGGAAGACCTGATGAACCAGTTCGACCAGCGCTTTCCCCATACCGAATTTGAATGCCTGATTGGCGAGGAAGAGGACGTTATCGATCTGCTGCAGAAGTCGCGTGCGCAGGTTGGTCTCACGGAAGCGCGTGACAGTTATCCGACCGATATTGGTTTTACCCGGTTGCCGATACAGACCCGGATGGCAATCTATGTCGCGACCAACCATCCTCTGGCCGGGCAGCAAGAAATCCAGGCCGATGAGCTGCACGGCTGGCGGGAATTGCGGCTCAGCACCTATCTGGAGCGGGAGGCAACGCTCGCACGCGGACCCGTCTGGTCGGCACCCAACTACCTGTTACTGCTGAGTATGGCGGTTCAGGGGTTTGGCTGGTGCGTGCTGCCGTGCGCGCTGGTGGATGAATTTGCCGCCGCGAAATCGCTGGTGCAGCTGAATGTCCCCGGCTGGCCACGGGCGATCGGTATCGATCTGCTCTGGAATAAACGATCCCCGCCCGGCGTTGCCGGAAGCTGGCTGCGGCAGTATCTGCAGGATGCGCGCTAATCCTTGTGATTAAACTCACTATTTTTAAACAATTAAGATAATTGCCAATAACAATCCACTACTATCGTCATGTCATTTAACACAGAGGTTGTGATGAAAGATGTCGTTATAGTGGGTGCGTTGCGTACGGCTATCGGCTGTTTTCAGGGGGCGCTTGCACGCCACTCGGCTGTTGATTTGGGCAGCGTAGTGGTGAAAGCGCTGGTGGAACGCAGCGGGATTGCAGCACATGAAATTGATGAGGTGATCCTGGGACAGGTGCTGACCGCCGGTGCCGGGCAAAACCCTGCCCGTCAGGCGGCGCTCAAGGGTGGCCTGCCCAATACCGTCTCCGCTATCACCATCAACGACGTCTGTGGCTCAGGATTAAAAGCGCTGCATCTGGCGACGCAGGCCATTCAGTGTGGTGAAGCGGATGTCGTGATTGCCGGCGGACAAGAAAATATGAGCCGGGCACCACACGTGCTGACCGACAGCCGTACCGGCGCGCAGCTGGGCAACAGCCAGTTGCTCGACAGTCTGGTGCATGACGGTCTGTGGGATGCGTTCAATGACTATCATATGGGCGTGACGGCGGAAAATCTGGCTCGTGAGTATGGTATCAGCCGTGAGTTGCAGGACGCTTACGCGTTAAGCTCGCAGCAAAAAGCGCGCGCGGCGATTGATGCCGGGCGCTTTCGGGATGAAATCGTCCCGGTCAGCACGCAGCGTCAGAATGGTGAGGCTGCCGTGGTGGATACCGATGAGCAGCCGCGCACCGACGCCAGCGCTGAAGGGCTGGCGAGGCTCAATCCTGCGTTTGAAACTCAGGGCTCAGTGACGGCGGGAAATGCCTCCTCCATTAATGATGGCGCTGCGGCCGTGATGATGATGAGTGAAAGCAAAGCCCTCGAGCTGGATCTGCCCGTCCTGGCCCGCATTAAGGCATTTGCCAGCGTGGGTGTTGATCCTGCGTTAATGGGTATCGCCCCGGTTTATGCTACCCGTCGCTGCCTGGAACGCGCAGGGTGGCAACTCTCTGATGTGGATCTGATTGAAGTCAACGAGGCCTTTGCCGCACAGGCAATCTCGGTTGGCAAAATGCTGGAATGGGATCCCCTGCGGGTAAACGTGAACGGTGGGGCAATCGCACTGGGTCATCCTATCGGCGCGTCCGGTTGTCGAATTCTGGTATCGCTGGTGCATGAGATGAAAAAGCGCAATGCCCGCAAAGGCATTGCGACGCTCTGTATCGGTGGTGGACAAGGTGTCGCCCTCGCCATTGAACGCTAAAATCCGCCCGCATAAAAGAGCCTCCCTTCAGGAGGTTTTTTTTTACATAACGTATGACGAATTAACCGTTATTAGCACATTCTCACTCTGTTATTGAATAATTACGGCCTTAATTATTATCGTTGTTAACGTCTTAGTGTGATCCCCCTCCGATAATTTCACGTTAATACACCCTGTTTGTTGATGGGTGTCACGTCCATCTTTGCCAAAAAAAATGAAACAAATAATTACGATCTTTGTCACTAAAATAATGTTTTTTAAAAAATAAACTGCAGTTTCATAAATAAGAAACATTATTTCAGTTGAGGGTTTTTTCATGTTTAAGAAATCTCTGGTCCTTACTTCCCTTATCGGTACGTCCTTCATGGCTCAGGCCGTTACCGTCGATCTGCGCCATGAATATATCGACAGTGGTGCCAATGCTGACCGTGTCTCGGTCTCACATCGCTTTGCTAACGGGGTCGGTTTTTCTGTAGAAGCTAAATGGAAATCCGGTGGTGATAAAGCCGACCAGCCGTTTGCGGATGTGGTGGGTAACGGGCATGAAGATCAAATTAGCTGGCGCTGGAAAGCGACTGAGAATATTGCACTGACGCCGGCGTTTACCCTTGAAAGTAACGACAGCCGCACAATATATAAACCGAATCTGCATCTGCAATATAGTTTCGACAACGGCTTCTACGTTGCCGCGCGTTATCGTTATGAATATACCCGCTACCCGTCAAGCTCGAATAAAGATGACGACAAAGTTAACCGTGGTGATGCCTGGGTTGGCTGGGTAATGGGTGACTGGCGTACCGAACTCAATTATGTTTATGCGAAGAGTTCTGAAGGTATGGTTCGTAATAATAACAAAGATTATTCCAACGAATATAACGCCAAGCTGGCGTATAAATGGGATAAAAACTGGGCACCGTATGTTGAAGTGGGTAACATCGGCGTGAAAGACACCGATGAACGCCAGACCCGCCTTCGTTTAGGCGTGGCCTATTCTTTCTGATATCACGTTATTCCGCTGAACATTGCCGGGTAGCGCCAGTGCCAACCCGGCTTACCCATGTCTGATAAGCGCCGCCCAACGGGCAAAAGCCCACTGAAAAAAAAGCCCTCCGAAACGGAGGGCAAGGCCAGTTACAGAAACACAAACTCAAATCATGCATGCAACATTTCAGGTTGCTCAGGAAGTTTCGCGATATAGAGGGCGGGTTGACCGTCTTTATCGGAACTGAACAGCACCGCTTTCTCATCCGGAGTAAAGGAGGGATGCGGGTGGGTGACCTGGCGGCTATTTGCCACCGTTGCCCAGGAGGTGTCGTGACGGGCAATGCGGAAGTAGCTTTTTTTTGCCACGTCAAAGGCGTACAGATAAGGATCGTTATCAATGGTGTAACCGTGCGTATCCTTCACATCAACCGGCGTGCCTGAACCGTCGCCCACCAGCAGGGAGCCGTCAACGTTGCTCATCAGATGGGAACAGGCGGGCATTGGCATGACTGCGTCATTGACGCCCGTATCCGGATTGAAGCTGCAGATGGTGCGGCCCTTTTGGCCCTTCAGATAAGAGACATACACAAGGGCAGAACCGTTCGGCACCCAGAATTCATGGGTACAGCTTTCGCCTTCCGCATGCGTTTTCACTTTGCGCACGTGCGTACCATCTTCGTTGACCAGCCACATGCGGGCGTCGACCAGGTCGTGGGGCCCTTCATGGCAAAACGCCACCGTGTTGTCATCGAACGGACGATAGATAGGGTGGCCAAGCCAGTTTTTCTCTTCGTGGATTGTGGTGCTTAAACCGGTTTTCAGATCCACCCGCAGCAGTCGACAGTGCGGCCCCTTATGGAAGAAGTCGTGGAAAATTTTCCAGTCGTTGAGCGGCGTCCAGTCACGTCGGGCGATTTCTATCCCAACCAGTTTGGTGCAGTCGCTGTTGGCGACCCAGGTACCGTAACCGACCCAGTCATCAGGGACACGGTACACCTCGCGTTCTACCAGGGTATGGAGATCCACCTCCAGCAGCGTGCGGTCGTTCTTCACATAGTAGAAGGATTTATCATCCGGAGAGAGGAACCCGCCAAAGGTATTATCCCCCGCGCCTTCCGTCAGCTGTACCGCTTCGGCCTTCTGCAGATCCAGCAGGTAGTAGTTCCAGTGACCGTCAAACGCTCCTGCGAACAGCAGGTGGCTGCCATCATTAAAGAAGCACTTCTGGTAGAAGTAGTTGCGGTGACAGGTCACGTCGGGTGGGGTCAGGCGGGTGACTTCCACGCCTGTATCCGGATCGTGGCTGACCGCGTAGTTCAGCTTGACCCGCATACCTTTAGCCATAATGCACTCCTTTGAACGATAAAAGTAGATTAAAAAGTGAGTATTAAATTATCAAAACAATGTTTCATTATGTGTGACTGATGGCGCACTTTGTCTGTTGCATTGGCGAGATTAATGTCTGGCTCTCTTTATCGTGATCCGAACGCCATTTCTGGTATAAACAAACAGAAAAAATGAAACGTTGTTTTAAATGTAATTGAAAACCCCCTTCTCTGGGGCTAGACTGTGCTCATCATGAAAACGGAACGTCGTTTCGTTAATTTTCTGCCTGCGGGCACGATCATTTCTGGAGGTTACGGTGGACGTCAGACAAAGCATCCACAGTGCGCACGCCAAAACGCTGGATACTCAGGGGCTGCGCAATGAGTTTTTAGTCGAGCAGGTGTTCGAGGCCGATAAGTACACCATGGTCTACAGCCATATCGACCGTATTATCGTTGGCGGGATTATGCCGGTGACGCAGACCGTCTCCGTGGGCGGAGAAGTGGGTAAACAGCTTGGTGTGAGCTATTTCCTTGAGCGTCGCGAGCTGGGCGTGATTAACATCGGTGGCCCCGGTACCATCACCGTAGACGGACAGTGCTATGAGATAGGTCATCGCGACGCGTTGTATGTCGGTAAAGGGGCGAAAGAGGTCGTGTTCGCCAGCATCGACAGCGGTAAACCGGCGAAGTTTTACTACAACTGTGCGCCCGCACATACCCCGTATCCCACCAAAAAAGTGACCCCGGCGGATGTCGCCCCGGTGACGCTGGGTGACAACCTCACCAGCAACCGTCGCACCATCAATAAATACTTTGTTCCGGATGTGCTGGAAACCTGCCAGCTCAGCATGGGGCTGACCGAGCTTGCTCCGGGCAACCTGTGGAACACCATGCCGTGCCATACCCACGAGCGCCGTATGGAAGTGTATTTCTACTTCAACATGGACGAGGACGCCTGCGTGTTCCACATGATGGGGCAACCGCAGGAAACGCGCCATATCGTGATGCATAACGAGCAGGCGGTGATTTCGCCGAGCTGGTCTATTCATTCGGGCGTAGGCACGAAAGCGTACACCTTCATCTGGGGTATGGTCGGTGAAAACCAGGTCTTTGATGACATGGACCACGTCGCGGTTAACGATCTGCGCTAGCCGCAGGCAGTTAAGCATAAACCTGCCTGTTGGTGACAGGCGCTGAAAGATTAAGGAACAAACATGATTCTGGATGCATTTTCTCTGCAGGGTAAAGTGGCTGTGGTGTCCGGTTGTGACACCGGACTGGGCCAGGGTATGGCGTTAGGGCTGGCGGAAGCGGGCTGCGATATCGTCGGGATTAACATTGTTGAGCCTACTGAAACCATCGAGCGCGTCACCGCGCTGGGGCGTCGTTTTCTGAGCCTGACCGCCGATCTGCGTAAAATTGACGCCATCCCTGAACTGCTGGATCGCGCGGTGGCGGAATTCGGCCATATCGACATTCTGGTGAACAATGCCGGACTGATTCGCCGTGAAGACGCGATTAATTTCAGCGAGCGCGACTGGGACGACGTGATGAACCTGAACATTAAGAGCGTGTTCTTTATATCCCAGGCGGCGGCGAAACATTTCATTGCCCAGGGGAAAGGCGGCAAGATCATTAATATCGCCTCTATGCTCTCCTTCCAGGGCGGTATCCGCGTGCCGTCTTATACCGCATCCAAGAGCGCGGTGATGGGCGTTACCCGTCTGCTGGCAAACGAGTGGGCGAAGCACAACATCAACGTCAACGCGATTGCGCCGGGGTACATGGCGACGAATAACACTCAGCAGCTGCGTGCTGACGAACAGCGTAGCGCGGAAATCCTCGACCGTATCCCGGCGGGCCGCTGGGGCCTTTCGGACGATCTCAAGGGGCCGATTGTATTCCTGGCCTCTCCGGCATCCGATTACATCAACGGCTATACCGTGGCGGTCGATGGCGGCTGGCTGGCGCGTTAATTGCGTATTCCGTCTTAAACCTCTGCCGGTGGGTGGAGGTTTTTTTTGCCCAAAAATTGCCATTATCCATATGGCTCAAGACGAAAAATCCATACTAAAAAATCATAAATGATATGCATCACAGTTTTATTGCTTAAAAATTAAATGATTAATAAAAAATGGCGGTATTTCATCGTTAGTTGAAATTGTAATGTCCATCACAGATCGCTATGCCACAGCGAAATAATCCATATCTTCGCGAATTACGGCCTGACACTTTTCCGCGCTATCTCGTAATTTCAGTTAACGAATTTCGCTGTTCAGGCAGGAAAATATGACATCTATAAATGACTCTACCCTTATGCCCGCCGCGTTGCGTGATACCCGACGCATGAATCAGTTTGTCTCCATCGCGGCTGCAGTGGCCGGTTTACTGTTCGGTCTGGATATTGGTGTGATCGCCGGGGCGCTGCCCTTTATCACCGATCACTTTACGTTGAGTAACCGCCTGCAGGAGTGGGTGGTCAGCAGCATGATGCTGGGTGCGGCCATCGGCGCGCTGTTTAACGGCTGGCTTTCGTTCCGCCTCGGGCGCAAATACAGCCTGATGGTGGGGGCGATTCTGTTTGTCGCCGGCTCCATTGGGTCAGCATTTGCCACGAACGTGGAAATGCTGCTGCTCTCCCGCGTGCTGCTCGGCGTGGCGGTGGGGATTGCCTCTTACACTGCGCCGTTGTACCTCTCCGAAATGGCGAGCGAGAACGTGCGCGGCAAGATGATCAGTATGTACCAGCTGATGGTGACGCTGGGTATCGTGCTGGCGTTTCTGTCTGACACTTATTTCAGTTACAGCGGCAACTGGCGCGCGATGCTGGGCGTGCTGGCGCTCCCGGCGCTGGTGCTGATTGTTCTGGTGGTTTTCCTGCCAAACAGTCCGCGCTGGCTGGCGCAAAAGGGCCGTCATGTGGAAGCGGAAGAGGTGCTGCGGATGCTGCGTGATACCTCAGAAAAAGCACGTGAAGAGCTGAACGAGATCCGCGAAAGCCTGAAGCTGAAGCAGGGGGGCTGGGCGCTGTTTAAGATCAACCGCAACGTACGCCGCGCGGTGTTCCTCGGCATGTTGCTGCAGGCAATGCAGCAGTTCACCGGGATGAACATCATCATGTACTACGCGCCACGTATCTTCAAAATGGCGGGGTTCACCACCACGGAACAGCAAATGGTTGCCACGCTGGTGGTGGGGCTGACCTTTATGTTCGCCACCTTTATCGCGGTGTTCACCGTGGATAAAGCCGGACGTAAACCGGCACTCAAGATTGGCTTTAGCGTCATGGCGCTCGGTACGCTGATCCTTGGCTACTGCCTGATGCAGTTTGATAACGGCACGGCCTCAAGCGGTCTTTCCTGGCTCTCTGTTGGCATGACCATGATGTGTATTGCCGGATATGCGATGAGCGCTGCGCCCGTCGTGTGGATCCTGTGTTCCGAAATTCAGCCGCTCAAATGCCGCGACTTTGGTATCACCTGTTCCACGACCACCAACTGGGTGTCGAACATGATCATCGGCGCGACCTTCCTGACGCTGCTGGATTCAATCGGCGCGGCAGGAACCTTCTGGCTCTATACGGTTCTCAACGTCGCGTTTATCGGGGTCACGTTCTGGCTGATCCCTGAAACCAAAGGCGTCACGCTGGAGCATATCGAGCGCAGGCTGATGTCCGGCGAGAAGCTGCGTAATATTGGCGTGTAGTCTGTTGCCGGGTGGCGAAGAGACCACCCGGCTTTTCGTTAGCGCATCGCGCGTTTCAGAATACGTTCAGCCTGACGCTGGAAGTCAGCGGCAGTCTCTTCCACGGATTTCTGTCCATAATCGATGTACTGCAGAGAGGTGCCGAACTGGGCCACAATCTGCGGATCGTCAAAGTAAGGTGACACGGAAAGTTTGGCCGGCAGAGACTGCGCCAGACGCAGCCCCGCGACCGACGGATCGCTCTCTTTGATGGTGCCGTCTTCGGTCAGGAACTGCACCGCGGCTTTACTCAGCGGCACGCCACGCTCCAGACCCAGCGTATCTACTCCCTCTTTGCTGTTCAGCAGGAAGTTAATCAGTTTCGCCGCCGCTTCCGGGTTTTTGGTGGATTTACCAATCGAGAGCATCTGCGCCGGTTTGAAGAAAAGGCCCGCATCGGTTGCGCCCGGCAGCATCGGGTAACTGCCCAGCACCAGTTTTGCCGGTGGCTTCAGGTTGTCGGAATACTTGTTGATGGTGGAGTTCCACATGTAGGTTCCCGCCCATTCTCCCTGGATCCACGGCTTCATCTCATACATGTTGCTCTTACCAAACGACGCATAGTATTTGGTGTCCGGCATGACGTGGCTATCCACCAGCGTTTTGTAGGTCTGGAAGAATTCCACCCACTGCGCTTTGCTGTAGGCGAACTTCTTGGTTTTTTCGTCCACGGCAGGGATGTTGTACTTCTGAATCATGTACGAGTTCAGCAACGCCAGCGTGTCCTGATGCTCCAGCACGACCGGGTAGTACTGCTTGCCGAGTTTACTCTCGAAGGTTTTACCCGCCGCCATCAGCTCGTCCCAGGTTTTCGGGTATGCAATACCGGCTTTTTTCCAGGTCTCGTCGTTGAAGTAGAACACGCGTGCGGTGACGGAGATCGGAATGCCGTTCAGCTTGCCGTTGATGGTGGTGGACTGAAGTTCTTTGGGATCGAACTGGGTCAGGTCGATCACGTCTTTCATTTTGTTCAGGTCGTAGAACCCGTCGCCGGTTTTCGAGAAGATTGGCAGCCAGTTCCAGTTGGTCTGCATCACATCCGGCTCGGTGCCGCCCGCAATTTGGGTGGTCAGGCGGGAGAGGTGCCCATCCCAGCCGGTGTACTCTGCTTTAACGTTGATATCCGGGTTCTGCTTATGGAATTCCTCCAGCGCTTTCAACGTCACCTGATGGCGGCCATTACCGCCCCACCAGGACATGCGTAATTCAACATCTTGCGCCATCGATGGCAAAGCGGTAAGGCCCAGCGTCGCGGAGATTGCTGCGCTTAAAAGCACTTTTTTCATTTTTATAAACTCCATCAGAGAGAGAGGTTCTGTTCAGTTTTTGCGTCAAAAATATGACATTTATTCATATCAAATTTGAAATACACCTTGCGATGAAGGCCTTTATCAATCATGGGCTTAGCTTCATCAGAAGGAATTCTGGCGGTCAGTTCGTAGTCCGCAACCTTCAGATAGACGAAGAATTCGTGGCCCATGTTTTCCACGCGAACCATTTCGCCACTGCAGCCCCCGTCAACGAATGGTGCGTCGGAGAGGGAAACGAATTCCGGACGTACGCCGTAGTAAATGGCCTGCCCGGCATAAGCGGAGACTTTCTCCTGCATCCCGGCGTTCAGCGGCATGGTTTCATTGCCGATGGCGATGTGCAGTTTCCCGGCGTTTTCCACCAGCTGGCTTTGACGAATGTTCATCTCCGGCGCGCCGATAAAGCCTGCCACGAACATGTTTTTCGGCTTGTGGTAGAGGTTGTCAGGGGTATCAACCTGCATGATGTGGCCGAGCTTCATCACGCAGATGCGGTCGCCCATGGTCATCGCTTCGGTCTGGTCGTGGGTGACGTAGACGGTGGTCGCCGGTTTACCGGATTTCTTCAACTGCTTGTGCAGATCGGAAATACGAATGCGCATTGAGGCGCGTAGTTTGGCGTCGAGGTTTGACAGCGGTTCGTCGAACAGGAATACATCCGGCTTTTTCACAATCGCACGGCCTACCGCCACGCGCTGTGCCTGGCCGCCGGAAAGCTGGCGTGGCAGGCGGTCGAGTAACTCTTCCAGCTCAAGGATTTTGGCTGCTTCGTTGACCTGAGATTCAATCTGATCTTTTGGCAGTTTGCTCAGCTTCAGACCAAAGGCCAGGTTTTCGCGCACCGTCATGTGGGGATAGAGCGCGTAGTTCTGGAACACCATCGCAATCCCGCGCTCTTTCGGCGCGAGGTTGTTCACAATCTTATCGCCGATGCGGACTTCACCCCCACTGATGGTTTCCAGGCCGGCCAGCATGCGCAGGGTGGTGGATTTGGCGCAGCCGGAGGGGCCGACGATCACCATGAACTCTCCTTCAGCGATTTTCAGGTCAATGGCATGTACCGCTTTAAAGCCGTTGGAGTAGACCTTTTCCAGTTTGTTGAAGATAACTTCAGCCATAATATTTCCCTCTTAACCTTTAATTCCGCTGCTGGTGACGCCCTGGACGAAGTAGCGCTGTGCCAGGAAGAAGACAATGATGGATGGCAGAATGGAGATGCTCGCCATTGCCAGAATTTCGTTCCACGGCGCCCCTTCGGTGACGTCGATGGACATTTTCAGCGCCAGTGCTATCGGGTATTTATCCACGCTGTAGACATAAATCAGCGGCCCGATAAAGTCGTTCATTGACCACATGAACTGGAACAGGGCGACGGAGATAATGGCCGGTTTCAGGATCGGCACCACCACGTACCACAGCACCTGAAGCGAGTTACAGCCGTCAATTTGCGCCGCCTCCTCCATGTCACGCGGCACGCCGCGCAGGAACTGGATAAGCATGAAGACGAAGAACCCCTGGGTGGCGAAGGCCAGCGGCAGATACAGCGGCATATAGCTGTTGAGCATGCCCATTTCACGGAACATCAGGTACTGCGGGATCAGCAGCACGGTGCTGGGGAGCAGCATGGTGGTGATGAGGGTGGCGAACCAGAATTTCTTCCACGGGATTTCAAAGCGCGCAAAGCCGTACGCCACGATGGTGGAGGAGATAATGGTCAGGATCACTTTCGGGATCACATACTTAAAGGTGTTCAGCATGTAATGGCCGAAGTTGTATTCGGTACCGGTTTTCCAGCCATTCACAAAACCGTCCCAGGTCGCATGGGCAGGCCACAGGCTGAGAGTGGTGAAAATCTCGTGGTTCGGTTTGAACGACGCTGAGAACATCCACACCAGCGGATAAAGCATCAGCAGGCCGACAAACAGCAGGATCACGTAGCGCACAGCGGCGTTAATTTTCTCTCTGCGCAGCGTGCGGGCGACTTCACGCTCGGCAATCGCCCTCGCTGTGGAAAGTTGTTGGATATCAGCCATTTTTGCCTCCTTTATCGGCGGAGTAGAACACCCAATATTTCGATGACTTAAAGGCGATACCGGCAAAAATGGCCACCACCAGGAACAGGATCCACGCCAGTGCTGCGCCGTAACCCATGTCAAAGTATTTGAACGCGGTGTCGTAGATGTAGAGTGAGAACAGGTAAGTGGAATACGTTGGCCCGCCGCCGGTAATGACATACGGTCCGGTAAATTCCTGGAACGCCTGGGTGGTCTGCATAATGAAGTTGAAGAAAATCACCGGCGTGATCAGCGGCACGGTCACTTTCGTGAACATCTGCCATTTGGATGCCCCATCGATCATCGCAGCTTCATACTGCGACTGCGGTACGTTTTGCAGCGCGGCCAGGAAGATGACCATCGCGGAACCGAACTGCCAGACGCGCAGCAGGGTGACCGACATCAGGGCCAGCGAGGGCTCCCCCAGCCAGTTCACCGGGTCAAAACCAAATACGCCAATAAAGCTGTTCAGCAGACCATCAATGGCAAAGAGCGCGCGCCACAAAACAGCAATGGCTACGGAGCTGCCGAGGATCGACGGAATATAGTAGGCGGTACGGAAGAATCCAATACCGCGTAATTTAAAGTTCAGAACAAACGCAATCCCTAATGCAAAGGCGAGCTTCAGGGGAATGGTCAGAAATACATACGCAAACGTCACTCCCATTGATGTCCAGAAGAGCGTGTCTTCCGTAAACATGTAGCGGTAATTTTCAATGCCGTTAAATACCGGCGGGCTCATCAGGTCGTAATCCGTAAAACTCAGGAAAAACGATGAGACGAAGGGGAAAGCCGTAAAGAGTATCAACCCAATGATGTAGGGTGATATCCACGCGAGCCCCAGCAGCTTGTTTTCATTCATACTTACCTACCTGGTAATCAATGGTTTAAAACGGAATCTGCGTCTGTAACAACCTTTCAGGCTGTCGAAACCGAGCCTGAACGGCGATATTCTGGGTAATACGTGTCACGGTTACTTCATTTAACTTTGTTTTATAAGACTTTTTCCGATTTCATCGTTGAGCGAAACGCCTGGGTTTCAATACGGTAGAACTCGTGTTCCTGGATAATAAAACGCCGTTTTATTTTATATTATTGCTATTTGTTTCTGCGTCATTCGCTTAATAGCGGAAATGTGATCAAAGTCGGAACAGTGTTTCAATAAGGTGATGAGGATGGCATTTTTGCGCTATTTCAGGCGTTCAAAGAAGAGAGAGGCGGGCGGGGCGGAAAGAACCGGATGATTAGTAAAGACAATACCGTGGAGAAACTAACTACTAATTCTGATAGCAGGTCTACAGCTGGATCATTCTTTCGTTCAGATAATTCTTACTTTCTTGTATCATCGGACCACTGTAACCAATCAGGCAGAAATGGTCTGCACCCTCAAAAGAAGAATGGCTATGTCAGCAATGGATTTAAAAAAAAATACGGATCTCGACTTCCCCCATTACGCGGCCCCGGCAGTCAGTTCCAAAGAAATTGACCTTCTGGGACTGTTAGAAGTTCTTCTGGCGGCAAAAAAACGTATCATCGTGATTGCCTTCGCATTCGCACTGGTTGGACTGGCCATCGCGTTCTTACTGCCACAAAAATGGACCAGTAAAGCGGTGATCACACCGGCGGAACAGACGCAGTGGAACCCGCTGCGCCAGATGATGGTCGCCCTGCAGGTGCTCGACGTGGACGTGAAAATTACCCGTCCGGACGTGTTTAATCAGTTTATTAAAAAGTTCCAGTCGCAGTCGTTGCTTGAGGAGTACATGAAATCCTCACCTTACGTGATGGCACAGCTGGAAGGCACTGATGTGGATCCGCTTGAGCTGCATCGTGCGGTGGTCAATATCTCCGAAAAGATGAAAGCGGTAGATAACACCCTGGCAAAAGACGCGGATAAAGCGCCGTACGTCTCGTGGACATTGAGCTTCACCGCGCCGACGGCGGGGGATGCGCAAACGGTTCTTAAAGGTTACGTGGATTACATCTCGCAGATTGTTGAGCAGGAAACCATGGAGAATATCCGTAACCAGATCACCCTGAAAACCAAAGTGGTGGAGCAGCAGCTGGAGCTGGATCGGGTACGTCTGACGAATGTGCACAACACCAATCTGCAGCGTCTTAACTATTCTCTGGAAGTGGCCAACGCGGCGGGTATCAAAAAGCCGGTCTACAGCAACGGTCAGGCGGTTAAAGACGATCCGGATTACTCCGTCGCGCTCGGTGCCGACGGTATCGCGCAAAAACTGCAGATTGAAAAAAATCTCAAGGACATCGCTGAGCTGAACGCAGACTTCCAGAACCGGGAATACTACCTGGCGCAGCTGAAAAAGCTGTCTGTCGAAGACGTCAAACTTGAACCGTTCAAGTATCAGCTCTCTCCATCCATGCCGGTGAAAAAAGACGGTCCGGGCAAAGCCCTGATTGTGATCCTGGCGGGACTGCTGGGCGGGCTGTTTGCCTGTGGCAGCGTATTACTGCGTGAGGCCATGCTCAGCCGCAATCCTCTGGTCGAGCCTGTAACGGAATAAAAAACGCAGACGAGAAGGGCGCTGTCATCAGCGCCCTTTTTTTATTTCAAAAAATCCTCACGTACCGGCGTGAAGGTATCCAGCAGCGTGCCGGGTTTAAGACACACGCAGCCGTGCATCACATGTGGCTTTTTGTAGAGGGTATCCCCGGCCGTCACCACATGTTTTTCATCTCCAATCGTGAACTCAAACTCGCCGGACAGCACATACGTTAACTGTTCATGAGGATGGTTATGCAGTGGGCCTGTCGCGCCCTGTTCAAAATTCACCTCCACCGCCATCATTTTACCGCCATGGGCAAGAATACGGCGCGTCACGCCGTTCCCCAGATCGTCAAGCGTGGTCTCGTTGTGGAAAATAAACATATCGTCACCCCAGAATGTATTAAAACAATGTTTCATTTAATTTATATCACCATGGGTTAAAAAGAAACGACGTGATAAAGAACTGGAAACACGATCACAAGTTTGCTTCACTGGGACAAACACATAAGGAGGGATGATGAAAACGATCGGCCTGTTAGGGGGGATGAGCTGGGAATCGACAATCCCCTATTACCGCCTGATTAATGAAGGGGTGAAGCAACGTCTGGGGGGCCTGCATTCTGCCAGCCTGCTGCTGCACAGCGTAGATTTCCATGAAATCGAAGCCTGCCAGTCGAGCGGTGAATGGGATAAAGCCGGGGAAATACTGGCCGAGGCCGCGCTGGGGCTGGAGCGTGCGGGAGCAGAGGGGATTTTGCTCTGTACCAACACTATGCATAAAGTCGCGTCCCATATCGAAGCGCGCTGTTCGCTGCCCTTCCTGCACATTGCCGATGCAACCGGGCGGGCCATCACCGCATCCGGGTTACGTCGTGTGGCGCTGCTGGGAACGCGCTACACCATGGAGCAGGATTTTTACCGCGGTCGGTTGAGCAGCCAGTTTGGCATTGAAAGCCTGATCCCGGATGAGGCAGACCGGGCCCGCATCAACCAGATTATCTTTGATGAACTCTGCCTCGGCACCTTTAGCGAATCATCCCGGGCATATTACGTCAGCGTGATTGAAAAACTCGCGCAGCAGGGGGCGGAAGGAGTGATCTTCGGCTGTACGGAAATCGGTTTACTGGTGCCGGTAGAGCAAAGCCCGATTCCGGTCTTCGATACCGCCGCGATTCATGCCGCCGATGCCGTGGAGTTTATGCTGTCATAAACTTTGCCGATCGGATAAACGAAGCGCCACCTGACGGGCATGGGCTATCAGGTGCTCCGTAAACGCCTCCACCAGCGCTGAGACCGGGCGATGGAGGGGGCGGATCAGGCTCACGGTGAACGGGACTGACAGGCTAAACGGGCGGATGACAATATCGCGCCCGGCGTAATCCAGCGCCGTCAGTGGATTCACCACCGAAACGCCCACCCCGGCGCGCACCATGGCGCAAATGGAGGCCGCACTGTGGGTCTCGACCACCATCCTGCGCTTCACCTGATGCTCGGCAAACAGTGAATCCAGCAGCTGCCGGTAGCTGTCGGTTTGTGACAGGCTAATGTAGTTCTCACCGTGAAAATCCGCTGGCGTCAGAATCTGCTTGCGGGCAAGCGGGTGCCCGGCTGGCAGCACGCACACCTCATCTAAAGAGAGCAGTTCCGTGCGTTCCGTTCCCGCGGGCGTAGAGAGGGTTTCGGTCAGGCCTAAATCATGGCGCTGTGCGGAGAGCCACTCCTCGAGCAGCGGTGACTCCTGCGGGACAATCGTGAGATTCACCTCCGGATATCGGGCCAGAAAAGGCTGGAGCAGCGTCGGCAAAAAAGACTGTGAAAAGACGGGCAGGCAGACAATCGATAGCTCGCCCTGCCGAAACTCGCGCAGGCTTTCCGCCGCACTGACAATGCGATCCAGGCCGTACCATGAGCGCTGCACTTCCTCGAACAGGCGCAGCCCTTGTACCGTCGGGTGAAGCCTGCCGCGGGTGCGTTCGAACAGCTTCAGTCCCAGCACTTTCTCGAACCGCGCCAGCTCGCGGCTGACCGTTGGCTGCGAGGTATGGAGCATCTGCGCAGCCTCGGTGAGGTTGCCCGTGGTCATCACGGCGTGAAAAATCTCGATATGGCGTAAATTGACGGCGGGCATAGGTCACCTGAATATAGAGAACTGTCCATATCATTTTTGCATAGACTTGCGATAAAACGATATTTTTTATTCTCTTCCTGCTGTGGCGTAATCATAAAAAAATGTCACCCTGGAGAAAGACCATGCCACGCCCGCTTAACCAGACTGATACCGATTTGAATGCCGAAAACCTGCTACGCCTGCCTGCCGAGTTTGGCTGTCCGGTGTGGGTCTACGACGCGCAGATTGTTCGCGAGAAGATTGCTGCCCTGCATCAGTTTGACGTGGTGCGTTTTGCCCAGAAGGCGTGCTCCAATATCCACATTCTGCGTCTGATGAGTGAGCAGGGTGTGAAGGTCGACTCCGTCTCCCTGGGGGAGATTGAGCGCGCGCTGGCGGCCGGGTTTGATCCGAAAGCCGATCCTGACGCGATTGTATTTACCGCCGATGTGATCGACGACGCCACGCTTGCTCGCGTCCATGAGCTGCAGGTGCCGGTAAACGCCGGGTCCGTGGATATGCTGGAACAGCTTGGGCAAGTTTCTCCGGGCCACCGCGTCTGGCTGCGCGTGAACCCTGGCTTTGGTCACGGTCATAGCCAAAAAACCAATACCGGGGGCGAAAACAGCAAGCACGGTATCTGGTATGCCGATATGCCCGCTGCCCTGGACGTACTGCAGCGTTACAATCTGAAGCTGGTGGGGATTCATATGCACATCGGCTCCGGCGTGGATTACGCGCACCTTGAGCAGGTTTGTGGCGCAATGGTACGCCAGGTGATCGAGTTTGGTCAGGATCTGGAAGCGATCTCCGCCGGGGGCGGTCTTTCCATTCCATACCGTGAAGGGGAAGAGGCGATCGACACCGATCACTATTACGGCCTGTGGAGCGCCGCGCGTGACCAGGTAGCCGCGCATCTTGGTCATGCCGTGAAGCTGGAAATTGAGCCGGGTCGTTTCCTGGTGGCTGAATCCGGGGTGCTGGTGGCGCAGGTTCGCAGCGTGAAAGAGATGGGCTCGCGCCACTTTGTGCTGATTGACGCCGGCTTTAACGATCTGATGCGCCCGTCAATGTACGGCAGCTATCACCACATTTCGGCTCTGGCTGCCGATGGCCGCGATTTAACTCACGCGCCGCGTATCGAGACGGTTGTCGCGGGCCCGCTGTGTGAGTCTGGTGATGTCTTTACCCAGCAGGAAGGGGGGAAAGTGGAAACCCGCGCGCTGCCGGAAGTTAAACCAGGCGACTATCTGGTGCTGCACGATACCGGTGCGTACGGGGCGTCAATGTCCTCAAACTACAACAGCCGCCCGCTGCTGCCAGAAGTGTTGTTTGATAACGGCAAGGCGCGGCTGATCCGCCGCCGCCAGACCATTCAGGAGCTGCTGGCGCTGGAACTCGTCTGAGTGAAGTACGGCCCCGTCGTGACCGAGTCGCGTAATACCAGCGTACCGGTGAACGGCGGGATCGCGTCGACCGGTTGGTTTTTTGCCAGCCGGATCGCCTGATCGATAGCCGTAACGATCATATTGTCGATAGGCAGGTAAACCGACGAGAGCGCTGGCTCCAGCCATTTCGCGCATGGGGCATCGTCAAAGCCAAACAGGGAAATATCCTGTGGGATCCGCAGCCCCGCCTGGTGTAGCGCCTTGGACGCACCCAGCGCCATATCATCGTTACAGGCAAACAGAGCGCTAAACGCTATACCGTCGGCAATCAGCTCTTTGCAGAGCTCATATCCTCGCGTCATTCCCGCATCGCCATACTTAATCCGCCGCTCGTCCAGACGAATGCCGTGCTTTTCCAGCGCTTTACGGTAGCCCATCAGCCTCGCTTTCCCGGTTGGCGTGTGGATCGGGACGGTGATACAGGCGATCTCCCGGTGGCCCTGGTTGATCAGGTAATCCACGGCCTTAAAGGCGGCATCCTGCTGTTCGAAGAACACGCAGCGATCGGGCGCCTGGCTGACTTCACGGTTGATGACCACCAGCGGAGTTTGCACCGAATGGATCAGCTTCATGATCGCTTTTTCGCTCATGTAGCGGGTGTAAAGCACGATGGCATCGCATTTGCGATCGGCCAGCATTTGTACCGCCTGCTCTTCCTGCTCCGGGGCGTCGTGACCATCCGTGACGATCAGCTGCTTGCCGTGGGTTTCCGTCTGCCGGGAGGCCTGCTGAAGAAGACGACCAAAGTAAAAACCATCAAAGGTAGAGACCACCAGACCAATGCTGTTGCTGGTCTGGTTCGCCAGCG
Source organism: Enterobacter ludwigii (assembly GCF_001750725.1). Lineage (NCBI taxonomy): Bacteria > Pseudomonadati > Pseudomonadota > Gammaproteobacteria > Enterobacterales > Enterobacteriaceae > Enterobacter > Enterobacter ludwigii. Next base: position 4,578,149 of record NZ_CP017279.1, read on the forward strand.
AACGCGCGAGAAAATTCGGGCGGTAACCCAGCTCTTCCATCGCATTAAACACCTGCTGACGCGTACTCTCTTTAACCTGACCTGTGCCGTTCAGCACGCGCGATACCGTGGCTTTCGACACGCCCGCGCGCAATGAGACATCCAGCATTGTTGCCATTAGACATTCCTGATTCCACGTAACGATCTGCAGTTTAACACAGACCATCCGGTGCATAAGCGATGCGGGAAGGGCAAAACTTCCAGCACGATCACGCTTTTAGGTAACGATCGGTCAGTTCGAAATACAGGGTTTTAAGTGGTATGCCAAAATCGATATAAACTGCATTTTGGAATACCTGTTACGTCGTTGAGAGCTTAATCACAGAACAAAACCCGACATGAAGCTATTTTTGGTATGCCAATAGTATCCGGCTGTACACCTTATCCAATAAAAGCCCTTTTACTGAGGTATTACCCTATGGCATTACAGGAAAAACTGATCGACGCTCTGGGCAGTTTTGCCACAAAATTCAACAGTTATCGCTATATCATGGCGATCAAGTCTGCCTTTATTACCTTAATGCCGGTCATCATCGTTGGGGCATTCTCTGTCTTGATCTCCAATATGGTACTGGATCCGAAAAATGGCCTGGCGAGCTTCCAGTCCCTCTCTTTTCTCGCCACGCTAAAACCCATCACCAGCGCGCTCAATTACGCCACCCTGAATTTCCTTAACATTGGCGCGGTGTTCTTAATCGGTATCGAACTGGGCCGCATCAACGGGATCAAATCCTTATTCCCTGGCCTGCTGGCGGTGATCTGCTTTATCTGCGTGACGCCGACAACCGTCGAGATGCTGGTGGATGGTGAAATGCACGTGGTGAAAGACGTGCTGCTGCGTCAGTTCTCTGATACCCGCAGCCTGTTCCTCGGCATGTTTATCGCGATTCTTTCGGTAGAAATTTACTGCTGGCTGGAAAACCGCAAGGGGCTGAAGATCAGGATGCCGGACACCGTACCGCCAAACGTGGCGGCATCGTTCTCCGCGCTGATCCCGGCGATCATCACCACTACCGCGATTGCCACATTGGGTTTCGTCTTCCATCAACTCACCGGCATGTATCTCTATGACGCGGTCTATCAGGTGGTGCAACAGCCGCTGGAGCGCGTGGTGCAAAGCCTGCCGGGCATTCTGCTGCTGATGTTTGTCGCACAGCTTTTCTGGGTGATTGGTATTCACGGCAACCAGATGATCAAGCCGATCCGCGAGCCGCTGCTGTTAGGCGCCATCACCGTTAATATGAGCGCCTTTGAGCAGGGCAAAGAGGTGCCGAATATCATCACCATGCCGTTCTGGGATGTGTATATGAGCATCGGCGGGTCGGGGCTGACCATCGGCCTGCTGATCGCGGTCATGATTGCCACCAAACGCAAAGAGATGAAAGAGATCGCCAAGCTTTCCATTGGTCCGGGGCTCTTTAACATCAACGAGCCGGTGATCTTCGGCATGCCAATCATGCTTAACCCGATCCTCGCCATTCCTTTCATTATCACGCCGCTGGTGACCGGCTCTATCGGTTACTTTGCCACCGTAACCGGCTTTGCTGGTAAAGCCGTGGTGATGGTGCCGTGGACCACGCCGCCGCTGATCAACGCCTGGCTCTCCACCGCCGGATCGATGGGGGCGGTCATCACTCAGCTTATCTGCATTGTGACTGCCGTCATTATCTACCTGCCGTTTGTGAAGATTGCTTCACGACGTGCCGAACAGGCCGCGCTGCAACAGGCGACCGACAATGCATGAGGATGTGATGACGACAAAACAGATAACCATTCCGCAGGATTTCATTCTGGGCGCGGCCGCGTCAGCCTGGCAAACCGAAGGCTGGAGCGGCAAAAAGGCGGGGCAGGATTCGTGGATCGATCTCTGGTACAAAAACGATCGCCACGTCTGGCACAACGGCTATGGCCCGGCGGTGGCGACCGACTTTATCAACCGCTTTCGCGAGGATGTGGCGCTGATGAAGCAGGCAGGGCTGACGCACTACCGAACCTCGATTAACTGGTCACGTTTTTTAACCGACTATGAAAAAGTGACGGTGGACGAGGAGTACGCCGCCTATTACGACGCGTTGTTCGATGAGATGCACCGTCAGGGTATTGAGCCGATGATCTGCCTTGAGCATTACGAGCTGCCGGGCGTGCTGCTTGACACTTACGGCGGCTGGGCTTCAAAGCAGGTTGTCGACCTGTTTGTCCGCTATGCGGAAAAAGTCTTTGAACGCTACCACGGTAAAGTCACCCGCTGGTTTACCTTCAATGAACCGATCGTGGTACAGACCCGCGTTTATCTCGATGCGCTGCGCTGGCCCTACGAGCAGAATACCGGTAAATGGATGCAGTGGAACCACCATAAGGTTCTGGCGACGGCAAAGGTTGTACAGCTGTTTCGCGCCAAAGGCTACCCTGGCTCGGTTGGCTGTATTCTCAACCCCGAAGTCACCTATCCTCGCTCGTGCGCGCCGCACGATGTTAACGCCGCAGAGAAGTACGATCTGTTCTATAACCGCGTATTTCTCGATCCGCTGGTGCACGGGCGCTACCCGCCAGAACTGTTTACGCTGCTGGAACAGCATCAGGTGGCGTGGGACTACACCGCAGAAGAGCTGGAACTGATTGCGCAGAACACCGTCGATGAGCTGGGGATAAACCTCTATTACCCGCATCGGGTGAAAGCGCCGTCTCGTGCCTGGCATCCGGAGACACCGTTCCACCCGGCGTACTACTACGAACCGTTCGAACTGCCAGGACGGCGAATGAATAAATCCCGCGGCTGGGAAATCTACCCCCGCATTATCTACGATATGGCGATGCGGATAAAAAATGACTACCGCAACATCGACTGGTTCGTGGCGGAGAGCGGGATGGGCGTGGAGAACGAAGCGCAGTTTCGCAACAGTGACGGGGTCATTGACGACGAGTACCGCATTGCGTTCATTCGCGAGCACCTCTATTACACGCTGCTGGCGCGGGAGGAGGGGGCAAACTGTCATGGCTATATGCTGTGGGCCTTCACGGACAACGTATCGCCGATGAACGCCTTCAAAAACCGCTACGGGCTGATTGAGATTGATCTCGATAACAATCGCGCCAGGCGGGCGAAAAGGTCGGCGAGCTGGTTCCGGCAGCTGCGCGATGCGCGCGTGCTCACGCTCCCGGTCGATGATGAATGGAAGTAAGCGAAAACCATGCTGGTTCTGGTAAAATAGCGCACAAACTGGCCGGGAGGACGCCCGGCCTGCGCATTAACTGAAAAAACAGGTGAAAACGTGGATAAGGCTGTCATCCTGCCGGAAAAAAAACAGTACCAGGAAATTGGCGAGGATTTACGGGCGCAAATTATCCAGGGGCACTATCCCGTAGGTTCCCGTCTGCCGCCCGAGCGAAATATTGCTGAGAAGTACGGCGTAAGTCGTACCATCGTGCGTGAGGCATTGCTGATGCTGGAGCTTCAGGGCACGGTGGATATCCGCCAGGGGTCTGGCGTTTATGTGATGCGCATTCCTGAAGAACACGAAAACGAAGAAGAACGTTTTCTGAACAGCGACGTCGGCCCCTTTGAGATCCTGCAGGCGCGCCAGCTCCTCGAAAGCAACATCGCCGCGTTTGCTGCCAAAATGGCGACACGCGCAGACATCGACAATCTGCGCCGTATTATTGAGCAGGAGCAGCGCGCCATTGCCGCCAACGATAACAGCCAGGACAACAATAAAATGTTTCACCTGGTGCTGGCGGGGGCAACGCAAAACCAGATGCTGCTGGCAACGGTAGAGAGTATCTGGCACCACATGGACAGCAGCCCGCTGTGGCAGCAATTCAATGGGCATATCGCCAGCCGTGCATACCGCCTGAAATGGCTGGGCGACAGACAAACCATCCTCGCGGCGCTTCGCCGTCGTGACGTGATGGGCGCCTGGCAGGCGATGTTCCAGCATCTGGAAAATGTGAAAAAGAGCTTACTTGAACTCTCCGATGAAGATGCGCCGGATTTTGACGGTTATCTTTTTGAATCTGTGCCCGTGTTTCAGGGGAAGCTGGTGTGACTATTCTGCCTCTCTATGCCGCGCCTCAGTATGCGGAACAGGTAACTGACTGGATCTGGCAGGCGTTCGGTGACGGGCTTACGCGGGCGTTTTTCCAGAGCATCGTTGAACATAGCCAGACGCCGGGCGCGTTACCGTTGACCTTTATTGCTCTGGAGGGCGAACAGCTTCTGGGTACGGTCGGGATCTGGCGCTGCGATTTAATCACCCGACAGGATCTTTGTCCGTGGCTGGCTGCGCTGTACGTTGATGAAGCGGCGCGTGGTAACGGACTGGCGGGAAAACTGCAGCAGCATGTTATCGCCTATGCCGCACAGGCCGGGTATCACGAACTGCATCTGTGGTCTGCCTGCCGCGACTTCTACGAACGTTACGGCTGGCAGTACATTGGCGATGCGCTCGAATACCCGAACAAAACGGTACATCTGTATCGCTATTCCTCTCCCGCTTCTGCTGGCGAACCTACGGAGTGACGGCGGACTAAGGTGGGGCTGAACAGGTGGGTGATATCCGGTGGCTGGCGTTGTTCGGCCAGCGCCAGTGCCAGCTCCGCAGCCTGCGTTGCCATTGTGATAATCGGGTAACGTACGGTGGTCAGGCGCGGACGCACGTAGCGGGACACCAGCACATCATCAAAGCCAATGAGTGAAATTTCTCCCGGCACCTCGATTCCATTGTCATTTAACACCCCCATTGCCCCGGCGGCCATCGAGTCGTTATAGCTGGCAACCGCCGTGAAATTCCGTCCACGCCCCAGCAGCTCTGTCATTGCCTGTTCGCCGCCACTCTCATCCGGCTCGCCGTAGGCCACCAGCCGGTCATTACACGGCAAACCGTTTTCGCGCAGGGCATCGTAGTAGCCCTGCAGGCGATCTTCGGCATCGGAAATCGGGTGATTGGAGCAGAGATAACCAATGCGGGTATGGCCCTGCTGAATCAAATGGCGGGTAGCAAGCCAGGCGCCGTAGCGGTCGTCGAGTGCCACGCAGCGTTTCTCAAAACCGGGAATAATTCGGTTGATGATCACCATGCCGGGGATCTGCTTCATCAGATGAATGAGTTCAGCATCGGGGATCATTTTGGCGTGAACAACCAGCGCAGCGCAGCGGTGGCGCATCAGCTGTTCGATAGCCTGGCGTTCTTTTTGTTCGTTGTGATAGCCATTGCCGATCAGCAGAAAATTGCCGGTCTGATAAGAAACCTGTTCAACCGCTTTTACCATGGCGCCAAAAAACGGGTCAGACACATCGCCCACCACCAGTCCGATGGTTTCAGTAGACTGTTGGGCAAGGGCGCGGGCGTTGGCATTCGGATGATAATTCAATGATTCCATGGCGTTTTGCACCGCCTGGCGTGATGCGTCACTGGCTTTAGGGGAGTCATTAATCACGCGCGAGACGGTCGCCACGGAAACACCAGCCAGACGGGCCACATCCTTTATTGTCGCCATTACATACCTTCTTAGTGGGGGTAAGCGTTTACACACGAAATAGTGTTGCGGAAAAGCGCCGTGCATTCAAGGGGCGCGGGGGTTCGCCCTCCACAAACGTGACGCAGCACAACCCTGACCGTGTAATCGTTACACGGCCAGTCATGTCTGAATAATGTCAATCTGAACCTTTAGTTACACTTTGCCTCAGGCTGTTGCGATTGTCCGATGGCGAGGATGAGGGGGAGATTGATAGAGTCGAGATCCCAGAGGTATTGATTGGTGAGAATTCTTAGTACGGTTTCGTACTCTTCTCTTGCACCAACCTGCGCGGATGCGCAGGTTTTTTTTCGCCTCAACTTTGCAGTCGCTCCCGTATCACTTCTCGTGTAATCTGCCACCATTTACTATCAACCCTTCACACTGGCTGGCAAAGGGAGTTGAGATGCTTTTTGGGTTCTTCCGTACACTCTTCCGTATTCTCTTTCGCATTCGCGTCACTGGCGATGCTCAGGCGCTTCGCGGCGAACGCGTTCTTATCACACCAAACCATGTTTCCTTTATCGACGGCATTCTGCTGGCACTATTTCTGCCCGTGCGTCCGGTGTTTGCGGTTTATACCTCCATCAGCCAGCAGTGGTACATGCGCTGGCTCACGCCGCTGATTGATTTTGTGCCGCTCGACCCGACCAAACCGATGATGATTAAACATCTGGTGCGTCTGGTGGAGCAGGGGCGTCCGGTGGTTATTTTCCCGGAAGGTCGCATCTCGGTGACCGGTTCACTGATGAAAATCTACGACGGCGCCGGGTTTGTCGCGGCGAAGTCAAAAGCGACCGTGGTGCCACTGCGTATTGAAGGGGCGGAGCGCTCCTATTTCAGCCGTCTGAAAGGGCTGGTAAAGCAGCGCGTGTTCCCAAAAATTACGTTGCATATCCTGCCGCCAACGTCGTTACCGATGCCTGACGCGCCCCGTGCACGCGATCGCCGTAAAATTGCCGGAGAGATGCTGCACCAGATTATGATGGAAGCGCGTATGGCGGTTCGCCCGCGCGAGACGCTGTATGAATCCCTGCTGTCGGCACAGCACCGCTACGGCGCGAAGAAAAACTGCATCGAAGATATCAACTTTACCCCGGATACCTATCGCAAGCTGCTGACCAAAACATTGTTCGTGGGCCGTATTCTTGAGAAGTACAGCCAGCAGGGCGAAAAGATTGGCCTGATGCTGCCCAACGCAGGCATCAGTGCGGCGGTGATTTTTGGTGCCGTTTCCCGTGGCCGTATTCCGGCGATGATGAACTACACGGCGGGCGTGAAAGGGCTGACCAGTGCCATCACGGCAGCGCAAATCAAAACCGTCTTTACCTCCCGCCAGTTCCTCGACAAAGGCAAACTGTGGCATCTTCCTGAACAGCTTACCCAGGTACGCTGGGTCTTCCTGGAAGATCTTAAAGCGGACGTGACGACAGGCGACAAACTGTGGATTTTTGCTCATCTGCTGATGCCGCGTCTGGCCCAGGTGAAACAGCAGCCGGAAGACGACGCGATTATCCTCTTCACCTCTGGCTCTGAAGGCAACCCGAAAGGCGTCGTCCACAGTCACAAGAGTATTCTGGCGAACGTTGAGCAGATCAAAAGCATTGCCGACTTTACCGCGAAAGACCGGTTTATGTCAGCGCTGCCGCTGTTCCACTCTTTTGGTCTGACGGTGGGGCTTTTCACGCCGCTGCTGACCGGTGCCGAAGTCTTCCTTTATCCAAGCCCGTTGCATTACCGCATTGTGCCGGAGCTGGTGTATGACCGTAACTGTACCGTGTTGTTTGGAACCTCAACCTTCCTCGGGAACTACGCGCGTTTCGCCAATCCGTATGACTTCTTCCGCGTGCGCTACGTGGTTGCTGGCGCGGAAAAACTGCAGGAGAGCACGCGACAGATCTGGCAGGACAAATTTGGTCTGCGCATCCTCGAGGGGTATGGCGTGACAGAGTGTGCGCCGGTGGTTTCTATCAACGTGCCAATGGCGGCGAAGCCGGGGACAGTAGGCCGAATTCTGCCTGGGCTGGATGCTCGTCTGCTGGCGGTGCCTGGTATTGAAGACGGCGGCCGGCTGCAGCTGAAAGGGCCAAACGTGATGAACGGCTATCTGCGCGTGGAAAACCCCGGCGTGCTGGAAGCACCGACCGCAGAAAACGTTAATGGCGAGATTGAAACGGGCTGGTACGACACCGGCGATATTGTACGTTTCGATGAGCAAGGCTTTGTGCAGATCCAGGGGCGTGCAAAACGCTTTGCCAAGATTGCGGGTGAAATGGTCTCGCTTGAGATGGTTGAACAGCTGGCATCGGGCGTCTCCGCCGACAAGATGCATGCCACGGTTGTGAAGAGTGATGCAAGTAAAGGCGAGGCGCTGGTGCTGTTCACCACCGACAGCGAGCTTAAGCGCGACCAGTTACTCAGCTATGCCCGCGAGCACGGCATTCCGGAGCTGGCGGTACCTCGTGATATTCGCTACCTGAAACAGCTTCCGGTGCTCGGCAGCGGTAAGCCCGACTTCGTGACCCTCAAGGGCATGGTTGAACAGGCGGAACAACATAATGCGTGAGTCAGTACACACTAACACCTCTCTGCGCTCAAAAGGCATGATGGCGGTGATTGCCGCCCAGTTCCTTTCCGCCTTTGGCGATAACGCGCTGCTGTTTGCCACGCTGGCACTGCTCAAGGCTGAGTTTTACCCCGACTGGAGTCAGCCGGTTCTGCAGATGGTGTTTGTGGGCGCTTACATTATCTTTGCACCGTTTGTCGGACAGGTTGCGGACAGCTTCCCGAAAGGCCGGGTAATGATGTTTGCCAACGGCCTGAAACTGCTGGGAGCCGCCAGCATTTGTTTTGGTTTCAATCCGTTTATTGGCTATACGCTGGTCGGCATTGGCGCCGCAGCCTACTCCCCGGCGAAGTATGGCATTCTCGGGGAGCTGACCACCGGTGATAAGCTGGTGAAAGCCAATGGGCTGATGGAGTCCTCCACCATTGCGGCAATCCTGCTTGGCTCCGTCGCAGGCGGTGTCCTCGCTGACTGGCACGTGCTGGCGGCCCTCGGCGTGTGTGCCGTGGTGTACGGTGGCGCGGTAGTCGCTAACCTGTTTATTCCGAAACTGCCGGTGGCGCGTCCGGGGCAATCCTGGCGCTTTAAGCCGATGACCGGCAGCTTCTTCAATGCCTGCCGCGTACTGTGGCGTAACGGTGAAACGCGATTCTCTCTGATGGGCACCAGCATGTTCTGGGGCGCTGGCGTTACGCTGCGCTTCCTGCTGGTGCTGTGGGTGCCGGTGGCGCTGGGGATCACGGACAACGCGACGCCAACCTACCTTAATGCGATGGTGGCGATCGGGATTGTGGTGGGCGCGGGGGCAGCGGCAAAACTGGTGACGCTCGACACCGTTGCTCGCTGCATGCCGGCAGGGATACTGATTGGCGTTGCGGTGCTTTTTTTCGCGCTGCAACACGCGTTATTGCCAGCCTACGTACTGCTGATCCTGATTGGTATTCTGGGAGGCTTCTTCGTGGTGCCACTGAATGCGCTATTACAGGAGCGTGGCAAGCAGACGGTCGGGGCGGGCAATGCTATTGCGGTGCAAAACCTCGGTGAAAACCTGGCGATGCTGCTGATGCTGGGCCTGTATTCGCTGGCGGTTAAAGCCGGTGCGCCTGTGGTAGGGATTGGCGTCGGGTTCGGTGGATTGTTCGCGCTGGCGATTGCCGGCTTGTGGGTCTGGCAGCGCCGCCGCTGATTCGGGTCGTCTTCAGCGCCTTTTCACAAGCGGGTGCAAACATTAAAAACGGCAACAGAGGTTGCCGTTTTGCTTTTTTTACGGTGCCGGATAGGTATAAACCTGATGCACCGCGTCAATCTCCGCCAGCACGTCCTCGCTCAGGTCCAGATGGAAACTCTCAATGTTGGTTTTCAACTGTTCCATCGTCGTTGCGCCCAGCAGGGTGCTGGCCACAAACGGCTGACGGCGTACGAAGGCCAATGCCATCTGGGCAGGATCGAGCCCGTGACGCTTCGCAATATCAACGTAGGCCGCGACGGCTTTCTGCGTCTGCTCGCCGCTATAGCGGGTAAAGCGGCTGAAGAGCGTATTACGCGCGCCGGCTGGCTTCGCACCGTTCAGGTATTTACCCGTCAGCGTACCAAAGCCCAGGCAGGAATAGGCGAGCAGCTCAACCTCTTCATATTGCGTCACTTCGGCCAGACCCACTTCGTAACTGCGGTTGAGCAGGCTGTAGGGGTTCTGGATAGTGACAATGCGCGGCAGATCGTGTTTATCAGCCAGGTGCAGGTAGCGCATAACGCCAAAAGCCGTTTCGTTAGACACGCCGATGTAGCGGATTTTGCCCGCTCGCTGGCATTCGGTCAGCGCTTCCAGCGTTTCAAGCAGCGTAACGGCGGGAGCGCTTTCGTTCCAGCTGTAGCCGAGCTTACCAAAGCAGTTGGTTGGACGCTGCGGCCAGTGTACCTGGTAGAGATCAAGATAATCGGTTTGCAGGCGCTTCAGGCTGGCATCCAGCGCGGCACGGATATTCTTGCGATCGAGGATCTGGTTTGGGCGGATCCCGGCATCGCTGTTACGCGCAGGACCGCTGACTTTCGAGGCGATAACCAGTTTTTCGCGGTTGCCGCGTTTTGCCAGCCAGTTGCCGACGTAGGTTTCGGTAAGCCCCTGCGTTTCCGGGCGTGGAGGAACAGGGTACATCTCTGCGACATCAATCAGGTTAATGCCCTGGCTGACGGCATAATCGAGTTGTGCATGGGCATCGGCTTCGCTGTTTTGTTCACCAAATGTCATCGTGCCCAACCCCAGTTGGCTTATCTCCAGAGAGCTGTGGGGGATACGGTGATAATGCATAGCCGGCTTCCTTCAATAGACATGTAGACCGCGTCAGGAACCTCCCGACAAAGGAATATAAACATGGCAGAGGGGAAGCAAAAGGGGAAGAAAAAAATCAAAAAGGCCAGCAAGGTACTGACCTCTCTCTGTTTATCGCTCGATAATTTGCGAGACTTCGTCGCGATTGATCTGCATTTTATTCCCGGACTGATCGCGGTAGCTGACCAGACCGGTGTCATCATCGACTTCCGGCTTGCCGTCTGTCAGGATCATCCGGCCATCTTTTGTCGCCATCACGTAATCGCTGCTACAGCCCGATACTGCAAACGCTAATCCGACTGCTGAAATTAACACTGCCCATTTTTTCATCGTTATCGTCCTCACCTGGCTCGTATCAAATCATAGTGTAGTAATAACCCGATATTTCGACAGGAGGAAGCGGTAAAATCTTAAAAACCAGGTGATTATGTTTGAGAGCTCTCAAAATAAGTAAAAAACTACGTTTTGAGTAAGAAATGGCGAGCAAGGAGCGCTCCGGTAAAGTTCTTTTTGAGATAAAAACCGCGTGGCAATGTCAGTATCGGCTCGCCCCGGGCACCGATTGCTTCCGTGAGCGCTTTACTGTTCGCCGCCTTTGGCCGCAGCTGTAACACCTCTCCGTGTCGGGCGGTGATGCGCTCAACCTGACCGAGGACAATCATATCCATCAGCTCTTCCCAGTCCAGACGCAGCTGATGCTCTTCATCTTCATCCGGACTCCACAACAGCGGTGCGCCAACGCGGCGTTCAGCCAGCGGGATCTGACGTTCTCCTTCTACGGGGACCCAAAGCACGCGCTTCAGTTTATGGCGAACGTGACTGGTTTCCCACGTCACACCAGTATTCCCGGTTAACGGTGCAACGCAGACAAATGTCGTTTCCAGGGGCTTCCCAAGGCTATCGATGGGAATGGTTTTTAACTCTACGCCCAGGGCGGCGAAATCCTGCTCCGGTTTACTCCCTGCGCTTGCACCCAGCCACAGCTCCAGCAGCATGCCGATCCAGCCTTTATCCCGCTTCAGATCCTGAGGGATCGGCAGGCCAGCCATTGCCGCCAGCTCGCCAAGCGAAAAGCCAGCCAGACGCTGCGCCTGCTGTAGCAACTGGGTTTCGCTGGACGGCGGTGAAAGCAAGGGTAAAAGCGAATGCATGAAGGTAACCTTTTGATTAAAAAATACACTAAGAAATTGTCCCCTGTGGATAGAGTTTAACTTTTTCTGTACGAATATGCCATGTGCATGATTTATAGGTTTTTTTAGCACGCTAAAAATGGATGGCGAGGGACAAAAATTCGGTTGTTCAATTCTGGTCACTGACAATGAACAGGATCTTACACCATGTTATCCACAGAAAAGTGGGATAACTGGGCATAACCCTGACTACTGTTTCAATTTACAGCCTTGACGTGCGACGAAAATCCAATTTTCAAACAAATTGTGCCTAACTTATTGGCACAATCTGTGGATAAAACCGACGCTGTTCGATCTTTCATCAGCACAACGATCCCTGATGTGATGATCGTCACGATTAAGCGGTGTGGGTTGGTTTTATGGTGATTAACTTTATGAAAATAATGATTTTATTTTCTTTCGGTAATGGAGAGGGATTGACGGCGGCTGAGGTTGTTCATCGGTAATCAGACACTTCTTCACAACTATATCCACAGAAAAGGTGAATAAAATTCCCCTCTGAGCCGCTCATCTGTTTATAACTCTGCCTGTATTTGTGAGTTATTCAAATGTTATTAGGTTGCAGCCCTGTAAGAGAGTGGTTTACCGCCTCCCTGTAGTGTGAAACAATCATTCATATATAAGGTTTAGTTTGGGGTAGTCCGGTGATTGATGACGATGGCTACCGCCCGAACGTAGGAATAGTAATTTGTAATCGTCAGGGCCAGGTGATGTGGGCCCGTCGATATGGTCAGCACTCCTGGCAGTTCCCGCAAGGCGGGATCAACCCGGGAGAGTCCCCAGAACAAGCGATGTACCGGGAGCTGTTTGAAGAGGTTGGTTTAAGCCGAAAAGATGTTCGCATCCTGGCTTCGACCCGCAACTGGTTGCGTTACAAGTTACCGAAACGTTTGGTGCGTTGGGACACAAAGCCGGTTTGTATCGGCCAGAAACAAAAATGGTTTCTACTGCAGTTGGTGGGCAACGATTCAGATATCAATATGCAAACCAGCAGTACGCCGGAGTTTGATGGCTGGCGTTGGGTGAGCTATTGGTATCCTGTTCGTCAGGTCGTGTCATTTAAACGCGATGTTTACCGTAGGGTGATGAAAGAGTTCGCAAGTGTTGTCATGCAGCTTCAGGAGATCCCGCCTAAGCCGCAGAGCGCACCTGCCTGGCGACGTAAAAGAGGTTAAGCTACGCAAATCATGCTCACCCGCTTGCGAGAAATAGTCGAGAAGGTGGCCAGTGCGCCGCGTCTGAATGAGGCGCTGAACATTCTGGTTACCGACATCTGTCTTGCGATGGAGACCGAAGTCTGTTCGGTGTATCTGGCCGACCACGATCGGCGTTGCTATTACCTGATGGCGACCCGTGGTTTGAAAAAGCCACGTGGACGCACCGTAACGCTCGCGTTTGATGAAGGTATCGTTGGTCTGGTTGGGCGACTCGCCGAACCTATCAACCTTGCCGACGCGCAAAAACACCCCAGCTTTAAATATATCCCCTCCGTAAAAGAAGATCGTTTCCGCGCCTTCCTGGGCGTGCCGATTATTCAGCGCCGTCAGCTGCTTGGTGTGCTGGTGGTACAGCAACGTGAGTTGCGTCAGTACGATGAAAGCGAAGAGTCTTTCCTCGTCACGCTGGCCACGCAGATGGCCGCGATCCTCTCCCAGTCCCAGTTGACGGCACTGTTTGGTCAGTATCGTCATACGCGTATTCGCGCGCTTCCGGCGTCGCCGGGCGTCGCTATCGCCGAAGGCTGGATGGACGCCACTCTGCCGTTGATGGAGCAGGTGTACGAAGCCTCAACGCTTGATGAAGCGCTTGAGCGTGAGCGTCTCACCGCCGCGCTGGAAGAGGCGTCGAATGAGTTTCGTCGTTACAGCAAGCGCTTTGCCGCTGGGGCGCAAAAAGAGACGGCGGCCATTTTTGACCTTTACTCGCACCTTCTCTCCGATGCACGTCTGCGCCGCGAGCTTTTTGACGAAGTCGACAAAGGTGCGGTTGCGGAGTGGGCGGTTAAAAAGGTCATCGAAAAATTTGCCGAACAGTTTGCGGCACTGACCGACGGTTACCTGAAAGAGCGGGCCGGTGATTTACGCGCCCTGGGGCAGCGTTTACTGTTCCATCTTGATGACACTATTCAGGGCGCGAATGCCTGGCCAAAACGTTTTGTGCTCGTTGCCGATGAACTCTCCGCGACAACGCTGGCTGAACTGCCTCATGACCGCCTGGCGGGCGTGGTGGTACGCGATGGCGCGGCGAACTCGCACGCGGCCATTATGGTGCGCGCGCTGGGAATTCCCACCGTTATGGGGGCGGATATCCAGCCATCGGTGCTGCACCGACGCACCCTGGTGGTCGACGGTTATCGCGGTGAGCTGTTGGTTGATCCTGAGCCGGTTCTGCTTCAGGAATACCAGCGCCTTATCAGCGAAGAGAATGAATTAAGCAAGCTGGCAGAGGATGACGTTAATCTGCCCGCACAGCTCAAAAGCGGCGAGCGAATCAAAGTCATGCTCAACGCAGGTTTAAGCCCCGAGCATGAAGAGAAGCTCGGCAGCCGCATCGACGGTATCGGCTTATACCGCACCGAAATCCCGTTCATGCTGCAAAGTGGCTTTCCCTCTGAAGAGGAGCAGGTCGCGCAGTATCAGGGCATGCTGCAGATGTTTAACGACAAACCGGTCACCCTGCGCACCCTTGATGTCGGGGCAGATAAACAGCTGCCGTACATGCCGATTAGTGAAGAAAACCCGTGCCTGGGCTGGCGTGGGATACGCATTACGCTCGATCAGCCTGAGATCTTCCTGATCCAGGTGCGTGCCATGCTGCGCGCGAATGCGGCGACGGGTAACCTCAGCATTTTACTGCCGATGGTCACCAGCATTGATGAGATTGACGAGGCGCGGCGTCTGATTGAGCGTGCCGGTCGTGAAGTCGAAGAGATGATTGGCTATGCGATCCCTAAACCACGAATTGGGGTGATGCTTGAAGTGCCGTCAATGGTCTTTATGCTGCCGCAGCTGGCTAACCGTGTCGACTTTATCTCGGTCGGTACCAATGACCTGACGCAGTATATTCTGGCCGTCGACCGTAACAACACGCGTGTTGCCAGCATTTATGACAGCCTGCACCCTGCGATGATCCGGGCGTTAGCGATGATCGCGCGAGAAGCAGAGCAGCATGATATTGATTTGCGCCTGTGCGGTGAAATGGCCGGGGATTCGATGTGCGTTGCAATCCTGATTGGGCTGGGGTACCGCCACCTCTCCATGAACGGCCGTGCGGTTGCCCGCGTGAAGTACCTGCTGCGGCATATCGATATTGAGGATGCCCGCGAGCTGGCTGAACGCAGTCTTGAAGCGCAGCTGGCCGCTGAAGTGCGTCATCAGGTGGCTGCTTTCATGGAACGACGCGGTATGGGCGGCCTGATTCGCGGCGGTCGCTAATACGTACTTTTCCCCTCACTCCGTCCTCGTCCTTTGTGACAGGGCGGAGGTGAGGATATAACACACTCCTCTATACACATCTTTTACATCTCTGGCGCATCCTCCGCGTCCGCCTTATGCTATGATTCGCAACTTTGGAGCCTCTGCTAACAGCAGAATCGCATTTCTACCGCTGTCCACTTTCAGCGGAATAACAACATCTTGTGGTGACAGATGAACAGTGGTTATCTGCATTTTCCGGAATTTGATCCGGTCATTTTCTCAATAGGACCTGTTTCGCTTCACTGGTACGGTCTGATGTACCTGGTCGGCTTCATTTTTGCCATGTGGCTTGCTGGCCGTCGCGCCAGTCGTCCCGGCAGTGGCTGGACCAAAAACGAAGTCGAGAACCTGCTGTATGCAGGCTTCCTTGGCGTGTTCCTGGGCGGCCGTATTGGGTATGTTCTGTTCTATAACCTCCCGGTATTCCTGAACGATCCACTCTACCTGTTCCGCGTCTGGGATGGCGGCATGTCCTTCCACGGCGGGCTGATTGGTGTGATCCTGGTGATGGTGATTTTTGCCAAACGCACCAAGCGCAACTTCTTCCAGGTGTCAGATTTTATCGCGCCACTGATCCCGTTTGGTCTGGGAGCAGGACGTCTGGGCAACTTTATCAATGGTGAGCTCTGGGGGCGTGTCGACCCGAGTGTCTCCTTTACCATGCTGTTCCCGGGCTCGCGTGCAGAGGACATGGCGCTGCTGCCGTCTCATCCTGAGTGGCAATCCCTGTTCGATACTTACGGTGTTCTGCCGCGCCATATGTCTCAGCTTTACGAGCTGGCGCTGGAAGGCGTGGTGCTGTTTATCATCCTGAATCTGTTTATCCGTAAACCGCGTCCGATGGGTTCTGTCTCCGGTCTGTTCCTGATTGGCTACGGTGCATTCCGTATCATCGTCGAGTTCTTCCGCCAGCCGGATGCACAGTTCACCGGCGAATGGGTACAGTACATCAGCATGGGGCAGATCCTCTCCATTCCGATGATTGTCGCGGGTGTCATTATGATGATTTGGGCGTATCGTCGTCGTCCACAGCAACAACTTTCCTGAGGAACCATGAAACAGTATCTTGAACTGATGAAAAAAGTGCTCGATGAGGGCACGCCGAAAAATGACCGTACCGGTACCGGCACGCTCTCCATTTTTGGCCACCAGATGCGCTTCAATCTGCAGGAAGGTTTTCCGCTGGTGACGACAAAGCGCTGCCACCTGCGCTCGATCATTCATGAACTGCTCTGGTTCCTGCAAGGCGATACCAACGTTGCGTATCTGCATGATAACAACGTCTCTATCTGGGACGAATGGGCAGATGAAAACGGCAACCTGGGCCCGGTGTACGGTAAGCAGTGGCGCGCATGGCCTACGCCGGATGGCCGCCATATTGACCAGATCACCACCGTGATGAACCAGCTGAAAAACGATCCGGACTCGCGCCGTATTATCGTTTCTGCCTGGAACGTCGGCGAGCTGGATAAAATGGCACTGGCACCGTGCCATGCGTTCTTCCAGTTCTATGTGGCAGACGGCAAGCTCTCCTGCCAGCTCTATCAGCGCTCCTGCGACGTGTTCCTCGGCCTGCCGTTCAACATTGCCAGCTATGCGCTGTTAGTGCATATGATGGCGCAGCAGTGCGATCTGGACGTGGGCGATTTCGTCTGGACCGGTGGGGATACCCATCTCTACAGCAACCATATGGAACAGACGCATCTCCAGTTGACCCGCGAACCGCGCGCCTTGCCTAAGCTGATTATCAAACGCAAACCGGAATCCATTTTTGATTACCGCTTTGACGATTTTGAGATTGAGGGTTATGACCCTCATCCAGGCATCAAAGCGCCCGTCGCTATCTGAGGCCGTCAATCGTGACATAACCGGTGCTGTTTAGCGCCGGTTTTTTTTTCGCCTTCTTCCCGCTTTCCGACGCGTTATCCAGAACGTATGCAACGCACTGCAACCGCTTAACTTTCCTTGATAAGGGCTCGTAAAACGGTCATCCGTAGCTCGTCAATTCCAGGCCATTTCGCCACACTCCCGGCATGAAAAAAGAGAACGGTTTTACGCTTATCGAAACCCTGGTGGCTATCTCGCTGGTGGTCATTCTCAGCGCCTCCGGGCTATATGGCTGGGACAACTGGCAACGGCAGCAACGGCTCTGGCAAACCGCCGGGCAGGTGCGTGATTACCTGGTCTTTCTGCGTAATGACGCAAACCGGCACAACCGTGACCACCAGGTCACACTGCGACGCGACAGGGGCGTCACCTGTCTGATGAGCGCATTCGTGCAGGGCTGTGATAAGGGCAGTCCGTTTGTATTTATTCCCCTGTGGCCGGAGGTCACGGTAAGTGAAATAACGCCGTTATTTGGCTTCTATGGACTCAGGGATACGGCATGGGCAGGGCGAATACGCCTGCAAAGTCGTGCAGGAGAATGGCTCGTCATTGTCTCGAATGGAGGGCGAATCAGGATGTGCAATGTCACAGGAGAAGGTTCATGTCCCTAAACCAGCAGGGTTTCTCACTGATGGAAGTTCTGATTGCCACGGCGATCAGCAGTCTGTTACTGATAAGCGCCTCGCGCTTTTTACCGGGCTTGCAGCGGGCTGTTTTACAGCAGTCCGGTCAGCGGGAGCTTGAGGAGGAGGTGTGGCAACGCCTTTTTTCCCTCGGCAAACAGCTTCAGCGTGCGGGGTATTGCGCCGGAAACTGTGCGGGGCAGGGACTGACGATCGGCAGGCAAGGTCGCTGTGTCATTGTACGGTGGGATGCAAACAGTAACGGTAACTGGGATAGCTCGTCTTCGGAAAACGACAGCACAGGTTTTCGTCTGGAATCAGGTGCACTGGAGACCCTGCATGGGGCGACCTCGTGTGAGGGTAAGGGATGGGAGAAACTCACTGACCCCAACAGGCTTCTCATCCAGCACTTTGTGGTGAGTCAAGTTGAGCATGCGGGGTTTGCCCCCCAGTTGAATATTGAAATGACCGCCCTTCGTCAGGGTGAGCAGGGGGCCCCCTGTCAGGCTTTTTATGGCGTCACGGGGTACAACCTGTGAACCGGCAGCGCGGGATGTCCTCGCTGGCGCTGGTATTACTTTTACTGGTGTTGGGCACGCTGATCCTCTCCGGCCTCAATCAGCAGCTGACCACGTTTAGCGCACTGGTGGGCGGTGAGAGCCGCTCGGTTCAACAGCAGGCATCCGTGCAGTCAGCGCTTGAATGGGGACGCGTTCAGAGCTGGTTATCTGAGCCTGAGATCCAGTGCAAAAAGGTATCGGCGTGGCGAGTTTGCCTGCGGCTACTGAATGAAGCGCGTGTGCTGCTTATCGCCGGGAGTGATGGCCTGCTGCTATGGCGCAGAGGCGAAATCATCGACGGCAAGATCCATTTCTCGCCACACGGCTGGAGTGATTTTTGTCCGCTTAAGGAGAGTGCGTTATGCCAGCTGCCGTGAGCAGAGAAAAAGGCTTTAGCATGGTTGAGGTACTACTGGCGATGATGCTGCTGGTGATGATTGTCACGGCACTGTCGGGTTATCAGCGGGCACTGGCGACGCGGTTCTCCATGTTTAATCAGTATCGTCAGCTCTGGCACCATGCCTGGAATCAGTCTCAGCTTTCAACAATTGCTCTCCCGGCAGGCTGGCAGGTCAGTCGGGGGCAGACAACACTCTCTGGATGTGTCAGCATCACGGTTACACTTATTTCTCCTCTGGGGCGGCGCGGCGAGATGACGCGTCTGCATTGCCCGGTTAGCCAGTAGTCGGGAGCGTCTATGTTAAGGGTCTACCACTCAAATCGTCTGGATGTGCTGGAAGCGCTGATGGAATTTATCGTTGAGCGCGAGCGGCTTGACGATCCTTTTGAGCCAGAAATGGTGCTGGTGCAGAGCACCGGTATGGCACAGTGGCTGCAGATGTCGCTTTCGCGTAAATTCGGCATTGCCGCAAATATCGATTTCCCGCTGCCCGCAAGTTTTATCTGGGAGATGTTTGTCCGCGTGTTGCCGGACATCCCGGAACAGAGTGCCTTCAACAAGCAAAGCATGAGCTGGAAGCTGATGGCATTGTTGCCGGACATGCTGCAGCATGATGAATTCGTCATGCTGCGCCACTACCTCAATGACGACACCGATAAACGCAAGCTGTTCCAGCTGGCATCACGCACCGCCGATCTCTATGACCAGTATCTGGTGTATCGCCCGGAATGGCTGACTCGCTGGGAAGCGGGCGAGCGGGTCGACGGGTTACCGGAGGCGCAAGTCTGGCAGGCACCGCTCTGGAAAGCGCTGGTGGAACACACTGAGAAACTCGGCCAGCCGAAGTGGCACCGTGCAAACCTCTACCAGCGGTTTATCTCCATACTGGAAAACAGCGCTGAGCGACCAGCCCGGCTGCCCTCTCGCGTGTTTATCTGCGGCATCTCGGCGCTGCCACCGGTGTATTTGCAGGCGCTGAGTGCGCTGGGTAAACACATCGACATACATATCCTCTTTACCAATCCGTGTCGCCAGTACTGGGGCGACATTCAGGATGAACGCTGGCTTTCGCGGCTGGTGTCTCGCCAGAGACGACGCCTGTTTGAAGAGCGTACCGTGCCACTGTTTAAAGACAGCGCGTCTGCCGCACAGCTATTTGACGAGCACGGCATTCAAAACCTGCCAAACCCGCTGCTTGCTTCTTGGGGAAAGCTGGGCCGTGACTACATTCACATGCTCTCAGACATCACGTCGTCAGGCGAAGGGGATGTGGATGCCTTCGTCGAGATCGCTCCGGATAGCCTGCTGCATAATATCCAACTCGACATTCTGGATCTCGAAAACCGCGCCGTCATGGGCGTTACGGCGAAAGAATTTGAACGCAGCGACAGTAAGCGCAAGCTGGACGGCGACGATCGCAGCGTCACGATCCACGTTTGCCACAGCCCGCAGCGCGAGGTTGAAGTCCTTCACGATCAACTGCTGGCGATGCTGCAGGACGATCCTGAGCTGACGCCACGTGACATTGTGGTGATGGTGGCGGATATCGACAGTTACAGTCCCTTTATTCAGGCTGTTTTTGGGAGTGCGACGGGTGAACGCTACCTGCCGTACGCCATTTCTGACCGACGGGCCCGCCAGTCTCATCCGGCCTTGCAGGCCTTTATTACTTTGCTTTCATTACCGGATAGCCGGTTTATCTCCGAAGATGTCCTGGCATTACTGGATGTCCCAGTCCTGGCCGCACGTTTCAATATCAATGAAGAGGGGCTGCGTTACCTTCGTCAGTGGGTTAGCGAGTCCGGCGTACGCTGGGGCATTGATGATGACAACGTTCAGGCGTTCGAGCTTCCTCCTACCGGCCAGCACACCTGGCGGTTTGGCCTGACGCGTATGCTGCTGGGCTATGCGATGGAAAGCAGCCAGGGCGAGTGGAATGAAGTCCTGCCCTACGATGAGTCCAGCGGGTTGATCGCTGAGCTGGTCGGTCATTTAGCTTCCCTGCTGATGCAACTTAACCGCTGGCGGCTCGAGTTGATGCAGCCGCGTCCGCTGGATGCGTGGCTCCCGGTATGCAGGGCGTTGCTCAATGATTTCTTCCTGCCGGACAGTGATACCGAAGCCGCTATGGCGCTCATTGAAACGCAGTGGCAGGCAATCGTCGAAGAGGGCGTGAGTTCTCACTATAACGAGGCTATCCCGTTGTCATTGCTGCGCGATGAGCTGACGCAACGGCTCGATCAGGAGCGAATTAGCCAGCGTTTCCTGGCAGGCCCAATCAATATTTGCACCCTGATGCCAATGCGTTCTATCCCGTTCAAAGTGGTGTGCTTGCTCGGAATGAATGACGGTATATACCCACGAGCCCTGGCGCCGCTGGGTTTTGATCTGATGAGTGCGAATCCAAAGCGGGGCGATCGTAGCCGTCGTGACGATGACCGCTATCTCTTCCTTGAGGCGCTCATTTCGGCTCAACGTCAGTTGTATATCAGCTATATCGGCCGCTCTATCCAGGACAACAGCGAGCGCTTTCCTTCTGTTCTGGTGCAGGAACTGGTGGATTATATCGGGCAGAGCCACTATCTGGCGGGGGATGAAGCCCGTAACTGTGATGAAAGTGCGCAGCGAGTGAAGGCGCATATCACCCGCTTACATAGCCGCATGCCGTTTGACCCGGTGAACTACGTGGTCAGCGATCATCAGAGCTATGCCCACGAATGGCTGCCTGCGGCGAAAAAAGAGGGGAGAGCGCATACCGATTTCATTCAGGAGCTTGATCCTCGCCCGATAGACACCCTGACCTTTGAACAGCTTCAGCGGTTTTGGGGGCATCCGGTACGCGCTTTCTTCCAGCAACGGTTGCAGGTCAATTTCCGTTCTGAAGAGAGTGAAATTCCTGATGCAGAGCCGTTTACGCTGGAAGGGCTAGAGCGGTATCAGTTAAACCTGCAGTTGCTGAACGCGCTGGTTGAAGAGGAAGATGCCGACAAGCTTTACCGCCGCTACCGTGCTGCGGGGCAGTTACCCTACGGGGCGTTCGGAGAAATTGTCTGGGAGGCGCAGCGCCAGGAGATGGAAGCTCTGGCAGAACGCGTGAGGGAATGCCGGCAACCCGGAACCAGTCTTGAAATCGATCTCAACTGCCAGGGTGTGCAGCTCACGGGCTGGCTAACTCAGGTACAGCCGGATGGGCTCCTGCGCTGGCGTCCTTCCATGCTTAGCGTTTCACAAGGTTTGCAACTCTGGCTCGAACATCTTGTCTACAGTGCTGGCGGCCATAAAGGCGAAAGCCGTATTTTTGTCCGCAAAGAGGGCGAATGGCGCTTTCCGCCGATGGACGCAGAGCAGGCGTTACGTTATTTATCCTTGTACGTTGAAGGCTATCTGCGGGGAATGAATAAACCGCTCCTGCTACTGCCCGAGAGCGGTGGTGCCTGGATAAAAGCTTGTTATGACGCACAGAATGATGCCATGTTAACGGATGACGCTTCACTGCAGAAAGCACGGAGTAAATTCATGCAGGCGTATGAAGGTAACATGATGGTGCGCGGCGAAGGTGAGGATGTCTGGTATCAACGTTTATGGCGAACGCTTGAGCCTGAATACTTCGAGGCTATCACGGAAGAAGCACAACGCTACCTGTTACCGTTGTTCAAATTTAATCAGTCCTGAGTGCTGTATAAAAATTGCGCAGCATGGGGTGTTCATTTATGATGCACTTCTTATCACGGACTGATGTACCCAAAGAAAGAGATGTTGGTGAGTCCAGCACGCAGTTTGTTAATGATGTAGCCGTGATAAAGAGGTCGTAATGCCAGGCAGCACCTTGTTCAAAGCGTTTGTTTTGTTTGTCGCCCTTTGGGCACCTTTCACTCAGGCAGGCTCCGGTTGGCAACCCATTCAGGAAACTATCCGTAAGAGCGAAAAAGATACCCGTCAGTATCAGGCTATTCGCCTTGATAACGGGATAACTGTGCTGCTGGTTTCCGATCCGCAGGCGGTAAAATCCCTGTCGGCACTGGTGGTGCCGGTTGGGTCGCTGGAAGATCCGGAAGCCCACCCTGGGCTTGCACACTATCTGGAACATATGACGCTTATGGGTTCCAAAAAATACCCACAGCCAGATAGCCTGTCCGAATTTCTCAAAATGCATGGCGGCAGCCACAACGCCAGCACGGCGCCGTACCGTACAGCCTTCTATCTCGAAGTTGAGAATGATGCGCTGGGAGGTGCAGTGGATCGTCTGGCGGATTCTATCGCGGCTCCCCTGCTGGATAAAAAATACGCTGACCGCGAACGCAATGCCGTTAATGCTGAACTGACCCTTGCCCGTACGCGAGACGGGATGCGCATGGCGCAGGTGAGTGCAGAAACCATTAACCCGGCGCACCCGGGATCGCGTTTTTCCGGTGGTAACCTGGAGACGCTGAGCGATAAACCGAACAGCCCGGTGCTGGATGCCCTGCATGCTTTTCGCGATAAATACTACTCCGCCAATCTGATGAAAGCGGTCATCTACAGCAACAAACCGTTGCCTGAGCTGGCAAGCATGGCGGCACAGACGTTTGGCCGGGTACCGAATAAAAATATCGACCTGCCGCAGATAAACGTTCCTGTGGTCACGGACGCGCAAAAAGGGATCGTTATCCACTACGTTCCTGCACTGCCGCGTAAAGTGTTACGCGTTGAGTTCCGCATTGATAACAATACGGCGCAGTTTCGCAGCAAAACCGATGAACTGGTCACCTACCTGATTGGCAATCGTAGCCCGGGAACACTTTCTGACTGGCTGCAAAAACAAGGGCTGGTGGAAGGTATCCGTGCCGACTCCGATCCGGTTGTGAACGGCAACAGCGGCGTGCTGGCGATCTCCGCCACCCTGACTGACAAAGGTCTGGCTCACCGTGATGACGTCGTGGCGGCTATCTTCAGCTATCTCTCTTTGCTGCGCGATAAAGGCGTCGATAAACGCTACTTTGATGAACTGGCGCACGTGCTGGATCTCGATTTCCGTTATCCGTCCATTACCCGCGACATGGATTACGTTGAGTGGCTGGCGGATACCATGATCCGTGTGCCGGTGGAACATACCCTCGACGCGGTCAATATTGCCGACCAGTATGACGCCGACGCGGTAAAAGCCCGCCTGGCGATGATGACGCCGCAGAATGCCCGCGTCTGGTATATCAGCCCGAACGAACCGCATAACAAAATGGCCTATTTTGTCGATGCCCCTTACCAGGTGGATAAAATCAGTGACCAGACCTTCGCCGACTGGCAGAAAAAGGCCGGTGAGATCGCGCTTAAATTGCCGGAGCTGAACCCCTACATTCCGGATGATTTCTCGCTGATTAAAACCACGAAAGCCTATCCGCACCCGGAACTTATCGTTGATGAGCCGACGCTGCGCGTGGTGTATACACCTAGCCGCTATTTCGCGAGTGAACCGAAAGCCGATGTGAGCGTGGTTCTGCGTAACCCAAAAGCAATGAACAGCGCTAAAAATCAGGTGATGTTTGCGCTCAATGACTATCTTGCCGGTATCGCACTCGATCAGCTTAGCAATCAGGCGGCCGTAGGCGGGATAAGCTTCTCGACCAACGCCAATAACGGTCTGATGGTCAATGCCAACGGCTACACCCAGCGTCTTCCGCAGCTGTTCCAGGCGTTACTGGAAGGCTATTTCAGTTATACCCCGACCGAAGAGCAACTTGAGCAGGCCAAATCCTGGTATGCGCAGATGATGGATTCTGCCGAGAAGGGTAAAGCGTATGACCTGGCGCTCATGCCGACGCAAATGCTTTCGCAAATTCCCTATTTCCAGCGCGAAGATCGCCGGGCGCTGCTGCCCTCTATCACCTTAAAAGATGTGCTGGCGTATCGTGATGCGCTGAAAACGAACACGCGTCCGGAGTTCCTTATCGTCGGGAATATGAGTGACGTACAGGCCAAAACACTGGCAGAAAATGTCCGTACGCAGCTTGGTTCAAAAGGCGACGAGTGGTGCCGCAACCAGGACGTACTGGTTGAGAAAAAACAGAATGTGATTTTTGAAAAGGCGGGTAACAGCACGGATTCTGCACTGGCCGCTGTGTTTGTACCCACGGGTTATGATGAATTCACCAGTACCGCGCAGAGTGCGGTGCTGGGGCAGATTATTCAGCCGTGGTTCTACAACCAGCTGCGTACAGAAGAGCAGCTTGGTTACGCGGTCTTTGCCTTCTCCATGAACGTGGGTCGCCAGTGGGGGCTGGGCTTCCTGCTGCAAAGCAGTGATAAACAGCCTGCTTATCTCTGGCAGCGTTATCAGGCATTCTTCCCACAGGCGGAAGCGAAGCTGCGGGCGATGAAGCCGGAGGAGTTTGCTCAGATTCAGCAGGCCGTCATCGCTCAGGTGATGCAGCCGCCGCAGACGCTGGGTGAAGAAGCATCACAACTGAGCAAAGATTTTGATCGCGGTAATCTGAAATTTGATTCGCGTGATAAAGTAGTGGCCGAGATAAAACAGCTGACGCCGCAGAAGGTTGCTGATTTCTTCCACCAGGCGGTGGTTAAACCGCAGGGAATGGCGATTCTGTCGCAGGTTTCCGGTAGTCAGAACGGGAAAACGGACTACGTTAACCCGAAAGGCTGGACGATCTGGAAGAGCGTCAGCGCGCTGCAGCAATCTATGCCCTGGAGTAAGAAAGAATGACCGATACCGCTGAGCCCCTTAATCCCTTACGTTTACCTCTACAGGGTGAACGATTGATTGAAGCCTCAGCGGGAACGGGAAAAACCTTCACCATCGCCGCGCTCTATCTACGTCTTCTGTTAGGGCTTGGTGGTAACGCCGCTTTTCCACGTCCGTTAAGCGTGGAAGAGCTGCTGGTGGTCACCTTCACCGAGGCCGCTACCGCTGAGCTGCGCGGTCGTATTCGTGCCAATATTCATGAGCTGCGCATCGCCTGCCTGCGCCAGACCACGGATAACCCTCTCTACGCCAGCCTTCTTGAAGAGATTGCAGATAAGCAACAGGCCGCCCAGTGGCTGCTGTTGGCGGAACGGCAGATGGACGAAGCGTCCGTTTTTACCATTCATGGTTTTTGTCAGCGCATGCTGAGCCTGAATGCGTTTGAATCCGGAATGCTGTTTGAACAGCAGCTCATTGAAGATGAATCTGTGCTTCGCTATCAGGCCTGTGCGGATTTCTGGCGTCGCCACTGTTACCCTTTATCGCGCGATATCGCTGAAGCGGTCCATGCGTTGTGGAAAGGTCCCGAAGAGCTTCTTCGCGCTATCGACCGTTATCTTCAGGGCGAAGCGCCGGTTATCAAATCTCCGCCACCTGCAGACGAAACGCTGGCTTCACGTCATGAAAAGATTGTCGGAAAAATTGCTGCGCTCAAGCAAAAATGGAATGCGTCCGTCGGTGAGATTGAGGCGATCATCGAAAACTCCGGGATCGACAGACGTAAATTTAACCGCGGCAACCAGGGTAAATGGATCGAGAAGATCAGCGCCTGGGCGCAGGAAGAGACGCGCGGTTATCAGCTTCCGGACGCACTGGAGAAATTCTCGCAGCGTTTTTTGATTGAGCGGACTAAAGCCGACGGCATTGTGCCTGAGCATCCTCTGTTTGTTGCGATTGAATCGCTGCTCGCTGAGCCACTCACGCTCAATGACCTGATGATCACCCGCGCCATGACGGAAATTCGCGAAGCCGTATCACGTGAGAAACGTCGCCGTGGCGAACTGGGTTTTGACGATATGCTGAGCCGCCTTGATGCGGCGCTGTGCAGTGAAAACGGCGAAGCCCTTGCCTGCGCGATCCGCACCCGCTTCCCGGTAGCCATGATTGACGAATTTCAGGATACGGACCCTCAGCAGTACCGTATTTTCCGCCGCATCTGGCGACAACAGCCCGACACCGCGCTGTTGTTAATCGGCGATCCGAAACAGGCCATTTACGCCTTCCGCGGTGCGGATATTTTCACCTACATGAAGGCCCGCAGTGAGGTAGAGGCGCACTATACGCTGGATACCAACTGGCGCTCTTCCCCGGGCATGGTGCAAAGCGTCAATGCGCTGTTTAGCCGCATGGATACGGCGTTTATGTTCCGTGAGATCCCCTTTCAGCCGGTAAAGTTTGCCGCAAAAAACCGCTCGCTGCGTTTCGAATTCAACAGGGTGACGCAGCCAGCTATGAACTTCTGGCTGCTGGACGGTGAAGGCTGTGGCGTCGCGGACTATCAAAACGCCATGGCCCAGCATTGTGCCGCGCAGATCCGTGACTGGCTCAGCGCTGGTGCGCGTGGCGAGGCGCTGTTGTGGAAGGAAAATGAGTCAGCCCCCGTGAAGGCGTCTGATATCACGGTGCTGGTGCGCAGTCGTCAGGAGGCGTCGCTGATCCGCGATGCGCTTACCCTGCTGAACATCCCGTCCGTGTACCTCTCAAACCGTGACAGCGTTTTTGAAACCCTGGAAGCACAGGAGATGCTGTGGCTGCTTCAGGCCGTGCTGTCCCCGGAGCGCGAAAGTACGCTTCGCAGCGCACTAGCCAGCGCAATGCTCGGTCTGAACGCCCGTGACATTGATGCACTCAATAATGACGAAGCCGCATGGGATGCGGTCGTCGAAGAGTTCGTTCACTACCGTGAGCGATGGCAGAAGCGCGGTGTGATGGCGATGGTGCGCGAGCTCATGGCGAAGCGACACCTTGCGGAGAATATGCTCGCGACAGCAGGCGGTGAACGCCGTCTGACCGACATTTTACATATCAGTGAGCTGTTGCAGGAGGCGGGCACGCAGCTTGAAAGCGAACATGCTCTGGTGCGCTGGCTGGCGCAACAGATTGCCGACCCAAACAGCAACGCCTCCAGCCAGCAGATGCGTCTTGAGAGTGATAAACATCTGGTACAGATCGTCACGATTCACAAGTCGAAAGGCCTGGAATATCCGCTGGTCTGGCTGCCGTTTATCGCCAATTACCGCGTGCAGGATCAGGCCTTTTACCACGATCGCGAGTCGTTCGACGCGGTGCTCGATCTCAGTAAAGCGGAGTCCAGCGTTGAGCTGGCCGAGGCCGAACGTCTGGCGGAAGATTTACGCCTGCTCTACGTGGCATTGACCCGTTCGGTCTGGCACTGCAGCCTGGGCGTGGCGCCGCTGTTCCGCCGTCGTGGCGACAAGTCGGGGGAGAGCGATTTCCACCTGAGCGCGCTGGGGCGACTCATTCAGCTCGGCGAGCCCAAAGATGCTGCCGGATTGCGCCAGTGCATCGAGTTGCTGTGCGGCGAGCAT
This sequence comes from Enterobacter ludwigii, assembly GCF_001750725.1. Classification (NCBI taxonomy): domain Bacteria; kingdom Pseudomonadati; phylum Pseudomonadota; class Gammaproteobacteria; order Enterobacterales; family Enterobacteriaceae; genus Enterobacter; species Enterobacter ludwigii. Next base: position 4,606,009 of record NZ_CP017279.1, read on the forward strand.
GTTGCCCTGCACATTCCGTCGCCGCCCGATAACAGCCGCTGGCAGATGCCGGACTGGCGGGAATCTGAACTGGAAGCCCGGCAGGTTCTGCGCACCATTGCCGACGACTGGCGCGTTACCAGCTACTCCGGGTTACAGCAGCACGGGCAGAGCATTGCGCAGGACCTGATGCCAAAGCTGGATATTGATGCCGCCGGAGCCGGTAGCGTACCTGTTGAGCCTGCGCTTACGCCGCATCAATTTCCACGCGGCGCGTCACCGGGAACCTTTTTGCATAGCCTGTTTGAAGAGCTTGATTTTACCCAGCCTGTCTCTGACGAATGGGTCCTGAAGATGTTACAGAGTGGGGGCTATGATGCACAATGGCAGCCGGTCCTCACCGAGTGGATCCGCGCTATTCTGCACGCCCCGCTCACGGCAGAGGGCCTCTCTCTCAGCCAGTTGACCGCCAAAGATAAACAGGTGGAGATGGAGTTTTACCTTCCCATCGCCAGCCCGCTGCGGGCTGACGCGCTTGATGCGGTGATCCGCGAGTATGACCCGTTGTCTGCCGGTTGCCCGCCGCTGAACTTCCGCCAGGTGCAGGGGATGTTAAAAGGCTTTATCGACCTGGTTTTCCGTCACGAAGGGCGCTACTACCTGCTGGATTACAAATCAAACTGGCTGGGTGAGAACAGCGAAGCCTACACCCAGCAGGCGATGGCATCCGCCATGCAAATGCATCGCTACGATCTGCAGTACCAGCTCTATACTCTGGCGCTGCATCGTTATCTGCGCCACCGCATTGCTGACTACCGTTACGAAGAGCACTTTGGTGGGGTGATTTACCTTTTCCTGCGCGGTGTGGATGCGGCTGACCCGCGTTCAGGCATCTTTAGCACACGCCCGCATGCGGCACTGATTGAGAAAATGGATAACTTATTTGCAGCAAACACGGAGGAAGTGGCATGACGATGCAGGAATTGTTGCTGGAAGCGGTAGAACAGCGACTACTGCGCCACCTGGACGTACAGTTCGCCATGATGGTGTCAGGTGATGAGCCTGCCGTGATGCTCGCCGCTGCCATCCTGAGTAAAGACGCAGGGGAAGGGCACGTTTGCCTGCCGCTTTCGCGTCTGGCGATGGATGAGAAAATGCCCGCGGCCCTGCAGTCCTGTTTTGCACTGCTGGGAGAATCCGTGGACTGGCCGACGGTGTTGCACCGTTCGCCTGCCGTCAGCGCAGCCGATAGCCAGACCCCCATGATCCTGACGGGCGATCGTTTGTATCTCAACCGACTGTGGCGTAATGAACTGGCGGTCGCGCGTTTTTTCAGCGAGACCAATGCGCCTCTTCCCTGCGATGAAGCCCAACTGCGGCAAACGCTGGATACTTTGTTTACCTCTGTTGAGGCGACAGACTGGCAGAAAGTGGCGGCAGCCGTGGCCTTAACACGGCGGATCTCCGTCATCTCTGGCGGCCCGGGAACCGGTAAAACCACCACCGTGGCCAAACTGCTTGCCGCCCTGATTCAGTTATCAGGTGAGCAAAAGTGCCGTATTCGTCTGGCGGCCCCTACCGGCAAAGCGGCGGCGCGCCTGACCGAGTCGTTAGGTGGTGCGCTGCAGAAGTTGCCACTCACCGGGGAGCAGCTTGCCCTTTTCCCAAACGAAGCCAGCACGCTGCACCGGCTGCTGGGCGCTCAGCCGGGAAGCCAGCGTCTACGTTATCATGCCGGTAACCCGTTGCATCTGGATGTGCTGGTGGTGGATGAGGCGTCAATGATCGACCTGACGATGATGGCGCGGTTGATTGACGCCCTGCCAGCGCACGCCCGCGTCATTTTCCTGGGCGATCGCGACCAGCTTGCCTCGGTGGAAGCCGGGGCGGTACTGGGAGATATCTGCACTTATGCAAGCCTGGGATATACCGCTGAACGCGCTGAGGAGCTGTCCCGTCTGACCGGCTGTTCGCTCGCCAGTGAAAACCATTCCCTGGCGGGGGCGCTGCGCGACAGCCTGTGCCTGCTGCAAAAAAGCTACCGTTTCGGCAGCGACTCGGGCATCGGTCAGCTGGCTTCGGCTGTGAACAGAGGCGACCGGCACACGACCTGTGCGGTATTTGACGGTCAATTCACCGATATCGAGAAAAAATCGCTGCAAACCGGGGAAGAGTATCAGGCGATGCTTGATGACGCCCTGCAGGGGTATCAGCATTTTCTGACGGGTGTACAACAGCAATGCACGCCGGCACAGGCGCTCGCCGCCTTTGGCGAGTATCAGCTACTGTGTGCACTGAGGGAAGGGCCATTTGGCGTAAGCGGTCTGAACGACAGGTTCGAACAGCTGCTGGGCCAGAAACGCAAAATCAACCGCACCCTACACTCGCGCTGGTATGAGGGACGCCCGGTGATGATCGCCCGCAACGATAGCGCGCTGGGGTTGTTTAACGGGGATATCGGGATTGCCCTCGATCGTGGACTGGGGCTGCGCGTCTGGTTCCAGATGCCGGATGGAAGCGTGAAGTCCGTTCAGCCCAGCCGTCTGCCTGAACATGAAACGGCCTGGGCAATGACGGTGCATAAGTCTCAGGGCTCCGAGTTCAACCATGCGGCGCTGATCCTGCCGACACAGCTTTCGCCCGTCATTACCCGCGAACTGATTTATACCGCCATTACGCGCGCGCGTCAGCGCCTGTCGTTGTATGCCGATGAGCGCGTACTGCTACAGGCGATTGCCACCCGCACGGAACGTCGAAGCGGCCTGAGCGCGATATTTGAATCCCTTTAAGCGATAGCCCCCACCGGGTGGTGAGGGCTTCGTATTATCCCAGATCGGCCATCAGCACTTTTGACCGGCGCTGATAGTTGTACATCTCTTTCTTACTCTCCGGCAGTGATTCAATGTCCACCGGTGTAAATCCGCGCTCCTGGAACCAGTGAATGCTGCGCGTAGTCAGCACGAACAGCTTGTTCAGCCCCATCTGACGCGCCTGAGCCGCCACGCGCTCAAGCAGCATTTCACCCCGTGAAGAGCTCCGGTAGTCAGGATGCACCGCCACGCAGGCCATTTCTCCTATCTGCTCTTCCGGGAAGGGATAGAGGGCGGCGCAGGCAATGGTCAGGTTATCGCGCTGAATAATGGTGAATTTGTCGATCTCCATCTCCAGCTGTTCGCGGGAGCGCCGAACCAGAATGCCCTGCTGTTCCAGTGGGCGAATCAGCTCCAGAATTCCGCCGATATCATTGATGGTGGCGCGACGGATCTGCTCCGCGCTCTCCATCACAATCTGGGTTCCGATACCATCGCGGGAGAACAGTTCCTGCAGCAGGGCACCGTCTTCCTGATAGCTGATCAGGTGGCTACGACGCACGCCGCTGCGGCAGGCCTTCACGGCACCGCGCAAAAAACGCACGGTACCCGAGTGGTAATCCCCTTCGGCTTCCAGCGCTTCTACGCGAGCCTGGGCCTCATTCGGGAAGAGCTCTGGCACAATCACCCCTTCATCATTCACGACGCCCTGGGAAGAGCAAAACCCAATCATTTTCTCCGCCTTCAGCTTGATGGCCAACTGAGTGGCAATCTCTTCTGAGGTAAGGTTAAAGCTTTCACCGGTCACGGACACTGCCACAGGCCCCATCAGCACGATGGCACCGCTGTCCAGCTGGCGGTGAATGGCCTCTTCATCGATACGACGAATACGTCCGCTATGGCAATAGTCCACGCCATCGTCCACGCCGAGAGGCTGAGCGATGATAAAATTGCCGCTCACAACGTTGATGTGCGCGCCCTGCAGCGGTGTGTTGTTAAGGCTCATCGACAGGCGAGCGGTGATATCCAGCTGCAGCAGACCCGCCGCCTGTTTCACCAGCTCAAGGGTTTTCGCATCCGTGACGCGGGTATGTTTATGGTAAATCGGCTCGTGGTGATGCGCGGCCAGGTTGGCATCAATCTGCGGGCGCGCGCCATACACCACAACCAGGCGGATCCCGAGGCTGTGCAGCAGGCCAATGTCATTGACGATGCTGGAAAAGTTCGCATGCTCAATGGCTTCGCCGCCGAGCATGATGACAAACGTTTTTCCCCGATGGGCGTTGATATAGGGAACAGAATGGCGGAATCCCTGGACCAGTTCGGTTCTACGTTCCTTCACCATGACACAACCCTTAATGAATGTTTATTCGTAATTTCTGTATTTTTATTCGATTGTGGCCGTGTGTGCAAGCCTAAATTTTCTGCGACCCACAGAAATTGATAAGTAATCCGTGCGTTAGCGTATGAATGTTTACCCTTTTATAGATGACAGTTTATGCGTCATTCGTTAAAGTTTTCGGTCAATTTAGCGATTTTGTAAATCAATCACTTTTCTTGCTCGGGAGAAGCATGTCGGGATCCAATTCAGCAATAAGCCGCCGCCGGTTGTTAAAAGGGGCAGGGGCGATGTGGTTGCTTAGCGTCAGCCAGGTGGGTCTTGCCGCCACCAGTCAGGTGGCGGCGGTGCGCGTCTGGCCGTCGTCGACCTATACACGCGTCACGGTAGAATCCAATCGGGTGCTGAAATATAAGCAATTTGCCCTCAGCAATCCTGAGCGTGTGGTGGTGGATCTCGAAGGTGTTAACCTCAACTCTGTGCTTAAGGGAATGGCGGCGCAGATCCGCGGCGACGATCCGTTTATCAAATCGGCGCGCGTGGGTCAGTTTGATCCGCAAACCGTGCGCATGGTGTTTGAGCTGAAGCAAAACGTTAAACCGCAGCTGTTTGCCCTGGCACCTGTTGCGACGTTCAAAGAGCGTCTGGTCATGGATCTCTATCCGGCGAATGCGACGGATATTCAGGATCCGCTGCTGGCATTACTGGAAGACTACAACCAGGGCAACCTGGAGAAGCAGGTGCCACCGGCCCAGAGCGGTCCGCAGCCCGGAAAAGCAGGGCGCGATCGCCCGATTGTGATCATGCTTGATCCTGGCCATGGCGGCGAAGACTCGGGCGCAGTGGGGAAATATCGTACCCGGGAAAAAGATGTGGTGCTGCAAATCGCCCGCCGGCTGAAGGCGCTGATCGATAAAGAAGGCAATATGCGCGCCTATATGACGCGAAACGAAGATGTCTTTATTCCACTGAAAGTCCGCGTGGCGAAAGCCCAGAAGCAGCGTGCAGACTTGTTCGTCTCGATTCATGCCGATGCGTTTACCAGCCGCCAGCCGAGCGGTTCGTCGGTGTTTGCGCTCTCGACTAAAGGGGCAACCAGCACCGCCGCAAGATTCCTGGCTGACTCTCAGAACGCCTCGGACCTGATTGGCGGCGTGAGCAAAAGTGGCGACCGCTATGTCGACCACACCATGTTTGATATGGTGCAGTCGTTGACCATCACCGACAGCCTGAAATTTGGTAAAGCGGTGCTGGGCAAGCTAGGCAATGTTAATAAGCTGCACAAAAACAGCGTTGAACAGGCCGGGTTCGCGGTGCTGAAGGCCCCGGATATTCCGTCGATTCTGGTCGAGACCGCGTTTATCAGTAACGTGGAAGAAGAGCGTAAGCTCAGGACGGCAAAATTCCAGCAGGAAGTGGCAGAGTCGATTCTGGCAGGGATCCGGGCGTATTTCTCAGATGGGGCGACGCTGGCAAGGCTTGGGTAGTTGAGTGCGCCGGGTAACCGCCCGGCAGTTTCACACACCGCAGATACAAAAAAACACCCTGAAGGGTGTTTATTGTTTTAAGAAGTGTTGGTTGCGGGGGCCGGATTTGAACCGACGACCTTCGGGTTATGAGCCCGACGAGCTACCAGGCTGCTCCACCCCGCGTCCGTCTTTCTACTCTTGTAGAAACTTACTTCTTCAAATTTGATTGGTTGCGGGGGCCGGATTTGAACCGACGACCTTCGGGTTATGAGCCCGACGAGCTACCAGGCTGCTCCACCCCGCGTCCGTCTTCCTACTGTCGTAGAAGATACTTCATCAAATTTTAATTGGTTGCGGGGGCCGGATTTGAACCGACGACCTTCGGGTTATGAGCCCGACGAGCTACCAGGCTGCTCCACCCCGCGTCCGTGGAAGCGCACTATACTCGGTTAGGTTTGTGATGCAACCCCTTTTTCACATAAATCATTAACTTTGTATGTAAATTGAACGGCGTTGCGATATTTGGACTATTTTTTGCTCAGAATTTGCCAAAGGGCATGTGATTCCGTTTCTTTAGAACAGTGGGTTTGTTATCTTCATCACGCGGTAATGGGCAACTTTAAGACGAGATATAATGAAAGGACGTTGGGCGAAGTATCTAATGACAGGGGCAATGGTAGCCATTCTTGCGGCCTGCTCTTCTAAACCGACCGATCGCGGTCAACAGTATAAAGACGGGAAGCTATCCCAGCCTTTCTCTTTAGTTAATCAACCTGATGCCGTTGGCGCACCGATCAACGCCGGAGACTTTTCCGAGCAGGTTTACCAGATCCGCAACGCGTCGCCACGTCTGTATGGCTCACAGAGCAGCGTTTATAACGCGGTACAGGACTGGCTACGCGCGGGCGGTGATACGCGCAATATGCGCCAGTTTGGTATCGACGCCTGGCAGATGGAAGGGGCGGATAACTATGGCAACGTCCAGTTTACCGGCTACTACACCCCGGTTATCCAGGCGCGACACACGCGTCAGGGCGAGTTCCAGTATCCCATTTACCGAATGCCGCCTAAACGCGGTCGTCTGCCGTCCCGCGCTGAGATCTACTCCGGTGCGCTGAGCGAAAACTACGTTCTGGCCTACAGCAACTCGCTGATGGACAACTTCATCATGGATGTTCAGGGCAGCGGCTATATCGACTTTGGCGATGGCTCCCCCCTGAACTTCTTCAGTTATTCCGGTAAAAACGGTCATGCCTATCGCAGCATTGGTAAAGTGCTGATTGACAGAGGCGAAGTGAAAAAAGAAGACATGTCGATGCAGGCGATCCGCGAGTGGGGTGAAAAACACAGCGAAGCCGAAGTGCGTGAGCTGCTGGAACAGAACCCGTCGTTTGTCTTCTTTAAACCGCAAAACTTTGCGCCAGTGAAAGGGGCGAGTGCCGTTCCACTGATTGGCCGCGCCTCGGTAGCTTCGGATCGTTCTATTATTCCTGCGGGCACCACGCTGCTGGCGGAAGTGCCTCTGCTGGATAACAACGGCAAATTTAACGGTCAGTACGAGCTACGTCTGATGGTCGCGCTGGATGTCGGCGGTGCGATTAAAGGTCAGCACTTCGATATTTATCAGGGCATTGGCCCGGATGCGGGGCACCGTGCAGGCTGGTATAACCACTATGGGCGCGTATGGGTGCTCAAGGCAGCCCCTGGCAGCGGTAACGTATTCAGCGGCTGATTGTGGTATTCTGAGTCGTACTGAATTAACAGAGAAGGGTGAGGAATAACCTCACCCTTTTGACATCTGAGGTTTTATGTCTGTAGTAATCAGCGATGCCTGGCGTCAGCGTTTTGGCGGCACGGCACGTCTATATGGTGAAAAAGCCCTGCAGCTGTTTGCGGATGCGCATGTCTGCGTCGTGGGGATTGGCGGTGTTGGCTCCTGGGCGGCGGAAGCGCTGGCGAGAACCGGCATTGGCGCGATCACGCTGATTGATATGGATGACGTTTGCGTCACCAACACCAACCGTCAAATCCATGCCCTGCGCGATAACGTCGGGCTGGCGAAATCTGAGGTGATGGCGGAGCGTATTCGCCTGATTAACCCGGAATGCCGCGTGACGGTGATCGATGACTTTGTGACGGCAGATAACGTCGCCGAATACATGAGTAAAGGCTACAGCTATGTCATCGACGCGATCGACAGCGTGCGTCCAAAAGCGGCGTTGATTGCCTACTGTCGGCGTTACAAGGTTCCTCTGGTTACCACCGGGGGGGCTGGCGGGCAAATCGATCCCACGCAGATTCAGGTGGCCGATTTGGCAAAGACGATTCAGGACCCGCTGGCGGCCAAGCTGCGCGAGCGCTTAAAAAGCGATTTTAACGTCGTGAAAAACAGCAAAGGCAAGCTGGGCGTTGACTGTGTCTTTTCCACTGAAGCCCTGGTCTACCCGCAGGCTGACGGTTCGGTGTGTGCGATGAAAAGCACGGCGGAAGGGCCAAAAAGGATGGATTGTGCCTCAGGCTTTGGTGCGGCCACCATGGTGACCGCCTCTTTCGGCTTTGTAGCCGTCTCTCACGCCCTGAAGAAAATGATGGCGAAGGCGGAACGTCAGGCCTGAGCCTGACGCGCGGCATCCTGTACCGCCTCACTGAGTGCGACCAGGCCCTGACCGCGCGAGGCGCTGAGCTGCGCCCGTAGCCCCAGCTCATCGAACAATGCCAGCGGCGAGTGCGTCAGCAGCTCCGCCGCGCTTTTCCCTTCCACGGCGGTTAACAGTACCGCCAGCAGCCCGCGAACGATACGCCCTTCGCTGTCGCCAAAGAAATGCAGTTTTTCACCGGATACCGTGCATCCCAGCCAGACACGGTTCTCGCAGCCGGAAATCTCTTTCGCCTGCGCTTTGCATTCGTCTGACAGCGCCGGCAACTGCTTGCCGAGCAGGATCAGCTGGCGATATTTATCTTCCCATTGCAACAGCGGGGCGAAAGTCTGTTTTAAGGTCTCTTCTGTGATGACCGTGCCAAACGGATGCTCGGCTAACGCTGAACTCGTCATTAATCCACCAGTATTTCAAGGGCGCGGTCAACGGCATCAACCAGCGCATCCACATCGCTTTGCGTATTATACGGCGCAAACGACGCACGCAGCGTACCGCTAACACCCAGTGCGGCCAGTAATGGTTGCGCGCAGTGCTGGCCGGCACGCAGGGCAATGCCATACCCGGCAAGCAGCGTAACCATATCGCTATGATGAACGCCGGCAAAATCAAAGGCCAGCAGGCTTGAGTCCTGCACGCGGAACGATCGAAAACCCGGACGTTTCTGCAGCGCTTCTTCTGCAAGCGTCGCCAGACCCCGGCTCCAGCGTTCTGCCTGAGCGATATCCGTTTCAGCCAGCCATTCAAGCGCGGCACTCAGGCCGATGACGCCTGCGACGTTCGGCGTTCCAGCTTCCAGACGGTAAGGGACATCCTGAGTTTTAAAGCCCTCAAAGGTCACCTCGGTGATCATTTTGCCTCCCCCAAGCCACGGCGTCATTTGCGCCAGCAGGGTCGGTTTTCCGTACAGCACACCGATCCCGGTTGGGCCGTACAGCTTATGTCCTGAGAAGGCATAAAAATCAATATCCAGCTTTTGTACATCAGCGGGGAAATGCACCACGCCCTGGGCACCGTCGACCATCACCACCATGTCGTTAGCGTGGGCCACGTCGATGGCCAGAGCCAGATCCGGGCAACCCCCTGTGACGTTCGACATTTGTCCGAGAGCCAGAATGCGGCTGCGGGGGGTAATGAACTCAGATAAGCGCGCTACGTCTGGCAGAAGATCTGCACCCAGCGGCAGTTTCACAATGCGCGCGCCCGTTTGCTCAGCCACCATCAGCCACGGAACCAGGTTGGCGTGGTGTTCTGCCTCGCTGACAATAATTTCATCGCCGGGCTTTAGCCGCGGGCGCGCATAGCACTGGGCCACCATGTTAATGGCTTCAGTGGTGCCTCGCGTCCAGACGATGTTTTTCCCGCTTTCGGCGTTGATCAGGCGTGCGACCTGATCGCGCGCGGCTTCATAGCGCGCGGTTAATCGCTGTGCTTCGGCAAACTGGCTACGGTGCACGTTCCCGGCGCTCAGGCTGTAGAACTGCTGCGTCGCCTCAATGACTGCCTGAGGCTTAAGGGCGGTGGCAGCGCTATCAAGGTAAATACCGGCATCGGTCAGCGCCGGGAACTGTGCGCGAAACTGCGCGGGACTGAAAGCGTTCATGGAATTCCTCATCTCAATAGTGAGATCGTCGCGCAATTTCATCGGCAGGGCAAGGAGGTTGATATCTATCAGATTTGTCTGCTAATCCTTACTTATCCTGGCGACTCTGAAAAAGCAGGTTATGCTAAATAAGGTTAGGTGAATGTTTAAGCCTGTTATAAATCGATGTTTGAATAGCATTAATTGCTAAAGGAGAATAAGCATGAAAAAGACAGCCGCCATTATCTCTGCCTGTGCGTTGACCTTTGCCCTGAGCGCCTGTTCCGGTAACAACTACGTAATGCATACTAACGATGGCCGTTCTATCGTCTCTGAAGGGAAACCGACAACCGATAACGACACCGGTATGATTTCGTATAAAGATGCGAACGGGAACAAGCAGCAGATTAATCGCACTGACGTGAAGGAAATGAAAGAAATCGAGCATTAATCGATCGCAGGCGAAAAAAAAGCACCGCAAATTGGCGGTGCTACATTAATCACTATGGACAGACAGGGTAAATGTACAGGAAGTGAAAAATTGGTAGCGTTGCTACCGTGGTCTGAATCGCAGACCAATTGCAAACACAACAACACAACATCACAACCGTAAGCCAAAAGCCCTTCAGAACACGCATTCCGAAAAAAGCTCTTCGTTCCGGCTCAGGAAGTGCCGCCACTATAGGTATTTGCTGGTAGTTCCTCAACGGACAAATTATAATGGCTCAGATAAAAAAAACTAATAGGTTAAACATTGTTTCCTGTTTGTTAAATCTCGTTAACATCTAAGCCAGATAACCATGTCGAAGCGATTGCCACCCCTAAATGCATTACGTGTTTTTGATGCAGCAGCACGTCACCTGAGTTTCACGCGCGCAGCCGATGAGCTTTTTGTGACACAGGCCGCAGTAAGTCACCAAATCAAGTCTCTGGAGGATTTCCTGGGCCTTAAGCTGTTCCGTCGGCGCAACCGTTCATTACTGTTGACCGAAGAGGGGCAGAGCTATTTTCAGGATATTAAAGAGATTTTTTCCCAGCTCACGGAAGCCACGCGCAAGCTGCAGGCCCGCAGTGCAAAAGGCGCGCTGACGGTAAGTTTATTACCCAGTTTTGCCATTCAGTGGCTGGTGCCAAGACTCACAAGCTTTAACTCAGCTTATCCGGGAATCGACGTTCGAATCCAGGCGGTGGACCGTCAGGAAGACAAGCTGGCCGATGATGTGGACGTCGCCATTTTTTATGGCCGCGGTAACTGGCCAGGCTTGCGTGTCGAAAAATTATACGCAGAATATCTGCTGCCGGTCTGTTCACCGCTGCTCTTAACGGGCGAAAAGGCGCTGAAGACCCCCGCTGACCTGGCGCGACATACGCTTTTACATGATGCTTCTCGCCGTGACTGGCAAACTTATACCCGTCAATTAGGTCTTAGTCATATAAACGTGCAGCAGGGCCCCATTTTTAGCCACAGCGCAATGGTGTTACAGGCTGCCATTCACGGGCAAGGCGTGGCGTTGGCGAATAACGTCATGGCGCAGTCCGAAATTGAGGCAGGCCGTCTGGTTTGTCCATTTAATGATGTGCTGGTCAGCAAGAACGCGTTTTATCTGGTTTGTCATGACAGTCAGGCAGAACTGGGTAAAATAGCCGCTTTCCGACAGTGGATTCTGGCGAAAGCGGCGAGTGAGCAAGAAAAATTCCGCTTCAGGTATGAACAGTAACTTTTGTGTGCCGGGCACGCATCACTTTAGGATTTAAACATGACCAGCCGATTCATGCTGATTTTTGCCGCGGTGAGTGGCTTTATTTTTGTTGCACTGGGCGCCTTTGGCGCACATGTATTAAGCAAGTCGTTGGGGGCGGTAGAAATGGGCTGGATCCAGACCGGCCTTGAATACCAGGCATTCCACACGCTGGCGATTTTTGGGCTGGCGGTGGCAATGCAGCGCCGCATCAGCATCTGGTTTTACTGGAGCAGCGTATTCCTGGCGTTAGGCACCGTGTTGTTCAGCGGTAGTCTGTACTGCCTGGCGCTTTCGCATTTACGCCTGTGGGCGTTTGTTACACCTGTTGGCGGCGTCAGCTTCCTGGCAGGTTGGGTATTAATGTTTATCGGAGCCATCCGTCTGAAACGCAAGGGCGTTGTTCATGAATAAGGTTGTTTTATATTGTCGCCCGGGGTTTGAGAAAGAGTGCGCCGCGGAAATTACTGATAAAGCGGCGAAGCGCGAAGTCTTTGGCTTTGCACGCGTTAAAGATAATGCCGGCTACGTCGTATTCGAGTGCTATCAGCCTGAGGATGCGGATAAACTCGCGCGTGAGCTGCCGTTCAGCTCACTGATCTTCGCTCGCCAGATGTTTGTCGCCGGTGAACTGTTAAAAGATCTTCCGCCGGAAGACCGCATCACGCCGGTTGTGGGTATGCTGCAGGGCGTCGTGGAAAAGGGTGGCGAGCTGCGTGTTGAAGTCGCGGACACCAACGAAAGCAAAGAGCTGATGAAGTTCTGCCGTAAGTTCACCGTACCGCTGCGCGCTGCACTGCGTGACGCAGGCGTGCTGACAAACTACGAAACGCCAAAACGTCCGGTGGTGCATATATTCTTTATCGCCCCCGGCTGCTGCTATACGGGTTACTCCTACACCAACAACAACTCTCCCTTCTTCATGGGCATTCCGCGGCTGAAATTCCCTTCAGATGCGCCAAGCCGTTCGACCCTGAAGCTGGAAGAGGCGTTCCACGTGTTTATCCCGGCGGATGAGTGGGATGAGCGTCTGGCGAACGGCATGTACGCGGTCGATCTCGGCGCGTGTCCGGGCGGCTGGACCTATCAACTGGTGAAACGCAACATGTGGGTCTCTTCGGTTGATAACGGCCCGATGGCCCAGAGCCTGATGGATACCGGACAGGTCACCTGGCTGCGTGAAGATGGTTTCCGCTATCGTCCCACCCGCAACAACATCTCCTGGATGGTATGCGATATGGTTGAGAAGCCGGCAAAAGTGGCCGCGCTGATGGCCTCCTGGCTGGTGAACGGCTGGTGCCGTGAGACTATCTTTAACCTCAAGCTGCCGATGAAAAAGCGCTATGAGGAAGTCTCGCAAAACCTGGCCTATATCCAGGCGCAAATGGATGAGCACGGCATTAACGTGGAGATTCAGGCGCGCCAGCTGTATCACGACCGCGAAGAAGTGACGGTGCACATTCGTCGCTGGTGGGCTGCTGTCGGTGGACGTCGCGACGAGCGATAATACGCGTTACATTGCCCGGTGGCGTTTTGCTTGCCGGGCGATTCATCTGAAAACGATTTAACGTTCTAAGCGCAACTGCTGCAAGTTCCCGTCCAGCTGTAAATCCGTCTGTAACGTCGCCACATCCCGGCAGATAAAGGCCATCTCTTTATGCGCCTCCAGCTTCTTACGCCATTTTTCCGGGACCTCGTCCAGCCTGGCGTAAATCCCTTCCAGACTCTGAAAATCCGTCAGCAGCTGGGCGGCACTCTTCGGCCCGATGCCTGCCACTCCCGGAACCTTCGAGCTGCTTATTCCGGCCAGCCCCCAGTAGTCAGGAAGTTGTTCCGGCGAGACGCCAAACTCACTGGCGATAAAGGGGGCATCAAGCCAGCGCTTCTGGAAGTAATCGCGGATGCGGACGGTGGGCGAAAGCAGCTGGCAGTAGCCTTTATCGGTTGAGACGATGGTGGCCTGATGCCCGGCGTTCGCGACCTTGACGGCTAACGTGGCGGCCAGATCATCGGCTTCATTGCCATGGGCTCCCCAGCAGGGAACGCCGCGCTGTTCAAAGGCGGCGCGAATGGCCGGCATTTCGGCATGCAAATCGTCAGGCATCGGTGCGCGCCCGGCCTTGTAGTCGGGAAGGCGCTGGTGTCGCCAGCCGCTGTTACGCGCTTCGTCATCAAAAACGGCAACCACATGGGTCGGTTCGCTATGGCGGATAAGTTGCTCCAGCGCGTGCAGACACGTGTCCTTACAGGGCGTACCTTGCACCGCATGGATCCGGCGAATGAGGTTGAGCGCATCGACGATAAGCAAATGAACAGCCACAGATAATCTCCCTTCTGTTTAATGGGGGAAGGGTAACATTGTCAGCGGTGGGAAACTATGTGCGGCGGGGAAAACAGGAAGAAGCCTCGCAAAACGAGGCTTCCTGAAAGGCTTAATCGCAGGTCACGATCTTCATCGCCAGGCCGCCGCGAGATGTTTCGCGGTATTTGGCGTTCATATCTTTACCTGTTTCGTACATGGTTTCGATAACTTTATCGAGGCAAACGCGCGGTTCACTGGTACGACGCAGCGCCATACGTGCGGCGTTGACCGCCTTCACGGAGGCGATGGCGTTACGCTCGATGCAAGGCACCTGTACCTGTCCGGCAACCGGGTCGCAGGTCAAGCCCAGGTTATGTTCCATGCCGATTTCAGCCGCAATACAGACCTGTGTCGGGCTTGCGCCCAGCAGTTCTGCCAGACCCGCCGCAGCCATGGAGCAGGCGACGCCAACTTCACCCTGACAGCCTACTTCTGCACCGGAAATGGAGGCGTTCATCTTGTAAAGTGAACCAATCGCACTGGCGACCAGCAGGTAGCGTGCCAGCGAGTTGGCGTTCACTTCGCGGATAAACTTGTCGTAGTACGCCAGTACCGCCGGAACGATACCGCAGGCGCCGTTAGTCGGTGCTGTCACCACGCGGCCACCCGCAGCGTTCTCTTCGTTTACCGCCAGCGCGAACATATTGATCCAGTCAACGACCGCCATAGGGTCCGTGGTCGTTTTGTCGGTGCTCACGAGCATACGACGCAGCGCTGCCGCACGGCGTGGTACGCGAAGCTTACCGGGCAGAACGCCTTCGGTAGTGATCCCGCGTTCGATACCGCCGCGCATGACTTCCCAGACGCTGGTGAAGTGCTGCTCCAGTTCCGCTTTGCTGTGCAAGGCCAGCTCGTTTTTCATCATCAGGCCGGAAAGGGAAAGCCCCGTTTCCTGGCAGTGACGCTGAAGATCCGCCGCAGTTTTGTACGGATAAGGCACGTCAACGTAGGATGTGCTGGTTTCACCAAAGTGGTCTTCGTCGACGATAAACCCGCCGCCGATAGAGTAGTAAGTCTGGCTGTATACCGCTTTGTCGCCTGCCAGTGCGGTAATACGCATTCCGTTTTCGTGCAGTGACAGGTTGTCAGCATGGAAATTCATGCAATGATCAACCGGGAATTCCACTTCATGTTCGCCATTTGCCAGCAGCAGGCGACCGTGGGTATTGACGTCCTGGATGAAACCAGGGATCGCATCAATATCAACGGTATCCGGCAGGTTTCCTGCCAGGCCCATGATAATGGCGATATCGGTATGGTGGCCCTTACCTGTCAGGGAGAGAGAGCCGTACACATCGACAACCACGCGGGTTACGTCGTGCAAAATGCCGCGCGCAATCAAGTCATCCGTGAACTGCTTACCGGCTTTCATTGGTCCGACGGTGTGAGAGCTGGAAGGACCAATACCGATTTTGAAAATATCGAATACGCTAATCATGATGCGTCCATTGCTTTCAGTCAGAGGGGGAGGAGTGCGCCGTCCTGAGACGGCGCGGGTGATAATCAGAACATGGTGTACAGGGAGTAGAAGATTGCGGAGATAGCGATAAGCCCCATGATAACCACGAAGATATTGCTAATCTGACCGCTGTACTTGCGCATGGCAGGTACTTTCTGAATCGCGTACATCGGCATCAGGAACAGAATCATCGCGATAACCGGGCCGCCCAGGGTTTCAATCATGCCCAGGATGCTTGGGTTCAGCGTGGCAACTGCCCAGGTGGTGACCAGCATGAACAGCGCGGTCATCTTGTTCAGTTTGTTGACTTCAATGCTCTTGCCTTTACCGCGCAGAGATTTAATCACCATACCGTTGAAGCCTTCACGTGCGCCCAGGTAGTGGCCGAGGAAGGATTTGGTAATGGCGATGATCGCGATGATAGGTGCCATCCACGCGATGACCGGTGCGTTAAAGTGGTTCGCCAGGTAAGACAGAATAGTGATGTTCTGCTCTTTCGCTGCCGCCAGATCCGCCGGGGAGAGGCTCAGTACACAGCTGAAAACGAAGAACATAACGGTCAGCACCATCATGATGTGCGCACGCGCCAGGATGCTGGAGCACTTCTTCTCTGCGCCGTCGCCGTACTCTTCACGCTTCGCCACTGCGAAGGAGGAGATGATCGGTGAGTGGTTAAAGGAGAATACCATCACTGGGATCGCCAGCCACAGGGTCATCAGCAGGCCGTTACCGGTTGCAGATGCGCTGCTCAGGGAGAGCGTTTCCAGCGCGGCACCGTGCCACTGTGGAATCAGATACAGCGCCAGTACCATCAGTGCAGCCACAAACGGGAACACCAGGATGCTCATCGCTTTCACGATCATCTGCTCACCGAAACGGACAATGGTCATCATGCCCACAATCAGGATCAGAGACAGAATGGCACGCGGTGGTGGCGTCATGTGCAGCTGGTGCAGCATGAAGCTTTCAACGGTGTTAGTGATTGCAACGCTGTAAACCAGCAAAATAGGGTAAATCGCGAAGAAGTAGAGCAGGGTAATCAGTTTACCTGCGCCCACGCCGAAATGTTCTTCAACGACTTCAGTAATGTCTTCGCCAGGATTTTTACCGGACAGCACGAAGCGGGTCAGGCCGCGGTGCGCAAAGTAGGTCATCGGGAAGGCAATGATAGCCATGATGATCAGCGGAATCAGACCGCCGACGCCTGCGTTAATAGGAAGGAACAATACACCAGCGCCGATAGCTGTGCCGTAAAGGCCAAGCATCCACATGGTATCTGATTTGCGCCAACCACTTCGGGATTCAATCGAAGCAACGGTGCTGGTTTGAGTGGTTTCCATCTGTATCTCCTGGAGGAAGCAAATTGTCAGGTTTGTAGTCAAATCCGATGAAAAAGTGCCTGACGGTAATATGAAATTCGTTCAGTGACGGTTTTTTAATAATTTTCGCCCGTAACTATTGGCGGGCGGAAAGATACATTCTCGTTATGAATCTATCAGTGATCCCGATCCCAATTGCAATAATCCACTTTTGATGTGGGCATCTTTAGACCATTTATCTATTAAAAAAACATCGAATAGGATTTACGGGCGCGAAGGCTACCATCAACAACATGTGAGCTAAAAGAGAACCCGCGAAGATAGGTGTCTTACGCTGTAAAGAAATGGGTTTTTAGGATTTTCTGGCAGGTAATTTAGTTTAAGGCTGATAATTTACGGTTGTAAAAACGAGGTAATCGTTTGCGTGGCGTCGGAGTTTGTAAAAGGTATAAGCAATATCTATGAGTTGTTTCGGTAATAAAAAAGCCGGGCCCCACAGCATCGTGGCCCGGCTTTTATCAGGAGAGTGAAAATGTTACGTGCAGATTTCGTAGCAAGGAATGTACGCCGACCCGGGTAGCTTCATGCGGTGCTGGGCAACAAAGCCCTGCAGCATGTCATCCATGCGGCGCATCATTTCGCGATCGCCATGGATCTTATACGGACCATACTTCTCGATAGCACGGATACCCATCTCTTTCACGTTACCCGCCACGATGCCGGAGAAGGCGCGTCGCAGGTCGGCAGCAAGGACTTCTACCGGCTGGTCCGGGTACAGTTTCAGGTTGGCCATGTTTTCGTGCGAGGGTTCGAACGGGATCTGCAGGTCCGGCGCGATGCGGATTGACCAGTTAAAGCTGTAGGCATCTCCGGTGTCGCGACGGTTCTCTTTAACCAGCGGCATCGCTTTTTTCATCTGACGCGCCACTTCTGCCGCATCGTCAATGATGATGCGATAGTGACGACGCGCGGTTTCCCCCAGCGTATGCACGATAAACTCGTCCAGTACGCGGAAGTAGTCAGCGCTCTCTTTCGGCCCGGTCAGGATCAACGGCAGAACCTGATCTTTGTTAGCCGGGTTCATCAGAATACCCAGCAGGTAGAGCAGTTCTTCTGCGGTTCCCACGCCACCCGGGAAGATGATTATCCCGTGGGCGATACGGACAAACGCCTCAAGGCGTTTCTCGATATCCGGCATAATAATCAGTTCGTTAACCAGCGGGTTAGGTGGCTCAGCGGCGATGATCGACGGCTCGGTCATGCCGATAAAGCGCCCTTCTTTGTAACGCTGCTGAGCGTGTCCCACTGCCGCGCCTTTCATTGGCGCTTCCATCGCCCCGGGACCACAGCCGGTACAGATATTCAGCTCACGCAGGCCGAGCTGGTTTCCTACCCGACGGGCATAGAGATATTCGGTTTCGTTAATCGAGTGACCACCCCAGCAGACGACCATATTAGGGGCTTCGCCCACGTGCAGGGCGCGGGCGTTACGTAAAATGGAGAACACCAGATTGGTGATATGTACCGAGCTTTCCAGGTCGAGATGCTGGAAGCGGCCTGCGTTGTGGATCTGCCCGTTAACAAACAGGATGTCACGCAGCACGGCAAACAGGTTGGCCTGAAGGGAGCGAATGATGCGCCCGTCCACAAAGGCCTCTTCCGGCGGGTTGATCACTTCAAGTTTCACGCCACGCTCGCGGCGCAGCACGTTGATATCAAAGCTTTCGAAGCGGGACAGCAGCTCTTTACTGTTGTCGGTCAGGCTTCCGGAGTTCAGTACGGCAAGTGAACAGTTACGAAACAATTGATAAAGATCGCTGCTGGCCGTGCGTTTAAGCATGTCCACTTCCAGCTGCGACAACATATCCATTGAGCCAAGAGGGCTAATATGTGTAATCAAGTGAGCTCCTTACGGGACGATTATCGTCTTTCCCTGTTGATTACAATAGCCCTGGCTTACGACGTTTCACAACCTAAAGCGCGGAATAGACCGCGCATATTGCGAAAATATTTAGGTTACTGGCGTACAAGACGGCCGGTGGCAGGCACAAAGTCTGTGTTGGTGCGCCATGGATTGATATCCAGACCACCGCGGCGGGTGTAGCGCGCATAAACGCTTAACGTTTCGGGATGACAGAAACGCTGAATATCATTAAAGATGCGCTCCACGCACTGCTCGTGGAATTCGTTGTGATGGCGGAACGACACCAGGTAGCGCAGCAGTTTTTCCCGGTCAATCTTCGGACCGCGATACTGGATCTGCACGGAGCCCCAGTCCGGCTGATGGGTGATCAGGCAGTTGGATTTCAGTAAATGACTTACCAGCGTCTCTTCAACGATCTTTCCGCTCGCCGCATTTTCGAGGTAATCGGTACTGAATTCGTAATTATCCACTGCGATATCCTGATCGTCGATGCAGGTGCCGTTGAAGTGGGCAACCGGCTGCCCTTCCAGCTCATTCAGACGATAGAGTGACACGCTCACCTTGCCCTGTGCGCAGGCGCTTAAATCCCGCTCCAGGGTATGCTGAACTTCTTCCTGACTGTCGAATTTGGTCTGGTTAAAGCTGTTGAGATAGAGCTTAAAGCTCTTGGATTCCACCAGGTTCTGGCTGGCATAATCCAGTTCAACATGGCCCACGGCAACCTGCGGCAGACCGCGGGCGTTGAGCCAGGAAAGCTCGTAGAGCGTCCAGATATCACCGCCAACAAACGGCAGCGCGTCAGCGCGCAGGCCCAGAGGATCGCGATTCAGACTGCGCGGTACGCCCTGCAGCAGGCTTGCATCGTAGGTGTCGCGGTAATCGGTCGATTTACCCAGCGTTAAGCCCGTTAACGCCTGATGATTTTCGTAAGACATGTTTCATAGCCACTTTACAGGTACACTTATGGGCTGAGTTTATCCTGTCTTACAAGAAGAGAGAAATCGGTGGACATCGAAACTGCAAATGCCCTCACTGCCTTCACGACCCGCTATTGCGATGCATGGCATGAAACGCACGGCACTTGGCCGCAAAGCACTGACTTATATGGTGTACCTTCGCCATGTATTATCTCTTCTCCGGATGATTACGTTATCTGGCAACCGCAATCCCCGACGGGTGAGCAAAATGTAAATGCGGTTGAACGGGCAATGGACATTGTGGTACAACCAGCGGTTCACGCGTTTTATACCACGCAATTTGCAGGGGATATGCCTGCGCGATTTGCTGATATCACGCTGACGCTGTTGCAGACCTGGAGTGAAGACGATCTGCAGCGTGTTCAGGAAAACCTGATTGGTCATCTGGTCACGCAAAAACGCCTTAAGCTTTCTCCGACGCTCTTTATTGCCACGCTGGACAGTGAACTGGACGTTATCTCAGTCTGCAACCTGTCTGGTGAAGTGGTTAAAGAGACCATCGGTACCCGCAATCGCGAGACTCTCGCCCCCTCACTTGCGGAATTCCTCACCCGACTTGAGCCACTTCTGTAATCCACGATGCTATCGCACGTGTGAGAGATCTCTTACAGAGTTGTGAGAGATCGCTGGATCATTCAGTATTGCCTTATTTAATTAAGATTAACATTACTCTATTTTTCAATATGTTAATGAGGTGTCGCCGCGTCCAGGGGGGCACGGGACGGCTTACAGCGCTGCCAGCATGGGTTGTAAGACGAAGCAGAATAGCGGATTCTAGTTGTGTCGACAGGATGCCGACACGAGAAACGAACATCAGGATGATGGCGTTTCTCACCAGGAACACGTCAGGATGACGCTGCAGGAAGGCTTCAGGATGAAGCAAAAGGATCGCGCAGGATGCGTAAGGGACACCTCCAGGAAGGGAGAATGAGAGCCGGTCAGGATGGTCGGTGGGTCAGGATGGCCAGGACGTTTCAGGATGAAACAAACACATCAGGACGATGTGAGCAGGATGCATAAGGTGAAGGATGACCAGGCCTTCGGGCTTCAGGAAAAGTTGTCACGGATGAGCAGGGAGCACGAATTGTAGCTGGATTGCTGCGGAACGAACCGGGAGCACTGTTTTTACAGTGCTCCCTTTTTTTATTTCTGCCTCCTGCAATGCTATGCTTCGCGCCGTTCACTTTTTCAGTTGAGGTTACTATGACGCAACACGATAGCGTTCGTGCCCGGTTGCACGCCATCGAGGCATTATTGCGCCAACATCAGCTGTGGCAGGAGACCGCGCCGCAGCCAGAAGCCTTCGCAAGCACTCAGCCGTTCTGTCTGGATACGCTGGCACCGTTCGAATGGCTCCAGTGGGTATTAATTCCGCGCATGCACGCGCTGCTCGACGGCGGCCACCCGCTGCCGCAGGCGTTCGCTGTTGCGCCTTATTATGAAATGGCGCTGGACGCGACCCACCCTGCGCGCGATGTCATGCTGATTGAGCTGGAAAAGCTGGATGCTGTGTTTGCCGGTGAAGATGCATGACGCTTGAGATCCTCTATCAGGATGAGTGGCTGGTCGCGGTAAACAAACCGTCTGGCTGGCTGGTGCACCGAAGCTGGCTGGACCGCGATGAAAAAGTGGTGGTGATGCAAACCGTGCGCGACCAGATTGGTCAGCACGTCTTTACGGCTCATCGTCTCGACAGGCCAACCTCCGGTGTGTTGCTGATGGGGCTTTCCAGCGAAGCGGGCCGCCTGCTGTCGCAGCAGTTTGAACAGCACCAGATCCAGAAACGCTACCACGCGATCGTTCGTGGCTGGCTGACGGAGAGCGCCACGCTCGATTATCCGCTGGTGGAAGAGCTGGACAAGATTGCCGATAAATTTGCCCGCGATGACAAAGGCCCGCAGCCTGCCGTGACGGATTACCGCGGCATGGCGACCACGGAAATGCCGGTGGCAACCAGCAAGTTTCCGACCACCCGCTACAGTCTGGTTGAGCTGTTGCCCAAAACCGGGCGCAAACACCAGCTCCGCCGTCACCTGAAACACCTGCGTCATCCGATTATCGGTGACAGCAAGCACGGCGATTTGCGCCAGAACCGCAGTGCTGCCGAACATTTTGGCTGCGACCGCCTGATGCTGCATGCCAGTGAACTGAGCCTGACGCACCCGTTTACCGGCGAACCGCTGACTCTCCATGCGGGGCTGGACAACGTCTGGATGCAGGCGCTGTCACAGTTTGGCTGGCTGGGGCAACTCCCCGAAAATGAAAGGGTTGAGTTTGTATCGGGCAACGTTCAGGATGAACAGCACGCGCAATAATCAAGGAAATACATCATGGCTGAAGTGGGCATTTTTGTCGGCACAATGTACGGCAACTCGCTGCTGGTAGCAGAAGAGGCTGAGGCGATACTCGCAGGTCAGGGCCATAAAGCCACGGTCTATGAAGACCCGGAACTGGCAGACTGGGAAAAGTACAAAGATAAATACATTCTGGTGGTTACCTCCACTACCGGGCAGGGCGATCTGCCGGACAGCATCGTGCCGCTTTTCCAGGCAATCAAGGATCAGCTTGGCTATCAGCCGGATGTTCACTACGGCATCATTGCTCTGGGCGACAGTTCTTACGCCAATTTCTGCGGCGGTGGTAAGCAGTTCGATGCGCTTTTGCAGGAACAGAGCGCGCAACGCGTCGGTGAGATGCTGCTGATTGATGCCGGTGAACACCCTGAGCCAGAGAGTGAATCGAACCCGTGGGTTGAACACTGGGCAACGCTGCTTAAATAACCCTCTGGCCGGGCAGCCCTTCGCATACCCGGGCCCCCGCGCCCACGTGGCGCGAGCGCAAACACAAAACGGTAACGTCGGTTACCGTTTTGCTTTTCTCCCGCCTTCCGGCGAATTCCGTGAACTACCTTCCACTGCTTTGGGCTTATGCCCCAAACAACTTCTCATTGACCCCTCAATGTTGTGTTCATGCACGGTGAGGGACAGAGGCACTTCTCCCTATACTTTTCCGGTCAGTCATCAAAAAGGCAGTGCGCACTATAAAACGGCATCAAGCCGTACCAAAACTGCCAAATACTAACCCTCATTCTGGTTACCCTACCGGTGCTGTACAGAATGAACTGGCGAGAGCCTGGATTCAGGAGTGCAACAATGAGTACATTAAGCCACGCGGCGAGCAGCGCTGAGAAGCGCACAAATGCGCGCTACTGGATAGTGGTGATGCTGTTTATCGTCACATCCTTTAACTATGGTGACCGTGCCACGCTGTCGATTGCCGGTTCTGAAATGGCAAAAGACATCGGTCTTGATCCGGTTGGCATGGGCTACGTTTTCTCCGCATTTTCATGGGCCTACGTTATCGGCCAAATTCCTGGCGGCTGGCTGCTTGATCGTTTTGGCTCCAAACGCGTCTATTTCTGGTCCATCTTCATCTGGTCGGCATTTACCCTGTTGCAGGGCTTCGTCGATGTGTTCAACGGATTTGGCATCATTGTTGCGCTCTTCACCCTGCGCTTCCTGGTGGGCTTAGCCGAAGCACCTTCCTTCCCCGGTAACAGCCGTATTGTGGCGGCGTGGTTCCCGGCGCAGGAGAGGGGAACGGCGGTAGCAATTTTTAACTCTGCGCAATACTTTGCGACGGTGATCTTTGCCCCCATTATGGGCTGGCTGACGCATGAAGTGGGCTGGTCACATGTCTTCTTCTTTATGGGTGGTCTTGGGATCATCATTAGCTTCGTCTGGCTGAAAGTGATCCACGAACCGAACCAGCATCCCGGCGTGAATAAAAAAGAGCTGGAGTACATTGCTGAAGGCGGGGCGCTGATCAACATGGATCTGAAATCGGCAAAAGCAAAAGTGCCGTTCAGTCAGAAATGGGCGCAGATCAAACAGCTCGTCGGCTCGCGCATGATGATCGGCATCTATCTGGGCCAGTATTGCATTAACGCCTTAACCTACTTCTTCATCACCTGGTTCCCGGTTTACCTGGTGCAGGCGCGCGGGATGTCGATCCTGAAAGCGGGCTTTGTGGCGTCAGTCCCGGCTATCTGCGGTTTTGTAGGAGGCGTGCTGGGGGGCGTGATTTCCGACTGGCTGATGCGTCGTACAGGCTCTTTGAATATCGCGCGTAAAACGCCGATTGTGCTCGGCATGCTGCTCTCCATGACCATGGTGTTCTGTAACTACGTCAGCGCTGAGTGGATGATTATTGGCTTTATGGCGATGGCCTTCTTCGGTAAAGGGATCGGTGCCCTCGGCTGGGCGGTCATGGCGGATACCGCACCGAAAGAGATCAGCGGCCTGAGCGGTGGACTGTTCAACATGTTTGGCAACATCTCCGGGATTGTGACCCCCATTGCCATCGGCTACATCGTGGGAACCACCGGCTCCTTCAACGGCGCGCTGATTTACGTTGGCGTACACGCGCTGGTGGCGGTCCTGAGCTACCTGGTTCTGGTGGGTGATATCAAGCGCGTGGAACTTAAACCTGTAGTGGAGCGCGGCTGATGACGACTCAATCAAGCCCGGTGATTACCGACATGAAGGTCATACCGGTGGCCGGACAGGACAGTATGCTGCTCAACATCGGTGGCGCACATAACGCCTGGTTTACCCGTAATATCGTGGTGCTGACGGATTCCGCGGGCCACACCGGCGTTGGGGAAGCGCCGGGTGGCGAGGTTATCCACCAGACGCTGGTAGACGCCATTCCGCTGGTCGTCGGGAAGGAGGTAGCTCGCCTCAATAACGTGGTGCAGCGGGTGCACAAGGGCAATCAGTCGGCAGACTTTGACACGTTCGGCAAAGGCGCCTGGACGTTCGAACTGCGCGTCAACGCTGTCGCCGCGCTGGAGGCTGCGCTGCTTGATTTACTGGGTAAGGCGCTGAAGGTCCCGGTCTGCGAACTGCTGGGGCCAGGAAAACAGCGCGACGCGGTGACGGTGCTCGGTTATCTGTTTTATGTTGGCGATCGCAACAAAACCGACCTGCCTTATCTGGCGCATTCCCCTGGCGACCATGAGTGGTATCACCTGCGTCACCAGGAGGCACTTTCCGGTGAGGCGGTGGTTCGGCTGGCGGAAGCCGCGCAGGATCGCTACGGATTTAAAGATTTCAAGCTGAAAGGCGGCGTATTGCCCGGCGAGCAGGAGATTGAAACTGCCCGCGCGCTCAAAAAACGCTTCCCGGATGCGCGCATCACGGTGGATCCGAACGGTGCATGGCTGCTGGATGAGGCCATTGCCTTATGCAAAGGGCTGGACGACGTGTTGACCTACGCGGAGGACCCGTGCGGGGCCGAGCAGGGCTTCTCCGGTCGTGAAGTGATGGCGGAATTCCGGCGTGCCACCGGTTTACCGGTGGCCACCAATATGATCGCCACCAACTGGCGTGAAATGGGCCATGCGGTGATGC
Organism: Enterobacter ludwigii; assembly: GCF_001750725.1. Taxonomy (NCBI): domain Bacteria; kingdom Pseudomonadati; phylum Pseudomonadota; class Gammaproteobacteria; order Enterobacterales; family Enterobacteriaceae; genus Enterobacter; species Enterobacter ludwigii. The sequence goes on from NZ_CP017279.1 coordinate 4,631,036, forward strand.
TGAACGCGGTCGATATTCCGCTGGCGGACCCGCATTTCTGGACACTCTCAGGTGCCGTTCGCGTCGCACAGCTCTGCGACGAATGGGGACTGACCTGGGGTTGTCACTCCAACAACCATTTCGACATTTCGCTGGCGATGTTTACGCACGTTGGCGCGGCGGCTCCGGGCAACCCGACCGCCATTGATACCCACTGGATTTGGCAGGAGGGAGAAGCCCGCCTGACAAAAGAACCGCTGGTAATCAAAAATGGCAAGATTGCCGTACCAGATGCACCGGGGCTGGGCGTTGAGCTTGACTGGGATCAGGTTCATCACGCGCATGAGGCGTATAAAAAACTGCCAGGCGGCGCGCGTAACGACGCGGGGCCGATGCAGTACCTGATCCCCGGCTGGACATTTGATCGTAAGCGCCCTGTTTTTGGACGTCACTGATAAAAGGATTGAACGATGAGTACTTTTACTACCCCTGTAGTCACTGCCATGCAGATCATTCCGGTCGCCGGCCATGACAGCATGTTGATGAACCTGAGCGGAGCGCATGCGCCGTTTTTCACCCGCAATATTGTCATTATCAACGATAACTCCGGGCATACCGGCGTGGGTGAAATCCCCGGTGGTGAGAAGATCCGCAAAACGCTGGAAGAGGCCGCTCCGCTGGTGGTGGGAAAAACGCTGGGCGAATATAAAAATATCCTCAATACCGTGCGAAGCACCTTCGCTGACCGTGATGCCGGTGGTCGTGGTCTGCAAACCTTCGACCTGCGAACCACCATTCACGTGGTCACCGGTATCGAAGCCGCGATGCTGGATCTGCTGGGCCAACACCTGGGCGTTAACGTTGCGTCGCTGCTGGGCGAAGGCCAGCAGCGCAGTGAAGTGGAAATGCTGGGCTATCTATTCTTCGTTGGCGACCGCACGCTGACGCCGCTGCCGTACCAGAACCAGGCGGATGAAAAATGTGACTGGTACCGACTCCGCCACGAAGACGCGATGACCCCGGATGCGGTGGTGCGCCTGGCGGAAGCCGCGTACGAAAAATATGGCTTCAACGATTTCAAACTGAAGGGCGGCGTGCTTGCGGGTGAACAGGAGGCGGAAGCCATTACCGCGCTGGCAAAACGTTTCCCGCAGGCGCGCGTCACGCTCGACCCGAACGGTGCCTGGTCTCTGGATGAAGCTATCCGCATTGGTAAACAACTGAAAGGCGTGCTGGCGTACGCGGAAGATCCGTGCGGGGCTGAGCAGGGCTTCTCGGGCCGTGAAGTGATGGCGGAATTCCGTCGCGCCACCGGTTTACCCACTGCGACCAATATGATTGCCACCGACTGGCGTCAGATGGGGCACACCCTGTCGTTACAGTCTGTCGATATTCCGCTGGCAGACCCCCACTTCTGGACGATGCAGGGGTCGGTGCGTGTGGCACAGATGTGTCATGAATTTGGCCTGACCTGGGGCTCGCACTCCAATAACCACTTTGATGTCTCGCTGGCGATGTTCACCCACGTGGCCGCTGCTGCACCGGGCACGATCACCGCTATCGATACCCACTGGATCTGGCAGGAAGGAAATCAGCGTCTGACCAGAGAGCCGTTTGAGATCAAAGGAGGCATGGTGCAGGTGCCAACCACGCCGGGTCTGGGCATTGAGCTGGATATGGATCAGGTGATGAAAGCCCACGAGCTGTATCAAAAACATGGCCTGGGGGCACGCGATGATGCGATGGCCATGCAATATTTGATACCTGACTGGAAATTCGACAATAAACGCCCGTGCATGGTACGATAAACGCATTGGGACCGCTCCCATGAGCGGTCGTTTACGTGGGTATGCTTAACGTAATGACTATGCGTAAGGATGGCTTATGAAGATTGTTATCGCACCGGATTCGTATAAGGAAAGCCTGAGTGCCCTTGAGGTAGCCACCGCGATTGAGCAGGGCTTTCGCGAGATTTTCCCCGCGGCTGACTTTGTGAAATTGCCGGTCGCCGATGGTGGAGAAGGTACCGTAGAAGCTATGGTGGCGGCGACGCAGGGGCGCATTGTCCATGCCTCTGTCTCAGGCCCGCTGGGTGAGCCTGTGGACGGTTTCTATGGCATCTCCGGTGATGAACAGTGCGCGTTTATTGAAATGGCGGCGGCAAGCGGTCTGGAGCTGGTCGCGCCTTCGCAACGCAATCCCCTTCTTACCACCTCCTGGGGGACCGGCGAGCTTATCCGGCACGCGCTGGATGCGGGCGTTAAGCATATTATTATTGGCATTGGCGGCAGCGCCACCAATGACGGCGGTGCCGGCATGGTGCAGGCGCTGGGGGTAAAGCTGCTGGATACCAACGAGCAGCCCCTTGGACAGGGGGGCGGCGAGCTGGCAAAACTGGCCCGTATCGACCTGAGCGGGCTGGATAAGCGTCTGGCGGAGTGCCGGATTGAAGTCGCCTGTGACGTCACTAATCCGCTCACCGGAGACGAAGGGGCATCCGCGGTCTTTGGCCCGCAAAAAGGCGCCACGCCGGAGATGATTGTGACCCTGGATAACGCCCTGGCGCATTACGCGCAGGTCATTGCCCGGGATCTGGATATCGACGTCATCAACCTTGCCGGCGGCGGTGCGGCGGGTGGAATGGGGGCGGCACTCTACGCTTTCTGCGGTGCGCAGCTTCGTCAGGGGATTGAGATTGTCACCGATGCGCTGCATCTGGCAGAGCAGGTGGCTAACGCCGATCTGGTGATTACGGGAGAAGGGCGCATTGACAGCCAGACGATCCACGGGAAAGTGCCGGTGGGCGTCGCGAAGGTGGCTAAACGCTTTAATAAACCGGTCATCGGTATTGCGGGTAGCCTGACGGCGGATGTCGGGGTGGTACATAATCACGGCATCGACGCGGTATTCAGCGTGATTTATACCATCTGTTCGCTGGAGGACGCGCTGGAAAATGCCAGCGACAATGTGCGGATGGCCGCACGCAATATCGCTGCAGTGCTGAAAGTGGGGCAGGCGTTCAGGCTCTGAACGGCGGGCAATCCTGTTTGCCCTCTCCCGGCGGGAGAGGGCAACGCTAGTTGCCTAACACCTTCATGGCTTCCCGCGTCACATTATCCATCTCATCCAGCAGCTCCAGAAATTCCGGTTCAAGATCTGTTTCCGGCGTGCCCGCGCGAAGCTGTTGCTCCAGCAGCTGGCAGAGATTCTTCAGCCGCGGCACACCGCTGTAGCCGCAGCTACCGTGCAGCTTATGAATGGCTTCCAGCAGATCTTCCGGGTTTTCACCCACCAGCTGCTCTTCGACCTTATTACGAATTTCCGGCAGAAACGCGACCAGCATTTGCAGCATATCGCGGGCCAAATCAGGCTTACCCGCCGCCTGGCGCAGCGCAAGCTGCCAGTCAAAGGTGGCGTTTTGATTGACGCTGATTTCCACCGGTTCGGACGATACCGTGTACGTTCCGCCGATATGCCCCGGCTTATAGCGTAACAGCAGGCTATGCAGCTTCTCTTCGTCAATAGGTTTGGCCAGATAATCATTCATTCCGGCGCTCAGCAGCTTCTCTTTCTGGCCGGCCATCGCATGAGCGGTGACCGCAATCACCGGCGTTTGCTGCTGATGCGGGAGCTGACGGATCAGCTCGCAGGCACGAATGCCATCCATGCCGGGCATCTGAATATCCATCAGAATTAAATCGAACTGCATCTGTTTCGCATGCTCAACCGCCTGCGCACCGCTGGTACACAGCTCTACGTGCTGAACCTGATCTTCAAGCAACACGCCAATCAGCTTCAGGTTGGCCGGATTATCATCCACCGCCATAACGCTCATCGGCAATTTTTGTTCATCGTCAATCAGCGGCAGGACGTGCTGGCTCAGACGACAGTATTCCGTCAGTGCTGGCAGCAGGCGGGTCGCGGTAAGTGGCTTAAGCAGGCAGGCGGCGGCCCCGTCATTTTTTAACTCTTCCGCATTGATCTGGGCATGACACGGCAGGGCCAGCAGCAGGTAGTCGGTCATCGATGCGGCTTTCGCCAGCCGTTCCTGTTGCATAGTGAGCTCGCCGGTAAAGGTGACCGGGACCCCCAACAGCAGGATGTCGTAATGCTCCACGGCAAGCGCTGAGAAGGTAGGACTGTAGATCACCTCCAGCGGCGTGGTGCTTAAGATATCAAGCGTACACTGCGCCGCTGCGGTGTTCGGCTCAACGTAGGCAAGGCGCATTCCTTTCAGGCAATTGGTTACCGGACCGTCGGTCAGCACGTTCGGGTTAAGGTCCAGATTGATATGGAACCAGAACGTGGAGCCCCGGTTTGGCTGGCTGTGGAAAGAGATATCTCCCCCCATCTCCTTAACCAGTTTCTGTGTGATAACCAGACCCAGCCCCGTGCCGCCATGACGTCTGGAAATACTTGCATCGGCCTGACGAAACGCCTGGAACAGACGGGACTGATCCCGCTCCGGAATACCGATGCCGGTATCGCGGATCTGAACTTCAATCTGAACCTTGTTATTACTGATGGAGCGCTTTTCCACCAGAATATCAATGTTGCCGCTTTCGGTGAATTTGATGGCGTTACCGACAAGGTTTGTAATCACCTGCTGCAGGCGCAGCGGGTCGCCAATGACGTTATCCGGCACGTCATTTTTAATGTTGAGCGTCAGCTCCAGGCCTTTATCGTGCGACGAGTGTGCGAGCAGCGTCACCACTTCATCGAGCGTGCTGCGCAGCGGGAACGGGATGCTCTCCAGGATCAGCTTGCCGGCTTCCAGCTTGGAGAAGTCCAGCACGTCGTTGATGATCGCCAGCAGGTTGTTGGCCGAGCGCTCAATGGTGTGCAGATGATCGCGCTGGGTTGGGTTCAGCTCGCTTTTTAGCGTCAGACGGGTAAAGCCAATCACGCCATTGAGCGGCGTACGCAGCTCGTGGGACATATTCGCGAGGAACTCGGATTTGATACGTGCGGCTTCCTGCGCGCGTTTTTTCGCCAGATCCAGCTCAACGTTCTGAATCTCCATCTGCTCCAGGGTTTCGCGCAGGTCAGAGGTCGCCTGGTCGACGTTGTGCTGCATCTCTTCGTGATACGCTGCCAGCGACATCGCCATCGAGTTAATGCCGTTTTTGAGCATATCGAGCTCGCCCAGCATAAACCCTTCCACCCGGCTGTCGAGCTGACCCCGGCGAATGCGGTCGACGGTGTTAACCATGTTGCGAATGGGCCCCGTCACGTCACGCATCAGGCGCCAGCCGAAGATAAGTGCAATCCCGATACAGAACAGCATCATAACGCCGGAGATGAAAATTTCTTTGTACTGCTGCAGACGCACCGACTTGAGATCCAGCTCCAGCGCCACATATCCGAGCATATTGTCGCTGGATTTGGCGTCAGATTGGGCGGATTCATCGGGTGAATAGCTTTCCGAAATAATCGGGGTGCGCAGGATCATGATATCGCCGCGTCGCAGCACGGTGAGGTGGCGCGGGAAGGGCGTACCGTCAGGAATTTTCAGGGCCGCTGGATCCAGATGAAAATTCGAGGTGACAAAGAGGCGGTTATGCTCGTCGTAAACGGAGATGGCACGCACGATATCCGAATGACGGCGGTGCAGCACGCTGATTAACTGACCTATCGATTCGCGGTTTTGCAGGTTCATCCCATACTCACTGGAGACGGCCAGCGGTTCGATAATGCTGGCACCGGCATCTTCCAGTTGCCGCTGCAAATCGTTATAGCGGTGCACCACAAAAAAGATACTCAGCAGCAAACCGATGAGAACGGTGGGGGCGAGGATCAAAATCATCATGCGCGCGCGCAGGCTGTAGTTGGTCATGGCGTTCCGTTATGGGACAATTAGGATAATTATGTTTATGTGAGAAAAATCTCGGCGATGGCGCAATTCTACTCTGCAAAGCGACGCGTGACGACGCGTCAGATCATAACTGTTGAAGCCACTGACCTCGATCCCTTTGGCCAGGGGGTTGCGCGTCATAATGGTAAGACACTGTTTATAACAGGTTTACTGCCAACAGAACGAGCAGAAATTACGCTGACGGAAGATAAACGCCAGTTTGCACGCGGGCAGGTTAAGCAGCGTCATAACGATAGCCCGGACCGCGTGAAGCCTCGCTGCCCGCATTTTGGCGTCTGCGGTGGCTGCCAGCAACAGCATGTCAGCACAGAATTACAGCAAAAAAGTAAAAGCAGCGCCCTGGCCCGCCTGCTTAAGCACGACGTCAACGAGATCATCGCCGACCAGCCCTGGGGCTATCGTCGTCGCGCGCGTTTGAGCCTGAGCTATCAGCCAAAAACTGAGCGGCTGGAGATGGGGTTTCGCAAAGCCAGCTCCAGCGATATCGTCGATATCAGGCAGTGCCCCATTTTGGTGCCCCATCTTGAGGCATTGCTTCCTGACGTGCACGCCTGCCTCTGCGGACTGGACGGCGTTCGTCACCTCGGGCACGTCGAACTGGTCATGGCCAACAATGGCCCGCTGATGGTGCTGCGCCACACCGCGCCGCTGTCGAAAAAAGATCGCGAAAAACTGGAACGCTTTTCGCATTCCCACGAGCTGGCGCTTTTCCTTGCCCCCCAAAGCGAGATACTTGAGCAACTGACAGGTGAAGCGCCCTGGTATGCGTCAAACGGGCTACGCTTAACGTTCAGTCCGCGCGATTTCATTCAGGTAAATGATGGCGTCAATCAGCAAATGATTGAGAAAGCGCTGATGTGGCTCGATGTGCAGAAGAGCGATCGGGTACTTGACCTGTTTTGCGGAATGGGCAATTTCACGCTGCCTTTGGCCCGGCAGGCGGCAAGCGTTGTGGGTGTCGAAGGCGTTGAGGCGCTGGTGGCTAAAGGGCAGGAGAACGCACGACAGAACGGCTTGCAAAATGTGACATTCTTTCACCAAAATCTTGAGGAAGATGTGACGCAGCAGCCGTGGGCGACGCAGGGGTTTGACAAAATTCTTCTCGACCCGGCGCGCGCAGGTGCACCGGGTGTAATGCAACATATAATTAAACTCGCGCCCAGGCGCGTGGTCTATGTTTCCTGTAACCCGGCAACGCTTGCCCGAGACAGTGAGGCATTAATCCGTGCGGGTTACCAGATTCAGCGTCTGGCAATGCTGGACATGTTCCCGCACACTGGGCATCTGGAATCGATGGTGTTGTTTGAGCACATCTAATTAGTTTGGCTTGTCGACTTCGACAGGCCCTGGTCCCTAAAGGAGAGGACAATGGTTGCGGTAAGAAGTGCACATCTTAATAAAGCTGGGGAGTTTGACCCACAAAAATGGATAGCAAGTCTGGGGATTTCCAGCCAGCAGTCGTGTGAACGCTTAACCGAAACCTGGGCCTACTGTCAGCGCACCACTCTGGGGCATCCTGACGCCGAACTGTTATTGTGGCGCGGCGTGGAGATGGTTGAAATCTTATCCATGCTGAACATGGATATCGAAACGCTGCAGGCCGCGCTTTTGTTCCCTCTTGCCGATGCGGATGTCGTCACTGAAGACGTGCTGCGCGACAGCGTCGGGCAATCCGTCGTGGCGTTGATCCACGGCGTACGGGATATGGCGGCAATCCGCCAGCTCAAAGCCGCACATACCGATTCCGTCTCCTCGGAGCAAGTTGATAACGTTCGCCGGATGCTGCTGGCCATGGTGGACGATTTCCGCTGCGTGGTCATCAAGCTCGCTGAACGCGTTGCCCACCTGCGCGAAGTAAAAGATGCGCCGGAAGACGAGCGCGTACTGGCCGCGAAAGAGTGTACGAACATCTATGCACCGCTGGCGAACCGCTTAGGGATTGGTCAACTGAAATGGGAGCTGGAGGATTACTGCTTCCGTTACCTGCACCCGGCAGAATATAAGCGGATTGCAAAACTCCTGCACGAGCGCCGCATTGACCGCGAGCACTATATTGAGGAGTTCGTCAGCGGATTGCGCCAGTCGATGAAAGAAGAGAACGTGCGGGCCGAAGTCTATGGTCGACCCAAGCACATCTACAGCATCTGGCGCAAAATGCAGAAGAAACATCTCGCCTTTGATGAGCTGTTTGACGTGCGCGCCGTGCGCATCGTTGCGGAGCGTCTGCAGGATTGCTACGCCGCGTTAGGGATAGTACATACTCACTTCCGCCATCTTCCGGATGAATTCGATGACTATGTCGCGAACCCGAAACCTAACGGCTATCAGTCTATTCATACCGTGGTGCTGGGGCCTGGCGGCAAAACGGTCGAGATTCAAATTCGTACCAAACAGATGCACGAGGACGCTGAGCTTGGCGTCGCGGCGCACTGGAAATACAAAGAGGGGACGTCAGGTGGCGTGCGCTCTGGTCATGAAGACCGCATTGCCTGGCTGCGTAAGCTGATTGCGTGGCAGGAAGAGATGGCGGATTCCGGCGAAATGCTGGATGAAGTGCGAAGCCAGGTCTTTGACGACCGGGTCTACGTCTTTACGCCGAAAGGTGACGTGGTCGACCTGCCAGCAGGCTCCACGCCGCTGGACTTTGCCTATCACATCCACAGTGATGTGGGGCACCGCTGCATCGGGGCGAAAATCGGCGGGCGTATCGTACCGTTTACCTATCAGCTGCAGATGGGCGACCAGATTGAAATCATCACGCAGAAGCAGCCTAACCCGAGCCGTGACTGGCTTAACCCGAACCTGGGCTATGTTACCACCAGCCGCGGGCGCTCAAAAATTCACGCCTGGTTCCGTAAGCAGGATCGTGACAAGAACATTCTTGCCGGTCGCCAGATCCTCGACGACGAGCTGGAACATATCGGCATAAGCCTGAAAGAGGCCGAGAAATTCCTGCTGCCGCGCTACAACTTCAACGAGCTGGATGAGCTGCTGGCGGCGATTGGCGGCGGTGATATCCGTCTTAATCAGATGGTGAACTTCCTGCAGGCGCAGTTCAACAAGCCAAGCGCGGCGGAGCAGGATGCGGCGGCGCTGAAGCAGCTGCAGCAGAAAACCTATGCGCCACAACAGCGCAGCAAAGACAATGGCCGCGTTGTGGTGGAAGGGGTGGGTAATCTGATGCACCACATTGCCCGCTGCTGCCAGCCAATCCCGGGTGATGATATCGTTGGCTTTATCACTCAGGGACGCGGGATTTCCATTCACCGTTCAGACTGCGACCAGCTTGCTGAGCTGCAGTCGCATGCACCGGAACGTATTGTGGAAGCGGTCTGGGGCGAGAGCTACTCGGCGGGGTACTCGCTGGTGGTTCGCGTCACCGCAAACGACCGTAGCGGCCTGCTGCGTGATATTACGACCATTCTCGCGAACGAAAAGGTCAACGTGCTGGGCGTGGCCAGCCGCAGCGATACGCGCGAGCAGCTTGCCACCATCGATATGACCATCGAAATCTACAACCTGCAGGTGCTGGGCCGCGTGCTTGGCAAACTGAACCAGGTCCCGGATGTGATTGACGCACGTCGTCTGCACGGCGGGTAAGCCCACCTTTCTGTAAGCCGGGTAAGGCGTAGCCTTTACCCGGCATTTATTTTTAATCAGGACAGAATTATGACCCAAATTGACCGCCTGCTTGGCATCATGAAACGCCTGCGCGATCCGGAAAACGGCTGCCCGTGGGACAAAGAGCAGACTTTCGCCACCATCGCCCCGTACACCCTCGAAGAGACCTATGAAGTGCTGGACGCCATTTCACGCGAGGATTTTGACGACCTGCGTGGCGAACTGGGTGACCTGCTGTTCCAGGTGGTGTTCTATGCGCAAATGGCGCAGGAAGAGGGGCGTTTTAACTTCGACGACATCTGCGCTGCCATCAGCGACAAACTGGAACGCCGTCATCCGCATATCTTTAGCGATGCCACCGCAGGCGATAGCGCGGAAGTGCTGGCGCGCTGGGAACAGATTAAAAGCGCCGAGCGCGCGGAGAAATCCCAGCACTCGGCACTGGATGACATTCCCCTGAACCTGCCTGCGCTGATGCGCGCGCATAAAATTCAGAAACGCTGCTCCGCGGTTGGCTTTGACTGGACGTCTCTTGGCCCGGTGCTGGAAAAAGTGCATGAAGAGATCGACGAAGTGATGCACGAAGCGCAACAGGCTGTGGTAGATGAAGCAAAGCTTGAAGAAGAGATGGGCGATTTGCTGTTCGCGACCGTCAACCTTTCTCGCCATCTGGGTGTAAAAGCGGAAACCGCCCTGCAAAAAGCCAACATTAAGTTCGAACGACGCTTTCGCGAAGTTGAGCGGATTGTGGCCTCGCGTGGCCTGGAAATGAGCGGAATTGACCTCGATGCGATGGAAGAAGTCTGGCAAGAAGTAAAACGCCAGGAAACTGATCTCTAACGAAATTTTGCGATCAAGCGCAATTTGTGTGATTTTTTAAATGACAAGCGCTTGATTTGCGTCAAAAACATTTACCCAAAAGGGGCTATTTTCTCACTCCTTATGTTTGTCATTGGCTGGACAGGAGACGGAGAATGAAAGTTTGTGGCGCTCGCCGTGTTCGGGTATACTACTTTCCCGTCCTGGTTATTCCATCGTTTCACCCTAACTTCTCAGGTTCAGCATGACAACGAACTATATTTTTGTGACCGGCGGGGTCGTATCCTCTCTGGGTAAAGGCATTGCCGCAGCCTCCCTCGCAGCCATTCTTGAAGCCCGTGGCCTCAATGTGACCATGATGAAACTGGATCCGTACATCAACGTCGATCCGGGCACCATGAGTCCAATCCAACACGGGGAAGTGTTCGTTACTGAAGACGGCGCTGAAACCGATCTGGATCTTGGCCACTACGAGCGTTTCATCCGCACTAAAATGACCCGTCGTAACAACTTCACGACAGGCCGCATCTACTCCGACGTTCTGCGTAAAGAGCGCCGTGGTGATTATCTTGGTGCTACCGTTCAGGTTATCCCACACATCACTAACGCTATCAAAGAACGCATTATTGCGGGCGGCGAAGGCCACGACGTGGTGCTGGTTGAAATCGGCGGTACCGTGGGTGATATCGAATCCCTGCCATTCCTGGAAGCGATTCGTCAGCTGGCGGTTGATATTGGCCGTGAAAACGCGCTGTTCATGCACCTGACGCTGGTGCCTTATATGGCAGCCGCAGGTGAAGTGAAAACCAAACCTACTCAGCACTCCGTTAAAGAGTTGCTCTCCATCGGTATTCAGCCAGACATCCTGGTTTGCCGTTCCGATCGCGCGGTTCCGGCGAACGAACGCGCGAAAATTGCATTGTTCTGTAACGTGCCGGAAAAAGCCGTTATTTCAATGAAAGATGTCGATTCCATTTATAAAATCCCGGGCCTGTTGAAATCACAGGGCCTGGACGATTATATTTGTAAACGATTCAGCTTGAACTGTCCGGAAGCTAACCTGTCTGAATGGGAACAGGTTATTTACGAAGAAGCGAATCCGGCTGGCGAAGTGACTATCGGCATGGTTGGCAAGTACATTGAACTGCCAGATGCCTATAAGTCAGTTATCGAAGCGCTGAAACACGGTGGTCTGAAGAACCGCGTCTCCGTTAACATCAAGCTGATTGATTCGCAGGATGTTGAAACGCGTGGCGTTGAAATTCTGAAAGATCTGGATGCGATCCTTATCCCTGGCGGCTTCGGCTACCGTGGTGTAGAAGGCAAGATCGCCACCGCACGCTATGCGCGTGAAAACAATATTCCATACCTCGGTATCTGCCTGGGTATGCAGGTTGCGCTGATCGAATTTGCGCGCAACGTAGCGGGAATGGAAAACGCGAACTCTACGGAATTTGTGCCAGACTGTAAGTACCCTGTCGTGGCGCTTATCACTGAATGGCGCGACGAAGAAGGTAACGTCGAAGTCCGTACCGAGAAGAGCGACCTGGGTGGCACGATGCGTCTTGGCGCACAGGCCTGCCAGCTGTCCGACGATAGCGTCGTTCGCAAGCTGTATGGCGAGCCGGTTATCACCGAACGTCATCGTCACCGCTATGAAGTCAACAACATGTTGTTGAAACAAATTGAAGCTGCGGGTCTGCGTGTTGCGGGCCGCTCCGGGGATGATCAGTTAGTCGAGATCATCGAAGTGCCAAACCATCCGTGGTTTGTCGCCTGCCAGTTCCACCCGGAATTTACTTCAACGCCACGTGACGGGCATCCGCTGTTTGCAGGCTTTGTGAAAGCCGCCAGCGATTACCAGAAGCGTCAGGCGAAGTAAAAAAAGTTAGAACGGCAACGCGTACCCCTGGTACGCGTTGTTTGTCTGGAGTTTTAGTTTAACTTGTACTGAGGAAAATCTAATGTCCAAAATCGTTAAAGTCATCGGTCGTGAAATCATCGACTCCCGTGGTAACCCGACCGTTGAAGCCGAAGTTCACCTGGAAGGTGGTTTCGTCGGTATGGCAGCTGCTCCGTCAGGTGCTTCTACTGGTTCCCGCGAAGCGCTGGAACTGCGCGATGGCGACAAATCCCGTTTCATGGGCAAAGGCGTACTGAAAGCTGTTGGCGCCGTAAACGGCCCTATTGCTCAGGCAATCATTGGCAAAGACGCTAAAGACCAGGCTGGCATCGACAAGATCATGATCGATCTGGACGGTACTGAAAACAAATCTAACTTCGGTGCTAACGCAATCCTGGCCGTTTCCCTGGCGAACGCCAAAGCTGCAGCGGCTGCTAAAGGTATGCCACTGTTCGAACACATCGCTGAACTGAACGGCACTCCAGGCAAATACTCCATGCCTGTACCGATGATGAACATCATCAACGGTGGTGAGCACGCAGACAACAACGTTGATATTCAGGAATTTATGATTCAGCCAGTTGGCGCGAAATCCCTGAAAGAAGCAGTACGTATGGGTTCTGAAGTGTTCCACAACCTGGCTAAAGTTCTGAAAGCTAAAGGTATGAACACTGCTGTTGGTGACGAAGGTGGCTATGCGCCAAACCTGGGTTCTAACGCAGAAGCACTGGCTGTTATCGCTGAAGCGGTTAAAGCAGCAGGCTACGAGCTGGGCAAAGACATCACTCTGGCGATGGACTGTGCAGCGTCTGAATTCTACAAAGACGGTAAATACGTTCTGGCTGGCGAAGGCAACAAAGCGTTCACCTCTGAAGAGTTCACTCACTTCCTGGAAGACCTGACCAAACAGTACCCAATCGTTTCTATCGAAGACGGTCTGGACGAGTCTGACTGGGATGGCTTCGCATACCAGACTAAAGTACTGGGCGACAAAATCCAGCTGGTGGGTGACGACCTGTTCGTAACCAACACCAAGATCCTGAAAGAAGGCATCGAGAAAGGCATCGTTAACTCCATCCTGATCAAATTCAACCAGATCGGTTCTCTGACCGAAACGCTGGCTGCGATCAAAATGGCGAAAGACGCTGGCTACACCGCTGTTATCTCTCACCGTTCTGGCGAAACTGAAGACGCTACCATCGCTGACCTGGCTGTTGGTACCGCGGCTGGCCAGATCAAGACCGGTTCTATGAGCCGTTCTGACCGTGTTGCTAAATACAACCAGCTGATTCGTATCGAAGAAGCACTGGGCGAAAAAGCACCATACAACGGTCGTAAAGAGATCAAAGGCCAGGCATAATCGCTAAGCCTTAAAATGAAAATGCCAGTCGTAAGACTGGCATTTTTTTTGGCTATTTAAAATCGACCGCCATTTGTTCCGGAATGGTCAGCCCCTGAGTGGTTTGCACGCAGCGGGCAATATAGTCCGTAAAGCGGGGTGGCTTAGGCATGCCCATGCTAAGCAGCTTATCATTGCTGAAGCGCACGTTGAGTGTGGCAAAAGCACCGTATAAACGCATTGCTTTCAGCATCAGGCGCTCGTTGCACGGCCCAAAAATATCCTTCAGTTCGCGGCGCATTCTGACCAGCGTTTCGTAACTTACCTGAGCGTATCGATCTCCGACAGGGGCTTTCTCCAACGCCTGCGCCATTGCCTTATCAATATCAGCAAAGCGAACGCTGTTCTCTTCCCCGGCAGAAATATGTACCACTTCCCCTGAACGTGCATCACTGGTAAGCAGCATTAACAGCGCGTCGGCACAATAGTCCACCGGAACGACATCGATTTTGTCTTCCATCGAACACATGAATTTTTGCAGCATTAACCCCATGCTAAAGACCCAGAAAATACTGCTTGAAGGCGTGCAGCCGTGACGGGTATGGCCGACGACGATAGACGGGCGGGCGATGAGCAGCGGCAGGCCAGGACAGTGCTGGCGCATCAGCTGTTCAATGGTGGATTTCGAATAGGTATATTCCACCAGATGCTCGGCGTTCTCTCTGAATTCTGCACTTTCGGCGACCAGCGAATCCTGCTCCGGCGTGCAGGACATCGCCGTGCCAACGTGCAGGAAGCGCTGTAGGGTCGACACCCGTTCCATGCGGCGCGCCAGCGCCAGGGTGCCCTCGACGTTCACCTTCCAGATAAGCGGATTGTTGCCAAATGACGCGACGGCCGCGCAGTTAACGACATGCGTCACCTGTTCAAGACGCGGATCGTTCAGGAAGGCTTCCGGCTGGCTGAGATCGCCAATGAGGATATTCTCCACGCTCAGCGAGGCCAGTGCATGCTCAGGCACGTTGAACTTACGCATATTCTCCTGTACTCGCGCCAGCCCACCTTGCGGGTCGCTGGCGCGCGCAAGCAGAAGTAAATTTACGGCGCTCTCGCCGGTCAGGATTTTTTCAAGTACTGCACCACCCAGAAATCCGGTCACGCCTGTAATCAGTAAGGTTTTCATTGATACCGTCTCATTATGATTGATGAGGCGGATTGTAGGCGGGCGAAAGTAAACGGCGTTTAAATAAAAAAATGGCCAGCCTTACCGTTTCTTAAGCTTATTTTAAGGTAAGGAATTCAGGGGATGAGATTGGACATTGCAGGAGGGAAGAAAATTCAATTTATCAAGATATTTATTTTAACTTACTGATTTGTATATTATAAACGTGCTTCCTGTGTCGTGGGGATATTAAGTCAAAATGTAATTATAAAAATACTTTGTAACATCATTCATTGATGCGGTAAATAATTTAACGAATGCTTAAGTACACTTAAAATAACGAACTCGCAGGCTATTGATATATAGCCTGCGAAGGTTTTTTACAGCAACAGAGGAAGCGTTGCGCTGGCGGTTTGTTGGCTGACCTCGCCGTAATGACCGTCTATTGCAATAAGGGAGTGGGTAAGCAACTCGACCAGCAGCATAACACCCACTTTGGCATTGAGTGCGCCTGCGCTAAGCGGCCCCTCGGGTTTGGCTGCAACCAGTAGCATATCGCTAAGGGACGCCAGCGGGCTACGCGGCGTATTGCTGAGCGCCAGCACGGGGACGCCACGTTTGCGCGCAAGTTTTACGACGTGAAGTAAATCCCGTGTTGAGCCTGAACTGGAGATGGCTACCACCAGCGACGCTTTAGAGAGGGTGGTCGCATTCATGGCTGCACGGTGCATATCGCTGAAGAGCTGCACAGGTTTGCCCAGGCGCAACAGCTTATAATGCAGATACTCGCCGAGGATCGCACTGGCAGCGACCCCATAAATCTGGACTGACTGCGCCTGATGCAGCGCCTGTGCCGCCTTTTCCAGCAGTGCTCTGTCGAGCAGTCTGGCGGTATCCTGCAGAGCCTGTACAGACTCTTCCACTACGCTATCAATTTCATCGCCGGCCTGACGCTCTGGCTGACCCTGCTGAATGTCCAGCGCAAGCGCCATTTTGAATTCCGTGTACCCCTTACAGCCCAGTGTGCGGCAAAGACGCGTCACGCTGGCCTCACTGGTATGACTTTCGCGCGCCAGCTCAGTGATCGTCAGGTAAAGCACCCGGGCAGGATCGTTGAGGACAAACTCACCCAGTTTTCGTTGCGTTGGGCTGTACCCGGAAGCCTCCTGGCGTAGCTTCAGCAGCAGGTTTTCATGGTCTGACATGCGAGATCCTTAATGCATTCTTCTGTCGACTAGTGTGGCGGAAAGCGGGGGAAAGATGCCAGTCATTTCGAAAAAGTATGATCGTCCTCCTGGTTATTGATGATAATTTTCACTATCAATAATTAATGTGGTAAAAATTTTCATCTATACACGAGGGGATGAAAAAATGATGCAAATGTTCAGTGGGGCTTCTTCTGGCGGATGGTTTGAGAAAGCGCAGCGCTTTGGCAAATCATTTATGTTGCCCATCGCCGTCTTGCCCGCGGCGGGTTTGTTGCTGGGGATTGGAGGCGCGTTATCAAATCCCAATACCCTCACGGCCTACCCGTTTTTAGATGTTGCGTGGCTGCAGGCCATCTTTACCATTATGAGCAGTGCCGGTTCGATTGTGTTCGCCAACCTCTCGGTGCTTTTTGCTGTCGGGGTCGCCGTCGGGCTGGCAAAAAATGATAAAGGAACCGCGGGGCTGGCGGCATTGCTCGCTTTTCTGGTGATGAATGCCACCATCAATGCGCTGCTGATCCTGACGGGAAAACTGGCGCTTGAGAACCCGGGTGCCGTAGGGCAGGGAATGACGCTGGGGATCCAGACGCTGGAAACCGGCGTATTTGGTGGGGTCGTCATCGGGCTTGTGACCTGCGCGTTACATCATCGGTTCAATAAGATCGCGCTTCCGCAGTTCCTGAGTTTCTTTGGCGGTTCACGTTTTGTACCGATCGTCAGCTCGCTGGCGGCAATACTTGTCGGGGCATTAATGACCGTCATCTGGCCGCATTTCCAGAAGCTGATCTTCGGTCTGGGCGGGCTTGTGGATGCCACCGGTTATCTGGGGACTATGCTGTACGGTTTCATTTTGCGCATGCTCGGGCCGTTTGGTTTACACCACATCTTCTATCTTCCCTTCTGGACGACCGCGCTTGGCGGCAGCGAGATCGTTAACGGTCAGCTGGTAGAAGGTACGCAGCGGATCTTCTTCGCCCAGCTTGCTGACCCGACTACACGCCAGTTTTATGAAGGCACGTCGCGTTTCATGTCCGGACGTTTCATCACGATGATGTTTGGTCTGCTGGGTGCCTGCCTCGCGATGTACCACACGGCAAAGCCGGAGAACAAAAAACGCGTCGCGGGGCTGTTACTTTCGGCGGCATTGACCTCGTTCCTGACGGGAATTACTGAACCTATTGAGTTCTCATTCCTTTTTGTTGCACCGGTGCTGTACGTCATTCACGCCCTGTTTGACGGGCTGGCGTTTATGCTCGCCCATATTTTACACATCACTATCGGGCAAACCTTCTCAGGCGGTTTTATCGACTTCGTGCTGTTCGGCATTCTCCAGGGCGAGGCCAAAACCCACTGGATGTTCGTACCGCTGGTAGGGGTGCCGTGGTTCTTCCTCTACTACTTTACGTTCCGCTATCTGATTAATCGCTTTGATTTTGCCACGCCGGGCCGTGAGAAAGAGGCGATGGCGGATGAAGTGACCTTGTCGCAGAGCGAGCGTGCCGTTGCGGTGATCGCCGGGTTAGGTGGCAAAGACAATCTCGAAGAGGTGGACTGCTGCGCGACGCGCCTTCGCGTCACGGTGAAGGATGGCAGCAAAGTGAATGAATCGGCGCTGAAAGCGACCGGCGCGCGTGGCGTTATCGTCCGCGGCAACGGTGTTCAGGTCATTTATGGGCCGCATGTCACGATTATTAAAAACGAAGTGGAAGAGATCTTATCGTAATGAAAACTGTACTGGATAACCTGAAGGGAAAACTGGTCGTCTCCTGCCAGGCGCTGGAGAATGAACCTCTGCATAGCGCGTTTATTATGTCACGAATGGCGCTGGCCGCCGCGCAGGGTGGGGCGGCAGCGATCCGTGCCAATAGCGTGGTGGACATCGAAGCCATCAAGCAGCAGGTAGCGCTGCCGGTTATCGGCATCATCAAACGCGATTATCCGGATAGTGAGGTGTTTATCACCGCCACGATGAAAGAAGTGGATGAGCTGATGACGGTTTCTCCGGAAATCATTGCCCTGGATGCGACTGCGCGACAGCGCCCTGGCGGCGAAGACCTGGCGACGCTGGTCGCGCATATCCGCACGCGGTACCCGTCGGTACGCCTGATGGCGGATATTTCCACAACAGAAGAGGCCGTGACGGCGCAGGCGCTGGGTTTTGATTGTGTGGGGACCACGCTTTACGGTTATACGACAGAAACCGCAGGCCATGCGCTACCGGACAATGACTGCGCGTTTCTGAAAGAGGTGCTGGCTGCCGTCGACATTCCCGTGGTGGCCGAAGGCAACGTTGACACACCTGAACGGGCGGCGAGGTGCCTGGAACTTGGTGCCTTTATGGTCGTTGTCGGCGGGGCCATCACCCGTCCACAGCAAATTACTGCGCGGTTTATGGCAGCGATTGGCGCTCAAAGCACCGATGGAGCATGACCATCTGACGGGGATCTGCGATACTTATCGTTTATCCCCTTAACTGAGATGACTATGCAGTACCCGATTAACGAGATGTTCCAGACCCTGCAAGGCGAGGGTTACTTTACCGGCGTTCCCGCCATCTTTATTCGATTACAGGGATGCCCGGTTGGCTGTGCCTGGTGTGATACCAAACATACGTGGGATAAACTCGCAGATCGGGAAGTGTCGCTGTTTAGCATTCTGGCTAAAACCAAAGAGAGCGATAAGTGGGGCGCGGGAAGTGCAGAAGATCTGCTGGCGATCATTGGCCGTCAGGGCTGGACGGCGCGCCACGTGGTGATTACCGGGGGTGAACCCTGCATCCACGACCTGACGCCACTGACCGAGCTGCTCGAAAAGAACGGCTACAGCTGTCAGATTGAAACCAGCGGCACGCATGAAGTGCGCTGTTCTCACACCACCTGGGTGACGGTTTCGCCGAAAGTTAACATGCGCGGCGGCTACGATGTACTCTCTCAGGCGCTGGAGCGTGCTGATGAGATCAAACACCCGGTTGGCCGCGTGCGTGATATCGAAGCGCTGGATGAACTGCTCGCCACGCTGACGGATGAAAAGCAGCGGATCATCGCGCTGCAGCCTATCAGCCAGAAAGAGGATGCCACGCGCCTGTGTATTGAAACCTGTATTGCCCGCAACTGGCGGCTGTCGATGCAGACGCACAAGTACCTGAACATCGCCTAAAAAAAAGCCCGGATATTCCGGGCTTTTTTTACTCACCGCGATAGATACAGCCCGCGGTGCAGGTCTCTTTGATCATCACCGCGCTCAGCAGAGGCACCTGCGGTTTCATCTGATCCCAAATCCATTTAGCCAGCACTTCACTGGTCGGGTTTTCAAGGCCCGGGATATCATTCAGATAGTAGTGATCCAGACGATCGTAGGTCGGTTTGAATGCCGCCTTCAGCTCGGCAAAGTCCATGATCCAACCGGTATGCGGATCGACGTCACCGGTTATCTCAAGACGCACCATAAACGAGTGCCCGTGCAGACGGCCACATTTATGCCCTTCAGGAACATGCGGAAGGTGGTGGGCGGCTTCGAAGGTGAAATCTTTAAACAGTGTGGTGGACATTATTGCTCTCAGTAATGCGGAAAAAACCGCCGCATAGTACCGGAAAGCACAATTTTTATCATTAACTAAAACGGCTCTGTTGCCGCAACGTGGTGCATACGAGAAAGGACTACTGTTTTATGATTAAATTTCAATGGGTTAGTTAATCGTTTTTATCGCTAAGAACGATAACTAAAACAGGTTAGTCCATTTGGTTATTTATTATTTCCATCCCTTCTTTAATTGTTATTATCCTCGCCGTTAACCTTATCTTCAGTTTGGATTTATTCGCTTAAAGTCCGCTTGGCTACTGGAACATAACGACGCATGACAACACAGGCCCCACCTTCAAATTTGCTTCCCCTGAACCCGGAGCAACTGGCGCGCCTTCAGGCTGCCACCTCTGATTTTTCTCCCACCCAGCTTGCCTGGGTCTCCGGCTATTTCTGGGGAATGCTTAACCAGCAACCGGGCGCTGTGGCTGCTGCACCGGCAACTGCGGTAGAAATTCCGGCGATTACGCTGATTTCTGCCTCGCAGACGGGCAATGCTCGCCGTGTGGCCGAAGCGCTGCGCGACGACCTGCTGGCCGCCAAACTGAACGTGAACCTGGTGAACGCCGGGGACTATAAATTCAAACAGATCGCGTCCGAAAAACTGCTGGTGGTGGTGGCTTCAACCCAGGGTGAGGGTGAACCGGCTGAAGAAGCGGTGGCCCTGCATAAGTTCCTGTTCTCGAAAAAAGCCCCAAAACTGAACGGGACGGCGTTTGCCGTGTTTGGCCTGGGCGACACCTCCTACGAATTTTTCTGCCAGTCCGGTAAAGATTTCGACAGCAAACTGGCGGAACTGGGCGCTGAGCGCCTGCTGGACCGCGTTGATGCGGATGTGGAATACCAGACCGCCGCCGCTGAATGGCGTGCGCGCATCGTTGACGTGCTGAAAGCACGCGTGCCAAAAGAGACGCCAGCGCAGGCTGCCGTCACCGCGGCGGGTGCAGTCAATGATATTCACACCAGCCCGTTTACCAAAGAGGCACCGCTGGCAGCGAGCCTGGCGGTTAATCAGAAAATTACCGGTCGCGCCTCTGAGAAAGACGTGCGGCATATTGAAATCGATCTCGGTGATTCCGGTCTGCGTTACCAGCCGGGCGATGCACTTGGGATCTGGTACCAGAACGATCCGGCGCTGGTTAAAGAACTGGTCGAACTGCTGTGGCTGAAAGGCGATGAGCCTGTCACCGTCGACGGTAACACGCAACCGCTCTCTGAGGCGCTGCAGTGGCATTTCGAGCTGACGGTCAACACGCCAAACATCGTTGAAAATTACGCCACCTTAACGCGCAGTGAATCGCTGCTGCCTCTGGTGGGGGATAAGGCGAAGCTGCAGCATTACGCCGCGACGACGCCGATTGTCGATATGGTGCGTTTCTCTCCGGCACAGCTGGATGCGGATGCGCTAATTGGCCTGCTGCGTCCGCTGACGCCGCGCCTCTACTCCATTGCCTCTTCGCAGGCCGAAGTGGAGAGCGAAGTGCATATCACCGTGGGCGTGGTGCGTTATGACATCGAAGGCCGTGCCCGTGCGGGCGGGGCATCAAGCTTCCTGGCCGATCGCGTGGAGGAAGACGGTGAAGTGCGCGTGTTTATCGAGCACAACGACAACTTCCGTCTGCCTATGAACCCGGAAACACCGGTCATCATGATTGGGCCGGGTACCGGTATTGCACCATTCCGCGCCTTTATGCAGCAGCGCGCTGCAGATGAGGCGCCGGGTAAAAACTGGTTGTTCTTCGGCAACCCGCACTTTACGGAAGATTTCCTCTACCAGGTTGAGTGGCAGCGTTACGTCAAAGAAGGTGTCCTGACGCGCATCGACCTGGCCTGGTCCCGCGATCAGCAAGAAAAAGTATACGTACAAGACAAACTGCGCGAACAGGGCGCAGAGCTGTGGCGCTGGATCAATGACGGTGCCCACATTTATGTCTGCGGCGACGCCAATCGCATGGCGAAAGACGTTGAGCAGGCATTGCTGGAAGTGATTGCCGAATTCGGCGGTATGGATGCCGAAACGGCGGATGAATTTTTAAGTGAGCTGCGCGTTGAGCGCCGTTATCAGCGAGATGTCTACTAATGAGCGAAAAACATCCAGGGCCACTGGTGGTCGAAGGTAAACTGACAGACGCCGAGCGCATGAAGCTGGAAAGCAACTATCTGCGCGGCACCATTGCTGAAGATCTGAATGACGGTCTCACCGGCGGCTTTAAAGGCGACAACTTTCTGCTGATCCGTTTCCACGGTATGTATCAGCAGGACGACCGTGATATCCGCGCCGAACGTGCAGAACAGAAGCTGGAGCCGCGTCATGCGATGCTGCTGCGCTGCCGTCTTCCGGGCGGGGTGATCACCACGAAACAGTGGCAGGCGATCGATAAGTTTGCGGGTGAAAATACCCTTTATGGCAGCATCCGTCTGACCAACCGTCAGACCTTCCAGTTCCACGGCATTCTGAAGAAGAACGTGAAGCCGGTACACCAGATGCTGCACTCTGTCGGGCTGGACGCGCTGGCCACGGCCAACGACATGAACCGTAACGTGCTCTGCACCTCGAACCCGTATGAGTCCGAGCTGCACGCCGAAGCCTATGAGTGGGCGAAGAAGATCTCTGAGCACCTGCTGCCACGCACCCGCGCCTATGCGGAGATCTGGCTCGATCAGGAAAAAGTGGCCACCACTGACGAAGAACCGATCCTCGGCCAGACCTATCTGCCGCGTAAGTTCAAAACCACCGTGGTGATCCCGCCGCAGAACGATATCGATCTGCACGCCAACGACATGAACTTCGTGGCGATTGCCGAAAATGGCAAGCTGGTGGGCTTTAACCTGCTGGTGGGCGGCGGTCTCTCCATCGAACACGGTAACAAGAAAACCTATGCCCGCACCGCAAGCGAGTTTGGTTTCCTGCCGCTGGAGCACACGCTGGCCGTGGCTGAAGCGGTTGTCACCACGCAGCGCGACTGGGGTAACCGTACGGATCGTAAAAACGCGAAAACCAAATACACCCTGGAGCGCGTGGGCGTAGAGACGTTCAAAGCGGAAGTGGAGCGTCGCGCGGGGATTAAATTTGAGCCGATCCGTCCGTATGAATTTACGGGACGTGGCGATCGTATTGGCTGGGTTAAAGGCATCGACAATAAATGGCACCTGACGCTGTTTATTGAAAACGGCCGTATTCTTGATTATCCGGGCCGCCCGCTGAAAACCGGTCTGCTGGAAATTGCGAAGATCCATAAAGGTGAATTCCGTATCACCGCTAACCAGAACCTGATCGTTGCCGGCGTGCCGGAAAGCCAGAAAGCGAAGATTGAGAAACTGGCGCGCGACCATGGGTTGATGGACGCGGTGAAGCCTCAGCGTGAAAACTCCATGGCCTGCGTGTCGTTCCCGACCTGCCCGCTGGCGATGGCAGAAGCAGAGCGTTTCCTGCCGTCATTCACCGATAAGGTAGAAGCGATTCTGGAAAAACACGGTATTCCGGACGAGCATATTGTTATGCGTGTCACCGGCTGCCCGAACGGCTGTGGCCGTGCGATGCTGGCCGAGCTGGGTCTGGTGGGTAAAGCGCCGGGTCGCTATAACCTGCACCTCGGCGGCAACCGTATCGGAACGCGTATTCCGCGCATGTTCCGTGAGAACATCACCGAGCCGGAAATTCTTGATTCTATCGACGAGCTTGTCGGGCGCTGGGCGAAAGAGCGCGAAGCGGGTGAAGGCTTCGGCGACTTTACGGTGCGTGCGGGCATTATTCGCCCGGTGCTCGATCCCGCAAGGGATTTCTGGGAGTAAACACGAGAGGTAATTATGTCCGTACTCGATCTAAACGCCCTAAATGAACTGCCAAAAGTCGATCGCATTCTGGCGCTGGCAGAAACCAATGCGCAGCTTGAAAAGCTCGACGCCGAAGGCCGCGTGGCATGGGCCCTGGAAAACCTGCCGGGTGATTATGTGCTCTCGTCAAGTTTTGGTATTCAGGCTGCGGTGAGTTTGCATCTGGTGAACCAGATTCGTCCGGACATTCCGGTGATCCTGACCGATACCGGCTACCTGTTCCCGGAAACCTACCAGTTTATCGATGAGCTGACGGACAAGCTCGGGCTGAACCTGAAAGTCTACCGTGCGGAGCAAAGCGCGGCCTGGCAGGAGGCGCGGTATGGCAAACTGTGGGAACAGGGCGTTGAGGGCATTGAGAAATACAATGAGATCAACAAGGTCGAGCCGATGAACCGGGCGCTGAAAGAGCTTAACGCGCAGACCTGGTTTGCGGGGTTACGCCGCGAGCAGTCCGGAAGTCGCGCCACGCTCCCGGTGCTGGCGGTTCAGCGCGGGGTGTTTAAAGTGCTGCCGATCATCGACTGGGATAACCGTACGGTTTACCAGTACCTGCAAAAACACGGACTGAAATACCACCCGCTCTGGGACCAGGGTTATCTGTCAGTGGGCGATACCCATACCACGCGTAAATGGGAACCGGGCATGGCGGAAGAAGAGACGCGATTCTTTGGACTCAAGCGCGAGTGCGGATTGCACGAAGGGTAAATTCTGTTCCCTTTTCCCTCACCCTCTTACAAAGGGTGAGGGACATGTTCTGTTCTACGCTTTCCCAGCTTTTGCCAGCTCTTTCACCAACGGCAGCATCACTTTAACCACATCCCGACTGCGGTGTTCAACTCGCTGCGGCAGTGCGCTATCAATATGCTGCTGATTATCCAGCAGCACGTTATGCCAGCTCGTCCCGTCCGGGAAAGCCTTCGATTTCACCCGCTGCTGATAACCGTCTTTCTTACCCAGCATCCAGTTAGTGGCTTCCACGTACAGAACAGGAATGCCCGCTTTATCGAACACTTCACCATCGTTACAGCAGCCGGTTCCGCGAGGATAATCGGGATTCCCGCCCGGGTTGCTGGTGGCATACACCCCATGGCTGCGGGCGATTGCCAGCGCGCGGTCGCGCGTCAGTTTACGCACGGTACCCGGCGTACTCTGTCCGCTGTTGAAATAGAGCTTATCGCCGACGATCAGGTTATCGAGGTTAATCACCAGCAGCGTATTTTTCCTCTCCTCGGCACTCATGCGTTTCAGGAGATTCTCCGCGCCAAGTTTTCCCTCTTCTTCACCGCTGGTGGCAACGAAACGGATCCCGTATTGGGTTGGAATGTCTTTCATTCGCTCTGCCAGTTCGAGCATCACACCCAGACCCGCCGCGTTATCATCCAGCCCCTGTAACGTCAGCCCGCCGAGATTATTGTCGGTATCGGCGTCGCTCATTGGCGCGTAGGTGTCCAGGTGCGCCATGATAATGATCTGTTCCGCCGCGCTACCTTCATGGGCCGCAATGACCGTACTGCCGGTCACGTTATGCCAGTTTTTTGTTTTATTGCGCGAGGTATAGACGTAGCGGCTGTGAAACGATCGGATATCGCTCTGGTAACCCATGTCAGCAAATTGCTGGCGAATATAATCGGCGGAAAGCATTTCCGCTGGCGTGCCGGTCATACGACCCGGAAAGACGGTCGCAATATGCCGCGCCTGCATATTCGCGATTTCACCATAGGGCTGATTTTTTGCCTGGGCCGGAAGGATAAAGCAAACGCCGAGCGCCAGGGCAGCGATACGGTGGCGCGTTGCGGAAAACATAGTGAGTCCTTAAAAACAGAGCAAAATTTTAACCCGCCTAGTATGAAACTGTGATCGACCATACACAATTTGAATTGCTCTTAAATGCCCGAAAAATCGCGTGTTAAGCACTTTTTGATCTTTGCTTTTCCACGGCGTTATTCCATTGAGTAACTACTCATTCCAATTCGTAATTTCATTCGATCTAAGCCGCCCCCTATAGTCCCACTATTCCTTGTTGTTAGTGAGTTGTAGCTTGTGGACTATCTGCCCCTTTTTGCCGCGATAAAAGACAGACCTGTGCTGGTAGTCGGCACCGGTGAGGTTGCCGATCGCAAAATCGCGTTTCTGCAGCGAGCGGGGGCGCAGGTACGGATAGTCGACGAGGCGGATTTCGACGAGTCGCAAATCGACAGCGTGGTGCTGGTGATTGCGGCAACCGATAACCGTGAGCTCAACCGCCGTATTTCAGAGGCGGCTCAGGCCCGTCACCGTCTGGTGAACGTGGTGGACGATCGGCCGCTGTGTTCGTTTATCTTCCCGTCGATTGTTGACCGTTCGCCATTGCTGGTGGCCATCTCCTCCGGCGGGACCGCGCCGGTGCTGGCACGCGTGCTGCGGGAAAAAATCGAAGCGCTTTTGCCTACCAGCCTTGGGCGGATGGCGGAGAAAGCGAGCTTCTGGCGCAACCATCTGAAAACGCGCCTGACCAGCGTGACGGAACGCCGTCGCTTTTGGGAACGCGTGTTCCGCGGTCGTTTTGCCAGCCTGATGCATGCCGGGAATGAAACGGCGGCGCAGCAGATCCTCGAAGATGAGCTGGATAACCCTGGCAGTAGCGGCGGCGAGATCATTCTGGTCGGTGCGGGGCCGGGTGATGCCGGGCTGCTGACCCTGCGCGGCCTGCAGGTGCTTCAGGATGCCGATGTGGTGTTCTATGACCATCTGGTCACCGACGGGGTGCGCGAATTGATTCGCCGTGACGCAGAACAAATCTGCGTTGGCAAAAGGGCGGGCGAGCACTCTGTACCGCAGCATGACACCAACCAGATGCTGGTGGCGGCGGCAAAAGCGGGCAAAACGGTGGTGCGGCTTAAAGGTGGCGACCCGTTTATCTTTGGTCGCGGCGGGGAAGAGCTGCAGGCGGCGGCTGAAGCGGGCGTGCCGTTCCAGGTCGTCCCGGGTATCACGGCGGCTTCCGCAGTGACGGCCTACGCCGGTATACCGCTTACTCACCGCGATTACGCCCAGAGCGTGACCTTTGTCACGGGCCATTACAAGGCGGACAGCACCCCGTTTGACTGGTCTCATCTGGCCCAGAGTCGTCAGACGCTGGCTATCTATATGGGCACGATGAAGGCGGCGGACATCAGTGAACAACTTATTCAACACGGTCGAGAGGCAACCACGCCGGTCGCCGTAATTTCTCGCGGCACGCGCGTCGATCAGCATGTGGCTATCGGTACGCTACAGGATCTTGCCACCCTGGCGAAAGAGGCCCCTATGCCCGCGCTTATCGTGGTAGGGGAAGTGGTGCACCTGCACAGCACACTCGCCTGGTTTCAACATACAACAGACTCAGAGGGGTTTGGCTCCTCTGTGGTGAATCTGGCTTAAGGAACGGTTATGGACCAAAAACGACTTACTCACCTGCGGCAGCTCGAAGCGGAAAGTATCCATATTATCCGCGAAGTGGCAGCCGAATTCTCTAACCCGGTGATGATGTATTCCATCGGTAAAGATTCCAGCGTGATGCTACACCTGGCGCGTAAAGCGTTTTACCCGGGTACGCTGCCGTTCCCGCTGCTGCACGTTGATACCGGCTGGAAGTTCCGTGAAATGTATGAATTCCGCGACCGTACGGCAAAAGCCTACGGCTGCGAACTGCTGGTGCATAAAAACCCGGAAGGGGTGGCGATGGGCATTAACCCGTTCGTGCACGGTAGTGCCAAACACACTGACATCATGAAAACCGAAGGGCTGAAGCAGGCGCTGAACAAATATGGTTTTGACGCGGCCTTCGGCGGCGCACGCCGCGACGAAGAAAAATCCCGTGCGAAAGAGCGTATCTACTCTTTCCGCGACCGCTTCCACCGCTGGGATCCAAAAAACCAGCGTCCGGAGCTGTGGCATAACTACAACGGCCAGATCAACAAGGGCGAAAGCATTCGCGTGTTCCCGCTCTCCAACTGGACCGAGCTGGATATCTGGCAGTACATCTATCTGGAAAATATCGAGATCGTGCCGCTGTACCTGGCCGCTGAACGTCCGGTGCTGGAGCGTGACGGCATGCTGATGATGATCGATGACGATCGCATCGACCTGCAGCCAGGCGAAGTGATCAAAAAACAGATGGTGCGTTTCCGTACCCTCGGCTGCTGGCCATTGACCGGTGCCGTGGAGTCCAGTGCGCAGACGCTGCCGGAGATCATTGAAGAGATGCTGGTGTCGACCACCAGTGAGCGACAGGGCCGCGTGATTGACCGCGACCAGGCAGGCTCCATGGAGCTGAAGAAACGTCAGGGTTATTTCTAAGGAGCCGCCATGAACACGACCATTGCTCAACAAATTGCCAATGAAGGCGGCGTAGAAGCTTATCTGCACGCGCAACAACACAAAAGCCTGCTGCGCTTTTTGACCTGCGGCAGCGTCGATGACGGGAAAAGCACGCTGATCGGCCGTCTGCTGCACGATACGCGACAGATTTACGAAGATCAGCTCTCTTCCCTGCACAACGACAGTAAACGTCATGGTACCCAGGGCGAGAAACTCGACCTGGCGCTTCTGGTGGACGGCCTGCAGGCCGAGCGCGAGCAGGGCATCACCATTGATGTGGCGTATCGCTATTTCTCCACCGAGAAGCGCAAATTTATTATTGCCGACACCCCGGGGCACGAGCAGTACACCCGTAACATGGCGACCGGTGCGTCTACCTGTGAACTGGCGATCCTGCTGATTGACGCTCGTAAAGGGGTACTGGATCAGACTCGTCGCCACAGCTTTATCTCCACGTTGCTGGGGATCAAACACCTGGTGGTGGCGGTCAACAAAATGGATCTGGTGAACTTCAGCGAAGAGAAGTTTGATGAGATCCGCCAGAGTTACCTGACGTTTGCTGAACAGCTGCCGGGTAACCTGGATATTCGCTTTGTGCCGCTCTCTGCGCTGGAAGGCGACAATGTGGCTTCCCAGAGCGCGAACATGCCGTGGTATAGCGGCCCGACGCTGCTCGAAGTGCTGGAAACCGTGGAGATCCAGCGCGTGGTCGACACCCAGCCGATGCGCTTCCCGGTTCAGTACGTTAACCGTCCTAACCTTGATTTCCGCGGTTTCTCCGGCACTATCGCGTCGGGCACCGTGGTGGTCGGTCAGCGCGTTAAAGTTCTGCCGTCTGGTGTGGAATCTACCATCAGCCGTATCGTCACCTTTGATGGCGATCTGCCGCAAGCCGGTGCGGGTGAAGCGGTCACGCTGGTATTGAAAGATGAAATTGATATCAGCCGCGGCGATCTGCTGGTGGACGCTCAGGAGACGCTGGCAGCGGTGCAGGGGGCTTCCGTTGATGTGGTGTGGATGGCTGAACAACCGCTGACCGCTGGTCAGAGCTACGACATTAAAATCGCGGGTAAGAAAACCCGTGCCCGCGTGGACGGTATCCAGTTCCAGGTGGACATCAATAACCTGACCCAGCGCGACGTCACCGAGCTGCCGCTGAACGGCATTGGTCTGGTCGACGTGACCTTTGACGAGCCGCTGGTGCTGGATCCCTACCAGCAGAACCCGGTAACGGGTGGGCTGATCTTTATCGATCGCCTCTCCAACGTGACCGTGGGTGCCGGTATGGTGCGTGAGCCAAATGAACAAGCTACGGTAGCCTCTGAGTTCAGCGCTTTTGAGCTGGAGCTGAATGCACTGGTGCGTAAGCACTTCCCGCACTGGGGTGCGCGCGATCTGCTGGGAGGCAAGTAATGGCCGCCCATGATGAGAACGTCGTCTGGCATCCTCATCCGGTCACCGTCGCGCAGCGCGAGAAACTTCACGGTCATCGTGGCGTGGTACTGTGGTTTACCGGGCTATCCGGCTCTGGTAAATCCACGGTAGCGGGCGCGCTGGAAGAGGCGCTACACCAGCAGGGGGTCAGTACCTACCTGCTGGATGGCGACAATGTGCGCCACGGCCTGTGCAGCGATTTGGGCTTCAGCGACGACGATCGTAAAGAGAATATTCGCAGGGTGGGGGAAGTAGCCAGCCTGATGGCGGATGCCGGGTTAGTGGTACTGACCGCGTTTATCTCACCGCATCGTGCCGAACGCCAGATGGTGCGCGAGCGCGTCGGGCAGGATCGCTTTATCGAAGTGTTTGTCGATACGCCGCTGGAAATTTGCGAAGCACGCGATCCCAAAGGGCTGTATAAGAAAGCGCGTGCGGGAGAGCTGCGAAACTTCACCGGTATTGACTCGGTGTACGAAGCGCCTGAATCGCCTGAAATTCACCTGGAAGGTCAACAATTGGTAACAAATTTAGTAAGCCAATTATTAGACCTGCTCAGACGGGACGATATTATCAGATCCTGAGACGGTATCGTTCGGGAGCTGTCTTCCCGAACGATGAGTCACGGTCACAGGATCAGCTATGCGCAACAGTGAGAACTACATTATTACCACCGGGTCGGAGCCGTTAGCGACCGACGACGAGACGACCTGGTCCTTTCCTGGGGCCATAGTCGGCTTCGTCTCGTGGTTGCTGGCCCTGGGCATCCCTTTTCTTATCTACGGCGGTAATACGCTGTTCTTCTTTCTCTATACCTGGCCTTTCTTCCTGGCGCTGATGCCTGTGGCAGTTGTCGTCGGTATTGCGCTGCACTCGCTGCTTAACGGCAAACTCCTTTACAGTACCGTGGTCACGATTGTGACGGTGGTTCTGATGTTTGGTCTGTTATTTTTGTGGCTCATGGGCTAACTTCAGCCATAATTCAAACCGTAAACAACTGTGTGACGATATTGAGCAAGGCGATTCTGCGGAAAAAATGTGGTACATTTGCCCGCGATGTTGCGGCATCTCTGTTACCCCGGCAAAGAGATCTGGGGGCGTTTTGGGATGATGATGCCGTTTTTCAGGGGGCAGGATGGGTAAACTAACGCTGCTGTTGCTGGCTTTGCTGATCTGGCTGCAATATTCGCTGTGGTTCGGTAAAAACGGACTGCACGACTATAGCCGGGTAAGCGATGACGTCGCGGCTCAGCAGGCAACAAACGCCAAACTTAAGGCGCGAAACGATCAACTCTTTGCTGAAATTGATGACCTCAATGGCGGGCAAGAGGCGATTGAGGAACGCGCACGCAATGAACTCAGTATGACTAAGCCGGGCGAAACTTTTTATCGTCTGGTTCCGGATGCGTCTAAACGCAATCAGGGCTCAGCACAAAACAATCGATAATCAGGCCCAGGATTACGACATGGCAGTAACTTTTTCGGACGTATGCGCCGTGGTGCCGGCTGCGGGTTTTGGCCGGCGCATGCAGACAGAATGTCCCAAGCAATACCTCTCTATTGGCGATAAAACGATCCTCGAACACTCTGTGGCGGCGCTGCTGGCGCATCCGCGGGTGACGCGCGTGATTATCGCTATCAGCCCGGGTGATGCGCGTTTCGCGCAGTTACCGCTGGCAAATCATCCGCAGATTACCGTTGTTGACGGCGGCGCCGAGCGTGCCGATTCCGTGCTGGCGGGCATTCAGGCCGCCGGTGAGGCACCATGGGTTCTGGTCCATGACGCTGCCCGTCCGTGCCTGCATCAGGATGACCTTGCGCGCCTGCTGGCGCTTAGCGAAACCAGCCGGGTCGGCGGTATTCTTGCCGCCCCGGTACGCGACACCATGAAGCGCGCTGAGCCGGGCAAGCAGGCTATCGCGCACACCGTTGAGCGCGTCGATTTATGGCACGCGCTGACCCCCCAATTTTTCCCCCGCGAATTACTCCACGACTGCTTAACGCGTGCGCTTAAAGAAGGTGCGACCATCACGGACGAAGCCTCGGCGCTGGAGTATTGCGGTTTCCATCCTGAGCTGGTTGAAGGACGCGCTGATAATATAAAAGTGACGCGTCCGGAAGATTTACAGCTCGCGGAATTTTATCTTACCCGTTCGACCCATCAGGAGAAGGCATAATGCGAATTGGACACGGTTTTGATGTACACGCCTTTGGCGGAGAAGGCCCAATTATCATTGGCGGCGTACGCATTCCTTATGAAAAAGGGTTGCTTGCGCATTCTGATGGCGACGTAGCATTACATGCCCTGACCGATGCATTGCTGGGTGCTGCGGCACTGGGCGATATCGGTAAACTGTTCCCGGACACTGACCCGGCCTTCAAAGGTGCGGACAGCCGTGCGCTGCTGCGTGAAGCCTGGCGTCGTATTCAGGCGAAAGGCTACACCCTCGGCAACGTGGATGTGACGATCATCGCTCAGGCCCCCAAAATGCTGCCGCATATCCCGCAAATGCGCGTGTTCATTGCAGAAGATCTCGGTTGCCACATGGATGATGTTAACGTCAAAGCGACGACGACAGAGAAACTGGGCTTTACCGGTCGTGGTGAAGGGATTGCCTGTGAAGCCGTGGCGCTGCTGGTGAAGGCAAGCCAATGACGGACTTCGACAACCTGACCTGGCTGCACGGTAAACCGCAGGGGAACGGACTGCTGAAAGCCAGCCCTGAAGATTTTGTTGTGGTGGAAGACCTGGGATTCGCGCCGGATGGCGAAGGCGAACATATCCTGGTACGCATTCTGAAAAATGGCTGCAATACCCGTTTTGTGGCCGATGCGCTGGCAAAATTCCTCAAAATTCATGCCCGCGAAGTGAGCTTTGCCGGGCAGAAAGATAAACACGCCGTCACCGAACAGTGGCTCTGCGCGCGCGTGCCGGGTAATACGATGCCTGATTTAAGCAAATTTGAGCTTGAGGGCTGTAAGGTACTGGAATACGCGCGCCATAAGCGCAAACTGCGTCTGGGCGCGTTGAAGGGCAATCATTTTACGCTGGTACTGCGTGAGATTTCGGACCGTGACGATGTGGAAAAACGCCTGAACGCTATCAACGCATGCGGCGTACCAAACTATTTTGGCGCACAGCGCTTTGGTATCGGCGGCAGCAACCTGCTCGGCGCACTGCGCTGGGCGCAAAGCGATGCCCCGGTCCGCGACAGGAATAAACGCAGTTTTTGGTTGTCGGCGGCCCGCAGTGCGTTGTTTAATCAGATTGTGAGCGAACGGCTGAAAAAACCGGACGCGAATCAAGTTGTTGTCGGCGATGCGCTACAATTAGCGGGACGCGGGAGTTGGTTTGTGGCAACGGCTGAAGAAATGGCCGATGTGCAGTCGCGCGTGGATACTCAAACGCTGATGATTACCGCAGCCTTGCCCGGCACGGGCGACTGGGGTACGCAGGGCGATGCGCTGGCTGCTGAGCAGTCTGCTGTCGCTGATATGCAGGCATTACAAACATTGCTGGTGCGGGAAAAAGTCGAGGCGGCACGCCGTGCGATGCTGCTCTATCCGCAACAGTTGAGCTGGAACTGGTGGGACGACGTAACCGTCGAGTTACGCTTCTGGCTGCCGGCAGGTAGCTTTGCCACCAGTGTTGTCAGGGAACTTATCAACACGTCGGGTGATTATGCGAATATTGCTGAGTAACGATGACGGGATCCATGCGCCGGGTATACAGACCCTGGCGAAACACCTTCGCGAATTTGCGGAAGTGCAGGTCGTGGCACCCGATCGTAACCGCAGTGGAGCGTCTAACTCTCTGACGCTGGAGTCGTCGCTTCGCACCTTTATCTTTGAAAATGGTGATATCGCCGTCCAGATGGGCACGCCGACCGACTGCGTTTTTCTGGGCGTGAACGCGCTGATGCGCCCGCGCCCGGACATCGTCGTCTCCGGTATTAACGCCGGGCCCAATCTTGGCGACGATGTGATTTACTCCGGAACCGTGGCCGCCGCCATGGAAGGGCGCCATCTGGGGTTCCCTGCGCTGGCCGTTTCGTTAAACGGCCACACGCACTACGACACGGCGGCAGCGGTGACCTGTTCTCTCCTGCGGGCGCTCAATCGCGAGCCGCTGCGTACCGGGCGCATCCTCAATATTAACGTGCCGGATCTGCCGCTGAGTGAAATCAAAGGCATTCGCGTAACGCGTTGCGGAAGCCGACATCCGGCTGACCAGGTGATCCCGCAGCAGGATCCGCGTGGCAATACGCTTTACTGGATTGGTCCTCCTGGCGACAAGTGTGACGCCGGACCGGATACCGACTTTGCCGCCGTTGATGAAGGATATGTCTCGGTTACGCCGCTGCATGTAGATTTAACCGCGTATAGTGCGCATGATGTGGTGTCGGGTTGGCTGGATCGCGCAGGAGTGAACGCGCAATGGTAAGCAAACGTGTACAAACTCTTCTGGAACAGCTACGTGCTCAGGGGATCCGCGACGAGCATGTGCTCGACGCGCTCGCCCAGGTGCCGCGTGAGAAATTTGTAGACGAGGCGTTTGAACACAAAGCGTGGGAAAACGTGGCGCTGCCTATCGGGCAGGGCCAGACGATTTCACAGCCTTACATGGTAGCGCGTATGACGGAGCTGCTGGAGCTCACGCCCCATTCGCGCGTGCTGGAAATTGGCACCGGGTCGGGGTACCAAACCGCGATCCTGGCGCATCTGGTGCACCATGTTTGCTCCGTTGAGCGTATTAAAGGTTTGCAGTGGCAGGCGCGTCGTCGCCTGAAACAACTTGATTTACATAACGTTTCGACACGACACGGTGATGGATGGCAGGGTTGGCAGGCACGCGCCCCGTTTGACGCGATCATCGTGACGGCTGCTCCACCTGAAATTCCCGCTGCTCTGTTATCGCAGCTGGATGAAGGCGGCATTCTTGTTCTGCCTGTCGGGGACGAGCAACAGCTCCTGAAGCGCGTTCGTCGGCGTGGCGGCGAGTTTATTATCGATACCGTGGAAGCCGTGCGCTTTGTTCCTCTGGTAAAGGGGGAGTTGGCCTGAGACTCAGAATTATCCAGGGTTATTAAGGCAAATTCAGCGTATGGTGTGGCGCGAAAGATTCGTGTCATCACGGTAAATTTTAAGTCACTGGTAGTTAACACATTCCTGGGGGATAAATGAGCGCGGGAAGCCCTAAATTCACCATCAGCCGTGTTGCGGCATTATCACTGGTTTCGCTCTGGCTGGCAGGCTGTACAAGTTCTAATAATGCACCTGCGCCCGTCAGTTCCGTGGGGGGATCCAGCAGCTCGGGTAACACGTCCAGCGGAATGTTGATCACGCCTCCGCCTAAAATGGGCACTGCTGCGGCACAACAAAATCCGCCCATTCAGCCAATGCAGCCTCCTGTTACGCAGCCAACACAGGTTCAGCCAGTGGAACACCCTGTGCAGACTCAAAATGGCCGCATAGTGTATAACCGCCAGTATGGGAACATTCCGAAAGGTAGCTATACCGGTGGGAGCACCTATACCGTAAAACGCGGCGACACGCTGTTCTATATTGCGTGGATCACCGGGAACGATTTCCGTGACCTGGCGCAGCGTAATAACGTCCAGGCCCCGTATGGTCTGGAAGTCGGCCAGACGCTCCAGGTGGGCAATGCGACGGGTACGCCGCTCACGCCTGGCAACACCGTTTCAGCGGCCGATGTCACTGCGCAAAATAACAGCGTTAAGCCTGCACAAAAATCCACCACGGTGGTTGCTTCACAACCGGTAATTACGTATTCTGAGGATTCAGGTGATCAGACTGCTAACAAAATGTTGCCGAATAATAAAGGGACTGCGACTGTTGTCACAGCACCGACTACGGCACCTGTGGTTAGCTCTACTGAACCGACTGCCAGCAGTATGACCTCCAGTTCGCCAATTTCTGCATGGCGCTGGCCAACTGACGGCAAGGTTATCGAAAACTTCTCTTCCTCCGAGGGAGGAAATAAAGGGATCGATATCGCAGGGAATAAGGGACAGGCTATTATCGCGACCGCAGACGGTCGTGTTGTATATGCCGGTAACGCTCTGCGCGGTTACGGTAATCTTATTATCATCAAACATAACGATGATTACCTGAGTGCCTACGCCCATAACGACACAATGCTGGTCCGGGAACAACAAGAAGTTAAGGCGGGGCAAAAAATCGCTACCATGGGTAGCACCGGCACCAGTTCTACACGCTTGCATTTTGAAATTCGTTACAAGGGGAAATCCGTAAACCCGCTGCAGTATTTGCCGCAGCGATAAGTTGACGGGGCATGCCAGCCAGGGTGTCTCGTTCAGGGATCACGGGTAGGAGCCACCTTATGAGTCAGAATACGCTGAAAGTTCATGATTTAAATGAAGATGCGGAATTTGATGAGAACGGAGCAGAGGCTTTTGATGAAAAAGCCTTAGTAGAAGAGGAACCCAGTGATAACGATTTGGCTGAAGAAGAGCTGTTATCGCAGGGCGCCACACAGCGTGTACTGGACGCGACTCAGCTTTACCTTGGGGAGATTGGTTACTCCCCACTGTTAACGGCCGAAGAAGAAGTCTATTTCGCACGTCGTGCTTTGCGTGGTGATGTTGCCTCGCGCCGTCGCATGATTGAAAGTAACTTGCGTCTGGTCGTGAAAATTGCCCGTCGTTACGGCAATCGAGGTCTGGCTCTGCTGGATCTGATTGAAGAGGGCAACTTAGGTCTCATCCGCGCAGTTGAGAAGTTTGACCCGGAACGCGGGTTCCGTTTCTCAACCTACGCGACCTGGTGGATTCGTCAGACCATCGAACGGGCGATTATGAACCAAACCCGTACGATTCGCCTGCCGATTCACATCGTCAAAGAGTTGAACGTCTATCTGCGTACTGCGCGCGAGTTGTCCCATAAACTGGACCACGAGCCAAGCGCGGAAGAGATCGCCGAACAACTTGATAAACCGGTTGATGACGTAAGCCGTATGCTGCGTCTCAACGAGCGCATTACCTCCGTTGACACCCCGTTGGGTGGCGACTCCGAAAAAGCGCTGCTGGACATCCTGGCCGATGAAAAAGACAACGGTCCGGAAGACACCACGCAGGACGATGACATGAAACAGAGCATCGTCAAATGGCTGTTCGAACTGAACGCCAAACAGCGTGAAGTGCTGGCACGTCGTTTCGGTTTACTGGGGTATGAAGCTGCAACACTGGAAGACGTCGGCCGCGAAATTGGCCTGACCCGTGAACGTGTTCGTCAGATTCAGGTTGAAGGTCTGCGTCGCCTGCGTGAAATCCTGCAGGGGCAAGGTCTGAATATCGAAGCGCTGTTCCGCGAATAAGCAATCTTTCATCAAAAAAGGCCCGTCGTGAGACGGGCCTTTTTCTTTTGCGTTACGGTTGTGCCGTTTCGTGCAGCAAACGCCACGTTATCTTGCCATCCTTCTGATTGAGCACGGCGGTTGACCAGCGCACATTGACGGGCTGATCCGGGCGAGTTTGCGTTTCCCGGTAGTGAAGCACTGCGCCGTTGGCCCACGTCTGTAGCGTCGTTATCTCATCAAGAACAATCTCCAGACCAGGACGGCTGCCGCGCTGAATGTCCAGGAAACCGACAAGCGCGTTATAGTCGAAATGGACGCCACCTGGGGTGAGCATCATAAAATCCGGCTGAAAGTGGGCAAGCAGGGCGTCAACATCCCCTTCGCCCTTACCCAACCAGTTCTCCAGCATAACGTGAACGTCGATAATGTCCTGTTCGAAATGGGTCATGGTTTCTCCTGTTGCACCTCTGAAAGCACCTGCGTGTTGTTAAGACGAAAGACGTACACGACGGGCAGTAATGTGATGGCCGCAGCAACACTAAACATCCAGTGCCATGCGGCGAGCGGCGTGAAAAACGCCAGTGTCAGGTTCAGCACCTGCGAGAGCAGGAATGCCCCGGCAAAAAAACTGATCTGACGATTAAGATTCCATAGCGCGCTGGCGTCAGGCATATCGTCGCGCGCCGTCGTTAAAAATGCGCTGCTTTGCGCCGTACTGCTGCAAAGACTGCCGCCCGCGCCCATTAACGTAAACGCGACGCCAGGTAACAACACTGTGGTAGTCGGGCTGACGTTAAGCAGCAGTAAAACGCCCAGCGCCTGTAACAGGCAACCCACGACAATGAGAGGCCGGGGACCCACGCGGTTAAAATAACGTCCGGTCGCGGTGATCGCCATAAACGAGGCCAGAGACCATGGCAGCATCAGCATCCCCGTTGCGGCCGGTGTCATGTGCGCCTCGCTCTGAAGATAATACATCCCCGTGACGTTCACCCCAATAAACATGCCGGGTACGCACAAATAGACAAGCATGGAAAAACGCAGCAGCGGGTCGGCCAGCAGGGGCAGGTTTAACAGCCTGCTCGCTTTCACGGGGGGCCTCTCATTCTTAAGCCACACGCAGGCCAGGAAAAACGTCACGGCGGCGACAGGCGTTGTGGCAAAAAATATCCATCGCCAGCTGAGTGCCTGAACCAGCACTCCCCCCACGGCGGGTGAGCATGCAGGCGCAAGCAATGCAACCAGCATGACCGCTGAGGAGAGCCTGGCACGCTCATGGGGTTTAAACTGTTGCCAGGCCAGCGCCTGTCCGACCGGGATCAGTAAACCCCCTCCCATGCCCTGCAGCACTCGCCAGGCAATCAGGCTCTCAAGTGAGGACGACAAACCTGCCGCAACGGAGGCGGCGCTAAAGAGAAAAAGCGAAAGCAGAATGACATGCTTCGGCCCGAGCCTGCGCGTCAGCAGGGTGCTGAAGGGGATGACGAGTGTCAGACCGGCAATATAGCCGTTACTGACCCAGGCAAGCGATGAGGGCGTGGCGTTGAACGCCTGAGCCATTGCCGGGAAAGCGACGCTGGCGATAAACATATTAATTAAATCAAGAAAAAAGCCCAGCAGATAGACAACGGCGACTTTGCTGCGATACGACATGGCGGCACCTCCAGTGAGGGGCGTATCGTATCGGGCAGAGAGGTACGGATAAACGTTATAAAGCGCGATATACTGTCAAAAAATTTTTGACAGTAATGGGGCTGACCATGATTAATTTGCAGCGTACCGCGATGTTTGTCGCCATCGCAGATACCGGCAGTTTCACCGCCGCAGCAGAGGCAATGGGGCTGACAAAAGCGGTGGTCAGCTTCAATATCCGCCAGCTGGAAGATGAACTGGGTGTCACCCTGTTGCTGCGTTCCACCCGTCGACTGACGTTAACCGAGGCGGGGAGGCTTTTCCATCAACGGAGCGTCGCGCTTTTAAAGGACGCGGAACGCCTGAAGGACGACGTCCGTGCAAACCATGCAGGTCTCACGGGGGAGTTGCGGATCACCACCACACCGGAGTACGGCTCGCAGGTTGTGGTTCCGTTACTGGCTGAGTTTAGCCAGCAACACCCGGACCTTCGCGTGCGTCACGTTTCGTCTTCACTGCATGCCGATTTGATTTCAGAGCGCTTTGATGTCGCCATCCGGCTGGGAACCCTTGCCGATTCACGCTACCACGCGGCATTGATAACGCAGTTCTCTATTTTCCCCGTAGCGACGCCCGGCTGGCTGCGTAACCATCCTGTAGAATCGCTTGAACAGTTGGCGAAAGCTGACTGGATTATTCATGAGCGCTTAGCCTCGCCGCTGCGCTGGCAGGTGAACGATGCCTGCGGTGAGCCCGCCACGCTGGAAATTAAAAAAGCACCGCGTTTGTTTGCGGACAGTGCTCAGGCGCTGATGGCCTTTGCGCTCGCGGGATGTGGCGTGGCGCTGTTGCCGGAGTGGCTGGTGCGCCATGCGCTTGATGACGGCAAGCTGGTGTCGGTTTTACCGGAATATACCTTTGCGCGGCAGGGCATCTATGCGGTTTATCCCGATGCCCCGCATGTGCCTGCGAAAGTGCGCACCTTGATCGACTTTATGCGCACCCGGGTTAACTAGTCGCGCATCATTTTTTTGACGAGTGCGGAGAATTGCGCCCGCTCGTCGTTGCTCAGCCGCCCTAAAAACGCCTCGTCCACGTCATTGCCGATCGGTTTACAGCTGGCAAGCAGCGCTTCACCTTCCGGCGTCAGGAAGACGAAACGACGACGCTTGTCCGCCGGATCGTGCTCGCGTTTTACCAGTCCACGCGCCTCCATGCGGCTCAGCATCTCCGCGAGCGTCGCCTTTGTGCTGACCGCCACTTCTGTCAGCGCAACTTGCTCAATCCCCGGATTTTCGGCAATAGACCGCAATACCGCGTACTGCGGTTTGGTCAGTTCCGGCAATGCATGTTGCCAACGGGCAGTATGCTGTTGAAAAAGCTGGCGTAACAGGTGAAACGCCTCTTGTCTCAGTTCCATGAACACTCCGACGAAAAATTCTCTCCCTATGATAGCCGCTCTTGCCCAGGATTTTAACGCGGCAATTTTTAGCAATTAATGTGATCGTGTACGAACAATATTGTCAGAAACAGGATCCGGGAGTAACGTACCTAACATGTTCGTATGCGAACGAATTAATTGAGGTGCTGAATGAGATTGATAGTTGGAATGACGGGCGCAACGGGCGCGCCGCTGGGCGTAGCGTTGCTGCAGGCATTACGTGACATGCCGGAGGTGGAGACCCATCTGGTCATGTCGAAATGGGCAAAAACCACCATTGAGCTGGAGACGCCCTACACCGCACAGGATGTGGCTGCGCTGGCCGATGTTGTCCACAGCCCGGCCGATCAGGCTGCCACTATCTCATCCGGCTCGTTTCGCACCGACGGCATGATCGTCATTCCCTGCAGTATGAAAACCCTGGCAGGCATTCGCGCAGGCTATGCCGAAGGACTGGTGGGCCGTGCGGCAGATGTGGTGCTGAAAGAGGGGCGCAAACTGGTGCTGGTTCCTCGTGAAACCCCGCTCAGCACCATTCATCTTGAGAATATGCTCGCACTGTCCCGTATGGGCGTGGCAATGGTGCCGCCGATGCCCGCGTATTACAACCACCCGCAGACCGCCGACGATATCACCCATCACATTGTGACCCGCGTGCTCGACCAGTTTGGTCTGGAGCACAAAAAAGCGCGCCGCTGGAACGGGTTGCGGGAAGCAAAACATTTTTCACAGGAGAATAAAGATGGCATTTGATGATTTGAGAAGCTTCCTGCAGGCGCTCGATGAGCAAGGGCAACTGCTGAAAATTGAAGAAGAGGTGAATGCAGAACCGGACCTGGCCGCGGCAGCCAACGCCACAGGCCGTATTGGTGACGGCGCACCGGCGCTGTGGTTCGATAATATTCGCGGGTTTACCGATGCCCGGGTGGTAATGAACACCATTGGTTCCTGGCAGAATCACGCCATTTCTATGGGACTGCCCGCGAACACCCCCGTCAAAAAACAGATTGATGAGTTTATTCGCCGCTGGGATAAATTCCCCGTCACGCCAGAGCGCCGTGCAGATCCCGCCTGGGCTCAAAATACGGTGGAGGGTGAAGACATTAACCTTTTCGACATCCTGCCGCTGTTCCGTCTGAACGACGGTGACGGCGGTTTTTACCTCGACAAAGCGTGCGTCGTTTCGCGCGATCCGCTTGATGCGGATAACTTCGGCAAGCAGAACGTCGGTATCTATCGCATGGAAGTGAAGGGAAAACGCAAGCTGGGTCTGCAACCGGTTCCGATGCACGATATCGCCCTGCATTTGCATAAAGCGGAAGAGCGCGGTGAAGATCTGCCGGTCGCGATTACGCTTGGCAATGATCCGATTATTACACTTATGGGCGCGACGCCGCTGAAATACGATCAATCTGAGTATGAGATGGCCGGTGCGCTGCGCGAAAGCCCCTATCCCATTGCGACGGCACCGCTGACCGGCTTTGATGTACCGTGGGGATCTGAAGTCATTCTGGAAGGGGTGATTGAAGGCCGCAAGCGCGAAATCGAAGGACCCTTTGGTGAGTTTACCGGGCACTACTCTGGTGGCCGTAACATGACGGTGGTGCGTATTGATAAAGTGTCTTACCGCACAAAACCCATTTTTGAATCCCTCTACCTCGGCATGCCGTGGACCGAAATTGACTACCTGATGGGCCCGGCTACCTGTGTACCGCTCTACCAGCAGCTGAAAGCAGAATTTCCGGAAGTGCAGGCGGTCAATGCCATGTATACCCACGGTTTGCTGGCGATTATCTCCACCAAAAAACGCTACGGTGGCTTTGCCCGCGCAGTCGGCTTACGTGCTATGACCACGCCGCACGGCCTGGGCTACGTGAAGATGGTGATTATGGTGGATGAAGACGTTGACCCGTTCAACCTGCCGCAGGTGATGTGGGCGCTGTCCTCGAAGGTGAACCCGGCGGGCGATCTGGTGCAGTTGTCGAATATGTCGGTGCTTGAACTGGACCCGGGCTCCAGCCCGGCAGGCATTACCGACAAACTGATTATTGATGCCACCACGCCTGTTGCACCCGACAACCGGGGCCACTTCAGCCAGCCGGTACAGGATTTACCTGAAACCAAGGCCTGGGCCGAAAAACTGACTGCGATGCTGGCTGCACGCCAATAAGGAGGAAAAGATGATATGTCCACGTTGTGCTGATGAGCATATTGAGGTGATGGCAACATCACCGGTGAAAGGGGTCTGGACTGTCTATCAGTGCCAGCATTGTCTGTATACCTGGCGTGACACGGAGCCGCTACGCCGGACCCACCGCGATCATTATCCGCAAGCGTTTCGCATGACGCAGAAGGATATCGATGACGCACCACAGGTGCCGACGATCCCGCCGTTACTGGCCGACGATAAGCGCTAAAAAAAGCCGGGTGGCGGTTTCGCCTTACCCGGCCTGTTTGTTTCAGATACCGCTACTTCCCGGCAGGCCCGGTAAGCATTGCGCCACCGGGTGCAGATTACACCAGGCTTTTCAGGCGATAAATCCACTCCAGCGCCTGACGCGGCGTGAGCGAGTCCGGATCGAGATTTTCCAGCGCCTCAACGGCCGGTGACGTCTCTTCTGCCGGGGCTAGCAACGACATTTGCGTGCCATCAATCTGCGTGGCCGCGGCATTCGGTGACAGGCTCTCCAGCTCACGCAATTTCTGGCGCGCACGTTTGATCACCTCTTTTGGAACCCCCGCCAGCGCGGCCACGGCCAGGCCATAACTCTTGCTCGCGGCACCATCCTGTACGGTGTGCATAAAGGCGATGGTATCGCCGTGTTCCAGCGCATCGAGGTGGACGTTTGCCACGCCTTCCATCTTTTCTGGCAACTGTGTCAGCTCGAAATAGTGGGTTGCGAACAGCGTCATTGCCTTGATCTTATTGGCAAGGTTTTCAGCGCAGGCCCATGCCAGTGACAGACCATCATAGGTTGATGTTCCGCGCCCGACTTCATCCATCAATACCAGGCTGTATTCGGTCGCGTTATGCAGAATATTGGCGGTTTCGGTCATCTCCACCATAAAGGTTGAGCGGCCGCTGGCCAGATCGTCCGCTGCCCCGACACGGGTAAAGATACGGTCGATAGGGCCAATCTCCACTTTTTGCGCAGGAACGTAGCTGCCGATATAGGCGAGCAGAGCGATAAGCGCCGTCTGGCGCATATAGGTACTTTTACCGCCCATGTTTGGACCGGTAATGATCAGCATTCTTCTCTGCGGCGACAGGCTTAGCGGGTTGGCGATGAACGGCTCGTTCAGCACCCGTTCCACAACCGGATGACGGCCTTCGGTGATGCGAATACCGGGTTTATCGGTAAAGGTCGGGCAGGTGTAGTTCAGCGTTTCAGCGCGTTCTGCCAGGTTGACCAGCACGTCCAGCTCTGCCAGCGCACTGGCGCTTGACTGCAGGTCTGCAAGGTGCGGCATCAGCATGTCGAACAGCTCTTCATACAGC
Source organism: Enterobacter ludwigii (assembly GCF_001750725.1). Classification (NCBI taxonomy): domain Bacteria; kingdom Pseudomonadati; phylum Pseudomonadota; class Gammaproteobacteria; order Enterobacterales; family Enterobacteriaceae; genus Enterobacter; species Enterobacter ludwigii. The sequence continues at coordinate 4,674,041 of NZ_CP017279.1, forward strand.
TGTTTCTCCAGCGCCAGCGCCTTGCCTTTCGAGGTGAGAACTTTGTCCTCATACTCTTTCAGTTCAGGGATAATGTAACGCTCAGCGTTTTTCAGCGTCTGGCGGCGCACGTAGTGGATGGGGGCCAGATGGCTTTGTCCACGGCTGATCTGAATGTAGTAACCGTGAACCGCGTTATAGCCCACTTTGAGGGTATCGAGCCCAAGGCGTTCGCGCTCGCGAATTTCCAGCTTTTCCAGGTAGTCCGTGGCACCGTCGGCCAGCGCACGCCATTCATCCAGCTCTTCGTTGTAGCCCGGGGCAATTACGCCGCCGTCACGCACCAGAACCGGAGGTGCGTCAATAATGGCGCGTTCGAGCAGCTCGCGCAGTTCGCTAAATTCACCCATGGTTTCACGCAGTTTCTGCACCGGCGCGCTATCCACATCGGCGAGCAGGCTGCGCAATTCCGGCAACTGCTGGAAGGCATGACGCATGCGGGCGAGGTCGCGCGGACGTGCCGTACGCAGCGCCAGACGCGCAAGAATACGTTCCAGATCGCCGACCTGACGCAGCACGGGCTGCAGTTCACTGTAGCGATCCTGCAACGCGGCAATCGTCTGCTGACGACAGGTAAGCGTGTCGGTATCGCGAATGGGCATATGCAGCCAGCGTTTTAACATACGGCTGCCCATCGGCGTCACCGTGCTGTCGAGGACGGAAGCGAGGGTGTTTTCCACGCCTCCGGCCAGATTCTGGGTGATCTCCAGATTTCGACGCGTCGCGGCATCCATAATGATGCTGTCCTGCTGACGCTCCATCGTGATCGAGCGGATATGCGGCAGGGTGGTGCGCTGGGTATCTTTGACGTACTGCAGCAGGCAACCCGCGGCACACAGTCCGCGCGGGGCGTTTTCCACACCAAAGCCAATCAGATCGCGGGTGCCAAACTGCAGATTCAACTGCTGGCGCGCGGTATCAATTTCGAACTCCCACAGCGGACGACGGCGCAGACCGCGGCGGCCTTCAATCAGCGCCATCTCGGCAAAATCTTCGGCATAGAGCAGTTCTGCCGGGTTCGTGCGCTGCAATTCAGCCGCCATCGTTTCACGATCTGCCGGTTCGCTCAGACGAAAACGTCCGGAGCTGATATCCAGCGTCGCATAACCGAAACCTTTGCCGTCCTGCCACAGTGCTGCCAGCAGGTTATCCTGGCGCTCCTGCAGCAGGGCTTCGTCGCTGATCGTACCAGGCGTGACGATGCGCACGACTTTGCGCTCAACCGGCCCTTTTGAGGTTGCCGGATCGCCGATCTGTTCGCAGATGGCGACTGACTCACCCTGATTCACCAGTTTCGCAAGGTAGTTTTCTACCGCGTGATGCGGAATACCGGCCATGGGAATGGGCTCGCCTGCAGATGCGCCACGCCGGGTCAGAGAGATGTCGAGCAACTGCGACGCACGTCTGGCATCGTCATAAAATAGCTCGTAAAAATCGCCCATACGGTAGAACAGCAAGATTTCCGGATGCTGTGCTTTCAGCTTCAGGTACTGCTGCATCATTGGCGTATGTGCGTCGAAATTGTCGATTGTGCTCATGGAGTTATGATGTCCATTTCTTTGAAAATAATACGCTTTGGGCGGCTCAGTGGCCGTTAGTTCCTTCTATTGTCGCATGAAAAAAAGGTACGGCGCAGAAAAATGTCGCGGCTTTACGAGGTGCCTTCCTGCACTAACTCAATGACAATTTTTCCATGCTCAACCCCCACTCTGACCTGCGAATGGGTGGTAAACCCCGCTTTTTCAAGCCAGTCGCCCTTTAAGCTCAGCGCCGCATGCACGCTGTAGCGTTTGGGTATCTTGGTGTTACGGTCTTCATGACGCTTTCTGAAATATCCCACTTTCAAATGACGATAGGATTTGGTGATAGCGATCTCGTGCATACGGCCTCCGGACAACGTGGACAAGGGTCATTCCTGATGCTGTATAAAATACCAGTGATTTACTGCAGGTGTGGGCTTAATACTGGAATCAGCCTTCAGAAAACAGAATGCAACACCTGAAATCAGTATCTGAAAGGCGTATTATAAATGCACTTTATTATCTGGTGAGCCGTTATGTCCGGAAAACGCATTACACGTGAGAAAGAGACGATCGCGAAAATGATCGCGCTGTATGAAACACAGTGTCCCCAGGCTTCGCAGGAAGAGGGGCATTATCAGGCGCTGAAAGCGTATGCCAATAAGCGCCTGGATAAATGCGTTTTTGGTGAGGAAAAACCCGCCTGTAAACAGTGCCCCGTTCACTGCTATCAGCCTGCCAGGCGCGAAGAGATGAAGCAGGTGATGCGCTGGGCTGGCCCACGTATGTTATGGCGTCATCCCATCCTGACGGTACGCCACCTGATGGATGACCGTCGCCCGGTACCGGAATTACCGGAAAAGTATCGCCCGAAAAAGTAACCGTTCAGGCGCTTCGCTGACAACCGTATCCCAACGCCTGCATGCGGGATCTCAGCCAGAATGACGCTACACCAGGCTCTCTTTATCAATCCCGAGACGTTTCATGCGCGAGAGCAGCGTGGTGCGTTTTAGCCCCAGTCGCTGGGCGGCACCTTTCGGTCCGGCCACGACACCGTTAGTCTCTTTCAGCACGCGCATGATCAGCTGATATTCGTCTTCACCTTCCTGCGCCACGTCGGTGGCTGTAACCGGGGTTTCGGGCAGGGAAACTTCGGGCAGGGAGAGTTGCAGTACGTTACCGCGCGTCAGCAATACCGCGCGCTCAATGACGTTTTCCAGTTCACGGACGTTACCCGGCCACTCCATCGAGGAGAGGGTACGTAGCGTCTCGGCGGGGATACTGTCGATGTTGCGGCCCATCCGGCGGGCTATTTTGGCGGTAAACGCTTTGACCAGCAGAGGGATATCTTCCGGCCGTTCACGCAGGGGCGGCAGGCAGATTGGGAAGACGTTCAGGCGATAATAGAGGTCGCTTCGAAACTCGCGGTCGGCGACCATTTTTTTCAGATCGCGGTTGGTGGCGGCAATGAGCCGGACGTCTGTCTGGATAAGTTTGTTACTGCCAAGACGTTCAAACTCCTGCTCCTGCAGGACGCGAAGCAGTTTGGGCTGCAGCTCCAGAGGCATGTCGCCCACTTCATCAAGGAACAACGAGCTTTTGTCCGCCAGCTCGAAACGGCCCAGACGCTGGCTGCTGGCACCGGTAAACGCGCCGCGTTCGTGGCCAAAGAGATCGCTTTCCAGCAGGCCTGCGGGCATAGCGGCGCAGTTCATCTTCACCATGCGGCGGCTGTTACGGTTGCTGAGGTTGTGGATCGCACGGGCAATCAGCTCTTTACCGGTGCCGGTTTCACCGAGGATCAGCACCGTACTGTCACTTTGCGCCACCATCTCCACCTGTTTCAGCACGCTGTACATGGCATCGCTGCGGCCGATGATTTCGCCAAACTCGCTGTCCACGTTGTTGAGCTGTTCCGTCAGCGCCAGGTTTTCATCCACCAGCCGTTCTTTCAGACGGTGGATCTCCTGATAAGCCAGCGCGTTATCCAGTGCGATGGAGATACGCTCGGCAATCTGGCGCAACAGTTTCAGGTTGGCGGTGGTAAAGACGCCCTCTTCACACTGCGCCAGCTTCAGGACACCAAGCATAGTATTGCCGGACATCAGCGGCAGCAGGCACAGCGTCTGGATTTTATTCCCCCAGGTGTTAAACAGCATCCGCTCATAAGGCGCGAGCGCATCCTGTTCGTTGAGGTTGAGCAGCAGGATCTCTTTGCTTTTAAATACCCGCTCAGAGAGCGTGCCCGCCTCATCCACTTCACTCTGTTCGTGGGCGGGGTTTGCCTCATCAAGATAGTGGGTGGAGTAGATGTTCAGCTTGCCTTTCCGGTGGCCCCGGAGCGCAATACTGATGGCGTCGATTTTGAAATAGTGGTGGATCTCTTTTGAGACTTCGCTGACCAGCTCATCCATATCGAGGCGCGAAAGCACCGCGTTGGTGATGGCCACCAGGATCCGGAAATTGTCACGTTCGCGGCTCAGCAGGTCGTAATCCACATTATTGGTGACGCGACTTTGAATTTGCTCCGCGACCACGGCCACAATCTGGGTGAAGGTGTGCAGGCGCTCGTATTCCGCCTCGCTCCACGGCTGGTCGGTGTGACGAATAAACTCGCAGCCGCCGAAGATATGCCCTTCCACCGCCAGTGGCAGCAGGCTGTAATGGCCGAAAGGCGGGTATAACTGACTCTGCGCCAGCATCGGCCACGCCTCGCGGAATTCCTCAAAATTGCAGTGCAGCGCCTCCGGGCGGGAAAGAATACGCCGGACAGGACCATGAGCGAGGTAGGTTTCATCCTCGTACTCAAACGCTTTGCCATTGTCGCGCGTTGAATAGTAGCTCGCGCGATGGCTTGCGCTATGCCAGAGCACAATTGCGGCGCTGTCTGCCAGCGCTGATTGCCTGACCAGCCGCGTCAGGGCATCGCTCAGCGCGCCAAGATCGGGCTGCTGTAAAAGTGTGCGCGTAATGTCAAACAGGCCCTGCTGTCCAAGATCGCTCATCGGTGTATACGGCATATTGCTTTCCAATAGAAACTGGCAAAAAAGAGAAAGTCAGTGCTGACCGCTTTTGGCGCGGTTCTAGCAAATGCGGGGTAAAGGTTCCGCGTGCGGCAGATCCAGCGTCCGCTTGACGCCATACAACCCGGTCAGGCGTACCCCTTTGCGCTCAACCACTTCACCAACCAGCGCGGCCTCTTTCCCGAAAGGATGTGCCCGCAGCTGTTCAAGTACGGATTCGGCCGCCGCGCGCTCCACGCCAATGACCAGCTTGCCTTCATTTGCAAAGTTTAGCGGGTCGAGCCCGAGGAGTTCGCACAAGCCGCGAACGGCAGGCTTAACGGGCAGCGCGCGTTCAGTGAGTTCAATACCCAGACCGCAGCGTGCCGCGAACTCATGTACCACGGCGTTAACCCCGCCGCGGGTCGCATCGCGCAGGGCTTTCACGCCCGGAAGGGAACGCAGGGTCTGGATAAGCGGGGTCAGTACCGCGCAATCACTGCGTAATTCTCCGTCCAGCCCCAGGCCTTCACGCAGGTTCAGGATCGTCGCCCCGTGGCAGCCCAGCGATCCGCTGACGATCAGCACGTCGCCGACGGCAAGCTGCTGCGCGCCCCAGTGAATGTCGGCAGGGATCGCCCCCATGCCGGCGGTATTGATGAACAGTTTGTCGGCTGCGCCACGCTGGACCACTTTGGTGTCGCCGGTGACGATGGCGATACCCGCCTCGCGTGCCGTGTGCGCCATGCTGCTGACGACCGCAGAGAGCGTCTCCATCGGCAGCCCCTCTTCAAGAATAAAGCCGCAGGAGAGAAAGCGCGGAACAGCGCCGCTGACGGCCACGTCGTTTGCTGTGCCGCAGACCGCGAGCTTGCCGATATCGCCGCCCGGGAAGAACAGCGGGTCAATCACGTAGCTGTCGGTGGAAAAGGCCAGCCTGTCGCCCTGCGTGGTCAGGGTGGAGAGGTCAATGCGGGCCTGATCCTCCTGCTCCGCCAGCCAGGGGTTATCAAACGCGTCCATAAACAGACGGTTTATCAGCTGCTGCATCGCCAGGCCGCCGCTGCCGTGTGCCATTTCAACCGTATTCATGCTTCAGACTCCTGATTGCGATACTGATACCACGCGGCACACGCCCCTTCGGAAGAGACCATCAGCGCGCCAAAAGCCGTTTGCGGGTTACAGGTGTTGCCAAATAACGGGCAGTAATGGGGTTTGCATTTGCCGGTGAGGACTTCGCCACAGCGGGCCCGCGGATCGTCACACACCTGTTGCGGCTGCGGGCGGAAGTGGGCTTCGGCGTCGAACGACCGGTAGGCTGGCGTCAGGCGCACGCCGGACTCTGCAATCAGCCCCAGACCACGCCATTCGCTGTCGCCCTCGACGCTAAATACCTCGGCTATCGCCTGCTGGGCCACCACATTTCCACTGTCGGGGACGACACGGCGGTACTGATTTTCTACTGCACTCTGGGCTGCTATTTTCTGCTCAACCAGCATGGTCACGCCTTGCAGTAGATCAAGAGGTTCGAAACCAGCCACCACTAAAGGCCGTTCGAACTGTTCAGCGATAAAGCCGTAGGCCGCCGTCCCGATAACCATGCTGACATGGCCCGGCGCCAGAAAAGCGTCAATTCCGTTGTCCGGCTCTTCAAGCAGGCTGCGTAACGTCGGGATGAGCGTAATGTGCTGGCAAAAAAAGAAAAAGTTATCAATGTTGCGGGCTTTGGCCTGCTGCAGCGTGATGGCCGTGGCGGGCATGGTGGTTTCAAAACCAAGCCCGAAAAAGACGACTTTGCGGCCGGGGTTATGGGTGGCCAGCGTCAGGGCATCCATCGGCGAGTACACGATCCTGATATCCGCGCCCCGGGCTTTTGCCTGCAGCAGCGAGCCGTTTTTGCCCGGCACGCGCATCGCATCGCCAAAGGTACAGAAAATCACGTCAGGCTGGTGGGCTATCTCAAGGCAGGCGTCGATGCGTCCCATCGGCAGGACGCACACCGGGCAGCCGGGGCCATGGATAAACTCGATGTTTTCCGGCAGAAGCTGGTCGAGGCCAAATTTAAAGATGGCATGCGTATGCCCGCCACAGACTTCCATAATACGCAGCGGCTTTTCGGCGGTATAGCTCAGCCGTGCCGCCCGTGTTTTCAGATGTTCAATCAGCTGCATCACCTGCTCAGGCGCGCGATATTCATCAACGTAGCGCATGGTTTACCGCTCCTCGCCGTACAGCAATGCCCCGACGTCCGGCTCCACGTCGAACATATTCTGAAGGGCATCGAGCGTGTCGCGGGCCTCCGCTTCGTTGATGATGCTCATGGCAAACCCCACGTGCACCAGCACCCACTGACCGAGGCGTGAGGCGCCGGTTTCGTCGGTGCTGCCGACGAGCGTCAGGTCGACGTCGCGCAATATGCCGCACACCTCAACGCGGGCCTGATTCCCGTCAATGGCGTGAATTTGTCCGGGGACGCCTATGCACATCGTTCGCTCTCCAGCCAGTCCAGCCAGGCATCCATCCCGTCACCGCGGGTGGCGGACACCAGCATGATGTCAATCTCCGGGTTCACTTCACGGGCATAGGCCATGCATTTATCCACGTCGAAATTCAGGTACGGCAGCAGGTCAACTTTGTTCAGCAACATCAGCGAAGCGGCGGCAAACATATGCGGATATTTAAGCGGCTTGTCTTCACCTTCGGTCACCGAGAGCACCGCGACCTTATGTCGCTCACCGAGATCGAAGCTGGCCGGACAGACCAGGTTGCCAACGTTCTCAATAAACAGGATGCCGTTGTCCGCCAGCGGCAAGCGCGGCGTGGCGTCGGCAATCATTTGTGCATCCAGATGGCAGCCTTTACCCGTATTAACCTGAATGGCGGGCGTGCCGGTTTCGCGTATACGCGCGGCGTCGTTCACCGTCTGCTGATCGCCTTCGATCACCGCGCAGGATATGCGCCCGTTCAGGCGGTGGAGCGTTTGCGTAAGCAGCGTGGTTTTGCCGGAGCCGGGGCTGGAGACCAGGTTCAGGACCAGCTGTTTACGCGTGGCAAAGCGGGCGCGGTTGCGTGCTGCAATCTGGTTGTTTTTATCCAGAACGTTGATTTCCACCTCCAGCATCTGACGCTGGCTGAGCCCTGGCGCGTGGGTACCGGCGACGCCATGCCCGTAATGCAGGTCGCCCGCAGCGGAGTGTCGGGGGGCGAAGGTGATACCGGTTAATGCCGCTGCAGGACGAGGGGCAGGTGAAAAGGGTGCGGAGCGAAACGCGGTGTGAGGACGGTGTTCATCCCCTTCTATATACAGGTTGCCTTCAGCGCAACCGCAGGTACTACACATATTTTACTCCTTCTCGATTTCGAGACGTTGGATCTGCATGCCGTCATCCGCCACGATGCGAAGCTCGCTGCTCTGGCATTGTGGACAGCGCTGAACCTTCGAAGAAAGCAGAGTGACGTATTGCTGACACTGCGCGCACCAGCACTCCGCCTGCTGTTCTTCAATATGAAGTTCACAGCCTTCCGCCAGCGTGCCGCGGCACACCAGCTCAAAGCAGAAGGTCAGGGCGCTGGTTTCAACGCAGGAAAAGGCCCCGACCTGTAGCCAGACGCCGGTGACGCGTTTCGCATTGTTTGCCCGCGCCTGCTGTTCAATTAACTCGACGGCCCGCTGGCAGAGGGTGATTTCGTGCATGACGCCTCCTCAATGAATTGCCCCGATAATGCAATAACGGTGCCAGCTTGATTTTTGTTAAGGCGTGACGATGTCAATGCTGTCGAAATGACACGTCGACACGGCGCGATTGACACGCTTCTTTTGATTAAAATGGTTAAAAATCAATTAGTTAAAAACTGGCATGGAATCTGCTTAACAGCCGCTATCTCCATTAACCGGATACCTTTTATGACTATTTGGGAAATTAGCGAAAAAGCGGATTACATTGCGCAGCGCCATCAGCAGTTACAGGAGCAGTGGCACCTTTACTGCAACTCTCTGGTTCAGGGCATCACCCTGTCAAAAGCCCGTCTTCACCACGCCATGAGCTGTGCAGCGCAGGGGGATATGCGCTTTGTGCTCTTCGGCCATTTCACGATAAACGTCACCCTGGCAGACACCTTCAACAGCCACACCATCGAGTACTACGTCGAAACAAAAGAAGGTGAAAAACAGTGTATTGCGAAGGCGCAGCTGATGGCCGACGGGATGGTCGATGGTCACGTCAGTAACCGCGATCGCCAGCAGGTGCTGGAGCACTATCTGGAAAAAATCGCGCCGGTTTATAACGGCCTGTACGCCGCTGTTGAACACGATCTCCCGGTCAACCTGAAACAGCTGATGGATGGAAATACCTCAGCGAACGTGGCCTGACCATTGCGTGTCGAGAAGTGTCGACAAGACAGTTTTTCGTCAAAAATGACTATCACCAGAGGATGACCCGGTGAACCGTTTTGTAATTGCTGACTCGACGGTCTGTATTGGCTGTCGAACCTGTGAGGCGGCCTGTTCGGAAACGCACCGTCAGCACGGGCTACAGTCCATGCCGCGCCTGCGCGTCATGCGTAATGAAAAAGAGTCTGCGCCGCAGCTCTGCCACCACTGTGAAGATGCCCCCTGCGCGGGAGTCTGTCCTGTTAATGCCATCACCCGTGTCGAGGGGGCGGTGCAGCTGAATGAAAGTCTGTGCGTGAGCTGCAAACTGTGCGGCATTGCCTGCCCGTTCGGCGCGATTGAATTTTCCGGCAGCCGTCCGCTGCATATCCCGGCGAATGCCAACTCCCCGAAAGCGCCGCCAGCGCCACCTGCGCCGGCGAAGGTGAGCACGCTGCTTGACTGGGTTCCCGGCGTGCGTGCCGTTGCGGTCAAATGCGACCTGTGCAGCTTTGATGAACAAGGGCCAGCCTGTGTGCGTACCTGCCCGACGAAGGCGCTGATTCTGGTCAATATTCGCGACATCGTTCGCACCAGTAAACGTAAGCGTGAGCTGACCATTAACAGTGATTTCGGCGATCTTTCTCTGCTTCAGGCGCTGAACGAGGGGGCGAAATGAACGCGGTGATGATGATTACCAGCGCGGTGGCCTATTTTGCCGCCGCCGCTGTGTTGGCCTTGATCTTCTCTTTCCATAAAACCCTGAGCGGCTGGATAGCCGGTATCGGCGGGGCGGTTGGCAGCGTGATGACGCTGGTGGCTGGTGGCCTCGTGTTAACAGGCGGACAATCTGTCGAAGCGGTGATGCCGCTGATACGGCACACCGTTGAAATTACGCCGCTGAATGCCATCTGGCTGGTGACCTTTGGTCTGTGCGGCGTGTTTATCAGCCTGTTTAATATTGACTGGCACCGCCATCAGCACACTCAGCCCAACGGTCTGCTGGTCAATCTGCTGATGGCCGCGGCGGTCTGTACCGTGACTGCCAGCAACCTCGGCGCGCTGGTGGTGATGGCCGAGATCATGGCGCTGTGCGGCGTATTCCTTACGGGCTGTAGCACCTCCGGCAAACTGTGGTTTGCGCTGGGGCGTCTTGGCACGTTGCTGCTGGCACTGGCCTGCTGGCTGGTGTGGCAGCGCTTCGGCACGCTGGACTTCTCCGCCCTTAACGGTCAGTCGCTGGGGAATGATGTCTGGCTCCTTGGCGTGATCGGCTTTGGCCTGCTGGCCGGGATTATCCCGCTGCATGGCTGGGTGCCACAGGCACATGCACATGCCTCTGCGCCTGCCGCAGCGCTCTTCTCGACGGTTGTCATGAAGGTGGGTCTGTTCGGCATTCTGACGATAACGCTCACCGGTGGGCAGCCGCCACTGTGGTGGGGCGTTGTGCTGCTGGTCGCCGGGATGATCACCGCCTTCGTCGGCGGCCTGTACGCCCTGATGGAGCACAATATCCAGCGTCTGCTGGCGTACCACACCCTTGAGAACATCGGCATTATCCTGCTGGGTATTGGCGCAGGCGTTACCGGGCTGGCGCTCAATCAACCGGCGCTGATTGCGGCCGGCTTTATCGGCGGCCTGTATCACCTGATCAACCACAGCCTGTTTAAAAGCACCCTGTTCCTCGGGGCTGGTAGCGTCTGGTTCCGCACCGGTCATCGCGATATCGAAAAACTCGGCGGCATCGGCAAAAAAATGCCCGTTATCTCTCTGTGCATGCTGGTGGGGCTGATGGCAATGGCTGCGCTGCCGCCGCTGAATGGCTTTGCCGGCGAGTGGGTTATCTATCAGTCCTTCTTCGCACTCGGTCAGAGCGAGGTGTTTATCGCCCGGTTGCTCGGCCCGCTGCTGGCGGTTGGGCTGGCGATAACCGGTGCGCTGGCGGTGATGTGTATGGCTAAAGTCTACGGCGTGACCTTCCTGGGTGCACCGCGCACGCGTGAGGCCGAAAACGCCTGCTGTGCGCCGGCATTGATGGGGGCGAGCGTTGTCGCGCTGGCGCTGTGCTGCATCGCGGGCGGGGTGGCCGCCCCGTGGCTTCTGCCGCTGTTGGGTAACGCCATTCCTCTGCCGCTCACCACGGTGCATACCGCGGTGTCCCAGCCGATGATTGCGCTGCTGCTGATTGCCGCGCCGCTGCTGCCGTTCGTGCTGATGCTGTTCTTCAGACGCGACCGCCTCTCCTCTCGAGCACGCGGTACCGCCTGGGCTTGCGGTTACGCACACGAGCAATCCATGGTGATCACAGCGCACGGCTTTGCCATGCCGGTCAAAGAGAACTTTGCCGCGGTGCTGAAACTGCGGGACTGGCTTAACCCGGTGGGGTGGGTGCCGGGCTGGCAGAGCGCTGCCGTGCCCGTGCTGTTCCGCCGACTGGCGTTGATCGAGCTGGCGGTACTGGTTGTGATTGTGATTTCACGAGGAGCCTGACATGAGTCTGTTACTGGCAATACTTCAGGCGCTGGTGCTATTTGCCATGGCGCCGTTGCTCTCCGGGGTGAGCCGCGTGGCGCGTGCCCGGATGCATAACCGTCGCGGGCCTGGTGTACTCCAGGAGTACCGTGATTTGTTCAAGCTGATGGGACGTCAGAGCGTTTCCCCGGACGCGGCAGGATGGGTCTTTCGCCTGACACCGTTTGTGCTGGCTGGCGTCATGCTCACCATCGCCACGGCGTTACCGGTCGTCACCGTCGGGTCGCCGCTGCCGGTGCTGGGCGATCTCATTACGCTTATCTACCTCTTCGCCATCGCGCGTTTCTTCTTCGCGATTGCCGGCCTCGATACCGGCAGCCCGTTTACCGGGATTGGTGCCAGCCGCGAGGCCATGCTCGGCGTGCTGGTTGAGCCGATCCTGCTGCTCGGCCTGTGGGTCGCTGCGCAGGTCGCGGGGTCAACCCATATCAGCTTTATCACTCATACCGTGTATCACTGGCCCGTGGACCGTTCCCTTCCGTTGCTTTTGGCGCTCTGCGCCTGCGCATTCGCGACGTTTATCGAGATGGGCAAACTGCCGTTCGACCTCGCGGAAGCGGAGCAGGAGCTGCAGGAAGGTCCGTTGACTGAATACAGCGGTTACGGCTTTGCGGTGCTGAAGTGGGGCATCAGCCTCAAACAGCTGGTGGTGCTGCAGATGTTTGTCGGTGTCTTCTTCCCGTGGGGGCAGATGACGCACTTTTCCGCGGCCGGCCTGGTGCTGGCGGTGGTCGTTGCCGCGCTCAAGCTACTTGTCGGCGTGCTGGTGATTGCCCTGTTTGAGAACAGCATGGCGCGTCTGCGTTTTGTGGCGACGTCGCGCATCACCTGGGCCGGTTTTGGTTTTGCATTTTTAGCGTTCGTCTCCTTGCTGGTGGCGTGATTAAAGAGAGTTTTTATGTCTGAAGAAAAGAAAGGTCAGCAGTATCTCGCCGCGTTGCACCAGGCCTTCCCGGGCGTGGTGCTGGAGGAGTCCTGGCAAACCAAAGACCAGATAACGGTGACCGTGAAAGTGAACTACCTGCCGGAAGTGGTGGAGTTTCTTTACTACCAGCAGGGTGGCTGGCTGTCGGTATTGTTCGGCAACGACGAGCGTCAGCTGTGCGGAAACTATGCGGTTTACTACGTGATGTCGATGGAGCAGGGCGAGAAGTGCTGGCTCACCGTGCGTGTCGAAGTGGATCCCAACAAACCGGAATACCCGTCTGTCACCCCGCGCGTGCCCGCCGCCGTCTGGGGCGAGCGTGAAGTGCGCGATATGTATGGTCTGGTCCCGGTTGGGCTTCCGGATGAGCGCCGTCTGGTGCTGCCGGACGACTGGCCAGACGAACTCTATCCCCTGCGTAAAGACAGCATGGATTACCGTCAGCGTCCGGCCCCGACCACCGACAGCGAGACTTACGCGTTCATCAATGAGCTTGGCAGCAAAAAGAACAATGTGGTGCCGATAGGCCCGCTGCACGTCACGTCTGACGAGCCGGGCCACTTCCGCCTGTTTGTCGACGGCGAGAATATTATTGATGCCGACTACCGCCTGTTCTACGTCCATCGCGGGATGGAAAAGCTGGCGGAAACCCGGATGGGATATAACGAAGTGACGTTCCTCTCTGACCGCGTGTGCGGCATCTGCGGGTTTGCCCACAGTACCGCCTACACCACCTCGGTGGAGAACGGCATGGGGATTGTGGTGCCGGAACGCGCGCAGATGATCCGCGCCATCCTGCTGGAAGTGGAGCGTCTGCACTCGCACCTGCTGAACCTCGGTCTGGCCTGTCACTTTGTCGGTTTTGACTCCGGCTTTATGCAGTTTTTCCGCGTACGTGAAGCCTCCATGAAGATGGCGGAGATCCTGACCGGGGCGCGTAAAACATACGGTCTGAACCTGATCGGCGGGATTCGTCGCGATCTGCTGAAAGATGACATGATCCAGACCCGCCAGCTGGCGCAGCAGATGCGTCGCGACGTTCAGGAGCTGGTGGATATGCTGCTCAGCACGCCGAACATTGAGCAGCGTACCGTCGGTATTGGCCGGCTGGATCCGCAAATCGCCCGCGATTTCAGTAACGTTGGCCCCATGGTTCGTGCCAGCGGCCACGCCCGCGATACCCGCGCCGATCATCCGTTCGTCGGCTATGGCCTGCTGCCTATGACCGTGCACAGCGAGCAGGGCTGCGACGTTATTTCGCGTCTGAAGGTGCGTATCAACGAGGTCTTCACCGCGCTGAACATGATCGACTTCGGTCTGGATAATCTGCCGGGCGGTCCGCTGATGGTTGAGGGCTTCACCTACATTCCAAACCGCTTCGCGCTGGGGTTTGCCGAAGCCCCGCGTGGAGACGATATCCACTGGAGCATGACCGGTGACAACCAGAAGCTCTACCGCTGGCGCTGCCGTGCGGCAACCTACGCCAACTGGCCAACCCTGCGCTACATGCTGCGCGGCAATACGGTATCCGATGCGCCGCTGATCATTGGCAGCCTCGATCCGTGCTACTCCTGCACCGACCGCATGACGGTGGTGGATGTGCGCAAGAAGAAAAGCCAGGTGGTGCCGTACAAAGAGCTGGAGCGCTACAGCATCGAGCGTAAGAACTCGCCGCTGAAATAGGGGATTTTGTGCAGGCTGATGCCCTCACCCTGACCCTCTTTTTGATGAGAGATCCGGGGTGCGGAGCACAGGCAGCACATAAGCAGGAGTCAACATGTTTACCTTCATCAAAAAAGTGATCAAAACCGGGACGGTGACCAGCCGCTATCCGCTGGAGCCGATGCCGGTCGATAAAAACTTTCGCGGCAAGCCGGAGCACAACCCGCAACAGTGCATCGGCTGTGCTGCCTGCGTTAACGCCTGCCCGTCAAATGCCCTGACGGTGGAAACCGATCTGAAAACGGGCGAGCTGGCCTGGCAGTTCAACCTCGGGCGCTGCATTTTCTGTGGCCGCTGCGAGGAGGTTTGCCCGACGGTGGCGATCCGTCTTTCGCAGGAGTACGAGCTGGCGGTCTGGAAGAAAGAGGATTTCCTGCAGCAGTCGCGTTTCGCGCTGTGCAACTGCCGTGTCTGCAAACGCCCGTTTGCCGTACAAAAAGAGATCGACTACGCCATCGCGCTGTTGCAGCACAACGGTGATGCCCGCGCGGAGCATCATCGCGAAAGCTTTGAAACCTGCCCGGACTGCAAACGGCAGAAATGCCTGCTGCCGTCGGACCGCATCGATATTACCCGTCATATGAGAGAGGCCAGCTGATGGAAAACCTGATCGGCCCACGCGACGCTAATGGCATTCCGGTGCCGATGACGGTGGAGGAATCCATCGCCAGCATGAAGGCCTCGCTGCTGAAAAACATTAAACGTTCGGCCTATGTGTACCGCGTGGACTGCGGCGGCTGCAACGGCTGTGAGATTGAGATCTTTGCCACGCTGTCGCCCCTGTTCGACGCCGAACGCTTCGGTATTAAAGTGGTGCCTTCGCCGCGTCATGCGGACATTTTGCTGTTTACCGGTGCCGTTACCCGTGCCATGAGATCGCCAGCATTGCGTGCCTGGCAGTCTGCACCGGATCCAAAAATTTGTATCTCTTACGGTGCCTGCGGAAACAGCGGCGGCATCTTCCATGACCTGTACTGCGTCTGGGGCGGTACCGATAAAATTGTTCCGGTGGATGTCTACATTCCCGGTTGTCCGCCAACGCCTGCGGCCACGCTGTACGGTTTTGCCATGGCGCTCGGGCTGCTGGAGCAGAAAATACATGCCCGTGAACCGGGTGAACGCGACAACCAGGCTGCCGCAATTCTGCACCCGGATATGGTGCAGCCGCTGCGCGTGAAGGTCGATCGCACGGCGCGCCGGCTCGCGGGGTATCGCTATGGTCGCCAGATTGCCGACGATTATCTGCGTCTGCTGAGCCAGGGCGATCATCAGGTCACGCGCTGGCTGGAGGCGGAAAACGATCCTCGTCTTAATGAGATTGTCGCGAACCTGAATCAGGTGGTGGAAGAGGCGCGTATCCGATGAGTGAAACGGTGGTGTTCAGTCAGCTGAGCCGTAAGTTTATTGATGAGAACGATGCCACGCCGGATGCGGCGCAGCAGGTGGTCTATTACAGCCTGGCCATTGGGCATCACCTCGGGGTGATAGATTGTCTCGAAACGGCATTAAGCTGCCCGTGGCCTGACTATCAGGCGTGGATCGCCACGCTGGCGGAGGGCAGTACGGCGCGCCGCAAAATGGAGGGTGTGCCGAAGTACGGTGAGATCGTTATCGACGCCAACCACATTGCGATGCTCGCCAGTGCTTTCGACGCCGCGCTGAGCGTGCAAACCCCACAGCAGCAGGCCTGGAGCAAAATTTTGCTCAGCATGCTGCATGATATTCATCAGGAGAGTGCCATCTACCTGATGGTGAGGAGATTACGTGACTGATGTTTTACTGTGTGTCGGCAACAGCATGATGGGCGACGACGGCGCGGGCCCGCTGCTTGCACAAATGTGTGCCGCGCATCCGCAGGGTGAATGGGTGGTTATTGACGGCGGCAGCGCACCGGAAAACGATGTGGTGGCGATCCGTGAGCTGCACCCGGACAGGCTGCTGATTGTGGATGCAACCGATATGGGACTTAATCCGGGGGAAACCCGCCTGATTGATCCGGATGACATCGCCGAGATGTTTATGATGACCACCCACAATATGCCGCTGAACTATCTGGTCGATCAGATTAAAGACGACGTGGGTGAGGTATTGTTTCTGGGCATTCAGCCGGACATCGTTGGGTTTTATTATCCGATGACGCCGCCGGTGAAAGAGGCCGTCGAAGAGGTTTACTCCCGGCTTGCCGGATGGCGTGGGGACGGCGGTTTTTCCCGACTGTGAGCAGTGCCGGGTGGTGGTAGCTTCCACCCGGCCTGGACACTCCCTCGCCCTGTGGGAGAGGGCGAGGGCAATAGGCTACGCCAGATCCGCGCCGTTACTTGCAATCACCTTCTTATACCACCAGAACGATTTCTTACGCGTTCTGTCCAGCGTACCGTTGCCCGCGTCGTCGCGGTCAACATAGACAAACCCGTAGCGTTTGCTCATCTCGCCCGTGGATGCGGCCACCAGGTCAATGCAGCCCCAGGTGGTGTAGCCCATCAGCGGTACACCGTCTTCTATGGCATCGCCCATCGCACGAATATGTTCGCGCAGGTAGCTGATACGGTAGTCGTCATTAATCTCACCGTGTTCATCCATGACGTCTTTCGCGCCGAGGCCGTTTTCCACCAGGAACAGCGGCTTCTGATAGCGGTCGTACATCATGTTCATGGTGATGCGCAGCCCCAGTGGGTCGATACCCCAGCCCCATTCGCTGACCTGGATGTGCGGGTTGCGCAGGGATTTCACGATATTCGCCGCATTGGTATTACTGGCGTTCATGTCCGCCGACGCGCAGCGCGAGGCGTAATAGCTGAACGACACAAAATCGACGGTGTTTTTCAGCAGTTCATCGTCGCCAGGGTCTTTGACAATCACCACCCCTTTTTCGCGGAACACGCGGGCAGAATAGGCCGGGTAGCTGCCGCGCGCCTGCACGTCGATAAAGAACAGGTTTTCGCGGTCCTTCTCCAGCGCCATCCACACGTCTTCCGGTTTGCAGGAGTAGGGGTAGAAGTTGCCGCCGGCCAGCATGCAGCCGACCTGGTTTTCCGGGTTGACCTCATGGGCGATTTTGGTCGCCAGCGCGCTTGCCACCAGTTCGTGATGCGCGGCCTGATATTTCACCTGATCTTCGTTCTCACCCTCTTCAAACACCAGCCCCGCGCCGGAGAACGGGCTGTGCAGCATAATGTTGATTTCGTTGAAGGTGAGCCAGTACTTCACCAGACCGTTAAATTCTTCGAAACAGGTACGGGCGTAGCGGGCGAAGAAATCGACCATCTTGCGGTTGCGCCAGGATCCATACTCCGTGACCAGGTGCATCGGTACGTCGAAATGACACAGGGTGACCAACGGTTCGATGTTGTATTTTTTGCACTCTTCGAACACTGCGCGGTAGAAGGCAATCCCCTCTTTATTGGGCAGTGGCTCATCGCCGTTCGGGTAGAGGCGGCTCCAGGCAATCGAGGTACGAAATACCGTAAAGCCCATCTCCGCCATCAGGGCGATGTCTTCTTTGTAGCGATGGTAAAAATCAATCGCCTCGTGGCTCGGGTAAAACTCGTCGTCACGCAACGTAAAACGTTTTTCCTTACCGACCTTCACCGCCAGACGATTCGCGCCGTGGGGGATCATATCGACCGTCGTCAGTCCTTTGCCGCCTTCACGGTAAGCCCCTTCACTCTGGTTGGCGGCAAGCGCGCCGCCCCATAAAAATCCTTGTGGAAAAACAGACATCTTTACCTCGCTATAAATTTAGACTTGTGCTGCTTTGGCCTGAACCGGAGCGCTCTGCAGGGCGCGTGCTTTCTCAGCGTCATCTTCGACCGGGATATCTTCAAAACCTAAAAGCAGGGTCAGAACAAACGAGAGCACAACCGCCAGCGCCATGACTACGAATACCCAGACGATGGTCATTGGGTTGGCCGGATCGAAGAACTGTACGCTGGTAAACAGCCCCGGCGCCGCCATTGAGTGGCTGGCAAGACCGGCTATGCCAGCCACTGCCCCGCAGATGAAGCCGCTGATAAGGCTCGCAATCAGCGGGCGTTTCAGACGTACCGCCACACCATAGAGGGCAGGTTCTGAAATGCCTGCCATGATGGCAGAAGCCGCTGCCGCGAGCGCCGTCTGGCGCAGTTCCGGGTTTTTCGTTTTCCACGCCACCGCCAGCGATGAACCGCCGAGCGACAGGTTGGCTCCGATTTCCGACGGCATAACCATTCCCTCTTTGCCCGTCTCGGCAATGGTCTGAATAATCGTCGGCGTAAATACGCGGTGCATCCCGGTCATCACCAGCAGCGGCCAGAGGGCGCCCATAATGGCCACGGAGAGCCAGCCCAGATAGCCGTGAATAGTGTAGACCAGCGCTGAAATCGCGCTCCCGATCCAGATCCCGAGCGGCCCTATCAGCACAATGGCGAGCGGGGCGGCAATCAGAACGATCAGCATCGGTTTAAGGAAGTTTTTCGTGACCGCCGGCGTAATACGATCAACCCAGCGTTCGATGTACGACAGGCACCAGGTCATCACCAGCGCCGGGATGACCGTGTAGGTGTATTTCACTGCCGTCACCGGAATAAAGGCGAATTCAACGTGCTCGCCCTGTGCGGCTTTCGCCATCAGTTCGATAAAGCCCGGGTGTACCAGCACGCCCGCGATGGCAATCGCCAGCGACATGTTGGTTTTGAATTTCACTGCGGCAGAGGCGGCGACCATCAGCGGCAGGAAGAAGAACGCGCCATCGCCAATCAGCGTCAGAAGGGTGAGCGTCGGTGCCCCTTTTTCCAGCGCGCCGGTCATCTCCAGGATCATTGCCAGCAGTTTGACCATTGAACCGCCGATGATCGCCGGGATCAGCGGTGACATGGTGCCGATCAGCGCATCGAGGATCCCGGCACCGATGCGGCGCAGGGTCATTTTTTGCGGGCCTTCCGGTACGGCAGGCTGCAGGTCGGTGGGCAGCAGGCTTACCACTTCGCGGTAGGCCTGAGACACGGTGTTGCCAATGATCACCTGGCACTGGTTGTCGTTGCGGACCACGCCGAGCACGCCGTTAATGCTTTTCAGGCGCGGGGCATCGGTGAGGCTTTCGTCTTTGAGGACGAAACGCAGTCGCGTCATGCAGTGGGTGACGGCGACGATGTTGTCTCTGCCGCCGAGCGCGCTGACAACGTCATTCGCCAGCGCAGCGTAATTTTTGGCCATCGGATGTAATCCTGTTATCGTTGTGAGAAATGTAGGAAACCGGTTCCACACAATCATCAATAGTTTCTTTGAATGAAACAAGATCACATTTTGTACATTTTTTCATTTCGTGATGATGATCACCTGGAGGGGTAAAAAGCGTGATATCGCCGCTGCGACAATTTTTCTGCAGTGCAGTACACTGCGCCCTGGTAGTTTCAAACGGAAGATTACGATGACCACGATGCTTGAAGTCGCGAAGCGGGCAGGCGTTTCGAAAGCGACGGTTTCCAGGGTATTGTCGGGCAATGGCTACGTCAGCCAGGAGACCAAAGACCGGGTGTTTCAGGCGATTGAAGAGAGCGGCTATCGCCCGAATTTGCTGGCACGAAATCTGGCGACCAAACGTACCCAGACGCTGGGTCTGGTGGTCACCAACACCCTTTATCACGGCGTCTATTTTAGCGAACTGCTCTTTCACGCCGCCCGCATGACGGAAGAGAAAGGGCGGCAGCTGATCCTGGCGGACGGTAAGCACAGTGCGGATGAAGAGCGCGAGGCCATTCAGTATTTGCTCGATATGCGCTGTGACGCGGTGATCATTTACCCGCGTTTCCTGAGCGTGGATGAGATGGACGATATTGTTGAGAAATGCGAACAGCCGATTATGGTCCTTAACCGCCGCTTACGGAAAAACAGCAGTCACAGCGTCTGGTCAGATCATAAAGCCTCCTGCCAGGACGCCGTGTCGCAGCTGATTCAGAAAGGGCACCGGGAGATTGCGTTTATCACCGGTTCGCTGGATTCCCCCACGGGCGTTGAGCGTCTCTCGGGCTACAAAGACGCCCTGGCACAGCACCAGATCCCGCTGCGCCCGTCGCTGATTGCGCAGGGGAAATGGAACCCGGCCAGCGGTGCGGCAGCGGTGTCTGAGCTGCTTTCGCGCGGTGAAACCTTTTCGGCGCTGGTGGCGAGTAATGACGATATGGCGATTGGTGCCATGAAACAGCTGCACGAGTGCGGGATCGCCACCCCGGATGTCGTGTCGGTGATTGGCTTTGACGATGTGGCCATCGCCCCCTACATCGTCCCCTCGCTCTCCAGCGTGCGCATTCCGGTGACGGAGATGATCAAAGAGACCATTAGCCGCCTGATCTTCCTGCTGGATGGCGGTGAGTTTAAGTACCAGCAAACCTTCTCCGGCGAGCTTATCCTGCGTGACTCGGTTATTGACGGGCCTCACCGCTGATGTCGACAGCTGTCATCGTCAGAAGTGACGATGACAGCCCTGCTGTCATTTTATAAACCGCAGAAAATCAACAGGTTAATAATTGGCACGGTTTATGTATATCTCCGCGCAGGACTGTAATGCTGGAGAAGCAGATGAACCGTTTTATTATGGCCGATGCCAGTAAATGCATTGGCTGCCGTACCTGTGAAGTGGCGTGTGTGGTTTCCCATCAGGCGGAGCAGGATTGCGCGTCGCTCACCCCTGATACCTTTTTACCGCGGATCCACGTCATTAAAGGTGTGAATATCTCCACGGCCGCTATTTGTCGCCAGTGTGAGGATGCGCCGTGCGCTAACGTCTGCCCAAACGGGGCCATCAAACGTGAGAAAGGATTCGTGCATGTGATGCAGGAGCGCTGCATCGGCTGCAAAACCTGTGTGGTTGCCTGCCCGTACGGTGCGATGGAAGTCGTGGTGCGTCCGGTTGTGCGCAACAGCGGCATGGGGCTGAGCGTGCGCGCGGAAAAAGCGGAAGCCAATAAATGCGACCTCTGCTACCACCGTGACGCCGGCCCGGCCTGTATGGAAGCCTGCCCGACGCACGCCCTGGTCTGCGTGGATCGCGACAAGCTTGAGCAGATGAGCGCGGAAAAACGCCGTCGTGCCGCGTTCGACACGTCATCGTCACTGCTGTTTTAAGTCGCGATGGGCGATAACGGCGTACAGTTGCGGGTGCGCGGCAAGGTGCAGGGGGTAGGGTTTCGTCCCTTCGTCTGGCAACTGGCGCATCAGCTACAGCTGACGGGTGACGTTTGTAATGACGGAGAGGGCGTGCTGGTGCGTCTCGCGGGTAATGGGGGGGCCTTTACCGCGAGGCTGCATCAGGACTGCCCACCGCTGGCACGTATCGATGCTGTCGACAGCCAGCCGTTTACCTGGGCAACGGTGCCGCAGGCGTTCACCATTCGCCATAGCGCGGGCGGAGCGATGGACACCCAGATTGTGCCGGATGCCGCTACCTGCCCGGCGTGCCTGGCTGAAATGCGCGATCCCCGAGCGCGGCGTTATCGCTATCCGTTTATCAACTGTACCCATTGCGGTCCACGTTTTACCATCATTCGCGCCATGCCCTATGACCGCCCGGCCACGTCAATGGCGGCATTTCCCCTCTGTGAGCCGTGTGAAACCGAGTACCGCAATCCCGCTGACCGCCGTTTTCACGCGCAGCCGGTAGCCTGTCCGGATTGTGGACCCGAGCTGGAATGGCGCTCGGGCGAGGCTGTTGCCACCCGCGAGTCTGCGCTGAGTGCGGCGGTCCACATGCTCAAAAATGGCGGGATTGTCGCCATCAAAGGGCTGGGCGGTTTTCACCTTGCCTGTGACGCATCCAACGCGCAGGCGGTGGCAACCCTGCGGGCGCGCAAACAGCGCCCGATAAAGCCACTGGCGGTCATGATCCCGCAGGCGGAGGGACTGCCGGAATCGGTGCAAACGCTGCTGCGCTCGCCCGCAGCGCCCATCGTGATCACGCCAAAAGCATGGTGTCCTCCGCTTCCTGACGCGATTGCGCCAGGGCTGGACACCGTTGGCCTGATGCTGCCCGCTAACCCACTACAGCATGTGCTGATGATGGACTGCCAGCGCCCGCTGGTGATGACCTCCGGCAACCTCAGCGGGCGTCCGCCGGCCATCACCTGCCAGCAGGCACTGGATGAACTGGGCGACATCGCTGACGGATTCCTGCTGCACAACCGCGACATCCTGCAGCGTATGGATGATTCCGTGATGGATCAGGACGGTATGATGCTGCGCCGCGCGCGCGGTTTTGTGCCGGATGCCATCACGCTGCCCGCCGGTTTCAGCGCTGTCCCGGCGATGGTGTGCACCGGTGCTGATATGAAAAATACCTTCTGTCTGGTGCGCGGTAACCAGGCGGTACTGAGTCAGCACTTTGGCGATCTGAGTGACGACGGTGTCGAGGCCCAGTGGCGTTCGGCGCTGTCGATGATGCAGCAGATCTATGCGTTTCAGCCGCAGCGCGTGGTATGCGACGCCCATCCGGGCTATCACGCCCGACAGTGGGCGCAAGCCCAGGCTTTGCCGATCGACACCGTGCTTCACCACCACGCTCACGCGGCGGCATGCATGGCAGAAAACGGCTGGCCGCTTGAGGGCGGAGATGTCATTGCCCTGACGCTGGATGGGATCGGCATGGGTGAAAACGGCGCGCTGTGGGGCGGAGAGTGCCTGCGGGTAAACTATCTCGACTGCGAACGTCTGGGCGGTCTGCCTGCGGTTACGCTGCCGGGTGGGGACAGGGCTGCCATGCAGCCGTGGCGCAATTTACTCGCCCACTGCCTGGCGTTTGTGCCGGACTGGCAGCAGTACCCGGAAACGCGTGACGTTCAGCGGCACAACTGGCCGCTGCTGGCTACGGCCATTCAGCGCGGTTTAAACGCGCCGCTGGCCTCATCCTGCGGCCGTTTGTTCGACGCGGTGGCCTGCGCGCTCGGCATCACGTCAGAAACCCAGAGCTATGAAGGTGAGGCCGCCTGCCGGCTTGAAGCGCTGGCCGCGCAGTGCCACGACGTTCAACATCCGGTTACGCTTCAGGCTGATAACCTTACGCGCTTCTGGCAACAGTGGCTGAACTGGCAGGCGGAACCCTGCGAGCGGGCATGGGCGTTTCACGATGCGCTGGCGAAAGGGCTGGCGGAGCTTGTCACCTCCCATACCCGGCGACTGGGGCTTTCCACCGTATGCTTCAGCGGCGGCGTGTTACATAACCGTCTGCTGCGCGCGCGACTGCGCCATTACCTCTCAGACTTCACGCTGCTTTTTCCTCATCATCTGCCGTCAGGTGACGGCGCTATCTCCTTCGGGCAGGCGGTGGTTGCTGCCGCCCGGTCATGTTCACAAAGGATGTAAAATGTTACGACTCTTACGCAATGAACCCCGCGCGGCGTTTCTGCTGCTGGCTCTGGTAATGGCTAATCTTCTGGCATGGGGCTGGGCATGGCAAACCTTCAGCGGCAGTACGGCGCTGATGGCCGCCAGCCTGCTGGCCTGGTGTTATGGACTCCGTCATGCGGTGGATGCCGACCACATCGCGGCCATTGATACCGTCACGCGTAAGATGATGCAGCAGGGTAAACGCCCTTCCGGCGTGGGGGCATGGTTCTCTCTGGGACACTCCACCATTGTGGTGCTGGCCTCCATTGCCATTGCGGCCACCGCCACGGCGTTTCAGAAGAATATGGCATGGTTTCATGAAACCGGCAGCCTGATTGGCACCGCCGTTTCTGCAACGTTTCTGCTGGCGATGGCGCTGGTCAATCTGGTGATTTTGCGCGGCGTGTGGCGTAATTTTCAGGCGCTGAAGAACGGTCAGGTCACGCGTGACGACATCACGCTTCCGGCATCAGGCGGAGTCATGAACTGGCTGTTTGGCGCAACGTTCCGCCTGGTGAACAAGAGCTGGCAGATGTACCTGGTCGGTTTCCTGTTTGGTCTGGGGTTTGATACCGCGACGGAAATCGGTGTGCTTGGGATTTCAGCCGCCAGCGCGTCAAACGGGATGTCAGTCTGGTCCATCATGATCTTCCCGGCGCTGTTTGCCAGCGGTATGGCGCTGGTCGATACCCTCGACAATCTGCTGATGGTCGGCGCTTACGGCTGGGCGTTTAACAAGCCGCAGCGCAAGCTTTACTACAACATGACCATCACCGGTACCTCCGTGGTGGTGGCGCTGTTTATCGGCGGGCTGGAAGCTCTGGGTCTGTTGATGGATAAGTTTGCCCTCAGCGGAGGCCTCTGGGATCGCATTGGCGCAGTTAATGACAACCTCGGTAACGCCGGGTTCGTGGTGGTCGGGCTGTTCGTTGCCTGCTGGCTGATTTCCATGATCAACTATCGCTGGCGCGGCTACGATGCGCTTGTCGTGCGCTCCTGACGCGGCGTCTGAACATCATTGTCGTTATCTGGCTAAACGACGTTGAAAAAAAAGCCCCGGGACATCGGGGCTGTGGACCATAAAATCCAAAGGTTACGTTAGCGTGGCAGGCGAATCAGCGTTAAGCGGGTAATGATTTCAGCAGAGCGAAAGCCTCTTTCATCCGGTCTTCGCTCACTACAAAGGCGCGCATCTGTCCTTCGCTGTCGCACCCACGAGCCACCATTCCCTGAGGTTCAATGGTGAGTTGCCAGTGCAGGTCCGGACGCTCGGTTTCGCCTGCCAGGTGCAGCGGGAGCGCTGGCGTTTTTACTTTTACCAGCATGGCGGGTAATTTCAGTGGCGCACTGCCGCCAGACAGGTTTTTCGCGAGGTACATGGCGCTCAGTTGAATAGGCTGCAGGAAGGGCAGGACCTGTCCGTTAATTTCAGCGCAGTCACCCAGGGCGTAAATATCGGGCTGCGTGGTTTGCAGGTAGCTGTCTACCTTCACGCCACGACCTGTTTCCGCGCCGGCGCGATGCGCCAGCGCCGTTTCCGGACGCAGGCCCGTGGCGGCAACCACCACATCCACCTCAACGCTGCGGCTGCGGTCGAGCGTTGCATGAATCCCACTCCCGGTTTTCTTCAGGCTTTGCAGCTGGGATTTCAGCAGCAGATGTACGCCCATATCGGTCAGACGATGCTGTAAGCGACTACTTACTTCTGCGGGCATCAGCGCCGACAAAATGCTTGCCGCATGGTCGACCAGGGAGACGGATTTACCCGCCCGGCTAAAATCCATCGCCAGCTCTGTGCCAATCAACCCTGCGCCGACAATCATCACCCGCTTCGCGTCACGCAGCAGGGTTTCACTGGCCTGATACGCCTGCTGGCTGTTGAGGGTGATCATCAGTTCCCGGCCTTCCACCGGCGGCACAAAAGCAGAAGCCCCTGTCGCCAGCACCAGCTTGTCGTATTGCCAGGTTTTGTCTTTTGCTTTCACCACATGGGCGGCGGCGTCGATGTCGGTTATCCAGGTGTGCGGAAATAACCGCAGACTAAACTGTTCCGCGAACGCCCCCGCGGTCTGGCGGGTGAGGTCTTCGGCTCGCTGATTCTGGCTGATAACGTGGCTTAAATCAGGCTTGTTGTACTCGTCCATGCTGTCGGCGGCAATGAGCGTCAACGGCACGCGGGCGTCTTGCTTGCGAATGTTTTTCACCAGCTGGCGGGCGGCAAAGCCCGAGCCGATGATAACGATACCGTGGTTCATTGTGCCTCCGTCGCCAGTTCGTCAAAGACCTCTTTTCCCAGGGAACATTCCGGGCAGAGGAAATTGTCCGGCACGTCGCACCAGGGGGTACCGGGGGCAACATCCTGCAGCGGCTCGCCCTGTGCCGGGTCGTAAATCCACTGACAGACGCTGCACTGCATGCGAGGGCCACCGTCAGCGACGGCTGCGGCACAGGCTTGTTGTGGCGCGGGGTTTTTGGCGTTCATGTCGGGGAGCGGCGCGAGCGCCCACTGACGCGCAATGTCACGGCCATGCTGGCGGCATAATTCAAGCGCATCGATGTCCGGACGCCATTTCGCCTTCAGGCTCATGGACATCTCAAAACCGGCGTCCTGCAAACGCGTGGAGAGCCGGTCTACTGCGCCGCCGCTCCAGCCGTGGGAGCCAAATGCGCTGGCCCGTTTATTACGAAAGCGCAGGCCGGTCATCTCTTCTACAAGGCCCGCAATTTTCGGCATCATCACGTTGTTCATCGTGGAGGTGCCCACCAGCACGCCCTTGGAGCGGAAGACGTTGGTCAGGATTTCGTTTTTATCGCTACGCGCCACGTTGAAGATTTTCACCGCCACGTTCGGGTCGACTTCGTTAATACCCTGCGCAATGGCGTCCGCCATCATGCGGGTGTTATTAGACATGGTGTCGTAGAAAAGCGTGATACGGTCTTCCTGGTAATCCGCGGCCCATTTGAGGTACAGCTCCACGATCTGGGTGGGGTTTTCGCGCCACACCACGCCGTGAGAGGTAGCAATCATATCCACGGGCAGGTTAAAACCGAGGATTTCGGTGATTTTTGGCGTCACCAGACGGCTGAACGGCGTCAGGATATTGGCGTAGTAGCGCTGACACTGTTCGAACAGCTCGGTTTGATCCACTTCATCGTTGAACAGGCGTTCGTCACAATAGTGCTGGCCGAAGGCATCGTTGCTGAACAGCACCGCATCGCCGGTCATGTAGGTCATCATACTGTCGGGCCAATGCAGCATCGGGGTTTCAACGAAGATCAGCTGTTTGCCGTTGCCGATATCCAGCGTGTCGCCGGTTTTGACGGTGTGGAAATTCCACTCCGGGTGGTGGTGATGGCCGTTAATCGAGTCGATGGCGTTGGTGGTGCAGTAAATCGGGGTGTCGGGAATGCAGGACATTAACTCGGTCAGCGCCCCGGCATGATCCTCTTCCGCATGGTTAATGATGATGTAGTCGATATCCGCAAGATCGATTTCGCTGCGCAGATTTTGCACGAACTCCCGGCTGAATTTGTGATCGACGGTATCGATGAGCACGTTTTTGCCTTCACGGATGAGATAGCTGTTGTAGCTGCTGCCGCGCAGCGTTTTGTACTCCGTTCCGTGGAAGTCACGCACTTCCCAGTCACGTTGGCCAACCCAATGAATTTTATTTTTAACCAGAATAGACATAGCAACCTCAATTAATACGGCGTTTTTCAAATAAGATGACTAGCCTTTATCAAGTTGCGTGCCAGTTTTTCATGTTGCTGTTTTTTAATGTTTTTAAATTTTATTACTCGTAATGGGTAGTCAATATGACTATCTGATTTATGGTCATTGTGACAATATGAATGGTCAAAATGACAGTGAGGCGCAGATGAGCTTTTCCGTGGACGTACTGGCAAAAATTGCCATTGAACTGCAAACCGGTATCGGTCATCAGGACCGTTTTCAGCGGCTGATTTCGACGCTGCGCCACGTGCTGGCGTGCGATGCGTCGGCGCTGCTGCGCTACGACGCCCGGCAGTTTATTCCGCTGGCTATCGACGGGCTGGCGCAGGACGTTCTTGGGCGACGCTTCTCCCTGGAAGGCCATCCGCGTCTGGAAACCATCGCCCGGGCCGGTGACGTGGTGCGCTTTCCGGCGGACAGTGATTTGCCCGACCCTTACGACGGGCTGATCCCGGGGCAGGAGAGCCTGAAAGTCCATGCCTGTATCGGTCTGCCGCTGTTTGCCGGACAAAACCTGATTGGGGCATTAACCCTCGACGGCCTGTCGCCGGATCAGTTCGACACCTTTAGCGATGAAGAGCTGCGGCTGATTGCCGCGCTGGCCGCCGGTGCGCTGAATAACGCGCTGCTGATCGAACAGCTGGAGAGCCAGAACATCCTTCCCGGCAGCCCGTCGGCGTTTGAACCGGTGGCACACACGGAGATGATTGGGCTGTCACCGGGGATGGTGCAGCTAAAAAAAGAGATCGATATCGTGGCGGCCTCGGATTTAAACGTGCTGATTTTCGGGGAAACCGGCACCGGTAAAGAGCTGGTGGCGAAGGGCATCCACGAAGCCTCGCCGCGCGCGGTCAACCCGCTGGTGTACCTCAACTGCGCCGCGCTGCCGGAAAGCGTGGCGGAAAGTGAGCTGTTTGGTCACGTCAAAGGGGCGTTTACCGGGGCGATCAGCAACCGCAGCGGCAAATTCGAAATGGCGGATAACGGCACGTTGTTCCTCGATGAAATTGGCGAACTGTCGCTGTCGCTTCAGGCCAAACTGCTGCGCGTCCTGCAGTACGGCGATATTCAGCGCGTCGGCGACGATCGCAGCCTGAGAGTCAACGTGCGTGTGCTGGCGGCAACCAACCGTGACCTGCGCGAAGAGGTGTTGGCCGGGAATTTCCGCGCTGACCTGTACCATCGTCTGAGCGTGTTTCCGCTTACCGTGCCGCCGCTACGCGAGCGCGGCGACGATGTGGTGCTGCTGGCGGGGTTTTTCTGCGAGCAATGTCGGTTACGAATGGGCCTTTCCCGCGTGGTATTAAGCCCCGGCGCACGAGCCCATCTGATGCGCTACGGCTGGCCGGGAAACGTGCGCGAACTGGAACATGCGATTCACCGCGCCGTAGTGCTGGCGCGGGCGACACGTTCGGGAGATGAGGTGGTGATCCACGCGCGGCATTTCGGATTGCAGGATGACACCGCCTCGTTCGTTACGCCTGCCACGCCGGAAATGGCCCATGAGAACCTGCGGGAAGCAACAGAAGCGTTTCAGCGTCAGACTATCGCCCGCGCGCTGGAGCAGAATAACCGCAGCTGGGCGGCGTGCGCGCGAGCGCTGGAAATGGACGTCGCCAACCTGCACCGGCTGGCGAAACGTCTGGGACTCAAAGGTTAAATAATCCCGGCCTGGTAGAAATCCTGCAGGTTGATGGCGCCGCACAGCGTGCCGTGCTCATCCACCACCGGCGCGGCGGTGATTTTGCGTTTCATCAGCACCTCTTTGGCTTCGATGGCGCGGCTCTCGGCGTTCAGGATCAACCCGCCCCGGGTCATCGCTTCCGAAACCTGGGATTCCAGCTTGCCGCCGCCCACCAGCCAGCGGCGCAGGTCGCCGTCGGTAAACACGCCTTTAACGCTACCGGTTTCATCGCACACCGCTACCAGACCCAGCCCGGTGCGGCTCAGTTCCAGCATCGCATCCATTACGCTGGTGTTGAGTTTGACCTGCGGAATGGCCTCGTCGGTCCGCATCAGATGATGAACTTTATTGAGCAGTCGCGCACCGAGCGCGCCCGCCGGGTGCGAGCGGGCAAAATCTTCTTCGTTAAAGCCGCGTGCCTGCATTACCGCCATTGCCAGCGCGTCGCCCATCATCAGCGTATTTACGGTGCTGGAGGTGGGGGCGAGGTGCATCGGGCAGGCTTCGCGCTCAACGGAGATATCAAGCGTGGCCTTGGCCGCCAGTGCCAGCGGTGAGCGGGATTTACCGGTCATCGCCAGCAGCGCGACCGATTTTTCCTGCAGACGCGGGATGATGAGATCCAGCTCTTTGGCCGAGCCGGAGTAGGAGATAAACAGCATCACGTCGCGGCTTTCAATCATCCCCAGATCGCCGTGCAGCGCTTCGGCCGGATGCACGAAGAACGCCGGTGTGCCGGTGCTGGCAAGCGTAGCGGCAATCTTTTTGCCGATATGACCGGACTTGCCGATCCCGGAGACCACCACTTTACCTTCGCACTGGATAATGGTGTTTGCCGCGCGCACAAAATCCTCGCCCAGACGTTCCGGCAGGCGGCTGGCTTCCTGCAGCTCCAGCATCAGGGTCTGGCGGCCTGCGTTTAACAGAAAATCACTCATCTCTCTCTCCGGTTACAATCACGTCGATCCCTTTCTCTTCCAGCGCTTTTTTGAACGCCGGGTCGATACCTGCGTCGGTAATGAGCTTATCGACGCTTTCAAGGCTGCAGACAATGTTGGGACTTTTACGGCCAAACTTCGACGAGTCTGCCATCAAAATCACTTCGCGCGCGGCGTTGCACATCGCTTTGCTGACGCTGAACACCTCGTTAAAGGTCGTCACGCCGGCGTTCAAATCGATACCGTCCGTGCCCATAAAGAGTTTATCAAAGCTGAAGTGTTCAAAGGCGTTTTCCGCCAGTTGACCGTGAAACGACGCAGATTTTTTACGGAACGTCCCGCCGGGCATCAGAATGGTTTGCTCGCTGTCGAACTCCGACAGGGCGTTGACGATGTGCAGACTGTTGGTCATCACCGTGATGTTGTTAAAGCGGCTGAGCATCGGGATCATCTGCAGCACGGTGCTGCCTGCATCAAGGATAATGGAGTCGCCATCATGGATAAATTTTACGGCGGCCTCGGCAATCAGCGCTTTCTGGTGAGTATTGATCAGCGTTTTGTGATCGATAGGCGGGTCGGCTTCATCTTTGTTGAGCATCACGCCGCCGTAGGTTCGGATGACTGCACCAGAGTTTTCGAGCAATACCAGATCCTTTCGTATTGTCGTGCCGGTGGTGTCAAAGTAGTGGGCCAGTTCTTCTACCGAGCATTTTCCCTGCTTTTGCAGATGCTCCAGAATGGCCGCCTGACGCTGACGTGGTTTCATAGGCGCTCAATTCCTTAGGTTGCGAAATGATAATTTCGCAAGCTTATCGCGTTCACAACGAAATTATCCATGTTTCAGATTAAGCGCTAATGATAGAGCATTCTGACAGAGCGAATCATGGGGAAAGATCACATCGGGTTGTAATTCCTGCAGCGATATCCCGTTAATTGCCTGGATTTTCGCCGGGCGGGCAAAAACGGTCATTCCGCGCATGATGAGGGAATCGCAGACCCTATTGTGTTCGTCCAGCGCAATGGCAACCACCACGCGCGGTTTGAAACGCCCGCCGGAACGCCCGACGCCCACGCGCCCTTTCTGACACAGGGCATCAAACGCGTGGTTAAACTGGCGGATTTGCCAGCCGCCAAAGATCAGCTGACACATCCAGGCGATGGCGGCGACGGTAATGAATGCGGTAACCATACGAGCTCCTTGTTGTTCCCTCTCCCGAAGGAGAGGGGGATACGGGCATCAGCGTGTTCGATCAGAACATCACCTGCCCGCCGGTGACATTAATGGACTGCCCGGTGCAGTAAGAGGCTTTGGGGCTGGCATAAAACAGCAGCATGTTCAGCACGTCCTGATAATCGCAGCCACGCTTCAGCGGCACTTTGTCGATGTAATACTGCTCCACTTCCTCCTCTTTCAGCCCGAGCTTGGTGGCATATTGCGGCAGCAGGGACTGGAACATCGGCGATTTCAGTAGGTTGCCCAGCATCAGCGAGTGAACGGTAATGCCATATTCGGCCAGATCGAGGGCCAGAGATTGCGTCAGCCCTACGCCGCCAAATTTCGCCGCGCTGTAACCGGAGTTGTGTTTGCTGCCCACTTTGCCCGATTTCGAATTGATCTGGATGATGCGCCCCTGAATGCCATCGCGGATCATCAGACGGGAAAACTCGCGTGCGCAGAGGAAATAGCCCACCAGGTTAACCTGCAGAGAGCGGTCGAAATCCCCCAGTTCAAAATCGCTGATAAAGGCCGCTTTGGCTATTCCTGCGCTGTATACCAGCAGGTCGGTACGGCCAAAAATCTCGTCCACGCCGCGGGCCAGCGCCATTACGCTCTGCTCGCTGGTGGCATCAGCACCAAATCCGTAGGCCATCCCTTCACCCAATTCGGTGTTGATGGTGTCCGCCACGCGTGCGGCTTTTTCACTCTGAATATCCACTACCGCCACGCGGTAACCCTCTGCAGCAAGCCCACGGCAGAGGAACTCGCCTAAGGTTTGTCCCCCACCAATGACAACGGCAACCTGACTCATATCTTTCTCCTTAAATTACGCAACAAACTTCAACGTGCAGCCTGGGGTGACAGCCTGCGGAACCGGGCCATCCACATGAACCGTACCGGGATATTCCGCCTGCGGCTGGCCATCAAAACGCAAAGTGATATGGCCGAGCTCCCGCAGGTTTTGTCCGGCCACGTCGCCGACGGCGGTCACGGCGTAGCGCGCGTCGCCCAACTCCAGCTGGCTCCCGGCCTTCAGTTCGCCGTTCATCTCGCCGTGACAGTGGATAAAGCAAAACTCTTCGATATCCGCGGGCGCGCCTTCGCGGAAGGTAATCAGCATCTTGTCGCTGAGCGCATCGGCCGCGCTCTGGCCAATGCGGGTGATGGTGGTCTGGTAAATTACGGTCATCACAGGAACCTCTTATTGGTAAATAAAGCCGGAGACAAACCAGGCAATCAGCACCGTCGGTGCGCCGGTCAGGAAACGGCTGACCAGTACAGAGGGCACGCCAACGCGCACGGTGTCCTGGCGCGCTTCCGCCAGCGACAGCCCGACAGGAATGAAATCACACGCCGCCTGGGCGTTAATGGCAAACAGGGCGGGCAGAGCCAGATGCGGGGGAATGTTGCCAAGGCCAATCTGCACGCCAATCAGCACGCCGATAACCTGCGCAATGACCGCGCCTGGGCCGAGAAACGGCGACAGCAGTGGGAAGGAGCAGATCAGCGCCAGCGTTACCAGCCCGAGCGGGTGGCTCGCCAGTGGGGCGAGGCCGTGGGCAATCCAGTCGCCAAGACCCGAGGCCATGATGATGCCGATCAGCGCCGAAACGAATGCCATAAACGGCAGAATGGTTTTCAGCACCGTGTCGATGGTGTCGCGCCCGGACTGGAACAGCACGGCCACGGCAGAGCCCATCCCCATTCCGACTTTTGCCAGCAGGCCGTCACTCTGTTCGGTGATTTTTTTACTCGTGTCGTAATCACGCGGGGCCGCTTTCTGAGGGGCAGCAGACCCTTGTGCCAGGTGAATGTTTTCCTCCTTCACGCCGGAGACATAAATGTCCTCCAGGATGTACTGCGCCAGCGGACCTGATTTACCGGTGGAATGGATATTCACGGTAGGAATACGCCGCTTGGGGTAGATGCCGCAGCGCAGCGTGCCGCCGCAGTCAATCACCGCCACGCCAATTTCCGCTTCAGGCGGTTCGCCCTCTTTGAAGCCGTCGACCGCTTCCCAGCCGGTCAGCTCACGCAGTTTGTCGACAATGGCCGGACGTGTGCCTGCGGTGATATAGACGATTTTTTTGCCTTCAGTGGCGTCGAATTCCAGCGGGCCGCCCCAGCCGCCCGTTCCTTTTTCAATGCGAATACGGCTCATGCTGCGGCTCCTGAAAGATGGACTTTCTGTTCAAGCTGGATACCCATTTTCTTCTCGAAAATGGCGGTGGTGAGGTCCGTGACCCAGCCGCGGAAAAAGTTGGTGACCAGACCGACCAGCAGATAACTCACCGCCAGCGGACCGAGCGGCAGGCCAAGCGTGGTCAGGCCGCTGGCAATGCCCAGATAGACAAACAGCTCGCCGGGGTTGATATGCGGGAACAGGCCATTCATGGAGTGGCAGCTGTAGGAGGCTGCGGCGTAATAGCTTGGCTTGTATTTTTCAGGCATAAAGCGGCCGAGGCTCAGCGTCATCGGATTGCAAAAAACAAACGTGCCGATGAAGGGCAGAACCAGGTAACGGGACAGCGGATTGCCGGCGCAGCGCTGGGCAAAGCGTTCAATACGTTGCTGGCCGATAAAGTTAATCAGCGCGTTCATGATGACCAGCAGGCTAATCAGCAGGGGCAGGATCCCGGTCACCATGCCGGTGAACACTTCTCCGCCTTTCTGAAACAGCCCGATGAACCACTCGGCGCCGTGGGTGATGGTTTCTATCATTCTTCTCTCCTGTGGGGCTTTTTTGTTTTTGTATAACCGAGGCTAATAATAATCACTTTGAAAGGTTTTAAAGTGTTAATTAGATCTCACAATGAAAGAAAAATGGATTATTTTGAAAGTTAATTGCCGGTGGGAGTCTTGGGTGGACGAAAATTGCACAGATTTGCGATGGGGAGCGTAAAGATTTGGTGGGGGAGGTGCGTACCACTTCCTTGAGGTGTTGCGGATGCTTTACCATACTGGGTTCTTATCGAACCCGTTAAATGGATGTCACATGTTCAAGCGTCGTTATGCAGCGTTGTTACCTGCGCTTATTCTGCTGTCTGCCTGTAGTAGCAAACCCAAGACCGAAGCCGTACAGCAAACGGCTGGCGCGCCTTCCGGAGGATTCCTGCTGGAGCCGCAGCATAATATGATGCAGATGGGCGGCGACTTTGCGAATAACCCGGCGGCCGAGCAGTTCATCGATAAAATGGTGAGCAAACACGGTTTTGACCGCCAGCAACTGCATGAAATTCTGTCGCAGGCGAAGCGACTGGATTATGTTCTGCGTTTGATGGATCGCCAGGCACCGACGGCTCAGGTACCGACCGGGCCAAATGGCGCATGGCTGCGTTATCGCAAACAGTTTATTACGCCGGATAACGTGCAAAATGGCGTGGTCTTCTGGAACCAATATGAAGATGCGCTGAACCGTGCGTGGCAGGTGTATGGCGTACCGCCTGAAATCATCGTCGGGATTATCGGCGTGGAAACCCGCTGGGGCCGCGTGATGGGCAAAACCCGTATCCTCGATGCGCTGGCGACGCTCTCCTTTAACTACCCGCGTCGCGCTGAATATTTCTCGTCTGAACTGGAAACCTTCCTGCTGATGGCGCGCAATGAACAAGATGACCCGTTAGATCTCAAAGGCTCGTTTGCCGGTGCGATGGGCTACGGCCAGTTTATGCCGTCCTCCTATAAGCAATATGCCGTCGACTTTAACGGAGATGGCCACATTAACCTGTGGGATCCGGTGGATGCCATCGGCAGCGTGGCAAACTACTTTAAAGCGCACGGCTGGGTGCCGGGCGGTCAGGTGGCGGTGCAGGCTAACGGCCAGGCACCAGGGCTTGAGAACGGCTTTAAAACCAACTACAGCGTTTCGCAGCTGGCCGCTGCAGGCTTAACGCCAACGCAGCCGCTGGGAAATACGCAACAGGCGAGCCTGCTGCGTCTGGATGTCGGTACGGGTTATCAGTACTGGTACGGGCTGCCTAACTTCTACACCATCACCCGCTATAACCACAGCACCCACTATGCGATGGCCGTATGGCAGCTGGGGCTGGCGGTGTCACAGGCGCGCGTGCCTGCCGCGTCGCCGTTCAGTCAGTAACGCTTGATGTTCAACCCTCTTCCGCCGGGAGAGGGTTGGGCTGATATCCAGAAACATTTCGCCACACTCCCGTTAATCTTCGCTCATTTACATCCGCATTATCTTTCATTATTGTTATGTTATAACATTTGATGTGGTGATGAGATGTCTACTTCCTTTTTTTCTCTGTCTGCGCCGGTCCGGCTTCTGATGGCGCTGGCGCTGATTGTCTTTATCGGGCTGGCCGTGTGCTGGGCGGTGGCATTGCCATGATTGTGATGAATCAACTCACGGCGGGTTACGACCGCGAGCCGGTCACGCGTCCTCTGTCCGGGGTGATTGAATGCGGGAGCATGACCGCCATCCTCGGGGCCAACGGCTGCGGTAAATCAACGCTTCTGAAAACCCTCGCCGGGTTTATCCCGCCGGTAAGCGGCCGTTTTCACTGGCAGAAAAAACGCCCCGTAATGGGCTGGCTGGCACAGCGTCATGCCCTGGAGGCGCAATTTCCGCTAACCGTGCAGGATGTGGTCAGCATGGGCTGCTGGCCTGAAGCGTCGCTTTTTTCTGGCCTTCGCCGTGAAATGCGGCTGCGCATTGCCGGCGCGCTTGAGCGGGTGGGGCTTGGAACAATGGCGCTAACGACCATTGATGAGCTCTCCGGCGGTCAGTTTCAGCGCATGCTGTTCGCGCGGGTATTAGTGCAGCAGGCACCGCTGGTCATGCTCGATGAGCCCTTTACCGGCGTTGATGAAGCTACCTGTAATGTGCTGATGGACCTGATGCTGGAAATGTATATGCAGGGGCAAACGGTGCTTGCGGTGCTGCACGACAGCGAGCGTGTATCGCGCCACTTCCCACAGACGTTACGGCTGGACGCTGACATGCCCCAGTGGAAAACCGAGCGGGTGAGGGTGGCATGATCTGGCATATCTTTTTTCAGCCTTTTATTGAGTATGGCTTTATGCGCCGCGCGCTGGTGGTTTGCCTGGCGTTGTCCGTCAGTACCACTGCTCTGGGCGTTTTCCTTCAGCTGCGCCGGATGAGTCTGATGGGCGATGCCCTCTCTCACGCCATTTTGCCCGGCGTCGCGGTGGGGTATTTGCTCAGCGGTATGTCGCTGCTGGCCATGAGCGTGGGAGGCTTTATTGCCGGTATTACCGTGGCGCTGGTGGCCGGGCTGGTCAGCCGTCGAACGCCGCTTAAAGAGGACGCCAGTTTTGCCGGGTTCTATCTTGGCTCGCTGGCGCTGGGCGTCACGCTGGTATCACTGCGCGGTTCGAACGTCGATCTTCTGCACCTGCTGTTTGGCTCCATCCTGGCGGTGGATAACGATGCCGCGCTGTTTGTGGCAGGCGTTTGTATGTTCACCCTTATCACGCTGGCGATTTTTTACCGTGGGCTGGTGACCGAGGCCTTTGACACCGCCTGGCTGCAGGTAAACGCCCGCCATGTTCCCGGCTTATTACACGGCCTGTTTCTGGCGCTGCTGGTGCTTAACCTCGTTGCCGGTTTTCAGGTGCTTGGCACGTTGATGGCGGTCGGGCTGATGATGCTCCCTGCGGTAGCGGCACGCTGCTGGGCACGCACCTTACCCGGACTGCTATTGATGGCGGGTATCAGCGGTATTTTCTGCGCGTGGCTCGGACTCAGTCTCTCCTGGGCCGCCAGTCTGCCCGCGGGGCCGTCCATCGTGCTTACCGCCAGCGCGCTGTTCTTTATTTCCATTTTATTTGGCACGCGCAGCAGGCTGGCTGGCAGCCTGCGTGCGCTTTTTTAACGGAAGGGGAAACGATGAAACGTACGGGATTAGTAGTGGCGCTCGCGCTGGGGATGATGTCGCAAACGGTGATGGCGAAAACGCTCAATGTGGTGACCAGCTTTTCCATACTGGGGGATATGACCCGGGAGGTGGGCGGTGACCATGTGAACGTCACGACGCTGGTGGGTCCGGACGGCGATCCGCATACCTTCGAGCCCTCGCCAAAAGATAGCGCGGCGCTAAGCAAGGCAGATGTTGTGGTGGTCAATGGTCTGGGACTGGAAGGGTGGCTGGATCGCCTGGTGAAAGCCTCCGGGTTCAAAGGCCAGCTGGTGGTGGCGTCGCGTGGTGTGCAGACGCATACCCTCGAAGAAGAGGGCAAAACCGTCACTGACCCGCACGCCTGGAACAGCGCGGCGAACGGGGCGCTGTACGCGCAAAATATTCTCAACGGGCTGGTGAAAGCCGACCCAGAAGATAAAACCGCGCTGGAAGCGACCGGAAAACCGTACATCGCGCAGCTTAAGCAGCTGGATAGCTGGGCCAAAACGCGTTTTAGCCAGATCCCGCTGGTGAAACGTAAAGTGCTGACCAGCCATGACGCGTTCGGCTATTTCAGCCGCGCCTACGGGGTGACGTTTATGGCGCCCCAGGGGTTGTCATCAGAGAGCGAGGCCAGCGCGGCACAGGTCGCTGAGATCATTAATCAGATTAAAGCGGACGGCGTGAAAACCTGGTTTATGGAAAACCAGCTCGATCCGCGGCTGGTTAAACAGATTGCTACAGCCACCGGCGCGCAGCCGGGAGGCGAGCTTTACCCGGAAGCGCTCTCGGCAAAAGGAGGCGTGGCAGAGACCTACGTTAAGGCGTTCCGCCACAATGTGGATACCCTCGCTGACAGCATGAAATAATCCTCTCCACCGCCGGTGCGCTCGCATCGGCTTTTTTCTGAATCCCCCTCGTAAATCCTGCAGCGCATCCCCATATCTGACGAGAAAGTGCTATCTTGTGCTGCATGTTTTTCTAAGGCCTGGAGCGAGAATGACTGACCATGAATTGATGCAGCTTAGCGAAGTGGTAGGGCTGGCGCTTAAGCAACGCGGGGCGACCCTCACCACCGCGGAGTCCTGCACCGGCGGCTGGGTGGCGAAAGCGATTACCGATATTGCCGGCAGTTCCGCCTGGTTTGAACGTGGTTTTGTGACCTACAGTAATGAAGCTAAAGCGCAAATGATCGGCGTGCGGGAATCTACGCTCGAACAGCATGGCGCGGTCAGCGAGCCGGTGGTGATTGAGATGGCTATTGGTGCGCTCAAAGAGGCGCGCGCGGATTATGCAATATCGATTAGCGGCATCGCGGGCCCGGACGGGGGCAGTGACGTGAAGCCTGTCGGCACCGTCTGGTTTGGTTTTGCTACCGCCAGAGGAGAAGGGATCACCCGCCGGGAGTGCTTTAGCGGCGATCGCGAAAGCGTGCGTCGTCAGGCAACCGTTTATGCGTTAAAAACGCTCTGGCAACAATTTCTACAAAATACTTGATACTGTATGACCATACAGTATAATTGCACCAACAGAACAGAAATCCACGGTGAAGCACAGTCGCTTCTCCCGGCATGACAGGAGTAATAATGGCTATCGACGAAAACAAACAGAAAGCGTTGGCGGCAGCACTGGGCCAGATCGAAAAGCAATTCGGTAAAGGCTCCATCATGCGCCTGGGTGAAGACCGTTCCATGGATGTGGAAACTATCTCCACCGGTTCGCTTTCTCTGGATATCGCGCTGGGCGCTGGCGGCCTGCCAATGGGCCGTATCGTAGAAATCTACGGGCCCGAGTCCTCAGGTAAAACAACCCTGACGCTGCAGGTTATCGCTGCGGCACAGCGTGAAGGTAAAACCTGTGCGTTTATCGATGCCGAGCACGCGCTGGACCCTGTTTATGCTCGTAAGCTGGGCGTTGATATCGACAACCTGCTGTGTTCTCAGCCGGACACCGGTGAGCAGGCGCTGGAAATTTGTGACGCGCTGGCCCGTTCCGGTGCGGTTGACGTTATCGTGGTCGACTCCGTTGCCGCTCTGACGCCAAAAGCTGAAATCGAAGGCGAAATTGGTGACTCTCACATGGGCCTCGCGGCACGTATGATGAGCCAGGCAATGCGTAAGCTGGCCGGTAACCTGAAGCAGTCCAACACGCTGCTGATCTTCATCAACCAGATCCGTATGAAAATTGGTGTGATGTTCGGTAACCCGGAAACCACTACCGGTGGTAACGCGCTGAAATTCTATGCTTCTGTCCGTCTGGATATCCGCCGTATCGGCGCGGTGAAAGAGGGTGAAAACGTAGTGGGTAGCGAAACCCGCGTGAAGGTTGTGAAGAACAAAATCGCAGCGCCGTTCAAACAGGCTGAATTCCAGATCCTCTACGGTGAAGGCATCAACTTCTACGGCGAACTGGTTGACCTCGGCGTGAAAGAGAAGCTGATTGAAAAAGCGGGCGCATGGTACAGCTACAACGGCGACAAGATTGGTCAGGGTAAAGCAAATGCAATCTCCTGGCTGAAAGAGAACCCGGCTGCGGCGAAAGAAATTGAGAAGAAAGTGCGTGAGCTTCTGCTGAACAACCAGGACGGTACGCCTGATTTCGTGGTGGATAACGCGGGTGCTGAAGAAACCAACGAAGATTTCTAATTCTCTCGTTTAAAGATGAAGGGCTGCTAATGCGGCCCTTTTTGCATTTCTGAATCAGCAGGTTTTTTATGAGTGAATCGACTTCACGCCGCCCTGCCTATGCACGCTTACTGGACCGTGCGGTGCGCATTCTTGCCGTCCGTGACCACAGCGAACAGGAGTTGCGGCGAAAACTGTCGGCCCCCGTCATGAGTAAAAACGGGCCGGAAGAGATTGATGCGACTGCGGAAGATTACGACCGCGTCATTGCCTGGTGCTATGAGCACCGCTATCTGGATGACGAGCGTTTCGCTTCCCGGTTTCTTGCCAGCCGTGGCCGCAAAGGATATGGCCCCGCGCGTATCCGCCAGGAGCTGAACCAGAAAGGGGTCGCCCGTGAAACCATTGAAAAGGCCATGCGCGAATGCGACACAGACTGGTGCGCGCTGGCAAAAGAACAGGCCATTCGCAAGTACGGCGAACCCTTGCCACGTGAATTTTCAGAAAAAGTTAAAATCCAGCGCTTTTTGCTCTACCGCGGCTTTCTGATGGAAGATATTCAGGATATCTGGCGTAATTTTGCGGATTGAACGCATGCGGGATTTTACTTCCCACTAAAGAAAACTTATCTTATTCCCACTTTTTCCAGTAGCTGGTCTGTCCAACGTTTTACCGATACAGGCTTGCTACGACATTTCGTTAGCTTGATTTCAGGATAATTATGAGCAAGAGCACCGCTGAGATCCGTCAGGCGTTTCTCGATTTTTTCCATAGTAAGGGACATCAGGTAGTTGCCAGCAGCTCCCTGGTACCGAACAACGATCCGACTCTGCTGTTTACCAACGCCGGGATGAACCAGTTCAAGGATGTGTTCCTTGGTCTCGACAAACGTAATTATTCCCGCGCCACAACCTCACAGCGTTGCGTGCGTGCGGGCGGTAAACACAACGACCTGGAAAACGTCGGTTACACCGCGCGTCACCACACGTTCTTCGAAATGCTGGGTAACTTCAGCTTCGGCGACTATTTCAAACACGATGCCATTCAATATGCGTGGGAACTGCTGACCGGTGAAAACTGGTTCAACCTGCCGAAAGATCGTCTGTGGGTTACCGTCTATGAAACCGATGACGAAGCCTACGAAATCTGGGAAAAAGAGGTTGGTATCCCGCGCGAGCGTATTATTCGCATCGGCGATAACAAAGGCGCACCTTATGCGTCTGACAACTTCTGGCAGATGGGCGATACCGGTCCTTGCGGTCCGTGCACCGAGATCTTCTACGATCACGGCGACCATATCTGGGGTGGTCCTCCAGGCAGCCCGGAAGAAGACGGCGATCGCTACATTGAGATCTGGAACATCGTCTTCATGCAGTTCAACCGTCAGGCTGACGGTACGATGGAGCCGCTGCCGAAACCGTCCGTTGATACCGGTATGGGTCTGGAGCGTATCGCGGCTGTTCTGCAGCACGTTAACTCCAACTACGAAATTGACCTGTTCAGCACCCTGATTAAAGCCGTTGCGCAAGTGACGGGGGCAACCGATCTGAACAACAAATCGCTGCGCGTTATTGCAGACCATATCCGTTCCTGCGCGTTCCTGATTGCCGACGGCGTGATCCCGTCGAATGAAAACCGTGGCTATGTGCTGCGTCGTATCATTCGTCGTGCTATCCGTCACGGCAACATGCTGGGCGCGAAGGACACCTTCTTCTATAAACTCGTTGGGCCACTGATTGGCGTGATGGGCGCAGCCGGTGATGAGCTGAAACGTCAGCAGGCGCAGGTTGAGCAGGTTCTGAAAACGGAAGAAGAGCAGTTTGCTCGTACTCTGGAGCGCGGACTGGCGCTGCTGGATGAAGAGCTGGCGAAACTTCAGGGCGATACGCTGGACGGCGAAACCGCTTTCCGCCTGTACGACACCTACGGTTTCCCGGTTGACCTGACGGCGGACGTTTGCCGTGAGCGCAACATTAAAGTGGACGAAGCAGGCTTTGAAGCCGCAATGGAAGAGCAGCGCCGCCGTGCGCGCGAGTCCAGCGGTTTTGGTGCTGACTACAACGCGATGATCCGCGTTGATGGCGCATCAGAATTCAAAGGCTACGAAAATCTGGAACTGACTGGCAAAGTGACCGCCCTGTTTGTTGACGGTAAAGCCGTAGACAGCATCAACGCGGGTCAGGATGCGGTTGTCATTCTGGACAAAACGCCGTTCTACGCAGAATCCGGCGGCCAGGTTGGCGATAAAGGCGAACTGAAAGGCAACGGTTTCAGCTTCAGCGTAAGCGACACGCAGAAATACGGTCAGGCGATTGGCCATCAGGGCAAACTGACTGCCGGTTCTCTGAAAGTGGGCGAGGGTGTCCAGGCGAACGTTGATGAAGCTCGTCGTGCGCGCATTCGTCTGAACCACTCAGCTACGCACCTGATGCACGCTGCCCTGCGTGAAGTTCTGGGAACGCACGTTGCACAGAAAGGTTCTCTGGTTAACGATAAAGTGCTGCGCTTCGACTTCTCTCATTTTGAAGCGATGAAGCCGTCAGAAATCCGCGCGGTAGAAGATCTGGTGAATGCGCAGATCCGTCGTAACCTGCCTATCGAAACCCATATCATGGATCTCGAGGCGGCGAAGAAGAAAGGCGCGATGGCACTGTTTGGCGAGAAATATGACGACCGCGTTCGCGTGCTGAGCATGGGCGACTTCTCGACTGAACTCTGCGGCGGGACGCATGCCTCCCGTACCGGCGACATTGGTCTGTTCCGCATTGTTTCCGAATCAGGAACGGCGGCGGGCGTGCGTCGTATTGAAGCGGTAACCGGTGAAGGCGCGA
This sequence comes from Enterobacter ludwigii, assembly GCF_001750725.1. Lineage (NCBI taxonomy): Bacteria > Pseudomonadati > Pseudomonadota > Gammaproteobacteria > Enterobacterales > Enterobacteriaceae > Enterobacter > Enterobacter ludwigii. The sequence continues at coordinate 4,716,409 of NZ_CP017279.1, forward strand.
TTGCCAGCCTGCATGCGCAGAGCGATCAGCTGCACGACATCGCGCAGTTGTTGAAAGGTGATAGCCAGAACCTGGGCGAGAAAGTGCGCGTTGCGCTGGATCGTACGCGTCAGCTGGAAAAAGAGCTGCAGCAGCTGAAAGAGCAGGCTGCGGCGCAGGAGAGTGCAAACCTCTCCAGCAAAGCTGTAGACATTAAGGGTGTCAAACTGCTGGTCAGCGATCTGGCAGGCGTTGAGCCTAAGATGCTGCGTACTATGGTCGACGATCTGAAGAACCAGCTCGGTTCCACAGTTATCGTGCTGGCGACAGTGGCAGAAGGTAAGGTTTCTCTGATTGCGGGCGTCTCTAAGGATGTGACCGACCGCGTAAAAGCAGGGGAACTGATTGGTATGGTCGCCCAGCAGGTGGGCGGTAAGGGTGGCGGTCGTCCGGACATGGCGCAAGCCGGTGGTACGGATGCGGCGGCACTTCCTGCGGCATTGGCCAGTGTTGAAAGCTGGGTGAGCGCGAAACTGTAATAACTACAAAGCACAAGCAGACGCCATAGCGGTAACGTTATGGCGTCTTGTTCACTGCGCTATCGATAACGATAAAGTCAGGTTGAGTTTGTGTATATCGGCTAAACTTACGTTTAACAGAATGTGATGCCGTGACTGCTTACACTTTACGTGTTTGTCATCGCTTACTTTTTGGCGTTATATGATGGATAATGCCGGGATACAAGAGACCCGACTCTTTTAATCTTTCAAGGAGCAAAGAATGCTGATTCTGACTCGTCGAGTTGGTGAGACCCTCATGATTGGGGATGAGGTCACCGTGACAGTTTTAGGGGTAAAGGGTAACCAGGTACGTATTGGTGTAAACGCTCCTAAAGAAGTATCTGTCCACCGTGAAGAGATCTACCAGCGTATCCAGGCTGAAAAATCCCAGCAGTCCAGTTACTGATATTGTCGCGTCTCGCTGTCGGGCGAGACGCAACCTCTCCCGCCATTTTTCCTGCTTAAAGTTACCGTTTAATTTCAATCGCTCTGTTTTTAACCACTCTCTTACCCTTAACTCGCCTTAACATCACTATTCTGTCATCAGTTTTCTGAGAAGATGCCTGCAAAATCCGCTTATAAAACACCCTCTTTGCAGCTTTTGCATGCGAATTGCGTGTGATTTGTGCAAACGATAAAAGCTTTTGGAAAATTGTTTGACTTATAAGTCCCAGAAAGTAATATATGCGCCACGCAGCGACGAGAAGCTCTTAACGAGTTACTCGAAGCACTCGAAAGAGGCGTTGTGTGGTGAGGTGGCCGAGAGGCTGAAGGCGCTCCCCTGCTAAGGGAGTATGCGGTCAAAAGCTGCATCCGGGGTTCGAATCCCCGCCTCACCGCCATTTTGCATCCGTAGCTCAGCTGGATAGAGTACTCGGCTACGAACCGAGCGGTCGGAGGTTCGAATCCTCCCGGATGCACCATCTATTACTTCATATTGCTTTCGAAGTGATATGAATATCGAGTAGTACAATAGTAAATCCCGATGCATCCGTAGCTCAGCTGGATAGAGTACTCGGCTACGAACCGAGCGGTCGGAGGTTCGAATCCTCCCGGATGCACCATCTTCTCCGAGATAACAGCAAAGCTGTTGTTTCAAGGTCTGCGGGTTAGCCGCAAGCACCAGGGAGGATAACGTTGCTTTAGCAACGGCCCGAAGGGCGAGGCGCAGCCGAGTAATCCTCCCGGATGCACCATTTACTATTTCTGAAAGCAGTACCCTGATGCATCCGTAGCTCAGCTGGATAGAGTACTCGGCTACGAACCGAGCGGTCGGAGGTTCGAATCCTCCCGGATGCACCATCTTCTCCGAGATAACAGCAAGGTTGTTGTTTCAAGGTCTGCGGGTTAGCCGCAAGCACCAGGGAGGATAACGTTGCTTAGCAACGGCCCGAAGGGCGAGGCGCAGCCGAGTAATCCTCCCGGATGCACCATTTACTGTTTCAAAAGCATTTCCCGATGCATCCGTAGCTCAGCTGGATAGAGTACTCGGCTACGAACCGAGCGGTCGGAGGTTCGAATCCTCCCGGATGCACCATCTTCTCCGAGATAATAGCAAGGCTGTTGTTTCAAGGTCTGCGGGTTAGCCGCAAGCACCAGGGAAGATAACGTTGCTTTGCAACGGCCCTAAGGGCGAGGCGCAGCCGAGTAATCCTCCCGGATGCACCATCTTCTTTTCTGTACCACTCTCTTTCTCCCTGGTTATTCCTTCGACGTTCCGTCAGCAATCATTTCTCTTTGAGCGACAAAAACCACCGTTTACGATAAAGTAATGCTTTGTTAATCGTTTAGCGAGAGCACGATGTACGCACAGTATGACGGTTTGATCTTCGATATGGATGGCACTCTCCTGGATACCGAACCCACGCATCGTCAAGCCTGGACTGATGTCCTTGCTCGTTACGGTATGCGTTTCGATCTTCAGGCGATGATCGCCCTCAACGGAGCCCCAACCTGGCGTATAGCGCAGGCCGTGATTGAACGTAATCATGCCGATCTCGACCCGCACCTTCTGGCCCGTGAAAAAACCGATGCGGTAAAAGCGATGCTTTTAGATACCGTGCGCCCATTACCGTTAATTGACGTCGTAAAAGCATGGCACGGGCGTCGTCCTATGTCCGTTGGCACGGGCAGTGAAAGCGCTATTGCGGAAGCGCTGCTCACCCATCTTGGCCTGCGTCATTATTTCTCTGCGGTGGTTGCCGCCGATCATGTTCAAAATCACAAGCCCGCACCGGACACCTTCCTGCGTTGTGCAGAACTGATGGGTGTGCCTGCGGTGAAATGTGTTGTGTTCGAAGATGCTGATTTTGGTATTCAGGCCGCGCGCGATGCCGGGATGGATGTTGTGGACGTCCGCTTACTGTGAGTGACGCGCTGTCACTTTTATCATTATTCGCCAGCAGTTTTTTAAGCGCCACGCTCTTGCCGGGAAATTCGGAAGTGGTGCTGGTAGCGATGCTGTTGTCTGGCGTGAGTCAGCCCTGGTTGCTCGTGTTAATAGCAACAATGGGTAATAGCTTTGGAGGGCTGACTAACGTTATTCTTGGGCGTTTCTTTCCGCTGCGTGAAAAATCGCGCTGGCAGGAAAAGGCAGTCGGCTGGCTAAAACGCTATGGCGCTGCCACGCTGTTATTAAGCTGGATGCCTGTAATAGGTGATTTACTGTGCCTGCTGGCGGGATGGATGCGCATCTCCTGGGGGCCAGTGCTCTTTTTTTTGTGCCTTGGCAAGGCGTTGCGCTATGTTCTCGTGGCATGGGCAACACTACAGGGTATGACGTGGTGGCACTAATTGGTGGAATGAATACGCGACCTTCAATCGTCAACCATTACAATTATGCTGAGTAACAATACTTTGACAGGCGGGAGGTCAATTTGATCCCGGACGTATCTCAGGCGCTGGCCTGGCTGGAAAATCACCCTCAGGCACTGAAGGGTATTCAGCGTGGTCTTGAGCGTGAAACGCTGCGCGTTAACGCGGACGGTAGCTTAGCAACAACGGGTCACCCGAAGGCGTTAGGCTCGGCGCTGACACATAAATGGATCACAACCGATTTCGCTGAAGCGCTGCTGGAATTCATCACGCCAGTGGATGGTGATATTGATCATATGCTAACGATTCTGCGCGACATCCATCGCTACACTGCCCGCAATCTGGGTGATGAGCGTATGTGGCCGCTCAGCATGCCGTGCTATATCGAACAAGGCCAGGAGATTGAACTGGCGCAATACGGCACGTCAAATATCGGTCAGCTGAAAACGCTCTATCGTGAGGGGCTGAAAAACCGCTACGGTGCGTTGATGCAGACCATTTCTGGCGTGCATTACAATTTCTCTTTACCCATGGCGTTCTGGCAGGCGAAGTGCGGCGAAACGGATAAAGACGCGATCTCCGCGGGTTATTTCCGCCTGATCCGCAACTACTATCGTTTTGGCTGGGTCATTCCGTATCTGTTTGGCGCATCGCCTGCGATATGCTCGTCATTCCTGCAGGGGAAACCGACCACGCTGCCGTTCGAGAAGACAGAGTGTGGAATGTACTATCTCCCGTACGCCACCTCCCTGCGTCTTAGCGATCTGGGTTATACCAATAAGTCGCAAAGCAATCTCGGTATTACGTTTAACGAATTGCACGAATATGTGGCAGGATTGAAGCGGGCGATCAAAACGCCGTCGGAAGAGTACGAGAAAATCGGCCTCGAAAAAGACGGTAAGCGCCTGCAGATCAACAGCAATGTGCTGCAGATTGAAAATGAACTGTACGCGCCTATTCGTCCGAAGCGCGTTACGCGCAGCGGTGAAACCCCGTCGGATGCACTGCAGCGCGGCGGGATTGAATACATAGAAGTGCGCTCGCTGGATATCAACCCGTTCTCACCCATCGGCGTTGATGAGCAGCAGGTTCGCTTCCTGGATCTGTTTATGGTCTGGTGCGTACTGGCGGATGCGCCGGAAATGAGTTCAGAGGAACTGCTCTGTACCCGTACTAACTGGAACCGCGTGATTCTGGAAGGGCGCAAGCCGGGTCTGACGCTGGGGATTGGCTGCGAGACAGCGCAGTTCCCGCTGACGAAAGTGGGTAAGGATCTGTTCCGCGACCTGAAGCGTGTTGCCCGGACCATGGACAGCATTGACGGTGGGGAAGCCTATCAAAACGTCTGCGACCAGCTGGTTGAATCGTTTGATAACCCGGAACTGACGTTCTCAGCGCGTATTCTGCGTTCTATGATTGATCAGGGTATTGGCGGCACCGGGCGTTCGCTCTCTGCGGAATACCGCGAGATGCTGAAGCAGGAGCCGTTAGAGATTCTGAGTGAAGCCGATTTTGTGGCAGAACGAGACGCCTCTGTCGTGCGTCAGAAAGAGGTTGAAGCGGCGGATACGGAGACGTTTGAGGCGTTTCTGGCGAAACAGGCTTAACAGAAAAGAAAAAGGCCACATCGCTGTGGCCAAAATATACATCTCTGAATTCAGGGATGATGATAACAAATGCGCGTCTTTCATATACTCAGACGTGCATTTTGTAGAAGAGTTCAGTTTATTTTAAAAAAAAATCACTATCGGAGGTGACGTATGCCGTTATTAGATAGCTTTACTGTCGACCATACCCGTATGGAAGCACCTGCAGTACGTGTGGCGAAGACCATGCACACCCCGCACGGCGACACGATCACCGTATTCGATCTGCGTTTCTGCGTGCCCAACAAAGAAGTGATGCCAGAGAAAGGCATTCACACCCTGGAGCACCTGTTTGCCGGGTTTATGCGCGACCACCTGAATGGTAATGGCGTGGAGATCATCGATATCTCTCCGATGGGTTGCCGTACCGGTTTCTACATGAGCCTGATTGGCCAGCCTGAAGAGAAACGCGTCGCGGATGCCTGGAAAGCGGCAATGAAAGATGTGCTGAAGGTGAAAGAGCAGAACCAGATCCCTGAGCTGAACGTATATCAGTGCGGAACTTACCAGATGCACTCTCTGGAAGAAGCCCAGGAGATCGCGCGTCATATCATCGAGCGTGACGTTCGCGTAAACAGCAATGAAGAGCTGGCGCTGCCAAAAGAAAAACTGCAGGAACTGCACATCTAGTGCACCTTTTCCCTCTCCCTCAGGGAGAGGGTAGGGTGAGGGGCGTTTAACCTCATGACCACAACCTCAACCTTCTCCTTTACCCATCGCCCACTTGTTCCTTATGCCCATGATTACCTTCATGGCGACAGCGAGCCGTGGCATCAGCACGACTGCGCGCAATTGCTGCACACCCTGAGTGGGGTGGTGAGAGTCGATACCGCATCAGGTTGTTGGGTGGTGCCGCCCGGACGCGGCGTCTGGCTACCCGCGGGCACTCCGCACTCTTTGCGTATTACCGGCAACGTTGCGGCGCGCACGTTGTTTATCGATCCCCTCGCGCGAGCCGATCTTCCGGCAACCTGTCAGATAGTCCAGATCTCCGGTCTGTTACGCGAACTTATCCTCACCTCGCTGACGCTTGAGGCGTCCTACTCCCCGGGCAGTCGTGATGAGCGCGTATATGAGCTCATTCTGGATGAAATCCGCACGTTGCGGGTGCTGCCGTTTCACCTGCCTGAGCCGGAAAGCGAGCCGTTGCGTACCCTTTGCCAGCAGATCCGGCTGTTGCCGGGGGAAAGCTGGGGCAGCATGCAGGCCGCAAACACGCTTGGTATGAGTGAACGTACGATGAACCGCCATTTTAAGCAGCAGACGGGGTTAAGCTACGGTGAGTGGCTAAGAAGGGCGCGCCTGCTGGAAGCGCTGCTGCGCCTGGGACAAGGTCAGCCAGTGCTACGCGTGGCGCTGGATCTGGGCTACGGCAGCCACAGTGCCTTTACGGCGATGTTTCGCCGGGTGATGGGGATATCACCCAGCGATTATTTCAAAGACAGCTAGCTGACAGCATTGAACAGGGCCTGAAGAGACGCGCGGGCCACGTCGCTGTCAATGCCGACGCCCCAGCGGCTGCTACCATCCTGAAACAGACAGCGGATATACGCCACCGAGCGGCTGTCGCTGCGCTCCCCAAGCGTATGTTCGTGATAGTCCTTAATCACAAACGGGGTCGTGACCCAGCGGCTTATACCATTGGCCGCCGCGGATAACAGCCCGTTGCCTTGCCCCTCCAGCTGGCGCATCCCGCCCTGCGTCGTGACGCTTGCCGTCAGATGTAACTGCCCGTCCTGCTGGCTGTCGCTACGGTAAGCGTGCAGGGCAAAGTCCGGCGTCTCTACCAGCCCATAACGTGTGCGGAACAGTTGCCACAGCGCATGCTGCGTCATCTCTTTACCGTGCTGGTCGGTTTCCTGCTGTACGTGCTGGCTAAAGTCCTGCTGCAGGGCGCGGGGTAATTTCAGACCATGGTTTTGTTCAATAAGCCACGCGCTGCCGCTTTTTCCTGACTGGCTGTTAACCCGGATCACCGCTTCGTAAGTGCAACCAATATCCTGTGGGTCAACCGGCAGATAGGGCATCTCCCAGCGTTCGTCAGGCTTGCGGGCATCAAAGCCTTTCTTGATGGCATCCTGGTGCGAACCTGAAAATGCGGTATACGCCAGCCGTCCTGCCCACGGATGTCGCGGATGCACCGGCAGCTGGTTGCAGGTTTCTACCACCTCCACCACGTGATTCATGTCGCTAAAGTCCAGATTCGGGCTAATCCCCTGGCTGTAGAGGTTCATCGCCAGCGTGACCAGGCAGACGTTACCGGTTCGTTCGCCGTTCCCAAACAGACACCCTTCGACACGGTCTGCACCGGCCATCAGGGCCAGCTCCGCGCTGGCGACACCGGTGCCGCGGTCGTTATGCGGATGGACGCTGATGCAGACATCGCTGCGGCGGCTGAAATGACGGCAGAAATACTCAATCTGATCGGCATACACATTCGGTGTACTGACCTCAACGGTGGCCGGTAAGTTGATCACCATCGGGCGTTCGGCGCACGGCTGCCAGATGTCCGCCACGGCTTCGCAAATCTCCAGCGCAAAGTCCGGCTCGGTAAAGCAGAAAGTTTCCGGAGAGTATTCGTATTGCCAGCGGGTGGCGGGATTCTCTTCGCACAGCGTGCGGATAAGACGCGTGGAACGGGTCGCCAGCTCAACGATTTGCGCTTTCTCCATGCCGAACACCAGGCGGCGGAACAGCGGGGCGGTGGCGTTATACAGGTGTACGGTGGCCTGCTTCGCCCCGCGCAGCGACGCAAAGGTACGCAGGATAAGGTCTTCACGCGCCTGGGTTAATACCTGAATGGTGACGTCATCCGGAATGCGGTTTTCGTCGATCAACTGACGCACAAAATTGAAGTCCGTCTGCGAGGCAGAGGGGAAAGCGACTTCGATTTCTTTGAATCCGCAACGCAGTAACAGCGCCCAGAACTGCAGTTTGCGGTTGCTGTCCATCGGCTCGGCAAGGGCCTGATTACCGTCGCGTAAATCGGTGGAAAGCCAGCGCGGCGCCTGCGTGAGGCGTTGCTCAGGCCAGCGGCGATCGGGCAGGGAAATAGCAGGTTGAGGTTGGTATTTGTCGGAAGGTGTTTTCAGCATGGTGCGCTCCTGTTGTCTTTTCACTATCGTGAATCGATTTCAGGAGCGCTGCTTTATCGTTACTGACAATCGCTGTCGCGATCTGGACACCGCACGTTAGTGCGCACCGCCGCCGCCGCCTCCGGCGCCAAACGGTGGTCGGGCAAACCATACCAGTCCCAGCAGGATGATAAAGATCCCCGCCGATATCCAGAATATCTCGTTTGCCGAGATAATCAGGCCCTGGTTGGTGATCTGCTGAGCGATCCAGCCGGACGCCTGCTGCTCCGTCATTCCCATTCCCTGAAGCTGACTGTACATCTGCTGCGAGTTAGGGTTGAACGGGTTCACCGCTTCGGTCAATTGCGCATGGTGCATCGACTCGCGGTTGGTCCAAAGGGTCGTGGTGATCGACGTCCCGATGGAGCCTGCCAGCGTACGCGTAAAGTTCGACAGGCTTGATGCCGCCGCCATGCGCTCAGGCGGCAAGCCGGAAAGCGTAATGGTCGTCAGCGGCATAAAGAAGCACGCCACGGCGAAGCCCTGAATGAACTGCGGCCACGCGGACGCGCCAAAGTCCATGCCCGGCTCGAACGTATACGCGCGCCAGTAGAAGCACACCGCGTACATAATAAAGCTGAAGGTCACCAGCCTGCGCATGTCGAGCTTGTGAGCGAAGCGGCCGATAATCGGCGACAGCAGGACCGGAATTAACCCCACTGGCGCAGAAGCCAAACCTGCCCAGGTTGCGGTGTAGCCATATACCTCCTGCAACAGCTGCGGCAGCAGAACGATAGCGCCGAAGTAGAGCATGTAGGCCAGACTGATACACAGGCAGCCGATGGTAAAGTTTCGCGACTTAAACAGCGAGAGATCGACGATTGGGTTATCGTCCGTCAGCTCCCAGACGATCAGGAAGCTCAGCGATATCACCGCGACAACGGTCAGGATGATAATCTCTGTCGAGTTAAACCAGTCCAGCTCTTTACCCTGATCGAGCATCACCTGCAGGCTACCGATCCCGACCACCAGCAGCGCCAGACCAATGGCGTCAATTCGCCGCTGCTCTGTTCGGGTTTCGCGACCGCGCAGCGTTTGCAGGGTCAGCATCACCACCAGCGCACCAATTGGCACGTTGATGAAGAAGATCCAGCCCCAGTGGTAGTTGTCGCTGATATAGCCGCCGAGGATAGGCCCGCAAATCGGTGCGACAATCACCGTCATTGACCACAGCGCCAGCGCGATAGAGCGCTTAGCGGGCGGATAGTTGTTCAGCAGCAAACTCTGCGACAGCGGAATCAGCGGCCCGGCCACAATCCCCTGAATGACGCGGAAGATGATCAGCATCGTCAGGCTGTTGGACATGCCGCACGCCCAGGAGGCGAGCACGAACAATACCGTTGACCACAGGAACAGCTTTACTTCACCGACGCGCTTCGCCAGCCAGCCGGTGATAGGGATGGAGATGGCGTTTGCCACCCCAAACGAGGTAATGACCCAGGTCCCCTGGCTCAGTGACGAGCCAAGGTTACCGGCGATGGTTGGGATCGCCACGTTTGCGATGGTAGAGTCCAGCACCTGCATGAATGTCGCCAGCGACAGCGCAATGGTCATGATAACCAGTTGCGCCCCCTCCAGCGGTTTTTGCGGCTTTTGCTGTTGCATAACGCTCACCTTCGGATTAACCGGCGTTTGCCTTCACGATGTCATCGATCAGTTTATTGACCGGATCGAGGCTAATTTCACGGGCGTTACTTTCATAAGCCGGGGTGCTGCGCACCTGACTTGCCAGGATCTGACCATCGCGGTTGGCGGTATCAACCGTTACCAGCGTAGAGAGGCCAATACGCAACGGATGGTCCGCCAGCTGTTTTGCATCCAGTTCGATACGTACAGGCAAGCGCTGAACCACTTTGATCCAGTTCCCGGTGGCGTTTTGCGCTGGCAACAGGGAGAAGGCACTGCCGGTCCCCATATCCAGGCCGACCACTTTCCCGGTGTACTTCACGTCATCACCGTAAATATCGCTGATCACCGTCGCGGTCTGGCCGATACGCATATGGGCAAGCTGCGTCTCTTTAAAGTTCGCATCAACCCACAGGTTGTCCGCCGGAACGACCGCCATCAGCGGCGTGGTTGGGCTAATTTGGGCACCAGGCTGGACGGAGCGACGAGAGACGTAGCCGGTCATCGGGCTGACAATTTTAGTACGCTGCAGGGCAAGCCACGCGTTGCGCACTTCGGTGGCAGCCTGTTGCACGGCAGGCTGGTTTTCCAGGCTGGTGCCCAGCACCATCGCCTGGTTGGCGTTGTACTGTTGAATCGCCACGTCCAGCTGCGCCTGTGCGCTGGCAACGGCATCACGCGCGTGCTGCAGCTCTTCACGGCCAATCAGGTTGGCAGTGCCGAGGGGAACGCGACGGTTCAGGTCGCTTTGCGCCTGCGCCAGTGCGGTTTTCTGCACGTCGATGTTGGCCTGCAGCTGCTTGCTGTTGATCATCAGCTGGCGGGTCTGACGGACGCTGGAGGCCAGCGCGGTCTGGGCTTTTTCAAAAGCCTGTTGGGCGTCGGTCGGATCGAGCGTGACCAATACATCCCCTTTTTGCACAAAATCGGTGTTATCAGCCCAGACTTTCGTCACGCTGCCCGATACCTGCGCCATAATTTGTACCTGGTTCCCTGCCACGTATGCATCGTCTGTCTCTTCAGCATGACGCAATACTAAAAACCAATAGATCCCATATGCCACGGCAATAATAATAAAGAGCAATGTCAGTACAATAAGGGCGCTTTTGCGTTTGCCCTTTTTATTGACCGGTTGCTGCGGGGTAGTGCTCTCCGCATTTGCGCTCATTGTTGTTCTCCACGATCTTCTTATTTTCACATCGGCTGAGCCGAGCTGTTGTCAGAAAGGCCAGCAGTGTGACGTGCTGGCCTGTCGGTTTTCTTATGAGTCTGGGATTGTTGAGCGTGTTGTCGCGTTAGCGCAGCGCCTCTAGAACAGCGCCGTCTTCATCCATCTGGTCCAGACGGGTCAGCAGCTTGCGAGTAATGTGCTCAAGCTGGTCGCGCTCGGTGGTGCTGAGGGCAGACCACAGTTGATGCAGGCAATTATGCTGAGGTGGCAGCACCTCACGCAGGAATTGGTGACCTTTGTCGGTCAGCTGCAGATGCAGGCAGCGGCGATCGTTATCGCTTTCACGGCGTTCAATCCAGCCGCGTTTTTCCAGTTCATCGGCAATACGGGTGGCATTAGTACGGGATGAACCCAGCGCGCAGCTCAGCTCTGACGGCTGAATGCTGTGATTTTCCTGAGACTCCAGCGTAATTAACGCCATAAACAACGTCTCGTTAATCCCTTGAGCTTTCAGCATTTTATTACGATTTTCCAGTAGCTTACCCTGCATGTGCATGCACAGGCGGGTCAGCAGGATCTCCTGATACGGGAAGTCCTCATGACGACTGGCGCGGAATTTAAGCATTTGTTCAATGGGCGTAAACGAACTATCCATTTGGGCATAACCTCATTAATTACAGCCGATATAGTAACGATAGTGACAAATAATGTAAATGAATTATTTGTGCGGTTATATCCGCCAAACTTATGTCACCATCAGAAAGCGCCGGGTAAGTCCGTGACCCGGTGAGCACAGAGAGCGTTGGGTGTGAACCCGCGGAAGAGAGGATGTGAGGACGGGGGTCTGAACTATTCATGCCGGTAGAAAATATGTCACCCACATTAAAATTTCTGGGATAAATGATTACGTTTACATTAACAGACTGCAGGGCCCCTTTACACCCTAAGAGACCCAAAGCAATGTAAAACTTAGTTAATTACGTCCTGGCGATGGTACCCACGCCACCATACTAGCAGATTCAGCGCGGCGACGATTGCCCCTATCCCACACACGCCTGACCAACCGGCATGCTGCCACGCCGAGGCTGAAATCAACGAACCCGCTGCGCCGCCAATAAAATAGCTGGTCATGTATCCGGCCGTGAGGCGGTTACGCGCCTCTGGCTTCACGCGGTAGATGACGGTCTGGTTAGTGATATGCACGCCCTGCACGGTGAGGTCGAGTACCAGAATACCGACGATCAGCGCCAGCACAGAGGTATGGCCATACCAGATGGCTGCCCAGGAGAGCAGGAGCAGAACCAGCCCGGCAGAGGTCGTCAGATGGGATTTGCCTTTATCCGCCAGTCCGCCCGCCGGACGCGCGCCCAGGGCTCCCGCAGCGCCCGCCAGACCAAACAGACCAATCACCGCTTCGGAATAATTGAACGGCGGCGCGGCCAGCAGAAACGCCATTGAGGTCCATAAGATGCTGAAGTTGGCGAAGGTCAAACAGCCCAGCAACGCACGTGTACGCAGCAGTTTATCGTGTGTGAAGAGGCTGAAAACGGAGGCGAGAAGCTGCGGATAATTAAGGTGATTTTCCTGCTTCACCTTTGGCAGCCCGCGCCACAGGGCAAGCGCCATCACGGCCATCAGTACGCTCGCCACCCAATACACGGTACGCCAGCCACCAAGACTCGCCAGCAGCCCGGCGACGGTCCGCGCCAGCAAAATCCCCAGCAGCAGGCCGCTCATGATTGTTCCCACCACCTTGCCGCGCTTTTCTGGTGAGGCGAGAGTGGCGGCGAGCGGAACCAGAATCTGCGCCACGACGGAGAACAGACCCGTTAACGCGGTGCCGATAATCATCATCGTTAACGAGTGGCTGCTGGCGGTGATCAGCATCCCGCCTGCAGCCAGCAAGGTCATGGAGACAATCAGCATCCGACGCTCAAACATATCGCCCAGCGGCACGAGGAAAAGCAGCCCGGCGGCATAGCCAAGCTGCGCGGCGGTGACAATAAAGCCAGCGGAGCTGGCAGAAAGGTTAAATGCGCGGGCGATGGTATCGAGCAGTGGCTGCGCGTAGTAGTTACTGGCGACTGCCAGACCCGTTGCCACGGACATTAAAAGGATGAGTGCCGGGCTAAGCCCTTGAGTTGTTTTAGTCATCAGGTTCAGGAATCGTGAGTTAAGTGATTATTTTTCCGTGAACCATAATAGCGAATGATTGTGAATGTGGTGGGATTGTTACGTGCTGGATTGTGCGGTTTAGGGGAGTTCACCCTCTCCCGTGGGGAGAGGGCGGGTCTGAAGGGCTCTTATGACTTCTGCGCGTCCATCGCTTCTTTTACCCAGCCATCAAACTGCTGCTGGTGGGCTTTGATCCAGCCATCCACGTGGCCTTTGATGTCAGCTTCGGACGATTTCCCCGCGTGCATCATTGCGTTCTGGGCGTTGATGTCCGCCAGAGGCAGTTTCATCACCGAGAACAGCTTCGCTGCCGCCGGGTTTTTCTCAGCCCAGGTTTTGTTAGCAACGATATGCATCGTGTTTACCGGGAAGCCATAGTTCATGCCGTTTGGCAGTTTGGTGTCGATATCTTTCTGCTCGCCCGGCAGGGAAGAGAAGGGCACCTGCAGCCACACCACGTCTTTCCCCGGCTTCAGCACGTCGCTCACCCAGTACGGTGTCCAGGTGTAATAGATAACCGGTTTACCCTCTTTGAAGCGGGCAATGGTGTCGGCCATCATCGCCGAGTAGTTACCGTGGCTGACGTCGACCGTTTTCGCCAGGTCAAAGGCTTTGTTCTGGTGATTAATCACCGCCTCACAGCCCCAGCCCGGCGAGCAGCCCATCATGTCAGCTTTGCCGTCACCGTTGGTGTCGAACAGTTTGGCAATCTTCGGATCCTTCAGCTGCTCGATATTAGTGATGTGGTACTGGTCGGCTGTTTTCTTGTCGATCAGGTACCCCTGCGCCGCACCGGTCACGAAGGTGCCTTCGCGGTAGAATTTCTTATCCCCGCCGGCGGCGGCATACATGTCGTCGTGCAGCGGCTGCCAGTTGACGGCGGTAAAGGTGGCATCACCGGAGGCAATCGAGGTGTAGCCCACGTTGTAATCCACTTCACTTGGGGTGTTGACCGTATAGCCCAGTTTTTCCAGCGCGCGGCTGACTAACAGCGTCTGGAAGGTCTCTTCTGAAATGGTGCTCTGAACCGGTTGCACGGTAATGCCTTTGCCCGGCAGGTCTGCAGCAAACGTGCTGGTGGAGACAAGGGTGGCAAACGCTGTGGCAAAAAGTACGCGATGTCGCATCGTTGTTCCTTATTTTCTGAATGGGCGGGTGATTAACCCGACAGGGCCGGTGCTATACCAGCGACGGTTGCCGCGACTGCGTGAATCACGACCGACAGCCTGCGTCAGGCGGTCAAGGATAATGGCGAGGATCACAATGCCGACGCCGCCCACGGTGGCCAGTCCCATATCAAGACGACCAATGCCGCGCAGCACCATCTGACCCAGCCCGCCGACGGCGATCATTGAGGCAATCACCACCATGGAGAGGGCCAGCATCAGCGTCTGGTTGACACCCGCCATGATGGTTGGCATCGCCAGCGGAAGCTGAACTTTGAACAGCATCTGGCGCGGGCTGGCACCAAATGAACGCGACGCCTCGATAAGATCGGCCGGTACCTGGTTAATCCCGAGTATCGTCAGACGAATGACCGGCGGCAGGGCGAAGATAATGGTCACCACGACGCCCGGCACGTTGCCGATACCAAACAGCATCACGATCGGCACCAGGTAGACAAACGCGGGGGTGGTCTGCATCGCATCCAGTAGCGGACGAATAATCTTCGCCGCCCGCGGACTGCGCGCCAGCCAGATCCCCATCGGCAAGCCGATAGCGACGCAGAAGAGCAGGGCGGTGAGCACCAGCGCTAAGGTGATCATTGCCTGCGACCAGGCGCCAATCGCGCCGATGGCTATCAGTGAGATCAGCGTGGCGACACCCATGCCGGCGCTGCCAAACTGCCAGGCAATCAGGGAGAAGAGCACAATAGCGACCGGCGCGGGCATGCCGAGCATCAGCTGCTGGAAACCGTTCAGGATGTAATCCACCGGTACGCGGATCCCCTGGAAGACCGGACGGAAGTGAGTCACTACCCAGTCGATCCCCTCCGTGACCCAGCTATCCAGCGGGATCAGCGTCTTATGAAACGGATCCATAATATTGAAGTGCTCTGGCGCAGGAGCCGGTGCACTGTTGAGCCAGTCCGCCGCGCCGCCATCGGTTGGCGCAGGCGTGGAAGACCCCCACGCATCGGCAGATTGAGCAGCGCTGTCCGCCGCCTCGGTGGTTCCCCACGGGTTAGATTGATCAGCCATTGTTTGTCCCCTCGCGATCTAAAGCCTGCAGCAACATGCGTTTTGAGATGATGCCGACGTACTGTTGTTCCTCACTGACTACCGGTACGGCACACGGGGCCTGACCAACGTGAGAGAGCAGCTCGCTGAGCGGCGTTTCGGCGTCCACGGCAAGCGGGGAGTCGATAACTGCCGCATCAATACCCTGATTTTCGCTGAGTGCGGTTTTCAGGGAGTCGATGGAAACAATGCCAACAAATTTATTACCGCGTTCGATCAGATAACCGTATTCCCGATCTTCATCCTGCAACAGTTTCAGTGCAGAGCGCGGACCAAAGCCCGGTGTTTTGCGGATAAGACCGTTCGGTGAACGACGGGCGATATCTTTCGCACTAAAGACCTGACTAATATCCACGCCGCGGAAGAAGGTGCGCACATAATCATTGGCCGGATTATTCAGAATTTCATCCGGCGTGCCGACCTGCACCACTTCACCATTTTGCATAATGGCAATACGGTCACCAATACGCATGGCTTCATCAAGATCGTGGGAAATAAAAACAATAGTACGTTGATGTTTAGCCTGTAATTTTACCAGCTCATCCTGCATCTCGGTGCGAATTAATGGATCGAGGGCCGAGAAGGCTTCATCCATTAATAAAATGTCTGGGTTAATGGCTAATGCGCGGGCTAATCCGACACGCTGGCGCATCCCGCCGGAAAGCTCATCCGGGTAGGCATGCGCATAATTCTCGAGGCCCACCTGACGTAATGCATCCAGCGCTTTTTCCTGACGTTCATTAGCGGTAACGCCCGCTAATTCCATGCCAAAGGCGGCATTATCCAGCACCGTCATATGCGGCATTAGCGCAAATGACTGGAACACCATTGCAATCTTCTTTCTGCGCACCTCGCGAAGTTCAGCCTCTGATATTCTGGCGATATCAATGCCATCAATCAGTACCTGTCCACGGGTGGGTTCAATCAGGCGATTGAGAAGGCGAACCATAGTGGATTTACCCGAACCGGATAACCCCATGATGACAAAAATCTCGCCTTCTTCAATGGCCAGACTGGCGTCTTTAACGCCAAGCGACAGCCCGGTTTTTTCCAGAATTTGCTCTTTTGAAAGGCCTTTCTCAATATATTTGAATGCGCGCTGAGGATGCTCGCCAAATACTTTATAAAGATTTTTCACTTCTAATTTAATTGCCATGCAATAGAGAGTGTCCTGTTATTTGTTTATGTCGATATCATTACCATGGTAAATAGTTAACTGGCATTACCCTAACATACTGAGAATCTGAGACAACCCTGGGTTTGCTTATGGCAGGAATTTTGCCGTAAGCGAAACGGCTGAATTTCCCATGAGTAAAGGGCTGAGCGTGGTTTGAATTTTTCTGAATTTTTTGCTTTTGCACAGCGAAATTTCGCCTGAATCGGAGTGATTCAGGCGAATATGAACGGGGAATTACAGTGTAGTTGCCCGTAAAATATTAGGGAGGAAATTGTTAGATTTATATTAAATTAATGAACGTTAACCCGCTCATTAAAAATCCCAGTCCTCATCTTCGGTCTCCACCGCTTTGCCCATCACATACGACGAACCAGACCCGGAGAAGAAATCGTGGTTTTCATCGGCGTTGGGTGACAGTGCCGCCAGGATCGCCGGGTTCACGTCGGCCATTTCCGGTGGGAAAAGCGCTTCGTAGCCGAGATTCATCAGCGCTTTATTGGCGTTGTAGCAAAGAAACGCTTTTACCTCCTCCTCCCAACCGGTACCGGCGTACAATTCTTCGGTATAACTCAGTTCGTTCTCGTACAAATCCATCAGCAAATCGAGGGCAAAACCTTTTAACGCTTCGCGCTTTTCTTCGCTGACGTTCTCCAGCCCTTTCTGATATTTATAGCCGATGTAGTACCCGTGTACGGCTTCATCACGAATGATGAGGCGAATTAAATCGGCGGTGTTGGTCAGCTTGCCGCGGCTCGACCAGTACATCGGTAACCAGAAGCCCGAATAGAACAGGAAGGATTCGAGAAACACGCTGGCAATTTTCTTCTTCAGCGGTTCGTCGGCCTGATAATACTCCAGCACCAGGCTGGCCTTTCGCTGCAATGACTCGCTTTCTTCGCTCCAGGTGTATGCCGCGTCCACATCTTTGGTCTGGCACAGCGTCGAAAAAATCGAGCTGTAGGAGCGGGCATGGACCGCCTCCATAAAGCTGATGTTCGACATCACCGCCTCTTCGTGAGGCGTCAGCGCGTCGGCCATCAGCGCAGGGGCACCGACGGTATTTTGGATGGTGTCCAGCAGCGTCAGGCCGGTGAACACACGGATCGTCAGCTGCTGTTCGGCGTGGCTGAGGGTTTGCCAGGCCGGAATATCGTTTGAAAGCGGGACTTTTTCCGGCAGCCAGAAGTTGCTGGTCAGGCGGTTCCACACCTCCAGGTCTTTATCATCCTGAATTTTATTCCAGTTAACGGCACTCACGCGTGACAGTTTCATCCTTTCTCCTTACAGCGCGCAGGACACGCAGCCTTCAATTTCGGTGCCTTCCAGCGCACGCTGGCGCAGGCGAATGTAGTAGAGGGTTTTGATCCCTCTCTTCCAGGCGTAAATCTGCGCCCGGTTAATGTCACGCGTGGTGGCGGTGTCCGGGAAGAAGAGCGTCAGCGACAGCCCCTGATCCACGTGTTTTGTCGCCTCGGCGTAGGTATCAATAATTTTCTCAGGGCCAATCTCATACGCGTCCTGATACAGGGCCAGATTGTCGTTGGTCATAAACGGGGCAGGGTAGTAAACGCGCCCGGTCTTACCTTCCTTGCGGATCTCAATCTTCGACACAATCGGGTGGATACTCGACGTGGCGTGGTTAATGTAAGAGATTGACCCGGTTGGCGGTACGGCCTGCAGATTCTGGTTATAGATGCCGTAACGCATCACATCGTCCCGCAGCTGCTGCCACATCTCGCGGGTGGGCAGGAGAACCCCGGCATCGGCAAACAGCTGGCGCACTTTGTCGGTTTTCGGCTGCCAGTCTCCTTCCAGATATGGCCTGAAGTACTCACCGCTGGCGTAACGCGACTGTTCAAAGCCCGCAAAGCGCTGGTTACGCTCGCGCGCCAGCATCATAGAGGTATGCAGCGCATGCCAGGTAATGGTGTAAAAATAGAGGTTGGTGAAATCCAGTCCTTCCGGGCTACCGTAGGCGATACCTTCCCGCGCCAGATAGCCGTGCAGGTTCATCTGCCCAAGGCCGATGGCGTGCGAGGCGGCATTACCGGCTTCAATGGACGGCACGCTGCGGATGTGGCTCATGTCTGACACCGCGGTCAGCCCGCGAATGGCGGTCTCCACCGTGCGGCCAAAATCGGGGGAATCCATGGTGTGGGCAATATTCAGCGACCCGAGGTTACAGGAGATATCTTTGCCGATGTCGGCGTAGTCCAGGTTTTCGTCATACGTTGATGCGCTGTTCACCTGCAATATCTCCGAGCAGAGGTTGCTCATATTGATTCGCCCGGCAATCGGGTTCGCACGGTTGACCGTATCTTCATACATGATGTACGGATAGCCGGACTCAAACTGAATTTCGGCCAGCGTCTGGAAGAAATCGCGGGCGTTAATGTACTTCTTACGAATGCGATCGTCGGCCACCAGATCGTGATACAGGGCGCTTATCGCCACATCACCAAACGCTTTCCCGTAAATACGCTCAATGTCGTAGGGCGAGAAGAGCGCCATCTCGGCATTTTCTTTGGCGAGCGCAAAGGTGATATCCGGAATCACCACCCCAAGCGACAGGGTCTTAATGCGGATTTTTTCATCGGCGTTTTCACGTTTGGTATCCAGGAAGCGCAGGATATCCGGATGGTGCGCGTGCAGATAGACCGCCCCCGCGCCCTGACGCGCCCCCAGCTGGTTGGCATACGAGAAAGCATCTTCCAGCATTTTCATGACCGGAATCACGCCGGAGGACTGGTTTTCGATGCGCTTAATTGGCGCACCGGCTTCACGCAGGTTCGACAGCAGAAACGCCACACCGCCGCCGCGTTTAGAAAGCTGCAGCGCCGAATTCACCGCGCGACCAATCGACTCCATATTGTCTTCGATGCGCAGCAGGAAGCAGGATACCAGCTCGCCGCGTTGGGCTTTTCCGCAATTAAGAAAGGTCGGTGTGGCGGGCTGGAAACGGCCGGAGAGCATCTCATCCATCAGGCATTCTGCCAGGGTTTCATCGCCCTGCGCGAGCGTCAGGGCAACCATCACCACGCGGTCCTCGAAGCTTTCAAGATAGCGTTTGCCGTCGAATGTTTTCAGGGTATAGCTGGTGTAAAACTTCCATGCGCCAAGAAACGTCTGGAAACGAAAACCACGGCTATGGGCTTGCCCGAACAGCGTCTCCACAAAGGCACGATCGTACCGGGCCAGCACGCGCTCTTCGTAATAGCCTTCCTTGACCAGATAATCGAGACGTTCATTCTGGCTTGCAAAGGTCATGCTGTTGGGGCGGACGTGGGTGGCGATAAACGCCTCCACCGCCTCATGATCTTTGCCAAACTGAATGTGCCCCTCACGGTCATAGAGGTTCAGCATCGCGTTTAATGCGTGGTAATCCGGTGTCGCCTGAATTACACGTTCTGCGGTTGTCGTTGCCAAAATTCGTTCACTCCTTTACGCACGTTCTCTACGTCCTGCTGTGTCCCCATCAGTTCAAAACGATAGAGATACGGCACGCCGCATTTTTGAGAAATGACATCCCCGGCACGGCCAAAGGCATCGCCGAAATTGCGATTGCCCGCCGCGATAACGCCGCGAATAAGCTGTCGGTTGTGGGGATCGTTGAGAAAGCGGATCACCTGGCGAGGCACGGCCCCCGCGGTGCCACCTCCACCATAGCTCGGGACCACCAGAATGTAGGGTTCGTCTACCCGGATCCGTTCCCGCTCATTAAGCGGGATACGTATCGCAGGCAGCCCGACGCGCTCAATAAAGCGGAGCGTGTTTTCCGAGCTGCTGGAGAAGTAGACCAGCCCACTCATGCCCTGGCGGCCTGGGCGGCGAGGCGGTTAATCATGTCGGGGCGAAAGCCGGACCAGCTGGTCTCCCCGGCGACGACGACCGGCAACTGGCGAAAACCTTGCGCCCGCAGGGTATCGGCAGCTTCGGGCTGCAGGTCAATGTTCACCATCTCAAAGGCCACTCCACGGCTTTCCATTGCACGTTTTGTCGCGTGGCACTGAACACAATCGTTACGAGTGTAAATAATAATGCTCATGATTCGTATTTCCATTTAAAATGAGAGAGCGGCGCGAATCATCGCGTCAGGTTGTGTGTATCTTGCTAAAGGGAATACTAGATGTAGTTGTCTTAAGATTCAACCATACAAGATATGGGAATTTCAGATTAATATGGCCCCGATGATGAGCATAGCGGGGCAGGGCGGGCTGTACGGCTTTTTCAGGCGCGCAGGCAAAGAAAAGCCCCGGAGGCTGACGCGACCGGGGCGGATTCGGACAGGCTGAGACGACTATTTGCGCAGGCTAAGCAGCGCCCCCACGAAGATACCCACCGCGGCTACCGTACCAAGCGTACAGAGGGGTTTTTCGCGAACGAAGGTATTGGCGCAGCTGATGGCATCGCAGGCAGCCTGCGTGGTGCGCGAACGCCCATTCATGCGGGCGCGGGTTTCACGTAGCAAAGACTGAGCCTTACGTTTTGCGGCATCCGCTTCGTCCTTCGCACCGGAACCCCAGGATTTCAGCACTTCTTCCAGCGAGTCCGCTAATTGGCTGACATCGTTACGAATATCCTGTGTGTCGTCGTTAATATCGTTTCGGTTCGGTCTGTTAAACATACGATCCTCCGTAATTTTGCGTTCCCGTTTAGTTTAGTCCAGAAATTTAATATCTGAAGCGCGTCACGCGTTATCTGGCAGTTTATGGAATATTCTGAAAGCCCTGCTAATGCTGAATACTGTAAGGTTGCCGGGCAGGAAAAGATAACGAGGAAAAGATATGTATTTACGACCTGATGAGGTGGCGCGCGTTCTTGAAAAAGAGGGATTCACCATGGATGAGGTGACATCAAAAGCGTATGGATATCGCCGTGGCGAGAATTATGTTTACGTTAATCGTGAAGCAAGAATGGGACGTACCGCTCTCATTATTCACCCGACGCTGAAAGACAGAAGTTTGTCATTTGCTGAGCCTGCCTCGGATATTAAAACCTGCGATCATTATCAGCAATTCCCACTGTATTTAGGTGGTGAAACGCATGAACATTATGGTATTCCGCATGGCTTCAGTTCGCGTATGGCACTGGAGCGGTTTTTGAAGGGACTGTTTGGCGACGTACAGTAAATCTGCGACTGGCATTCGCCAGTCGCCTCACATCATGCTTTGGCCTGGCTGTACTGGCTGACCTTAAACAGGCGGCGACAGTAGTCGAGAAAATAGCCATACACCGCACCCATCAGCATTGAAATCACGATATTTGAACTGACCGCTGCGACGATTTGATGCCAGTCTGCGCCCACTGTCAGCAGAATAGCCACGTAAACCGGCGACTGGAACGTCACGTATGCCAGAACGTCGGCGAGGTTTTTCACCCACCCTGACGGGCTAATACGACGCGCAAAGCGCATGACCGCATCGCGGTATAATCCGTAAGGCCACGCAATAATAATGTTGACCGGAATTGCCACCAGACGAGAAGAAAGTGACTGCTCAAAGGACATTCCGGAGAGGAAAATTTCGATCAGCATGTTCACGACGGAACAGTAAACAACCATCGCGAAGGTATCCGCTACCGCATGGCGCAGGCGAGATTGCGGTGAGAACATGTCTGAACTCCTTGAGAAGAACACAATAGAAACGATTTTCCCTCAGCGGTTAGTGCTTTAGGTTGGTTTGTCAGGCATGTATAGCGTATATCTCTGCCTTTGAACTAACAACTAGTTATTAATTTTTATTTAGTCGCGTTTTGTCCACAAAATTCTCTAAAATTGCGTGTTTTTTGTTCGGTTCGTTATAATCTGTCCCTGCTGTCAGTTTTTGTATGTAAATCAATCTGTTGATCTTGAGCGTGCCGAAGCGAACGTTCTGCCCGAACGACGGCAGTGCAGCATGCTTTGATTTGGATTAAATCTAACCGTTTATACTGAGATAAAGATTGAATCCGGCGGTATCGACAGTTATCCGCGGATATTATTAAACGCGATATTTTAAAACATTTACATTTTTAGCAAGACGTGCCCGCGGGTAGATATTCCAGGCGAAATGAATTATTCTCTTGTCGATTTTTCGATTTACCCTAAAGAAAAGGTTTTCAAATATATGTCTTTGACGTTACAGAATCTTAATAATATCCGAACTCTGCGTGCGATGGCGCGTGAATTATCCCTGGACGTTCTTGAAGAAATGCTGGAAAAAGTCAGGGTCGTTGCTGAAGAGAAACGGAGTGAGCTGGCGGAATTAGAGCAACAACGCGCTGAGCAGCAGGAAAAAATTAATGCCCTGCTGGAACTGATGAAAGCTGATGGTATTTCACCGTCCGATCTCCTCGGTTCAGATATGGCGCAGGCCGGTAAGCCAGCGAAAAAACGTAAACCGCGTGAAGCGAAATATCGCTTTATTGATCTCAACGGTGAAGAGAAAACATGGACCGGTCAGGGGCGTACGCCAAAGCCTATTGCCAATGCACTGGCAAACGGTAAATCACTGGATGATTTTCTGATTTAATCCATGAGCCGGGCGGAAGACACCGCCCGGTTGCCTGTTTAGCAGACGCCGAAATCACCCTCTTCGGTATACAGGGCCAGGTCTGCGGCCTTCAGGGTAAATTTCTCGCCTTGCTCATTGCTGGCCTGAACCGCCACAACGCTATCGCCGTTCACTTCGAGTACTTTCAGTTTTGGGCCGCCTTTACGCGGTTGCACATAATCACCGACAGAAAACATACTACCTCCTCATCGTTTCAATGATCTTCACCTTAGCCCACGTCTGATGCCGGGTACAGCGTATTTCACCGATTACTGCTTACGAGGTACGCCGGTTCCAGGGCATCACTTTCAGCAGTCTCGCCATTCCGCAAAACCCGGTCAGCCCGGCAAACAGCAGCCCGGCACCCACAAAGCCGCTCAGCAGGAAAAAGCCGCTGGAGAGCGTAAAGCCCAGCACGACCCCGCACAGGGTGAGCAGCCCGGCGGCAATTTGTACCTGGCGCATCAACGGCAGCGGCTGTGATGTGTCTTCCTGCGTGATCAACCCAGCCTGCTTCCACCCCTGAATTCCGCCTTCAACGATAAACGCCTGAGCAGGCGCGGCAGCCTGAGCAAGGCGGGCTGCGTTCGAGGATGTCCGGGCGCCAGACTGGCAGTGAAAAATCACCGTTTCGCCCGCGTGCGTCTCAAGCCCGCCGGGTAAGGTGTCCAGCGGCACGGACCGGGCGGCGGGAATATGCTCGCGGGCATATTCGTCGGGATCGCGAATATCGATCAGTTTTGCACCTTCAGCAACGAGCGCATTGGCCTGCAGGGGTGAAATGAGCGGTAGTGACATGGTGGCTCCTTACGGGCAATAGAGGCTTTTCAGGGTGCTGATCAGCTGATGCACCGCATCGTTTTTAATGAAATACAGAATGCGCTGCGCTTCACGGGTGCTGTCGATAAGCCCCTCTTCACGCATACGCGCCAGATGTTGTGACGTGGCGGATGGGCTAAGCCCCGTCGCCCGCGCCAGATCGCCCGCGCTGGTACCCGGTGCACCGCACAGCATGCAGAGGATCAGCAACCGACGCGGATTGCTCATCGCTTTTAACAGGGCTGCGGCCTGTCCGGCGCTGGCCTGAAGTTGTTCGAGTTCAGTCATATTGGTTTAGTATTTACTTAATTAAGGAAACTCTAAACTAATGGGGAGGATTAAGCCAGTGTCAAAAGCGTAAAAGAGGGTAAAAGGGCGATAAAGAGATGGCGCAGGCCGTTAAACTGGCTACGCTTAGAGAATGTTCTCTTTTGTATTTTCAATTGGTTAGCTTGCACGGAGTCGTTATGGGTTTTTGGCGTATTGTCTTTACTATTATCCTGCCACCGCTGGGTGTGCTGCTCGGCAAAGGGTTTGGCTGGGCGTTTATCATTAACATCGTTCTGACCTTACTGGGCTACATCCCTGGTCTTATTCACGCGTTTTGGGTGCAAAGCAAAAACTAAGCGCGCCACAATAGGTCGCTGTATATCCCGGTCAGCACGCCCTGTGGACCAAATTGCTGTTTGATCCAGCGCGTGACCTGGCCGGTCGCCGCATGCTGCGTGGCAAGCAGCATGCGTGAATCCTGACGCGGATTATTGATTCGCCGCGTGACCAGCAGCCCGTCCTCCACCGCCTCGCGGGCCATATACTCCGGTAAAAAACCAATCCCGTCCCCAAGGATCTGACACTGGCATTTGGTGTTGAAGTCGGGCACCAGAATCGCCTCCTGGCCGTGCAGCAGCCAGCCGACCTTCTTGTTTATAGTGTGCGCCGTGTCTTCCACCATGATGTTGGGGTACAGACGCAGCTGGCTTTCGGCTATCGGCTCCGGTACGAAGGCCAGCGGGTGTTCCGGCGCGATGGCGAATACCCAACGGATGGCACCGATCTCGGTGTAATCAATGCCGCCGCCGTCGAGCAGCGTGTCCGGTGCGCCAATCGCGATATTGGCCTGGTTGTTGATGATGGAGTCCCAGACGCCGTTGTAGACCTCGGTCGTGACGGTGATCTGGCAGGTAGGAAACTGTTTTTTCAGCACCTGCAGCAGCCGCGCCGTATGGCGTGGGGTGTACAAAAGCTGGTTGATGCAGATGCGGACCCGCGCCTCAATGCCCTGCGAAATGGTGTCTATCCCGCGCTTGATGGCATGAAAATCATTCAGCAGGTCGGTCGCTTTACGGTAAAAGTAAAACCCCGACTCGGTCAGCTCAATGCTGCGCGTATTGCGTACAAACAGCACCACATCCAGCCCGGTCTCCATTCGCTTGATGGTGTAACTGATGGCAGAGGTGGTTACGCCAAGCTCGGTGGCGGCTTTGCTGAAGCTGCCAAAGCGTGCCGCCGTGGTGAAGGCCAGCAGGTTCTCTTCAGTAAAGATGGAATTCATATTACGGCTCCTGTTAGCCATCAGTTTTGAACATATTTTAACAGCGCTGTTACAACGCATATGACGGCGGTCACAGTTCTGATTATTCGCGTCGAGCCGCGTCATGTCAGGCTTCATCATGCATAAGCAGAATGCTGTCTGAGGCGAATAAAAGCGCTAAAACATAAGTAAAAGATTGCACGGCCGCACATTTTGGCTGAATTGTTGAATTTAACTCAATAATGAATTGACTGTCGATGAATGATTTTTAAGCGGATTCTTTTCTCACCAGGCTGTTGCTATTCTCAGGTCATGAGCAATACATCATGGGGAGTCTGAATATGTCTGCGAACGAACTCGTTACTGAATTTTTGCTGGCGGCAGAGCAGGGCAATATTGACGGGCTAAAAGCCTGCCTTGAAAAAGGTGTCGATATTAATGCCACTCAACGCCAGAAAAGAACGGCCGTTATTATTGCCAGTCTGAAAAAGCATTATGACTGCGTGGCATTTTTAATTGCCGCCGGAGCAGATATTGATCAACAGGATCAGACCTGTTTTAACCCCTTCCTGATTAGCTGCCTGACAAATGATTTAACCCTGCTGCGAATAGTCTTACCCGCCAACCCGGATCTTGATCGCCTGACCCGCTTCGGTGGCGTCGGCATTACGCCTGCCAGCGAGAAAGGGCACGTTGAGATTGTGCGCGAGCTGCTGGAGAAAACCGATATTAACGTCAACCACACCAACTTCGTGGGCTGGACGCCGCTGCTGGAAGCGATTGTCCTCAACGATGGCGGCGCGAAACAGCAGGAAATTGTAAAGCTGTTACTGGATAACGGCGCAAATCCGCACATGACCGATAAATACGGCAAAACCCCGCTCGAACTGGCGCGGGAAAAAGGCTACCACCAGATAGCAGACCTGCTGCTGGCCGCAGGCGCGTAATTCCTTCGGCCAGCCTTTTCCGGCTGGTCGCTCATTCAGACAGTATTTTACCGACGTGCCTATTGCACGACGGCGGCCCCCTTTTATCCTCATTCAGGAGAAAATAATGCCCACCAAAATCGTCATAAAAAAGAATACTTATTTTGACTCGGTGTCATTGATGTCGGTTTCCACCAAGGCCAATAAATTGCCGGGCGTTGAGCAGGCTTTTGTGGCTATGGCGACAGAAATGAACAAAGGCGTATTAAAAAATCTCGGGCTATTAACGCCGGAATTAGCGGATGCCAAAAACGGCGACTTAATGATCGTGATTAAAGGCGAGGCGGCGAATGACAAAACGCTGGCAGCCATCGAAGCGCTTTTCACCCGCAAGGAGAGCGGCGGGAGCCATGAAGCGCGTTATGCCACCCTTGCCAGTGCGAAAACCCATCGTCCTGAGAGCAACCTGGCGGTGATTTCAGTAAACGGCACGTTTGCCGCCCGCGAAGCACGTCAGGCGCTGGAAAACGATCTCAACGTCATGCTCTTCTCCGACAACGTCAGCCTTGATGACGAGCTGGCGCTGAAGCAGCTGGCACACCAGAAAGGGCTGCTGATGATGGGGCCGGACTGCGGCACGGCCATTATCAACGGTACCGGGCTGTGCTTCGCCAATGCGGTGCGCCGCGGACCGATCGGTATTATCGGGGCGTCCGGGACCGGCAGCCAGGAGCTGAGCGTGCGGATCCATGAATTCGGCGGCGGCGTGTCGCAGCTGATTGGCACCGGCGGGCGCGATCTGAGCGAAAAGATAGGTGGCCTGATGATGCTGGATGCCATCGCGATGCTGGACGCTGACGACGCCACCCAGGTGATTACCCTCATCTCTAAACCGCCTGCGCCGTCGGTGGCAGAAAAAGTGCTGGCCCGCGCCCGCACCTGCCGCAAACCGGTGGTGGTCTGTTTCCTCGGTCGTCATCAGCCGCCGGCTGATGACGGCAACCTGCAGTTCGCCCGTGGCACCAAAGAGGCGGCGCTGAAGGCCGTGCTGTTAACGGGGGTGAAAAAAGAGTCTCTCGACCTGCATCCGCTGAACTGGCCACTGATCGACGAGGTGCGTGCCCGGCTGACGCCCCAGCAGAAATACATCCGCGGCCTGTTCTGCGGCGGCACCCTGTGCGATGAGGCCATGTTCGCCGCGCTGGAAAAGTTCGACGACGTCTACAGCAACATTCAACCCGATCCGGCGAAACGGCTGGACGATATCAACGTCAGTAAAGCCCACACCTTCCTTGATTTTGGCGATGACGATTTCACCCACGGCAAACCGCACCCGATGATCGATCCGACCAACCGCATCAGCCGCCTGTTGCAGGAGGCGCGTGACCCCGAGGTGGGCGTGATCGTGATGGACTTTGTTCTGGGCTTTGGCGCGCACGAGGATCCGGTTGGCGTGATGCTTGAGGCCATAAAAGAGGCGCAGGCGACGGCGAAAGCCGATAACCGCCCGCTGGCAATTCTCGGCTATGTGCTCGGAACCGACCAGGACTCACCGTCCCTGGCACAGCAGTGTCAGCTTCTGACCGAGGCAGGGGTGATCTGGGCGAGCAGCAGCACCAACACCGGATTACTGGCACGTGAATTTGTCTTTAAAGGGGAGACTGCCTGATGACGACCTTATTTAACCAGCCGTTGAACGTGATTAACGTCGGTATCGCGCTGTTCAGTGCGGATCTCAAAAAGCAGCATATCCCCGTGACCCAGCTCGACTGGACGCCGCCGGGGCAGGGGAATTTGCAGGTTGTAGAAGCGCTGGATCAGCTGGCCCTTGCGCCACTGGCTGACAAAATCGCCGCCGCCAATAAGATTGCCCTTGAGCGCATTATCCAGTCCCATCCGGTGCTGGTGGGCTACGACCAGGCAATCAACGTCGTGCCGGGCATGACCCGCACCACCATTCTGCACGCCGGTCCGCCCGTCAGCTGGGAAAACATGTGTGGCGCAATGAAAGGGGCCGTGACCGGGGCGCTGGTGTTTGAAGGGCTGGCACGCGATATCGACGACGCGGAGCGCGTGGCGGCGTCAGGGGCGATCACCTTCTCGCCCTGCCACGAGCACGACTGCGTAGGCTCAATGGCGGGCGTCACTTCGCCATCGATGTTTATGCACATCGTTGAGAATAAAACCTACGGCAACCGGGCGTTCACTAACCTTAGCGAGCAGATGGCGAAGATCCTGCGCATGGGCGCCAACGACCAGAGCGTTATTGACCGCCTGAACTGGATGCGTGACGTGCTCGGCCCGATGCTGCGCGATGCCATGAAAATCATTGGTGAAATCGACCTGCGCCTGATGCTGGCCCAGGCGCTGCACATGGGCGACGAGTGTCATAACCGCAACAACGCCGGCACCACGCTGCTGATCCAGGCGCTGACGCCCGGGCTGATTCAGGCCGGGTATCCGGTGGCACAGCAGCGTGAGGTGTTTGAGTTCGTCGCCAGCAGCGATTACTTCTCCGGCCCGACGTGGATGGCGATGTGTAAAGCCGCCATGGATGCCGCACACGGTATTGAGTACAGCACCGTGGTCACCACCATGGCGCGTAACGGCTACGAGTTCGGCCTGCGCATCTCCGGGCTGCCGGGGCAGTGGTTCACCGGCCCGGCGCAGCAGGTGATAGGGCCCATGTTCGCGGGCTACAGGCCGGAAGACTCCGGGCTGGATATTGGCGACAGCGCCATTACCGAAACCTACGGTATCGGTGGTTTTGCGATGGCCACAGCCCCGGCGATTGTGGCACTGGTGGGTGGCACGGTGGATGAAGCCATCGATTTCTCCCGTCAGATGCGCGAGATCACCCTCGGCGAAAACCCGAACGTCACCATTCCGCTGCTCTCGTTTATGGGCATTCCAACCGCCATCGACATCACAAAAGTCGCGGGCAGCGGCATTCTGCCGGTCATTAACACCGCCATTGCGCACAAAGACGCAGGAATTGGCATGATTGGGGCGGGCATCGTTCACCCGCCGTTTAGCTGTTTTGAAAAGGCGCTGTTGACCTTCCGCGATCGCTACTTTTTATAAGGCATGCATCCATGAAAAACATGAAACTGGAGTGGAAAAGAGGTGACTGGGCGGCGTATTTCGGGTTGATGACCAACAACCTGACCAATTTGCTGACCATGATGGGGCTGCTCATTTTTGTCGTCGGCATCCCGAAGGAGATTGTTTATGGACGCATTGCGCCAGCCTTCGGGCTGGCGGTGCTGGTCGCGAGCGTCTGCTACGCGTGGTTTGGCCTGCAGATGGCGCGCCAGACCGGGCGTACGGATGTCACCGCGCTGCCGTCTGGCCCAAGCGCGCCGTCAATTTTCACCGTGACCTTTCTGGTGCTGATGCCGGTCTACCAGCAAACCGGTGATGCGGATTTCGCTATCCAGATTGGTCTGGTGTGGTGCTTCGTGGAGGCGATGATTCTGGCGGGCGGTTCGTTCCTTGGGGAAACCATCCGCAAGATGATCCCGCGTACCGTCCTGTTGTCGTGCCTGTCCGGGCTGGGCCTGCTGCTGCTGGCGATGAACCCGATGCTGCAGGCGTTTGAGGCACCTACCGTGTCGTTCATCGTGCTGCTGCTGATCTTTATTAACTGGTTTGGTAAAAAGCCGATCTTCGCCAAAATCCCGACCGGCCTGCTCTTGCTGATTGCCGGTACCGCGCTGGCGTGGATCTCCGGTCTGCAAAGCCCGGAGGCCATCAAAGCCTCAATGTCGTCGTTTGGCTTTAACCCGCCGGAAGTGCATGTCGACAGCTTTATGCAGGGACTGCCGCACGCATTACCGTACCTGGCTTCTGCCGTCCCGCTGGGTCTGGCGAACTACATTTTTGACCTGGAAAACATCGAAAGCGCCCACGCGGCGGGGGATGAGTACCCGACCCGCAAGGTGATGCTGGCAAACGGGCTGGCCTCCATGCTCGGGTGTCTGATGGGTAACCCGTTCCCGGTGACGGTTTACGTCGGCCACGCGGGCTGGAAAGCGATGGGGGCCAGCATTGGCTACACGCTGGCCTCCGGTGTGACCATGTTTATCGTGCCGCTGTTCGGGCTGGGGGCGTTTATGCTCGCCATCATACCGATGACCGCCATCGTGCCGATTCTGGTGTTTATCGGGGTGGTGACCGCCAACCAGGTAGTAAGGGAAACGCCCAAAGTGGAGGTCCCCGTGATCTTCATCTGCCTGTTCCCGTGGATCGCTAACTGGGCGCTGACCATGATGAACAGCGTGATGGGCGCGGCGGGGACCAGTGCGGCGAAAATTGGCACCGACGTGCTGCACAGCAAAGGTATCTACTACCAGGGACTGGTGCATCTGGGTAACGGCGCACCGCTCGCCAGCATGCTGTGGGGCTGCATCGCTATCTTCGCCATCATCAACAAACCGCTGCGCGGAGCCGTGGCCGCCGCCGTTGGGGCGTTGCTGGCGCTGTTCGGCGTGATCCACGCGCCAGTGGTTGGCTTTGCCGAAGGCAGTTCGCTGATGTTTGTCACGGCCTACCTGATGATGGGGGGCATGTTTGTGGTGAAGCATTTTCTTGATAGCCGCGACGCGGTGAGCGCGGCAGCGCCGGTTTCGGAGTCCTGATAATGGCTGATGTCCTCACCCCGCACCATTTCAAAGGAAACACTATGAAAGAGCTCATGGTCGTCGCCATTGGCGGCAACAGCATTATCAAAGATAACGCCAGTCAGTCCATTGAACACCAGTCACAGGCCGTGAAATTGGTTGCAGAGTCAGTGCTGGAGATGCTGGCGTCTGACTATGACATCGTGCTCACTCACGGCAACGGCCCCCAGGTGGGGCTGGATCTGCGCCGCGCTGAAATTGCTCACGAGCGGGAAGGGCTACCCCTCACGCCGCTGGCAAACTGCGTGGCGGATACCCAGGGCGGTATCGGCTACCTGATCCAGCAGGCGCTCAATAACCGCATGGCCGCCCACGGCGAGCAAAAAGCGGTCACGGTCGTCACGCAGGTGGAAGTGGATAAACACGATCCGGGTTTCGCCCATCCCACCAAACCTATCGGCGCGTTTTTCAGTGAGACGCAGCGTGATGCGCTCCAGCGTGCCCATCCTGACTGGCATTTTGTTGAAGACGCCGGGCGCGGTTATCGCCGGGTGGTGGCCTCACCGCAGCCGCTGCGTATCGTTGAAGCGGAGGCTATCAAGACCCTGACGCAAAAAGGCTTTGTGGTGATCGGGGCGGGCGGTGGTGGTATTCCGGTGGTGCGCACAGCGCAGGGGGATTACCAGAGCGTCGATGCGGTGATTGATAAGGATCTCTCGACCGCGCTGCTGGCCCGCGAGATCCATGCCGACGTGCTGGTGATCACCACCGGGGTGGAGAAAGTGTGCATCAACTTTGGTAAGCCAGACCAGCAGGCGCTGGATACGGTGAATGTGGCGCAGATGAAACGCTACGTGGCGGCGGGGCACTTCCCAGCGGGCAGCATGCTGCCGAAAATCGTCGCCTCGCTGGCGTTTCTGAACGACGGCGGCAAGCGCGTGATCATCACCTCGCCGGACTGCCTGCCTGCGGCGCTGCGCGGTGAGACCGGTACCCACATTGTGAATGCGTAAGTAAAAGGAAGAGAAGATGAGTGAGAATAAAAGCCGACGCGAGTTTATTAGCCAGAGCGGCAAAATGGTTACCGCCTGCGCCCTGTTTGGCACCACTGGCTCCGTCGCGTATGCTGCAGAGACTGCGAAACCACGTTGTGAGACAGGCAAACCGATGAACATTACCGCCAGACACTACTACCTGGATAACGTGCTGCTGGAGGCCGGGTTCAACGTTGACGGCGGCGTGGCGACAAGCACCCGCACCGAACTGAAAACACTCGAAATTAATGACGGCAAAATTGTCGCCCTGCGTGATAACAAAAGCCATGGCGATGCCACGCTGCCACATTATGATGCAGGCAGTAAGCTGATGCTGCCGGCAATGCGCGACATGCATATCCACCTGGATAAAACCTTTTACGGCGGTCCCTGGCATTCCCTTAACCGCCCGGCGGGCACGACCATTCAGGACATGATCCGTCTTGAACAAAAATTGCTGCCAGAGTTACAGCCCTACACGCAGGAGCGTGCGGAAAAGCTTATCGATCTGATCCAGTCGAAAGGCTCCACCCTCGCCCGCAGCCATTGCAATATTGAGCCGACGTCCGGCCTGAAGAATCTGGAAAATCTCCAGGCCGTCTTAGCGCGCCGCAAGCCGGGGTTTGACTGTGAAATTGTCGCCTTCCCGCAGCACGGCTTGCTGTTATCACACTCCGAAACGCTGATGCGCGAGGCCATGCAGGCTGGCGCACACTACGTGGGCGGTCTGGATCCGACTAACGTGGACGATGCGATGGAAAAATCCCTCGACACGATGTTCCAGATTGCGCTGGATTATGACAAAGGGGTGGACATCCACCTGCATGAAACCAGCCCGGCAGGCGTCGCGGCGGTGAACTACATGGTAGAGACCGTGGAGAAAACGCCCGCGCTGAAGGGCAAGCTGACCATCAGCCACGCCTTCGCGCTGGCCACGCTCAACGAGCAGCAGGTCGATGAAATCGCCACCCGCATGGCGGCGCAGCAGGTGACCATTGCCTCTACGGTGCCGATTGGCACCCTGCATATGCCGCTGAAGCAACTCCGTGACAAGGGGGTGTTCGTCATGACCGGCACCGACAGCGTCATTGACCACTGGTCGCCGTATGGGCTGGGCGATATGCTGGAAAAAGCCAATCTTTACGCCCAACTCTATATTCGCCCGAATGAACAGACGCTCTCCCGCGCGCTGGGTATCGCCACCGGTGATGTGCTGCCGTTGAACGACAAAGGCGAGCGCGTGTGGCCAAAAGCGCAGGACGATGCCAGCTTTGTGCTGGTGGACGCTTCCTGTTCCGCCGAGGCCGTGGCGCGGATTTCACCGCGTACCGCGACCTTCCATAAGGGCCATCTTGTGTGGGGCACCGTCTCCTGACGCCACGTCGGGGTATTGCTACAGGTGATACCCCGACAGACGCAGTTCGCGATCAATCCACTCAACAAACTGCTGGATCTTCCAGGTGCGCTCGTTCATGTGCGGCATCACCAGATGATGCGCATTAATGGCGATCCCCGTTTCATCTGGTAGCACCTGCACCAGGGAGCCATCGTTCAGGTGATCGGTGGCCATCATCTTGCTTTCCAGAATAAATCCCAGCCCCATGCGCGCGGCTTCAAAGCTCATGTAAGAACGATCAAAACTCAGGCTGAAGTTGAGCCAGGGGCGGTCGATATTGTGCCAGGCAAACCATTTTTCCCAGTTGACGAGAGTGCTTGTCGACGAGATAAGCGCCTGTGAAAGCAGGTCCTGCGGCGTGTTGACGGGATGTGCACGCAGATATGCCGGTGAGGCCAGCACCACCAGCGCATCGTTTTTAATGGTCATGACCCTGTAAGCGTCCCAGTCCGGGATGCCGTGGCGAATATCAATATCGATGTTATCGCGTGCAAACTGCAGGTTCTCATAGGAGCAGGAAAGATTGACCGTAATATCCGGGTATTCACTGCGAAATTTGCCGAGCCGGCGCAATAACCACGTCAGGCCAAACGTTGGTGAAGAGTGAACGCGCAATACCGGATTATCAGCCTCTTTCATCACCTGTTCGGTTGCACGGCCGATGGCGCTCATCGCTGCGGAGACGTCGCGCAGATATTTTTCCCCCGTCGGGGTCAGGGTCACGCCTTTGCCGCTGCGGATAAATAACTTCTTCCCCATCCAGGATTCCAGCGAGGCGATCTGATGACTGACGGCTGACGCGGTGACGTTAAGCTGTTCGGCTGCCAGATGGATACTGAGAGAGTTGGCCACGGCGATAAAGGACTGAATATTTCGCAGCGAGGGTATGGGGAGGGTCTGGCGATCCTGCGCGGGCATGGCCCACTCCTTTTAAACGAGACAATTTTAAAAAACATAACATTGCGGCATCGTGTCAGCAATTTTTACCCGGCTGAATGGATTAAACATGATCCTGTTCACAGTGTTTTATCGATGAATATTGATGAGGGTTACATTTTATTTTTATGACCTGCATCGCGTATCAAATTTATCTCAGCAATAAATGAGTTTTATTGAATGGTGTTTCGTTCGATAGCCGATATATTGACGTTGAACGCATAAATAAAACGACTCACGTTGTTCGAATAATGAGGTAAAACATGTCTCGTATAGAACAAGTTGCCCCCTACATAGCGACAAAGAAAACCAATTACCGTTTCGTTGTACTGGCATTAATTTTTATTGTGTATGCCATTAACTATGCCGACCGAACAAATATTGGTGCTGTACTTCCTTTTATCATCGACGAGTTTCATATCAATAATTTCGAAGCCGGTGCGATCGCCAGTATGTTCTTTTTGGGATACGCCCTGAGCCAAATACCGGCGGGCTTTTTTATCGCCAAAAAGGGCATTCGCGGGATGGTGGCGCTGTCGATATTTGGCTTCTCGGCGTTTACCTGGTTGATGGGGACTGCGACCTCAGTGCTGGGCCTGAAGTTTATCCGCCTGGGGCTGGGGTTAACCGAGGGGCCATGCCCGGTGGGGTTGGCATCAACGATCAATAACTGGTTTCCACCAAAAGAGAAGGCCACGGCGACCGGCGTCTATATTGCTGCCACCATGTTTGCCCCCATCCTGGTGCCGCCGCTGGCAGTGTGGATTGCCATGACCTGGGGCTGGCGCTGGGTCTTTTTCTCTTTTGCCATTCCGGGGCTGGTCATTGCTGTCCTGTGGTATTTACTGGTACGTACCCGGCCTTCCGAGAGCCCTTTCGTGTCAAAGAGCGAACTGGAGACCATTACCGCAGGTCAGGCGACACCGGATGCCAGACGGGAAAATATCGTGATTTCCCCCGGCTTCTCCCGCCTTGACCGTCTGATCCGCGTACGGGATCTGTCGCCCATCAGCACGGTAAAAGGTCTGTTCACATCGAAAAATATTCTCGGTGACTGTGTGGCCTACTTCATGATGGTCAGCGTGCTGTATGGCCTGCTGACCTGGATACCGCTTTATCTGGTGAAAGAAAAAGGCTTTACGTTCATGAGCATGGGCCTCGTCGCGAGTATGCCGTGTATCGGCGGTTTTATCGGCGCGATTTTTGGCGGCTATGTCTCCGATAAATGGCTCGGGCGCAGGCGTAAACCGACCATGATGTTTACAGCCATCAGCACCGTACTGATGATGGTCATCATGCTGAATATCCCGCAAAGCACCGTTGCGGTTTGTGTCGGCCTCTTTTTTGTTGGTCTCTGTCTGAATATAGGCTGGCCCGCCTTCACCGCTTATGGAATGGCCGTTGCGGACAGCAAAACGTATCCCATCGCCGCATCAATTATTAATAGCGGCGGTAATCTCGGCGGATTTGTTTCGCCGATGCTGGCAGGTTATCTGCTGGATAAAACTGGAAGCTTTAATTCTGTCTTTATTTATTTCGGTATTTGCGCAGCAATTGGATTAGTCATGATTATCTTGCTGGAAGAACCGAAATAATAAATAAAACCTCTCTTACAATACTGGAGTAAATATATGCTTCTGAAAGATAAAGTCGCCGTGATTACCGGCGCGGCTTCTGTGCGCGGCTTGGGTTTCGCCACGGCAAAATTATATGCCGAGCAGGGCGCGAAAGTGGTCATTATTGATTTAGATGCCGAGGCCAGCCAGCGTGCGGCTGCATGTCTGGGTGAAGGGCATCTGGGGCTTGCGGCAAACGTCAGCAACGAGTTGCAGGTGAACGCAGCCATTAAGCAGGTTCTGGGTAAATATGGGCGCATCGACATTCTGGTGAATAACGCCGGGATAACCCAGCCGCTCAAACTGATGGATATTAAGCGCGACAATTACGATGCCGTACTGGATGTCAGCCTGCGCGGTACGCTGCTGATGTCCCAGGCGGTGATTCCCACTCTGCGCGCGCAGAAGTCCGGCAGCATTGTCTGTATCTCTTCAGTTTCGGCACAGCGCGGCGGCGGTATTTTTGGCGGCCCGCACTACAGCGCTGCAAAAGCCGGCGTGCTGGGACTAGCCAAAGCCATGGCCCGTGAGCTTGGGCCGGATAACGTGCGCGTGAACTGCATCACCCCGGGGCTTATCCAGACGGACATCACCGCTGGCAAGCTGAGCGATGAGATGAAAACCGCCATTCTGGCGGGTATTCCGCTCAACCGTCTTGGTGATGCACAGGATGTTGCCCGTGCCGCGCTGTTCCTGGGGAGCGATCTCTCTTCTTATTCCACCGGTATCACGCTCGACGTGAACGGCGGCATGCTGATCCATTAAGGGGAGACGAGAATGACGAATACGACAGTTCAACAGGTTGCCGCGGCCGCGTGGCGCATTCGCCGCTACGCGCTGCGAATGGGCGAAGTACAAGGTCAGGGCTATATCGGTCAGGCGCTGGGCTATGCCGACGTGCTGGCAACTGCGTTTGCGCACGGTATGACCTTCAGGGCTCAGGAGCCGGAGTGGGAAGGCCGCGACCGCTTCCTGCTCTCCCACGGACATTACGCCATTGCGTATTATGCGGCGCTGATCGAGGCGGGGATCGTTCCTGAAGAGGAACTTGAAACCTACGGCTCGGATGACAGCCGCCTGCCGATGTCCGGCATGGCAACGTATACGCCCGGCATGGAGATCTCCGGCGGTTCTCTGGGGCAGGGACTCAGCATTGGTGTGGGAATGGCGCTGGGGCTGAAGCACAAACAGAGCACGGCGTGGGTAATTAACTCCATGTCTGACGGTGAGCTGGACGAAGGTTCAACCTGGGAAGCCGCCATGTCAGCCTCGCATCATGGGCTCTCGAACTTGATTGTGCTGGTGGACATTAACCGGCAACAGGCGGACGGTAATTCACATAACATCCTCGGTTTTGAGCCGCTGGAAGATAAGTGGACCTCCTTTGGCTGGTATGTACAACGCGTTAACGGTAACGATATCCCCGCGCTGGTGTCGGCGTTTGATAATGCCAGACGCTATCCCGAACAACAGCCGCGCGTCATCTTATGCGACACGCTGATGGGCAAGGGCGTGCCTTTCCTCGAGCAGCGTGACAAGAACCATTTTATTCGCGTGGATGCCGATGAGTGGCAACAGGCGCTCGCCGTGCTCGATGCGAATAAACCAGAAGGAGTCCTGTAATGAGCCAGCCCGTCGAAAATAAACCGCGTTTAACCACCTCCGCCATGATTGCCTCGATTGCAGAGGAAGGGCAGGAAACCCGGGCCGCGCCGTTTGGCCACGCGCTGGTGAAACTGGCGGCTCAGCGTCAGAACATTGTCGGCATGACGGCAGATTTGTCGAAATATACCGATCTGCATATCTTTGCCCAGGCATACCCTGACCGTTTCTTCCAGATGGGAATGGCGGAACAGCTGTTAATGGGGGCGGCAGGTGGGATGGCCAAAGAGGGCTTTATTCCCTTTGCCACCACCTATGCCGTGTTTGCCACCCGCCGTGCCTACGATTTTATTCATCAGGTCATTGCTGAGGAACACCTCAACGTCAAGATTTGCGCCGCGCTGCCGGGGTTGACCACCGGCTACGGGCCAAGCCATCAGGCAACGGAAGATATTGCGATCATGCGCGGCATTCCGGGCATGACCATTATCGATCCTTGCGATGCGATTGACACTGAACAGGCGGTGCCTGCCATTGCCAGCCACGAAGGGCCGGTTTATATGCGTTTGTTACGCGGTAAGGTTCCGGTGGTGCTGGATCAGTACAATTACCGGTTTGAAATAGGCAAAGCCGCGCTGCTGGAAGAGGGCAGTGATGTGCTGATTATCGCCTCAGGGCTGATGACCATGCGCGCACTGGAGGCGGCAAAGCAGTTGCGCAAGGATAATGTCAGCGTGGCGGTACTTCACTCACCCACGATTAAGCCCCTGGATGAAGCGACCATTCTGGCGCAAGCCGCGAAACCCGGACGTCTGGTTATTGTGGCTGAAAACCACAGTAGCGTTGGCGGGCTTTGTGAAGCCGTGGCGTCGCTGTTGATGCGCCATCGCGTTAACGTCGACTTTGATACCGTTGCGTTGCCGGATGCGTTCCTTGATGCGGGTGCGCTACCGACCCTTCACGCGCGTTACGGGATTTCGACTGCCGCCATGGTGGAGAAGATCCGGCGCAGACTCTGATTTTCAGACGGGTATGTTGTCAACGGGCGAGGGGTGTTTTACCCTCGCCTCTGTTGCGATAAAGGAGTCCGTCATGGCACAAAACATCTACGACAACCCGGCGTTTTTTGAAGGCTATGCCCGGCTACCGCGTTCGGTGCAGGGTCTGGACGGCGCACCGGAATGGCCTGCGCTGAAAAGCATGCTGCCACCGTTATCCGGCAAGTCAGTTATCGATCTTGGCTGCGGTTACGGCTGGTTCTGTCGCGCTTCACGCGCGCTGGGGGCGGCAGAAGTGACCGGCGTTGATCTCTCCGAAAAGATGCTCGCCCGGGCGGCTGAACTGACGGATGATGCGCAAATTCACTATCAGCGCAGCGATCTGGCATCTCTGGCGTTACCTGAGAACAGCGTTGATTTGATCTACAGTTCACTGGCGCTGCACTACCTGCCGGCGCTGGATTCCCTGTTTGAGAAAATCCGGCGGGCGCTTAAACCCGGCGGCAGCCTCGTCTTTTCAATGGAACATCCGATTTACACCTGCGCCACACGTCAGGGCTGGTTGACCGACGACAACGGCGAGCGTTTCTGGGGCGTTAATCGCTATCAGGATGAGGGCGAGCGCGTCAGCAACTGGCTGGCGGACGGGGTGATCAAATACCACCGTACGCTCGGTACCACGCTCAATGCGCTTATTAAGGCGGGGCTGACAATAACGGAAGTGAACGAATGGGGACCAACGCAGGCACAAATTGATGCCTGGCCCGCGCTGGCCGAAGAGGCGGAACGTCCGATGCTGGTCCTGATTTCTGCCGCTAAGACTCAGTAACCCACTTTATACACCCGTCCATTCTGCACCCCTTCCACGCTGCGACGATAGGCCTGCGCCACCGTTGCGGCGGGAACACTTTCAAAGCCCGGGAAGAAGCCTTCGTACGCTTCCGCTGATTCGGTAAGCACCGTCGGGCTAATCAGGTTGATGCGGATCCCGCGCGGCAGTTCACAGGCCGCGGCGCGGACAAACCCTTCCAGGGCGGTGTTCACCGTGGTGGCATTCACCCCCTGTGCGATAGGCTCATGCGCCACGATCCCGCTTATCAGGGTGATGGAGCCGCCTTCATTGAGGTAATGCTGGCCGGTCAACGCCAGACGAACCTGTCCCAGCAGCTTGTCCTGCAAGCCCTGATTGAAATCGCTGTCTTTCATGGTCGCGAGCGGGCCGAAGTGCAGGCCGCCACTGGCAGAGACAATCGCATCCACCGCTCCGATGTTTTCAAACAATGCCTGCACGCTGGCCTGAGAGGTGATATCCACCTGGTAGTCGCCCTGCGTGCGACCCACGCGGATCACGTCGTGGCGACGGCTCAGCTCTTCTGTTACCGCACGACCGACCGTACCGCTGGCACCAATAATCACGATTTTCATAGCTGACTCCTTAGGTTGTGAGCCTTCATTCTTTAATAAATCAAAACTCAGATAAACTGGGCTAAAGTTAGAGGATTGCTAACCAGGGGTTTGGAATATGGATAAGCTTCGCAGCATGGAGACCTTCATTGCTGTCGTTGAGAGCGGCAGTTTTACCGGCGCGGCAGGCCGGCTGGAGATGTCGGCGGTGATGGTGGGGAAGTACATAGCGTTACTGGAGTCTCAGCTCGGCACCCGGCTGCTGGAGCGAAACACGCGGCGTCAAAGTCTGACGGACGCCGGGCGGGTCTATTTCGACGAGGCGAAGCGGGTGCTGGAGCAGGTCTCTATCGCCGAAAGCGCGGTTGAGCGACTGCGTGCCGCCCCAGCCGGGACCTTGCGGGTCACGGCGCCCACCTCGTTTGGCGGTTGTGTGATAGCCCCCCTCACGGCGACCTTTTTGCAGCGCTACCCGGACGTGCGCGTGGAGCTGGATCTGACCAACCGGATGGTGGATCTGGTGGATGAAGGGGTCGATCTGGCCATTCGCATCGGTGACATTCATAACGACGATCTGGT
Organism: Enterobacter ludwigii; assembly: GCF_001750725.1. Lineage (NCBI taxonomy): Bacteria > Pseudomonadati > Pseudomonadota > Gammaproteobacteria > Enterobacterales > Enterobacteriaceae > Enterobacter > Enterobacter ludwigii. Next base: position 4,756,924 of record NZ_CP017279.1, read on the forward strand.
GGCGAAATACCTCTGCCCGTACCGAATGGTGATCTGCGCGGCCCCGGCGTATCTGGCGCGTTACGGCACGCCGCGAACGCCTGCCGATCTGGCGGATCATCTCTGCCTGTCACACACGGTGTGGACCGCGCGTAACGAATGGCGGCTGCCGGGGGTTGAAGGTGAGATGCGCTGGAAGCGCGATGCCATTCTGCGCTGCAACGATGGCTATGGGCTACGGATGGCGGCGAGAGCGGGGGCGGGATTATTACTGCAACCCGAAGTGCTGGTGGCAGAAGAGCTGGCGAGCGGCAGGCTGGTGCAGGTGCTGGAGAACTATACGCCTGCGCCACGACCGGTACATTTGCTGTGGCGCCAGGATTTACGTCCGCTACCCAAGCTCACGCAATTTGTCGCGCATATTCAGCAGGGCGCGGAATATTTCGGCCATGCCGTTGAAGAAAAGTAATTATCAAAGCCGCAGACTTATGCTACTAAGATTAGGCACATTATAAAAAAGAAGGTAAGCAAAGAATGTCTGTGAATAAACTCGCCAGCAGCGCACAGGGCCTGCAATCATCTGCCATCCGTGAATTATTAAAACATAGCAAAATGGCCGGGGTGATTTCGCTGGGTGGCGGTATTCCTAACCCTGCACTGTTCGATCATGAAGGCCTGAAAATTGCCGCTGATGCCGTATTATCACAGCATTTTGGTGAAGCTTTTCAGTACAGTCTGACCGAAGGCATCCCGGGGCTGCGTGAAGAAATTAAGCTCATCTGTGAAGGCCGTGGGATCGCCTGCAAGGCCGATGACGTGGTCATTACGTCCGGTTCGCAACAATCTCTCGACGTGCTGGCGCGGGCGTTAATTAACCCGGGCGATACCGTCGTCGTCGAACGTCCAACGTATCTCGCGGCACTGCAGGTATTTGGTCTGGCACAGGCCAAATTTGAATCCGTGGGCACCGATGGCGACGGAATGAAAGTGGATGAACTTGAAGCACTGGTGGCGAATAAAACCATCAAGGCGGTTTATATTGTTCCGACATTTGGTAACCCGGGTGGGGTAACGCTTTCTGAGGTGCGTCGTAAACAGCTGGTGGAATTATCGAAGCGCTATGACTTCGTTATTATCGAAGACGATCCGTACAGCGAAATTAATTATACCGATGAAGTGTTCCGCCCGTTAATTGCCCATGCCAAAGATATCGGCAATGAAGAGAACGTCGTCTATACCTCGACCTTCTCCAAAATCCTCGCCCCGGGCACTCGTGTGGGCTGGGTGCTGGTACCGGAGTGGCTGAAACGCGCGGTGGTTAATCTCAAGCAAACCACCGATCTGCACACCAGCACGCTGTCACAGCTGATGACCTATGAGTACCTGAAAACCGGTCGTCTGGCCGATCAGATTAAAATGATCCGTGAAGCCTACCGCCAGAAATACCAGACCTTTGCAAATGAACTGGAGGCGGAACTGGGTGATGTCATGACGTTCCATAAGCCGAAGGGTGGAATGTTCCTGTGGGCCAAAATGAACAATGGCATCAACACCACGCGCTGGCTGGAAAAAACGTTAAGCAACGGCGTGGTTTTTGTGCCGGGTGAGTTCTTCTATTGCAATGAGCCAGACCATACGACGCTCCGCATGTCGTTTGTCACGCCAACCGATGAAGAGCTGAAAGAGGCGGTTCGTCGCCTGAAAAAATCGCTGTAACAGACCTGCGCATAATGGCACCTGTGCTGTTATGCGCATTACTTGTGCAGTGCGGCCAGCGCCGCAAGCGTTCATGGTGAATCCCATGTTTGAATTTCTGATCGGTATCCTCACGCACACCCCCGTCTGGGTGTGGGTCCTGTTTATCTTTCTCGTCTCCCGTGGCCTCAACGCCCGTAAGCCTGCCACCGTTACGCTGGAAAGGCTGGCCATCATTCCTGCCATCTTTCTTATCTGGGATATCTACGATCTGGTGGTCTATCGCGATCTTACTCTCGCGACGGTGGCCCTTTGGGTTGCGGGGATTGTGGCGGGCGCGGCGCTGGGGTATGTGCTGATTAAGCAGACGGTCATCACCCGCACCGACGCGCCGCGTACCCTTTATCGCCAGCCTGACAACACGGCTCTGCCGTTTATGATGCTGGCATTTGGGGTGAAATACGTGCTGGGGGTGATGAACGCCCTCTCTCCCCAGACGTTGCAACAGCCCGCCATGAGCGCGCTGGCGATAGTCTCCGGCGGGGTATTTGCCGGAGTGTTTATCGGGAAGTTTACGCGCTATGTGAGTGTGTATCTCAGCGGCGCACCGCAACCGGCTGAGTAACGTTAGCGCGTTGCATGGGCCAGCGTGCGAGCAGAAGCTTCACCGTTGGCTACTCGCGTGACTTCGTGGATCCGGCAGATTTTTCCTGCACATAGCGTGGCAAACATATAAACCTCTATTTCAGCCTGATGGCCTTCGGGATACGTGACGGTCACGATATGCCGGTCAGCCAGCAGTGTGTCATGACACCCTATCTGTTCCACGCGGAAGGCGATATCGCGGATCTGCGAACGCACGTGCTCCAGGTGCTGAATAAATCCAGAATAATCAAGAGAATGACCGTCCGTGATCTGCTGATACGCTGGCGAAAAAACGTCTTTCGGATCAATTTCGCCTTTAAACAGGCCGGTCAGTAAACGGGACATTTCCTCACGCAAACTAGCATTGTCAGACTGGGTAATCAGGCGGGTGATGATGTTCATGGTGACTCCTCGTTGCGTTGAGCCGCCATTATCCTTGACAGACAGAGACGTAGTTTCTGTAATAAGCCAATGAATAACGATTTTCGGCCAAATAACGTGGTCAGCTTCGAGACACTTTTGCATCCAGGTGGATACCATACGCCGTGGCACAGCCATCAGGCCGGTCAGCTCTGGCGGATTACGACGGGTCTGCTGGTTGTCGAAACAGCGTCTGGGCGTTCGGTTGTACCGGCGCAACATATCGGCTGGATCCCGCCCGGTCAGGAGCATGCTGCCTTTTCCGGGAGTGCGATTGACGGTCATGCGATCTATCTGGATCCCGCAGGGTGTGAAGCGCTGCCCGGTGAAACGACGCTTTTCGAACCCGACGAGCTCACCAGCGCGCTGTTTTCACGCTTAAATGCTGAAGGCAGCGGGTACGATCCGCGAAAGCTCGCCCTGCTGCTGGATGAACTGGCGCGGGGCCGTCAGGTGCGCTATCTGCTGCCCATGCCAGCCGATCCCCGATTAAAGAAGGTAGCCAGCCATCTGATGCAACGTGTGGACGACAACCAGACGGTTGAGCACTATGCCTCCCTTGCGGGAATGAGCGTGCGAACATTCCACCGTCGGTTTAGCGCGGAAACGGGCATGAACGTTGTTAACTGGCGGCAACTTGCCCGCGTCATGCGGGCAATGGAGTGGCTGGCAGCAGGTAAACCGGTTGGCTGGATCGCGCTGTCGTGCGGCTACAACAGTATCAGCGCGTTTATTGAGGTTTTCAGGGCCTTTACCGGCAAAACGCCCGGGCAGTGGGCGCTTAAAGAAGCCCCTTCTGTGCGAAGGTAATGCGCGTGGCTTCGTTCAGATCCAGTGCTTTGATCGCTTCCGGGCGGACCCAGGCAACCTCCTGAAACTCGTCGTTAAACGTCACCTGCCGATTTGCACTGATGCAGTCGAAAATCAGGTAAATCATATAAATCTCTTCCGTGGTGCCATCGGCATAGGTTTTCACCCGAATGTCGTCGCGAAACGCCCAGGGTTTGACCTCCGTGATCTCCAGCGCGTCGCCCAGCTCTTCGCGAATTTCACGGCGCAGCGCCTGCTCCATGGTTTCTCCCGGCTCCATCCCGCCGCCCGATAACGCCCACTGGCCGGGAAATACGCCGCGGTCATCGGCCATTTTGCACAGCAGATACGCCCCGTCGTTCTCAATGATGGGGCAGACAATAGTTCGTTGACGCATGGTTTCTTCCTGAAAAATGAGTTTGGGCTATTTTAACAGAAGGCGGAAAGGGAAAAGGTAAACGAGGTCAGACTTTCGCCGCTGGGTTAAGCGGTATTGTTGCGGGTTACGGATGCCATGACTCCGGCCCTCTTCCACGGGCAGAGGGCCGGAGAAACAAACCGCCAGTGATTAGCGCTCTCGCAGCGCCTCTTTCGCCCGGTTGAACGGCTTGATCATGTAATCCAGCACCGTTTTCTCACCGGTTTTAATGTCCACCGTCGCAATCATCCCCGGCACGATTGAGAAGTGCCTGCCTGCTTTATTCACCAGGTAATCCTGGCTGGTGCGGATAAATACCCGGTAATAGAACACCTCCGGCTTGGCTTCGTCCTGAATGGTGTCCGGCGAAATGGTTTCAACCACGCCGTGCAGCCCGCCATAAATGGCGTAATCGTAGGCGGTGATTTTTACCAGCGCTTCCTGATTCGGATGGATAAAGGCGATATCGCGCGGGGAGAGGCGGGTTTCGATCAGCAGGTGATCGTCCACCGGTACAATCTCCATCAGCTCGCCGTTAGGCGGGATGACGCCACCGATGGTGGTGACTTTGATGTTTTTCACGATCCCGCGCACCGGAGATTTCACCGTTAAGCGGGTCACTGAATCCTCGCGGCCTTTGAGGATCGCCGAGACCATATCCACTTCAGCGTTGGCCTTGGATAACGCCTCGCGGGCCTGAACATAGTACTGGGATCGCACGTCGGTGAGTTTCAGCTCCAGATCGCTTTTCTGCCGCTGCAGGCGCAGTACCTCCACGTGGCTGGCGGCGCCGGTTTTCACCAGACGCTGAGTGATCGCCAGCTCCTTATTCGCAAGATCCAATGCCGCACGCAGCTCCCGCTGGGTATCTTCCAGCTGCGCACGGCGTGAATTATAGAGCCGGGTTTCGGCAGCGGTCAGATCGGTCCACTTCGCCAGCGAAGGGGGAAATTTCAGCGGCAGATCGTTTACCTCGGCGTACAGTCGCACGCTGGAGGCCAGCGAGGCACGGTAGCGCGCCGCGCTTTCACCAACGTTAGATTCTGAACGCGTGGGATCGAGCCGCGCCAGCACTTGTCCGGCCTGCACCTGGTCACCCTCATGGACGTTCAGCTCGGTGAGGATCCCCCCGTCGAGCGACTGTAAAACCTGCTCGCGCGAACTGGGGATCACTTTGCCCGTGCCGGTTGAGACTTCATCCAGCACGCCAAACCACGCCCAGACGCCGAGTACCACGAACATCAGTAAAGAGAAGATAACAATCCGCCGCGCACCGGTGTAGCCGCTTTCGGAGTCGAGCGCATTGTCCAGGTCGTCCATTGCGGCGACGTCACGCTGACTGATTTTCATTTTTCCACTCCCGTCCTGTTGCTGCCTGCTGCTGCTGCTGTTGCTGCATGCGGCTGTTGTTCAGCGCCTGCGCTTTCGGCGCGTCCATCACCAGCATTCCCTCTTTGAGCACCACGACCCGCTCCACCAGTTCCAGCACCGGCACGCGATGCGTGGCGACAATCAGGGTGCGGTTGCCAAGCCAGGCGCTCAGACGCTGGATAAATTCCCGCTCGGTGTGCTCATCGAGCGACGCAGTCGGTTCATCCATCAGCACAATATTGGGGTCGCGAAGCAGCATGCGCGCCAGCAGAATGGATTGCCGCTGGCCGCCGGATAACCCCACGCCGTTCTCCATAATTGGGTAGTCCAGACCCTTCGGCAGTTTCTGCACAAAGCCCGCAGCGCCGGTTAACTCCAGCACCTCGAAAATCTCCTCATCGGTGGCGCGCGGCATGCCGAGGGTGATGTTTTCGCGCAGGGTGCCGTAAAAGAGCCGGGCGTTCTGGGTCATAAAGCCGACGTTGCGCCGGACATCGGCGACATCGAGGTGCGGGAGGCTGAAGTTATCGAGCCGCAATTCACCGCCGGCGAGATCCATTCCGCCCGCCATCGCCTGCAGCAGGGTCGATTTTCCGGCGCCGTTACGCCCGAGGATCGCCACTTTTTCACCTGGCTTAATCTCCAGACGGTTAATGCGCAGGGCCATGCGCGGATCTTCCGGGTGATAGCGGAACTGTGCCTGCTCGAAAAGATAGTGACCGCGCAGTACATCCTGGCGGATCGGCGTCTCCTCACGCTGGTTTTCTGTGGGGAGCTGCATGATGCTGTCCAGTCCCTCTTTCGCCGCTTTGACCTGCTGCCAGCGCGCCAGCACGCCGCACAGGGTGGCCATCGGAGCGATCATGCGCGAGGCCAGCATTGAGGCGGCGACCACCGAACCGGTCGTCAGCGTGCCGTCGATCACCATCGGCGCACCGACCACGATCACCCCGGCATAGACCAGGCTCTGAATCGTCATTCCCCAGCTGATCAGGTTCTGGGTCAGTTCACGGGTGCGCAGGCCAGATTCAGCGGTGATCTGGATGTAGCTGTTCCACTGCTGCAAAAAGCGGTTTTCCGCCTGCATCAGCTTTATGTCCTCCAGCCCCTGCACGCTCTCCACCAGCACGGCATTGCGCAGGGTGGATTCGTGCGCCGACTGCTTCGCGAGCTCTGCCAGCTTTTTCTGCAGCAGCAGACCGGGCAGGACCATGATCACCGCGGCGACCGGTGCGATCCACGCCAGTTGGGGAGCGATGATTGCCAGCACCACCACGAACAGGAAAAAGAAGGGCAGATCGACAATTGTGGAGATGGTGGAGGAGGTGACCATCTCGCGGATCTGCTCCAGCTCGCGTAGCTGGGAGATAAAGCTGCCGGTCGAGCGAGGGATGGCGCTGTTGCGCAGCCGCAGGGCGTGACCGAAGACCCGATCCGATACGCGCAGATCGGAGCGTTTACCCAGCAGATCCATAATGTGCCCGCGTGCCACGCGCAGCACAAAGCCAAACAGGGTGGCGATCAGCACGCCGATAGTCAGGACATACAGCGTCGGGTAGGACTGCGCGGGGATCACCCGGTCATACACCTGCATGGAAAAGACAATCCCCGACAGGGACAGGACGTTAATGAACAGCGCGGCGAGCATCACCCAGCTGTAGGGGCGCAAGTCGCGCATTACCAGCCGGTAAAGCCAGTCCGGACGGTATTTCGAAATATAGGCATCCACGCGGCTGTCTTTCAGCGCGGCCAGTGGGCGCAGGGCAATGACGTGGCGGATGGCGGGCAGCATGGCGGTCATCGAAAGCCGGTTGGTGTAGGTCTGATCGTCGAAAAAGCTGACCTCCAGCGTATCGTCGCCATCGAAATGTTCGATCACGCCGATCCTGCCGTCGTTCATTGCCGCCACGACCGGCAGACGCCAGCTGTTGATCGCCTGCTGATCCGCCGTCAGCAGCTGAAACGACAGCCCTGCTTCACGGGCCAGCTGAGTCAGTGCAGGCACCATCGGTTTGCCTTTTAGCCACGGCGCGCCCGCGAGCAGCGCACCGGGGGAGCAGGCGACGCGGTAGCGCGTGGCGACAAAACCAAAGGCCTGCGCCCACTGCGCCAGGGCCTCATCCGTCATGGTCTCACCTTGCGGGATATCGCGTTGCTTCATGGCTGGATCTCCACGGTCTGGATGGTGCGGTTATCAAGATCGAACGCGTGACGCAATTGCCCGGTGTTATAGAGGCAGTTGAGCTGCAGCTGGTGCAACTGTCCGAGGGTCTGCTGCTGGGTAAAACGCGCCTGATAGACCTCCTGCTCGGCGTTAAGCACATCGAGCAGCGGGCGCGAACCCAGATCGAGATATTGCTGCTGATAGAGTTCACGGGTGCGGGCGCTGAGCGCCTCCTGACGGCCCTGAATCTGCAGCGTGCTCAGCAGGCTTAATACCTGGCTGCGCGACTCCAGCAGTTTCTGGCGTACCTCGAGGCGGGTACGCTGAATGGTGGACTGTGCGGCTTCTACCGCGTGGCCTGCGGCGTTACGCCGGGCGGTGAGGCCGCCGCCCTGATAGAGCGGCATCTGCACTTTCACCCATGCAGAGTATTGGGTGCGATCCCGCGTTTCGTTACCCGCATAGCGTTCGTTCAGGTAGTGGCGCACCTCCGGCTCCAGCGAGACGGTCGGTGTCATCTGGGCGTCGGCGTAGTCGAGATTGGCCTGGGCGACGTTAGCCTGCGCCCAGGCGGCTAATACTGCCGGGACCAGACGATCGTCCGGCTCGGCAATGTCGCAGCTGCGGGCCAGCTTTTGTGGAAAATCGTTGCTGATCGTGTTGAGGGTGTTCCAGCCAAGGAAGCTCATCAACGTGGCACGGGCGCTGTCGAGGCTGGCCTGGTACTGCATCAGCTGGGCGCGCGCGCCTTCGATACGTGCATCGGTCTGCACTACGTCAGAGAGTGAGGTGGCCCCTTCGTCATTACGCTGGCGGGTGAGGGTACCAATCGAAGAGAGCGCCTCAAGCTGCTCTTTGGCGGTGTCGACCATTTGCTGCCAGGTTTGCACCTGCACCATCGCGATGGCGGTATCGTGAGCGATGGTGTCGATGCTGACCAGCACGTTGGCCTGCTGCTGGGCGACGCCGGCACTTTCCGCACGCACTTGGCTTGCCACCTTGCCAAAGTCGTACAGCATTTGTGAGAGGGAGAGCACCAGCGACGGAGTAAAGCCATTATCGTCGCCGTCGTGGGTATAACCGTTATCCATGCCGGCATTAATTTGCGGATAGTATTTCGATTTGGCGACGTCCACCTCTTCGCTTTGTTGGTAGAGTTTCCCCACGGCTTCACTGATGGCCGGGTGCCAGGTGACGGCGCGGTTGACGGCTTCGCCAAGCTGCAGCGTGCCGGGGGCAGCCTTGCCGACGACAGGTGCCACGCGGCCATTCAGAGAGGGGAGTTCCTGCGTTTCACGGAGTTGTCCGGTATTGATCATCGCCGCCGGCGTCGCGGAGAGGGCGGGCACAGATATCAGGCAGCACGAGAGCCACCAGTAAGGCATCTTCATTCCCATGTCTTATCCCTAATAAAAATGTACTGCTTTATTGTTTATGCCCGGGCGCTGTGCGCCCGGGTCATTTGTGCAGGTGCTATCAGGTAACGATGTGTTGCTGGTTCACTAACTCGTCGTAGGTGGTCTGGACGTTATCCAGCGTCACGAGCGTCGTATTAGTGTAGGTGCTCCCTGAACCATCACGGTCGATGGAGATCACGGTATTGCCATTACTATTAGTAACATGCAGATAATTACCGAGCGTTGAGCTGCTCCCGTTCCAGCCCACCAGCAGATCGCCGATATCGATTTTGTCCCCCTGCGTGAGCGAGAAATTGGTCCAGTGATCGCCAGCAGTGCTGCTGACGTTGCCCGCGGTGGCGTTGCCTGCGGTGGCGTTCAGCACCTGGTAAATCAGGGTGTCGCCGTAGGCGGTGCCGGTAATGACGTCGTTATGTTCCGAACTGATGAACTGCGGCGCCATATTGATGGTCAGCGTGGCACTGTCTGTTTTCCCGTCGGCATCGGTCAGGGTGTAGTTGAAGGTCTCCTTCGAGGTGATGGTTGAGAGCGACACCCCGGTGTTGAGGGTGTAGGTGTAGTGGCCGTCCGCGCCAATTGCCAGCGTGCCGTAATGGCCGACGACGTTGACCGTTGCGCTGCCGGTGTACGGATCCAGCGTGGTGGTCACGCCGTCGTAGCCGGTCACGCTGAGGCGGGTATCCACCGAGTGCAACTGATCCAACACGCCGCCAGAGTCGGTGCCGTCAAAGATATTGCCGTTCACGCTGTGGCTGCCGGTGACGTCGAAATCACTCAGCGAGTAGGTGGTGCCGTTCACGCTTGGGGTGATCGTAATATTCCCCACACTCAGCCCCGGTACGCTACCGGTATAGCTCAGCGTATAAGTTCCGGCATTCAGATCCAGCCCGGTCAGCGGAACGTCGATATTACCGCCCAGCAAAGAGCCACCACTGAAGGAACCACTACGGATAACGCCTGTGCCATCACTAATTGACCAGTTCACCGTCAGGCCGCCCAGAGCCAGCAGCGATGCCACGTTAAAGTGCAGCGACGCGTTATGCAGCGCGGTGTTCGGATCCACCACGAAGGTTCCGCTCCCGCTGCCCTGGGTTGATGACAGCAGCGCGGTTGTCCAGCTGGCCGTCCCGACGGTGGTATCCGAGTAGGTTGTCGTGTGATGCACCGAGGTGACGTCCATCACGGTACTGACATCGTTGACCGCATCCATCGCTTGCGCGGTTGGGGTGATGTTGAGCGATGCTGTATCCTTTGTCCCGTCTGGCGCGGTGATGGTATAGACAAACGTATCCGGCGTGCTGATATGGTCCGCACCCACACCGGTTTTCAGGGTGTAGGTGTACTGTCCGGACGCATTGATGCTCAGCGTGCCGTATTCCCCCTGGATGTCGGTCAGGCCGCTGCTGTTCACCGCCACGCCGTTCACTTCTGATACCACCGCGCCGGTTGCGACATCGTTGTCCAGCACATCGCCGGTGGTGGTCTCGCCAATGCTCGATACGCTGTAGACATGATCTTCCAGCACGTTCAGCGTGTAGGCGGTCAGGGCGGTGATCCCTGCAGCCGTATTCAGCAGGAAGAGGTACTCCCCGGCAGGCAGGTTCAACGTCAGCTGAGACGAGGTACCGCCCAGCAACGGCGCACGCAGCCAGCCCGGTTCGACGCGCATCTGCTCGAAGGTCTGCGTCGCGTTATTGAACTTGTAGACATACAGGTCGAATACCGACGCCAGCGCCACACCGCCCACGGAAGCCTGAATGGTCATGGTGCGGGTAGTGCCTTCCTCCACGTTATAGATAATGGGGTTGGTCATGTCGTCCAGCAGGTTCAGCCCCAGCGTGTTGCCGAGATTAATACCCACCAGGGTAAAGCCGCCCTGCGACGAGGTGCCGTTATTAATTTCACTCACGGTCGTGTCAAAGGTCAGCGAGGCCGTGTCATCTACCGCCACAATACCGTTGACGAGAGTGCCTTCACCCAGCGACAGCACAAGGTTCGCCGACGCGCTGACGCCGTTATGGGTGATGGTGTAGGTGAAACTCTCTGTGCGACCAATGACCGCTGCGCTGGTGTCGGTCAGGTTGTAGGTGTAGCTGCCATCGCGGTTAATGGTCAGCGTACCGTACTGGCCCTGAACAACCGTGCCGTCGGCGTTCACGCTGGTGGTGACACCCAGCGCGTTGGTGACAGCAGAGACCGTGGTGCCTGCCGGGGCGTTGTCGCTGCCCGCGGTCGGGTCGGCGTCGAGAATTACGTTACCGTTCAGGCTGGTGTCGCCCGTCACGGTACCGGCGCTGGTTTCTTTCACCGCCACATCGAGGCTGGTGTAGGAGCCGGTCGCCAGCAGGTTGGTGTTGTAGCTCAGCACCCGGTAATCGCCATCAGCCAGCCCGGTCAGGTTCAGCGATACGCCGGTGGCTCCGAGGGTCAGCAGATCGGCAAACTGCGGTTGTCCGGTATCCACAACGGTGGTCCAGACACCGTTGACGTTATGTTGAACCACAAGTTCAAGGGTGTTGAGCAGAGAGAGTACCGCGCCCGTGGCGTTGGCGTTCACCACAATATCCGCGCTGCCACCGCTGCCCACCGTGAAGTTCACCTGGGCAGTATCATTACCCAACAACGTGAGAACGTTGCCTACGGCACCCACCAGCAGGAAACCGTAATCACTGTACTGGCTGTTGGTGACGGTGGCCGTGGTGCTGAGGTTCAGCTCTTCGACGTTATTGCTGGCGGAGAGCGGAACGACCGGCGCAAGTACGGAGCCAGGCTGTGAGGTATTGCCCGCGACGTCACTGGCGGTGATCTGCAGCGTCTGGCCTTCGGTCTGTTTGTTCGTAAAGGTGTAACTGTACGTGCCGTTGCTGTCCGCCGTGGCAGTCACCGTGGAGCCATCTGCAAGGCGAATAGCAACGGTGCTGCCTGCTTCCGCGTTACCAGTCAATACGCTACCGTCAGCGTTAAAGGTACCGGTTGGTGCCGTGGGGGCGGCAGTATCAACAATAATCGTCGTCACGGTTGAAGCCGCGCTGATGTTGCCCGCCGCATCGGTGGCCGTAGCGGTGAAGTTATGCGTGCCTTCCGTCAGTATGGTGCTGGTTTGTGGCAGGGTCCAGTTGCCGCTGGCATCGGCGGTTACCGTGCCGACAACCGTTGCCCCGTCATAGATACGCACTGTCGCATTGGCTTCGGCGGTTCCGTTCAGCGTTGGACGTGTGTCGTTGGTCGGGGTGGTGCCGATAACTGGCCCAGTGACGCTACCGACATCATCGACAACCGAGCCGATAACCGGGGCGATTGGCGCTATGGCATCCACGTTGATCACATAGGGGGTGGTGGGTGCGCTGGTATTGCCCACCGCATCGGTGGCGGTAAACGTCAGGCTGTGCGACCCGTTGCTCAGCGCCGGAGAAGGGGTAAAGCTCCATGCCCCGCCGGTCGCGATCGCGCTACCAATCTGGACGCCGTTATCGAAAATGTTCACTGTGGCCCCGGCTTCCGCTGTACCGGTGAGGGTTGGCTGCGCGTCGTTGGTCAACCCTCCGTCGGTGACTGGTGTAGCCACGTTACCCACATCATCCACAATGCTGCTCAGCACCGGCAGGGCTGGCGGCGTCGTGTCGATAGTCAGGCTAAAGGCCGCTGACGAAACGCTGGTATTACCCGCTGCATCCGTGGCCTGCGCCGTGAAGCTGTGCGCGCCCGTGGCTAAGGTGGTCGTGAGCAAGATACTCCAGTTGCCGCTGGTATCCGCGGTGCCCGTTCCGACAAGCGTTGTACCTTCGTAGATATTCACAGTCGCAAACGGCTCACTGGTCCCGACAAGCCGTGGCACGGTGTCGTCGGTCGTCTGTCCTGAACTGAGCGGGCCGGTGATGCTGCCCGCATCGTCAACGGCCTGGCTGATAACCGGCGCATTGGGGGCGCTGGTATCAACAACCAGCGTAAAGCCAGGCGAAGCCGGGCTGACGTTCCCCGCCGCGTCGGTCGCGGTCGCGGTCCAGGTATGGCTGCCATTGCTCAGCGCTGATGACGGCGTAAAGCTCCATGCTCCGGCGCCATCCGCCAGCGCGGTGCCGACCGGCTGTCCGTTCTCATAGATGGTCACCGTGGCGTTGGCTGCCGCGGTGCCCGTCAACGTTGGCGTGGTGTCGTCGGTACTTTGCCCGGAAGTCAGCGGCGTCTGTACGCTGCCTGCGTTGTCTCCCGCGGTCGTGATGGCCGGTGCCGCCGGTGGTGCCGTATCCACCGTCAGGTTAAACGGTGCCGTTGTGCTGCCGGTGTTACCAGCCGCATCGGTGGCATTGAAGGTGATAGCATGAGGCCCGTCGCTCAGGGCGGTGTCAGGCGTGTAGGTCCAGTTCCCCTGGGCATTAACCACCGCGGTGCCAATCTCGTTGCCATCCACAATGATATGCACTGTGGCACCTACTTCACCCGTACCGTTGAAGGTCGGACGCGCGTCGTTGGTGCTGTTGCCGGTGGTGAGCGTACCGGTGACCGGGCCGACGTCGTCAATCACACTGCTGACCAGTGGCGCAGCAGGACCTGTTGCATCCACGGTAAAGGCAAAGACCGACGAGTTTGCTGACGCATTCCCTGCCGCGTCCGTTGCATAGACGCGAAGAGCGTAGCTGCCATCGCCCAGTGGCGTGCTCGGGGTAAAGGTCCAGTTACCACTTCCGTCGACGGTCGCAAGACCAATCTCCGTACCATTATTCATGATATGGATTGTACTGCCCGGTTGTCCGGTGCCGCCGATCGTCGGGGTGATGTCGTTGGTGACTTGCCCGCTGGTGAGGTTGCCGGTCACGCCGCCAGGGGCATTGTCGTTAACCGTATCCAGCGTTGGAACCGTTGGCGCCGTCAGGTCAACCACGACGTTCCAGCCGTTAGACACCTGGCTGACGTTGCCCTGTGGGTCGGTGGCGGTAACGGTGAAGGCGTGAGGCCCTTCGCTGAGCGCGGTGTCAGGGGTGAATGTCCAGGCACCGGTGCCGTCAGCCGTGACCACGGCAATCTGGGTACCGCCGTCGAAAATTTTCACCACGCTGTTCGCTTCCGCCGTCCCCGAAAGGGTTGGCGTCGCGTCGTTGGTAGGGTTACCGCTGACTACCGTGGTGGCGGCGTTACCGACATTATCCGTTATGTTGGTGATCACCGGTGTGGTGGAAACCGTATCAACGACGATGGTGAAGCCTATCGACAGACCACTTTCATTGCCCGCGGGGTCGGTCTCGCGGATGGTCAGAACGTTATTGCCCTCCGCCAGCGCGGGCGGTGTGAAGACCCAGGTCCCCGTATTGCCGACCAGTGCGGTGCCCAGCAGGGTTCCGTTGCTGTAAACGGAGATGGTATCGCCCACCGTGCCGGAGCCGGTAAGGGTAGGCTGGTTATCGTTGGTGGTCTGCCCGTTGGTGAGCGGACCGGTGCCTGGGTTGACGTCATCAATTACCGCGCCGATAGTCGGTGTGCCCGGTGCAGTCAGATCGACGGTGACGCTGGCGGCCGGAGAGCGGCCGCTGGTCGCGCCATTGAGGGTCGCTGTGACCTCAAAGGTATGCAGCCCTTCGCCAAGCACGGTCGGGGTATAGCTCCAGTTGCCGCTGCCGTCGGCGGTGACCGTCGACACGGCTGTAACGTCACCGTCCTGATAGATGGTAATCAGGCTGCCCGCTTCGGCCGTGCCGGTGAGAGTAGGGGTAGTGTCGTTGGTGGTTTTGTCTTTCACATCGCCGGTGACCGGATCGACGTCATCGACGATCGCTGTGATAACGGGCACCTGCGGCAGGTCGAGCGGCGAATCAACGACGTTAAACGTCGCGCCTGGGCTGGCATTCCCTGCGGCATCAGTAGCGCTTACGGTCAGGGTGGTCGGATCCAGCTGTGCCGGACTCAGCGCAATGGAGAAGCTGCCGTCGCCGGCGGCAGTGCCGGTACCAATGACGGTACCACCGCTATTTTTCACGGTAATGGTACTTCCTGCCTCGGCAGTACCCGTCAGAGGCGTTCCCTCCTGAGCAAGAGCCATGTTGATCGGGTCGGCCGGCGCGGCGGTATCCACCGTCACGCTCAGCGGCGCAGAGCTTCCTGAAGCGTTACCGGCCGGGTCGACTGACGAGACGGTGAAGGTATGCGTGCCTTCCGCGAGCGTGCTGTCGGCGGTCCAGCTCCAGTTGCCATCCGGCTGTACCGTTACCGGCACCGTGGATGCTGTACCGTCTACGGAGACGATAACGGTGGTACCCGGTTCGCCGGTGCCCGTGAGGGTCGGCGTGCCGTCACGGGTATAAAGCACATTGCTTGTGAGCTGGCTGTCAGACACCGCGTTAATCAGCGGGATTTCTGGCGCAGTGGTATCAACGGTGACGGTGAAGACCGGGCTGAGGCCGCTGACGTTACCCGCAGCATCGACTGCCGCAACGGTGATGTTGAGTGGGCCATCAGTCTGGGTCGGAAGATCGAGAGACCACTCGCCATTGCTGCCCACTTCGACGCGTCCTACCTCAACGCCATTGTTATAGACGATGACCGTTTCGCCCGCAGGGCCGGTACCGCCCACACCGGGGGTAGTATCCGTGGTAACACCACCGTCGGGCTCACCGCCCACGGCGCTAATGACCGGCGTATCCGGTGCTACGGTATCAACGGTGATAGTGATCCCCGGTGACGCCGCCGAAACGTTACCGGCTTCGTCGGTGGCGGTGGCGGTAAATTCGTGGCTTCCCTCATCAATGCTGGCGTCAGGGCGCCAGCTCCAGTTGCCGTTGCTGTCTACGGTGACGCGACCCACTTCGGTGGCAGGCTGACCATTAATGCTGTCATAAATAATAACCACATCGTTCGCTGTGCCGGTGCCACTCAGGACCGGACGCGGATCGTTCGTGGTTTCCCCGTCGGCAACCGGTCCGGTTATCTGGCTGACGCTGTCCGTAATCACCGGTGCTGCTGGCGTAGCTGGTGGGTCGGTATCAATGGTGATGGTCACCGGCTGGGACGGGGCGCTTTCGTTCCCCGTGCCGTCCACGTTGGTGACGGTCAGGGTGATGTCATAGGTACCGTTGGGCAGTGGTGTTGTCGGTGTCCAGGACCAGTTGCCGGAGCCGTCCACTACGGCGTCACCTATTTTGATACCGCCGTTGTAGATCGTCACGGTATCGCCGACCGTGCCGGTACCGCTCAGGGTTGGCGTGGTGTCACGCGTGGTTTCACCTGGATTCAATGGCGTTTGCGTTGCACCGCCGTCAGGATTCACGGTGATGTCCGGAATATCCGGTGTGGCTGGCGCAATGGTATCTATCGTCAATTCAAACGGGCTGGAGATGGTGGTATTTCCGGCGGCATCTGTGGCGTGAACCGTCAGCGAATGCGTGCCGTCGGTGAGTGGAGTCGTTGGCGTAAATTGCCAACCGCCACTGCCGTCGAGGGTGGCTGTGCCGAGCAGGGTCGTACCGTCATAGACGGTGATAATCGTATCAGCAGGCGCGGAGCCCTGCAGCAGCGGCAGGGTGTCATCCGTGGTATCACCGCTACTGAGCGGTCCCTGAACGCCGCCAACGTCATCGATGACGGTGGCGATAGTTGCAGCCACTGGCGCGGTGGTATCGACGATAAAGGTGAAGTCGTTTGACGGCAGGCTGGTGTTACCCGCCGCGTCGGTCGCGACGACGGTAAAGGTATGAGGACCCTCGCCAAGCGGCACGGTGGGGGTATAGGACCACGTGCCGCTGCCGTCGACCGGGATCGTGACAAGATCGGCGCCATCCAGGCGGATGGTGACCGTCGAGCCCGGCTCAGCCGTACCGTTGAGCGTCGGGGTAGTGTCGTTAGTGCTGCCGTTAGGGGAGAGTGTACCGAGTCCCTCCGGGACATCATCCACCACCTGGGTAATGAGCGGGGCGGCAGGTGCCACGCTGTCAATCGTAATGCCCCAGGTGTTGGAAATCCCACTGATGTTGCCTGCCGCGTCGGTTGCGACTGCGGTCAGGGCATGCTGCCCCTCGCTAAGCGGTGTGGAAGGGGTAAAGATCCACGCACCGCCGCTATCGGCAACAGTGGTACCAATATCAACGCCGTCCATGCGGAGGGTGATCGTCGCATTTGCTTCGGCAGTCCCGCTGAGCGTCGGGGATGCGTCATTGGTGGTCTCATTGTTACCGATCGTACCAGTGCTTCCGGAAACATCGTCCACGACTTGTAATATCACCGGAGCTGTTGGTGCCGTGCCGTCAACGTTGATTGTCCAGGTGTTTGATGGCCCGCTCTGATTACCCGCGGCGTCCGCCGCAATTGCCGTTAGCACATGGGTTCCATCTAACAGCGGAGAAGGCGGTGTAAAACTCCACTGGCCGGAGGACGGAACGACCACCGTCCCGATAATATCGCTGTCGCTGGAAATGGTGATGGTCGAGCCGGGTTCGCCCGTTCCGTTTAACGTTGGGGACCGGTCGTTAGTCAGTCCACTCTGCTCGACTGGTCCGGTGGTGGCAAGGACGTCATCAACCACTGAAATAATGACCGGGGCCTGCGGTGGGGTAATATCCGGTGCAACAACGGGTGCTGTCGGACCCGTGTTGCCTGCCGTGTCGGTGGCTTCTGCGGTTAGGTTTTCGCCATTGATCTTCGGCGGGTTCAGCGGCAGGGTAAAATTGCCCTGGCCATCAGCCACAGTATCACCAATGAAGACGCCACCTTCACGGATGGTTACTGTGCTCCCGGGCTCTGCGTTGCCGCTGATGGTGGTGCCATCAGCCGAGACAACCACGTTTTCAGGAGTAAGCGGCGGCGTAGTGTCCACAGTGAAGGTGATAGGTTGCGATGTTGTGCTCTGGTTTCCGGCAGCATCGGTTTCACTGACGGTTATCGAGTGTGTCCCTTCCGGGAGCGGATTGTCTGGTGTGACACTCCAGGTGCCGTTGGGCTGCACCGTCGTGGTCCCAATCGCCACGCCATTGTCGTAGATGGTGATAGTTCCACCAGGCTCGCCAGTCCCTGCCAGGACCGGCAGGGAAGCATCGGTGGGCACGCCCGAGGTAATGGTTCCTCTAATTTGGCCCGTGTCGTCGGTTAGCACAATCGTACTTGGTGCATCCGGCGGGGTAATGTCGACCGTGAGGGTGAATACCGGTGAGACTGGACCGGAGTTACCGGCGGCGTCGGTTGCCTGCACGGTAATCTGGTGGGTGCTTTCACTGAGGTTTACTGACGGTGTGAAGGTCCAGGTGCCATTGCTGGCCACGACCGCACTCCCAATCGCGATACCACCGTCATAAATCGTCACGGTGGAGCCCGCTTCGGCAGTGCCGGTAAGCTGTGGACGCTGATCGTTGGTGCTACCGCCGTTACTGATTGCCCCCGTCTGCGGGTCAATATCATCTGTTATGCTGGTGATGGCCGCTGCATCAGGCGCGGTGGTGTCCGGTGCGATTACATTCGTGCCCTGGCTGGTATTCCCGGCGGCATCCGTTGCTGTGGCGGTAATTTGCTCACCATTGGTCAGTGGCGTCCCGAGGGATACGATAAATGTGCCGTCGCTACCGGTTTGACCTGTACCGATCACATTCCCGTTCATGTCTTTCAGCGTAATCGTACTGCCGGGTTCGGCAGTACCTGTGACAGTTTTACCATCCGAAGAAAACTGAAGACTGGAAGGCGCATTTGGCGGTGTGGTATCCGGATCGGAAGGATTGCCCGGCGTGCCGGGGTTCGTATTGTCATCATCATCGTCGCCACCCCCTCCGCCGCCGCTGCTTGCCGCGACAGCGATCCCGCCTGCGACAGCAAGACCACCGAGTACCCATGGCCAGATGGCTGCGCCACCGGTATCACCGCCTGAGGCCGCCAGTAATACGTCCGTGGAGGCGATAGATTCGTAGGTAGCAGCCCCGGTAGGATCTTCAATCCACCACAGCGCACCGTCACTCTCTTCCAGGACCAGCTGACTCACCCCCTCCGCGTCGGTGACGTAGAAATTCTTCAGGGTAATGACCTCGCCAGAGTGCAGCGTGACCACCAGATCGTTACCACTGCGGGCGAAGTGGGAGACATCGGCTCGCTCTACATGAAGCTCAACGATAGAGGAATGGCTCAGCGTAACCTGTGTGCCTTCCGTGGTAGTTTCCACGCCAGTGAGTTTCGATATAACAGAGATTTGGCTCATTTAGGTATTACTCCAGCAGAGTTGTCGTGAACGGCGTGCAAGATGCGCCATCTCTGCGGAAGGTAAAGCACGCCCCCGGCGGAGTTGCTGTTATTTACGCAGCACTCACCGTTATTTTTTTTAGAGCGAACGATGCCCGCCATAATCCAGAGTGGCAACATCAGAGCGAATCTAATTACTCATGAGAGAGAATGTCGTTTATTTGTATTTTTGTGTTGTATAAAACCCTGTAATTAATAGAGGTATTGGTTTTGACGATATAAAAATGATATAGCCAGAAAAGTCTGAATGTGCAAATTAAGCATCTGTAAACACTGTGTGAAGCGTTGAAGGGGGCATTAATTCATAGCTTGCTATTATAATTTAAAAAATATAACCAGTTGTATTTATTGTGTTTTTATTTATTTTTAAAATGCGGTTTTTATCATTTCGCCATGAATAAATATTTATCATGGGACTTTTTTTAGGATGGCGTTAAACGCTATTGTTTATGCCGGCTTAATGTGCGTTTAAGTTAGGGTAACGTTTTTGATATAACATATATTATGTTGGTAATTAACTAAAAATATATTCTTGTGCGGTGCCGGGATTCTGCTACTGAGAGAAAAATAATAACTAACAGGGAGTAAAGATAAAATATCCCGGTCAACATTTAATGGGGATACGACGTCAACATGATTCTGAGAAAAAAAGAGGGGCCCGGGAATGAATAAAATGCATCGCTCACGCGTTTACTGACGTCATTCCCATTCACCCTGGAGCCTTTTATGAACACCACCTCTGTGCGTTTGATCCCGGTGCTGATTTTTTCCCTGTTGTCTCCTCTCGCGCTGGCGATGGGCGATAATAGTACCGAGAGTAAAACTCCCGACTGTCCGTCCGGAAAGGTGTATGACAGTGCAACTCAGAAATGTGTGCCCGATAAGAGCAGCAGCCTTAGCGATCAGGACAAAACCAACTATGCCTATCACCTTGCTAAAAAAGGCGAGTACCAGGCGGCGCTGAACCTTCTTGATTCGCTAAAAAATAACAACACGGCTGAAGCATGGAACTATCGCGGGTATGCCACCCGCAAACTGGGTCGTACGGATGAAGGTATCGGTTACTACCAGCGTGCGCTGGCTATCGCCCCGGATTATGCCAAAGCCCGTGAATACCTGGGCGAGGCGTGGATGGTCAAGGGACGTCCGGATCTGGCCAAAGAGCAACTGAAAGTGATTGCCGGTATTTGCGGCCAGTCCTGTGAAGAGTACCGTGACCTGCAGGCTGCCATTAACGGACATCCGGAGTCCTGATTTTCTCGTGGAGGGAAAACACATCGCTACCCGTGAGGTTCGCCAACAGTTAGCCGCACACCTCTCACGTCTCTGGCGTTATGGGCTGGTGTTGTCGCGAAACAGGGATGTCGCCGAAGAGCTGGTTCAGTCCACCTGCGTGCGCGCGCTTGAAAAAAGCAGTCAGTACATGCCCGGTACGCGTATCGACAGGTGGCTGTTTGCGATATTGCACTCCATCTGGATCTCTGAGCTTCGGGCACGCCATGTTCGTCAGGGGCAGGGGTTTGTCGCCAGCGACGAGCTTCTGGCACCGGATACCCGTGAACAGGATGAGACGCACCTGCATTACCTGAAGGTGATGCAGCGCGTCAACGCGCTCCCGGAAGCCCAGCGCAACACGGTTTTTTTGGTGTATGTCGAAGGCTTCACCTATCAGGAAGCCGCGAACACCCTGGCGGTGCCGATCGGTACTGTAATGAGCCGACTGGCGACGGCACGGGCAACGCTGGCAGCGTCTGCCGATGCCTTGCCCCCGGTTAAGGAGAAACGCTTTTGAACGCGCACCGTTTTACAGCGCCCTATAACGATGAGGCTATCGTGGCATGGATAGATGGCGAGATGTGTCATGCCGACGCGCAAAAATTTGAAGAAGAGTTGAGACGTGACGAGCATCTCTCCGGGCGGACCGCCGAGTTAATGAAAAGCAATGCGGATTACCCCAGCGCGTTTGCCGCTATGCTGGATGATGCTCCTCTGGAGAAGATGCAGGCCCGGCTGGCGGAACTGCCCGATCCGAAGCCCGCTACCCCGGCTGGCGTAAGCCGGCGCGCACTCATTGCCGCGTCGGTCAGTTTCCTGGTGGTCGGTTCCGGCGTGGGATATGGGTTGCGACCCGTTTTCGCACCTTCTGATGAAAACGCCCATATTCGTGACCTCGAAGCGCAATACATGTCGCTTTACAGCGTAGAGACATTGCTGGATATGGACAGCGCGCCGCATGTTCTGCAGCGTGGGCTGGAACGGGCAGCGCAGGATATCGGCCTGCAACTTCAGGCGTCACAGCTTATCCTGCATGGAGCAGAGCTTAAAATGGTCCGCATGCTGCGCTATGAAACCACCTCTATCGCGCAAATAGCCTGGATAAATGCCGACTACGGCCCAATGGCGCTGTGTATCTCCCCGGCAGAGCAGACAACGACAGCCGCTCAACAGGAACAGCGGCACGACATGAACCTGGTGTGGTGGCAGAAAGCGGGATATCAGTTTGTGCTGATCGGCCGCAACCCGCTCCCACAGTTGCGGGGCAGTGCAGAGCAGCTGCAAAGCCTGATTTCAGGATGACGGGATACCGTTAGCCTGAATCGCAATGGCAATGGCAATCCTGTCATCAACGACCAGCGCAAATTTATCCATGCCGTAGGCCGCGCGCGAAATGGTCGTTGTCGCATCCAGCGTAAGGACCGGCGCGTGCGGATCTTTCACGACGGCGTCCAGAATGACCGGGCGGGCAATGTCGCGTACGGTCAATGTTCCGAACACCCTGAACGTTCCTGAACCCTGAGCGACCACGCGTGAGCTGATAAATTCGATAACAGGATAACGTTCAGATTCAAAAAACATGTCGCTTTTCAGTTGCCAGGTGAGCAGGCTGTTTGAGGCAACCAGGGTAGCCACGGGAAGGGTGACATGGATATGGTCATCGATATCCTTATCCGGGTTAAGCGTTACGGAACCCGTGACGCCACTGAATCTGGCCCAGGAGAGGATCCCCCCGAAGGCGTGCCAGGATAACCGTATGGCGGTGTTTTCAGTATCAATGGTATAGCTCTGCGGGGCGGCCTGCGCCAGCGGACAGAGCAACACGAACAGAATAACCAGGCGTCGCAACATCTCAGGATCTCTTTAGGGGTGGCAAGGCGTTAACGCGCAACCCCGGGGATCTATTCGGCTTTTAGGCGTCAGGACGTCTTAATAATATCCACCGAGATCTCGACGGCGGTTACCGGACTCCGGTTTTCGAGCCAGTGGACCGTGTTGTGATCTTCCGGCCAGCCGACACCGGGACCGTAATCAGTCGCAATACCGTGACGATGATCGGTGATGGTACCTTCAAGGATAAACACGGTGCCCGGTCTGTCGATATGATTATGCACCGGACCAAAGACCGCGCCGGGAGCGAGAGTGACTCTGCGCATGCGAAGCTGACGACCGGCCATGCCCGCTATTTCCGGACCCAGATCGACGACGGAGAGTAATTCAACGGTAACGCCCTGGGTTTCAGGTGCGGTGTGTTCGCTGTTCATGATGGGGTCCCCCTGAGTCAAGTTTAGTCTGCAGGGAACAGGGCAGGAGGGAATAAAAAAGGCCGCGTCTGCGGCCTCTCGAAGGGATTACTCAGTGACTTTTTTTTCCAGCTCGCTGGCACCTTCTTTGGTTTTATTCCAGCCTTTCTCAGCACCTTCTTTGGTGGCATCCCACCCTTTCTCGGTACCTTCTTTGGTTTTATGCCAGGCTTTCTGGGAATCTTCGCTGACCTTGCTGCCTAAGTTTTCGGTTTTACCCTCTGCAGCATGCTTCTGTTTCAGCTTCAGCTCTTCGCCTTTATTCTGCTCTTCGTGCAGTTTTTGCTTCGCGTCGTTGGCGTTTGCCTTCGCCGCAGCGACGGTATCGTCAGTTGCATGTGTGGTCGCAGCAAATACTGGGGAAGCCAGCAGAACGGCAGATAATGCGATAATTGTTTTTTTCATAATATCCTCATTTAACGTTATCGGTTATGAGCGTGATTCAGCATGGCACAGACGAAGCGGCGTGGCTTTAGGAAAAAACTGTAATGTTATTTCGGCGTTATGCCGTGAAGCGTATTTAGTTACGCAGAGGAATTAATTATTTTCAGGTTCAATGCCGTGTACCAGGGGCGTGCATATCCATATTACTGATGGCTTTTGGCCATGAGTAAAGTTAATTAACTCACTGAGCTTCGCAAAATATATTTTGACTCTCGCCGCTTGTTGGGGAGAGTTCGCAGAACAGTTTCACGCTGTCGTTCCTGGAGTAGCCTGAAAAAGGCCCGCCAAAGCGTTGGGAGGTGTAAATATCGCGTTTTTGTCCCTGAGGGTCGATTGTTGTCAGTGTCCAGCTACTCAGGCGATCTTGCGGTCCGATGGGTATAAAAACATGCCAGTCTCCCTGCGGTACGAAAGAAAAATACCCGTTATTATCCGTTTGTGTCGTGGCTATTTGTCGGTCGAATTCCACTAACGAAACGGTTACCCGGGGCAGCGGTTTTCCTGCGTTATTCAATGTGCCCTCAATACGAGGGGAGGGATAATCATGGTAAACGCAGCCGCTGAGCAAAAACGTGAGAGCCACGATAGCCTGGCTTGCGATGCGGTTTGAGGACGCTGTCATGGGTGCGAATCCTTTTGCGTTGAGGTGTTTTTCGGTGGCGTGGATGCAGTATACGCGGGTGGTGTAATTTCGGAACTGTAGATTCTGTTAAGGATCTTGATTTACTGAGTTTTTCCAGACTTAGGCCTGGATAAATAAAGTGTGTGAATGGATGCGTGCAGAATGTAGCTTTACGAGCTACATAATAAGAGGTCTTGTCGGTGCCTTTACAATGTTAACGTACTGACGTTGCGCTTTGCAGAAAGTCGCATCAACGAACTTTCTCTGGCGCAGGAGTGGCTGAAATCGTCATGTATTTTTTCAGGCCAGCCTCTCGTTTTACACCTTGGGGTCTGAACCAAAAGGAAGCCTTAAGCGCGGGGAGTCGACGGTGTTGACTGTCCAGAGAAAATTACCAATGAATCTGAAATTGATACTAGCTACTGTAACGGATAATACCTCAAAACTTCCCGTAGAATACTCATTACCCAAACGGACGATTTCTTTAACGCCATCCTTAACATCGATAAGAGCAATTGTCAGTGACTCCTCGAAAATAATATCATCCGTTAAAAAAAGATATAGCGATGATCATTAACCTGAACAGCTGCTTCCAGTATTTGCCCTGGTACAATAATGTCTGTGCTATTGCCATTGATCACTACGTTAGGCTGCGCCTGGGATAAACCTGTCGCTTCCTGACCCTTTACCAGAGATATTAAATTAACCTGCTGCATAATCAATTCCACACACTCCCCATCTCCCATACTGCAAGAGCACCGCTGACAAAACCACCAATAAGTACACAAACAGGTGCATCTGGCCCACACATCAATCCCGCCATTACGCAGCCTGCGGCGTTTATCGCTATTTGCCGCACCGATTCTGAGACCTTATTCTCAGCGGTATAAATTTCGTAAACAGAAATTGCAATCGAGGGTACGACGAGCTCTTTTCCTAAACGCGAGAGCTACATCAATTTTTCTGGATTAAGCTGGTTGCCCTCGGAAAACGACAGACACAAAAAAGCCCGCAAGGCTTGCGCCGTGCGGGCTCTCAGGACTTCATCGGATGACTCTGGTAATCACCGATGGAGAATTTTGGTGGGCTGGCGGAGTCTGAATTGCTTGTGTAATCCATTGAATTCACTTTGGTAACTAGTAGTTTGACTTTTCGCTGGTGCCTATTTAGGTGCCTAAAAATTTTTTTCTCCCTTTGATGAGAAAAATGAGACGAGATAGGTACTGTGCGTGGTGATTTCTAGTTGAGTCGTCACGCTGAAAAACAGTCTTGACCTGCTCACCGTTGAGTAACAGACCACAACTTAAGTTGACCCTCAACTGTTGTGACAACGGCTGTGATTTCCTCTCCTCGCTTAGAGTGGACTGGACCAGCCCACCCCAACGCTGGCCGCTATGTGCCAAAAGCGGACGTTGCTACCAAACAGTCTGAGTGATTCAGCAAAGCGTCAGTCGTCATATATTTTCAGGACAAAGATGCACGCGGAACCAGTCAACAACCCTATTTATGACAACGGGTTGATACCAGTGATCATCACCGTGTTCTGCGCCTTCGATAAGGACGTAGTCCGCTTTGTTTCCCGATTCCAAAAGGGCTTTGTAAAGCGTTGCGCTCTGTTTAGGTGATACTAATGTATCCTTACTTCCATGCATTATTAGGAACGGAGGTTTACATCCCTTGAGACGCCCTATGGGGCTTGCATTTATCGCTTTTTCAGGTACAGAACTGATTGAGGCACCTGCAAAATTCTTGAAAGCCACACCATTAATTAGCAGTGACTCCGTGACTGCAGGAGACTGATGCACTTTTTGTCGGAGATCCGGAAAACCGTCACCTATGTTACGCAGATCTGATATTCCGTAAAGCGTAGCGACAGCCTGCACATCAGCGGACTGGCTGAGAAAATCGCCGTGATCGAATGACTTATCGCCATTAGTGGTACCAAGCATCTGCGCCAGCCAGCCTCCAGCAGAATCGCCAATTACACCAATTCGTGAGGGGTCAATTCCATAATCATGGGCATGTTGACGAAGGTATCTTACTGCTGCTTTAGCATCTATCACTGGCGCAGGGAAAGTATCAGGAATTGTCCTGTATTCTGCCGCTGCAACAACAAAGCCAGCCTCCGCTAAAGCCATGCGCATTTCCACAAATTTGTTGTGTTCAGCGGTCATAAACCCTCCCCCAGGAAAATAAATGATACCTGGTTTCAAAATGTTGGTACGAGGAACAAGAAAAGACATATGCAATTGTCTGACAGAACGAGTTTTTTTTACTGTCTCATAAACCACATCACTAATATTATCTATAGGGGTTTTAGTCAAGGCGACTTGGATAATTTTTGCCCCATGAACATAACCAGGAAGATCATGATAATTAGAAGATATTTCATTATTTTCTTTAGAAATCATAAAAAAACACCAGTTTTTAAATATTGTTTCACCAGCCCACCTATAATTCTGAAAGGGTAGGCCATCCTGTCAGATAATTCTCAAGGCCGAATTAATGGTAGCAAAAAATAAAATTCGCTTTAACACCCATTTGAAATATGTACAGACTAACATTGATGTCAGGCATACGTAAAATATAATCCTCTGTAATTACACCATCCCGACCAAGCTTGGTGAAATCGGTTCTGTCTCCGGATGACTACTGTATACATACATATCGGAAGGCTCATCAATTCAAACACTTGTATTATCTACAAATCACAAAAATTGATATTTATATTCATAGCCAGTTACGCCCTTGGGTTATTGTTATTTTTTTCATATCTCAACCGGTCTTCACGAAAGCGATCAGCATTATCGACAATCCAGGTCCACAGCGGGATCATTCGCACAAGTAACTCCATACCTGTATCGGACAGCTCGTATTCGACTCGTGGCGGGATTTCACTGAAATCATGGCGAATAACCAGTCCGTCGCGCTCAAGCTGTCGTAATGTACGTGTCAGCATGCGCTGAGTCACTCCGTGCATACGCCTGCCAATTTCGGCGTGACGTAGTCTGCCATAAACGCCAAGCGTGTTGACGATACCCAGTGACCATCGACTGCCTGCATGAGCCAGTACCTCCCGCCGCAAGCCATCATCATCGTCTTTCAGACCCTTACAAACAGCCTGCGAATACTGAAGAATTTCGTCCCGATCCATTTCACAGATTCCCGGTATCATACGTGTACCTTCTTTTTTAGCCTGTTATGAATTGCTAGAGTGGCGCAACAATTCATGTAAGGCCAGATTATGAACAAAACTGATCTTAACGCTACGTCTGAGAAAATCCTCGTGCTCGGTGCCGGTGAGCTGGGCCTCCCCGTTCTGCGAAATCTTGCCCTTCGGGCAAAAGATGTGAAGGGAACGAAAATCAGCGTACTGCTGCGCGAAAGTACCGTAACGTCAGATGAACCTGTAAAAAAAATAGTTATCACGGAAATCAGAAACCTCGGTATTAATATAGTCACGGGCGATCTCGTCATGAGTTCTGTCGACGATTTGGCCAGCCTCTTTGCGCAATTTGACACAGTCGTTGGCTGCACGGGGTACGCGGCCGGAATAAATACACCAATGAAACTGGCGCAGGCGGCCCTGCAGGCGCGGATTCCACGCTATTTTCCATGGCAGTTTGGTGCCGATTTTGATGCCATCGGACGCGGCAGCCCACAAGACATCTTCGACGCGCAGATTGACGTGCGTGATTTACTACGCAGCCAGCATGAAACTGAGTGGGTCATCATTTCGACCGGCATCTTCATGAGCTATTTGTTCGAACCAGACTTCGGTGTGGTCGATCTGCAGAACGATACTGTTCACGCACTCGGCAGCATTGACAACACCATGACGCTGACAACACCTGATGATATCGGGATGCTGACGGCAGCGATCGTATTTACAACTCCTCGCATCCGTAATGAAATTGTGTATATCGCCGGTGATACACTGACCTACGCAGAGGTTGCAGATAAGCTGCAATCAACGCTTGGCCGCCCTTTCGACTGCACGGTATGGAGCGAACAATATCTGATGGATAAACTGGCGCTCAACCCACAAGACATGATGTCTAAGTATCGTGCCGTTTTTGCGCAGGGGCGGGGAGTTGCATGGGATAAAAAGCAGACATTCAATGAACGCCATAACATTCGGGTCACCGATGTGGCAGCCTGGATTAATGCAAACCTGACCCCGGGCAGCTCGCTATAAACGTATTTAAGCTGCTGTAATAAATACCAGAGTCTTTCTCCTGCCTATCCGAATACGGTGATGAGAAAGACTCTGTTCCCCCTGTTGGCACTGATAGCAAAGCGGTTATGCTGTGTGCGCTGAAAACCGGCTCTCCGGTAAACCGGGGAATACGGCTGATTTCGCTCTCAGCAGCGCTCCATCATGCCTTGACGGCACAGAAAGACCCACGCTGGCACTGGTACAATACAGCGTTGTGAATGCTTCTCCCGCGAGTGTCGGACAAGTGCTCTGAATTCCTGGAGAGGGCAGTATACGGTCCGTCGTTCCGTCCGGACGATAACGTACAACACGGCTTCCTCCCCATTCGGCATTCCAGATATAGCCCATTGCGTCCACGCAGGAGCCGTCAGGCGCCCCCTTTCCTTCTGTTACAGTGAACACGCGCTGGTTATTCATAGAGGGGTAATCACAGCACATTATACGGCCCTGCATCGAGTCACAGTAATACATCGTGCTGCCGTCCGAACTGAAGCAGATGCTGTTCGGGATGGCCACCTCAGGCAGGGGTAGAGTCTCAATGCTGAGTGTCGCTGCATTTAGCCTGTGAAATCTTCCTATGACTTTCGCGGGGTACCCGTCATCCATGGTCCCGAAGACGAAATTACCCTCACGGTCGCACCGACCATCCCCTGTCCGTGTTCCCGGTCCTCCTGGTGACGCCACTATCGGCATAAAGGTACCTGTATTCAGATCGCAGAAGGCGAATCTGGATGCCAGCCCCATCAGTAAAACGTCAGGATTTTCAGTAAGTGCAAACGAACCGAGGCGCTCCGGCAGGGACCAGCGCATCACAACACTGGTGTCTTCTTCAAGGGCAAGCAGTTCGCTGCCTTCAATGTCAGTCCAGTAAATCCTGCGTGTCCTCTCGCACCAGATTGGGCACTCTCCCAGCAAATTTCTGGCATCAGCAGCCACTGAAAACATGTTATTTCTCCCGCATATAAAAGTTTCGCATCGCCTGACCAAAAACTTACGGCCATCTGCACTATGGCAGAGCGCCGTAAGGAGTAATTCCCACCCTGTCAGGGCAAAAAACGCGCTGAAAGTTTGTCACCAAAAAGCATGATGGCGAGACCTGCCAGCATGACCAGCATGCCCCCCAGTTTGAGCAGCGAAACCGGTCGCCTAACAGCACCCAGCAGACCGAAATGGTCAATCATTTGCGACGAGAGTAATTGCCCAACGATTGCCAGCCCTAGCAGAGCTGAAAAACCGATTTTCGGTGCCAGCACCACGTAGCTGAACAACGCACAGGCACCGATCAGGCCGCCCGCCATACTCCACGCAGGCTGCGAAGGAATAGCAGCGAGAGAGCTAAATAACCCTCCACGTAGCAGCGAGTAAATCCCGAGGCTCAACGCCCCGGCCGTAAAGGAAAAGAACGCGGCGGTGACCGGATCCCCTCCGAGTCCTTTTGCGAGCTGACTGTTCAGGGTCGTCTGCAGGGTAATACCAAGACCCGCTGCAAAAGCTATTACGTAATAAATCGCGCTCATGCTGTTATTTCCTGTCAGTTTGCCTGTACCAGCGGCAGGAATTTCTCCGCAAAGATGTCCGGCTCATACCCGGCTGCCGCAAATAGGTGCTCGCGTGATTCATCAATGGCGGCGCGAAGGCGCTCACTGTCCACACCCAGCACTTTGCCGTTCTGCTTGACGATGCGCCCGCCGATCATCACGGTATCGATATTGCTGCGTTCAGCTGCATGTACCACCGTTCCGAATGCATTTCCGTTCGGGTAAAGGTTGAGGTCAGCCGCGTTAATCAGGATCAGATCAGCCTGTTTGCCCGGCGTCAGGCTGCCTATTTTATCCTGCAGACCAGCACAAAACGCACCATCGACCGTTGCCGATTTAAGCAGCTGCGCTGCCGGGATCGTTGTCAATGAATGATCTGATTCACAGCAGTGCTGCTTATGCATGCCCATTACGCGCTGCAGATAAAACGCCACGCGCATTTCCATAAACATGTCGGTGCTGTAAGACGTTTCGTTATCCACGCTCAGGCCAGGATTGATGCCATGACGCAGCGCAGCCTCGATGGCAAACATCCCGCTTTCAATACCGTAGTGCGAATCTGAGCGCGGGCAGACGTTTACCCGCACGCCGGCTTCACGCAGGATTTCCCAGCCCTCATCAGGCAGCGCGGTACAATGGTTAAAGATATTGTCCGGACCCAACAGGCCCTGCTGATGCAGCGATTCAAGCTCGGAGGCCATCTCAGCACCAAAGAATTCGGTCACGATCGGCAGTCCCAGCCTGCGGGCCTCGGCCCACAATTCCGGCTCCAGCTGGGCCATGACGCCGAGCGTCACAAGACTATCAGGATTATCCCTGAAATATTTTTCCTGCAGACGCTGCCAGTTGCCAGGCCAGTGCGCTTTATCCCATTCGCCTGCTACCGGCGCACCGGACGCATGAATAGCGCGAATACCGGCATCAAGCAGGGCTTCAACGGCGGCGTCTGAATGCGCTGCGGTACGGCTGTTGTGCGAGTTATCAATCATGGTAGTGATACCCGCATCAATCGCGCCCAGCGCCGTCAGGAGATTACCGACATAGATATCTGCTGGCCGGTAGTATTTCGCAAACGAGAAGTGCGTGGCGTTGCTGTAATCGTCCAGACAGGTGGCATTGGGGTTAATACGGCGTAGCTGACCTTCCCAGGCATGACGATGAGAATCGACCATTCCCGGCATGGCAATCATATTTGTTGCATCAATGACGTGAGCACCCTCGGCGTTCAGGTCCTTGCCGATTGCGGTGATGGTTGAACCTGTGACAAGAATATCGCCACGTTCATGGTTACCAACATTCTCATCCATACTCAGTATGGTTGCACCGCGGATCAGCGTTACCGGCGCATTATCCGTATGATTATTAACAATATTTCTGATGTAATCGGTCATTTGAAGCGTCTCTTTCAGGTTCAGAAGGGAAACAATACGCCTCCTGTTTAAACTGAAAAAGATGACTAACTTGTTTTCATCATTCACAATTTACGAATAATGAGTATTATCACCGTTACATGCTATTCAGGAGTGCAGTCAGGTGGATCGTATTCAGGCTATGCAGGTTTTTATAAGGGTGGCTGAGGCCGGAAGCTTTGTCCGGGCCGCGGAAACACTTTCCCTGCCTTCTTCTACTGTTACCAGCACCATCAAAAACCTGGAGAAATATCTGCAGGTGCGTCTGCTGAACCGGACCACAAGACGTGTCAGCCTTACTCCGGAAGGTCTGCAGTATCTGGCGCAGTGCCGGGAAATCCTGGCCTTAGTTGAACATACGGAAGCGAGTCTGGCCGATTTGAACAGGCGCCCCCGTGGCCGTTTACGCGTTGATATGCCCGGCGGTATAGCGCACTTCATCGTCATGCCAAACCTGAAAGAGTTCTACAGCCGTTATCCTGACATTTACCTGATGATCGGCGTCAGCGACCGGCAGGTTGACCTGGTTCAGGAGGGTGTAGACTGCGTGATCAGAACCGGAGAGTTAATTAACTCCACGCTTGTAGCCCGTCCGCTCGGGGAATTTCGCTGGATAACCTGCGCCTCTCCCGACTATCTCAGGGAGTACGGTATTCCGCAGTCACCTGAAGATTTATCTCATCACCGGGCTATTCATTATTTTTCCGGACAAAACCGGCGTACAGACGAATTGCGTTTTGTAAAGGGAACAGAAATGCTGTCCGTATCCGTTAGGGGGCAGGCAGCCGTCAACGAGACGGGACTCTATATAAAAATGTGCCTTGAAGGGTTCGGACTGGCGCAGCTTGCTGAAAATGTTGTAGCAGAACACATGGAGAAAGGAACGCTGGTTGAAGTTCTGGCCGACTGGCAGCCGCCGTCTGTTCCTGTCACGCTACTTTACCCTCATCAACGTTTTCTTTCCCCTGCTGTACGTGCATTTGCAGACTGGATAGGTGAAATATTCAGTTGATACGCCTGTCACAGCTCCCCGTTGCACATTAAAAGTCGCCAGTATTCAGGCCCCCTGAAAGAACGGCAGACTTTGTTTCTGCGGGTAAGAGCATCCCGGAGCAGCGACTTCCCGCAGAAAGATTGTACTCAAAAATTCACATCTCCGTTTTATGGAGGACGCCGGCTAAGAGCGCCAGCCAAATCCGGGCCCGCTTTCAACTGAAGTGTCTGAGTAAAATACTTTCAAGGATGTGAAAAACGGTCCTGATGCGCTGCGGTACCAGGGTCTGGTAGGGCCGGTAAAGATAAAGCTGCCAGGTTTCCAGTTTCAGTTCGGGCAGGACATTGACCAGCCTGCCGTCTTCAAGGTATTTCCTGCAGGCCAGATTACTCGACTGAATGACAGCTTTACCGGCTAACGCAGCCTGGATCTCCGACTGGGAGTCGGTGGTAAAAAACTCCAGGTGGCGCGGTACAAAAGTATCAACGCCATCGAGCATATATTCGAATACTTTTCCGGTTTCAGGATTTAGCAGGCCACTGAAAGGATAGCGCTGGCGCAGATCTTCGAAATTTTCCGGCGCGCCCAGCTTCTCAATGAGCCCGGGTGATGTCATCAGTGCGTGATGAACCAGCGTAATGGGCCTGACGATAAAATTCGGGTTTGGCTCCCGCTCTATACGGATCCCCATGTCAATGCGGTTCTGAACAGTATCCAGCTTCATCATGTCTAACCGCCAGTCTATAAACAGCTCAGGATAAGGATCGAGGGAGGTAAGAAGCTCATATAACACCTGCTCGTGACCGGGAAACCGGAATAACGTGATCCTCACAACTCCCTTCATGTCATTGTCATCTCGGGCCGTCTGAAAAAGGGCCTCTGAGTCTTCAAGCAGCCGCATAGCCTTCGGCAGAAAAAGCTCACCAAAGCTGGTCAGCACAATTGATCGGGTATTCCGCTTAAAAAGTGGCTCGCCGAGCTGATTTTCCAGCTCGGCAATAGTCCGCGTCACCACTGAAGGGGAAATGGCCAGTCTGACTGCTGCTTCACGAAAGTTCATCGTTTCTGCAGCGGCAACAAAAAATTTCAGCGCATCAAGTTTATTCATCATTATTGTGGTTTTAGCAATTCTGACTTTCTAAATTAACAATTTTTCAGCAACAAATCCAGCCGTATACTGTACGTCTCAGAATCAGAAATGCTTTAAAAAAGGGTTAAATAATCATGAAAATGAGAAGGTTAGGTAGCCAGGGGCTTCATGTCTCGGAAATGGGACTGGGGTGCATGGGCATGGACCATGGCTATGGCTATTCAGTTGAAATCCGTGAGCGAACAGAGCTGATAGACAAGGCTGTAGAACTGGGCTGCAACCTTTTCGACACTGCCCCCATTTACGGATTTGAAAACGAAGAACTGCTGGGTGTTGCGCTCAGCAAACACAGGGACAACGTTATCATCGCGACCAAATTCGGCGTGACCGGAATGGAA
Organism: Enterobacter ludwigii; assembly: GCF_001750725.1. Lineage (NCBI taxonomy): Bacteria > Pseudomonadati > Pseudomonadota > Gammaproteobacteria > Enterobacterales > Enterobacteriaceae > Enterobacter > Enterobacter ludwigii. The sequence continues at coordinate 4,790,336 of NZ_CP017279.1, forward strand.
AACATTGATGGACAGCTGGTGCCGGTATTAGACAGCCGTCCGGCGTCTGTCAGAGAGCAACTGGAAGGTTCACTCAGTCGCCTGCAAACCGACCATATCGACCTGTTTTATCAGCATCGTGTCGACCCAAAAGTTGAGCCGGAAGTGGTGGCGGGATTAATGAAAGAGCTGATCGGGGAGGGGAAAATTAAGTACTGGGGCTTATCCAATGCGCCCGTATCTTATATTCGCCGGGCTCATGCGATCTGCCCGGTCACCGCAGTCGAAGACCAGTATTCAATGATGTGGCGTAAACCTGAGCAGGATTTGTTCAAAGTCTGCGATGAACTTGATATTGGCTTTATGGCCTACAGCCCGCTGGGTAATGGATTCCTGAGTGGTCAGGTTACCGCTGATACAACTTACGGGGAAGGCGATTACCGGGGCATGATGGGGCGCTTCAAACCTGAAGTAATGGTAAATAACCAGGCGCTACTGGATTTGATTGCTCAAATCGCGGAAAGAAACAACGCAACTTCAGCACAGATTGTTCTTGCCTGGGAGCTGGCTCAGAAGCCTTACATCGTACCGATCCCGGGAACAACGAAATTACACCGGCTCGAAGAGAATTTTCACGCCGCAAACGTTCAGCTCAGTGACGCTGAATTAAATGATATCAATGAAGCTTTATCCCGGCTTGAAATTGACGAAACATTCTTCTGAAAAATAAGAGATCGACATGAAAACAACTGTATTTGTTACCCACCCCAACATTAATCAGTCACGGGTAAACTCAGCCCTGGCAAAAGGTGCAGCATCACTGACCGACGTTGAAGTGCGTTATCTGTATGACCAGTATCCGGATGGCAAAATCGACGTGGCCGCTGAACAGGCTGCACTGGAAAAGACGGATCGTATCGTGCTGCAGTTTCCTATGCAGTGGTACAGCACGCCGCCACTTCTTAAACAGTGGCTTGACGATGTACTGACGTACGGCTGGTCACATGGTGGAGAAACACAGGCGCTGCGCGACAAGCAACTCATGCTGGCCGTTTCGCTTGGTGGTGCAGAGTCTGCCTATCAGCCTGATGGCGCTGCCGGACATACGGTAGGCGAGTACCTGCTGTCTTTTGAAACCATCTCCGGGTATCTGGGTATGAACTACATCAAGCCGTTTATTACAGGCGGAAGCGCGACGATAACTGACGAAGAAATCGCAGCTCAGGTCGAACAATATAAAACGGTATTAGCCTGATTACCTTCGGGCGACCATCAGTGTTTTAACACGCCCTCAAATGTGCCGTTGCCGTTAACGGCACATTTTTTATCAATGGGAAGGAGAAATCCTGTGTCTTTACAGCCAGTTGAACTGAATAAAGCATACCGATTATTGCAGGTCGGCCCTACTACAATGATTTCCGCTAAGCATAATGGTAATGCCAATGTGATGGCCGCCGCATGGGTGAGTCTGGTAGGAATCAATAAAGTCATGGCGTATATCAGTCCGCAGGCTTACACCCGTCGATTGGTGGAAGAAAGTGGTCTGTTTGCCGTACAGATACCTGTAGTCAGCCAGATGGAAACCGTTTTGTACGCAGGTGAACACAGCTACCGTGACAGGCCTGACAAGAATCATAAAATACCGATGTTCTACCTGAAAGAATTCGATGTTCCGCTGGTAGAGGGCTGTGCTGGCTGGCTTGTATGTAATGTGATACCTAACGCGGCATATGAGCTGGAACATAATCTGTTTATGGGAGAAATTGCCGGCGCGTGGAGTGACGATCGGGTTTTTCGCAATGGGCACTGGATATTTGATGAAGCACCTGACGAATTACGAACCATACATTATGTCGCCGGGGGACAGTTTTATGCCATTGGCAAAGGAACCCGGTTTGACCATGGTCCGGGCAAAGACTAATACGCGAGTACTGCTTGTACTGATACAGTAAAATGCAGGGGCTGGTTGTTAACATGCCTTTCTGTTCCCTCATGGCCAGCAGGCGATGTCGCCTCTGAGCCAGCAGGGGACGCCGCTTTTCGGCGCCCGCACCCTGCATTCTTATATGCTCCTGTTAGCCCGTAGCACTCATCAATGAACAATGGCATGTCACAGGGAAGGATCAGTGTCTTTAATCAGAAAGTGACAGTTTTGTTCTACCCACCGGTTGAGTTCATTCGCTGCATGAGGGACGTTCCCAGTTCCGCGAGTGCATTTTCGACTTTGGGCGGTACTTCTCGAAAGACAGTGCGCGTAACAAGATTCCTGCTTTCAAGTTCCTTTAGAACGTTTCTCCGGCACCTCAGATAAAATAGACGGGTTTGCAGCGGCTGCCGGCTCAATACTTTTTTCGAGGATCAGTATGTTGTCAAGTCACAACAGGAGCAGTTTGCGGCCTATGCGGACAATTTCCCGGCACAGCACAGCTATCGCTCAGTATGCGGTCTGGCTGGCGCTGGTTGAAAAAGGAATTGGTGCCAACCTGCAGCATTATAATCCTCTGATCGATGAAGATATTCGCACTGAGTGGAATGTTCCTCCATCATTGAAACTCCGCGCACATGAATTTCGGTGCTATCCTTTCACCCGCCAGTGAAAAAGCCTTTATGGGTGATGAAAAGCGATTCATCGTTGCCAAACAATCCTGAGGCTTTCTTATTATATTATTACTGACCGCGGCCGCCCTGAGTTTCAGGGCGGCCGCTGAATGTTACGCTCGCCCTGAACGGCCTTTTCACCGAAAAGTCCGCTCATCGGGATAGTACAGATGGCTCCGGTACTATTAAGACGCTTCAGAACCTCAATGGAAAGCATCCGCTTTAGAAGTTCAGCTGGTACCCTCCAGTGTAAGCCCATTCAGCCCGGCTGCTGTACAGGTTCCAGGTGTACATCTCGTCCGGCAGCCATTCCGGTGCAGGCTCCTGCAACTGAGATTGCTGTGGTCATCAGTAATGGTACGGTCCAGCCTCCGGACAACTCCTGTACTTTACCCAGCAATAGCGGTCCCATCGCCGCCATCAGATAACCGATACTCTGCGCCATGCCTGACAGCGCGGCAGCATCACCCGCGTTTGTAGTGCGCAACCCGATGAAGGTCAGACCCAGCATCATGCTGGCACCCGAGCCGAAGCCGAGGAGTGCAGCCCACAGCATCGCCAGATTTGGCAAATAAAGGATGCCAATAAAGGATACTGCGGTTAAAAGGCTGACACCAGCAGCGGCTAATTTCTGATCGTTAAGACGACGCAGCGTGGCTGCCAGAATTAAGCCGGGAATAGCGGTGGTGAGCTGAAGGATGCCATGTACCTCACCAGCCTGAGCTGAGGATAGCCCACTGCCTGTCAGAATGACTGGCAGCCAGCCGACCGCAACATAAAAGGGCATCGCATTCAAGCCCATAAACATGGTGACCTGCCACGCCAGAGACGAGCGCCAGACCGCAACGGTCGCTGCTTTTTTCTCACCTGCTACTGGCAATTGATGCTTTTTCTTCAACTGCGGCAACCATAAAAGCATCGCAAAGAGCGGTGCAATAACCAACATGGCTAACGCGATGTTCCAGCCCCAGCTCTGCGTCAGAGGAATGACAATGGTAGAGCCGATGGCGCCAGCGGTGCCCATGGTGATGGAATATGCTCCCGTCACGGAAGCCACGTTTCCGGAAAAGTCACGTTTAATCAGGCCAGGCAGCAGGACATTGCCCAGGGCAATCCCGATACCAATTAATACTGTTCCGCCATAAAGCGCCCAGACGCTGTCTGTTGAGCGAAGCACAATCCCCGCTGAAATCACGACCAGGGCACCAAAAAGGGTGCGTTCCAGGCCATACTTGCGGGAAATCGATGCGCTCAGTGGAGAAAAGGCGGCAAAGGCCAGTAAAGGCAGCGAGTTAAGCAACCCAACGGCTGTGATACTCAGCCCAAAATCATGGCGAATGGACTCTAAAACGGGTGCGATAGCGGTAAAAGGAACACGCAGGTTAATGGCAATAAAAAGAATGCCGATCACAAGTATGATTGAAGACCACTTGTTCGTCGTGTGGGACATAAGTTTTGCTTTCTCTGAAAAAAAGAAAGACTTTAAAGGACGCATGAGTTACAGAATATAGATAATCTGACAACATATAGCTAAATCATGCCAGTTAATAAAAAACCGGTGACCTCACCGGAAGAGTTTAATGCCGATGATTTCAGTCAGGCCGCTATCGCCCTGCATGTATCATCGTCAGGCGAGTATGCCGGGCAGCGTCCGCACGCTCATCGCAAGGGGCAACTTATTCTCTCTATGCGCGGTGCAGTGCGCTGTGAGGTTGACGATGCGCTGTGGCTTGTTCCACCGGGGCATGCCGTCTGGGTTCCGGGAGAGATCCCGCACCGTTGCCGGATCACGAAGAATGCAGATACGTGCTTTTTATTCATCGAGCCCGGCGCAGCAGCGATGCCGGAAATTTGCTGTACCATAGCGGTTACACCTCTGGTCCGCGAGCTTGTTCTGTATCTTGCAGAGCAGGAACATACTTATTCTCCTGACAGTAAAACCGCCAGGCTTGCAGCGGTGCTGCTGGAGCATATTCCGGATGTGCCGGTCGAAGCACTCCATCTTCCTGTATCAGATCATCCTAAAATCCGGATTATGGCTGAGGCACTCTTTAATGAGCCAGATGACCGGCGAACGTTAAAGCAATGGGCTGCTCATCTGACCATCAGCGAGCGATCTCTGGCCAGGCTGATAAAAGAGGCGACAGGAATGAGCTTTGGCCGCTGGCGTCAGCAGCTGCATTTGATGATTGCACTAAGCCATCTGTCTGAAGGTCAGCCCGTGCAGCGCGTAGCCGGAACTCTAGGGTATGATTCGGTAAGTGCGTTTATTACGATGTTCAGAAAAGCGCTGGGTAAATCACCGACGCAATATTTCTCTTCCCTGGATTAGTGCACAAGCACAGAAGTCGAATTTATTTAAATAACACCAGCGTCCGCTTTTCGCTCTAAGCTGCCGTTCAGTTGTCTCTGAAAGGAGACCGCCACTCTCTGACCCGGGCTGCAGATGGGTATACCATCGAACCTATCTGATACTGGACACAATTACAGCTTATCCCATAGCGCTTTTCTGACAGAAGCTGGTCTGATCTCCATTAGTTCAAGATTACGGGATTTCTCATCCCACTCCTCTTCACTGCGACACGCTATCACCCATTGTGCCGCTGCAACGGATTTCTGCAGAAAAAGAGCCTGGAAATAAGCCGCATCAACTTCAGACAGAGAATGGCCTAAAATCACCACCTGCTTAACCTCGCTCAACTCCTCAAAAATAAACTGGTGTTTAGCAATAAGCTTCTGTGAAGGCTTAAAAGTCGCGAAGAAATAGTCATCAATGATGCTGTTCGCTTCCATGAGCCGGGTATCAATCTCTGCAATATCGGCTCTTTCGTTGAGAGAAGGGCGGGATCCCGGCTCCCAGGCATGCCCCAGAATCAAATCATCGTCCCTCGTCTCCGCAGAACCGTGGATGTGAAGAACACGCTCCGGTTCGACTCCATAGACACGACTAAGTGTATTGGTGTAATTAAAGCTCAGGAAAATTGCCTGTGGATCCAGCTTAGTCAAGCGGTTAGGTGCATTTTTACACGAGGGTATCGGCAACTGACGGATCCACAGTCCGAATTGGTAACGCAGACCCTTAGAAAGGCGTTTTATTACCTGCTCCACCTCATACTGAAAATCATGATGACCAGCATCACTCCAGACCTCATTGCCGTAAGAGCTCATGAAATGGCCAAGATTGTTGATAAGCACGTCGGCATCAAGACCTGCTAATGCAGTTTCAAGATCACACCAGTCACCATCCACGGGTAGATATTCTTCAACGTCCCGGTAGATATCCGAATCCGTGGCCCGGAGGAATTCCTTAAAATGCCACAGGCTTGAGGGGATGCAATGCCTGAGATCGAAGCCATTTCCGATAACATAGAGTGTTGTAGTCTGCATAGACCCTCTCACGACGCATTGTGCGTTGAAATAACTGAACATCTCCTGTTTTATATCAGTAGATACCCTAACCACACCGGAACATTATGGAAAAAATCATCCCGACAGTAGTTCAGTTTATCAAGCTTGGTGAGGCTGGTGAATGGGAGCGGCAGTGCCTGTCGGATGGCACACTTCGGTTTGGTTATCATCAAACCCCGAACAGTCTCTGTGTTGAGGAACGATGGGAAGATGTTCATGATATTTGGCTTAACATCCGTGATAGGCGGCAAGCCGTCGCGACCAGTGACGTAAGGCAGATTAGAACTTTCTACACGGCAGGAGCAGAGACAGTATTCATCACCTTTTGGGGCGGGTTTCTTTACTGGTGTCGCCCCACAGGCCAGGTAGAGGTCCTGGAGGATGGAAGTCGACTCCGAAAGACGGTTGAAGGGTGGAAAAACACCAGTATTGGTGGTGCGCAGCTAACGACGGATCACCTGAGCGGTGACCTCTTAAAGGTTCAGGGGTACCGGGGAACGATATGTAACGTAAGCGCACATGATTATGTTGTTCGTAAAATAAATGACGTAGATCTATCTGCCGTTTCAGCGGCGAAAAAGGCTGAGGAGGCATATCTGACCGCGATAAAAAATCTGTGCCAATTGCTGACTTGGCAGGATTTTGAACTACTGATTGACCTTATTTTTTCAACCAGTGGGTGGCGACGCACCAGCATTGTCGGGAAAACACAAAAAACGCTGGATCTTGAGCTTGAATTGCCTACCACCGGTGAGAAAGCGTTTGTACAGATAAAATCGCATGCGAATGCAGGTGCCCTAAGTGAGTATGAAAAACGTTTCAGGGAAACTACTGCTTATAAAAGAATGTTTTTTATCTGGCACAGCGGGCCTTTATCCGAAAGTATCAAAGCCGACTGCATTACGTTAATCGGCCCCGATAAGTTAGCCGGGCTCATTCTGGACAGTGGCTTAACAAGATGGCTTCGTAAAAAAGTTTCGTGATATTCCGGATTTACCGTTAACGCATACGCAAAGCATCTACGTGACAAAAACCTGCAATGCCATCTTACGTTACGACACCATTAGCCCCAGCCGTCAGGCTCGAAGCGCATTCCCTGGCGATTCGGTGGAGCTTGCCGGCGTGCCGGTTAGCTGAAATACGGATGGCGTGTAACGCAGAGTGAAAAAGATGATCGATTAAACCGATCGATTTATAAAAATTGATCTGCAAAATGAATTATCCGGCCCGGTAGTGCCTGTGATAAATTTCCAAAAACTCATTTAACGTATTGTTTATTAATTTATTTTCTGTCTTCTGGCGGGCGGCCTTCTTTTGTCCTGCGGGCACGGCACCGGAATGCGATAGCAGGTGATGGAATGAAAAAATGTGCCAGATGTAACAAGAAAAGAGGCGTTCTGGACCGGCTTTTCGGGCTTGATAAAGAATTCTGCGATGACTGTCTGATGGTGGTTAACCAGGAAATCAGAGAAAAACGGGTGGTGTCCACACCAGCACGAAAATCACCTGAACGCTCTGCCTGATAATGTTTCTTACCCGGCAGGTTATTGCCCCTGATGGGGTGACAGCTCTGAAGTTTCCCTCTGCTTACATTCCATTTGTTCAATGAAAATCAACATCGATATCAGCGTCATCATTCCTGCCTTCAATGCGGCTGACAGCATCGGGGTTCTGGTCCAGACACTGCTTGGCGAAACAACGCTCAGTACTGAAATCATTGCTGTGGATGATGGCTCTACCGACGAAACATGGACGGTACTCAGCGCCATTACAGATGAACGGCTTATTCTCATTCGTCAGGAAAATCAGGGGGTGTATGCTGCCCGTAATGCTGCACTGGCGATTCACCGTGGCGAATGGGTGGTGTTCCTGGATGCGGATGACCGGGTTGCGGCAGATTTTCTGCAGGAGCGGCTGCGCACAGCACGCGAAGCACAGGCCGATGTCGTCTTTTTCAATGCCCGGCATACAGACAGCGTCGGACATCTGCGGCATCCCGTTCACCGCAGACAGCCTTACGGCCAGACGCTGACGGGTCAGCAGTGGATACGCCATTGCGTCAGCCAGAGGGAATGGCCGCATTATCTGTGGCTGCAGATAATCCGTTCAGCGTATATTCGTGAGCATGACCTGCGATTCCAGGAAGGGAAAAGCCACAAGGACATTCTCTGGACGATACAGCTTGCCGCCGCAGATGGCCGATTTTATTTCTCTGACAGACAGGATTACCTGTGGGTGAATAACCCGGCGTCAATTACCCACAGCCCGGATTATTACGATATCCGCGCGTTCAGCTATTGCGACGTGATTGCAGATATTCTGGCACTCAGTACACAGACGCAGTACCGGTCTGTCAGACGAGCGCTAGTCGGGCATGCGCTGGTGGAAAGCCGCCATTTTCTGGGCCTGTACCGGCGCAGGGTGAATGACCGGCTGGCGATCCGGGCGCGTTTTCGTGCGCGGATAGCCTTTCGCCATCTGGTATCCGGCGTGAGCAACCTGAGCGATGTCTTTTTCCTCCTGAAGCTGGTCCGCAATATTTATCTGCCTGGTGTCCGCAATACTCCCGCAGCCGTTTCGCAGGTGCGGCGTTAATCCATGGATATCGCAACGCTTCTGGCGCGGTCGTGGCAAACTGCGACAACGGGTGATGACTCCATTCGCTCCGCAAGGGATATCGTCGAACACTGGTATGATAAAGGCGGTGACCTCACCCGACGGACCCGACGGTTTATGCGGCGGGAATGCCTGTGGATAGCCGCACATTACCGGGACACTGAAACGGTACTCACCCGACAGTTTCGCCTGCTGGCCGTGTTACTGTATCTGGGCGGTTATTTTCCGAAAGGAAATGCGGAAGGCATGCTACCGGAGAAATGGTTCATTTTACTGAACGCCCCGGAATTAAGCCCCATCCTGACAGACGATACGGCCCCTGATGTTCTGGCGGCGTCCTGCCACACCCTATTCTATCTCAGACGGATATCTCCGTTAAGGTGTTACCGCCATACGCGCTGTCTGAGCGAACATCTGTTTCAACTAATGGAGATCTGATAAAAGCGCCAGTCTTTGTACTGGTACCTGAGGGGCTGATCGCTGACGGTGTTGGCGTCAACGATCAGGGCTAACGTCATTATTTCCCTCCGCTGAATCTGCCACCTGTGATGTCAGTAACGGTTTTATATCCCTTGCGGGTCATCAGCCCGGTAGCCTTCCGGGCTCGGAGCATATCAAGGCTGCCGATAAACGGAGACTGCTCTTTCACGCTGAAGCCGTGACGGTCAGTACGCACCAGGTCGTACTTTTCCACGATAAAATTTACAGCGTCACACAGTGAGATTCCCGCATCAATGTGTTTCTGGATCACACTGTCGTTGCCAAACGGCGTGTCGTTGAGGGTAAGGCCGTAGTGTTGCTCCAGCAGATACTCCAGTAATTTTTGCCAGATTTCGACTGATGACAGACGTGACGATGCCGCCCTTTGAGGGGGCAGGGATTGTATTTGCATGGTTTGCGCTCTTTGTTGGCTGGTTTGATTAAGGAAAAGCGTTTGGGATTTATGCGGTTATTGCAGATGTCGGATAAATTACGATATACAAATAGCCACAGGAGCCGAGCGTATCAGCCTCACATATCAGCCCTTTTGCGTGGAGCGTGATGCAGCGCTGAATGTGGGGCGTGAGTTCGCTGCTGGCCAGCATAAGCTCCATCTGCTTCATCAGTACCGGAAATGCCTGGTCCAGATGGCGTAAATCTGTGTCATTAAATGTCCCGGCAATGCTGGCGCGGTCAGCAAGGTAATGCAGGCGGTTACCCTCCTGTACCAGCCGGGCACCCAAACACGGCGTGATGTTGCGTCTGAGGCCCCACCAGGGTTCCGCGATGTTATGGTTGATTATACGGGTTGCTTTCTTCATGTAAGTACTCCTTAACGGTGAGTCAGTTCAGGGTAACGCTGCGCAGGATCACATACGGACCGTTGCGGTCCTGTCGGCGTTCAGCAAACACGGCCAGCACACCGCGGATATCCTGCACTTCCCTGCCGTGGTAATGGCAGATACTGCCGGACCACTTATATTTCCCGGTACAGAAGCGAAACAGCCGGGATTCAGAATGCTGGCGGTATATCGCCATTGCCTGACGTTTGCTGATGATTTTCATCGTTACTCTCTCCCTAAAGCCAGCCACGCTCAGCAAACGAGACAATATCCATGCCTCCCACGACCAGGTGGTCCAGCAGGCAGATATCCACGAGTTTAAGTGCCTGTTTCAGATGGTCAGTGATAAGTCGGTCAGCATGGCCGGGTTCCGCATAACCTGACGGATGATTGTGTGAAAGCACAATGGCAGCCGCGTTGTATTTCAGTGCTGCCTTTATCACTTCACGGGGATGTACCTGTGTATGGTTGATGGTGCCGGTGAAGAGCGTTTCATGAGCAATAAGACGATGCTGGTTATCGAGGAAGATCACCATGAATACTTCGCGCTCCAGCGTGGCGAGCTGCAGACGAAGCCAGTCGCGGACCGCCTGGCTGGAGGTAAATGCAACGCCGGGCTCGCGTAACTGGCGTTCCAGCAGGGTCAGTGCACGTCTGATAGTGCGCTGTGTAGTGGGAGATATTTCCCCGCTGCCGGGAGGACAAGTGGTGATATTCATTTGCTTTTCCTGTCTGTTGACGTGTCGGGAGGGGATGTGTTGTACAGTTTCACGGCAACGACGAACCCGTCGTGCAGGGACTCAAACCATGACCAGATATGGAAGAGAGGGGTACCCGTCGGGAAATGCAGGAAGGGCTCGTCGGTCACAACGTCACCGTCCTCATCCCTGACCGTTGTTTTCCCCTGCGCATCCCACAGGGCATTCAGGTGAGACAGTTCATACGGCATGGCGGGACGCTCAGTCGATAATGCGCATGATGGCGCTGCATTCTGCGTGGTTCAGCGCATAGTCACGCAGACGCCAGTAATGTTCCGTCATGGCGTCGCATTCCGTGCGGCAAGCGTGATGACTGTAAGCGACAAGACAGACTGCAATCCCGGCGGCTTCGGCGCTCATGTCTGCGGCGTTGCCATTCATGGTGTTGAACAGCGACCAGAAGGCATCGTTGTCCGTTTCCGGAACCATGAAGGCCCCGCCGTTGCTGAGAGAATAAAAACTCCAGATACCGCCGCTGTAGTCAGCGCAGAACCGGTCCATCCACGCAAAGACCTGCGGTTCAAGGGTTATCCACTGCGGGATGTTACCAAAGTGCTGCGGCCAGAATTCTACACGCTGTTCGTCCGGTACGGGCGTGGCTGTCAGAGTAGGTGCAGAACCGTTATCGCCAGCCTGCAGAGGTCGCTGATGGTTGTCGTTAATATTAATAATGTCGGTCATGTTAATTTTTCCTTATGCATGGAGATGTCGAATGGAGGTCTCGGGCCGGGGATTGATTTCAGTGGCGGGGCGCGGGTGATTACCGGCCCAACAAATCCAGCATGTTCTCCGCCATCACCCAGAGCGCACGGTTTAACTTAACGTCGCCATCAATGCCGTTTACTGTGCGGGTGTGGGTACGTTTCCCCTTCGCGGTACGGCCACTTAGCCCGCCTTTCAGCAAGTTTTCCTGAATGCGCTGGTAAGTGGTCCACAGGTCATCGCTCTCGTCCTGCCAGCGGCGGGGGGCAAGAATTTGCGATTCAGTCACTGGCTGGTACTCCTCCCCAAAACGATATGTGAGCGCCGCTTTAGCCAGTACATGTTGTGCGGGTGACGGGAGTTGCACGGACTGCATGGCGTCACGTTTCTCTTCCACCCGCTCAAAGACGCTGAGAACCTCATAGGCCCCCTCAATCACCTTCCCGACAACATCCCCCCTGTGTGGCACACGAATCTCGCCAAACGACTGCCCGCAGACGAGTGAATTGGTGCAGACACTTCGGAATATCCCCGGCAGCAACTGAAAACTCGATGCGCCATCGTGAGAATTCAGAATGATGATTTCCGGCACCTGCTGGCCGTTTATCTGACCGGCACGACGCAGGCGCAGCATATGCTTTGTATGTTCCCGTCGGCTCTGGTCGCGCACTCGTGACTGACAGGCAAAGAATGGCTGGAACCCTTCGCGTTTAAGGTTCTCCAGCAGGGTGATTGTGGGTATATAGGTGTACTTTTCGCTTCTGGAGTCGTGCTTGTCTTCCCCGAAGACGCTGGGGACATGCTGCATCAGTTCTTCGCGGGTTAATGGACGGTCACGGCGAACCTGGTTCACCCGACCAAAACGGCTGGCTAATCGCATGCTTGATTCCTCATCTGATTACTCTGATGGCATAAAAGCAAAAGCCCCTGCTCCGTGAGGAGGCTGGGGCTGGATGTGTTGTTCTCAATGAACGGATAGGTCGGGCGGGACTACAGCGTATCCAGAATCTTCAATATCTGCGCCATCAGGGCGGTGATAAGTGCAGTGACCAGCAACGTGACCGCTTCCCGGGCTGTATCAATGCTGCTGTCATCGTAGCCTGCCTGACGAAAGCGGATTTCAATATACTGCCGGGCATGATGTCCGCCGCACCAGGTCAGCGCCTGGCTCAGGGCGGTCACCAGTATTTTCAGAAAAGTCATAGGATTTACTCTGGACTGCGCAGCGGCAGCCCGTTGGTCATGTGGCATTTTTTAGGTTGGGAAACGTTAATCAGGGGCGGGGGACTCAGTGGTAAGTGTAACGCCATCCCCCCTTATCAGTAGTGACGACGACTTCTGAAGCCACGCAGTTATTATAAAAACTCACGCTGACGGACTGCCCGTAACGCAGGGTGGCAGGCAAAATAGTTTCTTTATTGCTGGAGTACAGATATTTCTGGTTGGCAATGCGACAGTTTCCCCGGTTCACGTCAATATTTTCGACTTTCACGGTGTTATCCAGTGCAGTGACCACGACAGTGACGTAGCGTGTTCCGGCAGGGTGAATCTGATTACTGGTCTCCACTTTGATGGATGGCGTTGGCTCTGCCAGCGCCAGGGCTGACAGTGCAAACAGTGCGGGCACCAGCATGTGTTTAAATTTCATAAACTGTTCCTTTTAAAAATAACGTAATCAACAGGTATTAAATTCAGATGCAGGCTAGAGTGCGTCTTTACCCACGCAGCCGTGAGTCCCGAATACCGGCAATACCTTTGCTGCCCCAGCCAGCGTGAATGTGGCATCCTTAACACCGTCTCCGGTTACTGAGACCTGTTTGCCATTACGTAGCTGAGCCCAGGCCAGCGCAAGGTTATTACCGCCCACTCGACTGCCAGATTCGCTGATGTCGATGGGGGCTCCACCGTCGATACTGACCTGAAGGCTTTTATCTTCATCCATACTGACCTGATGCCCGCTGGCGTCAGTGAATATGACCGTGGCCGGTTGCGAGCCGTAATCCTCACAGGTCAGAGACAGTTGCGATTGACTTTCCCCATTGATAACAAACTCTGATACTCCCTGGCCCCAGCCCCGGGTCCAGGTGGTTTGATTACCGAAGGCCATTGCCACTGCCGGTACCAGCGCACAGGTCAGTAGTAAAGGGTGAATCATTTTTCTGTTCATTTTTGTGCACCTCTGGTTTTCGTAAAACGCTACCCGGAAAGGGTATCTGCATGTTTTTTAGTAGAATACAGACAGTCATAAGCATCCCGTTGGGATTTTATAGCTGCAAAAAAGAAGGGGATAACGATGAAATTCGATCGAACCGATCGACAAAATTGATCGTGGTTCAGTAAATATATTTACCGTAAACCTCGCCCGAGTTTATCGATGGTCCGGTTTCACTTCGGAAGGGTGATATATATCTGAGATTTTATTGAACACAGGCTGAGGAAATGCATCACTGAGGCGGTATGGCGCAGACACCGTCCTCTGTGACAGGAGGAACACTAAAAAAGCGGTTATAGAAGAGATTACAGGCTCTGTGGTCGCTGGTGTCAATGTGAAAATATTTTGCCATGTACTGGCTGAGTATATGCTGAAATTCGTCGTAGATTTGTTGAGACCCCCGCTTGTGCTTCACCCTGATTTCATCGACTAAACGATAACATTGCTCCAGCAGGTGGTCGGCGTCGCCGTTCAGCAACGCATGAAACGCGGCAACGGCAAATAATTCATTCGCAGGCCCGGCATTAAGCCAGACGCTGACTTCGGTACAAACCAGCGTTTCCCATAGTGACATCAAATTCAGGCGTAAGGCTTCCTCTTTTAACAGACGGGTTAGTGGAGGGAATGCGTAAATATCAGTGTCAAATAGCCTGCGTGACAGACTTAAATCAGCAAAGGCAAGATGCTTAACTCCGTACAATGCTTCCTGTACAGCATCTGAACCGTATTTATCCGTTAACGCTTTCAGTAAGGTCGATTTAACCGGTTGAGGTGTTTCCATTGCTTTTATGCCACTCAGCACTCCTGACTGACAGCAGGGGATAAAATCCTTCATCATCCGGTTTATAGCAGCAGGTGCGATGATAATGTTTCTGGCGATATTTGCACCGCCCTTAGAGTTAGGGTAAATGTGGCATAGCTCAAGATCCAGCCAGGGGATTAACCGTTTTGTCGTATCAGCAACTCTTTGCCCGTTCAGCATATTATATGTTTTTTGGTGGACAGCTTTGCGCTGATATAACCGAATGAGGTCTGCAATATCCGTCGGACCGGTGATACTCCCCAGTCCAAGGGAATTATTTTTTAGCATAGCTTCCACATTGAGCCAGTAAGAGTGCTTAACCAGTCTTATAATAGCATCGTCATCGATTAACCTCCGGGCTTTATCCCGATGTTCCTTACAACAATAAAAATGATTGCGGGTTTCAGATATACTGATACCACAGGCGGGATACTGGCATATTAATGCTGCTCTTTCCGTTCGTCTGGCTGCATTTAACTGTCTGCCCTGATAATGTACCGGGCATAGCCGTAATATCCGTTCGGCGGGTGAATGGCCGATCTGTGCCATGCAGTTATTTCTTTTACATACGGCCATAATTAAACTCTTATTTAATGTGATAATGTCTTTGCTTTTGTTGTTAATAACAATGATGCTATTTTTATATGTCATTAAATATATTTATTAATCAACACTAATTAAATGTTAATGTATTTGTCTCAAATGAGTAAGAAATACACTAGCAAAACACATTGTGTTAAATTACATGTTTTGATGGCTGTTAATGGTTCATATCCACAGAGCTTTCCACCAGTCGTCATTATCTGTTTTTTAGCACTGTATTCTGAGAAAACCCCGCGCGGATTGCGACCAGTCGCGACTGGCGCGGGGTTTTTGCCTCTGTGGCTGTTTTTCGAAGACATTTAACCGGTTTACGCTCTGGCCATTCGGGTCTCTGTAGTGAGGTGTCCCGATTAATATTCCAGCCTGTTAAAGTCAAAGTATTCAAAACCATACCTGCCAGTGACATTCTCTGGCGATGCAATAATCGGATTATGTCCGTTCTCCAGGAATGCCGGTGGAATACACCATGAGTGGCGACATTCCAGGGAGGGCATGGCAATATACACCGCAGAATGACGGCCGGGACGAATAAAACAAATCAGACCCAGTGCGATTAACTGCTCAAGAACAGATTGTGATTTACTGGCGTCACGCAGCCGGTTCGGGCCGTTCCGGTTTACCTCATTTTTCCTGAGTGGATATCCCTCATTATCGAGAAATTTCTCCTTAAGCCACCTGAACATCTCGTAAACGTCCTCCATAAATGCATTCCGTTCAGAAGAAGGGAAAAACAGCCTTTCCGCTTCTTCAAGATGCCATTCCACAATTTTGAAGGCGGCCTGGATGACCCCCCGCGAAATACATAAACTCTCAGGTGAATACATATATGTCAGAATGGCCGCAACCCTGAGGGCATTCGCCCCCGCTTTGGCTGCAATTTCACTGATATGCTCCATCTGCTGTCCGGGGGCTGTTTTACGGCTGAGCTCTGACTGTTTATCTGCCCAGTAAGTGGTCGCATCATCAGATAATCTGAGCGTTTGTTTCTGCTTATCGTGACTATAAAAACGCGCCTTTTGCTTATCAAGTAACTGGTTAATTTTACTGTGGAACACATTTAATGCTTCATCAGAATGAGCGTGGTCCGTATTTGTGCGGCGACGTCCCAGCGTGCTGATGGTATTGATATAAAGAAACCGCGACAGAAAACCACTTCCCTTGCTGAGTTCACCGTGGTTACGGCGGTAATTTTCAAAGACCGGGGGCTGAACCATTAATGCCAGGGTCAGGCAGGCGTTGATATCGTACTCCTCACCGCCCGGGCGGTGGTATTCATAGGTCTCCCCGTCCCAGGCTTTATTCAGTAAACCGAGGTTGTTTTTCAGATACCCTTTAAAAAAGGTAATTGCCTCATCTGAGAGCACCCCGGCTTCAGAATACCGGCTCAAACCTTCCAGGAGCGCCTTTGCGGTGGTGTCGTCATAAAGCATCGCCAGGCGGGTCGGAGGCTGCTGCCGCGTTTCTGCATGTTCATCTAACAGCCGTTCTTCCTCCGTCCCCTCAGAACCGCTTTTGATGGCAGTGTACAGATTACTGGTCAATGCTTTCTGGTGTATTTTCCAGATATTGTCAGCACGCAGGTGTGCCTTCATCAGACCGTCGTGCTGCTGCTTCATTTGCTCAGCGAACCGGTAAAAAGGCTTCATCACTTTTTTGCTGATACTGGTCTTACCTTCACCGGAGACCGCCAACGTCAGTAAATACAGTGCACAGTGCATCGGATCCGATGAGTGTGGTGGTACCACCTCAATATGAGCCTGACAGGCGAGGGAAGAGGCTGCCAGTACGGCCCCCGCTATCAGTTCCGCCGGGATACCCGTCTCGTTATAAAGAGCATCAATGACATCCCGCATCACCGGCGGGAACGCGCAGACAGGGTAACCCTCCGGGGTTCTGTTTTGTACGGGAATATAAGGCTCCGGCATTTTCGTAATGACAGTGTGTGGCAGTATATTCTGCATGTAATATTCTCCTTGGTTACTGTTTTCAGTAACGGGTTAGTTGTGAATATAATAAAATAGCCAAGCGTCAAAATTTATTTAAAGTAATAATCTTACCCAATAAATAATCGCATTCAGTTTTCTTGCAACTGGCAAAAATATGTCACAGCGAGCACATATTTAAATCAGAGATGTTGTTATATAACCTGCGTATCCTTCTTTAATTTTTACCAATACTATCTCATCGCTTATGATGCCTGCTGGCGTTCCAGCAGCCATGCATCCAGCTCTGACTCAAGCCAGCCGACGGACTGCATACCCAGCCTGCGCTGTTTCGGAAAGGTCGGGTCGTGGCGCGGCGACTTCGGGTTGATCCAGTCATAGATGGTTGAGCGGGCGATGCCCGTTTTGTTAACAACGGCGCGTATGCGCAGTATCCTGATACCTTGTACAGACATATCTGTTAATTCCCCCTGTTCTTTCGATATGGACGCAATTGTATGGTGCCGGAACAGGTAATGGCACCCGCCTGGTGGCTGTAGCAAAAAAGGCATTTTATAACAATGAGATAGGAGGTTTTTTTTAGGTTTTTTTCCGTTTTTTGTTGGTGACAGAATATTTTTTTTCGAGAATGGTGCCGGAAGCGTCTGGCTAAGGGCAAGAATGAGTCGTTCCAGGTGTCAGGCAAGGATATTTACTGGAGTATAGAAATTGTCATTCGAAAAGAGGGACTTCATGGCTGATTTAGACAGGGATTTTACCCCTGATGAGTTACTCATCGTATTTCGTAAAAAGAGGAAAGCGTTACGTTTTCATCTCGGGGTCAGACAGAAACATATCGCCAGGCAATGGCTGAATAAAGATACTGAAATTGTTATCGTGCTACAAACAGGGAGACAAACGAAGGATGAAGATTTAGCGCGGCGACTTGCTGATGAGCACGGAGAGAAAAAATGGCGGCGTTATCTGAAAATTTTCAGTCTTTCAGAATGGATGATAAAGGGGATCAGGAACGATATGTCTGAGGCTGAACAATACTGGGAGCAGGGAACATCGGCTCTCGAATCTGATCCAGATCATGCGGTGCAATTAATGCTGAAGGCTATCGCGTTGTTGGATCGCGGTCTGAAACGCAGTGAATCCGCAGCAGGTAAAAGAATCAAGGAACGGCATAAACTCAATTCTGCTTATGGCGGAAAGGTCAAAGCGACACGTTTTGATGGCGTTAAAGACGAAGTGATAAAACACCTGGAAGCGCAACCTGAGGGCTGGGAAACTAAAACCGATGCCATCAATGCAATTATTAAAGCGTTAAGGCCCTATATTGAGGAGCATGGATGGCCTTCCGCACAGGATAAAAACGACTCACGGGACGCGGCAATGGTGGAGGCAAGCCAGAGCAAGTTGTTGGCTGAATGGTCAGTCAAAGACAAAAGAGTGAAGGCGGCGTTCGCGAAGGCAGTACAAAAACGTATCGGGGTATCGCAAAATCGATAGTCCGGTACCTTGAGAGTGCGTACGTGATTCAATGTGACTGCCTTTTCTCAGATGTGGCTGTGCAGAAGAGCATAGAGCTGATAAAAAGACGATACGAGCTCCCCTGAACATCATCGTCTTTTTAGCGATACTGACAGGGTTGATAGCGATACAACTTTTTAATGAGTAATCTGTCGGGAGTACCTTGCACTTTTTAATGGTATGCCGGATCACACTGTCCAATCTGGCAATGGTATTCGTCGTGTAAAACAGCCTCTGCCGCTGGTAGCCCAGGTCATGGGTTAATGCTTTGTAGTCCTTCTAAGATACGAGCCGCAGGCTATTACGCACCATGTGAATGATACAGAACTTATCCGCTCTCCGGATAAACTGCATTAATGGCGTCAGAGATGCTCTTCAGCTCATCAACGTAGGTGATGAGTATATCTTAACTTCGGCACAACTCAGCTCATAGCTTAATTAGTTGATAAAAATCAGCGTGGGGCCCCTCGCTATATCTGCTCATAGATCAGGTTTGACCTGACGCAGCTATTACACAAAACTAAACCAGCTACTCTTAAAATCCGAGAATGTACAGTCTCTAACGGCTTTCCAATAGTTACCGAAATTCTCAACGACTAGGTAAATGTCATCATACAGCGGTCAGTTCTGCATCCGCAGTATATTTGCTCGTATGTTAACCTAGCATTAGTACAACATCATTCTTAGGCGAATGGCCCAGCAGGCTTTTTACTCCTTAAAAATTCACTTCTGGTTAAGTAAATTATTCAATGATTTTTGTTATTTAAATCAATTGGTTAATTTTAATTGCGATTTGCTTTTAACCCTAGCGATTTAGACGTATTATTTTAAGATTAATCCACTTGCCATGCATTCCCTACCACATTTCAAATGTGAATGGAGAATGATTTTAAGGTTATATATCATGGAGTTATTGAAGTTTTTGGCGGCAATTTTTGTCATTTACTTGTTGTTTTTTAGAAAGAAAAAACGTAAATCTCCAAAGTCTTATGCTTCAAGCCCTGTGAAAGCACCACCAAAAGAATGGCTCGCTGACATCAAGAAAAAAGAGGCGGTTGTGCGAAACGATGATAGTGATGACGATAACCTTGCAACTTTTACATTGAGCGGTGGCCGAGGTGTTGAACTTCGGGTGACAACCAATCATTACCGGAACACCTCAAAGTCGGCAGGTGCACTAGCTCGATGGGTACTTCCGGGTGAGATGATAACTGTAGCTGGTGTAGCAATTAGCGGTGGCCACATTTACGTGGGGCAACGTATGAAGCCCTCCGGTCAGGAATCAGGCGGCTATTATGACGATGGAAATGAGGCATCATTAATTGATGACACATGTAAGATAAAACCTACTTCTTATCTTTACGAGGACAGTTCATTAGGATACTGGCCCAGTTTTTCCTCTCTTTCCCCAGAAGCACGCGGTGCGTATGTCAGTTGGCTCGCCAGCGATAGGTCTGATCCATCGTGTCCTATCGGCTATGTTTTTATCTACCTCTACGGCCTGGAAAGAAAAGCGCTCATAGATTCCACTGACCCAAAATTCCCTGATGCTGAGTTCCGTAATCTGTTCAAAGAAGTCGCTCGGTTAAGATCCGTATTCATTGAGAACCGCTCATTCCGTGGATATTCGGCCCAGTTACTCGAAGCCATGTCTATTCTGCGCCCGAACATGGGCTTAGCCACTGAGCTCGATAGCAATTCAGGTTTCAGCAACAGCATGCAATTTAAGCTGGCTCTGGCAAAAACTGTACATGAAGGAGTTCCTGTATCAGCTGAACTGGCGTTGAACTGGGTAATAAACCACACCGAGTATTCGCTGCGTACCCCGGCTCGCCGCTGTGCTAAAGAGTTTGCTGCGCTTTTCAAACGGCGTTACACCCTCAAATATGGTGAAGGGATGGTCGTTAAGGCGAATAAAACGCGCCTAAGGTTAGATTACACACCAGCAAGTCCTAGTTTGCGAGGTGTTCGACTCCCTGTTCCCGACCTGCCTGATCCAAGTGCGTTGAAGAGCCCTGTCCAGAAAATTATGGCTCTTGCCGACATATGTACGGATGAACTTGATGCTTATAGTCGCTACCTTGGTAGGAAAGGTACGTCAGTCAATGATACGGCTGCAATTATGTTGCTCCCTTCAGAGATCGTTAATGAAAGCGCAGAAAAAATATTAAGCTCATTCAAACGCTGGGCTGATGAGGCGATCCTCGTCAAGGAGGGGTTAGTCTCAGTTGCTGACTTTTGGGCACATATGAATGCCAGTTGCCCCAATAAGATCAATAAAAAAGAGGCCGATTTGATGCAGGCCTTTGCTCTGAAGATGGGTTACGGTCTGGCACCTGACCCGTATTATCACCATGTGAAGGCGGATGTTGATGGGACACTTGTTCTATTCCCTGCCGCCGAAGGTGGACGCTTCTCACCTTCTCCTGAATTTATCTCAGCTGTAATGACGCTTAGATTAGGGGCGATGGTCGCCTTGATTGACGATTCTCTTGATCAAGCTGAACAGAAAGTGCTTGAGAATGCCATCAACAACAATCCTGGCTTCACCGATGATGAAAAACGCTCTCTACATGCGTATTTAACGTGGCAACTTCATACCCCAGCCAATATGACAGGAATGAAAAGCAGGATTGAGTTGATGGGGGCCGCGGAAAAAGCTGCTGTGGGTAAGGTTATCGTTAGTGTTGCCTGTTCGGATGGGACGATAGCGCCTGCCGAAATCAAACAGCTTGAGAAGATTTATTCAAGTTTGGGGCTGGATCCCTCATCTGTCTCGAGCAATATCCATCAGCATTCCGCAACTGAACATGATCTCGTCTCGTATGTACCAACTGATCAGACAGCAGCAGGGTTCACACTGGATGCTAATGTACTTGCCCGCCACGAATCTGCCACGGATGATGTTCGTAAATTGCTGAACACAATTTTCACCGAAGAAGAACCGGAAGAGCCAGAAAGCGCTCCAGCCTCATCAACGGAGGCGGGGGGGCTTGACTCCGCACATAGCCAGCTTTATCGCAGTTTGCTGGAGAAAGAACAGTGGTCCCGAAAAGAGGCGACAGAATTGTGCGGAAATTTGAATTTGATGCTCGGCGGTGCGCTTGAGGTGATCAATGACTGGTCCTATGCGGTGGTTGATGCTCCGGTGCTGGACGATGCCGATGATGATATCTGGGTTGACCTGGAAATTGCCAAAGAATTAGAGGGATAGTGAATGTCTGTAACACGTATAAGAGTGAAAGAACGTGACGCTATTATTCAGTCACTTAAGTCAGGCGTAACGCCAAGGATAGGCATTCAGCATATCCAGGTTGGCCGCGTGAATGAAATCACTGCTCTCCACCAGGATATTGAGAGGATTGCTGACGGTGGTGCAAGCTTCAGACTTATCATCGGTGAATATGGTTCTGGTAAAACGTTCTTTCTGAGTGTTGTGCGCTCTATTGCGCTAGAGAAGAAGCTGGTGTCAGTCAGTGCAGACCTTTCTCCTGACAGACGCATTCACTCATCGGGAGGTCAGGCTCGTAATCTCTACTCAGAGCTTATGAAAAACATGTCCACCAGAAACAAGCCGGATGGTAATGCGTTACTTAGCGTTGTTGAAAGATTCGTTACGGAGGCAAGGAAGGAAGCTGACAAGGACGGCTCCGAGGTTTCATCAGTTATTCATAAACGCTTGGCAGCACTATCAGATATGGTCGGCGGATATGACTTTGCTAAGGTCATTGATTCATTCTGGCGCGGGCATGAGCAGGATAACGAAACACTAAAATCCAATGCTATTCGCTGGTTGCGGGGAGAGTACACCACTAAAACTGATGCCCGTAACGATCTCGACGTTCGGACTATTATCTCAGACGCTTCATTCTATGACTCTTTGAAACTGATGAGCCTTTTTGTCCGCCAGGCAGGCTATGCCGGTCTTTTGGTCAGCCTCGACGAAATGGTGAACCTCTTTAAACTGAATAATACGCAAGCAAGAACAGCGAACTACGAACAGATTTTGCGGATCCTGAATGACTGCCTGCAAGGTTCAGCCGAGAATATTGGTTTTATCCTCGGGGGGACGCCAGAGCTCCTTTTCGATCCACGCAAAGGTCTTTACAGCTATGAGGCGCTCCAATCACGTCTGGCGGAAAATCGGTTCGCGCAAAAAGCAGGAGTGATTGACTACTCGTCTCCCACTTTGCATCTTGCCAGCCTCACCCCTGAGGAACTGTATATTTTACTGAGAAATCTTCGTCATGTTTATGCAGGCGGAGATCCAGAGAATTATCTGGTTCCAGATGAGGCACTGACTGGATTTCTGCATCACTGTAGTAAAACCATTGGAGACGCTTACTTCCGTACCCCCCGTAATACCATAAAAGGTTTCCTGGACATGCTGGCCGTGCTGGATCAAAACAGAACGATGAACTGGCAAACATTAATCGAGGGTGTGGCGATTGAAGAGGACAGGCCCAGCGAAATGGATGACGCCATTATAGAGGAAAGCGATGACGATGACGGACTGGCGAACTTCAAATTATGAGCAGTGCCTATGATAGTCTCGATCCCCGCGTCCGTAAGTGGATTTACAAGCAGGGGTGGTCAACATTAAGGCCCTTGCAGGAGAGTTCTATCCCGGCAATTTTAGCCCGTGATCGAGACGTGCTAATCAGTGCAGGCACAGCAGCGGGTAAAACAGAGGCTTTTTTTCTTCCTGCCTGTTCGGCAGTTGCAGATCTCACTAATGGATTTAGCATCGTCTATATCAGCCCGTTGAAGGCATTGATTAACGATCAGTACCGTCGTCTTGAGAGCCTTGGAGATGCATTGGAAATGCCAGTGACTCCCTGGCACGGGGATGTACCACAAAGCATAAAGAAGAAGGCTCGGACTAACCCTGTGGGCATTTTACTGATTACACCTGAGTCACTTGAGTCTTTGCTCATAAATTCAATGGGCTGGCTCAAACAGGCGTTTTCTTCAATCGCATACATCGTTATTGATGAGTTTCATGCTTTTATTGGCTCAGAGCGTGGTGTACAGCTGCTTTCTCTGCTCAATAGAATTGACCATGTGCTAGGTCGCCAGGTAAATCCAATTCCCCGCGTTGCATTGAGTGCCACGCTGGGGGAACTGGAGAAAGTGCCCGAAATGTTGCGCCCGGACAAACGACTCCCCTGCGTAACTGTTACAGATAGTAATAGCACGGCCACTCTTCAGGTACAGGTCAAAGGATACCTGGAGCGAGTGATCCAAAATGAGGAAGAACTTCAGAGTTCTGCTGAACATGACGTTTGCGCTGACATTTTTAGACTTTGCCGTGGCGATTCTCATTTGGTCTTTGCAAACAGCCGAAAGCGCACTGAAAGCATTGCGGCAACGCTGAGCGACATGTGTGAGGAACATATTGTTCCCAATGAATTCTTTCCCCACCATGGTTCCCTTGCCAAGGAATTGCGGGAAGCGCTTGAAACTCGTCTTCAGAAAGGAAATTTGCCCACAACAGCTGTTTGTACAATGACGCTTGAGTTGGGAATTGATATCGGTAAGGTTAAGTCGGTTATCCAAGTTACGCCTCCGCATACTGTTTCCAGTCTGCGTCAGCGTATGGGACGTTCTGGGCGACGCGACTCCCCATCAGTTCTAAGAATGCTAATTACAGAAAATGAGCTCACTGTGACTAGCAGTATCGTTGACCACCTACGGCTGCATTTGGTCCAGTCGATGGCAATGATCAGATTGATGATCTCTAAACAATGGTTTGAGCCTGCCGATTCCCAGCAGATGCATTACTCCACGCTGCTACACCAGATTCTTGCAATTACCGCGCAATGGGGCGGAGTTCGTGCCGATCAACTCTGGTCACAGCTATGTCAAACAGGCCCGTTCCGTAATGTGGATATAGGCGATTTCAAAAGCCTGCTTAAACATATGGGGGCATGTGGCCTGCTCACTCAACTCGCTAGTGGAGAAATGGTTGTTGGGGCAGAGGGGGAGAAACTGACTAACCATTACACGTTTTATGCCGTGTTCAACACACCAGAAGAGTTCCGCATTGTCACCGGAAACAGAACCCTTGGAACAGTGCCTGTGGACTCCCCACTGCTACCAGATCAACACATCATCTTCGGTGGGCGGCGCTGGAGAGTGACAGAGATCGAGACAGAGAAAAAAGTTATCTATGTAGAGGCGACCAAAGGCGGTCAGCCACCACAATTTAGTGGGGGGGGAATGTCTGTTCATGATGCCGTTCGTCAGGAAATGCTCGCTATCTATAGGGAAGGTGATTACCGCATAGCAATAGGTAGCAAGAGAGTAGATTATGCCGATTCTGCCGCCAGAAGCCTATTTGCGGAAGGCAGTCGTAACTTCCAGAGTTATAACCTGCAAAATGAGTATTTTCTTACGAGCGGCCAATACTGTTACATCCTCCCATGGATGGGAGATAAGGTTGTCAATACGATTACAGCCTTGCTCATACGTTGTGGCTTTAAAGCTAATTCATTGGCTGGAGTTATAGAAATTGACGGCTCAAGTATCACTTCTGTTCAACAGGCCCTTAAAGGCCTGCTGCTGTCAGGCTTGCCCTCAGCGTTTGATCTTGCTGTAAATGTTCCAGAAAAGTACTTAGATAAATATGATGAATATTTACCAGAGTTTCTGCTTGCGAAAGGATTTGGGG
This sequence comes from Enterobacter ludwigii, assembly GCF_001750725.1. NCBI lineage: Bacteria > Pseudomonadati > Pseudomonadota > Gammaproteobacteria > Enterobacterales > Enterobacteriaceae > Enterobacter > Enterobacter ludwigii. The sequence goes on from NZ_CP017279.1 coordinate 4,815,467, forward strand.
AAAAAGCGTATGACATTGAAGGCGCGTGTACCTGGCTGAAAGAACATCTTCAGTAAACTGGTTACATAAAAAGGGGGGAGATGTTCCCCTTAAGCATGAGGCCGATTGAGGATATCAATTTTTGCTCTTGGCTCGGATCTGCCAGAAATCGAGGTCATAAGGTCTGCTTTGAGCGATGAGCGGACATCGTCCAGTTTAAACAGATGCCCGCAATACATACAGCAAGCTTGCCAGAGGTAACTCTGCTCTCCTACAAATAAAGTGTCCGCTTTGAGTAGGCAATCTGAGGGAGCGCTAATATGAAAGTAAGCGTACAGCGTGAACCGTCTGGTCATAATCTGAAGCATCCGACAAAGTGGTGTCCACCAAATAAGTAGTGGGAACCAAAGTGTCAGATATGCAGAAAAATATGACTCCCGGCAGACGTAAAGGCTGCCCTAATTATTCTCCTGAGTTTAAACAGCAACTCGTTGCTGCCTCTTGCGAACCCGGAATATCCATCTCAAAACTTGCCCTTGAAAATGGCATTAACGCTAATCTGTTGTTCAAATGGCGCCAACAATGGCGCGAGGGAAAGCTGCTGTTACCTTCTTCAGAGAGCCCTCAGCTACTTCCTGTGACTCTCGATGCCGCTGCCGTACAGTCAGTGCCACTCGCAGAGAACCCGGAAACCCTCAGTATCAGCTGTGAGGTAACGTTCCGGCACGGAACGCTCCGCCTCAATGGCACTGTCAGCGAAAAGCTCCTGACCCTGCTGATACAGGAGCTCAAACGGTGATCCCGTTACCAACAGGCACCAAAATATGGCTGGTTGCTGGTATCACCGACATGCGCAACGGCTTCAATGGTCTCGCCGCAAAGGTGCAGACGACGCTGAAAGATGACCCTATGTCCGGCCATGTCTTCATCTTCCGGGGGCGCAGCGGCAGTCAGGTAAAACTACTGTGGTCCACCGGCGACGGGTTGTGCCTGCTGACCAAACGGCTGGAGCGAGGTCGCTTCGCCTGGCCCTCTGCCCGTGATGGCAAAGTGTTCCTGACCCCGGCACAGCTGGCGATGCTGATGGAAGGTATCGACTGGCGACAACCTAAACGGTTGCTGACATCCCTGACCATGTTGTAAATCTCTTTATCCTGGTTGTTGCAGAATAAGCCTGGTAAAATGAGGGCTTATGAACGACACCTCTTCTGACGACATCCTTCTGCTGAAACAGCGGCTTGCCGAACAGGAAGCGCTGATCCACGCCCTTCAGGAAAAGCTGGAGGACCGGGAGCGTGAAATAGACCATCTGCAGGCTCAGCTGGATAAGCTCCGCCGGATGAACTTCGGCAGTCGTTCCGAAAAAGTCTCCCGTCGTATCGCACAAATGGAAGCCGATCTGAAGGCGCTTCAGAAAGAGAGTGATACGCTGACCGGTCGGGTGGATGACCCGGCAGTCCAGCGCCCGTTGCGTCAGACACGTACCCGTAAGCCGTTCCCTGAATCACTCCCCCGTGACGAAAAGCGACTGCTGCCTCCGGAGTCGTGCTGCCCTGACTGCGGCGGTTCACTGAGCTATCTGGGTGAAAATACCGCCGAACAGCTGGAGCTGATGCGCAGCGCCTTCCGGGTTATCCGGACGGTGCGGGAAAAACATGCCTGTACTCAGTGCGATGCCATCGTGCAGGCCCCGGCGCCTTCGCGGCCCATCGAGCGGGGGATCGCCGGACCTGGGTTGCTGGCCCGCGTGCTGACATCGAAGTATGCAGAGCACACGCCGCTATATCGCCAGTCAGAAATATACGACCGGCAGGGTGTGGAGCTGAGCCGCTCACTGCTGTCGGGCTGGGTGGATGCATGTTGCCGGCTGCTGTCCCCGCTGGAAGAGGCGCTTCAGGGTTATGTCCTGACCGACGGTAAACTCCATGCCGATGACACCCCGGTCCAGGTGCTGTTGCCGGGCAATAAGAAGACGAAGACCGGACGGTTGTGGACGTATGTTCGTGACGACCGCAACGCCGGGTCAGCGCTGGCGCCAGCGGTCTGGTTCGCCTACAGCCCGGACAGAAAAGGCATCCATCCGCAGGCCCATCTTGCCGGCTTCAGCGGTGTGCTGCAGGCGGATGCGTACGCCGGGTTCAACGAGCTGTACCGCAATGGCCGGATAACGGAAGCCGCCTGCTGGGCTCATGCCCGCCGAAAGATCCACGATGTGCACGTCCGCACCCCATCAGCACTGACGGAAGAAGCCCTGAAACGTATCGGTGGGTTGTATGCCATCGAGGCGGATATAAGGGGAATGCTGGCGGAGCAGCGGCTTGCTGAACGTCAGCGAAAAACGAAACCGCTGCTGAAATCCCTGGAAAGCTGGTTGCGTGAAAAGATGAAAACGCTGTCACGACACTCAGAGCTGGCGAAAGCGTTCGCGTACGCACTTAACCAGTGGCCGGCACTGACGTACTATGCGGACGATGGATGGGCCGAAGCAGACAATAATATCGCTGAAAATGCCCTGCGGACGGTCAGTCTGGGTCGTAAAAACTTCCTGTTCTTCGGCTCTGACCATGGTGGTGAGCGGGGAGCGCTGCTGTACAGCCTGATCGGGACGTGCAAACTGAACGGCGTGGATCCAGAAAGCTACCTTCGCCATGTGCTTGGCGTCATAGCTGACTGGCCGGTCAACCGGGTCAGTGAACTGCTTCCCTGGCGCATAGCACTGCCAACTGAATAACACATCACCGTCAATACGGCCCTCGCTGTACGCTTACATATGAAAAAGACCACAAGGATAAAATATCTCTGTGGTCATGGCTTCTTGATTCGAAAAATCTTTATCAGGCGAGCAATTTCATTGCCCTTCATTGATAACGGTGGATAGATTTTACTTAATCTAACAAGCTGGAGTTTTTAAGGGCATGAGAAACGTCCGGTAGCATGGGAAAAGAGTTTTGCCCGCCATATTTCTGTATTGAACAAGAGCTAATTTCAGCAGCAAAGGGGATTCCGTCCGTCAGCGAAAAACCATTAACAATGCAGTAGGCAATACCTCCAATAAATGAATCGCCGGCACCGGTGGTATCAACAACATCCGGACAGAATACAGCCGGGAAATGTCGAGTGCCATGTTCCTGGGACAATACCGCCCCTTTTTCACCGAGGGTAATGATTACCTGTCCCTTCACTCGTTTATGCAGTCCGGTTGCACAAGAATGAGCGTCATCAATCGAAGATACATCGGCACCGCTCATGAAGGCGGCTTCTGTCTCATTAACAACCAGGTAGTCCACCAGACTCAGGGCGTGGGCGGAGACATCCCGTGCCGGGGCGTTATTAAGGATAATGCGGCAATGGTGGGTGCTGGCAACGCCGATAATATACTCAACAACGGGGGCCGGAATTTCTGACTGAAGAATAACCAGTGGCTGTCCTTCGAAGAGTGACTCAGTGATGTCATCTTCACTGATAAGGTAATTAGCGCCTTTGATAATGGTGCTGCAGTAGTCACCTGATTCAAGGATCTGGACGATACCGATACCTGTGGTGGTACCCCGCTTGTTTACATTCTCTACCGATACATTATTCTCACGTAAAGAGTTGATCAGCTCGCTACCATAAATGTCATTTCCGACACACCCAACCATGCTGACGTTCAGTCCAAGTCTAGAACACTGCACCGCCTGATTAGCCCCCTTCCCACCTGGCATGAGCATTAACTCATTGCCAGTAAATGTTTCGCCCAGTTCCGGAAGCCGATCCTGCTGGACTAGAATGTCATAGTTCAGACTACCAATAACGACTACATCACTTTTCATCTTTTCAACCTTTAACTGGCGGTACGCTTGGACGCTACCGCATTTCTGGTGCTGAGTAAGCTATTTTTACTTTTGTCACTGGTTTTACTGGCAATAATGGTAAAAATAGCGTCAAGAATATTCAGATGTACTATTCGGGTGGTAGCATTCTCGCCCGTGATCGGGTTATTTTTTACTGCCGAAATAATTGAATGTCGGGCAATAAGGCTAAGCGGACTGTTCGGATAATTAGTTAAACAAATCGTTTCTGCGCCGCTCTCATTTGCCATATTTACCATCTGGATAATATCCGACGTTTGTCCGGAGTGGGACACGGCCAGAAGAATATCACCTTGCCGCATCAGCGATGCAGTCATCAGCTGTTTATGACTATCACTAAATACTGATGAGAAGATACCAATTTTTAGTAGCTTATGATTGAAATCATCACAGATTGCACTTGAACCGCCACAGCCAGCAATAAATATTCTGGCTTCTTCAGGCTTATTAATGAATAGATATGCAACCGATTTGATGACGGCACAATCAATGACATTTAACGATTCTTGCAGGGCAAGAACAGAATTAAGAAAAGTACTTTCAAGAACACTTTCAACATACTTTTCCGAATCGGGAACAACCGGAATGTCAACAGTGTTTTCAACGGCGTTCATGTTATTAGAGACGCTTAACTTCAAATCATGAAACCCGGTAAATCCCAGTTTTTTGGAGACTTTGGTTATACTCGATACGCTAACCTTCAAATAATTAGCAATTTCTGTGATTGACATACGTGCCAGGGACTGAGGGTTATCATCTATAAAGCGGGCGATAGCTCTCTCTTTTTTACCTAGTTCAGGAGCCAGCGTTCTCGCAAGTAAAAATACTTCATTACCCTTCAGCCTGCTGTGCATAACCCCTCCTGTAAATGTGAAAACGAAATTAGCACGACAAAATGATATGAAATGTTATCTGGGTCACATCCTATAAAATACTTTACTAATGTATTTTACTCTCAGTAAAATATTCATCTGGTTAATTGGTATGAAATTTTACAGTCAGTAAAATTAAATTTTAATGCGTTGATTTTAAATGATTTTACTGGAAATGAAGTTTTTATGTCTGAGCGGTATAATTTTATTTATTTGCAGTAATATTTTCCCGCTTCTATTTACTGAGATGAAATTCAATCTTATAAAAACACCTGGAATACAAAACAAGGTGACTGCAATGAAATTTTCCTCCCGAATTAATTCTTTCCGTTCAAGACCTGAACTATTCGATGCGAAAAACAAAATGGATACGTGTGATCTCATTACCCGTATGGGTAGTGTGGAAGGATTAACACATATCGAACTTAACTATCCTGAGCATTTTATTGGCCAGGATAAAGAACTGATTAAAAAATGTATTGCTGATAATGGTCTGCAGGTAGGTGGTATTGCGCTGCGCTACAATAAAGACTTTATTGATGGCGAGTTTACCAACCCGAATCCTGCGTTGCGCAGTAAAGCCATTGAGACGACGCTGGAAGCCGCTGAGATGTGTAAATTTCTCGAGGGCAATACCGTCACCTTATGGTTTGGATATGACGGCTATGATTACCCGTTCCAGCAAGATTACTTCCGCGCGTATGAGCTGCTCGTTGATGCCTTACGCATCGTGACCCAGGCACATGGGGATATGCAGTTCAGCTTTGAATACAAACCTTATGAGCCGCGTACTTTCTCCTTTATTGGGGATGTTTCCTCAACCTTGATGTTGATTGATGATGTTGGCAGTGACAATCTGGGTATCACCCTCGATTTCTGCCATATGATAATGAAGAAGGAAAATCCGGCCTTCTCCCTGTTCCAGTCAGCTCGTAAAAACCGCCTCGTCGGTTTCCATCTTAATGACGGCTACGGTCATTTCGATGATGGCCTGATGCTGGGTTCCGTACATCTCCTCCAGACTCTGGAATATATCTACTACGCGAAACGCGTTGGTTTTAGTGGCCTGATTTATTTCGATACCTTCCCGAGCCGCGAAGATCCGGTCGCGGAGTGCGCTCAGAATATCCGTATGTATAAAGCACTGTCTGACTTTATTGACCGTCTCAGCATTCCTGAAATTGAGCAAATGATCCAAAGCCAGGACGCCCTGAAAGTACAGGGTATGTTACTGAAAATGATCGCCGAATAATTAAAACAACCCGAACCTTACCTCGTATCCGCGACCAGTCAGTGTCTGACACTGGAGGGAAATATGTTTGAAAAGATAGGGTTACCCAGGAATTTATTATGGGGATATATCGGCCTGACCATCTTTATGATTGGCGATGGTGTTGAGCAGGCGTGGATCTCAATCTGGCTTGTAGAGAAGGGGCTGTCTGTTGCACAGGCATCCTACCTGATCACCGCGTATGGTGTTACTGTTACGCTGGCAGCCTGGGTTACTGGCGTTCTGGTTCAGACGCTAGGCCCGCGTAAAGTCATGTTTTACGGTCTGGTAACCTTTATCATTGGCAGTATCGGTTTTATCAGTGTTGGCCTTAAACACATGGAAATGGCGTGGATGCTTCCTTTCTACGCATTACGCGGGATTGGATATCCTCTGTTCGCTTACTCATTCCTGATATGGATTAACTACAGCACGCCTGTTGCGCGCAGGGCGACTGCAGTTGGCTGGTTCTGGTTTACGTTCTCATTAGGGCTGAGTGTGATTGGGCCCTTCTTCTCTTCGATGGCGTTACCGGTGCTGGGTGAGATCCACGTGCTCTGGGTCGGCTTACTGTTTGTCCTGGTCGGGTCTGTTCTCGGGATCTGGGTCAACCGTGATGTTGTTCCTGCTTCAGAAATTCACCCATTCAGCGCGGGTGAATTACTGAAAGGGATCACCATTCTGCAGCGGCCGGTCATCGCGATGGGCCTGGTGGTGAAATCCGTAAACGGTATCGCGCAGTACGGGCTGGCCACCTTCCTGCCTCTGTACCTGATCAGTTATGGCTACAGTAAAACAGAGTGGCTGCATATGTGGTCTGCAGTATTCCTGGTGGCTATTTTTGCCAATCTGTTCTTTGGGTTCTTTGGTGACAAATTTGGCTGGCGGAAAACCATTATGTGGGTCGGGGGATTTGGTTATGCCGCTGTTCTCATTCTGGTGTGGGCGGTCCCCCAGGTACTGGGTCATAATTTCTATGTGATGGCATTTGTACTTTGCCTTTGCGGCGTGACCATGGCGGGCTATGTTCCTTTGTCAGCGTTATTTCCGATGCTTGCCCCGGACAGTAAAGGAGCCGCTATGTCAGTACTGAACCTTGGTGCAGGCCTGGGAGCCTTCATCGCTCCCGCTATTACAGCATTGTTCTATTCATCTCTTGGCGCAGGTGGTGTTCTAGGCATCTATGCCGGTTTATATATCCTCAGTGGCGTGCTTACACCTTTCCTCAAAACGCCGGAGGAGCTTAATCAGCAGGCTGAACTGAAAGATAAGGTCGCATAATCGGGTGTAACTTTACTACAAGGTCCGGGTAATCCCGGGCCTTAGTGAATCGCCACGGGTTTAACCGACATCCAGCCAGCTTTTGAACCGTTATGACTTCTTTAAGATTATTTATAATTTTTTAGTTGACCAGGCACTCAAAATTTAACGTTATTGGGTTAGACGGAAGGTCTGCTTTTGGCACTAAACGGGCTAAAGCAGACTGATTTGATGAGATAAGGGTATAGATGAATTCTCCATACCCTTAAACGATTACTTCCCAGTTGATTTGCTTGGTTTCAGTCCTGGGGTATTGCCGGGTGTATCCTTATTATCACGTCTGCGTTGATCGGGTTTTCCTGTTGATTTTGCGATTGGTTTTGGACCAGGTTTAAGCCCCATAATCATACTCCTTAGCCATGTCAGAGGTTATTCCTCAGTGTGGATATAAGGGGAGCGGTAAGAATTATCAAGCTTGGATGGGCGGTGAAAAGTGACTGCTTGACTATTATGTGAGCAATGTCAGATTTTAACACATAGCGGCCAGCCCATTACTGAAGTTAGCCAAAAATGAGTCGCGATGAGCCCTCAATAATGAGGGCCACCTCGGAGATTGTTAGGCTGATTTCGCCAATTGCCGATGCAGGACCTGAAGGCTAGTTCCCGCCCCTGCCCATGCAGCAGCCGAGCCGACCACATACAGGTTTTGCTTGGCGCGTGAGACGGCTACATTGATTATGTTTGGTGGGCTTGCCGCCCACTGACGTGCCCTTTGCTGACTCGCTTTCGGCGCACCCAGCAACAGGATTACCGTGTCCGCCTCTCGGCCCTGGAACGTGTGGATTGTGCCTACACGATCACGGCACCATTCATCCAGCTTTACGCCGAACGTTCGCAGCAGATCAGTTTCACTGTCGAGACGCCGACGCATGTTCTGCTCTACGATCTTGAATGGTGTGATGATAAATACGTCCGGATTTGTAATGCCCGATGCTGCCAGCTCTTTGAGCATTCGCACAACCGCTTCGCCCTCGTCGGGACACCACTTCGTCTCAGCATCGCCATTGATATCCACCCAGTGAGATCTCCCCAAAGCCGAGCCGATAGATCCGGGTTTTTTAGGCCCGACAGCATGGACCATCTGCCCGGCATAGGCGATGGAGTTAGAAACATCAAACATTGGGTTCTGGCAACGCCTGTGAACGAGCAATGGCAGCCCGACTTCTCGATCACCTACGTCCATGACGAAGGTGGATTTGAAGCGCGATGCCTGATCAGCAAGGGTCTGCGTAGATGCTGCGGGGGCAGACCATTCGACTTGGTCAATGTCAAAGAACTTGCAGATTTCGGCGTTCAGCTTTTCAGGAAGTGAAACTACAGGTGGGATTTGCAACGGGTCACCTACCACGATGGAGCGCTTTGCCCGCATGATAGCTCCAACTGCTGCCTGAGGAACGGCTTGGCCCGCTTCATCTACCAGAAGCCAACCAATGCTCTCTGGTGGCAGATCCCCGAACATCGTCCGAACAGAGGCGAATGTCGTGGACACGGTCGGCACAACCACGAAAAGGCTTGACCAAAGGTCGGGGAGAAGTTCACGGTGAGCGGAAGACTGGAAGGCACCAGCTACCATGCCTGACATCAATAACCCAAGATTGTGTTGCAAGCGGCTGGCCGAAGCATCGATGAACGTTTTATGCACAGTCAGGGCAGCGGCGAAAAGATCCTCCCGCAGGCGATGAACCTCATCGGGAAGCCAGGGTGCAGTGAGGTGGATAGCCTCGTGCTCGAGCTCGAAGAACCTCGCATCAACGACCCTGTCTCCCATACGGTTTCGTGCCTGTGCCTCGGTTGCCTTCAATTCCGAGACAGCCTGACATTTGCTGGAAATTTCCTGGTCGAGTTGCTGTAACTGGGACTCAGTATTGCCCCACTCAGCCCTTGCAAGCTCTAGGGCACCGTCCGTCCCCTGCGCCCGTATGACTGATTGCTGCAAGGTCGCCGAGAGCTTCTGCAGTGTCGATCTCCACGACTTCCAGGCCGCAGTCGCAAACAAACGGGAGAAGAAACCTGGACGGCAAGCAAGATGGCTGTCGAGCATGATCTTGTCCTGCTCGATCTGCGATTTTGCCTTCTCATGCTCTCGTTGGCAGGATTCAGCAGTCTTGTGTGCCTCTTCGACGGCTTCATTCAGACTCGGTCGACGCTGTTCAGCTCTTTGAAGTTCGGTGATCGCTCCCTTGAGCGCCTGGATATCCCGTCGCATCTCTTCGATGCTGGCGATTTCGGCGTCTACCGTCTCCTTAAGTTTAAGAAAGGCGGTTCGCGCTTTCTGCCAGGCCGCAGCAGCATCCGCTTCGTTGGTGCTGGGCCGCTCATTGACAACCACGCTGGGCATCACGCGATCGATGGTTTCGCCAGTTCGCTCGTCCTTGAGCTCACGCATGACATTTATGCCGCGAGCTGCTTTCAGGTAGGTAAGGAAACCACCGTCTTCATTCCACCAGAAACCTTGCTGAAACGCGCCTCGGTTGCTGCTCTTGCCGAGAGCTGCGGCGATCAACCCCCAGGTTTCGACAGTGTCGGAGGGGATGCCCCCCTCGGCCTCGGCTTCGAAATAGCCGGCGCGTTTGGGATTCGCAATCAGATCGCTGATGGACCGGAAGTAGGCGATCTGTTCATGGCGACCATTGGCTTCCTTGAGAGGAAGCTCTTTACTGACGTTTTCGACCGCTTTGTTATTGGAGGAGGCTACGACGATCTCATGGCCCTTCAAGGATGCATGTAACTTGTAGAAGTGCAGGAATGCATTGGAACCGAATGCCAGCTTCTCGCCTGTTGTGGAAAAGGCATCCTGCGGTTTGTTGAAGCCGGACATCGCCGTGGCCCGATCGAGAATGCATCCAACGACGATATCCCGGAGAAGAGTGGTCTTTCCGGTTCCCGGAGGCCCATTGACGCCGATGATACCTGGAGCATCATTCAGCTCAGCACGCGCCGCATTCACGGCAGCCTGTTGAAGCAGCACCAGTGGATGGCCGCCTTTCGAAGGCCAACGAGCCTGCGGCATGAGCGACGGTGCGACGAACGGCTCAACTGCGGAAATGGGCGATAGCACGTCGATTTTCTGGTCAGGTCTTCCAATTCCCATGTAGCGGCGCAAACCGGTTCCGGCTTTGCCCGTCTCGAGCAATTTGGTTGCTTCACCGAGATCTTCAAGATAGAAGGAATTCAGTAACGAAGGTTCAGGCGGCGCCTTAGCCTTGAAATGATGAAACACCTTAATCGCGAATGTGGGTGGCTCAACCAAATGCTCGGGTACACTGAACTGCGATACAAGCCATTTATAAGCGTTATGAACAACATTCAGATCGATCGGTATGGGTTCTCCATCTTTGTTGTGGTGGCGAACCATTCGATCCAGATGCTCGATAATGCGCGGCTCAACATTCGGCCAATTCCCTAAACTCCCAAGCTTCAGATCGAGAGCCGGCTTGAGTGCCCAGGCAAAACTGGACACGGCAACGCCTTTGTCCTCAAGCACAAAGCCTTCTTTGTCGATCAGGATCGAGCCGATGGCCGCTTTCTTACCGTCCGGGCGTGAACGCTCCTCATCCTCGCCAAAAACCTTGACCAGCTCGTCCGTCGCCTTGTCGAGAGCGATGGAGCCGAGGACGACCTCGAAATAAAGCTTATAACTGGGCTTGCTGCGGGCATTTGGTCCCCATGGAACACCTCGCTCCAATAGAGCAACCCTAGAGCGGTCGCCGGTTGCCATATCCTCTGGGCGTTTATAAGCTTGAGGCGACAGTGCTTCGAGGGCTGTCCATGCTGCCAGTATTGCTCGCGCATCATTCGCCTTACCTGATGGAGAAAAAGACGGGATCGGACCAAGGTCGATTTGGTCTTTGTCGAATTGCTCTCGTATGGCAGAGTCTGGGATGGCCTTCAGTTGAAGTTGCTCTTCCGCAGCAGGCGAATTGTGGGGCACAACTCGAGAAGATTGAATGGACACCGAATCGGGATGGTGTGTTGATGGGCTGGAAGCCGACATGGCGACCACGCTGTGGCCGCTTAGTGCAAATAGAGATTGCTCGATTTTAGCCGTCAGCGTCCGCGCCCTGGCAGTGTTGCGAAAGGTCAGCTCGCTCAACAACTGTTCAAGTTCGCTAACATTGTTGCTGGACTGCTCGAAGATTGCTTCCAGATCGAAGATTGATTTTTGCGCATACTGCCGTGTCTTCATTTATTTCTGCGGCTCCATATCCCTTCAATTAAGAGATATTATGCTAATTAGCTTGATTTCTAAAACTATTAGCTTTCGCTTGAAATATAAATTCTCATCTGGCCACTACTAAAGTGGGAACTGTCATTAATTATCCGTCATCCCGCTAAACGCATTCCTTTCGTACCTCCCTCAATCATACTTCCACGATCCGCAGCCATCACAAAATCAGCCCACCATTGCATCATTGGACGTCGTTGCTCCAGGTAATCGCTGCGGTTATAAGCACGCCGAACCTCATTCTTATCCACATGAGCAAGTGCTGCCTCAATCACATCAGGCGGAAAACCTTGCTCGTTGAGAGCTGTACTGGCAATAGATCGCAAACCGTGTGAAACGAGCACCCCACCAAAACCTGCGCGTTTAAGCGATGCGTTAACGGTTTGACTGTTCATCGGCTGGTTTGGCTTGATGCGGCTGGGAAAGATAAATTCTCGATTTCCACTTAACGGCTTCATCATCTCCAGTATCGCAATTGCTTCATCTGACAATGGAACAGTATGGTCGCGGTTCATTTTCATGCGTGCTGCAGGAATCTTCCATTCTCGGGCTTCTAGGTCTACTTCATCCCAGCGAGCTTCAGCCGCTTCGGCGGGACGGGTGATAGTAAGAAGTTGCCACATGAACAAGCAGCGTGTTGAAAGGCTAATGCTGGCTGTTCGCATCGTTTGCATCAACTGAGGCAACTGATCCGGGCGAATACTTGGCATATTCTTCTTCTGCGGCTTCTCAAATGCCTTGCCAATGTTGACACTGGGAACAGCATCAATCAGCCCTGTGTTTTGGGCATAGATCATGACCTCATTAATGCGTTGGCACAGTCGACGAACGGTTTCCAGTGCTCCTCTGGCCTGAACAGGTTGAACGGCCTGAACCAGTGTGTGAGCTTTAATATCTGTAACGCTAACGTCCCCAATTGCAGGAAAGACATCTCTCTCAAGAGAGCGCCAGATATCTTCTGCATAGTCCGCTGTCACGCTTGCTTTCTTCACATTCCACCAACGTTCAGCTACGAGCTGGAAAGTATTGGTTTTGGCTTCAATTGAACTGCGCAGTTGTTCCTGCTGATGTTCCTGGGGATCAATTTGTTTCGCCAGAAGAGAGCGGGACTCTGCCCGATAGTTTCGGGCATCGGCAAGGGTAACTGACGGGTAGGGGCCTATGCTCTTCTTCGCACGTTTCTTAGTGACAGGGCGAATGTAGCGAAACTGCCAGATTTTACTTCCGCTGGATTTGATTAGTAGCTCAAGGCCATCACCATCATAGAGAACGTAGTCCGCTTCCTTGGGCTTAGCAGATTCAATTTCTTTAACGGATAGAGGTTTGGTTTGTCTTGCCATTGCCGGGTTTCCATAGTTTTAGGCACCTCAAAAACAATAAAGCTTTATGAGGTGCCTAACAAGGTGCCTAAAAGGTTCGGATTTAATTAGTCGGCATCAGACTTCGCGGGACAAAATGAGGGCACAAAAAAGCCCGCAGGGCTTGCGCCGTGCGGGCTCTTAGGACTTCATCGGATGACTCTGGTAATCACCGATGGAGAATTTTGGTGGAGCTGGCGGGAGTTGAACCCGCGTCCGAAATTTCTACATCCTCGGTACTACATGCTTAGTTTGTCTTTACATTCGCACGCCAGCTGCGAACAAACACGCCACTAACGTACTAGCCTGATTAGTTTTAACGCTTCAACCCCAGGCAGGGCTTCCACGCGATCTCTTTTGGGTTTGACCTCTCTTGAATCCCCGTCTTAAGAGCGGAAGCTAGGGAGAGAGGGCTCAGAGCAGGTTATTAAGCTGCTAAAGCGTAGTTTTCGTCGTTTGCGACTATTTTTTTGCGGCTTTTTACGAGGCAAACCGCCCCTCGGCATGCACCTTGGGTTTCGCAAATCCCGTCGAATCCAGAATCAGCCCCAATAGTGTTGAACTGAGTATACCAGATTTTACATCCTGGATACCAGCCCGGAACGCTAACTTATTGAATAGTACAATAAGTGCGCAGAATCAACGTCCTGCGTTTTTCATAATACGTGCTTTGTCGAGCTGCCATTCGCGCTCTTTCAGATCGGTACGTTTGTCGTGCTGTTTTTTACCCTTCGCGACGCCAACTTTCACTTTGCACCAGGCATTTTTCCAGTACAGCGACAGGGCAACCACGGTGAAGCCTTCACGGTTAATGCGCCCATAAAGGGACTCCAGTTCGCGCTTGTTCAACAGCAGCTTACGGGTACGCGTTGGGTCACACACGTAGTGTGACGAGGCGACGGTCAGCGGCGTGAAGTTGGCACCGAACAGGAAGGCTTCGCCATCTTTCAGGATCACATAGCTATCACCGATGTTGGCTTTCCCGGCGCGCAGCGATTTTACTTCCCAGCCCTGCAATGCAAGGCCAGCTTCGAATTCTTCTTCAATAAAATACTCGTGGCGAGCACGCTTGTTGAGCGCAATGGTCGCCGAGCCTGGTTTATGTGCTTTTTTCTTCGTCATAAGTATCGTAAAGCCATCGGTAATCTGATTTCAAAAAGTCACCTCATTGCGTCCTGTGAGGTCTAACGCGCTATATTAGCACGAGATGAGGCTTAGCGTTTTTTTAACAGGTGATAAATGTTATTATTTGTCGGTTGTGTGACCATGGGAAATGCTATGCCTCAGATTAGCCGTACTGCGCTTGTTCCATACAGCGCGGAACAAATGTATCAGTTAGTGAACGACGTTCAGTCTTATCCAGAGTTTATTCCGGGATGTACCGGGAGCCGAGTGCTGGAGTCTGGCCCGACGCAGATGACGGCGGCGGTCGATGTCTCCAAAGCGGGGATCAGCAAGACGTTCACCACCCGCAATACGCTGACGAGCAATCAGAGTATTTTGATGCATCTGGTAGATGGTCCGTTTAAAACCCTGATGGGTGGCTGGAAGTTTACCCCCCTCAGCGCTGATGCCTGTCGCATCGAGTTCCAGCTGGACTTTGAGTTTACCAATAAACTGATTGAGCTGGCGTTTGGCCGCATCTTTAAAGAGCTGGCCTCGAATATGGTTCAGGCGTTCACGACCCGCGCCAAAGAGGTTTACAGTGTCGCATAAGATAGCTGTCGAGGTGGTGTATGCGCTGCCGGAGAAGCAATATCTGCAGCGTGTGATGCTGGACGAAGGTGCGACCGTTGAGGCGGCTATTCGCGCTTCTGGCATCCTTGAGCTTCGTCGTGACATCGACCTGGCGAAAAATAAAGTCGGCATTTACAGCCGTCCGGTCAAACTGACTGATGTGGTGAATGAGGGTGACAGGGTCGAAATTTATCGCCCGCTGATTGCCGACCCGAAAGAGCTGCGTCGCCAGCGTGCGGAGAAATCGGGTAAGTAGTTCGCTCTTCACCTTAAGCCTGATCTCAAAGGGGCGAGGGGGATGAAGGAAAACAAAAAAGGTGCTCATTGAGCACCTTTTTGCATCTCTGACACCTGATTATTTGGTCAGGGCAGGCTTGTTGTCGATGTTAGTCAACACACCGGCGCTGCTGAAGGTCAGCGTCAGGGTCTGCTGGGACGCGTCTTCATGGCCCGGCTGCTGACGGAATACATAGAACCAGGTGTTTGTGCCGAACGGATCGGACATCATTGGGGTTCCAAGTGCATAAGCGACCTGCTGTTGTGTCATCCCCACACGGATTTTGGACACATCGTTAGGGGTAAGGTAGTTCCCCTGGTTGATGTCAGGACGGTAAACCACTTTCTCCAGAGTGGAACAGCCTGCGGTCAACATCAGAAGAACCGCTGCGGCAGCGGTCAGCATTTTACAACGCATAGTGATTTGATTCCTTTTCGGGCCCGAGCAGAACGCGGCTCATATGTTATATGCCGATGATAATAGACCTTGCCCCACTTTGAAACCGGTCTGGCGGCGTTTTTGTTGTTCTCTATGACCCTGAGATCCCGAAAAAGTTTATGCCGCCAGCAGTTCTTTCGCGTTCGCGAGCGTATTTCGCGTGACTTCACTGCCGCCCAGCAGGCGTGCCAGCTCCTGCAGACGTGCGCGTTTATCCAGTGGCTTCATATGCGTTTCTGTCATTTCACCGTCAGTTTCTTTGCTGACGATAAAGTGATGATGACCACACCCGGCCACCTGCGGCAGGTGGGTAACACACATGACCTGCGTTGATTCACCCAACTGGCGCAACAGTTTGCCGACGACCGCCGCCGTAGGGCCGCTGATCCCCACGTCTACTTCATCGAAAATCAGCGCCGGGGTTTCCATTTTACGTGCGGTAATCACCTGAATCGCCAGCGCGATACGCGACAGTTCACCGCCGGAAGCCACTTTAGAGATGGGCTGCAACGGCTGCCCCGGGTTGGTGGTGACGCGGAATTCGATACGGTCCGCACCTTCCGCCGTCAGATGGTTCTCTTCGAAACGGACATCGATGGTGAATACGCCGTGCGGCATCGCCAGCGTGTGCATGCTGTCGGTGATGTGCTGGCTCAGTTCCTGGGCGTAATGTTGACGGATCTCATGCAGCTGTTTCGCCGTCGTCAGCGCCTGTTCATGGTGCAGGTTCACCGCCAGTGACAGGGTTTCCAGCGAGTCAGCCTGATCGTCAAGCTGCTGTTGTTCATCAAGCAGGGACTGATAGTAGCCAGGCAGTTCTTCTGGCGTAACGTGGTGCTTACGCGCCAGCGAGATCTGACGGGAGATGCGTTGCTCCAGTTCAAACAGACGGTTCGGGTCGAGATCCAGACGTTCACAGTAGTGGCGCAGTTCGTCACTGGCTTCTGAAATCTGAATCGCGGCCTCTTCCAGCATATCCAGTACGCCAGAGAGTTTGCTGTCCATGCCGGCCAGCTCGGTGATGAGCTGACGAACATTATACAGCTGGCTCTGCAGGTTCACGTCTTCACCGTCAGCCAGCATGTTAAGGGCATTCTGGCTGGTTGAGAGCAGGTGACCGCTGTTAGCCAGGCGCTTGTACTCTTCGTCGATAAGCTCAAATTCACCCGCCTGCGGGCTAAATTCGTTGAGTTCTTTAAGCTGGTATTCCAGAAGCTCAGCACGGGCGGCACGCTCCTGGCTTTGCTGCTGGTGCTGGGCAAGCTCACGGCAGCTTTGATGCCACTGGCGATAGTGCTCCGCCATGCGCTGAGTAAGTGCGTACTCACCAGCATAGCCATCAAGCAGCGCTTTCTGCTGCTCCGGTTTAATGAGTTGCTGGTGCGCGTGCTGGCCGTGGATCTGAATGAGTAACTGGCCGAGCTCGCGAAGCTGGGAAAGCGGGACTGCGGTGCCGTTGATAAAGCCGCGGGAACGACCATCGCTGCTGATAACGCGACGAAGTAAACACTCACGTCCGTCTTCCAGCTGGTTCTCTTCGAGCCAGCGCAGGGCGGCAGGGGTATCTTTCAGGGAAAAGCGAGCGCAGAGATCGGCACGGTTTGCGCCCCTGCGCACCATGTCACCTTCTGCACGGCCGCCGAGGCACAAGCCGAGGGCATCTATGGCAATGGATTTACCCGCACCGGTTTCCCCGGTGATCGCCGTCATGCCGCTGTGGAAATCGATCTCAAGCTCACGAACTATGGCAAAGTTGCTGATGGTCAGTTGTGCCAGCATAATTGTTTTCCTGTATGAAAAACCATGACTGTGTTTTCATACAGTATAAACTGGTTTTATATACAGTAAAGTACTGGATGCAAAATCAGAACAATTTTTTTGACCAGCCAAGCTTCGAGCTTAATGTATTGAAATAGCTGTAATCTTTCGGGTGAATAAGATTCAGGTGGTAATCACACCGACGAATGAGAACATCTTCACCTTCCTGAATAGGCAGCGCAATCTGGCTGTCGCAGCTGATCTCCAGATCGTTACGGCGGTGCGAGAAACGCAGACGAATGGTGCTGCTGCTGTTGATCACCAGCGGACGCGCGGAGAGCGTGTG
This sequence comes from Enterobacter ludwigii, assembly GCF_001750725.1. Classification (NCBI taxonomy): domain Bacteria; kingdom Pseudomonadati; phylum Pseudomonadota; class Gammaproteobacteria; order Enterobacterales; family Enterobacteriaceae; genus Enterobacter; species Enterobacter ludwigii. The sequence continues at coordinate 4,832,898 of NZ_CP017279.1, forward strand.
CGGGAACATCGGCACCAGAGTGATGGCATCCAGTGAAGGGGTGAGGATCGGGCCACCCGCAGAGAGCGAGTAGGCAGTCGACCCTGTCGGCGTGGAGATAATCAGCCCGTCAGAACGCTGCGAGAAGGCGAAGATTTCGTCGATATAGACTTCGAACTCAATCATGTGCGCCACTTTGCCGGGATGGAGCACTACTTCGTTAATCGCGGTGCTGATGCGCTTCTGGCAGTCCTGCTGACACACCTGCGCTTCCAGCAAAAAGCGTTTTTCGCTGATATAATGACCTTCCAGCACGTCGGCCAGCTGCTGCTGGGCGTTGTCCGGATCGAGGTCGGTCAGAAAGCCGAGATTGCCGCGGTTGATACCAATGACCTTGATGTCATAACGCGCAAGCGTTCGGGCCGCGCCGAGCATATTGCCGTCGCCACCGACCACCACGGCGAGATCCGCCTGCTGGCCAATTTCCGCCAGCGTGCCGGTTTTGACACTCTTCAGCTGCAGCTCCTGGGCAATCTGCTGCTCGACCATCACTTCATAGCCTTTGCTACACAGCCAGCGATACAACATTTCATGTGTCGTCAATGCGGTAGGGTGACGCGGATGCCCGACGATCCCAATACACCTGAAATGATTATTCATTTTCTGGAGGTCCTTGTGCCTGATGAATGATGACAATCTGTCTTGTTCCCTTGAATCCCGGAAACTGATCCCCATAATAAGCGAAGTTAGCGATATGAATGCAGAAAAACGCGGAGAAATTCATGAGTAGTAAAGAACAGAAAACGCCTGAGGGGCAAGCCCCTGAAGAAATTATCACGGAACAGCACGATGATGTTGAGGCTGTAGAGCCGGACGCATCTGCTGAGCAGGTGGACCCGCGCGATGAAAAAATTGCGAATCTGGAAGCTCAGCTGGTAGAAGCACAGAATCGCGAACGCGACAGTGTTCTGCGCATCAAGGCGGAAATGGAAAACCTGCGCCGTCGTACCGAGCAGGACGTTGAGAAGGCGCATAAATTTGCGCTGGAGAAATTTATCAACGAACTGCTGCCGGTGATTGATAGCCTGGATCGCGCACTGGAAGTGGCTGATAAAGCTAACCCGGACAACACCGCGATGATCGAAGGTATCGAACTGACGCTGAAATCCATGCTGGATGTGGTACGTAAGTTTGGCGTGGAAGTGGTTGGCGATACCAACGTTCCGCTGGATCCAAACGTGCACCAGGCGATTGCGATGGTGGAATCAGAAGACGTTGAAGCCGGTAAAGTGCTTGGCGTGATGCAGAAAGGTTATACCCTGAACGGTCGTACCATTCGTGCTGCAATGGTTACCGTGGCGAAAGCGAAAGCGTAATTTGCCATCTGTAGTGCCGGGTGGCGGCTTGCGCCGTACCCGGCCTACTCTCTACTCAGCAATACTTTCCCGAATCGGTTTTACCGGCAGGACTTTCACCTGCTTAATCATATTGTCCTGCACGTCCAGGATATCAATATCGTATTGCTCAATGCGCACCCGCGTGCCCGCCGCCGGGATCTCTTCCAGTGCTTCCAGAATCATCCCGTTTATGGTGCGTGCTTCATCTTCCGGTAAATGCCAGTTAAAGGCTTTATTGAGCTCGCGAATGTTCGCGCTACCGTCGATCAGCACCGAGCCGTCGTTTTGCGGGGTGACTTCTTCCGCAAGGGAAGGGGACATTGAGGTGGTAAAGTCCCCGACAATCTCTTCCAGAATATCTTCAACCGTCACCAGCCCCTGGATATCCCCGTACTCATTGACCACCAGGCCGACCTTCTTCTTGTTACGCTGGAACTTCACCAGCTGGGTGCTGAGCGGCGTTCCTTCCGGCACGTAATAAATTTCGTCGGCGGCGCGGAGCATCACCTCTTTGGTGAACTCTTTTTTCTCGGTCATCAGACGATAAGCTTCGCGCACGCGCAGCATGCTGATGGCATCGTCCAGAGAGTCGCGGTACAGCACGATACGCCCGTGCGGGGAGTGGGTCAGCTGGCGGACGATGGCTTTCCAGTCGTCATTGATATCAATGCCGACGATCTCATTACGCGGCACCATGATGTCGTTAACGCTGACCTTTTCCAGATCCAGTACCGACAGCAGCATGTCCTGATTACGCCGGGAGATCTGCGAGCGCGATTCATGCACGATGGTGCGCAGCTCTTCTTTGCTGAGCGCGCTGCTGATGGTGACGTCTGCTTTGATACCGATCATCCGCATCAGAATACGCGTCACCATGTTCAGTAACCAGACCAGCGGCATCATCAGGATCAGCAGCGGTGCCAGCAGGAAGCTGCTGGGGTAGGCCACTTTTTCCGGGTAGAGCGCGGCGATGGTTTTAGGCAGCACTTCTGCAAACACCAGCACCACAAACGTCAGCACACCGGTGGCAATGGCGACGCCGGCGTTGCCGTACAGGCGCATCCCAACGATGGTACCGAGCGCAGAGGCAAGAATGTTGACGAGGTTGTTACCGATGAGCACCAGACTGATCAGACGATCCGGTTGACGCAGCAGTTTTTCGACGCGACGGGCGGCACGGTTACCCTGTTTAGCACGATGACGTAACCGGTAGCGGTTTAAGGTCATCATGCCGGTTTCCGAGCCGGAGAAATAGGCGGAGATGACCACCATGACGATCAGCGTAATGATCAGCGTGGTGGTAGAGATGTGTTCCAGGGGGAACTCCTTTGTTACTTAGCCAGCAAATTGCTGTATGAAGCGGCTGCCAAAATAGGCAAGGGTGAGAATGCCCGCGCCCGCGACGTTGAACCAGACCACGCGACGACCGCGCCAGCCTTCATGATAATGGCCCCATAACAGGACAATATAGACAAACCACGCGATGATGGAGAGGACCGCTTTATCGATATTCTCCACGCTGAACAGGTTTTTCATATAAAACAGGCCCGTGCACAGCGTTAACGTCAGCAGCACGACACCGACCTGCGTGATGTGGAACATCTTACGCTCAATCACCATCAGCGGCGGCATCTCATGGTTAAAGGCCAGCTTTTTGTTTTTCAGCTGATAGTCAATCCAGGCGAGCTGCATGGCATAGAGCGCGGCGATAATGAGCGTTGCGTAAGCGAAGAGTGACAGGCCGATATGCACCAGCATTCCCGGCGTCGCTTCCAGATGCGTAATAAACTCATTGGGCATAAACGTGGCCAGGGCCAGGTTAATCAGCGCGAAGGCATACACAATCGGCAGTAGCAGCCAGCCGCGGTTTTTAGAGGCGACAATGGTCATCACCGTACAGATCATCAGGCTGACCAACGAGCCGACGTTGAGCACGCTCAGGTTCTGTACGCTGCCATCGCCGGGGATAATGCGCGATTCCAGCGCGAACGCATGGCTTATCAGTGCGATCACCGCCGAAAGAATAGCCATGCGTCGCCAGCCGCTGTTTTTTTGCAGCAGTCCAGGAATGATCAGCGCGAGGCTGACAGAGTAGGCAACAAGGGCGATCAGTGCGAAAACAGGCATATAGGCATCGACAGTTGTCTTAATAAGAAAGAGAAGCAGTATAACGTTACGTGACGCCTGCTCCAACCGTTGCATAACAACAAAGCCGCCTTCATGTTATACTCCGGCAAAATTCTGTGTATGTGTCGCTGCCAGCGACCCAACGTTTCTACTCAGGCGAGAGACAATGTTTGATAATTTAACCGATCGTTTGTCGCGCACGCTGCGCAACATCAGCGGCCGCGGACGCCTTACCGAAGACAACATCAAGGAAACGCTGCGCGAAGTGCGCATGGCGCTGCTGGAAGCAGACGTCGCGTTGCCGGTTGTTCGTGATTTTATCAACCGCGTTAAAGAGAAGGCGGTTGGTCATGAAGTTAACAAGAGCCTGACCCCGGGTCAGGAGTTCGTCAAAATCGTCCGTAACGAACTGGTTTCGGCGATGGGCGAAGAGAACCAGGTGCTTAACCTGGCGGCACAGCCACCGGCCGTCGTGCTGATGGCGGGCCTGCAGGGTGCGGGTAAAACCACCAGCGTGGGTAAGCTGGGTAAATTCCTGCGTGAAAAGCACAAGAAAAAAGTGCTGGTCGTTTCTGCGGACGTCTATCGCCCGGCGGCGATTAAACAGCTGGAAACCCTGGCGCAGCAGGTCAGCGTGGATTTCTTCCCGTCTGACGTTGCCCAGAAGCCTGTCGACATCGTTAACGCGGCGCTGAAAGAGGCGAAGCTGAAATTCTACGACGTGCTGCTGGTGGATACCGCCGGTCGTCTGCACGTTGACGAAGCGATGATGGATGAGATCAAACAGGTGCATGCCGCTATCAATCCGGTAGAGACCCTGTTTGTTGTTGACGCCATGACCGGTCAGGATGCGGCGAACACCGCGAAAGCGTTTAACGAAGCGCTGCCGTTAACCGGCGTAGTGCTGACCAAAGTGGACGGTGACGCCCGCGGCGGTGCGGCGCTTTCGATTCGTCATATCACCGGCAAGCCGATTAAATTCCTCGGTGTGGGTGAGAAAACCGAAGCGCTGGAGCCGTTCCACCCGGACCGTATCGCCTCCCGTATCCTCGGCATGGGCGACGTGCTGTCGCTTATCGAAGATATCGAGAGCAAGGTTGACCGCGCCCAGGCTGAGAAGCTGGCCAGCAAGCTGAAAAAAGGCGACGGCTTTGACCTGACCGATTTCCTTGAGCAGCTGCGTCAGATGAAAAACATGGGCGGCATGGCAAGCCTGATGGGCAAACTGCCGGGCATGGGCCAGATCCCTGACAACGTAAAAGCGCAGATGGATGACAAGGTGCTGGTGCGTATGGAGGCGATCATCAACTCGATGACCCTCAAGGAACGTGCTAACCCGGACATCATCAAAGGGTCCCGCAAACGCCGTATCGCAGCCGGTTGCGGCATGCAGGTGCAGGACGTAAACCGCCTTCTGAAACAGTTCGACGACATGCAGCGCATGATGAAGAAAATGAAGAAAGGCGGCATGGCGAAGATGATGCGTGGCATGAAGGGCATGATGCCGCCAGGATTCCCTGGCCGTTAATCGCCTGGCTGTTGGCTATTTTAATGCCGGGGTGTGCCCGAAAAGCACACCCTGGACGTGTTTTGCAGCAGAGTTTTAACTGCTGATTGCATTTTCCCCAGAAATCAGTAAAATTTTCGGGCTTTTAATATGACACCCGGGCTCCGTTCCTCGATGGGGCCCGGTTGTTTTATTCACACAAGAGGATGTTATGGTAACTATTCGTTTAGCACGTCACGGCGCTAAAAAGCGTCCGTTCTACCAGGTTGTTGTTACTGACAGCCGTAATGCACGCAACGGTCGCTTCATTGAGCGCGTTGGTTTCTTCAACCCGATCGCTTCTGGTTCTGAAGAAGAAACCCGTCTGGATCTGGATCGTATCGCTCACTGGGTTGGCCAGGGCGCTACTGTTTCCGATCGCGTTGCTACGCTGATCAAAGCAGCAAACAAAGCAGCTTAATCTGTCACGGTGGTCATGATGAGCAATAAAGCACCTGTTGAACCGATTGTATTGGGCAAAATGGGTTCTTGCTACGGTATTCGTGGTTGGCTCAGAGTGTTTTCCTCCACTGAAGACGCTGATAGCATTTTTAATTACCAGCCCTGGTTTATCCAGAAAGCCGGTAAGTGGGAAGAGGTCGAGCTGGAAAGCTGGCGTCACCACAATCAGGACATCATCATCAAGCTGAAAGGCATTGACGATCGTGATGCCGCGAATGCACTGACTAATTGTGAAATTATCGTGGATTCGTCGCAGTTGCCGCAGCTGGAAGAGGGCGACTACTACTGGAAAGACCTTATGGATTGCCAGGTGGTCACCACTGAAGGTTATAGCCTGGGGAAAGTCATCGACATGATGGAAACCGGGTCAAATGACGTTCTCGTCATTAGGGCAAACCTGAAAGATGCATTTGGCATCAAGGAGCGGTTGGTTCCGTTCCTCGATGGACAGGTTATCAAGAAAGTCGATCTCGCTACTCAAACGATTGAAGTAGATTGGGATCCTGGTTTTTAAATTCTCCGGATAAACGGTAAAAGACGGCGCTATGTGGATTGGCATAATTAGCCTGTTTCCTGAAATGTTCCGCGCGATTACCGATTACGGGGTAACTGGCCGGGCAGTAAAGAATGGCCTGCTGAACATCCAGAGCTGGAGTCCTCGTGACTTTACGCATGACCGGCACCGTACCGTGGACGATCGTCCTTACGGCGGCGGACCGGGGATGTTAATGATGGTGCAACCCTTACGGGACGCCATTCACACAGCAAAAGCCGCGGCAGGTGAAGGCGCGAAGGTGATTTATCTGTCACCTCAGGGACGCAAGCTTGATCAAGCGGGCGTCAGCGAACTGGCGACGAATCAAAAATTGATTCTGGTCTGTGGTCGCTACGAAGGGATAGATGAGCGCGTAATTCAAACCGAGATTGACGAAGAATGGTCTATCGGCGATTACGTACTCAGCGGTGGTGAGTTACCAGCGATGACGCTGATTGACTCCGTTGCCCGGTTCATTCCGGGTGTACTGGGCCATGAAGCTTCGGCAACGGAAGATTCCTTTGCTGATGGGTTGCTGGACTGTCCACACTATACTCGTCCTGAAGTGTTAGAAGGGATGGAAGTACCGGCGGTGTTACTGTCAGGAAACCATGCTGAGATACGTCGCTGGCGTTTGAAGCAGTCGCTGGGCCGAACCTGGCTTAGAAGACCTGAACTTCTGGAAAACCTGGCTCTGACTGAAGAGCAAGCAAAGTTGCTGGCCGAGTTCAAAAAAGAACACGCGCAACAGCAGCATGAACATGATGGGAATGCGTAATACGCTCCCGAATATCAGTTTACCCAGGATAAGAGATTAAATTATGAGCAACATTATTAAGCAACTTGAACAAGAGCAGATGAAGCAGGACGTACCTTCCTTCCGTCCAGGTGACACCGTGGAAGTGAAAGTATGGGTTGTTGAAGGTTCCAAAAAACGTCTGCAGGCATTCGAGGGCGTGGTTATCGCTATTCGTAACCGCGGTCTGCACTCTGCATTCACTGTTCGTAAAATTTCCAACGGCGAAGGCGTTGAGCGTGTCTTCCAGACTCACTCTCCGGTAGTTGACAGCATTGCTGTTAAACGTCGTGGTGCTGTACGTAAAGCTAAACTGTACTACCTGCGTGAGCGTACTGGTAAGTCTGCTCGTATTAAAGAGCGTCTGAACTAAGATTCGCTTAAGCGACATCCTGTTAAAAAGGGCTGGCCGAAAGGCTGGCCCTTTTTTATTCCATCGCACCTCTCGCATTAACCCTTTCGTCATAAATCATTTACAATGCTGGCCTCTTAACGGGAGGGAAAGTGGATAACGTACTGCATCGGCATAACTGGAAACGCGCAGCGGCTTTGACCGCGCTGTTTGCGATCCTGCTGATCGTGGTTGCGCCGCTTATCTCCATCTCGCTGCAAAAAGATCCCATGAGCGCCATGCCGGGAATGCATCATGACATGAGCATGATGTCGATGGATGAGCACCATGGCGATATGTCGCACTCGATGCCCGTCGACCATGCGGAAGCGTGTGGCTACTGTGTACTGTTAGCGCATGTGCCGGGCATGATGCTGGCGCTGATTGTACTGCTCAGTGTGGTACTGCAAAGGAGTCGCGTTACACCGCCGCAACCGCCGGTCAGCCACTGGCACTTTTTCCCCTGGCTCTTTCCTGATACCCGCGCGCCGCCGCGGCAGTCTGCTTTTTCCCTTTAAAAAAAAAATCGATAACTTTTTGCCTTAAAAAGGAAAAGTATGACTACCTGCACTCCGCGCGCGGCATGGGGAAACCTGCTGCGTCGACTCCATTTCTATGTCGGGCTGTTTGTTGGCCCGTTTATCTTCTTCGCCGCGCTGACCGGTACGCTGTATGTGGCGACGCCGCAGCTGGAAAACACGCTCTACCGGCACGCGTTGCACACGGATTCGGTGGGAGAGGCACGGCCTCTGGCCGAGCAGATTGCCGTGGCGGAAAACGCCGTGGGTTCAGATCTGCGCCTGCATGCCGTTCGTCCGGGGCTGGTTGACGGTGATACTACCCGCGTGATGTTCGCTGACCCTGCGCTTGGCCCGTCGGAGAACCGCGCTATCTTTGTGGATCCCGTGAGCCTTGAGGTGCGGGGCGATATGACGGTGTACGGCACGAGTGGCATTCTGCCGTTGCGCCAGACCATCGATTATCTGCACACCTCGTTGATGCTTGGCGATGTCGGGCGTCTCTATAGCGAGCTGGCCGCCTCCTGGATGTGGGTTGCCGCGCTGGGTGGAATCGCCCTGTGGTTTTACACCCGACCAAAACGTCGGATGAACAACCGTTTCCAGAACCGCCGTCGTGTGCATGTGGCACTGGGCTGGGTGTTGCTGGGGGGAATGTTATTGTTTTCAGCGACAGGCCTGACGTGGTCTCAGTGGGCGGGCGGTAACGTGGATACACTGCGTGCCCGGATGAACTGGCTTACGCCGCAGGTCAATACTACGCTCTCCGGTGTGCCTGCCATCATGGACGAGCACGCTGAGCACCGGGGGCATCATAGCGGGATGATGATGCCCGGGATGGTGATGGATCCGACGCTTTTTGATGACGTCCTGCATGCCGCCCGTACGGCGGGTATAGATGCCAGCAAGCTCGAAATCCGCCCGGCGAAAACGGCTGAACAGGCCTGGACCGTGACGGAAATCGATCGCAGCTGGCCGACTCAGGTCGATGCGGTGTCGGTCGATCCGCACTCCCTGCACATTCTGGACAGAACCCGGTTTGAAGATTTCCCCTTAATGGCAAAACTGACCCGCTGGGGTGTGGATTTCCACATGGGGATTTTGTTTGGGCTGGCCAATCAGCTGTTGCTGATCGCGTTCGGTATTGCCCTGTGCGTGCTGATCGTCTGGGGATACCGGATGTGGTGGATGCGTCGTCCGGCGCAATCGGTCGTGAACCCGGTTCAGACGCTCTGTCAGAGCTGGCTGGCGCTATCGGGATGGGGAAGAGCCGTCACGGCGATAGTGAGTGTCCTGCTGGGGCTGGCGATGCCGGTGATGGGTGTGAGTCTGGCCCTGTTTGTGCTGGTCGACTGGCTGCGCTGGCGAGCGGCAACAGGCGTGTCGCTCGCAGAATCATCGGTTAAATAACCTTATGGCGTGCTGATAACCACCGCAACCCGGCGGTTTTCAGCGCGCCCTTTTGCAGTACTGTTGCTCGCAACAGGGTATTTTTTGCCTAACCCCTGCGTGGTGAGGTTGCTGCGCGGGATATTGGCTCCCTTCGCCCAGGCGTCGGCGACCGCATTTGCACGTTTCAATGACAGCGCTTCGTTGTAGCGCTCTTCGCCGTAGTTGTCCGTGTGACCGTCCATACGCGCGTGGTTCAGGCCGGTTGCCGCGAGGCGAGAGGCCATGGTCTTGATCTGCGTTTCACTTTCCGCACGCAGCCTGGCGTCATTTTTATCAAACAGGATGGTATCTGACAGGCCAAGAGACCAGTCGCCGTTCAGTTCGTTAAAACCGTAAGACTTCATCGCCGCAATCTGCTCAGGAGTGAACTTGCCTTGCGGCGGTGACTGGCAACCTGCCAGCACGACTGAGGCTAATAACAACGGCGCGAAGTATCGCTTTAACATATCGTTTCCCTTCTAATTTATCGTTTTTGTACGCTGGTTTTTAACCTGGTACATATTGCGGTCGGCTTTCTCCAGTAATGCTTCCACAGAACCATTTTCCCACGCCAGAGCAAAGCCAATACTGAGTGACATTGATGCTTTTTGCCCGTTATGCAATTCGAACGGGCGGATAAACTGCTGCGATAAGGCAGCACAAAGATGTTGAACCTCAGGCTCTGAATGGACGCCGTACAGCACCATGGCAAACTCGTCGCCGCCAAGGCGGTATGACTGATGGCGCTTATCACCGAACTCGACCATTCTTCTGGCGACTTCAATCAGCACACAGTCTCCTGCCGCGTGTCCCCAGGTGTCATTAATAAACTTAAAATTATCACCGTCGAGGAAGAGCAGGGCCGAGTTTGTTTTTGCTGAGGGGTCATTCATTAATGCCGCGATGCTGTTACGAAACGCCGCACGGTTGGCAAGACCCGTCAGCGGGTCGTGCATGGCGGTGCGTAATAGCTGGGCGTTTTTCGCCTGCAGTTTAAGCTGCCACTCCTCCATTTCATCCAGAAGGCTGTTGAAGTCCTCGCCAAACTGGTGAAATTCTTCAATGCGCCCGTCTTTCACCCGTCGGGAGAAGTTACGGTTAGTGCGTACGTCATGAACGACGTCAGTAATGTTTTGCAGCGCTGTAACCATGCCGTGATGCAAGGATTGCGTAATGGTCAGTGCGACCACCGTCGCAAACAGAATACAGCCGGTGAGAACGGCAAACGACATCCAGATGAAGTGGCTTATCAGGCTGTCACGCGCGGTAAGGCGTATTTCGCCAATCGTTGAGCCGTTATGGAATACGGGCTGGGAAATCGGCTCGGGGAAAAGCCAGCGGCTGACCAGTGCGCCCAGAGTGTCGTTGTTATCCGCCGGGTTCCACGACCAGTACGCAAAGCGTTTTTTGTGCACGTTGAGGACTTCAGCCACGGCAAACTGGCCCTGTTTGCCAAGGGCGGCAAGCGTTTCATTGGCTGCCACTGAATCGTTGAACACCAGGGAGGCTTCAAGGCTGTGGCTCATGGTGGCGCCGGTTAATTCGAGATTCTTTTGTGCGTATTGCTTTAATGTCACGACGGAGGCAAAACAGAGGAGCAGCCATATTAATGTCATCGTGATGATGACGCTTATCATGCTGATTCGTCTGAGTGTTCTTTTAAACGTCGGACGTGGCGCTGAAGTGAAATCTTTATCCATGCTGCTTATTCCGTGCGAGCATTAATACATCCGGATTGACTCTCACGCCACTGCGAGTCAGCGCATCCAGATTGACGGAAAACCGGACATGGTTGCGATCAATTATCAGGCAAAAGGCGCTGCCAATAATACATTCCGGATTTTGCTCTGAGATTAATAGCAATGCTCTGCCCTGATACTGACTTATTAATTCACGTTGTTTTACGGGGGATTCCGCCCCGAAATAAATAGCATCACACGTCGCGGACAGGGCTTCCTGATCGTTACGCACAATAACGGGGGTATAAGGTAATTCGCTTTGCCCGTCCTTGCTGGTGAGTGCATGCGTGTAGTGAGAAGAAGCATAAACACAGAGTTTTGGCTGGCCGGAAAGTGACGGCCATCGGGTGTAGCTCACAATACCTGAAACGATCGAACGTACCGATTTATCGGTTTCGGTGAACGTGCCTGCCGCTGCTGGGCCCACCATAAGGAACAGCATTAGCACCAGAGTGAGTCGGAAAAAAGAGATCAAGAATAAATTTCTCACCAGAATCCGCCACTTCGCTCCGGAAATAGATGTCCTTAAGAGTTGTGGGCAGAATACCATTGTTTATCAGAGCCGTCATTATGTCAGAATTTTCCCTGCCTCGACCTAAGCTAAATCCTACACTTTGTTATATTCCGGTGAATAAAAAGAGGCTTAATTAAGTCTGCTGGAGCGCATGCTTTCATCCATGCCTTTTTGCCATGACTCGTGCAGTTTTGCTGCATTTTCAGCAGTATCGCAGCTGGCAGGAAAAGATTTGCCCGCTAATCCCCAGGCGTGGAGAAAACCTTCTTCACACACTTTCTTCTGTCCGTCTGCATATCCCCGGAGATATTCACTACGATCAACTTGTGGATCATTAAAATTATCGGCCAGCGTCTGGTTATCTTTAACCGGCAGACCATTCATGGCGTCTTCTTTACCTGCATCAAACCAGCTGGGGCTGGTCCAGTCCGGGTGGAAGGTATAAGGATTGATTTGGCAACCCGATAAAATGAGCGACAACAGCACCAGAGCAATTGAACGCATAGCCATTCTCCTTTTTTCTTCAGCATAGCCTGGTAACGGAAAGAAGTGGTGTAATTTAAAGTTTACGACTATGGCGGCTGATTTTTGCAATAAATTGGCATTCGTAAAGAAAAGTGTACGTATTTTGGATTGAAATCTTTACTTGTTATGGTATCGTTGTTTCACCTCTTCGAGGAAAACAACTATCGCAAACGAGCTTTACAGGATCGCAATCATGCAAAAAGACGCGCTGAACAACGTACACATCACTGACGAACAGATTTTGATTACTCCGGATCAACTGAAAGCGGAATTCCCGCTGAGCGTCGCGCAGGAGGCTCAAATCGAGCACTCGCGTCAGACCATTTCAGACATTATCGCTGGCCGCGATCCGCGCCTGCTGGTGGTATGTGGTCCTTGTTCTATTCACGATCCTGAAGCCGCCATTGAGTACGCTCGTCGATTTAAAACATTAGCGGAGGAGGTCAGCGATAGCCTCTATCTGGTAATGCGCGTCTATTTTGAGAAGCCACGTACCACCGTTGGCTGGAAAGGGTTGATTAACGATCCGCACATGGATGGCTCGTTTGATGTGGAAGCAGGGCTGAAAATTGCGCGTCGCCTGCTGGTGGAGCTGGTCAGCATGGGGCTGCCGCTGGCCACTGAAGCGCTGGATCCGAACAGCCCGCAGTACCTGGGCGACCTGTTTAGCTGGTCTGCCATTGGGGCACGCACCACAGAATCACAAACCCACCGCGAGATGGCGTCTGGCCTGTCGATGCCGGTTGGTTTTAAAAACGGTACCGATGGCAGCCTGGCCACTGCAATTAACGCCATGCGTGCCGCGGCAATGCCGCACCGTTTTGTTGGCATTAACCAGGCGGGGCAGGTTTGCCTCCTGCAAACGCAGGGTAACCCGGATGGTCACGTGATCCTGCGCGGTGGTAAAGCACCGAACTACAGCCCGGCAGATGTGGCACAGTGTGAAAAAGAGATGGAGCAGGCGGGACTGCGCCCGGCACTGATGGTAGATTGCAGTCATGGTAATTCGAATAAAGATTACCGTCGTCAGCCTGCGGTTGCGGAATCTGTGGTGGCACAGATAAAAGACGGCAACCGTTCTATTATCGGTCTGATGATTGAGAGCAATATTCACGAAGGCAATCAGTCATCTGAACAACCGCGCAGCGCAATGAAGCACGGCGTATCCGTCACGGATGCCTGCATCAGCTGGGAAACCACCGACGCGCTGCTGCGTGAGATCCATAAAGATGTAAGCGGCCAGCTGGCGACGCGTCTGGCTTAAGAGGGTAGTTATGGTTGCTGAATTGACCGCGTTACGCGATCAAATTGATGAAGTGGATAAGGCGTTGCTGGACCTGCTGGCGCGCCGTATGGCTCTGGTTGCCGAAGTGGGTGAGGTAAAAAGCAAATACGGCCTGCCGATTTACGTCCCGGAGCGTGAGGCATCCATGCTGGCCTCGCGGCGCAAAGAGGCCCAGGCGCTGGGCGTCTCGCCGGATCTGATTGAAGATGTCTTGCGTCGCGTAATGCGGGAATCCTATTCCAGCGAAAACGATAAGGGCTTCAAAACCCTCTGTCCGTCCCTGCGCCCGGTGGTTATTGTGGGTGGTGCGGGCCAGATGGGGCGTCTGTTTGAAAAAATGCTGACGCTTTCTGGTTATCAGGTTCGCATTCTGGAAAAAGAGGACTGGGAACACGCGCCAGCGCTGATGGCCGATGCTGGGATGGTTATCGTCAGCGTGCCTATCCACGTGACGGAGCAGATCATCGGCAAGCTTCCACCGTTGCCGAAAGATTGCATCCTGGTTGACCTTGCATCGGTCAAAAATGGCCCCCTGCAGGCGATGCTGGCGGCGCATACTGGCCCGGTGCTTGGCCTGCACCCGATGTTTGGTCCGGACAGTGGCAGCCTGGCGAAGCAGGTTGTGGTGTACTGCGATGGTCGTCAGCCGGAGGCCTATCAGTGGTTCCTGGAACAGATCCAGGTATGGGGTGCCAGGTTGCACCGGATCAGCGCGGTAGAGCACGATCAGAACATGGCGTTCATTCAGGCGCTGCGCCACTTTGCGACCTTTGCCTACGGTTTGCATCTGGCGGAAGAGAATGTGCAGCTTGAACAGCTGCTGGCGCTCTCTTCACCGATCTATCGCCTGGAGCTGGCGATGGTTGGGCGTTTGTTCGCTCAGGATCCGCAGCTTTACGCCGACATTATTATGTCCTCTGAGAACAACCTGGCGCTTATCAAACGTTATTACCAGCGGTTTGGTGAAGCGATCACCTTGCTGGAGCATGGCGATAAACAGGCGTTTATCGACAGCTTCCGTAAAGTCGAGCACTGGTTTGGCGATTATGCGCAACGTTTTCAGAGTGAGAGCCGCACGCTTTTGCGTCAGGCAAATGACAGTCGCCAGTAATGCGATGATGTATATACTAAAAGCCAGCAATGCTGGCTTTTTTCATTTTGGGGAACTGTTATGGCCGAACCGCAGCCGCTGTTGAATTACACCGGGCATCTGCCCGAATGTCCGACATGGAGTGCCGAAGAGCATGCGCTCTACTGGGCAGATATTCTGGAGGGGGAGATCCACCGTTATCATCTGCCTACCGCGGAACACACGGTACTCTCTTTCCATGAAGAAGTAGGCTGTTTCGCTCTGCGTGAGCGTGGCGGCTTTATCGTCGCGATGCGCAATGGCATCTGGCTTGCTGACAAGCACGGCCTGCTTCAGTGCAAGGTGTGTGATAACCCCTCTAACCCGCAACTGGCGCGTTTTAATGATGGGGGGACCGATCATCATGGTCGGTTCTATGCGGGAACCTTCTGGGGGCCGGGGGATTACAACGGCGCCATGCTGATGCGTATCGATAATGACCTGACGCCGAAAGTGATCCAGTGTGATATTCACGGGCACAACGGTCTGGCATTCAGCCCGGACAAACAGTGGATGTTCACCTCTGACACGCCAAATGGCGTTATCTACCGCACGCCGCTTGATGAGCAAGGTGAGCCGGGGAAACGCGAGATATTCCGCCGCTTTAAAGAGGGGGAGGGCATACCCGACGGTGCTGCGATGGATGAAGAAGGCTGCTACTGGAGCGCAATGTTTGATGGCTGGCGTATCGCACGCTTTTCACCGCAAGGGGAACAACTGGAAGAGCATCGCATGCCGGTTCGTTGTCCGACGATGGTCTGCTTTGGCGGCGAGGATATGAAGACCCTGTTTATCACGACCACGCGGGAAAATATGGATGCGGATGAAGTGGCGCAGTATCCGCTCTCCGGCGCCATCTTCACCCTGCCCGTTAGCGTGGCAGGGATGAAGAAAAGCCGCTTTATCGAACGTTAAACGGGGTCAACCGGCACGACGTTTTCGCTCGGATAGCAGCCCAGCACTTTCATTGAGCGGGTGATTTCACCCAGTTCACGCAGGGCTTTCTGCATGGATGCAGATTCCAGGTTGGCCTGGATATCCAGATAAAACATCTCTTCCCACGGATTACCATGAATCGGGCGAGATTCCAGCTTCGTCATGATCAGGTTGTGGTTACGCAGTACCAACAGGGCCTCAACCAGCGCACCCGCCTGCTGCCCGGTCGCCATCAGCAGCGTCGTTTTAGCCGGAACCTGCTCAGAGACATTGATGGCTTTACGGGCCAGTACCACGAAGCGGGTGATATTTTGCGTCTGGTTCGCCAGGTTGCGTTCCAGTACCTGCAGCCCATACAGCGCTCCGCCCGCCTCGCTGCCAAGCGCGGCCACCGTCGGGGAATTTGCCTGCATCACTTTTTCCATCGCCGCAGAAGTGCTTTCGGTGTACTCAATTTTCCAGTTCGGATAACGGTTGAGGAACTGACTGCACTGCTGGAACGGTTGTGGGTGACTGTACACCGTCTCGATTTGGCTCAGGTCGGTTGAGCCAGAGACCAGTACGCAGTGATCGATAGGGATGGTCATCTCGCCAACCAACGACAGCGTAGTGTGCTGCAGAAGATCGTACACGTCGTTAATGGCGCCTGAGCTGGTGTTTTCAATCGGTACGATGGCGTAATCCGCCTGTCCGGTTTCGACCTGATTGAAAATATCAGCAAATTTTGCGCAGCCGCTTTCAATAAACTCTTCGAAATGACGCGCTGCGTACTGGCGCGCGGCAAGGTGAGAGTAAGAGCCTTTAGGGCCGAGGAAGGCGACACGTGCAGAGTGCGGGTTCGTTTTATTCAGATGCTGCTGGAGTAGCGCTTGCTGGGTCAGAACGGAGTCTTCGATGATGAGCTGGAACAAACGGGTGATGTAATGGGCGTCGAGGTGGTGCGCTTTACCAAGCTGAATCAGGCGTTCCAGCAGGTCGCGTTCACGGTCGATATCACGCACCGGCCGATGGGAGTCCAGCTTGGCTTTTCCCACTTCGATGGCGAGTGTGCGACGTTCTGCCAGCAGGGCCAGTAATTTTTCGTCCAGTGCGCTGATTTTCACTCGCAGGTCCAGTAACGGGTTTTCCGGTGTCATAGTGTTGCCTGTCTCGTTTATCGTTATTAATAAAAAAGGCCTCCCGGTGTGGGAGGCCTTGTTGTTCGTCTTCGCATTCTTTATCACACGACGAAACGCCTCCCAATCAGGGGAAGGTAAAAAAGAATGCGAAGAAAAACGGTGTGTGTTTCATGAAATCATCCTGTCGTTGATACCGTTAAAGTACCCGTACTGTTTTCACGCTGTCAATAAAAAACGCGCCCGAAGGCGCGTTGGCGGTAAACTCAATTTAAAGGATTACTCTTCTTCAACTTCTTCCGCGAAGCTGGCGTCTTTCACCGACGTTGCGGCGCGACGGGCTTCACCTTTGTGTTGCACTTTATTGAGCTGCCGTTCCAGCTTGTTGATCAAATCGTTAATAGCGGTGTACATATCCTCATGTTTTGCGCTGGCGACCAGATGGCCGTTTGGAGTATTGATAGTTGCGTCAGCGATGAAACCTTGCGGCTCCTTGGACAGGATGATATGTGGATTAATCAAATGTGTTTGCCATTTATCCAGTTTGGCGAGACGGTCTGCGACGTGTTGGCGGATTGCCGGAGTAATTTCCATTTGTTTACTGGTAATGTTCATTGTCATAAATTTTACCTCTTGTCTTTCCGTCTTGGTGATTCCAGCATACCTGTCCTAATGTCAAAATGTGTGATTTAGATCACGTTATTTTGTCGGTTTTTGTCAGGGAATGTTTTTTGTGAGGCAGGGCAGGAAGAGGTGATATTTACCTTGTGGAAGGCCGGGTTTGCGGTCATAGTTGATAGGATGTGTTGAGGCTAAACCGCTTCAGCTGATCTCTGAACGCATAAAAAAACGGCAGCCCGAAGGCTGCCGTTTTGCTTTGAGGCAATATCAGGTGTTGCTGCTGTTCGCGGCGATGATTTTCGCCACTTTGTCAGCCTGTGCGGTCATCTGCATCTGACGGTAAGCATTTTCCATCAGCTTCAGGCCATCACGCGTTGCCTGTGTATCCGGGTAATCACGCAGCATACCTTCTACACGATTAACCACGGCAACCCATGCGCCACGGCGGGTATAGTATTCCGCAACGGAGTATTCGTATTTCGCCAGACGATCTTTCAGGAACACCAGACGTTTGGTCGCGTCAGTGACGTACTGGCTGTTCGGGTAGCCGCGCACCAGTTTGGAGAAGTCGTTGAAAGCATCACGCGCATGCTGCGGGTCACGGTCAGAGCGATCCACACCGAAGAAACCTTGCAGGGCACTGTCGTCCAGCGCCATGTTGGTAAGACCGCGCATGTACATGACGTAATCGATGTTAGGATGAGTCGGGTTCAGACGCATGAAACGATCGATGGTTGCCTGAGCCAGCGGCAGATCGGCATTTTTATAGTAGGCATAGATGAGATCTAACTGTACCTGCTGCGAATACGGACCAAATGGATAGCGATTATCCAACGCTTCCAGTTGCGTTATCGCCTGTTTCCAGTTACCGTCCTGCAACTTTTGTTGTGCAGTCGCATAGATTTCATTCGGCGGATTGTCAGGGACCTGTTCATTTGAACCGGAGCAGCCCACCAAAGCCAGGCTCAACGTGGCCGCTGCCACCAGATATTTCATGCGCGTCATGACGTTTTGACTTTCCTCAAATGTTTGTCCGGGAGAAACTCTGTTCCTGCTCCCGATTAAGACCAGCTACAATAGCACACTATATTAAACGGCAAAGCCGTAAAACCCAACGTTAAACGAAGAAGCAGTTTATGGCACAACGAGTAGAACTCACCGCAACAGTCTCCGAAAATCAGCTCGGTCAACGCTTAGATCAGGCTTTGGCCGAATTGTTCCCTGATTATTCGCGTTCACGCATAAAAGAATGGATCCTTGACCAGCGCGTGCTGGTAAACGGCAAGATCTGGGACAAACCAAAAGAGAAAGTGTTAGGTGGGGAAGCCGTCGCCATCAATGCTGAAATCGAAGAGGATATCCGCTTCGAGCCGCAGGATATCCCGCTGAACATCGTCTATGAAGATGATGACATCCTGGTGATCAACAAGCCACGTGACCTGGTTGTTCATCCGGGCGCGGGGAACCCTGATGGCACAGTGCTTAACGCACTTCTCCATTATTACCCGCCTATCGTGGATGTTCCGCGCGCCGGCATCGTTCACCGTCTGGATAAAGACACCACGGGTCTGATGGTGGTGGCAAAGACCGTTCCAGCTCAGACACGTCTGGTGGAATCTCTGCAGCTGCGTGAAATCACCCGTGAATATGAAGCGGTGGCCATTGGTCATATGACCGCTGGCGGCACGGTGGAAGAACCTATCAGCCGTCACCCAACCAAACGTACCCATATGTCGGTGCACCCGATGGGTAAGCCTGCGGTGACGCACTACCGCATTATGGAACACTTCCGCATTCATACGCGTCTGCGTCTGCGTCTGGAAACCGGTCGTACTCACCAGATCCGTGTTCATATGGCGCACATTACCCATCCGCTGGTGGGCGATCAGGTCTACGGTGGTCGTCCGCGTCCGCCAAAAGGCGCATCGGATGAGTTCATTAGCGTACTGCGTAAGTTTGATCGCCAGGCGCTGCACGCAACGATGCTGCGTCTTTACCATCCTATCACCGGTATTCAGATGGAATGGCACGCGCCGATCCCACAGGATATGGTCGACCTTATTGACGCCATGCGCGTTGATTTTGAAGAACATAAAGATCAAGTGGACTGGTTATGACCAAACTGATTGTCCCGGAGTGGCCACTGCCTGAGGGCGTGGCTGCCTGCAGTTCAACCCGTATCGGCGGTGTGAGCCAGGGCGCGTGGGAATCTTTGAATCTCGGCGCACACTGTGGTGACAACCTGGACCACGTTGAAGAAAACCGCAAACGCCTGTTTGCTGCCGGGAATTTACCGTCGAAACCGGTCTGGCTGGAACAGGTTCACGGTAAAACGGTACTGCCGTTAACGGGCGAACCCTATGCGTCTAAACGGGCCGATGCGTCTTACAGTGATACCCCGGGAACGGTATGTGCGGTAATGACTGCCGATTGCCTGCCGGTTCTGTTCTGTAACCGTGCCGGTACCGAGGTGGCAGCAGCGCATGCGGGCTGGCGTGGTCTGTGTGAAGGTGTGCTCGAAGAGACCGTCGCCTGCTTTAAAGATGACCCTGCGAATATCATGGCCTGGCTCGGCCCGGCCATTGGTCCTCATGCGTTTGAAGTGGGACCCGAGGTCCGCGAAGCCTTTATGGAGAAAGATCTGCAGGCCGCGGATGCTTTCCTTCCTGCCGGTGAAAAATATCTGGCCGATATTTACCTGTTGGCCCGCCAGCGCCTGAATAATGTCGGCGTGACGCAGATCTTCGGCGGCGATCGTTGTACCTTCACCGAAAAGGGTGATTTTTTCTCTTATCGCCGCGACAAGACGACAGGTCGTATGGCAAGTTTTATTTGGCTGATATAACCTAAAGAATCAAGACGATCCGGAACGTGCCGTTTTCTTTTCACATAATTCAGGTCATTAACCTTGAATAATTGAGGGATGACCTCATTTAATCTCCAGTAGCAAATTTGACCTGTTATGGGAGGAGTTATGCGTCTGGATCGTCTTACTAATAAATTCCAGCTTGCTCTCGCCGATGCCCAGTCCCTTGCACTGGGGCACGACAACCAATTCATCGAACCTCTTCATTTAATGAGCGCCTTGCTGAATCAGGAAGGGGGATCGGTACGTCCGTTATTAACGTCTGCCGGCATTAATGCTGGCCAGTTACGCACCGCCATCGATCAGGCTCTGAGCCGTTTACCCCAGGTAGAAGGTACCGGTGGCGACGTTCAGCCGTCTCAGGATCTGGTGCGTGTGCTGAATCTTTGCGACAAGCTGGCGCAAAAACGTGGGGACAACTTTATTTCGTCAGAACTTTTCGTTCTGGCGGCGCTTGAATCACGCGGTACCTTGACCGACCTGCTGAAATCTGCCGGCGCAACCACCGCCAATGTGACTCAGGCGATTGAGAAAATGCGCGGAGGTGAAAGCGTGAACGATCAGGGAGCCGAAGACCAACGTCAGGCTTTGAAAAAATTTACGGTCGACCTGACCGAGCGTGCCGAGCAGGGCAAGCTTGACCCGGTGATCGGCCGTGATGAAGAGATTCGCCGTACTATCCAGGTACTGCAGCGTCGTACCAAAAACAACCCGGTGCTGATTGGTGAGCCGGGGGTCGGTAAAACCGCCATCGTCGAAGGTCTGGCGCAGCGCATTGTGAACGGTGAAGTGCCGGAAGGGCTGAAAGGTCGTCGTGTACTGGCGCTCGACATGGGTGCGCTGGTGGCCGGGGCGAAATACCGCGGTGAGTTCGAAGAGCGTCTGAAAGGCGTGCTTAACGACCTGGCGAAACAGGAAGGCAACGTCATTCTGTTTATTGACGAACTGCACACCATGGTCGGCGCAGGTAAAGCGGACGGCGCGATGGATGCCGGTAATATGCTGAAACCAGCCCTGGCACGTGGGGAACTTCACTGTGTAGGGGCTACCACGCTGGATGAGTACCGTCAGTACATCGAAAAAGATGCTGCGCTGGAGCGTCGTTTCCAGAAAGTGTTTGTTGCTGAGCCTAGCGTTGAAGATACCATCGCGATTTTGCGTGGGCTGAAAGAACGTTATGAACTGCATCACCATGTGCAGATTACTGACCCGGCGATTGTTGCAGCGGCCACGCTTTCGCATCGTTATATCGCTGACCGTCAGTTGCCCGATAAAGCAATCGACCTTATTGATGAAGCGGCCTCGAGCATTCGTATGCAGATTGACTCGAAACCGGAAGAGCTGGACAGGCTCGACCGTCGCATCATCCAGCTTAAACTGGAACAGCAGGCACTGAAGAAAGAGTCTGATGAAGCCAGTAAGAAACGGCTGGATATGCTCAACGAAGAACTGGACGATAAAGAACGTCAGTACTCTGAGCTGGAAGAAGAGTGGAAAGCGGAGAAAGCATCACTCTCGGGTACTCAGACAATTAAAGCTGAACTGGAACAGGCGAAAATTGCCATTGAGCAAGCGCGTCGTGTGGGTGACCTGGCGCGAATGTCTGAACTGCAGTACGGCAAAATTCCTGAGCTTGAGAAACAGCTTGAGATCGCCACACAGTCGGAAGGCAAAACGATGCGTCTGTTACGAAACAAAGTAACAGATGAGGAGATCGCTGAAGTGCTGGCTCGCTGGACCGGTATTCCGGTTGCGCGCATGATGGAAAGCGAACGCGACAAACTGCTGCGCATGGAGCAGGATCTGCATCAGCGCGTGATTGGTCAGAACGAGGCGGTTGAAGCGGTCTCTAATGCCATTCGCCGTAGCCGTGCAGGGTTGTCTGACCCTAATCGTCCGATCGGTTCGTTCCTGTTCCTGGGGCCTACGGGGGTCGGTAAAACCGAACTGTGTAAGGCGCTGGCTAACTTCATGTTTGACAGCGATGACGCGATGGTCCGTATCGATATGTCCGAGTTTATGGAGAAACACTCCGTTTCGCGGCTGGTCGGTGCGCCTCCAGGATATGTGGGTTATGAAGAAGGTGGCTACCTGACAGAAGCGGTGCGCCGTCGTCCTTATTCCGTCATCCTGCTGGATGAAGTGGAAAAAGCGCATCCGGATGTGTTCAACATTCTGCTGCAGGTTCTTGACGATGGACGGCTGACTGACGGCCAGGGGAGAACGGTCGACTTCCGTAACACGGTAGTGATCATGACCTCGAACCTGGGTTCCGATTTGATTCAGGAACGTTTCGGTGAACTGGACTACGGCCATATGAAGGATCTGGTGATGGGCGTGGTAAGCCATAGCTTCCGTCCAGAGTTCATTAACCGTATTGATGAAGTGGTAGTGTTCCATCCTCTGGGTGAGAAACATATTGCGTCGATTGCGCAGATTCAGCTGCAGCGTCTGTATAAACGTCTGGAAGAGCGTGGATATGAAATTCACATCTCCGATGATGCGCTGAAGCTCTTGAGCGCAAATGGGTACGATCCGGTTTATGGGGCGCGTCCGCTGAAACGCGCAATCCAGCAACAGATCGAAAACCCACTGGCGCAGCAGATACTCTCCGGGGAGCTGATTCCGGGCAAAGTTATCCGTCTGGAAGCCAACGACGACAAAATTGTGGCAGTGCAGTAAGTCACAAAACGCAAAAACGGGCCGCTTGCGGCTCGTTTTTGTTTAAAAACCAGGCCAGAATTGAGGTCTGGGATGCAAATTGCCTGGAAAGTGAGCAGTCAGTAAATAATTTTCACTTTATCCTTGCAGCTTCAGAATTACCCCCTATAATGCGCCTCCACTGACACGGAACAACGGCACACACGCCGCCGGGTCAGCAGAGATAAGCGAAAATAAATGCTTGACTCTGAAGCGGGAAAGCGTAATATGCACACCCCGCGCCGTAGCGAAAACGAAGCGGCACTGCTCTTTAACAATTTATCAGACAATCTGTGTGGGCACTCAAAGTGACATGGATTCTTAATGTCTTCGGACAAAAAATGAATACCAAGTCTCTGAGTGAACATACGTAATTCATTACGAAGTTTAATTCACGAGCATCAAACTTAAATTGAAGAGTTTGATCATGGCTCAGATTGAACGCTGGCGGCAGGCCTAACACATGCAAGTCGAACGGTAGCACAGAGAGCTTGCTCTCGGGTGACGAGTGGCGGACGGGTGAGTAATGTCTGGGAAACTGCCTGATGGAGGGGGATAACTACTGGAAACGGTAGCTAATACCGCATAACGTCGCAAGACCAAAGAGGGGGACCTTCGGGCCTCTTGCCATCAGATGTGCCCAGATGGGATTAGCTAGTAGGTGGGGTAACGGCTCACCTAGGCGACGATCCCTAGCTGGTCTGAGAGGATGACCAGCCACACTGGAACTGAGACACGGTCCAGACTCCTACGGGAGGCAGCAGTGGGGAATATTGCACAATGGGCGCAAGCCTGATGCAGCCATGCCGCGTGTATGAAGAAGGCCTTCGGGTTGTAAAGTACTTTCAGCGGGGAGGAAGGTGTTGTGGTTAATAACCGCAGCAATTGACGTTACCCGCAGAAGAAGCACCGGCTAACTCCGTGCCAGCAGCCGCGGTAATACGGAGGGTGCAAGCGTTAATCGGAATTACTGGGCGTAAAGCGCACGCAGGCGGTCTGTCAAGTCGGATGTGAAATCCCCGGGCTCAACCTGGGAACTGCATTCGAAACTGGCAGGCTAGAGTCTTGTAGAGGGGGGTAGAATTCCAGGTGTAGCGGTGAAATGCGTAGAGATCTGGAGGAATACCGGTGGCGAAGGCGGCCCCCTGGACAAAGACTGACGCTCAGGTGCGAAAGCGTGGGGAGCAAACAGGATTAGATACCCTGGTAGTCCACGCCGTAAACGATGTCGACTTGGAGGTTGTGCCCTTGAGGCGTGGCTTCCGGAGCTAACGCGTTAAGTCGACCGCCTGGGGAGTACGGCCGCAAGGTTAAAACTCAAATGAATTGACGGGGGCCCGCACAAGCGGTGGAGCATGTGGTTTAATTCGATGCAACGCGAAGAACCTTACCTACTCTTGACATCCAGAGAACTTTCCAGAGATGGATTGGTGCCTTCGGGAACTCTGAGACAGGTGCTGCATGGCTGTCGTCAGCTCGTGTTGTGAAATGTTGGGTTAAGTCCCGCAACGAGCGCAACCCTTATCCTTTGTTGCCAGCGGTCCGGCCGGGAACTCAAAGGAGACTGCCAGTGATAAACTGGAGGAAGGTGGGGATGACGTCAAGTCATCATGGCCCTTACGAGTAGGGCTACACACGTGCTACAATGGCGCATACAAAGAGAAGCGAACTCGCGAGAGCAAAGCGGACCTCATAAAGTGCGTCGTAGTCCGGATTGGAGTCTGCAACTCGACTCCATGAAGTCGGAATCGCTAGTAATCGTAGATCAGAATGCTACGGTGAATACGTTCCGGGCCTTGTACCACCGCCGTCACACCATGGGAGTGGGTTGCAAAAGAAGTAGGTAGCTTAACCTTCGGGAGGGCGCTTACCACTTTGTGATTCATGACTGGGGTGTCGTAACAAGGTAACCGTAGGGGAACCTGCGGTT